>NZ_CP067041.1:2400000-4800000 GCF_016599855.1 Bradyrhizobium diazoefficiens | reverse complement strand
TATCCGCCAGACGAAAGGGTTCTTAAAGTTCCGGTCGACATTATCGAGTTCGTAAAGCGTGAACGCAGACAAGTCGTTCTCCCTTGGCGCCTCTGCGGGATCGCAACGCTCGTGCGGCAGTCGCGTCATGCCCGCTTTCTAGGATAGTCTTCATGATCGAATAGTGTTCATACCCCTCCGGGATCCTCGCCAAGACTGTCGTCAAGATTTTTGGATGATGCCAGGAGTTCTCTGGCCTAGACGATGTGCATCGACAGGCTCGGGTCGAGGGCGAATTCGTGCGAAAGATAGTCGATGATCGCTCGGACCTTGAGCGGGACGAAGCGACGGGAAGCGTAGACTGCGCTCAATGGAAGTCGCTTTGGTTCGAAGTCCTTCAAGATCACCGTGACTGCTCCGGTCTTGACCTCATTGGCGAAGGCGAAGGCCGGTATGACGGCGATGCCGAGGCCGCTGACCACCGCCTCGCGCACACCCTCTGAGTTGTCAGCCCTGAAGCGTCCCTTGACTTCGACGGTCAGCGGTCCGCGCGGTCCCTCGAAGAACCAACGGTTGCCGGTGGCAAGTCGGGAGTAGACGATGCAATCATGATCGGTCAGATCATCGGGTGTCTTCGGAACATGACGCTTCTTGAGGTAGGCAGGCGCCGCCATGGTGATTCGCCGTACCATGCCGATCCGTTTTGCCACAAGTCCGGGATCCGCTACCTCGCCGACGCGGATAGCGAGATCGAGCCCTTGTTCGATCAGACCGGTGAACGTTTCGCTCATCATCAAATCAATGGACAACTCGCGATTCCGGGCGAGGAAGTTCGCGAGACGCGGCACGATGTGAAGACGTCCGAACACTACCGGAGTGGTCAGACGAAGCGTCCCCGATGGCTTCGCCCGCCTTCTACCTACGGCGCCTTCGGCTTCGGAGATGGCTTCGAGCGCGCGCAGAGCGTGCTCGTAGAACGCGCGTCCGTCGTCTGTTAAGGTCAGGACTCGGGTCGTTCGCGTCAGAAGACGTGCGCCGAGATGGTCTTCGAGCGCCGCGATCTGGCGGCTGATCGTCGGCTGCGTCGTGTTCTGCTCGTTGGCAATGGCGGTGAAGCTGCCGGCCTCGACCACGCGGACGAACGCTTTCATTGGAGAAAGAAGGTCCATGAGATTATCCAAGCGTGAAACGTATTAATGTTATGAAATGGTCGGCAATTATCCAACTCAAAGCATATGGCACGCTGCTCGACGTCGAAAGAACGCGCCAAGCGCAGCATGACCTGCCTGCTCGGCGGTCGCAGGCGCACCGCTTCTCAACCCGCAGCGCTCCGCAGGGAGGAATAGATGTCTTTGCAGACGGAACTCGAAACTTTCAAAGCTTCTTGGCTCGAACGAGTAGGGCCGGAGGTAGCGAAGCTGGTGGACGACGACAACGCGGCCTTGCGATCGCTCGCGGACCGCTCGCTGAAGGAAGGCGCCTAATTTCCGGCGGCGGTGCTCGCCAACGACAAAGGCGAGCAGACGGATCTATCGTCTCTAGTCGCCGGCCGACCGTTGGTAGTCGTGTTCTATCGGGGCGGATGGTGCCCTTACTGCAACCTCGAACTCCGTGCGTACCAGGCGTGGTTGTCCGAGATCAAGGAGCTCGGCGCTCGTCTCGTCGCGGTTTCGCCGGAAAGGCCCGATCACACCTCGTCGACGGCCGCAAAAAATTCGCTCGGCTTCGACGTATTGAGCGACGCGAAAGGTCATCTCGCGGACGCGCTTGGGATACGATTCGAGCTGTCTCCTCAGTTCCGCGAGCTGTACCGAAAGTTTGGCCATGATTTGCCGGCGCGTAATGGTGACGATGCTTGGTCGTTGCCGATGCCCGCCGTGTACAAGGGGGGCGTATCGCCCGGGCATTTGTCGACCCGGACTACCGCAAACGCCTCGATCCAGCTGCCGCGATAGGTGTGCTGAAGGATCTCAAGAAGGTGCGTGCAGTCTGAAACCGGGCGCTGCATGGGAGCGCGACCATTACGACGAACCCATCAATCACGGCCGAGAGCACTCGTGCCGCGGAGCCGATTTCATCGACGGAACGATTGGAGGCGCGCGGGCTTTTGCTCGGTCTGCTCGCCTCGTCGATTTGGGGCGGCTACATGGCCTTTTCGCGGGCCGGCGTGTCCGCCGGTTTGCACGCAACCGACATCGCCGCGATACGCTTTGCGATCGCAGGGCTTGCGATGCTGCCTTGGCTCCTACGCAATCGCAAGATTGCGATGGAAGGTCTGAGCCTGCCGAGAGCCATCGTTCTCTCGACGCTCGCTGGCCCGCTTTTCATAATCATCGTAGGAGGATCGGTCCGTTCTCTGCCGGACTTCCAACCGCTCGGGAAAAAGCGGATACTTTCGAAAGCCACCTAATTCCCCTCGCGGTGTAACGAAATGCGCGCACTGTTGGGATCGATCTAAAAAGAGGCCCCAACTCGCAGCGGGCGAAGGAGGCGGGGCCGATCGGTTGCCCTTGGGGAAGGGCATCGGAAAACTTAGTCTAGGGATCAAGTAAATGTCCTGACCGCGACGGCCTCCAGCGTCTCTGGAGAGAGATGGGGACGCCGGGGCCGCGAGCGCGCCGACGCGAATACACCCAGCGCACCGTCATCGACTCTTTGCTCTGCGCCCAGCGCGCCAACAAATGTGAAATGTCTGAGATTATCTTCGCGGGTGGCAACGCAAAGGGCCGCTGTTCTGAGACAGCAGCCCCTCATGCTTCCGGGCTTCAATAATTCCGAAATGAAATTGGCTCGACCAGCCCACTTTTTCCCGCTTACCAAACTGTCGCCATAACAAATGTGGATCGGCCGCCCGTAGATTTCCCACTGTTCTAATCTATCAGAACGGCTGTCCTAGTTAGGATAGCACCGGCCTAAGTGGATCAGGCGACAACCGGATGATAGGGAGTTTCGCCGATTTTGCTGAACCTTGATCGATGCGCCAGGTGCTCCGTAAGAGCAACGAAGGTCAAGTGCATTATCGCGAAGGCTCGGTAGGACCAATCCACACGGATCTTACATCGGCTTCGTTTGAGACGTTCGAGCATATGACTGACATTCGCGCGCATTCAAGGTCCGATATCGGATTCATACACTCGCTCGGAATTGTTGCTCAACCAAAAGAGGAGTGTCCCGATGTCCAGCCTTTCTGTTCTCCGCCTTGGATCAGCGTCTGAATTCAAAACTCTGATCGCGGCTGCGCTACTGTCGACGATCGCCTTGACCTCTGCAGGCGCAGAGCAGCTTCCCCTGTGGGCAATCCAGAACCCCTCAACGTTTGCGGCAGAGTACCCGAACCGCGATGTCCTGAATGGAGGCGCCCTGACGCCTGCAGGCAGAATGGGCCTGGAGCTAGCCGGTACAGCTCCCGTCCATGGCGCAAACAGGGCCTATGCGACTGTGCTTCACGTCAAACTCAAAACACATCGTGCACGTACATCACTCAGCCGCAACTAGGGGGCGTCGCGCTCCCTACCTGCCACTCAGTGCGATTTGGCACAAGAGCAGCGGCCGGCTCAGCTGCAGAACGGGACGAAGCGGAGCGATGGACAGCAATCCAGCCGTGACGTCGGCAAGACAGAGTGAAGTTCGCGGCAAGAGGAAGGGAAGGTATGTCAGCGACAAGGAAGGATGTGAGGCGTCAACACGCTATCGAAAATCTCGACATAACCAAGCACCTCACGCTGGAGATCTCGTCCATCAATCGTCACCTGGAAGAGATCCGCCAGTTGTGGGGGAAGACCCTTGGCGTCAGCGGTCCGCAGTGGATGATCCTTATTGCCGTTTCGGACTTCGACCAGGACGCTGGCGTGCCGGTCAACGTGGTGTCGAAACTGCTCCACGTGGATCCATCGTTTGTGACTACCCAGTCCAAGATTCTTGAGCAGAAAGACCTCCTGCGCCGCGTGCCCTCGCCCACAGACGCGCGGGTGATCCGGATGTCGCTGACCGACAAAGCTCGTAAGCACCTTGCGAGCCTCGCCGAACAATTCAGCGCAATTAGGAGATTCGTGTTCGAAGAGTTCGATGAGACAGAACTCACCGCATTTACATGCAAGCTTATCACTCTCAACAAACGCCTCGGAAAAATGTGCCTGAAGGTCGCGGCGGAATTTAGTTTCGAGACAGCGGCTAGAACGCGCGGGGGCGCCAATGTTGCCACCCTCTCAGCTCGCACGCCACCGAGCGTCCCCCGTCCATGAAACGCCGCTAATACTTTGATGCCTGAAGCGCGCCGGCTACGGTCAGTTCAAGCACTATTTGCCAGTAATCCCTACAACGTACAGCTCGCGCGCGCGTACATCCTGCGCTGAAGCGCAAGTGCTCAGCGTCGGGAGCTGCTGTAAGGTGCAGGGCCAGATGAAGCGAGATGCGGTCCCCCCGCGACTCTTGAGATAATTGCGGTTCATGCGGTGCTCGGTCATGACGTGGCGGACGATAGGCTCGACAGCCGCGCGACGCTTCATCTCGCGACGGATGGAAGCCGTGACGCGGCGGACCTGACCCGGGATCCAGATCCTGAACCGGCGTGGGTGGTTGTGGCCGCGGTACCTTTATCGACGTGGATGCGGCAATGAGCTTCTCCATGTCAATTTGGCACTCGACGGGTTGTGATGCCATCGACTTCGATCTTGATGATCCCGGCATCCAGCTTTGCCTTGCAGCGCGTCGCTTTGCGCTCCTGGCCAAGATCTCGGCCAGCAGCGCGCGGCGGCACCACGGCATCCATCACGGCTGGCACAAACTGCAGTTCTTCCACCTCGGTGACCGACCGCTGACTCTCGCAACTGACGTAGCAAACAACAGCCGTGCCCACAATCCACGCCGTCGGCTATCTGAAAGAAGTTACGGGAAAGTCGGTCATCGCGATGTACACATCGGCGGCTGTCCTGGTGCTGGGTGCATTTGGCGATCTTGAAGGTCCCGGCAAAGGTCGACAATCGTTAGAAGCGGAGCTCATGCCGCTCTAACCACGTTTGCGCCTTCGCAATGCTACATCAGCAGAGACCTTGCAAGCTGGTGAGACTGTCTGCGCGGTTGCGCGCGGCATGGAGTAGCTCCGAGCCTGCTGTTCCTGTCGAGAGGGGCTTTAGCGCAGCCCGACATTGATGGACGTGAGTCTGGGAGGGAGCGGCCAAAACGGCTCCTCAACTGGCCCCGCTTTTATGACAGAGTGGACATCAAAGGGCAAAATCCACGGACCCGGTTGAAACGTCTAAATTACAAACCAACCTGGGTAGCTCCATTCCACTCTGGCGCAGACCCCGCCGATCTCGGCAAGGACATTGCCGTCTCGGGGAACGGGCTTCGTGTCCACTGCCCGTACCCGCTCTCTCACACCGCCGGCATTCGCCGGTCATCTTCAGCGGAAACGGTCTCACCTCCTTTTAGCGGCAGCAAGAATTGAAAAACCGCGCCCCGAGGTTCATTCGCGCTCGCCCAGATCCGTCCACCGTGCGCTTCGACAATCGAACGGCAAATTGTTAATCCCATGCCCATGCCACTGGACTTGGTTGTGTAGAATGCGTCGAAGATGTGCTCAAGCCTCGCTGGATCCAGTCCCGGACCCGAATCCCGCAGACTGACGAGCACGCCATTCAAGGCATCTCTGCCAGTGCCTATCATCAATTCACGCGCTCCTTCACTGACGCCGCTCATCGCTTCGATGGCGTTGATGATCAGGTTGAGAACCACTTGTTGCAGTTGGACCCGATCTGCTCGAACGAGCGGCAAGCTGTCTGCGAGTTGCGTGCGCACCGAGACGCCGTTCTTCAGCATTTCTTCACGGGCCAGAGCTATGACCTCGAGCAGTGCCTCGTTAATCTCTAGGTCCTCCGTCCGCGGAGGCGCCTTCTTGATAAGGGCCCGGATTCGACCGATGATCTCGCTGGCCCGTATGCCATCGCTGATGATCCAACCGAGCGTCTGCCGGACCCGCTCCAGATCTGGCCGTTGAGCATCGAGCCAGTTCAACCCGGCCTCTGCGTTGGAGACAACCGCCGCGATCGGCTGGTTGATTTCATGTGAAATCGAAGCCGTCAGTTGTCCCATTGTAGTGACCCGATTAGCATGCGCGAGCTCCATCAGGGCTTCGCGATAGCGCCACTCGCTTTCGCGGGCTTCGGCTTCCGCCCGCTTGCGCTCGGTCAGATCGAGCACGAACGCGACGCCCTGATCTCGCTGTTCGTCGAACGCCGCCGAGCCTATCAGCACGGGCACGCGGCTGCCATCCTTACGAAGGTACTCCTTCTCGAACGGGTGCACCACACCCGTCCTCTTTAGTTCTTCGTGGGCGTGTGCGGTGCGATCGCGCCAGTCCAGGGGCGTAAGATCCGTCCAGCGCACGCGACCCGAGATAAGATCCTCGCGATCGTATCCCACAATGCGGAGGAAGATGTCATTGGCCTCAAGGAGTCGACCGTTGAACTCCCAGATGTAGATCCCGATGATGTTGGCGTCGACCAGACGCCGGATCTTCGTCTCGCGTTGTTCGAGCTGTCTCTGCTGCGTCGCTAACCTTCGCAAATCGTGCTGCACCGCGTCGCGCAACTGAAGCAAGAGCCTGAGGTAAGGCTTGCTGTACTCGTTCCTCTTATTGTCGAGAACACAGATCGTTCCGAATACCTCGCCATCGGGCCAACTGATCGGTACACCGAGGTAGGAAATCATCCCCAGCTTGACATCGGGGTTTGATCTCCATTTCTCGTCGCAAATGGCATCATTTACAAGCAAAGGCTGACAAGTCTTCATCACGGTTTCGCAATAAAGTCCCGTGTTGAGAGGTGCGAGCTCGTCCGCTTCGTAGGGGTTCCCTTTGGACTCGCTGGATACGAAGACTTTGACGTTGGGCGGCTCTACTCGCATGATCAAAGCGGAGGGAACGTGCATAATCTCGGCAAGCACATCAACAATCTCTTGCCATTTATGGATGATTTCAGAGGGTACTTGGACAGAGTTGTAGAGCAATGATGACCTCATCGAATGGGCTGCAGCGGACAGCACGGCCGTTATGGCCTTCCGCCTGCTATCGGCGGCCAGCGCCATCCCAGAGGTCTTGCTCGACGTGCTTCCATTGACTTGGAAGCCGCTATTCCCATTAGCGTTGAACCGAAAAGACAGGCCGATTGCTAGGCTCTACCGTCTGGCTACGCCGCTAATAAGGGAGGTTGATCTTCCGCCATCGGCCGACCAAGGCGCGGTCCTGAAGCAGTTTATCACAGCTGGCTCATCTCTTCGATAGCGTTCGCCGCCTGCTGGGCGAGCGCCTTCCATGCCAATACGGCAAACCCGCGGTCCGCTTTGCAGCCTGGCATGTTCTCGATGGTAGCCTGCAGAACAAACAGAACAGGCCATTCCGGTGTCCTCCGGTTGGGCAGCGCTCATATTTACGGCGCTTGCGCGCGGAATGTTTGGGAGGCTACGTTCAAGCCGTGGCCCGCCATATTAGGAGCCGGCGCTGCTTCGCAGCCTCCCGAGGAAGCGCGCCGTCGCTAGGGCTCGGTACTAGATCGAGACCAAGGCGCGCCCCCGACCCGGCCCTAAAGATCGTGATTGCGGTGCACAACAGGATTGAACCAGATTTGCGTCGGTACTCGGCCATCGAGCTGGTCGTCGCCATCTCAATCCGAAGGTCGGGTGAGCCGGAAGCATCTGCGGCGCCACGAGGGAGATGTCACCAATGCCGTCTTCCCCGGCTTCCGACGGCTCCTGCCGATCGGCGCTGTCGGGTTGAAGCAGATAGTGATGCGGCGCAGCCAACACATCGTGATGGCAAGAACCCCGATCGTATGGCCGCGCCGCGTGCCATTCCGGATTCGAAGATTTGCTGGGGGTTATCGATTCGTTGAACGGCGATGATCCCGACAGTGTCTCCGCTGAGGGTGTGCCGTCGATCATGACATATTTGAAATCCAGATCGTCGTGAGAGCCTTGAAACCCACTCCCAAACATCCTTCTGCCCAGCGCCAGAAGCGCGTATAGACGGTGAACCGCTTGCCGAACGCTTCGGGCAGATCGCGCCGCAGTACTGCCCATCGTCCCAGCTTTGGCCGCGGCTGCACTTGCCGCTCGTACTCGAAGGAGGTCTCTCCCGACCTCAGCACCTTCCGGACCGTGTTCCGCGACACCTTCAGGTCACGTGCGATCTCCTTGATCGTCTTGCCCTTGATGAAGTGCTCGCGCCGGATCCGGGCAATCGTCTCCACGATCAGCATCCCCACCACCTGCTTTGTTACGAAGCAGGCAGCGCAACAGACCCCCCTGTAGGGGGCGCATTGCCTCACTAAAAATGTTACCGGACAACTTCCCTGTCGAGTCTGGGGCGGAGCTGCCGAATCAGTTCGGTGGCGGCTATGGCAGGGAAGATCAGCATGCGCGCAAAGCGCGAGATCACATCCGCGCTGGCCGAGCGTTATCGGTCGAGCGGGCGGCTCGAGAAGGGACGGATCCTAGACGAGCTGTGCGCCGTTACAGGCTGGCATCGCAAGCATGCGGTACGTGCACTTCGGCCACGCGGGACAGTTGGGCCGGACAAGGTCGAGGCACCGCAAGAGCGCAAGCGTAGATATGGCGCGACGGTCAAGGACGCGATGACAGCGCTGTGGGAAGCGTCGGATCGGGTGTGCGGCAAGCGGCTCAAGGTGATGATCCCGACCTTGCTGCCTGCTCTCGAGCAACATGGCCGATTGCAGCTTGGCCAGTCGGACCGTGATCGTGTTCTGGCCATCAGCGCCGCCACCATCGATCGCCTGCTCGTCGATGTGAAGATCGCAGCGAGCGGCGGCAGGCGGCGCCGCGCCGGATTCTATTCGGCAATCCGGCGCGAGGTCCCGATCCGTACGTTCAATGACTGGAACAGCCCGGTGCCCGGCTTCTGCGAGGTCGATATGGTCGCCCATGGCGGCACGTCGGTGGCTGGCTCGTTCATCCAAACCCTGACGATGGTCGATGTCGCCACCGGCTGGACGGAGTGTCTGCCGCTGCTGACGCGGGAAGGTTCGCTGGTCGTCGAGGCGATCAACCGCGCACAGGGCCTGTTCCCCTGGCTCTTGCGCGGCGTTGACTTCGACAACGACAGCGCCTTCATGAACGACGTCGTCGTGCCATGGTGTCGCCAACAGAAGCTCGAAGTCACGCGCTCGCGCGCGTACAAGAAGAACGATCAGGCGTTCGTCGAGCAGAAGAATGGTGCCGTCGTCCGCCGCCTCATGGGCTATGGCCGCTTTGATGGCGTCGAAACGGCCCGCGTGATGGGGCGCCTCTATGCGGCATCACGACTTTACGTCAACTTCTTCCAGCCGTCGTTCAAGCTGAAGGAGAAGCGCCGCGAAGGGGCTAAAGTGATCAAGCGCTATCATCTCCCATCGACGCCCTACGAGCGTGCATTAGCGCATCCCAAGGTGACCGCCGCCGTGAAGACACGGCTGCGCGATCAGTATCGATCGCTCGATCCGGTCGCGCTGTTGGCCGAGATTCGCGCAACCCAGGACGAACTCGGCAATCGCGTCGATCGTCGTGCCGGACAGGCGCGCGGCCTGCAATCCGCTCACACGAGCAACGCGCCGGTGACCGCGGCGACGTTCGCGAAGACGCTCGGCAAGAGGGTGACCGCCGGCGAGCCGCGTGCCACGCACCGGCGGACTCGTCGGCCCTATAAAACCAGGGTTCGCATGCCGTCCAAGCTCGACCCGCATATTGCTGCGATCGAGGGCTGGCTCGCGGAGCAGCCGCAACTGACGGCGCTCGCAATTGTCAGCCGGCTGAGCGAGAAATACCCTGAGGAGTTCGGAAAGAGACAGCATTCGATTGTGCAACGTCTGCTGAGGGCGCTCAGACGGAGGGCTGCCGAACGGTTGGTCGCCCAAGGCCCGCTCGGCGATGCCACGACCGCTACCCCATTGCCCGGGGTTGTGGACGGCTCGGGCTATGTAGGGCCCGACCCGCCCACAGCCCCTCTCGTCGAGCAAGCGGGGAAAGCCATCTGGCGCGGCCGATCAATCGACATCGGATCGTCATCCGCAATGGCGCCATCAGGGTAACATTTGCAGATGCGGCAATACGGGGGGTCAATATTGCAGGCCGAATGACATCCTAATAGCTGCGGCAGGCCGCGCTTCTCGGCGCCGCTTTGGCTCGCATTGCATTTCGCCGTTGCCCTGGGGCCGCTGGTCGGCTGTTGCACCGAATACTTCTTGCATCCGAGACAATATCTGCATATGCTGCCAATCGCAACCAGGCCCTAATGCTCTAGGAAAAAACTTGAAGGCAGATGATGGACAGGAAAGACCCTGCCGCAGGGCCGGGTGAGGGCAGCCGATGCAGTTGCACTGCGCTGCGTAAGGCGTCGCGACGAATCTCGCAGCTGTATGACACGGCGCTTGCCTCCAGCGGACTAAAAACGACACAACGCGCGATTCTTGCCCAGATCGGACGATCGGAGCCGACTACGGTCGGCAGGCTTGCAGAGGCGTTGGTGATGGACCCCGGTGCGCTCGCCCACACACTCAAACCTTTGGAACGCGACGGCCTCGTCGCTGTCGCAGTTGACCCAACCGATCGACGGAATCGCCAGATAAGCCTCACACGGCGTGGCCGAGCAAAGCTCGCCGAGACCGACGCCCTCTGGGAGGAAGCTGAGCGTGGCTTCGAAGCCGCCTTCGGCCGAGCCGAGTCCGAATGTCTACGCGAGGCACTGCGCTTCCTTACCTCCAACGCGTTCGTCGCGGCCTTCGAGAATACCGTGTCCCGTTAAATACAGATCAGCCGGGCTAACATGCTGCGTCGAGAGGAAGTGGGTGCGTTCTGTCAGTCGACGGTTGACCAAATGCGAGCTAGGTCTAGTCAGCGCACCGTTGCATGGGCACTCTGGGGTGCTCGCCGCCGAAGGCGTTTGTACCTCTGCCGTGACTTCGGTTTACGACCAAGGCGGCGAGGACTTGCATCGTCTGCTGGAAGTCTAGGAGGGCTAAAGGCACTCGTCGGCGACCTGGCGCTGGGGAGAGCTATGCGCACAGCTTATCAGCGAAGTACAGAGGACGGGTTTGCACGCGATGCCTACAGAATTCCGCGCTTGCGCTAGATGGCGGTACAAAACATCACCCTCCAATGTCTTCCCGGAAGCTAAGCCCTATTACTGCCTGACTCCAAAGCGTTCAGGCCTCATGCCGATCGCAGACGAAATCGGACTTGTTGAGTTTACGGGCCCACGTTGAGAGGGCAGCCCTGCAGTGTTTTCGCACCCGAGTTGTGTAGCGGCGAAAGTGGCGCTCTTGCTCTGTTCCGCTCCGGATGACGGACATCGGAAGGCGACCAGTCTGTCCATTTTTTGAACGCCTTTCGAAAGCTTGTCGCATCGGCAAAACCGACGCGCTCGGCAACCTGATCGATGCTCATTTGCGTGTTTTCGAGGAGCTCGGTCGCCAAGGATCGGCGCATCTCGTCGACTATGGATTGGTACGACAATCCTTCTTCGGCCAATCTCCGGTGGAGAGTCCGCAAGGAAAGGCCGAGTTCGCGAGCGATTTCCGCGGCACCCGGAAATGGGCTAGGGCCGCTAACGCATGTGGCGCGTATCTTGCGAAGGAGCTCCGATTCGCCGGGGCGCTCGGTCAGCACGACATCGCAAAGCTGCTGGCAGATTTTCGCGGTGATTGGATTTGCGTTCGGGCACGGCAGTTCAAGAACCTCCGCGCCGAAGTGCCACTCCATGTGGTCAGCGCCGAACTCAATCGGGCAGTTGAGCAACCGTCCGTAGCTGCGCCAGTGTACCGGTGCGGGGAACGGAAAAGTCATCCGCTTGGCCGGGAAGGGCAACTCGAGGACCCGGCTGAACAGGGAGGTCATAGAACTTCGCCAGAACTCCGCGACAAACGGCACGAGATCGCCTAACGTGTCGAGTCCGTGGCTGCGCAGAACGGCCGCGTGTCCTCCTTCGATGTGAAAGCTGATTTGTTGGGCCACAGGGCCAGCCAAATCGATATGATCGAGCAAAAACAGCAGTGCGTCACCGAAGTTACGGCTTGAGAACATTGCGTAGCCGCAGATCCCATAGTCGCTGATGCGCTGCCGAGCTCCAGCCAACAGAGCAATGTCAGACCGTTTCGCGAGCCTCTTGGCGTTTCGGTAGATCGCCAGGCGTTCTCCACGCGAGATGCGCGCACGCTCATTTTCCAGTTGGCCCGCGCAAACTCTGGTGCGCGCAAACAGATCCGGCGCTGAAACGCCTTCAGCAGCAAGCTCGGACGCCAATGCGGCCAGGCCCTGAAGATTCTGCCTCGGAGCATCGGGGTGAGCTGGAACTGGTGTCACGATCTTGATCGGCTTCATCGCTTTTCGCAATCCGTGCAGGGGTTCGCCCTCTAATCGGCTGCCTGGAACTGCATGAGCAGCTTTTGAGGTCCTTTGACTGATGATTAGCTTGGAATATCAGCATATGCTAGTATCCCTGCAGTCGCAAGCATGCTGACAATGCCCCGGTGCAGATATTCGGGTTAAACGATTGAAACTTCAACGATGCGACGCTATGCGGCTCGACATGATCCCGGCGTGACCCGCTTTCCGCAGACGCGGTTCCTGGCGACGCTCGCTTCGGTCGGCAGCAACCGTTGCGGCCAGACCCAGTTCGATTGTCTCAGAATTAGCCGGACATCGCTTAAAGCGGCCATTCTTGTTGTCCTGGCAGCTTTTGACATCATAATTGGCAGAGGTTGACCTTGTCACGCATCGCATGATGTTCGACATACAAAATGAGAGAGGGAGTCAGTCTCAGGATCGGTGGACGACGAAGTGCCGCTTATCAGACGGAATCGATGTGCCCGGTTTCGGATGGCGAGCCGTTCTCCCGGAAGCGAGGGATATGATGACGACCATTACTCACGAGATCGACGGCAAGGTTGGCGTGGTTACGCTCGCAAAGCCGCCGCACAACCTAATCGACGATCAATTGATCGATGACCTCGTCGCCGCCTACCGGGAGGTCGTCGCGGCGGGCTGCCGTGCGATCCTGCTCCGGAGCTCGATGCGACATTTCTGCGCGGGCGCCGAAATGCGGTCATGGGGGTCTGGCACACGAATTCATACCGATCAGGCGAAGCTCGAGGCCATGCTGCATGATCTCGAAGATGTACCTGTGCCGACGGTAGCTGCCGTGAATGGCGGAGCCTTGGGCGGCGGTCTCGAGCTGGCGCTGACGTGCGACATGATCATTGCTGCGAACACCGCCTTCTTCGGTCAAGTGGAGGTCGCGGTCGGCCTGCTGCCGGTGCTCGGAGGTACACAGCGGCTTTCGCAGCGTGCCGGCGTGACGCGGGCGAAGGAGATCGCGATGCTCGGACGCCGTCACACTCCGGAGGCCTTCGAACGCTGGGGAATCATCAATCAGATCGTGCCGGAAGCCGAACTTGCCTGCGCCTCGATGACATGGGCTCGGCAACTTGCCGCGGGGCCGACCCAGATCATCAAGGGTATTAAATTGCAAGCCAATCTTGAGGCGCGGGGCGGGGTTGCGGCCGCCGATGCGCGACAGGTCGAGATTAACGACATGATCTGGAAGGCCAAGGATCGGCAGCGTGGACTTGATGCCTTCTTTACCACGGGGCCGGCCACTGCGGCATTTCAGGGAGATTGATCATGTCCGCTGCTCCGCTTGACGGATTGCGGGTAGTCGACTTCACTCGCGTCTTGGCGGGGCCCCATTGCACCAAGGCCCTGCGCGATCTCGGTGCCGATATTACGAAGATCGAGCCACCGTCAGGCGATCTCGGGCGCTTCGGCTTGCCTTATGTCAATGGCATCGGCCTCTATTACGTCCAGCAGAATGCGGGGAAGAGAAATCTTAGCCTCGATCTGAACTACGGTGAAGCGCGCGAGATCGTCGCGAAGCTCTGCCGCAATGCTGATATCATCGTCGAGAATTTTCGTCCGGGCACGCTCGCGCGGTTTGGCCTTGGTTACGAGGACGTCAAAGCGTTCAATCCCAATATCATCTACGTTTCCCTGAGCGGATATGGCCAATCCACTTCTTGGAAAAATCGTCCAGCCTTTGCACCGACGGTGCAAGCCGAGACCGGCCTAACCGCAATCGTTCACGATCATTTTGGGGAAGCATTGTCGGCGCCGCGGGGCGACTCCTGCAGCCATGCGGATGTCTACACTGGACTGCAAGGGGTCATCGCCGTGCTCGCGGCCTTACAGCATCGCAACCGCACAGGCGAAGGCCAGCATGTCGACGTTTCGATGGCCGCAACGATGTTATCGGTGAACGAGCGCGCGGGCGCTATGCTGTCGAAAATCGATACCGACGGGGAGCCGATCGCGCTATCGGCCAACGAATCCCACATTTTCGAAATGGCCGATGGTGCACGATTGACAATCGCCGCGAGCCCCATCTATTCGCCGATGTTTACGCGCTATTGCGCGATGATGAGACGGAGCGACCTTTTGAGCGATCAGCGCTACGCCACGGCCAAACTGCGCAGGAAAAACCTGACGGCCTTGTTGGCTGAAGTGCGATCTTGGCTTGCAACATTCGATGACTTCGGCCAGCTACAGGCGCAGGTGAGCGAAGCGGGTCTCGCAGTTGGGCGCATTAGAACTGTCACCGAGTTCGCCAGCTCCGATTGGGCGAGGGAATGGAGCGCCGTAGTCGAGGTTGACGATCGGGGCGGTGGCACGGTGCGCATGCCCGGCAACCCATGGATTTTCAGCCAGTCGCAACTGCCACGTCCCGGAGCGCCGGCCTTTCAAGGAGAACACAACCAAGAGATCTTGGAGCAGCTACACGTTCCTGAAGAAGAGATCTGCGAGCTGCAGCAGCGAAACATCATTGTGAGCCGACGCTAGTCAGAACCTCGGGCTCCCCGGAACCAACGGCACATTGCGGTGCCGCTGGTTGCCGAGATAGATCGAGATCGCCGGAGTGCTGCGCGACCAGGCTCTCGATCAATATTCGCCGTCGGCGAAGGGACGCGGGGCCGTGTCCTCGAAGTTGGCCGGAGCACGGTTTGTCGTGCCGGCAGCGCTCCAGGCTGGGGCGGCGACTTCGCGCACGATTGTTACGTGCTGTGCAGGCCTGATCTGGGGCCTTTGCGCCAGCGCCGGAGCGGCGGCAAAAAGCGTCACGGCCACTGCGAGCAGTCCTGCAAGTTTCTTCATCATTGCTGTTACTCCTGATTGGCAGGCCGGGATCAGCCTGTTGCAAGGGGAGATAGCAGGAGCTGCAGGACGCCGGAACTTACGTCGTGCTCATATTGCTTGTTACGATTGGTATGAGCAGGCGCGAGAGGTCCATGCCGCGGACAGCTTCCAAGATCAATCCAGGCCGGATACCTCAGTGTGGGATACGGTCTGCACGCTGCTGTCATCCGTCAGTTCGGGATCGGCTTGAACGGTTTCGCTCAAGAATTCGATCACGGCACGGACGCGCGGCGGTAGGTTGCGCCGGGAAGGATAGACTACTGTCAAAGGAAGGCGCATGGGCGGAAACGCGGGCATCAGGACGCACAAACGGCCTGCGGCGATATCATCAGCGACAAGCAGGTGTGACAGGAGCGCAATGCCCTGGCCGTTCAGCGCAGCGCGGTGCACGGCCTCGGAATTATTGGCGCGAAATCGGCTACTCACGGCCGCCGAGATGGCGCCTTCGGGACCAGCGAACCACCACACGTGCCATCGATAAACTATGCACTCGTGCTGTTGCAGATCGGCGGGCTCCTTTGGTGCCATGCGGCCCTTCAGGTAGGCCGGCGCCGCAACAAGCAAAAACGTGGCCGCACCGATCCGACGGGAGATCAGAGCGGAATCGTTGACGTCCCCGACACAAACCTGGAGATCGATTCCCTCTTCGATGAGATCCCGCAAACTGTCGTGCAGAAGGAGGTCGACCGACAATTCGTCGTGCTTTTTGATCAGGGAATCGAGCTTGCTGCTGACATATAGCCCCAGCGCGACCGGAACACTCAGGCGGACGCGCCCGACCGGTTTAGTGCGGCGCCTCCCTGTCCGTTCCTGCAACGCGTCCGCTGACTCTACGAGCTGCTGAGCCGCTGGCACAAGCCCGTGTCCTTCGTACGTGAGGGTGACGGCATGTGTGCTGCGCTGGACGAGGCGCGTCCCAAAATGCTCTTCAAGCGCGCTAATTTGTCTCGATACTGCCGGCTGCGTAACGCCCCGCTCCTCGGCCACAGCCGAGAACGAGCCGACTTGGGCGACACGAAGGAAAGTGCGAAGCGCAGCAATGAGATCCACAGCTCATCCCCAAAGTATCAGATGTTCTCAAGCGATTCCGTAGCTTTGACGTGGTGCAGCCGACGCTACTTTCATCGGCAACCCTAAGCCAAACCAAAGAATCAGCGTCACAGTGGAACGTCCTATGGCTGCAGGCCTAAAGCACGCCACTGCAAACAAAGCCCACTAATGGAGCGCGCTTCCGCCGATACCGCCACAACCGGCCAAGAACGCAACGATCAGATGTCTTCTGCGGTTGTCAATTCGCGCTCCTGAGCTATGGGCGAGCGCTCAGGAAAAATCGAGATGCAGATATGGCACAAAGTTCTCCAACTTGTGACGTCCAATTGGATGCTTACGTCATTGTATTTGACCGAGCAACTAATACCCGGACGCTTGTGTCTGCATTCGGTGGACACATGTTAGTCCGGAGTCGCCCGCGATCACACGGGCAGCCGATTGGATTCATCGCGGCCGTTGGCACGAAATGACCAGTTTCTGGCAGGGGCGAACCTTGTGACCTGAACACGTGTTTGGCACGTTCTGATCAAGCAACGCAGGTCAGGCAGGAAGGCCAAATGACTGAACCGATCCAAGTGTCCCGGCAGGATGGATTAATGGAGATCAAGTTCAACCGTCCAGACCGGAAGAACGCGTTGTCTAACGAGATGTATAATCGGCTCACCGAGCTTTTTGAGCAGGCCAATCGGGACGACGACATTCGGTGCTTGCTCATAACTGGGGCTGGAGACGCATTCACTGCCGGCAACGACTTGCAGGAGTTTCTGAGTGACCCACCCGTAAGAGATGATGCTCCGGTCTTTCGAATGCTGCGGGCGCTCGCCGCGAACGAGAAGATACTAATCGCTGCGGTCAACGGGTTGGCCGTCGGTATCGGAACTACGATGTTGCTGCATTGCGATCTTGTCCTCGCGGTGTCCGGCACGCGCTTCCAATTGCCTTTCATCAATCTGGCAATTGTGCCGGAAGCGGCGAGCTCGCTGCTTCTGCCGCGCCTCATCGGCCATCAGCGTACAATGGAGTTGCTATTGCTGGGCGAACCCTTCTATGCCGAGGCGGCCTATAGTTATGGGCTCGTAAATCGCATCGTCTCTGCGGAAGAGCTAATTCAGATGTCTCACTCGATCGTGAAGCAGATCCTGCAGAAGCCGTTCAAGGCGTTGCAATTGCTGAAGCGATTGACCGCGGAGGACACCAAGGTCATCCTCGCCCGCATGCATATGGAAAATGCCGCACTGGGAGCGCAAATTGCTTCCGCCGAAGGAAAAGAAGCGGTGGCGGCGCTGATGGAAGGGCGCCCGCCTAAATTCAGCTGGAATTGAAACGTGCCCGCGCCTCTGGCGCGAATCGAGTTCGAGCCCGTGAGGCATTGCAAGCCTATTGAGAATTTAGAAAAGGAGACCCAATGCCCACGGCAAAGATTCACGTTACAAAGGGAACATACGACAACGAAAAGCTCGAACGCCTAGGAGCTGCGATTCAAGGCGCTCTCGAAGACGTTCTCAAGATTCCGCCGGACGACTATTTTCGTATCATCCACGAACTTCCCCCAAGCAGGTTCGTACATACACCCTCTTTCCTGGGACTTAACTATTCCGAGGAGTTTATCCTGCTCGAGCTCACATTTATAGCTGGTCGTTCGAAGGACGTGAAACTGGCTTTGCTGAAGGAGCTGAATCGCAGGGTCGTCGAGGCGATTGGATTGTCGAAGGACGACTTGTTAGTTCTACTGTATGAGCTGCCGGGTGAAAACATCTCATTCGGCCAGGGGTTGGCGCAACGCGCTCACATTTCGGCGGCGCTTGCATCGACTTAGGCGGCTTTGGCTGATCTCGACGATCAGGCCCCGATGCGATGTCGTCCGGGTCGCTGGTTTGCTGCTGGCCGGCGCGTGTGCGAGCGCGCCCGCCACAGCCGAGGCCTTCAGCGTAGTCGTGGTCTTATCTGCAGCAAAACGGAATGGCGGAGGAAAATGTGTTTCGCAATACGGAGAAGGATGGCGGGTCTATGATTAAGAGTGCCTTGTATGGAGCGATCGGCCTCGCGGCGATCGCATCGTCGGCCTGTGCGGAGGACCTTTCTACTCTGAAGACATCCTTGCCCCCGGGCACTTTCACCACGTCAGAGCACTCTGACGAATGGAAAATCGCAAATGCTCTGAGCGCGGGTCCCGCCAGTATCACCGACCATGCAGCGGTTGTCGATTGGCCGAACTCGAAAGATGGATCGCACGAGGGGAGAGTTTTGCGCGAGGGAAGCAATGGTTGGACTTGCATGCCCGACACCCCTGGAAGACCGCAGCACAATCCCATGTGTGTAGATGAGACGATGATGAAGTGGATAAAGGCCACTTTCGCGGGGCAAAAGCCAAATATCGACCGCGTTGGGCTTTCGTACATGCTCATGGGGGAGGCGCGGCAGGGACAGAACGCGGTAAAAGCGAAGGATCCCAGGGAAGTAAAAGAATGGTTCTACATTGGTCCGCATGTGATGGTCGTGCTGCCGGATTCCGCGAAAGAAGCGCTTCGAGGAATCAATCAAGACATGCCTAACAATGAGCCATACACATCGTTGCTTAGCTCCGCGCCCGGATCGACGCCAATCTGGGTTATTCCTGTCGCTAAAAGTGGCGATAGGATCAGAGAGGAGCCCGCGAAATAGCGCCACAATAGGTCGTGTATCGAACGGGCTTTTGGACGTCCAAGTGCTTCCAGCGTCGTACCTCTGGGCTCGGTCCTGTCGGGCGCCGGCACGCTCTCGGGTCTATTCGGAAGCTTCCTCACAACTCAGCCGCGATAGGCTGCGGTTCCGGCCAGCCAGCACGCGATACCCAAATGTCTCAATGCTCTGCATGCGACATTCATAGGGATCGAACCCGCGCCTCAGCAAGTACCAGAAGGTTCACAAAATGGGAAGGGAGCGAAAGAAATGCGAATGAGCGCTATGAACGTCGGTCCGCTCAGCTGCGACAAGAACTTGTTGGTGGCCTTCGCATCGGGGCGTGTCGAAATCCCAACAACCGCTGCCGTCATCGAACATCCCAAACATGGGATCGTGCTTTGGGACACCGGCATAAACGAGGCAATCGCCGACCCGGATCGGGCCGATGAATACTGGGGAGGAAACGTGCGTGCGGCATTTGGACCTCACGCTTTTACGCGAGCGCACGCTATCGATGCGCAGCTTGATAAGTTTGGAATCCGAACAAAGGACGTGCGTTACGTCGTGTACTCTCATCTACACCTAGATCACGCCGGCGGGATGTCCTACTTCCCTGATGCTACCCATGTCGTCCAGCGAGAGGAAATCCGATACGCGCTTTGGCCTGATCCATGGACGCGACCAGTTTATTGTCAGAATGACTTCAGCAAAATCCGCCAACTTAAAATACTCGAGATCGAAGGCGACTTTGATCTATTCGATGATGGAGCCATCCGATTGCTGAAGACTCCAGGACATACGATCGGACATCAGTCTCTGGTTCTCAATTTATCAAACCGTGGTCGTATCTGTTTGGGCGCAGATATTGGTCACCAGCGAGACGGATTTGAAAACATGATTCCCATGCCATGGGATTGGAGCGTCGAAGCAATGTCGATTACGCGGAAGCGCATGCAACAACTCGAGCGGAGCGGCATTCCACTGTTCTTATGCCATGACGCCGAAGATTTCGCCAAACTCCCGCGTAACGGTGAATTTTGGGACTGAATATCTACACCAGAGCCGAACCACTTGGTGCTTGTTCGGCCTGCGAGGAGTAAACGATCCGAGTGTCCCTCTCTGGGAAAAAAGGTGGGACACCTTTCTAAACGTCGAGAACAACAAATGACACCGACTTTGACGCGCCACACGGTTCGCGTGAATGGAATCCGCATGCACGTCGCGGAGGCTGGAAAGGGAGCTCCCGTTGTGCTTCTGCATGGCTATCCAGAGACCTGGTATGCTTGGCGAAATCAATGGCCCGATCTTGCACAAGACTATCACGTTATAATGCCCGATCTGCGCGGTTACGGCGATTCGGACAAGCCAGATTCCGGTTACGATAAGCGCTCCATGGCGGAAGATATCCGGCAACTTGTCGCGCATTTCGGCTACGAGCGGATCAGCCTCATAGGCCATGATCGTGGGGCCAGGGTTGCCACGCGCTTTGCCAAAGATAATCGGCAAATGGTGAATCGATTGGCGGTGCTCGACAACATCCCCACTCGAGTTGTGTTCAACTCCACCGATGCAAGATTAGCAAGACTGTATTGGTTCTTCTATTTTCAACAGGTCCCGCATCTGCCCGAGGCTTTGATTGGGGGACGCGAGGAGATATTCCTTCGGCATTTCTATAGTGCATGGTGTTACAATCCGGCGGCAATCGACGAACAGGCCATCGCGGAGTACGTGCGCGCATATTCCCAGCCCGGAGCTTTGCGGGGCGCGTTCAACGACTATCGTGCCGGTCCCATCGATCTCCAGCAAGACATCGAGGATGCCGACGACTTGATCGAATGCCCTGTGCTGGCGCTTTGGGGAGCGGATTTTGAGCTCGTCGGCCAGGCCTTTGACGTGCTTGGCGTCTGGAAGACTATGGCGAAGAACGTTCGCGGCTCGGCCATTCCGCGTTGTGGGCACCTTCCTCAGGAGGAGCAGCCGGAACGGGTGAACCAGGAGCTACGCGCTTTCTTGGACGGATGGCACGGCTGATACCATGAAGCTCGTCAATTTCTTTCATGAAGGTGCCGTCAGGACAGGCCTGTTTGGCCCCGATGGCGTCGTCGACCTCGCCGCCGCCGATCTTTGGCACGGTTCGGCACCGGTCAAGATCGATGACATCGATGCCATTAGGTCAAAAATTAGCGTTGCAAATCTCCCCGCTCGTTCCCTGGACTCTCTTCGTCTTGCGCCCCCAGTGATTGCCCCCGAGAAGATCATTTGCGTGGGTCTAAATTACCGTCGTCATGCAGTCGAGGTTGGGTTTCCCATTCCAACGGTGCCTGCGATCTTCGGAAAATTTGCCAATAGTCTTGTTGGCAGTGGCGCCTCTGTAGCGCTCCCAGAGGTGGATACGAGGTACGATTTCGAAGCGGAGCTCGGTGTCATTATCGGACGGACAGCGCGCAATGTCTCAGTCGAAGCCGCACTGGATCACGTGGCGGGCTATTGTTGCGCCAATGATCTCTCGGCGCGCGGCGCCCAGCTGGCCACCAGTCAATGGACGATTGGAAAGATGCTGGACGGCTTCTTGCCGCTAGGCCCGTACCTTGTCACAGCCGAGACCATTAAAGATCCCCAAGCGCTTGGCATTCGCTGCCTGGTCAACGGTAAGCTTTTGCAGGATTCCTCAACGAGCGACATGATCTTCAGTGTTGCCGAGCTCATCGCTGTCCTGAGTCGATACGCGACGCTCAAACCGGGGGACCTCATCATCACCGGAACACCGGAAGGGGTTCTGCTGGGGAAGGAATCGCCAATCTGGCTAAGTGCCGGAGACCAGGTTGTAGTCGAAATCGATCAGCTGGGCACTTTGACGAACTTGCTCGTTGCGCCGGAGGTGCGCGCATGAGGCCCGGCTTCGACATCGAGCACGTTCTGCCAAATCTGATGCTAAGCTCGAGAGGGCGCGCTCATCATTGCCGGCCCGTTGTGGCTTGAGGCCGGCGATCAGATTGTGACTGAAATTTCGATCTTAGCCGGCGGTCCAGCCATCGGCTGACCCGCATCTTGAGGAAATTATGGCCGTCGCAAGTCAGCACAACGACGAAAGGAAATACGCCCTCAGCGCTCTCGCGGCGCGCTTCGGCGAGGCGCTCTCAACAGCTGAGGCCGTACGCAGTGTGCACGGGCACGATGAGTCCTATCATCCCGCGGGGCTGCCTGACGCCGTGCTGCTTGCTAAGACGCGTTACGACGTTATTGAGGCCGTCCGACTATGTCACGAGCACAGGCTGCCGATCGTCGCCTATGGCACGGGAACGGGCCTGGAGGGCAGCGTCAACGCTGTTTGCGGCGGCCTCTCGATCGATCTCTCTGGGATGAACCAGATCCTGCGCGTGTCACAGGAGGATCAAGACTGCACCGTAGAGGCGGGTGTTACCCGAAAACAGCTCAACAGCTATCTGCGGGACACCGGTTTGTTTTTTCCGATCGACCCCGGCGTCGATGCGTCGATCGGCGGCATGACCGCCACGCGCGCGTCCGGCACGAATGCCGTTCGCTATGGAACCATGCGTGACAATGTCATCGCTCTGACCGCCGTCGTGGCCGATGGTCGATTGATCAAGACAGCCAACCGTGCTCGCAAATCCGCGGCCGGCTACGATCTTACGAGGCTCTTTGTCGGATCTGAAGGAACATTCGGGATCATCACCGACGTCACTCTGCGTCTGCATGGCGTCCCGGAGGCTATCTCAGCCGCCATTTGCGCCTTTCCCAGTGTCGCCGCTGCTATCGAGACCGTGGTCACCACGATACAGGCGGGCATTCCGGTCGCTCGTGTGGAGTTCCTAGACGAGGCGCAGGTGGCAGCATGCAATCGGTTCTCAGGTCTGTCGCTCAAGGAGACGCCGACCTTGTTCTTCGAATTCCACGGGAGTCAGGCGTCGGCGGCCGAGCAGGCCGAGAGCGTTCGGATGATCGCGCTCGATGCCGGGGGCGCGGATTTCGATTGGGCCGCGGAGCCGGATCGTCGGGCGATGTTGTGGCGCGCGCGCCATGACGCGCTCTACGCTTCTAAGGCAATGCGTCCTGGGGCATTAGTCTGGGCGACGGACGTGTGCGTCCCGATTTCGAGTTTGGCGGAATGCCTGATTAGGACCAAGGAAGATATCGTGGGCTCGGGGCTGACGGCACCGATTGTCGGGCACGTCGGTGATGGCAATTTCCATGTCCAGTTTATTCTTGATCCGGAGCGCCCAGAGGAATTCGCCTTGGCCAAAGCGGTGAACTCGCGAATGATCGAGCGTGCCATCGCTTTCGAAGGCACGTCGACGGGCGAGCACGGCGTTGGCGTCGGAAAGATCGATTACATGGAAGCCGAACATGGCGACGCCATCGACATCATGTGGCAGCTAAAGCGGGCGCTGGATCCGCAGAACATCCTCAATCCCGGCAAAATCCTGCCCGTTCGCGCTGGGTTGTCATCGAGTGCGTAACATGTCTCGCAGCCCATTTAGAAAACGCCATTCTCGGAGCGCGGCGAGGACCGTAGTCGAGCATCAGGCATCGAACATCGCTGTGGCCGCGGAGTTTGGTCGCGCTTTGACATGGTGCATGCGACCATCACGCATCCGATGTTGGCGGAACTCCTCAATACCCTCTTCGCGATGCTCGACGGCTGGTGTCTTGACCCCATTTACTCGGTTGTCGACAGCAGTCCGGGGAACCGCCGAGATCTCGCGAAGCGCGGGAAAAAGTCGCAACATATGAAAGATGCTACCAATTCCTACCCTACAAGGAGAGAGTTCGGAGCATAAGGACGCAGCATAGGAAAGGATGGAAGCAATGGCTCTCAAAGGCAAACCACGCGACATGAACAAGTGGCGGGAGGTACTCCTCGACCCGAACGTCCACTTCCCCGGCGAGTCGAGCGAATACCGGCGCGCACGCGACGAGTTGTCGGAGGCTGAGGCAGAGCTTCAGCGGCTGAACGAGCAGGTCGCTGCCAAGCGCCGGGCACTCCCGCCAGGCGGCCTCATCAGAGAGGACTATGTGTTTGAGTCCGCAGCCGATGCCAGCACGGTGAGGTTCTCTGAGTTGTTCGCACCAGGCAAGAACTCGTTGGTCATCTACAGCATGATGTTTCCGCGCTGGTCACATGACCAGCGGGCGGGTGCCCCGGGAGGTAAGACAGCCGAGCTGCCGCTTGTCGACCAGCCGTGCCCGTCATGCACATCGGTCGTCGACGGGCTCGAGGGTGCTGCTTTTCATCTCGCCGAGCGGATCAACCTCGTCGTGATCGCGAAGACAAGTCCCGAACGGCTCGCCACCTACGCACAGGAACGCGGCTGGCGTAACCTGCGGCTATTATCCTCGCGGAACAACACCTTCAACCGCGACTACCACGCGGAAACACCGGAGGGCGTGCAGCTCGCGGTCCTGAACGTGTTCTCACGCGATGGAGACGAAATCCGCCACCATTGGGCGAGCGAGAACGTGTTCAAACGCGGCAGCACCAGCCCCCTCGACCCGGTCTGGCCAATCTACGGCGCTCTCGATCTAACGCGCGAAGGACGCGGAGACAACGCTGCCTACCCTAACCTGCAGTACTAGGAGTCCTTCTTTCCCCTTTCCGTTCGGGGTGGCTCTTCGCACCCGCAGCGCGCAACGGTCAGCGGTTGCTCGCGGTGGGTGCGGCTATCCCCGGCGTACGCGTGGCGAAACACGCGCCTAGTTCCAGCAGCAACCCTTCGGCTCCACATCAACTGCTGTCAGGTTGCGCCCGTACTGCTCGAAGCAGGCGGGCACCGTCTCGACAAGAATCACTCGGGCAGAGCTCGGATCAATGTTCCGGAAGTCGCGCGCAAGGATAAAACGGGCGAGTTCGGCGATCGGACCGGCCATCTCTACGCCAGTTTGGTGCCGCCGCCGACAATCACGAACGTGGGCTGGGGCCGCCGCTCTTTCTCACTTACGCCAATTTCGGCAAGCTCAAATGGAAGAAGCATGCGCTTTCTGATCTCGGTAGCGTCTATGATGCGCTTCAATCCGGGCTCATGCCTAGCCCAATCGTTTGCGACCAAAATAGGAATGGTAAGAACCGGTCACGAGAACGAGATGATCGTATTCGAGAGAAGCGATCGCATTTTAACCTCTCGCTTCTCAAGATCGATTGCTGCGAAGTTCAGGATGGGCGCCGCCGCGTCGGACGGCGTTGTATCGGCGAGGTCGTCGGTGAAATAGTTTGCGAGTTCGCTGACCTCGCCTGATTTTCTTGAGAAGACACTTGGCGCTTTGTCGTTGAACTCGTGATTTGGATGCAAACCGCATCTGTGCTCTCAACTCGGCGTGCGCGAGGGATAATACGTGCACGAGCCTAAGTCTTTTCGCCAAGCTATGAGAAGTCCTATGAACATGCACCCTTCTATCGCAAATAGCGTGGACCACAGCGCGTTGCCTGCAGGAGCCGATGCGGGCGCGCTGAGAACAGACTGGAGCCGAACCGAAATCACTGCTCTGTTTTCTCTCCCATTCCTGGATCTTATATGGCAGGCGCAGTTGGCTCATCGGCGCTGGCACATCGCAGGCGAGGTGCAGCTTTGTACACTGCTTTCGATCAAGACTGGGGGATGTCCGGAAGATTGCGGATATTGCTCGCAATCAGCTCATCATCACACCGGGATTGCTGCCGGTAAGCTTTTAGACGTCGCGAAAGTGCTGAATGCGGCGGCGAAGGCAAAATCCGCCGGCGCGCAGCGATTCTGCATGGGCGCGGCTTGGCGTGAGCCGAAAGACCGCGATATGGACAGGGTAATCGAAATGATCAAGGGTGTTCGGGCGCTAGGGCTCGAGACGTGTATGACGCTAGGTATGCTTAGTGACAGTCAGGTGGCACGGCTCAAGAAAGCAGGGCTTGATTACTACAACCATAATATCGATACGAGCCCGGAAAATTATGCCAACGTGACCACAACGCGGACATTTCAGGACCGAATAGACACTATCGATCGCGTGCGTTCGGCAGGAATCTCCGTGTGTTGCGGAGGGATCGTCGGGATGGGCGAGACGCGGTCGGACAGAATCGGACTGATCCATTCCCTGGCGACATTGCCTGTCCATCCAGAGAGCGTGCCTGTCAACGTGCTCGTCCCTATAGATGGGGCTCCTCTCGGGGATCAACTACGAGCTCAGCCTGATAAGCAGGTGGACGATATCGAGTTTGTCCGTACAGTCGCCGTTGCGCGGATCGCGATGCCGCGCTCCATGGTTCGCTTGTCGGCAGGACGGGAGAGCATGTCTGCAGCCACACAAGCCCTCTGCTTCCTGGCAGGGGCCAATTCGATCTTTACGGGAGACAAGCTGTTGACCGCAGGTAATGCGGGGGACGCTGCAGATGCTGATCTATTTGCCAAACTCAATCTCGTCCCGCTTAGCGGTGATGAGCCAGCACGAACAGCGGTGTCTGCCGTCTGATGGGCCGGCACTCATTCCCTCTCGATAACGCCTCGCAGCGGGGACCCATGACCACCTCCCTGTGAAGTGGATTGTCGGCGGGCCAACCCGATACGCATGTTAACCTCCGTCCCGAAGGAACCTCGAATGCCTAATAATTTTCAAAAGCTCGCAGACCGGCTGGCGAAGCCCATTCGGGTACTCCCGTTGCGCCCCTGCGGGATGGCCTCGCCCCGTCGACGTGTCGGTGCCTACGCTGTGCAAACGATCAGTACCAAGCGCTGGTTGAAGGCGGGGCGGCGCATCGTTCCGCAAGATCGGCTTGACCTCGACGGCTGTCCAGACGCAACTCGGCGTAAACCAGCCTGATTTCGGCGTCCTCTTCGATGATATGCAACTTGACGATGGGGCCGTTTTGTCAGCGAAGCATGTGATTCAGCCGAAAGCCGAAGCGGAGATCGCTTTGCTCATGGCGCGCGACTTTCATGAAATCAACGCGTCACCCGCGTCACTTGCAACCGCGGTGGACTGCGTCTTCCCGGCGATCGAGATCGTCGACAGCCGAATCGAAAATTGGAGGACCACGTTCGCCGACACCGTCGCCGACAACGGCTCGTCCGCCTTTTTCGTCCTCGGCTCCGAGCGCAAGTCGCTCTCCGGGCTCGATCTCTACACGTGCGCTATGGTGCTAGAGGTAAACGGCACCATAGCTTCCATCGGTGCTGGAGCGGCTTGCCTCGGCCATCCGCTCAATGCCGCCGCTTGGCTCGCTCGCGCGCTTGCGGCCGTGGGGAAGGGCTCTGCGCCGGCGATGTAGTGCTGACTGGTGCTCTCGGACCGATGATCGCCATCAATCCTGGCGAGGAGATAGTGGCGAAGATCGGGGGGCTAGGCGTGGTCGGCTTCAAATATGAGTGACGCTATCCAAGGCATGATCTTTCTCTCAATCTTCCTCACCAGAAGCCAGTCACCGCGGCGTCGTGCTTGCCGGCACGGATCTATTTAGCGAACGATTCGGAGACGACGAGTGAAACAATCGAAACGCGACTCTAAGCACACCGACCGTTATGAGCTCGTCGGTGCGAACGCCTCACCGTATTCGCGCAAGGTGCTGGCCATTCTGCGCTATCGGCGACTTCCTCACTTTTGGCGGATCCAGGATCCAGCAACATTGCCGTCGGATGTTGCGGGGCAGCTGCGACTGATGCCGATGTTGCGCGTTCCCAATGACGATAGATTTGAATGCGACTCGACGCCCTTAGCGCATATGCTGGAAGCGCGCCATCCGCATCAGCGCTCAATCATTCCGGACGACCCGGCGGCCGCCTTCCTCTGCCACCTTATCGAGGATTATGCCGATGAGTGGTGCACTAAGATGATGTACTACTTCCGCTGGGCCGATGCGGAAGCCGCGAGGTCTTGCGCGAGCTGGGTGACGCGCGACCTGCAACCGGAGCTCCGGGGGCCCGAACTCGCCTCGGCGGAGAGGGCCTTCTTCCAGCGTCAGTGCAGCCGGCGGGAGATGGTTGGCTGTGCGCCCGAAAACGGCCCCTTGATCGAGGCGCATTTCGGCGAGTTGTTGCGAACGTTGAATCTGCTCGGTGGCCCCGATCGATACCTCTTTGGAACGCGCCCCTCGCTTGGTGACTTCGCGCTCTATGGCCAATTGTTCCAATTGACCCTCGATTCATGGCCACAGTCGGTCGTGCGCCGCGATGCGCCGCTCGTGGAAAACTGGGTGTACCGTCTGGATGATGCTTCCGGCGTGGAGGGCGTGTGGGATCCGATTGACGGGGGCGCCAGTTATGCCGCGAGAATGGCCACCTTGGGCATGATTGGACGCGTCTACCTCCCTTTCCTCGTCAAGAACGCTACCGCCATTGCTGCAAGCGAGCAGACGGTGAGCCTTGAAATCGATGGTCGCACGTACTCGCAGCCGGCATTCAAATACCAAGCAAAGTGCTTTCGCGAAATAGTAGAACAGTGGAATGCTCTTTCAGAAGCTGATCGTTCAAGACTATCGCGATTGCTCAGTGGGACGGGTTGCTTGCCCGTTTTAAACGGTCATTTTGCATAAAGCGACGCGGTAGCCACTGATCCCAGCAGTGCCAAGATGCGCACTTCCCATGCGCGTTGCCTTGACCGGCGGGAGCAGAGGAGCAGCGATCTCCTGCCCCGATCCGACTGCTATTCCCTGACCGGCGCCAATGCATATTGTGACCAGACCGTAGCGCCCACGTGCGCGTGGCATTTCCCGACATCAAGGCACTTCGTTGAACTAACTCAGTGGCGGGCTGCCGCAACGACCGCCACCGGTCGGGCCCATCAGGTCGGAAAAACCCGACCGTGGACGAACGCGGGATTTGAGGCGCGCCGCAAGCTCGGTGAGATCAACGAGCGTGTATTCGAGCGGCGCGAGCATTAACCAGTTTTGCCGGTGCCGTAGGGTGATGAACGAGGAGCGGCCATCCGCACGCTCCCGACAAGAGCATCAACTATGACTTGGTTCGTTCGCTCCGCAGGATTCGCAAGTGCGGCGGTTACCGCAACCAGCCACTTACACGCCCCGGAGACTAGGTCGGAACCCCGGAGCGCTCCCGCCTGCGCTCAATTCATTTGCTCCTTTTACTACAACGCGCACTGCTCAAGATCAGTTTAGGCGTCTTAATGCTACCGACTTCGAGTATAACCGCGCTATTCCTTGATGGTGCCAACCTTCATGCCACCACAGCCGCGCTTGGGATTGAGATCGACTTCAGGCGTCTGCTCTCCGAATTCGAGAGCAGTGGTCGAATTCTAAGGGCGTTCTACTACACTTTGGTAACGGAAGACCCGAAGTTGGCTCGTCCGCTCACGGATTGGCTAGAATACAACGGGTACACCGTGATTCTAAAGCAGACGAAGGAGTTTCTCGATGAGGGTGGTCGCCGCAGAACAAAGGGAACAGTAGGCGTAGAGCTCGCAGTAAACGCCATGCAACTTGCCAAACGCATCGATCATATGGTCCTGTTTTCCGGAGACGGCGACTTGAGACCACTCGTGCGCGCAATGCAGCGCTGCGGCGTTCGTGTCACAGTGGTATCGACAGTATCTAGCGAGCCATCAATGGTCTCGGACGAATTGAGGAGGCAAGCCGACGCGTTCATTGATCTGAGGGAACTCATATCCAAGATCGGTCGCAATTCAACGGACCGCACCGTGCCTCGCGAGTATCGAAATGCCAAAGTATTGCTCCGGCGTGATCGAACAGCGAGGGAGCCTTCCAAAGGGGAAAAGAACCGCGACTAGGGGGCATATGCCCAACTCTCCAAACATCCGCTCGTAGCGCTCAGGCTGATACGGAAGAAACGACAGAACGCCGAGGCTGCGAGCGAAGCGGCTCAACAGGCGTGACATGCTAGCTCCGATTTGCCCTTGAGGCGGGAGCCGCCTCAAGAGTATCGTCAGCGAAAGCATCCTTGTAGGTACATAAGCCGTTAAGCGTGGCCGAAGAAACGACCGGCTTTCGCTCAGCGCAGGCCGAGCGGCGGACATAGGCCGACAAAGCGTAAGGTCGGTTGGCGGCTAGGCAGTTCGTGAACCGACGCGAGTAGCGAAGCTGCTATTGCGCTTCAATGTGCCGAACTACCCATCGATCGTCTCAACGCCAATCGGCTATGATGCGGAGGCATCTCAAGATGATCTCGCTGAGCATTTGGTGTCCGCGATCGACCGGGTCCGTGTTTCCCAAGCGGATTCGCGGATCGATCTGGCAGGCATCCAGGAGCTAGCCTTGTTCGGCCGCTGCTGCTGGCACTGGCTCTCTGCACTGTCGCATGACGTGATAACTCAAAACTCGATCGAGCCGCCGTCAAGACGTTCACGTGCTACGTTGAACATGAGGCAGGGCACGCACTTGGTTTGATACGGTTTGACATAGAGATGATACCTACGGACATTCAAGATCGTTGCTGGGCTCCTTAAAACCATTGCTGTTCGCGGCGACAAATCAAACGATCCGCCTTCGCGGGTGGTGGGGAAAAGTGGAGACTATAATGAAGAAGAAGTTGCTGGGTTGCGTGGTGTTGATGACGCTGGGCACAGCGCCGGCTTTCGCGGCAGACCTGCCTGCTCGAATGCACACCAAGGCGCCGCCCCCGGTGCCGGCACCGATCTACAACTGGACCGGCCTATATATCGGTGGCCATCTCGGCGGCGCGTTCCCGTCCCACTCCAACTTCAATGGCCTGACCACCGGCAGCAACCAGGACGGCCGCTTCCTCGGAGGTGTGCAAGCCGGCTACGACTGGCAGTTCACCCCTAACTGGGTGCTGGGCGTCGAAGGTCAATACAGCTGGCTCTCCGGCCAAATCAACGCGGTCTTCCCGACCGGCTTCGCTTACACCAACAATCAGGGCGGCTTCGGTTCGATCACCGGCCGCTTAGGTTATGCTTGGGGGCCGGCTCTGCTTTACGTGAAGGGCGGCTATGCCTTCTCCGACAACAACGAGACCGTGACGTTTGGTGGCGCGCCGACCGCTTTCGCAATTAACGGTAACCACCGCGATGGCTACACGGTCGGCGCCGGCCTCGAGTACATGTTGGCCCATAACTGGTCGGCCAAGGTCGAGTACCAGTACTACAACTTCGGCGACGCGAACTTCGTTGTTCCGGCGCAGCTGGGATCAGTCGGCCGCTTCACCACCGACGATCACACCGTGAAGGCCGGCATCAACTACCGCCTCAACTGGGACAGTCCGTTCTCCAAGAGTCTCTGAGATCAAAGATCTCCGCCCTGATCAATCATGATAGCAACAGCCCGGCTCGCAAGGCCGGGCTCTTCGTTTACGCTGCGCTGCTCCATACCGCTTCAGTCTCGTAGACCAGCGGATCGAACTGCATGGCGGGGGGCTCCTGATTCAACTCTTAGGGTCGTCGGCCGCCGTCGCGGACCGACCGATGCGTCCGTGACGCATAACTGGATCAATCCCCAGCCATTCGGGCGCTCTGATCTAACTGTCAGGAATGGCTGTAGTGGGTTCGCGCTGACCCGCGGCAGCTGGATTCAAAGTCCGTCGCCACAGAAACATCGCTCTTGAGCAAACTTGCTCACGGTAAAGTTGATCGAGAGTGTACGCCGCCGCTCATGATGAGGACGATGCCGCACGCAAGATCGCTGGCGAACGTCAAGTGGACTCGGCAGAACGTTTTTGCGCCAAACAACAAGGCAAGTGTTCCTCTTTCTTCGGAGAAGGCCGTGATCGGGACGAGATTCACAACAATCGCAGCCGGCCTTTCCGGTGCGCTGGCAGCCTCGCACGCCTATGCGCAGCGCATTGCCTCATCTAGAATGTTACTGGAAAACTTCTCGCTGATGATTGGGTCGGTGCCACCGAATTGGTTCGGTGGCCACTATGGCGGGAAAGATCAGTATGGGCGCGCGGCGCGAAGTGGTGTCAGCGGTGACGGAGCAATACCAGTCGGCCAAGCGGGCGGAAAAGGGACGGATCCTCGATGCGCTGTGCGCGACGACGGGCTGGCATCGTAAGCAAGCGGTGCGCGCACTCCGGCGGCGCACGACGGTTGGGCCCAGCGAGGTCGAGAAACCGCAAGAGCGCAAACGTAGATATGGTACGACGATCAAGGACGCGATGACGACGCTGTGGGAGGCGTCGGATCGGGTGTGCGGTAAGCGGCTCAAGGTGATGATCCCGACCTTGCTGCCTGCTCTCGAGCAACATGGCCGATTGCAGCTTGGCCAGTCGGACCGTGATCGTGTTCTGGCCATCAGCGCCGCCACCATCGATCGCCTGCTCGTCGATGTGAAGATCGCAGCGAGCGGCGGCAGGCGGCGCCGTGCCGGATTCTATTCGGCAATCCGGCGCGAGGTCCCGATCCGCACGTTCAATGACTGGAACAGCCCTGTGCCCGGCTTCTGCGAGGTCGACATGGTCGCCCATGGCGGCACGTCGGTGGCCGGCTCGTTCATCCAGACCCTGACGATGGTCGATATCGCCACCGGCTGGACGGAGTGCCTGCCGTTGCTGACGCGGGAGGGTTCGCTGGTCGTCGAAGCGATCAACCGCGCACAGGGCCTGTTCCCCTGGTTGTTGCGCGGCGTTGACTTCGACAACGACAGCGCGTTCATGAACGACGTCGTCGTGCCATGGTGTCGCCAACAGAAGCTCGAAGTCACGCGCTCGCGCGCGTACAAGAAGAACGATCAGGCGTTCGTCGAGCAGAAGAATGGTGCCGTCGTCCGCCGCCTCATGGGCTATGGCCGCTTTGATGGCGTCGAGACGGCGCGCGTGATGGGGCGCCTCTATGCTGCGTCACGACTTTACGTCAACTTCTTCCAGCCGTCGTTCAAGCTGAAGGAGAAGCGACGCGAAGGGGCGAGAGTGATCAAGCGCTATCATCCCCCATCGACGCCCTACGAGCGTGCATTAGCGCATCCCAAGGTGACCGCCGCCGTGAAGACACGGCTGCGCGATCAGTATCGATCGCTCGATCCGGTCGCGCTGTTGGCCGAGATTCGCGCAACCCAGGACGAACTCGGCAATCGCGTCGATCGTCGTGCCGGACAGGCGCGCGGCCTGCAATCCGCTCACACGAGCAACGCGCCGGTGACCGCGGCGACGTTCGCGAAGACGCTCGGCAAGAGGGTGACCGCCGGCGAGCCGCGTGCCACGCACCGGCGGACTCGTCGGCCCTATAAAACCAGGGTTCGCATGCCGTCCAAGCTCGACCCGCATATTGCTGCTATCGAGGGCTGGCTCGCGGAGCAGCCGCAACTGACGGCGCTCGCAATCGTCGGTCGGCTGAGCGAGACTCACCCCGAGGAGTTCGGGACGAGACAGCATTCGATCGTGCAGCGCCTGCTAAGGGCTCTTAGACAAAGGACTGCCGAGCAGTTGGTCGCGGAGCAGCCGCTTGCGGATGCCTCGACCGCCGCTCCATCGCCCGGGGTTGTGGACGGCTCGGGCTATGTAGGGCCCGACCCGCCCACAGCCCCTTTCGTCGAGCAAGCCGGGAAAGCGACCTGGTGCGGCCGATCAGTCGATCCCGCATCCGTGCCATCAGGGTAACATTTGCTGATGCGGCAATACGCGCAGTCAACAAATGGCGGCGATCAGGAGATCGCGCTCCTGAAGCAGCAGTTATGGTTGCTTGAGCAGAAGCTCAATAGCGTGCAAAAGCAGACCGCCGCAAATACTGCAGTCGCGGCGAATGCCAAGAGAGAAGCCAAGGCCGAAGCGCGGTCCGAAGCGAAAGCAGCTGTCACCAAGGCCAATGCGGCCATTCCAGTCAAGGGCCCCGTCGCGCTGCCGTCCGGGGTCGTGGTGAAGATGCCGAACAACCGGCCGACCATTTGCAGCGCCGACGACCAGAACTGCATCGCGATCACGACCCGAGTGCACTGGATGTGGGCGGCTACGATTACCGCCCCAATACAGCAGGCACCACTCCGCAGCGGCTCGAAGACGGCGAGAACCCCCGCCGTGCGCGCATAGGTATTGTCGGCAAGTTCCTCGGTGACTGGAATTACGCGCTGATCTACGACTTCGGCGGCGCCTCCGATGGCTTCGGCGGTGCGGCGCCTGGATCGCTTCCGGGGGGCGGCGTCTCCGGGGTCGAGAACGCATATCTGAGCTACACCGGTTTCAAGCCCTTCGGCGGCAAGATAGCGGTCGAAGGCGGCGTCTTCGACCTGCTGTACACACTCGATAATGCCACGAGCTCAAACGAGACCCTTTTCATGGAGCGTTCCTCGGCCACCAACGTCGCGAGCAACATCGCCGCCGGCGATTTCCGCTCGGCCGCCGGTACCCGCTGGTGGAACGATGTGTTCTGGGCCGGCGCCTACGTTACGGGACCGAGCACAGGCGCGATTCATACCGCCTCGAGCGCAATGCCGAACGCCGCGACAGAGCAATACGGCGCGGTCGCCCGCGCTGCAGGTCAGATCGTCAGCGGAAAGGATTACTCGGTGCATCTCGGCGCCGATGCAGAATGGCTGATCCAGCCGCCGCGCAATCTGGTGACGGGCGCACAGACGATCACACTCAGCGACCGGCCCGAGCTACGCATCGATCCAACCACGCTAGTTTCAACCGGCGTTATCGCCAACGCTGCCGGCGCGCAGGTCTACAGCTTGGAAGCTGCAGCAACCTATGGACCCCTGATCCTACAGGGCGAATACTATTCGTACAATATTGATCGCAGCGCGAATACTGGCCTGCCGCCGCTTGGCGCTCCGAGTCTGAAATTCCAGGGCGGCTATGCCCAGGCTGGCTACGTGCTGACGGGCGAGACGCACGCCTACAATCCCGCGAGCGGCTCTTACGCCGGCATCAAACCGGCGCGACCTCGACGGCGGATGTCGGCTCCAGATTCGACGCAGTGGCACTGCGCACGCAGGTCGCCTTCTGAAGGGGCGACTGCCCCGTGAGCGATGTTTCCGTTCCGGAGATCTAGCGTGGCGCCAATAGCATCGCGAAGCCCCACTGACGCCCTCACGAGGCGCTGAATGGACTGCTTCGGGAAAAATTCAAGCCAGCCGCTGAGGCTCCGAGCGCCGGTCGCGCTCTTACTTGCGGCCTCTCGGTTTGACACGGCAATGAAGCGGCTTTCGCTAACCTTGAGCAGAAGAAGAACATCACCGTTCCCAGAGGCCTTGTTGTTCCAGGCAGTTGCGGCGCGCCAAGAGAAGCTAGCGTAGGTGAGACATCGCCGTAAGGAAAAGAAAAGTGCAGGCGGGGCCCAGGAATGGGCTTTGGGGACCGGGCCCCGCCTGCTACCGACGCACTCGCCTGTGAGCCATCAAGCGAAATGCGGCGGTGTCGTCAAGGACATGAACGTCTAGACGGTGCCTCGAACGACGTTCTGTCCTGTCACTGATCGTCGACAAAGTGGAGGGCTGGGCGGCCTTGACTAGCGCCATCGACCGAGGATTCGACAGTATGGGCCTCAGCGAAACTGATTAATGCTTGCGGGGCTCAAATACGCGCTCGTTGATCTCACTGGCCGGGCGGATTGCCTCCTAGCTCTTGCTTGTGTCCAGCTTCTCGGACGAGGGCCCGCAGATTGGTGCTTGCCGAAACCAACCCGGGTCCTCGACAGCTGCGCTCGTGCCTAAACAAAAATTATGTCTCACGTCTGCGCGAGGCGTGTAACCGATTGACGAATGGTTCCGAATTCATCTCCGAAGGGCATGAGTGCTCTACGAGAAAGAAGATGGAGCCCGACAAATGTTGGTTCTTTTGGCTGATTCTCTCTTGATGCCGCTCGTCCTGGTGTCGGCGACCGCGAATGCAGGAACTACAATCTCCGATAGGAGGTATTGGCCAAATGATGCCAGGCGAGTCGAGCCGGATCGAATAGCTGTCTTGCGGCACGACCTTGATTGTGCGGTGGCATATGGCCAGGATGTCTTGCCACCCGCATCGGCGCCGAACGCCAGCCCATCAGCCTGGCGTTATCAAGGAGGCCCCAAGTCCCGCTAGTTCTTCCAACGGCCAATCTCCGCTGAGAGTTATCCGATGCCCCCGCGCTCGCAATAGCCAACCCCCTGCCGCGGGCGCGAGAGCTTTTCGTTCCTGCGAACAGAGGTTCGGGAGCGGTTTTGATAGCCGCGACACAACCGGCCGAACTTATCTGCCGAGCAGCGGCCTACGATCTGAGACGAATGAGCGCGTAAGAGATATTTGCCGACATTCAATTCATCTTCCGCGCCCGTACAGTGAGCCCGTAATCGCACGTTGCAGTAGAGAGCGCGGGATGACCGACCGAATTTCGCTCAGTGGAAGGGAACTTCAGCTTCAGCGTCGCCATGCCCTCGCCTCAACAATCGCCACGGCCATCGAGTGGTACGATTTCTTGCTATACAGCACGATCACGAGGCTCATGTTTGCAAACAGCGTTACGGGCCAGCACCGTTCTAATGGTGCTTCGCTCGGGTGTCGACCTGCCGCGGGCCCGGCGCCGCTGATCGCCACATGGTTATTCAGGACCTTCCAATCCACCACCGCGATCATAGTCTATATCGCGTCGTGTGCCGCCGCCACGTTCGTCGCAAACGGCGCGTTAAGTCGAATATGCCGGCGATCACATTTCGGAAGAACATCGAATGCTGAGATCGCGCGCGCGGATGTGATTTGCGCTGCGCTCACCGTCCCGCTCTAACCCAGCTGACGCGCATGCGGCGCGCAACCGAGGAGGAAGTGATGTTCGATATGGCCAAACTCAAGAACCTCAAGAAGCTGGACGAAGCAAGCCCGCAGGCGATGAAGGCCTTTTGGGCCTTTGACAAAGCCGTTTTTCAGGAAGGCGCGGTCTCATCGCTCAACAAGCAGCTGATGGCAGTTGCAGTCGCGCTCACTACACAGTGCCCCTATTGTATTGAAATCCATACCGAGGAGGCCCGAAAAGCCGGAGCGTCCGACGAACAACTCGCCGAGGCCGCTCTCGTTGCCGCCGCCATTCGAGCGGGCGGTGCGGTTACCCATGCTGCGCATTTGTTCAGTTGATTAGTCTGACGTCGGTCTGCAGGGGTATCGGGATGCGAAGGTCACGTTGTGTTGGCTGATCGAGAAAGGTTCTTGGAATACAGCCATTGCATGCCGAGTAGGGTTCCACTCTCTGACTCGGAGAACTCAGTGCGATTGCATCTTGCGACAGCAACTCTTCCGTTTTCTGACTTCCTGCCTTTGTCAGATCACGACCAGGAGATTGTCGTTCAGACGATTGGGGCTGGCAAAGGAAACGCAGCCTTAGTGGTGTTGTCTGACGAAAATCGCTACGCAGGAGATGAGGCAGCAACTGCCTCCCTGCAGAAAGTGTCGGCCTGCGATTGAGGCAGACGAGCATTGGGTCGCTCCACCTGCGAAAACGGTGAAACGAAAGGGCTTGCTCGTAAGGTCAATGAGAACGGCGTGTCCCTAGAATTCAGAGGCTACCTAGATCGTCTTGTCGACGGAGGGTCTTTTCGTCCATGTCGTGCGCCGAGGCGGATAGGCCGGCTCGGTTCGGGTCGTAGCATGGCTTGATGTGCGCAGAAGCACGCGATCTATCATTTGCGCGATGAAACGGGCGTCGTGCATCATCACCGGCCTCTTGGGCGCGCGCGGCCTCGGCGCGATCGAGGGGATTGGAGCTTCGATATCGAGGAAGAAAAGCTTCATTCCAAGTCTCCTGGAAAAAGGTTCGCTTTATAGGAACTGCTTGCTTCCTTTGGAGGGAGGCTCTGTGTGAGCAACTCCGTCGCATGTCACCGTACCCTTCGGCCGCTGGTGTTGAATGCCGCCCGAGGTCAAAGAGATGCCAGTTCGTCTCAACGGCCGTTGCGAACGCGATCGCACCAGGCGGTATGTTGAACGCGGGTTCGAAGAACTCCAAAACGTGCGCGCCTTAGCCGCCGCGGCGCGCTTCCAAGATGATGAGTCCCGCTGCTCGGCTGGGTAGGAAGACGTGCCCCTCTTCTTGTCGCACTACAGGGGCGCAGGCACACGCACCCTGTGAAGCACCAACCGTCAATGCTCCTGAACGCACATCGCACTTGAGGCGCCTTGAAGGAGTTGCTGTGCTGATAAGGTGTTTGGTAAGCGCGCCATCCCGATCACCGTCCTCGCCCGACATGTTTTGGAGCGCAGGCTGCCGTGTGAATGAACCCCAAGTTTGAGACGATCGAGTGCATAAACAAGATTGTCTGGCATTCAAATCGTGGTCGCAGACCTCTACGGTCGCTTCACAATCGTCGCTCAACGCAAGCAGAGACGTTTCAAATGTCCTACCTCTCAGTTTTAGCAATCGCAGCCGTTCTGTCAGCGCTGACGGCAACCCCTGCCGCCTTCGCCACGGAAAAACACCACGCCCGCAAAGCGCCGCAGTCTGTCAGCGAGCAGATCCGCTACACCGGTACTGCAGTCATTGCTCTACCGGAGCGGCCATCCAATTATCTGCCGGGGGCGCCGTCCATCTACGCGGGCGGCTGGTCGGCCCCGGCTGGTCATTGATGCCACGCGCTGCCGCATCGCGCTATCGCCGCGCGCTTCTGGCATGATGAGACTGGGAAAACGCAGATGCGGCGCAAATGGCCTTCCGCGCTGTGAGATGTTGATTCGAACCGCGAGCGCGAGCACACTTGCAAATGAAGCTATTGGGTTTTGGGATCCCGCCGCTCCACTACTGACCTCGTTGCCGAACCTCAAGAAGTTACAAGGAATTGCGCTTATGCATAGTTTGACTCCAAAGAGTGCGTTGTCGAAGGTGTTGTCTCGAAGAGGCATACTGGCGGCGCTGAGAGGGATTGGAGCTTCGCCTTTCCTCAAACCATGGGGCAGGGCGCAATCCCAGGAGAGTCCACCGATCTTCCGGACCGCGCGGTATCAATTCACGTTCATTCGTCCGGTTGAGAAGTTGCGGCCAGTCATCCTAAATGACTTGAGCGGCAGGGCGACATCGTTGGCAGCCATGCCAGGCAAGGTCATGCTGATCAATCTCTGGGCTACCTGGTGCGAAGCGTGCCGGATCGACCTGCCGATGCTCGAGCGCTTTCACATCGCGGTGGGCGATCGAGTCGCGGTCGCAGCGATCTCTATGGATAGGAGCGGCCACACCGAGGTGAAGAGTTATCTGGAGAAGCTTTCAATTCATCGCTTACCGATCCTTCTTGATCCCGACGGGCGGCTTGCGAGGAACTCGGCGGAACCTTCTGCACAGTTCACCGCTTACGGTTTGCCGATTACCTACTTGGTCGACCCGGCGGGCCAGCTTGAGGGCTATATTGCAGGTGCGGCCGACTGGCTGGCAGATGATGCGCAAAGGCTTCTGGCATACTATTCCTCTACGTAGCGCAGCATTGGCTACTATGTCGCTGGCATTTCAAAGTCGCAAACGAGGAGAGGCACGTCCGAGTGTTAGAGGCATCAGAGCATGAAGCTGTGATGACGAGTGTCACCAGCGAAGCATGCGCGCAGGTCCGCGAAAGCAGATGGCTTGTTGGTGTCCACGAGCCTAGATGTGTGCCTAATATGGTCCTGTTTCATTCCTTTAGCGCGCTGTAGTCGGATCCAACTGAGTCCCTAGCGTCTACATCCGACTATGAATCTCGATGAAGTGTGCCTCGTGCCCGAGTCGATCGGGATACCACAAACGATGGTTGCGACCCGCCTCAGGCGAGAGACGGTAATCCAAGGTGTAGACCGCGGTTGGTCTTTAGCTTGTGCTGACCAGCAGCAATGAAATCCGCCGGCCAACACGCTTTTACGAATTCGCCATAGTAGGTTGCAGTGACCACTGCAAACTTCGATCTCACCTCAGATGCTTTGCGACCGCACCATCGACTGAGATCACGCCTGGCCCACGGGTCATTAGCACGAGGAAGCATGCTGCCCACGTGCCGTGAGTAGGCCACGCATCCGGGTAAACAAAAAGTTCTATGATCAACGTCATGATCAGGAGCGCCAACGCAGCGAAACGCGTAGCCAAACCTATCACGAGCAGAACCGGAAAGAGATGCTCCGCCGTAGTGGCCAAGTATGCGGCGACCGTGGGATCGATTAGAGGCAGCTGGTACTCGTTGCGAAATAGCTCTACCGCGGAGGCAGACAAATGCCAACCTTCGAGCTTGGTCTGGCCAGATTGCCAGAACACGCCGCCGACAGAGATGCGGGTAATTAAGGCAATCAATGTGTACGGTATTCTTGCCATAAGAGCATGGACGCGCCGCCAAAGCTCGACGGCAGTGGAAAACGGTTGTTTACCAGTCATGACCGGGGACCCCGTCTCATGCAAGCCGCTGGTTGGCATGCTGACGGCGGGTTAGCCGCAACACAAAATCGCAAGGGTACGCCCAGAAAGGCGGCCCCGCCCGGAACGTCTAGCGATAATGCGGTCAATCTAGATATTGCGCGAGCTGGAACGAGAGTAGTCATCTGAGAGGCTTTACATACATGCGGCGTTGAAGCAATTCGAACTATGGAGGCGCGCGCACATGACGTGCGCGCGGCTCCTACCGGAATTAAGACTTGATAGCGGTCAAGGAGCCCACTCCTTTCGGCGTTTGAATAGTCGTGCAAGTGCCCTTTGGCACATACTTCCATGCGTTGCCCTGATAATCGGCCTTGGAAGTGCCAGCGCACGTGGTTCCTGGACCCGCGGCACAGTCGTTTTTCCCCGCAAGCGACACGCCGTAGCATTTTTCTGATTCCGCCTGAGCGGGTTGCGCCGAGGCCGGTACGGCAGCCAGCGTCAGTGCGGTCGCGAACGAGCCGGCGAGCGCCGCTGCAGTGAGAGAGGCCTTGACCATGTGTAGTGTCCTTTCACTAGGATGTTGATGATGTACGTCCAATTCCGCTGAAATCTGACTTCGAACGCGTCAGCTATGCTCCGGTATTCGCGATATCACTTGATCAGGTTACGGAGAGCTTTCATGAGTACCGTCACAACGACGTGACCGATGTCGGTTCTTTAGCCACGTTGCTGGCTTGTCGATGTTGGGGTGCTCACTGTTCAGTGTATCGGAGCTGGTCCCACACATTCTTGAGCGTTGGCTTGTGTATCAGGGTGGGCCATCATGCGTACCGATGCGCTGGAGGCTTGCGGTCAATGCTCACCCTCTCATGAGTCGACGAAGCGTCGCCATGGCGCGGTGGACAGAGACCTTCAATGCGTGAATGCTGGAACCACTCGCTTCTGCAGCTTCCTTGAACGACATCTCTTGCAGCTTTAGCAACCGGATTGCCGTTCGCTGGCGCGGAGGCAAGCACTCGATTGCACGCTTCAGCCCTTCCGGATTTCCGTAGGGATCTGCTTCGGCAATCGGCGCGTCTTCGGCAAAGGTTACCGACCATTCTTCAAATTCGTTCCGGCGAGCGGCTTGGCGGTAGTGCCGGCGGGCCGCATCGGCTAGCCGATGCTGTGTTATGGCCATTAGCCAAGGTACGAAAGGTCGCGTTGGATCATAAGTGTCGCGCACTGAGTGAAGGGAGAGGAGGATTTCTTGCACGAGGTCTTCGATATCGGCCGCTTGAAGGAATTTGCGTTTGTTCGTGATGATTTGTCGTAAGCGAGGCGCAATGTCTTCCAGCAGTTCAGCATAAGCACGAGCGTCCCCAATCTGCGCGGACTGCATCAAGCCTCTAAGCCGAAGATCTTGCAGCCCTTGCCTCCTGTTCGTCGGTCTTAAGCTGCGCCGTCCTTGTCCAGGAACCGGGACGCCGCCGTTCGTCTTCAACTCGGGAGGGGACGCAACTGCGGCACTGGTGGCAAACATGTCTATGCTCCTAGCGGGAGGCTCTGGGCAGGGAACTCCGCTTTGGCGTTGTCTAGCTCTGTGAGCTCAGGGGCTTAATGTCTGCGAGGATCAAACACATGCTCGTTCGGCTCATCGGGCGCGTGAGGTTCGCGCCGCGTCGCGGTTTAGGCGAAAGAAAGGTAAGTTCGTTTCCGCGCCCTCGGCGTAACCTTTTCGCGCGAGCCGACGAAGCTATGCAGCAGTCTCTAGAAGGTCAGCTCGAATGCGAAAGAACGGACCGAGAGGAATCGGTCGAAGTTCCTCAGAAGCTTCATTGGCTCGGAAAAGGACCTTGGCGACGCGTCCGGTCGTCGGAGGTGAGTAGGATTCATGTCGCGGCAGCCTGGTACCACGGATTGCATTCTGCCCCGCGTCGGTGTCGGGCTCAAACCCGAACATTACGAGACGATCCTAAAGACAAGGCCCGACATAGGGTTCTTCGAGGTTCATGCCGAGAACTACATGGGGGCAGGAGGGCCTCCTCACCGTTATCTCACCGAAATACGACGTCTCTATCCGCTGTCGCTGCATGGCGTTGGTCTCTCGATAGGTAGTGCAGGTCCGCTCAATCGCGAGCACCTGGGAAGGCTCGCGCTGCTCGTAGAGCGTTACAGCCCAAGCCTGTTCTCCGAGCACCTCGCTTGGTCCACCCACGAGTCCTCGTTCTTCAATGACCTTCTGCCTGTACCGTACACGGCAGAAACCCTCGATCGGGTGTGCGAGCATATCGATCAGGTACAGGAGGCGCTTGCATGCCAGATGCTCCTCGAGAATCCGTCAACCTACCTCAGCTTTGCCGAGAGCACTTATTCGGAGACTGATTTTATAGCCGAAGTGGTACGCCGCACTGGATGCGCTCTCTTGCTTGACGTCAACAATGTCTACATATCGTCGATCAATCAGGAGTGGGACGCGAGAAGCTATATTGACCGCTTTCCACTGATGCACGTCCGCGAAATTCATTTGGCCGGCCATGCAAAGCAGGCCGATGACGAGGGCCGGCCGCTATTGATTGATACCCATGACCGGCCGGTGGACGAAATCGTCTGGGGATTATTTGCCTACGCCATCAAGCGGCTCGGTCCCACGCCTACCTTAATAGAGTGGGATGCAAACGTTCCCGAATGGCGACACCTCGAAGCGGAGGTTCAGCGCGCAGAAGAAATCATGAGCGCGTTAGATCGGAAGGGGCATCACCGTGCGGCTGTCTGACCGACAAGGCGAATTTGCCGCGGCAGTCATCAATCCGGAGGCTGAGATCCCCGCCGGCCTGTTTGACCCCAGCCGACGGTCAAGTCCGAAGCGATTTGCCGTTTACAGGAATAACGTCATAGTTGGGTTAATCGAGGCGCTCTGGGCAAACTTTCCGGCAACTTGCCGAATCGTGGGGGAGGAGTTCTTCTGGGCCATGGCACGGGACTACGTAGTCGCCGAACTGCCGACATCACCGGTTCTCTTCCATTACGGCGACCGCTTTCCCGACTTCATTCCGCAGTTCGAACCAGCTGCTAGCCTGCCGTACCTGGCGGACGTTGCTCGAATCGAGCGCGCACGTAGCGAAGCCTATCATGCTCCCGAACAGCAAGCCCTCGGTGCAGATGCGCTTGCTGGGCTCCCAAGCTATCAAATCTCCGACCTCTGTCTCATGTTGCATCCGTCGTTGCGCATCGTCCGCTCACAATTCCCATCCGTAAGGATCTGGCGAATGAATGTCGGAGATGGCGTACCCGCCCCGGTCGATCTCGAAGCGGGAGGAGAGGATGCCTTGGTTGTGCGACCGGACGGCAATGTGGACGTACACTCGCTTTGCCCTGGCGTTGCGAGCTTCGTTAGTTCCCTTGCCGAAGGGAAGACACTCATGATGTCGACAGCGGCCGCTTTGAACGAGTCGGCCTCCTTCGAGCTGTCGTCCGCCCTCGCTGCACTCATCGCGGTAGGTGCCTTGGTCGGATATCGATTTACGGCGGACGCCAAGTAGGTTGATCCGATCTTCTTCGACTTCACCCAATCGTCAGCCGGGCGTAATCGTGACTGAAATGACCGGAAAGAGCCGATCCGACATCAAACGCTCGTGAATGCCCGTAACCGCCGGCGCGTCCAGAAACGAATGAGTGGTTGCTTCACCGGGGCGAGACTGTCCCGCACGGTTGAGGCTTCATGGAGATAAAGAAAGTGCAAATGTCAAAGTCGTCGAAACCAACCTCTCGTTTCGCGTCCATCATGGTCGCGGTCTCGGTGATAACTCTGTCGCTACTGAACACCGGCAGAGTATATGCTTACGACGAAATGTCTCACGGCGTGAACAATGTCGACGCCACAGGCGTGGGACTGCATGGTTATGATCCAGTTGCCTATTTCACCGTGGGTAAACCCACGGCCGGATCAGAGAAATTCCAAGCGACATATGACGGAGTTCGCTATCGGTTTTCGAGTGCCGAGAACCGCGATGCGTTTACCAAAGAGCCGACCAAGTACGTGCCGGCGTACGGCGGCTTTTGCGCCATGGGCGCCTCGCTTGGCAAGAAGTTCGATGGAGACCCAAATTACTGGAAGATCGTCAACGGCAAGCTCTACGTGAACGTCAACGCGGACGTGGACAAGCATTGGAAGGAGGATGTTCCCGCTAACATCTCTAAGGGTGATCAGAACTGGCCCGCGATTAAGGACAAGACGCCGAAAGAGCTGTTGTGAGGGTCGTGCCGCGCCCCTGCCGCCACGCGGGGGCGCGGCAACGCCTTTATGCGTTTCCGATACGATCCGTGCAAAAGCGGACCGCGCGGGCCGTGGGCGATGGTTTGCTTGACCATCAAACGCTCCCCGCAGCGGTCCAGATTGGAGTCTCCTTATGGTCGCTATTGACTGGCTCAGCCGTCTTTTCCAGATGATGCCAGTGAGCGGCAGGCTCGATCTGCGCTGCTCCTACGGAGCGCCATGGCGAATCGCTCAAGGTCCCGGCGCGATCGGTGAGATTCCCTATCATGCGGTTGTGGCCGGATCGGCGGTGCTTGACGACCCAGTTGGTGGTCGGCCGCTGAAATTGAAGGCTGGCGACATCCTGCTACTGCCCAGAAACCCGCCTCACGTTCTTCACGATGGCAGCGGCGCGATACCAGCGCCGCAATTCCATCGATCAAGCCGCGATTTCACGATCAGTGAAAATGTCGGCACGGGTGATCGACTGGACATGCTTTGCGGCCACTTCGTCATCAAGCCGCCCTATGATCGCCTCTTGAGCAGTTATTTGCCTGGGCAACTTGTAGTGCATGCCAGCGCTCGCAATGTCGAGGAGGAACGCTCCGGTACAGCCACACAATTGGCCAGCCTCGTCGCTTGGATGCGTAGCGAAGCGACAAGAAATCATCTCGGCGGGGCGGCGATACTGAACGCGTTGTCCACGGCGATGTTCGCGTTGGTGTTGCGGCTTGCAAGCGAATTGAATGATTCTCCACCAGGACTTCTCGGGCTCGCTGGCGACCCGCGCCTGGCGCCGGCGTTGGTGGCGCTCTTCAACGAGCCGGCGCGAGCTTGGACTCTACCTGAACTTGCGACGCTGTGTAACATGTCGCGCGCCACGCTTGTGCGCAAGTTTCAAGAGAAGCTGGGCCGATCGGCTAGCGATCTGTTGACCGACATTCGGATGGCGCTTGCAGCCAATGAATTGAGGAAGCCATCCATGTCCACCGGAGCCGTGGCGGACGCGGTGGGTTACCAATCCGAGGCAGCCTTTCAGCGAGCGTTCAAGAATCACATGGGTCTGACTCCGGCGCAGTGGCGGAGAGGGCAGATGCTATCCGGGGAGCACATTGACGGCGCACCTCGATTGCCAAGCACACATGATAGCAAGCACATGCAAGCTTGATTGAAATGCGCAAATGACACTAACGAGCATGTATGCGATCCCCACAAGCATTAATGGTTTGGGTGTTCCGGGGTATTGGCCGTAGGAAACGGGGCTCCGTTTCAAGCCCGTCACAAGGAGCGTGTCGCCGCGGTTGATGCAAGCGGTGACGGATGCGGCCGAGAGGCGATTGGTTGGACCTGAGGCTGCGTAGGGTGGGGCCAACTTGTCTTCAGCGGAAGGAACGTTATGCTTTTTCGCATACTCGGGTTTTTCGGTTTCTTGCTGCCACTCATCGCAGGGGCCCCGGTGGGAGCTGCCGGAGTCGATCCGGCGGACCAAGTCTTTCAGCTTCACGTGGCATGGACAGACCACCATGGGGTCAAGCTGAGTTGGACCATCGCTCCGGGCCACTATCTCTACCGAAACAGGATTGTGGCGGTGGTGAACGACCGCTCCGCTCGGATCGATACCAAACCGGGCGAGTTCAAAGACGATCCGAATTTCGGCCTGGCGGAGATCTATCGTGAATCGACCGAGGCCGTGGTTGCCCTGGAGGGTGTGTCGGCTGTCGATCGGTTGATCGTCACCTATCAGGGGTGCGCGGAGGACACGCTATGCTATCCACCTATCTCGAAATCTGTCGATCTGTCGACCTTGTTGGTCGATGATGCGCCCGAACGGGCTTCCGATCCCTCTCTTCCGATGCAGGTAGTGGAAGGACAGCGAAAGCGCGCAGGGGCGCCCAACGACACCACAACGATCGGGATCCGCCCGGAATCTGCAGCGTTGCTGGGCAACAGCCTTTTCTCGACGCTTGCTGCCTTTGTTGGTTTCGGAATTTTGCTGTCCCTGACGCCGTGTGTGTTTCCGATGATTCCGATCATGTCGGGGATGTTGGCGCGCTCGGGCGGCGATCTCTCGACGGGTCGAAGCTTCGTGTTTTCCGCCGCTTACGTGCTTGCGATGGCTGCGGCGTATGGCACATTGGGGATTTTCGCGGCTTGGTCCGGCGAGAATCTCCAGGCCGCCTTGCAAACCCCGGTTGCCGTAGTTGCCATGAGCACGGTGTTTGCACTGCTCGCGCTATCGATGTTCGGCATTTGCGAACTTCAGCTACCCCAGTCATGGACCTCGAGGCTCGCGGCGAAGGCAGGCAACCGTGGATCGATCGGCGGAGCTGTCGCTCTTGGCTTCGGGTCGGCGCTCATCGTCGGCCCTTGCGTAACGCCGCCGCTCGCCGCGGCCCTGGTCTTCGTGGCGCAGACCGGGCAGGTAATGCGCGGCTCCTTGGCATTGTTTGCGCTCGGTTTGGGAATGGGTCTCCCGCTTGTCGCCTTCGGCGTGTTAGGCGCCAACGTCCTCCCTCGCTCGGGGCCATGGCTCGCGCGCGTCAAGCACATTTTCGGCTTCGTCTTCATAGCGCTCTCGATCTGGATGATCTCGCGCGTTGCTTCAGCTTCGCTGGTATTTGCGGCATGGGGAGCGCTTGTGTTTGCAATCGGCGGCTATTCCATCTGGTCCTTCCTGCGCTCCTCGTGCCGCCGGTTGCCTGAGTTCGCGGCGGCGACTGTCGGGATTTTAGCGGTTGTCTGCGGGGGTGCTCTCATCGTCGGAGCAGGGATCAGCGCTGACGGGCTACTCCGTCCCTTTGAGACGGTCGGCTTGATCACTCACCCAGCTAACGCGGGCGCCCACGAGGATGGATTTCGAATAGCGACGAGCGAAACCAGTCTTGAAGACGCAATCCGAACTGGCCAGATGCAGGGCAGAGCCATAATGGTCGACTTCTCCGCCGAGTGGTGCGTCGAATGCAAGCTGATGGAGCGGAACGTCTTCTCGCAGGAAGCAGTGCGGCAGAAGCTTCGCGGAGTGTTTCCCGTCCGAGCCGACGTTACGGCCCTCGATCGGGAGAGCAAAAATCTCATGAAGCGCTTCGCGGTCGTGGGGCCGCCAACGGTCGTTTTTCTTAATGCCGATGGCACCGAGGTCCAGGAAGCGCGCGTCGTTGGGAACGTCGGCGTGTCAGACTTTCTGAGCAAGCTCGAAATGGTGCTCAGGTAAAACCGATAGGAGATGATCTTGAATAGTCCGATTTCGCGCGCGCAGTTCCTGCGTCTGACTGCGTTGTCCGGCATCCTGTTCGTGGTCTCCAGTAGTGCGTGGGCCAGCGAAAACGAGATTACACGGGATATCACGTTCAACGATCCGCAGACGCCGACAGGAGGCAATCCGAACGGCGACCTGACGATCGTCGACTTCTTTGATTACAACTGTCCGTACTGCAAGCTGGCGGCGAAGAGCCTGGAAAAGATCGTCAAGATCGACGGCAACATCCGCATAGTCTACAGGGACTGGCCGATACTTGCCGAAACGTCGATTACAGGCGCGCGGCTGGCATTGGCGGCAAAGTATCAAGGACAATACCTCGCCGTGCATCACGCTCTAATGGACATCCCGGGCCACGGAGTGTCTCAGGAGCAGATGATCGAAGCTGTCCGCCATACGGGCTTAGATTTGAAGCAACTGGACACCGACCTCGACAGGCATGCCGAGCAGATCGCCGGTCTGATCAAACGAAATCTCGAAATTGCTCAGGCGATCGGACTCCAGGGTACGCCCGGATTTCTAGTCGGTCCGTACAAGGTCAACGCCGCTTTGAACGAGCAAGGCTTTGCGCGAGTGATCGCTGACGCGCGCGCCCGTCAGAAGGCCAAATGAGCGTAGTTACGTCGGACGAGGCAACACTATTTTGCGTCTGACAGGTAACAAGCGGCGACTTCGATCGAGGTGGAGAGAAGCATAGGTTGTAGGGCATACGATGACGACTGAAGAATTGATACGGGCATTGGTGATGGATGCTCGGGACCGAGGACCGCATAATCGCGCGCCTTCAGATCAAATCGAGAAGGAGCAGCCGGTGCAGAGACAGGTCATCCTTGACCTCGAAGTCGGCTCTTCCGAGACGAGTTTTCCGCGAGCGGCCATAAAGGGAGCGAATACGCCGGTGAGGTCGGCAACTGCAGCCGACGGCTAACTCGGTGCTCATCCTTGATGCCATAGCGGCGGGCATGATCAGCCCGCGCAATAGCAGATGAAGCTTCGGCGCTCAGCTAGCAATCGCTCTGGGTATATACGTCCACGGTTGGCCACGGCTCGTCGTTTCGATCCTTCGGCGGCGGCAGTGCTGGTTGGTTTCATTTCGATACCGGGATCACTACATGCTGCCAGGCTCGGGACGAAGACAATCCAGGGATCCTCGATCATCGACAGCCGTCCTGTTACGGCTCTTCACGCGAAGCGCTATGTAGATTGTCATGCCGATGCTCATGAAACCGAGCCAGGCGTAGGGCCAGAGAAGAGGTAACCCGACCAACGCCAATCTGGTATTGCCGCCCGGGATCAGCAGCCCTCCAGCCCCCATGAGTGTACCTCCTACGAGGTGACGAGCCATACTTGCCAGGTCGGGTTTCACGATTTTGAAACGTCCGGCCGTCATGCCGCCTGCTGTGGCTCCGATAAGTAGAACGACGCCCAGAACCATCCTCGTGGACAGGTCGGACGTAATGCCGTGCGCCAAGTCGCTGAGGACGTCGGAATAGGTCCACTGCTGCTGGACCGCCATCGTGACCACGAAAGTGATGCCAATGACTGTCGTTGCAACATGCGGTGACCACATGTGCTTTAAGCCAAGACCGCTCCGCCGTAGGTTCCGGACGTGGGTATGGACACGTAGGAGGACGAGGAGGATGACCAGAACGGCGAGCCAAGCTGACGCGGCGACCAGCGGTGATCTGCCGTCCAGTTGCGTTGGACCAGGAAGACGTAGGCTTGCGAGGCTGCCGAGGTAGAATCCCAGCGGCGTGGCGAGGTAAGACAGCTCTCCGGAGCCGATCCGCGCGACAGTGCCGAAAATACAAGCCCTGTTCACGAATGCCCCAATGCCGAACAGGAATCCTCCCAGCATCGTCCCCAGGCCAACGGCATAATTCACGGGTACTTCAGCGAGCAGGCCTGCGGCATTCAGCAGAACGAGGCCCGCGCCAGCCCAGAGCGAGGCCTCGAATAACGCAAGAAGCCGTCCGAAAGTGGCTTTGAGGACAACTTCTTCCAGGGCGGCCACGGTACAAGTACTTCCGCGCTGGTTAGCGAAGCCCATGGCGCCGACGGCAAGTAGGGCGATCAGAAATGCGCTTGTGCGCATGAGCCAATCTCCGGTGTGTGCGTCTCGCTTGGCTCTCGAGGCTGTATTGAGCCTACTGCAGTCGCACGTAGCGGGGTCCAGCGGAGTGCCTCCATCAGGGTTCCGGCGACCGGCGCCACTTCAGTCAGCGGATGAATTCGGCCGCTCGGCGCTTCGACAGCGCCTGCGATAAGCAACGGGTGAACGCGCCGCACGTTAGTGCGTCACGGTGACGACGACACCGAACACCGAGATCAGAGACAGGAACGCCACCGCCGAACCAAGTAGAGGCAGGACGAGATGGATCGGGGCGCAAGGGCCAGAACGATTGAAGAAGCTCATTTTGCGATCTCCTTGTTGAAATGCGATTGATCCGCGATATCATTTTATGTGCATCGTACGCGACTGCTAATGCTGAGGGCGCTCGCTTCCATGCCGGAAAATATCAGCGAGAAGAGCGGCTATGGAAAACAGATGAAGCATGGTGGAGAGGATGTCGATAGAGAGGCCCATACGTCTGACCGTTGCACACAACTCCGTTGGGCTTTCTATGCGCCGCTCTGCCCCGCGTTCGCTGGCGTCACGACGCCATTGGTCGATGTATCTCGCCGACGGAAAGCTTTTCGGTGCTGCCGACCTGAGCATGTCTCCTTCGCTTGGGCAATACCCACTGCTCGCCTCGGATCGCTGGCATTTATGGTGACGATCTCGACTCGTTTAGAACGCGCATCCAGCGCAGCCGGCTCTGTGCTTACTTTGATGCACCCGACATCGACGCTTCAGTGCTTTCGACTAAGGCCGTTCGCCGTCACTCAGGAAGCCCCTGAGATTAACGAGCATATGTTTGATCCTCGGCAGCATTAATCACTCTAGCTCACGGAGTAAGGTAACTCCAAATCGGAGTTGTCACTTGTGTGCCAGGGAGTGTCGCAATAAGTGTGCCTCGACGACGCGTCGAACCGATGTCGCAAGCTCTGTGTCTTGGAGAGAACGTTTGATGCGCTGCTTGCATTTGGCGCGTCGGAACCTTCGGGTAACCCGAGAAGCAGTCCACCCGACCGGCGCGGTTCTGAGTTGCCGTGAAAAACATTCCCGTTATTAGCCGGCTCGCGGTTCGCCTTGGCTAACAGGACTATCTACCCAGAGACATCAGCCCTATGAGAGGCGAGAAAATGGACAAGCATCACACCTTCGCTGCACCGGCGGCGATTGCCTTACCTTTTTGATTGCGATCGGAGCTTGGTAGCAGATTCCGGCCAGGCGAGCCTCCGACGCCTGCGACGGAGGCGTATCGTAGACCGAACATGGCGATGACTGTATCGAGCCGGTTTTCGCGTTCTCCCTCTTGCATACACGCCAGAAGCGCAGGAGGAGCGAGAAGTCGTGTGCGCAGTCGTTGGATGCCGTGGACCCCAACGCATAGCGCCGAGGCTCCAGTAGCGGGTCTGCGATTGGTACACTTGGCAATGAGGGGTTGGGAAACGTTTGGAGCTGAAGGCCTTGGCGGGGTACGCGCCAAAGATGGCGGAGGCATGAGCCGTGAGGGTGCTGATCGATCAGAATGAGGCGGCGGCCAGCCCAGGGTCGGATGAAGCGACTGTTGGCAAGTGGCGGCAGCGCTTTGTCGGGCGCCGGATGGACGGCTTACGCGACGAGGCGCGTGCCGGTGCTGTTTGCACGATTGACGTCGTCCTCACCGAGACTGTGATCGTGAAGACATTGAAGAGTGTGTCTGCCAACGCCCCCTATAGGCGTTCGCCCGGCTTGACGACAACCAACGGATATCGGCCTCAAGCGTTCGGCGTATCTGGCGTGCTATTAAACTCCGGCCCCGCCGCGTGGAAACCCTCAATGCGCGGCCCGAATGGCCCATCCCTTCGCGCGACTGCAATTCTTGACCTAGGTGGATCGAGTTTCCGCTTGGTGACAACCGAAATCTGAAGATGAACGACGATGATCTCGAGCACCTGCTTTCGACTCTCGACGTCGCGGTGGAAGCCCCTGTGATTTGCGAGGTAGAGAGCGGCGTACGGCTCGTTCTTGAGCCAAAACGCTGCATCGAATTTCACTACGTGTTGGGTGGCACGATGCATCTGACGGTATCGGGCTCGCCGCCGCTGGTGTGCAGGACCGGAAGTCTTGTCATAGTACCCTCGGGAGCATCACAAAGTCTGGCAGCGCATAGCAATCCTAACCGCGATTTAGGCCGAACTGACCGTTGCTCGGGGACCGGCGACGGATTGCAGCTCTGCGATGCCGCGGGCGGAAATCCCGATGACTTACGTCTGTTGTGCGGCGTCATCACATCCAGCAGTTCGGGGGCATTCGGCCTTCTGGATCGAGTGATCGAGCCGATTGCCAGAGACCTGAGCGATGCTCCTATCGTGCGGCAAGCTTTCGCTGCGATCTTGGACGAGATTGGAAACCCTCGCCTTGGCACGCGCGCGGTGGTTGGGACACTGATGAAAATGTGTCTCTTGAAGGCGATGCAGAGCCACCTGGATACGCCTGAAAAACGAACGCTTCTGCTTGCCTGCCTCCGAGCTCCGCGCCTCCAAAAGGTCATCACCGAGGTACGAGCAAACCCCGGGGCCGCGTACGACGTCGAGACGCTGGCGGCCATCTCGGGCATGAGTCGTTCGGCGTTTGCCCGCGAGTTCTTGAAGACTTATGAGATGACTCCCATGCGGTTTGTAGCCACAGCGCGATTGCATCGTGCCGCCGAGTTGCTGCGGTCCACGGCGATGCCCGTCAAGTTGGTTGCCGGGACCGTCGGCTTTGCCAGCCGCAGTCATTTCTCTCGGGCATTTAGAGACCTCTACGGAATTGATCCGCTCAATTTTCGCGCCACCTCTGAGCTACGTTTCCCAGTCCTCCGAGTGGCGACGGCAATTCAGCAGGCGTCGAGCGTTTAGTGCTGCCGATCGCTATCCCGGATCGGCCGAGGCGTCCCTGACGAATAACGACCGTCAACCCGTCCACTCAAGGTGCATCTCGATCAACCGAAAGGGATGACTGTAGCGCGTTTGCGCTGACGAGACGACTGCTCGATCTCAGTCTGAGCCCGACAAAAATATCCGTCTTGAGCGATTTGCTTGCGGTGAGTGTCGAGCATGCACGCCGCCGCTCATCATTAGGACGATAGCGCACACCAGCTCGCTGGCCAACGCCAAATGGACTCGGCACTCATTGATCCTACCGAACCGCACGAGGCACTGCTCGGCCGAAATGCGTAGCGCAAAACAAAGTGCTGTTTAGGAGGATCTCATGAAAGTCCACACGCGCGAGCTGATGCTCGCAGCTCTTCAGCTTCCGCTTGCCGGCTTTTTCGCAGGGGCGGCCGATGCACAATCGCCGCAGCAACTGGACCGGCTGGCGGCCCTTGTTCGCGCGCAGGAAGCTCAAATCAAGCAGCTCAATCTCGAAATGAAAGCGCTGAAGAAAGGTCCATCCAAGACGTCGCAGCACGCTGAGCCAGCGCCATCGCCGGCAGCTTCTAAGTCCAAAACTTCAGAGCAGGCCAAGATTGCGCCGCCTGGGCCGTCGGTGCTTTATCCAGTGGAACATGTGACTCATACCGTATCGTCTCCGACCGCCAAGACACCGGGCGCAATAGGCTCGCCGCAATATCCGAATTACGTCGCTGCAGGGGACAAGCCGCTGTCATGGAAGCTGCCCGGTAGCGATATCAACATGCAGATTGGCGGTTATGCGAAACTTGACGCCATCGGAATCACCGGCGGCAACCGCTCGCAAGGAGCAGGCGAACAGTTCAACGTCTTCCAAATACAAACGCGCGGAAACCCGACGGGCAACGCTCCCGGGGACCCGAGCACGAACATTCATGCGCGGCAATCCCGCATTTACATTGAGGCGAGCAAGACCGACACACCGTTAGGACCGGCCCGTGCGTTTTTCGAAGCTGACTTCTTTGCTCCTGTCGATCTCGGCACGGAAAGTGTTACAAACTCGCACGCGTTTCGTCTTCGTCATGCCTTTGCTGAAGTCGGCCCGGTGATTGCGGGCCAGACCTGGACCTCATTCGTCGACCCGTCAACGTATGCCGAGATTCTGGACTTCTCGGGGCCGGGCGGGGAATCCTTCCTGCGTCAAGGGCAGATCCGGTACACCCAGAATTTCGGCGGCGGCTTCTCGGGCGCGATCGCGGTGGAAAACCCCGAATCCAGAGTGCGCATAGGTGAAGGTCCTGTCTCCGGAACGGGTGCGGGAGCTCCAGCGAGCGGCATTCAGGTTGTCGGCGTCGGTCCGTTCGCGCGCGACAGCACCCCGGATTTCATCGGCCGGATCAAATACGCAAGCCCGCAGTTCAATCTCATGCTCTCCAGCGTCCTCACGCGATCGACCGCGCCGCCGCCAACTGCGGCCGTACCCTTTGTCCCCGGAAATGGGCAGCTCGGCTTCGGTGTGCACTTTGCGGGGCAGATCGCGCTTCCGATGTTCAACAACAAAGACAACTTCCGATTCCAGACAACCTATGTGGACGGTGCGTCGCGCTACATCCTGGAGATGGCCAGCGCCTCCCCTTCTACGGCCTACAATGCGACACTGACGCAATTCGACACCATTAAAGGCGTAGGCGGATTCGGGGCGTTGCAGCACTGGTGGACCGATACGCTCCGTACCAATGTTGTCTACGGCGCCGTCCAAGTCGAGAATCCGACATACTCGGGACCGGCGGCTCTACGTGGAACGCGATATGGAGCCATCAATCTTCTCTACAGTCCATTCCCGGACGTCGATGTCGGCACGGAGTTTCAGTATGGGAAAAGAATCGATGCCGATGGGCGCAGCGGCTATCAGACGCGCATCCAGTCCTCCCTGATCTACCGGTTCTGATCCGGGATATCGCGGCAGGAGAGCGATGCTTTTGAAACAGCTCTGGGCGGGCTAGCCGAGCGCGCCCAGAAAAATCGGACATCTGCTGCTCCGCAAGGTTCTCCCAAGTACCTGATGGACTGGGGTATCGTTGCGCGAAACGTTTGCGTTCGTCACATTCGAAATTCGAACGGGCCTCGGTTTGGCTGAACGAATTTCGGAAGACGATCCTCTGCTTAATGTCAGAGTTCCTTGGCCAATCGTTAACTGAAGCGAGCGGTGGGGCCTGGAGTAGATTCCTAGGGTCTGTACCTAATTAGCGGGTTCTGATTCCCTCGCACCGAGTTGATTCGGGCACGGGGGCTTCGATGCGCAAAGGACTGTTCTGGCTCAACGATAAGCAGTGGGCTCAGATAGAGCAGCATCTGCCGACGAACCAAACGGGCCCGGCGCGCGAAGACGATCGACGCATTATCAGCGGTATCATTCACATGCTTCAGTGCGGCGCACGCTGGCGCGATTGCCCTCCCGACTATGGTCCTTACACGACGATCTACAATCGTTTCAATCGGTGGATAAGCGCGGAAATTGGCAGGCGATCTTTGAAGCGCTCGCCCGCTGCGGCAAGGAGGGCGTGACTTTGTCCATCGACTCCACTTCGATCAAAGCGCATCGTTCGGCGAGCAGTGGAAAAGGGGGAGCATGAACAGGCGATCGGCCGCTCGCGCGGTGGGCGACCACGAAAATCCACGCCCTGAGCGACTCTCATTGCAAACCTTGCGCATTTCATCTCACTCCAGGACAAGACGCAGATATTGCGGCAGGATCGTCCCTTTGAAGCTTGCGCCGCCCATGTCTACCCTCATTGGGACAAAGGCTACGATGGCGATGGCTTTCGCGCCGAAATCGTCAGTCGCGGCGCGAAGCCGTCATTCCAAACAAATCCAACAGAGTGACCCTCCACAGCTTCAGCAAACGCGCCTACAAAGGGCGCAATGTCATCGAGCGCTGTTTCTGCAGGCTCAAGGATTTTAGGCGCGTCGCAACTCGCTACGACAAACTTGGTAGAAATTTCTTGGCTGTCGTCCACCTCGCCGCCATCGTCGCCTATTGGATCAAATTGATACTGAACCCTAGGCCCCAACCGGGGCCGCCTATCCTTCCCAGAGTCGCTCGATGGCTCGATGAGACGGATGATCATAATTATGATATTCGTTGGTATTTGAGCTCTGCCGGGAGGCTCGTACCCTCGCTCCGGGTTTGTCATTTGGCAAAAACAAAGGAGTGTGTAGATGTCGCGCCTTTCGATGCTTGGCTTGGCCGTGCTTGTGTCGTTAGCTTCGACAGCTTCGGTAGTGGCAGACATTCTCCTAACGTGCTCGTCCCTACAGCGACCAATCTCATCCCTCTCTATACCAACCTCCTCGCGTAGCCCCCCAACGACGCCGCGGGGGCCAAACTCAAGCCGACCGCCTGAAGCTCAGAGTGCATCTTGGTTTGCTGTACAAACGCGAACTCATTTTCGAGTGCTATGAGCACGCAATGAAGCGGTTCTTTTTCGGCCTTGAGGGGAAGCAGAATATCTCCGATCCAGGGGGGCTGTTGTTGCATAGCGAGCTGCAGGCGTTGCGCGCAGCGCAGAGGCTTGCGGCGGAGTTGGCAAACTACCGCCCAGACCTGAGGGGAAACACCTCAGTTGTTGTCACGGCCAAAGACCAGCGCGACTACTATTATGTACTCGTCTAGAGAGCAGGAGTGGTTAGAACAATGCGTGACATTGCGCGAGCTGCACGAGAATCAAAAGATCGCATCAGGCTTGACTGGACGCCAGTGACGATGCTCGTGGCTGGTGTCATCCTGGTGGGTGCAGGCGTAGGTATTGCGCTCAGTTACCCGAAACAGGTTTCCGAACCGCGACTGGGAGCGGACTGGCAGTGCACGAGAACCGCGTTCTTTGTCACGACATGCACTCGCTCTGAAGACCCGGCAGTCAGCACAGCCATCTCGCTTCGCCAACGCTCACAAGGTTCGTGATTGAAGGATGCACGCACTGGGCGGTTATGGTTTACAGGAGGTTCTCAACTTTGGAGAGGTGGAGTTCTCTTTCTTCCTCGGCCTTTCACAATTTTCTCCCGCCTTATCTAGGGAGCGCTGACGCTTGGGATACAGTCAGTCGATGGATTGCGAGCTAAGATGAGCCACATTTCAGAGCCGCCTGTTGAACGCGTCACGATCCAAGCTCATCAACGATGGAAGGAAGAGGGACGTCCCGTCGTAATGACGACCGCCTACGACGCGGTTAGAGCACGCATCGCCGATCCTATCGTCGACATCATCCTGCTCGGGGACAGCGTTGGTAATGTCTGCCTGGGATTCGACAGCACCCTGCTGGTCAACATGGCAATGATGAATCACCATCTCGAGGCGGTCGCGCGCACAAGGCCTCATGCCTTGCTTGTGGCCGATATGCCCTTTCTTAGCTTTCATCTCAGTATCAAGGAGACCATACGGAATGCCGTGGGCTTTCTGCAGCGTGGCGCAGCAGCCGTTAAGCTTGAAGGCGGAGCTAAGCGCATTGAAACGGTGCGTGCCCTAGTCGATTCCGAAATTCCTGTAATGGGGCATCTCGCCTTGGCTCCGCAGAGCGTCAATATCATCGGTGGATGCAAGGTGCAGGGGAGGAAGGCCGATGATGCCTTGCGCCTGCTCGATGACGCGCATCGTCTGCAGGAGGCCGGATGTTTCGCTCTCGTCCTCGAAGGCATTCCGGCCGAGCTCGCCGCGCGCACGACTGACTCTCTGAGGATACCGACCATTGGGATCGGAGCGGGTCCCAGTTGCTCAGGCCAAGTCCTCGTGTTTGATGGTATCCTCGGCTTGACTGAAGGGCATCGTCCTAAATTCGTTCGCGCCTATGCAGAAGGGTTTCGGCTCTTGCAGGAGGCGCTTTCGCGTTGGGCTGCCGATGTCCGCGGCGGCGCATTCCCGGCATCACAAGAATGCTATCCGCTCCCAGAAGGCCTCGGGGGCGTGATCGAAAATTGGGCGCCTTCCAACCCCAGCCTAATGTAAAGGCCCAAGATGCAAACGATCACGACCGTCGCTGAGCTTCGTTGCGCTCTTGCAAGGGCTCGCAAGATTGGTAAACGCGTCGGCCTCGTGCCGACTATGGGGTATCTGCACGACGGCCACCGGGCGCTGATCGAGGCGAGCCAGCTGCAAAGCGAGATCACCGTCGTTAGCATTTTCATTAATCCCACGCAGTTTGGGCCGAACGAGGATCTCAGTACCTATCCGCGCGACTTTTTGCGCGATGAGAAACTGTGCCGCGATGCCGGTGTTGCGATCGTCTTTGCTCCTGATGCGCAAGAAGTCTATCCGGCTCAGTTTGAGACCTTTGTCGAACCGGGCGAGCTCGCGAAACCACTCTGCGGGGGTTTCAGACCTGGACATTTCCGCGGCGTCGCGACTGTCGTGTGTAAGCTGTTCAATATGGTGCAGCCGGAAGTCGTGTTTTTCGGGCAAAAGGATCTTCAGCAATGCGCCATCGTGCGTCGCGTGACCATTGATCTCGATCTTCCGATCGAGATCGTCACCATTCCAACTGTTCGGGAATCTGACGGACTTGCGATGAGCAGTCGCAATCGATATCTCAGTGTAGAAGAACGTCAACGCGCGCTTGCCATGAGCCGCGGGCTGTTCGCCGCAGCGGATAAGTTTCGCTCAGGAGAGCGCGACGTTGAAAAGCTGATTGCGATTGCAAAGAGGCACTTGGAGACAGTTGATCGGCTGGAATACCTTGAACTTGTCGATGGCCACAGCCTCAACCGGGCCGAAAGTCCGTTGCGCCGCCCCGCGGCACTCTGCACTGCAGCTTACGTCGGCTCGACTCGCCTTATAGACAACGTGATACTCGCATTCTCAACTTCATAGAACAACCCAGTATCAAACGGGGAAATGCACTCACTATGGTCACCGGCTGTCTTGCCATAAGGCGGCCTCCCCGGCAAGTCGACCAGGCCTCCCGTCGCTAACACGGTTCGCCATTTTCAACGTCAAGCCACGCTCTTCTACGATCCTGTATTCCAGATGGAAGCGGGATGGAGCCGCCGGACGAGAATTGCATCAAGAGTGTTCCACCACTCCCGCTCGGCAAGCCGAGGAAGCTCTAATTGCCGGTCGAGCGGGCAGCTCGTCGGCGACGCATCGCCATCCGCAGAGGTGCCACCTCAACGCCGCGTCAGGGGAACGACGTCCTGTCTAAGCAGGTAGAGCGAGACGGCGAGCAGCACGACGTCCTTCATCAAGAAGGGGACGTTCCCGCTCATCGCAGGAAAGCCTCCCGCGGCGATGTCCCAGCCCTCAGGCATGAACGGAATTAATGGTGACCGTCGCGATGAAGGTGCCGGTCGAACCAAGGGCACCAAGAACGCCGAGCCGCTTGTCCCAGAACCCCGCCAGCAACAGGGTCCCGAACGTCCATCCTGAGGCGCCGAGGAAGTAGCTGGCGCCGGCGTGGCCGAAGATGGGATAGAGCCACCAGATCAAGGGCCCATTGCTGATGAACGGGACCAGTCTTTCGAACTCGTATGGAAACCACTTCTAGTAGCCGAAAACAAGAACATGATCACCATCGAGGCGCGGACGACGTGGTAGTCGAGATCCTCAGCAAGCAGGCCAGATCTGCGCAGCACGCGGACGAGAGGATTATGAATGATGCTGGTAAGCGTAGCCATGGTCGTGATCCCTTGGAAGTTGTTTGACGAGGGGCGATCGCTTCACGCGATGGCGGGGAAGTCGATCTCGGTGTCGTTGATGCGGTTGAACACGTTGGTGAAGATGGTGGTCGCGAACGCCAGGCTGATCTCCACCAGCTGCGCGTCAGTGTAACCGGCGGCCTTGATAGCGGCGAAGTCCTCGTTACTGACGGTGCCGCTCGTTCGCGCGAGCTTGCGGACGAAGCGGATGAGCGCATCGCGCTTGGCATTGCCGGTGGGCTCGCCATCGCGGATCTGGGTCAGTTCGGCCGGCTTCACGCCAGCGAGCTTGGCGAGATAGTGGTGGGCGGCGAAACAGTAGTCACAGCCGGCAGCTTCGCTGATGACGAGCTTGATGATTTCTTGGTCGCTCTTGGTTAGGCTGCCTGCCGCGAGCACCGCATCTGCGGCGAGCACGGCGTTGAGCGCGGCGGGACCGTGGGCCGCAATGGCGGCGAAAGTGTTCGGGACGCTGCCGATCGCCTTCTTGATCTGGGCATAGATCTGACCCGACGGGCCGGCGGCGTATTCGAGCTGGGGGACCGCAAGACGAGACATGGTGGCACTCCTTGATTTGGGTGGTCGACGATTGCGGAGTGACAATATGCCCTCGCATTGAGACGATAAATGTCGCAAGATGTCGTCAATATGCTCAATAGTCTCAAGCAAGCATTCGGGAGATCGCCATGGCTTGGCTTAGTCAGCTGTTCGAGATGATGCGGGTGCGCGGTCGTTTGGACCTGCGCTGCTCCTGTGGCACGCCCTGGCACATCACGCAGGGACCGGGCAAGCGAACGAATTCGGTACGAAGCTGTGCTCGCTGGCTCCTCGATGCTTGAGAATCCGGCGGGAGGCCGGCCGTTGCAACTCAACGCCGGCGACATCCTGCTGCTTCCCGGCAATCGGCGGCACATCCTGCACGACGGCAGCGGTGCTGCGCCCCTACCGGCGCGTAACCGCGCGTCTTTCAACTTCACGATCAGCCAAAATCTCGGTTCGGACGAGCGGCTCGATCTCCTGTGCGGACACTTCGAGGTCGCTCCGCCGCACGACCGCCTGTTGCGCAGCTATTTGCCAACATTTCTTGTCGTGAATGCCGGCGCTTACGCCGACGAGAAGGAGACAGCGGGACAGCTCGGTGGCCTCGCCGCGCTGATGCGCCGCGAGTCTGCGGATGATCATTTGGGCGCGGCGCGATGCAGAACGCGCTGTCGACTGCGATGTTCGCGCTTGTGCTGCGGCTCGCAAGCGAAGCCGACAGCGCACCGTGCAGTTTTCTTGGGCTGGCGGGTGATCCTCGCCTAGCGGTAGCCGCTCTAATCAACGAACCCGCGCGCGCTTGGTCGCTGCCCGAGCTTGCGCGCCTGTGCAATATTTCGCGCGCCACACTCGTCCGGCAATTCCAGGAGAAGCTGGGCAGATCGGCGAGCGACCTCGTCGTCGCGACGCTCGCCGCAAACGAGCTAAGCAGATCTTCTCTCTCCACCGGCGCCGTAGCGGAGACGGTCGGCTACCAATCTGAAGCAGCCTTCCAGCGCCTTCAAGAGCCACATGGGCGTCACGCCGGCGCAGTGGCGCAAGATCGGGGAGCGGTCGGGCCGGGACATCTTCGCAAGGCCGGCAGCTCTCGCCGGCGCCGAGCCGGCAAAGGCTACCGAAGCGGTTACGGCAGACAAGCTCGGCCGGCGAAGGGCGGCGACGCGCTCTCACTGGCCTAGAGATGATGCGGGCCGCGGTCAGGCCGCTGCCGCCGATTGCGCGGCCGGGTAGTCCGTGTAGCCGCGCGCGTCGCCACCGTAGAAGGTCGACCGGTCGTAGGGAGTGAGCGGCAGGCCCTGTCGGATCCGCTCCGGCAGATCCGGGTTCGAGATGAAGTGGCGACCGAAGGCGACGAGGTCGGCGTGGCCGAAGGTGACGACGGCTTCCGCGGAGGCCGGGGTGAAGCCGCCAGCCGCGATCAAGGTCCGCGAGAACTTCGGCCGCAGGTGCTGAGCTGCAATCGGCGCCTGGTCCTTCATGATTTCCTCGATGCCCTTGATGCGCGGTTCGACGACATGCAAGTACGCAATGCCAAGGCGGTCGAGCTCGGTGGTCAAATAGCCGAAGGTCGCCGCCGGATCGCTGTCCGACATCGAGCCGTAAGTGCCGCTCGGGGCGATGCGCACGCCGACGCGATCGGCTCCCCAGACGGAGATGGCGGCCTGCGTCACCTCCAGCATGAAACGGGCGCGGTTTTCGATCGGCCCGCCGTATTCGTCAGTCCTCTTGTTCGTCCCGTCCTGCAGGAACTGGTCGGGCAGATAGCCGTTCGCGCCATGGATTTCGACGCCATCGAAGCCCGCCCGCAGCGCCCGTTCGGCGCCGGTCCGGAATTCTTCGATGATGCCTGGGATCTCATGCAGTTCGAGAGCTTGGGGCATCGAGAACGGCACCTCGCCGCGCTTGGAATACGCGTAGCCCTCGGCCGCGATGGCGGAGGGCGCGACGGGCGCATCTCCGTTCGGCTGCAGGTCGACATGAGATTGGCGTCCAACATGCCACAGCTGCTGGAAGATAAGGCCGCCCTTGGCGTGGACCGCGTCGGTGACGCGCTGCCATCCGGCGATCTGGGTGTCCGAGTAGATGCCGGGCGCACCGGCATAGCCGTTGCCGCGGATCGAGACCGGTGATGCTTCGGAGACGATCAGGCCGCCCTTCGTCGTGCGCTGTGTGTAGTATTCGACCATCAGCTCGCTCGGGATGTCGCCGGGATCGGAGCGCATCCGCGTCAGCGGCGCCATGGCAACGCGATGGGACAGACGGTAAGGACCGACCTGGATCGGGGTGAAGAGCTTGGACATCGTGGTTTCCCTTGAGGTTGGGCTTGATCTGATGAAAGACAGCGGCCGATGATCGCTGCTCGCGCCGCATCGGCCGCCTCACGCGCCGTCACGCCTTGACGGCAGCCGCCTGCTGAAGAACCGGGATCATGTCTTCAGGCTCGGGCCGGCGGGTGTAATCGGGGTTGACTTCGGAATAGAGGATCACGCCGTCCTGGCCGATGACGTAGCGGGCGGGCATGGGAAGCGTCCAACTCGGATCGTTGTTGAACGTCGGCAGATCGTTCTTGAGCTGCTTGTAGAGTTCGACGAGGTAGTCGGGCAGGTTGAAGCGCAGGCCGAACGCGGCGCCGACCTTGCCCTTAGCGTCGGACAGGATCGGGAAGGAGAGCTTGTTCTGACGAACCGACTTGCGGCTGTTCGGCGCGGTCTGCGGCGAGATCGCGACCAGCGAGGCGCCATACTTGTCGAATTCCGGCTTGGCGGATTCGAGCGCCTGCAGCTCCATGTTGCAGTACGGACACCAGACGCCCCGATAGAAGCTGAGCATCAACGGGCCGCGCCGTAGCAGATCCGCCGAGCTGACCACGTTGCCTTCGGGATCCGTCAGCGAGAAAGTCGGAGCGAGGTCGCCGGCCTTCTTGGCGCGCTTGGCCGCGCCGGTTTCGATCAGCTCTGCGGTGGCGCGATGCATCGTCTCGATGACAGGGCGAGGAACGTTGTAGGGCGGCTTGCCGGCTTCGAAATCGGCTTTGAAGGCGTCGAGCCTGGCTTGAAGCGACATGGGATCTCCTCTGGGTTTTGCGTGAGACGGCTGCGCCGCCCGTTTCGTTGAACTCACACGCAGGAAACTAAATGAGACCACCGCGCCGGGTAGCCGGGCCGTTGGACTAGAGATTATTCCCGCTGGGAATGATCGCCGTGCAAAGCCTCAGCACCCGCGACAGATGATCAGCTTGCGGTCCAGTTCGTGGTCGAGCTGCTGCTGCTGACGCTCCCACGCCGACGTGGATGATGAGGGCACGTCGTCCCGGCGCGGTTGCCGATGGCCGACCGGAGCAAGCCATGGCAGCCGCGAGGTCAGCAGCATGGACCGGCTACCGGCAAGCGCCGCCTGGTTGCCGGCATGGTCGGGAGCTGCGCTGATCGACCGGTCGGAAAGGACACTCGCAGCATCGTGCTGGTGGCCCGCATTCGCCGGCGAAAGCAGGCCGATCAAGACGAGGCTCGCGGCGGCCGCGCGGATCGAGCGGTTCAGGGTCGAGATGGCGAACATGATGACACTCCTTCGTCGGAGGCTCGGGATGAGCAATTCCGTTGGGTGTCATCGTACTGATCGATGCGAGACGTTGAATGCCTCGTTCAATCGAATAGATGCTCGTTCGTCTCATCGGCCGCGGCGACAGCCGGCATTCCCGGTCAGGCGTTGAACGTACGTTCGAAGAAATCAACGAACGCGCGCGCCTTGGCGGTCGCGGCGCGCCCGGTCGGAAGCATGGCCCACAGATCGAGGGGCGGGAGACTCCATTCCGACAGGACCGCACGCACCGCGCCCGACCGCAGTTCAGGGCTGAACATCCACTCCGACGCAATGGTGAGTCCCATGTCGGTGAGCACCGCGGCTCTCACGCCTTCCGCAGCGGTCACCCGCAATCTCCCTTTAACGGTGACGGCCAATTCGGAGCTCTCGCGCCGAAACGACCAGACGCTGCCTTCCCCCTGGAGGTAGATGACGGCCTGATGCTTGCTCAGCTCACTCGGTGTCGACGGCGTGCCTGCGCGATCGAAGTAGGCAGGCGTGCCCAGCACGAGACGCTTGCACCTTGCGATACGGCGTGCGGTCAGCGCCGAATCCATCAACTTTCCCATTCGGAGAGCCACATCGATGCCCTCTTGGACGAGGTCGATCTGGCGGTCGTCCAGGACGACCTCCAGCTCTAAGTCCGGATTTTGCGCCAGGAATTTGGGCAGCATGGGAATGAGATGGATGCGGGCAAAGGTGACCGCGGCGCACACGCGCAATCTGCCCTTCAGTCCGGCGCCGGCGCCTCGCGCGGCGAGCTCGGCTTCGGAGGCTTCCTCCAGGGCGCGCTTGGCTCGCTCGAGATAGCCGAGTCCGGCCTCCGTTGGCGTAAGGCCCCACGTCGAGCGCGTCAGCAGCTTGACCCCCAGATACTCCTCGAGCTGTGCGACCGACTTCGAGACTGCCGGTTGTCCCACGCGAAGCTGCCGGGCCGCTCCGGAAAAGGAGCCGGTCTCGACCACCCGCACGAACGTCTCCATCGAAGCCAGGCGATCCATTTCGGTTATTCTCCGCAGGAATGAGCGGTATCGCTTCGTCCTGTCTGGCACGCCGCGCCGGAATTGGCCATCTCTCTATGCATCCGAGCAATTGCCGGCAAAGGAGAGCAAGCGATGAGCATCCATGAACGCCCAATCGCCATGCCGGCGCGGAACGTCGGCCCCGCGGGGAGCCGCGTTAATCAGGCCAAAGCGGCCGTCTTCGAAACCGTTCAGACTTTGACCGAGACGACAAGGGAAGCCCTCTTCGCCTATGCGATGACGGGTAGCGCGGTAGCGAGCCTGGCAATCATCGCCGCGCCGCACCTGGAGGTGCTTCTGCGCTGCGTCTTCCATGGTCGGGGATGAAGGGCAGGTCGCCTGTCGCCTGCCTTAGTTGACAGGGCCTCGCTAAGACTCTGAATCAGGCGCGACAATCGCAGCTGGCAAGCGGAAGCAGGAGATATCGAATGGAACAGGCAATCGAAGGTCGGACGGCCGCCTCGCAGACCCGCAGATCCGACCGGTCCAGCCTCCCCGGCCAGGTCGTACTGGTTTTGCAGGGCGGCGGCGCATTGGGGTCTTATCAGGCCGGCGTGTACCAGGCGCTGCACGAAGCCGACATCGAGCCGGACTGGATCGTCGGCACGTCCATCGGCGCCATCAATGCCAGCCTCATCGCCGGAAACAGGCGAGAGGACCGTCTGCCGCGACTGAATGAATTTTGGAGCAGGGTACAACACGCGCCTCATTGGGATCTCCGCGGCATGTTGTTCGCCGACAAATGGTCGTACTGGACGACCGTGTGGCGCGGGATACCTGGCTTCTTCACCCCCAATCCGCTCGCCCATGCCGGCGACTTCTACCCGTTGGGTCCGGAGCACGCCGGCTACTACTCGACGGCACCGCTTGAGGCGACGCTCTCCGAACTCGTCGACTTCGATTTGATCAACCGCGGCAGTCCCCGCCTCACCGTCGGGGCCGCGCACGTGCGCACCAGCAAGATGACGTATTTCGACAGCGGCCGCTGCAAACTGGACGTGAAGCACATCATGGCGTCCGGAGCGCTGCCGCCGGCATTCCCCGCGACGCGGGTCAACGGCGAGCTCTACTGGGATGGCGGCATCCTCTCCAACACGCCGACGGAAGTTGTGTTCGACGATGATCCGCGAAAGGATTCTCTGATCTTCAGCGTCCACCTCTGGGATCCGCTCGGTGCCGAGCCGACCACGATGGCGGCGGTTCTCAACCGCCACAAGGACGTCCAATACTCCAGCCGGATGGCAAGCCAGATCGCGCAACACCAGCAGGCGCACCGGCTGCGACACGTCATCAACGAGCTCGTAGCTCGATTGCCAGACAACGAGCGCGACAGACCGGAAGTGCGCGAGCTGATGAGTTACGGCTGTCAGACCCGGATGCACGTGGTGCCGCTGCTGGCGCCGCAGCTCGAACATGAGGACCAGACCAAGGATGTTGATTTCAGCGCCGCCGGCATCAAACAGCGTTGGGACGCAGGCTACGCCGACACCAAGGCAGTGCTCGCGCGCAAGCCGTGGGTCGGCCAGTTCGATCCGCTCTCGGGTGTGATCCTTCACGAGGCCGAAGAGTTCAGAGCGCTGCCCGCCGAGTGAGAAGAGGCGGCCACTGCAGTCTCTATCCCGAACTCGCGGCGCTCAGCTGATAAAGCCGCCCGGTCGCGTCGAGCTCCTCGACGCGCCATTCGCCGCCGACACCTTCGATCATCCACCTGAGAAGCGCCCATAAATCGGTGTCGACGCTGCTGTCGTCCAGGGGCTCCAGCGCATCGGGCAAGCCGTAGACCTCGATCCCATCCGGAAACGGCTCACCGCTCCGCCCTATGAACACCAGCGCGTAGGTCATTCCGGAAGGAGCCCGGACATAGCCGGGCCGCGACGAGCCTGCGGAATCCAGCGAAAAGCTTCGCACGAAGAAATCCCGGAACTCCGGGTAATGCCCGACGCGGTCCTCGGTCAGCACCAATGCCCTTCTCGTTCCTTCAAGCTCCGGATTATCGATGATTTCGATGTTTGTCACGACTGCCTCCCGTCGATGCGGTCGAGGAAAAGGTTGATCTTCTCAGCGATCTCCGCTCCCGAGTCCTCCTGGAGGAAGTGGCGCCCCGTCACCAGTTCGGGCCCTTCGGCGTGCGGCAACAGCTCCTTGAAGCGGGTCGCGAACGTCTTGTGATCGAACACCTCATCTTCTCTGCCCCACACCAGGAGCGCCGGGAGCTTTGATTTGCTCAGCTCGCGTTCCAGCCACTCGAAGCGCGAAAAGCCCCGCGCGTTCCCGTCCAGCGGAATCCATCGTGGCCAGGTCCACGTCAGAAGGCGCGAGGCCGGGTCAGGGAGGATGCTTTCGTAGATGCGCTGAGCCTCCGTCGCGAACTTCTTTCGATCGACTACCGACAAATACATGCCGCGGCCGGCTAGGGCGTTGTGCCGGCCGAGAAGGTACGGACCGACGAGGGGTGCGTGCATCATGCGCCAGGGGAATATCCGTTTGTGGAATTCCGCCGCCGGCAACGGCCAAGCCCACGTGCTCATGATCACCAGGGCGCGGACGCGGTCGGCATTGGACAATGCAAATCCAAGACCTGTCGGACCGCCCCAATCGTGGCAAACAATCGTCGCGTTGCGCACGTCCAACTGCCGCAGCAAGCCCGTGAGATTTGCGATGTGGCCATCAAGGCTGTGAGCCTGTTCGCGGACCGGCTTCTCGGACAGACCGAACCCGATCATGTCAGGAACGATGACGCGCCGCCCCGCCGAGGTCAGCGGCTTCACGAACTTGCGGTAGAGAAAGCCCCAAGCGGGATTGCCATGCAGGAGAACGATCGGCTCGCCGGCGCCCTCATCGATATAATGCATGCGCCAGCCGTTGACGCGCTTGAACTTCGGCTCGAACGGCCACTGCTCCTGTGAGAACACTTGCGCTCCTCCCGCCGCTTTCCTTCCGGCTTAGCTATCCAGAAAGGACGCCAGTGACACTCTGACTGGCCCTGGTCCGCCTGATCTGCTTCAGCAAGATGCGAATCCACCTTCGCCTTCTTGCGCGGCCAAGCTGCTACGACGCGGTATTTGTAACCAGCTTCAATGCGGGAATATCTATTATTCCAACGCGGAATGCCCCGGCGGCGTCCCGAATGGGTTAGCCGCCCTTACCCATCATTCCATTGCCGCCCCCATTCTTTGGGGGAATGATTGATATCGCCTCCGCGTCCCTGCCTGAAGGAGCGGGAATGGAGCAGGGTGGGGAAGTCAACCAGGCTTTGCCAACAGGAGAGCGCAAATGATCAACGGCTTCTCGCTTCACGACACCTCCACTGCACCGGCGGCTTCGGCCGAGATCCTAGACGGCGTTCAAAACGCGTGGGGCTTCGTGCCCAACCTTCATCGCGTGCTGGCGGAAAGTCCCGCTGCCCTCGAGGCCTATAGCACGCTGTGGGGAATTGCGGAAAAGACCGGCTTCACGCCGCAGGAACGCAACGTCGTCTATCTCGCGATCATCTACGAAAACGAGTGCACGTATTGCATGGCCGGTCACACCAATCTATCGCGCATGGCGAAGGTCGACGACGACACCATCGCTGCCGTTCGTGAGGGCCGACCGATCGCAGACCCCAAGCTGCAGGCCCTGCGCCAGTTCGCCGCCAAGATCACCCGCCAGCGCGGATTCGTGAGCGAGGCCGACGTCGCCGCATTCAAGGCTGCGGGCCACGACAATCGCGCAGCGCTCGATATTCTTGTCCTCGCGGCCACGAAGCTCATCTCGAACTACACCAACCATCTCGCGCAGACGCCGAACGACGCTTTCATGAAAGGCGCCGAGTGGAGCGCACCGGGCAAATTGAGGCCGGCTGCCTGAGCCAGGTCCAGGGCGCCCGTGCTTAGGCGCGGGCGGCCTGTACTACGCAGCTGGCGAATGAGCGAGGAGATCCAAATGATCGAGTTTTACTATTGGCCGACGCCGAACGGTCACAAGATCGCGATGTTTCTGGAGGAGGCCGGACTGAACTACACGATCCACCCGGTCGACATCAGCGCCGGCGATCAGTTCAGGCCCGACTTCCTCGCCATCTCGCCGAACAACCGCATGCCGGCCATCATCGATCTCGTGCCGTCGGATGAAGGCGACCCGGTAAGCGTGTTCGAGTCGGGGGCCATCCTGCTGTATCTCGCCGAGAAGACCGGACGTTTCCTGCCGAACGACGTGCGCGGCCGCAAGACGGCGATGGAATGGCTGTTTTGGCAGGTGGGAGGGCTAGGGCCGATGGCTGGGCAGAACCACCATTTTGGGCTCTACGCGCCGAGCAAAATCCCCTACGCGATCGAGCGCTACGTCAAGGAGACGAACCGCCTCTACGGCGTGCTCGATCGTCATCTCGAAAACCGCACGTTCGTCGCTGGCGACGGCTACAGCATCGCTGACATGGCCTGCTATCCTTGGGTCGTTCCCTGGAAGCGCCAGCAACAGAACCTGGACGATTTCCCGAACCTGCGGCGCTGGTTCGAAAACGTTCGCCAGCGTCCCGCCACGCAGCGCGCGTATGCGAGAGGCGAGCCCTATTCGAACCGCCCGACCGTCACTGAAGAAGGAAAGAAGATCCTGTTCGGACAGACTGCCGCAGGAGCGCCGGCAGCATGATGAACGACGCCTCACAATGGAGGAGAATATTGCGATGAAGCCCCCATCAGAAGTGCCGGCTCGCGAGCGCCGGACCATCGACCAAAGCAAGATCGCCTACCAGAAACCTCAGCCCGCAGGCATGGTGAGCGATGTATTCGTCGGCTCCGCCCTCGAACTCGACGGCGACGAGCGCGAATGGGTCCCGCAATCGCCGACCGTCGCCTTCAGGCCGCTCGTCCTCAATGTGAGCCAAGGATACTACATCAACATCCTCAGAGTGCGCTCCTCGCGCGTGCTGTCGCGTCATCGTCATTCCGGACCGGTGCACGCCTTCACGCTGCGCGGAGGATGGCGCTATCTCGAGCATGACTGGATCGCGACCCCCGGCGACTATGCGTTCGAGCCGCCCGGCGAGACGCATACGCTGGTTGTTCCGGACGACGTCACGGAGATGGCCACGCTCTTTCACGTGACGGGCGGGTACACCTACGTCGATCCCTACGGCGAGGCGCTCGGATATGAGGACGTTTTCACCAAGCTCGAGCACGCGACCAGGCACTACGAAGCCGTCGGGCTTGGCAAGGACCATGGATGACAAGGCGCGAGACAGTCGATGTGGGCGGCGTTCCGATCAGCTATCTCACTGCGGGCGAGGGCGGTCCTTTAGTGCTGCTGCTTCATGGCACCTATTGGAGCCGCGTCTGGCAGCCCGTGCTCGGCGGCATCGCCGCCGCGGGCCTCCGCCCCGTGGCGGTGGACTTCCCCGGCTTTGGCCGCTCGGGTGGTGAACTCACGGTGGAGGAGGCTTCGGTCCCGCGGCTCTCCACGTGGCTACTGCGTTTCCTCGAGGCGATCGGGCACAAGGGCCCGGTGATGGTCGCCGGCCACGACATTGGTGGAGGCGTGGCGCAGCACCTGATGCTGGCAGGTGCCGTGGCGGTGCCGCGCGTCGCCGTGGTGAACGGCATCATGTATGATTCCTGGCCGGTGCCCGGCGTCGCCCGCTTCCGGGATCCGGCGGTGGCTGCCGCAACGACGAGGGACGATGTTCTCGCCGCGCGTCGCGTGTCCGTGGTGAAGGCGCTCGCACGTCCCGCAAGCGAGACCGAGATCGCCGAATACCTGGAGCCCTGGACGGATCCAAGGGTTGCCCGCTCTTGGCTGGCGCTCGCGGGTGCCGCGGACCATCGGTACACCATGGAAATGCTGCCGGCGCTTCTGCAGTCGAAGGCGCCGAAGCTCCTGGTGTGGGGCGTGGATGACAGTTTCCAGACGGTAGATTACGCCGAACGCTACGCACGGGAGATTCCGGAAACGAGGCTCGTCCGGATCAAGTCAGCCGGGCACATTCCAATGGAAAACGATCCCAAAGGGGTTGTGGGAGCCCTGGCCGAATTCTTTGCCGCCAAACAGTGAGGGAGGGGTCCATGAAGGTTGCTATCCTCGACGACTACCAGAACGTGGCACTTGAACTGGCCAACTGGTCGGGCGTCCGGCGTCACGCCGAGATCACCGTATTCAGCGATCACCTCGCCGATCCCTCGGCAGTCGTCGAGCGATTGCGGCCATTCGAGGTGGTGTGCGTCATGCGCGAACGTACGCCGCTTCCAAGTGACATCTTGAAGCAGCTCCCGAACCTCAGGCTGATAGCTTCAACGGGGCCGCGCAACGCCTCCATCGACACCCAGACCGCGAGCGATCTCGGCATAGCGATCACGGCGACCGGCTATGATGCCACTCCGACCATCGAGTTCGCCTGGTCATTGATTTTGGCGAGCATGCGCGGTATCGACCGCGAGGCCGCTTCGCTCAGGGCGGGCGGGTGGCAGACCGGCCTGGGCTCGAACCTGCGCGGCAAGAGCCTCGGGATCGTGGGATTGGGCAACATCGGAAAAGAAGTCGCGCGCATCGGTCTCGCCTTCGGCATGAAGGTGATCGCCTGGAGCCAGAACCTGACCGAGGAGACAGCCAGCGCCGCAGGCGCCAGTCTCGTGGACAAGCAGACGCTGTTCCGTGAGGCTGACGTCGTCACGGTGCATCTCGTCATGAGCGGCCGAACCAGAGGACTGGTCGGAAAACCCGAGTTCGCTCGGATGAAACCGACGGCGAGACTCGTAAACACATCGCGTGGTCCGATCGTCGACCAGGCGGCCCTGATCGAGGCGCTGCAGGCGCGCCGGATCGCCGGTGCGGCCGTCGACGTATTCGATGACGAGCCGCTGGCTCCGGATCATCTCTTCCGGAAGCTGGAGAACGTCCTGGCGACGCCTCACATCGGCTACGTAACCGAGGATCTCTATCGGACGTTCTACGGCGATGCCGCGGCCAACATCACGAAATGGCTCGAGGCCAACGCCACCTCCGCATAGCTTCGACAAGTAACACCTGCTCATCCGACAACGAGGGTGGTAAATCATGCAACGAGGTTGGTAAATCATGAGCAATCAAAGCAAGAAGAAGGTCCTAGTCACAGGCGCAAGCGGCTTGCTGGGTTCGCCGCCATCGGGGGGCTCTGGCCGACTTCTTTGCCCCGAGCGGCGGCGACCTGCATAACCATTAGGGAGGACATTCATGAAGGTTGCAACCCTCGATGACTACCAGAACGCGGCACTGCGGCTTGCGGATTGGTCGGCCGTCCGGCGGCACGCCGAGATCACCGAAGGGCCAGTACAGCGCCGCTCAGCCGCGCCCGGAAGGCTCTTCGCCCAAGCTGCCGGGAGATGTATGTTTGACCTAGCTAGTGGGCCGTCGTGGCGCGGATGTTTGCGTCCTGTTTCCGAGGCCTGCGATCGCACCGTTGCGGAGGAGAGCAAATGCGTGTTTTCTTAGTGGCATTCCTCACCTTGGCTTCGCTGGTGTCGGCGCACGCACAAGAGAAGATTAGAAAGCCTGAAACTTCGTGCAGTTATGCTTTGAGCAGCGGGGATACGTACGAAGTGTCCGCCGGCGAGGCTCTTTGCTGGCGAGTGCCACCGCCTTCTTACAAGCTCTACACACTGCTTCACTGCGAGGCGCCGTTCTTCAAAGAGCTTGTCCGGGTGAAACGAGGCGACCCTCGCTGCAACAAATACGAGGAGCGGCAATAAAACATGGTTCCTAGCGCCTGAAGGCCCAGAGCAATTCGTGTTTGTCGGGCATGGACGACACAGCATTGCCGCGGCGGCTGCTGTAGTCGTTCCGACCGGCGGCCGCTGCAGCGTGGAAGCCTTGACTTATCTCTTCATCAAGAGCATCGCGCACGGCTGGGACTGACCTCTTGCGCGTGGCCGCTTGCCGCACTCCTGCCAGACACCTGCATAGTCTTTAAGGCTCTCGAATTGGGTCGCGCCGAGCCTGTCGCTGGTCTTCATCGTGCCGCCGCGCGGCTGCGTGAAAGGCGCGACGGCGTCGAAGGTTCGGCTGGATGGACAGCCTCGGGATTTTCGATTGCGGCCGCGCAGCAGATGAAGGAGGGCGGCACCGGTGCCGAGCTTACGGAGAGAGGCGGGCGGACGCGCGCGCTCGTCAGAAGCTGGCGATCGGGTCGTGTTTCGGAGTTCCATTCAGAGCAAACGAAAAAGGTTGTCCCTCTGGTTCGCGCTGCCGGCGCACTAGCGCTCCGATAATCCGAGGAGGGACTCCGTGATCTTCTCGATCCATCTGTGAAATCCGGCAGGGCTCAGCCGACGACGATGGCGGATGTTCTCAACCGTCACAAGGACGTCCAGTATTCGAGCCGCATTGCGAGCCAGATCTCGCGTCACCAGCAGACGCATCGCCTGTGTCACGATCTCGCGTCACGGCGGCCCGAAAGCGAGCGCAGCAAGCCGGAGATCCGCGCGATCTTACTCCTCAAGCGATCGTCTCGCCGGCCATGACCGTGCGGGACAGTCGCGAAAGGTATGGGCTCCTGTCATTCCTGCCCGGAATGAAAATAATCGCTTTGAGGCAACTGCCCTGGCGGCTGCGGATGCGCAATTATCACCGGCAAGGGTGACGGGAGACGATCAAGGGCTCACGTTCCCCCGCCTCTCAGATCCGACGAATGAGGGCCAATATCTACGAATACAAGAGGAGGTCGGAACATGAGCACGACCAATCAAGAAAACATCGCGCGGAAGAAGGTCCTGGTCACAGGTGCAAGCGGCCTGCTGGGCGTCGCAGCCATCGAGAAGTTTCTTGATGAAGGCTGGGACGTGGTCGGCGTCTCGCGCCGCAAGCCCGAGCTGCCGAGCGGCCGCGACGTCCCTTTTCTTTCCGTGGACCTGCGGGACCAGGAAAAGTCCCGCGCCGCCTTCGAGCCGCTGACGCACGTTACGCACATCGCCTACACGGCTCTGCACGAGAAGCCTGAGCTCGTGGCCGGCTGGTCGAGCAAGGACCAGATCGACACTAACAACGCCATGCTGCGCAACGTGGTCGAGCCGATCGTTCGCGCCGCTTCTAACTTCCAGCACGTCAGCATCCTGCAGGGGACGAAGGTCTATGGCGTGCACCTGCACCCGATCCCGATCCCGGCTCGCGAACGTGATGCCCGCAAGGATCACCCGAACTTCTTCTTCGACCAGGAGGCCTATGTCGGCGAGGCTGGCGCCAAACACGGGTTCAACTACACCGCGCTGCGGCCGCAGCTCGTCACGGGGCCCACTCCGGGCGCGTTGAACGTTCTCCCCGCCATCGGCGTCTACGCGGCGATCCGCCGTGAGAAGGGTGAGCCATTCGGATTTCCTGGCGGGCCGTCGTTCGTCTGGGAGGCCGCCGACGCGGATCTCGTCGGCGACGTGATGGTCTGGGCCGCTCAGTCGCCCAAGGCAGCAAACGAGGCTTTCAACATCACCAATGGCGACGTGTTCGAGTGGCGCAATGCGTGGGCGGGCGTCGCCGAGACCCTCGGGGTCAAGGCAGGCCCGGACGCGCCGACCAGCGTGACGGCCTACATCGCTGAAAACGCCGCCGTCTGGGACAAAATCGTCGCAAAGCATGGTCTTCGCTCGCGGAACCTTCGTGAGCTGGTTGGTCAGGGGGACCAGCATGCGGATTTCGCGTTCGCCTATGGCGCTCCGGCGGGACCTCGAGCCTTCGTGAGCACCATCAAGCTGCGCCGAGCGGGGTTTACGAAGACGATCGATACAGAAATCTCGTTCCGCAACGCGCTGCAGTCTCTGATCGATCGGAAGCTTTTGCCGCCGGCATCGAACTAAATTCAAGATGGAGAGCCTGCGCGGCGCGCCGTACGCGAAAGCCGCTGGTTCAATGAGGAGGAAACGATGCTCAGACTGCAGGATAAAGTAGCGGTGGTTACCGGCGGTAGCAGCGGTCTCGGGCTCGCGACGGCCCAGCGGTTTGCGCGCGAGGGGGCGTTTGTCTACATCACCGGCCGGCGGCAGGACGAACTCGACATGGCGGTCGCCGTCATTGGCGAACGGGCGAGCGCCGTTCGGGGGGACGTGCAGAACCTCCAGGATATCGATCGGCTCTACCAAAGAATTAATCGCGAGAAGGGAGGGATCGATATTCTGGTCGCAAACGCAGGCTTGATCGATCCGGAATCGCTCATCGAGGTAAGCGAAGAGAACTTCGACCGGACTTTCGGCGTCAACGTGCGCGGACTTCTCTTCACAGTTCAGAAGGCGCTGCCTCTCTTCCGCGACGGCGGCGCGATCATCCTGATTTCGTCGATCGCTGCGTTCAAGGGGATTCCGCGCTACACCGCTTACAGCGCAACCAAGGCAAGCGTTCGTTCATTTGTGCGCACTTGGACGGCCGAACTCAAGGACCGTGGCATCCGTATCAACGCAATCAGCCCTGGTGCGATCGACACGCCTATCATCGATGCACAGGCAGCAACGAAAGAAGGCGCTGACGCGATACGAGAGAGCTTTAAGGCAGCCACTCCGCTCAATCGCCTTGGTCGTCCCGAGGAGATTGCTGCCGCAGCGCTGTTCTTGGCTTCCGACGAAAGCAGCTACGTTGCCGGTGCCGATCTCGTCGTTGATGGCGGCTTGAGCGCGGTTTGAGTGTGGCAACTGAGCTTGGGTGCAAGCGGGAGATCCAATATGATCACAGGAGATGGACGGCGCGTAGCCCTCGTCCCCGGCGGCAGCGGCATCGTCGGCCACTCGGTGGCGATGGAATTGAAACGGCAAGGCTGGAGCGTGCGTGCGCTCGCGCGTAGGCCGATCACCGGCATCGAGACGATCGCGGTCGACCTCACTAATCTGGAGGCGCATCTGGGCGCCAATGTTCGGACGCCGGCCAGAGAAAGCGATCCGCCGCACATGGGTGGACGTGGGTGCGGAAGCCATATAACTTTAAGTCTTTAATCAAGCAGCGCCTGATGGCATCTGTCCGAGAGCCGGCGCGGGGAGGGCCGTCTTCGGCGCCGGGGGGAGTCTTGCCATTCACAGCGCCGAATGGTCGCGGACCGCTAGAAGCAGCGCAGGCTTCAGGTCGGCGAAGCGCTTGTCGAGCGCGCCAGGATCGTCACGGTTCAGCGCGATCATCTTGGTGCGTGCTTCGCCGCCCCGGATCACCTCGAATGAAGCTTCTTCCATGCCCGCGATCGTGGCATCGGCGACCGCTGACGCGGGTTCACGCGTGAAGCCGAGTTCGGGACCTGCGCGATTCGAGGCCATCATTGGCGTTTCGGTCGCGCCCGGGTAAACGGTCATCACGTGAACGCCTTCGTTTTTGAGCTCGCGTCTGAGCGACTCGCCGAATTTGGCCAAGCCCGCCTTAACGGCGGCGTAAGTCCCATAGAACGGTGCCGCGACCAAGGCGATCCCGGAAGTGACATTAACCACCATTCCGTCTCCGCTAGCGCGCAGCAGCGGTAGGGCGGCTCGCGTCAGCATAATCGGCGCGACCAGGTCGACCTCGATCATGGTCCGGATGTCGGCTTCGCTCGTCTCTTCTAAGCGACCGGCTCTGACGGCGCCGGCATTGTTCACGAGCACGTCCAGCCCGCCCAGCTTTTCGTTGGAAATGGCGAGCATTGTTGCTCGGCCTTCTTCGGTGGCTACGTCGGCCGCGGCCCCTTGGACAGGGCCGGTTTTGCTTAGCATTTCGACCGCGGTTGCGAGCACGTCCTGTCTGCGAGCGCTGATGACGACCTTTGCGCCTTTGGACAGCATCGCTTTCGCGATCGCCATTCCGATTCCACTGGAGCCGCCGGTGATGAGCGCTCGTTTCCCTTTCAGGTTCATGTCTAGTTTCCTTTCGGTAGGTCTTGCTTGCGGCCTCTAATTAGCCGGTCGCCTTCGGATAGTTGGAGGGAAAGAGCGCCCGCTTCGTTTCTTCGTCGTTGGTCTTCTTGAAATCATGATCCTTCCCGACCGCGCGCGCGCGCGCGGCGGCTGGTCGCGCGTCGACAGCTTGGAATAGGCGCTTGAGGTGAGGGTAGGGTCCAAGAGGGTCTTCGGCTCCTCTGAGGACTCGGGACGCGCGATCGACCCAACCCCACGCGGAGATGTCGGCGATCGTATATGTGTTGCCGACGATGAATTCGCGACCGGCCAGATGGTCGTTTAGCACCTGGTAGTGCCGTTCGGCTTCGCGCCGATAGCGGTTCTTCGCGTAGTCGAGCCCATCGGGTGCGGCGAACTGGAAATGCACCGACTGGCCTGAGAACGGACCGAGCCCCGAGGCGATGAACATCAGCCAGGACAACAGTTCGGAGCGGTCTTCCTTCGAGCCCAGAAAGTTTCCGGTCTTCTCCGCGAGGTAGAGAAGAATTGCGCTGGAATCGAAGACGCGTGCTTCCTTGCCACCGGGGCCTTCGGTATCGACGATAGCCGGCACTTTGCCGTTAGGATTGATCGCGCGGAACGACGGCGTGTGCTGCTCGCCTTCGCTTGTGTCGACCGGTACGACTTCGTAGGGGAGACCGGCCTCCTCAAGCAGCAGCGCGACTTTGGCGGGGTTGGGTGTCGGGTGGAAGTAGAAGCGGATCATCGTCATTTCCTCGCGATTGACTGCATCTTTAGTTCGGTCGATCCAGAATGCCCTGTGGCGGGCCAGAAAACCTCGTCCGCGCCGGAGATCCGGCTGGCGGTTGTTTTAGATCACACGATCTACAATATGTCGAGTCCGACCTCTGGAATGCTGACGGATCGATGTGGTAATCAAGGACGCTCCGGAGCAACGCTCCAATTGGAGAGGGCCGAAAGGCCGGGAAAAATAAAGGCGACGGGATAGACATGGCCAGACCCCGAGAGTTCGACGAAGCCGCCGTGCTGGATGTTGCCATCCAGCGTTTCTGGCTGAGCGGCTATGAGGCCACCTCGGTTCGGGAACTCGCGGACGAGATGGGCATCGCCGGCGCGAGCCTCTACAACGCGTTCGGAGACAAGCGGACCCTCTACCGGAGTGCGCTGAACCGGTATCTGGAGCAGACATTCCGCGAGCGGATACGCCGCCTTGAGAGCACCGTGGGGCCGGCCGAGGCTATCCGCGCCTTCTTTGGCGAAATCATCGACCGGTCTGTGACCGATAAGCGGAAAAGAGGTTGTCTGCTCGTCAACTCGACGTTGGAGAACGTTCACGAGGACCGGGACTTCCACCAGATCGTGAACACGTTCTTGAGCGAGGTCGAAGGCTTCTTCCTGCGCAGCGTGGCTGCCGGACAGCGGGCTGGTACGGTTACAACGTCGCAGGCGAAGGAAGACCTGGCTCGGATGTTATTGGGGGAACTACTGGGCATCCGCGTCTTCGCGCGGATCGACCCTTCTCGGACGGTGCTGGAAGGAATGATCCGGCCGGTATTCGCACTGCTGTTCGAATTTAGAGATCAGGGTCCGAAACGACGGCCTGCCTTAAGGGGTTACACCCAGGATCGGAAGGTCCCAAGGAGCGGCTGACGCAAGGCCGTTCATCCTGTATTGCGATCGCACCGGTGAACGCGCAACCTGAGCGGACAGTGCACCAACCTTCGGTTGGTTTCAACAAGCCTCACCGCTTATCTGAACGTTCCGCGGCCCCCTACTGATTTGCACGCGGCTACCTGATGATCGAAAAGCTAAATCTCGAAGATTGGGCTTGGCAAGTTGCGGCCGAAGTCTACCGCCTGAATTTATATAGTCAGCTCACCGGACGAACAATGCCGGGTCGTTCGTCGGTGACCGAGGAAGAGCTGGCCGCCGCTATCCGGGATAGCTTCACTCAGTTTAGCGAAGCCGATTACCGACAGATGGTGAATTTGGCGACGGATGTGGCGCTCGATGCGTTTGATCGGGTGGTGTCGTATACCCTCAAACGATCACGCGTTCAACGCGCGCATTGATCGCTGTCGATTTACGTTTGGATCTTCCAGCGCTCGTTTTGGCGCATCGGCTTCGTCCCACGGCGCGCATTCAGACCTCACTAGCTGCACGCGCCATCGCCCGGCCGACGATCCCTGGTCGTTTGCATCGGCTCGCCGAGCAGCACGTAATCCGCGCCCATCTCCCCACGCGTGCATGCGGTGCGAGCATCGCGAGAGGATCGCCCCGCCCCTTTATCAACTCCAGTATGTCCTTGGACAGCGACGCCAGCTTGGGCTCCAGTGCCTGAAGGAGTCAGGCTGGAACCAGGGACGGCTCACGTTCCGGTACTTGCGATGATCCGGGTCGTCGATGATTTTGGCAGGATCCGACCTCGACCTATCATCCGGTCGACACCATTGTTCCAAAGCAGACCAGCGCAAGGTTGCTCTCTATGACTGAGGAGGATGGCAGCCACGAAAAGTCAAAAGCGATCACGATGGAGCGAGAAAGTTCATGTTCAGATACTGGCGTCATCTTTTATTGCTTTCGATCGAATCTCATTGCGTCATCACAATGCGCACGATCAAGCTGACGAGGGGCGGGACTTCGGCGCTAGATGAGGCTTGGCGCATCGTGGTAGAGAAGACTGCCGCAACCGCAGAGATCCCTCAGCATCTGCGGCATACGAGGTCGCTGCTGATGCTGCCTGTCGTCTATCGCAGGTTGGTCAGAAGCAATCTGCGACGTCTTCAGCGAGACGCGACGGGCGCGAAACTCAGGTCGATCTGATTCAGATAGACTCCGGTCAGAGACGCGCGTGCCGGGCTCGGAGGAACCGGAACTGCTCGCAGAATAGGATATCGACTGTATGCAGCGCAATCGGTGGGAGTAAAAAATAGCTGTCGAGAGCAGGTCTCGGCGCGCTCCTTGGAGTGATGCGACTCTGCACAAGCTTAGGCGCCCTGGAAGTTGCCGCAATGGCTGGCGGTTGAGAGCGACGTCATCAAGACCGGCAGAACGATCTGGTTCGCATAGTGCGTCATCACGGCCGATGCTGAGATTATTGCACGCGCCAATGGGAGCCAGGGTACGCGAAGATGCGCAGCTCGGTAGCTGGCCCTAGATCATCTGCGGCACTGGCCGTGTGTCCGACTTGGCCGCCGCGCCGTCGCTGGCCAGTTTTGCAGCGCCGCCCGAGGTGCATCAAATTGTTCCATAGTCACGGATTATGATCAGAATAAGTATAAACAATTTCAGTTATGGCAAGTCGTCATCCATTATGCAGCGGCGATTGGAAATCGGCAGGCAGGGGCGGCGGCCCCTATCTCTAATGATATCAAGACCGATTTCGACGCGGATCAAGAGTATTTCACATGAGGATCGAAGCCATGCCTACCTATGTTTGTTCGACAGCCGCAGGGCGGTTGACACCGACGCAACGGACGGAGATCGCCGCGACCATCACTGCCATCCATGCTGAGGAAGCGGTCGCTCCACGCTACTTTGTGCAAGTCATGTTCAACGATATCCTGCCCGCGTCTCATTTCATCGGCGGCCAACCAGCGCCCGAAGGGCTTATATGGATACGCGCCGATATCAGAAGTGGTCGCACCGAAGGACAGAAGAAGGCAATCATGGAGCGGATCGCCCACGATGTCAGCAATATCGCCGACGTCGAACGGGAGAACGTGTGGATTTACATCTCTGACATCCCTGCGGAAGGCGTCTTAGAGTTTGGACAGGTTCTTCCACCTCCTGGACAGGAGGATAAGTGGTTTGCGAGCATGCCTGAAGCTCTGCAGGTGCGCCTCACGGCGCTCTCCTGACGGCGTTAGAGTTCGAACGAGAATCGAGCCTGCCGCGGTGGCTGTTCGGCAAGGGTACCTTGCCTAACTAAGCCGTTCGTACAATTCGCCGATTGACTCCGGAGAATAGATCCGAGCCCCAACTATGGTTGGAAGTAAACGTGATGAGCGCCTGCAGCGCCTCGTTTTTCTGGGCCCGAGGCGCCCATCTAAGACCGATTGTTCGCGTTAGCGGGAAATCCTTGATGGGAATGTTGAAGACACCAGGCGCATGATAAAGTGCTGGCATCAAGGCGACCCCGACGCCCGCCGCAACCAATCCCAAGGCGCGATCATCCTGGTCTGTTCGATAAACAACGTTGGTGCGAATTCCGCGAGCTCGGAATAATGCGGTGGTGGTCTGAAAAGTTTCGCAGCCCGTTCGAGAAATAAACCGCTCACCGGCGATCTCTTGAAGTAAGATCGACGGCCGTTTGGCCAGCCGATGATCAGCGCTAACTGCAAGCACGTACGGCTCAGTCAACAGAGTAACGGTGTTCCTCCTATTCTCGCAATTTTTCAAGCTAGTCAGGCACAGCTGAAGTTTCTTCTGGCCTAAGCGTTGCTCCAGGTCTTCTCGCGTTCCCTCGAACAATTGGACCGCAACATCCGGGTTGCAACGGCGAAAGGCATCCAGCAGAGCTGCAACATGACTGGTCGGAAGTGTTCGTAGTACCCCAATCTGCAAGACATTGACTTCAGAAGTAGATCGTAGATCCATCTTGATGCTGTTGCAGACGGACAGGATCTCGTTGGCCTTCGCCAGCAGTTTTACACCAGCGCCGGTCGGTACCACCGAGCCGCGCCGCCTTTCCAGCAGCTTCTGACCCAGTTCCAACTCAAGCTTCGCAATCGATGCAGATATTGCAGGCTGCGAAACCGAGGCGCGAGCGGCGCCTCTGGTAAAGCTGCCAGATTCGACGACGGCCACAAATTGCCGGATTTGATAGAGCTCCATGGCATAAACATAGATTATGGCCGAAATAAATACAAACGATTTCATTTATTGCCCGGCATCGTCCATTATGGGTCGAAGTAGCGAGACGGATGCGATGCGTGGATCGGCGGCGACGGTCCGGAAGCGAACGGAGCACGTGATGGTGGTTACAGATGCGGCGCACTCCTTTGACGGCAAGCGCCCGGTTTCGGACTTCAGGCCGACGGAAGCCGGCCAAAACCTCGCTTCGGGACATTTCGCTGCGGTGATTGCAAGCCGTCGATTTCGAATAGTTGCGCCGCTGGTTGCCGCGAGCTCGGTAATTTATCTCGGCTCGTTGATCTTCTTAGCCTATTTTCCTGGGGTAGTTACCCACAAGGTCGTCGGCTCCGTGAATGTAGCCTATGTGTTGGCAATCGCGCAGTTTGTGATGACGTTTTCCGTGGCGATTGTTTACACGAGAGAGGTCGGCAAGACGGTCGACCCCATCGTGCGGCAAGCATTCGAGGCCGTGCGCAAATCGGAGACGACGGGGGCAAAACGATGATCAGTTCCGCTCATGGGCATTGGTTCACCGTTGCCTTCTTTGCTGGCTTTATCGCTCTGAGTCTTGGGCTCACTTATTGGTCCATCCGAAGAGCAAAAAACGCGACCGGTTTCTTCGTGGCGGGGCGTCGGCTGTCCGGTTGGCAAAATGGCCTGGCGATCTGCGGCGATTACATGTCAGCGGCATCCTTCCTTGGAATCGCAGGATTAGCATCCCTGTTTGGATTTGACGGGTTGATCTATTCGTTTGGCTTTATCGTTGGTTGGATAATTATCTTATTGCTTGTTGCGGAGCCATTGCGGAACTCCGGAAAGTACACGCTATCTGACGTGATGGCATATCGGTTGAAGGCCCGACCCGTTCGGGCGGCATCAGCCTTCTCATCAGTCACTATTGGGTTGTTCTATCTGTTGGCGCAGCTAGTGGGCGCTAGCGCGATTGCTTCACTCTTGCTGCCGGTTGATCCGAATATAGTAATCGTATTGGTGGGCGCGTTGATGGTCGCTTACGTTCTTTTCGGGGGCATGGTCGCTACTACCTACGTTCAAATTGTCAAGGCGCTGCTCATAATGGGGGCGATCGTCCTTCTTACGTTCCTTCTCTTGCAGCGGTTCAATTTTAGTCTCGATGCGCTGCTATCCGCTGCAGCCAAGGAGAGCGGACAAGGCGACTCGTTCCTGGAGCCTGGACTCTATTTCTCGAACAAGCTTGATCTTGTATCTCTAGGTGTTGCGTTGGCTCTCGGTACCGCGGGTCTTCCGCATATCATGATGCGGTTCTACACGGTTCCACTCGCTAAAGATGCGCGTATCTCCGCCAATTGGGTAATAGGTGTGGTTGGCGCGTACTGCATAATGACGACGATCATTGGCTTTGGTGCCGCAGCGCTTGTTGGACGGACTACCATCTTGGCTGCAAACAAAGCCGGAAACAGCGCGGCGCCTCTCCTTGCCCTGGAATTGGGTGGCGGAAACGGCACGCTGGGTGGCGAGATTTTGGTCTCATTCGTGTCTGCCGTCACCTTTGCAACTATCCTTGCGGTGGTTGCGGGACTGCTGATGGCCGCAGCCTCGAATATTGCTCACGACGTTTATACGCACGTCATTAAAAGAGGGGGCGGGAGCGAACAGAGCGAGGTGAGGGCGGCGAAGATCGCAACCATTTCTGTCGGCGCAATTGCCGTTGTCTTGGCCTTAGCGACCAAATCGCTCAATGTCGCATTCTTGGTCGGTTTGGCCTTCGCTGTTGCGGCAAGCGCAAACCTTCCCGTAATTTTGTACTCGCTCTACTGGCGTAGATTTAACACCGTTGGAGCGATGTCGGCACTCATCACCGGAGTCGTTAGTGCTGTGGGGCTCGTTTTGGTGGGGCCCGCGGTCATTGGACCGAAGGGATTGATCTTGCCGGAAGTCCAGCCGCTCATATCGCTTATCAATCCAGGGATCATCAGCATTCCGTTGAGCTTTATCGCTGGTTGGCTCGGAACGGTGCTCTCTGCAGCAGAGCCAACCAGTGAAGAGCGTTTCGCGACTCTTCAGGTGCGGGCGCTGACCGGCATTGGTGCTGAAACTAGCGCGATCTCTCACTGATGCTCTTCAGTCATAGCTTCTGACACTCGTCCCGTGCGCAGAAATGTCAGCTCGATATGGGGGCTTACGAGAGCGGTTAAGGACGCTACGCATTAACATCGATCACGTTTTCCTTGTGATGCGTGAAATGCCCGGTCTCGATTCGTCGACGCGGGCGAGCACATCAGGTCCGAAGTTCGGACGGTGAGGATGTGGCGGGAGAGCTCCGTCTTGGCGCAGCTTCAGGGGAACTAGGGAGCACTCTAAGAGTGAGAATTGACGCTCAGTTGATTGCTGCTCGCCAGCGCAAGGGTCTCAACGAACCGGAGTTAGTCCGGCATTACTAAACCCAACCGCATTCGAAGTGTCAGCGAGCTCGGTGATACGATCGAGCATATGTTTGATCCTCGGTAGCATTCAACACTCCAGCTCGCGGAGTAAAGTAAAACCAAGGCTGCTAGGCAACCGCGCGGTGAGCGGGCGCTGGAACAGAGGCGAGCGGCAGGTGACCGCGATCAGATTCAAGTGCGGGCCTGCGATTCACCAGCCGATTTGAGGATGCCGTCTGAGCCAAGAGGAGGAAAAATGCCCGTGAAATTCAGAAAGCCTGAGTCGTGCAGCTATACTTCAAGCAGCGGGAGTTCGTAAGTATTTCGCGGCGGTGAGGCTCTTTTCTGGCGGGCGCCAGCACCTTTTTAGAAGAAACATCGGTCGCTTCATTGTGACGGGCCGTTTCAGGAAATTACTCGGGTGCGACGAGGCGATCTTGCAGCAAAAAAGAAACGAGCAATGGCAACAAATGCTGCCGCGGCAACGTGTAGCGGCGACGCGAGTAAGGCCGCGCAGTCGGGAGTAATCCAAAGCTCGGCATCCATTCAAGGGAGAAGATCGGCGATACTTCCCGATGGGACGATTGATGTTGCTGCGACACCTCTGCCGCCGCCTCCTTGAATAGCGAAGTCTTCGCCAAAGTTCGAATAGCATAAAGGAGCACAGGGATGAATCAACGGATACGCAAGAAGCGGCGTGCGCGGCGCTCGTTTCAGAAAACGGAGGGAGCTACGACCGAAGCGAACGGGCAGATGCCATTTCAGACCTCGGCGGAGCTGGTGCGTATCTATGGTGCGATCGTCAATACGATCACGGCGACGGCGCTTAACGCACAGGCCGGATTGGACTGGCTGAGCGCTCAACCGCCAAATCTGGAAGAAGTTCGCCGGTCGCTCAATAGTATCGCTAGCGACGGTAACCGAGCAGGCGAAGTCATCGTTCGACTTCGTGCTTTCCCGGCCTCTTTTCGATCCTGCGACTGCGGCAGAGCGCGCGAACGTCATGACGGTTCACGGCAGTACGGGCAGGCGGGCCTGAAGACCGACAGGGCGGAGATCTCGCCGCTCCCTTCGACCGACCCCGAGGAAGAGCGGCGCAAGGACTTGAAGCCGATCGCGCTCGGGTCGCTCAATGCCTCTCCGGACGGCATACCGGAAACATCGGCATACCCTGAGACGCGCTGACGCCTATCCTGCAGATGCTGCTCGCCGGGCAGTTCAAGTTCGTCCTGATATCGGGTACTCGGTTTCGGCACTGTAGCGCAGCGGACCTTGCGCCTGGAGACGAAGTTGACCGAGGACGATTGGTCCACGGACTGAGCCTGGCGGCGAAGAACACGAAGGGGCGCTGGCGCGCGCTTGTTCCGCACGAGACCGTGCCGACCTCCCGGTCACTGCCGCAAGGCATCGTTCGTGCCTTGCAAAGGGCTCGGATCGCGTGGGCACGAAAATAATCAAAAGCGTCCGACATTGGAGACTCAACGCGGCGCTTGAGCGTTGGTTCTTACCCTGCCACTTATAGGGAACACCGCTCGGCCAAAGCTGTTGAACGGCATGACCGCGAGAGTTCTCTACGAAAGCGCCAATAGTGACATCTGGCGGCTGGTTCGGGATCAGCAATCCGGTGTGCCGATGGTGGAGCACGAGCCGAACCGCAGCTCCGGCGGACGGACTTCGCTGACGGAGATCGGACAATTCCTTCGCACGGGCGGAAGCGGCCCCGAACACCAGGCGCTGCTCCGACTGATCGGCACACTTCTTGACGACAGACCAGGGGCAGACGGCCGGCATTCCGGAACGCCGTCGGGGTTGGCTGGTTAACCGACCTTCGCAGGCCCAACATATTCTTCTTCTTCTCGAACCGCCTGGCTGTTTTGGCTCTCTGCTGGTCTCTGCCCTCATTACGGTCGCGCTGCTTTTCATGTTCGGATTGCTACGGTTCTGAAGGGAAAAGTCTCCGATACACCTGGGCGAGATACTTCTTCCCCTGAACGACAACGAAGGAAGGCACGGCCGTTCGATTCCGAGGAGTTTTGCGCGCCCCGCGAGAGGTTGACTGAGCGCTTTGGCGGATTGACGGCATTCACCCGTTCTCCTGCCCAAGGCACGACTCGGGAGGGGCACAAGACGGTTCGCGACAAGACGCTTCGCGACGAGATCAGAGTGTTCGAAGTCTTGACTGAAACACTGGAGGAGTCTTGGTGGACCAGCTACCGGCGGCGATTGGAGGCCGACTTCCAGCAGGACAAGATCATGGTTCGTGCATCGGCCGTCACCTTGCTCTGAGGTCCGCGGCCTGAGCGCGGAAGGTGGGTCCGCTTCGGGCGACCGGTACGAGGCCCCTCATCGACCAGAAGCGCTCACCCAATGACGCTCGGCCTACCGATAGCGCCCCTAGACACTGAAGTATGCCGCTGGCGGGGGCTCGGGAGAGTCGCGGCGGCGGCGGGGAAAGCTGCTAGAAGAGCGCTCATCTTCGGTTTCGGGCAAGAGCCGGTGACGACACGGCGCGAAGAAACCTAGGGGCCGAGCCGGAAGTCGTAATTGCAACCGCTAATATGCCACAAATGTTGCAGGAAAGCGCCATTGGGAGAGCTCGCGGCCAGACGCGCAATCGCCGGCGAGCGTGAAGCTCGCCGGCGACGCAACGCCATCAGCGGGAGTGCGCATTACCGCGTCAGGCGAACCACGTCTTGTCTCAGCAGGTAGAGCGAGACCGCGAGCAGCACGACGTCCTTCATCAGGAAAGGCACGTTGCCGGTCATCGCAGGAAAGCCGCCCGCAGCCACGTCCCAGCCCTCCGGCATGAAGGGGATAATGGTTACGGTCGCAATGAAGGTCCCCGTCGAGCCGAGAGCGCCGAGGACGCCGAGGCGCTTGTCCCAGAATCCCGCGAGCAGCAGGGCTCCGAAGGTAAACTCAGAGGCGCCCAGGAAGTAGCTTGCGCCCGCGTGGCCGAAGACCGGATAGAGCCACCAGATCAGCGGCCCGTTGCTGATGAACGGAACCAGCCGTTCGAACTCGTACGGAAACCACTTCTGATAACCAAAGAAGAGGAACATGATGACCATCGAGGCCCGGACGACGTGATAGTCGAGATCCTCGGCGAGGAGGCCGGACCGGTACAGCGCGCGGACGATCGGGTTTTGAGCGGTAATAGAGAGCGTACTCATGGTCGTGATCCTTTTTGCTGGAGATCTGACTGATCGCAGCATCGCTTCATGCGACGGCGGAGAAGTCGATCTCGGTGTCGTTGATGCGGTTGAAGACGTTAGTGAAGACGGTGGTCGCGAAAGCGAGGCTGATCTCGACCAGCTGGGCGTTGCTGTAGCCGGCGGCCTTGATCGCGGCGAACTCCTCGTCGCTGACGGTGCCGCTGGACTGCGCGAGTTTGCGGACGAAGCGGATCAACGCGTCGCGCTTCTCATCGCCGGTCACCCGGCGCTCGCGGATGTTCTTCAACTCGTCAGGCTTCAGGCCCGCGAGCTTGCCGAGCAGGCTGTGCGCGGCGACGCAGTAGTCGCAACCCGCGACCTCGGAAATAATCAGCTTGATGGTTTCCTGGTCGCGCTTCGACAGCGATCCAGCAGCGAGCACAGTGTCGGCGGCGAGGATGGCCTTGAGGGCGGCTGGGCCATGGGCAGCGATTGCCGCGAAGGTATTCGGCACGCTGCCGATCGCCTTTTTGATCTGGGCATAGACTTGGCCTGACGGACCGGTATCAGATTCGAGATTGGGGACTGAAAGACGGGACATGCTTGGCACTCCTTGGTCGGTTGGGTGGTGAACGATTGCGGAGTGACAATAAGAGCCCCATATGAGGCTTTGAATGTCGCAAAAACGCAGAAATATGCCATATCGTCTCATGTCGGCTCGCTAGGGGGAGATCGCGATGGACTGGCTCAGCAGGTTGTTCGAGATGATGCCGGTGCGCGGCCGTTTGGACTTGCGCTGCTCCTACGGCGAGCCATGGCGAATAGATCAGGGTCCGGGCGAAGCGAACGAGATCCCTTATCACGCGGTCGTCGGCGGCTCGGCCGTGTTGGAGGATCCGGCCGGCGGCAAGCCGCTGCGGCTCGAGACCGGCGACATCCTGCTGCTGCCGGGCAACCCACGGCATGTCATGCATGACGGCAGCGGCGCACGGCCGAAGCCGGCACGAAACCGCCAAGAGCTCAATCTCGTAATCAGCGAGAACGCCGGCAGGGGCGAGCGGCTGGACCTGTTGTGCGGACATTTTGCTATCGCGCCCCCGCACGACCGCCTCGTTCGCAGTTATCTGCCGCCTCGTCTGGTCGTGCATGCCGGTGGTAACGACGGAGGAGAAAATGCTACGCAACTCACCGGCCTGGTCGCGCTGTTGCGCGGCGAGACGGCGGATGACCGTCTCGGGGGGCGCGCGATGCTGAACGCGCTGTCGACCGCGATGTTCGCGCTTGTGCTGCGGCTCGCAAGCGAAGCCGAAGATGCACCGCGTGGCCTGTTGGCGTTGGCAGGTCATCCGCGTCTGGCGCCCGCCGTGGCTGCCATGTTCGCCGAACCCGCCCGCGCCTGGTCGCTTCCCGACCTCGCCCGCCTTTGCAACATGTCGCGTGCCACGGTAGCCCGCCAGTTTCAGGAAAACCTCGGGCGATCGGCCTCCGATCTCCTGATCGACATCCGGATGACGCTGGCTGCAAACGAGTTGAGGAAGTCATCTCTTTCGACGGGCGCCGTGGGGGAGGCGGTGGGATATCAATCCGAAGCCGCGTTCCAGCGCGCCTTCAAGAGCCACATGGGAGTCACGCCGGCGCAGTGGCGCAAGCTGCAGGAGCCGACCGGTCGGGACATCTTCGCAAGGCCGACCGCGCCTCTTGGTACGAAGGCTTCGAAGACAGCAGAGCCGGACCCAACTATCTAGGACCTTGTTCGAGGTCCAAGTGATCGAACGCCGGGTCGGATTCAAGAAAGGCGGATTGAGGCTGCAAGTTGCATATCGAACGAATGCCGCGGGCCGGCACGGTCGGCAGGGTGTCGTAGGCGCACTAGACACTCGCAGACGAATTCTCGTGTCGAATTCGATACCTTTTTACTTCACTTCAGGCCGGTCTCCTTAACGAACGGATGCGCGTGCAAACCCGCCACATCGGTGAAGTATTTTTGCAGACCGACACCATCCTCTGACGCTCCATTGACGATAGCGATGCAATGCGCGGCCCGCGACGGCGGGAGTGCGCTCATCCCATAGATTCAGTTTAGGGGGTTGGAAAAATTTACAACTGGTGAAAATAACAACAAAGTTTCAAAACGGGGGTTACGCCAGGACACTAATGCGAGCACGTGCCGCTCTGCAGAGCCGAGCAACCAGGTTTGATTGGCGGCGGCCAGCAACTAACGGTTATCCGGACTTTGGGTTTGGGGGTGATGGAAAAATCGGATTATCCGCGGATGGTTGGTATGGAGCCGTCGGGGCAGCCGCGCTCATTGTTAAACTTCCCGCGCCGGCGCTTGACCACCGCGATCACCCTTGAAAAATGCTATCAATAACTCATCGCGATCAGTCCCCGGAGGATGCTATCATGGCCGCTGTCATCATCCGCAACCTCTCCGAGGAGGCGCATCGCGCCCTGAAAGTCCGTGCGTCGCAGCACAATCGCAGCGCGGAAGCGGAAATGCGCGCCATTCTAGAGGCCGCCGTGCGTCCCGAGGGCCGGCTGCGGCTCGGCACCGCGCTTTCGGAGATGAGCCGGAAGATCGGCCTCACCAATGCCGATGTCGAGGCACTCGGACATGGCCGTGACGCGCGTTCCGCCGAGCCGATGCGCTCCGAATAATCCTGCTCGATACCAAAAAGCGCAACTTTCTTACCTATGTGATCTCGCCACAAACCGCGACGTTTAATTCGGTAGTCCACGAATCGAGGCTTCGTCCCGAAGGGGTATCCGCAATCGCCCGCGCGATGCGCCATTCCCGTCTTCAAATGGATGGATGGTCTCAAACCAAAGATATGATCGACTGGTCGAAGTCGAAGTTCGAGCAAATCTCAGGGTCTGAGATCTGGATCGGGTTGTGCATCTAAACAGCTGTCAGCCCGCCGTCGACCGGAAGGTCTATACCGGCGATGTAGCTGCTTTGGTCCGACGCGAGGAATAAAGCTGCGGAAGCGATCTCTTCGGGACGCGCCAAGCGCGCCAGAGGCGTGCCCAGGCCCGGTCGACACGCCGATGTTCAGAAGAAGTGCGCTCTCCCGCTTGAGACTAGCCTCGCGTTCGACCCTTTGGCGCGCGGCCGTTGCCGTCGCCTTTGCATCGCGGTCCGCCTTCTCACGCGCATCAGCTTCCGCAAGTGTACCGATCAATTCTCGCGCGTTCTGAACCACTGCGCGGGCCTTGTACTCATCCTGGGCAAGTTCGAACGCGGTCCAATCAGCGGCAATCTTCAACAGATTGCGAATGACGACACCATCTTGGCCCGTCTGCGCAAGTTCATCCAGGATCAGCGATGCCGCTTGGCGCTTTGAGAACGCATCGCCCGTCGTCGCATCCTTGCCTTTGGAAAACGTTTGATGAGATCGTCGGGGATGCTCGCGGGTCTTAGCAGGCGATCTGCGGCGATCTTCTTGACGTAGACTAGCGTAGCAACGATCTCAAGAGCCGCTTTGCGCGCCTCTGTGTCCATAGATGAACTCGAGCCCTCCTCAGTCATTCGTCGTGTGCTCCGGAAATAGTCCAGGCATCCAGCGCGAGGCGAGGGTGGCGGGGAAGGCTAGCAGCAATGGATCGCGCGATCCCTTTGAGGTTAGGACGCCACGGCTAAGAAGTTCCGAAACGATGCGCCGGGCATGACGTGGTGTGAGATCGAGAAGATTGGCGACATCGCCGCGCGGGAGTTCGCCGCGATAGAGGATAGCTTCAACCACAGCGCCCGCTTTCGGTGGAAGTTTGCTGAGGCGCGTTTCCTCTTCCGCCCATAGAAATATGCGCGTACGCAACCGATCTGGCTGCATCAGCGAGTCCATAAAGTTGACTTGATCTATGCAGGTCTCCAGGAAGAAACGCGTAAACGAGGCGAGTGCTTCCTCGCTAAGGTTGCCTCGACCGTCCAAGTCATTGCGCCGCGGAAGATCGCATTGGGTGAGATGCTGTTTATATGCGCCATCACTTCGAGCAAGCCCGCGAGCCACCGACCAAACGGCGCCAGTATCGAGACCGTCCAACAGCATTGCGTGCGACATCAGCCGCGTGACCCGGCCATTGCCGTCGAGAAAGGGGTGAATCCACAAAAGGCGATGATGCGCGGCGGCGGTGGCCAAAATGGCGTCAGCCTTTCCAACACCGCTGTATGTTTTCTCGAAATGAGCAAGAAAGCGTGGGACAGCGCCTGGGCTGACGGCAATATGACGTCCCACTTTGACGTCGCGCAGCCGCAATTCGCCGGGCACAACGCGAATTCGCTCTTTTGTGTCGGGCTCCTCGATCCATAACATCGCGTCGGGTAAATGTTCGCAGAAGCGACGGTGGATATCCCGGATGCCGTCCGTGGTCACAGCGCGACCGCGAAGATTGCCTTCGTCAATCCAGCGCTGCACCACGATATGTGCCTTGGCTTCGAGCTGAAGATCGCGCTTTTTGGGATCGGCGCTATAGTCGTTTTTCAGGGCGCGTTCGATATCGACCGGGTGCGTATCGTGACCCTCGATGAGGTTGCTGTAGTAGCAGTTCATGGCTCGGACGAGATCAGCCAAAGAGCCCAGCAGGCTTTGCGGCAAGCTTCTCTTGAAACCGGCCGACTTGGCGACGAGCTCGACCGCCAAATCGGTCAGCCCGCCCCGATGGCGAGAATCCTCTCTAATGAGGAGCGGTTCCATTGAAAAAACCGCCTCGCCGCGATCTGGAGCCGCAGAAATGTCCTCTTTTTTGTCCTTTGAGTATTCTGTCATAAGCATAAATATCTCATATGCATACGGAAGATTCATCTAAGAAATTGAGCTGATTAAAGTCCTCATAGATGTCCTCTTTTTCGATGGGTTGAAGAACTCCAATCTTCGCCAAAACATTGAAATTGTTCTCAAAATGTTCTTTAGGTCTACCCTAGAACCCAGGTAATGAGTCGAAACAGTCGGGTCCATGTCTGACGAACAACTTCACCCGCCGGCAAGCTGGGAAAAATTCGAGGAGATCTGCGCCGATCTCTTTTCACGCATCTGGAAGGACCCAGAACTCGTCCGCTACGGGCGAAGCGGCCAGCGGCAAAAGGGCATCGACATTTACGGAAAGCAAAATGGCGCCGACTCCGGTGTTCAATGCAAAGGAAAACGCATTTGGCCGCCGACCAAGCTGACGATTGCGGAAATTAATGCGGAAATCAAGGAAGCCAAGAAATTCCGTCCCACCCTCAACACATACATTATTGCGACCACTGCGGATAACGACGTCGCCGTCACGGACCACGTTAATGCGATTTCCGAGACGCATGCCAAAGAGGGGCTTTTTCGCGTAACTGTTTTTGGCTGGCGTGAACTCACGCGCCGCATTGATGTTTTCCTGAAATAAAGGAAAAGCATTTCGATATTATCGCGCTTCGGCAAATGAAGCGTACAATGCCAGGTGAGGTCGCCGAGCGCGTTGTCGAAGAATTGAAAAAAGCGAACATCATCATTCCAGCAGGCGTAGATCATGCGACTCAGCCGAAATCCAATATTCTTGATGAGGGCCTCGCTGAAGCAATCGAACGTGACGTCGCGCACCGCTATGAACGAGCCCTTCAACGTTCCGTCTTCCCTGAGTTAAGTAAAAAAGATGAATTGGCGCAGCTTGCGGCTGAAATCATCGACGTCAAGGGCGTAGCCCCGTCATCCGGTCTGCGGCGAACCATCTTACTGCGAGCAGCAAGATCCGCCGCCGCTCGCGGCGATCCGGTAAATGCGCGCAGGTTTCTGGCTGCCGGCCAACACTTATCAGGGGCCGATCCCGATGACCCAGCCCGCGCGCGTCTGGCAGTCGCGGAAGGTGATTCGCTCCGCATGAAGGAAACGATGTAAGGCTCTAATGACCGCGCGGCGCCCCTCGATGGTGGTGCGGGCATAACCCCGTCCATCGAGGTATGCTAGGTAATCGGCGATATCGACGCTGCTGACTTCAGCGAGGTCTTTCGCTCGGCCGGCAAGGAAACGGAAATAGCAGTCCAAGTCATCTTCGTAGGCCTCGATCGTGCCGTCCGCGGCTCCTCGCTCGGAGATGAGTACACCAAGCCAGAGCGCACCGAGACGTCGATTTCGGTTCATGTTCCGGCCAACGTTTTCCCCGAGCGGGGCATATCATTGAGCAACTCGCGCCCTCCTGCCGAGCAGACAGTGCCGGATTTCATCTTCGCTCGTGGACACCTCCTGTCGCTGAGGATGGCTCGGCGGGGACATCCCGGATCTTCGTTAGAGGTCAGCATGCGACAGAGCAGGGGTCACCTCGATAGGGGTCAACCGGAAGAAGGCGCCGCGGCCGCGGCTCCGGGCTGTACGACCAACGACTGCAGGAGTTCTTCTTTCGATACGCTGCTGACCAATTCACTGTTGTCGGTCCGGATCTCCGAAGGACAGCCGAAGCAATTCCAGACTCCGCCGGGCTTATCAGAGCTTGGTTCGTTGCTCATCTATGACTCCATTCGTGAAGAATGCGATCGAGGACCTCGGCAATAGAGCAAGCCATCAGAGACCTCAGCGGGCGGACGACCAGGATATCTCTCCGTTGCCCTAAAGGACGCCCGAACAAATTCGGTCCCCAAAGGATGCTACGCCCAAAAGAGGGCTTCGTCATTTGCTGGCGTAGACTCGAATAGAGCGCGAAAGACTCAGATCCAACCAGAAACGACATCTCGCATAAATCAAAGGGGCCAGTTCTCGCATAATGAGGCATCTCCGAAGAAGTGTCGGCCTGCCGCAACTATCGATGTCGTTTCTCGTTCGATCTGGGCCTTTCTGCTTCAATCGGAGTCTATCGCCCCTGCGGGTGGCCGCAGGCCCGCAAGGCGGTCCCTCCGCCGTGCGGCGCTCCATCTCAGAAAGCTCCTGGAGATGACTGGAGCGCTTCCTGGCGGCTAGGCTGCTTTCCATCAGCGGCATCCAGCCAGGTCACGTCCGCGCCTCAAGCACGCTTCTTTGCCTTGGTTGCCGTAGCGCGCTGGCCGCTCGGGCGGCGAACTAACGAGTCAACGATCCGATCTTTCCGCACGAGAGTTAGTTTGTAGCCAAGAACATTCGTCGCCTTGCTTAATGTATCAAGCGTTGGATTGCCGCCCACGCGAAATGTCTTGTAGATCGCTTCGCGGCTCAATCCAGTCTCCCGGGAGAAGTTCGAAACTCCCCGAGCTTTGGCTAGATCTCCGATAGCGGCAGCAATGAAGGAAGGATCATCGCTCTCGAGCGCTGCTTCCAGATAGGCTGTCTGCTGATCCGGCGTCTTAAGGTAGTCCTGAACGTCGAACTTGGTTGTCTTAAGGGGCATATCAAACCTCCTTCGCCATCCGCTTGGCGGCTCTGATGTCCTTGTTCTGGGTCCGCTTGTCGCCACCGCAGAGCAGGATAATTACGGTATTGCCCTGCTGAATGAAGTAAATGCGATACCCGGGCCCGTAGTCGATCCGCAGCTCGCTGACGCCTTCGCCAACCGGTTTCACATCGCCCAGGTTGCCAAGTTCGAGGCGGCGGATGCGGGCGGCAATCCGCGCAACGGCGTTTGCGTCTTTGAGCGCCCGGAGCCAACTCGTAAAGGTGTCTGTCTGGCGGACCTCGAGCATGTGTATTGTAGTACACAAAACGTTCGCAATTGTCAACTATAATGCACAACCGCTGACGGAGCATGCGCCAAGGGACTCCGATGGAAGCGTAATCGCGGCCAACTGACTCCGTTGGAACCAGCATTGACTCCGGGGAAGCGGAAAGCGCCGTCTGAAATGTCTGCCCTATTCCGACACGGAGACTCCGATTGAACGCGAAACGACAATCGAGTCTTGAGGCGCCGACAGCGATTCTGGCGTCCAGCTCGGGCGAGGCTGATCAAACGTATGATAGATCACGCTGTGTACGAAACCGCCCCTATGTTTGCCTGATCTCCAAACGGAGGTTTTTAGTCTATCCAGCCGTGGTTCCAAAGCCATGCGCGAGGCGGTGGATGAATGGGAATGTCTACGAGCGGGGCCTTCACGAAGGCCTTGTGTTCGAACACGGGCCAATAGCGCTCGGCGAGTTTCCTGTCGAACCCGCTGTTGTGCGCGATGACAATGACCGCGTCTTCGGCGAAGGCCGTGATGGCGGCATCGTCGAATTCGTGTCCGGCAACCATTTCGTCGGTGATGCCGGTGAGTGCCGTCACTTCCGCGGAGATCGACGCACTCGGCTCGTTGAAGGCGGAGAACGCGTCGCGGACGCCGGCGATGCGGCCGTCCTCCGCGTGTCGAACTTGACCATCCCGAGCTCGATGATCTCGTCCCTGGCGTGATCGAGGCCGGTCGTCTCGGTGTCCAGCAGGACACCGATCCTGACGTCCTGTCCAGGTGTCGGCACGTACGCGGGTCTGGCGACCAGACGCCGCAGAATCCGGTAGTCGGCCCACCGGCTCAATGTTTGGGCCATTGCGGCCAAATCGTCCTGAAACATGCTTTTCGAAGGTGCGCCGCTCCGGAAGATCCGGCCAAGCCGTAACAAGCCGAAGGCATCGGATGAGAGATATGCGGAATAGGCGCAATACACGGCGTCTTCGGCTCAAGTTGCTTCGTTTCAGCCGATCCGCGGGTGGCGCATCGCGGAGAAGCGCGGACTTTCGAGTTGCCGAGCGCACGTCTGAGATTGGCTCACGTCGCGAAGGGTACTCGGTCCGTGGACCACGAAACCTACGCTTTGCCCTAGTCTCGCGCTGCGCGCAGCCTCCTTCGGCTCTGTCGGTACGGCCCCCCGACGTTCTTCAGGAAGGGATCGGCCTTCCGAGATGATCGATGCGCGCTGAGAGATGTTGCGCCGCAACGCCTGAATCGGTTGCCCCCGCTTCCGAATTGATGTGAGATCGATGAACTTCCCGGTGGGGACGGATTTCAGAACAACGAATTTTCGAGGAGGAATTGCGATGCTGCGGACCTGCCTCTCATGCATTTTCCTGACGGCCTTGTCGCTGCCTGCGGTCGCCGCCGAGAACGATCCGAAGCAGAAGGTCGAAGCAGTCGCGTCGGAGTATGCGGCGAGCTTCAATAAGCACGACGGCGCCGGCATCGCCGCGCTGTTCGCGACGGGCGGCATTCACGTCAATCCGGCAGGGCCGCGCTCCGACATCGCGGAGTTCTATCAGGGCGCCTTCAAGGCCGGATTCGACCACGAGGAGATCACCGTCGACCAAGCGTGGCCCCTGGGCTCCGACATGGCTCTCGCCATCGGCAATTACCGGCTGTCCGGGAAGAATCAGAGCGGCGCGCCAATCGAAACGGGCGGTATTTGGACCGCTACCTACGTGACCGAAGGTGGCAAGCTCAAGATCCGCCTGATTTCGGCTATGCCCAAGCCGCCGCCTCAGAAGTAGATGTCCGCGGCCATATCGGGCGGCTTGTAATTGGTGCCGATGGGCCACGCTCACGACGCTTCGATGCATTTCAAGGTGCGCTCCCATGATTGACCAACGTACGGCGCCTTATGCCGCTTTGCTGCTTCGCGTCACGATTGCTGGCCTTTTCATTGCCGCCCTCTACGGCAAGTTCGTTCTCAAGCCGATCGGGCTCTGGTGGAACGGACTTCTCAAGGCAGGATATCCCGAGTGGATATTGGCCTACACCCTCAGCGCGGAATTTGCGTCCGCGATCCTGCTTCTGCTGGGTCTCTACACCAGGTGGGTCAGCCTCTACACGCTTCCGATGATGATAGGTGCAACCCACTTCTGGATGTTGCGCAAGAGCTTTTGGTTCGTGGAAGGCGGATGGGAGATGCCGTTCGTGTGGGCTATCATGCTCGTCGTTCAGGCCCTTCTTGGCGACGGGGCTTTTGCGCTGAGGACGCTAAGGCTCCCTTGGGAACAGCGCTTCCACAAGGCGACCGCCTGAGGATCCAATCCGGTAGCGATGGTGTCCGTCTTCGGCGGCGTGGACTTCGGATGAACTGCGTCCGCCACGGCTAAATCCCTTCCATGCGGTGGGCAACAGCCTCAAGAAATGTCGAGCGCGGGCTGGCGACCAGGCGCTCGCTAGGAGGCGCTCTTCCTCACGGACGAGTTGCGTCCATATGCACCTGGTCGACACAGCGCTGAATTCGACCGGGGTAGACGGCGGCGGTCCAGGCGCGATCCAGAGGGCGGACGTCCTGCACGGCCTGAATCCGCAGACATACCCAATTGGGGTCTCCTGATCCCTTTTTTCCGTTACTGGCCACCTCCAAAGCGAAGACTCGCTCCTCGCCCATGGCGTGGCCGAGGACGTACGGGCAGACCTCCAGTTCCTTACCCGAATAGTTCAACCGAACGGGCTTGCGGTGAAGCATGGCTTGCCTCAGGGTCGCGAACGCAGCGCTGTGACCTGAGCGAACGATCCGGAAGGGCTTCTTGCGAACGCCGTAACGGTACGCCGCGAAGGAGGGACTGAATGATGCAGCCTGCGTAATGCCAAGCCGTGTCAATCGGCTTGCAAATTTGACCCCTCGTATTGCCGCATCTGCAAATGTTACCCTGATGGCGCCATTGCGGATGACGATCCGATGTCGATTGATCGGCCGCGCCAGATGGCTTTCCCCGCTTGCTCGACGAGAGGGGCTGTGGGCGGGTCGGGCCCTACATAGCCCGAGCCGTCCACAACCCCGGGCAATGGGGTAGCGGTCGTGGCATCGCCGAGCGGGCCTTGGGCGACCAACCGTTCGGCAGCCCTCCGTCTGAGCGCCCTCAGCAGACGTTGCACAATCGAATGCTGTCTCTTTCCGAACTCCTCAGGGTATTTCTCGCTCAGCCGGCTGACAATTGCGAGCGCCGTCAGTTGCGGCTGCTCCGCGAGCCAGCCCTCGATCGCAGCAATATGCGGGTCGAGCTTGGACGGCATGCGAACCCTGGTTTTATAGGGCCGACGAGTCCGCCGGTGCGTGGCACGCGGCTCGCCGGCGGTCACCCTCTTGCCGAGCGTCTTCGCGAACGTCGCCGCGGTCACCGGCGCGTTGCTCGTGTGAGCGGATTGCAGGCCGCGCGCCTGTCCGGCACGACGATCGACGCGATTGCCGAGTTCGTCCTGGGTTGCGCGAATCTCGGCCAACAGCGCGACCGGATCGAGCGATCGATACTGATCGCGCAGCCGTGTCTTCACGGCGGCGGTCACCTTGGGATGCGCTAATGCACGCTCGTAGGGCGTCGATGGGAGATGATAGCGCTTGATCACTTTAGCCCCTTCGCGGCGCTTCTCCTTCAGCTTGAACGACGGCTGGAAGAAGTTGACGTAAAGTCGTGATGCCGCATAGAGGCGCCCCATCACGCGGGCCGTTTCGACGCCATCAAAGCGGCCATAGCCCATGAGGCGGCGGACGACGGCACCATTCTTCTGCTCGACGAACGCCTGATCGTTCTTCTTGTACGCGCGCGAGCGCGTGACTTCGAGCTTCTGTTGGCGACACCATGGCACGACGACGTCGTTCATGAAGGCGCTGTCGTTGTCGAAGTCAACGCCGCGCAAGAGCCAGGGGAACAGGCCCTGTGCGCGGTTGATCGCCTCGACGACCAGCGAACCTTCCCGCGTCAGCAGCGGCAGACACTCCGTCCAGCCGGTGGCGACATCGACCATCGTCAGGGTTTGGATGAACGAGCCAGCCACCGACGTGCCGCCATGGGCGACCATATCGACCTCGCAGAAGCCGGGCACCGGGCTGTTCCAGTCATTGAACGTACGGATCGGGACCTCGCGCCGGATTGCCGAATAGAATCCGGCGCGGCGCCGCCTGCCGCCGCTCGCTGCGATCTTCACATCGACGAGCAGGCGATCGATGGTGGCGGCGCTGATGGCCAGAACACGATCACGGTCCGACTGGCCAAGCTGCAATCGGCCATGTTGCTCGAGAGCAGGCAGCAAGGTCGGGATCATCACCTTGAGCCGCTTGCCGCACACCCGATCCGACGCTTCCCACAGCGCTGTCATCGCGTCCTTGACCGTCGCGCCATATCTACGCTTGCGCTCTTGCGGTGCCTCGACCTTGTCCGGCCCAACTGTCCCGCGTGGCCGAAGTGCACGTACCGCATGCTTGCGATGCCAGCCTGTAACGGCGCACAGCTCGTCTAGGATCCGTCCCTTCTCGAGCCGCCCGCTCGACCGATAACGCTCGGCCAGCGCGGATGTGATCTCGCGCTTTGCGCGCATGCTGATCTTCCCTGCCATAGCCGCCACCGAACTGATTCGGCAGCTCCGCCCCAGACTCGACAGGGAAGTTGTCCGGTAACATTTTTAGTGAGGCAATGCGGGGGTCAATATTGCAGGCCGAATGACAGTCGGGGCGCTGCCGGCCGGTTCGGCGTGGCGCCCTCAACAGCGATCGAACTGGTCAGCGAGTGGCGAAGCACCGGCACTTGTGAGGCGGGAGCACAGGGCGGAGACCGGCGTTCGGCCCGGATCGAGGGGCATGCTGCAGAGATCCTCTCCCTGGTCGGGGCTACGCCTGACATGACGCTGGCCGAGATCGCCGACCATCTCTTCAAAGTCCACGGCGAGCGTTTCGCGCCGAGCGTGGTCTGGCGGTTCTTCGATCGCCGCAACATCACCTTCAAAAAAAACTTTGCACGCCAGCGAGCAGGATCGGCCCGACGTGGCCGCTGAACGCGCGGCATGGAAGGCATCTCAGCCTGAGATCGACATCCACCGGCTGGTATTCATCGACGAGACGGGAGCCTCGACCAAGATGGCGCGGCTCTATGGCCGTTCACCTTACGGCCAGCGCTGTGTCGCAGCGATCCCACACGGCCATTGGAAGACGACCACCTTCGTCGGCGCGCTCAGGGCGACCGGCATGACTGCGCCAATGGTCCTCGACGGTCCCATGAATGGTTTGGCGTTCGAGGCTTACTTGACCCAAGTTCTCGTACCGACGCTAAAGCCGGGCGACATCGTGGTGATGGACAATCTCGCAGCACACAAGCGCGCCGAGGTCGGCATCGCAATCGAGGCGGCAGGTGCCCGCCTCCTCTATCTGCCGCCCTATTCCCCCGACCTCAATCCGATCGAAATGGCCTTCGCCAAGCTCAAAGCAGCCCTTCGAAAGGCGGCTGCCAGATCAATCGAGACCTTGTTCGACGCCATCGCCGCAGCCGTTGCCGCCTTCACCCCCCAACAGTGTCTGAACTTCTTCACCGCTGCCGGTTATGATCGCGCCTGATCAGAATCTGCTCTAGGCCTCCTCCTCTTCAGGTGCTCCACATCGGGCCGGGTTCGGCCCGCTCATTCGTCACTGTTCGGTGCACACCTTCGTGGTCTTGACGGCGGATTCGGCTTCCGTCTTGGTCTTGTAGACGCCGTCGCCGACGACCGTCGTGGTGGTCGTCGTCGGTTTGCTGTCGACCACCGTGCACTTCTTCGTGGTGGCATCGCGCACGATGTAGAACTCTGCGGCGCTCGCAGCCTGCGTGCCGAGAGCGAACGCGGCAAGCGCTCCGCAAACGATCAGCTTCTTCATATCGGTCTTCCTCAGTGGTTCAAAGTAGTCACTGCCAACGGGACCCTGCTTCAAAGGTTCCGATACTTCCCGATTTGCCGGCGCCGGCGGCGCATGCATCTAGCTCGGCGAACGTCTTTCTTCGTCGAGTTCTCTCACCAACCGCACCATCTCATCCGGTGCGTAGGGCTTGGTCAGGGATCGGCTGCCAGGTACCGGACGAGGCTGCGCCGGCGAGAAGCCGCTCGCGTAGATGACGGGGATCCCCGGATCGTGCTCGCGACATCGCTCGGCGATCTGCCAGCCGTCGATCTTGCCCGGCAGCACGACGTCTGTGACCAGCACGTCGGCGAACTGGCGCCTGCACCAGGCAAGCGCCTCCTCCCCCGTGCTCGCGTGGACGACCTGGTAGCCTGCCTCGCGCAGCGCTTCGACCACGAATTCGCGGATCAGGGGATCGTCCTCGACGAGAAGTATGCGCACCGACGCCTCGCGATCGGCTGTTATTGCGGAGGGCGAACCAGCGAAAAGCGCTGTCGTTCCTGGGCGAAAGGCGCATCGGATCTGCGGGACGCGAGGGTCGGCTGTCGTCCTGTCCCCTATACTCTTGGAGGCCTTACAGACGGGATTTCCTCGGGGCGCTGACTGGCAAGTTCGTGGTCGGCGTACCAATTCGTCTTCAGGTGCTCAAAAATGGGAGGTGCGATGTCGACCGTCGCAAAGCTGCTCGCGCGGAAGCAGGTGCTCATGGAGCGACTGGAGAGCGATCCTGGGCCGAACGAGCGAGAGGAAATCCAGGCGCTACTCGTCCAGATCGAGACGGCGCTGAGCCTGCTCGATCCGAGAGATGCGGCCGGCCCAAGCGACGAGTGAACCGAAGCCGCCGCCCGTCGGAGCGTGCTCAGGCCGTCCGGAACGGCGCCGAAAGCACGACGCCAGATCCCAGCGCCACTTGATCGATGCCGCGAGGCCAATATCCAGGGGCCCGGACGATCACATCCACGGGCACGTCTCCAATTCGATCTTTCAATTCGACCGCAAACCCTAGTTCGTTCCGCAACGTCGCCGCTGCCGGGGTTTCGGCCTCGATATGCAAGTCGATATCGCCCCCGTCACGGTCGTCGTCGAGACGCGAGCCGAACAGCCGCACGACTGCGCCTGCGCCGAAGAACTGGCGCGTCAGCAGCACTATCGCGTCACGTTCGCCTTCCGTCAGCCTCATGTACGCCTCCCAGAAGGGGCATCACAGTGCGCTCAGGTCGTCCGGCACGTCGCCGAACTTCCGGATCAGCTTGGCGTCACCGAAGTCGCCGCCGGACGGGTCCCCGGTCCGGGAGAACGCGATGGCGCCGGCGTTGCCGGGCTTCCGAGACAACGCCTCGGCCCGCATGACCGCGGCATTAGCGCTCAGGCATTCCGTCGCCTCGCCGGCAGCCACGCCGTCGTCGGAGAAAACGAACGGTAGAGCGACGTAATAGGTCACGTCAGTCATCTGGTTCACCTCTCTATCCTCGCGTCTCCGGGAGCCGTCCCCGCGCGTAGCCTGTCGATACCTTCTTCCGGAGCCCATCGATCTGGGCCTCGAGAAAGTCGTTGGCCACGATGAGCGCCTTCACGGCTTCCCGCGCGTCGCCGCCGCAGGCCGCGATCGCCTGGTCGGCGGCCGCCTCAAGGTCGTGGGCGGCAGGATCGGACTGGTCGGAAGCGGCTTTCATCGGATTATGTTCCCGGTTCGTTCCAAAGAGTCAAGAGACCCTCTCCCGAATTCCCATGGCGCTGCGGCCGGCGACGGATGAATCTCGCGATGGCGGCCGGCAATGTCGGAACCGGCCACGCTCGTTCGTCTTGAATCCGAGCCGCTTCGACCCGGAGTTCTGCGTACATGGCCCCGCGCGCCAACTGGAAAGGCTTCCTGCGACTGTCCCTGGTCACCTGCCCAGTGGCGCTGTACCCCGCCACGTCCGAGTCCGAGAAGATCAGCTTCAACCAGCTGAACCGGCAGACCGGGCATCGCATCAAGTATCTCAAGGTCGACGCCGATACCGGCGACGAGGTGCCGAACGAGGAGATCGTCAAGGGGTACCAGCTCGAGAAGGATCAGTTCATCGAGGTCACCAAGGAGGAGCTCGAGGAGATCGCGCTGGAATCCACGCGCACCATCGAGATCGACGAGTTCGTGGACAGAACCGACATCGACCCGCGCTACCTGATCCGGCCCTACTACCTGCGTCCGGACGGCAAGGTCGGGCACGACGCCTTCGCGGTGATCCGCGAGACCATCCGCGAGATGGACAAGGTCGCGATCGGGCGGGTCGTGCTCACCAACCGCGAGCACATCATCGCGCTCGAGCCGATGGACAAGGGCTTGGTCGGCACGCTGCTGCGATACCCGTACGAAGTCCGTAGCGAACAGGAGTATTTCGACGAGATCCAGGACGTGAAGGTCACCAAGGACATGCTGGACCTCGCGAAGCATATCGTGAACCAGAAGGCCGGGCGGTTCGACCCTAAGAAGTTCGACGACCACTACGAAAGCGCGCTGGTCGAGCTCATCAACCAGAAGCGGGCCGGCAAGCCGATCACGCCGAAGGAGAAGCCTGCTACCGGCAACGTCGTCGACCTGATGGAGGCGCTGCGGCGGAGCGTCGGCGGCGCTACGGCGGAAACCGAGGCTCCGAAGAAAGCGACCAAGAAGGCGCGTAAGGCGGCGGCCGGACAGAAGGAAATGCTGATGCCGATCGCCGGCAAGAAGCCGGCGAAGGAGGCCGGGGCGAAGAAGCCTGCCGCCAAGCCGCAACGGAAATCGGCCTGACGCCGGCGTAGGAGAGCCTCATGGATATGAAGGAAGCCCCGGCAATGACGGAAGCCTCCGGGCTGACGAACGATCGGGGCGGTATCGAGCAGACTTCCGGAGCGGGCCGACGACCGGCGCAGTCGCCCTCGCAGGAAGCCGCGATGCGCTGGGTCGACCGGCTGCGCGAGGCGACCGTAAAGGCCCCCCTGCAGTCGCTCCTCGTCGCGTTCCTGGCGGGAGTTTGGTTCGCCCGCCGGCGCTAGGAGAGCTGCGAGCCAGCACCCTTCATGGCAAGGAAGCTCAAGACCTATCGGACGTCGCTAGGTTTCTTTGATCAGGCGGTTGCCGCGCCGTCGATGAAGGCAGCCCTCGAGGCATGGGGCGCGGACAGCAATCTGTTCCACCAGGGTGTGGCGACCCAAACGGACGACCCAGAGATCGTCGCCGCAACCATGGAGAAGCCTGGTGTGGTGCTGAAGCGGCCGGCGGGATCGAACGGGCGCTTCGCGGAGCATTCCGATCTTCCATTCGAAGTGGGCGAGGAGGGAAAGCCGTCCAAGGTTGCCCGCAAGCCGGCCAGCCGTAGACCGAAGAAGTCTCACTCGCGACCACTCAACGAGGCGGCGGAGCGGAAGGCCGCTGTCGCCTACGAACGGGAGCGGAGGCGCCGCGAACGCGAACGGGCGAAGGAGGAAGCCAGCAGGCGGAAGGAGCGCGAGCGCCGGGAGAAGTCCGTCGCGAAGGCGCAGGCAGCCTTGGACGAGGCCGAGCGCGAGCATGCGAGGAGGGCCGCGGCTATCCAGAGCGAGCGCGACGCTCTCGAAAGGAGAGCTCAAAACGAAGAGACCCGTTGGGAGAAGGAGCGAAAGAAGCTCGACGCCGCCGAGCGACGGCCGCACGAAAACTGACGGCGACGCGGCAGCGACCAGCCAGGCAGCGGAAGTCGGCCTATCGCCGGCTTTATCTTGGAGGAGCGATCGTGCGCGATGGCCGCGTGCCGAAGGAAGTCGATGCCATGGAGCGGGCGGTTGCGCTCGCGATGGATAGGGCCGGCACGGACGAGAGCGTCGCCCCAGAAGACGTCCGATGCGCATGAGGACGAACTCGTACGGGACGACTGGATTATGGAGCGCGCGCCAGGACAGACCAGCGAGGAATACCTCGAGTCCGTCGAGGGTGGAGGCGCGCTTTTCCGGCCTCATCCGCTTCTGGGACGAGCAAATCGACCGATCACGCTGGCAAGGCGAGCTGATGTCAGCCAAGATAGGTTCATGACCGAATTGAATATCTTGGATCGCTTGCCGATCGGCGTGATGAGCATTCGCAACGGGGTCATCGCGTTCATGAACCACACCCTGCGGAGCTTGTTCGCCGGAGCCTATGCTTCCTTGGCGGAACTGGCTGAGGCCTTCCCGGGCACGGTCGGACTCGCAGACGCGCTCGAGCGGGGTGAACCAGTGTGGGTCAGCATCGGCGACGCGGTGTTTTATGTCGACGTGACCGGTCGTGGGCAGGATGGGCACATCGTCGTTTTCGTGCCGTTCAGCTACATGGATCCGAAAGACCCGGACCTGCGGGAGCTGCGCGAACTCCACACCGACTTTCAGGAGATCTTTCACAACTGCTTTGATGGTATTTACGTCGCTGACGGAAGTGGACGCTCGCTTTGGCTTAACGAGGGATTCGAGCGAGCCTATGGCCTTAACGCCCGCGACTTCATCGGCCGCGACGCGCGCGAGCTGGAGCGACTCGGCTACATCAAACCCCTGATCACCTGGAAGGTTATCACCACCAAGCAGCGACAATCGGCGGTGCAGCGCACCAAGTCAGGTAAGAGCGTGTTGGCAACGGGTATCCCGCTCTTCGACGAGCGCGGTAATGTCCGCAAGGTCATCATCAACTCCCGCGACTTGACCGAACTCGTCGCCCTGCAGCAGCGCCTCAGCGAGGCTGAGGCTGATCTGGCCCGCACCCGTTCCGAACTCGAGCAACTGCGCTGGGAAAGCCGGCGCACCGATCGCGCCACTTGGTCGAGCTCTGCCATGCAGGCAGTGATTGATCTTGGCCTGCGCCTGGCGCGGGTCGACACCACGCTGCTGATCCAGGGGGAATCCGGTGTTGGCAAGGACGTCGTCGCCCGCCTGATCCACGCCGAGGGAACGAGGCGCGATAGGCCCTTCGTCAAGATCAACTGCGGTGCGATCCCCGCCGAGCTCCTCGAATCCGAGCTCTTCGGCTACGAGCGCGGCGCCTTCACGGGCGCCCGCAAAGAGGGCAAGGCGGGCCTTTTTGAGGCCGCCCATGGTGGCACCCTGTTCCTTGACGAGATCGGCGAGATGCCGGCGCCGTTGCAGGTAAAGCTACTGCAGGTGCTCCAAGATCGGGCCTTCACCCGTCTCGGCAGCACCCGGACGGTCAAAGTGGACATCAGGCTGATCGCTGCGACCAACCGCGACCTCCGATCCATGGTGCGCGAGCGGACATTTCGCGAGGATCTCTTCTATCGCTTGAGCGTCGTGCCAATCGATATTCCCCCGCTGAGGGACCGGCCGGAGGACGTCGCGCCCCTCACACACCGTTTCCTACAGGAGGTCAACGATCGGTACGGCTTCGCGCGCCGCTTCTCCGGAGCGGTGATGGAGCGTCTTCTGCGCTATGCTTGGCCGGGTAACGTGCGAGAGCTGCGCAACGTCGTTGAGCGCCTCGCCGTCACCGCACGCGAGGAGGAGATTGGGCTCGAGACCCTGCCCAGCGATCTCCTTGTCGAGGACGGGCGCCAGCTGCCCTCGAACAAGCCTTTGAGGGCCGCCGCGCGCAGCCATGAGGTCGAAACCGTGCGAGCCGCCGTCGAGCGCTTCGGCTCGATCGGTCGGGCGGCCACGCATCTTGGTGTCAGCGAATCCACCGTGAAGAGGCGCCTGCGAGAAGCGCGAAGACCCCTAAGCCATTGAGCGGATAGCCTAAGGCGCTCGGCCATCTTTAGCCTGGGTCAGATTTGAACCTGACCCGGTCAGAATTGATCCTCCCCAGACGGGCGACCCTCGCGCTCTTCTGCGCAAATCACTGAAAACGCAAATGATCTTGCTGTGGCACGTCCCTTGCGAGGCCCTCGTGGCGAAACGCATGCGAGGTGCAGTATGGCGGAAATCTTATTCACGGATGTACTTGTCGTCGGAGAGGGCTGTGCGGGTCAGACTGCCGCGCTGACCGCAAGCGAAGAGGGTTGCGACGTGGTCCTGCTCAGCGACGGCCGTCCGCCGAGCACCGCCATCTCGACCGGATTTCTGACCTATGCGGCGCATGAGGGCTTCACCCGCAACCAGCTCATCCAAGCCATGGCCGAGGTGACGGGCAAGGGGGTGTGCGACCAAGCGCTCCTGAGGCGCCTTGTCGATGAGGCCCCGAAGGAGATGAGCGAGGCGATCGCGGCTTATCGCATTCCTGTCGAGCGGGTTGAGCGGGGTCTGCGCGCGCGGCGTGCGCTCGGCAAGAGCGGACGCGAGCTCTTATCGGGCTTCGGCACCGAGGACCAGGGGCGCGACAGCGTCGAGGACATGACGGGACTTATGATGGAGTTCTCGTCGACCCACGGCACAGCGCTCTACGCGCAACTGCGTAAGGCCGTGAAGGCCTCGCCCAAGATCACCCGACTGAGGGGCAGCGCTCTCGTGCTCGAGCCCGGCGCCACTGCGGTCGGCGCGCTCGTCGACGGCAAGTCCGTCACGGTCGCGGCACGCGCTGTCATCCTGGCGACCGGCGGGCTGCAGGGCCTCTACGAGTTCACCGACACCCCCGAGACGCTGACCGGTGATGGCCACGGCATGGCCGCAGAGGCGGGCGCCGCGCTCATCGACCTGGAGTTCATCCAGTTCTACCCGCTCGCTGTGCGCGAGGATGGCATCCCGCCGATCTTTCTCTACCCGGACTTCCCGAAGCTCTCGACCCTCGTCAACGACCAGGGCGAGAACGTGCTGCGCAAACACCTCGGCGAGGCCTCTCAGTACCTCGCCGACCTGCACAATTGGGACCAGCTCTCGGCGCTTATCCAGTCGGAGATCGTCGAGGGCCGGCGCATCTTCGTCGACTTCCGTGAGACCAAGTCCGCGGACTGGGCACCGGACTCGCTCACCGGAACCTTCCTGTCGAGGTTCATCCCGAATTTCCACGAGCGACCGGTGCAGGTTGCGCCCTCGTCCCACTACACGATCGGCGGCCTCAAGGTTGACGTGGATGGCCGGACAAGCCTGCCGAAGGTCTACGCGGCGGGCGAGATCGCCGGCGGCGTCCATGGCGCCAACCGCCACGGCGGCACGGCGCTCGTCGAGGCGATCACCTTCGGCCGCATCGCCGGTCGGCACGCGGCGCGGTCGCTGAACGGCGATGCCACCCGCACCAATGCCTCGCTCTTGCCGCCGGAGCGCAAGGCTGGTGCGCCGGCGCGGGTCGCCGAAGCCATGACGAAGCTGCGCCACGCAAACCAGATGGCACTGGGCCCTATCCGTGACCGCGGCCGCCTCGAGGAGGCCGGGATACACCTTGTCGTGCTGCGCGACGAGGTGCGCGGGTTCGGCTGGAACGGGTACCGCGAAATGCAGGAGGTTCTGCGCGTCGAGCGTGGCATCATGCTCTCCGATTGCATGCGCCAAGCGATGCTGCGCCGGACCGAGAGCCGCGGCACCCACGCCCGGTCGGATTTCCCGCAGACGAGCGACGCCTGGCTCAAGAAGCAGGTGGTGCGCGTCGTGGAGGGCATGCCGCGTTTTGCGGACGCGCCGATCTAGCAGATTCCTGCAAAACCAAGGAGCACGCCATGATCGACCTTCGCAGCGACACGTGTAGCCGTCCCACCCCAGAGATGCGACGAGCTATGGCCAATGCAGATGTCGGTGACGACGTCTATGGCGATGATCCTACCGTCAAGGCACTGGAGCGCGCGGTATCTGACCTTCTGGGCAAGGAGGACGCGGTCTACATGCCGACCGGCACTATGACCAACCAGGTCGCCATCCGAGCCCACACTCAACCGGGTGACGCGGTGCTGGTCGACCAAAATGCCCACGTCTACATCCTGGAAGGCGGCGCCCCAGCTGCATTCTCTGGGGTACTTCCACGCCTTCTTCCCGGTGTCCGGGGGATCTTCACCGCGGGCGACGTCGATGCGGCGATGGGCGTTTCCCACCCGTTCTTTCCTGCGACGGTCGCCGCCCCAGTGCGTCTACTTTGTCTAGAGAACACCCACAATATCGGCGGCGGCGCCGTCTGGCCGTTGAAGGCAATCCACGCGGTCGTGGCCGCCGGCCGCCGGCATGATTTGATGCTGCACCTTGATGGCGCGCGCCTGTGGCACGCCACTGCAGCGACCGGCATCTCAGAGGCCGACTATGCCAGACCATTCGATACGATCAGCGTCTGCCTATCAAAGGCGCTTGGCGCGCCTGTCGGCTCCTGCCTAGTGGGGACTGAGGACTTCATCACCCGGGCGCGTCGTTTCAAGCAGCAGTTCGGCGGCGGTTTCCGACAGGCCGGGATCATCGCGGCCGGCGCCCTCTATGCGGTCCAGAACCATCGCTCGCGGCTGGGCGACACCCATGCGCTGGCGAGCCGCTTTGCCCAAGGACTGGCACAGCTCGATGGCGTCGAGATCGACCCAACGACGGTGAAGACCAATATCGTCCGCTACCGGCTGACCGAGGTCGACGCCGGCGGTTTCGTCGATGAGGCCCACTGTCGTGGCCTATGGATGCTGCCCTCGGGTGTCGATGCCGTACGGGCGGTCTTCTATCTCGACATCGCAAAGAGCGATGTGGATGATGCCCTGAAGATTGTCGCTGACGCGCTCCGTGCGCTTCCCGGGCGGGACGATTCGAAGAGCCAGAAGCCTTCGAGAACCGCCGGGAATGGGAGCTACTAGATCGGCAAGCTGCTCCATCACTGCGCTTCGATCAATCAACAACAGATCCAGAGGAAACACCTATGACCACGACTGCCATACCACTCCGCGAAACCGTGGGCGTCACGCGCGAGGAGCGCAAGATCATCTTCGCCTCATCTCTCGGCACCGTCTTCGAGTGGTACGACTTCTTCCTCTACGGTTCGCTCGCCGCGATTATCGGCGCGACCTTCTTCGGTGCCTTCCCGCCGGCGACGCAGGCGATCTTTGCGCTACTCGCGTTTGCCGCAGGCTCGCTCGTCCGCACTTTCGGCGCGCTCGTCTTTGGGCGCGTCGGCGACCTCGTCGGCCGGAAATACACCTTTCTCGTAACCATCCTGATCATGGGGCTATCGACCTTTCTGGTCGGCCTCCTGCCGGGCTCGGCCACTTTCGGTATCTGGGCGCCGATCGGCTTGATCATGCTGCGCCTCCTCCAGGGCCTTGCGCTCGGCGGCGAGTATGGGGGCGCCGCGATCTACGTCGCCGAGCACGCTCCGCCAGGCCGACGCGGCTTTTACACGTCCTGGATCCAGACAACGGCGACGCTCGGCCTCTTTCTTTCGCTCCTCGTGATCCTCGGGACGCGCACTGTCGTCGGCGAGCAGGCCTTCCAGGTCTGGGGCTGGCGGGTGCCCTTCCTGTTTTCTTCCGTACTGCTCGGCATCTCGGTCTGGATCCGCATGCAACTCAACGAGTCCCCGGTGTTTCGGCGGATGAAGGTTGAGGGCAAGGCGTCGAAGGCACCGCTGACCGAGGCCTTCGGCCGTTGGTCGAACATCAAAATTGCCCTCATAGCGCTCTTCGGTCTCGTCGCCGGCCAGGCAGTCGTCTGGTACACGGGCCAATTCTACGTGCTCTTCTTCCTGCAGAGCATCCTTAAGGTCGACGGTTTCACCGCGACGTTGCTCGTCTGCTGGTCGCTCCTCCTCGGCTCGGGCTTTTTCGTGGTCTTCGGCTGGCTCTCCGACAAGGTCGGCCGCAAGCCCATTATCATCGGCGGCTGCCTTCTCGCCGCGGTGACCTACTCCCCGATTTTCCAGGCAATCACCGAGGGCGCCAACCCGGCGCTCGCCCGCGCGCTCGAGACAGTCAAGGTCACCGTTGCCGCCGATCCGGCCCAGTGCGGTGACCTGTTCAACCCAGTCGGCAACCGCGTCTTCACGACGCCCTGCGACCTCGCCCGCGCCTACCTCGCCCAGAATTCGGTCCGCTACGACCGGCAGGCCGCTCCGGCGGGCGAGCCGGTGCGCGTCGTCGTCAACGGCACGGCCGTGCCCTTCGAGGCGGGCAAGCTCGGAGAATCCCGAAGCGCCGTCACTGCGGCCCTTCAGGCCGCGGGCTACCCGAAGGCCGGCGACCCCAGCACGGTCAGGATGACCCATGTCTTCGATCTTTCGAGCGCTCAGGTTCTATCGATCATCGGGCTTCTCTTCGTGCTCGCAATCTATGTCACCATGGTCTACGGACCGATGGCAGCGGCATTGGTCGAACTCTTCCCGGCCCGCATCCGCTATTCCGGGCTGTCGCTGCCCTACCATATCGGCAACGGTTGGTTCGGCGGGCTCCTGCCGGCCGCCGCCTTCGCCATGGTCGCCCAGACCGGCGACATCTATTTCGGGCTCTGGTACCCGATCGTTATCGCAGCCGCGACCTTCATCATCGGCCTCCTCACCGTGCCCGAGACCAAGGATCGCGACATCACCGACCTCGACTGATGACATCAGGCTGGCACCACGCATCTCCGCTGAAGGGCGTTCTTCCCTTGCACGGGCAATACAACAGATGGCATCCGTTCGCGCCGGGTTGCCGGGATGGCGTTGGTCCGACGCGGCCCATCAAGACGATACGAGCGCGCATCGCAAATACGGGAACGAGAACGGAAGGAGACGATCCGAATGGCTAAGCACTCGGTATTGGCAAAATTTCCGCAGGTGGATTACGACCAAGCCTCGGGCCAACTCGGCGCTATCTATGAGGACATCCATAGCACTCTACGTGTTCCTTGGGTGGCTTTCGCTATCCGCGTCATGTCCCAATTTCCGCAGTTCATTCCCGATGCTTGGGCTGTCTTGAAACCACAGATTTCTACCCGCTACGCGGAAGACGGAGCGGATCTGGTTCGACTCAATTCGATCGTTCCGGGACCTGCTATGCCCAACCCAACTCCGAAATTGCTGAAATTGGGATGGAAGGAGACGGAAATCGCAAAGTTGAAGGCGACGCTCGATCTGCTCAACTACGGGAATCCGAAATATCTGATCCTGATCACGGCGTTCAACGAAGCTTGGCACGAACGAAACGCCGGCGGCCGGAATGAACAACTGCTTCAAGGGCGGGATGCCGAACTCATTCCCTACGGCCTCCCCGAAGGAGTTGAAAAATTCCATCTGATCGACCCCGACGCTGCTCCCGAACGAACACAAGTGTTGCTTCGAGACATTCGCGACGCCTTTTTGCACCACGGTGCTGCGAGCGACTATCGCGTCTTGGGTGTGTGGCCGGATTACCTGGAGATAGCGCTCAAAGATTCGCTCGCACCCGTTGCGCTTACCGCCGAATATGACGAGACCGCGCGGCGCATACGCAAAATCGCGCGAGAGCATGTCAAGGGCTTCGACAAGCCCGGCGGTATTGCTTGGCGCGACATGACCGACAAGCTATGGCCCGAACAGATCGCGGGACTGACCGGCCTCCTGTTTTTGTACAACCGGTTCATCGCCGATATCACGATCGCAATCATCCGCCTAAAGCAGGCCTTCGACGGCCCGATCGACGCGACGCAGAACAAGTACACAAACTGAGCCGATCACGACGGCGCCGTAGCCAATGTTGCCCTGGATCGCCTGCAATCCTTGTTCGCTTAACCGTACATTCGGTCGTGGACACGGCGCTATCAAGCCAGGCCAGAATACAGGGCGGCGTCGGCGAAGTGGGGCTTATCGCTTCGCCTAGCCAGAGATGGCGTCGCTCGCTGATCCCCGTCAGACGCATTGAGGAAAATTGGTCGTTAAGGACATTACGGCTCACACTCCGGGCAGGTATCGCCGATCGAATCCAGGATGTCCCGGATCTGGGCGACTGCTTCCTCCGGAGACACGCCCGCCGGCGGATTTCGATGTGGGATGTCAAAAGCGCGTTCGCGCGCATGCGGGTCGGCCCAGTCGTTCATCCAGCCGTGCCGAACGCGAGCGGGCTGAGGAGATTCGTTGGGCGCGGCACAAGGAGAAGCCCGAGACCGCGCTGCGGAAGGCAGGGAATAGAGTTGGCCATCAATCTAGCGCCTCCGCCGATGAGCCCTCGGGCGTGATCTCATAGCGGCCGGCTTGCCGTTTCAGCCATCGAGCCCGCTCCATCGCTTCCGCCGTCGCGATGCGGCACAGGGCCTTGTTGCCGCCGGGATGAAACAGCCTGCCTTCGCGCGCCTGGAGGTATCCGTACAGGCGGGCTTGGCGCAGAACGCGGCGCATTTCCGGCGATGGGACGTCCATGTCCCTCAAGCTCGGATCATCGTCGGGCGTTCCTCCTGCTAGAGCAGCAGTTCGCGGAACGGCGGCCGCTCCGGCGACTTGATCTGCAGGACCATTCGAAATCTGGGAGAACACCATGAAAGCAATTCTGGCCGCAGCGTGCGTTCTCGCACTCGCCTCCATCTCGCCGGCGGAAGCCAAAGGCTGCATCAAGGGCGCCATCGTCGGCGGCGTCGCCGGCCACATGGCCGGACACGGCAAACTGGGTGCAGCGGCTGGTTGCGCGATCGGGCATCACGAAGCAAACAAGCAGCAGAACCCGAACAACTCGAACGCCCAGGCGCCGGCACCTCAGAAGTAGCGCCGCGGCAAGCTGTCCGCGCCCGCATAGCAACCAATTAGGACTCCGGCTGTTGTCGACCGACACAATCAACGCCGGAGAAGGAAATAATGCCGCGCTCATTTGCGATTCTAACCGCTCTCATGCTGATGGGATCGGCTCACGTCAATGCTCAAGCTCAACCAGCCCAAAGCGGGCCTGGCAACAAAGCCGTAAACAGCTCGGACCAGAAGAACTCGAACGCTCCGGTGGCGGGCCGCAACAGCTTCACGGAAGGGCAAGCCAAGTCGAGGATAGAGGCCGCCGGCTATTCCAACGTTTCGGGTCTCCAGAAAGACAACAATGGTGTCTGGCGCGGCAAGGCCGACAAAGCCGGGACCAAAACCGACGTGAGCATCGACTTCCAGGGCAACGTAAACGCCTCCAAGTGAGCAGGAGCATCCCATCATGACCACCACTATTTCTCGCCTGTACGACAACTATTCCGATGCGGAGCGCGCCGTCACTCGCCTCGAGGCCGCCGGCGTTCCGCACTCGGACATCAGCCTCGTCGCCAATAATTCCGACAACTGGTACAGCCCCGGCGGCAAGGTCGATCGCGACCACGACGGCGTTGACGATCGAGCCGAAGGCGCGGGCACGGGCGCGGGCATCGGCGCAGGGCTGGGCGGCGCAGCCGGCCTTTTGGCCGGCCTTGGATTGCTGGCGATCCCGGGTCTGGGCCCGGTGGTTGCTGCGGGGTGGCTTGCCTCGACCGCGGTCGGCGCTGCGGCGGGTGCCGCGACGGGCGGCATCATCGGCGCTCTGACCGAAGCTGGAATATCGAAAGAGGATGCCTCGCGATACGCCGAAGGCATTCGCCGTGGAGGGACGCTGGTCTCCGCGCGCGTCTCCGAACAGGACCGCTCACGGCTGGATGCCCTGCTCCATGAATCTTCGGTGAACCTTCAGGAGCGTAGTGCCGCCTGGCAAAAGTCGGGATGGACCGGGTTCGATGCGGCCAGTCCGCCGCTCGCCGTGGACGATATCCGTCGTGAGCGAGAACTCTACGGAGCAGGCGCCAGAAGGTAAGAGCCCGACAACCCCGACGAGAATCGCGCCCCGCCCTGGATGTAGCCAGCGGCGGGGCGCTTGCGTTGCCCGGGTAATCAGGTCCCACCATTCTCATTCGACCAACGGGAAGCGAGACGTAGCCTTCGTCTGCGCGACAACGGCTCTAACTTCGCCTCTGTGGGAGCGAATGCTCGAGGAAGAAGCGCAGCATTTCTCTCGTCGCGTCCGGTCCGTCTGGATCGGTGTAGGAGCCGGCGGGGCTGCCTCCCGACCATGCGTGTCCGGCTCCGTGGATGTCCCAGTGCTCGAGGATTGCGCACCCGCCGGCGTCGGTATGGACGGTGCGGGTGTAGGCATGCCCTCCAGGTACCCGCCCGCGATGTATTTTCGTCTTCGTGCTCGTCGCGCCGATCGACTGGCGAACGACTCGGCCGCCGTTGTCCGGATGCACGGTGGCGTCGCGATCGCCATGGAAGACGATCGTCGGAACGGGGCGGCCGCCCGGCATTTCTTCGGGGCCGCCGCCTTGCCGCATCGCGACCAGCGCTGAGGGAAGGTCGGTGGCGGCCCCGCAGGCTAATCCGGAATGTATGCCGATCGCCGCGTAGAGATCGCCGTATCTGGCACCCATGACCGCGGCGGCCGCGGCGCCAGCCGACAGTCCGCCGACGTAGACGCGTTCTGGGTCGACCGAATGGTCGCGCATGATCTGGCGGGTGATGCCGGCGATGAGCGAGGGTTCGCCTCCGCCGCGTTGTTGGTCGCCCGGACGAAACCAGTTCCAGCATTTCGCCTGGTTCGCGTCGGCGCGCTGCGCGGGATAGGCGACGAAGCAGGTCTGTTCTTCCGCAATGAAGTTCATGCGCGTGCCGGCGGCGAAGTCCTCCGGCGACTGCGTGCAGCCGTGCAGCATGACGACTAACGGAATGGCCTGTCCATGGTAGCCGCTGGGAATGAAGAGCCGGTAGGCGCGGCTTCCCGCCGCATTGGCGTAGTTGCCTTCGATGAATCTGGCGCCGACTGGAACGATGTCCGCCGTGGACGGGGCGCGCCGTAGCGGCCCTCCGGGTCCGAACCCGGGAAGGTTCTTGGCGAGATCCGCCGGGGTGCGGAGCACGCGCCGCGGAGGCCTCGTTCCTGCGGGGTTTGCCTTGGCTTCGATCGTCGGCGGCTCTCTTCCCGCAGGGGCGGGACGGATGGGGGTGAGCGCGGTGGCGTATGGTGCGTTCTCGCCGCGAAGCATGCGCTGGAGGAGTGCGGTGGCTTCAACGAGCTGGCCGGCGCGGGTAAGCCGTGTGGCTTCGCGAACGATGTCCTGTTTCAGCATCGCCTCACCTCGTTCTGTCTGCGAGAGCGGACTTGACCGCCGGACTGGCGTGCAAGGCTCCCAGTACGGTGATCGAGGCAATCGTGGCGCGAGCGAGCTCGGGCGTGACGTCCTGCGCAATGGTGGCGAGGCCCAGGACGTTGATGTCCAGCATCTCACCGGCGCGCCGGGCCGCCTCGAGATCTTCGCGGCTGTAGTTCCGCAGCCCGAGGTCCAGACTCTTTCGCGCGGTGGACTGCTTGACCACGTCCGCGTGACGTTCGAGCTGGTTACGGATTGCCGTCCGAATGAAATCTGTGCGGTTGGAGTAGAACCCCTCCTGCACCATCAGATCGACCTGACCAAGGTCGACATAACCAAGATTGATCGTGATTTTCTCCGTATCAGGGAGCTTTGGTCGAAGTTCGCGGACGTTGTCAGTCATAGCTCTACCATCCCGTGACCATCCAATCGGATGGTACATGGATGTCCAGCCGCGCATTTTCAAGGGTCGATTCGCCGGGGAACCGCGGCAAGATCGAGGGCTTTCCATCCACATCTGGAGGCACTCTGGTTCGCAGACGACCGCTCCGCCGTTGTGCACCACTGCTACAGCGGCGGAAGGGCCGTCCAGAGCTCGTCAGGCGTCGACACGCGCGCAGTATCGCCGGGGGCGACCGATCCACCGGTTCTGACCACGCCCATCACCCCGCACCTGAACGGGGGACCCGTCGCCGCCGACGAGAGAGCAGGTGCCCTTTGAGGCCCGACCGGAACCGATCGATGAGTGCGCAAGGGGTCCGGAGACCCGTGAGCTCCACGATGGCGCTCGGCCCCAACTGAATCCGCGTCCCGAGCGGCATCCGTTCAAGCTCCAAGCCTATCGTGGCGATGTTCTCGCCGAGCTCTCCCGGACCTACGTCGTAGCCCTCCGACCGCAGCGCCTCGAAAAGCTCGGACGGGATAAGATGCACCTGGCGCAAATTGGCCAGGCGCGGCTGCCGTCGGGCGAGATACCTGTGTTTGACGAAAGCGCCGGCGTGCGCATCCCACTCAACGCCATGGCCCTGGACGAGCAGAATACCCTTCTGAGGGATCTTGCTGAAATGGTGCCTACAATGGGCCGATACCGCCAAGACGCTGCCTTCCAGCGCGAGATCTGGCATCGGCGTATTAGGCTGCCCGCGCAAAAGACCGGCGCCTTTGACGAAGGTATCGCGTGATGTCCGCCAGAGACATCGCGTTTAGCACCCGCTTCGCCGGCACGCCGCCCTTTCGGGCCATCTCGACGCCCCAGTGCATGTGATCGAGTTCGGGTATGGAATGAGCGTCCGGGTTGATGCTCATCATGCAGCCGAGATCGAGTGCGACCTGGTGCCAGCGCCAGTCCAGGTCGAGCCGCCATGGGTGGGCGTTGATCTCGACGGCGACGTCGTGGTTGGCGCAGGCGCGCAGCACCTTCTCGACATCGATTTCGTAGCCGGGCCGCCGCTGCAGTTGGCGGCCGGTCATGTGACCGATGATGGCGGTATGCGGGTCGGAGATGGCCCGCAGCAGCCGCTCGGTCTGTGCCTTCCTGTCGAGCTTGAAGCGTCCGTGGATGCTGGCGACGACGAAGTCGAACCGATCCAGCACCTCGGCGGGATAGTCGAGCGAGCCGTCGGCCAGGATGTCGGATTCGATACCCTTCAGGATCCTGAAATCCTTGCCGAAGCGCTTGTTCAGGCGGTCCGCCTCCCGGTGCTGCTCCGCGATCTGCTCCACCGACAGGCCGCCGGCGTAGTGGGCGGATTTCGAGTGGTCGGCGACGCCGAAATACTCAAACCCTCGCTGGCGCGCTGCCTTAGCCATCCTGTCCAGGGTTTCGGTACCGTCCGAGGCATCGGTGTGGCAGTGAAGTATGCCGCGCAAATCCTTGTCGGTGATCAGCTTCGGCAGCTTGCCCTTCAGCGCCCGCTCGATTTCGCCGCCCCTCGCGAAGTTCGGGATCGATGTAGGGCAGACCCAGAGCCCGATAGATCTCCGTCTCGTCCGTCGCGACCGCGCTCCGGCCGTTGTGCAGGCCGTCCGCCTCCAGCCGCATTCCTTTCTCGGCGGCCAGGCTGCGCAGTTCGTCGAGGTGCGCGGCCGATCCGGTGGCGAAGAGGAGCGCGGCGCCGAAGTGTTTGCGGTCGGCGAGGTGGACCTGGAGTCCCTCCGCATCTGAGGCCCGCGATGGATTTTTGCCGGCGGGGCACTCGGCCACGATCGAGAGGTCGCCGACGAGTTCGCAACCCCGTCGGAAGTCGCCGGCGATGGTGAGGCGCTTGAGGTCGGGGCGGGCGCTGTGGAGCGAGTCCTTGGCGTGCTCGAGCAGGGCGGCCGCGCGGTGGATGTGCAAGCTGATGCTGGCCGCTCTTGGCGATTGCCAGGTTCTGCAGGATCTTGGTCTGCAGCGCCGCGCCGAGTCCTTTGGCTTTTTTGATGCGATCGTCCTTGGCCGCCGCCTCCAGTTCGGCGAGCGACGCGATGCCGAGATCCTTGTAGAGCCGCAGCACCTTGTCGGCACGCAGGCCCGGCACGGTCAGCATCTCAAGGACGCCATCCGGGACTTCCTTCCGGAGCTTCTCCAGGCTCGGATGGCTCCCGGTCCGGTGCAATTTGGTGATGATGTCCGCGATCGCATCTCCGACGCCGGGAATCTCGGTGAGCCGGCCTTCTTCGATCAAGACGTGGAGCGGAATGGCGAGGGCGGCGAGACTGTCTGCAGCGCGGGAGTAAGCCTTGGCGCGGTACGGATTGCCCCCGCGTAGCGCGGTTCGCTGCGCGTATTCTCGTAGGAGCCTTGCCACAGTTTGGGTGTCAGCGGCCGGCACTCAACGCCTCCTCTCGGGCCTTGTTTCGTCGAGAGGCTTGTACCTGCGCAGCCAGTCGGGAAATCATCGCTGCGGCCGCCAAGCCGTCGCACGTCCACCGGCTGGTTGATCGCGACGCCATCAGTCGAGCGACTTCTCGAGCTTCTGCGCTGCCCGAAACTCGTCCAGATGCTGTAGGTTCGGGCCGTATGCGGCCTCCTGGGTGAGCAGGTGGTACACTCGCGCTACCAAGATCTGCAGGTGCTTCATCCTTCCGCGAGGCATCGCGCGAGCCTTCCAAAGGGCTCGGATCGCGTGGGCACGGAAATGGTCAAAAGCGTCCGATATCGGAGACTCAACGCCGCGCCTGAGCATTGGTTCTTACCGGGCCGGTTATCGGGAACACCGCTAGGCCAAATTTGTTGAACGGCATGATCGCGAGAGTTCTCTACGAAAGCGCCAATGGTGACATCTGGCGGCTGGTCCGGGATCCGCAATCCGGTGTGCCGATGGTGGAGCACGAGCCGAACCGCAGCTCCGGCGGGCGGACTTCGCTGACGGAGGTCGGTCAATTCCTTCGCACGGGCGGAGGGGGCCCCGAGCACCAGGCACTGCTCCAACTGATCGGCACACTTCTCGACGACTGACGAGGGCGGGAGCGCGACCGCATTCCGGAACGCTTGTGGGGTTTGGCTGGTTGGCGTGGCATCCAATCCTTCGCGACAGGTCATATGTTCTTCTTCTTTTCGAACCGCCTGGGCTGTTTCGGCTCTCTGCTGATCTCCGCCGTCATCACGGTCGCGCTGCTTTTCATCTTCGGAATGCTGCGGTTGTGAAGGAAATGTCTCCAATGTACTTGGTCGAAAAACTTCTTCCCCTGAGCGGCAACGAAGGGTGGCCGTTCGATTCCGAGAAGTTTTGTAGGCTCCGCGAGACACTGACTGAACGCTTCGGCGGATTGACGGCATTCACCCGTTCTCCCGCACAGGGCACGACCCGGGAGGGGGACAAGACGGTCCGCGACGAAATCATCGTTTTCGAAGTCCTGACGGAGATACTCGATGAGTCTTGGTGGATCAGCTACCGGCGGCGATTGGAGACCGACTTCCAGCAGGACAAGATCATCGTTCGTGCATCGGCCGTCACCTTGCTCTAAGGCCGCGGCCCGGCCGCGCGGCCGAAGCTCATGGACCGAAAGGAACGTGCGCCACACGCCGGACGTTTGCTCGCCCGCGGCAGGGCTCCCTGCACGCCCAACAGGATGACCGGAGGAAAGCGCCATGAAAATGATCGCAGGTACGCTTGCAATCGCATTCGCTCTTTCGACAAACGCGGCGACTGCCCAGACCACCAAGCCGGACGTCTCCAGCGCGCCGAGCGCCCAGAATTCAGGTGCGGGGATAGCTGGCCAGCCGAGAAACAAGAACGGACCCGCCGCCAAGCCAGGTGATACCGTCGGCTCGTCGGGCACCCAGCAGAATGCGACGACTGCGCAGCAGGACACGTCGAACATCAAGGGGTTGCCCGGGAACAAGAGCGGGCCGGCCGTCAAGCCGCCGAGCAAGTGACCTCCAGTTCGGGCGGTGCCGGCGGTCGCCAGTTTGCCGCTGGTCCCGGTGCCGCTTGAACGGGCTGCCGCAGATTGCAGCCGAGAACTGCTGCGAGCGCCGCACCGACCACGTCGCGCAGACATGGCGGAGAGAGGCGAGGATCCGGTCCGCCATGGACCAGCTTCAGGAACGCCACCGAGGTCAAGTCGTTGGCCGACGATGGGGCTCGGCTCCGCGGAGCCGATGCGATGATCGAGACGGACAGTCTGCTGGTGAAATGCCCGCAGTGCGGCGCGTGGCCAATGGCGGCCAATTTTCCCGAAAGGCGGTTCGACGCAAGAGATACGTTTCAAATGCTTCCGGTGCCAGCATGTGAGAGGTGGCCAGCTGCGCCGCAGCCCGACCCTGCAGCGTACTCCGGAGCACGCGCGGGGCTAGTCCGGCGCGAGGTGGGCTCGAGAGGCCTCCTGAAGGTAAAGCGGTCTCCTCGGGTGTCGCGCGGACGCTATCAACGGCCTTCACTGTGGGAGGCGGTGTAGACGCCAAGCCGAGACCCTGTCCCAGGGCCGTTTTAGCGGAGAGGAAGGGCTGTGCCCGAGAAACCCCGGCTTATTCCATCCGTTGAGTCGGAGTTCCTTCTGTACCTCGTTGCGTCTTTTGGAGTTCTCCGGTGCCCGCCTCTCGCGCGTTTTGGAAAGGCTATCTAAAGTTCTCCTTCGTCTCATGCCCCGTCGCGCTTTACCCCGCGACCTCGGCGGCGGAGCGGCTCTACTTTCGGCAGGTGAATCGACGCACCGGCCATCGCCTCAAGCACAAGCTCGTCGATTCAGTTACCGGCGAAGCGGTGGATTCATCGAACAAGGCGCGCGGTTATCAGGTCGGCGAGAACGAGTTCTTGCTGGTCGAGGACCGCGACCTAGAGCAGGCGCGGAGCGAGCGACCGCTGCCCGGTGCGGTGGAGATCAACGATGCACCGCGCCGCGAAAGCCCGCCGACGGTGCCCACCGAGTTGCACGAGCAGGAAGACCAAGAGCCTGGCGACGACGATGATGACGACGACGAGAAAGCGATGACGCCACGTCCCCGACCTGAGAATACGCACACGATCGAGATCGAGAGGTTTTTGCCGGCGGGGCAGATCGATGCGCGGTACTTCGAGAAGCCTTACTACATCGTGCCGCGTGGGGACATCGGTCAGGAATCGTTCGCGGTGATCCGCGACGCGATGCGCCGCGAGGATGTCATCGGCCTTGCCCGGGTCGTGTTGTCCTCGCGCGAGCGGAATTTTCTGGTCCAGCCGATGGACCGCGGCCTTCGGGGCGTGACGCTGCGTTTCGCGCAGGAAGTGCGCGCAGCGGACGATTACTTCGGGGAGATCCCCGAAATGAAACTTCCCGCCGAGATGATGAAGCTCGCGCAGCACATCATCCGGACGAAGTCAGATGAATTCGATCCGGCGATGCTGGAGGATCATTACAGGACAGCGCTTGCGCGCATTCTGCGCAAGAAACAGGTGAAGCGGTCAGCACAGCACGCCCCTGCTATGAAGCCTTCGCGCGAGAACGTAGTCAGCCTCATGGATGCACTCCGGCGCAGCATCGCGGCCGAGCGCCCGCCAAAATCGACCGCTATACGCAGCCGGCAGAAGCGCGCCGCACCAAAGGGTGCGGCGCGGGATCGTAAAGCGAGCTGAGCCGTGCCGCGCTCCGCTTTCGCCGCGCTCCGTGCCGCTGAACGCAACCGGGTCTTCAGCCGGGGCCGAGGGCGTTTGCTTCCGACGCTGGTTGGATCCTTTTGGAGGACCATGCGAACGGCGTGCTCGCCTCTACGAAACTCAGAGAAGCACTCGACCGGGCGCGACCCGCTCGTTGCCCGTGTCCGGCCTAACGACAAGAAAATTCCCGACAATTGGGCTGCCGCCTAGCCTTCGAGGAACCTGAGTCCTTTCGGGCCGTTTCGCCTGAAGCGACCTGAAAGGAAAAATTCCTTGTTGCTTGAGCCAACCGACACTGCTGCAACGATTGTTGATCCTCAGGATGCCGCCGAGTCCGCGGGTTTGCGGTATGTGTGTGAATAAGCGCCCAAGGGTGACCCCTACACCGTGAAGTGGATCAATCGCTTAGCTCGCTGATCGGCGCCGAAACCCCACGCCGATTAACATTCAAGTGTGCACGCGTGCAGAAGTGGTATACGGCGCTCTTGGTTCTCCAAAGCCTAGTTTAGTTATTAGAACATAACAAGAACAAAATTCAATCCGATGGATTGCTTCATTGCACAAAGGCGGTGGGAACGAGCGGCCCGAGGCCAGAACGCATTCGCGGAAGGCTTTGCTCGCAGGAAGTAAACTCCAGCGATTGGTCTGCTTCTTGTGGATCGCCTTCAACCTGTGGTAGCCATTGGTTTTTCAGTCGGATTATTACGCATGTCGCCTTCTCGTTTTTGGATGCTTTTTTTCGTTTTGTGGGTCGAGACGGCAGCCGCCCAATCCCAGGAGAGGATGATGGCGCCGATTCCCTCTACGAACGGTGCCAACGTCCAGATCATTGGGGGCAAGCCCGCGACGAAGGAGGACTGGCCCGCTACCCTGATGTTCGACGGCAATCATGGTCGGTGTACGAGCACGATCGTGGGAACATACGTGGTTTTGACGGCGGGACACTGCGTCGACGACAAATCGCCGGCAAAGCTACTATGGGGAAATCGAACCACTGATCTTTTGTGCCACGTTCATTCGGACTATCGGGGAAAGGTATGTGCGAACGAGATTGCACCGCAAAAGCTAGTCGGGTGCACGGCCGATGTCGCAATCTGCATCGCTGCCAAACCTCTTTCTCCCGATCCTGCGAAATTCGAGAGGGTGAGAAACAATCCTCCTGCAGTTTCCGCGAAGGACAAGATGTTCCTGCTCGGGTTTGGCTGCACGGAAGCAGACGGAAAGATTACCGAGGCTTTGCAGGAAGGCGTGACTTCGGTCGAGTGGCCTGCGCAGCCGGGTGCTTCCAGCGACCCGAGCCGCACGATGAGAGAACTCATCAAGACGGCGGGAGCTGCGGTCTGCCATGGCGACAGCGGTGGAGCGAGCTATTCGCCGGACAAGGCCAAGCCCGAAATGCTGGCTTTGGCGTCGCGTGGGAATCTCAGCACCGAGTCGTACCTCGTGGACCTCCGCACGCCGCAAGTGCAGAGCTTCCTGCGAAAGGCGGGCTCGTTCAGGTCGGACTTCAATCTGCCCGAGGGCGCCATCAAGATCTGCGGGGTCGATCCAGATGCCGAGAATTGCAGATAGCCTCTCGATCGCGGCGGTTGCCATCGTTTGGTGTTCGGGATCCACGTTGCAGGCCGCCGGTCTGAAGATAGCCAACAGACCGAGTGAGTTGGTGGCGGTCGTCCCACGACCTACGGCTACGGACGTCGGTCTGATCAAGGGGGTGGCCGAACTCGGCGCACCGCAGATCGTCGTCTTTCCCAAGGGAACGGATATCGCTCAATTCGTCGCGGAAAAGTGCGGCCGACCACCCGGCAACTTCAAGATACACCCGGTATATGAGAAGATACTGCTCGAGAGAAACGCGGGGCTGAGCCCCGGGGACCTGCATGCGCTTCCCGAACAAAAAGCCCTGGAAGTCCCGGCGTGCGGCAAGTTCGTAGAGGACGTTACTTTGCCCGCTCCGAAAGGCGTGGAAAAACTTACCAAGGAACTCGCAGTCCCGTTCGACACCGGAGTGTTCGAGCGCGTCGTCAATGATCCTACCCTCAGAAGAGACGTTCAGCAGACCTACGCAACGGCGTTCACCGATAATTCCAAGAGCTATGATACCGCTTGGAAAACGATCTGCTCTTCAACCCCCAATGCTTCCTTGCCAGGAGACATTGCTTCTTGCCGCAACGCCGTTCAGATCGCGGCAGCCAATCCCCAGATTACGAAGCCGAACATGGTCAAGGAGGTGACTGTACCGGCGTTGACCCAACTCGCTAGGGCGGGCACGGATGTTGAACCCAAGGACGTGCGCATTGCAATCCGAACCGGCGTGACGGAAGATACGGTTCGCACCGCGATCCCGCAACTTCAGAACATCGAAGGGCAACTGAAGTTCGTTACCGAAATCGAGGATGTGCAACAGTTCGGAGAGAGTTGCTCGAAAGCGGCCGAACGCAAAGGTGATTCCTGGCCCTACAGCGTGCGCGATTTTCTGCGAGTGGCCAGCTTGAATGGAATAAACCAAGACCAAGAGGGAAGGCGTATCCTGATCGTCGATACCGGCTTCGACTTCAGCGATCCGATCAGAACCGATTCTACAGGACTAGTTTTCGATCCATTCTATTTCCATCGACTGAATCAGATGAGCGATCCCGATCCGCAATGGGACAAGAACGAAGACGGCGTGAAGGGAAATGGGGGATGGGCCGGCGTAAATCTCAGCGGCGTAAACGGTCGCACTTCAAGTGCGACTTCGATCGTCTTCAAACATCGTTCGCACGGGCTATCGGTTGCGGCTTTGGCGCTCGGAGGTCGGCCGGTCGAAGAATTGCGGCGTGTGGTGCACCTGCCGATGCGACTTGGATTCGCAAGCCTCGTGGCGCTCGATACGGTGAATCCTAGCATCAACACGGGGCACATCGAAAAGGCGCTCAGGTTCGCCGCCGCTGCGGGCAACGAATTCAACGTCGTCAATTTGAGCCTTTCGTCCACCGACAAGATCCCGGGATGGGATGACATCGTAAGCAACAAGGGGAAAGGGCGCGTCTTCGTCGTCGCCGCGGGAAACGACGGAAACAAGTTGGTGGGTAAAGATGCCGTGTATCCGGCCGCGTTCGGCGGCAAGAGCGCCCCACTCGATACCACCTCGGGCGCCGTGGTTTCCGTGGGAGCGCACGACGCGGACGGCAAGCTTGCACTCTTCTCCAACAAGGGCCTGGCCGTCGACGTTTTGGCGCCGGGCTGCACCGTTCCGTCGTATGAATTGCGCCTTGATAGCGATGGACGTGCCAGCGGCATCGTGGCACGGAACGAGACTGGGACCTCGTTCTCGGCGCCGCTCGTCTCGTTCGTTGCAGCACTCTTGATGAACAGCCCCAAACTCGCCGGGCGGCCGGGGCTCGTCAAGGCCCGCATCCAAATGGGTTCGGACTACAACTGGGAACTTCGCGACGACGTCTACTCCTCCGGGATCCTGAATATCGTGAAGGTACTCAGTGTCGACAACGACATATTGGAGCTTGCCGATCCGAGCGGCGGCAAATCGCGAAATATCCGCTACGGAAGGCTCATGAACCGATCTACCATCGGCGAGGTCGAATGTCGCGCGGGAGACAAACTGAGCTTCGATACCGTTAAAAAAGTCGCCAGAAACGGTACCAATGATCTCCTGCTGTTCTCGAACGACGATGACACAAAACCGTCGGGCCTCGAAAGGAAGTTCTGCGACAAATCCATGCTTGACCAGGTCGTCTTTGAGTTTCGCGACGTTGAAACCGGAGACACCAGTTCCATTCCGGGTAGCGCGGTGCTCGACTACGTTCCTGCGCCTTGAGCTATTGGCCAAGAGGAGCACGAAGTGCGTCGAGGTGCTGATTGTTGAGCTGACGGATCTGTTCCTCGCTTGGTTTGACGGTACCCGGCACCGCCGGCGCGCCCAAGGCGATGATAAGAGTATGAGTGTTCGTCCTCGACGCGGCGGCGAGGTTACCGGCATTTGACGGCCCCTTGAAGCTGACCAAGCTCCAATGGGGAGCAACATTGGCGCTGCTCAGCACGACGAACTGCACCTGATGCCCGATCGAATCTATCGGTGGATCGTGAGGCAATCCCTCGATTGCCGTCGCAACGTCCTGCTTGGCTTTCGCCGCCTCGTCGTTGGCGTTCTTCGCGGCCTGGAGAAGGCCGTCCAACTCCGGATCCTTCGGGTCGGCTGCCTTTGCGTTCTTGTAGGCGATCGCGGCCTTCCCATACTCCGCGGCCGTCTTCGCGATAGCTCTGTTCACGATGAAGGCTTCGTCGTACGCGATCTGTATGTCCTTGAGATCGGCCCCTGAATTCACCGCCTTCGCATGGTCGTCCACCGCCTTCGCATGGTCCTTCACCACGCCATCCCAAAATTCCACCAGTGCTTTTTTTTGTTGAAGGATCTGCTTCGGAGTTTCCGCTGCAGCGACCGGCACCGGAGGAGCAGGAAGTGACTTTCCATTGGGGGGCGGATGATGTCCGATGCGCAACTGAGAGGTTGCGACAGGCGCTAATGCGGACGCGATCCACTCCTGCAATCCAAGCCTGCCATAAAGATCAGGGGCATTCGGCAGGTCGCACGCCAGACGGTTTCTCTCCGCTCTCAACTCCTTGAACGCGACGGTGAAACTGAGGCTTTCGTTCCGAATCGCCGTCGTCGCCACGCCGCCACCCGCGGAAACGCCGAACATCTGGCCGAAAGTACCTATTCCTGTCAGTACGGCCGGAGGCATTTGATGAAGTACCGCAATGCTGGGGGTGAGTGAGGCCTGATTGTTCGTTATCAAGGTTAGGTCCACCTTGGCGGTCCAATCACGCATCCATTGATAGCGACCCGTCGGGTACGCTGGCTGCGGGTCCGGCATGGCGAAGGCGAGCTCGCACTTCACCCGCTGAACGATGTCCGAGATGGAGACGCCATCCTGCTCGAGCTCCGGTACCGTCGCGCAGCCTAGCAATGCGGTCGCACTGAGAAGCGAAACCGCATTCCTCAAGGTTCTTCGCATTTAAGCCCCCTGCAGCCCCCGCTGCCTTCATTTCATTTTTTCGATGTTTCTTCGGCAACCATGAGATAGACCGACGTCGTGCCCTGGTCGGCGATCGTCACTCTCACTTCGAACGTGTCCTCTTTCGCCGGTGCGGTCAGCACGCCACGGTAGCTCAAACGATGATTGTCGAGATCTTCCACGGAGCTGGCGTCCGAAATCGCGATCGGATCGACGGCCGCATCGCGGACGATTTCCGCGACCGGGATCATGGCGCCTATGGCTGTGCTCTCTTCAAAAGTCAGCTCAACCAGAATTTCAGCATCCTTGCCGGGTGCGACAATGGGCGGTTCGATCCTCGCGCGGACTTTCGAGAGATGACGGACTCCGTCCGAAGTCACCACTTCGCCTAATGTGGCCGCCGCGACCGGCGGAGCGACGCCCGGTACGAGCTCGCGCGCTATCCTGCTTCTCACATACTTGTCGGCGAAGATGGTCGAGTGCTCTACAAAAGAAGGATCCGTTCCTTCAAGGTTCTTGAAGGTGGCGGCCGCGCTCCAGATTGGGACTGTTCCGTCGCCTCGGCTGCTGGTGAAGGTCCAATGGTCGGGACTCGACGCCCGGTCGGCCGTGTATAGCCACAACTTGGTGTCGAGGATGTCGCCCGTGACCTTGATCTCGTGAACTGCCGGAGGTTTCGCTATGATCGAGCTCAGTCTACGAGCGCTCGCGAGGCCGTCGACTAGTACCTGCCGGCGCGATCCGCCCGGGCGGTATTCGTCAGGAAGCCACCCGCTCTTCCAGTTGTTCGCGTCGAGAATATCGAAGGGGGAGAACTTCTCCTTCGTCCCTTCTCTGCAGCAGTCGGGATAGGCGGGGAACAATTCGTAAATAGACGGGAAGGAAAGCGTTACGCGTCGGATCGTCGGCAAGCCACCAGCCACCACATTGGCGAAAGAGCCCCATCCGTTCGAGATCGTGTCGAGGGAGTTCATGCTTCCAAGAAAGGGTGTGCCCAAGTAGATCACCTTGTGCACCTTGCCGGCACCACCATGCTCAGCCATCCAGATGCGGGTGACCAGTCCGCCCATGCTGTGGGCAACGATGTCGAAATTCCCGTCCTTCAAGGCCGGAGTGCTGGTCACGAAGGTTTCGAGCCTTTTTGCCGTCTCGAAATTGCTCAGGCGCCAATCGTACGGAAAAGGAAAGAGGGTCTTGCCGTCTTCAAATCCTAGATCCCGCAGCAGTCCTAAAAGGTCGTCATACTGGTGGATCGTCCAAAAAGGGCCCAAGACATTGATGCTGGAGATGAGGCCCGAGGCCTTCAGGCCCTTACCACCACTATCGGGTAAAACCTCAAGCCTGGAGTAGTTCGATAACGAATTCCTATTCCCCCAGATCACGTTTCCCGAACCGTCAGTCAGTTCGGAACCCAGAATTCCGGGAATGAAAACGAGCGGACGCTGTGGACCGTCGGCTCTCGAGATCGAGGCGGTCCCTAATGCGAACACGCAAATCAACGCTAGTCGAAACAATCGAAGGATGAACATCGATCAATCCGATTAAATCTTTGGATGCAATGCAGTACCTTATTCTATCTCCAGCATAATACAGAACATGTGTCCTGAGAAGCCAGGCTGTACCTTACGACCGCTAAAACCGATTTCTTTTTTTTCCGGCGAGTTCGATTTTATCCTGGCGTATGGAAGGCCAGCGGCGAACTCCCGGAAATAGATGGACGTCGAGATTACCGCCTTCAACGGTCGTTGCGTGATCGTTGAGAGCAACCCGCTGAACCCGCTGACAGATCCCTTGGCAAGCTTGGACGTTCTACGCAGCACGGTCGAATTCGGTTCGCGAGGAAGCACTACCTGGATGGCTTACCGCAAGTGCGCACTCGAAGCAGCGGAAGCCTGTCGTCGGCGGGGCGAGGATACGCTCCAGGGTTTTGAGGCCATCTATTGCGTGATGATCTGATTGCATCGGCGCAAGAGGCGGTTCGTGGGCTATTGCCTACACGCTTGATAATACATCATCTTGCAATAAACCAAAAAGTTGCTTAGCCTTCGACTAGCTTTTTCAGTCAGTCGCCATTCTCTCGCGAAGATTGCAGCATGCCGAATAAATTTCGTGGCATTAGTGCTGGAGCGCCTAGGTGGGCTTGCTAGGATTTACCGGACATAGCTCGGGCCGAGCGTAATCGCCGCTTATGACCCATTTGTATGGTCCGGCCGTGCGTTGCAAGTGGTTTTGCCAAGCTGGCGGTAAGCGGTCTTGCATCAATGTATCCGGCCTTTGATTGGAGCATTTGCTCCGGGCCACCATGGATATCAGCGCGCGTGCGTTCTCGTTAGCGGACAGGCCTCGATTGGGCCATTTGGGTCACCAGTGTTCGCATGCGCCGGGAAGACCGAACCTCCATCTCGTCTCATCCTCTCGCAGACCTCGGCTGGAAATTGTTGATAGGGGCTACGTCATCGCTTGCTCCTCATATCACTCAGTTCCTTTGTTCGAGCCAAGGGCCGTTCCTTCGTCCCGGCCCGCAGAACGTCGATCGCGTCGCGCGCAGGGGCGGTCAAGGCCACCGGCGAGGACGACCCCGAGGCAATCGCCGCGACGATGTCCAGGCCGGGCGGGGTGCTCAGGCAGGCGGGCTCGAACGGGCGTTTCGCGGAGCACTCCCATCTCCCCGTCGGATCTGGGATCCGGCCAGAACGGGGCCAGCCGGGAAAGGCGTCGGGCGAAGCCGGCGAAGCGAGCCGCTCCCGCCATCAGAGAACGTGACGCCCGAAAGGCCGCCGCCGATTTCGAGAAGGAGCAAAAGCGGCGCGAAGCCGAGCGCCGGCGCGAGGAGATCGCTGCGCAGAGGGAGCGGGAGCGGCGCGAGAAGGCGACGGCGAAAGCGCAGACGGCGCTCGACAGGGCCGACCGCGAGCACGCGAAGCGGACCGGCGCGATCCAGGCCGAAGCCGAGGCTCTCGAGAAGCCCTCCCGGGCCGAGAACGACCGGTGGGGAAAGGAAAGAGAACGGTTGCAAGCCGTGCTGCGGCGGGCGCGGGGTTAGGGCGGAAAGACCGGTGTAAACGATGATCTTCCTGACTCACGCCGAACAAATCGTGGCCGCTGTACTCCGCCTGAGCGGATATCAGCGCGACGTGGCGCCACTTCGCCGATGCGCCAACCCGACGTCTCGGTGTTCGCCGGTCAGCGGCGGGCCAGAGAACGGCACGTTAGGGTTTCCGATAGCCGCGTTCCTGCAGCACCCAACTGTTGCCGTCCGGATCCGAGAAGTTGGCGAAGCTGGCGTAGTCCCTGCGCGCGGGGTCGGGTCCGGGTGCGAACCTTCCATCCCAGGCATCGATGGGGACCTTGTGCCGGATTGCACTGACGTCGACCCCGCGTTCGATCAGGCAACTCCGTGCGGCCTCAAGATCGGTGACCACGAGATAGGTGTTGCGAACGGATCCCGCAGCCGCGTTGGTCAGTCCCTTGCCGATTTGAATCGAGCAGGCTGATCCCGGCGGCGTGAGCTGTACGACGCGGAAGGTGTTGTTCGGCGCATAGTCGACATCGAGCGTGAAGCCGGCCCGGTCAACATAGAACCGCAGCGAGCGATCGACGTCGCTCACCGGCAATGTAACGACTTCGACGGAGAACTTCACGACGGCCGTGCTGGTTGCATTCATCGCCTCACCCCTTTTCAGGATTCACAAATCGATGACGACGTCACTCGTGGGTTGTGAGCAGCAAATGAGGAGGTTGCCTCGGGCCGGCTGATCGAGTGGCTCAGGTCCATAGGCGACCGCGCCCGAAACAAGGCCGCTTTCGCAGTTGTGGCAAACGCCGGTCCGGCACGACCAACGGACCGGGACGTCACAGGCCTCGGCCAGCTCAAGAATGCTTTGGTAACCGGAGGCCTTCCAATGTGCGGCGATGCCGCTTCGTGCGAACGAGACCAACGGGCCGGAATTAGCGTCGCCCTCGGGCGGGTGGGGCGCCCGCGCCACGGTACTGGCGAAACCAGGGTTCATCGGCTCGCCGCCACTGAAGATTTCGGTATGAATGCGCTCGCGCGCCACACCTAACTCTGCGAGCGCCTCCTTCATGTCTGCCATGAAGCGATTGGGCCCGCAGATATAGACATCCGCCTGTCTCGCGATGCCGACCTTGTCCAAGAGCGATCGAGATAGACGGCCGGCAGCATCGAAACCCCCGCCAATCTTGTCGCGCTGGTCCGGGCGGCTGTAGCAAACATAGTGGCGCCCGTGCGTGAGCAGGGGCATGAGGCGCCGGACTTCGGCGGCAAACGGATGATGCTGCCGATCGCGAGCTGCGTGCAGCCATAACACAGGCCGTGCCGAGCGGGCCGCAGCCAGCGCGTGCAGCATCGCCAGAACCGGCGTCGCTCCGATGCCGCCGCTCAGCAACACCACGGGCCGCTTCCCAGACTGCAGAACAAAAGTTCCGCGCGGTGCGCTGACATCGAGAACATCGCCCACGCGCACATGCTCGCTCAAATAGGTTCCCGCTGCCCCATTCGGCTCAATTTTCACGCTGACGCGATAACTCTCCGTCGAAGGCGGACCCGAGAGCGAGTAGCTGCGAAGGAGCGGTGAGCTGCCGCTGGTCCGTCTGAGACGCAAGACAACATACTGGCCCGGCAGCGCCCCTGGCAGCGGTTTTCCATCCCGACTCCGCATCGACACCGAGAGGACGTCTGCAGACTCCCGATCGATCGCCACCACCTTGAGCGGCTGAAAGCCCGGCGCCACTGGATGCGCAGCGGCGGCCGGCACCAGCCCCGCATTTCCACTACCGTCGGCGTTTGTCTCACTCCGCAGCAGTGCCTCGAACGACCCGCGCCATCCTGGCGAAAGCGCCTCGATCCGCAAGGCGCGCTGCAATCGATCGCGCGGATGATTGGGTGAATAGAGCAGCGCGTTGATCTCGGCGACGGTCATTCGCTCGGCGGCTTCGCCAACCTTCACGATTTCATCGCCGACCCCGACCTCGCCTTCCCGCAGGACGCGGAAATAGAAGCCTGGCCGTCCACTGGACGTCAGCAGAGCCGGCATGCGAGGTTCGTTCGTGCGAATGCCGACGCGATAGCATGTCACGCGAGGCTGGGTGACCTCGAACAATGCGCCGCCAATTTGAAAGCGATCGCCTATGCAAACGGCATCGTCGGACAATCCTTCAATCGTGAAGTTCTCGCCAAATTGCCCGTGAACGAAATCGGTCCTCTTCAACTGCTCCGCCCAGTGGCGATAAGATTCGATCTGGTAGACAAAGACCGCTCGCTGCTCGCCGCCATGACCACCGAGATCGGCTTGACCGTCTCCGTCGAGATTAAGCCGGCTTACCCAGCAACGGCCTTGGATGGGATCTTTCCAGACCGCGGTGCGCACGGTCCGTCCTTTCCACACGACATCGCGCGGAAGGCCGACATTAACCGACAGAAGTCGAGGCATGTCTTGCTTCGCCTTGAGTGAGGGACCGGAAGCCAACCTAGCCACTCGCCGCGCGGTCCAACTCGGCGAGATCGAGGTTGCGGTCCGGGCCGTGTGGAACCACCGCCTGACCGGGCTCAAGTCGGAGCTGGGTGGCATCGAGATGCACAGTGACGATGTCAGGTTCGAACGACACGAAATTCGAGATGCGGCGCACTTCAGGGTAGGCGTGGGGATACGACCATGCTGCCTGACGCGCGTCGTCAATCGAGTAATAGCTGCAGAGTCCCTTGTAAGGGCAGAATGTCTGGAGTTTCACAGGCGTGAGAGCAGTCTCATCGACGTCCTCGCGTGGAACGTACCAGCGCGGCGCAAAACCGGACTCATAGAGGACCAGCGGGCGCTTGCTGTCAGCAACGATCCGTTCGCCATGGCGGACCACGAGATTGCGGGAGGTCTGGCGAATGTCGATGCGATGGTATGGATCCGCGGCGTGGCCGAGGATACGTTCGTCTTCTTCGTAGAAAGCGTCCATGGCGCGCCAAGCGAACGCAATGCGTGCATGCAACTCGCTGGCGTGCGCGCGCAGGCCAGTGTGCTGCCACGCCCCTCGCGCCGCGATGTGCTGCTCGTCCGCCCGGACGCTATACCAGGACGTGGGCCCAAGATCGGCGTGTTGGGTCGTATGCTCGGTGCGTTCCAGTACCTGCGGAGATACGTCGGCTTCCGGGAAGTAGGCCACCGGATAGCGGCCGGGCTCGAACAACAGAAGTACATTCTCGCTTTCGGCGATCCAACGCCCTCCGAAGCGCACACGCATACGCCTGCGCAGTCGCTCGGCGTACAAAAGTTTCTTGGGCAACGGTTCAGACACGATGAACTTGCCGACCGGCCCTGTTGAGAGCGGACCTTGTTGCCAGGATAATCCCACGGCTTTCTCCTTGTTGGCTTGATTATTGGCACTATTGGTCGTCAGCGCTTGCACAACGCAGACGCGACGAGTTCGAGATGCCTTCCCATGGCCAGGCGCATCCGGGACACGGGCTCAATTCGCCATGAAAGTGAGCCACGCCGACGAGAGTTCACGTCATGAAGCCGCGACCGCGTTAGTCACCTTTTGGTCAGGCGTCCGCGCCTGCACGTTTGAGAGGAGCGGTCCGAGCCCCTCCGCGACGGTGAGGTGAGCGATCGCCGCATCGCGCAGCCTCGTATAGGGCATCTCGGCCAGCATCGCCGTTTGCACCGCAGCCATGACCTCACCCGCCTCCGATCCGATCATCGCGAAGCCGACAATCCGGTCATTCGCCCCGACCAACACCTTCATGAAGCCGTCCGTTTCATCGGTCGCTTGTGTGCGCAAGACGTTCCCCATCGGCAGCTTCGCCGTCCGTACCGTGCTGCCCCGCTGCCGCGCCTCGTTCTCCGACAAGCCGACACGCGCCAACTGCGGATCGGTGAACATCACATGCGGAACGAGCCGATCCCGGGTGGAGCGATTTCCGCCGGCCATGTTGTCGCGGACGATCCTGAAATCATCGACCGAGACGTGAGTGAACTGCGGGCTGCCGGCGCATTCGCCGATCGCCCAGACACCGGGGGCCGTCGTCTCCAGCCGCTCGTTCACGCGAATGAAGCCGCGCCCATCCAATGCGATTTCGGCCTTGTCCACGCCAATCCCGGCGGTGTTCGGTATCCGTCCGACCGCGACCAACAGATGGCTGCCTTCGATCTTCCGTTCCCCTGCTTCGAGCCGCACCGTGACCGTCACCTCTTCGCCCGACAGCCCCTCGATCCGCGAGGGAGCAGCGTTCACCAGAATGTCGATACCTTCACGGTTGAGAATCCGGCTCATCTCTTCCGCCACATCCGCGTCCTCGCGCCCCATGATCCTTGGGCCGGGCTCGATGATCGTCACGTGGCTGCCGAAGCGACGATATGCCTGCGCCATCTCGACGCCGGTGTAACCGCCGCCGAGCACAATCAGGTGCGGCGGCACCTGGTCCAGCTCCAGCGCCTCGATGTGAGTGAGCCCGCGTGACCCTTGCAAGCCCGGAATGTCCGGAAGGGCGGCATGCGAACCGACATTGATGACGATCTCCTTGCCCTCGAGCAAACGCTTGCCGCCGTCGCTCAGCGAAGCCTCGATGGTCCTGGGCCCGACGAAGCGGCCGCTGCCCATGATGAGCTCGGCACCGCTCTCTTTGTAGGCCTTCAGATGAAACGCGATCTCCCGATCGATCATGTCCTGCTTGCGCTTTTGGACCTGCGGCATATCGGTTCGGACCCCGTCCGCAAGCGTACCGAAGCGGCCGGCGTTGCGAACAAGGTGGGCGACTCTCGCGCTCCACAGTTCGTTCTTGGACGGGAGGCAGGCGACGGCCGGACATGAGCCGCCAACCCAACGCCGCTCGACGACAGCGACTCTCTTGCCGGTACGACCAAGATGCCAGGCGAGCAACTTGCCGCCCTGGCCGCTTCCCAGAATGACGACATCAAAATGTTCCGGCATGATGGTCTCCTTTTCCTGATGACAGGCGCCCCGCGCGGCTGCCTCGCGGAGCGCTCGCTTCAACCTGATTTAGATCGATTTCACCGCGCCACCGTCCATGCGCAGCGTCGAACCGGTCATCCAGCGTGCGCCGGGTGAAACAAGGAACGACATCAACTCGGCTAACTAGCGCCGAGAAATCTCGGGCAAGACATATCGCGGTCGCCCGGCCGATGCCCTGACTTGCGCCGGCGACGATGGCAACTGACTTCGACATGAAAGTTGTCCTCGATAAAAGACCGATCTTTGAAGCGAAACTCTGCCCGCGCTTTCTCACCTGGACGGGAGAAAATCGCGAATGGCCGACGCGATCTCGTTGCAATGGGTCTCAAGCGCGAAATGCCCGGTGTCGAAGAAGCGCACTTGTGCGTTCGGAATATCGCGCCTGAACGCTTCGGCGCCCGCCGGAAGGAAGAACGGATCGTTCTTGCCCCACACCGCAAGAAACGGCGGGTTGTGCGTCCGGAAATACTGCTGGAACGAGGGGTAGAGCGCGACATTGCTCTTGTAATCGCCAAAGAGGTCGAGCTGAATTTCATCGACGCCGGGACGAGCCAAATAGTAATTATCGAGATTCTGGCCGTCCGGTGACACAAGTGTCGGGTCGAGCAGACCGTGGGTGTACTGCCAGTTTGTCCTCTCGGGTGTGAGGAATTCCCGAAGGGCTTTTCGGTTCGCTGGCGTCGCATCTTCCCAGTAAGCCCGGATCGGCGTCCATCCGTCACTGAGACCCTCCTCGTAGGCGTTACCGTTCTGCGAGATAATCGCCGTGATTCGCTCGGGATGGCGAACGGCCAATCGAAATCCCGTCGGCGCACCGTAGTCGAAGACGTAAACTGCGAAGCGATCGAAGCCCACGATCTCAGTAAAGCGCTCGATTACGCGAGCGATGTTTTCAAACGTGTACTTGAATTTTTCTCGCGGTGGCATGTCGGATAGACCGAAACCGGGAAAGTCCGGTGCGACGACGTGGAATTTGTCGGCAAGCAGGGGAATGAGGTTGCGGAACATGTGGCTCGCGGTCGGAAAGCCGTGCAAGAGAAGCAGCTTCGGCGCACCGACATTCCGTGCCTCGCGATAGAATACTTTGACGCCGCCGGCCTCGGCTGAACGGTATCTGATTGCACTCATCAGGCGCTCCTTTTTTCACGTTCGATCGGTCGCACAGAATCAAGCCGAGACCGATTTGCCGGCCTCAAGCAACAAAGCGACTACACGGTCAGGGGCCGTCGATATCGGCGTATGATCGACATCGAGCCGCAACAGTTTGGCTTTCATCCGCTGCGCCATAAACGCCTGGGTCTCGGGGCTGATCATGCGATCCTGCTCCGCCAAGAGGTACCAGGACGGCAAAGTTTTCCAGAGCGGCCTTGGGTTTTTCTCTTGCAGACAGGCGCCATGAATCGGCCGCTGCACGGCGGCGAACAGGGCGCTCTCGCTGGGGCTTGCGTTCTGCGCGAAGGCCGCAGCGAACGCGCCTTCCGGCATCCAGAGAAAGCCGTCAGCATCGGGTGCCAGTTGCGGTGCCTTCGGGTGCGGCTTTCCCCGGCCGAACACTTTGCCGACGGTCTCACCCTCATCAGGCGCTAAAGCGGCGACGAAGACGAGGCCCTTGACGCGCTCATTCTTCGAGCCCGAGATGACGGCGCCGGCATAAGCGTGCGCGGCCAGCAAGCTCGGCCGCTCGATCCTTGCCAGGCAACGATCCAAGGCTCGAATGTCGTCCGAAACGCTGGTGAGCGGAATGGGAGCGGCAACTGCGGTCGCGCCGGCGGCTTCAAGCGCATGAATCACGCTGTGCCAGCTCGTCCCATCCGCCCAGGCTCCGTGGACGAGTACGAAAGTCGGAGCCTTGTTCGATACTGTCATTGAATAGTCCTCTTTAGATTTCTCAAGCTATTTGAGTTCACGTATGGTGCCCGGTGCCCCGGGGCTTAGGTAAAGCATGAGGCAAAGGCAGATCATCGCCATGCTCCCGATTGGATAGCGAAGTGCAATGACTCCGGCCGCGCCGAAGACCGCCAACGTCGCCAACGAACGCATACGCATCATCGACCGAGCTCGCGGCTCAACCTTGTGGGGTGCGGACCTGTCCACGGCCTCGGAGCACAGCAGCAGATACGTCACATTGACCAGAAAGAAGTCGCCCGCATAGAAGGCGACCGGAACGGCACCCAATCGGGCGCTCGCGATCCATGCGGTGGCGAACGGCACCAATGAAACGGCGAACAGATGCGCGAAGTTTCCCCAAATCAAGCGATGCGTTGCGACGTCGGGAAACCGCAAAAGGTGATGATGATTCACCCAGACGATCGCGATGAAAAGGTAGCTGATCGCGTAGCTGATCGCGGTCGGCCACAGCTCCAGAAGCGCACCGAAGCTCGCCTCCTTCGGAGGGCGCAGCTCCAGCACCAGGATCGTGATGATCACTGCGAACACGCCGTCGGAGAAGGCGTTCATCCTATCTGGCGTCACTGTCCCTTCGTTCGTCATCGCCGCGCACCGTCGATCCTGTAATCGCCGAGGGTCAGCCGTCCATGTGCCGGTCAACCCAGCGTCTTCATCCCGCGATGGCACTGCCGATCTCGTCCGGCGAATCCTCCTGGACGAAATGGACTCCCTTGACCATTACCTCGGTCTGCGCAGCCAAGCTGCGGGCCTCCTCGACCACGTTGCGGCCAGCTAGGATTCCGCCGGGTTCGGCGTTCAGGAACAATTTTGGCACATTGCTCGTCTTCAGCCAGGCCGCATACGCGTCCACGATCGCGGTCACGTCGGCGGGGTCGCCCTCGATGGGGATCTCGCGGGGCCACGTCAGCGTGGGCCGTCGACCCTCGCCGGGCTCGGCGAACGGGCGACGGTACTCTGTCATCTCAGCATCTGAAAGCTTGCGCAGTATCGCCCCCGGTAACACCTTCTCGATGAAGAAGTTGTCTTGCAGGACCATCTGCTCGCCGGCTTCCGAGCGTAGCGCCTCCAAGACGGGCCGCATTCCGAATTTGTCCCAGTGGTCCCAATACTGCCGTCCCACCATCGCCTCCATGTAAGCGATACCCCGCACGGCATCGCGGTGGTGGTTGGCCCAGTCGAAGCCGAGCGTGGAACCCCAGTCGTGGATGACCAAGGTGACGCGCTCGCGCACATTCAACGCCTCAAGTAGGGCGGCAAGGTAAGGGCGGTGCTCAACGAATCGATAGGAACTAGGCCCGCTGTCAGGCAGCTTCTCGGAGTCGCCCATACCGATCAGATCAGGGGCGATGCAGCGGCCGAGCGGTTCCAAACGCGGCAACACGTTGCGCCACAAATAGGAAGAGGTTGGATTGCCGTGCAGCAGGACGATGGGATCTCCTTTTCCCACCTCGACGTACGCCATCTCGCGGCCAAGGACCTTGCGTCGTTGCTTCTTGTAAGGAAATGCCGCAGATACCATCATTCGTTCTTCCTCAGGCAGAAAGCGGCCTCGCTCGCGCCGCTCCTGCTAAATGGCTGATCAAGCTGGGCGTTCTTCTTCCGCGTGGAACTCGAACTGTGCTAACGTCCGAGGGGTCACACGATGTCCAAGACCTCCTACTGTAGGACGCCATCGTTGGAGTGAGCGTTGGAGCGATCATGGAAATGGCGAGCCAGTCGGCGGACGGCGTGCTTTTGTTGGGACCGTTACAGGTCATCCAAAATGGAAGACCGCTGCCCCAACCGCCTTCGCGCAAGGTCCGCGCTCTACTTGCCTATCTCGCGATGGCAGGGCGGCCCATTTTCCGCGAAAAACTGTGCGAGCTCCTTTGGGATGTCGCGGATGACCCGCGAAGCGAATTACGCTGGTGCCTTTCCAAGCTGCGGCCATTAGTCGACGGGCCGACAACCAAGCGGCTGATCGCTGATCGCAAGCAGGTTCACATCGAAGCGGCCTCGCTCGACGTTGATGCCCTCTTGGTTGCGCGCCATACGCAAACGACGCTGAAGAACGGGTCACCAGACGACCTACGGTCGCTCCTCGATCTGTTCCGCGGTGACTTTCTCGAGGGGCTTTCGGTCGAAAGGGCTCCCTCGTTCGAGAACTGGCTCGCGGGCCAACGGCACCGCTTTGGTCAATTGCGCCAACAGCTCCTTGAGCGCCTGAGCGCCGTATTGCCGCCTGAAGATCGGCTCGAAGTGCTGCGGGAGCTCATCGAAGTGGCGCCCTTCGATGAAATGGCTCACATAGAGCTTGTTCGCAGCCTGATGAACAGCGCGGACTATGCCGAGGCCCGGCAGCAGATCGATGCGTCGGTAAAGCGTTTTCAGAGTGACGGTATCGACCCGTCATCGCTCAGATCAGCTTTTGCGGAAATACAACAAGAGCATGCGAAACCTACTAAAGCGACCCGTCCGCAAAGCTGGAACGTCGATGCTCCGAGCCCTCAGCAAGTGGTGGGCACGCGCAGGCCGACACTCCTTGTGATGCCGTTTTCAGCGGCAACGCCAGAAGAAGCCACAGACGCCGACAGCGTCACAAGCGACGTTATTTTTGGCATTGCCAAGCTGCGGAGCGTCAACATCATTGCCCGCAGCACAGCAGCCGCATTGAGCAGTCAATCGTCGGCCGCTGCGGCCGCCCGCGTGAATGCGCAATATATTGCGATCGGCCGCTTGCAGCGCTATCGAAAAAGATATCTGGCTACAACAGAACTCGTCGATCCCGCGAGTGGCCGTATCCTCTGGGCCGGCGAATTTCAATGCAATATCGCCGACGCGTTTTCGGCGGCAACTTCGTTGGCTGCGCAGATCGTTGCAGGTCTCGATACGGAGATTCACATCATTGAACGCAACCGGGCGCTACTTATGCCGCCGGCCTCGCTCGACGCATGGCAGGCGTACCATCGCGGCCTCGCTACCATGTACCGCTTCACAAGCGAAAGTAATCGCGAGGCGCAGTCGTTCTTCATCAAAGCGATTGCGCTCGACCCGACCTTCGCGCGAAGCTACGCCGGCTTGTCCTTTACGCACTTCCAGAATGCATTCGTGCTGAACACGCACGAACGTGAACAAGAGAGCGCTTTAGCGCTTAGCACGGCCGGACAGGGACTAGAGGCGGACCCAAGCGACCCAGCCGCACACTGGGCGATGGGTCGCGCGTTGTGGCTGCGGCGAGACCACGAAGGTGCCATTGCTGCACTGGATCAGGCCACGCGTTTAAGCCCGAGCTATGCATCGGCTCATTACTCCCTTGCCATGGTGCATTGCCAAATCGGCGATCCCGTGCGCGCTGTCGAAGCCGCCGACACCGCAGCCCTTCTTAGCCCCTTGGATCCGATGTTGTTCGCAATCTATGGGGCGCGGACTTTCGCGCTGCTGCGGCTGGGAAAAATCGAGGAAGCTGCTGAATTTGCCATTCGTGGCGCTGAGCAACCCAACGCGCACATACACGCACGAGCGATCGCGGTCCTAACGCTCGCGACGGCAGGCCGAATGGATGAAGCCGACGCTGAGTGGGCGCGTCTCAGACACTTGCGACCTGATTACAACTTCGGCCAATTCAGCGACGCATTTCATTTGGTGGATGATCTCAGGGGTATCTACCAAAAGGCGGCAAAGCTAGTGCAGATCCATCAATGAACGCCGGAAGACAAAGTATGGGCTCGATGTTCCGGCCATCGCTAGAATATCGACCGGGGGAAACCGGCTAAGGTACCGTAACCGTCACCCGCAAGAACGCCGCCGGGATCGACGTAACGCCCTCACGCTGGCTGGTGTTCAGGCGCTCGAAGAGCGCGCACATGTCCTTCCTCATGTCTTCGGCACGTCCATTTTTTTCCGCGGCTTCGAACCCTTCCATAGTTTCCCCGTGGTAGTATCGGAATTCATTCATCTTCATCTGTAACCATTGTTGTGGATCGGCGCGATGGAATGACTCCGCCCAGATCAATGATGTCAGTGGTTTGCCGTGCCGATCGGCGCCGAGACCCCACGCCGATTCACACAAACACCATGAAAGTTGGCCCAGAGCTTGTTCACCATCACGTTCCAACCTGATGCGCAGTGACGAGCTCCATCGCAAGGTTGCACGATGAAGAAGGTAATCAATTCAGCACCGTCGCGCCGCCACTTTTTACGGCTCACGTTAATGACCACGGCATCAGCTCTGACTCCAACGGTGTTGTGGGCCGAGCAGCAAGAAGCAGCGGATTCGGCCACATCCCAAGCCGTGCCGGCACGCATCGCCACGTTCGAGGAGGTATGGCGGACCGTGCGAGACCGGTTCTACGATCCGAACCTACACGGGCTCGATTGGTCGGCGGTCCGGGAACGTTACATGCCGGACGCTACGCGGGCGAGTTCCGAAGAGGCGCTGGCCGGCGTCATTTATACCATGCTCTCCGAGCTGCATGCTTCGCACACCCGCTACTACACACCGTACGAACCAGAGTACTACCAGCTTTCCGATATCTTTGCTGGTGCGTTAAGGCGGCGCGGACTGGAACGTGTTTTTCCGAGTGGCCGTATCTCCTATCCCGGCATTGGCGTCCTCTCGCGTCTCGACAAGCAGGGTCGCAACATGATTACCGGTGTTATAGAAGGCACGTCAGCCCAACGAGCCGGCCTGCTCGCTGGCGATGTGATCGTCCTCGCCGATGGTGCAGCGTTTCAGCCGGTACAGTCATTCCGTGGCAAGGTCGGCAAGAAAGTTGTGCTGGGGCTGCGTCGTGCCGGCGCGTTTATGCAAATATCGGTTACCCCAGTCGATATTGAGCCCAACAAAATGTTCTTGGACGGCCTGAAGGCCAGTGCCCGTATCATACGGACCAACGGCCGAAGCATCGGGTATGTACATGTCTGGTGCTACGCTGGCTCCGTGTATCAGCGGACGCTCCAGCATCTTCTATCGCAAAGTCCGCTGAACGACGCCGACGCGCTCATCTGGGACCTGCGCGATGGCTGGGGCGGCGCGATCCCCGAGTATCTTGATTTGTTCAACACGCGGGCGCCGACGATGCAGGTCACTGATCGCAATGGCGCCAGCGAACTCGAGAACGTGAAGTGGCGCAAGCCTGTCGCCATGCTTGTCAACGGTGGCACCCGCAGCGGCAAGGAGATTCTTGCCTATGGCTTCAAGAAGTATCGGCTTGGCGAGGTCATCGGCAGCCGGACCGAGGGAGCTGTCCTCGCTGCGACGGCATTCCTTATTGGCGGCGGCTTGCTGTTGCTCGCGGTCGGGGACGTGGAGGTCGACGGCGAGCGGCTGGAGGGCGTAGGGGTCGCTCCCACGGTCGAGGTCCAAGCTGGCCCGGTCTCCATGCGTCCAGGTGATCCTCAACTCGATCATGCAATCGCAGTCCTATCCAGGGCCTGATCCTCGGGAGGCAGCCCTTGATCCGCGACGACCGGACGCCCCGAGTGAAATGCTGCGTTTCTTGCTTGAGCATTCGCTCCCGCGGCAGCCAGGTTAGAATTGGTCTGCTCGTGGGCCAAATCGGACCCATAAGTAGCGCCGGCGAAAATCCGCTTTTGAGCAGACAGCAGACCTCCCCCAAGTTCGAATACGCCCGCAAGGTTGAGCTCGAGAGCGTCGTTGTCGAAGCTCAGAAATCCCTGAGGCGGCATCGGTGCGGCACAAGCTCGATTCAACCGGGTGCACCGGCGACGGAAGCCGCGCCCCTAAACGGTCACCTTTTTGACTACGGCGGCGACCGCAATGCCCAAGGCCTTGTGGTTGGCGGAATCGAAGTGTACCCCGTCAAGCGGCGAGACCTTGGCGACCGTGGCTGCATCGAAGAAGGCCGCGTCGTAGCGTTCAGCTTGGCTGCGATAGAGCGGAGCCATCTGCTTGGCACGCGTGTCGGCGCCGGCGAACATCTCGGCCAACCAGCCGGCGCTGATCGCGTGCGGGGGACACACCAACAACAGCTTTGGCGCCGCGGTCCATGGCGGCACGGTCGACCTGATCGTGTCGAGCAGGACGCCGATGCCGAAGGCGATATCTTGGGGAGCCAGCCCGAATCTGCACTTCAGGTCATTGGTGCCAAGCATGAGCACGATGGTGTCGAGCGGCCAGTGGCTTTCAAGACATGGCTGCAGATAGGTCTTGCCGTTCTTGTGGGCGCCTTCGATCGGGTCGTCATGGACTGTGGTCCGGCCGGGCAATCCTTCCTCGATCAGGGTCCAATCGCTCCCCAACCTGCTGGCCATCACGCAGGGCCACCGTTCGTCCACGCCGAGGCGCCGCACGTCATCGATATCCCTCATCGGCGCCACGCCATAAGTGTTTGAGTCGCCGTAACACAGGATTCGCTTCATTCGGCATCTCCCTTCGATGACCTGGCGGCCAAAACGCCAGCCTCGCCGCCAGGCCGCGATCCCTCATATCGACACCGTGCTCCTTTTGAAACTCCGGCGTACCGCCTGCTGCGGTTGCCTGAAGGATGCAGCCCCGGTGCCTGCTGCCTTAACGCGCGCGCAGGCGGGTCTGTTCGGGTGTGCCCGCTTGCAACGCCGCGCGGCGGTCGGCAACGGCATGCTCGCACAGTTCAAGCACGAGGCCAAAGGCTGCGAGGTCTTCTTCGTCGATGGCGCCATCGTCGTGGCAATCGAGCGTTTCGCGGATGATGGCGTCGACCTCGCGCTGCATCCCCAGCAATTCCTCGACCGATTGCGCGGCGCTTACCTTCGAGATCATCGCCATGATCCTGTTGCGGAGTTCGGTGATTTCCTCCCGCTCGTCGCGCTTCAGATAGTGACGCAACCAGGCGCCGGCCGAACCGAGACCGGAGAGAAGCAGGATGGAGAACCAGAAGTAGTCCCCATATCGCTCTAGGAAGGTGCGTTCGGTGCCGTCGACATAGGCCGCCACGCTCAACCCGGACTGGCCGCTCCTGCACCATGGCTCGCAACCCAACCGAGGAGATATTGTACGACGGATTGGCTGACCGGGCCACACTCCTATTCGTCATTTATTGGTCCGTGGCGGACTCTAGCTCAGGGCGCCGCGAGGTCTGCTTTCTGAGGGTGACGCGAACAGCGCTTGCAAGCTGGCTAAGGCAGCCTTTGACCCGGAGCAGCCGTTCCGCATTACGCCTTACTTGATACCGATGACCATCGAATCCGGACCCACCAGCGGTTCGACGCGGGTTTCGACAAAGCCCGCTTCCTTAAACCAGGCCATGCAATCTGCGCCGGTGAAATCGAACCCCTCGCGCGTCTCGATCAGCATGTTCAGGCTCATCAACAGGCCGAACACATTCCGTCGGCGCTCGTCGTCGATGACGCTGTCATAGATGATCAACGCCCCACCAAAGGGCAGCGCCTCGTAGGCCTTGCGGATCAGCATCCGCTTCTTGTCCAGGCCCCAGTCATGCAGGATGCGGCCCATGATTAGCACGTCGGCCGCCGGCAGCGGGTCGGCAAAGAAGTCGCCTGCGCGGAACGAAAGCCGCTCCGCTAGTCCATATTGAGCCACATAGGCCTCGAAGTGCGCTCGCACCACCGGCAGGTCGAAACCGATTCCGCCAAGATGCGGGTGCGCGCGTGAAAGCGTGACAGGAAGTGCGCCCTGCGCGGTACCGATGTCGGCAAAGGTCTTGTAGTCAGCCCAGGGAAATCTCCCGGCAATCGCGTTCGCGGCACCAAGGCTTAGGCCGCTCATCGCCTTGAGAAACTCGCTAAGAATCGCTGGGTCGCGATAGATCTCGTCGAACAGGTCGCGGCCTTCCTTGGTCTCGTTTTGAGGGGCGCCGCTACGCAAGCCTTCGCTCAGCGCGCCCCAGAACGGATAGAGCCGGGCGTTTGCCATTTCCAGGATGCCGCCGACATAGGTCGGCTTGCGCCGATCGAGGAATACCGCGGCGGCAGCTGTGTTTGCGTACAGATTTTCCCTGCGTTCGAGCTGACCCAGCGCGACCAGCGCATCGAGGAAGTCGCGCACGCTGCGCGGATGCAACGACAATCGGGCGGTCACCGCTTCCACGGTTAGCGGTCCATCGGCGAGGAGTGTGAACAGCCCAAGGTCGACCGCGCTCAGAAGCGTCTTCGATCCCCAAAACGCAAAGCCGAGCTGCAGGATGGCGTCAGGCGTTACGGTGTCGTTCGGCGCGTGGGCGTTCGACTGAATCGGCTGGTTCATGACGCATCTCCAGGTGACGGAATGGACGCGAGCCTAGTCCTGATCTGCAAGTGCGGCATGTACGCCGCATTGATTTTCTATGTACTTTCGATTGATATGTCGCCAAAATTGCAGCGATTGAGCAAACGGCGGCCGCATGCGCCTCCATTTCGAACAATGTGTGTTGGATATCGAACGCCGCGAGCTCCACCGCCGTAGCGAAGCCGTCCCCGTGCAGCCACAGGTGTTCGATCTTCTTGTCTATCTGATCGAGAACCGCGATCGCGTGGTGAGTAAGGACGACCTACTCAACGCCGTCTGGAATGGCCGGATCGTTTCCGAATCCACGTTGATCAGTCGGATCAATGCGGCACGCCGCGCCATTGGTGATGACGGCGATCAACAACGGCTGATTCGCACCGTGTTGAGGAAAGGCGTACGGTTTGTTGGCGACGTCGAGCCAGAGGAACGGTGCGCCGATACGACGCCGTCATTTCGGCAGCATGACTTCCTGGCGGACGCCAATCTCAATCAGCAGGTTCGCTATTGCAGAGCGCGGGACGGCGTCCGCCTCGCCTACGCAACGGTCGGTTCGGGACCGCCAATCCTGCTATCGGCGCATTGGATGAGCCATCTCGAGTACGACTGGGAACTGCCGATTAACCGCCATCGACTTCTCGATCTCGCAAAAGACTACTCGCTGGTTCGTTATGACGCGCGTGGCAATGGACTATCGGACTGGGATGCCAGCGACATGTCCTTCGACGCATGGGTCAGCGATATGGAGACCGTCGTCGATGCCGCTGGTCTTGATCGCTTTCCGGTGCTCGGAATTTCGCAAAGCGTCTCCGTCGCGATCGCCTATGCGGCAAGAAATCCGGATCGGGTTTCGTGTTTGATCCTTTATGGCGGATACGCCGTCGGCCTCAACAAGAGACCCAACAACACGGCTGCGGATCGCGAACGTCTGGCGGCGATGAGAACTCTGATGAAATTGGGCTGGGGCTCGGATGATCCAACGTTCCGTCAGATGTTTACGTCCCAGTTGATGCCGACCGCAACGCGCGAGCAGGCTGATGCATTCAATGAACTGCAGCGGTTGAGTGCTTCTCCAGATTGCGCCGTGCGCTATCTGGATAGCGTAGCCGAGTTTGACGTCCGGCATCTGCTGCCTTTGGTCAAGGCCCCGACTTTGGTAATGCATGTCCGCGGCGACGTCCGCGTTCCAATTGCCTTGGGACGCGAGATCGCCGCTGGAATCCCGAATTCGCGCTTTGTCGCTTTGCCGGGCAGAAACCACTTCCTGCTTGAACAGGACGCCGGAACGCCGAGGTTTTCCAGCGAACTCAAGAACTTCGTAAAGCAGCACGTATGACCATAGGGTGACTGGCTTCCTTGCGCCTGACGTAGATGCCCGCGAGCGACGTCCGCTGTTGGTCCATCGCGTCGATCCGGAGCGAGTGCTCCAATGTCCGATGCTGGGGCTACACCGGACCTCGCCGAAATGGGCCTCCAATGACGCAATTGGCCCTTCGGCGACCTTCAACCATTCTGCTGTTTGTGCCGATGTTGAGAGATGAGCGGACATCTGGAAGCGCCCAAACTAGACGCCTGATTTATGAGTACCCGCCCTAGTCGGGCTCAGGCGGGCACTCCGGGCAGGTGTCGCCGATCGAAACCAGCACGTCGCGAATCTCCGCGACTGCTTCATCCGGAGATGCGGCCCGGTGGCGGATACTGCCGGGCGATGTCGAAGGCGCGGTCGCGCGCATGCGGGTCTGCCCGCGGTGGAACCAAATCGCGCCGGCAGCACTCAATGCCTGCGTGATCCCGGCGCTCCATCGCCGTTTGATAACCGAAGACTCGGGCGGTTCACCGCCTTTTCGGGGAGGTCTGCTCTGTTGGGCCGCGTTGGCCTCAGTCCAGGAGCGGCCGGCGAGCGCCAGCCCGGAAGCGACGCCAACGCCGACCGCAAATCTGCGCTTGACGCGAGAAGGAGGAGCGCCGGCCGGTAAGCCGAGCGACCAGCGCCGGAAGCCGTTCAGAACAGCTCCGGCCCCGGGGTGGCGCCGAAAGCCATGGTCGCCACAAGGGACACCAGCAGGCCGGCGGCGCAGAAGATCGCGACGATCTTCAGATCTTCGGCGTCGACTTTCGCGCGGGTGGCTTGCGAGAACACTCTGGCCAAGGTGGCTATCATCGGTCTTCTCCGAAGAACGGGAGAGGACACCTTAGGCGGCTGAGCGGAGGTGCAGTGTGAACTGGGTCTCACATGCTGCGCGATTTGCGAGCCGGCTCGCCCTGACTGCTGGCACCACAGCGAGCAGCAGTCGTTGTCGTCCCATGGAGGACGAGAGAGCCAAACTGCTGGCGCAGGCGGAAAAGTGCCGTCGGCTCGCGGCATCGATCACCGATCCGGAAACGGTCGAACGCCTTACCGGCCTTGGGGGAAGAATGCGAGCGGAAGGCGGCCGGGATGTCATCAGGGACGGACGAGGACAAGCGAGGAGGGCCAGAAGGCGCGTCGGCTGACCGCCTTCGCATCGTACCGCTTCGCGAGGTCGAGCAGGCGTCGCCTGGTGAAGGGATCGGTCCTTTCGGTGATGGGCTGCCCTGGGCGTGTCGGCAACTCTGTACGCGCATGGAATCGCGCTTCTCCGAGGCGGTAAGCCTTCCGCGGCCGTTGCAATTCTCTGCGGGCACGTCAGACTGACGGCGCTTCGAAGCATTTCAAGGAGCGCTCCATGATTGATCAACGCACGGCGCCCTATGCCGCCTTCCTCCTCCGCGTCACGATTGCCGGCCTGTTCATCGCCGCCTTGTACGGAAAGTTCATCCTCAAACCGATCGGCCTGTGGTGGAATGGACTTCTGAAGGCTGGCTATCCGGAGTGGGTGCTGGCCTACACCCTCAGCGCGGAATTTGCATCTGCGATCCTGCTTCTGCTGGGGCTCTACACAAGATGGATCAGTCTCTACACGCTTCCGATGATGATGGGTGCGACCCACTTCTGGATGGTGCGCAAGAGCTTTTGGTTCGTGGAAGGCGGATGGGAGATGCCGTTCGTCTGGGCCATCATGCTCGTCGTCCAGGCCCTTCTTGGCGATGGGGCTTTTGCGCTGAGGACGCTTAGGCTTCCTTGGGAAGAGCGCTTCCGGAAGGCGACTGCCTGAAGGTCCAACCCGGTACCGATGGTCTCCGTCTTGGCGGCGTGGACTTGGGATGAAGTGCGTCCGCCAGGCTAAATCCTCTTCCACGCCGTGCGCAACTAGCCTGACGAAAGCCGAGCGCCGGCTTGGCGACTAGGCGCTCGCTCGGAGGCTCTCTTCCTCACGGGCGAGTTGCGTCCAGATGCACCTGGTCGACACAGCGCTGAATCGGACCGGGGTAGACGGCGACGGTCCAGGGGCGATCCAGAGGGCGAACGTCCTGCACGGCCTGAATCCGCAGGCATACCCAATTGGCGCCTCCTGATCCCTTCTTTCCGACACTGTCCACCTCCAAAGCGAAGGCTCGCTCCTCGCCCATAGCGTGGCCGAGGATGTACGGGCAGACCTCCAGTTCTTTACCCGAATAGTTCAACCGAACGGGTTTGCGGTGAAGCATGGCTTGCCTCAGGGCCGCGAAGGCAGCGCTGTGACCTGAGCGAACGATCCGGAAGGGCTTCTTGCGAACGCCGTAACGGTACGTTGTCATTCGGCCTGCAATATTGACCCCCCGTATTGCCGCATCTGCGAATGTTACCCTGAAGGCGCGATTGCCGGTGACGATCGGATGTCGATTGATTGGCCGCGCCAGATGGTTTTCCCGGCTTGCTCGACGAGAGGGGCTGTGGGCGGGTCGGGCCCTACATAGCCCGAGCCGTCCACAACCCCGGGCAATGGGGCAGCGGTTGTGGCGTCGCCGAGCGGGCCCTGGGCGACCAACTGTTCGGCAGCCCTCCGCCTGAGCGCCTTCAACAGACGTTGCACAATCGAATGCTGTCTCTTCCCGAACTCCTCGGGGTATTTTCTCGCTCAGCCGGCCAACAATTGCGAGCGCCGTCAGCTGCGGCTGCTCCGCGAGCCAGTCTTCGATCGCAGCAATATGCGGGTCGAGCTTGGACGGCATGCGAACTCTGGTCTTATAGGGCCGACGGGTTCGCCGATGCGTGGCACGCGGCTCGCCCACCGTCACCGTCTTGCCGAGCGTCTTCGCGAACGTCGCCGCGGTCGCTGGCACGGCGCTAATGTGAGCGGGTTGCAGGCCGCGCGTCTGTCCTGCACGACGATCGACGCGATTTCCTAGTTCCTTTTGGGTTGCGCGAATCTCCGCCAACAGCGCGACCGGATCGAGCGAGCGATACTGATCGCGGAGCCGTTTCTTCACGGCCGCGGTGACCTTGGGATGCGCCAATGCACGCTCATAGGGCGTCGATGGGAGATGATAGCGCTTGATCACTTTAGCCCCTTCGCGACGCTTCTCCTTCAGCTTGAACGACGGCTGGAAGAAGTTGACGTAGAGCCGCGCCGCCGCATAGAGGCAGCCCATCATACGCGCCGTCTCGACGCCATCGAAGCGGCCATAGCCCATGAGGCGGCGGACGACCGCACCATTCTTCTGCTCGACGAACGCCTGATCGTTCTTCTTATAGGCGCGCGATCGTGTGACTTCGAGCTTCTGTTCGCGACACCATGGCACGACGACATCATTCATGAAGGCGCTGTCGTTGTCGAAATCCACGCCGCGCAACAGCCAGGGGAACAGGCTGTGTGCGCGGTTGATCGCCTCGACGACCAGCGAACCTTCCCGCGTCAGCAACGGCAGGCACTCCGTCCAACCGGTGGCGACATCGACCATGGTCAGGGTTTGGATGAACGAGCCGGCCACCGACGTGCCGCCATGGGCGACCATGTCGACCTCACAGAAGCCGGGCACCGGGCTGTTCCAGTCATTGAACGTGCGGATCGGGACCTCGCGCCGGATCGCCGAATAGAATCCGGCACGGCGCCGCCTGCCGCCGCTCGCCGCAATCTTCACATCGACGAGCAGGCGATCGATGGTGGCGGCGCTGATGGCCAGAACACGATCACGGTCCGACTGGCCGAGCTGCAATCGGCCATGTTGCTCGAGAGCAGGCAGCAAGGTCGGGATCATCACCTTGAGCCGCTTGCCGCACACCCGATCCGACGCCTCCCACAGCGCCGTCATCGCGTCCTTGACCGTCGCGCCATATCTACGCTTGCGCTCTTGCGGTGCCTCGACCGGCCCAACCGTCTCGCGTGGCCGAAGTGCGCGCACCGCATGCTTGCGATGCCAGCCCGTCGTCGCGCATAGCGCGTCGAGGATCCGTCCCTTTTCTGCCCGCTTGGCCGACTGGTATTGCTCCGTCACCGCTGACACCACTTCGCGCCGCGCGCCCATGCTGATCTTTCTCGCCATAGTGGCCACCGAACCAATTCGGTGGCACCGACCCAATCATCGGCGAGCAGTTTTCCAGTAACATTTTGAATGCGGCAATGCGGGGGTCAAATTTGCAAGCCGATTGACACCGCGGAAACAGGAAAACGCGCGGCCAAGTGAGATACCAACTGAATTCGGGGTCTTCTCCGCGGTACTCGAGCCGGTCCGTCGTTTCGTCGAACTCCAGACGGCGCTGCTCGCAAGTGGTCCAGAGTCGGTTCAGATCGACGGTCGTTCCGTCGGCGGCTTTCCTTGGCTTCGAAAGATACCGGCCGATCTCGCCCAGGCCTTCGGCGAGCTCCTCGAACTCGTCGCGCCGCGCCAAAGGCGCGAACGGCTCGAGGAAATCTTGGACGGCGTCGGCAAGTTCGTCGAGGAGCGGAAGCTGATCGCATTCCGCAAGCGCCGCTGCAGCGACGACCAGGTCCCTATAGCGGGCGAGAGTCTTGCTGAAGCGCTTTGCGGCGAAGCGCGTCTGTCCCGACTCGCGCTCTTCGCGCGTCAGGTGGAAACGGTAGTAGTTCTTCGGATCAGACGCGACGTTGGCCGTCCGGCAAATTGCGGAGCAGGAGAGGTCAAGCCGTTCCGCGATCCGCGTCACTGCCAAGGCCGCCGCAGCGGCCTGTTCGGCGGCCAGTTTGCGGCCGGTCGGAAGCTTGTAGCCTGACTTGGGTCGCAACATGTCGCAGACCTTGGTCAGGGTCTGTCCGGGGTGGGCGACGGCGGCGAGAGCGTCGTTCATCAATCTGCTCAACGGGGTGTCGGTGCTCATGCTCATCTCCTGTGCGTGGTCGGGATGAGCGACGGCTACCGTGAAACCCGCGGACGCGCATTCTGTTCTGCTAAATCATGGATATCATATTTTGCAGAACGAGGATGATGCATTTTGCAGAACGCGACCACCCGCGGGATGGCTCGTCGGTTCGCCGACGGACGGTCAAGATCTTGGAATCCCTCAATAAGCAGGCGTTGGCACGAGGTGCCGGACTGCTGTTGGGGTGCCCGGACTCAACATTGCGAATTCCTTTAATAGGTAAAGGACCCTCATCACTTGGCTGGTCGGATGGCATGCCAGATTTATTTTCACTTCGGCCCCGGAAGAGATGCTCTCGACCATAAATAATTCGAGCCCCTGATCTCGGGGAGACTCCTTCCGTGGGCCGGACCGGGCCTGGGTTGAAACCGATAACCGGTCCAAGGAGGATTACTTGCCCACCACTTCTGCCGCCGACCGGATCATGCAGATCCGCCAAAGCATCGAACGTCCGCGACGGGCCGCCGTCATCATCGAGGCCGCCGCCCGTGATGCCGGCCACGCTATCGCTGTCGACCCCGAAAAACTCACGGTCTCCTCGGACTGCATCCACGAGACCTCCGACAGCCGGGCCCTGTCGGAACATGTATGCGACGTCATGTATCCCCACGAACCCGGGGGCGAATTCTTCCACTACACCGGACCGGATGCATTCAAGGGCATCGCGGCGCATGGCGTATTCTGGCTGGCGCACCTGCTCAAGCGGATCAAGGAGCACGAAATTTCGACGCATGCCGAGCAGCACGGCTATACGGGATTCACCGACGAGGCGAAGAAGGCGGCCTACGTGAAGACCCTGGCCAAGGACCTTTTCTACACCTCCGTGACGCCGATCGGCGCGACCAACGACGGGCCAATGTGGGCTGCTTTCGCCGAGGGCGGCACCGGCGTCCGACTTCGTCTGCGCATCGAGGTCGATCGGGATCGGCAGCATAGCGAATTGCGCAAGATCCGGTATCTCGTCCCCGGCGAGAAGACGCTCCTGAATCTGATCAATGACGATCTGAACGCCGCCGGCTTCCCTGACTTCCTGCCCTGGACGACTTCCAAGATCGGAGCGTTCTGTCTGCCGGAAGCTATTTACGGCGGCGAATACGAGGTCCGGCTGCTGTACAAATTCCACCAGGATGTGGTGCGCCATGCCCAGAGGGACCCGAGAGACCTCCGAGAGGACAGCGGCAAGTTCGAATACTGGAGGCTTCCGCTCAACCGGGACAACGACATCGCCTCCGTGACGCTGCTCGGCATCGAGGCCGGACCGAACGCAAACATAGCCGAAATTCGCAGCATCGTGGCTGGGTCTGGCTTCTCTGGAATCAATCCGACGCAAGTGCCGTGATCGCCGGCCCCCGTGACGTCACGCCGGCAGGCCTGACGTCGACAAGGAAGGCGGCAGCCGCACAAGAACTTCGGATGGACGGCTACCGCGTGGGCAGGTTCAGCGGCGTGTACGAGAAGATGAATTCGCCGGTCACCTGGACCTTCGCGGGTTTACCGCGCTCCATGCGCGGGGTCGCTCGGAGCGCGGTCTTGATCGCGGCGCCGAGGGAGCGATTGATCCGCGCCTTCGTGTGATTGCCCCGCTCGTCGGCGGGCCGGCCGCCGATGGCGCGGCTGTACTTTGGGTTCAGACGCTCGTCCTGTCGGATGTGGCGGAAGACCTTCAGCGTGATGTCGGAATTGTCGACGTCGGGATTATCGTGGACGAACCGGCGCGCGTACGCGATTGCCTCCGCCTTGATCTCGATCTCGGCCTGGAGGCGTTGCGCCGCGTCGGGTTCGGTCTTGCGGATCTCGTCGAGCACGTTGTGGGCGATGATGTCGCCCGCATAGTCGGCGGTCTCCTGGCCCGCAGCGAGCGCGGCCCGCGCGAGCGCTTCGCTGACGGCAGGGTCGAGGCGGATGGTCATGGGCACCAGGTTGTCTTGCATGTGGCTCTCCAGCATAAAGCATCTTTACGATGGATGAGACATAGGGTGCTGTCTTCCCGTTGTCAATTATAAAGATGCTTTATGCTGGATCCACGGACATTCGACTCAACCTACAGCCGCCGGAGGCGGAAAAGCGGCTCCGGACGCCGAATCTCTGAGTACCGATAGGTAGGGGCGCCTAGAGGTCGTCCGCGGCCCTGAGCTCGTGCGCGCTGGTGCCGGAATTCGCCTGGCTGCGTTCCGTCACGACGGCGCCCCGGATCCCGCGCCTTCTTTCGGAAACAGAACTGCCTTGGCTCGATCCACCGTTTCGAGCGACTTCGCCAATACGACTGGGCTCGGCTTCATCCGGCTCGCGTATTGCGAGTGCGCGATGAAATTGTGAAGCGAACACAGTGGGTCCACGTCCCGGATTTCCTTCACATAGTCGGACAACAACCGTGCAAGCGAAATGGCGCCGGCCGCCACGCCGCCTTCCAGATTTTCGAGGTCCTGGATGGTCATGACGATCAGCGGCCGAATGTTCTCGCCGACCTCGCCGTCCAGCAGCTTTCTCATCTCCTTGCGGAACAACACCCCGGTGCCGGGGCTATCCAGGCGCAGGTCGTGGGCCACCACGATCGGATAGATCTCGGCGGGGGTGGCGAATTCGTCCGGAAGCTCCGGCCAACCGCGCTTCGAGATCGCGCTGGTGCTCTTCGCGAGCTGCCAGACGGCGTTTCCCTTGCTGATGTACTTCTCTCGCAGATGGCCGACGAAGTCGGCGTACTCGTTGCCGGAGACGAGCTCCTCCTTGAGAAACTTGGCTTTGGCCTCGAACACGAGGGTGGCGGCCCCTCGCCCGCAACGGCATCGACCTCGAAGTCCGTCTTTTTGCCGTTGGCCTTCTTGAGATTGAGCCTGGCGTTGCCGAACATGCGGCGGACGATGGCGTTCGCATAGTCCTCGAACGCCAGGCCGAACGCGTGGAAGACCGCCCTTCCGCGCTCCGGGTGATCGCGCAGCAGGAAGAACAGAGGCCCGACCGAGAGCTTCGCGGAAAAGAAGACGGGGTCGATGATGACCGAGGACCCGTCGGGAAAGAGAATGATCGGCCTTTCCCACATCGCTTTTTCGAACTCGGCCTGGCTCCCCTGGCTGGCGTGCGCGAACTGCTCCGGCGTCTGGCTATCCAGGGCGAGATATTCCGGAAACACGCCTCTGTACGTGGTCGCGGCCCCGACCGCGTTGATCTTGAAGACCCGACCCTCGAGTTCGTTTCCGACCACGATGTAGGTCATGAGGCCGGAGACACAGGTCGAGTATTGGTCGAACGTCATCCTGGTCGTCTCTCGGAATTCGTCCTCGAACGCCGGGTAATGCTTCGGGAAATGCTCGGCGAACAGCAGCCATCCGCGTCCGATCGTGTTGATCGCGTTCGGCGCCGGATTGGTCTCCTCGATGATTTTCCGCAGATAGCCGACGTGATCTTCGACGGTCTCCTCGGTCAGTTGCGCCAAGTTGCGGGACGCCATCGTGCGCTCGGTCCACAGCGCGCTCGCGACGAGCGCCACCTTGAGAAACTGCACCCGATTCTTGGGGGCTTCGTAGAAACCGGGGCGGGATTCCGGAGAGCAGTGCCTGACGGCGAGACGCATCAGGTGCAGAAGCTGCCCCCGGAAGAAGACCGCATGCGTTCGGTATCCGCCGCGTGGTCCCGTGAAGCTCAGAATCCTTTGTTCCTCCTTCGGCAACGCGATGAGCGACATCGCCGCCCGGTTGCGACGCTCCATGGATGCGATCCCGATGCCGGAGACGATAGCGTTGAGCCGCGCGCAGAGGATCACGGTCTCCTGGAGAGGGAGAGAGGCCAGCAGATTTGCGGCATACCCTTCGGTGGATGGCAGCCCGTAGACGTGGGCTATGTCGGCGAACGAGCTGACGTCGCGCGCATTGACGTAACCCATCAGCTGACACCCAACGGGAATAGGTCCTCGAACCTGAAGCGCCAGAAAAGCTCCTCGATCGGTATGGTTTTTCGGCCGTACAACGAATTGCCCCGCAGCGGGCGGTGATGATCACCGCCCGGGCCATACAAATGAGGATACCCCACTGATCGTTCAAGCGACTCCGAGGGACCGGCCGATGGGCCTGTCGTCGGCGGAAACGCGCCTCGGGGCAGCGAGGCCGTCGGAACACGACGTCGGACCCGCCGAGCGGCGCTCGCTGCCCGCCATGTGTGCCCGGCGGCTAAGCCTCGGCTGACGACGGCCGGTTCTCGTTCCAGCGGCCCGGATCTTTTGCGGTGCCGGCCTCATCTTTGGGCTGCGCCGCCGGCGCGCTCTTGACCCAGGAGCCCGACGGCGATCCAGGAGCTCGCGGGCGACCTCGCTGTCAGGGAGCAGCGTGAATCCGGCAGCCGGCTGATCCGGAAGGGCGAGGCGGGATCGCCCAGGCGATTCCGCAAGATCAAGTCCAACAAGCCGAGATCTAAGCGCTGAAGCGGCCAGCGCCAAATCAGCCAGCAGCGATTTCTGAGCAGCGCTGGCGAGCGTAGTCCCAAGCCGAAAACTTCACAGGGGCTTCCTCAGTCCCGTCCGCAGCGACGAAGGGGTCCTCGCCGAACAACGTGTAGCTCTCGAACAGTGCCTCGGCCGTCATGCCAGGCTTGAAGGCGTCGGTCAGGTACCCGTCCACGATTGATCGGCAGGCGGCGACCGCCTCCTCGGAGGTCGCGAAGACGCCGTGCTTCACGCGCTCGGATTCGTCCTGGTAGTGGAAGTTGTCATCGATCAGGACCTGGTAGCCCATGTTCGTCTCTCGATCTAGGCCAGAGCCGTTGCCTCAGGGTCAGAATAGGATCAGCGTGCCTAGCGGTCGCCGCAGGGAGCTATGATGGCACTATCATCGTGTCCTTTAGCTTGAGGTCTGATGGCGACCTGCGATGACCTTGGACTCTGAAAACAGCGAATGAGTGAAGCTTGCCGAAGGGGGCGGCTTCCTCAACGCTCACTCGATCCCTGAACTGCTGCATCGATCCGCCTCTGGGAAAGAGATCAAGGATCAGGAGCGCAGAGAATGTGACGCTCGAAACCTGATACGCCACCAATTGTCCCCCGAATTGAACGAGTGCCTGCGCATGCGTTAGGTCGTCGAAGCTGCGCTTGCATTCGGTGACCAGAGTGTAGCCCTTATAGGCGAATTGTATGTCAGCGCGCCCGCCGCCGACTTCCTGAGGCTGGCGGGTGCACAGCCTGCTCAGATTCGAAAGACGGATAGCGGTCATGTAATCCGTCTCGATAGCAGCCTCGAGCGGCTTGTCGGTTGGTTTGGTGAAGAGATACTTCGCCTCGCCGGATTGCGCGTTGTCGCATTTGGCCACAAATTTCAACGTGATGAGCAGAATTTGTATGAACAGATTCTTCGCAGGTCGTTGCGCGTGGAAATCTTCGTTCTTCGAAAGCTTCGCTATCATCGAATGCAAAAGTTCTTCGATGATAGGATCCGTATCATGGAGGCTGAATTCGCGCTCCACGCCAGCGATGGCTTCATGTAATTCCAGCCTCTCGGTGGCTGAAGGTCCCTCCAATGTTGCGCTCGCGGCGAGTGTGGAGGGCGCACCCGCCGCGTCAAAAGCCTGCCGCTTTATGGCGCCCTCAAGCTGCATCTGCACTTGGCTGCGGAAGCCCTTAGCTTGTTCGTGCCATGGCGACCGCGCCTTGCTGGCCAGCCATTCGTCAAGCATAGCCAGCTTGGCTTTTTCCTTGATGAAAGCCGTTTGGATCGTGGGACCGGTTACCGCCTCGATGCCTCCATCAGTCGCCCGTCGAAAAATTGTCCTGCTCGCCGACAAGATATGGAAAAGCTGCTCTTCGATCACACGGATGCCTTCGAGCCAGGCGTCGCGAGCCAGACTTCCTGCCAGTTCCGTCAGCTTGAATGCAAGCGCCGCCCAATGCGCCGCTTCTGTTGTGCGAAGACCCATCCACGATTGGTCGGGCGGCCGATGATCCTCCACCAGGTGGATGGACAGGTAGTCGATCAGTTGCCGTTCGACCGCTTTGAGTCCGTCTTGCACTTCGGCAATGGCGGTGCCGTTCGCAAAATCCACCAGGACCCCGACTGTCGCGAAGAACAGGCCGGCATCTGCGCGATCCTCGCTATTGATCGAGGCGTTTCGGAACCAATGTCGGCTGTCCTGGAACAGTGCAAGAGCCTCGCTTCGCTCCCGTGATCCAAGAGCCTGCGCGAGGAGCACCAGCCCTAGCCCGAACGCCGCCTCATCGGCGGCCTCGTGCACTGAGTAGAACGTCTGCAGCAGGTCGACGAACGCCTGATCCGGACGTTGAGAAGCCACCACGCCGGCCACCGCTGCCGCATGGCGCAAGAAGTGCGGATCATCGGCGAGGGAGACGGCAAGCAAGTCTCCCTGCAGCCAATGGACCCGGGCGGCATGTCCCTGCGCTAAGTAGAGCGCCCCCTTAAGTGCCGAGGCCCGGGTTCCGTAGTGCTTCTGGGTCGTGAAGGCTAAACGGCGAAACGTTGAAAACGTGGTCTCGGCGACGGCTTCTGGAATGGCCAAGCCGCCGCAGACTAAGGCGACGATCTCTTGCGTGGCGCCGGGATCATGGAGACTATCAATTAGAATCTCTGCCGCCTTTGAGGCCGCGCCCGGCATGGGAAGAGCGCAAATGCACTGAAAAAGATCAGCGGCTAGTGGACCGTCTCCAAGCTCGTCGACGACGTATTTCCAGTCAATTGCTTCGTCTCCGGAGACGACCGGAGACTTTCCGATCCGGAGAGCGTCAACCAACGCGCGGGTGTTCGGCGTACTCACGCGCGTCTCTCCAGTTAGAACAGGTGGTCGTCGCCCTTGGCATACTCCATTCCCCTGCAAGGGACATCCTGGATATTCGGTCGCATCACCGCTCCAACGATGATCTGCATATCCGGATTGGCCTCCAGTACGCTTGTGAGGTTCGCGAGTAGCGAGCCGAAATCGTCCTCAGACATCTCCTGGGCGGCAGGGGAGTCGAGAACGACGAAGCCAGGATGACGTCCGACGCCCGTCCACTTTGCGGTCTCGATGGCGGCTAACGCCGCTGCAGTTCGGAACCGAAGCTTCTCACCCTCGTTCAATTTCGTGAAAGTCGTCTCAGCGTTACCCTGTCGAATGCCGATCTTGTTGAGCTTCACGTCCACGCTCTGCAGGTTTTCGACGCCGAGGGCGGCAGCGATGCTATAGAGCCGTTCGGAAAAGTGCCGCAGCATGCTCGTCTGCATGCCCTCGAAGCACTCCTTGGTGACCTCGAACGCGCTCTTTAGTACCCGTGCGTCGGTAGAAGCGACAAATTTTGGCTCTTCCGGCAACTGCTCCTGCAATTCCTGGATTCTCGCATCGAGACCGATCAGTCGAGTTGCCACCTCATGACCGCGGTCGTCCGCCCGAAGAATGTCTGATGCCTTCTGCTGCCTTTCTTCGGCTGCGTGCAGACGCGCCTTTGCTGCCGTCAAAGCGCTTTCGTTTGTTGCGCGGATCTGCTCGAGCGAACTCAGGGCCGCCGCGGCGCCTGCGACCTCTCGCTTGAGAGCTGCGATCCTTTCCGCCGAGTCATCTTCGGGTACGACTGGTTCCTGTCCACAGAGGCTACAATGGTGCTGTTCAGTAGCCGCCTCGTTCACCCGAACGGCCGCATCGCAGCTAGGGCAGCTCCTCGGACGCAGGCTTCTAAACAGATGACCGGCGCCCACCTCGTCTTTGACCTGCTGGAGCAAATTTTTGGCTTCAGCAGAGGCGCTTTTCGCCTCCAAAATCTGACCGCGAAGCTCTATTAGCTCTCGTTCGCACCGGACCTTTTCCTCGAGTGCCGCTGCTATCTCTTCGTCGGCGGCCTTCTTCTCAATCAACGCAAGATCGCGGTCGGGAAGAGCCTTTTTGTCCGCAATCGCAGAGGTGCGTTCGGTCTCGAGCTGTGCGATACGTGTAAGTAGCTTTGCCCTCGGTGCTTTTGCCGCCTCGCCGATGCGCGCCGTGTCGGCTTCCACCTTCTTCAACGATGCCTGCAGTTCGGTATAGGTTGAAATCCACGGCAAGCCGATAAAGAGTTGCAGCAGCCGCATGGCCAAGCCGTCAACGGTCTCTTCGCCGAAAAGGGCGTCGCTGGCCCCGGTGAGGAACAGGGCGGATCCCATTGACGGCCAACCATGGTGCTTGAAACCTTCGGTCCTCTTCTGGAAGGCTCGAAATTTTTCGAATCCCAGCTCCTGCATGAAGAAGTCCGACATGACCTCTTCGAATGAGTCGGGATCTTGCTTCGTCGAAAGGATGAGCCATTCCCCCGATTCCTGGCGTTCGAGAGATGCCAAGAATGCGATGTTGTCTTCCCCTTTGCCGTCGCCCTTCTTTGAAGTGACGCGATGAAGAACGCCGTCTACGGAGAACTCCACCTGCAGTGTAGACAGCCAATTCCAAACGTCGGGCTTCATCGAGCCTGGGAATTTGCCCTTTATGGCAGCTTTGAAGGCGTTGAGAACCGAGCTTTTACCTTTGGAGTTCTTGTCTGAGGTGATGATCCAAAGGCCTCGGTCGAGATCCTTCCAGGTGTAATCGAACGCAGAATCCGGCAGATCCGCTTGGTGCTGGTCCTTCAGTCCTGACTTCACGCCGCTCAATCGTGCCGACCGGAGCAATATGGTCTTTCGGCGCGGGACGATCGAATTGACCTCGACCCCATGGCGCTCGAGGACGTCGTCTATAGTCTGTTCATCGCAACCTGACTTATCTGCGATCAGACTGCGCCATTCCGCGACCGTGGTCTGCGGGATCTCGATGTCCTTATTCATCATGCCCCCGTCAAATCCTTGAGCCGCCGGAGCACCCGATCCTTGATGCTGGGGATCTCCGCACTCCATTGCGTGCCATCATACTCTGGCACTTCGTATTGCATGTCCTTCAGCGCGGAACCGCTTTTGTCGCCGGCGACGGACAGTGCGAGGCGAGTCCGATCTTCGTACCATTTGATAGTCGGCTGCTCTTGGACTGCGTCCCGCAGAAATCCGGCAGCCCGTTCGTAGATGAGGAAGTCGTGTTGAATTCCTGTCGGGATGCTCTTCTTCATCGGCTTGACGAGATTTCGAGCTGACAGGATGGCGAGCGCGTCCTCGATCCGGTCAAAAGCGCCGTATCTCCAGCGAAGCACTTTGATTGTGCGGACATCGGGTTCGTCCCGATCGAAGATCATCTGGATCTCCGAAAGCAGCCCGGCATCCTTCGACTTTTCGTACAAGTTCAACAATTGATCCGCCAAGTAGTCCGGGTATCGCACCCAGAAATCGATCGCCATCAGCCGCTTTTCACCCTCGAAGATCCCGATCACGCCGGGCGGGGCCTCGGACGGATCGGGCGCGCGAGCCCCCATCTGCAGTATGAAGAGCAGCCGTAGCGCGTCGCGATATCGGAAGCCGGTTTCCACGTCCTGTCCGCCAGTCGAGATGGTTAGTCGCGCCACTATCCGAGCGACGGGTGTGAAGTTCAACTGCCGCGGGCGGTCCGTCGCTTGATTCCCCGCCTTTTCGGGAATTGCAGCGCAGCGGTGATCGTGCAACTGGCCTTGCGGCGGCGATGAACGCCGACCTACAGGTCCTTGCGAAGCGCAAAAGACCCCCCTCGGTTTTTTCGTGCTCAAAAATCGGCGAAAAAACCGAGGCGAAATTCGTTAGATACGTCAGTGAGATGGGAAATCGAGTCGTTTCAAAAACGAAATCGAGTCGTTTCAAAAGGGAAATCGAGTCGTTCTCAAAGTGGCTCCATAGACAACAAAAGGCTGGTGGGCCCGGCAGGACTCGAACCTGCAACCAGACCGTTATGAGCGGCTGCCTCTAACCATTCAGCTACAGGCATTCACTCGCCACGCGCTGCTGTCGCTAAAATATTAGATTTGGGCGAAGCATATCCGACTCGGCTGCTACCTTGCGGGGGGCAAGCCTTGGTTGGTCTGACAGATGAGCATTTATGCCTGAAACTGGGCGCGGCAGCCGGTAAACCCGGGCCGAGCTGCCTCTCCAGGCCTGAGCCAGGCTTCGCGTCGCCGGACGTCGATCCGAAGATGGGGCGGAAACCGGTGCACAGGACACGTCAAAGCGTATTTCATACGTTATAGCGTGTTTTGTCTGAGCTTCCGAAATGCCTCATCCTGTCGGATGAGGTCCCGGAATCCAGCAGATACCCAGCGATTGCTTGCGCGGAACGTGCGGGAATGCCGGCTGCTGAAATCATGGACGCAGTATGACCTGGCCGATGAAACCGGCTTGCGCCAGGCGCTGGTCAGCGAGATAGAGGCCGGGAAGGCGAATCCCACCCTGTTGTCGCTGCACAAGATTGCGTCAGCGCTCGGCATCCAGGTTGCTGAACTGATGCTGCCACAAGGCACGGTGCTCGCGCAGGGAACGAAGCTGGCCGCGCGCGGCTGCGCAAAGTCCGGCGACAAAAAGCGCGGACGGCCCCTAAAGTCACCGTCGCGCTGACCGAGCGGGAACGCGTCGATCCCGTCGTCGGTTACGTTGTGGGCGGTGTCGCAATTGATATTCCAGATGTTGACTGACGAGACATACGCCTGTCGTCATAGGACATCGCTGTGATCAGCTCGTGATTTTGATCCTTTCTGCAAATTTTGGAGATGCTTTCCTTTGCCGACCAACGTCCTCGTTCGTGTCGTCGGCACGGCTTGCCCGGGAGGGATGCTGTGCTAGCCAGCAAGGTGCGGGTCTGTTCACACGTTTGGCACGACATTGGGAGTGTGGCGCGAAGTGGAGGTGACGTCCGGCACGGGGCGATGGTCGCGAAGGAGAGATGCTGGGGAGCGTCACTGACGTGCATCTACTGGTGAGTACCGCGAGACAGAGTTCAACCGTCCTTCGGGCTGGTTGGCGGCCACGTCAGCGGTATGGCTAAGGAGCGCCGATCTCGCCGTCTGAAATCTCATCTCGTCCTCGTCCTTCAGGGCGGCCCAGCGGTTTTTCAATGCGCATTGCAGTTGTAGGAGAGGCGATAGGGGATATCTCAGGGCGGCGCTGGCGTAACGCGGCCAAGGAATTGCATGTAAAGTCATGCTATGCCTTTTACCGAACACCGACTGTCTGCCGCTTCCTATCTTAAGTAGTATTCTGATTTCAGGTATCTACATGATAGAATTGAATCCTTGCAGATGAGATCATTCAACATCTGGGATCGTTTCACCGTATGCAGCTCGGCAAAGCGATGCGGCTAGCGCGACGCCAACGGACCGAATCCTTGCAAACTGGCACGCCCCGGCAGGCACGCTCGACCCCTTTCTCGACCGCCACACCGCAAGGATTAGCTTGGCCGCGCCCAACCCGTACGCGCTCCATGCCATTTGGCGGCGACACCGTTGCGAGCGATTGGCGGCCCCGTGGAAGTTGAGCTGAGCGATTGTTACGAAGTCGAATAAGCATCGGCTCTGCAATTAGCTTGGAAGGTGGTCAAGGGCCGCCATGACATCGCCGTCGACCGCACTTCGAGAGGACCGGAATTTTCGGGTTTGCGTATCGAGCGCGTCAAAATGTCGCACCCTTTATTGCCGGCGACGAGCAAGGGGGCGGCTTTCCCGGGAGCGCAGACAAAGGCTTGGAGCAGTGATGAATCCAATTAGCCTTCGAGAAGGTCAGCCAGAAACGCCTGCGTCATCGCATCGACGTTGCCGGCCTCCACGTGCTTCTCGAACTCCTCCGGAGCGGCTGCTGCCGGCTTCGGCTTCTGTCCCTCGGCGCGCGCGACCCATTGCGCGGCCCGCGCGGAGGCGACGTCGGCGCGCTCCAGATCGGCCGGGGTGACGGGCGCCGTCGGCCTGGTCTCGGGCGCAATCGCCTCGGCGGAGCCGGTGGCGGCCTCGTCGAGGGCGGCATCGACCGCTTCTTCGCCCGGCTCGCCGTCGAAATCCAGTGCGGCCAGGAAGTGCAGGGTGGTCTCGTTGCTCTGCATCTTCTTGGCCATCTCGTAGGCGACGTTGTCGACGGTGACCCCGTGCTCGACCGCCTTCATGCGCGACGGCGCCGGTGAGGCGGCGGCCTCGCGCCGGGCCTCCGGCGAGCCGAGGGAGTCCAGCGCCGCGGCGAGGCTCGCGGTCTGGTTCTGCGCGTCATCGTCATCCGGCCCGGGCGGGGCGTCGTCGAACTCCTCCTCCATGAAGGTGTCGCGTGGCGGCGCCACCGGCGCCCTGGCGCGCAGGGCCTCCAGCGACGGTGGCAACGCGGCGCGGGAGGGCTCAGCCGGGCGGGTGGCATCCGCGAGTGGGGAGGCCGGCGGGGTGGGGCGCAGCGGCCGCACTGGGGCCACAGGGGCGAGCGACGTCGGGTCGACCAGGCCCGGCATCTGGGACGGCGCGCGGACCCGGCCCGAGCGGGCGAGATGGTCCGGCAGCCCTTCCATGGCGCGAACGTCGCGGGCGAACTTGTCGCCTTGCTTGGCCATCGCCTGTAGGATGGCGGCGACCGAGGCGGCGCCGGCGGTGATCAGGTCGGTCGGCGTCGCCTTCTTGCCGGAGCCATAGGCGGCCCGCAGGAACGCCACGCTGCCGGCCGAGATCTCGTTGCGCAAGGACGTCGGGTCCTTCTTGTCGTTGGCGAGCTTGACGATCGCGGCACGCTCGTCCTTGGCGCGCTGTTCGACGATCTTGGTAAAATGCGAATCCGCAAGCCGCTCGGCGACCTCGACCAGCACGCCGGTCTTCTTGACCTCCTCCTTGGTCGGCTTGGCGAAGGCCAGGAAATGGTTGACCTGCAGCTCGAGCTCGTCGAGCGTCGCGCCGTACTCGCCTTCCGGATTGGCGAAAAAGGTCTTCATCTTCACGACGGTGTCGCGGAAGGTGACATAGGCATCGCCCGGCTCGAGCGCGCGCAGCGCCCGCACCGAGATCCGGTTCTGCTTCTCGAACCGCGCCTCCATGTTGTCCAGATACGGGGTCGAGAACTCGCCGGACTTGGCGGCGTAGCCGGCGGCCTGGGCGAAGGTGGCTTCGCCGCCCTGCTTGACCGCGAGCCCGCCGGTCTCCTCGGTTTCGGCGACGCGCATCCACAAGAACGTGGTGGCGTTGGCGATCATCGACTTTGCCTCTTTCTCGACGATGCGCATCAGCGACGGAATATCCTGGGTGCCGATGGTGATGCTGAATCCGAGCGAGCGCGCCTGCGCCATCATCACCGCCATGCCCTCGACGGTGTAATAGCCGGCCTCGTCAAGGATACTTGGGCAACCGGAGTCGCTTCACTTCAGACGAGGTCGAGACGCTGCAGACAGCCACCGGACGTGCCTGGGCCGAGAAGGATAAGATAGCCCGTGAACTGGCACGCGCGTGCGTCGGCGGACGGACGTAGTTTGCTCCGCCCGTCCGCCTTTGAGACAGTATGCACGGTTGACTACCCTACACGCCGTCCTCGATGAGGGAAGGCCATCTGCGGCGCCGTCGGCGGACTGCTGATCCGCGGCAAAATCTCGCCGAACTTGGGCCAGGTCGGGGAGTCCGGTTCCGGACCCAACACCGTTCGCATGATCTTGGCTCTCCGCTCGGGATCGAGAAAATATTTTCTGTAGTGCTTCCAGGTGGTCAACTCGCTGTCATGGATCGCGACCGCCGCGGCTGCGATGCTATCAGTGAGATTGAAAACTGCACTTGCGACGAGGTGGCGCATCGCCTGCGAACCGAACGGCTTCACACCCTGCAATCCGGTCTGACGGCCGGGGTTTTCTGCGATGCAGTTTTCCGTAAAGGCGCGAAATAAGATCGAAAACGTCGCGGGACTAACATGGCCTCTGTTGTGACGCGTCACATAGAAGGCGTCACTTTTTACGCCGTCGAGGACGCCGTCCCGCGCTGCATGGATGTATGTATCAAGATCGGTGTAGAGGCCCCACTCGTCTTCAAGGGTGACCACATAGAATCCACCACGGGTCAAATTCTGGAAGGCTTGGCTCTTCTCGTTTTTGAACAGCTCGGCCGGTATCTTCAGCCACCATTTTCCATCGCTCTGATAGACCATTCCACTATTGTCACGATAGTATGTCAGCCCGCAAAACGTTTGTCGGCGCAGTGGAACCTGTGAAAGGACTTTGACGGCGACCGACTCGCGGATCGCGGTACACCAGTGGGAGGAGCCGGGCTTCAACTCTGAGATCTTCTGCTTCAGCTGCCAAACGCCATGCTCGATGGCCCTCAATGGATTTTCGAAGCAAAGCATCGGAAGAACCCGCCTTATGCTATCGGGGGGTGTGGTTTCGTCTTGCATCCTTAATCGGAGATTGCGGTATTGAGCCGTGGTGTCATCCAGTCGCTGCGCCCAATTGCGGCGGGCTTGCGAGATCTCAGCAGCAGTTAGAATCGAGCGTACAGTGTTCCGCTCTCCATTCTCGACTTCGATCTGGTCCGCGACACGAGGGCGAATGATCGGCGCCACCCTCTCGAGGAGCGCGCGCTGGCCGCGCAACCAGCCTGCATCGCCACCGCAATCCTTCGCCTCAGAGATGGTCCCCAGCTTTCTCCTGGTCAAGCTCGATGCGAACACGTACCTCTCCTTTGTGGCCCCGGCCCAGCGCCGCTCCAGGCCGACATCCTCCTTTCTGGCCAGCAAGAACAAGTCATACTCGTGAAGAATTTGACTAAACCCCAGATAGGCGATCGACAGGTTTTCCATCGCGACCCCCAACTCATGGTGCATCCAGCCAAAGAACAAGCAAAATCTGCGCTCGTAGATGACTATTGTATTTGGGTCCCATCCCCTTTTCTTGATCTTGACGTTGTCGTAGCCCTTGACGTTGGTTCGTGCGGCGACGAGCTCATCGAATTCCTGCTGCAGATGCGGCGGCAATTTCTTGAGGCCATACCGCATTTCCTTGGAGCGCAGCGCCGAACGCTTTTGATCGATGCTGTCTGCTTCGGCGTGGAATAGGACCAGCTTCTCAGCCATCAGCTGTTGCAATGTCTGTTCGCTGAGCTGGCCGAGGTTAAGATCGGCAGGAAACAGACGCCGGAACCGCTTCTGCTTTGCGGGCGACAACGCCTTGATCTCCTCCGGGAGGTAGAATTGCTTGACGTTCGAAGGCCCGCTCCGTTTTGAGAGATGAACGCTCGTTAGATATCCTTCGGGTAGTTGAAGAGCCCGTTCGATCTTTGCTATTTCGCTCTTGAAGCTGAGCGTCGGCGCCTTGAGGCCGGACGCCCAGTTGATGACAGTCTGGAACGCGGCTTTCGTGACTTTGGCCACCGCGGAAAGCGAGAAGCCGGCCAGGGCCGATTCCAGTTTGAGCCGACCATGAAACGTGTATAATTCGAGTTCGCCCCGGGTCGCGCGGACCAAAATGTTCTTGATCTCAACAAGTATGGTGACGTCTTCTTCAGCATAGATCTGCTGATGCAAAGCCGTGGAGATCGCTTCGATACTGTCATCGAGAAGACCCTTCGGACAGCCTCGTGCGATTGTGCGGAGCAGGTCGTCGACCTTCTTGCATCTCGGGCGATGGCTTTCCCGAGCCAACTCACAGTTTGCCTGGACGACGGCGACTGCGATATTGATTGCTTCCGCGAGGCTATATTCGGGTCTGACCCTTGGCTTGATGCGAACCCTCGTCGGAATGCCTGCGGCGTTCGCATCGAGGATCAGCTTGCGGCACCGAGAGCGCCTCCGGTTGAGCGATACAAGCTTAACGCCGGACTCCTCGGAAACCGCTTTCCAGTCGATCTTATTGGGTCGAGACGGATCGGCTGGAAATCCCCCAGTCTGTTTGGCCGCCTTGATGTAATCATTTATTTTTGCGATGTTCATCGCGTGAGCCTGTGTGGTGTCACCACTTTGGTACTTCGCAAGCCAACTCGGTTTTGCCATGTTAATGCTCCCATCGTTGATAATTGCCGCTGGTGCTGCGGCTGTGATTGATACGATGACGTAAGAAGACGCCCGCCCGATCATCCGGTCGGCCGACTTGTTGCGGCGCTAGTGGGCGTGCGACGGCCACGGCGCGTCGTTATCCGGCCTGCTACGTAGCGAAGGCTAGCGATCAGGACAGAAAACGGGGCTATGCTCCGCCCGTGGCCGTGCAAAGTGCGCGGTCAGCCCTTGACTAGCATTCCGATTTTCGTGGGATATCTGCTCGCCTCACCGTCACGGAGGTTGGCCGGACAAACACCAGATCCGGTAGGGGCGGTTCCTTGCCAGCTGCGATTGGCAGCCGCTACTTTCCGGCCTCACCGCTTTTGGTTCGCTTGGTCGTCGGTTGGGTGTTTTGTTGCATCTCTGCGTCGGCGAAGGCCACGAAAACTGATTGAGCGCCTTTACCAAGACCTGCAGCGTTGGCGTCAGAGTGCCGAGCTGACGGATTTCTTGATTATCAGCCTCTGTCGCCCGGCGCTCGCCCAGCCCTGGGGCCGCCGCGTGCAATCGGATCCCATCGTTGGGAGGCGCGACCGCCTCGCAGCAACCAAAGGGCGGCAGATCAAATGTCGAGAGTGGAATTCTGTAATGATAGGACCGAATTCGTGTCGGCCTCGACCGCAAAACGCACGACATCAATCAACTCCCGAAGATTGGGCCGACCTGCGTCGGCATCTTCACTTGCTTCATCCCGCATCGGATGCTGGCCGGCTGTCAAGCCGGCATTGCCGCTGTCTCAGCGACTCCTGTCGTGTGTGGTTGCTCCGCTGAAGCCGACGCCGAGCCGTCGAGCGTTGGCGTAGTCGGGATGATGCCCAGCGCATTACGGTTGAGCATTGAGTGATCTTCACGGACGCATGCGTGGGGCTCCCTCAAATGTGAGAAACTCGTCGCCGGTTGTTTCAATTGCATCGCTCGACAGCGATTGGTGGCGATTGCCGGGTTCGGTTCTTCTTCTGTTTTGGTCGATTTCGAATCCTTGGATTGGCAGCGTGCAAGCAGGGAACGATTCGTTCGCGGGGAGGACAACCGTCGACTAGGCGCGTCTAAGGGCATTTATCGTGGCCCCCGCAGCGGCTGCTCGAACTGCGAATCCTTGTGGCAATATCCTTTGCATTTCAACCTTCGCGCGACTGGTCCCAACCTTCCGAACTAAGCGCCGACGCCGGCTTCGCGCGCAAAGGGAGCTCGTGGGCGCCGGAAGAACGCCGTGTCGCTTCAACTCCACCATCCGGGATGGCCAAAAACCGATGGCCGGTGGTGCGCAGATCGCTATGGAGTGGGGGTCTTACGCTGCGTCATCTGGTCCCCGCCAAGAATCGTCTGCGTCCTGAACATCTTCGTGCATCGAAACTCCCTTGGTTGAGATGCTGGCGTGCGGACGACACATACGTTTCGCTCGTGTGGTCCTGCCAGGTCTCGCAAGTCGGGTGTGATGAACGAGCCAGGAGTCCGCGAGCATCCTTCGCTCGGCTCGTGAGAACTGTGCTCGACGCAATGCATGTGACAGAACAAGCGCTGCGCCCGCACTCTTGAATGCGCAGTTCAGCAGCAGGCTCATCGCCAGATCCGTGCGCGCCGAGATACGGAAAGGGGGCCGTAGGCGGAGAACGACGCCTACCGCGGCTCCCGCATCGCCTGCGATCGCCGCCTCCCATTCCGGAAGCGTCGATCCGATCCTCCTGATAGTTCGTTGCAGAGAATTGCGCAACGAAGCATCAAACGCGCTAGCAGGAAAGCGCCGCCAATAGCTGAGAGGATTGACAAGCGTTTCATGAAGCGCTGAGGGAACTTGTCGGCGCGTGCGCCGTCTTTTGCCGGCCTTCATCGAATGAAGCTCCTTGCAACGGAGAAACAAGCCACGTCGGGCCATGCCATGCCAGGCCAGGCCACGCCCCGCCACGTGCGGTCCATAAGGGCTAGCTTGCCGCAATCTCTTCGACGCGGAAGCGCCCGTAGTCGGGACGGCGGTCGCCTAGTCCGTGCGGGCCAGCGAGTCTGAAAAACTCGAGCAACTCGCTCCGGTTGATCATGGAGGGCAGGTAGGTGCCATCAACACGCGCGCTCCATTCCGGGAAGCACGGGCGCGTCCGCGCTGTGAGTGCGTCGCGCACGCGGACCATCTCGCGATGACGAAACCGGGCGTCAGCCCAAAGCTCGCTCAGCGTTGTCGGGCCGCCATATTCGAGCAGGGCCGGACCATCCGCCAGAAAGGCCGCCTTCGCGATCGTCCCCTTCTTACGCCGTCTTGCCCCCTCGACCAGCACGGCCTTGAGGCAATGTGGCGGCAGGCATGGCCGGCCTTCAGCTAGCCACAAGCCGCCGCGCCATTCCAGTTCCGCAATGCGGTCGTAGTCGGCATCGGTTTTCACCCGCTTGGAGGTGACCGCGGCAAGTGCCTTCGTCATCGGATCGAGGGGATCGGCGAGCCTTGCCGAGTGCATCAGCATGGGACCGACCCCGACAAGCTTCAATGAGATGTGTTCGGCGCTCATACACTATCTCCTTCATCAAAGAGAGGTACTGCGAGCTGCACCCAGGATTCGCTCAACTCGGGCATTGAGCTGGCCGCGTAACGGCGCGCCCGCAGCATCGAGGTCACAACGAGATGGCATTCGCTGCAGAGCGCGATGAGGTCGCCGTCGAGCTCATGGCCGAGTCGCTCATAGGTGCGGTGATGCACCTCGATCCGCGCTCCGGTCGCCGCCGCATTCGGACACAGACGGCAGGCGAAGTTTGCCGCCGCCAGTTCGCGCAAGCGAGCTGGATTGTTGCGCCACGCGGCGCTCGTGATGTAGGCGACATAGTCCATTGAACGGCTTAGCGCTCGGTACTGCTGCTCGCGGCGACGGTCGTTCGGATCGGATGGGCTGTCAGAAGCTCATCGATTGCCGCGCGATTGAGATATCCGGTAGTGCGGAGCCGATCCGCCACGGCTTGCACGGTATTGCGATTCTCCGTGATCAGGTCGCGGGCCCGCGCCATGCAGCGATCGAGCCGCTGCCGGATCAAGCGGGTCATGGCGACATCGTGCGGAAGAATCTCAGTCACGCTGTTTGGAAAATGCACCACACCGAGTGCGCCGAACCCGAAACGTAGCTCAAGGTCGATCGCAGCTTGTGTTGCGCACGCAAAATCGGAATCCTCGCCGATGCCACTGCCGGCTGTGACGGCGGTCGGCCCCAAAACGATCTCCTCGGCGGCGCGCCCCGCCAGCAATGCGGTGATGTAGTTCTCAATTCCGGCTTCGGTCGCCGCGTTGCGCCGCAAGATTTTGATGCCGGTGGTGCCGCCGTGATCGAGGATTGCCAGCATCCTAGCTTCAAACACGGAAAGCGCATGTCCCACCACGAAATGGCCAGCCTCGTGAACCGCACAAACGAGCCGCGTGGTGTCAGGCATGACATCGCGTCCCGACCGGATCTCGAGCATCAAGTCATCGAGCGTTAGATCGCGTGCGGCGCGTCGCGCGCGTGACTTCGCACGCCGGACCCAGGCCTCGACGTCCGCCCCGGTCTTGCCCAACGCCAACAGGGTCGCGGGCGTCAAATCGATCCCGATGAGCAAGTCGGGTCCGATGTGAAAGCGGAAGATCTCGACCAGGGCTTCGACGTCGGGGAGCTCAATTTCAATCGTCTGATCGAAGCGGCCTGCGCGCTTCACGGCTTGGTCGATTTGGTCGGGATGATTGGTGGTCGAGATCAGCGCGACACCGGGCCTTTCCTCCGATAACATCTCTAGTAGCAAATTGACAATCTGCAACCAGTATTCGCGGTACTCCGATCCGAGCTTTGCTCTATCCGAAATTCCGTCAAGCTCATCGATCAGGAGCACGCAGGGGCTGAGCCGGCGCGCCTGTGAAAAAGAATCCTTGAGTGCCGAGAGCGTGCCTGACAAATAGGGGGCTGAGTTCCAATCAGCCACAGAGGTTGACACGAGCGGTACGTTCGCACTTTTTGCGACCGCGCGTGCGAACTGCGTTTTGCCAACGCCGGGCGGACCGACCAGCAGCAGACTTTTTTCGATGCTTTCCCAGGCGAGGCGTCCGGCGCGATATTCGCGCAAGTCGGCCGCCAGATTAAGGCCCCATTGCCGCGCCGCGCCGTAGCCAGACAATTCCTCCAGGCTCGGGCCTCGGTGGTCGAAAAAGGACTTGGTGGCGATGGTCCTCTTCAGCCGCTCGATGCACTCGTCCGGATCACGGTCGGCACGGATCGCAAGTGTGAGGTCCGAGAACTCGAGGGCTCGTACGAGTTGCTCGTCAATGGGCGCGGTGGGAGGACGTCCGGTCACGGCCTCGATCACGAGCGCGATGGCGGAAGCGTCAAGCGCCGCCAGACAGAGATGATGGTCGGACGCACGAAGCAGATCGCGCGGCAGGTGGCGGCGCGGGTCGGGAGCTACTCCGAACACAGGAACGCGCGCGTGCAGGGCGTCGGCGACGATGTCGTTGCCGCGTTCGGCCTTGTGATCGTTTGCCGTGCCGTCTCTGGCGATCAGCAGGACCGGACGCGTATGACGGTCGTTGAAAGTCCGCTCGTCCAGCACACTAGCGCTTGTTCCAAACGCACAGGTTTCCAAGACCCGCTGCACTAGCGCAACAGTTTCAGCTCCCAGAACCGCCAGCGATACGACCGGCGAACCGCGCCGCAGGTCCCGGGTCAGCTCCTGGATCGGCTCGATGGCGCGCGCGACAAGGATGGCAGCGGCCGCCAGATCGGCCCGGATCGACGACCGCGCGTCCGAGGCCGGTTTGGCCGCGAGTTCGTCGATCAGCCGCTCGATCGGGTCGTCGGGGTCGCCGCTGCGCAGAAGCGGCCGCGACACAGCGCCAGCTTCCGTGGCCAACATGTCCAGGTACGCACGACCGAGCAGGTCGCATGGATGCTGTAGATGTAGGTTCATCGATCGCTCCAGTTTCTCGAATGGATGAGCGTCCCGGGCGCGGCGGCCATCGCGGGGTACAATAGTTTCGTGGCAGACCGCCATGGCCCGCCATGTTCGAAACGTTCGGTGATGGATTGGCCCGTCCTAGATCGGTCGCACCATGGTTTGCTCCCCGAGGCGACCTTCGCGAACGTCGACGGACAGGAGACCTTCACAACTCAAGGCGCAGACGGCCGACAGGGGATGGCAGTCTGGACGCGCACGCAGATGCAGCTCGCGAACAGTTTGCGGGCCCTTTTCACAAAGGGCCGCCCCGATCCGCAATCGATCAACAATCGGGACCAGATAATGCTGGTGGGACCAGACCTCGTGCACGTTGGAATATATTGGCTCGCGCCTTATATCGGCCGCATCCCGTTCCAGCAGCCGGAGCCCCGTTGCCGCCAGTTGCTCGGCAAGGCGCGCGTTTGCAGCTTCAGATCTGCGCGGCCGAACCTGGCGAACGTCGAGCAGGAAGTCGCCGTCGAGTCGTCCCAGCACCACGCCCTTCAGCGTGGGCGGCGTGCCATAAGGGTTCGGAGCCGTCCGATAGTGGATCGCGCAAACCGCCGGATCAAGGCTCGCCTCCCTGAGCGCGTCACGCTGCAGGAAGCTTTCGAGGGGAATGGCGACGGTGCATTTCGGACCGAGAAACAGGGGTGGGGTCGCGTTGTAAACAAACTGCTTGTGGAGAGCATGGCCATGCATGACGCGGTGTCCTGAACACGTTTCGGGAAGTAGCAGCTGGGTTCGGGACGGTGATGATCGATGAACATGGGGCGCTCCTGCTGTTCGTTGGAGTGAACGGGCGAAGGCGGCAGCTATGGATAGAAGACGAAACGTGCCGCGATCGCTCGAAGAGCGCCGCGGCCAGAGTGGTAAAGGCAAAGGCGGTTGATGACGTTAGTTCTGGCGAAAGGTCTGTCTGCTCGCCGGTTTGTAGTAGGACGACGAACTTCGGAAGGCGTGAACCGAGAGCGAAGTAATAAGATACGTTATATAGTATCGGAAAAAAATTGGACAAAGATATGGCGAACGGGCCAAGCGTCGCAAAAAAGAATGCGGCGGCATCCCTCGATTGGCGCGGGCAAGTCCGTCCCGTCTAAGTCGGCGGGGCAGCCAGACAAAGCCCTTTTCATCGCAAGCGAGCGTCTCGCATCGAGCGCGGAAGTCGGCTTCGGATTCATTCCGGTCGCGCTGAAGGCGGTAGAGATCGTCGTCTTCGATCTAGATCGACGGCCTCGGTTGCCCCGCTCGGACTACCCGGCTCGGGGAGGAGGCGGCATGGAGGCGCCGCGCAAAAGCGAAGCTTTCCAATCGCCTGGGACGCATTTCTGAAGGCGCGGCTCATGACCATATATCCCACCGCGTGGGCGACGCGCTGTCAGAGATCGTCGGAAGGCTCGACCGCGCGCTTCACAGCGCGGTGCATGGGGACGGCCTCGCTCGTTTTCGACGCCAGGGTGTCGGCGTCGAACTGCAACTGGTCGATCACGTGGCCGCCTTCGCTGATGGCAACTTCAACCTCGGCGTTCTCCGGGGGGCTGACGGACCCTCTTCGAGAAGCCGAGCCGCATTCGGTTCCCATTGCCTCGCATCATGCAAATCTATTGATACGGTATAACGTATTAATAGTTTTGACCAGAAAGGGACGGTCATGGTAAAAGGCGGCGCTGCACCTGGGACCCCCCGTCCGAGCTTGCCCCAGCGTCCGCTGCGAATAGGGCGTCGAAGTCGACTTCGAGGGCGATGGCGATCTTCAGCAGCGAGTCCAGCGTGAGGTTCGCTTCACCAGCCTCGATTTGGCTGATCAGTGCCTGCCGCACCCCGGCCCGGTCAGCCAGATCACGCTGACTCAGCCGCAAGGAAAGGCGCAGCTTTCTGATCCTGCGGGCCAGGCTGTCCCGGAGCAAGGATTGGTTCTCAAGGAAGGATTCAGATGACGCCACCGTGAGCTCCGAATATCTGCGCAATAGCTCAAGCAATGGGCAGCATAGCGCCTACTCTGCCACTTGACGTGGGCGGATACCACCGCGGCTTCAAGGATTCGTCGTCAGGACTTCAAGGGCGGCGGCTGCGGCGGAGGGCCGACTTGCGAGAAGCGGGCCAGGCAAGAGCCGTGCGAGACGAACGGCAATGCAGTCGGGCGCCGCAGCAGATGGATTTGCGGCAATCGGCAAGTCCTCCTACGATGACGTTGCTCGATCGCTCCACGGAACCGGTGATGGACGAGATGCAGATGCCGCCAGAGTGGAAAGAAGGCGCGCGGGCCATTTCCTCGATACCGAAATTTTCCCACTCGAGACGTTCTTCTACGAAAACCCGTGGCGTTGGTGCGTCGTTTCTGGAACGGACGACGTCGACGCGCAAGGTGTTGCGGAGAATCAGGGAAGGTGCAAGGCCGGATGCGGTCACGCGAGCAGCGGACCACCGCGCTGCGGCGGCTTCCCTAGTGCGCGCCTTATTCGCCCGTGGCAGCTTTGATGAGGGGTAGACGATGGATGGTATTCTAGGTGCGCATGATTAAGAGTAAACTGACTACCAAAGCTCAAACCACGATCCCCCAGGCAGTCCGAACGGCTCTGCGTCTGAAGGAGGGTGATGAGATCGCTTATACGATCACTGGTGATAAGGTCGTGCTGACAAAGGCTAAACCTGCTGTGGTCAATGATCTCTTCGTTACCTTCAGCGAATGGGACAGCGAGGCGGATCGGAAAGCCTATGCTGGGCTTTAAGCAGGGTGACGTATTTAGGCTTCCTTTCCCGTACACTGATCGATCAACTCGTCAGCATCGCCCGGCACTCGTTGTATCAACAAGAGGCATCGGAGAAATGGAATCCTTCTTTGGGTGGTGAGGATCACGAGTGCTGGAAACAGAACATGGCCCGGGGATCTTACAATCGGTTGCTACGAAGAGGCCGGTCTGCCTGCTCCCTTCATCATTCGACGTTGTAAGATCGCGACGATGGAGGCCCGCCACGCGGAACGACTCGGTCGCATGCTGGCGCGCAAGAATATGGCGTTGCTGGAAAGCGATCTTTCCCAGCTGTCGGGACGCATAGCGCCGGCGGTCAGCCTGCTGCGTCAGGTCGGGATGAATGTTTCCATCTACAACGTCCCACTCTGCTTGCTGGCGCCGGCGCTGCGACCGTTCGCCCGCAAGAGCATCTCGGACTGGAAGAACGAGTACGCGCAAGCTTGCGAAAGGTGCGCGGCCAAGCCAGATTGCTGCGGCTTTTTCAAGTCCGCGCCGACGATACGGCGTGATGCGGTGGCGCGACCGATCGGCGGGATCGCGGCATGAGGCGGAACTGGCGCGAATTCGTCAAAAGCGTCCTTGTGTGGACAACGCCCGCGGCCGCGACCGCGACGGTGTGGTCACCGGTGGCAGCTGCCGTGCCGGGCGACGGGGCGGCCGGCCAACTTGTCACTGAACGGGGGCCGTACAGGGCGCCGCTGACCTTCGAGCGCCCCAACTACATAGATGGACCGAATCTTTATGCGGGGCACCGTAGTCATTCGAGCCACCGCAGTCATTATTCGGGTAGCGGCGGCTCGTACGCCTATCCTGCGCCAGCGCCGGGCGTTGCAACGAGCCCTGCTATCGCGCCAGCGCCAGCCGCACCGTCCGCCGCCCCGAGCGGCTCCACAACGACGACAGCGGCACCGACAACCAGCAATCCTGCGTCCGCAAGCACAACCAAGGAGCAGGATGCCCCGAAGCCAGCCGTGCCAGCACAACAGATCCCAGGGGCTCCGATGCAGCTGGTCGGGCCCAACGGGATGCCGGCAGCGCCGGTGCGACGCGCGCCAACACCCACCATGCCGTCAGCACTGCCGCCGAGGCCAGAAAAGCCCGAGATCGTGGTGATGCGAGTTCAACTCGAGCTCAAGGCTCGCAGTCTGTATGCGGGTCCGATCGACGGGCGCATCACCCAGGAGCTGCGCGACGCACTCAGGGGCGTTTCAGATCCTCCAACGATTGCCAGAGACGGGCACCATGGACAATCTCACACTGGCCAAACTCGGCCTCATCTACTGAGGCCCGCCCGGCGACGTCGAAGTCGAACCGATCTGATTGCCTCATCAAGGCCACTCCCGATTCAACCGGCTTGCCTGAACCGTACGAAATCGGCCTGCGAATGACCTCCTCAACTTGGTCGCCAAGGCACCGTTCCCGAGTCGTTAACCAGAGGTAAATCGGGCGAAAGATTTGCTCCGCTTGCGATTTTGCGACTCAGGTTATGTCTCGTTCCGCTGTTGAAACAGAGGATGGGTCGCGATGTCACGCGGCAATGCAAATGAGGCCTGCTCAGCCGGCGGAAGGCTCATCGCCTATTTTGTTGTCGCGGGTTCAACGCTGGTGAGTATGGCGGTTCTACTCTTCCGGGCAGTGCCTACCTTGTTTCAAAACTGCGGCTGATAAGTTTGCTGCAAGACGGAGTCCGACTTGTCGGTGCCGCGAGACTCACCGTAAGCCGTCAGACGAAGCTCATTTCCAATATCTGGGTCAAAGATGCGAAACTCTACGCGAGAATTGCCGACGAGGGGTTATGCGATCGTGGTCGACGGCTGCGTCAAGACGGAGTTCGAGACGAAAGATGGCGTCGAACATGGCGCGCGGGATCTGAAGCGGCGATTTCCGATGTTGCAGGTCCGCGTCTATGACGCGCAGGCACGCACAGACCATGAGGTCACCGTCTTTTGAAAAACATGGCTGACGGAGCTTGCGGTTATCTGTTTGAGGATCCCGCTCCCACGCCCGTCAGTTTGCGCTTTTGTTCCGACCGCCCGGCGGCTATATCGCCCCGCCGGGGAGTAGACGATGGTTCGAAAGCAAAAGAGTGGATTGGGGAAGAACCCGCCGCGCTCGCAAGACATTAGTAACTCGGAAGACCTCCAGGCTCGGATTGCCGCACTCAGGTCCCTGCCGCGCGAGAAGCTTGCGGACGCGGTGTTCATGCTCTGGATGGAAACCCAGCAGCAAGGTGAGCTGATTCGTCGCGCTGTCAGGTCGCGCGTCGAAGGTGAGGCCTGTCACGGGCCGGCACCGAATGCGGATATGGCGACCTATCTTGCGGGTGAAACTGTGTCGTCCCTGCGCCATCACGAGGTGGATGTCGCGAGCCTCGCGGACGTTCTCATGCAATGATCCCGTGAGGTTCAATTCACGCTCGATCTTACCGAGGCCGTCAAGCTGCTTGCGGCGACGATTCGCGAACAACGGCTCGAGGGCATCCTCGAGGGCCTCAGGCTGGCCGGATTGCTCAGCGAGCCGTCAAGGCATCGGCATGCGGCCATCACCTTGTAGGACCAAAGACGCCACAACGAGCGATTGTCAAGCTAGGGCGCGACCCAACCGTCAGGTAGCGGCTCGTCGTCGCGCTCCTCGTCGTCGCGTCTTCTGCGCGCGTCAAAGATTTTGGAACGTTCCTGCTCCAGCAAGGACGCGAGTTCGGCGTCCTTGAGCCCAAGGCTCTCGCATTCCCGAACGATGCGATCATATGTCCCATAGAGCCGGGGCGGTGATGATTTCAACAGCCCTTTCAGGGCAGCGATTGCACCCTCTCTCAGGGAGGACGGTCCGTCGAGCAGGTCGTCTAGTCTGCCGAGCAGTCGAAGGGGTGTTACATCTGCGCTGAGTCGCTCAAAGAGCGCCTCGCTCTGTTGATCGGGCAGGAATCTGTCGATCTCTTCGAGATCATCGAGCATGTAGGCTGCCAGTTGATCGATGCGGTCGAGCCAGGCGCTTATGATGGCCGGATCAGCGCGTTCGAACAAGGCGGCCCATGCCTCGCGCAGATAGTTTCCATTCCATTCCAATCTTTGGCGAAGAAGAATCTCGAAAAGTCGGTCGAGGTGCTCGGAGCCTACCTCGCTACGCGGCGACACGTTGCAAGCTTGTCTGGAAGCGCCTCAGCTCCCGATTGTAGGCACTCAGCAGGGCTTTGACCCACAGAGCCATGCCTTCGGCTTTCAATCGAATGCGTTGCGAATGATTGTAGTGTTGCTCCGTTACCCGAGCGAGTCTCTCGCGCTCCTCCCGGCTCGGGTCCGAGTTGGGCTGTTTGTGGCCGAGGATTGCGCTCGCAGCGCCACCCAGTCTGCGGTCTTCCAGGAACGTCGTGATCGTGTCCCGGCAGTCGTGCGGAGTCCACGGACGGATGCCGAATTGTTCGAACAGGTTTGGCCTAGCCTTCAACGGACGCGGCATTGGCCCGGGCTTTCCCTTGCGATGGGGTTTCTGCCTCACTGTGTGGTCGTAGACCTGCCCCTGGAGCCGGTAGATCAATTGATCAAGCGAAGACTTGCCGACATGTTTGTCGGGGAAGCGTGCAGGGAACATCCACGGGGATTCTCCGCCAGCTTTTTTGTGGTACCGGTAGATGATCTTGAGCGCTTCGGGTGGAATTGGAAGTGAATGGGGCCGGCCACCGTCTCGACCTCCCTTCATTTCTTCCATTTTCCAATTCGCGATCTTCCATCCCGTGAGCTTGCGGTACTGCTTGTCAGTTGGGAAGAGCCGGTCCGTCCCAAGTTTTGTTAACGCGCCGGTTCGCTGCCCGGTCAAAGCCACGGCCCAGAGCGCGCCGAGCGTTCCCGGATAGATGTCGTTTTCGCCATCGGCCAAATGTCTATAGCGCTCGGCGATGACAAGGGTGCGGGCAATTTCCTCGACGGTGGGTCTACGGGGCGGCCGCTTCTTAGGCTTGTATTGGTAAGACCATCGGTCCCACCACTGGTATTGCACCTTGTCCAACCCGGAAACGGTCGCATGGTTCTTCCAGGCCCATGTCAACATCTCTTTGGATTGCTGAAGCGCGCGCTTCACGGCGGATGGGGCGTGATTGATGTGGATTGCATTTCGGACCTCTTCCAGATCGCGGAGCTCGATCTCGCGCACCATCTTGTTGTTGATCGGTCCGAATTCCTCGAGCCTCAGGTAGCGCTCGTACGCCTTGCGATAAGAGGCTTTCAGGTCCAGCTGCTTCTCCTTCAGGAACTCGTCGGTCAACTGCTTCCAGGTCCAGAACTGCGGCGCAGGTATAGCCTTCGCCTTATCCCGGGAAGCCAGCATATGGTCCAACTTGGCCTCAACGTCACGATCCCTAATGCTGCCCTCGCTGGGGAGGGGCATGTACTCGAGGAGAACGTGTGCCAGGTCGTTCAAGTTTCGGTTACGCTTGGCGCCAAGAGCGATTTGCTCCGCGACATAGCGCGCGTCCTTCAGCGAAAGTTCGCGAACATCCCTGAGGCGAAGTGTCTTCTCTTTTCTGCGGATGTACCAGATCGGCTTGTGCGGGGTGATGCGGATCGTGAGGCCTTTGGCCTTTTGGTCTCCGAGCTCCATGACCGTGTGAGCCAGTCGCTCATCTTCGCTCATCGCGACCGCATCGGCGAGATGTTCTTCAGTCAACCGGACCGATTTGCGCAAGAACTTCGGGGTCGGCGTCGGGAGGGTCAACCTTGTACAACGTTCATACAAAACAGCCATAAAAGTCACCCCGCGTTCTTGGCGCGTTCGCAGATGCTACTATGGCAGTATATACAGCAATATCAATAAGTTATTAACCGCAGGAAAGCGGCGCTGGAAGGCGTAAGATTCGTCCTTCCAAGCTGAATACGAGGGTTCGATTCCCTTCACCCGCTCCAATGCTTTCAGCCACTTAGCTAAAGGTAGATTTTCTTTGGCGGCAACTATTCTATCTGAAGATTCATTGTCAGATAGAACACGCCCCTAGTCCGCATGCCGAACCCAATATCGACGGACTTCAATAATGCCGATCTGCTACGCCGAATCAGCGAAGGCGGCGTCTCGTTTGTGCTGGGTGGCGGAGCCGTGGCAGCCTACGGTTGCCGGGCTGATCTGCATGTGCCCGAACTAGACATCTTGATTGATCCCTCAATCGACAATGCGCAGCGCGTGTTAGCCGTGCTCTCGGCGGCGGGAATGCAATTGTGGATCGGGCCGACGGATTTAGCGGGACCGAAAAAGCAGTTGCCTTAAGCAGCTACTTTTCGATATGGAGATTTTGACGCCCGCTGCCGATGAAAGCTTCCCAGCGATTCTTCAATCCTTCAATGCATAGGCGATGACGTAGTCGCCGCGCTTGGTGCCGAACGAGCCGTGGCCGCCGGCTGCGGTGACGATATACTGCTTGCCGCCCGCCTCGTAGCTCATCGGCGTTGATTGGGCGCCGGCCGGCAAGCGGTCTTCCCAGAGCACCTTGCCGTCGCGCACGTCGTAAGCCCGGATCGTGTACTCGTAGGTCCCGGTATAGAACGCGACGCCGCCGGCGGTCGTGATCGGTCCTCCCAGCATCGGGACGCCCATCTTGAACGGTAGCGGCAGCGGTGTGGTGTCCCGGATGGTGCCATTGGGATGCTGCCAGACGATCTTCATCGTCTTCAGGTCGATCGCGGCCATCGAGCCCCATGGCGGCCGATAGCACGGCACGGATAGCGGCGAGAGGAAGCTCTGGAGATCCACGCCGAACGGCGTGCCATACATCGGCTGCACCCCGACCTCGCTGCCGACCGGCTTCTCGGCCGTCGGCGCCGGAGGATTCTGCGGGCCGCGCGGAATGAGCTTGGAGGCGAAGGGCAACGACATCGGGTTGGCGATGGCGATCTGTCGCACGGGATCGACCGCGATGCCGCCCCATTCGAACATGCCGAGATTGCCCGGGAAGACCAGCGTGCCCTGCAAAGAGGGCGGTGTGAACGTGCCCTCGTAGCGCAGCCGGTGGAACATGATCCGGCACAAGAGCTGGTCGAAGATCGTGCCGCCCCACATGTCCGCGCCGGTCAGTTTTGCTTCGGGGCGGAAGGTCAACTCGGAAAACGGCTGGGTCGGCGCGGTGCGGTCGCCAGGTGCAGCCCCCTGCGGCACGGGGCGTTCCGGGGCTGGAACGATCAGCTCGCCGGTCCTTCGATCGAGCACGAAGATGTTGCCCACCTTGGTCGGCTGGATGATCGCGGGAACGATACCCTTGGGCGTTGTCACGTCGACCAAGCTCGGTTGCGAGGAAACGTCCATGTCCCAGAGGTCGTGATGCACCGTCTGGTACGACCAGGCCCGCTTGCCGGTGTCGACATCCAGTGCAACGATCGAGCTGGAATAGCGCTCCACCAGCGCATTGCGATTGCCGCCCCAGATGTCGGGCCCGTTGTTGCCGGTGGGGATGTAGACCAGGTTCAATTTCGGATCGAACGAGGCCGTGATCCACGAATTCGGCGAACCGTTGGTGTAGTGCCGCGTCGGCGACGGCAGCTCGTTTTCGTCCGCCGCGCCGGAGTCCCAGGCCCAAACCAGCTTGCCGGTGTAGACGTCGAATCCGCGGATGACACCCGACGGCACGTCGACCGCATAATTGTCGATCACCGCGGCGGCGACGACGAGAATCTTGTCGCTGACAACCGGCGGTGACGTCGGCTCGAAGAAGCCCGCCGTCTTGACCCCCATGCCTTGCTGGAGGTCGAGGCTGCCATGATCGCCAAAACTCTCACAGAGCTTGCCGCTGTCGGCATCGAGAGCAATCATGCGCCCGTCGTTGACGGGCAAGAAGATTCGCCGCGGGCATTCGGCGGGTGCGGGAGCGCCGCTGCTATCGACGGCACCCGCCGCAGTTTCGTGGTAGGAGACCCCGCGGCAGGTCATGTGCTGGAAGGTCTTGTTGAACACCAGCTTGGGATCGTATCGCCAGCGTTCCTTGCCGGTCTTGGCGTCGAGCGCAAACAGCACCTGGTGCTGCGAGCAGAGATAGAGTGTGTCGCGGACCTTGATCGGCGTCACCTCGAACGTCGTCTCGCCGGAATCGTTTGGGGTCGGCATGTCGCCGGTGCGGAAGGTCCAGGCGACCTTGAGCTTGCCGACATTGTCGGGCGTGATCTGCTTCAGCGGCGAATAGCGCTGTCCGAACTGCGTGCGCCCATATGCCCGCCAATCGCCATCCGGCTGGGGGTCGGCTTCGCTTTGCGGCACGCTCGACGCCTGCTCGGCGATCGTGCCGTTGATGTCGTGATAGCTGGACAGAAGCGCGATGATGAGGACGCCGGAAGAAGCCGCAACGCCGAGCCAGAGCGGCAGGGTCGCGCTTCGGTAGGACACCGGCTCGTCGCGTACTAGCCCGCGAACGATCACCGGCGTGAGCAGCCAGAGCGCCATGGGGAAGACGATGTCGCCGCGCGATGCGAGTGGCCACCAGTCGAATTGCACCTCGGAGATGGCCCATCCCAGCGTGCCGACCAGCACGATCGCAAACAGCCACAGCGCCGAACGGCGCTGCGCCAGCAACAATGCGCCGGTGGCGAAAATGCCGATGCCGAGGATGATATAAAAGATCGATCCACCCAATGCGGCGAGCCAGAGGCCGCCGCCCGCGAGCACCAGGCCGATCAGAGCGTAGACGACACCCGTGATAAAGACTGCTCTGGATCGCTGCATGGCTGCTCCGGCGTGGAAAAGGAGTCGCGCCTGTGCAGTGCAAGCGCAACAGACGACCTCCACTTCCAAGGATTGTGGTTCAATCAACCACAACTGACAACCTTCAAAGTGCTGCGTTTGTGTGACATCCTCGCGCAAAAGCGCGACGCAAAGGAAATGTGCGCGACATGTTCAATAACAAGTGTCCGCAGTCGCCGCTAAACCTCGGGAACTATATCCGGCATGTATCTCGGCATCGATCTCGGCACCTCAGCAGTCAAGACCGTACTCGTCGATGGCACCCAGCGCGTGATTGCGAGCGAGAGCCGGGCCTTGACCATTGCCTCGCCGCTACCTGGCTATTTCGAGCAGGATCCGGCGCAATGGATCGAGGCGACCTTTGCCACGCTGGACGCGTTGAAGGCCACGCACGGACAAGAGCTGGCGGCGGTCGAAGGAATCGGACTGTCCGGCCAGATGCATGGCGCCACGTTGCTCGATGCGAGCGACAGGCCATTGCGGCCCTGCATCCTCTGGAATGACGGGCGCTCCGCCGCGGAGTGCCGCATCCTGGAGCAGCGCTGGCCTGCGTTGCGCGCAACGACGGGCAACAAGGCAATGCCCGGCTTCACGGCGCCGAAGCTGCTGTGGATCGCGACGCACGAGCCTGAGATCTTTGCGGCTACCAAACGGGTGCTGATGCCGAAGGCGTATCTGCGCCTGGTGCTATCGGGCGAGGCGATCGAGGATGTCTCGGATGCATCGGGGTCGCTGTGGCTCGACGCCGCGCGCCGGGACTGGTCGGATGCCGCATTGGCCGCAACCGGCCTGTCGCGCGCGCACATGCCCCGCCTGGTCGAGGGGTGTGCGCCCGCGGCCACATTGCGCAGCGAGCTCGCGCAGCGCTGGGGCATGGCGAGGTGCCCGATGATCGCGGGCGGCGCCGGTGACAATCCGGCCGGTGCCATCGGCATCGGCGCAATCAGGCCCGGAACCGCGTTCATCTCGCTGGGAACGTCAGGCGCCTTGCTGGCGCCGACGAGCCACATTGCCGCCAATCCGGACCACGTGGTCCACACCTTCTGCCACGCGATTCCCGGCATGTGGATTCAGGCCGGGGCGATTCTCTCGGCGGCATCGTGCCTTGCTTGGGCCGCGCGCCTGTTCGGCGTCGCCGAGGCCGAACTGCTGGCACCGCTCGGGTCGCGTCCGCAGGCGCCGTCTGCGGTGAGCTTCCTGCCTTATCTCGCAGGCGAGCGGACGCCGCACGATGATCCTGTCGTACGCGGCATGTTCGACGGTCTGAGCCACGGTACCGACCGCGCGGCGCTGGTGCAGGCCGTGCTCGAGGGCGTTGCCTTCGCGCTTGCCGATTGCCGGGACGCGCTTGACGATGCCGGCATCGCGGTGACAGAAGCCGACGTCATCGGCGGGGGGTCGCGATCCCGGTTCTGGCTGTCGGTGCTCGCAAACGTTCTGAACATTCCGATCCATCGCTTCGCTGACGGAGAAACCGGAGCGGCATTTGGGGCGGCTAGATTGGGGCGGCTTGCTGTCACGGGCGAGGCGACCGAAGCCGTCTGCACGCCCCCGCGCCACATCGAGACGTTCGAACCTGACCGCGAGCTGGTGGACGCCTATGCCGCGCGGCTTCCCGCCTGGCGCGAACTGTATCGGCCGCGCCACTAGCATTGCTTTGCGCCCGTATTTCTGTCGGTTCGCTGTTGCCCTGCGCCGCGGCCTTTTGTTTAATGCGCGAACCGCGCCATGGAGACGCGGACTGGAAACGCTTTGTGCACCGGGAGACACGATGGACGATCCGATCCTCGAGATGCGAGGAGTTTCGAAATCCTTCTTCGGTATCAAGGCGCTACGCGCGGTTGACCTGACGGTGTATGCCGGTGAGATCCATGCCTTGATGGGCGAGAACGGCGCGGGCAAATCGACCCTGATGAAGATCCTCTCGGGGGCTTACCGGCCCGATCCCGGGGGTGAAATTCGCATCGAGGGCAAGCCGGCGCGGATCGAAGGCCCGCTCGGCGGCCGCGCCGCAGGCATCTCGATCATCTATCAGGAACTGTCTTTGGCCCCCAATCTGAGCGTCGCGGAGAATATTTATCTCGGCCGCGAGCTTTCGCATTCAGGTTTGCTGGCGCGCGGCACCATGCGCGAGGGCGTTGGCCCGATCCTGGCGCGACTGGGCGCCGACTTCCTGCCATCAACCCTGGTGGCACATCTCTCCATGGGCCAGCGCCAGCTCGTCGAGATCGCGCGTGCGCTGCACGCGCGCTCGAAAATCCTGATCATGGACGAGCCGACCACCGCACTGTCGGCCGGCGAGAGCGAGCGGCTTTTTGCGCTGATCCGGCAGCTTCGCGCCGAGGGGCTCGCCATCATCTATATCTCGCATCGTATGGACGAGGTCTATGCGCTCGGTGACCGCGTCACCGTGCTGCGCGACGGCCGCCTGGTCGGTTCGCTCGACAAGCAGGATATCCGCGCCGATGCCATCGTCCGCATGATGGTCGGGCGCGACGTTTCCTCCTTCTACAAGAAGGATCATGATCCCGAAGCCGGCAAGGGGCACCCCGTGCTCAGCGCCATCGACATGGCCGACGGGCTGCGCGTCAAGGGCTGCTCGCTCACGGTGCATGCGGGTGAGGTGGTGGGGCTTGCAGGCCTGATCGGTGCCGGTCGCACCGAGCTTGCGCATCTCATCATCGGGGCGGCGGCGCGAACGTCGGGCGGTCTCGAACTTGAAGGTCAGCCAATCGACATCCGCACCCCCGGCGAAGCGCTCGAGGCCGGCATCGCTTACCTGACCGAGGACAGGAAGGCGCTCGGCCTGTTTCTCGACATGTCGTGCCTGGACAACATCAATCTCGCCGTGCTCGGACGCGATGCCAAGCTCGGCTGGTTCCTGGATCGCGACAAGGCGCGCGAGCGCGCCGACAGGGCCTTCGCAGGCCTCAGCATCCGCGCCGCCAATATCAGCGTCCCCGCAGGTGGGCTGTCCGGCGGCAACCAGCAGAAGGTGCTGTTGTCACGGCTGCTCGCCATTGCGCCAAAGGTCTTGATCCTCGACGAGCCGACGCGCGGCGTCGACGTCGGCGCCAAGTCGGAGATCTATTCGATCATCGACAATCTCGCCAAAGCCGGCACTGCGATCCTTGTCATCTCATCCGATTTGCCTGAGATCATCGGCATCTGCGACCGCGTCATCGTGATGCGGTCGGGGCTTATCGCGGGCGAGGTCAGGCGCACCGAGACGGCGCCGCTCACTCAGGAGGACATCATGGCGCTCGCCACGGGGACGGAGAATCTCGATGCCTGACAACGGATCGACGCAGGCGAAGGCTGCGACGGCAAGCGGCCTTGCCGCCGCGCAAGCAACAAAGCGCCAGCGCATCAGGCTCCTGATCCGCGCGGCCGGCATGCTGCCCGTGCTGCTGCTGCTCTGCGTCGGCTTTCACTATCTGTCGGACGGCCGTTTCTTCACCGGACAGAATCTCGGCATTGTCTTGCAGCAGGCCGCCGTCAATACCGTGCTCGCCGCGGGCATGACCTTCGTCATCCTGACCGGCGGCATCGATCTCTCGGTCGGCTCGATCCTGGCGGCGTCCGCAATGGCCGGCCTGACGATGTCCAAGTTGCCCGAGTTAGGTGCGCTGTGGCTGCCGGCCGCGGTTCTGACCGGCCTCGGCTTCGGCGTCGTCAATGGTGCGCTGATCGCGCTGTTGCGCCTGCCGCCCTTCATCGTCACGCTGGGCTCGCTCACTGCCGTGCGCGGCCTGGCGCGGCTGCTCGGCGCCGACACCACGGTGTTCAATCCATCGATTCCCTATGCCTTCATCGGCAACGGCTCGCTGACGCTCGTGCCCGGTGTCGCGTCGATCCCGTGGCTCTCGGTGATCGCTCTGCTTGTCATCCTGGTCTCGTGGCTCGTGCTGCGCCGGACCGTACTCGGCGTGCACATCTATGCGGTGGGCGGCAATGAGAGCGCGGCGCGGCTTGCCGGCATCAAGGTATGGGCGGTCCTGATCTTCGTCTATGGCGTGTCGGGCATGCTGGCCGGGCTCGGGGGCGGGATGCAGGCGGCGCGGCTCTACGCGGCCAACGGCCTCCAGCTCGGACAAAGCTACGAGCTCGACGCCATCACTGCGGTGATCCTCGGCGGCACGTCCTTCGTTGGCGGCATCGGCTCGATCTGGGGCACTCTGGTCGGCGCGCTGATCATCGCCGTTCTCTCGAACGGCCTGATCCTCGTCGGCGTCTCCGATATCTGGCAATATGTGATCAAGGGCCTCGTGATCATCGGCGCCGTTGCGCTGGATCGCTATCGGCTGCAAGGTTCCGCCAGAACCTGACGGTTCGGCTCGCACGTGAACGCGTGCGACGTGAGATTCGGTTACGGCAACTGGTCTGCCGTGTCCGGGGATGAAGACAGACCAGGGAGGAAGCCAATGTTGAAGACGATCTCGCTTGCCGGCGCCGCGATGGCGCTCACTCTGACCATCGCACCGTCATCTGCCAAAGAGCTCAAGTCGATCGGCGTCTCGCTGGGGTCGATGGGCAACCCGTTCTTCGTCGCGCTATCCAAGGGCGCCGAGTTCGAGGCCAAGAAGACCAATCCCAACGTGAAGATCACCACCGTCGGCTTCGAATACGACCTCGGCAAGCAGGTTACCCAGATCGACAATTTCATCGCCGCGGGCGTCGATTTGATCCTGCTGAACCCCGGCGATCCCAAGGCGATCGGCCCCGCGATCAAGAAGGCTCAGACCGCGGGCATCGTCGTCGTCGCGGTCGACACCGCGGCCGAAGGCGCCGATGCCACCGTGACCACCAACAACGTCCAGGCCGGCGAGATCTCCTGCCAGTACATCGTCGACAAGCTCAGCGGCAAGGGCGACGTCATCATCGAGAACGGACCGCAAGTCTCCGCGGTGATCGACCGCGTCACCGGTTGCAAGAACGTGTTCGGCAAGAATCCCGGCATCAAGGTGCTGTCCAGCGATCAGGACGGCAAGGGCTCGCGCGAAGGCGGCCTCACCGTCGCGCAAGGCTATCTGACGCGCTTCCCCAAGATCGACGCCATCTTCGCCATCAACGATCCGCAGGCGATCGGCACCGACCTTGCGGCGCGTCAGCAGAACCGCAGCGGCATGATCATCACGTCGGTGGACGGTGCGCCGGATATCGAGGCCGCGCTCAAGGATCCGGCATCGAAGCAGATCCAGGCATCCGCGTCGCAGGATCCGTTCTTCATGGCGCGACGCGCCGTGCAGATTGGCGTCGGCATTCTCAATGGGCAGAAGCCGGCCTCGACCGTCGAGCTGCTGCCGTCGAAGCTCGTGACCCGAGACAATATCAAGGATTACAAGGGCTGGACCTCGGACCGCTCGCAGTAACACCTCGCAGCTATTGCTGGGTAGGGCCCATACGAGAGCAGCGTCCCGGAAATCCGTCCGGGCGCGCCTGCAAGGTTGACCCCAGCGCCCGATATGTCAAAGAAGAACGGGGTTCGGCCGGAGCTGGAAGCCGGCTCCCCTGAGGCATTTCGGGAGCATTTTCGGACATGGCTGAGCGGATCGCTCTCATCACCGGTGTGACGGGTCAGGATGGGGCCTATCTGGCCGAGCATTTGCTGTCGCTCGGCTATGTCGTGCACGGGATCAAGCGGCGCTCGTCCTCGTTCAACACGGCGCGTGTCGATCATCTCTACCAGGATCCGCATGTCGGCAACGTGCCGTTCCTGATGCACTACGGCGACATGACGGATTCGACCAATCTGATCCGCCTGGTGCAGCAGATCCGGCCGACCGAGATCTACAATCTTGCGGCGCAAAGTCACGTCGCCGTCAGCTTCGAGAGCCCGGAATACACCGCCAACGCCGATGCCGTCGGCGTGCTGCGCCTGCTGGAAGCGATCCGCATTCTCGGCATCGAGAAGGAGACGCGGTTTTATCAGGCCTCGACCTCCGAGCTCTACGGCCTGGTGCAGGACATCCCGCAGAAGGAGACAACGCCGTTCTATCCGCGTTCGCCTTACGGCATCGCAAAGCTCTATGGCTACTGGATCACGGTGAACTACCGCGAAGCCTACGGCATGTTTGCTTCCAACGGCATCCTGTTCAATCATGAGAGTCCGATCCGCGGCGAGACCTTCGTCACCCGCAAGATCACCCGCGGCGTCGCCCGCATCGAAGTCGGATTGGAACATACGCTTTATCTCGGCAATCTCGAGGCCAAGCGCGACTGGGGCCATGCGCGCGACTACGTCGAGGGCATGCACATGATCCTCCAGGCGGACAAGCCCGACGATTTCGTGCTCGCCACCGGCGAGATGCGCTCGGTGCGAGAGATGGTCGAGCTTGCATTTGCACAAGTAGGCCGCCGTGTCGAATGGCGCGGCGCCGGCGCCGACGAGACCGGCGTCGACACGAAGAGCGGCAAGACCGTGGTCCGGATCGATCCGACCTATTTTCGCCCGACCGAGGTCGATCTGCTCGTCGGTGATGCCAGCAAGGCGCGCCGGGTGCTCGGCTGGAAGCCGAAGCGGACGTTTGCGCAGCTCGTCGAAGAGATGATGGCGAGCGATCTGGCGGAGGCCAAACGGGATGTCGCAAATGGCAAGCGTACCGTTTGAGCTGAAAGGCAAAAGCGTCTACGTCGCCGGCCATCGCGGCATGGTCGGCAGCGCGCTTCTGCGCCGGCTGGCGCGGGAGGACGTGAACCTCGTCACCGTGGATCGGCGCGAGGTCGATCTCTGCGACCAGGCCGCGGTATTCGACTGGTTCGCGCGGGTGCGGCCGCAGGTGATCTTCCTCGCCGCGGCCAAGGTCGGAGGCATCGTCGCCAACAACACGCTGCGCGCCGAGTTCATCTACGACAACATCGCGATCGCAGCCAATGTGATCCATGCCGCGCATCAAAACGGCGCCGAGAAGCTGATGTTCCTGGGCTCCTCCTGCATCTATCCGAAGCTGGCGCCGCAGCCGCTGCGAGAGGACTCGGTGCTATCAGGCCCGCTGGAGCCGACCAACGAACCGTATGCGATTGCCAAGATCGCCGGCATCAAGATGGCGGAAGCCTATCGCAGCCAGTATGGCAGCGACTTCATCAGCGTGATGCCGACCAATCTCTACGGCCCCGGCGACAATTATCACCCTGAATTGAGCCACGTCGTCGCGGCGCTGATCCGCCGCTTCCACGAGGCGAAGGTCACGGGCGCCAAGACCGTCGCGGTCTGGGGCACCGGCACGCCGCGGCGCGAGTTCCTCTATGTCGACGACATGGCGGACGCCTGCGTGCATTTGATGAAGACCTACTCGGGTGCGGAGCTGATCAACATCGGCACCGGCGAGGACATCGCCATCGCCGAGTTCGCCCGCGTGGTGGCCGAGATCGTCGGCTATCGCGGCGAAATCAGTTTCGACACCTCGCGCCCCGACGGCACGCCGCGCAAGCTGCTCGACATCAGCCGTCTCGACAAGCTCGGCTGGCGCGCGACGACGTCGCTTTACGACGGCTTGAAGCGCGCTTACGATGCGTATCTGGCGACCGCACCGGTTCCGGCGCAATCCTAGGAACCATCCCCGCGAGCATGAGTTGGCCGCTCGGGCAGGGCAACATGCCACACGAGGCCAATCGTGCAAGACATCGTGCGCGTGCGCTCGACCGCGCAAATCGCGGGCCATCCGATTCATCCGATGCTCGTGCCGATTCCGATCGTGTGCTTCATCGGCGCGCTACTGACCGACATCACCTATGTCGTCTCCGCCGAGATCATGTGGGCGGATTTCTCTGCTTGGCTTCTGCTCGTCGGCGTCATCTTCGGCGTGCTGGCCGCGATCGCCGGCCTGACCGATTTCCTCGGCAACCGCCTGGTGCGTGCGCAGTCTCCGGCCTGGCCGCATCTGATCGGCAACGCCGTGGCGCTGCTCCTCGCGATCTTCAATGCGCTCATTCACACCCGTGATGCCTGGACTTCGGTGTGGCCGCTCGGCCTCGTGCTTTCGGTGCTCACTGTGCTGATCCTGCCTGTCACCGGCTGGCTCGGCTGGGCCATGGTGTACCGACACGGTGTAGGAGTTGCGCGATGACGTCTCTGCTTACCCGCTCCTTGTTGTGCGTTTCGCTGCTCAGCCTCGTCGGCTGCAACGACGGCAGCGGCGACCCCAAGGCCCAGATCGGCGCTAATCCGGTGCTGCCCGATATCCAGCAATATCTGCTGCCGCCGGTGCACATCGCCCGGATCGTCGGCTGGAAGAAGGACGAGACGCCGACCGTCGCGCAGGGCCTGCAGGCCAAGGCGTTCGCCACCGGATTGCAGCATCCGCGCTCGCTCTACGTTCTGCCCAATGGGGACGTGCTGGTGGTGGAATCCAAGTCGCCGAAGGCCGCCCCGATCAAGCGGCCCAAGGAGATCGTGATGGGCTACATCGAGTCCTGGGCGACCTCCGGCGGCGACACCGGCGAGAGCAACCGCATCACGCTCTTGCGCGACAACAATGGTGACGGCGTGCCGGACACGCAAAGCGTCTTCCTCGACCACCTCAACTCGCCGTTCGGCGTCGCACTGGTCGGCAACGATCTTTATGTCGCCAACACCGACGCGATCATGAAATATCCCTACACGGAAGGCGATACGAAGATCACCGCGCCCGGCACGGTGCTGACCCCGCTGCCGGGCGGCCCGATCGACCACCATTGGACCAAGAGTCTGGTCGCAAGCCGGGATGGCTCAAAGCTCTATGCCGGCGTCGGCTCCAACAGCAACATCACCGAGAACGGTATGGAGGCGGAGCATAATCGCGCCGACATCCTCGAAGTGGATCGCGCCAGCGGCCGCTGGCGCATTTTTGCCAGCGGCCTGCGCAATCCCAACGGCCTCAGCTTCGAGCCGCAGACCGGGGCGCTGTGGACGGTGGTGAACGAGCGCGACGAGCTCGGTCCCGACCTCGTGCCCGACTACATGACCTCGGTGAAGGACGGAGCCTTCTACGGCTGGCCCTACAGCTATTTCGGCCAGCATGTCGATCCCCGCGTCAAGCCGCAGCGGCCGGACCTGGTCGCCAAGGCGATCGTGCCCGACTATGCGCTGAGCTCGCATGTCGCGGCACTCGGGCTCGCTTTCTCTACCGGCAGCAGCCTGCCGGACGCCTATCGCAATGGCGCCTTCGTTGGCGAGCACGGCAGTTGGAACCGGCAGGTGCTGAACGGCTACAAGGTCGTGTATGTGCCGTTCACGGACGGCAAGCCGAGCGGGCCGGCACAGGACGTCGTCACCGGTTTCCTCAACAGCGACAACCAGGCGCGCGGCCGTCCTGTCGGCGTTGCCATCGACAAATCAGGCGCGCTGCTGGTCGCCGACGACAGCGGCAACACGGTGTGGCGGGTGACGGCGGCGCATCCGCAAGTCACGCAGCAATAGGAGAGGGATAATGGGCCTTGCTCAATACGCGATCGTGCCGGTCGAGGGCGAATGGGGCGTGCTCCATGACGGTGACGTCAAAAGCAAATACGCCACCAAGGAAGCAGCATTTGAATCCGCGGTGGCCGCTGCCTCGCTGGCACTCCGCCAGGGACACGAGATTCATGTCAGTGTGCCCGGCCGCGAAGCGGGCGAGGCCGCGCTGGGAAGCCAGCCGTGAGCCCATAACCGCTCCGAGATCCTGTGGTCAGTTGTCGGGCGATAATCAGGTACGGTTGCCGGAAGAGAGGATGGAGAGGCGCTGATGCCGAAGAGTGGCAACTGGCTCATCGACCACACCGGCATCGGCGTTTCGAACATCGCTCGCTCGGCCCATTTCTATGAGGCAACATTGCGGCCACTTGGCTGTAAAGTCTTGGTGCGCATCGACAGGGACAGGAATGCGATCGAAGGGGAAAGTCCAGGCACCGCCGGCGTCGCTTTCGGAGCCGATTACCCTTCATTCTGGATCGACATCTTTCATCCTAGCGGTGTCAAACAACACATGGCGTTTCGTGCTACCTCGCGGGAAGCTGTCGATGCTTTTCATCGAGCAGGCCTAGCCGCCGGTGGAACAGACAATGGCTCCCCCGGTCTCCGATCCGGCGGCTACCCTCCGGGCTACTACGCCGCCTTTCTCCTCGACCCCGATGGAAACAACATAGAAGCCGTCTATCGCGACACCGAGGGACAGGTTTGAAGGAAAGCGCCATGGCGCCCGCGTTGAAATCGAGGCAGTCGGCCTCGACGCCGTCGCTGAAGATGACGCCGTTCTCTTCCCAAGGCCATCCCGATGCGCCGGCTAACTATGAACGTCAGCGTGCGGGAGCGGCGAGCGGTGCTGCCGCAGTTCGGAGTTGACGGGAGCGCAAAGGAAGGCGATGCCGCTGTGATCGATCAATTTTGCAGCGGCAGGGCTTCAAGCGTTACGTGCTGTCTACTCGAACTTTGTGCGCGCGAGCGCCATCATGATGAGGTTGCAGGATGAATCCCGCTGTTGTTGCTGTCGCCATCACCGGCTCCGTTCCGCGCAAGAAGGACAATCCCGCGGTCCCCATATTGCCGGCCGAGCAGATCGAGTCGACGCACGAGGCCTTTGAGGCCGGCGCGACGCTTGCGCACATCCATGTGCGAAACGACGACGAGACGCCATCATCCGACCCGGAACGCTTTGCCCTGGTGCAGCAGGGCATCAGGAAGCATTGTCCTGACATGATCGTTCAGTTCTCGACCGGCGGGCGCGGCCGCGATCCCTCGGCGCGTGGATCGTCGCTCTACCTGAAGCCGGACATGGCCTCGCTGTCCACCGGGTCGGTGAACTTTCCGACCATTGTCTACGAGAACAGCGCCGCTCTGGTCGAGACTCTCGCCACCGGCATGAAGGCAAATGGCATCCGTCCGGAAATCGAGATCTTCGATCTGTCGCATCTGCATGGCGCCCGCCGCTTGATCGAGGCAGGGCTGATCGACGCTCGTCCACACGTGCAATTCGTCATGGGCGTCAAGAACGCGATGCCGGCCGATGAGCATGTGCTCGACATCCTGCTGGCAGAGCTCAGGCGGCTAATCCCGGCTGCGATATGGACCGCGGCCGGGATCGGACGCCATCAAGCCGAGGTCATGGACTGGGCGCTGGCGCGCGGCGCCGACGCGGTTCGCACCGGCCTCGAGGACAATATCAGGATCGACAAGACGCACCTTGCCGGCAGCAACGCGGAGCTCGTGACCATCGCCTGCGAGGCTGTCGCGCGCCACGGCCGGCGCGTCGCCACCGCCGCCGAAGCGCGATCCGCGCTCGGGATCGCGGGATAGGGGCGCACCGTCTTCGGCCTGACATGCTCCGAGCCGCCTTCTGCCATTCGGCGGCCGGCATTCCGCTCTGCCAGGACTCCCGCTATGACGTGTCTGTTTGCGGGTATGCCGCTGGGGCAGGCGACGACTGGAATGCGGTTCTTGAAATCTGACAGCAGGCTCATCGGGGTCCTGCTGGTGCTCGCGATCACCCAGCTCATCGGATGGGGGACGATCGGCCTTCCGGCCGTGGTTGGCCGCGACCTCGGGGCCGATCTCGGCATGAGCCTGCCGGCGGTGTTTGCGGGCAGCTCGGTCCTCTATGTCACCATGGGTCTGTGCGCGCCCTGGCTCGCCAAGGCCTTTGCACGGCACGGCGCGCGCAGAGTGATGATGATGGGCACTGTTGTCTCCGCGCCGGGCTACGTTGTGCTGTTTTTCGCGCGCGAGCCGATGCTCTATTTCGCCGGCTGGGTCATTCTCGGCATGGGCGGCAGCGCCACGCTGTCGACTGGCGCCTATATCATGCTGAACGAAATCGCCGGACGCGGCGCCAAAAATGCCATCGGCGGATTGATGCTGGTGACGGGTCTCTCTAGCAGCATCTTCTGGCCGACCACATCGCTTCTGAGCGGTCTGTTCGGCTGGCGCGACACCTGTCTCGTCTATGCGGCCATGATGCTCGCCATCAATCTTCCGCTCTATGCGTTTCTCGCGCCGCGCCGAAAAATTGCGACGGACGATCGTGGCGAGGCCGTCAAGGCCGCGCCGCTGCCTGCTATTCCAAGAAGCACCTTCGGCCTCGTCGTCTGCGTGATCACGATGAACGCCTTCGTCAATTTCGGCATCAGCGCCATTCTGATCGAGTTGTTGCGGGCGGAGGGCCTCGCGCCGGCGCAGGCCCTTGCCTTCGGCTCGGTGCTGGGCGTGATCCAGGTCAGCGCGCGCGGCCTCGACTTCCTCGGCGGCGCGCGGTGGGACGGCATCACGACCGGGCTCGTCGCCGGCACCGCGCTTCCCGTCGCCATGGTGCTGCTGATGCTGAGCGAGGGCGCGACCTGGGCGGTGGCGGTCTTCATCCTGCTCTACGGCGCCGGCAGCGGCGCGATGGCGGTGGCGCGGGCGACGATCCCGCTCGTGTTCTACGACCAGGCCGAGTTCGCCAAGGCCATGTCGATGATCGCGCTGCCGCTCAATCTGGCCTCCGCGATCTCGCCGCCGCTCCTTGCCGGCCTGCTCACCCAGTTCGGCAGCCGCGGCGCGCTGGGGCTCACCCTGGCCTTTTCCTGCGCGACGGTGCTGATCCTGATCCTGCTGGGACGGCGTCGTCCGGGCGCCGTGGCGGTCGGCGCGGCGTAGAGTTATTCGCGACGCGGAAATAGGGCCGCTGAGAGATGGCCGTATGCCCAGCGCGCAGTGCTCGGGACTTCAAAATGGTGTATCCGCAGGGAGCGCGGCCCGCGATCTCGCCGCCGCGCCAAGATCCAGTTCCCCGGAGGAAATCGACATGTCGGCCCTGCCGCTCTCAGGCATCAAGATCCTTGACCTCACGCGTGTGCTCGCAGGTCCCTTGTCGGCCCAGATGCTGGGCGATCTCGGCGCGGAGGTGATCAAGATCGAGCGGCCCGGCACTGGCGATGACGCGCGCGCCTTCGGCCCGCCCTATCTGACCGACCCTGAGGGCAAGGCGAACAACAACAATTCGTTCTATCTCTGCGCCAACCGCAACAAGAAGTCCGTCACCGTCAACATCGCCAAGCCCGAAGGGCAGGCGATCATCCGCGAGCTCGCCAAGGATGCCGACGTCTTCATGGAGAATTACAAGGTCGGCGATCTCAAGCGCTACGGCCTCGACTACGAGACGATCAAGGCGATCAATCCCGGCATCATCTATTGCTCGGTCACCGGCTTCGGCCAGACCGGACCCTACGCGGCGCGCGCCGGCTATGACGCCATCCTGCAGGCGATGGGCGGCCTGATGAGCGTCACCGGCCATATGGACGGCGAGCCGGGCGAGGGACCGATGAAGGTCGGCCCGTCGATTGTCGACTACATGACCGGCATGAACACCTCCATCGGGATTCTCTCGGCGCTCTACCATCGCGACGCCAATGATGGGCAAGGACAACACATCGACGTCTGCCTGTTGGACACCGTCATCGCTTCGCTGTCGCACTGGCTCCAGATCTACCTCGTCGACGGCAAGACCCCGCCGCGCCGCGGCACCTGGGGCAATGGCGGCATGCCGGCCGGCGTGTTCCGCTGCACCGACGGTGAGCTGATGCTGGTGGTCGGCAATGACGGCCAGTTTCAGCGCACCTGCGCCGTGCTCGGCGAGCCTGAGCTGGCGAACGATCCGCGCTTTATCAAGAACAACGATCGCGTCGTGCACGGCAAGGAGATCATGGCGATCTTCGCGGGCTTGTTTCTGAAGCAGCCGGTAGCCTATTGGCTGGACAAGCTGGAGGAGGCCGGCGTGCCCTCAGGTCCGATCAACAATTTCGAGCAGGTATTTGCCGATCCGCACGTCCAGTCGCGCGGCATGCGGGTGAAGGTCGACCATCCCTTCGAGCCAGAACTCTCGCTGATCCGCAACGCACTCACTCTGTCGGAGACCCCGATCAAGAATTACCGCGCCCCGCCGCTGTTAGGGGAGCACACCCAGGAAGTGCTCGGCGGCAAGCTCGGCTATGATGCGGGGAAGATCGAGGAGCTGAAGAAGCAGGGCATCATCTAGCTTGGTCGTCGCGTCGTCTCGCCTCGCGTCGCAAGCGGGCCACCCCACAAGGCCCGAGCAGTCGGCGTACAGCCCATAGGCTGGTGACGGAAGCATGGCGCTCGCGCGGCCTTGTGCGGGCCTTGCGCGCAATCCCCAGATAATCCCGGTCCGTAGTCGCACAGGCTTTCGCTTCGCGCGCGACTCTGATTCGATCTCTCCACTTGAGTTCGGGAGGGAAGCGAATGTCCTACACGATCGGGTTCCAGGCCAAGAACCAGAAGGCAGTTCTGGCGACCGAGGCTGCAACGGCCAATCAGGCTGTCGCCATCATTGCCGCGTTGCGGCAAAGTTCCGAAGAAATCAAGTTCATCCGCTCGCCGCAGGAAGGCGAGATGGGGATCGAGATGCTGCTGTTGCTCGCCAAGGAAGAGGCCGAGGAGATGCCGCAGCGGGCTTAAGCTCGCAGCCACACTTCGATCAGAAGCGAAACATGCCGGCTACAAGATAATGTAGTCCGGCCTCAATCTTGCTTGAACCGAAGGTGGCCTATGAAACGCGAAGCGCTCCGCGTCGAACCGATCTCGTCCTTTCTCGACCGCGTCAAGGCGCCGACCTCGCCGGTGACGCGCGCCGGCAACATGATCTTCGTTGCCGGCTTGCCGCCATTCGACCCGGAGACGGGCGAGATTGGCGGGATGCCGATCGAGCGGCAGAGCGAGATCATCATGGAGCAGATGAAGCTCTGCCTGAAGACGGCCGGCGCCTCACTCGACAATGTCATGAAGTGCAACATCTACTGCACCTCGACAAACCACTTCGCCGCGTTCAACGCGGTCTACGCCCGCTATTTCCCTGTCGATCCGCCGGCGCGGATTTTCGTTTGCACACCGGAATGGTTCGGCCCGTTCGACGTCGAGATCGACTGCATCGCGATGATGTGACGCGCTAGCGCGCTGCAACCTTTGACGGCACCTTCGCCTCCGTCCGTTCCGCCGTCAGCGCCATCGTCGCGACGCTGACGACGCGCGCGACCACGTCCTCGACGTCGTCGAGGTCGCATTGGCCTTCCGACAGCTTTGTCAGGCGCTCGCTCTCGCGGATGGTGTGGTGCGCCATGGCGAGCGCGAAATTCAGGCCCCAATAGATATCGACATCGCTGCGGTCGGGCAGGGCCCGGCGCATGGCGCCGGCGAATTTGCGCAAATGGTCGATCTCGCGATTCTTGATGCGGCGGATCGGCGGCACGGATTCGATCGAGGCGCGGATCATGAAGCGCGCCGCGGTGGAGCGCTGGTTCTCGGGGCCCAGGCAGCCGCGCAGGGTCGGGCCGACCAACGCCCGCAAGATCACCTCGATCGGCGCGCTGCCGCCGCCTTCTTCCTCGGCCGCCTTCAACTCACGCAGGCGCTCGCGGTTGGTCGCGATCGAACGGGTGACGAATAATTCCGCGATCAGCTCGTCCTTCGAGCCGAAATGATAGTTCACCGCGGCCAGGTTGACATTGGCGGCCGCGACGATGTCGCGCAGCGTGACGTCGCCAAAGCCGCGATCGGCATAAAGCCGTTCGGCGGCGGCGAGAATGGCAGACCTCGTATGATCGCTGGCCATGGATGCCCTCAGGGGAGGGAGTTGCAATTCAAACACTTGTATGAAACTATCGTTTGAAGGCCGGACAAAGTCAATCGCAATCGAGACTCGTTCGCAACGCGCGAACCGGTTCCGAAAGCTCGCTAAGACGCATTCGTGCTTGCGGGCCGCAGAATGCGGGCGGACAGTCCGGCGCAAAACGAGATCGCAAAGAGAGAGACGAGGAGCGTCCCATGGACTTCGATATGTCGCCCAAGCAGAAGGAATGGCTCGACCGCGTGCAGTCCTTCATGGCCAAGCATGTGCGTCCGGCGGTGCCGATCTATAATGAGCAGGATCACAGCGGCGAACGCTGGAAAGTGATCCCGATCCTGGAAGACCTCAAGAAGAAGGCAAAGGCCGAAGGTCTCTGGAACATGTTCATGCCGCCGAGCGAGCATGAGGACGATGAATTCCGCGGCGCGGGATTGACCAATCTCGAATACGCGCTGCTCTCGGAAGAGATGGGCCGTATCACCTGGGCTTCCGAAGTGTTCAACTGTTCCGCGCCCGACACCGGCAACATGGAAGTGTTCATCCGCTACGGCACCAAGGAGCAGAAGCGCAAATGGCTGCGACCGCTGATGGACGGCGAGATCCGCTCCGCCTTCCTGATGACAGAACCGGCGGTGGCTTCCTCCGACGCGACCAACATCGAGACCCGCATCGAGAAGGATGGCGACCACTACGTCATCAACGGCCGCAAATGGTGGTCGTCCGGCGTCGGTGATCCCCGCTGCAAGATCGCGATCCTGATGGGCAAGACCGATTTCAACGCCGCCAAGCATCAGCAGCAGTCGCAGATTCTGGTTCCGCTCGACACGCCAGGCGTCAAGGTGGAGAAGATGCTGCCGGTGTTCGGCTTCGACGACGCGCCGCACGGCCACGCCCAGGTGCTGCTCGAGAACGTGCGCGTGCCGAAGGAGAACATCCTGCTCGGCGAAGGCCGCGGCTTCGAGATCGCGCAAGGCCGTCTTGGACCGGGCCGCATCCATCACTGCATGCGCACCATCGGCAAGGCGGAGGAAGCGCTGGAGAAGATGGTGAAGCGGCTTTCCTCGCGCACCGCCTTCGGCAAGAGGATCGTCGAACATTCGGTGTGGGAGCAGCGCATTGGCGAGGCCCGCACCAACATCGAGATGACGCGGCTGCTTTGTCTCAAGGCCGCCGACATGATGGACAAGGTCGGCAACAAGACCGCGCAGGCCGAGATCGCGATGATCAAGGTCGCAGCGCCCAACATGGCGCTGAAGATCATCGACGAGGCGATCCAGGCCTTTGGCGGTGCCGGTGTCTCGGATGAAGCGGGCCTTGCCAAGGACTACGCCCACATCCGCACGCTGCGGCTCGCCGACGGTCCAGACGAGGTGCACAATCGCGCCATTGCAAGGCTCGAAGTTCGGAAGTATGCCAATTCTCCCAAGCATTAAACCGGTAGAGAGCGCCTGCAGCGCTCTCACTGCCGTCATTCCGGGATGGTCCGAAGGACCAGACCCGGAATCTCGAGATTCCGGGTTCTCGCTGTGCGAGCCCCGGAATGACGGGCAATGAGAAAAGAGGGAGCGTCACCGTGGCTGACGGCGTCAGGAAAGACGAAGAGTTCTCGGGCACCAAGCCGGTCGAGGAGCGGCATCGCTTCGACGAGCTGCGGCTCGAGGCCTGGATGCGCGACAACGTCGAAGGCTTTGAAGGCCCGCTCATTGTCCTTCAGTTCAAGGGCGGCCAGTCCAACCCGACCTACCGGCTCAACACGCCGAAGCGCTCTTACGTGATGCGCAGAAAGCCGTTCGGCAAATTGCTGCCGTCGGCGCATGCGGTCGATCGCGAATATCGCGTCATCGCAGCCCTTGGAAAGCAGGGCTTTCCGGTCGCGCATGCCTATGCGCTGTGCCAGGACGACAGCATCATCGGCGCCGCCTTCTACATCATGTCGATGGAGGAGGGCCGCGTGTTCTGGGATCCGACCCTGCCGAGCCAGGACAACGACGCGCGCCGAAAGATATTCACCAGCAAGATCGAGACGCTGGCAAAACTCCACATGTACGATCCCGTCGCGATCGGCCTCAGTGATTTCGGCAAGCCGGGCAATTATTTCGCGCGCCAGATCGATCGCTGGACCAAGCAGTATCGCGCGTCCGAGACCCAGCACATTCCGGAGTTCGAGAAAGTCGCCGAATGGCTGCCGAAGACGGTGCCGGAGCAGGCGCGCGTCTCGATCGTCCACGGCGACTACCGCCTCGACAACATGATTTTCCACGCGACAGAACCACGCGTGCAGGCCGTGCTGGATTGGGAGCTCTCGACGCTCGGCGATCCCATGGCAGACTTCACCTATCTGTTGATGCAGTGGGTCATGCCGGGCCTGCATGGCGCCGACCTCAAGGCGCTTAACATCCCGAGCGTGGAGGAGGCTGCGCAGATCTATTGCAACGTCACCAGGATGACGGTGCCTGATCTCAACTGGTATTTTGCCTACAATCTGTTCCGCCTCGCCGGCATCACCCAAGGCATCGCTGGCCGCGTCCGCGACGGCACCGCCGCCAATGCCAAAGCGCTGGAATCCGCCAAGCGCACCGTGCCGCTGTCAAAGGCGTCGTGGGAATACGCGCAGAAGGCGGGCGCGGTGTAGGAGAGACAAGGGCGCGGCTGGCGGGTTGCGCTTTTTCTTGGCGTGCCGCTCTGGTGTCCCGGACGCGGTGCAGCACGAAGTGATGCTCCGCAGAGCCGGGACCCAGTCATGTCGCCAGGGTATTTAGTTCATCCGTAAGATCGCGCCAACCCGGATTGAGGTCCTCGATCAGCTTGAGCTTCCACGCGCGTCGCCAACGTTTCAGCGAATGCTCGCGAGCGCGCGCCTCCAGAACGGACTCGAAGGTCTCGAAATACACCAGCAGAGTCACGTCATATTGCCGCGTGAACCCGGGTATGAGCTTCGCTTTGTGTTCGCTTATCCGGCGAACGATGTCCTTCGTCACCCCGATGTAAAGAGTGGCATTTCGTTTGCTCGCGAGGATGTAGACAAAGAAGGGCATGGCTGTGCAACCAACGCTTACGATCATCTCAACTTAAGATTGCACAATTGAGCAGTGTCGCCAAGCGCTCTGGGTCCCGGCTCTGCGGCGCGTCACTTCGTGCCGCACCGCGTCCGGGACACGAGACGGGATTTTGCGATGTCTATATTTGCCTTGTCGTAGGTCGGAACGAGGATGCTCTCGTGGCCCGGACGCGCTGCAGCGTGCAACGCTGCTGCGCAGAGCCGGGACCGAATCACTTGGCTGGCGCGCGGCCTACGGCTCCGGCTTCGCGCAATGCGCGATCAGCCTCTCCACGAACCCCGCGCACTTCTCCAACTCTGCCATCGCGATGAACTCATCCGGCGTATGCGCCTGCGCGATCGATCCGGGGCCGATCACCACCGAGGGGATGTCGGCCATGCTGGCAAACAAACTCGCTTCGGTGCCGAAGGCGACCTTGGCGTGGTCGTTTCGTCCCGCAAGGCTCTTGGCGAGCGTGACGATGGCAGCATCGGCTTTGGTATCGAGCGCGGGATAGTCAAGGATTTCCTCGAAATCGATGCCGCACTCGGGATGCCTTGCCTTCATCGCGGGCTCGATCTCGGCTTTGGCCCAGGCAATGATCGCATCCGTCACCTCGCGCGATTCGGTGATGCCGATACCCCGGCACTCGAAATCGACGGTGCAGCTATCCGGCACGATGTTCAGCGCAGCACCGCCATGCACGATGCTAGTCAGCAGTGTCGAGTGCGGGACGTCATAGAGACCGCCGCGCTCGGCTTCGCTTGCGAGCTTCACGGCACGGCGGCGGATCTCGACGATCAGCACGGCGGCATATTCGATCGCATTGACGCCGTCAGGCGCGATCGAGGAATGACGGGCGAGCCCCCTAAAGGTCGCGCGGACGCCATGCTTGCCCTTGTGACCGATGATGACCTTCATCTCGGTCGGCTCGCCGATGAAGGCGCCGAGCGGTTTTATCCGTTTCTTTGCCACCTCGCGCAGCATCGGCCGCACGCCGACGCAGCCGATCTCCTCGTCATAGGAGATCGCGAGATGGATCGGCGTGGTGAGCTTCGCCTCCAGCATCTCCGGCACCATGGCGAGGCACACCGCGACAAAACCCTTCATGTCGGTGGTGCCGCGGCCGTAGAGCTTGCCGTCGCGCTCGATCAGCTTGAACGGATCATGGCTCCAGTCCTGGCCCACGACCGGCACGACGTCGGTATGCCCTGATAGCACCAGGCCTGGCCGGTCCTCCGGCCCAATCGTGACCCAGAGCGAGGCCTTCTGCCCGGTCTCGTCGATAGTGTGCTCGCTCTTGACGCCGAACGAGGCGAGGTAGCTTTCGATATGCGCGATCAGGGGCAGATTGGTGCGGTCGCTGATCGTGTCGAAGCTGACGAGGTCGGCGAGGAGGGTGCGAATCCGGTCGGGTCTTTGGCTTGGCATTGTCTCGTTCATGAGATGGAGGACGGCTCTGCGGGGCCTGCATGAACCATACCAGCGAAGGAGCGGGTCGGGCAAATCAACACCTTGCGCTGGCCGGCGGGCGAAACACCCAAACCCTCGATCAATCCGCGCTGCCAAAAATATTCCACTTTACCGAATTTCGGAAATCGCATACGACCGGTGTGATCGGCGTATGGCAAAATCGTGTGGTCCTGGCGCCCGGAGCCTGTGCGCCAAGTCTTGCGGTGATGCATGTGGCCCAACCGGGCGCGCACATCGGGCGAGGAGTCGCGAGGATGCTCACTTATGTCCTCTTTGAACAATGGTCTCGTGCCCCGGACGCTGTGCAGCACGAAGTGACGCGCTGCAGAGCCGGGGCCCATGCATCAGCAAGCGCGCAGCCTGCTGGGTCCCGGCTCTGCGCAGCAACGCTACGCGCTGCAGCGCGTCCGGGACGCGAGAGAGCGCTGCTAAACCGGCTTCCCCGTATACGGCATCGACGCCGTCAGGCCGCCATCGACCGGGAACGCCTGACCATTCACGTACGACGCTTCGTCGCTCGCCAAAAATAATCCCATCGCCGCGAGCTCGTGCGGCTGGCCTGGACGCTTGAGCGGATTGAGCTGGCCGATCTTGTCTTGGGTGCCGCGTTCCTTGGCGCGGTCGAAGATCGGCTTGGTCATGCCTGTTTCGATCAAGCCCGGGCAGACAGCGTTGATGCGCACGCCGGTGCCGGTGAGCGAATAGGCGGTGGTCTGCACCAGGGAGATCACGCCGGCCTTGCTCGCTGCATAGGGATGTCCGCTGGCGCCGGCCTTGAGGCCGGCGACCGATGCCGTCAGCACGATCGCGCCGGACTGCTGCTTCACCATGTGCGGCATCGCGTATTTCACTGCGAGGAACGGTCCGATCAGATTGACGCGCAGCACTTCCTGCCAATGTTCCACGGTTTGCTCGCCGAGCGGAACGAGACCGCCGGAAACGCCCGCATTGGCCCAGATAACGTCGAGCCGGCCGTGCGTCTTCACTGCTTTGTCGATGACGGCGATGACCTCCTTCTCGGAGCCGGCATCGGCGATCATCGCCTCCGCGACACCGCCGGCCTTCTTCACCTCGTCGACGGTTTCCTTCACCGCCTCGGTGCGATCGACCGCGATCAGTTTGGCGCCTTCCCTGGTGAACAGCAGCGAAGCCGCGCGGCCGATGCCGCTGCCGGCGCCGGTGATGATGACGGATTTGCCTTGCAGACGGCCCATGCGTTTCTCCCTTTGGTTTGCTCCGCGACGCTTGCCGTGCGACGGAATTTCAAACAGAATTTCAAACGGCAAAGTGTCTTGAGACACGTTCGCACCTGACGTACAGCGACATCACACGGGATGGAAGGGTTTCGATGATGTCCGGGTCCGGCAAGCCCAATGTGGTCACGACACGCTGGTGGTGGGTCCGCCACGCGCCGGTGCGCAACGACGGCGGCAACATCTACGGGCAGAGCGATATCGCCTGTGATACGAGCGACACTTACGTCTTCAATGCTGTTGCCAAGGTGCTGCCACGCAACGCAGTCTGGTATTCGAGCAATCTGATGCGCACGCACCAGACCGCGGAAGCGATCTGGGCGGCGGGCTACCGGAAGCCTGCATCGATGAAATGGGAAGCGGATCTCGCCGAGCAAAATCTCGGCCGCTGGCAGGGCATGAACCGCGCCGAGTTCGTCGCAAGCCGCCCCGTCGGCACGAGCTGGTTCGCCGACATCAACGAGCCCGCACCCGGCGGCGAGAGCTTTATGGACCTCTACAACCGCACGCGCCGCACCATCGAGCGGATCAATGTCGAGGCCGCAGGCCAGGACGTGATCGCGGTCGCCCATGGCGGCACCATCAAGGCAGCGGTCGGGCTCGCGCTCGGCGACTTGCCGGAGCAGGGGCTCGCGTTCGATATCGACAACGTGTCGGTAACGCGGCTCGATTATTTCGCCAGTCCCGAGCGTACGGTCTGGCGCCTGCCGATGGTCAACCAGCAGCCGTGGATCGCGGATGATGCGCATGCGGCGATGCATCAGCCCGCCGGACCGGAAGTCAAGAAGCTCGCCTGAGACCGTTGTCCGCTGACGCGGACGCGGCGTAAGCTTCATGCAATTCAAATCATACTCTGGGAGAGAAACATGACCTTGTTCGACATGAAGGGCAAAGTTGCCGTCATCACCGGTTCGACGCGCGGCATCGGGCTTGCGATCGCCGAACGCATGGCCGAGCACGGCGCCAAGGTGGTGATCTCCTCGCGCAAGGCGGACGTCTGCGAAGAGGTGGCCAAAGGCATCAACGACAAGTTCGGCAAGGGCACCGCGGTCGCGATCGCCGCCAACATCTCCTCGAAGGAAAATCTGCAAAACCTCGTCGACGAGAGCAATCGCGCCTTCGGCAAGATAGACGTGCTGGTCTGCAACGCCGCGTCGAACCCGTATTACGGCCCGCTCGCCGGCATTTCCGATGACCAGTTCCGAAAAATTCTCGATAACAACATCGTCGCCAACAATTGGCTGATCTCGATGGTGGTGCCGCAGATGATCGAGCGCAAGGACGGCTCGGTGATCATCGTCTCCTCGATCGGCGGCCTCAAGGGCTCGACCATCCTCGGCGCCTACGCGATCTCCAAAGCCGCCGACATGCAGCTCGCGCGCAATCTCGCCTGCGAATACGGCAAGCACAACATTCGCGTAAACTGCATCGCGCCCGGCCTGATCAAGACCGACTTTGCGAAAGCGCTGTGGGACAATCCCGAGAACCTGAAAGCCTCGACCGCGCGCTCGCCGCTCTTGCGCATCGGCATCCCCGATGAGATCGCGGGCGCCGCGGTGTTCCTGGGTTCAAAGGCCGGCGACTTCATGACCGGCCAGACCATGGTGATCGACGGCGGTGCGACGATTAGTTGATAGTCTCGTGTCCCGGACGCGGTGCGGCACGCAGTACCGCTCCGCAGAGCCGGGACCCAGAAGGCCGAGATCGCAGAGGCATGGGCCCCGGCTCTGCGCAGCAACGCGAAGGGCGTTGCAGCGCGTCCGGGGCACGCAAGCTCAATCCACCGCCGCGTAAACCAGATCGCGCACCAAGGTTCGCGTGTAGTCGCGCTGGCCCGGGCCCTGGCTCATGAACACCGTGAACAGGTCCTCCTTCGGATCGATCCAGAAGAACGTGCCCGCAATGCCGCTCCAGAAATACTGGCCGACGCTGCCGGGGAAAGGAGCGATGCCAGCGTCCCGGCGCACGGCGAAGCCGAGGCCGAAACCGTGGCCGGGCGTGAGCAGCGTGCCGTTGGTCACGACGTGCGGCCCGAGGTGATCGGAGGCCATCAGCTCCAGCGTCTTGCGGCCGATGATGCGGTTGCCGTCGAGCGTGCCGCTATTGCGCAGCATCAGTGCGAAGCGGGCGTAGTCCATCGTGGTCGAGACCAGACCGCCGCCGCCGGATTCCATGACCGGCTGCTCGACCATGTTGAAGAGCGCGACCTTGTCGCCGCTCCAGGGATCGGCCGCGAACGGTTCGGCAAGCCGGCTGGCATTGGCCTCGGAGGTCGAGAAGCCGGTCTCGGTCATCTGCAGCGGCGCGAGGATGCGATCAGTGAGGAAGCTGCCCAGCGATTTGCCGCTGACGATTTCGATGATGCGGCCGAGGATGTCGGTGGAGCGGCTGTAGTTGAACTCGTCGCCGGGATGGCAGACCAGCGGGAAGCTCGCCACCAGCGCGGCGTGTTCGGCATTGGTGATCTTGCGGCTGCGAACCCGGGACTCCTGGTAGAGCTTGTGCACGGGGCCCTCGCCCTGGTGCTCGTAGGTCAAGCCCGAAGTGTGGCGGAGTAGGTCCTGCACCGTCATTGGCCGCTTCGGTGGAACCAGCTCGAGCTTGCCGCCATTGACGATGCCAACCTGCTGATTGGCGAACTCCGGAATGAATTTGGCGACGGGATCGCCGAGCAGGACGTGGCCGTCCTCGACCAGCGCCATGATGCCGATGGAGACGATCGGCTTGGTCATCGAGAAGATACGGAAGATCGAATCACGCGCCATCGGCGCCGAGCCCGTCGGGCTTTGCCTGCCCAGCGCCTCGAACCAGCCGAGCTGGCCGCGGCGAGCTACCAGCACGGTCACGCCGGGGACGGTTCCCTTGTCGATCTCGCGCTTGAACGCATCCGACATCGCCTGGAGGCGGGGGCGCGACAGGCCGAGTGTCTCGGGCTTCGCCTCCGGCAAAGGCGGGGTTTTCGGCGCTGTCGAGGGGCGAGTGGCGGCGGTGGCGGTCATGGGCACTCCCGGTTGTTCTTGATTATCGGGAACGAACTCTGGCCCAGAAGCCGCGGTACAAACAAGCGAAGCCAGCGCGCTTCACCCTTGCAATCCAGCCGCCCCCTGTGCTTGAAAGCGCCTCTGATCCGGCGGCGACGCGAGGGTCCGTAGGAGTGTAGCTCAATTGGTAGAGCACCGGTCTCCAAAACCGGGGGTCGCAGGTTCGAGCCCTGCCACTCCTGCCAGCTAATTCAATGGCTTAAGCGGCTATTTTCCCGAACAGACCCTGAACTTGGACCCAAGTTGGACCCAAACGGGTCAAGACCCAAGAATTCCGGCAGAGATAGCGTTGATGACGGTCGCCACTGACGTGTCGGCCGTCTGCTTGCGTTTGCGCTTCGCGTAGTTCTTGAGTAGCACCGCGGGATCGTCGCCAATCCGTTCAGCAACCGTGTGCACCGGCACCCCTTTGTCCAGGAGCAGGGTGGCGTGGGTGCCGCGGATGTGGTGAAGCTCGAAACCTTCGAAGCCGAGTGTGTCCGCAATGGCTCGGAATCGTTTCGAGAAGGCGCTGGGGTCTCTCGGCCTACTGAACGAGAAATCCTGCCCGGCAGGTGGCGCGCCCGGGAAGATCAAAGCGTCATCAGGCAGCCGAACGAGGCTCAGGTCGACCTCAGCGCCGTCTGGGATGCCCGCCAAGAGCCGCTGGTGCTTCGCCCGCTCGGCGAGCAGCAAGGCGACAGTGCCGTCGTCCAGCGCGATCGTGCGCTTCCCCCGCCACGTCTTGGGCGCCTTATAGCGGGTCCCGAACTTCTTCGTGACCTCCAGGGCCCGCTCGACCCTCAGGGTCTTCTGTTCGGCGCTGAAGTCGGTCCAGCGGAAGGCGAGCAGCTCGTTACGGCGGGCCCCCGTCGCCGCGTCGACCGCCACCGGCGCATACATCGTCGCGGACGTTTTGAAGCCATTCACCAAGGTCCTGAGGTCGGGCTCGTCGAGCGCCAGGCCGTGGTCACTCTCGCCGGCCGACGGCAACTGCTCGATTCGCGTCATCGGATTACTTGCCAGCATGCCCTTGCGCTCGGCCGTCGATAGGGCCGAGTTGAAGCAGGTATGGACGTGGTGCACCGTCATCGGCGCCAACCGTTGCTCGAGCTCGCCATAAAGCTCGTCAATCTCGGTGGCCTTCAGCTTCTGAAGAGCCTTGTCGCCCAGCTTGGGTTTGACATGCAGGCGCAACAATTCCTCATAACGCTCCAAGGTCCGCTGCCCGACCTTGGTCTTCTTCCGACCAGGCGCGCCCGCGGCGATCCATTGATCGATCCACTGTCCCACGGTGATCTTGTTGGGGTCGACGTGCTCGCCGGTGTCAACCTTCGTGGTCAACGATCGCAGTTCTTTGCGGGCCTCGACCTTCGTTCCGCGAAACGTCTTGGTGTGACGTTTGCCATTCGCGCGCCAACGCAGCCGAAAGATGTTCTCGCCGCGCTCGTCGATGCCGCCTTCGCCGTGGCCCCGCTTATTCTTCATCGGTATCCCCTAATATGCTGCGGATGTCTGGAAAAACGTAGTGGCCGTCACCGTAGGCAACGTTTGCGCTCGGCTGCTTGGGCGGAGCCCCCATAATCGCTATCTGGCTTAGAAGTCCCATTGCGCAGGAACGCCCCAAATTTTCCGGTTCGGCTTGATCGGGCGCCCGAGCCGCCAGTTTTTGCACCTCCGGCGGGGGAGCGGGGATTCCGGCTGGCTTGTAGTGCGCGAGCAGGGTGCTGATGCCTGCCTCGACGGCCGCGTGGGTAAAGGCATTTCGATGCCAAGCCAGATCACCCGCCTCGGTGAACGGATTGGCGCCGACAGTTGCCTGGACTGATCGCGCCAGGCGCGAAACGAGTTGAGCCAGAGCTTTGACCTCAGGCGTCCCCCATCTCTTCTGCATCTCAGCCGGTAGATTGAACGACTGCTGAAGTCGAAGTTGCGCCTCTTGAGACAGAGATCTCCCGCTGGCGCTTGCCGCTTCATCAAGGCGCGCCCGCAAATCTTCCGTGATCCGGGCCTGTAGCCACGATGCGTTGCCGCGAATAGGGCCGGCCGGCTTGCGGCCGCCCCCAGGTGATCGTCGTTTCCTTGGCTTATTTGTCATGGCGACGTTATGGCATGCCATTTCAAAACACGCAAGGACCGAATATCACACGACGGCACAACATCGAAAAAGGCGGACTTCATGGACAGACCCAATCCGGCCCCGGAGAGCGTGCTGCTCCCCCCAAAATGGGACGGTCGCGCAACCTTCTCGGTCGACGAACTGCCGGAAATCTTCCCCATCTCGCGAGCGGGCGCCTATGCGGCGGTCGCAAAGGGGGAGATCGGCTCGATCCGCATCGGCCGGCGTATTGTGATCCCTCGCTCAGTGATCGAGCGCATGCTGGCTGCGGCCTGAGGTGCAGCCATGGGAAAGCGCCCTGAGCTCGTCGAGCCGGTCATCGTCGACCGCTTCTTTTCCAATCGCCGCAAGGACGTGATCACCACGACATTGCAGACCTTCAAGGGCCATGCCCTCGTCGATTTGCGAAAGCACGTCCACGACAGGGAAGGGAAAATTCATCCAACTACCAAGGGCATCACCATGAAGGTGACGCGTCTTCCCGAGCTTGCGAAGGCGATCGGCAAGGCATTGGAGCAGGCGAGGGCGCTCGGTCTCCTCAACGGCGAGGACGCCGAATGAGCAGCGCCGAAGAATTCGCGGAGAGCTGCGCCCGTCAGCGTTGGTTCGTCGACGATGGATCGGTCTCACTTCAGGTCGCAGCCGACATCCTGCAACTATTTGCGGAATCTGCGGGCTATGTCGATGAGCTCGGCCAGGACGAAGTGCAACGGATCATGGCCGAGGCGTTCATGCCGGCGGAGGACCTGCCTTCGGATTACGTCGCTCAGCTGGTAATGCAGTGGGAATTGGACGACCCGCGCGACCGGTGGAAGTGGACGGGTGAACTTCCGCCAGTGCAGCAGGCCGCGCAGATCGCCGAGCCCACCTGTCGCACGCCGCAGTCCACCGTCGACGCCTTTCACTTCGTGATGAACACGGGCGATCGCGAGCGGCTTGCCACCTGGCTGCGCAACCACGCCAACGATCTATCGTCGTTCTTCAAGCTCGTCGAGGCCGCATGATGGGGGCAGCACCGAACTACGCCGCAATGGCGCGGAATCTCATCACAGAGATGCGCCTGGTCAAGCCCGAGGACGATGAGGATCCGCGGGGTGACTTCCCGCCGGCGGAGAGTTCAGCAGATTTCGGGCTGCCGGAAGGCGAATCCGATAGGCCCGGCGAGATGGCGCCGGCGACCAGCCGATTTTGCACGATCACGCCCGCAGCCTGGAAGGGCACCGAGCCGGAGCAGCAGCGCTGGCTGGCGAGCGCGCGCATCCCGAGCGGCGATCTGACGATCATGGCCGGCAACGGCGGCAGCGGCAAAACCGAGATCATGGTGCAGCTGCTTGTCTACGTGGCGGCCGGGCTGGGCGATTGGCTCGGCTGCACGATCGAAAATGGCGTGGCGCTGTTCCTCAGCTGCGAGGAGCCCGAGCACAACATCCGCGACCGCGAAGAACGCATCTGCAAACACCGGTGCCTTGCGCCGTACGATCTCCCCAACCTCCACATGGTCTTTCCGGACCTTGAGGCAACGTGGCTTGCCCACGCCACCAAGGACGGCCGGTTGGCCCGCGCCCCGCTGTTGGATTGGCTCGAGGCGTGGATCGTCAAGCACAAGCCGCGCCTGGTGGTGATCGATTCCATCGCCGCGGTGTTCGACGGCGACGCCATCGCCCGGCGACAGGTGCGCGCGTTCCTCGCCATGCTCCGCAAGATCGCCCGGGAGCATGACACCGCGATCGTGCTGCTCGACCACCCCAGCGTCCGCGGCATGGCCGACGGCAGCGGAACTGCCAACTCGGTGGACTGGCGAAACTCGGTGCGCTCGATGCTCCACCTGTCAGACGCGGACAAGGACGACCAGGACGTCCGGACGCTCTCGGTCACCAAATCGAACTACGGCCGCACCGGCGAGAAGGTCACACTCCGATGGGACAACCTGACCTTCACCACCGCCATGGCCGGCCAGGCCTCGCCGTACCGCGCCGCGGCCGATCGTGACATCGAGGATCTGTTTCTGCGGCTGCTCGACAAGCGCATCGCCCAGGGCCGTCACGTGCACGCCAAGAACGCCAAGGGCAGTGCGCCGACCGAGTTTGAACTCGACCCTGAGGCCGCAGGTGTGAAAGCCGAGGGCTTCCGCTGCGCCATGGAGCGCCTCCTATCCGCCCGCAAGATCGAAGTCGTCGAGACAGGACCATCCAGCCGGCGCCGCCAGTACCTCGCGAGGGCTGCCGAATGACCTTCCAACGCCCTTCCAACTCAAATTCCGACCTTCCAACGCCACTACCAACGCCAGTACCAACTACGTGCCAACACCTTCCAACCCCCCTTCCAACCGCGTGCTTCCAACCCCCCATACCCCCCGAGCGTTGGAAGCGCCCAACGCGGCCTCGGTGGCCGCTAGGCGTTCCGGCCGCTCTCAAGGGAAGGACAGGAGAAGATCGGAAAGGACCTCATCACCGGCCACACACAGCTAACGCCGAGCCGAGCACAGAGCCGGCCAGCATTATGCGAGGCGATGAAGGGCCAACTAACCGGTTAACATGGGCGTCGAGCACAGGCCTTGGGTCCAAGATTGGGTCCAGCGCCATTGCCGAGCCAAGCAGCGGCGAGAGAAATCAACGGCTTGTCGATGATGCGACACCGGTTTGCGCATTCGGGGAAGGGTTTGCGCGCGCGGGTGCCAACTCAGTCTTTCACTCTGTTGAAGCAGACCATGCGCGCGCGAGGTGGTCGACCGCCGGCGAAACCGATGATCGCGCCGAAATGCATGGGTTCTCCGTCAAAGCAAGGGGGAGTGGGGTGGGTGGGGCCCCGCCTGCCGAGCCGTCGCAATTATCGACATCCCCTCTCAATTTCGCGGCTCTCTCCAAAAACTCCGCTCCTCATCCGAAAACACTGATCAGCATCCGCGCCCAATGATTTCCCGCCTGATCACCGACTATGCCGGCCTGATCCAGGTGCTGCGCGATCGCCGGGATGAGCTCGACATTCCGCACGAGGTAATCGGCGAGATTGCCGGCTTGCAGTCGGGCTACGCGAGCAAGTTGCTGGCGCCCAATCCGATGAAGGGCCTTGGTCCTGTGACGCTCGGCCCCATGCTGGGCGCGCTCGGCTTGGCTGTGATCGTGATTGAGGACCCTGCGGCGGTCGCGCGGGTCCGGGACCGGTGGACCAAGCGTAAGCGCCCGCCAACTACACGGTGCGTTGCTAATCCACTGCCGCCCGGGCCTGATGACCGCGAGCAAAGTCCATCGGAGAAAACAGATGCAGGCAAAGATGATTGGCTTCCGCGCTCGGCCTGAGCTCGAGCGCAGCATCGCCGAGGCGGCCGCGCGCTCTCGTCGGAAGGTGGCGGACTGGATCCGGATCAAGCTGGAAGACGCGGTCGCCGCCGAAGAGGCAGCCGCAAACTCGCAACGCGCAGCATAGGAGCACGACGATGGTAACCCTGACCCTGGAAGAGATGGAAGTCCTGTCCCCGGAACAGCGCGTCGCGCACCAGGCGGAAGAGGCCAAGATCGTGTTCGGCCACGACCACCGCGTGATCAAGGGCCGCCCCGTCGAGCAGGGCATCGGCGCGCCAGGTCGCGAGACTGAAAATCATTATGCTTCCATCCGGAAATACGAGGGGCCCGAGGCCGAGAAGAAAGCCCGCGCAAAGGCTGCCAAGCGCCGGAATGCGTCATGAGGCTGCCCTGGTTCCTCCGGCCGCCCGGCGCCGACCTGAAGGCCGTGCAGGCCACCCTGGCGCAGGCCGAGGCAGCGATCGCGGACCTCGATCAGGAGCGCGCCGCGCGCTTGCTGCAGCCGGACTACACCGCCGCGGTGGAAACCATCGACCGCGAGATCGAGGCGCAGCGCCGCGCTGCCGCCGTGCACCGCGATCGGGTCGAGGCCATGATCCGCAAGGCCCACACCGACGCGCGCGCAAAGCTCGCGCTGGAAAAGGCATCCGCGCTGGCCCGGATCGAGCGAGACGTCGACCGGCGCAACGCAGCCGCCGAGCGGCTTGCTGCGGCCCTTGAGGCGGTCTCCGCGGCCCATGCCGCCGTCGCGGAGGCCGACGAGGCGATCTTCGCCAGCTGGCCCGCGGTGCTGCCAGCTGTCACCGGACTGGACTACCTGAAAGCATCGAACCTGCCGGCGCTCTGCAAGCGCGCCCGCCACGTCTCGGATTTCAACGACCGCATGATCACCGGCCCGGTGCGTGCGCTCGCCGACGGCGCAGCGTCCGACCTCCTGGAGGAAGTCCAGCAGCGCGGCCGGCGCCTGCTCGATGCGCTCGAAAGCGAACCTTTCGCCGAACCTGTCGATGACGACGAGGAAGAGGACCAGGCAGCATGACCACCGAACCACAAGGGCGCGAACCCGTCCAAGCGCCGCCGATCAAGGCAAGCTTCGAGATCAATGGGCGGCAGGGCATCCAGCTGCCGGAGTCGATGCTGCCGAAGGATGCCGACGGCAAGCCGATGCGAGTGGCGTCGGACAAGTTCGCCGACCAGCACCTCGAGGCCTATCGCGCCCAAGGTGTCGGCGAGGACGTTCTGCAGCAACTGCGCGATCGCAAGCCGGTCTCGGCCGAGGAACAGAGCCTGGCCCGTCACCGGCTGAACGCGCTCAAGGCGGACCCGGAATGGTCTCGCAAATATCTCGCCGGCGGCGCCGAGGAGCGCAAAACGATGGCGACCCTGTCCATCATCCTCGGCTCGCCCACCGCCGAGAAGGCGGCATCATGATCCCGCGGCTTTCCCCCGCTGCGCTCTCGCTGAGCCTCGGCGCCGGCCAGCCTGGATTTGGACAGGCCGCCGGCGATGGCGTTGCGGACGAGACCGACGAAGAGAAAAGGCGCCGTCTCATGCAGCAGAAGCAGCAGCAGTTCTTGCCCGGCGCGCTGAGTCCCGCCGCGCAATCCCTCGGACTAGGAACCACACCATGACCTTTCAGCCTTCCGCCGCCACAAACGCCATGTTCGGCGCCGATTGCGAGTTCGACCCAGTCACTGGCCGGCCTTTCGAAAAAGGATCTGGCGCGTTGCCGAAGGAAGATCAGGCGGCAAATTTCCTTCGCGAGCGTGACCGCGCCGCGGATATGCCGAAGGAAGGTGAGCGATGTATCCAGACGAATAGAGCGTTTGAATTTAGCTCTGGCTGTCTCACGAAGGCCCGACAGACCGCGATCTTCCTCAGCGAACTTTCGCCCGCGGAGAAGGCTGCTCGCGCTGCCGCCGCGCAACATCTCGCCGACGTTGTGCCGGCGGGCAAGGCATGAGATGGGCGAGAATGAGACCTCAGCCATCATCGGCCTTCGCGGAGAGATCAAGCAGGTCCGCGCGAGAGCTCGCGAGCTGACCGCTCAGAATAAGCGCTGGCGCGACGTCGCGCAATCGTTGCGAAAGCTCGCCGGCATCGACGAGCAGAAGTTCAGGAATCTGTTGCGGGCAGAATCTCTGCCTGTCGATTAGGTAGCGCGCCCGGAGCGGGCTTCGGATTGAGCTGTGTCCGTCAAACAGCTTCGACTTGGACACGTCGTTAACGACCTCCGGCCTCCGGCTCACCGATCTGAGCCGATCCTCGAGGTCGGTCTATGTCCTTCTCTCGCCTGGTGCCCCGCGCGGCCCTTGCTGTCGCATTCATCGCTGGTCCTGCCGTTGCGCGGACCGCTCACCCGCTGCCGTGGAAAGACATCCGCGCCAGCGACTGCTCGATCGTCGTCGAGGCGGCGCCGGACAATGCTTCGGTCGCTCTGCTTCGGTGCAAAGGGCGCGTCGATGTTCAGATCCTCTACTGCGACCGCAACGGTCGGTGCTCGCAATGAGCAGGATCGTCCGCGCCCTCGCGCTCTGCCTCGCGCTCCTGCCGCTTTCGGCCGGGGCCCAGCAATTCAACACCATCCCCTCCGGAACCGTGATCGGCCGGACCGCCATCGGCACGGGCCCGGCGCAGCCCATCCCCATCTCGCAGCTGTTTAATTCGCTGCTGACCGGACCGCTGTCCGTCCCGAGCGTGAACACCAATTCCGTCATCTACAAGGGATCGAGCAGCGGCCAGGCCACGCTCGGCGCGCAGGCCATCGCGGGAACGCCCGCGATCCTGCTGCCGAACACCTCCGGCACCCTCGCCGACAACGCGACCGCGCCGATCGTGCTCAATGCGACCACGGGCAACATCAGCTGCCCGAGCTGCCTGACGGTCGCCAACGCAACCCCGGTGCTGTCCTCGCGCGCATTCGCGCTGACACAGAACCTCTCCACATTGGCTGCCGTGCGCACGCTCGGCTACGCGGCCGGCGGTGATGGCGGCGGCGCGACCTTCAAGAACGTCGGCACCGCGCCGTTCATCGACAGCTACATCACCGGCTTCTCGATCACACCTGGGTCTGGCTATACCAACGGCACCTATTACGGAGTGATCTTTCAGACCGGATCGAAGCCGTTCTCGGTCGGCGTTGTGGTGATCTCCAGCGGTGCGGTGGCCTCCGTCGATATCAGCTATACGCCGGGAAACCAGTGCAGCACCACCGACGTTCTGACGATTGTCGGCAATGCCCCTCCTGGCGGCAGCAATGCATCCATCACCGTCACCAGCTGCTCGACCCCGCTCGCAAGCTTCACCGATTCCGTCGGCACGCACTTTCAGTTCGTCCCGGACGGCTTCCCGAACGTGCTGCAGTTCAGCGCCAAGGGCGACTGGAACGGGACCGATGGTTCGGCCACCGACAACTTCAGCGCCTTCCAGGCCGCATCGTGGTTTGCTGGGTTCAAGTCCTCGACATCGTTTGACAGCGGCGGTTACTGGGGCGGTCGCGTCATCGTGCCGTCCGGCTCATTCATGCTCTGCGGAACGGGCCTGAAGTCCTTTATTGTGCAGCAGGGGGTCTCGTTCGAGGGCCCCAATCCGGCCGGCGCGGCCACGATCAGGATGTGCGACGCCTTCAATAGCACGGTGCATTTTTCCGAGCTCTGCGATCCCAATTGGCACTTCGCCTGCATGGGCTCTGCGTTCCGCAACATCGACTTGTACGCATCGAGAAATGTGACCGCCGGCCTCAGTATTGCGATGGTGCATTCCAACGCCACGCAGGACACAGGGGGCCTCTACGGGGTCTATATCTACTCCGGTGGCCGATCCTGCACCTTCTTCGAGAAGGGTTATGGCGGCGCCGCAAACGTCACGTTCGAAAACGTGCACTGTCATCCGTCCGGCGGCGTCTCACAGCCGGCCATGAAGTTCGGCAATTCGGTCGCCAGCGGTCTCAACTACGGGACCACGATGATCAAGCTGAATACGGTCGACGTGAATGGAGCGTCTTCAGCGCCCTATCACCAAGGTCCAGGCATTGTTTTGAACGGCGGCTTCTACTCAATCGAGAACATGCATTGCGAGGAGACCGCGAATTGCCTGTACGTGCAGATCCCGTCGAGCACGGGAAACGGCGATATTGTCCGCGTGCACAATATCAATGGTGGATCGAGCGGCGGTGCGCCGGCCTGCACAGGTGTGATCGTGCTCGACGGCACCAACAACGCCGGCAATCTGATCGTCGGCCAGGTGCCGGCCGGCAGTTGCGCGCATGTGGTCCAGAACGGCCAATCCCTCGGCACCAGCCGCGACACGGCCATCACCACCGACGTGACGTTCAATCCGTGAGGCAAGGATGACAAAGCATCAATCGTGCCTGAGGCGGCCCGTGCAACATCAATCGATATCGTCGCCGTCGTCGTCCTCGTCGGCGCCGCGGCTTGGGTCTTCGACGTAAACCAAGCAGCCTTCATAGAACGAGATCGCGTTGCCTCGTAGCGGACAACCGGATTCGGACGTCACGTTGTTGGCTTCTGCCCATCGATAGCCGGCTGCGTGACCCGAGCAATCATCTGAGCAGTCATGGCCGCCAAACTCGCGTGCGTGCGCTTTATTCGAGATAGCCACCAACGTGATCGTCAGAAGCAAGACTACGGCCGGCACATGACGCATTGGTTTTCCCCTCTTTGCCCGGTATCAATCCAACTGCAACCGCAGGGCGAGCGCAAGGGGAAAGCCGCTAGGACGCTAGGTCGCTTTGTCCTTCGTCAGGTTGCCGAGCACAAATCCCACGATGGCGCTGAGGATTGAATTGATGGCTTCCGTGCCAAGAATGCCGGCTAACGCTAAAAAAAAGACGATGACTGAGATTGCGCCAACTGTGATTATGTTCAGCAATCCGGATTGACGCGTCAAATTCGTGAAGACCTGCGCTGCCGCTTCTGGCGCCTTGAAGAGTCCTATCCCGGCTACGGCCACGCCGGCAATGCAGACCATCGCGACCATGGCGAGAAAGTATTTCATGACATCGAGCGTAAGACTTGGATCCTTTGTCATCACATCCCATGATCTAAATAGGTTGGTGGAGAACGGCTATCCTCGCCGCAATCGGAGGGCGAGCGCAACATGACTCCTAGGACGTCTTGCGCTTTGGTCTCACCGGCGCGGGTTGTTGGCACGTTTGATCAGGCACCATCGCGACCGTCACCATGTCGGGGTATTTGTTCATCGCACCGCTTGCAGCATCGACACCGAGACCAATGAGGCCTCCAAAGACGACGTTGCCCGCTGCCATCGACTCGGTGCCCGAGGGAATGATGCTCGATCCTGCAAGGTAGCACTCTTTCGTGCATGTGATCGGCAGGGGTGAGGATCCCTTGTCCAGAACGACGCTACCCGGAGTGATGACACCTCTCGGACCGCTCTGTGTCTGGATCGTGCAGGAGGCACCAGCCACACCAGGAGTATCGATCGCGATGGTCTGCGTTGTCCCCTTCGTTATCGTCGCGCAACCGCCAATGAACAAGCAAAACAATAGAATGCAAAAAACGCGCATGATACGACCCCACCCGGGCCGCATCCAAGCTCAACCATTGCGGGAGATCAATAGGCTACTCGTCTGGGTGGTAAAAATACGGAGGGCGAGCGCAAGGGGGCCGCTTTCCCTACGCGGCGAGCATTCTAGCTCCCTCTTCGCCGTCAGGAAGTTTGTCGCCTAGTAGGTTAGTGCCAGCAGCCGTTGCACGATCGCGCCCAGGCAGACGAGCACCACCAGCAGCTTCAGCAAATTTGCCAATCGACGATCCGTCGCAAACCTGTCAATCGCCCAAAAGCAGATTGCCCCGACAACCGCGATAACGAGAACGCCGATCAGAACTGAAATAGCAGCCATTTTGTCGTCCCCTCGATGTGTTGTGGCGCGGTGCGTCTCCGCCAACAGGCTATTTTCCCGCCTTCAGGCCGATCTCGACCAGCTGGATCATTTTTTTCCCGGGCGGTCGACGCGCGCCTCACGAAACTCGGAAGGCCCCTTGATCAAACGCTGCTTACGCACCGCCTTTTCCTCGGCTGAAGCGGCAGGCTCGACCATGCGGTCGATCGTCTTGCCAGCGAGCTCCTTCGCCCGCTCGGAGGTGGCCTTTGATGTTGGGGGCATCTTTGCGGTTGGCGCGGTTTTGCCCAGGCCGATTTCGACCAGCCGGCGGAATGCATTCGATCGTGTAGTGTCGTTCGTGATCGCCCAGGTTTCGACCTCTGCAATCAGCGCCGGCGGCATGCGCGCGGCTATATGCGGATCTTTCCCCGTTGCGGGACGCCCCCGCCGCTTTTTAGGTGCAACCTTTATTGACTTCTTCATAATTTAGGTTGTACCGTAAAATCGAGCCGAGCGGAAGGTGATGCTTCCCGACTCGGCTCTAACCTCAACCACGAAGGGCACTTATCAACATGATCGAAGCTGATCGCGTGCATAGCACGCCACCCTTAAGCACGTCTGTACCTAGCCCGACCGCTCTATGGTTAGCCGCCCGAGCGGAGTCCGTAGATTCGTTTTCCCATCAACCCGCCACCGGACAGCCTGCGAGTACAGAACGCACCAGCGAGTCCCGCAAGCCGCTTGGCGGCCTATCCCGCCGCGGCATGATCGCCGCGCTGGCCGTACTGCCTGCCGGGCTGCCGGCCGCTGTGCAGGCCACCGCTGCCGAGCCTGACCCCATCTTCGCGGTGATCGCGGCCCATCGGGCTGCGGATGCTGCCATGTGGGCAAAGCTTGCGATCAGCGAGCGGATGAGCAATCTGGCTGACGAGAAGATCGGGCCCTCGCACATCGATATCCCCAGCATGGTTGAGCCCGGTGCCACGGTGCAGGCCGGGTGCTGGTGGGACGTGGAGCGCGCTATCCCGCGCGCGCAATATCCGGAGTTGAACGCGCACTACGACGCGCTCGTCGACGAACGCCGAGCGGCGCGAAAGGCATTCATCGGCGAGCCCGGCACCGACGAATTCACCAATGAGGAGTGCGAAGCGGCAATAGACGCCCGGGAAGAATTCATCCAGGTCGAACCGACCACGCTGGCCGGTCTGCTGGCGAAGCTGATCTATGCCAATGATCTATTCGAACAGGAGCCCGACTGGCTGGACTGGGAGCATCCGCAACCCTTTTTTGCCGGCGTCGCGCAAGCGGCCAAGAAGCTGATCGGGGGTGCAGCATGAGCAACGTGTTCACCTTCCCAAGGCGCAGCACCTCGCCCGAGACTGCCCTACGCAATCCGTCGTTTCTCCCGGAGAATGTCGTCCAGCTCGAGGTGCAGAAGCGTGGCCGGCGCCGTTCCGGCCGGAGCCTGCACACTTTCGTATTTCGCAGTTATGAGGCGATCGTGGCATCCGACGAGGCGGACCTGATGCGCGATGTTTCCTTCGACACCAGAAAGGCGCGGGTCAAACTCAGGAAAATCCGAGAGCAGTTAGAGCTCGACCGCGAGCACGCCGCCGCGCGCGAGAAGCTGCTTTCCTCAGCCGAAAGCAGGCTGAGCGCGGCAATCGACGCGGCTCAGTCGTTGGCTGTGCCGTTGCCCGGAGCAAACCAGCCTCGCCGCACCAACAGCGATGCGATGGCGCGCAACCGCGCGTTCAAGGAAACCATGCGGCAGCGGATCAGAGACATTGCGGCGTCCCGTGGCCTCTCTGACGAGGAGATCAAGGGCGTACTGACCTGCAAGCATCACGAGATCGCTAAGTTCACGGAGACGCATGGCGTAAATCCGGAATGGCTGCTCGCAGGCAAGGGCCGCATTTTCGAGAAAGACTCGATAGTGCCGAACCCGAACATGACCGGGGCAGAATTCGTCGCGGCGCTCTCGACCCTACCGACAACCGCCCAGCGGGTGATCATGACTATGGTCGACGAGATGCTTGAGAAACGCCGCCCATGAAGCGCCGGCGCAGAATGCACAGAAGGCGCGACCGGCAGCGGCTCATGACGCACCGGCGGCGGCTGAGGCGGTAGACAAGCAGAAGGCCCGCTGGTTCACGCTGGCGGGCCTTTTGTTCTAGTTCGCGGAACGTTCCCATGCGACGGAGGGTACTGTCCGTATTTAAGCCCTGGTGTCCTAATTAGGGTCGCGCAATGTCCTAATTCAATTATTATGGATCTATGCCCCAGCCCCATGAAACGAATTTCATGGAAATCGGATTCAAGGCCGGCGCGATACTTGGCGCGGTCGCCGGCCTACTTATGGGCTTTACAAATTTCGGGATTGGCGGCGCTATTGCGGCAGGCGGCATAGGTGTCGTTCTGGGTGCAATGGCAGGCGCATTTATCATAAAGTTAGTTTTCGAAATCCTCCCAGCATCGCTGATCATCATCGGCATCATCTGCATCCCAGTAGGGATTTTCGTCTTGATTGCCACGCTGTGGAACGTGGGTAAGCCTTACTAGGCCGCCTCAGTGGGCGGCCTCTCACGCTCTTAGGCGAGCTCGGTAGCCCAGGATCGCAAGCCGCCCGTCACCCCGCTCGAAGTCGGGCCGGACGTCGGCCCCGCGAGCACCGCAACCCTGGCAGACAAACCGCGGCTCGATGTCGGACAGGCGCATCTCGTCCGGCCAGCCATTAGCGCCCCGGGCGACGTGATGGCCGCAGTGGCAGTAGACCAGCACGCCGCGCACGCCCATGGCGCGCATCTCGCCGAACGTGATCTTGACCGGCCGGCCGTCGGCGTGCGTTGGCGTGTGGCGTCGTACAGCGCGAGGCATACCGCCATCGAAACGCGGCGTCGGCGAGAGTCAAATTATCAATCCCTTGGGCCTCGGAACGCGCGCGAGGCGCGTCTGGGATGGAAAAGGGGCATCATGACTTTGTTCCTTTTTTACCGCGACTAGTTTCTTGTTTGACCGCGCTTGCTTTCGGTTTTTCGATTACTTCAAACGCAAAGACAGCATCAGTGGGCGCGGACGGCTCAAATTTGGCAACAAATCCTAGCGAATCGAAACTCTCCACTTCGGCCGAATCAAAGTTTCCGCCGGGCAAGACAACGATATTGATGTTGGCTTCAATCATTGGCCTCGGAAAGAAAACTTTCACGCGCTTCTCGTCAAGCGGAAGGCGCATATCCAACTCCGGGAATTGAAGGTGGACGGGTATGTGTTCGACTTTTAGTCCAGCCGAAAACGTCTCCATCAACTGAAAGGCGAGCCTTTCCTTCAGTTGCGGATCCGCATCCTCGAAGCGATTGTAGTGACCAACAACCAGGTTGGCCGTCGCCGCCAATTGAGGGAGAGCAGCTTGAGGATGAACTCCTACCTGAATTCTCAGGCCTCCAGCATAATTATCCCCAACCTCATCTTCTACGTATACGCGAACTATGCCTGCCTCGGTTATTTCGAACGGAGCAATCCTTGCGATTGCTTGCACCTGTATAAACCGCGCATCTTCAGACGTAGGCGGTGCCTGAGGCAGCAAATTCGTATGGTCGAGGCAAAACGTATCTTGACCCGGCCGCTCAATCCTGATCGCAAACTTAGCCGGCCGGTCGTCAACGGGAGTGCGAAAACGGACAACAAAAAACAGCTGTGGCAGCACAGTTGGCAAAGAAGGGACGATCATATCGTTCTGATAAAGGCCAACAAACGCCAACTTGCCAAGAGCTACGGCTGCGACCTCGTCACAAACTTGGAACGTTGCTAGCCGCGTCACGGTGTTTCCGCCGTTGAAAACAATGGACCATACTCGCTCGAGGAATTTGCTATGGTAACTCGGTTCGATTTAGAGGGTTTTGTTTTCTTCCTCGATAGCTTGAACTGAGCGTCTCTTCCCAAAGCCCACGCTAGCTGGCCGATAGTCCGCAGTTCTAAAGGCGCGGTACCATTTAGCATCCTCGTGACAGCCGAGCGGTTCACCTCAAGCAAGCGCGCAATGTCTGCTTTCTTGAGCCCGCGTTCTTGTAGCTCTGAGATATAAGCGAGCAGGATTTCGTCGCGAACGTCGCCAACAAAGCGAGCGGCGCTAACGTCGCGGGGGGATAATAATTCGCGTGAGGATGTCATGTGGCGATGTTCCGGAAATGTAGTCTCTCGGCACGAACCCCAGTGCCTTCCTGATATAGCTGGTTTGGACGATGAACCCGTTGTAGTTGAGCTTGCCATCCTTCAGAAGTTTGACGTCGCACCCCGCGTCGATGACCATGCAATCCTTCGTGGCGAACCAGCCGAATATCCGTACATCAAGAGTTTTGAGTTCCCAGACGGAGTCTTCCAAATGCCTAATCGGGGCGATCGGCGACTGGAGTACCAAGGGGCGGTTAGTCAGGTAGCGGCCGAATAGGTTTGCAACTTGTTCGAGCGCGGAAAGCATCGCATCTCGGGTTGGGATTGCCGGCAATTCGGTCGACAAGAAGCTATGTAGCCGACCTGTCCCAAACAGTCCTCGTTCTGCCATTTCGTCATCGAGCAACCCCAGCGTCACCGATTTGAGCGTGCCGTCCTGAATTAGTTTGTTTAGCGTTGACATGCAAGTCAACAATCCGTTCTAGTAGGTATAGGTTAAAAAGAAGCTAGCTGGCGTGGCGCCGCGCTATTGTTAGAGAAACCAGTGACTTGTCGGAGCTGGCGGGGCGAATCCCGCCCACCATCCAATCGCAACCTCAGCGTGAGGGCAAGACCCGCGGCACTATTTCTGCTTTGGCGGGGTGCTTCAGCGGTTTCTCGGCCGACCACCAGAGGCAACGGATGCGCGCACCCTCGACACAGGTGAGAGCACGTTGACGCCGGCGGTCTGTGGGAGTCTGATCAGCGGATGGGGCAACATCAGCACGACGTCGACGAGCTCGCGCGCTTCGAGCGTATCTGCCGGGATCTGGCGGAGGAAAGCGCCCTGCCGTTGGAGCGAGCCGGCCTGCTGGAGATGGCAGCCAACTACCGCGGTGCCGGCGAGCGAGAGCAGGGCAGGGTCGGGACCCAAGCTTGGACCCAAAGCCGAAAGTACAGGACCGAACCAGACGGACGGGGTGGACTGAGGTCCCGCTTGGACCGATTGATTTCCTTACGCAAAGTAACAGGGCGGCATCGGATGGTACGATGCCGCCCGAACTCCAAAACCGGGGGTCGCAGGTTCGAGCCCTGCCACTCCTGCCAGCTCATCCCGAAATTCAGGATCGATAGGCAGGACCGCGACGGGCCGAAAGCTCGGAGCGTGGTTCATGCGGACCGGGTAAGCCCTTGATCCGGATCGCGTCCCCACGGCCGGCTTGCGAGCGTTCCGTCCCGTCCACACCTTGACCTTTGGTCCCATCCGCAGTATTTACCCCGCACTCGCAGCCGGCCCGTTAAACGCGGATTTCCGGCGCGGCTTTGAAATCCCCCGAACAATCGAGCCCGGTTTTCCGGCTCATCCTTCGAGACAGAGGGCTGGGCCACAGGCGGCTGTTCGGATCCCTGAAATCCCTTATTGGCGTCTCAAGCGATGGCAGTCAGCCCGTTCAAGTTCTTGCAGGAAGTGCGCTCGGAGACCGCCAAGGTCACCTGGCCGACCCGTCGTGAGACCACGATCACCACCATCATGGTGTTCGTGATGGTCGCCGTGGCCTCGATCTTCTTCTTCGCCGCCGACCAGATCATCCGCTACCTCATCACCTTCCTTTTGGGCATTCACTGATGGCAACAGCAGCCGCTGCAACCCAATCGACCGACAAGCGCTGGTATATCGTCCACGCCTATTCGAACTTCGAGAAGAAGGTCGCCGAATCGATCCGCGAGCAGGCCAAGCAGCGCGGGCTCGAGGAGCTGTTTGAACTCGTGCTGGTTCCGACCGAGAAGGTCACGGAAGTGCGCCGCGGCCGCAAGATCGACGCCGAGCGCAAGTTCTTTCCCGGCTACGTGCTGGTGAAGATGAAGCTGACCGACGAGGCGTTTCATCTGATCAAGAATACGCCGAAGGTGACGGGCTTCCTCGGCGCCGAGAACAAGCCGATGCCGATCTCGGAAGCCGAGGCGATGCGCATCCTGCACCAGGTGCAGGAGGGCGTGGAACGGCCGAAGGCGTCGGTGTCGTTCGAGATCGGCGAGAACGTGCGCGTGGCCGACGGCCCGTTCGCCTCGTTCTCGGGTGTAGTCGAGGAAATCGACGAGGCGCGCTCGCGCGTGAAGGTCGCGGTGTCGATCTTCGGCCGCGCAACGCCGGTCGAACTGGAATTCGGGCAGGTCGAGAAGGTCTGATCGGGTACGCGTGAGGCTTCGGTCTCACGCAACAAGAGGCCGTGGGAGGGAGAGGGCGGTTGCCAGCCGCATCCGACCCAGACCACGAACCTGAAACCGCCGGCGGTCTGCCGGCACAACAGGAGTGATACATGGCAAAGAAAGTGACCGGATACCTGAAGCTTCAGGTCCCGGCCGGCGCGGCGAATCCCTCGCCCCCGATCGGTCCCGCGCTTGGTCAGCGCGGTCTCAACATCATGGAATTCTGCAAGGCGTTCAACGCCCAGACCCAGAAGGAAGAGAAGAACACCCCGATTCCCGTCGTGATCACGATCTACGCCGATCGTTCGTTCACGTTCGAGATGAAGACGCCCCCGATGTCCTTCTTCCTGAAGCAGGCTGCCAAGATCCAGTCCGGCTCGAAGGCGCCGGGCCGTGACAAGGCCGGTGCGGTGACACGTGCGCAGGTGCGCGAGATCGCCGAGAAGAAGATGAAGGATCTCAATTGCGATTCCATCGAATCGGCCATGAAGATGGTCGAGGGCTCTGCCCGTTCGATGGGTCTGGAAGTGGCGGGGTAAGCGGTCATGGCAATCGGAAAGCGTTTGAACAAAGCCCGCGAAGGCATTGACCGGGAAAAGCTTTACCCGCTCGCGGACGCCATCAAGATGGTCAAGGAACGCGCCAAGGCGAAGTTCGACGAGACCATCGAGGTCGCGATCAATCTCGGCGTCGATCCTCGCCACGCCGACCAGATGGTCCGCGGCGTCGTGACCCTGCCGAACGGCACCGGCCGTACGCTCCGCGTCGGCGTGTTCGCCCGCGGCGCCAAGGCTGACGAGGCCAAGGCTGCCGGTGCCGACGTCGTCGGCGCCGAGGACCTGGTCGAGAAGGTGCAGAACGGAACGATCGAGTTCGACCGCTGCATCGCTACCCCCGACATGATGCCGCTGGTCGGCCGCCTCGGTAAGGTGCTTGGCCCGCGCGGCTTGATGCCGAACCCGAAGATCGGCACCGTGACCATGGACGTCACCGGCGCGGTGAAGGGCGCCAAGGGTGGCTCGGTCGAGTTCCGCGTCGAGAAGGCCGGCATCCTGCAGGCCGGTGTCGGCAAGGCCTCGTTCTCCGAGGAGAAGCTGGTCGAGAACATCAAGGCTCTCGCCGATGCTGTCTCGAAGGCGAAGCCGGCTGGTTCCAAGGGCACCTACATTCAGCGCGTTGCGGTGTCCTCGAGCATGGGCCCCGGTGTGAAGGTCGAGCCGGGCACCATTCTCGGCTAAGTCTGGAAATTGCATGAGGCGAGGGGCGGAATCGGGTGACCGATTCCGCCCCTTTGCATTTTCGACGGCACTCACCGGAAACAAGAACAATGGCTGACAAGGTCCTGATCTACTCGCGCTTTCCCAAGACGATGATGGCGCGCTTTGCCGAGCGATTCGAGCTGCTCGACACCGGTGGCAAGCCCGCGCGCGAAATATTTCCGGCGGAGAAGCTCGGCGAGATCCGCGCACTGCTCACCGCCGGCGGCTCGCCGCTCAGTGCAGAGGCGATGGACCTGTTTCCGAAGCTCGGCGCCATCGTCTGTTACGGCACCGGCTATGACGGCGTCGACCTGAAGGCGGCTGCTGCTCGCAACATCGCTGTCGGCCACAGCCCCGGTGCCAACGCGGCCGCGGTCGCCGACATCGCGATGACCCTGCTGCTGGCGACGACGCGGCGGATCCTGATCGCAGACCAATATGTCCGCAGCGGCGACTGGGCGGCCTCGAAGCAGTCGCCGATGATGCGCCCGCAGGCCGGCATGCCCGGCCGCCGTATCGGCATCTACGGCATGGGCGAGATCGGCCGTAAGATCGCCGCCCGCTGCGCCGCCTTCGAGAGCGAAATCGGCTATTTCAGCCGCAGCAAATACGATTTGCCCTATCAATATTTCCCGACCCTGGAGGCGCTGGCCGACTGGTGCAGCGTGCTGATGATCGCGGTCCGGGCCGGGGCCGAGACCCAGCATGTCGTCAACGCCGATATCCTCGGGCGCCTCGGCGCGGATGGTTATGTCATCAACATCTCCCGCGGGTCGGTCATCGACGAGAAAGCCCTGGTGGCGGCGCTCTCCGACAAGACCATCGCGGGCGCCGGCCTCGACGTCTTCGAGAAGGAACCGCATACCCCCGACGCACTGACGGCGTTCCCCAACGTGGTGCTCGCTCCCCATATTGGCGGCCATACCCTCGAATCGCATGTGGCCATGCAGAACTGCGTGCTGGCGAACCTGACCGCTTTCTTTGCGGGCAGGCCGCTGCCTCATCGGGTCAAATCGGCCTGAATCGCCCTTGTCGGCCCGGATCAAGCCCTGATGGCAACGGATTGGAACTGGTGTGAATTTTGCTCTTGGCAAGCGGACCGAGAGCGGTTAAGAACCGCTTCCGGAGGTGCCGGCCTTGGCTGGCGCGTCCGTGCACGCATTCCGAAAACCCGACACGCAGGAGATCATTCCTTTTCAGGACGTCCGTAAGGATTTGCCGGAAAAGGAAGGAAAATCCATCGGTTGGTGGGGTGCGGGCAGAGGTCAGGCGGTTCGCCGGCTGGCCTTGTCCTGTCCAAGACTGCAGGCGCCCGCGGGAAATTTCGATTTCTCAACGGCTTAATCGCACGGCCTGCATAGACGGGTGAAGACCGGATTTCACTTCGCTTCTCACTTGAGAGTGGTTGCGGAAGGAGTTTGGTTCGGACCTCGACACGCCGTGGGCTCTCACGAGCTCCCGGAGGGCAGGCTTTGAATTGTCGTCTTGCCCGGCGTGTCCGATGGGTTTTGACCCTGAGGTTCAGGTTTGGGTGGGACGATGGGTGTAACCCGGCGGTCCCGCTTTCGCGATGACCGCCAACCGGAAAGAGCTTGCTGTGGAACGAGCGGCAAAAAAAGAGGCGGTCGAACAGCTCAACGGGGTCTTCAAGACCACGAGCGTCGCGGTCGTTGCTCAATATTCCGGCCTCACCGTCGCCCAGATGCAGAAGCTGCGCCAGCAGATGAAGCAGGCGGGTGCCTCGGTGAAGGTCTCGAAGAACCGTCTCGCCAAAATTGCTCTTGAAGGCACTGACGTCGTTGCCATCGGCCCCATGCTGAAGGGACCGACCGTGATCGCCACTTCGAACGATCCGGTAGCGGCGCCAAAGGTCGCCATCGAATTCGCCAAGGCGAACGAAAAGTTCGTCATCATTGGCGGCTCGATGGGAAAGACCGTCCTGAATGTCGACGGCGTGAAGGCGCTTGCCTCGCTGCCGTCGCTTGACGAACTGCGTGCCAAGATCGTCGGCCTGATTGTGGCCCCGGCGACCAAGCTCGCTCAGCTCGCCAATGCGCCCGCGGGCAAGCTCGCGCGCGTCATCCAGGCTCATGCCTCAAAGGGCGAAGCGGCCTGACGCCCTTCGCAAAACTCAAACCCGAACCAGACTTACACGTAAGGAAACTGAACAATGGCTGACTTGCAGAAGATCGTTGACGACCTCTCGAGCCTCACCGTGCTCGAAGCTGCCGAGCTCGCGAAGCTCCTCGAAGAGAAGTGGGGCGTTTCGGCTGCCGCGGCCGTCGCCGTGGCCGGCCCGGCTGCTGGTGGCGCTGCTGCCGCTCCGGTCGAAGAGAAGACCGAGTTCACGGTCGTTCTGGCCGCCGCCGGCGACAAGAAGATCGAGGTCATCAAGGAAGTCCGCGCCATCACCGGCCTGGGCCTGAAGGAAGCAAAGGACCTCGTCGAGGGCGCGCCGAAGCCTGTCAAGGAAGGCGTGAACAAGGACGAAGCCGATAAGATCAAGGCCCAGCTCGAGAAGGCTGGCGCGAAGGTCGAGCTCAAGTAAGCAACGCTTACTGGCAAGATCCCGGACAAGCCTGGAGCGAGCCCGGGATCTTGGTCCATCCCTCAAAAGGGTGGGCCAGATGCAAAAGGCGTGCGACGGAACGTCCCGACGCAGGCCGAACACGAAAAAGTGTGGGGATTCGGGGGGTTGCCCCTCGAATCTGCACTATTGTCGCCCCATATCGGTTCGACAGCACGAAAGCGCGGTGGGCAGGGTGCCGGATTTCCCTGTAAGCCGTTGGGAGAGCAGGCTATTTCGGGCTTTTGCAGTCCGTGAAGACAATCGTTGTGACGGGCGGGCGTGCCTATGCGCCCCGCGCGTCGTTTTGCGTTTTGAAGGTCTGAAGAACAGATTCGGGACATGGCGCCTGAAACTGGATTTTCGGTCCCCAAGACGGGTTCGAAAAATTTAACCCGGGAAGCGGCGGCAGCCGCGTTCCGGACGGCGCGCCCGGAGCGGGCGACGAAAATGAGAGGCCACGATGGCGCAGCAGACATTCACCGGTCGCAAACGCGTTCGCAAGTTCTTCGGACACATCAAGGAAGTCGCCGAGATGCCGAACCTCATCGAGGTTCAGAAGGCGTCCTATGACCAGTTCCTGATGGTCGACGAACCCGCGGGCGGGCGCCTCGACGAGGGCCTGCAAGCCGTATTCCGCTCCGTGTTCCCGATCTCCGACTTCTCGGGCACCTCGATGCTGGAATTCGTCCGCTACGAATTCGAGCAGCCGAAATACGACGTCGACGAGTGCCGTCAGCGCGGCATGACCTTCGCGGCTCCCCTCAAGGTGACGCTGCGTCTCATCGTGTTCGATATCGACGAGGAAACCGGCGCGAAGTCGGTCAAGGACATCAAGGAGCAGGACGTCTACATGGGCGACATCCCGCTCATGACGATGAACGGCACCTTCATCGTGAACGGCACCGAGCGCGTCATCGTCTCGCAGATGCACCGCTCGCCCGGCGTGTTCTTCGACCACGACAAGGGCAAGACCCATTCCTCGGGCAAGCTGCTGTTCGCGGCCCGCGTCATCCCGTATCGCGGTTCCTGGCTCGACATCGAGTTCGACGCCAAGGACATCGTCTATGCGCGTATCGACCGTCGCCGCAAGATTCCGGTGACGTCGCTGATGTTCGCCCTCGGCCTCGACGGCGAGGCGATCCTGTCCACCTTCTACAAGAAGATTCTCTACAAGCGGACCAAGGAAGGCTGGCGCGTTCCGTTCGACGCCAACCGTTTCCGCGGTTACTCGACCATCAACGACCTGATCGACGCCGATACCGGCAAGGTCGCGCTCGAGGCCGGCAAGAAGCTTACCGTCCGTGCCGCCCGCCAGCTCCAGGAGAAGGGGCTCAAGGCGCTGCGCCTGTCGGATGAGGAACTCGTCGGCAACTACCTCGCCGAGGACCTCGTCAACCCGAAGACGGGTGAGATCCACGCCGAAGCCGGTGAGGAAATCACCGACAAGTCGATGAAGGTTCTCAACGAGCACGGCTACAAGGAGCTGCCGCTGCTCGACATCGACCACGTCAATGTCGGCGCCTACATCCGCAACACGCTCGCGGCCGACAAGAACATGACGCGTGAGGACGCGCTGTTCGACATCTACCGCGTGATGCGCCCAGGCGAGCCGCCGACGCTGGATTCGGCGCAGGCGATGTTCCAGTCGCTGTTCTTCGACGCCGAGCGTTACGACCTCTCCGCGGTCGGCCGGGTCAAGATGAACATGCGCCTCGACCTCGATGCGCCCGACACCCAGCGCACGCTGCGCAAGGAAGACATCCTCTGCGTCATCAAGACGCTGGTGGATCTGCGCGACGGCAAGGGCGAGATTGACGACATCGATCATCTCGGCAACCGTCGTGTGCGCTCGGTCGGCGAGCTCATGGAGAACCAGTACCGTATCGGCCTGCTGCGCATGGAGCGCGCGATCAAGGAGCGCATGTCCTCGGTCGACATCGACACGGTGATGCCGCAGGACCTGATCAACGCGAAGCCGGCGGCTGCCGCCGTGCGCGAGTTCTTCGGCTCCTCGCAGCTCTCGCAGTTCATGGACCAGACCAACCCGCTCAGCGAGATCACCCACAAGCGTCGTCTCTCGGCGCTCGGACCGGGCGGTCTGACCCGCGAGCGCGCCGGCTTCGAGGTGCGCGACGTGCATCCGACGCATTATGGCCGCATCTGCCCGATCGAGACGCCGGAAGGCCCGAACATCGGCCTGATCAACTCGCTCGCGACCTTCGCGCGCGTGAACAAGTACGGCTTCGTCGAGACGCCGTATCGCAAGGTCAAGGACGGTCGCGTCACCGACGAGGTCGTGTACCTCTCGGCGATGGAGGAGGGCCGCTATTCGGTCGCCCAGGCCAACGTGCCGATCGACGCCAAGGGCCGCTTCACCGAAGACCTGGTGGTCTGCCGCGCGAGCGGCACCCGCGACGTCGTGCCGCTGTCGCCGGACAAGGTCGACTACATGGACGTGTCGCCGAAGCAGCTCGTTTCGGTTGCCGCGGCGCTGATCCCGTTCCTCGAGAACGACGACGCCAACCGCGCGCTGATGGGCTCGAACATGCAGCGCCAGGCGGTGCCGCTGGTTCGCGCCGAGGCGCCGTTCGTCGGCACCGGCATGGAAGGCGTGGTTGCGCGTGACTCCGGTGCTGCGATCGCGGCGCGCCGTTCGGGCGTGATCGACCAGATCGACGCGACCCGCGTCGTTATCCGCGCCACCGAAGATCTCGATCCGACCAAGTCGGGCGTCGATATCTACCGTCTGATGAAGTACCAGCGCTCCAACCAGTCGACCTGCATCAATCAGCGTCCGCTGGTGAAGGTCGGCGACATCGTCAAGAAGGGCGACATCATCGCCGACGGTCCTTCGACCGATCTCGGCGAACTCGCTCTGGGGCGCAACGTGCTGGTCGCGTTCATGCCGTGGAACGGCTACAACTTCGAAGACTCGATCCTGCTCTCCGAGCGGATCGTGAAGGAGGACGTGTTTACCTCGATTCACATCGAAGAATTCGAGGTGATGGCCCGCGACACCAAGCTCGGACCCGAGGAAATCACCCGTGACATTCCGAACGTTTCGGAAGAAGCGCTGAAGAACCTCGACGAAGCCGGTATCGTCTACATCGGTGCGGAAGTGCGCGCCGGCGACATCCTGGTCGGCAAGATCACGCCGAAGGGCGAAAGCCCGATGACGCCCGAAGAAAAGCTGCTGCGCGCCATCTTCGGCGAAAAGGCCTCCGACGTTCGCGACACCTCGCTGCGCGTTCCTCCGGGCGTACAGGGCACGATCGTGGAAGTCCGCGTGTTCAACCGACACGGCGTCGACAAGGACGAGCGTGCGCTGGCGATCGAGCGGGAAGAGATCGAGCGCCTGGCCAAGGACCGCGACGACGAGCAGGCGATCCTGGACCGCAACGTCTACAACCGTCTTGCCGAGCTCCTCGAGGGGCGGCAGGGCATTGCCGGTCCCAAGGGCTTCAAGAAGGACACCAAGATCACCCGCGCGGTGCTCGAGGAGTACCCGAAGTCGCAGTGGTGGCTGTTCGCCTCGCCGAACGACAAGCTGATGGCCGAGATCGAGGCCATGCGGAAGCAGTACGACGAGTCGAAGAAGGGGCTTGAACAGCGCTTCCTCGACAAGGTCGAAAAGCTTCAGCGCGGTGACGAATTGCCGCCCGGCGTGATGAAGATGGTCAAGGTCTTCGTCGCGGTGAAGCGCAAGATCCAGCCCGGCGACAAGATGGCCGGCCGCCACGGCAACAAGGGCGTGGTGTCGAAGATCGTACCGATCGAGGACATGCCGTTCCTCGAAGACGGTACGCATGCCGACATCGTGCTCAATCCGCTCGGCGTGCCCTCGCGCATGAACGTCGGACAGATCCTCGAGACCCATCTCGGCTGGGCCTGCGCCGGCCTCGGCAAGCGGATCGGCCAGACGGTCGATGCCTATCTGTCGAAGCAGGACATCAAGCCGCTGAAGGAAACCTTGAAGAAGGTCTACGGCGAGGACGAGACGATCAAGACGCTCAACGACAACGAGCTGCTTGAGCTCGGCCACAATCTGAGCCGCGGCGTGCCGATCGCGACGCCGGTGTTCGATGGTGCCAAGGAATCCGACATCGAGGAGATGCTGAAGCTTGCCGGTCTCGACGCTTCGGGCCAGTCGACGGTCTATGACGGCCGCACCGGCGATGCCTTCGATCGCAAGGTGACGGTGGGCTACATCTACATGCTCAAGCTGCACCATCTCGTCGACGACAAGATCCATGCGCGTTCGATCGGTCCGTACTCGCTCGTCACCCAGCAGCCGCTGGGCGGAAAGGCGCAGTTCGGCGGCCAGCGTTTCGGCGAAATGGAGGTGTGGGCGCTCGAAGCTTATGGCGCGGCCTACACGCTCCAGGAAATGCTGACCGTGAAGTCGGACGACGTCGCCGGCCGTACCAAGGTGTACGAGGCGATCGTGCGTGGCGACGACACTTTCGAGGCCGGTATCCCGGAATCGTTCAACGTGCTGGTCAAGGAAATGCGCTCGCTCGGCCTTAACGTCGACCTGCACAATTCCAAGGTGGGTCCGGCGCCGACGTCGGAAGCGGCCGAGTAATCCGACCTTTCATGCCCGGCCGTCGCGGCCGGGCATTGGCGCCCCTCCCGATGCCTTGAGGGCTGGGCGCCCCGCTCGAGTGATTTTCGAATTTGCGTCCGGAGGCGACCGGTACGCGAGGAGAAGACGATGAACCAAGAAATTATGAATCTCTTTAACCCGACGACGCCGGCTCAGGTCTTCGACCAGATCCGGATCTCGATCGCGTCTCCAGAGAAGATTCTGTCCTGGTCCTACGGTGAGATCAAGAAGCCGGAGACCATCAACTACCGTACCTTCAAGCCCGAGCGCGACGGCCTGTTCTGCGCGCGCATCTTCGGGCCGATCAAGGATTACGAGTGCTTGTGCGGCAAGTACAAGCGCATGAAGTACAAGGGCATCATCTGCGAGAAGTGCTCGGTCGAGGTCACGCTGTCGCGCGTCCGGCGCGAGCGCATGGGCCATATCGAGCTCGCAGCTCCCGTCGCCCACATCTGGTTCCTGAAGTCGCTGCCGTCACGCATCGGCCTTCTGCTCGACATGACGCTGAAGGATCTCGAGCGGATCCTCTACTTCGAATATTATGTCGTGCTTGAGCCGGGCCTCACCGCGCTGAAGGACCGTCAGCTGCTGTCGGAAGACGAGTATCTGAAGGCGCAGGACGAGTACGGCCAGGATTCCTTCACCGCCATGATCGGCGCGGAAGCGATCCGCGAGTTGCTCAAGGGCATGGACCTCGAGAAGCTCGAACTCTCGCTTCGTGCGGAGATGCAGGAGACCGACTCCGACATCAAGCACAAGAAGCTTGCCAAGCGCCTGAAGATCGTCGAAGCCTTCCGCCACTCCGGCAACAAGCCGGAATGGATGATCCTGACTGTCGTTCCCGTGATCCCTCCGGACCTGCGTCCGCTGGTGCCGCTGGACGGCGGCCGCTTCGCGACCTCGGACCTCAACGACCTGTACCGCCGCGTCATCAACCGCAACAACCGCTTGAAGCGGCTGATGGAGCTGCGCGCGCCTGACATTATCATCCGCAACGAGAAGCGCATGCTTCAGGAAGCGGTCGATGCGCTGTTCGACAACGGCCGCCGCGGCCGCGTCATCACGGGTGCCAACAAGCGCCCGCTGAAGTCGCTCGCCGACATGCTGAAGGGCAAGCAGGGCCGCTTCCGCCAGAACCTGCTCGGCAAGCGCGTCGACTATTCGGGCCGTTCGGTGATCGTGGTCGGTCCGGAGCTGCGCCTGCATCAATGCGGCCTGCCGAAGAAGATGGCGCTGGAGCTGTTCAAGCCGTTCATCTACTCGCGCCTCGACGCCAAGGGCCTGTCCACGACCGTGAAACAGGCCAAGAAGCTGGTCGAGAAGGAGCGGCCCGAAGTCTGGGACATCCTGGATGAGGTGATCCGCGAGCATCCGGTGCTGCTCAACCGGGCGCCGACGCTGCATCGTCTGGGCATCCAGGCGTTCGAGCCGGTGCTGATCGAGGGCAAGGCGATCCAGCTTCACCCGCTGGTCTGCTCCGCGTTCAACGCCGACTTCGACGGCGACCAGATGGCCGTGCACGTTCCGCTGTCGCTCGAAGCGCAGCTAGAAGCGCGCGTGCTGATGATGTCGACCAACAACATCCTGCATCCCGCGAACGGCCAGCCGATCATCGTGCCGTCGCAGGATATCGTGCTCGGTCTGTACTACGTGTCGATCATGCGCGAAGGCCTGCCCGGCGAGGGCAAGCTGTTCGGCGACATGGCCGAGCTCGAGCACGCCCTGCATGCGAAGGTGATCCACCTCCACACCAAGATCAAATACCGGTGGGAAGGCATGGACGAGACCGGCAAGGTCTCCAAGCGCTGGATCGAAACCACCGCGGGCCGTGTCATGCTCGGCAACCTGCTGCCGAAGAACCCGCGGATTTCGTACGAGATCATCAACAAGCTGATGACCAAGCGCGAGATCTCGGGCGTCATCGACCAGGTCTACCGTCACTGCGGCCAGAAGGAGACTGTGATCTTCTGCGACCGCATCATGGCGCTCGGCTTCTACAATGCGTTCAAGGCCGGCATCTCGTTCGGCAAGGACGACATGGTCGTGCCGCACAGCAAGTGGAAGATCGTCGACACCACCCGTACGCTGGCGAAGGATTTCGAGCAGCAGTACAACGACGGTCTGATCACCCACGGCGAGAAGTACAATAAGGTCGTCGACGCCTGGTCGAAGGCGACGGAAGAAATCGCCAAGGCGATGATGAAGGAGATCTCCTCCACCAAGAAGACGGCGAGTGGAGCCGATGCCGACATCAACTCGATCTACATGATGGCTCACTCCGGTGCCCGCGGTTCGCCGGCCCAGATGCGCCAGCTTGCCGGCATGCGCGGCCTGATGGCCAAGCCGTCGGGTGAGATCATCGAGACGCCGATCATCTCGAACTTCAAGGAAGGCCTCTCGGTGCTCGAGTACTTCAACTCGACGCACGGCGCCCGCAAGGGCCTCGCGGACACCGCGTTGAAGACCGCGAACTCGGGCTACCTGACCCGTCGTCTGGTCGACGTCGCGCAGGACTGCATCATCACGCAGTCTGACTGCGGCACCAAGCTCGGCATCAAGATGCGCGCCATCGTCGATGCCGGCACCGTGGTTGCTTCGCTCGGTTCGCGCATTCTCGGACGCACGGCCTGCGAAGACATCCGTGACAGCTCCGGCAAGGTGATCATCAAGCGCGATACGCTGATGGAAGAAAGCCATCTGGACGCCATCCAGCAGGGTGGTGTGCAGGAGGTGAAGATCCGCTCGGCGCTGACCTGCGAACTCGTCAACGGCATCTGCGGCAAGTGCTACGGCCGCGACCTCGCCCGCGGCACGCCGGTCAACCACGGTGAAGCTGTCGGTGTCATCGCGGCGCAGTCGATCGGCGAGCCGGGCACCCAGCTCACCATGCGCACCTTCCACATCGGTGGTGCGGCGCAGCTCAACGAGCAGTCGTTCGTCGAAGCCAATTTCGACGGCAAGATCGTGATCAGGAACAAGGCCATCGCCCGCAACAGCGAAGGTCACCTGGTCGCCATGGTGCGCAACATGGTGGTGGCGATCGTCGATGCCGACGGCACCGAGCGTGCGACGCACCGTATCCAGTACGGCGCGCGCCTGCACGTCGACGAGGGCGACATGGTCAAGCGCGGCCAGCGCATCGTCGAGTGGGATCCCTACACTCGTCCGCTGCTCACCGAGGTCGAAGGCACCATCGGCTTCGAGGATCTGGTCGAGGGGCAGTCGATCTCGGAAACGCTGGACGAAGCCACCGGCATCGCCAAGCGCGTGGTCATCGACTGGCGCTCGACGCGCGGCGGCGCGGACCTGCGTCCGGCCATCGTGGTCAAGGGCAAGGACGGGAAGGTGCTGAAGCTCGCCCGTGGTGGCGATGCCCGCTACATGCTGTCGGTCGACGGCATTCTGTCGGTTGACGTCGGTGCCAAGGTCAACCCGGGTGACATCCTCGCCCGCGTCTCGACCGAAAGCGCCAAGACGCGTGACATCACCGGCGGTCTGCCGCGGGTGGCTGAACTGTTCGAGGCACGGCGTCCGAAGGATGCGGCGATCATCGCCGAAATCGCGGGCACCATCCGGTTCGGACGCGACTACAAGAACAAGCGTCGCATCTCGATCGAGCCGATGGACAAGACCGAGGAGGCACGCGAGTACCTGATCCCGAAGGGCAAGCACATCCACCTTCAGGACGGCGACGTCGTCGAAAAGGGCGACTTCATCGTGGAAGGCAACCCGGCGCCGCACGACATCCTTGCGGTCAAGGGCATCGAGGAACTCGCGGCCTATCTGGTCAACGAGATCCAGGAGGTCTACCGGCTGCAGGGCGTGCTCATCAATGACAAGCACATCGAGGTGATTGTCCGTCAGATGCTCCAGAAGGTGGAAGTCACCGACCAGGGCGACACGGACATGATCTCCGGCGAGCAGGTCGACAAGATCGAGTTCGACGCGCTGAACGAGAAGGCCAAGGAAGAGGGCAAGAAGATCGCCACGGGAACGCCGGTTCTGCTCGGCATCACCAAGGCCAGCTTGCAGACCCGCTCCTTCTTCTCGGCGGCCTCGTTCCAGGAGACCACCCGCGTCCTCACCGAAGCGGCGGTCAACGGCAAGGTCGATCCGCTCGAAGGCCTGAAGGAGAACGTCATCGTCGGCCGGCTGATCCCGGCGGGCACCGGCGCCTCCATGGCCAAGATCCGCGAAGTCGCCATGAAGCGCGACAAGATGATTCTCGACGAGCGCGAGAAGCAGGCGGCCGTCGTGTCGCCCGCGCCGGAAGCCGAACTTCCTGCGCTGCCGCCCGCGGAATGATCGTTCATCCGTAGGAATACCGAGGACAACGAAAAGGCCGGCGCAAGCCGGCCTTTTTGCTGCTTTGTTTGCCTGTTGCGATGCGGAATCAACCTTTGTTCATCTTTCCTTCAGTCAGAAAAGTGCTTCTGCTTGGGGAGCTTAGACCGGTGGTCCCGTGACGGGGGCAAGGCCGGAGACCACGGACCTCACATGCTTGATCTCGCAATCGTAGGCGGCGGCCCTGGCGGGCTGATGAGCGCCTGGTACCTGAAGCGTAAGCTTGGCGACCTCTGCCGCATCACCATTTATGAAGCCTCCGATCGGCTCGGCGGCAAGATCGTCACGCGCAAATTCGATTCCGCGCCGGCGATGTACGAGGCCGGCGTCGCCGAGATCTACGACTACTCGATGACCGGTCCCGATCCGCTGCGCGAGCTGATCCAGCATTTCGGCCTGCAGACCATTCCGATGGACGCCGAGCAGGTGCAGTTCGGCGGCGAGCTGCTCAACGACGTCGCCGGCATGCGCCGCAAATACGGGGCCAAGACTGCGGCTGCGATCGAGTCGTTCCGCAAGCGCTGCGCCGAGGCGATGACGCCGATCGAATATTACGAGGGCGTCGGCGCGCACGACAACGAGAACCCTTGGGCCTACAAGACCGCCGAGCAGGTGCTCGACGAGGAAGTCGAGGACGAGACCGCAAAGCGCTTCTTCAAGGTGATGGCGCGCTCCGATATCGCGACCGAGAGCCACAACACCAACGGCCTCAACGCGCTCAAGAATTATCTGATGGATGTCGACGGCTATATCGGCCTCTACTCCATCCAGAACGGCAATGAGCAGCTGATCGAATGCCTGCAGTCGGAGGTCAATGCCGACATCCAGCTCAATCATCGCGTGCTCACCGTCGGCAAGGCGACGACCGGCCGCTACCAGCTCAAGATGATGAACGGCAAGGGACCGGAGACGCGCGACTTCGATCTCGTGCTGGTCTGCCTGCCGCATTCCTGGCTCGCCACTCTCGGCTGGGAAGGCGAGCAGCTCCGCAAGTCGATGGTCAAGCACGTCTCGTACTTCGACCGTCCCGCGCACTATCTGCGCGTCTCGATCCTGTTCGATTCCCCGTTCTGGGGTGACAAAATTCACGGCGCCTGGTTCATGTCTGAAGCGTTCGGCGGCTGCTGCGTCTACAACGAAGGCGCGCGCCACGATGTCGGCAAGCACGGTGTCCTGAACTGGCTCATTCCCGGCTCCGATGCGCTGGCGTTCGCGAATCTGTCGGACCGGGAGCTGATCGACGTCGCGCTGAAATCACTGCCGGCCTCGCTTGGGGACGCGCGTGCGCATTTCATGGAAGGCAAGATCCACCGCTGGCTGTCGTCGGTGAACGCAATTCCGGGCGGTATTCCCGTGCGCGACGTCATGACCAATCACCGGCCCGAGCCGAAGCAACATCCTGGGATCGTCGTGGTCGGCGACTATCTGTTCGATTCCACGTTGAACGGGCTGCTCGACTCCTCGGATGCGGCGACCGACATCATCCTGACCGAGATGATGCGACTTCGCCGCGAGCGCGCTCAGGAGGATGGCGAGCCGATCTCCGATAAGATCGACCGCGATTATTTCGAGAACTACCGCGGCCGCGGCCCCTATAGCGAGGCGTGGAGCCACTTCACCGATCCCGACTATCTGACCAAGCTGATCGGCATCGTCTGGGGCAAGGTGGAGGGCGCCAAGCTCCTGGTCGCAGGCTCCGCCAGTGGCGAGCTGGTCGGCGCGCTGCGCGATCGCGGCATCGATGCCTTCGGCATCGAAAACAATCGCGCCATCCACGCCAGGACGCCGAAGGCGCTGAAGAAGTACAACAAGCTCGGCTCGATCATCGACATGCCATTCAAGGACGGTGCCTTCGACTACGTGTTCGAGACCAGCCTCTGCCACGTGGCCCCGAAGCAGGTGGTCCGCGCGATTCGCGAATTGAACCGCGTGGTCAAGACCGGACTGGTGTTCGGCTCGATCACCTCGGACATGGCCTCGGTCGTGATCGACCGCTACGATCTACTGCGCGGGGTCAAGAAGCTCGGCACCTGGTGGGAATGGTCCGAACTGTTCTTCGGCAACGGCTTCGACCTGTCGATGCACCGCAAGGATTGCACCGATGCGCTCTGGACCGCGACGCTTGCCGCCAACAAGGGGCCGGGGCAGTGGTATGCCGACGCCGACTCCTTGCGCTATTCCTTCTTCGACAAGGTCGAGGACGAAGACGACGACTAGCCTCACAGAGCGGATGAATTCGCCAATTGTTTTGCCGAACTCATCCTGATCGCATAGAATCGGCGTCATAGCGGCGCTCCGCTATTTCCTGCTTTCTCTGCGGTCGTGCCGACCGTCAGCATCGGTTCGTTTCATGGCGTCCAGGCCTCTTTCTCCCGACAAACAGAAGCTCGCCGCACAAGAGGCGGCAGAGCTCGAGGACAAGCTCGCCACCGCTGTCGAGCCCGCGCTGGAAGACGACGTCGACGACGAAGACGAAGACGACGACGGGCTTGAGCTCGACGACGAGAATGACGAGGACCTCGTCGTCTTTACCGCGCGCGAAGCCGCCGGCGCGCTCGCGACCATCTGGGGTTTCGTCAAGCCCTATCTGTCCAACTACAAGCGCATCATGGGCTATGTGGCGTTCGGCATTCTGGTCGAGACGCTGTTCAATGTCATCATGCCGCTCAGCCTCAAATTCCTCATCGACGACGCGCTCGGTGAGGAGGATTTCCAGGCGCTATACAAGATCCTGGGCGTGCTCGCGGCCGCAGGCATCTTCACCTCGATCGTCGCGGTCTGGTACGAGCGCCGGGACGCGCGGCTTGCGGCCTGCGTCATCTCCGACGTCCGCAAACGCTTGTTCGAGCACGTCCAAGACCTGCCGGCGGCCTATTTCGGCCGCACCAAACGCGGTGAGATTCTGTCGCGCTTCTCGGTCGACCTCTCGGCCTTCGAAGGCTCGGTCAAGACCTTTGCTAACAGCGCTGCGCTGCCGTTCCTGGAGTTGATCGCCGGTATCATCCTGATGTTCTTCCTGAACTGGCAGCTCGCGGTCGTCGCGCTGCTGGTGTTTCCGATCACGCTGATCGGCCCGCGCATCCTGACGCCGAAGGCGGTGCAGGCCAATTACGAGCAGAAGCTCAACGAAAGCGCGCTGCTCGGCATGGTGCAGGAGAACGTGGCGGCGCAGGCCGTGATCAAGGCGTTCAGCCTGCAGCGCAAGATGTTCGGCTTCTTCACCTTACGCAACGACGACACGCGCAACAGGATTGCGGCCGCCGGGTTCCTGTCGACCATGGTGGAGCGGACAGTCACGATCTCGGTGTTGCTGCTGCACCTCGTCGTGCTCGCGATCGGCGCTTATCTGGCGACCAAGGGCCAGATCACCATCGGCACCTTCGTCACCTTCGAGAGCGCGTTCTGGGAGGTCTCCTACAACATCGCCCACGTGATGCACTTCATCCCGGTGTCGATCTCCTCGGCCGCCGCGATCCGCCACATGCAGGAGCTGCTCGACGAGCCCACGCGCGGCGCCGATCGTCCCGGTGCGCCCGATCTGCCGCGCATCACCCACGACATCACCTTCGACCACGTGACGTTCCAGTACGAGGGCAGCCAGACGCCGGTGCTGGACAATCTGAGCCTCAAGCTCAATGCGGGAAAGCGCATCGCCATCGTGGGTCCCTCCGGCTCCGGCAAGAGCACGCTGCTCAATTTGATCCTGCGGCTTTACGTACCGGACGAGGGGCGCGTCACCATCGACGGTGTCGACGTCCGCAAGGTGACGCTGGATTCGTTGCGCCGGAGCATGGCGGTGGTGTTCCAGGAGAACATGCTGTTCAACATGTCGATCCGCGAGAACATCCGGCTCGGCAAGGAGGGCGCGACCGACGAGGAGGTCGAAGAGGCGGCCAGAAAGGCCGAGATCCACCGCTACATCATGAGCCTGCCGCAGCGCTACGACACCTCAGTCGGCGAACGCGGTGATACGCTGTCGGGCGGCCAGCGCCAGCGCATCGCGATCGCGCGCGCGATCATCCGCAATCCCTCCGTGCTGCTGCTCGATGAAGCCACCTCGGCGCTCGACCAGACCACGGAAGCGGCGATCAATCGCACGTTGCTGAAGGTCGCCAAGGGCCGCACCATGATCTGGTCGACCCACCGCCTGACCTCGGTGGTCGAGATGGACGAGATCATCGTGATTTCAGGGGGCAGAGCGATCGAGCGCGGATCGCACGCCGAGCTGCTCGCCAGGAACGGCACCTATCGCAAACTGTGGAACGACCAGATCCATCAGTCCCACGGCGCGGCCGCTCAGGCTGACGTCGACAGCGACGACGAGGATGAGGACGACCTCGACGAGGATGATGAGGACGAGGACGACGAGGAGGAGTGACCGAGGAAGTTCGGCTCCAGATGGAACGCGCTTCCGAGCCTTCGCAATAATCCCTGGGCCGACCACGCCATGAAGCGCGCCCAGCGCTGCGCCGTCCAGTAGGGGCTCGTCGCAATCGAAACCGAGCGGAAGTCGAAGGCTTTCGCCGCCGACCGTTGGTCGCAGGCCCGCTTGACGGGATCAGCGTAGAAGGCGGCGATCTTGTCCGCATTCATCCCATCGGACGCCAGCCATTGCGGGATGTGGACATTGCAGAGCCGCTCGACGTCGGTGAACACCTTGTCGCAGCCGGTGCCGGCGACCGGGCAGGAGGTTGCGAAGGCATCGCCCGCCAGCACCACGCCCGGCAGGTGACTGGCGTCATTCACATAGAGATCGACCGGGCGGATCTTCATCTCTCCGATGATGTCGAACGGGCCGGTGATGCGCTTGAGCCGCGGCAGGGCGGCGTTCAATGTCTCGGCCGGCGCGCAGCGCAATTCGCGCAGCCAGGGATCGTCGAAGCCGCGGTACACGAACAAATTGGCCCGCATCCGCGTGCCGATCGGAAACAGTGTGATGTACGGGATGCGGTCGCTCGGCCGCTCCGAGAAATAGGTCAGCGCCGGGAAGTCGAAGGAATTCCGCCCCGCCGGTACCACGTCGAACCCAATCGAGATCGAATGGCAGCCGCTGACGATGTTTCGCGTGATGCCGAGCTGGTGGCGCAGGCCGACGTTCAGGCCGTTGGCGAGCACGACCAGGCGGGCCGAGATCGTCTCGTCGTTGGCGAGCGCGATTCTCTGCCGTTCCGGGCTGGTCTGGACCGACACCGCTTTGGTCCAGATCCGTTCGACCGTTTCGGGAATCTCGTCGCGAATCGCGTTCACGAGGGAGTCGTAGACGATGTTGAACTGCCGGCTGGGCGCCTTGTCGAGGAGGTGGCCGAAGCGCGCGATCCAGTTTTCGCCGGAGAACGTCGCGCGGCGCAGCACTGAGTCGGCGATTCCGGTCCGCTGGAATCGCTCGACCTGGCCGTGACCGCTAAGTTTTTCGACGCGGAAATCGGCCGGATAGGTCTCGTGCGGGTCGATCAGTACCGCCGAAACGCCGGCGTGCCCGAGCATGGCGGCGGCGGTCGAGCCGGCAAGTCCCCCGCCGATGATGGCAATGTCGGTGTACCGCATGGCGCCTGTCTCTGCCGAAGGCGGCAGATTGACGCATCAACAGCAAAAAAAGCCTTAGCGTTTGTTATAAAAGTATATTTCTCCCGGGTATAAATTGATATGGTCTTGGCAGGAGGGCGTGCGTTCCCATATCTGGACCGCGCGGGTGAGGGCGCCAAGCGGCCAATTTCCCAAGGTACGAGAAGCGCTTTGTGACTGTCGTTTCACCTTGACTTGAACGATGCTCACTTATAGAAAGCGCCTCACTTAACGACAGGCGGTGAGCATCGCCAACGTCGGAACGGGCCACCCGCTTTTGATCCTTTTAGGGTCGCAAAGGCGGGCACCAACCTCGACGAATGCCGCTCAAACGCTGTCGATCATAGCTAGGCAATGCCAGTGCGATTTTAGGTCTCTTGAGCTCGTTCTCTTGAGATCGAATTCGGATGCATGACCTCAGTGCACGGGCCGCGGCTTTATGCTGGTCGGCCCTAATACTGCGGTCCTCTGTGGCGTCGAAGCGCTTTCCGCTCAGTGATAGAGCGGTTGGCGCGATTTCGCTTTGTGCGGATTGTTCCGTGCGGGGCGGGCCCCGTCGGGTGGGTAGCTCGAAAGAATTTGCGGTCCCGGGCAACGGGCCGCGGCAAGACAGCGGACCCGCAAGGGACTGCAACATAACAAAGGGTAAGGCCAGGATGCCGACGATCAACCAGCTGATCGCTCAACCGCGTGAAGTGCAGAAGTCGCGCAAGAAGGTGCCGGCGCTGCAGCAGTCGCCGCAGAAGCGTGGTGTTTGCACCCGCGTCTACACCACGACTCCGAAGAAGCCGAACTCGGCACTTCGTAAGGTCGCGAAGGTGCGCCTGACCAACGGTTTCGAGGTGATCGGCTACATCCCCGGTGAGGGCCATAACCTCCAGGAGCACTCGGTGGTCATGATCCGCGGCGGCCGCGTCAAGGATTTGCCGGGCGTGCGCTACCACATCCTCCGCGGCGTTCTGGATACCCAGGGCGTCAAGAACCGTAAGCAGCGTCGTTCGAAGTACGGCGCCAAGCGTCCGAAGTAAGCGGGAACCAGCTCAATGTCTCGTCGCCACTCAGCGGAAAAGCGCGAAGTTCTTCCCGATCCGAAGTTCGGGAACATCATCGTCACGAAGTTCATGAACTCGGTGATGTACGCCGGCAAGAAGTCGGTCGCCGAAGGCATCGTCTATGGTGCATTCGGTCTCATCGAATCCAAGACCAAGCAGAGCCCGCTCGGCGTATTCGAGCAGGCACTCGAGAACGTCATGCCGACGATCGAAGTGCGCTCCCGCCGCGTCGGTGGCGCGACCTATCAGGTTCCGGTCGAGGTTCGTTCGACCCGCCGTCAGGCGCTGGGTATCCGTTGGCTGATCTCGGCTGCGCGCGAGCGCAACGAGAAGACGATGACTGAACGGCTCTCGGCCGAGCTCCTGGACGCGTCGAACAACCGCGGGAACGCCGTCAAGAAGCGCGAAGACGTGCACCGGATGGCGGAAGCCAACCGCGCCTTCTCGCACTATCGCTGGTAACGGCGAAACAAACGGACTCGCAAGGAACACCCCATGCCCCGCCAACATGCCATCGAGGACTACCGTAACTTCGGTATCATGGCGCATATCGACGCCGGCAAGACGACGACGACCGAGCGCATCCTCTACTACACCGGCAAGAGCCATAAAATCGGCGAAGTGCACGAAGGTGCCGCGACGATGGACTGGATGGAGCAGGAGCAGGAGCGTGGCATCACGATCACCTCGGCTGCGACGACTGCGTTCTGGGCCGGCAAGCGCCTGAACATCATCGACACCCCCGGCCACGTCGACTTCACTATCGAAGTCGAGCGTTCGCTGCGTGTGCTCGACGGCGCCGTCTGCGTGCTCGACTCGAACCAGGGCGTCGAGCCTCAGACCGAGACCGTCTGGCGCCAGGGCGACAAGTACAAGGTTCCGCGCATCGTCTTCGCCAACAAGATGGACAAGACCGGCGCCGACTTCTTCAAGTGCCTGTCCGACATCGTCGACCGCCTCGGCGCCAAGCCGATCGCGATCCAGCTTCCGATCGGTGCCGAGAACAACTTCAAGGGTCTCGTCGACCTCGTGAAGATGAAGGGTATCGTCTGGAACGATGAATCGCTCGGCGCGAAGTTCGACTATGTCGACATTCCCGAGGATCTCGTCGACCAGGCCAAGGAGTACCGCGAGAAGATGGTGGAAGCCGCCGTCGAGCTCGACGACGACGCGTTGGCCGCCTTCCTCGACGGCAACGAGCCGGACGAAGCGACGCTGAAGCGGCTGATCCGCAAGGCGGTGCTGACCGGCGCGTTCTATCCCGTGCTGTGCGGCTCGGCCTTCAAGAACAAGGGCGTGCAGCCGCTGCTCGACGCCGTCGTGGACTATCTGCCGTCGCCGATCGACGTGCCCGCGATCAAGGGCACCGACGACCGCGGCAACGAGGTCGTGCGCAAGGCAGACGACAAGGAGCCGCTCGCGCTGCTCGCGTTCAAGATCATGGACGACCCGTTCGTCGGCACCATCACCTTCTGCCGCATCTACTCCGGCGTTCTGCAGAGCGGCACCGGCGTGGTGAACTCGACGCGCGAGAAGAAGGAGCGTATCGGGCGCATGCTGTTGATGCATGCGAACAACCGCGAAGACATCAAGGAAGCCTATGCCGGCGACATCGTCGCGCTGGCCGGCCTGAAGGAAGCGCGCACCGGTGACACGCTGTGCGATCCCGACAAGCAGGTGATCCTGGAAAAGATGGAATTCCCCGAGCCGGTCATCGAGATCGCGATCGAGCCGAAGTCCAAGGCCGACCAGGAAAAGCTGGGCGTGGCGCTGGCGAAGCTCGCTGCGGAGGATCCGTCCTTCCGCGTCTCGACCGACCAGGAGTCCGGCCAGACCATCCTCAAGGGCATGGGCGAACTCCATCTCGACATCAAGGTCGACATCCTCAAGCGCACCTACAAGGTCGACGCCAACATCGGCGCGCCGCAGGTGGCGTTCCGTGAGCGCGTCACCAAGAAGGCCGAAGTCAAGTACACTCACAAGAAGCAGACCGGCGGTACCGGTCAGTTCGCCGAAGTGTCGATCGTGGTCGAGCCGAACGAGCCCGGCAAGGGTTACGAGTTCGAGTCCAAGATCGTCGGCGGCGCGGTGCCGAAGGAATACATCCCCGGCGTCGAAAAGGGCCTCAACAGCGTGATGAGCTCCGGCGTGGTCGCGGGCTTCCCCGTGGTCGACGTCAAGGTGCAGCTCGTCGACGGCAAGTATCACGACGTCGACTCGTCGGCGCTCGCCTTCGAAATCGCTTCGCGGGCTGCATTCCGCGAAGCCTTGCAGAAGGGCAAGTCCGTCCTGCTCGAGCCGATCATGAAGGTCGAAGTGGTGACCCCGGAAGACTACACCGGTTCGGTCATCGGCGACCTCAATTCCCGGCGCGGTCAGATCCAGGGGCAAGACATGCGCGGCAACGCCAACGTCATCAACGCGATGGTGCCGCTCATGAACATGTTCGGTTACGTGAACAACCTGCGCTCGATGAGCCAGGGTCGCGCGACCTTCACCATGCAGTTCGATCACTACGCAGAAGCGCCGGCTAACGTGTCGGCAGAAGTCCAAAAGAAGTTTGCCTGATTGTCGTCGGTCTAAAGCTGACGATTGAACGGAGAGTCAAATGGCCAAAGCAAAGTTTGAACGTAACAAGCCGCACTGCAACATCGGCACCATCGGTCACGTCGACCATGGCAAGACGTCGCTGACCGCGGCGATCACCAAGGTTCTCGCCGAAGCCGGCGGTGCGACGTTCACCGCGTACGACCAGATCGACAAGGCGCCGGAAGAGAAGGCGCGCGGCATCACCATCTCGACCGCGCACGTCGAGTACGAGACGCCGAACCGCCACTACGCCCACGTCGACTGCCCCGGCCACGCCGACTACGTGAAGAACATGATCACCGGCGCCGCGCAGATGGATGGTGCGATCCTGGTCGTGTCGGCTGCTGACGGCCCGATGCCGCAGACCCGCGAGCACATCCTGCTCGCCCGCCAGGTCGGCGTGCCCGCGCTCGTCGTGTTCCTCAACAAGTGCGACATGGTCGACGATCCGGAGCTGCTCGAGCTCGTCGAGCTCGAAGTCCGCGAGCTGCTCTCGAAGTACGACTTCCCGGGCGACAAGATCCCGATCATCAAGGGCTCGGCGCTCGCCGCTCTCGAAGATTCCGACAAGAGGCTCGGCCACGATGCCATCCTCGAGCTGATGAAGAACGTCGACGAGTACATCCCGCAGCCGGAGCGCCCGATCGACCAGCCGTTCCTGATGCCGGTTGAAGACGTGTTCTCGATCTCGGGCCGCGGCACCGTCGTGACCGGCCGCGTCGAGCGCGGCATCGTCAAGGTCGGCGAGGAAATCGAGATCGTCGGTCTCCGTGCGACCCAGAAGACGACCGTCACCGGCGTCGAAATGTTCCGCAAGCTGCTCGATCAGGGTCAGGCCGGCGACAACATCGGTGCGCTGCTCCGCGGCACCAAGCGCGAGGACGTCGAGCGCGGCCAGGTGCTGTGCAAGCCGGGTTCGGTCAAGCCGCACACCAAGTTCAAGGCTGAGGCTTACATTCTCACCAAGGAAGAGGGCGGTCGCCACACCCCGTTCTTCACCAACTACCGTCCGCAGTTCTACTTCCGCACCACCGACGTGACCGGTGTCGTGCACCTGCCGGAAGGCACCGAGATGGTGATGCCGGGCGACAACATCGCGATGGAAGTGCACCTGATCGTGCCGATCGCGATGGAAGAGAAGCTCCGCTTCGCGATCCGCGAAGGTGGCCGCACCGTCGGCGCCGGCGTCGTCGCTTCGATCATCGAGTAACGAAGCGAATAGGGAATGGTGGGTGGCGAATAGGGAAATCTATTCGCTACTCGCTACTCGCCACTCACTAGAGAAAGTACGGCAATGAACGGCCAAAACATTCGTATCCGTCTCAAGGCGTTCGACCATCGTATCCTCGATACGTCGACCCGCGAGATCGTGAACACGGCGAAGCGCACCGGTGCGCAGGTCCGCGGACCCATTCCGCTGCCCACCCGCATCGAGAAGTTCACCGTCAACCGTTCGCCCCACGTCGACAAGAAGAGCCGCGAACAGTTCGAGATGCGCACTCACAAGCGCCTGCTCGATATCGTCGATCCGACCCCGCAGACCGTCGATGCTTTGATGAAGCTCGACCTGGCCGCCGGTGTCGACGTCGAGATCAAGCTCTAAGATTTTTGGATCACGTTCGCACCTTGCGGACAGAAAGAACAGGAAGCACGCCGATGCGCTCCGGAGTGATCGCACAAAAGGTCGGGATGACGCGGGTCTTTACAGAGGCCGGCGAACATATCCCCGTGACCGTGCTGAAGCTCGGCAATTGCCAGGTCGTAGGCCACCGCACTGAAGAGAAGAACGGTTACGTCGCGCTGCAGCTTGGTTCTGGCAGCCGCAAGACCGTGTACATGCCCAAGGCGGAGCGCGGCCAGTTCGCGGTCGCCAAGGTCGAGCCGAAGCGGCAGGTCGAGGAATTCCGCGTCTCCGCGGATGCCATGATCCCCGTCGGCGCCGAGATCCTCGCCGACCACTTCGTCGTCGGCCAGTTCGTCGACGTCACCGGCACCTCGGTGGGTAAGGGCTTTGCCGGCGGTATGAAGCGCTGGAACTTCGGCGGTCTTCGCGCCACGCACGGTGTGTCGGTCTCGCACCGTTCGATCGGTTCGACCGGTGGTCGTCAGGACCCCGGCAAGACCTGGAAGAACAAGAAGATGCCCGGCCACATGGGTGTCGACCGCATCACCACGCTCAACCTCCGCGTCGTTCAGCTCGACGTCGAGCGTGGCCTGATCCTCGTCGAAGGTGCCGTTCCCGGCTCCAAGGGCGGTTGGATTCGCGTGCGCGACGCCGTCAAGAAGCCGCTGCCGAAGGACGCTCCGAAGCCCGGCAAGTTCAAGGTTGCGGGCGGCGAAGCCGAGGCTGCGGCCCAGCAAGAGGGTGCGTGAGATGGAACTGAAGGTCACCACCCTCGAGGGCAAGGAAGCCGGCTCGGTCCAGCTTTCCGACGCGATTTTCGGCCTTGAGCCGCGCCAGGACATCATTGCGCGTTGCGTGCAGTGGCAGCTCAACAAGCGTCAGGCCGGCACCCACAAGGCCAAGGGCCGGGCCGAGATCTGGCGCACCGGCAAGAAGATGTACAAGCAGAAGGGCACCGGCGGTGCTCGTCACGGCTCGGCCCGCGTGCCGCAGTTCCGCGGCGGCGGTCGTGCCTTCGGTCCGGTGGTGCGTTCGCACGCCACCGACCTGCCGAAGAAGGTCCGTGCGCTCGCGCTCAAGCATGCGCTCTCGGCCAAGGCTAAGGACGGCGATCTGCTCGTGATCGACAAGGCCGCGCTCGAAGCCGCCAAGACCAAGGCGCTGCTCGGTCACTTCTCGGGCCTCGGCTTGACGAACGCGCTGATCATCGACGGCGCCGAGCTCAACAACGGCTTTGCCGCTGCGGCCCGCAACATCCCGAACATGGACGTGCTGCCGATCCAGGGGATCAACGTCTATGACATCCTGCGCCGTCAGAAGCTCGTTCTGACCAAGGCCGCCATCGATGCGCTGGAGGCGCGCTTCAAATGACGAAGAACATCGAGGCACGCCATTACGACGTGATCGTCGCTCCGGTTGTCACCGAAAAGGCGACGCTGGCGTCCGAGCACAACAAGGTCCTGTTCAAGGTGGCCGCCAAGGCGACCAAGCCGCAGATCAAGGAAGCGATCGAGAAGCTGTTTGACGTCAAGGTCAAGAGCGTCAACACGCTGGTCCGCAAGGGCAAGACCAAGATCTTCCGCGGCAATCTCGGCTCGCAGTCGAACACCAAGCGCGCGATCGTGACCCTCGAAGAGGGCCACCGGATCGACGTCACCACCGGTCTGTAAGGTCGTACGACGATGGCACTGAAGACATTCAATCCCACGACGCCGGGCCAGCGCCAGCTGGTCATGGTCGATCGTTCGGCGCTCTACAAGGGCAAGCCGGTAAAGGCGCTCACCGAAGGCAAGCACTCCTCGGGCGGCCGCAACAACACCGGACGCATCACCGTGCGCTTCCGGGGTGGTGGTCACAAGCGGACGCTGCGCACCGTCGACTTCAAGCGTGAGAAGATCGACGTTCCCGCGACGGTCGAGCGGCTGGAATATGATCCGAACCGCACGGGCTTCATCGCGCTGATCAAGTATCAGGACGGCGAGCAGGCCTACATCCTCGCGCCGCAGCGCCTTGCCGTCGGTGATACCATCGTCGCCGGCAACTATGTCGACGTGAAGCCGGGCAACGTCATGCCGCTCGGCAACATGCCGGTCGGCACGATCATCCACAACATCGAGGTCAAGATCGGGAAGGGCGGTCAGCTCGCCCGTTCCGCCGGCACCTACGCCCAGCTCGTCGGTCGCGACCAGGACTACGTCATCATCCGCCTGAACTCGGGCGAGCAGCGCCTGGTGCACGGCCGTTGCCGCGGCACGATCGGCGCGGTGTCGAACCCCGATCACATGAACACCTCGATCGGCAAGGCCGGTCGCAATCGCTGGTTGGGTCGTAAGCCGCACAACCGCGGCGTGTCGATGAACCCGATCGACCATCCGCACGGCGGTGGTGAAGGTCGTACCTCGGGCGGTCGCCACCCGGTTACTCCGTGGGGCAAGCCGACCAAGGGCAAGAAGACCCGCACCAACAAGTCGACCAACAAATTCATTCTCCTAAGCCGCCATAAGCGGAAGAAGTAAGGAACGACGGACATGGTTCGTTCAGTCTGGAAAGGCCCGTTCGTCGAGGGTTCTCTGCTCAAGAAGGCAGATGCCGCGCGTGCGTCCGGCCGTCACGACGTCATCAAGATCTGGAGCCGTCGCTCGACGATCCTGCCGCAGTTCGTCGGCCTGACCTTCGGCGTCTACAACGGTCAGAAGCACGTGCCGGTGGCCGTCAATGAGGAAATGGTCGGTCACAAGTTCGGCGAGTTCTCGCCGACCCGGACCTTCCATGGCCACTCCGGCGACAAGAAAGCCAAGAAGGCTTGAGGATTAAACGATGAGCAAACCTAAGCGCGAACGGAGCCTCGCCGAGAACGAGGCCAAGGCGGTCGCCCGGATGCTGCGGGTGAGCCCGCAGAAGCTCAACCTGGTCGCCCAGCTCATTCGCGGCCGGAAGGCTTCCGCTGCGCTTGCCGACCTGCAGTTTTCGCGCAAGCGGATCGCGGTTGACGTGAAGAAGTGCCTGGAATCGGCGATCGCCAATGCCGAGAACAACCATGACCTCGACGTCGACGATCTGGTCGTGGCGCAGGCCTTTGTCGGCAATGGTCTCGTGATGAAGCGCTTTGCCGCCCGCGGCCGGGGCCGCTCGGGCCGTGTCTACAAACCATTTTCGCAGCTGACGATCATTGTTCGTCAGGTCGAAGCCGAAGCAGCAGCGGCTTAAGGGTCGCAGGAGAATACGATGGGTCAAAAGATCAATCCGATCGGTCTGCGTCTCGGCATCAACCGGACCTGGGATTCCCGCTGGTTCGCCGGCAAGCAGGAATATGGCAAGCTGCTGCACGAGGACGTCAAGATCCGCGAGATCCTGCACAAGGAGCTCAAGCAGGCGGCCGTCGCCCGTATCGTGATCGAGCGTCCGCACAAGAAGTGCCGCGTCACCATCCACTCGGCCCGTCCGGGCGTGGTGATCGGCAAAAAGGGCGCCGACATCGACAAGCTGCGCAAGAAGGTCGCGGACATCACCTCGTCCGACGTCGTCATCAACATCGTGGAAATCCGCAAGCCGGAGCTCGATGCGACGCTGGTGGCCGAGTCGATCGCGCAGCAGCTCGAGCGCCGCGTGGCGTTCCGCCGCGCCATGAAGCGCGCCGTGCAGTCGGCGATGCGTCTCGGCGCGGAAGGCATCCGCATCAACTGCTCGGGACGTCTCGGCGGTGCGGAAATCGCGCGCATGGAGTGGTACCGCGAAGGTCGCGTGCCGCTGCACACGCTGCGCGCCGACATCGATTACGGCGTTGCGACCGCGTTCACGACCTTCGGCACCTGCGGCGTCAAGGTCTGGATCTTCAAGGGCGAGATCCTCGAGCACGATCCGATGGCCCAGGACAAGAGAATGGCCGAAGGCGAGACCGGTGGCGGTGGTGATCGTGGCGGCCGTCAGCGCCGCGACCACGCTGCGGCCTGACGCCAGCACAGAGAATTTGAGGGCTTAAAGCCATGATGCAACCTAAGAAAACGAAGTTCCGGAAGGCGCATAAGGGCCGCATCCACGGCGTTGCGTCTTCGGGCGCGACGTTGGCGTTCGGCCAGTTCGGCCTGAAGGCGACCGAGCCTGAGCGCGTCACCGCGCGCCAGATCGAAGCCGCCCGCCGCGCGCTGACCCGCCACATGAAGCGCGCCGGCCGCGTCTGGATCCGCGTGTTCCCCGACGTTCCGGTATCGAAGAAGCCCGCCGAAGTCCGCATGGGTTCCGGCAAGGGTTCGCCGGAACTGTGGGTCGCCCGCGTCAAGCCGGGCCGGGTGCTGTTCGAGATCGACGGCGTCAACACCCAGACGGCGCGTGAAGCGCTGACGCTGGCGGCCGCCAAGCTGCCGATCAAGACGCGCTTCGTCGAGCGCATTGCGGAGTAATGGCCATGGCCCAGATGAAGATCGAAGACATCCGCGCGATGAGCCCCGACCAGCAGGACGACGCCGTCCTGAACCTGAAGAAGGAGCGCTTCAACCTGCGCTTCCAGCGCGCCACCGGGCAGCTCGAGAACACCTCGCGCCTGCGCGAGGCTCGCCGCGACATCGCCCGTATCAAGACCGTCGCCGCGCAGAAGCGCGCGAAAGAGAAGTAAGGGGCTTACGAATATGCCGAAACGTACTTTGCAAGGCGTGGTCGTCAGCGACAAGACTGCCAAGACCGTCGTGGTGCGCGTTGACCGCCGCTTCACGCATCCGATCTACAAGAAGACGATCCGCCGTTCGAAGAACTATCACGCGCACGACGAGAACAACGAGTTCAAGCCGGGCGACATGGTGTGGATCGAGGAATCGAAGCCGATTTCCAAGTTGAAGTGCTGGATCGTGATCCGGGGCGAACACAAGAAAAGCGCCTGATCTGTTGGCCTTGGCCGACTGACTTCAGGGAAATGTTGAGCGCCGGCTAGGCTGGCGCAAAGAGAAGAGGACGAGGTGCATCAATGATTCAGATGCAGACCAACCTCGACGTGGCCGACAATTCTGGCGCACGCCGTGTCATGTGTATCAAGGTGCTCGGGGGCTCCAAGCGCCGCTACGCCACGATCGGCGACATCATTGTCGTCTCGATCAAGGAAGCGATTCCGCGTGGCAAGGTGAAGAAGGGCGACGTGATGAAGGCCGTCGTGGTGCGTGTCCGCAAGGACATCCGCCGCGCCGACGGTTCGGTGATCCGCTTCGACCGCAACGCCGCCGTTCTGATCAACAATCAGTCCGAGCCGGTCGGCACCCGTATCTTCGGGCCCGTGCCGCGCGAGCTGCGCGCCAAGAACCACATGAAGATCATTTCACTCGCGCCGGAGGTGTTGTGATGGCTGCGAAGATCCGCAAGGGCGACAAGGTCGTCGTGCTGACCGGCCGCGACAAGGGCCGTACCGGCGAAGTTTTCGAAGTGCGCCCCGATGCCGGCACGGCGCTCGTGCGCGGCATCAACATGGTGAAGCGTCACCAGAAGCAGACGCAGGCCCAGGAGGGCGGCATCATCTCGAAGGAGTCGCCGATCCAACTGTCCAACATCGCGTATGTCGGCAAGGACGGAAAGCCGACCCGCGTCGGATTCAAGATTCTGGCGGACGGCAAGAAGGTTCGCATCGCCAAGAGCTCGGGAGCTGAGATCGATGGCTGAGACCGCTTACACCCCGCGCCTGCGCGCGGAATACGACGCGAAGATCCGCACGGCCATGACCGAGAAGTTCGGTTATGAGAACGTGATGCAGGTTCCGCGCCTGGACAAGGTCGTGCTGAACATGGGCGTTGGCGATTCCGTCAACGACCGCAAGAAGGCCGAAACCGCCGCTGCCGAGCTGACTCAGATCGCCGGCCAGAAGGCGATCGTGACCTATTCGCGTATCGCGATCGCGACCTTCAAGCTGCGTGAGAACCAGCCGATCGGCTGCAAGGTCACGCTGCGCAAGGCCCGCATGTACGAGTTCATCGATCGCCTGGTGACGGTCGCGCTGCCGCGCGTCCGCGACTTCCGCGGTCTGAACCCGAAGAGCTTTGACGGCCGCGGCAACTACTCGCTCGGCATCAAGGAGCACATCATTTTCCCCGAGATCGACTTCGACAAGGTCACGGAAGCCCGCGGTATGGACATCACTGTCTGCACCACGGCCAAGACCGACGAAGAGGCGAGGGCCTTGTTGACCGCTTTCAATTTCCCGTTCCGGCAGTGAGACGCTGACCTAAAGCCTCTCAAACGCGGATACCCAGGAGCCAAGCATGGCAAAGAAGAGTTCAGTCGAGAAGAACAACCGGCGCAAGCGGATGGTGAAGAACGCCGCTCCGAAGCGCGAGCGGTTGAAGGCGATCATCGCCGACAAGACGCTGCCGATGGAGGAGCGGTTCGCCGCGACCCTGAAGCTGGCGGAAATGCCGCGCAATTCGTCGGCCACCCGCATCCGTCTGCGTTGCGAGTTGTCGGGCCGCCCGCGCTCGAACTACCGCAAGAACAAGCTGTCCCGTATCGCGCTGCGCGACCTTGGCTCCAAGGGCATGGTCCCGGGCCTCGTGAAGTCGAGCTGGTAAGGAGGGTCGTTTAAATGTCTACGCACGATCCAATCAGCGATCTGATCACCCGCATCCGCAACGCGCAGATGCGCGCCAAGAGCAAGGTCTCCACGCCCGGCTCGAAGATGCGCGAGAACGTCCTCGAAGTGCTCAAGAGCGAGGGCTACATCCGCGGTTACGCGATGCTCGAGCACTCCTCGGGCCGCAGCGAGATCGAGATCGAGCTGAAGTATTTCGACGGCGAGCCCGTCATCCGCGAGATCGAACGTGTCTCCAAGCCCGGGCGCCGCGTGTACGCCTCGGTGAAGAACCTGCCGCGGGTGAATAACGGACTCGGTATTTCGGTGTTGTCGACGCCGAAGGGGATCATGGCCGACCACAGTGCGCGTGAAGCGAACGTGGGCGGTGAAGTCCTCTTCACGGTGTTCTGAGAAGGATTTTTGATCCATGTCACGTGTTGGCAAAAGGCCAGTTGCGGTGCCGTCCGGTGTGACCGCGACCGTCGACGGGCAGACCGTCAAGATGAAGGGGCCGAAGGGCCAGCTTCAGTTCGTCGTCCATGACGACGTCGAGGTGAAGCTCGAGAACGGCCAGGTCAAGGTGAACCCTCGGGTCGAGACCAATCGCGCGCGGGCGCTGTACGGCACCGCTCGCGCCCAGGTCGCGAATCTGGTCGAAGGCGTCACCAAGGGCTTCGAGAAGAAGCTTGAAATCACCGGCGTCGGTTACCGCGCCGCGATGCAGGGCAAGAACCTGCAGCTCGCGCTCGGCTACAGCCACGACGTGGTCTACACGATCCCGGAAGGGATCACGATCACGGTGCCGAAGCCCACCGAGATCACGGTCACCGGCAGCGACATCCAGCGTGTCGGCCAGGTCGCCGCCGAGATTCGCTCTTATCGTCCGCCGGAGCCCTACAAGGGCAAGGGCGTGAAGTATGCAGGCGAATTCATCTTCCGCAAGGAAGGCAAGAAGAAGTAACGGAGCCGGTCATGTCGAAAGCCAAGGTTACGAATGCCCGGCGCAAGCGGAGTGTGCGGCTGAAGCTGCGCCGCTCCGGTGGCGGCCGTCCGCGTCTGTCGGTGTTCCGCTCGTCCAAGCACATCTATGCCCAGGTCATCGACGACCTGAAGGGCGAGACGCTGGCCTCTGCCTCGTCGCTCGAGAAGTCGATGCGCGGCGACGGCAAGACCGGCGCCGATATCGATGCGGCGAAGGCGGTCGGCAAGCTGCTGGCCGAGCGCGCCGCCGAGAAGGGCGTCAAGGAAGTCGTGTTCGATCGCGGCAGCTATCTCTATCACGGACGCGTCAAGGCACTGGCCGACGCTGCGCGTGAGAGCGGGCTGAGCTTCTAACAGAATTTGAGGATTGAGGCGTAAGCCTCTGAAGGATTGGAAAAATGGCAGAACGCGAACAACGTGGTGGACGCGATCAACGCGGCGGCGGACGCGACCGCAAGGAGCGCGAGGAGCGCGACAGCGAGTTCGTCGACAAGCTCGTCCACATCAATCGCGTGGCCAAGGTCGTCAAGGGCGGCAAGCGCTTCGGTTTCGCAGCGCTGGTCGTGATCGGTGACCAGAAGGGTCGCGCCGGCTTCGGTCATGGCAAGGCGCGCGAAGTGCCTGAGGCGATCCGCAAGGCCACCGAATCCGCCAAGCGCAATCTGACCCGCGTGTCGCTGCGCGAGGGCCGCACGCTGCATCACGACATTGCCGGCCGTCATGGCGCGGGCCGCGTCTACCTGCGTGCAGCTCCGGCCGGTACCGGCATTATCGCCGGCGGTCCGATGCGCGCCGTGTTCGAGACGCTCGGCGTCCAGGACGTGGTGGCGAAGTCGATCGGCTCGTCGAACCCGTACAACATGGTTCGCGCGACCTTCGATGCGCTGAAGCACCAGGACAGTCCGCGTTCGGTCGCGGCGCGCCGCAACATCAAGGTGTCCACCCTTCAGGGTCGTCGCGTCGGCGGCGATGCCGAGGCGGCTGCGGACTAACGAACGCTTTTCGGAGTAAATCACGATGGCCAAGGACGCCGCTAAGTCCGCAAAGACGATCAAGCTTGAGCAGACCGGCAGCGCGATCCGCCGCCATCACTCGCAGCGTTCGACGCTGATCGGGCTCAAGCTCAACAAGATCGGCCGCACCAGCGAATTGCCGGACACCCCGGCGGTCCGCGGCATGATCGAAAAGGTTCACCATCTCGTTCGCATCGTCGACGAGAAGTAAGAAGCGGCGCATGATCCCGAAAACCGGGCACCAGTTTTCGGTGAAGGTCATGCGCAAGATACAAGGAGCAGGGCGATGAAGCTCAGCGATATCGCCGACAACGCCGGCTCGCGCAAGAAGCGTATGCGCGTCGGCCGTGGCATTGGTTCGGGCAAGGGCAAGCAGTCCGGCCGTGGCGGCAAGGGTCAGACCGCGCGTTCGGGCGTGCGCATCAAGGGTTTCGAAGGCGGCCAGATGCCGATGCATCGCCGTCTGCCCAAGCGCGGCTTCAACAACATCTTCCGCGTCGAGTACGCCGAGATCAATCTCGACCGTCTCCAGGACGCCGTCGATGCCAAGAAGCTCGATACCGGCAGCGTCGTCAACGTCGAGGCCCTGGTGAAGGCCGGCGTGCTGCGCCGCGCCAAGGGCGGCCTGCGGCTGCTCGGCCGCGGCGAGCTCAAGGCCAAGCTGAACATCGAAGTGCACGGCGCCACGAAGTCCGCGATCGAAGCGGTCGAGAAGGCCGGCGGTTCGGTGAAGATCCTCGCCCCTGCGAAGGAAGAAGGCGAGGCGGCGTAACAACTGCGTCATTGGCCCGCGCCTCGCGGGCCTTTACGCATGCGGGACGATGGACTTATCGAAGCCGAAGCCCCAGATAATGTCCGGCGTCCGCTAGAATAGCCCGGCCGCGGGTATCACGGCGCAAAAGGCGGCGGGAGAAAGTCCAATATGGCCTCTGCAGCGGAACAACTGGCAGCCAACCTCAATTTCGGCGCGTTCGCCAAGGCCGACGAACTGAAGAAGCGCATCTGGTTCACGCTGGGTGCGCTGCTGGTTTATCGGCTCGGAACCTACATTCCGCTGCCCGGCATCGATCCCAATATCTGGGAGCAAGTGTTCAGGTCGCAGGCAGGCGGCATCCTCGGCATGTTCAACATGTTCGCCGGCGGCGGTATCCACCGCATGGCGATCTTCGCGCTGAACATCATGCCGTACATCTCGGCCTCGATCATTATCCAGCTCCTCACCACCGTCTCGCCGCAGCTCGAGGCGCTGAAGAAGGAAGGCGAAGCAGGCCGCAAGACGCTGAACCAGTACACCCGCTATCTCACGGTGATCCTGGCCGCATTCCAGTCCTACGGCATCGCAGTCGGCCTCGAAGGCGCCGGCAATGTCGTCAGCGACCCCGGCATGTTCTTCCGCCTCTCCACCGCGATCACGCTAACCGGCGGCACCATGTTCCTGATGTGGCTGGGTGAGCAGATCACCTCGCGCGGCATCGGCAACGGCATCTCGCTGATCATTCTCTCCGGCATCGTCGCCGAGCTGCCCGCAGCGCTCGCCAACATGCTCGAGCTCGGCCGTCAGGGCGCGATGTCGACCGGCCTGATCCTGGTCGTGATCGTGATGGCGGTCGCCGTGATCGCCTTCATCGTGTTCATGGAGCGCGCGCAGCGCCGGCTCCTGATCCAGTATCCGAAGCGCCAGGTGGGCAACAAGATGTTCGAGGGCCAGTCCTCGCATCTGCCGCTCAAGCTCAACACCTCCGGCGTGATCCCGCCGATCTTCGCGTCCTCGCTGTTGTTGCTGCCGACCACGGTTGCGAATTTCAACGCGGGCAGAGGGCCGGAATGGTTCCAGTGGATCACGACCCAGCTCGGCCACGGCCGTCCGCTGTTCCTGGTGCTCTATCTCGCGCTGATCGTGTTCTTCGCTTTCTTCTACACCGCGATCGTGTTCAATCCGACCGAGACCGCGGACAATCTGAAGAAACATGGCGGCTTCGTCCCGGGCATCCGTCCCGGTGAGCGGACCGCGGAATATATCGACTACGTGCTGTCGCGTATCACCGTACTGGGTGCGATCTATCTGGCGATCGTCTGCTTGATCCCGGAAATTCTGATCTCCTACGCCTCGGTGCCGTTCTACTTCGGCGGCACCTCGCTGCTGATCGTGGTCAGTGTCACTATGGACACTGTAGCGCAGGTGCAGGGCTATCTGCTCGCCCACCAGTATGAAGGCCTGATCCGCAAGTCGAAGCTGCGAGGCCGCCGCCGCTAAAGCCGCAGCGTCATCTCAACGGCGGCCCGCCTGTGCCGCCGATTCGCCGCGCAAGCAGTGCGCGGCGCCCGCCGAAGCGATCGGCCAGTCCTTCGGTCGCATCGGCGGAGCTGCTTTCACTACAGCGCAATCACTGATTTCAAAGGCCTTCTTGGCGTCCGCGCATTTGCTCCCCTATGATATGGGTAGCGGTGCGGCGCTGATTATGATTTGCACTGTTGCCGAACTTTCAAACACAGGTGTGCGACGTATCGCTCACCAATCGGGGGGCGTACGCCGATGAGAATTATACTTCTGGGACCGCCGGGATCGGGCAAGGGGACCCAGGCGCAGCTGCTGGTGCAGCGCTATGGCATCGTCCAGCTCTCGACCGGTGAGATGTTGCGTGCAGCCGTCGCGGCGGGAACGCCGGTCGGGCTGAAGGCCAAGGAGATCATGGCCAGCGGCGGGCTGGTGCCCGACGATGTTGTGGTAGGCATCATCTCCGACCGTATCGACCAGCCGGACGCGAAGCGCGGTTTCATCCTCGACGGTTTCCCGCGCACCGTGCCGCAGGCCGAGGCGCTGGACGATCTGCTCAGGCACAAGCATCTCAAGCTCGATGCCGTGATCGAGCTCCGTGTCAACGAGAGCGCGCTGCTCAGCCGCGTCGAGACCCGCGTCGCCCAGATGCGGGAGCGCGGGGAGGAGGTCCGCGTCGACGACACGCCGGAAGTTCTGACCAAGCGACTCGCCAGCTACCGCAGCCAGACGGAACCGCTGATTCACTACTATTCCGAGCGTCGGAAGCTCTCGACGATCGACGGCATGATGGCCATCGACGAGGTCACGCGTGCCATCCACCGCCAGCTGCTGGCGCTCGGCGCGGTCGAGCCCAAGACCCACGGTAAGTCGCATGCTCGCAGCCCGGCCAAGGCGGGGCCGGCCAAAAAGGCCAGGGCAGCGAAGAAAGCGGCCAAAAAACCGGCGGAAACGGCCAAAAAGGCTGCCAAATCAGCAATATCCGCCAAAAAGGCCGTGAACGGCGCCAAAAGGTCGGCCAGGAAGACGGCCAAGAAAGCGGTCAAAAAGACCGCCAAGAAGGCCGTCAAAAAAGGTTCGAAGAAGGGTCCAAAAAAGGTCACGAAAAAGCGAGCTAAGCGCTAGCGGCGGTTGACGAAAGCCCCCTCAATCCCTTAATAAGCCCCGCATCCAAGTCGGATAGTTTCAGACGATGCCGGGCCCCAGGAAGACCAGGGGTGGGCGTCGTGTTCGCGTTTGTGAACACCTGCCCGAGAAACATAAGCACTTAAAGCCCGATTCCTGACGAGGGATCGGCAACAGGAGAGAAGGCCGTGGCCCGTATTGCCGGCGTGAACATTCCGACCAACAAGCGCGTGCTGATCGCGCTCCAGTACATCCATGGCATCGGCCAGAAGATCGCTGGTGAGATCCTCGAAAAGGTGAAGATCCCCGCGGATCGTCGCGTCAATCAGCTCAGCGATGCTGAAGTGCTCCAGATCCGCGAAGTGATCGACCGCGACTATCTCGTCGAGGGCGATCTGCGTCGCGAAGTCGGCATCAACATCAAGCGTCTGATGGACCTCGGCTGCTACCGCGGCCTGCGTCATCGTCGCGGTCTGCCGGTGCGCGGCCAGCGCACCCACACCAATGCGCGCACGCGCAAGGGTCCGGCCAAGGCCATCGCCGGCAAGAAGAAGTAAGTTTTCGAATCCGGTCACGGCGTGTGGTGATGCGGGGTGACCCGCTCGCCACGCGCCTTTTGTTCCACAGGTGTAGCCGCTGGCATTACGGCGGCGTTTGAGATCTTCAGGAAAGGTACTCTATGGGCAAGGAAGCCACCCGCGTTCGTCGTCGTGAGCGCAAGAACATCGCCTCCGGCGTCGCGCATGTGAACTCGTCGTTCAACAACACGACCATCACCATCACCGACGCGCAGGGCAACACGATTGCCTGGTCCTCCGCCGGTACGATGGGCTTCAAGGGCTCGCGCAAGTCGACCCCGTATGCCGCGCAGGTCGCTGCCGAAGACGTCTCCAAGAAGGCGCAGGAGCACGGCATGCGCACGCTCGAAGTCGAAGTGGCCGGTCCCGGTTCGGGCCGCGAGTCGGCGCTTCGCGCGCTGCAGGCTGCGGGCTTCACCGTCACCTCGATCCGCGACGTGACCACGATCCCGCACAACGGTTGCCGTCCCCGTAAGCGTCGGCGCGTTTGATACCAAGTCGCGGACGCCATTGTCGTCCGCGATGACTTTTTAAGAAGCCGCGGGTTTGACCTGCGGCCTTTCTCCAACGCCAGTATTTGAATTTTCAAATCGACTGGCCCGTATGGGTGAAACAGTGACGATCCAGAAAAATTGGCAAGAACTGATTCGGCCGAACAAGCTCCAGGTTTCTCCCGGCAGCGATTCGGCTCGCTTCGCGACCATCGTCGCCGAGCCGCTCGAGCGCGGCTTCGGCCAGACGCTCGGCAATGCGCTGCGCCGCATCCTGCTGTCCTCGCTTCAGGGCGCGGCGGTGCAGTCGGTGCACATCGACGGTGTGCTGCACGAGTTCTCCTCGATCGCTGGCGTCCGTGAGGACGTCACCGACATCGTGCTGAACATCAAGGACATCTCGATCAAGATGCAGGGCGAAGGCCCCAAGCGCATGGTCGTGAAGAAGCAGGGCCCGGGCGTCGTCACCGCCGGCGACATCCAGACCGTCGGCGACGTCGTGGTGCTCAACCCCGATCTTCAGATCTGCACGCTCGACGAGGGCGCGGAGATCCGCATGGAGTTCACGGTCGCCACCGGCAAGGGCTACGTGCCTGCCGAACGTAACCGTCCCGAAGACGCGCCGATCGGACTGATCCCCGTCGACAGCCTGTACTCGCCGGTCCGCAAGGTCTCCTACAAGGTGGAGAACACCCGTGAGGGCCAGATCCTCGACTACGACAAGCTGACCATGACGATCGAGACCAACGGCGCGATCTCGCCGGATGACTCCGTGGCTTACGCGGCGCGCATCCTGCAGGATCAGCTCAACGTGTTCGTCAACTTCGAAGAGCCGCGCAAGGAAGTCGCCCAGGAGATCATCCCGGACCTCGCCTTCAACCCGGCCTTCCTCAAGAAGGTGGACGAGCTCGAGCTGTCGGTGCGTTCGGCCAATTGCTTGAAGAACGACAACATCGTCTACATCGGCGACCTCGTGCAGAAGAGCGAGGCGGAAATGCTCCGCACTCCGAACTTCGGCCGCAAGTCGCTGAACGAGATCAAGGAAGTGCTGGCCCAGATGGGTCTGCATCTCGGCATGGAAGTGCCGGGCTGGCCGCCGGAGAACATCGACGAGCTCGCCAAGCGCTTCGAGGATCACTATTGATCTGACTTCACCGTGACGGCCGGCGTCCCCGGCTGTCATTTTTATGGGCGAACGCAGGCAGCCCACCTGAGCAACATGTCCGACGAACCGTCGCGGCAGTTCTAACGTAAGGAATAGTTACATGCGTCACGGCAAGGTTCATCGGAAGCTCAACCGCACGGCGGAGCACCGCAGGGCGATGTTCGCCAACATGGCGGCCGCGCTGATCAAGCACGAGCAGATCGTCACCACGCTGCCCAAGGCCAAGGAGCTTCGTCCGATCGTCGAGAAGCTCGTGACCCTCGGCAAAAAGGGGGGGCTGGCCATGCGCCGCCAGGCCATCTCCGAGATGCGCGACAAGGATCAGGTCAGAAAGCTGTTCGACGTGCTGGCGCCCCGCTACAAGGATCGCCAGGGCGGCTACACCCGCATCATCAAGGCCGGCTTCCGCTACGGCGACAACGCCGCGATGGCCGTGATCGAGTTCGTCGATCGCGACGTCGATGCCAAGGGCCAGGACTCCGGTCCGGTGCAGGCGAAGGAAGCCGAGGCGGCGTAAGTCGACCGGTATCAAGTTTCGAGAAAGCGGCGCCCTTGGGCGCCGCTTTTTTCTTAGCCGCGACGAATCCTCACGCATCGGTGAGCGGTAATTGCATCCGCTTCCACAGCGCACGATATCGGCCTCGACATCAAATGGAGACCGTTCATGAAGATCGACCTTTCCGGTAAGACCGCCCTCGTGACCGGCTCGACCGCCGGCATCGGCCACGCCATTGCCAAGGGCCTTGCCGGATCCGGCGCCAGCGTCGTGATTAACGGGCGCGGCCAGGACAAGGTCGATGCGGCCGTCCGCAAGCTGGAAGGTGTCGGCGGCAAGGTTCGCGGCATCGCCGCTGACGTTTCGACAGCCGCGGGCTGCAAGGCGCTTGTAACGGCGGTACCCGAGGTCGACATCCTCATCAACAACGCCGGCATCTTCGAGCCGAAAGACTTTTTCGAGATTCCGGACGAGGACTGGAGCCGTTTCTTCGAGGTCAACGTCATGAGCGGCGTACGGCTCTCGCGCGCCTACCTGAAGAGTATGCTCAAGCGCAATTGGGGCCGCATCGTCTTCATCTCGTCGGAGTCCGGGCTCAACATTCCCGTCGAGATGATTCATTACGGCATGAGCAAGACGGCCCAGCTCGCGGTCGCACGGGGCCTGGCGCAGCTCACCCGTGGCACCGGTGTGACTGTGAATTCGGTTCTGCCTGGCCCGACCATGTCCGAGGGCGTCGAGACCTTCGTGAGGGATCTCGCCAAGCAGAACGGCCAGTCTGTCGATGAGGCTGCCGCCAATTTCGTCAAGCAGCATCGTCCGAGCTCGCTGATCCAGCGTTTCGCCAGTGTCGACGAGATCGCTAACATGGTGGTGTATGTCGCATCCAAGGAAGCCTCCGCGACCAACGGCGCGGCGCTGCGCGCGGAAGGCGGCATCGTCAACACCATTGCGTGAGGGCGGCGCATGAGTGCTTATGTGATTTCCGAAGTCGAGATGCGCGATCTCGATGAATTTGAAGCCTATCGCGCTCTCGCCGCGCAGACGATCGCGCAGTATGGCGGGCGCTATCTGGTCCGCGGCGGCAAGGCCGAGCTGGCGGAAGGCAACCTTCCGCCGAAGGCCATCGTCATCGTCGAATTCCCGTCGATGGCGAGACTGAGGGAATGGTACGCCTCGCCGGAATATGCCGAGGCGTTGAGGATCCGCGCCGGTGCACTGGAGCGCCGGCTGCTGTTCGTCCAGGGCGTGGTTCCAGACTAGCTGGTCTGCCGGCGTGCCCCTTTCATTCGAAGCGCAACCGGCTACAACGGGCGCTCCATGCTCTGGCCCCTCTCGACCCGCCACAAGCGCCTGTTCAGGCTGTCATCCGCGCGATGGCAGCGGCGGGCGATCTTTTTGCTTGGCGGGATCGGGGTCGGCGCTGCGGCGGTGGCGTTGGCGCAGCTGGCCGATCTCGCGCAGCACGCCTTTGCGCTCCTGTTGGCCAAGTCGCGCTACGCCGTGCTGGCGGTGACGCCGCTCGGCTTCGTGCTGTCGGCCTATCTGACCCTCCGCCTGTTCCCGAACGCGCAAGGGAGCGGCATTCCTCAGGCGATCGCCGCGCGGCATCTCACCGATCAGGCGGCACGCGAGAGCCTTGTCTCGGTCCGGATGGCAATCGGCAAGATGATTCTGACCCTGTTCGGGCTCCTGTGCGGCGCCTCCGTGGGTCGGGAAGGGCCGACGGTCCAGGTCGGTGCCTCGATCATGTTCGCGCTCGGCCGCGTCTCGCCGCGCCGCCAACCCGGACTGATCCTGGCCGGTGCCGCCGCCGGTGTCGCGGCGGCCTTCAACACGCCACTGGCGGGAATTGTCTTCGGCATCGAGGAGATGAGCCGCGCGTTTGAGACCCGCACGTCCAGCCTGATCATTTCGGCCGTCATTGCGGCCGGACTGACCTCGCTCGCGCTGGCCGGCAACTACGCTTATTTCGGCAGCAGCGCGACGTCGCTGGCGCGTGGCGCGGACTGGCTCGCGGTCCCAATCTGCGGCGTAGTCGGCGGCCTCGCAGGCGGCCTGTTCAGCCGCGTCGTGATCGCCATGGCGCGCGGTTTCAAGAACCCGCTCGGGCGCGCGATCAAAGGCCACCCGCTCTGGTTCGCATTTGCCTGCGGCCTCGCCGTCGCAGCCTGCGGCCTGGCGTCCGGCGACACGATCTACGGCACAGGCTATGCACAGGTGAAGATGGCGCTCGACCACAACTCACCATTGCCCGAAGATTTCGGAGTCCTCAAGCTCCTCGCGACGACCTTTGCCGCAATCAGCGGCGTTCCCGGCGGCATCTTCTCGCCGTCGCTCGCCGTCGGCGCCGGTATCGGCAGCAACATCGCTGCGTTCTTCCACGACGCTCCGCTCGGTGCGATCATGCTGCTCGGCATGGTCTCGTACTTCTCCGGCGTCGTGCAGGCGCCGATCACCGCCTTCGTGATCGTGACCGAGATGACCGACAATCACGGCATGGTCGTGCCATTGATGGCGGCCGCGTTGATCGCGCATTTCGTCTCGCGGATGATCTGCGAGGAGGGCATCTATCACGCGCTTGCAAAGGGCTTCGTCGAGCGGGCGACGCGTTCGCCAGAAGCGGCTGCATCGCCCGCTTCGCGCTAACGCTTACCACCCCTCCAGGACGATCTTGCCGCGCGACTTGCCGCTCTCGAGCAGCGCATGCGCGCGCTTGAGGTTGGCTGCGTTGATCGTGCCAAAGGTCTGATCGAGCGTGGTGCGCAAGACACCCTTGTCGATGAGGTCGGCGACGTCGCCCAGCAGATGATGCTGCGCGATCATGTCCGGGGTCTGGAACGAGGATCGCGTGAACATCGATTCCCAGTGCACCGAGATCGCCTTGCCCTTGAACGTGCTCATGGTGAATTCCGGGGGATCGTCGATCAGGCCGAACCGGCCCTGCGGCGCCATGAAGTCCGCGATCGCCTTATAGTGTTGATCGGTGAAGGTGAGGCTCGCCACCAGGCCGACCGGCGGCAGCTTCAATTTCTCGATCTGCTCCTTCATCGGCTTGCCGTGATCGATCACCGCATGCGCGCCGAGATCAAGGCACCATTTCTGCGATTCCGGCCGGGTCGCGGTCGCAACCACGGTGAGGCCGGTGAGGCGGCGGGCGAGCTGGATCAGGATCGAACCTACGCCACCGGCGCCGCCCGTGATTAGCAGCGTGCGCGGATCGATGCTCTTGCCGGGCACGGTGCCGAGACGATCGAACAGCAATTCCCACGCCGTGATGGACGTGAGGGGGAGGGCAGCGGCCTGCGCAAACGAGAGCGACTTCGGCTTGTTGCCGACAATGCGCTCGTCGACCAGATGAAACTCGGAGTTGGTGCCCTGGCGCTGGATCGAGCCGGCGTAAAATACCTCGTCACCCGGCTTGAACAGCGTCACCTCGGGCCCGATCGCGTCGACCACTCCGGCGGCGTCATAGCCGAGAATCTTAGTCTCGCCCTCGGGCGGAGCGGCGCGCTTGCGCACCTTGTAATCGACCGGATTGGCCGAGATCGCCTTCACGGCGACGCGGATATCGCGTCCGCTGGGCTCGGGCTTGGCGGTCTCGAAATCGATCAGTGAATCCGCGTCCTCGATCGGGAGCGATTTCTTGTAGCCGACGGCCTTCATGGCTTGTCTCCATCAGATGACGTGTTCGCCTGCCGCCCTAACTGTCGCCCTGGCTTCCATTTGGCAACTACTGTAAATTCGGGGATATAGTCCCTGTTTGGATACTATTGGGAAACATGCATGAAACGGCGCGATTTTGCCCGTCGTCCGGGCTGCTCGGTGGAGGCGACGCTGGACCTGATCGACGGCAAATGGAAGGGCGTGATCCTCTACCATCTCCAGAGCGGCACCCAGCGGTTCGGCGAGCTGCGCCGCCGGATGCCCGGCATCACCCAGCGCATGCTGACCAAGCAGCTTCGCGCGCTGGAGGAGGACAAGCTCCTCATCCGCAAGGTCTATGCGGAGGTGCCGCCGCGCGTGGAATACACGCTCTCGGAACTCGGCGAGAGCCTGCGCCCGGTGATCGACATCCTGAAGGCCTGGGGCGAGAGCCATCAGCAGCGGCTGTCCTGCGCGCCGGCGCCTGACGCCGAGCCGGTCAAGAAGCCGAAGCGCGCGGCTTAAGTATCCGGGAGCGGCATGCCGCTCCCGGATGAGATCGTCTCAGAACGCGAACTGCGTGCGCATCGCCACGGCGTCGAAGCTCGAGCCCGTATTCGCGAATGCCGCCGGTGGGAGCGTCTGCTTGGAGACGGTGCCGTGCAGGTAGTCGAGCATGAAGCGGACGTTGCCGTTGACGTACCAGTTGAGCGCCAGTGTGTAGACGTTCTGGCGTCCACCCGCGACGCCGTTGGCGCTCGCAAGCTGATCGTTGAGGTCGATCGTCGAGAAGCGCCCCGCGATTTCCCAAGCGCCCCAACCGCCGCCGTCGAGCGAGAACGGATGCGCCGGCTTGACCCCGTTATAGGCGGCGCTGGCTGCGTTGTAGGTGTGCGTTTCACCCGTCAGAACGTAGCCGGCCTGGGCGTATCCGCCCTGGAATTTGAGGCTCGGTGCGCCGACCAGCGGCACGGCGGTGTTGACGGTGCGATCGACATTGTACCAGAAATACTCGCCCTGGACGATGAGCGGACCGTAAGTCCCCGCCGCCTCGATGCTGTAGACCTGCGCGCCCGAGACATTGGCGATCGCGCCCGTCGAGACCAGCGTCGTCGGGTCGAGACGCAATTCCGGACGATCGCTGAGCGCGACCGTCTGCGTGTTGGCGATGAGATTGCGCGGCGGCTGAATCAGCCACTGTGCGTCGGCGCCGATATGCACCGAGTAGTCCTTGCCGCTGATCGGGTTGCCCGCAACGCGTGCGACCGCGCCGTACTGCTCGCTCGTGCCCGCCGGGGCGGCGCTCGAGGCGGAGTGGATCGCGCCGGTAGCCGGGCCCGTCGCATAGGCGCCGATCCAGAGCTGATCGTTGAACCAGCGCGCGCCGGCCGCGGAACGGAAGTCGCCGGCGGCGATGTTGGTCGCCACCACGCCGGAAGAGGCACGCTCCATGAACATGATGTCGTTGGAGCTGGTGGCCTCGTCCATGGTGTAGGGCAGGTCCATGATGCCGGCCTCGATCGCCATCTTGCCGCCGAACGGCTTCAGGCCGGTATAGCTGAGATAGGCATTCTCGACGCCGGAGAGACCGCCGCCCGGGAGCGAACCGGTTGCAGTGCCGCCAAAGCCGTCCGACGTGCCGCCGAAATCGTAGATCAGCGCGAAATTCCAATCGTTGAAGAATTTGCCGGTGACGCCGATGCGCGCGCGGCGGAGGTTTTCGCCGCTGTCGAGCTTCTGCGGCACAGTGGAGGCTGTGTTGGGACGATAGTCGTAGCCGCCGACATCCCAATGCACGCGGCCGGTGATGGCGACGCAGTTGGCCTGATCCGCGGTGCAGATCGTCGGCCGGTTGTTCGGCATCGTCACGATAACGCCGGATAACGGCGGCGCGCCTTTGACCGGATACGCTGCGCTGGCGTTGGCGACGACCGCCTTCGCTTCGGAGCGGGCTTCGGCTTTCGCTTCAGCCTTTGCTTCTGCCCTGGCTTTCGCCGTGGCTGCCGTGTTCGCAGCGGTCTGGTTCTGGAGCTTGTCGAGCTTCTGCTCCAGCATCTTCAATTGCTGCTTCAGGAGCGCGATCTCCTGCTCGCTGTTGCTTGCCGATTGGGCCCGGGCCTGTGAGGCCACCAGCGCGCCGGCGAGACCAATCGCCGTGGCCGCCATTCTTGTCCTGCTCACGTCATGACTCCATCGTTTGACGAATTTCCCCAAGTCGAGACGGGATAGCCTAGGATTGATCGATGACTGCCCCGCGACGGTGCGCGGCCGGTTGCGCGGTTCCCACTGATGCCAATTCGCCGCAACCGAATCCGCCCGGCATGACAATGCAAGATGATGCGCATCATGCCAATCCACCGCCTCCTGCAAACTGCGATTTCGCACGCGGGGCTTGTATGCCCAGAACGCCGGAGGAGGGCTGAATATTGCCGCGCGGCGCCCTTCTATTGGGGGGCGAACGCGCCTATATTCCGACGTCTTTTCCAAGAGGTAGGAATGTTTCGACTGATCTCGACCGCCGCCGTCGCGGCATTGTGCATAGCCTTTTCGGCCCACTTCGATCCGACTGCCGCACAGGACCGTCGCGTCCCGTCGTCGCCGGCGGAACTGCGGCTGTCCTATGCGCCGATCGTGCAGCGGGTGCAGCCGGCGGTCGTCAACGTCTATGCCGCCAAAGTGGTGCAGAATCGCAATCCGCTGCTGGATGACCCGATCTTCCGCCGTTTCTTCGGCGGCGGCCAGCAGCAGGAGCAGGTGCAGCGGTCGCTGGGTTCGGGCGTGATCGTCGATTCCTCCGGGCTGGTCGTCACCAACGTCCATGTCATCGAAGGCGCCGACCAGGTGAAGGTGTCGCTCTCGGACAAGCGCGAATTCGAGGCAGAGATCGTGCTGAAGGATTCCCGCAGCGATCTCGCGGTGCTGCGCCTGAAGGACACCAGGGAGAAATTTCCGGCGCTCGAATTCACCAATTCGGACGAGCTGATGGTTGGCGACGTCGTCCTGGCGATCGGCAACCCGTTCGGCGTCGGTCAGACCGTGACGCACGGCATCATCTCGGCGCTCGCGCGCACGCAGGTCGGCATCACCGACTACCAGTTCTTCATCCAGACTGATGCTGCGATCAATCCCGGCAATTCCGGCGGCGCGCTGGTCGACATGAGCGGCCGGCTCGCCGGCATCAACACTGCGATCTACTCGCGCTCCGGCGGCTCGCAAGGCATCGGCTTTGCCATCCCCGCAAACATGGTGCGCGTCGTCGTCGCCTCCGCCAAGAGCGGCGGCACGGCAGTGAAGCGGCCATGGCTCGGTGCGAAGTTGCAGGCGGTGACGCCCGAGATCGCCGAGACCCTCGGCTTGCGCTCGCCGACCGGCGCGCTGGTCGCGAGCGTCGTTCCCAACGGCCCCGCGGCGAAGGCCGGGTTGAAATCCTCCGACCTCATCACCGGGATCGACGGCCAGGCCGTGGACGATCCCAACGCGTTCGACTACCGCTTCGCCACCCGTCCGCTGGGCGGTAGTGCCCAGATCGAAGTCCAACGCGGCGGCAGGCCGCTCAAATTGACGATCGCGCTGGAGACCGCGCCGGACAGCGGCCGTAATGAGCTCGTCATCACCACGCGTTCGCCGTTCCAAGGCGCTAGAATCTCCACCATCACGCCGGCGGTGGCCGACGAGCTGCATCTCGATGCCGACACCGAGGGTGTCGTCGTCACCGACATTGGCGACGGCACGGCGGCGCAAAATGTCGGCTTCCAGAAAGGCGACATCATCCTGTCCGTGAACAACCAGAAGATCGCCAGGACCAGCGACCTGGAGAAGGTCGCTAAGGAGCAGTCGCGGCTCTGGCGCATCGCGGTGGTGCGCGGCGGCCAGCAGATCAACGTCACGCTGGGCGGATGAGTTCGAAGCGACCACAGGAGACACTAACTCTCTTCGCCGCGGCGGGGCTCGATCGCGATGCCCCGCATCCGCTGCCGGACCGGCTGCGGCCGCGCACGCTGTCGGAGGTCGTCGGCCAAGACCACATCCTCGGTCCCGACGGCGCGCTGACACGCATGCTGGAGACGCGCACGTTGGGATCGCTGGTGTTCTGGGGCCCGCCGGGCACCGGCAAAACCACGGTGGCGCGGCTCCTGGCGGATGCGACCGACCTGCATTTCGAGCAGATCTCCGCGGTGTTCTCCGGCGTCGCCGACCTCAAGAAGGCGTTCGATGCCGCTCGCGCCCGCCGCGAGATGGGCAAGGGTACGCTGCTGTTCGTCGACGAGGTGCATCGCTTCAATCGGGCCCAGCAGGACTCGTTTTTGCCTGTGATGGAGGACGGCACCGTCGTCATGGTCGGCGCCACCACGGAAAACCCGTCCTTCGAGCTCAACGCGGCGCTTCTGTCGCGCGCCCGCGTGCTGATGTTTCGCTCGCTCGATGCTGCCGCGATCGAGAAATTGTTCGCCCATGCCGAGGAGATCGAGGGCCGCAAGCTGCCGCTCGATGAAGAGGCGCGCGCCGTGCTGGTGCGCATGGCCGACGGCGATGGCCGCGCGGCGTTGACGCTCGCCGAAGAGGTCTGGCGTTCGGCGCGGGCGGACGAGATTTTCAATGCCGCGCAGCTGCAGGAGATTTTGCAGCGCCGCGCGCCGATCTACGACAAATCGGCCGACGGCCACTACAATCTGATCTCGGCGCTGCATAAATCGGTGCGCGGCTCCGATCCGGACGCCGCGCTCTATTATCTCGCGCGCATGCTCGATGCCGGCGAGGACCCGCTGTTCCTGGCGCGCCGCGTGGTGCGCATGGCGGTCGAGGACATCGGGCTCGCTGATCCCCAAGCGCTCGTCATCGCCAACGCCGCCAAGGACGCCTTCGACTTCCTCGGCCATCCCGAGGGCGAGCTCGCGATCGCGCAGGCCGTCGTCTATCTCGCCACGGCGCCGAAATCGAACGCGGTCTACACCGCCTTCGGTACAGCGATGCAGGTCGCAAAACAGGCCGGCTCGCTGCTGCCGCCCAAGCACATCCTCAATTCCCCGACCAAGCTGATGAAATCCGAGGGCTACGGCGTAGCTTACGAATACGACCACGACACGCCGGAAGCCTTCTCCGGCCAGGACTACTTTCCGGAAGCCCTGGGCCGCCAGACCTTCTACGACCCGCCCGAACGCGGCTTCGAGCGCGAGATCAGGAAGCGGCTGGACTACTGGGCCAAGCTGCGCAAGGAGCGGGGCGGCTCGCGCTAGAATGGCCATTTCGTCGTGACGGGAGCCGGCTTTTAGGGTAGGCAGGCAGCCATGAGCCGCCGCATCAAGAGAACCAATCAAGAGCCCCGTTCGCGCGACGAGCGCAAGGAAGCGCGTCCTTTCAAGGCGCGGAGCACGAAGAAGGCGGGGCCGCGTCCGGGTGGCAAGCCCGGTGGCAAGCCGCCGCGCTTTGTGGGTGAGCGCGCCGAGCGGCGTCCGCCCAAAGGTGAGATGGAAAAACCGACGGCAGCAAAGCCAGTGGAGGCGCTGCTGCCGACCAAAGTGCAGACCGTCGCCGTGACGGCCGATGAGAACAACATGCGCGTCGACCGCTTTCTCGAAGCGCGCTTTCCCGGCCTCTCGTTCTCCCACATCCAGCGCGTGGTGCGCAAAGGCGAGCTGCGCGTCGACGGCAAGCGCGTCGACAGCAAGGATCGCCTGGAGGAGGGGCAGAACGTCCGGATTCCGCCGCTGAAGCTCGACACGCCGAAGGCCGTCGACGAGCTGTCGGAAGGCGCGCAAAAGACGCTCAAGACGCTGAAGGAGATGACGATCTATGAGGATGACGACGTCCTCGTGCTGAACAAGCCCGCCGGCCTTGCCGTGCAGGGCGGCTCGGGCATGACGCGCCACATCGACCAAATGCTGGAGGTGATGCGCGATTCCAAGGGCCAGAAGCCGCGCCTCGTGCATCGCATCGACAGGGAGACGTCGGGCTGTCTCCTGATTGCCAAGACGCGTTTTGCCGCCTCGCATTTGACTGGCGCGTTCCGCTCGCGCTCGGCGCGCAAAACCTATTGGGCATTGGTGCCAGGGCTGCCGAAGCCGAAGCAGGGTCGCATCTCGACCTTCCTTGCCAAGGAGGAGAGCGAGGACGACACCATCATGCGCATCGCCCAGCATGGCGATGAGGGCGCCAGCCACGCGGTGACCTATTACGCGGTGGTCGAGACCGCCGGCAACAAGCTGACCTGGGTGTCGCTGAAGCCGGTGACGGGGCGCACCCACCAGCTGCGCGCCCACATGGAGCATATCGGCCACCCCATCGTCGGCGATCCCAAATATTTCAACATCGAGAACTGGCAATTGCCGGGCGGCCTGCAAAACCGGCTGCACCTCTTGGCACGCCGCATCGTCATCCCACATCCGCGCGGCGGCTTCATCGATGCCACAGCGCCGCTGCCGCCGCACATGCAGCAGTCGTGGAATCTGCTCGGACTGGACGCGAGCCGGTTCGACCCGATCGAGAACGCGCCTGAAGAGTAGTTGCGCGATCTAATAGGGCACGCGGCCCGCAAGTTCCCTCATGCCCGCCGCTCGCTTTATCGGCCGCCGCTCTTACCTTAAAAGCCAAGCATTCAGCGGCGGAGACCGAAAACTCACATGCGCGAATTGTTCGAGGAAGCAGCCGGGCAGCCGCCGGCGGATCCGCGGGAATCGGCGCGCGCGTCCGCACGGACCCCGCTGCGCAAGCGCTTCTACAAGGAGGCCGGCGCTACTGAGGCCGAGGGCGGCTTTGCCATCACGCTCGACGGCAGGCCGATCCGCACGCCCTCCGCCCGCCGGTTGGTGATCCCGTCGCGGACGCTCGCCGATGCCGTGGCCGCGGAATGGGCCGCCCAGGGAGAGGCGATCGATCCCGTGATTATGCCGCTGACGCGGATCGCCAACAGCGTGGTCGAGGGCGTGATCGACCGCGTCGAGCTCGTCGCTGACGACCTCGCAAAATACTTCGAGACCGATCTGCTGTTCTATCGCGCCGGCCACCCGGAGGGGCTGGTCGCCCGCGAGGCTGCGCATTGGGATCCCGTGCTGTTCTGGGCCGCGGAGGCGCTAGGAGCGCATTTCATCCTCTCTGAAGGCATCATGCATGTGAAGCAGCCGGACGAGGCGCTCCGCGCTGCCCGCGCCGCGCTGCCGGAGGATGCCTGGTCAGTCGCAGCGCTCCATGTGGTCACGACCCTGACCGGCTCGGCGCTGCTGGCGCTGGCGCTGGCCCATGGCGTGCGTGACGCCGACCAGGTCTGGGCCGCCGCCCATGTCGACGAGGACTGGAATGCCGACCATTGGGGCGTGGACGAGGAGGCGGCCGCACGCCGTGCCACGCGGCTGCGGGATTTCGAGGCCGCCGTGGCGGTGCTGGCGGCCGTGAATCCGCCGGCGGCCAAAGGTCCTTAACGAGAGGTTTACGACGGCGCCCTTAGGGTGGGGCAGCATTCCCCGGGCCCTTGAGATGCCGACGCCGATAAGCTCGATCATTCCCGTCAGTGCCGCCAGCCCCGTGGCTGATGCGGCGACGCCGGATCTTATGCTCCAGGCCGGCAGCGTCGTCGATGCCAAGGTCGTCAGCGTGCTCGCCGAGAATCTGGTGCGGATCGCGATCGCCAATTTGTCGATGGACGTGATGTCCGAGGTGTCGCTGACCGCTGGGCAAAATCTCCAGCTCGCGGTGTCGCAGAACGACGGCACTATCCGGCTCGCCGTCGTCAACGGCGCCGGCAAGGCGAGCGCCGATCAGGTCACGCTGACGCCCACGGCGGCCTCGCTGGTGGACAGCCCGCCGCTTGCGCCATCCGCGACCGCGGCCCGCAATCTCTTGACGCCGGCCGAGCAGGTCGCCGTCACCGCAGCCTCGGTCGAGGCCGTGACCAAGCAGGGCAGCCAGGCGCCACTATTCGCCAACCTAGCGTCCATTGTCACCGGCAGCGATCTGCCTGTTGGCCTGAAGCAGGCCGTGCTGGATGTGCTGGCGCAACAGACGCCGCTCAACACCGCACTCGATGGCGGCGATATCGAATCCGCCTTCCAGAAGTCCGGGCTGTTTCTCGAGGCCTCGCTTGCGGCGGACACGATGCCGCCGTCCGGCGTTATGCCGGACCTCAAGGCGGCGCTGCTCGTACTGCGGCAGACGCTGACCACGCTCGAGACCGGCTTGCCACAGGCGCCGGTGCAAGGCGAAGCGCAGCCGGCGAGCGCCGCGGCCACGCCGCAGACCGCTGCTTCCGCGCTTCAGGTGGCGGGCGAGGCCGCGCAGGTGGTATTGCCATCGCCCGATGCGGACATCGCCCAACTGGCGCAATTGCCGCGTGGCGCTACGCTCGCCGCTGCCGTGCTGGCGGACATCGCGGGCGAAACGCCGCAGGCGGCGCTGCCGCGGACCATCTCCGCCGGCCTTGCCGCGAGCCTGCTGCAAGAGATCACGCAAAACCTGCCGCGAATGACGGGCAATGTGCCTGATTCCACCAGGGTCGTGCCTGATAGCCACGTCTTCGAAGCGGCCGCGCGTACGACGACGCCGCCGCCGCCGTTCCGCGGCGCGTTGCCCTCGCCGCAATCGGTCGCCTCGCCATCGCTCGCACCAAATGCCCCACTCGCTGCGACCGTGCATCGCCTGCTCGACGACACCGATGCCGCGATCGCGCGGCAGACGCTGCTGCAGGTGGCCTCGCTGCCTGACCGCACTGACGCCAGCGGCCATCGCATCGATTCGACTGTGCCGCAGTGGAATTTCGAGATTCCGTTTGCGACGGCGCAAGGCACTGCGATGGCGCAGTTCGAGATCTCGCGCGACGGCGGCAACGAGCAGCCCGATCCCGCCAAGCGCGCCTGGCGCGCGCGCTTCTCCCTCAATGTCGAGCCGAGCGGACCCGTGCACGCGCTGATCACGCTCAATGGCGACAAGACCTTTGTGCGGATGTGGGCCGAACGCCCGGCGACCGCGCAGCAGCTCCGCGCCAGTATCGGCGAACTCAATCAGGCCTTGACCAAGGCTGAGCTCAAGCCCGGCGACATCGTGGTGCGCGACGGCATCCCGCCGCAAGCAGCGCCGGCCCGCGCCGGGCATTTCCTGGATCGCGCCACATGAGCGAAGACTCCAAGCTCGCAATTGCGCTGCATTATGAGAAGGGCAGCGGCGCGCCGGTCGTCGTCGCAAAGGGCAAGGGCACGATCGGCGCCAAAATCGTGGAGATCGCCAAGGCCCATGACATCCCGATCGAGGAGAACGAGGTGCTGGCCGGCGCGCTCTCCAAGGTCGAGCTCGGCGAGGAGATCCCGCCCGATCTCTACAAGGCCGTCGCCGAAGTGCTGGTGTTCGTGCTGCGGCTGTCCGGCCGCGTGCGCTAGCGTATAACGCTGGCGCGCATCTCTCTGCGCGTCATTGCGAGCGCAGCGAAGCAATCCAGAGTCCCTGCGCGGAAAGATTCTGGATTGCTTCACTGCGCTCGCAATGACGGAGTATGTAGCGCTGGCATCGACTGTCAGCCAGCTTCTTCGCGGTCGCCTGATCGATAGCGAAGCCGCCGATGTCGCTCATCGCCTGCGAAATCACGTCGCCGTTGCGCGCAAAACCGCTGGAGAGATAGTCGAACTGAGTGCGCGCCAGCCGAAGCACCTCGATCGGCACGGAGACAACGTCTCGTTGAAAGCATCGACAGAGACGCGCAACGAAAGGGGAGCGAGCCTGAATCGGTCGGCCCGGTCAACCGGCGTGACGCGACAAAATGACGGCCATCCCGCCGCGCAAGCGCGACAGTTCAGGTGCCTTTCTGCCGGCCGATCCGGCCGAGATGGGTAAATCCGAAGCCGGCGGAATATTTCAGGCCGTAGCCCAGCGCCCGGTCGATGCCGATATGGGCGAGCCAGATCAAGGCGATGGAGAGGGTGAGGGGCGAGGCAAGACCGAAGCCCAGCGTCAGCAGCGCCACCGGCGCCATGTAGCTGTGGGCGGCATTGTAGATCAGCGCGCCGAACCGTGTGTCCGATAGGTATGCGAGGAAGCTCAGATCGGGGACGAAAAAGAGCAGGACAAAGACCAGCCATGAGCCGCCCCAGGCCGCGTACAGCATCACCATCCCTGCGAACAGGGTCAGGCCCTCCAGCCGCAGCAGGATGTTGACCCCGCCGCTTACAAAGCCGGTCTCAGCCGCTCCTTTGTCCATACTCGCCTCCCAGGCAAAACTCTGTAATTCCTTGCGCTTTCACGCTGCTTCAGGGCAGCCCTGCGGCGCCGAAAGCGGCTTCCCGGCCTGCAAAATGCCGTGTTAGAACCCCGCATCACTTAAGGCTTAAGAACTGGCGGGAGCAAATGAAACATATCCTGGACGCCCTTGAAGACCGTCGTGCCGGCGCAAAGCTCGGCGGCGGAGAGAAGCGCATCGAGGCGCAGCACGCCCGCGGCAAGCTGACCGCGCGCGAGCGCATCGAGCTCTTGCTCGACAAGGGATCGTTCGAGGAGTTCGACATGTTCGTCGAGCACCGCTCCACCGAGTTCGGCATGGAGAAGACGAAGGTGCCCGGCGACGGCGTCGTCACCGGCTGGGGCACCGTCAACGGCCGCAAGACCTTCGTCTTTGCCAAGGATTTTACGGTGTTCGGCGGCTCGCTCTCGGAAACGCACGCGCTGAAGATCACAAAGCTGCAGGACATGGCGATGAAGGCGCGGGCGCCCATCATCGGCCTCTATGACGCGGGCGGCGCCCGCATCCAGGAAGGCGTCGCCGCGCTCGCCGGCTATTCCTATGTGTTCCGCCGCAACGTGCTCGCCTCCGGCGTGATCCCGCAGATCTCCGTCATCATGGGCCCCTGCGCCGGCGGCGACGTCTATTCGCCTGCGATGACCGACTTCATCTTCATGGTGAAGAATACCAGCTACATGTTCGTCACCGGTCCCGACGTGGTGAAGACCGTCACCAACGAGGTCGTCACGGCGGAAGAGCTCGGCGGCGCCTCGGTGCATGCCACGCGCTCCTCGATCGCCGACGGCGCGTTCGAGAACGACGTCGAGACGCTGTTGCAGATGCGGCGGCTGATCGACTTCCTGCCGTCCAACAACACCGACGGCGTGCCGGAATGGCCGAGCTTCGACGACATCGGCCGCCTCGACATGTCGCTGGACACGCTGATCCCCGACAACCCGAACAAGCCCTACGACATGAAGGAATTGATCCTGAAGGTCGTGGACGAGGGCGACTTCTTCGAGATAGCGGAGAGCTTTGCCAAGAACATCGTCACGGGCTTCGGCCGCATCGCAGGCCGCACCGTCGGCTTCGTTGCCAACCAGCCGATGGTGCTCGCCGGCGTGCTTGACAGCGACGCCTCACGCAAGGCCGCGCGCTTCGTCCGCTTCTGCGACGCCTTCAACATCCCGATCGTCACCTTCGTCGACGTGCCGGGCTTCCTGCCCGGCACCGCGCAGGAATATGGCGGCCTGATCAAGCACGGCGCAAAACTGCTGTTCGCCTATTCCCAGTGCACCGTGCCGCTCGTCACCATCATCACCCGCAAGGCCTATGGCGGCGCCTTCGACGTCATGGCCTCCAAGGAAATCGGCGCCGACATGAACTACGCCTGGCCGACCGCCCAGATCGCGGTGATGGGCGCCAAGGGCGCGGTGGAGATCATCTTCCGCTCCGACATCGGCGACCCCGACAAGATCGCCGCCCGGACCAAGGAATACGAAGACCGCTTCCTGTCCCCCTTCATCGCCGCCGAGCGCGGCTACATCGACGACGTCATCATGCCGCACTCGACGCGGAAGCGCATCGCGCGGGCGCTGGCGATGCTGAAGGACAAGAAGGTGGAAGCGCCGGCGAAGAAGCACGACAATTTGCCGTTGTGAGAAGAAGCGTAGGGCGGATTAGCGAAGCGTAATCCGCCAATCTTTTCGACAATGCATGCGGCGGATTACGGCTACGCCTAATCCGCCCTACAATCGGGATCCGACGTCCGCAATCCCATGACCGAAACCGACCCGACCGACGAAATCTCTGAGATCGAAGCCCGGATCGAACGGCTCGCCGAGATCGCCGAGCGGTGCCGGAAGTACATCCTGGCGTCCAAGATCGCGATCGGCAGCGGTGCGGCGTTGCTCCTGGTCACCATCCTCGGACTGTTCGGTTTTGGTCAGACCGCCGCGATCGGCTCGATCGCCCTCGTGCTCGGCGGCATCGTCTCGCTTGGCTCGAACATCAGCACATTGCGGCAGACGGACGATGCGATCGGTGCTGCCGAGGCGCGCCGATCCGCGTTGATCGGCAGGATCGATTTGCGTGTGGTTGCCGATACGCCGATGAAGCTGGTGTAACGTGTAGCCTTTGGCGGATTACGATCGTAAATCCGCCCTACCGATCACGAGCGCGCCGCGTCCGCCGCCGCGAAATGCGCCAGCTGATCCGCGTGGGCTTTGGCGAAGGCCGGGCGGCCGGTGGCGCGCGTGACATAGGCGCGGCAGGCAGGACTGTCCGCCAGCCCGTCGAAACCATCGACGACGCGCAGCACGTCCGACGTTAGGATGTCGGCGACGGAGAAGGACCCCGCCAGCCATTCGCGCGCCGCGAGCACCGGCTCGAGATGCTTGAGGCGAAGCTTGAGGAAGTCGTCCACGAATTTCCACGCGGGCGTGTCGCTCGCATGGCCCATGAACTTCGACATTGTCCAGGGCAGGCTTGCCATCTCCACCGAGTTGAGCGCGGCGAACACCCATTCCGTGGCTTCGCTGCGGCCGGGCGGATCAGTTGGCATCAGCTTCGCGCTGAGCTCCCCCAGATGCAGTAGAATCGCGCCGCTCTCGAAGATCGAGATGTCGCCATCGGTGAGCCACGGCACCTGGCCGAACGGCTGGTGCGCGAGATGCGCGGGGCCGCGATCGCCGAACGGCACGCTCGCGACGCGATAGGGCAAGGCAGCTTCTTCGAGTGCCCAGCGCACACGGAGATCGCGAACGAAGCCGCGCGGGGGCGGTGGAACCCAGTCGAAGGTGGTCAGGGTGAGGTCGACCATGCGGTGTCTCCTTGCTGTCTCGGCTTAGGACGGATGAAGGCGGCGCGTTCCGACATGGGGACGCGAATTATTTGATAGACCCCGGAAAATGGGAGCGACCTCGTAGGATGGTCGAGCAAAGCGAACCCATCAATGCTATCCGCGTGCGCGCGTTCCTGCCGCCTTAGCAACGAATCTGAACGCGCGATTCAGCGGTAGTTCATGTCACGACCACGACACTTCCTCTGCATCACTTGATCGATCAAGCAGAGGACATGTCATGGAGCGCCGGAACTTTCTGAAACTTGCATTCGGTGTCGCGGCGGGAGCCGCCGCGTTGACCACCACCGCAGAGGCCGCGCCACTCGCGCCGCAGCCGCTCGGCACTGCCGGCATGCCGCAGGGCAATCCGGACGCTCATCCCGCCGTCACCAGCAGCGAAGAAGCCGCCCAGCTGAAACCTGAGCAGGTGCGCTGGCACGGTCACGGCCGTTGGCATGGCCGCCACTGGGGCTGGCGCCATCGCCATTGGGGCTGGCGCCGTCGCTGGCACCGCCGCCACTGGCGTCACTGGTAACGCCGCGCGTGGACTGAAAAAGGGGATCGCGATTGCCATCCCCTTTTTGTTATGTGCGAACCGTTGCAACGAAAATGGCCGCGCAAGCTTTCGCGGTGTGGCCATTTCCCAAGTGCGAGCGATCAGAACGGACGGCAGCGGCCGGCGTACCAGCGGAAGCCATAGGGGCACACGCGCGGACGCACGACGACGACCGGCGGGGCGACCACGACCCGGCGAGGGGCCACGACGACCGGACCGCGCATCGGACGGCAGCCGCCATAGGGGCCGCGGTACCAGCCCGGGCCGCAACCACCGGCGGCGCTGGCTGCCTCGCTGAAGCCGACGACCGCGCTGGCGAGCATCACAGCGGCGAACAGATATTTCATTTGACCTTCCTTCTCGTTCTTGGGGCCAAGTCTCTGGCGGCAGGTTCTTCGATGAATTGGCGCTTGCGGCGCACATTGAATCAAAAGACACGATTCGACCCATTAAATCAGGGGCACGTGCCGACACGTCGCGATCCAAATCTGCCTATCGTGACCTGAATGCGGCATGAACATTCTTCGCGTGCTGCCTTGCGCGACAGCAATGTTGTCTGACGCGTTTTCTTGACGCGACCGGTATCCACTTCGCTCGAACACGCTTTAGTGGCCGAGAAAGCCCAGCACCAACTCCCGGTACTTCTCCGGCGCTTCCAGGAAAACCAAGTGGCCGGTGTCCGGAATCACTTCAGCCCGTGCATTCGCCATCTTGGCGGCAAATGCTTTCGCAAGCTCCGCGTTCTGCCCCATCTTGGGCCGCAGCGCTTCCGGCGCGTTCAGCCGGCCCGGCGCGTTGTGGTCGTCGGCGCCCATGATGAACAGCGTCGGTTCGGTGATGAGAGGAATCTCGTGAGCGACCGGCTCGCGATAGATCATCTGGCCCGAACTGACGAAGGCGTGCAGCCAGCGCGGGTAATCCGGGCTGCCCTTGATGTTGAAGCGGGCATCGATGAACGGCGTGATTGCCTCAGGCGGCAGCTTGATGGCGTAGTTGGTCTGGAGCTGCTTGCGATAGCCGTCAGCGGTGAGCTTGTCCTCGGTCTCGATGATCTTCTCAGTCGGGGTCGGCGGCACATAGAGGCGGTAGTCCTCGAGCCCGATCGGGGCCGTCAGCACGAGGTGGACGACGCGATCCGGGTAAGCGCGCGCGATACGCACGCCCAGCATGCCGCCGAGCGAATGCGCGACAATGTCGGCTTTGTTGATCTCCAAGTGGTCGAGCAGGGCGATGGTGTTGCGCGCCAGCGTGTCGAAATGCAATTCGCCCATAGGTTTGGAGGATTTGCCGAAGCCGATCTGGTCCGGCACCACGACGCGATAACCGGCCTCGTTTAGCATCTTGATGACGGTGCCCAGTAGCTCGATGGAAAGTTACGCCCATGCAGCAGCACCACGGTGCGGCCGTTCGGCTGCGCCGGCGCGACGTCCATATAGGCCATGCTGAGTTGCTCGCCATTGTTCACGACCGGCAACAGGTGCACGGGATAGGGATAGGCAAAGCCCTCGAGCGCGATGCCGTAGGGTTCGCGTTGGGACGTGTCGGCGGCGTGCGCGGTGAGTGGGAAAGCGAGCAGTACGGCGGCAAGGGCGGCCGGGAAAATGCGAATCATGGCGGCTCTCTTGGTGGCGTCGTTCCGGGGCGCGCGGAGCGCGAACCCGGAACCTCGAGATTCGGGGTTCGATGCTTCGCATGGAATGACGGAGGCCATAAGCGAGTGGATCGCCGGGTCAAGCTCCGGCCATGACGAGAGCCCGCGTCCACACGCGATTGTGTGCCGTCACGCAGCTCGCGTGATCAGTCCTTCCTGGTCCCGAACAGCGCCGCGAACTGTTTGTCGCCGGTGCGGGTGAAATTCACCACGCGGCTGCCGGGGGTGGCGTCGCGCGCGGCCCATTTCAGCTCGGCGAAGCGCTGCATCATGGCGGCACCGAGTGTGCCGGCGAGATGATGACGCCGCTCGCTCCAGTCGAGGCAGGCCTTGCAGACCGGGCGGCGCGGATGGCTGAGCATGTCGGGCGAGATCTGCAGATACTTGGCGAGGAAGCGCTCGCCTTCGGCGGTCAGCTCGATCTCCTGCTTTTTCTGCCGGACCAGGTTTCGCTCGCGCAAGCTATCGAGCATCTGCACGCCGAGATCGCCGGCGAGGTGGTCGTAGCAGATCCGTGCGCGGCGCAGCGCCGGATCCTTCGGCCCGGTGCGCACGCGCATGTGGCCGGTGCGCGCGGCAAGGCCGGCAAGCCCTTCGAGCACGCCGGCGACGTCGTCGTCGGTGAGGCGGTAGTAGCGGTGGCGGCCCTGCTTCTCCGGCTCGACCAGCCCGCCGGCCTCGAGTTTTGCCAGATGCGAGCTCGCAGTCTGCGGCGTGATGCCGGCCTCCTGCGCAAGCTCGCTTGCGGTGAGCGCGCGTCCGTTCATCAGCGCCGTGAGCATGTTGGCGCGGGCGGGGTCGCCGACCAGCGCGGCGACCATGGCGATGTCGGGTCCTGATTTCATGCTTCGATGATAGCCGAAGCATTGTAGTCGGGCAAGCGCGTAGTCTTTCACCTCGTCGTTATTGCGAGGAGCGTCGTAGGGTGGGCAAAGGAGCATAGCGACGTGCCCACCACCGTCGTTGCGAATAAACGAGGTGGGCACGCTTCGCTTTGCCCACCCTACGAGACCTTGCTGCGCTCGCATTGGCGGCGGCAACCCAGGAGCCCAACATGTCCATCACCGTCTTCATCCGCTACCAACTCGACCCGTTCAAGCGCGCTCAGTTCGAGGAATATTCGAAGCGCTGGCTCACCATCATCCCGAAATGCGGCGGCGACCTGATCGGCTATTTCATGCCGCATGAGGGCACCAACAACATTGCGTTTGCGCTGATCACCTTCGAGAGCCTCGCCGCCTACGAAGCCTATCGCGCGCGGCTGCGGCAGGATGCCGAAAGCATGGCGAATTTCCACTTTGCCGAGGACAACAAGTTCATCCTCGCGGAGGAGCGCACCTTCCTGCGCAAAGTGGTAGTGTAGGTCACCAACGATAAGGAGACGTCCATGATCGCGGTGATATTCGAGGTCTGGCCCAAGCCGGAACATCGCCAGGACTATTTCGACCTCGCGGCCGATCTGAAACCGATCCTGCAAACCATCGACGGCTTCATCTCGGTCGAGCGGTTCGAAAGCCTGACCGAGAAGGGCAAGATCCTGTCGCTGTCGTTCTGGCGGAATGAGGCGGCCGTCGCAGCCTGGCGCAACACGATGGAGCACCGACGCACGCAGGCCAAGGGCAGGGCGCAGATCTTCGCCGACTATCATCTGCGCATCGCCAGCGTCATCCGTGACTACGGCATGAACGATCGCGAGCAGGCGCCGAAGGACAGCCGCGCGGTGCACGACGCGCACTAGCGCGTCCGAGTCGGCGTGCCTATGTCTGCGCGGCCAACATGGGAGAGAACAATATGCCGGTGACAATTGCTGACAAGCGCGCGACATTTCGGAAGATGCACGAGAGCGGCTGCTTCATCCTGCCCAATCCGGTCGATGTCGGTGGCGCCAAAGCGTTGCAGCATCTTGGTTTCAAGGCGATCGCATCGTCGAGCGCGGGCTTTGCCTGGACCATCGGCAGGGCCGACAATCGCGTTACCGTCGAGGACGTCTGTCAGCATCTGGCAGCATTGAGCTCTTCGGTCGACATCCCCGTGAATGCGGATTTCGAAGGCGGCTTCGCAATCGAGCCGGACAAGGTTGCGGAGAATGTCGAGCGCGGCGTGCGGACCGGTATCGCCGGCCTCTCGATCGAGGATTCCACCGGCGACAAGGACAAGCCGATCTACGAGCGGGCGCTCGCAGTCGAGCGCATCAAGGCCTCGCGCAAGGCGATCGGCGACAGCAGCACACTGCTGGTCGGCCGCTGCGAGGCGTATCTCTGGGGCGTCACCGACCTCAAGCTCGTCATCGACCGGCTCACCGCTTACGCCGATGCCGGCGCGGACTGTCTCTATGCACCGGGCCTGAAGACCCGCGAGGACATCGCCGCGGTGGTGAAGGCGGTCCATCCGAAGCCGTTCAACCTGCTGATCGGCGGCTCGGGCCTGTCGTTAAGGGAGGCCGAAGATCTCGGCGTGCGCCGGATCAGCGTCGGCGGTTCGCTCGCCCGGGCCGCCTGGGGCGGCTTCATGCGCGCAGCCAAGGAGATGGCGGAGAAGGGAACGTTCACCGAGCTTGCCGGCGGCTATCCCGGCGGCGAGCTCAACAAGATGTTTGGCTAGATCCAAACGAAAGGCGGCGGGACCTTTCGATCCGCCGCCGTCGCACATTGTCGCAAATCGTTACTTGGCGCCGTCAGACGGCGTCTGCGTATCCGGGGCCGGCTTGCTCGGCGCCGCGCCTGTGGTCACGCCTGGCGCGGTGTTGTTGCGCGGCGTCACGTCACGCATGCCGGGAGGTGCGGCTGGATTGGCCGGAGCCGTCTGCTGCGCGGTCTGCGTAGCAGGCGTGTTACTCGCCTGGTTGTTCGTGCTGGTATTGTTCAAGCCATAGAACACGGCACCCAGCACCAGGGCGATCGCCACCGCGAACAGCGCGACCTTGCCGCTGGAGGCGGGGCCTTCACCCAACTCGGGATCGACCTGAAGGTCGGCATCCCGGCGCGCCGCGCGAAGGTACTCATCGTCGGCGAGGTTCGGGCGGTACGGATCGTTGGGAAAACGGTCGTCAGCCATCGATTGGGTCTCCTCGTTGATTGCGGCGGGACAACCCGTGGATGCGAGATTCTGTTCCGGGCCCTTTATGCTTTCGTCGCATGTTGCCCTTATCCCGGGAATCGGGAACCTGTTCCGGAAGGAACCATGGACGGGGTTCCATGGCCGCGACAAGGGAACAAGTCGATGTGGAGTTTGCCGCCAACCGACAGCGTGCTGCACCTTCTGGCATATGTCGCCATCTCGGCGGAGGGCATGACGGCAGCGTTGGCCGCCGGCCGGCGCAGCATGGATTATGTCGGCGTCTGTCTTCTCGCCTGCGTCACCGCGCTTGGCGGCGGCACACTGCGCGACCTCTTTCTCGGTCACTATCCGCTGGTCTGGGTTGCAAATCCGGTCTACCTCGCGCTGCCGGGGGGGTCGGCGCTGCTGACGATCCTGATCGCGCGCTTGGTACACCGGCTGCACGTCGCTTTCATCGTGCTGGATGCCATCGGCCTCGTGGTCTTCACCATGATCGGCTGTAACGTCGCCTGGCAGATGGATGCCTCGCTGCCCATCGTCATCGTCTCGGGCATGGTGACGGGATGCGCCGGCGGTGTCCTGCGCGACGTGCTCTGCAACGACGTGCCGCTGCTGTTCCGCTCCGAACTCTACGCCAGTGTTTCGGTCGTGACCGGCCTGTTCTATGCCACCGCCTTCGGCCTCAATCTCAACGCCGAGCTCTGGACGATCCTGACTTTCGTGCTCGGCCTCAGCTTTCGCCTGCTCGCGGTGCGCTACAAATGGGAGATGCCGAAATTCGTGTTCACGGGAGATGAGGAGCAGGAGCCCTAGCTACGGCTCCTGTCCGCGCGCCTTCGCTACCTGCGCCGGCGTCACCAGCGGGCCCGCATTGCCCCAGGAATTGCGGATGTAGTTCGTCACCGCGGCGATCTCGTCATCGGACAATTGCCTGGCATAGGCCGGCATCTCGCCGGTATTCGGCGCCCGCGGCGTCGTCACGGTGCGCGCGCCGTCGAGGATGATGCGCAGGGTGGAGGACGGGTTGATCGATTGCAGCAGCGCATTGGCCGGCAGCGGCGGATAGATGCGCGGCGCGCCGCTGCCGTCGGCTTCATGGCAGGCGATGCAGAATTTTGCGTAGACTGCCTGGCCTGCTTTCATCTCGGCCTCATCGGGCGGCGTCACGATCGTCTCACGGCGCGACGGCGGCAGGCTCTTCAGGTAAACCGCTATCGCACGGACATCGGCATCGCTCATCTTGGACGTCGAATTGACGATTACCTCGGCCATCGGCCCGCCGGCATGGCTCTTGGCGTTGCGGCCGCTCTGCAGATATTCGGTGATGTCCTCGGCGCTCCACGATTGCAAACCGCTGCGCGGGGCGCCATCGAGGCGCGGTGCGTACCAGCCACCGACTTCGCTGCCCGACAGCGCCTGCGCGGTCTTGTCCGCGCCAAAATAGTTCTTCGGCGTGTGGCAGGCGCCGCAATGGCCTGGTCCCGTGACGAGATAGCCGCCTCTATTCCACGCCACGCTTTTGGTCTGGTCCGGCTCGAAAAGGCCGGGCTTGAAGAACAGCAAATTCCAGGCCCGCATCAGGCCGCGATAGCCGAACGGCCAGCGCAACTCGGGCGGCTTGTTGCGGCTGATAACAGGCGCAAGCGTGCCGAGATAGGCGCGGATCGCCAGCGTGTCGTCCTTGGTCATCCGGGTGAAGTAGGGGTAGGGGAAGGCCGGGTAGTAGCGCGAGCCGTCCGGCGCGATGCCGTAACGTACCGCGCGGGTGAAATCGGCATCCGGCCAGGCGCCGATCCCGGTGTCGCGGTCCGGCGTCAGGTTCGGCGCATAGATCGCGCCGAATGGCGTGTCGATGCGCTTGCCGCCCGCGAACGGTTTTGCCGGATCGGCGGTGTGGCAGCCCGCGCAGTCGCCGGCCTCGACCAGTGCTTTGCCGTAAGCGATCACCTCGGGCGACGGCTCGGCGGCGACGGAAGCGCCCGCAACCGCACTGCACAAGAGCGCAACAGCCAGAATCGTCCGCATCGAAAGCCTTCTCCTGCGACCAATCGTCGAGTGCCGAATCATAGCGGCGTCATGTCGTTTCGCGGCAGCGGGGGTATGGTGACACAAATTGAAAATCGCCAATGCCTTTCCGGCCACGAAATTGCGTTTTTTCCCGCCATCGCGGAAAGCCCAGATTTGTGATGCGCCGCGTTAAATATCCGACATAGAGTGGCGACGGTGGTCGGCGCGCCCTAGCTAAAAACAACGGGCAGGCAACGGCTTAAGTGGCCAGACGCTCAAAAGGGCGGAAGAGGACAACAATGGGCATCAACCAGGGTCCGATCAGTCTCGATCAAAAATACACCCAGGACACAGGCCATATTTTTACGACGGGCATTCAGGCGCTGGTGCGCCTGCCCATGGCCCAGATTCGCCGCGACCGCGCCGCGGGGCTGAACACCGCCGGCTTCATCTCAGGTTATCGCGGTTCGCCGCTCGGCGGCTACGACCAGCAGCTGTTCGCCGCGCGAAAGCATCTCGAGCAGTACAACATCAAATTCCAGCCCGGCGTGAACGAGGATCTGGCGGCGACCGCCGTCTGGGGCTCGCAGCAGCTCAACCTCTCGCCCGGCGCCAAATATGACGGCGTGGTCGGCATTTGGTACGGCAAGGGTCCCGGGGTCGATCGCTGCGGCGACGTCTTCCGGCACGGCAATGCGGCCGGCTCCGCCAAGAACGGCGGCGTGCTGTGCCTTGCCGGTGACGACCACGGTGCGAAATCCTCCACCGTCCCGCATCAGTCGGACCACGCGTTCATCTCGGCGCTGATGCCTTATCTCTATCCGTCCAGCATCCACGAGATGATCGAGATGGGCCTGCTCGGCATCGCGATGTCGCGCTATTCAGGCTGCTGGGTCGGCATGAAGGTGATCACCGAGACGGTGGAGACCACCGCCGAGATCGACCTCACCGACGAGATGACGCCGTTCGTGATTCCCACCGATTTCGAGATGCCCGAGGGCGGCCTCAATCTGCGCTGGCCCGACGATCGTTTTGCCCAGGACCGCCGCCTCCAGGACTACAAGGGCTTTGCCGCGATCGCTTTCGCGCGCGCCAACAAGGTGAACCGCATCACCATGGATTCGCCGAACGCCCGCTACGGCATCATGGCGTCCGGCAAGAGCTACGAGGATATCCGGCAGGCGCTGCGCGAGCTCGGTATCACACCCGAAATCGCCGCCAAGATCGGACTGCGATTGTACAAGATCGGCATGCCCTGGCCTCTGGAGCCGGAAGGCGTCAGGCAATTCGCTGTAGGCCTCGAGGAAATCTTCATCATCGAAGAGCGCCGCGAGATCGTCGAGAATCAAGTGAAGCAGGAGCTGTTCAACTGGCGCGACGATGTCCGTCCCCGCATCATCGGCAAGATGGACGATCACGACAAGCGCTTCCTCCCCTTTGCCGAAGAGCTCAGCGTCGCCTCACTGGCCAGTTCGCTCACCGAGCGCCTGCTTCGACTTGATCTCAATCCTGAAATTGCGGCCATGCTGCGCGCCAAGGCCGACTGGTTCAACGGCCGCCAGGCCACCCAGATGCAGGCCGTAGCACCCGTCTCCCGCACGCCCTATTTCTGCTCCGGCTGCCCGCACAACACCTCGACGAAGGTGCCCGAAGGCAGCCGCGCCTTCGCCGGCATCGGCTGCCACTTCATGGCGCTGTGGATGGATCGCTCCACCGAGACCTTCACCCATATGGGCGGCGAGGGCGTGCCGTGGGTCGGCGTTGCCCCCTTTACCAAGGAAGATCACGTGTTCGCCAATCTCGGCGACGGCACGTATTTTCACTCGGGCAGCCTTGCGATCCGCCAGGCGGTCGCCTCCGGCGCCAACATCACCTACAAGATCCTCTATAACGACGCGACCGCGATGACCGGCGGCCAGCATGTCGACGGCGAATTGTCGCCGCAGCAGATCACCTTCCAGCTCCACAGCGAAGGCATCCGCGAGATCTATCTGGTCTCCGAAAATCCCGACGCCTATCCGGCGGGAGAGATCGCGCCCGGCGTCAAGACCGCGCATCGGGACGAACTCGACACGGTTCAGAAGACGCTGCGCAAGGTGAAGGGCGCATCCGCCATCGTCTTCGTACAGACCTGCGCCGCCGAGAAGCGTCGCCGCCGCAAGCGCGGCACGCTGGAAGATCCGGCGCGGCGCGTCATGATCAACCCGGCGGTCTGCGAAGGTTGCGGCGACTGCTCGGTGCAGTCGAACTGCATCTCGGTCGAGCCGCTGGAGACCGAGTTCGGCCGCAAGCGCGCCATCAACCAGTCGTCCTGCAACAAGGACTATTCGTGTCTCAAAGGCTTCTGCCCGTCCTTCGTCACCATTGACGGCGGGGCGCCGCGCCACCGCGCGCCGGCGGAGCTGTCCGACATCGGCGAACTGCCGGAGCCGGCATCGCGGCCGACGCTGGACAAGCCGTACAACATCGCGGTCGGCGGTGTCGGCGGCACCGGCGTGCTCACCATCGGGGCGCTGCTCGGCATGGCCGCCCATATCGAGGGCAAGGCCTCGATGATCCTCGACATGTCGGGCTTGGCGCAAAAGGGTGGCGCGGTGCTCAGCCACGTCCGCCTGTCGGATCATCCGGCCGAGGTAACCTGCTCGCGCATCGTCACCGGCACCGCCGATGTCGTGCTCGCCGCCGACGAGGTGGTGGCGGTCGCCAAGGACACGATCTCGCTCTGCGACTCCAGCCGCACCCGCGGCATCATCAACAGCCACGTCATCCCGACCGCCGATTTCGTCCTCAACCGCGACTTCAATTTCCAGAGCCGCAAGCTGAACGGATTGCTGGAAACAGCGCTGCACAAGGACTCGGTGTTCTTCGATTTTACCAAGCCGGCCGAGCAGCTGCTCGGCGATGCCATCGCCACCAACATGATGATGATGGGCTACGCCTATCAGAAGGGGCTGTTCCCGCTGTCGGCGGAATCGATCGAGCAGGCGATCGAGGTCAACGGCGTCGCGATCAAGATGAACAAGGAAGCCTTCCGCCTCGGCCGCCTCGCTGTGGCGGACCCAGCGCGCTTCGTCGCCATGTTGAAAGGAACGGACGAAGTCGCAGCGCCCAAGACGCTGGATGCCATGACGCTCGACGAAGTCGTCGAGCACCGCGCCAAGCATCTCATTGCCTACCAGAACAGCCGTCTGGCAAAGCGCTATCGCAAGCTGGTCGACCAGGTTCGTGATGCCGCGGTGAAGGGCGGCTATGGCGATGCCCTTCCCCGCGCGGTCGCGATCAACTACGCCAAGCTGCTCGCCTACAAGGACGAGTACGAGGTCGCGCGTCTCTTCGCCGACGGCGCCTTCGCGCAGCAGCTCCGCGACCAGTTCGAGGGCGACTACAAATTCAGCTTCAACCTGGCCCCGCCGATTCTGGCGTCTGGCGTCGATTCGCTCGGCCGCCCGAAGAAGCGCGCCTTCGGCCCATGGATGCTGAACGTCTTCCGCGTGCTGGCGAAGCTGAAATTCCTGCGCGGCACGCCGCTCGACATTTTCGGCCGCAGCGCCGACCGCAAGCTCGAGCGCGACCTGATCGCCGGTTACGAGAAGGACGTCGCCATCGTGCTCAGCCTGTTGTCGCCGCTCACCATCGATACCGCGGTCGAATTGCTGTCACTGCCCGACCACATCCGCGGCTACGGCCCGGTGAAGGAGAAGGCCGTCGCCGACGCAAAAGCCCGCTACGCCCAACTCGCCGCCGACCTCGCGAGCCCGCCGCCAGCGCCAAGGCAGATCGCGGCGGAGTAGGGTGGGTTAGCCTTGCGGACTGCGCGAAGCGCAGACCGCAAGGCGTAACCCACCATTCTGCTTTCGTGTGGGAAAGCAAAGAGGTGGGTTACGCTGTCGCTAACCCACCCTACAGATCCGCGTTTGACAAAAGTTGCAGCTGCGCGATATCAGCAACCTTTGATAGCGAAGCGCGGCAGGTCATGCGGTCGTGCGCTATGTGGGGCGGCGATCGATGTCATTGCGCGGTGGTTTGATGGTATTTGTCGTCGTCGGGCTATTGGCGGCGCTGGGGATATACTGGCATCAGCATGACATCGAACGCGTCATGCGCGACGGCTATGGCACCACGGGCAAGATCACGTCGGCCGAAGTCGTGTCGAACCGGTTTCCGTTCGTGTTTGACGGGGTCTGGCCCCGCTATGTCGACGAGAACCTGTCGATCGGACTGCAATGGACCGGAAAGGACGGCGTTCAGCGCGAGCGCAAGGGGATTGCGGTCAGCGCTGCCTATGCGGCGCGAATCACGGTCGGCCATCAGCTCAAGCTCCTGACGGTCCCCATTCAGGCCGTTGACGACGATTCATCGCTTCCGGTGATTGTCGAAGATCTCGACGACCATTTGAGCCATATCCGATCCACGTCCGGATTCATGCTGGCGGGAGCAGGTGTTAGCCTCGTGCTCCTGGTGCTCGTGATGGGATGGCAGGCATGGTCGGCGGGCCGAAGCGGGCCGGGAAGTGCAGCAATTGCCGCCGGATCGCGGCGTCCCTTTCCTTTTACCCTCGGGATCCTGACCGCCGTGATGCTTCCGTTCGGCGGCTACATGCTGGTGAACTCATATTCCGAGCAAAGTACCTTGAACGAGATCCTCGATCACGGGGACGAAGTCACTGCGGATATCACGCGAGCCTATGGCGAAGTGACCAAGGCCGGCGACGCTCCGAGTTATCTCGTCACCCTGGCTTGGACCGACAAGAGCGGACGACAGCAGAGTTATGGGCCGACCCATATCAGTCAGGGATTCTGGCGGCAGATCACGCGGAATGGCGTCCAGACGGTCAGGCAGACAAAAATCCGGTACCTCGCGCGCCAGCCGGATGCGCGGCCTTTGATCGTCGACGACGCGGCCGAAGCCCAATACCAGAACAGTTTTGGCGTGAAGGGTGGCGCGGTTTTCCTTGTCTTCGGCCTGATCCTCGCCGCCGTGACTGCGTTCCGCTATCGCCTGCGTCCGAGTGCGGCTTGATCGCGGGAGAGGGTGTCGGGTGCATTAAGCTATCCCGCCTTCTGATTTCCTGTTTGAAATCAACCACAGTTCTACTGTGCATGGGGTTGTTTTCGTAAAACGGGTTATTTTCGAAAAAACGAAAAATCGCTTGTGCCGTCGGGCAAAACACTTTTAGGCTTCTGGTTGGCTCGCCGTCACTGCGAGTTGGCTCGCCGTCACTGCGAGCGCAGCGAAGCAGTCCAGAAATGCACCCGTGAGAGAGAAGCAGGGAGTTGCGCCCACCCGCTGCCCTCTCGCGCGACGGAATATTTCCGCGCTTGCCAATCAGGCCAGTGCGGTTCAGAAAAAAGAGCCAAGAAGAAACGCGAGCGGAGACCTCTGTTTTGACCATCAAGGGCAAGGCCTACATTGCCGGGATCTACGAACATCCGACCCGGCATGCGCCGGACAAATCCACCGCCCAGCTCCACGCCGAGGTCGCCAAGGGCGCGATCGAGGACGCCGGGATCTCCAAGGACGATGTCGACGGCTATTTCTGCGCGGGCGATGCGCCCGGCGGCGCCTGGCCGATGGTCGATTATCTCGGCCTGAACACCAAGAAGCTCCGTCACGTCGATTCCACCGAGACCGGCGGCTGCTCCTACATCATCCATCTTGGCCACGCGGCTGAGGCGATCGCGGCGGGCAAGTGCTCGATTGCGCTGATCACGCTGGCTGGCAAGCCGCGCACCGGCGCGATGCCGCCGCGCGCAGCCGGCGCGGAGGCCGATTTCGAATCCGCCTATGGCGCGACCACGCACAATGCCTATGGCATGTGTGCCATGCGCCATATGCACGACTACGGCACCACGAGCGAGCAACTCGCCTGGATCAAGGTCGCCGCCTCGCATCATGCGCAATACAATCCGCATGCGATGCTCAAGGACGTTGTCACCGTCGAGGACGTGCTGAACTCGCCGATGATCTCCGATCCCTTGCATCGTCTGGATTGCTGCGTCGTCTCTGACGGCGGCGGCGCGCTGATCGTGACGACGCCGGAGATTGCGAAGAGCCTGAAGAAGCCGCTCGTCAAGCTGATCGGCCATGGCGAGGCGATGAAGGGACCGCGCGGCGGCAAGGATCTCGATCTCACTTACTCCGCCGGCATCTGGTCCGGCCCGCGCGCGTTCGAGGAAGCTGGCATCACGCCGAAGGACATCAAATACGCCTCGATCTATGACAGCTTCACCATCACCGTGCTGATGCAGCTCGAAGACCTCGGCTTCTGCAAGAAAGGCGAGGGCGGCAAGTTCGTTGCCGACGGCAATCTGATCTCGGGCGTCGGCAAGCTGCCGTTCAACACCGACGGCGGCGGCCTCTGCAGCAACCATCCCGTCAATCGCGGCGGCATGACCAAGATCATCGAGGCCGTCAGGCAGTTGCGCGGCGAGGCGCATCCGAAGGTGCAGGTCAGGAATTGCGATCTCGCCATCGCCCACGGCACCGGCGGCCTCTTGGGAGTTCGCCACGCCGCCTCGACAGCCATTCTGGAGCGCGTGTGATGGTAGATGCAAAAAAATATCCAGCACCGGTGACGAACCCCGAGACCGCCGCGTTCTGGGATGCCGCGAAAGAGGGCAAGTTCATGATCAAGCGCTGCACCACCTGCGGCGAAGCGCATTACTTCCCGCGCTCGATCTGCCCGTTCTGCTACTCCGACAAGACGGCGTGGGAGGAGGCTTCGGGCGAGGGCACGATCTACACCTACAGCCTGATGCGGAAGTCGCCGACCGGTCCTTATGCGATCGGCTACGTCGCGCTGAAGGAGGGACCGTCGGTGCAGACCAATTTCGTCGACTGCGATCTCGAGAAGCTGAAGATCGGCCAGAAGGTGAAAGTGGTGTTCAAGCCCACCGACGGCGCGCCGCTGCCGTTCTTCACGCCGGTCTAGCCTGAGGAGCTTGCGAAGCAAGCGTCTCGAAGGATGGCGACGACGAAGAAGGCATTTGGGCCTGCTCATGGTTCGAGACGGCGCAAGAGCGCCTCCTCACCATGAGGATGGGAACCACCGGAGGAAACAAGCAAAATGTCCGCCAGATACGAAGAGCTCAAGGGGCTCAAAAATATCGGCCAGAAATACACCTACGGCGATCGCGAGGTGATGCTCTACGCCTACGGCATCGGCCTCGGCGCCGATCCCATGGACGAGAACGAGCTCGCCTTCGTCAACGAGGGCACGCTGACGCCGCGGCCGCTGAAGGTGGTGCCGACGTTTGCCTCCGTCGCGGCGTGGGGCGCGGGGCCGGGCGAGATGAATCTCAACCGCGTCATGGTGGTCGACGGCGAGCGCGACATCACCTTCCATCAGCCGCTGCCGGTCGCCGCCAACATCACCGCCGACTCGTCGGTGGTCGAGGTCTACGATAAGGGCAAGGACAAGGGTGTCGTCATCAGCCACCAGACCGTGCTCAAGAACGAGAAGGGCGAGAAGCTGGCAACGCTCGTTGCCTCGCGCTTTGCCCGCGGCGACGGCGGTTTCGGCGGGCCGAACCTGACCCAGCCCGACCCGCACGCGATGCCGTCGCGCAGCCCCGACAAGACGATCGACATCACCACGCGCCCCGACCAGGCGCTGGTCTATCGCCTCTGCGGCGACCGCAACCCTCTGCACTCCGATCCCGAATTCGCCAAGAAGGCTGGCTTCCCTCGCCCGATCCTGCACGGCATGTGCACCTACGGCATCACCTGCCGTGGCGTGCTCCAGACCTATGCGGATTACGATGCGAGCGCGTTCCGCCGGCACGTCGCGCGGTTCTCCTCGCCGGTCTATCCCGGCGAGACCGTGACCATGGACCTCTGGAAGGACGGCGACACGATCTCGTTCGAAGCCAAGGTGAAGTCGCGTGGCGTCACCGTGATCAAAAACGGCAAGACGGTGCTGGGTTAGCAACACGCGACGGCCGTCGTCTCCCTCGCCCCGCTCTTGCGGGGAGAGGGCGGGGTGAGGGGCTCTCACCACGAGCCGAGACGGTTTTGAGACCTGTACCCCCTCACCCGGATCGCAAGGGCGATCCGACCTCTCCCCGCAAGCGGGGCGAGGTGAAGAGAAACAAAGCAGGGAGAAGCCACCATGGGACTACTCGACGGCAAGGTTGCGCTGATCACCGGTGCGGGCGGGGGGCTTGGTGAGGCCTACGCCAAACTGTTCGCGCGGGAAGGGGCCTCGATCGTCGTCAACGACCTCGGCGGTCCACGTGACGGCTCCGGCGCCGACACTTCCATGGCCCAGCAGGTGGTGGACGCGATCAAAGCCGAGGGCGGCAAGGCCGTTGCCAATGGTGCCGATATCTCCACCATGGAGGGCGGCCAGTCGGTGTTCGACGACGCCATCAAGCATTTTGGCCGCGCCGACATCCTGGTCAACAATGCCGGCATCCTGCGCGACCAGACCTTTCACAAGGCATCGGAGTCCGACTGGGACAAGGTGATCAAGGTGCACCTGAAAGGCACTTTTTGTTGCACCCTGCCGGTGTTTCGCTGGATGCGGGACAATGGCGGCGGCGTCATCGTCAACACCTCGTCGACCTCGGGGCTGATCGGCAATTTCGGCCAGACCAACTATGGAGCCGCCAAGGGCGGCATCTGGGGTCTGTCCAACGTGCTGGCGATCGAGGGCCGCAAGTACAACATCCGGATCTGGACGCTGGCGCCGGGCGCGTTGACCCGCATGACCGCAGACCTGCCCCGCTATAAGGAGAACCCCTCGGCGGCGCTGGGGCCGGACGGCATCGCACCGGCCGTGCTATACATGGTCAGCGATTTGTCGGGCGACCAGACCGGCAAGGTGTTGGGCGTATCCGGGCCCCGCGGCGTGCGCGAAATGCGGATGATGGAGATGGAAGGCTGGAAACCGCCGCATGCGGGCTGGAAGCCCCAGGATATCGTCGATCATGCCAAGGAGATCTTCTTCTCCGAGGAGCAGATCAAGATGGGCGCGCGGCGATTCTGATTCACTGTCGTTCCGGGGCATGCGAAGCATGAACCCGGAATCTCGAGATTCCGGGTTCGGCTCTGCGAGCCGCCCCGGAACGACGAACAAGAGGATAGAGCACTTATGAAACTCACCGCCGATGCCAAGGGCACCTTCGCAATCGCGCCGACGCCGTTCCACGACGATGGCCGGATCGACGAGCGCTCGATCGACCGCCTGACCGATTTCTACGAGGAGGTCGGCTGCGACGGCGTCACGGTGCTCGGCATCCTCGGTGAAGCGCCGAAGTTAGATGCCGCCGAGGCCGAGCAGGTCGCGGTGCGCTACGTCAAGCGCGCCAGGAAGATGCAGGTGATCGTCGGCGTTTCCGCGCCGGGTTTTGCCACCATGCGCTCGCTGGCGAAGGCCTCGATGGACGCAGGTGCGGCCGGCGTCATGATCGCGCCGCCGCCGTCGCTTCGCACCGACGACCAGATCGTAGGCTATTTCAAGCAGGCGGCGGAAGCGATCGGTCCCGACGTGCCGTGGGTGCTCCAGGACTATCCGCTGACGCTGTCGGTGGTGTTCACCCCCGCCGTGATCCGCAAGATCGTCATGGACAATGCGAACTGCGTGATGCTCAAGCACGAGGACTGGCCCGGGCTGGAGAAGATCACGACACTGCGTAATTTCCAGAAGGACGGCTCGGTGCGCCCGCTCTCGATCCTCTGCGGCAATGGCGGTACATTCCTGGACTTCGAGATGGAGCGTGGCGCGGACGGTGCCATGACCGGCTACGCGTTCCCCGAGCTTCTGATCGACGTCGTCAACCTCTCCAAGGCCGGCAAGCGCGACACCGCGCATGACCTGTTCGACGCGCATCTGCCGCTGATCCGCTATGAGCAGCAGCCGGGCGTCGGCCTGACGGTGCGCAAATACGTGCTGCAAAAGCGCGGCATCATCGCCTCCAGTGCGCAGCGCAAGCCCGGCGCGACCATCACCCCGACGGCGAAGGCGGAGGTCGATTACCTGCTGTCGCGCGTCGCCCGTTTCGACAAGCGCGCCAATCTCGGTCCGCAATCCAGCGCCGCAGGTTAGTTGAATGCCCGAGACCGCTGTATCACGCCCGGCCTCGACCATCCTCCTGCTGCGCGATGGCGCGAGGGAGATGGAAGTCTTCATGATGGTCCGCCATCATCAGATCGAGTTCAACTCGGGCGCGCTGGTGTTTCCGGGCGGCAGCGTCGATGGCGGCGACAAGGAGATTGTCGCCCGCTCCGACCTGTATTCGGGCGGCGAGGGCCTCAGCGAAGCGGAGCGCGGCTTCCGCATCGCCGCCATCCGCGAGACGTTTGAGGAAAGCGGCATCCTGCTGGCGCGTTCGAACGGCTCGAACACACCTGTTGATGCCAAGCGCGCCGGCGAGATCGCCGATGCGAATCGCGTCGCGCTCAACGAGCACAAGCTCAGCTTCCTGAGCATTCTAGCCGACAACAATCTCCAGCTCGCGCTCGACACGCTCGTGCCTTACGCGCACTGGATCACACCAGAGGGCATGCCGAAGCGTTTCGATACCTGGTTCTTCCTCGCGGCAGCGCCGCCCGACCAGCTCGGCGCCCATGATGGCCGTGAGTCGACCGACTCGATCTGGGTGTCGCCGCGCGAAGCGGTCGAGGGCGGCGAGAGCGGCCGCTTCAAACTACCCTTCCCGACCACGCGCAATCTGATCCGGCTCGCCAAGCAGGACAGCGTGAGCGCTGCGCTCGACCATGCCCGCAGCATGCCGATCGTCACGGTGATGCCGGTCATGACCAAGACCGAAACTGGCCGCCAACTCCGCATTCCCCGCGAGGGCGGCTATGACGGCGAGGTGTTCGAGGTCGGCGCGGTCGGCTAGGACACTTCGACAAGAAGCGAAGTATCGACGACTGCGGACGCGCTAGATTCCGTTCATCGCGAATGGACGGATGCATCCGATGGACAACCGGCAGGACACCAACATCGCCGTCGAGCTGACGCTGCTGGTCGCGCTGGCAACGCTCTGGGGCGGCTCCTACACCTTCATCAAGCTCGGCGTCGCCACCATCCCGCCGATCACGCTGATCGCGGCGCGCACCACGATCGCCGGCTTGCTCCTGCTCGTCATCATGCGGGCGAGGGGCATCAAGATGCCGGCGGACCCGGCAACGTGGCAACGCTTCGCGTTCCAGGCCGTGCTCAACAGCGTGATCCCCTGGACCCTAATCGCCTGGGGCGAGCGCCATGTCGATGCCGCGCTCGCCACGGTCCTCAACTCGGTCGCGCCGATCTTCACGTTCCTGCTGACGGCGATTGTCACCCGCCACGAGGCGACGACCCCGCGAAAGCTGTTCGGCGTGATCGCCGGCATGGCCGGCATCCTGCTGATCGTCGGCGTCGATGCGTTCCACGATCTTGGCAGCGGCTTCGTCCCGGAAGCCGCCATCGTCGCCGCCACCATCTGCTACGCTTGCGCCGCGATCTTCGGCCGCAGCTTCAATGGCCTCGATCCGATGGCGCCGGCCGCAGGCTCGCTGCTGGCGGGCGCGGCTGTCCTGATCCCGACCTCGCTGGTCGTCGAGCAGCCCTGGGCGCTCTCGCCCTCGCTGAGCTCGGTCCTGGCGCTGCTCGCGCTTGCGGTGTTCTCGACCGCGGCCGCGTTCGCGATCTATTTCCGCCTGATCCAGACACTTGGCTCGGTCGGCACCACCGCGCAGGCCTATCTGCGGGTGCCAATCGGGGTCGCCATCAGCGTCGTCTTCCTCGGTGAAACCCTGAGCCAGACGGCCTGGATCGGCCTTGCTTGCGTCGTCCTCGGCGTCGCCACCATGACGATCGCGGCCCGGCGGCCGACCGTGGCTAAACCATCGTGAAAAACGGCCCGTTCCGGCCGCCGGAGGCATGTTCCCCCGGAGGGGCGATACAGCGTATATTGGACGCGTATGGAGGCCGGTCCCGTCCCAATGCCTGTCGAAACGCCACCGAATCCGCCGCCGAAGCGATCGTTTTCGCTGTCGATCGGCCAGATGACGTTCGGCAGCTTCATTCTGGTGCTGGCGGTGATCATCGTCACCTCGGCCGCCAGCGTGATCGCGATCCGGCATATCGACGCGACCTTCGCCGAACTTCAGCGGCTGCAAAGCGTCGGCGATCTCGCGGAAGATATTGACCGCCGCATGAACGATTTGCGGCTGGCCGCGCGTGACTTCGTTACCGATCCCGGCGCCGGCATCCAGTTCAAACAAGTCGGCGAGGCCGCCTCGACCTTGAGCGACATCCTCAAGAAGACCCGCATCGAGCTTGCCCCCGAGCAGCAGGATATGATCGACGGCGTCTCCGAGCGGCTTGCGACTTACCGCAGTGGGCTGGAGCGCATCTCGACCCTGATCGATCGCCGTGCGCAGTTACTCGCCGGGTTGCCGCCGCTGCGCGATCAGTTCGATGCGGCGGTCTCCGAAAGCGGGGACCGCGACCTCGCCGCCCGCCTGTCGGAGGCGCAAAGCCGGATCGCGCTTGGGCTCCTCGCGCGCAATCCGTCCGCGGCCGAGCAGGCCGCCCAGAGCATGCGGACGATGGAGATCGCAGATGTCAGGTTGAAGTCGGCTGTGGACAATTACGCCGATGCCATCAGCGCGGTCGCCGTGCGCGAACGGCAGATCGCCGATATCGACCGCGAGGTGCTGGGAACCGAGGGTCGTTTGATAGGCCGTGTCACTGAATTGCTCCGTGACGTCAGCGACCGCCGCGGCCATGTGCTGTCGCGCGACTTCGCCCGGACGCTTGCGGAAGCGCGCTGGCAAAGTATCGTGCTCGGCAGCATGGGTGTGTTGATCGGCATCCTTGCCGCAGGCTTCGTGGTGCGCCGGACGGTGCGTCCGCTGGCCCAGATCGCGCGCTCGATTCGCGCCCTTGCGGCGGGCGAGAAGAATACGTCGATCCCGTCGGCCGACCTCAACAACGAGATCGGCGACATCGCACGTGCCGCCGAGGTGTTCAGACGCGCGCTGGAGGAGGCCGACACGGCCCGCGAGGCGGCGGTCCGCGCGCTCACCGAACAGCGGCTGGCCGAAGAGAGCTATCGCAAGCTGTTCGAGGGTTCGGTCGACGGCATTTACGTGACGACGCCGTCTGGCGATCTCCTCAACGCCAATCCGGCGCTGGCGCGGATGATGGGATATGACAGCCCGCAGCACCTGATCGACAGCATCAACGACATCGCCCACACCATCTATGTCGATCCCGAGGCGCGCGAGGAGTACCAGCGGGTGATGCACCGCGACGGCATGGTCCGCGAGTTCGAGTACCAGGTGCGCCAGCGCAGCGGCAACATCCTCTGGCTCTCCGACAGTGCGACCGGAGTACGGGATGAGCAGGGCAGGATCGTCCGTTACGAGGGCACGCTGCGCGACATTACCGACCAGAAGCGGGCGGAAGACGCCATCGCCGAAGGCCGGCGCCTGCTTCAGCAGGTCATCGACACCGTGCCCGCCGTCATCAACGTTAAGGACCGCGATCTCCGCTACGTGCTGATGAACCGCTACATGGCCGGCATCTTCGGCATCGAGCCGGGCGACGCGCTCGGCCGCACCACGGCCGACCTGATGTCGCGCTACGGCGCGGCCAAGACCGACGAGCACGACAAGAGGGTGCTCAAGCACCGCAAGGGGCTGGGTTTCTACGAGGAGGAGTACCAGGACGCTTCCGGCAACATGCGGCAATGGCTGGTCAACAAGCAGCCGCTGCTCGATGCGGAAGGCCAGATCGAGCGGATCGTGACCGTGGCGCTCGACATTGGCGAGCGCAAGCGCGGCGAGCAGGAGATGCGCAAGGCCAAGGACGCCGCCGAGACCGCGCTGCGCAATCTGCGCGAGACCCAGGCTTCGTTGATCGAGGCGGAAAAGCTCGCGGCACTCGGGCGACTCGTCGCCGGCGTCGCTCACGAGGTGAACAATCCGGTCGGGATCAGTCTGACCGTCGCCTCCGCGCTCGAGCGCAAGACGGCGATGTTCAGCGCCGAAGTCGAGCGCGGCGAGCTACGCCGCTCGACGCTCAACGACTACCTCAACACCAGCCGCGATGCGTCCTCGCAGCTCGTCTCCAATCTCAACCGCGCAGCGGAGCTGATCCAGTCGTTCAAGCAGGTCGCGGCGGACCGAAACTATTCGGACCAGCGCAGCTTCGATCTCGCTGACCTCACCGAGCAGGTGGTGATGAGCCTGCGCCCGGGCCTGCGCAAGCAGAACCTGACGCTCAATGTCGAGTGTCAGCCCAACCTGACCATGAATAGCTATCCGGGCCCGTACGGCCAAGTTCTGACCAATCTATTCCTGAATGCGGTAGCGCACGCTTTCCCGGACGGACGTCCGGGGATCATCGACATCCAGGTGCGCGAATCCGGCAAGGACAATGTCGAGATCATCGTCTCTGACAATGGCTGCGGCATGAGCCTCGATGTGCGCCGTCGCGCCTTCGACCCGTTTTTCACGACGCGGCGCGATCAGGGCGGAACCGGTCTCGGACTGCACATCGTCTATAGCATTGTCACCAACCGGCTTGGCGGGCGGCTCGATCTCGATTCCGAGCCGGGTGACGGCACGCGCATCCATATGATCCTGCCGCGCACCGCGCCGCTGGAGCAGGCCGCCGAATAGTTCTGTCCCTAGTCGGCCTCTGTGAGCTTGTGCAGGGTGGCGCCAAAAATCAGGCTGGCCTTGCCGACCAGCGCCGTGCCGGTCATCTCCGCGCGGGTGTCTGTGTAGGTCCCGCTGACACCGATGCCGACCGGGGCAGGGCCGCCGAACAGCGGATTGTCGTCGCCGCGCGGTGTGGTGTGCCGTTGCACCAGCACCTCGCCCTTGAAGGTGTGGTCGTCCTTCACCACGTAGCTGCCGGTGTAATAGAGGTAGGCATCGCCGCCAAGAATCTTGCCGTCGCGAAAAAGAATCACGCCGCTGCCCTTGCCTACTCGACCATCGAGCAGGCTCACGTGAATCGAATAGAGGCCGTTCTTCATAACATCCCGAGGCCGGCCGCCATCGCCCAATGGCGTAGCCGGTGAAGCTTTTATGCCAAAGCACCACCCCTCGCGCAACGCGGCAGTTTCGCTTGCCGGGCGCTGCGGACCAAAGGTGTCTGTGACACTAAAATGACGGACGAGGCCTAGGCCCTGAAGGATCAGGTGTACTTCTTGTCGCGCTCGAGCAGCTCGATGGAGATGCCTTCGGGGCCGCGGATGAAGCAGATGCGTACTCCGGGCCGGATCGTGGTCGGCTCGCGCGTGAACGTCACGCCCTTTGCCTTGATCTCGGCGGCGACGGCGTCGATATCCTTGACCGTGAGCCCGAAATGGTCGAGGCCCTGATGCGGGTGCGGGGGCGGCGGGTTGACGGCGATGTCGCCTTCCAGTGGCGCGATGAAAATCTTTGCGCCGCCGAGGTTCACGTCGATGCGCCCCGGCGCGCGCACGATCTCGCCGCCGAGGACATCGCGCAGCCAGTCCGCGGTCGCTTCCGGATCGGGGCTGCGCAGATGAACGTGATCCCAGGTGACGACGACTGGCATTTCAATTCCTCCCGAAGGGCGCTCGCGATGTTGCAGCGCATGTTAGCGACCCCGATTGACGATCGCTACCGTCGCTCTTAGTCGCGATTCGCGCGCGTGAGGGAACCTTAGTTCGTCTTATGGATTGAAGAAGAGGCGAGTGACACACCCATGAACAAAGGGTTTGGCCGGATCGGACTGGGAAGCTTCGTCAGGAATGGCGAGGAGATGGCACGCTCCGGGCTTTGGACAAGCGTCTGGCCCAAGCGGTGCCCGCTGTGGCTCTTGGCCGCTCTCGCGGTTGGTGGTGCTGTCTGGCTGCTGATGTCGCCCTCCGAAGGCAATGTCGCTCAAATCAAACCCGCGAAATTGGCGCTCGCAAGCGTCGATCCAGTTCCTCCTGCAACGACCCCCGAGACCCCCGCTGCAGAGGCTGCTGCGCTCGATCGGCTGAAAATATCTTCGCAGACCTGGCGCCGCGGCGGGCTCGGTTCGAAGGCGCTGGTGACCTTCACCGTGCGAAATGACAACGACTATGCCGTAAAGGATCTTGAGATCGCCTGCGCTTTCACGCGGCGCGACGGCAGTCATCTGACCGATCGCAGCCGCTTGCTCGCCGACACAGTCCGCATGAACAGCCGCAAGACCTTTGCGCACGTGCCCGTCGGATTCGTCAACGTGAATGCCGATCAGGCGAAGTGCTCGCTGGTGACGGCACGGCGCGTCTAAAGGGTCGCACATTCCGCTAGCGGAAAAGTTACCGTCGTTGCCCCTTGGCCCAAATGTTGGCGTTGCCATTTGAACCAAAAGGCTGAGCGTAGGAACCAATGAAGTGATCGCCGGTTAAGGCCAAGAGCCCACGCGGGGATGCGGGGGGCGGAGCGCAGCCAATGCCCATCTTTCGGTATTTCATTTTCGTCGGTGGAGCGCTGCTTGCACTGTTGTTTGCGGCTGATTTCGTTTGGCCGCCGTCGCCGCCTGCGCAGACTGTTGCGAGTGCAGGCTACGATCAGCCGCTGATCCGGATTCGGTCCGACCGCCACCTGCCCGAACGTGTCGTGCTCGATACCAGCCAGCCGACCATTGCCCCGCCGGTGGTGAAGACGGCTGCCGTCGCGGCCCCTCAACGGACCGCGCAGGCAGACGCGTTGGCTGACATATCGGCGAAGAAGGTGCGCGAGACCTTTGCCCAATTCAAGCCGGCGGCAGCGAGGGCCGCGGCCTCAGCCAACAAGACCGATGCCAAGCCGCAGGCCAGGCGCAGGGTCGCCCGGGTACATCCAGCGCCGCAGCGCGGCCAGCCGATGATGCTGGTGGCACAGCAGCCGCATTTCGGTCTTTTCAATATGACCTGGTAACAGCGCCTCTGCCCCGCCCGAATCAAGGCGAGGAGGGCTTTTTATTGCCCGATCTCTCTGCTAATTCGAACCGACCCGAACGTCGTCGGTATGCTGGCCTGCCAGCGTATGGCGGTGGCGCTTCGGTTGCGGCCCAATAGCCGGGGCCAGGCGCTCGTAGCTCAGCTGGATAGAGCATCGGATTTCGATTCCGAGGGTCGGAGGTTCGAATCCTTCCGAGCGCGCCATTTGTCAGGTTGTCCAGCCCGGACACATGGGTAACAGGACGTACCTAAGACATGGGTGACAACCTCGTGCCGAACGGGTTGTCGAAGGTTGCAGGTCACTCCACGCCTTGATGGCACGGCCTATTATTGCTCGGCGCGCGCTATCGCCGTCAACCCCGCGCGCCAAGGGGCGCGCCCCTGCGGGCTTCGGGGGTTGACCGCTCAGCGCGGCCAAGCAAGTGGGCTGCCATGCCGAGAATGAGTCAGAGCGACGATGTCGTACCGGAGACATCGGTAACGGGCTTCAGGGCGAACGGGTTGTCGAGGGGTTGCAAGGTCTTTTGCTCCAGGTCGAAGTATCCCAGATCGTAGTGCATGAAGCTGACGAGCCAAATGCCGTCGTCGACTTCCTTGATACCGAGCTTCTGGCCGGCCAGCACGGTCGAGATGTTGATCCTCTTGCGATGCAGGCAGAGCCGGCCGCAGGCGGTGACGAGGACGTCGCGGTCATGGAATGGATAGGACAGTTCGGGCAGGCCGTCATAACGGCGCGGTGACGCCGCATACAATTGCGCCGGGCATTTCATGCCGAGCGCCTCGTGTGGTCTTTCCGTGTTGAACTCGTGGACGAAGGCATCGAAGCGGCCCTGTTGTTGCAGAATGTTCGCGCCCGGTGGCCGGGTCGCCTCCTGCTTCAGCGTCAGGTGCATGCGCTCATGACGGCCGTTCTGCTGCGGATGGCCCGGCTTGATGCGCTCGATCGCGATGCCGAGGCGAAGCCACCAGACCGAGAGTTTCGACAGGTTGAACAGCGCATTGGGGCTCGCGAACGGCACGCCATTGTCGGAGCGGATCGACAGCGGCAGCCCGCGTTCGCTAAACAGCCGTTCGAACGCGGTCATCGCCGGTTCCTCCCGCGTCGATTCCATGGCTTCGCACATCAGCAGGAAGCGCGAAGCCTGATCGGTCACGGTGAGTGGGTAGCAATAGCGCCCATTGCCGAGCTTGAACTCACCCTTGAAGTCGGCACACCAGAGGTCGTTGGGGATGGCGCCGGCCGACAGCGGCGTGCCCTGTGCGCGGCCCTTGCGCTCACGCGCGCGCTTCACCAGGCTGTGGCGATCAAGCACGGCATGGATGGTGCTCTTGGCCGGAACCCGGACATCGCCGTCAAGCCGTCGAACCAGGAGCTCGCGGATCTTGCGGGCTCCCCAATGGGGCTTCTCCCCCTTCAACTGCACGATCAGGCTTTCCAGCTGCTGCGGCAGCTGGTTGGCATAGCGCACCGGCCGGCGCGACCGGTCCGTCAGGGCCTCGAGCCCGTGCTCCTTGTAGCGATCAAAAATCTTGTAGCCGGTCTTTCGCGAGATGCCGAACTCCCGGCAGACCTCCGTCATGGCCTCGCCCTCCAACAGCCGGGCGACAAACCGCAGGCGCTCCTCCATCACCGAACTCGCTTTCCACGGCATCTACACCTCCCGCAGAACAAAAGCGGAAAGCGTAACCCATGTGTCCGGTACGAAGTGTCACCTATGTCTCGGGCCACTCACCGTGTCCAGCCCAAAGCCGCCAACATCCGGCTCCGTAAGCGTTACGTGCGAGCTGAAAGCAGGCGATCCGCAGTGCGGTGATGTCAGTTTGCCGAAAGTCCGGTTTGCCGGGCCCGCGCCAGCGTGTCCGAGGGCGCTTCGTGGAAGGTTGCGCGGTAAGCCGCAGCAAACTCGCCGAGGTGATGAAAGCCCTGGGCGCGTGCGCATGAGGCGACCGACGCGCCACGGCTCCGGAGGAGTTGGGTGCGGGTGGCCCAAAGCCGCTTCAGGCGGATGTATTGATGCAGGCTCATGCCGCGCACTTTGCTTACCGCGCCGCTGAGCGTGCGGACCGAGACGCCGAATTCACTGGCAAGATCGGCCGTATAGATCGGAGCGGTCGGATAGGCGGTGACGTACTCGTCGATCTGCTGCACGAGCCTGGCAGATCGTGCGCCTGGGCTCGGGGCGGTGCGCTCCGACGACGGATCAATCTGAAACAGATCGTCGAAGGCGAGCAGCAGGCCCTCCTGGAGATGCGCCGCGACCTCCGTGGTCTCGAACATGTGTGGCTCGACCGACGCGGTCCTGAGGATGTCTTTCACAAGCTGGCGCGCGTAGAGATGAGCGGCGGGGTCCGCGATGCGAATCCACAGCGCGTCGGCACGATCGAACCAGCCGCGATCCCTGAGCGTGGGCGAGAGCATGATCAGCGCATGATAATTGATCTGGGGCTCGACGAAATGGCAATGGTGGTTGCCGCGCAGGGCGATGAAGAAGCGCGAGTCGATATCCATTCCGCTCGAACGGGCGCGCAGGTCGTCGCTCATCGGCAGGATGACCATGCCGCCCGGTGCGCGATAGGTAGTCTCCAGGATGCGCGCAAACGACTTGGCGACAATGATCCGGCACGCCGGCAGGTTCACGATGGCTCGCGCCGCGGCGAAATTGGCGACGTCGAGGGGAATGCTCCGGGCATCTTCCAGCGACTCAGCCGGTCGAAAGGCGTCGACATCGGTAAACCGGGTCAGACGGAGGGCGGAGGAAGGGGCGAGAGCGTCGAAAAACATGCGTCTGGCCGGATGCTGCGATGTGACAATAAAATGAACGTCGGTACATGGCCATCAATGGCGAAACACGACGATTCAGTAAACCGGATTTCGGCCCGTAGTATTGCGGGCATCATGCCACGAGAACTGCCGAATCGATGCCACCGGGTCACCGGTCTCGGTTCATCGGCTGTGAGGTCAATGAAATTGAGCCGTGTACAACTGGGCAGATGAAGGACGTAGAACTGCCGTCTCGCACCATCTCGCAAAAGCGAAAGGGCCCGAAGGCCCCTTCAAGTCTCACCAGCGGCGATAGCCGTAATGGCCATAGTAGCGCGGGCCATAATAACGCGGACCGTAATAGCGCGGCGGCCCATAATAGCCTAGCCCGTAGCTGTAATACACGTTCGGCTGCCACCAGCAGCGTCCCCAGGCGTTGCAGACCGTGCGGACCTGCTCCACGTTGGAGCCCTGCGGCGTCGCAGGTGCAGGCGCAACGGGCATGGCCGACGCAGTCGACGACGCCGCGAGGGCACCGAACAGGGATGCGGCGACGAGGCCGGTCTTAAGCTTCAATGTCTTCCTCCGCTTACGCAATACAGGATATCGAAGCCGTTCTGATCAAATTGTGGCTGAACCGATAGGTAATGCTGATGAACAAGACTTCGGTCCGCCCGCTGTAACCCCTCAATAGCAGGGGTGCCGCCGCCGGTCCTGGCCGACATAGGCGGCTGCGCTCTGGTAGCAGTGGTTGGTCGATGGACCGTCGTAAAAGGCGAAGGTGCCGGGGGTGATACCCGGACCGTAATTGTGCAGATAGCTGATCGGGTACGGCAGCGGGTTGGCGTAGTAGCGATGGTGCCGATGATGCACCCGCGCTTCCCCGAGGCCAGAGGATAGGATTGCGGCCGATAGGGCAGCAACCGCGGCTACAAGTTTTAACTTGCTCATGTCGATTCTCCGGAACCCGCAATAGGTCCGTCTTCTATAGCCATTTCGGGCCGCCGGGGCACCCATCCGGAGCCTCGAAATCGGGGCAAATCCCGCAGATTTCCGGGTGAGTGTGACAGAATTGCCGGAAGTGCGGTCGAAGCCTGCCCATTTTTGGCCTTTTCGGGATGCTTAACGAATTCCCCACACAGTTATGGCCAAAGAGAATCCGGTCAAAGATTCCTCCCGCCGGCCGCTTGGGGTTTTCCTTGGGGGCTCTTCGAGGCCGGTTCATTCCTGCAAGGTTTTCGCTGTCACGCTGCCATGCGCATCACGCTCCTCAGCCTGCTGTTGCTCTTCGTCGTCGCCGCGCCCGTGCGGGCCGAGCTGCATATCACCCGCGACCATGGCGGCTATGTCGAGGAGTACAAGGCCAAGTACAAGCGCGTCCGTGACAAGGGCGAGCGCGTGATTATCGACGGCATCTGCAACTCGGCCTGTACGCTGGTGCTCGGCATCGTCCCGATGAACAAGATCTGCGTGACGCCGCGCGCGAGCCTCGGCTTCCACCAGGCCTATTACGACAAGGCCTTCACCTTCGGCATCAAGGTCACCAGCGCGGAGGGGACGTCCGACCTGATGTCCTACTATCCTGATACGGTGAAGGACTGGATCCGCCGCAATGGCGGGCTCACCACCGACATGAAGAAGATCAAGAACGGGGTCGAGCTCTGGAAGATCATCGATCCCTGTCCGGAAGAATGGTGATCGGCTGATCTGAGCCGTCGCAGCGCAGCACCAGAAATTCGCATTGCCGCACCGTCCCCGCTCGGGCAATGAGGACGGCAATGAATCACAATCAAGATCATCTGGCGGCCCGCGCCGCGCCGGTGCTGTTCGTCCTGCTCTGGAGCACCGGCTTCATCGGCACCAAATACGTCATCAACAACGCCGATCCCTTGACCTATCTCGCCATCCGCATGGCGGTGGTGGTCGGCTTGATGGCGATCATTGCGGCGATTGCCCGCCCGAAATGGCCTGATCGCACCGGTATCGCGCATAGCGCGGTCGCCGGCATTCTCGTTCACGGCTTCTATCTCGGTGGCACAGCGATCGCGATCGCGCATTCGATTCCAGCGGGACTCTCCGCGCTCATTCCAGGGCTGCAACCGATTCTGACCTCGACCATTGCCAATCGCTGGCTCGGCGAGAAGGTGACGCCGGTGCAATGGGGCGGCCTGCTGCTCGGGCTCGGCGGCGTGGCGGTGATCCTCCACGATCGGCCCATGACCGGCGAAGCCGGGCTCGGCTGGCTCGCCTCGGTGGTTTCGCTGATCAGCATCACCCTCGGGACGCTCTATCAGCGGCGCTACTGCAACCATATCGACTGGCGTGCCGGCAATCTCGTGCAATATGTAGCGGTCACGCTGTTCTTCGCAGCCGGCGCCTTCCTGTTCGAAGATCGCGTCGTGCACTGGACGCAGGAGTTCGTGCTCGCGCTGGCCTGGCTTGCGGTCGCGCTCTCGATCGGATCGATCGGGCTGCTGTACTGGCTGATCCGCCACGCTGCGGCGACGTTGGTCGCGAGCCTGTTCTATCTGGTGCCTGCGGTGACGGCGCTGATGGCCTATATCCTGTTCGGGGAGAGGCTGGATGCGCTGGCGATCGCCGGCATGGCCATGTGCGCGGCTGCGGTGTTCGTGGTCAACCGGCGCTTCCGGTCGTAGGCGGGGTTGCGGGAATACATCCCTGACGTGCAGGGTACATGTGTTAGGCTGACCGCATTTCAGCTGCCCTTTCACACGGTGATTTTCCATGAAGAAGGCGAAGCGCGCAATGCTCGGCAAGTCCATCAAGCCGGTTCGGATTGCCTGCATCAATTACGCCAGGGAGACGATCGACGACCGCGCGATGCGCCAGCTCACCGCGGCGCTCCAGAAATGTTATGACGAGCATTTCCTGCCGGTGTGGGGCTATCCGGTCGACCTCTATGTCACGCGCAAGCCGAAGGCGACCGACTGGCAACTGGTCTATTTCGACGACGCCTCCCACAAGAACATGCTCGGGCGCCATGAGCTGACGCATCGGGGACAGCCGATCTCGAAGATATTCGTCAAGGCGCTGGGCGACGAGCCGGTCAGCGTGGCGGCTTCGCACGAGCTGTTCGAGATGGTGCTCGACCCCATGGCCAATCTGTGGGCCGACCAGAACAGAAATACCCAATATGCCTATGAGGTCTGCGACGCGGTGGAAGAGGACTCCTTCGACGTGGACGGCTTGCCGATGTCGAACTTCGTCTATCCGTCCTGGTTTGAGCCATTCAAGCATCCGCGCGGCACCAGGTTCGACCATAAGGGAACGCTGAAGGCGCCGTTCTCGATGACCGAGGGGGGCTACGTCATCAAGAAGGTCAACGGGAGGAAGGTGATCAAGGCGTTCGGCTCATCCGCGAAGCGGCGCCGCTTCAACGCCGAAGACCGGCGCGGCCATCGCAGCGAGTTTCGCGATCCGAAGGGAAAGCACCACCCGGGCCGGCGCGCGTCGAAGCGGAGAGGCTAGGAGAAATCTCCGGGCGCGCACCCGGAGATTTGCTCTTGATCTGTGATCAGCGCTCGGCCTTCTTTTTCTTTTTGGCAGCCTTTTTCGTGGTCTTCTTGGCGGCCTTCTTCACAGACTTCTTGGCTGCTTTCTTCGACGACTTCTTGGCGGCCTTCTTCTTCTTGGAAGTCTTCTTGGCATTCTTCTTCGAAGCCTTCTTCGGCGCGACACTCTTCGCGGCCTTCTTCACCTTCTTCACGGCGGTGACTGCGGCGTCCTTCGTCGCTTCCACGGCACTGGTGATCGTCTCCATCGCCTGCTCGGTAATCGGCTTATCGTCGTCCATATCGTGTCCCCCACGGTTTGCATGGAGTGATGACGATAGCCCGTTTCATAATTGTGTCAAAGCAACACTCAACCTTTGCGGATTCCTCGATGTCGGCTGGGGCGCGATGGTAACCGCGGTCTCGTCGACCGCGGGTCTGTTGGTGGCGGATCGCGTGACCGTTAAGCCGTTATTTCGGCTGCGGCACGATCCGGATGTAGGGCTTCGGCTCCTTCCAGCCCTGCGGGTAAATCGTCTTGGCCTCGTCGTTGGATACCGAGCCCGAGATGATGACGTCCTCGCCCTGCTTCCAGTCGGAGGGCGTCGCGACGCGATGCTTGGCGGTGAGCTGGAGCGAGTCGATAACCCGCAGAATCTCCTGGAAGTTGCGGCCCGTGGTCATCGGATAGACCAGCACCAGCTTGATCTTCTTGTCCGGTCCGATGATGAAGACATTGCGGACGGTCTGGTTGTCGGCCGGCGTGCGGGTGAGGGGATCACCCGAGGTCGAGGCCGGCAGCATGCCGTAGAGCTTGGAGACGTTGAAATCGGTGTCGCCGATCATCGGGTAGTTCGGGGCCGCGCCTTGCGTCTCCTTGATGTCCTCCGACCATTTGGAATGGCGGTCGACCGGATCGACCGAGAGGCCCATCAGCTTGACGCCGCGCCTGTCGAATTCCGGCTTCAATTTGGCGAGAGCGCCGAGCTCGGTGGTGCAAACCGGGGTGAAGTCCTTGGGGTGCGAGAACAGAAGCGCCCAGCTATTGCCGATCCAGTCGTGGAACTTGATCTTCCCTTCGGTGGTCTCGGCTTCGAAGTCAGGGGCGGTGGTGCCGATCGGAAGTGTCATGGTTTGACCTCATCGCATTGAAGTTGCTTGTGAATTGCCGTTGGTCGCTGCAGTCAGTATAAGGTCTTGGCGACCTCAAGTGAATTGGTTGAAGTAAAATGTGAATTTCTTCTCTGAAGGACCGATTTGCTAGCACCTTTTTGTTACAGAGGCACGTGCGGCGAAACATCTCCCGGGGCTTCCTGGCCCCGATAAAGCCTTTTATGACCCGCATCAGGCTCGCCCGACGCTCTCCGGAACCGAAACGGTCTTTGTAGCGACTAATCGGCAACCATTGAGAAAAGTCGCGATCCCCATATCGAATCATTAACCACCCCTTTACGCCGGCGTGAAAATGCTGGCCGATCAGAAGAAATCTGGAAGTGAACTATGTCTGCCGCACTGCTGAAGTCCGTTGAGTCGCCGTCGCTCGAACCGTCCTGCCGCGATACCGCGGCCCATGCTCTCACCATCGTGCGCGACGGCGTGATCACGGGTGAAGGCCCGACCACCAAGGGCAGGGTCCATTTCTCCCGTTCGCTCGACGCCGATGACGCCGCCTGGTGCGCGCGCATCCTGACCACCGCGGCGGTCAACGACCAGCCGGTCAGCCGCGCCGAAGCCGAGGCGCTGTTCGAGATCAACGAGGCCGCGACCGAGCGTGCCGACGGCGGCCGGTTCGACGATTTGCTGGCCAAGGCCGTCGCCCATTATGCGGCGAGCGCGTCGGGCCTGAAGGTGCCGTCGCGTAGCGTCGCGCTGGCGCAGGACACCGACATCGAGAGCTGGGCACCGTCCTATGCCTCCAAGGTCAACAGCGAAATGCTGGAATGGATCGCCGGCCAGATGCGCGGCAAGCGCCAGAACAACCGTCGGCTGATGGCGATGGTGGCGACCTTTCTCGGCGCCACCGCGCTGCCTCTGGCGGGCCAATTGCCGAACGTGTTCGACATTGGAATGTAAAAGCAGCTGGGCATATAGGAACCGACATATTCCCGCGCCCCTTGCGAGGCGCGAGAAAGAGCGGCGGGGTTATTGCCCCGCCGTTTTTTGTTTGCCGGGCTCCGGCTCGAGGCCCAGGGTACGGCCGGGGAATCCGGCAGCGTCGAAATAGTGCTGGCTGCCGACGCGCTGGATGTTGAGCACGGTCTCGAGGCCGTTCTCGGACTTCTTCTTCGACTTCTCGACGGCCTTGTACGCCTTCGGCACGAGACCGTTGGGCAGCGCCTCGGACATCACCCGGCCGACCAGGCCGCCATTTTGCGAACCGCGCAGGCCGAGAAGCTGGGCCGCCGTCATGCCGACGTCGGCATTGCTGACCGGCAGATCGTCGACGAAGCCGGCTTTGAAGTCCGGACCGATCGCAGCCATGAAGTTGTAGGTGTCGCCGCGGCTGAAGCTCCCATGCATGCCCTGGCCCTGGCGCAGCACGGTGTCGGCCACCTGCACCGAGCAATTGGTCGGCGCTTCGCCGCAATCGCTGGCATAGGAGCGGAAATTGACCACGATCGCCGGCGTCGGCGTCGCCGCCTTGCCGCGCAGATTGATGCTCGACAGCGGCAGGGTGCCGGGGATGCGGCCGAGGGAGTCGTCGACGAACAGGCCGGAGATGTAGTCCTGCTCCAGCAGCGCCTTGACAGTTCTGGCCGCCAGCTTCTTGTCCTTGTTCGGCAGGTAGATCAGGTCCGAGCCGCCATTGGTGGCGACGACGAGGTCGGGCTTGGTCGGATCCTTGCCGAGTACGCCGTTGCCGGCCTTCGGATGGGCGTTGCCGGTGACGGCTGCGTTCTTGTCGTTGGGGTCGAACAGCGGCAGGTCGAGCGCCTTGGCTAGATCGAGGGCGAGGAAGCCCATCGGCAAGAAGTCCTTCGGCGTGTCGTCATAGCTGACCTTGGCCGAGGGGCTGGTCTTGCTCTCCTTGGAGATGGTCGAGAAGCCGTGGTCGGCCTGGATCATGATGTTGGTGTTGGCGGCGAGGCCGAGTTCGTCCAGCGCCTTGCGGATCTGGGCGAGGTTGTTGTCCGCGTTCTTGATGCTCGCCATCGAGCTCGGGCCGTTGATGCCCGGCAGGATCTGGTTGAGGCTGTCGCCCTGGTTGTGCTGGGTGCCGTCAGGATCGCGCGACCAGAACACCAGCACGAACGGCTTGTTGCGCGCCTTGAACATCGGCAGCACCACCTTGGTGGCGACGTCGGCGAAATAGGCCTGCTGTACGACGTTGGCAGTCGTGGTGCCGGGCGTCTTGGCATCGCCCGCCTTGCCGTTGTCGCCGCGGCCGGGGGCAGTGAGGGCGAGGCCGGCCTTGCTCAGCGCATCCTTCATCTCGTCCGACAGTGCCACGCCGGCCTTGCCGCCGGTGGCATCGTCGATGACGATCGAGTGCTTGCCCGGCTTCTCCGGATGATCGGTGTGGTCCCACTGATAGGTCGGGCCGACCTTGCCGATCGCGGCCGTGCTCAGGCCCTTGTCGCGGGCCATCTTCAAAACGGTCTGTTCGTTGAGATAGTCGCCCTTGAAATGCTCGTCGATGTCGCCGAGCACGGCGTCGTTCTCGATGAACGGGACCACGGTGTCACCGGCCGGACCCGAGGTGTAGTTGGTCCAGATCGTGTTGGAGAACACGCCGGTGTCGCCGAGATAATGGCCGGTCGACATCGCCGAGCCGTTGGCCATGGTGAAGGTCGGGAACAGCGAATGCGAGTTCTTGAAGTTGACGCCCTTGTCGCGGACCTCGGCCATGGCCGGGGCGGTCTCGGGGGTAATCTTCAGCGCGCGTAGCCCGTCGGGAATGAACAGGATCAGGTTGCGGGGCGTGTTATTCTCAGCGGAGGCAAACCCGGTCGACAGGACTGTCAGTCCTGCGGACAGCAACACCAATGAACGGCGCATCAAAATCTCCTAGCGGTGAGGCGGCTTGGCCGCCGAACCGCGGCCCCCGGGCACTCGTTTAGTTTTGCTGTATGACGGTTATGTTACAAGAGCCGATCGGCATGCAGAAGCGACGGGGAGGTGAGGAGAGGTCAACGGATTTGTCATTGCGGCAGTCGCTCTTGTATCCCGGACGCGCTGCAGCGCGTAGCGTTGCTGCGCAGAGCCGGGACCCAGCAGGCTGCGCGCTTGCTGATGCATGGGCCCCGGCTCTGCAGCGCATCACTTCGTGCTGCGCTACATCCGGGGCAAGGGACCTTTGTTCGACGATAGACACACCTTCGCATCCTCGCGGCTCATCTCGCCCGAGCTTTGCTTGATCGCCGCTCGCCCTCACTCGAAAGAGGGCGCAGGGAAGGCCGGGAGCCGGCTGGCACCCGCGGTCCACTGTGCGAAGGTTGCGCTACAAGAGGCTGCACAGCGGCATACAGGTGAAGCCAGGACATCCCGGCCTTCCCTGCGCAGTGGTTTGACGGCTTATGTCGTGATCTCCCCGGGGAGCGATGCGCTATTGCCCCCGTCGCCTCGCAGATGACTGATACGCGAACCCGGTTGAGTCACACGCATCACCACGAGACTTGGCGCACAGGCTCCGGGCGCCAGGACCACACGATTTTGCCGTACGCCGATCACACCGGTCGTATGCGCGAGGCCTTCGCTCACGGTTGCCCGCCCTGCAAAACCCTTCGCGCCGACGTGACTTGCGTCCACCACCGCCCGGCCCGCGTTCGTGACGATCGCGATACGCTCCTCTTCCTTGGGCCCGGTTACGCAACACATACGCCATTTCCGAATTTCGGTGGAGTGGAATATTTTTGGCGAAGTGGGTTGCCCTAGGTCTGGCATGTTTTGCCCGTCAGGCAACGCAAAGAATTGTGGCCCCCAAGGCGTTCTGCGGCACCCGGTTCCCTGTTAATCGCGTGCCTTAACCAATAATTAATTATACGTTTGCGGGTGGACGACAGCCCGGCCTAGCGTGGGGTGGGGAGCCGTTACCCGCGAAGCCAAACGAGTTGGTGCGTATCATGATGTCCAGATCATACGGGGCGTTGCTCGCCTCGCTCAACGCAGCCGCGCTGCTCCTGAGCCCCACCGACAGTGTTGCACGACCGGGCGGCGCCGCCCCGCAGGGCATGGTGACCGTAGCCGCACCGCCCGCCGCAGCACGTCCGCCAATCGCGCCGGGTGCACGGTTCCGCGGCCGCAACCACGGCTTCAACAATCCCTGGGTTTATTGGCCGGGCGGCGGCGGGTTCTTCTACGACGGCGCGACCTACAGTGAACCCTTCGCCGGCGTCGGCCAGCCTGTCACCAACGACGTTCGCTATACCTACACCTACGACGTTCCCTGGGACTGGGCGCATCGCTTCCCGCCGAACGTCGTGCCGTCCGACCGGCCCTATGTGTCGAGCTGTCCGACGGAGCAGGTGACGGTGCCCGGGCGCGGCGGCGCCGAGCACACCGTCAACATCACGCGCTGCTACTAAGCAGCGCACTGCAAGAGAGGATGCATCACAAAAGTCCTGCCGCGGCTGCCTGGTCGCGGTCCGACTGCTTCTGCCTGACGTTCGCGAGCTCGCGGCTGCAAGCCACAAATGCGTTCGTTCCCGGGCGGAGCCCGAACTGACCGCAGACATCCCGATCCTCATCCGCGATGACGTGCGCGAGCTCCGCCTCGGCGGCCTCGCGTAGCGCAGGCGCCGAGGCGAGCGTGTGAAGCCCGAACGCAGTCGCGACGGCAACCAGCAACGCAGCTGCGATCCCGGGGCGCTTCAGGCCGTCGGCCGCAGATCGAGAAGGACGAGGCTTGCTTCTGGTTTCGGTCATGGAATCCTCTCGAATGAAATATCGATGGTCAAAAAATGAGGATCGAGCCGTCCGGCAAAATCGACGGATGTAACCCGAATACACGCAATGTCGCCGCGGCGACGTGAAACAGATTACAATTTTCAAGCCGGCACGGGCTAATTCAAAAGCGGTACTACCCTAGCTCAAAACTGGTTACGCCGAATACGCGGTCGAGCCGCAGTGACGCGACCGCTCCAGTGTACATTCGCGCCGTTTCGAATGTCGCCTTTAAGCTAAGGGATTCCGCGAGTACAATAGCATCGCGGTTCACCACGGGGACATCGAGCACAATCTCGTTGCTTTCGGGGCTCATCAGCAAACCTGCCCTTTGCCGCGAAAGCCCGCGCGCACGATGCAGAAGCCGAGGAACGTTTTGCGAAGCAGACGGCATCGGCAAGGCCGAGATTCCACCATTCCGCCGCGGCCCAGTCGATCGCGATGGAGATCTCATCGGGGCGCAAATTGCGGATCCGCAAATCGCTCATGTCGTCGTGCCTCGTGGCGATAGACCTGCGGGCAAGTCAGGCTGTAGAAAGCCTTATGACAGGCCGGGCCTTTGGTTCGCCTCAACGCTATCACAGGAATGATCGGTCATGGCAGCAGAGAAGGTCGCACTCGTCACCGCCGGCGGCAGCGGCATGGGGGCAGGGGCCGCGCGACGGCTCGCAGCTGACGGCTTTTGCGTGGGCGTCCTGTCGTCCTCGGGCAAGGGCGAGGCGCTCGCGACCGAACTCGGCGGCTTCGGCGTCACCGGCTCGAACAAATCCAATGACGATCTGAAGCGCCTCGTCGACGGCGCGCTGGCGAAATGGGGACGCATCGACGTGCTCGTCAACAGCGCCGGTCACGGCCCGCGTGCGGCGATCACCGAGATTACCGACGAGCAGTGGCACCTCGGCCTCGACATGTATCTCCTCAACGTGATTCGTCCGACCCGGCTGGTGACGCCGGTGATGCAGGCACAGAAGGGCGGTGCCATCGTCAACATCTCGACCGCCTGGGCGTTCGAGCCAAGCGCGATGTTTCCGACCTCGGCGGTATTTCGCGCGGGCCTTGCTGCCTTCACAAAAATCTTCACCGACACCCATGCGGCCGACAACATACGCATGAACAACGTGCTGCCGGGCTGGATCGACAGCCTGCCGCCGACCGATGCACGCCGCGACAGCGTGCCGCTGAAACGCTACGGCAAGGTCGAGGAGATCGCGGCGACGATCTCGTTCCTGGCATCCGACGGCGCCGCCTACATCACCGGCCAGAATATCCGCGTCGATGGCGGGCTGACGCGCTCGGTCTAGGCGCGCCTATTCGAGTCGTGTGTCTCGCGACCTTGTCGTGGTGCGGCGTGGCCATGCATCACGCGTCATCGGTGAAGGGTGATAATGTGGCCTCGGAGTCACACTCATCATCCGTTCGTACAATCTGCGGGCATACTACGTCACAGTCCCTGCGAACTTCGCGGCAGTCCAAGACGCTGGGCGGGGTGCCGCCTATGCCTAGCTCCTGTGCCGGCTCGACCGGCGATGCATTTGAGAACGCGCGGCTCGATCGCGTGGGGCAAGGAGACTGCAATGAAGAAATCTTTGCTGGCGGTGGCTTCAGTCGTACTCAGCACCGCCTCCGTGCAGGCGGCCGACCTCGCGGCGCACTACACCAAGGCGCCGATGATGGCGGCGGCCTACAACTGGACCGGATTCTATGTCGGCGGCAATGTCGGCGGACAATGGGGCAGCGCGGATCCGAGAACGACCACACTGTTTCCGGTGGCATCGTACTTCGCGGATTCGAGCGTGTCTGCCATCGCGGCAGTCGGAGCGCAGCACGTCAATAGCGCCAGCGTGACCGGGGGCTTTACCGCCGGCTACAACTGGCAGGTCAACAATGCCGTGTTCGGTCTCGAAGGCGACATCAACTATTTCGGCTTCAAGGGCAGCGCGTCGGGCTCGGCGCTCTATCCCTGCTGCGCGCCGACCAGCTTCTCCATCAACTCGCAGGTCTCGTCCGACTGGCTCGCCACGATCCGCGGCCGCATCGGCTTCCTCGCGACGCCGAGCTGGCTCATTTACGCAACCGGCGGTGCGGCGATCGCCGACGTGAAGGGCAATTTCAGCTTCACCGATACGTTCGCAGCCGCGACCGAGTCCGGCGCGATCCGCGATACCAGGATCGGCTGGACCGCGGGTGTTGGCGGCGAATATGCCGTCGGCAACGGCTGGTCGCTGAAAGCCGAATATCTCTATGTCGATCTCGGTCGCGCCAGCATGACCAGCAATAACCTCTTCGTTGGTGGGCCGCTGCCGGCCCAGACCTTCACCCACTCATTCGAGATCAAGTCGAACATTGTGCGCGTCGGTGTGAATTATAAGTTCGGCGGACCGGTCGTCGCCAGATACTGATCATCGTGGAAAGCCCCGGCCTGGTTGGGGCTTTCTGTTTTTGTCAGCCGTGGGTCATCAGCCTCGCCAGCGCGGGCAAAATCCTGTAGCGGGCGATTTCGTGCGGATAGTCGCCGCGATTGGCGAGCAACACGATGCCGATTCGGTGCGCCGGCACGAGACCGATGTAGCCGGAGGCGTTGTTGAGGCCGCCCGGCTTGTCGACGACGGTGACGCCGGGAAGGTGCACGGTCTCCCAGGCCATGGCTTGTCCGAACTTGTCCTCGACACGAAAGCTCTCTCGCAGCGTCATCCGCAGCGCCTCGCGCAAGCGAGGGTCGATCGTGCGACCGTCGACGCAGGTCGCGGCGAATGTCGCAAGATCCCGCGCGGACGAGAACATCTGGCCGGTGCCGGGAAAGTCGAAATAGCTCTGCTGGTTGCCGATCGGGCCAATCGCGGTGCCCTGGTCGGAATAACCTTGCACGACCCGCCGCATCATGGCTTCGTCCATGATCGCGCGGTTGTCCGGTCCGCGTTCGGGAATGGTCGTTGCGTGCATGCCGAGTGGCGTGAGGACGCGGCTCTCGATCAGCTTTGCGACCGGCGTGCGATAGCAGCGCTCGAGCACGAGCTGAAGCAGCACGTAACCAGCATGGCTGTAGATGCGCTGCTTGCCGGGCGCAATGCCTGCGGGCGGCGCGAAGGCGTTGAGCATCGCGATGAATTGCGCCTGCGAGTAGGAATCGTTCGGCCAGGGTGGGTGATCGGTCGGTAGCAACAGCCCGGAGGTGTGCGTGGCGAGCTCGCCGACGGTGATTTTGCGAACGTACTCGCCGCTCAGTCCCGGCAGATATTTGGGCAGGGGATCGTCGAGCCGCAGCTCGCCACGGAGCGTGCCGAGCGCCACCAGTGTCGCCTCGAACGGTTTTCGTAAGGAAGCGAGGTTGAACAGCGTGTCCGGTGTCGCCGGCCGTTTGGTGGCGTCGTCGGCAAAGCCGTAGTTGAAAAACTCGACATGGCGGCCGGCGTAGAGCGCGGCGGCGAGGCCACCAGGGTGGTCCGGCGTTGCCGTCGGCCCAAGCTCCGCCGCAACGATGTCGCGCATCTGCGCGATCATGTCCGAATCCGCCGCGGCACGGCGTGGACCAGCGAGCGCGATTGCAAAGGGAACAAGCGCGGCGCGGGCGAGGGAGCGCCGGGTGATTTGCGGTGAGGTGACAACAGGCGACACGTGCTCTGACGAATGATGCGGTAGGCCCCCGGAGGTCAGTTTAGCCAGGGCGGGCCGGCGTCCAATTCACGATTGCGCGTTGCGAGTTCCACATTCGCCGAGAAATACTTAGCTGTAGAGCTAACAATTGTTGACACCGCAAGGCGACATGGTTATAGTTAGCTACATGGCTAACCAATTAACGCAGCTCGACCAGGTTTTCGCAGCGCTCGCCGACCCCACGCGGCGGGCGATCGTGATGCGGCTGTGCGCCGGCGAGGCCTCGGTCGGCGAACTCGCCAAGCCCTTCGACATGGCGCTGCCAAGCTTCATGAAGCACATCCACGTGCTGGAGCTGAGCGGTCTGGTGCAGTCGGAGAAGTCCGGCCGCGTGCGCACCTGTCGCCTCAGCCCGGACGCGCTCCTCAGTGCGGAAGACTGGTTCCAGCACCAGCGCGCGATCTGGGAGGCACGGCTCGACCGGTTCGAGGCCTATGTCATGAAGCTCAAGAAGGAGAGGGCGGCTGCCAGGCGGCCGGCCAAGACAGCTGACAAGACCACCAGCAAGACGAGTAAACGGAAAGGTGACTGACGATGACGAATTCTGCCAATGCTGCCCTGTCGCAATGGTCGATGGACCGCGAGATCGTGATGTCGCGCGTGATCGACGCGCCGCGCGATCTGGTATTCGAGGCGTGGTCCGATCCAAAGCACCTGCCGCAATGGTTCGGGCCGAAGGGATTCAAGATCGAGACCTTCGAAATCGACGTGCGGGTCGGCGGCGTCTGGCGCTTCAACATGATCGGCCCCGACGGCACCGTCTATCCGAACCGCATGCGCTTCCGCCGCATCGAGCGGCCGCACCTGATGGAGATGGACCACGGCGTCGACCAGGATGATGATCCCAGCATGTTCCGCTTCATCATCAGCTTTGCCGAGCAGGCCAACGGCAAGACCGTGCTGATGATGCGACAACTGGCAGCGAGCACCGAGCAGCGCGACGGCATGATCGGCTTCGGCGCCGTTGAATACGGCTACCAGACGCTGGACAAGCTCGCGGCCTATGTCGGCGGGCTGAAGAAATAAATGTCCCGCGTGATTCGGGGGCGCCGTCGAAGTGGCGTCCCCGGAATAGGCTTGGAAACGTGGGCGCCTTGGCGATTATGACAGCGCGCAGGCGAATTATGACAGTGCCGTCACGCAAATTTTTGTCGCGTGGAACGACGAATTTATGACAGAATTGATACCGTTGGATGTCATATTGACTACAGCGGAGCGATTGATGTTGCAGTGGCGGGCGCGGTCAAATCCCCTGGCGTGGTGGTGGGGGTCCCTGACGCTTGTCAGTGCGGCGAACATTCTCGTCTGGTTCATGCTGTACCGCGAGTTCTATCCGACCGTGGCCGGCAGCGTCGGCGGCGGCTCGGATATCGGCCTGATGTTCCTGCTGTGCGCGGGCTATGTGTTCGGATGCGCCTTCCGTTCGGTGCTGCCGCGCGCCGACGTGCAGCGCATCTGCCTGTTCGATACCTGGCTCTCCAGCGTCTTCGTCGGCCGCACGGTCGCGACCGTGGCCGAGCTCTGCTTCGCCGCGCAATGGGCCATCATCCTGCATCAGCTCGGTCAGATGACGGGCGCCGAGACCGCGGCGAACATCGCGCTGGTGATCGTGCCCATCATCATCGTCGCGGAGTGCTTCTCCTGGTATGCGGTGGTGACCACCAACTTCCTCTTCAACGCGATCGAGAACTCGCTGTGGGCGGTGACCTTCTTTCTCGCCGGCATCGCGCTGTGCCGCTTGATGCCGGAATTCCAGGGCGTGGTGCGCTGGGCGCTGATGTCAGGTATCATCGGCATCGCCTGCTTCCTCGCCTTCCTCGTCACCGTCGACGTGCCGATGTATCTCAGCCGCTGGCGGGCAGGGCACCAAGAGGGCGGCAGGTTCCTCGGCTTCCTCGAAGGCCTGCATGACGTCGCGACGCGCTGGGTGGTGTCCCACGACATCGCGCATTGGAAGGGCGAGCTGACCTGGATGTTCCTGTATTTCAGCGCCGCGGTGTGGTCGAGCCTCGCGCTATGCGCGCTCTACGCCATGGAAGGCTATCTCACGCGTTATCTCGCCTGACGATCAGGCGGCGCCGAGATCGGGCTGCGTCAAAATTCCCTGTCGCAGCGCGAGCCGGACCAGCTCGATGTCGGAGCCGACGCCGAGCTTGTCCTTGATCAGCGAATGCAAATTCGCCACCGTTTTCGGGCTGACGTGTAGCGTTTCGGCGATCTCCTCCGTCGTGTTTTCGGCGAGCAGCAGCCGAAGCACCTCGAATTCGCGCGGGGTGAGCACGTCGGCGGCCGAGCTTTCGCCGCTGATCCGGCTGAGCGCAAGCTCGTGGTCGATGTCAGGGCTGATCGCGATCTTGCCGGCAAGCACGTCCATCACGGCGCGCACCAGCGTCTCCGGCGGGCTGGTCTTGGTGACATACCCCCTCGCGCCGGCGCGGATTGCCTGCAGGGCAAAACCGGCATTCTCGTGCATGGTGAAGACCAGGATCTTCGCCGTCTTGTCCCACTGCCTGATCCGCCTGACGGCCTCGACGCCGCCAATGCCGGGCATGCTGAGATCCATGATGACGAGGTCGGGCGCCTCGGATTTGAACAGCCGATAGGCCTCCGCGCCGTCGCCGGCTTCGGCGATGACGCGCAGGCCCGGCTGCTTCTCAAGCACGGAGCGATAGCCCTCGCGGACCACGGAATGGTCGTCGACCAGCAGAATGGTCGCGGTCATGCCGCGTGCTCCAGCGTCTGCGGATTGGCTGATACAAGCGGGATGACCACGCGCAGTGCGGAGCCGCCGTGCGGCCCGGCCTCAAAGCTCAAGCTTCCGCGCAAGGCCGCGACGCGCTCGCGCATGCCGAGCAGGCCCATGCCGGATTTGGCGGCGGGGTCGGTCGAGCGCCCGTCATCGTCGATGGCGAGCGCAATCTCGTCGGCGTGCATCGTCAGTTCGAGGTCTACTTTCGTGGCATCGGCATGTTTGGCGGCGTTGGTGAGCGCTTCCTGCACAATGCGATAGAGGCTGGCGCTGATTGCCGCCGGCAGGCTCTCGAACGAGCCGTCGAAACGGATCGAAAAACGGGTCTCGCCGCGGCTGCGTCCATTCCAGCCGGCAACGAGCCCTTCGAGACTGGCAACGAGTCCCAGCTCCTCGACATCTGGCGGGCGCAGCCGGAACAGCGCGCCGCGCAGCGTCTCCATCATGCCGGTTGCGGTCCGCGCGATGCCGTCGCATTCGCCAAGCAAAGACGGGCAATCCTGCGCGGCGGTCTGGCGCGCGGAGGAGGCGAGCGCGCGGATGGCAGCGAGCGACTGGCCGAACTCGTCATGCAGCTCGCGGGCGAGATGGCGGCGCTCCTCGTCCTGGAGCGCGATCAGTTTCCGGGTCAACTCGGCGCGTTCGGCCAGCGCATTGTCGAGGCTTTCGGCGAGATGGTTGAAGACGTCGCGAACCGCGGAGAGCTCGGCGAGATCGAACGGCGGCAGCCGCGCGGTGAGGTCGTTGGCGGCGATCCGCTCGAGGCCGGCGCGGATCATGCGGGTCGGGCGCAGCGCGCGGGCCAGTGCGGCATAGACCAGGACGCACAACAGCGGCAGCGCGATCGCCAGCGCCAGCATCAGGCGGCCGGCCTCGTGCCACGCCTCCGCCGTCTGCACGGCCGGATCGACCGAGACCACGGCGTCGCCGCGCTTCGTTCCGTGCAGGATCACGGTCCGCGCCGCTTCGCGGCCGGGGTCGAACAGGCTGTGATAGAAGGCCGTGAAGATCTGCGGCGGCGGGTCCTCCGGGATTGGCGCGCCGCTACAGAAGCGCTGGAGCATCTCGCCGCTCGTGCCGCGGAAGGCCAGACACAGGCCGGGCGTCATCACATAGGCCGAGACGGGGTCGAGGTTGGGGAAGTCCGAGCGGGGATTCGCCCCCCACAGCACCTTGCCCTGTTGCAGCTCCAGCGTCTTCGCCACGATGGCGGCGATGCCGTCGATGCGCGCATGGGCCGCGCGGTCGGTCGTAATGAGGAAATAGGCGGAGATCGCGGCGAAGCAGGCGGCCGATATCGCGGCCACGCGCAAGGTCAGACGGACCTTGAGATCGAATCTCGGGCGGTTCCACATCGGCGGCACCTGGCGCGAACGGAATTGTCGTCCCGGCATTAAAGGACAGAACGTGAGCCGCGCAAAGCGGCACGCTTACTGCAGTGCAACGTCGCAAAATTTGCCCTAGAACGTCAGCTGCACCTTCATCGATTGTGAGCGGTCGCTGGCCAGTTCAAACGCTGCCACCGCGTTCTCGAACGGCATGGTGGCCGTGATCAGCGGCTTGACGTCGATCAGGCCTTCGCCCATCAGCCGCACCGCAAGCTCGAACTCCGGATCGAAGCGGAAGGTGCCGCGGAGCTGCAGTTCCTTGGCGACGATGGAATTGATCGGCAGCGTCATCTCGCCGCCGAGGCCGAGCTGCACCAGCGTGGCACCGGGCCGCAGTACATCCAGCGCAGTGCGGAGCGCGGCCTGATTGCCCGACGCTTCGAACAGCGTGTCGAACACGCCCTTGCCGGCGCGCCAGGGATCGAGCGCGGTGGCATTGGTGGCGACATTGATGGCATGCGTGGCGCCGAGCTTCCTGGCGACCGCAAGCGGCGCATCGGCGACATCGGTCACGACGATTTCTGACGCGCCGCCAAAACGCGAGACCAGGATCATCAGCGCGCCGATCGGGCCGCAGCCGGTGATCAGCACGCGCTTGCCGAGCAGGGGGCCGGCCTGCTTGCCGGCATGCAGGCACACTGCGAGCGGCTCGGCGACCGCGGCTTCAGCCAGCGAGAGCTTGTCGGCGATCGGCACGGCCTGCGTCGCATCGACCGTGATGAACTCGCGAAACCCGCCCTGCACATGCGGAAAGCGCATCGCGCTGCCAAGGAAGCGCATGTCGAGGCACTGGTTGCGCATGCCCTCCTGGCAATGCAGGCACTGGCCGCACGGCTTGCTCGGATTGACCGCAACGCGCGTGCCCGGCTTCACGCTGGTGACGCCGTCACCAACCGCTGCAACCACGCCGGCGATCTCGTGGCCCAGCGCCATCGGCTGCTGGATACGCACCACGCCGAAGCCGCCATGATGGTAGTAGTGCAGGTCGGAGCCGCAGATGCCGCCATTGGCGATCTTGACGCGGACCTCGCCCGGGCCGGGCGCCGGATCGGGATAGAGGTCGATCCGCAGATCCTTCGGGGCGTGGATGACGACTGCGCGCATGGGCTCTTTTCCTTGTTCGCAATTACATCGCGGCGATCATGCCGCCATCGACATAGATGATCTGGCCGTTGACGTAGGTGGAGGCGTCCGAGGCGAGAAAGATCGCGGCGCCCACCAGCTCGTCCGGCTTGCCCCAGCGCTTGGAGGGGATGCGGCCCATCAGCCAGTTGTTGAAGTCGGCGTTGTTGACCAGCGCCTCGTTCATGTCGGTGAGCATATAGCCGGGCCCGATCGCGTTGGCCTGGATGCCGTGCTGGGCCCATTCCACCGCCATCGAGCGGGTCAAATTCTTGATACCGCCCTTGGCGGCGGTGTAGGGTGCGATGGTCGGACGTGCGAGCTCGCTGCCGAGCGAGCCGATATTGATGATCTTGCCGTGCTTGCGCGGGATCATACGCTTGGCCGCCTCGCGGCCGATCACGAAGGCGCTGGTGAGGTTGGTCTCGATCACCTTGCGCCATTCGTCGGTGGTGAATTCCACCAGCGGCTTGCGGTGCTGGATGCCGGCATTGTTGACGACGATGTCGACCGCAATGCCCTTTTTGTCGAAGTCATTGAACGCCGCGACGATCGCGGGCTCGTCGGTGACGTTGAACGCGGCGCCTTCGGCCTGATGCCCGGCGGCGCGAAACTCGGCGACGGCCTGCTCGACGCGCCTGGGATCTACGCCGTTGACGATGATCCTGGCACCGGCCTTGGCCATGCCTTCTGCGATCGCACGGCCGAGGCCGCGGGAGGAGCCGGTCACGAGCGCGGTGCGGCCGGAAAGGTCGAAGAGGGCGGTGCTCATCTCAAATATCCTCAAACGTTGGAGCGGCGCACGGTCAGATCAGAGCGGTCGAATACGGCGGGCAGAAGGTCGACGCCGAGGCCGGGTCCTTCCACCGGGAAGACATAGCCGTCCTTGATCGTGGGCATCGTGGTGACGAGCTCATTGTACCAGCCCTTGTAGAAGGCGCGCACCGATTCCTGGATCAGCGTGTTGGGCTGGCTGAATGACATGTGGATGGCCGCGATGAAGCCGATCGGGCCGATGCAGTCGTGCGGCGCGAAGGGCCGGTGATATGTTTCCGCCATCGCCGCGATCTTGCGGCCCTCGGTGAGGCCGCCGGTCCAGCAGAGGTCCGCCATCACGACATGCATCGCGTCACGGTCGAGCATGTCCTTGTAGGGGAAGCGCGAGCCCAGCGTCTCGCTGGCGCAAACCCAGACGTCGGTCGAGCGGGCATATTCCGCCAGCGCCTGCGGCGAGTTCATGCGGATCGGGTCTTCGTACCAGGTCGGCTTGTAGGGCTCGAGCGCGCGCGCGATCTGCTTTGCGGTCGGCAAATTCCACAGCGAGTGGAGCTCGACCATGATCTCCATCTTGTCGCCGACCGCTTTGCGGATCTTCTCGAAGGGCTCGATCGCGTGCTTCATTTGCGCGGCGGTGATGTAGAGGCCCTTGTTCTCCTGCGCCGCAGGATCGAACGGCCAGATCTTCATCGCGGAGATGCCATTTTCCAGCAGGTTTTCCGCGAGCGCGTCGGCGTGATGCATGAAGCCATCGAGGTCCTCGTAAGGGCCCTTGGCGGCACCGAGATTCCAGTTGGCGACCGGGCTGATATTGGTCGAGCGGACATATTGGGTGCCGGCGCAAGTGTTGTAGATGCGTTGCTTGTCGCGGCAGAGGCCGCCGAGCATCTGGTGCACCGGCTGATTGCAGACCTTGCCGAACAGATCCCACAGCGCAATGTCAATCGCGGAGGCCGCGCGGTATTCGACGCCGGTCGAGGATTGCGCCATCGGCAGGTTCAGCATGTCGCGGTGGATCGCCTCGATGTGCAGCGGATTGCGGCCGAGCAGGCGGCCCGCAAAGGTGTCGTGGATCTGCGCTTCGACTGCGCCGGCACCATAGAAGGTCTCGCCGAGACCGATCACGCTCGTGTCGGTGTGGACGCGCACCCAGATGACGTTGGAGAATTCCTCGGTGCGCAGCGTCTCGATCGACGTGATCTTCACGGCAGCTTTCCTCCTGTCACGGCGCATCGCGCCGGCGTGTTTTCATTTCGCACCGCAGCATGCCGCGGGCAGGCGGAAGTCTTACGCCCGCTTGTAATATATCACAACATGTTTTAAGGATGCCACAAATAAGGCGCCGCTCTGCGAGCGACAGCGCAGGCCGACGGGAGGCAAACATGGCACGGCGCAAGCGCGCGCTCGAAGTGGTGAGACACGACGACGGCGAGGTCAGACCCTCGCGGCGCAATCGTCTTAACTTCTTCGAGCTGGCCTATCAGAAGATCGAGGAGCTCCTTGTCCATTGCGAGCTCAAGCCCGGTCAGTTCATGACCATGCTGGAATTACAGCAGATAACCGGCTTCGGGCGCACGCCGGTGCATCACGCCGTCAATCGTCTCTCCGCCGACACGCTCATCATCATTCGTCCGCGCCACGGCCTGCACATCGCGCCGATCGATCTCGCGCGCGAGCGCATGCTGCTGGCCTTGCGCCGCGACATGGAGCGCTTCGTCGTTCGTCTTGCGGCCGATCGGGCCAGCCTCTCGCACCGCAATCAGGCGCTCCACATCGAGCGTTTGCTGCGCGAACGCCGCACCACCCTGAGCCTCGACGAGTTCAATAGCATCGACCGTCGCATCGATGCGCTGGTGCTGGAAGCCGCGGGCGAACCGTTCCTGGTGCACACGTTGCGACCGCTGCACACGCTGTATCGCCGCATCGGCTACATCCATCACCGCTTCATGCCGGGACAGACCGATCTGTCAGGCACGATCGATCACCATCTCGCCATTCTCGCAGCCGTCGCCGGCCGCCGCGTCGAGGACGCAGTGAAGGCGAGCGATGCCCTGATCGACTACATGGACCAGATGTTCACGGGCATGGAGGCGGGCATAGATCCGCGCCTGCTCGATTGCAGCATCGAGCCGCTGCTCGGCGCGTAAAGAGCTTTGAAGAGAGGACCAAACATGTCGACGATGGCCGTACCACAGCCGACCGCGAGCGAAGCCGCGGTCCGCTACCTCATCACCAATTACAGCCCCAAGGGCAACAAGGTCGGCTGGCTGATGATGGCCTCGATCCTGGTCGAGGCATGGGATCTCTATTCGATCGCCTTCGTGCTGATCTTCATCAAGGAACAGTACAATCCGGATCCGCTGATGCTTGGACTTGCTGCAGCGGGCACGCAGGGCGGCGCGCTGATCGGCGCGCTGCTCGGTGGCTGGCTCTCCGACAAGATCGGCCGCCGCGTCATGTTCCTGGCGACGATGGTGATGTTCATCGTGCTGGCGCTGGCACAGGCTTTCGTGCCCAACGTCACCTGGCTTGTCGTGATCCGCTTCCTGCTCGGCATCCCGCTCGGCTCGGATATCTCGACCGGCTACACCTACATCATGGAATCCATGGCCAAGGGCGAGCGCGAGGTCATGGGCAACCGCTGGCAGTTCATGTTCGCGGTCGGCGAAGTGCTGACCATCGGCATCATCGTGATCTTCCTGCTGCTCGACATCCAGCACGAGATGCTGTGGCGCGTGACGCTCGGCCTCGGCGCGGTTCCGGCGCTGATCATTCTGATCATGCGCCACGACGTGCCGGAGACGGCGGTCTGGCTGGTGCAGAAGGGGCGCTTCCGCGAAGCCAAGCAGGTCGCGCGCGAGATGTTCAACGACGATCTCGCCATGTTGCCGGACCAGGACCAGGTCGTGCCGAAGGTCTCGACCCGCGCCTTTCTCGCCGATCTGAAGAAGGATCCGATCCGCTGGCGCGCCACGATTTACGGCTGGATCGCCTGCTTTGCCCAAGGCAGCGAGTTCTCGACTTTCGCGTTCTATCTGCCGGTGCTGTTCGTGATGGTCGGCGTGTCGAGCGTGCTCGGCAACAATCTGGTGACGATGGCGCTGTTCTGCCTCGCCGCGGTGTCGGGCTGGGTCGGTCCGCTTTTGACGCCGAAGATCGGCCATCGCGGCATCGCGATCGCCGGATTCGGCATCGTGCTGGTCTCGCTCCTGGTCGCGGCCTTCGCGCTCTACACCGACAACAAGATCCTGCTGCCGTTCGCGGCCGCCGCCATGCTGTGGGGCCATTATTGGGACGCCTCGAACTGTATGACGATCCCGACCATGGTCGCCAAGCCGAAGTACCGCGGCACCGCCAGCGGCTTCGCCTACATGTTCGTGAAGCTACCGTCGTTCCTGGCGATCTTCCTGTTCCCGTCACTGTTTGCAGCGATCGGGCAAGCCGGTGCCACGCTGTTCGTCGCGATCTTCCCGCTGATCGGATTGCTCGCCGCGATCTTCATCCTCCCGGAAGTCTACGGCTACGAGAACGACTGATCTCCGAAATTACCTGATCGCGGCGGCCAATGCCGCGATCAGGGCTGGCGGCATCGCCAGCAGGCCCAGCTTGAGGAACGGCCAGGCACCGACCTCGATCTTCTCTCGCCGCAGGGCGACCAGCCAGAGAATGGTGGCGAGCGAGCCTGTCACGGATAAATTGGGTCCGAGATCGACGCCGATCAGGATGGCGCTGACGACAGGTGCGGGCAAATGATCGCTGGCGGCGACGGAGCCGGCGACGAGGCCGACCGGAAGGTTGTTGGCGATGTTGTCGGCGATCGCGGTGGCAATGCCGACACTCCATGCCGCTTTCGGGACCGATTGCGCGACAGCTTCATGCAAGAGTGCGCCGAGCTGTCCGATCACGCCGCTCTTAATGAGCGCCTCGACCAGCACGAACAACCCGCCGACCAGCGGCAGCACGCTCCAGGACACGCCGCACAGTACGGGCAATGGGGATTGGCGGTTAACTAGTAGCACGATGGCGGCCGTGACCATGCCGCAGATGAAGGTGGGCAGGCCCAGCTGCATGTCCAGGGCCGATGCCGTGACCAGCACGACACCAATGGCGAGGATGCCGACCGCCGCCAGCTTGCCGCCGCGGCCGAGCTTTGGATGCGGCACGCTGTGCGAGATGATTTCTTCCTTCAGCGCGCGATGCTGGGTCAGGCGCAGCACGACGTAGGTCAGCAGGATCGAGGCCGCCGAGGGCAGCGTGAACAGGCGCAGCCATTCGCTCAGCTGAGGCATGCGCGCGCCGAACACGACGAGATTGGCGGGGTTGGAGATCGGCAGCACGAAGCTCGCGGCATTGGCGATGAAGGCGCAGACGAAGAGATAGGGCAGCGGTTTTGCGCCGGCCGCGCGCGTTGCGGCATAGACGGCGGGGGTCAGCACGATGGCGGTGGCATCGTTGGAGAGCAGCACGGTCACGACGGTGCCGACGATGTAGATCAGCAGGAACAGCCGCCGCGACGAGCCGGCGGCATATTCCACCGCAAGCGCCGCGAGAAAGTCGAACAGGCCTTCGAGTCGGGCGAGCTCGGCGATCAGCATCATGCCGATCAGAAAGAGATAGACGTCGACGCCTCTTTCGATGCCGGTGAGCGCATCCTGCCAGGGCAGCAAGCCGAGCACCACCAGGGCGCCCGCGCCGAGCACGGCCCAGATCGCTTCGGGCAGGCGGAAAGGGCGGATGATGACGCCTGCAGTCGCGGCGACGATGATGCTCCAGGCCCAGATGGCGTCAGACGGCACTTTCAATCCTTGAAATAAGGGATTCATTCGGCAGCGATAGCGGAAGCCAGCGCCGCTGTCTTCCCCTGCGGGCGCGGACTATCGTCTGCGATTTGCCGCGTCTCGGGCAAAGCGAGGAGGCAGATCACGGCGCCGATCGCGGCAACCGCGCCGAGCGTGATGAACGCGGCACTGTAGCCCGCGCCGACCACGACGGAGCCGGCCAGCGTCGTCGACAGCGCCGCGCCAATGCCCTGGGCGGTAATGACGGCGCCCTGCGCGACGTTGAAGCGGCCGGTATTGCGCATGAGGTCGGCAACGACCACGGGAAAGATAGCGCCAAAAATACCGGCGCCGATCCCGTCGAGCAGCTGCACGCCGACCAACCAGAACGGGTTGTCTGAAATCGTATAAAGCGCGGCTCGAATGGGGAGGATCAGGAGTGCGGCAAGGAAGAAGCGCTTGTGGCCCCAGCGGTCGGCCCTTGCGCCGACCAGCATTGCGAACGGCACCATCACGACTTGGGCCGCGACGATGCAGGCCGACATCAGGCTGGTGCCCATGTTCTTGTCCTGCAACGCCAGCTTCTGCCCGACCAGCGGCAGCATGGCGGCGTTGGAGAGATGGAAGAGCAGGACGCAGATTGCGAAGACGAGCAAGGGGCGGCAAGTGAGCAGCACCGCGAGACCAGAGGGCTGTTCGCGCTGCGCATTGCTGTCGGCATCGTGCAGCCCGCGGGCCAGGTCGTGGTCGACGGCGCCAGCGGGGATGGCGAGGATGCTGACGAGGCTCGCGATCGCCATGGCGCCGAGAAGATAGAACACGACGGTGGGTCCGAGCCAGCAGGCGGAGATGCCGGCGAGTCCAGCGGCGGTCGCATTGCCGGCGTGGTTGAAAGTTTCATTGCGGCCGATCCGCCGGGTGAAGGCGGTATGGCCGAAAATGCCAAGCGAGACGGCGGCGATGGCCGGCGGAAAGACCACGGCGGCTGCGTGCGCGACGCTTTGCGAGATCACGACCGGCAGGAAGCTTGGAAACAGTGGAAGCGACAGCGAGGCTATCGTCACCGTGATGGCGGCGACGGCGGTCACCAGCCGCTTGGCGTGCATTGCATCGACCAGCGCACCAGCCGGCGTTTGCGCCACGATACCGGCCAGCGTTCCGATCGACATGACGAGGCCGATCCTGGCCTCGTCCCAGTGCTGCTCCGTCAGGAGATAGACCGCAAGATAGGGGCCGAGCCCGTCGCGGACGTCGGCGAGGAAGAAATTGGCCGCATCCAGCGCGCGGCCGGCGCGCCCTACGTCTTCATTTCCGGCCATCAGAGTCCTCCGAAATACGGCTGCTTTCTTCCCCGCACGAGGCCTTCGTCAGGCCGCGCGAGCGTCGTCCTCGTGCTTCGGCTCCTTGTCCTTTTCCTTGGGCTTCGGCTTTCGCACTGGCTTCAGCCTCGCGGCGTCGGGGCCAAGCTCCAGCGCATGAATCACGCGGCCATACCGGGTCTGAAGGCCATCGCCGCGCGCCGCGAGCTTTGCTCCGGGCGCAAGCAGGGCTGCGACCTGCTCGGCCTCTTTCGGGCCGACGCGCAGGATGGTCCCGTCGGACAGCAGTGCCCCGCGCAGCTCACCCTTCGGCCCGAACAGCGACAGCTGCACGATTCCGTCGGCCGTCAGGGGCTCGTGCTTCACCTTCGGATGTTTGCGGTCGTGGTCCGGACCCTGGTCGATTATTTGCCGGCCGCTTGCGGTCGTGACGGCGACCGCGGCCAGCAGTTCGGCGCCGCGGGGACGCACCCCGCGCACGCGGACGCTGTCACCCGGTGCGAGGTGGAGGCTGAGCTCGCTATCCAGGTGCGGCGGCGTGTGCACCAGGATGGCGGCGTTCTTGTCGGTCATGACAAAGCCGTCGACCTCACCGTGGGGGTTGAGCACGAAGCGCTCGAAGGTGCCTGCGACTTCAGGCAGGCTGTCGGGATTGATCCAATGCATGTTGATGTCCTTTCTCTCTCTCTGTTTGTCTCTGACGTGAATGAGGATCAGCCGCGGGGAGGCGGCGGACCGCGACGATCCGGGCCGTCCTTCGGGCCGGGCGGACGCGGTCCGCGTAGCTCGGTCATCTGGTCCGGGAAGGTGCCGATGGCCCTGACATCGACGACCTTGCCGAGTGCGGTGTCGAGAACGTCGCCGCGCGCCGCGACGGTCTGGCCTTGGCGCAGGTACTCCTGCATTCGCTCGGCTTCAGGCGGAGGCAGCCGGAGGGTGGTCCCGTCGTCAAGCAGCACCCCATTCACCTCGCCGCGCTTGCCATGCAATTGCAGCGCGATCCTGCCGCTGATGACACGATCATCATTGCCGCCGCGCCGGTCCGGCGGACCATTGTCGACGACGCTCTTGCCGGTCGCGATATTGGTGATCGACGCCGCGTCGACCAGCGGCAGGGCGCGGGCGCGCAGGCCGCGCACCGAGACCTCGTCGCCGGGATGAATCGCGAATACGGTCTGGGCAGTGAGGTGCGGCGGCAGTTTTACTTCGGTGCCATCGGTAAGAATAATACCGTCGACGTCGCCGCGCGGCGTCAGCGTGTATTGCTTGACGGTCCCGCGGGATTCCGGGAGCTGCGAGGAATCCCACATCGGATCCCTTGCCTGTGAGTAGGCGGCTGCTCCGCCGCCGATCGCCGTCGTGGCGAGTAGCAGACAAAACAGCGCGCGCAGGCGTGTCGTCTTCATGGAACATCTCCTTTCGATTTCGCGACGTTGTCGCGTGCGATCAGTTCAGCAAGCGACGTGCCAGCCGGACAATCGCTGTTTCGAAAGAGAAATTCCGGAAGGTCTCAGTATCAGGCGTCGTCTTTCCCGACGCGGTCCGTCAGTTTTTCTGACATCTCGACGAGGCCGTAACGCTGCATCTTCGTGTAGAGCAGCTGGCGGTTGATGTTGAGGCGGCGGGCGGCCTCGGTGCGATTGCCGGCGCAGGCATCCAGCGCGCGCGCGATCATCGTCTTCTCCAGTTGCGCGACGGCGGCAGGGAGATCCGCATCTTCTCGCGCTGGGCTCGTTGTCGTCTCGGGCGCACTGGTATCGATATCGTCGGGTCCGATCACGTCCGCGCGCGTCATAATGCAGGCGCGTTCGATCACGTTGCGCAGTTCGCGGACGTTGCCGGGCCAGGAATGGCGCTGCAACTTATCGATCGCGGCCTGGCCAAGATGCTTGTGCCAGCCGCCGCTCGCGCTCGCGCGGGCGAGGAAGTGCCGCGCGAGCGGCAGGATGTCCGCAGCGCGATCGCGCAGCGGCGGGATCGCGATCTGCACGACATCGAGCCGGTAGTAGAGGTCGTCGCGGAATTCGCCCGCCGCTGCAAGCTTGGCGAGATCACGATGCGTGGCCGCGATGATGCGCGCATTGGTGCGCACCGGCTTACCGCCGACCGGGGTGATCACCTGCTCCTGCAATGCGCGCAGGATCTTGGCCTGCATCGCAAGCGGCATGTCACCGATCTCGTCGAGGAACAGCGTGCCATTGGCCGCGTCGCGGAAGGCGCCAGCTCGATCCGCGGTCGCGCCGGTGAAGGATCCCTTCGCGTGGCCGAACAGCTCGCTCTCCAGCAGCTCTTCGGGGATGGCCGCGCAATTAACCGCGACGAAGGGACCATCTTTGCGCTTGCCGTGCTCGTGAAGCGCGCGAGCCACCAGCTCCTTGCCGGTGCCAGTCTCGCCGCGGATCAGCACGATGGCGTTGCTGTCGGCCGCAAGGCCGATCGCCTTCTGCACGCTGCGCATCGGCTCGCTCGACCCGATCAGGCTGTCCTCGATGTCGGCATCCGGCCCGCTGACCGCGGACATGCGCTCGGGCAGGCGGCTCAGCAGGTCTTTCAACTCCGCGCGTCCGATCGGCTTGCTGAGGTGATCGAAGGCGCCGAGGCGCATCGCCTCGATCGTGTTGGCGGCACTGGCGAAGGCGGTCAGCACCACGACAGGCGGCGCGTCGCGGCTCGCGCGTATCCGGCGCAGCACCTCGATGCCCTCCATGCCACCAGGCATGCGCAGGTCGAGCAGCACGACGTCAACATCACCGTCGAGCGCGGCGAGGCCTTCGCGGCCGGAGGCGGCGAGGCGGATGCTATGGCCAAGATCGGTGAGCGCTTCGGCGAGACCCTCGCGCAGCGCCGCCTCGTCATCAACGATCAGGACTGTCGCCATGGTATCTCGATTTCAAAAACCGCGCCCCCGATGTTTCGCACCAAGCGAACATCGCCGTGGTGATTCCGTGCGATCTCGCGGACGATGGCAAGCCCAAGACCGGTGCCGTCGGCACGCCCTGTCACGAACGGTTCGAACAGACGCTCGCGGATGTCCTCGGCGATGCCGGGGCCGGTGTCGGTTACCCGCAACAGCAAGCTATCGTCGCGCCGGCTTGCGTCCACAGTGATCGTGCCGCGGGGCGGCGTATTCTGGATGGCGTTGATAATCAAGTTGTCCAAGGCCCGCTGCATCTGGGACGGATCCAGTTGCGGGAACGGCGAAGATGCGAGCCGGGTTCCCACGGTCAAGGTGATGCCTCGGGACGCGGCAAGCTCGCGGTGGCCCTCCACCGTCCGTGCCAGGAAGGTTTCGAGATCAACTTCGGCGAGGCGAGGCTCGCGCGCTTGCGTCATCTCCAGGAGGTCGCGCAACAGGACGTCGAGCCTGTCGACCTGCTGAAGGATTGCGGTCAGGGCCGCTTCGCTGCGCGAGCCGTCGGCAACGGCCAGCGCATTTTCGGCCTTCAAGCGCATCGCCGCGATCGGGTTGCGGATTTCGTGAGCGAGGCCGGCCGACATGCGGCCGAGTGCTGCGAGCCGTTCGGCGGCGGCGGCGCGGCGACGCTCCGACGCGAGGCGCTCGCCGGTGCTGTTGAGCGCATCAACCAGGCGGTCGAGCTCCGGAGCCCCGGTCTGCGCCAGCCTCGGCAGATCGATAGCACCCTTCCGACGATCGTCCAGCGCGGTCTCGATCCGGTTGATCTTGCCCGACCAGACATAGAGCACGCGCGCAAGCCACGCGGCGGAGCCGAAAATGGTCAGCGCAAGCACGGCAAGGCCGGCGAGAAGCTGGTTGTAGGCGGGACCTTGTGCCGTGAAGGCGCGCGTCATGGTCCATGCAGTGACGCCTGCCAGCGGGCCGCGCAGCGGGCAGGCGTGGACAATGAGCACCTGCGAGCGGCCGGGTTGCCGGATCGAGGCTGGGCGACCGGCTCGCAGCGCCTCGGCATTGACCTCGCGGATGGTGTTGAGTTCGGCGGCGGGAAGGTCGGTCTTCGGTCCGGTACCTTCATAGGTCGGGAACGCGTAAGCGAGGGAGCCGCTTTCGGCATGCCAGACGCCACCTTCGACGCCAGCCGCACTCGCCAGCGCGGTCTGGGTGAGAGCCGTCAGTTGCTGCTTCAGTTGGTCGTCGATCTTTCCGCCGTCCCAGCCTGCGACGAAGAATTGATAATGATCGGCAAGGTCGCGGCAGGCACGCGCGACCAGTTCTTCCGAGCGGGCTATTCGGGCGTTCGCCGTCTGCTGAAACGATTCGAACAGCAAATAGCCGGTGGCGGCACCGGACACCGCCAGCATGATCCATAGGGTCAGCAATCGGGAGCGGAGCGAACGCATGTGCTGAGAACCCGCAGCTCTGGAATCGGTGCCCTAAAACTTCACCGCCAGCAGCACCGCGCCGGCACCGATCATGGCGATGCCGAACCAGCCCTGCGCGGTGGGGCGCTCGCCGAGAAAGGCGAACGCGAACGGGGCGACCAGCACGACGCTGAGCTTGTCGATCGGCGCCACCAGCGTGGCGGGGCCGAGCTTCAGCGCGCGGAAATAGCACAGCCACGACGCACCGGTCGCGAGTCCCGACAGCGCCAGAAATAGCCACGTCCTCAACGAGACCGCGGAGGGCACGGCGAATTGCCCGGTGAAGAACAGCAGAACAGAGAAGGCGAGCAGCACCACGATGGTCCGGATGAAGGTGGCGAGGTCCGGATTGATGTTCTCGACGCCGACCTTGGCGAAGATCGCGGTCAAGGCGGCGAAGCAGGCGGAGAGCAGCGCCCAGGTCTGCCAGGCGGAGAGGAGGGCGGGTTTCATGGGGGAGATATCCGGTGCGTTTCAGTCGGCGTCATGTGGATGAGTGCACCCTAACATTCCGCCGTCGTCCCGGCCTAGCGCGCAGTTGCGCGCTAGGCCGGGACGACCCGGTTTGGCTTGGCTCGCATTCACCGTGCCACCGACAGCTTCTCGGTGATCGCCTTGCGCAGGATGCGCGAGAGCGATTCAACGGAATACGGCTTCTGGATCAGCTCGAAACCGCGATGGGCATTTTCCGCGAGCACGTTGCTGTAGCCGCTGGTCAGCACAACCGGGAGCCCCGGATAGCGTTCGCGGATGATGCCGGCGAGCTCGACCCCGTTCATCCCGGGCATGATGACGTCGGAGAAGACGAGATCCACGGTAAATTCGTTCTCGCCGAGAATTGCAAGCGCCGCATTGGCGTTGGCGACGCGTCGCGTGACATAGCCGAGATCTTCCAGTAGCTCGGTCGAGAACTGGCCGACATCGTCATTGTCCTCGACCACGAGCACGCGATAGCCGCGCCCGGTGGTTGCGGCCTCGCTGGTGAGCGATGCGGCTTGCTTCTCGGCGGCCGGGCACTGAACTTGGGGTAAATAGATGGTGAAGGTTGCGCCCTGTCCGTGCGTGCTCGTCACGGCGATGTCGCCCTCGGATTGCTTGGCGAAACCGAACGCCTGACTGAGGCCGAGGCCGGTGCCCTTGCCGACCTCCTTGGTGGTGAAGAACGGCTCGAAGATGGCGTCGATGTTTTCCGGTGCGATGCCGCTGCCGGTGTCCGCGACCGAGATCGCGACATAGTCGCCGCCGCGCGCGGAGTGTGCGCGCAGGCTCGGGATGCCCTGAACCTTGCGTACGGCGATGGTGAGGCGGCCTTCGCCGCCCATTGCGTCGCGGGCGTTGATGGCGAGGTTGATCAGTGCCGTCTCGAATTGCGCGATGTCGGCCATTGCGAAGCAATCGGAGTCGTCGGTCTCGACGATGATCTCGATGCGGCCGCCGACCAGCGGCCGCACCAGCTGCGCCAGGCCCTCGACCTGGCTGCCGACGTTGAAGATCTGCGGCTTCAGTGGCTGCCGTCGTGCGAACGCCAGAAGCTGCTGGGTCAGCTTGGAGGCGCGCTCGACCGTATCGGAGATCGCATCGACATAGCGGCGGCGGCGCTCGTCCGGCAGCTCGCGCCGGCGTAGGAAATCTGTCGCCGAGCGGATGATGGTGAGGAGGTTGTTGAAATCGTGCGCGACGCCGCCCGTGAGCTGGCCGATCGCCTCCATCTTCTGTGATTGCCGTAACGCTTCCTCGCCGAGGCGGCGCTCGGTGATGTCGACGGCCTCAGGCACGGCGCCGGTGATGTTGCCGTGGCGGTCGAGCACCGGGCGCATGCCGAAGTCGAAATCGCGCTCGCCGATCGGCAGCCGCAGCCGCATTTCCATCCGCACGGCTTCGCCCTTCAGGACGGTGTCAAAGGCCTTGCGCACGATTGCGCTCATGCCTTGGGTGTCGGTGAACCACGGCGTCTCCCACAGCAGCTTGCCGATCACGTCAGCGGAGCTTGCCTTGATGCCGTCAAGGACGGTGTTGTTGGCGTAGAGCAATTCGCCTTTGAGGTTGACGAGGCCCTGATACTGGTTGCTGGTCTCCAGGATCGCGCGCAGCCGGGACTCGTTTGACTCAAGCTCGGCAGTGCGCTCTGCGATGCGCTCTTCCAAGGTCTCGTTGAGCCGACGCAGTTCGATCTCCGCCTGCTTGGCAACGGTGACGTCGTGAGCAACGCCGATGAAGCCGATATGCTTGCCGGTCGGGTCCCAGCGCGGCTGGGATTCCGAGCGCAGCCAGCGCCATTCGCCGGAGGCGTCCTTGTAGCGGGCTTCCAGCACGAACGGTTTGAGCGAAGCTTCGCCCTGGACCGATTGCTGCAAGACATGCGGCAGGTCGTCCGGATGCAGCACCTTGCGCCAGTCGAAAGCGATGGCCTGCTCATAGGGCAGGCCGAGGAAGTCGACATAGGCCAGGTTGGCGAAGGACCGCGTGCGGTCGAGCTTTGTCACCCAGATCGGTACCGGCGCGCTATCGGCGATCAACCGAAACCGCTCCTCGCTCTCGCGCAGCGTCTCACGGGCAAGCATCTGGTCGGTGACGTCGATATGGGCGCCGACCAGGCGGATGGCGCGGCCATCGCTGTTGCGCTCGATCTTGGCGACGACCCGGATCCAGCGGATCTCGCCGTCGCTAGGGCGGATGATGCGGTACTCTGCAGTGTAATCTTCGCTGGTCCCGGCGAGCGCCTCGAAGAAATGTTTGACGGTCGCATCCCGGTCCTCGGGATGGATGCGGTTGACCCAGGCCTCGTGCGACTCGTCGGCGGCTTCCGCCGGCAGGCCGTGGATCATCAGATATTCGGGCGAGCGGCGGTTCTTGAAGCCCTCGCGGAAGTCGACCTCGAGGCCGCCGACCTTGCCGATGCGCTGGATCCGCGCCAGCTCGGCTTCGCGCTCCTGGAGCGCGCGATAGGCATTGTCGCGCTCGCGCGCGATGTCTTCGAGGTGCTGGCGCACCCTTTCGGCGGCGGCGGTGTCGGGCGAGCGATCGTTCAAGGCGTCGGCCGTTGTGATGCGGGAGCGCACGTGCCGGACCGATATTCACACAGACGGAGCGTGATGGCTATCACCTGGAAGGCGAATATGCAGGGAAGCCACCCGCTGCGTGATCGGCTTAAACGAACGCCGGGGGTTGGCTGTTTGTTCCGAACATTGGAACGATGAGCGGCCGGCGCGCGTATCTGCGAGGCGCCGCGGCTGATATTCGTAACGCTCGTTTTCCGAGAGGCCAAACTTGAAGCTCTTTGTCTGCCAGGACTGCGGCAATGTTCTCTATTTCGAGAACCGCGTCTGCGAACGCTGCGGCCACAGGGTCGCGCTCCTGCCGGAGAAGGAGACGATGTCCGCGATCGAGCCGGACGGGGAGGGCTGGGTCGCGCTGACCGAGAAGGGCAAGACGCGGATGCTGTGCCGCAATGCCGAGTACGACGCCTGCAATTGGCTGACGGATGCCAGCGATACCACCGGCTATTGCCGCGCCTGCCGCCACAACAGCGTCGTGCCAGATCTGTCTGATCCCGCCCAACTCGCCGGCTGGCGCGAGCTGGAGGTGGCGAAGCACCGGCTGTTCTATTCCCTGATCCGCTGGAATCTGCCGCTCCAGACCCGGCAGGAGAACCCCGAGCATGGGCTGATGTTTTGCTTCCTCGCCGACGATCCGAACAGCGGCGAAAGGATCATAACCGGGCACGACAACGGCCTGATCACGATCGCGCTCACCGAGACTGATACGATCGAGCGCGAGCGGCGCAGGCTGGAGATGGGTGAGCCCTACCGCACGTTGCTCGGCCATTTTCGCCACGAGGTCGGCCACTATTTCTGGGACGTGCTGGTCCGCGATGGCGGCAGGCTGGAAGAATGCCGCGCCGTATTCGGCGACGATTCCGCCGACTACCGCGTGGCCTTGCAGCGGCACTACGCCGAGGGCGCACGGCCGGACTGGCAGCAGAACTACGTCTCGGCGTATGCGACGATGCACCCCTGGGAAGACTTCGCCGAGACCTGGGCGCATTACCTTCACATCGTTGATACGCTGGAGATGGCTGGCGAGTTCGGGATGGAGGTACGTCCCAAGGTCGATCGCGACGGAGAGCTGACGGTGCGCATCCGTTTCAACCCTTACGAAGCCAGGGACGTCCAGGCGCTCATCGATGCATGGCTGCCCTTCACCTTCGCCATGAACAGCGTCAACCGCGCCATGGGCGCGCGCGACCTCTATCCCTTCATCCTGTCACCCGCGGTGGTGGCTAAACTGGGCTTCATCCACGGCCTGGTGCGAGGTTGCGCCGAGGGGACGAAAGCCGCGGATCGATAAGGCCGGCTTTCGCGGAGCGATAAGGCCGCCAAGGGCCAAATCTGATCCCTGGTATTCAAGGCGGCACGAACGGATTTTGGCCGTTGCCTCCGGCCCATTTTGATGTACCACGACAGGATACGGCTCCGTCCGATCGGCCTGCCAAAGGCCCGGGAGGGGTCCCGCCCAAGGACGAAGCTCAAGAAAACATGTTCAAGCGCATCCTGATCGCCAATCGCGGCGAAATCGCCTGCCGGGTCATCAAGACCGCCCGCAAGATGGGAATTCAGACGGTTGCGGTCTACTCCGAGGCCGACCGCGACGCCCTCCATGTCGAGATGGCCGACGAGGCCGTGCTGATCGGCCCGCCCGCGGCCGCCGAGAGCTATCTTGTGATCGAGAAGATCGTCGAGGCCTGCCGCAAGACCGGCGCCGAGGCCGTGCATCCCGGTTACGGCTTCCTGTCCGAGCGCGAGGCGTTTCCGCGCGCGCTGGAAGCTGCCGGCATCGTCTTCATCGGCCCGAACCCCGGCGCGATCGCGGCGATGGGCGACAAGATCGAATCCAAGAGGGCGGCCGCGAAGGCCAAGGTCTCGACCGTGCCGGGCCATCTCGGCGTCATCGAGGACGACAAGCACGCGGTCAAGATCGCCGACGAGATCGGCTACCCCGTGATGATCAAGGCGTCTGCCGGCGGCGGCGGCAAGGGTATGCGCATCGCGCATTCCAAGGCCGAGGTCGCCGAGGGTTTTAATCTCGCCAAGGCTGAGGCCAAGGCCTCGTTTGGCGACGACCGCGTCTTCGTCGAAAAGTTTATCGTCGATCCCCGCCACATCGAGATCCAGGTGCTGGGCGACAAGCACGGCAACGTCATTTATCTCGGCGAGCGCGAGTGCTCGATCCAGCGCCGCAACCAGAAGGTCATCGAGGAAGCGCCGTCGCCGCTGCTCGACGAAGCCACCCGCCGCAAGATGGGCGAGCAGGCGGTCGCGCTGGCCAAGGCCGTGAATTACGATTCCGCCGGCACCGTCGAGTTCGTCGCCGGGCAGGACAAGAGCTTTTACTTCCTGGAGATGAACACGCGCCTCCAGGTCGAGCATCCCGTCACCGAGCTCGTCACCGGCGTCGACCTCGTCGAGCAGATGATCCGCGTTGCCGCCGGCGAGAAACTTGCGCTTGCGCAGAAGGACGTTACGCTCACCGGCTGGGCGGTGGAGTCGCGCCTCTACGCCGAAGACCCGTTCCGCAGCTTCCTGCCCTCGATAGGGCGGCTAGTGAAATACCGTCCGCCGGCGGAAGCAAGCCAGGACGGCATCACCATTCGCAACGACACCGGCGTGCAGGAGGGCGGCGAGATCTCGATCCATTACGATCCGATGATCGCAAAACTCGTCACGCATGCGCCGTCGCGCGCGGCGGCGATCGAGGCGCAGGCGACCGCGCTGGATTCGTTCTATGTCGATGGTATCAGACACAACATCCCATTCCTGTCGGCGCTGATGCATCATCCGCGCTGGCGCGAGGGCCGGCTCTCGACCGGCTTCATCGCCGAGGAATTCCCCAAGGGCTTTGCGGTGCGCGTGCCCGAAGGCGAGGTCGCGCGGCGGATCGCCGCGGTCGGCGCCGCCATCGATCACGTGCTCGGCGAGCGCAAGCGGCAGATCTCCGGTCAGATGGGTGGCCGCGTCGTGCAGCGCGAGCGCCGCCGCGCGGTCTGGCTCGACCGCCAGGAGATATTGCTCGAGGTGGCGCGCGAGGGCGAGGCGGTCGCGGTGTGCTTCGTCGACGCCGACGGCAAGGCCGGCAACGCGCATCTGTTGCGGTCGTCATGGAAGCCGGGCGATCCGGTCTGGCAGGGCACCATCGACGGCCAGGTCGTCGCGGTGCAGGCGCGTCCGATTGCCAATGGCATCCGTCTCGCGCACCAGGGCGTCGAGGTGCCGGTCTATGTCTGGACCGAAGCGGAAGCCGCGTCCGCCCGGCTGATGCCGGTCGCGACGGCCTCCGACACCGGCAAGAAGCTGCTCTGCCCGATGCCCGGGCTCGTGGTTTCGATCGCGGTGACTGAGGGGCAGGAGGTCAAGGCCGGCGAGACGCTTGCTGTCGTCGAAGCCATGAAGATGCAGAACGTGCTCCGTGCCGAGCAGGACGGCACGGTGAAGAAGGTCCACGCCAGCGCGGGCGCGACGCTGGCGGTGGACGCGCTGATTCTGGAGTTTGCGTAAGGGCTCCAGAGGAGCCGCGCCTGCGCGGCGTCTCGAAAGGCGAGGCCACCAGACAGGCCCTGCATCCTTCGAGACGCGCGCAAGAGCGCGCTCCTCAGGATTTGGATTTAAGAGTGAGGCAACCATGACCTTCCGTTCCCGCCGCGAGAAACTGCGCCTCATCTTGTCGGGCTCGGCTTGCGTCCATCCCGGCTCGGTCTATGACGCGATCTCGATCCGCATTGCCGAGGATCTCGGCTTTCCGCTCGGCATGTTCGGCGGCTCGGCCGCCTCGCTCGCGGTGCTTGGCGATCCCGATGTCACCCTGATCACGCTCACTGAGCTCGCCGAGCAGATGCGGCGGATGTCGCGCGCCGCGGCGCTACCGGTGCTGGTCGATGCTGACCACGGCTACGGAAATGCGCTCAACGTGCGCCGCACGGTGGAGGAGCTGGAGACGGTCGGTGCCGCCGGCCTCACCATCGAGGACACGCTGCTTCCCGCTGCTTTCGGCCAAGCGAAGGCGCAGCTGATCTCCCTAGAGGAGGGCGTCGGCAAGGTGAAGGCCGCGCTCGACGGCCGCGGCGATCCCTCGCTCGTCATCATGGGCCGCACGGGAGCCGCCTCGATCACCTCGATCGAGGACGCGATATGCCGTGCCAAGGCCTATGAAGCTGCCGGCGTCGATGCGTTGTTCTTCACCGGGATCAAGTCGCGCGCCGAGCTCGAGGCGATCGCGTCTGCAACGCGCCTCCCCATCGTGCTCGGCGGCGCGCCGGACGAATTGAACGCAACCGGCTATCTTGCTGGCCAGCGCGTGCGCATCGCGCTTCAAGGCCACGCGCCGATTGCGGCGGCCATGCAGGCCGTCTACGAGACGCAGAAAGCACTGCGCGAGGGCACGGCACCGAACGCGCTGAGGGGATTGCCGTCGGCGGAACTGGTCAGCCGCCTCATGCGCGAGGCCGATGTGAAGGCGCGCAGCGCCGATCTTCTCGGGTTGAAACAATGAGCCGCGCGATCCTTCAGGTCATGATCCGCGGGCGCGTGCAGGGTGTCGGCTATCGCGCCTGGGTCGAGTCCCAGGCCGTTACGTGCGGCCTCGAAGGCTGGGTCCGCAATCGCCGGGACGGCAGCGTGGAAGCGCTGTTCGCCGGCGCGCCGAAGCATGTCGCCGATATGGTCGCACTTTGCCGCCACGGTCCGCCGTCGTCACGCGTGGACAGCGTGACAAGCGAGACGGCCAGCGCAGACGAGCTGAATCTGCGCAGGGCAGGGGAAGCGTTCTCGGTGTTGCCGACGGTTTGACAGCGAACTGTCATTCCGCGCGAGCGGTGTGCTCCGTCGCCCCGCTTGCGGCGCCGCACGCGCGGAGAGGCGAAGAGCCATCACCTCGGCAGTTTCGCAATCGCCTCGCTGAGCTCGTGGATTTCGTACGGCTTGCGCAGGATCGGAAAATCGCCGCGGACATCGACGGCGACTTCGCTGTAGCCGGTGGCGAGCAGGATCGGCAGGCCGGGGTGGATCTGGCGAAGGCGGTAGGCGAGGCCGAGCCCGTCCATCTTGCCGGGCATGACGATGTCTGAGAAGACGAAGTCGACACCGTTGCTCTCGAGTTCGCGCAGCGCGGATTCGGCGTCCGCAACCCGGCGCACGCGGTAGCCGAGCTGCTCCAAAAGACCGATGCTGACCAGGGCAACATCGGGATTGTCTTCGACCAGCAGCACCGTGCCGCTGCCGCGCACCGGCGCCGCCTCGAGGGTCTCGCCGGGTGCGGTCGCATTTTCGCGCGGAAGCAGGATGGTGAAGGTCGTGCCCTTGCCGAGTTCGCTGGCGACTTTGACCGTGCCGCCCGCCTGATGCGCAAAGCCATGCACCTGCGACAGGCCGAGACCGGTGCCTTTTCCGACCGGCTTCGTCGTAAAGAACGGCTCGAAGATCTTGTCGACGACGTCCGAGGGGATGCCAAGCCCGGTGTCCGCGACCGTGATCGCGACGAATTCGCCGCTGTGGAGCGGATCGTCCAGGAGGACGTTGTGCGCGCCGATCGTCACCGTGCCGCCGTCAGGCATCGCATCGCGCGCGTTGATGACGAGGTTGAGCAGCGCCGTTTCGAACTCGGAGACGTCAGCCTTGATCGGCCAGACGTCGCGCTCGATGTCGAAGGCGAGGTGAACGGCGCTGCCGACGCCGGCGTAAAGCACTTCGCGGATCGCCTCGATGCGGTCGCCGAAATGGATCGCCTGGGGGTTGACGCTCTGCCGCCGCGCGAAGCTCAGGAGTTGTCCGGTCAGCGCCGCGCCGCGTTTGGTGGCAGTGTCGATCGCCGAGATCGCGCGCTGAAACTTGGAATCGGCGGGGGCGCCATTCTTCAGGATGTGAAGGCTGCCGCTGATGATCATCAGCAGGTTGTTGAAGTCGTGCGCGATGCCGCCGGTGAGCTGGCCGAGCGCATCGAATTTCTGCGCTTCGGCAAGCTGCGTCTGCATCGCCTCGAGCTTGATCTGCGTGTTCCGGCGCTCGGTGATGTCGCGCGTGATCTTGGCGAAGCCGACGAGGGCGCCGTCCTCGTAGATCGGGTCGATCACGACGCTGGCCCAGAAGAAGGTGCCGTCCTTGCGGACGCGCCAGCCTTCCTCCTCATAGCGACCCTGGTCCCTGGCGATGCCGAGCGCGCGCGCGGGCTTGCCGTTGGCGCGGTCGGTCTCGGTATAGAAGCGCGAAAAATGCTGGCCGAGAATCTCGTTGGGCGAATAGCCCTTGATCCGCTCGCCGCCGATGTTCCAACTCGTGATGATGCCGTTGGGGTCGAGCATGTAGAGCGCGTAGTCGGCGACTCCCTCCACCAACAGCCGGAAACTCCGCTCGCTTTCGAACAAGTCTCTCTGTTGACTAGACTTTTTGACCATTCCGGACCCCGCCTCGACGGGAGCAAACGCCTTGGGGGGTCGTTTGGTTCCGTTTGCCCTGAAACGTTTGTAGGCAAATAGACCGGACGGTATGCAGGACGCAACACGATCACGGCACTTGACACGCGATCACAACCATCCGGCGGGTGCCGATCCTCGGCGACCGCCGCGACCATGACGAGGCCGAGCTCGACATCTGGGAGGTCGCAGCCCGGATCGCCGCGCGGCGCAAGGAGCGGGAGCTCGATCCCGCGATCACGGGAGCCTCAGCGAGGCAAGGTCTTACGTCGTCGCACTCATCTGATCCTGTGAGCGTTCAGGGGCAGTTGCGCTTCGGAACGTTGCCGCCACCGCGCGCAACGCTGCCAGTTTTGCGGGATCGCTGACCTTCGAATGCAGCATCACCATCGATCTGCCGAGTTTCGGCAGCTTGTGGGCGGGCCCGATGTCGACCAACCCGGGAGGTGCAATCCGCCGCGCCAGTGGAGCAACAGCAAGGCCGGCAAGCGCGGCCGCGACCACTGCCATGACACCGCCGCCGACAAAGCGCTCGCGCCAGGCGATGCCGGCCTTGTCGAGCGCGCGCACGGCGACGGCGCGGACGCCGCAGGGCGGGGCGAGTGTTGCAAGCGGCAGTGCTTCGCCCTTTGGCAGCGTGAGGCGTCGCGACGCGAACCAGCCGAACTCGTTCTCGGTCAGCGTCTCGCCGCCGCGGCGGCTGCCTCCTGGCGCACGATCACCGCGTCCAGCTCGCCCGAATTATAGGCCTCCTGCATTTCGCGCGAAAAGCCGATGGCGACGGCGAGGGTGAGATTCGCCGACATTGCGTGCAGGCGTTCGAGCAGCGGCACCAGCTCGGGACCGGCCGCGTGATCGGAGATCCCGAGCGAGAGCGTTTGCGCGGCCGGTCCCTCGCCCGAGAGCGCGCGGTCATGCGCCGCCATCAGCGCACGGGCGCGATCAAGGAACGCAGCTCCATCCGCGGTGAGCCGGACCGCGCGCGGCGAGCGCTCGACGAGGCGTTTTCCAAAGCAATGTCTCCAGCCGCTGCAGCTTGAGGCTGACCGCTGCCTGCGTGTGCCGAGCGCTTCCGCCGCGCGCGTAAAACTCTGGAGGTCGGCGACCAGCAGGAAGGCCCTGATGGTGGCGATGTCGAGTGTCGCGGTCACTATGAATCGTTATCACTAGTATCAACAGAGATAAGATACAAGAATGATCTGAGGAGGTCTAGCTTCTCACCAACGCCGCGCAAAACTCCGCGGAGCATCTTGAGGAGAACCACCATGCCCCTGATCACCATATCCTATACGTCATCCCGCCAATCGCCCTCATTGAAGGCCGACATCGCGAGTGCCGTGTAGGAGCGGCGCTACATCGCTGGCAAGCTCGAAGTGTTGCTTGCTGCGGCGTGAGGCTGCAAGCCGCAGGTGAGCCGTCTCACCCGCGGCTATAGTTGTCAGTTCGCTGCGCGGAACTGGACTTCGGAATTGTTCATGAAGCACATCTTGTCGAACAGCTTTAGATCCAGCGGGTTTGGCAGCCTGATATCGCGGAGATCGGGGCAGGGCTTGACGGAGGGGTCATAGGACCGGTCGATCTGCGAGATGAAGACGACGATCAGTCCCTTGTCGTGCGCGAAGGATTTCAGCACGCGCACTTGCACGGTCAGGTCGGGGTTTTCCCGCCGCTGGTCGAGCAGCTGCAGATAGTCGATCACCACGACCGTGCCGCGAGGCGCTGCTGCCATTTGTTTGACGACGTAGTCGGCGCTGATGGCGTCGGAGCAATCGATCTCGAACAGCTTATCGAATTGCGCTGGCTCTGCGCCGATGGCGCGCATGCGATCCAGCACGTCTTTCTCGGTGTATTCGAGCGAGAAGAATGCGGCACGATGGCCGGACTTCATCGCCTCCACGGCGAGTTGGAGGCTCATCAAAGTCTTGCCCTGACCGGGACGTGCGCCGACCAGCACTAGGTCGCCGTGCCTAAATTGGGGAAACAACCGATTGGCCGGGGTCACTGCAGCGGCTTTCGCCGCGAGCATGCTCCAGGCGGAAAACCCTTCGGTCGCGGCGACGCGGTCAAGCGCGTCGTGGAGCGGAATGCCTTCCTCGCGGGACAGGCGCTTTGCTTTTCGCTTGAGATGATAAATCGGCACAGACAATTTCATCGTCAAAACCTCCCATTGCGAGCTGAAATGCAATCCCTCCTTATGCCTGGCGCTCGAACAGTCGGTCCGATGGTTTAGTCGCCCGGCATGAGGTCTGCTTTCCCGGCGGAGGGGGGAGGCGTGGGCAGCGCCGGAGGCAAGCGTAACCGATTCGCGCCGGTGGAGAATGCGAGGGGGCGCGTCGCCAACAGGAATGCGGTCAGGCGGCCGCTTCCGGCAGCAGCGCCTTGGTCGGCCCGAACAGATCTTCGAACGCCTGCCGAAGCGCGACGTCGACATCGGCCAATGTCACGAACTGGCCGAGATCGACCAGCGAGGTGACGCCGTAACGGGGATCGGCGACGCCGCAGGGCACGATACCGGCGAAATGCGCAAGCTCCGGCTCGACATTGATGGCGACGCCGTGGAACGAGACCCAGCGCTTCAACCGCACGCCGATCGCCGCGATCTTGTCCTCGTGCTCGGGCCCCTTGTCCGGGCGCTTCACCCAGACGCCGACCCGGTCTTCGCGCCGCTCGCCGCGGACATTGAACGCGGCGAGGGTCTTCAGGATCAGCTCCTCGAGGCTCGCGACATAGGCCCGCACGTCCGGCCGGCGCCGCTTGAGGTCGAGCATGATGTAGGCCACTCGCTGGCCGGGCCCGTGATAAGTCAGCTGGCCGCCGCGCCCCGTTGCAAAGGTCGGGAATCGCGGATCTAGCAGGTCGGAGTCCTTGCCGGAGGTGCCGGAGGTGTAGAGCGGGGGATGCTCGAGCAGCCAGACCAGCTCCGTCGCCTCGCCCGCCGCGATCGCGGCGACCCGCGCCTCCATGGCGGCCACGGCCTCCGGATAGGGCACGGGGGCGTCCGAGATCAGCCACTCGACGGGCTCGCCGCCGGCAGCGGAAAACGACGTCAAATCGAGCTCTTGGCGGGGGTTTTGTGGCGAATTAACCATTGGCTAACCATAACGTGGTGATCATTGGAGGCGCAAATGCCAAGTCCTTTGGCGTTGAGTCCCAGGTTGCGGCGGTCCTGACAGTGCCCACACTCGATAAAGTTACCGTGGATCTCATGGTCGTCCTCGGGACGACCACCATGCCGATCCATCAGGTATTACGTCTTTCCCGCGGCGCCATCATCGAGCTGGACGCAACCGAGGCCGACGAGGTCAAGGTCCTGGCCAACAATCTGCCGGTGGCCTCCGGCGTCGTGCTGGTCGACCGCAACCGGATCGCGGTAGAGGTCAAGCAGATGCTGCCGCGCACCCCGGGCACCCGCTAGGGCTCAAGGCGCGGTAGGGACTCGGGCACCCGATAGGGCCGGTCCGGTCCGGGGCGGGATTTTCCTGCCAAGCTTTGTAGAATTCAGGGCCTTTGCAGGCTTGTATCCCCCTGATGGATTTGTTAGATCGGCGGCCGCTGATCCGGCCAGCCTTGAGACCTCAGGCCGGTATCTCCTAGCGCTCGTGGCGGAACTGGTAGACGCGCTGCCTTGAGGTGGCAGTGGGTAACACCGTGGGGGTTCGAGTCCCTCCGAGCGCACCATATGGCCAATATAGCAAGCCAATCGGTGGTTGTGGCGAGACCGGTGGTTGTGACAAGCCCGGCTTCTCACAGGTTTGAAAGAGGGCGGCTCGCTGCCGAAACTGCGGAAAACGACGGCTTCACCCGGCGCGAAAACCAGCGAAGGGGCCGCTCAGTGGTCGAAAGCCGCCCACCAAGAGTGGCCGCCCGGGCATTCAACCGGGCCCGGATGAGGTGGAGCTGTCGCATGTGCCGCGGCGGCGACAACAGGTTCGTGACGGGGGCCGTCGGTTCGGCGCGCAGACCATTGTATACGATCGGCGCACAATGTTGCCCCGGCGGCTCGCCGGGATCGCTGGAAGGCGGTCAGCACAATGTCGCCGACGCCGAGGTCTTCGATCCTGGCCCGCGTGAGGCGGAACATGATGCGCTATAGCGCTACGTATCGATAATGTTAGATTAATGTTATTGATTGCCGCATGTGCGAGGTAAACGCCGAAAGGCGCGGCGCCACTGCGACATGATTTCGCTCGCGGCGGCGGCTCAGAACCGAGGCGCTTCGGGCCATCGCAGCGCGTGCCATTGGCCGGCTGCGATCTGGCCACGGCTCATTTTCGAGGCTACCGCGTTGCGCAGCTTCGCAAAATTTTCGCGGCTGCGCTTCGGCGCGTTCGCCGCTGCGAGGTTGAGCCATTTGTAGGCGGCAACGTCGTCTTGCGGAACGCCCTGGCCCTTGTCGTAGGCGAGGCCAAGCAGGTATTGCGCCGTGGTATCGCCCTGTTCGGCGGCCATCCGATACCAATAGCCCGCGGCGTCATAGGCCTGTGGAAGCCCTTGGCCGGTTGCATACATGAAGCCGATTATGGCCTGGGCGCGGGCATTTCCGCGCTCGGCCAGCGGCAGCAACAGACGTGCGGTCCTGCTGTAATCGCTGCGGGACAACGCCGCGCTTCCAGCGCCGAGCGTATCCGCACGGGCAGGGTGGGCTGGAGCCATTCCGAGCACAATTGCGAGAACGAGAAGCGTACTCGACTTGATCATCTGATCCACCCCGAGGCTCAGCGATAGGTGGTCGGCGCGGTCTGCTTAGGCCCGATCGCGTTGATCGTACCGCGCAGCTTGGTGCGCAGCTCCTCGGCGACGAAATGTGCGTCTGCGCCGTCGCGGATGATCTGCGGACGGATGAAGATGATCAACTCGGTGCGCTTGACCTGCTTTTCCGTCTGGCCGAACACGGCCTCGCCGAGGCCGGGAATCTGGTCGAGCACGGGAATGCCCGAGCGGGACTTGGTTTGGCTGTCGCTGATCAGGCCGGCAAGCAGCACCGTCTGCCCGCTGGCGACGGCGACCGAACTGCGCACCTTGCGGGTCGAAACCGTCGGCGTCAGCGAGTTGGTCGAGGTCGAGGAGGAGCCCGACGAAGAATTCGCAACGGGATTGGATATCTCCTGCTCGACATCCAGCCTGACATTGCCGTTGGCATTGATCCGCGGCACCACGCGCAGGATGATGCCGGTGCTGCGATAATCGGTGGTGTTGGCAATGGTGTTGCTGCCGGTCAGCACGGTTGCGCTTCCGGTCTGGATCGGGATCTCGTCGCCGACCTGAAGGGTTGCGATCTGGTTGTCGATGACGACGACTGAGGGGTTCGACAGCACCTTGACGTCGGTGATCGCATGCAGCGCATTGAGCACGGCCCGCGGCGTGGAGGCGTTGCCCACGAGGAAGTTGAAGCCGGGTATGGCGCGCTGGAGTGCGACGTCGGCCGCCGCGGCGACGATCGCAGAGGCACCATTGTAGCCGAACGAGCCAGTGCCCGGCTTGAGTCCGAGGTCGCGGCTCATGATGTAGGACTGAATGCCGTATTGCAGGTCGTCCGTCAGCGTCACTTCGGCGATCGTGGCGTCGATGGCGACCTGAAGCTGAGGCTGGTCGACCTCCTTGATCGTCTGCTCGATGGTGCGGTACTGCTCCTGGCTCGCATAGATCAGAAGCGTATTGTTGACGCTGTCGGCGGTGATGCGCACGCCATCAAGAACGCCGGCACCGCCGGGGCCTGATCGACCGCCGTTCTGGCCCGAGGCGGAATTGTCGAACAGGCTACCGCCGCCTTGGACGCTGCCGGCCGCACTGTAGCCGCCCTGATTGCCGGATGACGCGTCGGCGGTCGTGTTGCCGCCGCTCCGGCCGCTCGATCCGAAGCCTCCGGGCGACGATTGGCCGGTGGGTGAGGCCGACAGGCGGTTGAGCGCGGAGCCGCCGCTCGAACTCGCTGATAGGCCGGAGCCCGGTGCAACCTGTCCCGCCGGGCTGTCCAGTGGGGACGAGGCGGCGCCCGACGCGCCGCTGCCGCCGAATACATCATTCAGCACCCGCGCAATCTGCTTGGCGTCGCCGAATTTCACGCGATAGACGTGGACCGCCGACCGCCCGGTATTGGTCGTGTCGAGGCGATGAATCCAGGTCTCGACGCGGCTCAGCAGTTCCGGCTTTCGCGTCACCGCGAGCACCGCATTCATTCGGGCGATCGACTGGAACTTGATGACATTCTGCGTCATTCCGCCTTCGCCGGAGTCCACGATCTTCTCGAGTTCGGCGATGATCGGCCCCGGATTGCTGTTCTGCACCGGGAAGATGGCGACGGATTGCCCCTTCAGGAAGTCTGCATCGAAGCTGAGCACGAGATCGACAGCATTGCGGCGTTCGCTGCCCGTACCCTGGATCAGAATGAGATTGCGGCTGGTGTCGGCGCGGATCGTGCCTTGCTTGGTGGCAAAGCTCTCGACCAGCTTGATCACGGTCTGCGCAGAGACATATTGCAGTGGCACGATCGTAATGCCATAGCCGGGCGTCATACGATCCGCCGCATCCACCATGCCGACCCCAACCGCATCGGTCTGGGGCATCAGCCGGTAGCCGGTGTCATCGCGCACCAACGCGACACCGACGAGCCGGAGCGCGTTCTCGAGCGCGAACACGACGTCCGTTTTTGGGATCGGTCGACCCGACGAAAGGCTGATATTGCCCTGGACGCGCGGATCAATCACGTATCCGACGCCGAGAATGTCTCCGAGCACGATCTTGGAGACGGATGCGATCGGTGAATTGTCGAAATTCAGCTCGAACCGATCCATACTGGCGGTAGCCGCCTGTGCCGAGGTTGCAGTTGGGGTGTCATCTCCGGGGTCTGCGGCGTAGATCGCGGTCTTGGCCTTGGGGCCGGTACTGAGCTGCCGTTGGGGCAACTGGTTCGGATAACGCGGCAGGAGGTCGATCGAGCGGACCTTGTCGAAAACGTCAGGATCCTTGTTGCCATCGGCATCGGCAATGCTGCTCATCGTGTTGCACGACCCCAGCAACACGCAGATCAGCGCGCATTGGACAACCAAGCCGATCCGGAATGCTGCTCGGCTCACTGTCTACCCCACTCACGCGCTGCCCGTTGCCGCCGTTCGAGGCGGGTCGGGCCGAACGGCGTTTGCTTAACTCTCTCCTGTGACAGTGATGTGTTATCAATGTTCTTGCGATGAGGTAATCACAATAAGATATGGTACATATTCACATATATCGAGCAAGGATCGCGGAGGAGTATCAGGGCGTTGATTGGCGCCGCGGTTGGGACCGGCTGGCCATATGCAGGTACCGCGGATCGAAACGTCACATTTCCAACCGAAGAAGTAAGGTAAATGGCGCGCTCGCCGCTCTGGGCGGCTCTCAGAATTTCCGGTAGACGTTCATGGCTTCCCCGAATGCGCACGAGTTCGCAGCTCGTTTCAGCCAAAAAGCCGGCCTGAAGGCGGACGGAGACAAGCTCGGCAGGCTGAACGGGTCCGGCCCCACCGAGGGCGGTCTCCGCAAACTTTGGGAAATGAGCGAATTGTCGGCCAGCGAGTTTGCCGACGAGGTCGCGCTCTTCTTTGAGCTTCCGCGCGTGACGCTTCAGGAGATGATGGCGGCGGAATCGCGGGTGCAGCAGTTCTCGCGCCGGTTCCTGCGCGAGATGGCGGTGTTTCCGTGTCAGCCGGCCGGCGGAGCGCCGGTGCTCGTGCTGGCTGATCCGACGGACCGGGCGTCGATCCAGGCGGCGGGAATCGTGCTCGGCACGGCCCCTATCATCAAAGTGGCTTCGTTCGAGGACATTGCCGCCGTGCTCGACCAGCGCCTCGGCGATGAGGAGACCGCCAGCGCCGACAATACCGTCAGCGCCGCGGTGCAAGACGATGACATTGACAATCTGCGCGACCTCGCCAGCGGGGCGCCGGTCGTCCGGGCCGTCAACGACATGTTCGAGACAGCGGTGGAGCTACGCGCCAGCGATATCCACATCGAGCCTGGCCGCACGTCGCTGGTGGTGCGGATGCGGGTCGACGGTCTCTTGCGCGTTGTTGCGACGCCAAACGGTGTTCCGCCGGCGGCGGTGATTTCCCGCATCAAGATTTTGGCCGGCCTCAACATCGCCGAGCGTCGGCTGCCGCAGGACGGTGGCGCGCGGGTCCGGGCTGCGCGTTCGGAGATCGATGTGCGCGTCGCGATCATGCCGACGCAGCACGGCGAGTCCGCCGTCATCCGCCTGCTGCCGCGGGACCGCGCCCTGTTGTCGATCGACAAGCTCGGCTTCCTGGCCAGCGACCAGAGCAAGTTGCGGCGCATGCTGGCGTTGCCGCACGGCATGATCATCGTCACCGGTCCGACCGGCAGCGGCAAGACCACGACGCTCGCGACCGTGCTGTCGCTGCTCAACGAGCCGACCCGGAAGATCCTGACCATCGAGGATCCCGTCGAATATGAAATTCCCGGCATCTCCCAGTCCCAGGCCAAGCCCTCGATCGGCCTGACCTTTGCGACCGCGCTGCGGTCTTTCGTGCGCCAGGATCCCGACGTCATCATGGTCGGCGAGGTCCGCGATTCCGAGACGGCCCATGTCGCCATCCATGCCGCGCTCACCGGCCATCTTGTGTTGACCACGCTGCACACCGAGACGGCGGCGGCCGCCGTGCCGCGTCTGCTCGATCTCGGCGTCGAGGCGTTCCTGTTGCGCTCGACCTTGCGCGCCGTGATCGCGCAGCGCCTGGTGCGGCAGCTCTGCGACCGCTGCAAGAGCAGCCGGCCGCTGACCCACGCCGATGTCGAGGCGGATCCGCGCTACACGGCGGTCGGGCTTTCGGTCGGCAACATCATCTTCGAGCCGGTCGGCTGCGAGCGTTGCGGCGGCGTCGGCTATCGCGGCCGTATCGGCGTGTTCGAGGTGCTGGAAATGAACGAGGAGGTGCGCGCGCTGGTCGAGGAGCAGTCCGACTGGGAGTCGATCGACAAGGTCGCCATCCGCAACGGCATGACGACGATGGTCGAGGATGGCCTGGCCAAGTGCCTGTCGGGTATGACCTCGGCGGCCGAGATCCTTCGCGTGACCACCGTACGGTGACGAGATGCCGAACTTCCGCTATCGCGCGCTGACCCAGAAGGGCGAGGTCGTTTCCGGCTCGATCACGGCGGCGAATCTCTCCGAGGTCGCCCAGCGCATCGAATATCTCGGGCTGGTCGCAATCGACGCCGGCCCCGAGGAGCAAGCCAAGGGATGGTCGCTTTCGCTGGCCTCGCTGTCGCTGTCCAAACCGAGCGCTGCGGACGTCACCATCTTTACCCGCGACCTTGCCCTGCTGTTGAAGGCGGGTGCACGTCTCAACGACGCGCTCGAGCTGCTCGCCAACGACATGGATGTCGGCCGGCTGCGCCCGGTCATCACCGACATCAAGAATGCGATCATGTCCGGCGAGAGCTTTGCCGAGGCGCTCGGGCGCGAGCCGGCGCTGTTTCCGGCCATGTATGTTGCGCTGGTCAGGGTCGGGGAAATGTCCGGCGGGCTGGATCTCATCCTGGAGACGATCGGGACCGAGCGTACGCGCGCCGAGGCCCTGCGCCGCAAGGTGACGGGAGCCTTGCAATATCCTGCCTTCGTGCTGCTCGCGGCCGGGGGCGTGCTGATCTTCTTCGTGACTTTCGTGCTACCGCAATTTTCCGCAGTGCTGCGCGACTTCAACGCGAAGACCGACCCGGTCATCGAGGTCTTCCTCGCGCTTTCCGACGTGCTGCGGGGCCATGGCCTGGAGGTCGGCGCCGTGGTCGGCATCCTCGTCATCGGCGGCTGGCTGGCCTGGCGTAGACCGGCAGTTCGCGCCGGTGTCGTGACGCAGCTCGCGCGACTCCCCGTGATCTCGACGGTCGTGGAATTTCATCGCGCCGCGCTGTTCTCGCGCAATCTCGGCATCCTGCTCGGCAGCGGTGTGACGCTGACGGCAACGCTGCGCATCCTGATCGACATCATGACCGCCACGGGCGACGCGCCGGCATGGGCGGCAATGGCCGATCGCGTGCGCTATGGCGGCAGGCTCGCCGATGCGTTGGCAGCCTCGGCCGTCTTGCCGCCGGTCGCGGTGCGCATGCTGCGGCTTGGCGAGGAGACCGGCCAGCTGCCGACGCTGTCGGGCCGCGTCGCGGAGTTTTACGAGGAAAAGCTGCAGCGGCAGCTCGACCGTCTTGTGGCCATCATCGGCCCGGCCGCAATCATCCTCATCAGCGTCGTCGTCGGCGGGCTGATCGTCTCGGTGATGACGGCGCTGTTGTCGGTAACACAAGTCGTCGGATGAACAGGGGAGAATATGCATGATCGGCTTTCGGCGGAAGGGCCTGTTCGCTCCACCCAGGCGGCGCCGGTGCCGCCGCGGGGAGGAGGGATTCACGCTGGTCGAGATGCTGGTGGTCATCACCATCATCGGCATGATCATGGCGTTGGTCGGCCCAAGGGTGCTCAATTATCTGAGCGAGTCGCGAGTGAAGGCGGCGAAGATCCAGATCCAGAGTTTCAGCAGTGCGCTCGATTTGTTCTATCTCGACGCCGGCCGCTTCCCCACGGGCTCGGAAGGGCTCGCGGCGCTCGCGCATCCGGTCAGTGGCGTGTCGTCCTGGAACGGGCCCTATGTGAAGGGCGGCAATGTTCCCAACGATCCATGGGGCAATCCTTATGTCTACAAGCAACCCGGGGAGAAGGATCCTTACGAAATCCGCTCGCTCGGTTCGGATGGCCAGGAAGGCGGAACGGGAACGGCTGGCGATATCACCTCGGCAGCGAAGTAGCCGCGCGCACGGAGAGGCGGGCTTTACGCTGCTGGAGATGGTTTGCGTGCTTGCGATCATGGCGCTGCTGATTGCCATTTCGCTGCCGCGCATGCCGATATCGACGTCGCGCCCAAAGCTGGAAGCCTATGCGATCCAGATCGCCACCTTGCTCAAGGCCGATCGCAATGCGGCGCTGGGGCGCCGTCTGGCAGTCGGCGCCGTCGTCGATGCGCCGGGACGAACGATCAGGGCCGGCTCGAGCCCCCGCCTCATCAGGGTGCCTGATGATGTCGAGTTCGATGCGCTGCTGCCGCGACGCTGCAACGGGCGAGACGTGCCGTCGACCATCACGTTCCTCCCGAGTGGAATGTCCTGCGGCGGAACGATACGGCTGACGCGGCTCGGCAGCGGCTTCGATGTGCGGGTGAACTGGTTGACGGGAGGGGTAGATATTGTCGCGCAGGATATCGTCCAGGCGTCACAGTGAGGCCGGCTTCACGATGATCGAGGCGGTGGTGGCACTGGCGCTGGTGTCGATCGTGCTCGCCGCGATCGGCTCGCTCGTCGCCAGGAACGTGCGCGGCGCGCAGCAGCTCGAACAGCATACGGCATTAATGCAGACCGCGCGGCTGATTGCCTCGCGTCTGCCGCAGGGCGGCCAACCGCTTCCGACCGAGCTCGCGGGCAGGGAGGCCGGTTATCGCTGGCAGATGCGGATCTCGCCATTTGTGGATGACGACACGGCGGTTCCGGGGTCGCCCTTCATTCCACGCCGCATCGAGCTGCGCGTGCAATCGCCGACCGGTGCGATCGTAGCGCTCGAGACCGTGCGCCTGCAATATCGCGAGGAGCCGCGCCAATGAGGCTGCTCCGGCCCAGGGTGTGGCGGTCAACTGCGGGCTTCACCATGTTCGAGGCGCTCGTCGCCATTGCGCTGATGGGTTTGCTGCTCGGCGTGCTGGCGAGCGTAACGGGAGAATGGTTGCCGCCGTGGAATCGCGGGCTGCTCCAGACCCAGCGCAACGAGCAGGTGACGATCGCACTCGATCGCCTGGCAGCCGACCTGTCCGCGGCCGAGTTCGTGGCGGCCGATCGAACGAGCAATGCGGCGCTCTTTCGAGGTGACGAGGAGGCGGTCACATTCGTGCGCTCGGCACTCGGTCCGAACAATGGCCCGGGCTTAGAGATCGTGCGGATCGCCGGAACGAGCGACCGCAATGGTTGGGCTCTGGTGCGAACGCGCGCGCCTTTCGTTCTGCTCCCGACCGGGGATCCGTTGGTTGATCGGATACCGTTCGCGGATCCGGTCGTGCTGCTGCGCGCACCATTGCGCCTCACCTTTGCGTATGATGGCCCCAATGGAGAGTGGATCGGCAACTGGCCAAGTTGGGCCGGTTTGCCCGTCGCCGTTCGCTTCGATGTTCGTGACGGTGAACGGGGAATCGTGCTTTCGACCGCGGTCCGTATACGCGCCGAGATGGGAATGCCGCAGCCCGAACAGGCCGACGATACTCGCCCGGCAGAAACTTCAGCGCAACCGAACAATAACGCGCGGGAGGCAAGGTGACCAAGGCCGATGCAACAGCTGGAGGTTCGCGGTCCGGTCAGCGCGGGTTCATCGTGGTCGCAGCCCTGTGGCTGCTCGCCGCGCTGGCTACTCTTGCCTTAGTGGGCTCGGTGTATATGACGCAGTCCGCCATTGCGCTCGCCGCATTGGATGCGCCCGTGCAGCTCCAGATGGTATCGACGGCCGGTATCGAGTTGACCGCTTACAGGCTGTCGGGTCCCGCAACGGTTTTGCGCCCGACCCATGGCGGCTTTGCCTTCGGGCTGGCGAACGCAAGAGTGACGGTCCAGTATCAGGCGGAGTCGGCATGCATCAATCTCAACATGGCTCCCCGGTCCATGATCGGTGGCCTGTTCTCAGCCCTCGGCGTCGAGCCCGATTTGGCCAGCCAATTTGCCGACCGGGTGGTCGCGTGGCGGAGCGCGCCAAGACATAACGGCCAAGACACTGAGGACGCTCTCTATGCCGCCGCCGGATTGAGCTACCTGCCACGCCATGCTCCCTTCGGCAGCGTCGATGAGCTATCGCTGGTGCTAGGCATGCCTGCGGCGCTTTTCGAGCGCGCACGGCCCTACTTGACCGTGTACAGCGGAACTGCGGGGATCAACGTGCTGGAGGCCGCGCCGCAAGTCATGGCCGCATTGCCCGAGATGACTTCCGCAAAGCTCGACGCATTCTTGAATCAGCGCGACTCGTTGCCGCCAAATGATCCGGAATTCGTGGTGGGCGCGCTCGGCGGCAGAGTGGCCGGTGCAACGGTGGCGGGGAGCGACGCCTATCGCGTTCGCATGCAGATCAGTCTACCCGACGGTCGAAAGAGCACGTCGGAAGGGGTCATCATGCTTTCCGGACCCGGCGCGAAAACGGCGTACCGGGTGTTCACATGGCGGGATGAGATCGATCCATCTACCGGGGCTGCACAGAAATGAGTGTTGTGAGTGAGTTTACGGTTGCGCTATCCTTGTGGATTGACGCCGTCGACCGCGTGGTGAGCGCGCGGCTCGTGAACGTGAAGCGTGTGCGTCGAATCGAAGTCGCCGAGGAGGAAACCGGCGCCTTCACGATGCGCTTTTCACCGAAAACGAGGAATGGCGATCCCGATCTTTCTCCGTGTCAAGTCGACGTGACCGATGGCGCAGTCGGCGACACGCTTTCCCCTCAATGGGCGGCCGCGGTGCGCGGAGGCGTTGTAGATCTCCAGCTTCGGCCAACCCGTTTCGTGTTTCGCCCTATTGAGCTGCCTGGTCGTGCTGCCGAGTTCCTCGACGGGATTATTCGCGCGCAGATCGATCGGCTCACGCCCTGGACTGCGAGCGAGGCACTCTTTCACTGGACCCCGCCGCTTGGCATCGCCAGCGACCGAATTGCAACGACCGTAGTGACGACCGGGCGCGCCGCTGCGGCCTCTCTGGCGCAGGCCTTTGCCGATTTGGGTGCAGCGAGTGTCGAGATATCGACCTCGACACCCGAGCACGGCCGGGTCACCGTCCTTGACCAGAGCAGTGGCAAGCAGGCAGGAAGCACCCGGATGCGCATTGCTTTGATCGCGGGGCTTGCGGCAACCGGTCTGCTGGCGATGCTGTCGCTTGGCTTCGGCGGTTTCGTCGCCGACTCCTACGACGCGCAGCAACAGCAAACCCTGCAGCGGATCGCTGAACGGCGCGCAGTCATGCGCGGCGATCAGACCGGCTCGGGCGGCACCCCGCTCGATCTCCTGATCCGGCGCAAGCAGGGTTCGCCCTCTAGTGTGCTCGTCATCGAAGCGCTGTCGGCGCTGTTGCCGCTGGATACTTATGCGACCGAGGTCCGGATCGAGGGCGACAAATTGCAGATCGTTGGTGTCACCCGCGACGCACCATCCCTGATCTCCATCCTCGAGCAATCACCACATTTCTCCAGCGCGGGTTTCTTCGCGCCGACGACGCACGCCGCCAACGAGTCCGGCGATCGTTTCCATATCGAAACCAAGCTCAAGCCATATTTCGGGTCAGGCACATGATCAGCATGCAGCGGGTCGAAACCCTTCTCGTACGATTTCCGGTCGCGGCGGCCGCCGCCTACGTTGCGCTCATCGTGCTGTTCCTGTTCGTCACGATCGGCACTGCGCTTGACATCCTGGAGCGGCGTGGAGCGGCGGCCGCCACCCTCGAAGCCCTGGCGCGGATGGACGCTCGCGGTCCGGAACGTGCCCCGGCGGCCCGGGTTGCCGTCCGTGTTCCGCCAGGCTCGCCATTCCTCGAGGGCAGCAGCGCCTCGCTCGCCGGCGCCGCGCTGCTCCAGCGCGTCGTGGCGGCGACGAAGCGGGTGAATGGGAACACACTGTCCTCGCAGGTCGATCTCCAGGGCTCGAAAGCCAAAGCTGGCTTCATTACAGCGACCTCGAACTTCGAGATCGATTCCACACAGCTCCAGCCGCTTCTGTACGATCTCGAAGCGGGAATGCCGTTTCTGTTTGTCGACGAGTTGGTCGTGCAGGCGCAGTCAACCTGGACGCAGGGCGGAAAGCTGCGTGTGCAGCTTGGCGTCTCGGGACAGCGCCAAAGCCAGAAATGAACAATGTGGGCTCGGTAGATGCGGGCCGCACGCGCACTAGCGTTGGCGCGATGCTGCGTCCCGGTGTCACTTGATTGGATCGCAATGTTAGCCCTATAATGATAATGTCACAATTTCGAGAGATGCGAACGTTATTGCTCGCCGCCATGTCCACCTTGGGGAAGGGCGCGGAAATGCGCGTTGTTGCTTTGCTGATTGGTTTGGTGCTGATCGGTAACGCCGAGGCGCTGGCCACGAACGCGCCGCTGACGGTCGATGCGCAAACCATCGATCCGACCGGTGGCGATTTGTTCTCGCCGAGGCCGGTCACGGCGGCGCCGGTTGCTGTTCCGCCGCCAGCGCCGGTGCCCAGCACGGCTGCAACGGCGATCACGACTGCGCCCCCAGTTGAGCAGATCACGAGCGGCAATCCGCTCTGGGCGATTCCGCTGGCGCGTTTGACTGCTTCGCGCGATCAACCATTGTTTGTGCCATCCCGGCGTCCGGCGCCGCCGGTGGAGATGATCCGACCTGTGGCGGCGCCCGTCGGTCCGCCACCCAAACCGCCGGAACCCGAGAAGCCTCAGCTGTCCTTGCTTGGCACAGTTGCAGGATCGCGCGAACGGATCGGCCTTTTCATCGATTCCGCGAGCAAGGAAATCCTGCGCCTGAAAACGGGCGAGAACCATAAGGGATGGATGCTGCGCAGTGTGCGCCCGCGTCAGGTCGAACTGGCGAAGGGACTGGATAGCGCCATCCTCGATTTGGCGCCCCCCGATCTCAAGCCGGGGCCAGCCGCACCGATGTTTGCCGGGACGGCAGCGCCGATGGTCGCTTCGGCAAGGTCAACGGCTGCGCCAAGCGCATCTTCGCCGCCAGCGGCCCTTGTCAACCCTTTCAAGACGACAGGCCAAACGTTGACAAGCGCTGGCGTGCAACGCGCGTTGCAGCCGCCCCCGCCACCTGGGGGGCCAGGCATGCAGAGGCCGCGCTAGGTAACCACGTCAGGTTGACCGGTGGATCTGGCGCCCTTGAGCGGCGCATGGAACAGTCCGGTGCAGGATAGCGCCCGTGCAAACGTGAGGACACAGCGCGGATACGACGAACGGACGCGCTCCCGGCCCCAAAAGCAAGTCCTTTCAAGGCTGCCATCTAATCGCCGCGTTTCGTCCAACATAGCGGCCGCTTTCCTTCTTAAATTTGAAGTTATTTTTTAATGTCGGTCACAGCAACGATAAGAAACATTCGCACAAGAATGAGAAATAGGCAGCGCGTAACGGGCAGTGGGCTGCTGCTTGCGCAGACGTAAAAGTCGAGCCTGTGTCTGTAGTTCTGGGGGGTGAAATGCGCGCGACAAATGCGATTGATCTGGCTTGTCTTAAGTCCGCGTGCCCCGAGTCAAACGAGAACGTGTACAGCCTCGGCCTCAAGCAGGACGAAAGCAGCAGGCTTCGCCGCATCGAAAACCTCAAATGCGAGAATGCGCTCCTGATGCGCATGGTCGAGGAAACCCGCATCGAAATCGTGCGTCTGCGCGATCTGCTGTCGGCGGTGTGACGACCAAGGTCGCTGCCGTCAGCTGATCGGCGCCGTCGGCCCGTATCAGCGGCCGCGGCAAAAGCGGCAAACCAGCCAAGCGGACCAGATTGGAGGTCGATGCTCGCCACAGGCGGGCATCAGTGCTTGCCTCTGCCGCACTGACGGCAGTCGCCACTGCCGTTGCGGGGCGTCCCCACGCGATTTCCGAGCAATGTCGTGCGTTTTGTTTTCGTGGTCATTACGCGAGCGGCGTCTATGAAGCAGGAACCACATCCTGATCCGAAGCGGGTTGCGGAGAGCGTGGCGGCGCGTAGCGCACCGGGCAGGCTCGGCGAATGGTATTGCGGTTGGGTACGAAACGATCATGCGATTGAGAAACTTCCTGGCGATCGCATGCTGTCTCGTCTGCTCGCTGCTGCTTGGTGGCTGCGGATTCATTTCGATGTCGGGTCCGGCCAGCATTGACGTCAAGACCGAGAATACGACCGTGCTGCCGTTCGCCGTGGTCAAGCTGACGCCCGACATCGTGCACCTGCTCGAGAAGTTCGAACCGAACGGCTTGCCCGGAGCTCTGGCCGATAGCCGCCCTCCCTCGAGCATTCGCTTCGGCATCGGCGACATCATTAGCGTCACGATCTTCGAAGCATCCGCCGGCGGCTTGTACGTACCGCTGGAGGCTGGCGTGCGTCCGGGAAATTTCGTCAACCTGCCGGATCAAGCCGTTGATAATGACGGTAACATCACAGTGCCTTATGCTGGTAGAATACGTGCGGCGGGGCGCACCAATGTGCAGATCCAGGACGACATTCTGGCACAGATCAAAAAGCGCGCGATCGATCCGCAGGTCGTCGTCACATCGAGCCAGCAGCGCTCGTCCTTGGTCAGCGTATTCGGCGAAGTCAGGACGCCGGTGCGCTTCCCGATGCCTGCCGCGGGCGCGCAGGACCGGATCACCGACGCGATCACCCGTGCCGGCGGGATCAGCGGCGCCGGCTGGGAGACCTGGGTGGTGCTCGAGCGCAGCGGCAAGCGCGCCACGGTACCGTTTGGAAATCTGGTCTATTTCCCGGCCAGCAACATCTTCGTGCAACCTGGTGATCGGATCTATCTCTACCGCGAGCCGATGAAATTCATCGCGTTCGGCGCGACCGGCCAGCAGGGTGAATTCAATTTCGATGCCTGGCGCATTAACCTCACCCAGGCGGTCGCGAAGGCGGGCGGGCTGCTCGACTTGCAGGCCGATCCTGCTTCGGTCTTTCTCTACCGCCGCGAGCCGCGCGAAGTGGCCCAGCAGCTCGGGGTCGACTGCTCGAAATACGACGGCGAAACCGTGCCGGTCATCTTCAACGTCAACTTCCAGGATCCGGCGGGCTACTTTGTCGCCACCAAGATGCAGATGCGTCCGTTCGACGTGCTTTATGCTGCCAATGCCCCGGCGGTCGACATCACCAAGGTCTTGACCTTCATCAATACGGCCGTCGTAACGGCCGATAACGGGGTGACACTCGTCGACGACGTCAAGGTGGCTCGAAGCAAGCTCTGAGGGGGAGGGCAGTCCGGCGCGTCGACGATGGCGCCTCGTATCGGGACACGCCAGTTTCGACGAATTATGATAACGTGGGATTCTCGCAACGGTACCGGTCGGCCGGCAATGATGTCGTCTCGCAGACCCCGAGCGGGAAGCACGCTGGCTAATGGAGGCTTCGCAGCATGGGCGACGCTCTGTCAAGATTGAGATTTGCCGGTGGTGCTGGCCTGGTGGCCTGTCTCGTTACCGTCGTGGCGGTCTCGGCGATGGCTCAGGCCCCTGGCCCGGCCGAACGACGTGAGAGCACGGTCATCGGCGGCCAGCCGAGCGGCTCCACGGTTCAACGCTGCGTCGATGTGCAGATCGGAGGCGATAGCGCGTTCGGCTGTCTGAACGAGAAGCTCCGGCGCGAGGTGGACAAGGTCAATCCAACTCTCAACCTGCCGCCGATCGACGCCCGCTCGTCCGACGTGCGCGTTGGCAACGCCAATGAGGCGGCCGTCCGCCAGCAATACGGCTCCAATTACGGCCGTTCGGCCACCCCCTTTCGTCCGCCGCCCATCGCCAACGTGCTCCCGCATCGCTGATGTCCCGATCCTCTCCGCACGCGAAGATCATTGCGGTCGCAAACCGATTGTGGCCATCGGCCGCATTGTGCCTACTCCTCGTCCTGAACGGGCAGGTAAGGGCCCAAGACGAAGGAGACGTCAAAAAAGCCGAGATCAGCAGCGTTAACGCTTCGTCGGGGGATGCGGACGATAGTGCGCCTGAACCCCTGGTGCTCGAGCCGTTTGCTCCGCGGCCGCTCACCGCGGCTGATTTTCCACCCGCCAATCCGCTTCTCGCGAATTACACTTACCGGACAAGCGCCATATTTGGTCGCGACTGGCGCGCCGGGCGCGCCCAGTACCGCCAGCTCATCGAGCGTGAATCGCTTGCCTTCGATCTGTCGCCGGCGCTCGTCGATGCCGTGATGGCGGTCGAGAGCAGGTATAATCCGGGCGTGGTCGGCATGGATGGCGAGGTCGGACTGATGCAGGTGATGATGCCGACCGCGCGGATGATGGGATTCACGGGAACATCGACGGAACTCGCTTCGCCGGACGTCAACGTGCATTATGGCGTGCAGTATCTCGCTGGTGCCTGGCGCCGCGCCGGTGGTGACCTCTGCACGGCGACGATGAAATACCGTGCAGGCCACGGGGAGACACGGTTTTCCTACCTTTCAGTCGAGTACTGCGCGCGTGTCCGCGCGCACCTGGTAGCTAACGGTGTTGCCGTCACCGGGTCCGTTCCGCAACCAAGTTTCGGGAGATCTCCGGCGCCCGGAAGATCTCCCGGCAACGGATCCGCGCGTAGCCGCGTGCTCTCGGGGACCGGCACGATCAATTTCGCTGAGCTCAACACGCGCCTGCGCAGCGCCGCCGAGCGAAAGTCTCCGTCCGATCTGCGCTGATCCGATCTACGTTGAGAAGGATGAGCGGCCTTCAGATCGGGCCCGCCGCATCATGCGCGCTTCTTGCCGGCCGTTGGGCGCCGGCGCCGCACTGCCGGGGCCGGGCGGCCGGTGGCCAGCGCTTGGCCGATGGCACGCCAGCATTTTACGGCGTCGCGGAATGCATGCTCATGAGCGGAACTCTTGCCGCGCCAGTCCATCAGTTGTTCGGCATCGGCGATCGTCGCCTCGCCGGACTTCAGCCGCATGATCCACGACAGTGCCTCACGGACTAACGGATCTAAGTGATCGACCTGATGGTTTCGCTTCGTCACGATCCAGCGCTTTCCCGCCCATGCCGGTCAAGAGCGGATGGCCCCGATCGACATATCTCTGTAGGTGAGACGATGCAAAGCGCTGAAAACCGAATTTGTCGCGCGCGGGGCGTTTGAGGCGCTCGGCGCAATGCTCGACTGCCTGTTTGAGATCGGTCTCGACGGTCCGGACCGTCACGCCGAGGAGAGCGGCGATCTCCCGGTTCGGCAGGCCCTCGATGCGCGAGAGCATGAGGACGCGGCGCCGGCGCTCGGGCAGTTCGGCGATGGCGCGCTTCAGCAGTTCAACATCCGAGCGATCCTCGATCACGCGAGCAGCGTCGGGGCGGTCATCCGGAATCTCGAGGAGGCTGTCGACCTCGTCGGCAGTGAGGCGGCGCTTCTCCGCGCGACGGCGATCGGCGGCAATGTTGAGCGCGATACGAAACAGATAGGCTTTCGGGCTGCGCACCGGGCCGATCTCCCGCATGCCCGCGAGGCGAAGATAGGTCTCGTTGAGCGCCTCGGAGGCAAGATCCGGCGAGCCGAGGCGGCGCGTCAGCCGCCGATCGAATTCGACGTACTCGGCGAGCAACAAGCTCCGCAGGCTGGAGATGGTATCGATGGTCATGTTACGCCCCACTTATTAAACCCCGAATTTTTGCCGGACGGTAGAGAGGTCGGACAACGGTAATGTGACGAACCGTTAGTCAATAACGCTCATATCGCGATACTGGTGTTATGTTGCGCGGAATCATCACATCAACGATTGCCCCTCGTCGCGAGTGCGAGAATCTTTTCGCGGGGGCTGTGAGCGCGGCGTCTATCGGATAAGGCCCGACGGACTGGCGCGTCCCGGTCGGCTCGGGCTCCGAAGATCACTGCGGTCGCGAAGAGCTGGCCGTAATGCGAGCATGATATCGAGGCTTAGGTGAATTCGCGTGGTCTGTATGAGAGGAGCGCGCGCCGCCACACGCCGCTTCCGTTGCGCGCCGTCCGGAGAGGCCGGTCAGCCGCTGCGTGCGCTTCGCAGCTCGCTGTTTGCGGTCTGCTGATCTGCGCGATATGCGCAGGGCCGGCGCTGGCGAAGTCCGAAGCGGGCACCACCAAGCCCGCGCCTGCGAAGCCCGCAGAAACCACGCCAGCCAAGAACGCTGCCGATCCCGCCAAGCCAGCTGCTCCGGAAGCTCACTTCGACATTGACGAGTTTCGCGTCGAGGGCGCGGACAATCTGCCGCAGATCGAAGTCGAGGCGGCGGTGTATCCGTTCCTCGGTCCGAACAAGAGCGCGCAGGACGTCGAAAAGGCGCGCGCCGCGGTTGAGAAGGCCTATCATGACAAGGGCCTCCAAACCGTGAGCGTGGGGGTCCCGCAGCAGGACGCGCAGCGCGGCTTCATCGTGCTCAAGGTCACCGAAAACCGGGTCGGACGCCTGCGCATTAAAGGGTCGCGCTATTTCGACCTCAAGAACATCAAGGACAATGCACCGTCACTGAAGGAAGGGACGCTGCCGAATTTCCAGAACGTAACGAAAGACATCGTCGCGCTCAATCGCTGGTCGGACCGGCGTATCACGCCGGCGCTGCGGGCAGGCGTCGCGCCCGGAACGGTCGATGTCGACCTCAACGTCGAGGATACTTATCCGCTGCATGGCAGTATCGAGCTCAACAACAAGCAGAGCCCGAGCACCACGCCGCTGCGGACCAGCGTTTCGATGCACTACGACAATCTCTGGCAACTCGGCCACTCCATGACCTGGACCTATCAGGTCGCTCCGATGAATCCCAAAGATGCGATGGTCATATCGGGCTCGTATCTGGCGCGCACCGAGATCGACTGGCTCAGTGTTCTCGTTTACGGCCTGGTCTCGGACAGTTCCGTCGCGACGGTCGGCGGAGCGAACGTCGTGGGCCCGGGCCAGGTCGTCGGCGGCCGCGCTGTCCTGACGCTGCCGTCAAGGGGCGATCTGTTCCAGACACTGTCGCTTGGCGTCGATTACAAGGATTTCAAGCAGTCGCTCAAGCTCGGCTCCGATGCCTTCGACTCGCCCGTAACCTATGTCCCGCTCGTCGGCACCTATGGCGCGACTTGGCAGGGCGAGGGACGCCTCACGCAGCTCAATGCCACGATCACCGCCGGCCTGCGCGGCATCGGCTCCAGCCGCGACGAGTTCGACGCCAAGCGTTTCGATGCCACCGCGAGCTTCATCACGTTGCACGCCGACATTTCGCACACCCAGGATTTCGCCGGAGGCTTCCAGCTCTACGGCAAGCTCCAGGGTCAGGCGGCAGATCAGCCGCTGGTGTCCAGCGAGCAGTTCAGCCTCGGCGGACAGGACACGGTCCGCGGCTATCTCGAGTCCGAGGTGCTCGGCGACTATGGCGTCGCCGGCACGCTCGAGTTGCGCACGCCCAATCTCGCGCAATACCTCGAGCAGAAGCTGCCGAATCCGATCGGCGATCCCATCAAGTACAACGCTTTCGACGAGTGGCGGTTCTTCGCCTTCGTGGACGGTGCCAATGCTAGGATTCATGAGCCGCTGACCGACCAGCAATCGCATTTCGACCTCGCGAGCTACGGTGTCGGCATGCGCATGAAGACGCTTCGTTACCTCAACAGCATCGTTTTCGTCGGAGTGCCGCTGACCAGCCAGCAGGTCACCGTCGCCAACCATCCACGGTTCAGCTTTCGGGTCTGGGGAGAATTCTAGATGTCGCTCCTTCGCTTTGGATCACGCCGCGGATTTGGCCTGAGCGCGCCGGTGATGCTCTTTCTCGTTCTTCTTGCAATATTGTGGCCGAAGCCTGCGGCGGCCTGGTGGAACGATCAGTGGACGTTGCGCAAGAAGATCACCATCGACACCGGCCAGTCCGGTGCGGGTATCAGCGAGGCCATTGGCCCGACGCCGATCCTGGTGCGCCTGCATGTCGGCAATTTCCGCTTCGGCGCAGCGAAGGAGGATGGCGGCGATCTTCGCTTCGTCGCGGGCGACGACAAGACCCCGATCAAGCACCATGTCGAGAAATATGACTCGCTGCTGGGTGAGGCGCTGATCTGGGTCAGCGTTCCCGATCTGAAGCCGGGCACCAAGAACGACATCTGGCTCTATTACGGGAATCAGAAGGCGCCGACGGCGGTCGATGCAAAGGGCACCTACGATCCCGACACCCTGCTGGTCTATCATTTCAATGACCGGGCAACGCCGGCGCAGGACGTCACCGCCTGGGCGAATAGCGCGCAGAGCGCGGTGCCGGCCGCCGATGGCGCCATCATCGGCCAGGGCGCGCGCTTCGACGGACAGACCGCGTTGACGCTGCCCGGCTCGCCGTCGCTTGTCGTTGCCGAAGGGGGCGAACTCACCTGGTCGCTCTGGGTCAAGATGACCGCGCCACAGCCGGGTGCCGTGTTGTTCGCTCGCGCCGAAGGCGCGAACGGGGTCACCGTCGGATTGGACAACGGTGTCGCGTTCGTGGAGGTCACAAACGGCGGCAATACGCAGCGCAGTGCCGGCGGCACGGCGATTGCCGCCGGGACATGGCATCACATCGCGTTCACGGCGAAGGCGACCCAGATCACTCTCTATGTCGACGGCAACCAAGCCGCGACGCTTGCCGCCGGCTTGCCGACCATGACCGGTGTGGCGCAGCTCGGCGGTGCGCCTGCGGCCGCTCCGGCCCCGGCTCCTGCCGCCGATGCCTCGACAGGCGCGCCCGCGGGCGATGCTGCTGAAACGCCTGCGCCCGCGGCTGCACCGACAAGCCCGGTCGTGGGATTTGCGGGCGACATCGACGAGTTCCAGATCGCGAAGGTCGCGCGGCCGGCCGGCTTCATCAAATTGGCGGCGATCGGGCAGGGGCCTGATCAGGCCAAGTTGATCTCGTTCAGCGTCGATGAGGAAACGTCGGGCTGGTTCAGTGGCGGCTATTTCGGCGTCATCCTGCGTTCGGTGACGCTGGACGGCTGGGTCGTCATCGGCCTGCTCGCGATCATGGCGTTGATCAGCTGGTACGTCATGGTTGATCGCATCTCGTATCTGAACCGGGTGTCGGGCGGCAACGAGATCTTCCTCAAGCATTTTCGCGAGACGTCGACCGACATCAGCGGTCTGCTTCAGCTCGACAGCCAGGAGAACGATCCGAGCTTCGGCGGCGAGCTCGGCAAGAAGCAGTGCAAAGCGGTGCATGCCGCGCCGCTCTATCGCTTGTTTGCGGCCGGCGCGCAGGAAATCCGGCGGCGCTTTTCGGGTGGCGGCTACCGCCGGCTTTCGCCGCAGGCGATCCAGTCGATCCGCGCCGTGCTCGACAGCGGCTTCGTGCGGGAGAGTCAGCGCCTCAACCGCCTGATGGTGATGCTCACCATCGCGATCTCCGGTGGCCCGTTCCTTGGCCTGCTCGGCACCGTCGTGGGCGTCATGATCACCTTCGCAGCGATCGCGGCCAGCGGCGACGTCAACGTCAACGCCATCGCGCCGGGCATCGCCGCCGCGCTGGTCGCGACCGTCGCCGGTCTCGGCGTCGCGATCCCGTCTCTGTTTGCCTACAACTACCTGACGATCCGCATCAAGGACGTCAGCAGCGAGATGCAGGTCTTCGTCGATGAGTTCATCACGAGGATTGCGGAGTCCTACGAACTGCCGGAAGAGCCGGTGAAGCAGGCGGCGGAGTGAACCCATGCAAGTCCAGTCCGAAAGCAAGCCGTACGACGACATCAACATCACGCCGATGCTCGATCTCGCCTATGTGCTCCTGGTGATCTTCATCATCATGACCACGGCGACCGTGCAGGGCATGAAGGTGAACTTGCCCAAGGCGAGCGCGGCGCCGAGCCTTGCGCAGCAGACCACGAAGGCGATCACGGTCGCCAACGACGGCAAGCTGTTCCTCGACACCATCCCGGTGACGCTGCCTGAGCTCGAGCAAAGGCTGGTGCAGCAGCGTGCGCTGACGCCGGAGTTTCCGATCGTGGTGCGCGGCGACGCCCAGACCCAATACCAGAACGTCGTCGACGTGCTCGATATGCTCGGCCGCCTCAACTTCACGCAGGTCGGCATGGCGACCAAGCCGGTGGCGCGGTGAACCTGAGCGCATGTGACGCCGATGGACCAGCGCGACGATATCGAGGAAAGCGAAGGCCCGGCCTGGCGGCGCTATCTGCTGCTGGGCGGCGGCGCTCTCGTGGTGCTCGCGCTGATGGTCGGCGGCCTCATGGTGCTGATGAACGGCGACAAGTATCCACCGCGCAAGGTGAACGAGCTTCAGGTGACGATGATCGTTCCGCCGCCGCCGCCCCCGCCACCTCCGCCGCCGCCACCGGAGCAGCAGCCCGAGCAGAAGATGGTCGAGCAGACTCCGGTCAAGCAGGAGATGATCGAGGAGAAGCCGGTGGACATCCCGAAGGACGCACCGCCGGATGCACCCGACAGTCCGATGGACAGTCCGCCGTCGATCGAAGCCAACACGACTGGTCCCGGGACCCTGAAGGGTGGCAAGGGCGGCCTGATCGGAGGCGGGAGCGGAGGCGGCGGCGGGAGCAGCAAATGGGGCTGGTACGCGAGCATCGTGCAGGCGCAGATCGAAGCCGCGCTGCGTGCGAACGAAAAGACGCGCCACGCGACGATGCGGGTCAGGGTTCGGCTCTGGCCGGACGCGACCGGCCGGATCAACCGCGTGCAGCTGGTATCGTCGACCGGCAACGGCGAGCTCGACGCGGTGATCCGCGACCAGGTTCTCGGCGGCATGACTCTGCGCGAGCCGCCGCCGAAGGAAATGCCGATGCCGATCGTGATGCAGGTCACGGCGCGCACTCCGGGTTGAGGAGACGGCGGAACGGCGAGAGCCGTCCCGCGCAAATGAGTGTGAGAGTTGAAGAAGGGTTGATGCCATGTGGGGTGTAGAGATGACGAAGCGACAGCTTGCGGGGACCGCAGCCATCCTGCTTGCGCTTTCCGGCACCGCCTCGGCTCAGGACGATACGTCTCCTGGCAAGCGCCCGACCGTGTCGCGCGACGCGCCGCCATCGTCGAACGCAACCGTCAACCTGATCAACCTGCTGGTGAAGCAGGGCACGCTGAGCGAGGACCAGGCGGCGGCTTTGATCAAACAGGCGGACGACGAAGCCTATGTCGCCCGCCAGGCTATGCGTGAGGCCACCACCAAGGCGGAAGGCGCCGAGAAGGCGGCGACGACTGCCACGGAAGCGGTCTCGCCGCCCGGCACCAAGCGCGTCACCTATGTCCCCGAGATCGTCAAGGAGCAGCTGCGCGACGAAATTCGCGCCGAGGTGATGGCGAAGGCGGAGAAGGAGAACTGGGCCTCGCCGGGCAAGTATCCGGAGTGGGCGCAGCGAATCCGGTTCTCCGGCGACGTCCGCGCGCGTTATGAGGGCGACCATTTCCCGGCCGGAAATGGTAGTCTCTTCGAAAATTTCAACGCGATCAATACCGGGTCTCCCTTTAGCGAGGATATCCTGAATCCCTACTTTCCACCCACCTACAATGCGACCCAAGACCGTAACCGCTTCCGCTTCCGCGCGCGCCTTGGTGCCGACGTCGATCTGTTCGATGGGTTCACCGCAGGCCTGAGAATCGCGACGGGAGAAAACAGTTCGCCAGTCTCAACCAATCAGACATTTGGCACGAACGCTGGAAATTTCTCGAAGTACGCGCTCTGGCTCGACCGCGCTTTCGTCAAATATCAGCCAGTGCAGGACTTCGTTGGATCTGTCGGCCGATTCGACAACCCATTCTGGTCGCCGACGGATCTGGTCTGGTACAAGGATATCGGCTTCGACGGTTTCGCAATTCAGGCCAAGCAGGAAGTTGCCGAGGGCTTCACGCCCTTCTTCGTAGGCGGTGCCTTTCCTGTCTTCAACACCGATCTGAATGCGGGACTCAATACTGCCACGATATCAGGACCAACGAAGGTGCCGAGCCGAGACAAGTGGCTGTTCGGCGTTCAAGGTGGCTTTGGCGCAAGACTCGATCCCGAAACCAGTCTCACCTTGGCGTTTGCCTACTATGACTTCACCAATGTGAAAGGTAAGCTTTCCAGCGAATGCCTTGTCATTACGGCAAGCGACGTCTGCGACACGGATTTGCTGCGACCGTCCTTCGCGCAGAAGGGCAACACCTATATGCGCTTGCGCAACATTCCGCTCATTACCGTCCCTTTCACGACGACCCCGTATCAGTACTACGGCCTTGCCAGCGACTTCCGGCCGGTCGTCGCGAGCGCTCAGCTCGACTTCGCACAGTTCAATCCGATTCACATCATCCTTGATGGTGAATATATCTGGAACACCGCGTTTGACCGTGCCGCAGTCGCGGCCGTCGCGGTGTGGCCGAACAATTTTGCGGGCACACCGGACGGCAGCCCGGGTCCCTATAACGGCGGTAATCAGGGGTGGCTCGCCCGCCTGACCGTCGGCAACAAGGAGGTCAAGCATCTTTGGGACTGGAATGCGCATGTCGGCTATAAATACCTGCAATCCGACGCGATGGTGGATGCGTTCGTTGATTCCGACTTTGGTCTCGGCGGCACCAATCTCAAGGGCTACTTCATCGGCGGTAATGTCGGTCTCGGCGAGAACATCTGGGCGTCGGTGCGCTGGATGAGCGCCAACAACATCGCAGGCCTGCCTTACGCGGTCGACGTCGTCCAGCTTGATCTCAATGCGAGGTTCTGATCATGCGGCTCTTGCGCCTTTGTTCCCTTGTCGCATTGGGTTTGATTGTCACCTCCGCCGCGCACGCGGACCAGGAAGGCGATCGCCTGCGCGAGGCGTTGCGGTCCGCCACGGCGCAGGCGAGGGCGGCGGAAGATCAGCGTGCCGCGCTCCAGGCCAAGCTGACGGCGGCCGAGCAGGAACGCGAACGTCTGCGCAAGCAGAACGAAGCGTATCGTGCCCAGGTCAAGGAAGCGGAGCAGGCCTATCGCCAAGCCGTGAAGGACTTCAACGAGCGCCTTACCGAACGCGACGATTCACTCGAGAAGTGGAAGGTCGCCTATGGTGAGGCGGCGGGCGTGGCGCGCGCCAAGGATGCCGAGCGCGCCAAGTTCGAGGCCGAGGCGACCGCGTTCAAGGCCAGTACCAAAGCCTGCGAGGCCAAGAACGTTCAGCTCGTGAAGACGGCCAACGAGGTCGTGACCAGATACGAAGCGATGGATCCGTTCGAGAAGGTTCTCGACCACGATCCCGTATTCGGGTTGAAGCGGGTCGAGCATCAGAACGCGGCCCAGGATTTTCGCGACAAGATCCTCGAACAGAAGGCCAAGCCATGACCAATCCTGCATTCAAAGCCGCCATGCTTGTCGGCGTGCTGTTCGCCGCGACCTCGTCCGTAGCGATGGCGCAGACCCGCAATGCACCGCAGCCGGCCCCCGCGCGCCCTGGGCCTGCCGCACCAGCGCGCTCTGCCGCGGTCGAGGAGACTCCGGCCGTGAAGAGCGGCGAGGTCATTGCGCGGGTCGGCGGCAGCGATGTGACTGCGGAGGAGGTGAAGGCGACGATCCAGCTTCTGGATGCGCGCCAGCAGGCCGCACTGGCGCGCGACCCGGCCCTGCTGAGCCAGACGGTGCGGGCGATCCTCGCCAATCGCCTCGTGCTCAGGGAGGCGACGGCGAAGAAATGGGAGCAGCAGCCGGCCGTTATCGCCCAGCTTGCACGCGCGCGCGAAAGCCTGATCGTCGAAAGCTATCTCCAGTCGGTGACGGCGCCGCCTGACAGTTTTCCGAGCGAGGCCGAGATCAAGAGCGTGTACGAGGCAAACGCCAGCGCTCTGCTCGTTCCCCGCCGTTTCCGCCTTGCCCAGGTCGTGGTCGCGGTGCCGAAGGAGGCGGACAAGGCCGCCGAGGATGCGGCGCGCAAGAAGCTCGATGACGTTGTCAAGAAGGCCAAGCAGCCGGGCGCGGATTTCGGCGCGATTGCGCACAGCTCGTCCGAGGATTCCGCGTCGGCCGAGCGGGACGGCGAGATCGGCTGGGTGAACGAGCCGGAACTTCGGCCCGAAATTCGCGGCCAAGTCACCGGATTGCCAAAAGCCGGACTCACGGATCCGATCCGGCTCGATGACGGCTGGCACATCGTGAAGCTGTTGGATACTGAGGCGGCCCACACGCGGCCGTATGCGGAGGTGAGGGACGCGCTGGTCGAGCGCATGCGAGCTGAACGCGTCGAGGCCAATCGTCGCGCCTATGTGACGGAATTGCTCAAGCAAACCCCGCCGGTTGTGAACGAAATCGCGCTGACGAAACTGCTCCGGACAAAACCCGAGGCGCAGCCGGCGCGTTAACGCGCGCGCCAGGACACGTCCCGCTGCAGGATCAGCTTCCATTGCATACCACTTCGACTGACGGACCTCCGCGCCGTTCGGCGGTAGTAACACATCGAAGGTTGAAGGACATGTTATTCCTACGATTGGCCATGTATGCACCATCGATAGCCGTGTGGGCGTTGCTTGCGACCATTGGTTCATCGGCCGGAGAAGAGGCGGTCCGGGCCGGTCGACAGCCGCAGCGGCTGTTGGTTGCTCCCGACGGTGGAACTGACCTGCGCCGGTCGGCTGACGGGCGCCCGACTTTGAGCTTCGCGCTGGAGGAAGCCGCCAGACGGCGCGTTTCCGATCCCGCGACACCCCTCGAGGTCGAATTGCAGACTGGAACCTATTACCTGGACAAGCCCATTGTCATCGATGCGGGCCTCGCAGGCGAAGGCGGGATCACGCTCGAGGCGAGGCCCGGTGCTGACGTGCGCCTCGTCGGCTGGAAAAAAGTCGAGAGCGTCATTCCTCCGGCGAAGCATATCGAAGACCAACTCCCCGAGATTGCGCGCGGCAAGATAAGATATTACTCCCTGCCGCAATCCGAATTTCCCGATCTTGGAGTGGAGCTGCCGCGGGGGCACTCGCTTCCGCGCCATGCGGCAGAGATGGAGTTCTTCGTCGGCGACACGCCGTTGACTCCAGCCCGGTGGCCGGCGTTCGGCTATTCGGAAATCGAGCGCGGCATCGATAGATCGCGGGTGGTGATCCGCGACGCGCCGGTCTCCGCCGTTGCCGGCCGCACCGACGTCTGGTTCGCGGGATTTCCCGGCGTCGAGTGGGGTTACCAGCGTGTCCAGATCGCCGATGTCGACCCCATCTCGGGCGTCATCCGGACAGTGCGTCCGTTCGACTATCCACCGAAATGGCGCGATTTTGCCGCGCTGGAGGGCCCGCCAAGCCTGTTCAGCGCTCCCAACCAGTTCTATCTCGACCGCGCCAATCGCGTGCTGGCGGTCTGGGCACACGCCAAAGACGCGCGAACCATCCAAGCATCCGTCCTGAACAACGCGATCGTCATTACCGGGGCGCGACACGTGCGGATCGAAGGGCTCAGCGTGCTGGGCGTGCGTGGCGACGCCATCCGTGTCGTCAACAGCGACGACGTGCAATTGGATCATATCCAGGTGGCGGACACCGGAATGCGCGGGGTCGCGGTCGAGGGCGGCCGCGACTTTCTGCTGCAGAACTCCATCATCCACGATACCGGCGAAGAAGGCGCCTGGGTCACGGGCGGGGACCGGCAAAACCTCGTTTCCGCCAGGCAAAGGATTCTCTCCAACATTCTGTATCGCTTCGGGCGGCGCATCCGCAGCGGTCGGGATGGAATCCGGATCGATGGCGTCGGCATCGTCGTCGAAGGCAATATCCTCAGCGACGCGCCGTCCCAGGCGATTGGCTTCCAGGGCAACGATCATCTCATCCGTCACAACGACATCTCGCGCACCATGTCGGAGTGCGGCGACTGCGCGGCGATCTACACGGGCCGGGACTGGAGCGCGCGCGGCACCTGCATCGACGGCAACGTCATTCACGGAATTACGCCGGCACCCGATCGGGACGTAAGCGGCATTTACCTCGACGATGCCGCGAGCGGCATCGTCGTCTGGCGCAACGTGGTCGTGAGCCTGCGGCGAGGAATCCTGGTCGGCGGCGGCCGCGATAATATCGTTATGGAAAATACGATCGCCGATGCAGATCAGTTCGGAGTTCTACTCGACGGGCGCGGCTTGAGCTGGGCCAAAGCCTCGGTGAACGATCCGTCTTCCGAGATTCGCCGCAGGCTCGTCGCGGTTCCTTACGACCGGGAGCCCTACCGCTCGCGCTATCCGCATCTGGCCGAACTGCTGCAGGACCAGCCCGGACAGCCGAAGTATAATCTGATTTCCGGAAACAAGTTCTTTCGCGGTGCGGGTGTGGTGCTGGAGGATCCGGCACTGGGTGCGCTGTTGCTGACCACGCCACAGAAGTTGAGCGAGATGAATGGGCAGACCTGCTCGCCGCAATCTATTCCCGGCCGTCGCGATCCACCGGCTGAATGATCGACACAAAGCCTCATCTGGGAGCCTCCGTTATAAGCGTGTGAGTCGCTATGTTAACAGTCATCTCAATGACAAGTTTCTCTACTATTCCTCGATGAGGCGCTGGTACTTCCAGCGCGCCTCGGAGGAGGTCGGGTAACGGACATGTATCAGTCTGAATGGGCGCGGGCCGACATCTCGGCGAGCACCGAGGCGCCAATCCCGGAAATCCGCTCGCGTCTCCCCGCGACAGATGTGGCTGGCGTGATGTTGCTGCATTGGCAGGAGCACTGCGTCGAATGCGCCGTACCGCAATGCTATTCGACGTGCCGCCTGTACGTTCCCCGTGGCGACGGGCGTTGTGCGCGATTTGCCTATGGTATCGTTCGTAACACCGCCGCCAGCGGCGGGCTCGGCTTCGGCGCCGACATTCGCTTCCGCCGCTGGGCCAAGCTCGAGACCGAACTGACCGGCTGCCTGGTCTCGACCCGGGCGCATCAGGTGATCGAGCGGTTCGACGATGCCGCCGTCGCCATGGCGAATGTGACCCATTCGGCGGTCAAGCATATCGATGCGGCGAACAGCGTCCCCCATGACCTCCTGGCCAAGCTGCGCAGTCGGGTCTTTCGTCATTTGGGCCGGGCCAACGATCAATACAACGCCTTTGTCATCGAATGCTTTAGTCCGGAAAGCTCGCCGTTTCGCTTGGCGCTTAATTTGCGGGTCGACGATGCGACCATCTTCCGCCATGCGGTCGAGGTGGCGCCGGGTCCGAACTTCTTCTCCATTCCCGTCCCGCTTCCGCGCGACCTCGCCGAAAGGGAATATTTTCTGACGATTGAGCCTGAAGTCGATCACGAGGTTCGGGTGATCTTCACATGGCTTGATTTCGTCGCGCTGCGCCAGGACGCGAGCCTCCCGGTTGTTGGTGGGGAGGTGCGCGGGCCGGCGCGCAAGGTCAAATGCGTCGCCTGGGATCTCGACAACACGCTGTGGCAGGGTATCCTTGTCGAGGACGGAGCAGCCAACCTCAGTCTGCGACCGGAGGCCGTCGAGTTGATCAAGCAGCTCGACGCCCGTGGCATCATTCAGACTGTCGTCAGCAAGAACAATCACGACGACGCCCTGGCGGTCATCGCCGATTTTGGCTTGAGCGACTATTTCCTTTGTCCGGCGGTCAACTGGGGCCAGAAGAGCGCCAACCTGCAACAGATCGCCGATCGGCTCAACATCAACATCGATACTTTTGCGCTGATCGACGACTCTCCCTTCGAGAGGCAGGAGGTCGGGACCGCGCTGCCGATGGTGCGGGTCTATTCGGAGCAGGGCCTCGAATCCGTGCTTGACCGGCCGGAGTTCGATGTGCCCGTGACGTCGGCCAGCCGCCAGCGGCGGCTGTCCTATCTCACCGAGGTGCATCGCGATCGCGCTCGCGAAGTCTTCGCGGGCGATTATCTCGACTTCCTCCGCTCATGCGAGATAAAACTGCGCATCTTCAAGCCATCGACCGCTGCGGAGACGTTGCGCTGCCTTGAGCTGATCGAGCGCACCAATCAGCTCAACCTCTCCGGCCGGAGTTACGACCCGGAGGCGTTTGACCGACTTCTCCGCACTCCCGGGAATCTCTGCCTGGCCATAGAATGCGAAGACCGCTTCGGCAGCTATGGGATCGTCGGATTTGCCAGCGTCGTCGAGGATGCCGGGCAACCCATGCTGCTGGACTTCGTCATGTCCTGCCGCGTGGCGCAGAAGCGCGTCGAACATTGCGTGTTCGGCTGGCTGGCGCGCCGCGCGCGCGAACGCGGACATCGGAAGCTGCTGGCCGATCTGCGGCCGACGTCCAAGAACAAGCCGCTGCTCAAGGTGTTCGCGGACATGCGCTTCTCGACCGAGAAGGAAGAAGCGGGCAGGGTCCTGCTGGCGCTCGATCTGGCGACTGCCGACCTTGAGGACGGGGCCGTGATTGCGCTGGACGCGAGCGATTTGGCCGGCGATAAAGTCGCCGCATGAGGCGCCTGATCGTCAACGCCGACGATCTTGGGCACGACCGCGTCGTGAACGAGGATATTTTCCGGCTGATCGAAGCCGGAAGCGTCACTTCTGCGACCATCCTGGCGAACGGGTCGGCAGTCGAGGCCGCGGCGGCCCGGCTCCGGGATTTCCCGCAGGCTTCGTTCGGGGTCCACCTCAACGCCACTGAATTCCTGCCATTGACGCGCGGTGCCGCGCTCGATGCCTTGTGCGACGAGAGCGGCGCACTGGCGCCAGGCTGGGTCAAGAATCTGACGCTGAGCGGAGAGACGAGGGAAGCGGTGTTCCGTGAATGGTGCGCTCAGGTCGAGCGCGCTCTCGACCTGCGCGTACCAGTGTCGCATCTCGACTCACACCATCACATTCATACCCATCCGGCGCTGTTTGCCGTTTTCAAGCGCGTTCAGCTCCGCTTCAACATCCGCAAGGCGCGCCTCAGGCGCAACATCTTCAACCTCGGCCGCCGGCGACCAGGAATACGGGCGGCCACGACCGCATGGAACCTGGCGTTCACCACGATCGTTCCCACGCAGACGACCAACGCCTTCACCGAATTTGCGACGCTCTATGAGCGGGTTGTCGCCGGGTACGCTTGGACCGGCACGGTCGAGCTCATGTGCCATCCAGGCAGTCCGCTGTTTACGGATGAGACGCGTCTGCTCGATGGCGACTGGAGGGGTGTCCTCGGCCGCGACGTGACCATGATCAGTTATCTTGACCTCTGATTTAGTGCCGGCGGACCGGCGTTACAGCGACGACATGATATTGTTACGACAAATGCTCAGTAGATTATGTTAGAGACGTATCGGTGTCCCTCTCCGCGGTCGGGTCGCGGAAGGCCTGTTGGTCTCGAAGGACTTGTGACCGATACCGGGGCGTCATCGATGGAGACGGCAATGAAACTGGATGCAGGAATCTCGAACAGCGGCCCAGTCGAGGTCGAAGAACGCGCCAGCATCAAGGCTTGGCACCGTTTTTTCAAACGCTTCATTGCGCCCCTCTTCCGCGGCAAGCGGATGGAGTTGTTTCTGCGGACGTTCGCGGTAACGGACGAAACACGTATCATCGATCTCGGTGGTGCGGCGTCCACCTGGGAGACCATCGGTCCCAAACCGCTCGTGACCATGGTCAACCAATGGGGCTCATCTTACGCGACGGAGCGTTTCAAATATCTGATCGGCGATGCCTGTAACATCGACGCGCCCGATAACTCATACGAAATCGCGTTTTCGAACTCTGTCATTGAACATGTGGGTGACTTTTCGCGACAACAGGCATTTGCGAGGGAGGTCCGCCGTATCGCACCGCGATACTTTGTGCAGACGCCGTACAGATATTTCCCCATCGAACCACATTACATGTGTTTGGGAATTCAGTTCCTGCCTAAGCCGGTTTTCAAGCGACTGGTGCGCAGGTTTAGCCTCTGGGGCATCGTTACGAAGCCGAACAAGGCGGAGATCGAGGAATCAATGTCAACCATCGAATTGCTGACTGTCGGACAGATGCGCGAATTGTTTCCCGATGCGCGGATCTTCCGCGAACGGTTTCTCTTTCTCACGAAGAGCTTGATCGCGATAAAGCAGTGAGATAGCGCGCCGGCTGAGCAATTCATTCTCGCTAGCGGCCCTGGGTTGCTTCGCGGAACCTGTCATCGAGGCATGCACCAGCGTGATCCGCTGACTCGCAATAGCAGTCGATCTTATTCAAGCTACGACCTGATCACGAACGCTGCTGCCGCGAAACGCTGCCGGAGCGCCTTGCGATCTATGTGATACAATGTTAAGTAGATATCGCAAATATCAGACGTGGCATTGCGAATGGTGCGAGGAGTGCGTATTCGTCGCTTTTTGCGAGCCGACGTTAAGGAGAGGGCAATGGAAGTCGGTACAGGAAGCTCAAGTAGCCCGCTGATCGAGTTCAAAGAGCACGCTAGCGCTCTCTCTGTTGCAGGCATCGTCAATTATGTACGATCCTGCTCCGGGTCACTGATCCGATTTGGCGCATTGCTTGGGATATCATTTCTGAGTGCGACCGCGGCCTCGGCTCAATCGCCGATTCCCCTCTCTTATTTCGGAATGCACATTCAAAACGATTCCAATTCATGGCCGGCGCTTCCGATCGGGTCGCGCCGTTTGTGGGATAGCGGCGCCACTTGGTCCGGCATCAATACGGGTTCCGGGCAATTCAATTGGACAGCGTTCGACGCCATCGTCGCGAGAACGACCGCAAATGGCGCCGACATCGTATTTCAATTTAGGAACCGCTCCGGCTTGGGCCGTGACCAACCCTAAAGCGAGTCCATGCGCATATGGCGATGGAACCTGTTCGCCGCCCCGGGAGGAATACTGGACCGCCTGGATCACGGCCGTGGTGGGTCACGCCGCTGGCAGGGTGAAACTGTGGGAAATATGGAACGAGCCAAACGACAGCAGCTTTTGGTCGGGGGACATCCAGACGATGGTGGCGTTGGCGCGGGACGCGTATCGGATCATAAAGAGTATTGATCCAACCGCGAAGGTCTTGACGCCAGCGGTTTACTCCCAGCCGACGGGTGCGACGCTCCCGGGCGACGGCGTCTTGTGGATGCTCGAATTTCTCAGGCAGTGCAGTGTGCCGCCGGCGGGCAGTACTACGGCGCCGCCGTGCGCAGACATTCTGGCCTATCACGGCTACCCGGTGAACTGGGTAGAAATCGGAGACGAGACGCTGATGGCCCAGCGCGTCATCCAGACCAGTCAAGGCAACGTCCCTTTGGGCGTCATCGATCCGGCGAGCTACCCGCTCCTTGCCGAACAGGCCATCATCGACGTCCAGAAACACAAGAACATCGCCGCGACCTACCGCCTCGAAGCCGTGTGGAGCACCGAGGGTGGCCTTGGTGTCTGGCTTAAGAACAACTACGGAACCGACGGACAGCTCCCGTCCTGTCAGGCGGTGGATTGCCTGACGAATCCCAATTATCTACAAAATCGGCAACTGTCCGCCGAGTACGTAGTCAAGACAACCATGCTGATGGCAGGCCGGCGGGCTTGAGCGTTCCTACTGGTATGCCTACGATAATATCGCCTACGGTTATCTCTGGGGCGGGCAGGGAACGAGTCTCAACGGAGCGGGGACAGCCTACGCCCTGCTGGGCCAGTTCGTCGGTACAACGCCGGCCAAGCCGATCGCCCGCCAAGCCGGCCCGAACCGGATCAGCAACCCCACCCCAAGCGGCGGGTCGGCCCCCACGTCCTGGCGGGCCATTGCCGCTGATGGTCTCGCGATCAGCGTCGTCAACGTCGCGGGCGACGCTGTCGACTTCCGGATCCAGGGAACGCCGACGACCACGCGTACTTTTGCCCGGATCGAATTCGAGACCCCCGGCACGATCGCCTCCAAGCAGGGCACGCAATGGTTCGGCAGCTTCAACCAGAGCCTGATCGCGGGGTCCTACGACAACGTCACTGTCTGGACCGGCCTCGTCGAGTACAATAGCTCTCAGCAACCGATAACCTTCACCGGTGGCCAGAATGCCCCGGCGACGTCGTGGGACTATACGCTCCAACAGAATCCGATCATGGCGATCACCAAGAGCCCAGATTGCTGGTTCGTGGTCCCGACGGTTGCGTTCGGCTACAGCGCGGGACAACCGGTCGACATCACTCTCCGACTGGCCCGGCCGAGTTTCGACAATGCCACCACCTGGCAGGGCACCTATACGCGCGCGGACGGATCTTCCGTGATACTGGCCTGGGACTCGAGCGGAAACCCGACGGTTCTTCCGCTCGATCCGGGCTATAGCCGATACCAGGATGTGTCGGGTAACATCAATCCGATCTCCGGCAACCAGGTCACGCTGACCAACTCGCCGATATTCATCCTCAAGCCGTGATTGGTTCGAGCGCTTGGCAACCGGATAGTCGCGCCACCATGGCGGCATGACTTTCGTCATGGCCGGCTTGTCCCGGCCATCCACGGCTTCGCCTGGCAGTCAGAATGCAAAGACGTCGATGTCCCGGACAAGTCCGGGCATGATGAAAGTCGTCGCACTCACACCGCGACGGGGTTGCGGCCGGTGATCCGTTCGAAAATCCGCCCATCGACCTGGAGGTTTTCGATATACCGCTCAAACGGCACATCGAGCTGGACAACGGAACGATGAACAATGCCGCTCTCCGGCTTCACATACTGCAGGGCAGGAAGGCCGGTCGCGACGGTCTTGAAGCCGATCTCGAAGCAGTACTGTTTCAAGGGCGAGGAAAAATGCCTGCGCATGCCGAACGGATAAGCAAAATGGGCCACAGGCTCGAGCAGGATGTCTTCGAGGATGGCTTTGCTGGTCCTGATCTCGTGCTTTGCCTTCTCCAGCGAAATGGCCGCCAAATTGGGGTGTGTGTGGGTATGCGCGCCGATCGTGTGCCCCGCCGCGGCAATGCATTTCAGCTCGTCGACAGTCAGCGTCGGCTCAGGCTCCGCGGAGATACTGGAAAAGAACCGGCGGAGTTCAGCTTCGTTGGCCCTATCGCGAAACGAAACGGTATTGACGTAGAAAGTCGCCGTGGCCCCGAGCCGCTCGAACATCGGCAGGCAGGTGTACCATGATTGGTAGTTATCATCGAATGTCAGCAAGATCATCCGGCCTGAGCTGTATAGGAACTGGTCGGGGCCGACGAAGCTGTAGCCGAGGTCGGAAAACCGCCGCATCAGCTGTTCCACTGCCGAGGCGCGTCCCCTCAACGAATGGAGATAAAGCGCCAGCTTATCCGGAAGAGGCCGGCGCAGGAACGTCCTGTGAAACGCGCCAATAGAAGCGCGGAGCCGCGTTGCGGTGTACGTCATGAGGGGGATACCTATCATTCGAAATCGCGTTAGATTGTGACAGGCGACGAAGCCAAAGGTCGCAGTCGATTCAATGTTAGCGGTCATCACGTCGTTATAGTTGCTGACTATTCAAAAAACGTCGGCCCGGAACATCCAGGCTGCGGCGAAGGCCGCTTCTGCGGCTAACGCGCGAGCTGAAATTAGGCAGCCTTGTTAGTTCGACTGTTGGGCAGAATCAATGCCGGGTATCGCGATCTGCAACAACATGGTCACGCCATATACGAACCGGCTCTTCAATCACATAGTCGATGGCCACGGGCTCGATCTCACGGTGATATCGTGTGCCGCCCGGGAGAAGAACCGACAGTGGTCGGAACGCTACGCCGCGCGGTATAGCCACATCCTGCTTCGCGGAATAGAGTTCGATCTGCCAGGATCGAGGTCGGCGCATATCAATGTGGGGATGTGGAGCACGCTGAGCCGTCTGTCTCCCGATCTCGTTGCCATCAACGGTGTCTATCCGACGATGCTGGTCGCCGCAGCCTGGAGCCGGGTCCACAGAAAGCCGCTGGTCTTTCTGACCGACGGGTGGGCGATCATGATGCCGCAGAGCGTCTATCATCGCCTGACGCGACCGGCGGTCGTCGGTCGTTGCCGGGCGATCATCTGCGCGAGCGCGAAGGGGCGAGACTTCTTCGTAGAGCAGGGCGCGGACCCGAAGAAGATTTTCGTGGCGAACATCGTTCCGGCCTGGGGCGGACCGGCCGATATTCCGGAATTCGCCCGGCGCCGCTATGATCTGCTGTGGTGCGGACGCGTGAACGACGAGCGGAAAAACTGGCCTTTCTTCGTGAAGCTCGTGCTTGAGCTGAAGCGCCGGTTGCCCACGCTTTCGGTGCGCATCATCGCGGATAGCCCATCCAGGCCCGAGGAGCTTGATCAGCTCTCCACGGCGGAGGTCGCATTCGAATATACGTCGCACGTCCCGCCAGAGGAGATTTCGTCGGTGTTCGCCTCCGCGCGTATGCTCGCTTTGCCGTCGAAGTCGGACGCATGGGGACTGGTCTGCAACGAAGCGATGCAATGCGGCACGCCGTGCATTGTCTCTCCGTTCGTCGGCGCGGCGGACGAACTCGTGATCGACGATGCCTGCGGTTTGGTGCGCCCGCTCGAGGTCGAGCCCTGGGCGGCCGCGATTTTGCGGCTGGTCGGCGATGCCGCGCGCTGGTCGGCGATGTCGCGGGCCGCGGTCCAGGCCGCAGCGCAACTCAATCTCGATCGGTCGGCGCGCCGATACGTCGACGGGTTGAACCTTGCGGCAGCTGGTCTGCCGCCGGCCGCAAGGAAGCTTGCGTCCGCGACCTGAAGCGGCGCCGAAGTCGCCAGTGACGGAGAAAGCCAAGATGAATTTCCCGGATTTCGACAAGCGAGGACGGACAGGTGGCTGACAGCATAGCATCCGATGCGGCGCCAGCGGGCGCTGACAATGCGGCAGCAAACGGTGCGACAGGAAGCGGCTCAAAGTCGTCGTCGCGTTCGCAACTGGTCCGGATCACCGACGATCTCCTTCAGGAAACCTGCGAATTCCTTCATCGCGAGTTGAACGGCGATATTTCCGTCGAAGGCTGGAAATCGCTGCTTCGTTACCCCTGGCTGCAACCGAATTCGGACTACGGGGTGGCGCTGGTTCGTCCGAACGAGGGGGTGGTCGGCGTCATGGCAGCCATCTACTCCGAGCAGATCATCGAGGGCCGGGTGGAGCGGTTCGCCAACCTCGCACATTGGTGCGTGAAGCCCGCTTTCCGGAAAGAAAGCCTGCGTCTGATCAAAGCGATGATGGCGCAGAAGGAGTTGACCTTGACAGGCTTTTCTCCGATCAGAGAGGTGGCCAAGATCGTCTGTGGCCTCGGCTGGAAGACACTCGATGACCACGTCTACCTCATTCCCAACGTGGGAGTTTCGTTCGCGACACGCAAGCTGCGCGTCCTCACCTCATTCGACGAGATCTTCGCAATCGTCGATGAGCGCCACAAGCGCATCATGTCGGATCACGGCAAGGGGAGCCGTGGGCGATATGTGCTGGTGACGGATGGAAGCCAGTGGTGCCTATCGGTACATACAATCGAAACCCGCAAGGGCGTCGCGCTCTCGATTCCGATCTATCTGAGCGACTACGGCCTCTTTCGTCGATGGATCGGGCTGTTCCTGCTGACCTACCGCTCTCTCGACGGCTGCTGGGCGACGCTCTGCCAGCCGCGCTTTCTACCGCGTCGGCCGGTCATCGCGGTCAGGCTGGTCGAGCCGCGCCCCCATGTTTTCAGATCGACCAGCGTGGTTCCCGCGAGCGTCACCGCGCTGTATTCCGACGCTGTGCTGTGATTGCAAAAAGAACGCCGGTTCTGCGCCGACGGTTCGCTTGATCCTCACCGCGCTTGATCAGGCGGCGCGAGCCCTTTCGATCGCGCGTTGATAGATACCGATCAAACTGTCGTAGCCGCGCTCTTCGCTGCACAGGAGAGTGTAGGCCTGACGTGCGGACCGGCCCCATTGCGCGAGTTGACCGGGATCGTCGATCGCTTCGTTCATGGCTTGCGTCCATCCGTCGATGTCGTCGGTCGCGATCAATCGTCCGGTCTTGCGGTCCTCCACTATTTCCGCGAGCGCACCGATCCTGCTGGCGATGACCGGGGTGGAGCAGGCCATCGATTCGGCGACGATCATGGGAAATCCTTCATAACAGCGCGACGGAACGAGGACCGCGCTCGCGCTCCGCAGCTTGCTCGCGACCGCTTCGCGAGCGATGCGTCCCGCAAAGGTTACATTCGGGGGTGCGGTCGACCGCAAGTGATCCGTTTCGGGGCCGTCGCCCACGATCTCGACTTCTCCTCGCACCTTTGCGGCTGCCCTGACGATGATATCGGCGCCTTTTTCCTCGCTCAACCGGCCGATATAGACAAGGCGCCCATCGCGTGCCGCCAGTCCAGGTCCGATATCGGGCGCGAAGTTGGGTCGCACGACGATCTGGTCCTCCATGAAACCATCGGCGAGAAACCGCGATCTTGCGAACTGGGTCATGGCCACGACCGTGATGTGGGCTCGATGGCGATCGAGGACCCGCCGGAACACGTGACCCATATAGGCTGCAGCAGCCGAGCCGACGGCCGACCCCCGATAACACCTCCACCGTACTGCTGGCCATCGGTTGCGACCCACACAGGCTTCGCACGGCTGTCCGTCGCGCATGAGTATTCCGCCAGGACAAATCGTCCGAAAGTTATGCAGTGTCTGCACCACCGGAATGCCTTCGCGCGCTATCACGTCCAATCCGCCCGGCGACACAAGGGGAAAAAAATTGTGCACATGGACGACGTCCGGACGAGACGTCGAAATCATGGCGCTCAGCCGGGCAGCCGAGGTGCCGTTCCGTCCAACTTGCAGCGCCACCCTGATGCGATCGCCGGAATTCCTTATGTCTGAATTGTCAAAGAACGCGGTATGAACGTCGTGGCCGCGCCGTCTGAGAAGATCGATCTCCTGTTTGACGACTGTGTCCTCGCCGCCAGTTTCTCGATAAATGTTGTGAATGACGAGAATCTTCAATGCCAACCTCGATCGCGCAATATCCGTGCAAGGTCGCGTAGGCCAAGATCAAGGGCGGCCCGCACGAGTTCGTGTTGCACCCCTTACAGCTCTGGCGGCGGTCGTATCGAACTTGCAGGCCACACTGCAGTCGGCAGGCTACACATGGTGGAGCTTCTTCGGGTTCTGAGATCGCCGCCACCAAATCCCGATCGTCTCGACGACGGCCAGAACAGCAAACATCGGAGCGATCACGAGGTAGCGTCGCCACAGACGCCGGGGCTCCGTCAACAGACGATGAAGCCATTCCAAGCCGTTGTTCTGCATCCAGAGCGGAGCGCGCGGAATAGTTCCGGAAAGGAAATTGAATGCTGCACCGACTCCGATCATGATCGCACCAGGAATCGCCGGTGCGTGCTGAGACATCCAAAGCTCTTGCTTCGGGCATCCAAGCCCAATCCACACGATATTGGGTTTCGACGCATTGATGCGCTCGACCAGTTCGTTGTCCTCTCCCTGCGTGAGCGGCCGAAACGGCGGTGAATGAGTGCCACAGATCGTGAGTCGCGGATTGAGCGCCGTTAGCGACTGGGCCAGCCGATCAGGAACGTCCTTCGCGCCACCCAGCAGAAAGTGGGTCCAATTCTCGGGAGACAGACGACAAAGCTCATGCATGAAATCGGGGCCAGGGACACGACCGATCGATTTCACACCGCGCGACCATGCGGTCCAAACGAGGGGCGTGCCATCCGCGATGACGAGGTCGGCGCCTGTCAGAGCGCGGCGAAGAGCCGGATCCCACCGCGAGAGCATGATGCTATGCACGTCGGTTACGCAAATGTACCGACTCTTCTTCTCCTGGATCCACTCACGGATAAGCGTTATCGCAGACGCCATGTCGACGACGCTCACCGGTGTTCCGACAACCCAGAAGCGCTCGGTCACCCGGTCATTGGGCCGATCTGTCAATTCGGCGAGGCCCCTCCCAGCGGGCACCATCCCGACGACGGGTGTGCATTGGTCGGACGCAACAGACATGATGTCGTACCCCTCCCGATGCGCGATACGACCGGATTCTTGTTTCTGAAGCGCCGCGGGTCTGAGCGCTGACTCTGGGCCACACGTTTCACGTGGCTATCGCGGCTTCACCTCGTCGTCGCGCCACTCGATTGGCGTTTCGGCGCGCAATTTGTCCACGAGCTCGATCTGGGCCTTGCGCCGAACGACAGTCTCAAATTGGTCGCGTACGGCTGCAAATTCGTTCGGCTTGCGAGTCCGCTCGTCTTCGACTTTGATGATGTGCCATCCGAACTCAGTCTTTATAGGCTTCGAGACGCCGCCCTTGCCGAGGGTGAATGCAACGTCTGCATACTCCTTGCCCATCTGGGCCGCCGTGAGCCAGCCCAGATCTCCTCCGTTCGCCTTTTCGTTTTCGGCGTCGGTCATTTCGCGGGCGACCGCAGCGAAATCGTCTTTGGCGAGGCCTTCGAGAGCGCTGTTGGCTCTCGCTTCCACGGCGGCAACCGCCGCCTCGTCATTGGGGCTGGAAAATTTGAAGACAATCGCGCGGAGATGAAGTTCGGGTTCGGGTTTCGTCTTCTGGACCGCCTCATCGTAAAACTTGCGAACATCTTCATCAGTTACCGCATCAGCTGTAACCCGTAACATACGATCCATCAGGGCCTTGTTCCGGGTGTACGTCATGCGCCTCTGTAGATCTGCCTCGTCAACGAGGCCTCCGTCCCGAGCGGCTTTGGAAAGGATAACCAGGTCATGGAGATAGGTTGCGAGATAGCGGCGCTTGTTCTCCTCATCGAGGCCGGCAAGCATTTTGCCCATATCTTCCTCGGCCAACCGAAAATCGCTCTGGTGAATCTCGGTAGCACCGACGACGGCGATGACTGGGTCGCTCGCCGGGGTCTGCGCGACACTCGACGTGCAGGCGATCACCAAAGTCCCCAAGAAAACTGTCGTCAAAGCTCCTATGCGACGCCGTCCGGCTTGGGCAATCGACGCGATCTGAGAAAGACGCGGTAGACCTATCATCTGAACAATCCTGTATCTGCCAAGCGAAAGCTGCCCGATCAGAGCGGCTGAACACGGCTCAGCGTTATGCGAGGAAGAGTGTTAATGCTGTACATATTGTGTGTTATTAACGTTATGATGAATGAGGTGAGACGAAGTAGTGACGTCCCACGGAGGCGATGCGGCGCGGTTGTATCGATCCATGTTAGTGAGAAGATGGGGTCGGACGCTCAACTGGCAGCCGTCGGCTGAGGTTATCAGCCGCGTCGCAACAATCGCTTGTAGCGGGCCGGGGTTCGTGCGGGCCCATGAGCGATTTCAGGGTTTTGGAGCCAGCCGTCGGTACTGTGCGCGGCTAAGTGTCAGTCTCATGCGGGCATCGGCGCGAACTCGCGCTTGAGGCGCCGTGCCGAATGTCACGAGGCACCATTGATCAGAAGGCCTGTTCGAGGCCACTCGCTTCGAACCGCAGTCGTTACCCGCTTGAACGCGTGGTTGCTCGAACCGCAGCAAAGGACATTTACATTTTGCTCCTCGGTGGCTGGATCGCTATCCGGAGATCATCATTCCAGTTATGTCGATACAATGTTAGTTCACATAATTAATATCAAAGGTTCACTCGCAACATCTATGAGTCCCCCCGCGCAATTGGCGAGGTGCCTTTGCGGCAAACTGAACCCAACTGGAGTTGGAAAATGAAAAAGAGTCTTGTTCTGGCGTCGGTTGCCTTGGGAGCGATCTGCGCTTCCGAAGCTGCCAGCGCGCAAACGATCATTCGGGGTGGCGGCGCTACGTTCCCCTCAATCGCTTATCGCAATCTGTTTGATTGCTCGACCTACCAGCCCTTCGGCCCGAGCGCCAGCACCCCCGCTGGAGTGACAACTCCGCTCTCGGCTTCGTGCACCGGCATTGGCCCGAATTTCCCACACGATGCGTATCTCTTCTTGTACGCGCCGGTCGGTTCGGGAGCCGGCAAGGCCGGTTTCGTGGCTCACACTGCCAGCCCCGGCGGCACCAACAACTGGACTGCCAAAGTGTCGGGCAACATCCCGTATGCTGACAATACTTTTGCTCCCACCTGGCCGTATGCCAGCGTCCAGTTCGCCGGCTCGGACGACCTTCTGCTCCCGAGCGACGTCGCGACCTACAACACGAACAGCGGGCCTGCCAATTGGGGCAACATCCTGTTCATGCCGGCAGTCGTCGGCCCGGTGGCAATCTCGATCAACCCGACTAAGGACGGCAGCGGCGCCGCGTGGGCGGTGGCCGCCAATACGATCAAGCTGTCGCGCAAGTCGCTGTGCGGCATCTTCTCCGGGCACATCACGAAGTGGGACAACGCTTCGATCACCGCGGACAATGGTACAACGGTCGGCACCGGTCAGATCACGGTCGTTCACCGCTCGGACGGCAGCGGCACCAATTTCCTGACCACGAACGCGCTGACCGAACAGTGCCGGACCGTGTACGGAACGAACAACGAATCTGACACGGCACTGACGCTGTACTCGTTCCCTTGGACCGACAACGGTGTTGCAGTCGCCCAGTGTCCGGCGCTTCCGGCGGTTGGTGCGAACAAGAACAACTGGCCCGACGCTAACGCCACTGACCAGTGCACCCACTCGATTTCGAACCCGGGCGGTGGCAAGTTCATTGGAGCGCAAGGCAACAGCGGCGTTGCCAGCTCTGTGACGACCACCAACGGAGCGATCGGGTACAATACGGCCGACGTGGTGCAGCCGATCGTTGCCGCTGGCCCGCAAACGGCCATGCTCCAGTCGCAATACGACATCGACAACTCGACCGGCGCTTATCACCTTCCCACGGCGGCTGGTGCCCAGGCTGCCATGGCGGCGGTTACTCCCGTGTTTGACGATACCACTCGTGCCAATCCGCTGAACTGGGCGGCTCAAGGGACGGTTCCGAACCCGGCGTTGCCGGGCGCCTATCCGATCGCGGGATTCTCGTGGTTCCTGTTCTACCAGTGCTACGCCGCATCGGATGTGGCTGCGGTCATTCCGCAGTATATCAACTGGCACTACTCGAATGCCTTGGCGGCGAGTGTCCTCGGCGACAACGGCATGGCGGTTCCCCCGACTGCCTGGGTCAACGAGATCCAGAAGCTGATCACCACGACGTCGCCGATCGGCCACAACGGCGATGGTGGCGTCTGCAACGCCAAGTCGGGCGCCTGATACGACGCGCCGTCTCGTCTGAACCGAGACCTGTGTGCACCCGGGCAACCGGGTGCACATTTTTTTAGCGCCGAGAGGATGCCGCGCAGGTATCCCAGGTTCCCGATCCACAGGCGGTGGGCCGCCGGCATCACATCAGAACTGACACACCAATGTTGCTTAACAAGTAGTAAGCGTTAGCGTAACGATATACGGGAACAGGGACGCCAAGCTAAAGCTGTGGCTGCCCGCGCGGCAACCGTCGGTAGGCGCCCGGCGGAGGCCGAGGATCTTGAGTATGTTCACTATGGGGCGTTGCGCGTGACAATCCTTCAAGCATTTCGTGGCCGGGGTGCAAGCGCCGTGTCGGCCTATCTCCGCAGCGTCAGCATTGTCGCCTTGCTGGCGGGCGGCGGTACCGCCGGAGCGCGCAACCTCAACAGCTCGTCAAGCGTTTCGCTCACGAATGCCGCCAGCGCGGCGCAGTTGGCTGCGGCAGTACAGGCTGCCTCGGCCGCGCAACAATCGCAGCAATCGCTTGCCCGTGCAGCCGCCGCGCTCCAGGCGGCGCGGGCTGTGCAGCAATCGGCAAAATCGCTTGCATCGACTTTGACGGGGGGGATCCCGGACGGCCTTGCGACGAACGGACTCAGGCCGGCCGATGGAATCGCCGGTGATCCGACCTTGTGGCAAGGCGCGTCGGCGCCCACCCAAACCGTCGCGAATGGCCGCACGCTGGTCGATATCCAACAGACACAGCAAAAGGCCATCCTGAACTGGAAGACTTTCAATGTCGGCCGGAACACCACGCTCAACTTTGATCAGCAGGCGAGCGACTGGACGGTGTTGAACCGGGTCTCGAACCCGTCTGCCTCTCCGAGCACGATCCTCGGGCAGATCACCGCAAAGGGTGGCGTCTACATCATCAACCAGAACGGCATCATCTTCGGCGGTGGCTCCCAGATCAATGTTCACGCGCTTGTAGCCTCTGATCTCGATGTGGGGACGCTCGGGCAGCCGCGGTACGACCGCGATCAGTTCTTCCTCGGCACCGGCATCGCGAATGGAACGCTTGCCGTCAAAAGTTTTTCGATCGGAGGGGAAGACCCGAAGACGAAAACAGTCGGCGGCGGCGTCGTCGTTCAAACCGGCGCGGCGATACAGACCGACGCTGTCGGGCCGGATACGCCGGGGGGGTTCGCCTATCTATTCGGAGCGAATGTCGCGAATTATGGCACCATCAATGTGCCGAACGGAGAAGCCGCCCTGGTTTCGGGGCGTACGATAACCCTGAATCCAAACAGTGACGCCGCCGCTAATTTTCCGGCCGCCGTCCTGCCGGCGAACGTGACGTTCCGCGGGACGGGGTTCGAACTCACGCCATATGCAACCACATTCGGTTTCAACGGGGACCCGATTGGCCCTTACTTGTCGGGAACCGGCTCCGTCGCCAGCAACGGACTGATCGAGACTCCGCGCGGCATCGTCCTGATGGCCGGGAACCAGGTCAGCATCGGCGCCCAGGGGGTCGTTTCGGCGGACACCGGCATCAGTCTGGCCAGCATGCTGCTGCTTCATGCGGCGACCAGCGTCACCCTGAGCGGCACGATCAGCATGCTCCCGATCGATGGCGATCAGCCGCTTTCGCAGTCGAGCAGTGCGGGAAGCACCGTACACAGCTTCATGCCGCCCTACGTCGAAGCGACGGCGCAAGGCCAGGTCACCGTCGAATCGAGCGGCCTCGTGTCGGCTCCCTCCGCGTCGGTTTCGATCAATGTCGCGGATATGACGGGAACGGCGGCGTTACAGGGCAGAACCCTGTTTGGCGGCCTGACGGTGCCTGCCTCCCTGTCGGGCCCGCAACGCGTGCTGCTCGCGCCCGGCGCCACTATCGATGTGGCCGGGCTGCAGAATGTCGAACTCCCGGCGAGCTACAACTTCATCTCTTTCACGCCGACCAATGAGTTCGCGGACATGCCGCTTCAGCGCAGCGGCGCGCTTTACGGAAAAGCCCTGTGGATCGACATCCGCGCGTCCGGAACGCGCAGCGACGGCACGACATGGCTCGGCACGCCGCTCGCGAACGCGAACGACGTCGTAAATGCGGTCGGCCGGAGCATCTTCCAGTTGATGACGGCCAGCGGCAATGTGTCGCTGACCACCCCCCAAGTCCCCCAAGTTAATGCGCCGGGCCAGGAGGTGCTGCTCCAGCCCGGGTCCGTGATCAACACTGCGGGCGGCAGCGTTCGGTACCTGTCCGGGACGGTTCCGGTCACTCGCCTGATAGGCAGCGACGGTCGAATCTACAGCATGCAAAATGCCAGTCCCGACATGACCTATCTCGGGATTGCCGGCGTGTTCACCTCCGCTCACCCGCGCTGGAACATCAACGAGACCTGGAGCACCAACACCACGACGCAGGTTTCGGGGTATGTCGAAGGGCAAGATGCGGGCGGCGTTGCCGTTAGCACGGTGACGCCGGTGCTGGCGGGGACGCTGCTGTTCGGCTCGGTCCCGGGCGAGCGCCAGATCGCGGCCGGCACTATCCCGTCGCAGGGATCCCTGACCCTCACCACGCCATCGACCGTCGTGATCGGGGCCAACGCGGCGTCGCTGCCCGCCGATTTCGATTCCAGATACAACCAAAATGTCTATTCGGCCGATGGAACGCTGATCGGCACGGGGGCCGCGCTGCCCCCTCAGAATCCGACCAATGCGACAGAGTTCGTGTCCTCGGACAACTTCGCGTCGCGGAGCACTTACCAGACCTTCCTGTCGGCCGACGAGCTTTCGGGCTACGGCCTCAGCGCACTTTCCATCACGTCCAACGACCTGGTCGTGACGAAGGGCAGCATGCTCCGCCTGGCGCCGGGCGGGCAGTTGTCGGTCACGACAGGTGGTGCGATGGACGTTGCCGGAACTGTTGAGGCAGCCGGAGGTAAGGTCAATCTGAAGACTGACGGCTACGGAATTAGCAGTTCACCGCTGCAAAATCTGTTCACGCCGTCGGTGACGCTCTCGGGTGCCACAATGCCCGCCAACGTGTTCGTTTCAGGCGTCCTGGACGTCAGCGGGCAGTGGACAAACGACACGGGTCGCTTCGGCAACGATGCGTCCGGTCCGGCCTACATCAACGGCGGGACCATTACGATTTCCACGAACAACAATAGTGTTAGCGGTCTGGACACCACGGGAAGCATTCTGCTCGCGGCGGGAAGCCTGCTCGATGTGTCCAGCGGCGGATACATCTCGGCGAGGGGAACGCCGAAGACGGTCTCAAGCGGCCTGATGGCCGGCGCCGCCGGTGGCATTTCCCTGAAAGTCTATCAAGGCAAGGATTTTGGCGGCGTGTCAGGTACGCCGGGCAGCACCGAACCATTCACCCCAACGACAGGGAGCTTTGCGGTCCTTCAGCTCGACGGCGTCATGCGGGGCTACGGGTTCGCCGATAGCGGCACCCTGACGCTCGCCGCTGCGGGGACGATCACGATCGGCAATACGTCGCAGCCAGACAGCGCGTCTGGGATTCGGATCGGGGGGGCGCTGGCGACGCTCCCGGTTTCGCTGTTCGCGAACAATGGATTCGGCGCCTTCGTGATCCAGTCCGCGCCAAGCGGCTGGGCACCCAACGCCCAGGTTGCGTCGCCGAGGACGGGAACGATCGTGGTCGCGGCCGGGACCTCCCTGACGCTGCGAAAGCAAAGCTTGAGCAGTCTTGCCGACTACAGCGCGGTGCCGACCGGCAGCAAGATCGCAACGATCGCGTCCCTGGTAACGGTGCCGGACGGTCAGCGTTCCCCCGTCAACCTGACGCTCAAGTCGGACAACATTCTGCTCGACGCAGGGGCGACGATCCAGACCGATCCCGGGGCCGTGATCACGATCACCGGGACACCGACCTTCGAGGTTCCACAGCGGCGGGCGGCGAACGTGCTGTTGCGCGGTTCGATCATCGACCACTCGGGCACCGTGTCAGTGAACGCCACGTCCACCTGGCTCGATCAGAACGCCTCGATCGACTTGTCGGGAATCCTGCAAACGAACGCTCTGTTCGGAAGCAGCGGCGGGCCTGCCGTGAGCGGCACGGTTCTGGCCGGGGGCAATCTGATTGTCGACGCGGCGGATCCGGCGTCGCTTGCAACCGGCACGAATCCCGATTTGTCGGGAACCGCACTTGTTGCGATGACGGGAGCGAAGGTCGATGTGTCCGGCGCCGCCGCCACGCTGCTGGTGGCGAATTCGGGAGGTGCGCATCCGGGGACGTTCACGTCGATGAGGTCCTGGAGCGACGCCGGCTCCGTGAGCATTGACGTCGGCGCGTTCGCGTGGGGAGGCACGTTCGTGGCGCGCGCGATCGATCCGCGTGCCCATGGTGGAACCCTGATGCTCGGAGGGGGCGCAATATCCTTGCGGCAGGACTCGACCGCCGTAACGGCCGCGCTCTCCAACGTCGGTCAGGCGTCGCTGGCGAATCTGAGCAGCCTGTCACAATCGCTTCGGACGCAGCTGAGTGCGTCGGCCGGGCACTCGGTGTCCATCGCCGCGGCCGCCGACTCGAGCCGATTGGAAGCGTTCGACGATGTGTTCCTCTACAGCGGGACTTCCGGCGGCGGACCCGGGCGCATTTTCACCGATCTGCCGGGCAACACCTACAAAATCGTCGGCCCGAACCTGGTCGAACTCGTCGTCGATGGCACGCTCGACTTCAACGTCGCCAGTCGGTTGGAGATTGCCGCGAGTTCGATCCGATCAGTGACGCCCGGAAGCGCGACGCCGCAGAGCTCGGTCACGCTCGCAGCGCCTTACGTCCTGCTCACGGGTGGATTCCCCAATGGCAACGGAACAACAGCCGCGGGGGCCAGCATGCTGGTCGTCAAGAACGCTCAAACGATCGGCGTCGAGGGTGCGGCCTTCAGCGGTTTCTCATCGGTCAGGCTGAGCAGTTCGGGTGACATCCGCCTGAGTACCCCGAAAGTTGCGGACGGCTTCGTATCCGGGGCCCAGGCAGCCCTGCAAGATACCACCACCTTTCGCGGCTTCCTGGACACTTCCGGCGATCTCGCGCTCGACGCGCAGCGGATCTATCCGGTGTCCTCCGTCGACTTCTTCATTCGAACGCCGAAGAGCGTGACTTTCAGTGCTTCGGCTGGCAGCAATCCTCAGATCCCGCTCTCGGCCGGCGGCAGCATCACGGTATATGCGGCGAGCATCGAACAGCGCGGGAACCTGTTCGCTCCACTCGGCAAAATCACGCTGGGCGACGACGGGACGGCTGCGCGCAACATCGGCGGTGTCGCGACCACCAAGATTGCTCTCGTTCCGGGCAGTCTGACCTCCGTGACGCTTGCCGATACGCTGGTTCCCTACGGCGAGACGATGGAAGGTACGAACTGGTACTACAACGCCAGCCTCTATCCGCTTGAGGCGCGCAATGCGGACGGAAGTGCTGTCGTTCTGCCGAACGGCACCTCTCCCGTGCTCCCGTCGAAGGGACTGGTGCTCGACAGCGCCAACGTCACCGTTGCATCGGGAGCCAAGATCGACCTTAGGGGCGGCGGCGATTTGCAGGCCATGGAGTTCGTCTTGGGCAAGGGCGGCTCGCGCGACGTGCTCGCCACCACACCCGCCGGACAAACCGTGTATGCGTTGCTTCCGTCGCGCAACGATGGCATCGCGGCCTTCGACATTCATTTTACGACCGCGCGCAGCCTAGACGGCGGCAAGACCATCACCGCTGGCGATGCTTATCCGCTCGCCGGCAAGCAGATCTACATCGATGGTGGAAACGGCATCCCGGCGGGAAACTACACGCTCTACCCGGGGCACTACGCCACCCTTCCGGGCGCGCTGCGTGTCGTCGATTACGGCAGCAATGTCGGCAAGAACCTGGCGTCAGGAACGGCCCTGCCGGACGGCACCGTGCTGACGACGGGCTATTACACCTCGTCGACGCAACCGGGCAAGCGGTCGGCCGGTGAGGAGCTGTTCGCGGTGCAGACCGGCGCGGTGTGGAAGCAGTACAGCGAATACACCCTGAGCTCGGCGAACAGCTATTTCGCCGCCAAGGCCAAACATGACGGCGTCATGGCACCCCGATTGCCGATCGACGCTGGGCGGATTGCCGCGGTTGCATCGCAGTCGCTCGACCTGGCCGGCACGATCGCAGCAGAAGCGGCTCCTGGCGGCCGCGGCGGCGAGTTCGACATTTCCGCGAGCAAGCTGGTCGTGAGCCCGACGAACCCGATCGGCGTCGAACCCGCCTATCCGTCAGGCGATGGTTGGGTCTGGCTTTCGGTCGATCAGCTCAACGCGCTCGGATTGGAGAGCATGCTGCTCGGCGGGCTGCGCACGGATACGGCCAGCGGCGACACGTTGATCACACCCACTGCAGGCGAGGTCATGATCGACGCCCGAGGCACAGCGCTGACGGTTCCCGAACTCGTACTCGCGGCGCAACCCGCGAATCCTCTTGCGCAGACCGTCACCGTTGCCGGCCTCGGCACCGTAAAGGTCACGCTCCCGACTGCCGGCGGCGGGGTCACGATTGCTTCCGGCAGCGTCATCGAGACCGCCGGCACTATTCAGTCGGGCTTCGGTCGTCACTATGTGTTTGCGTCAACAACTCCTGTCTCGGCGCAACAAATCGCGACTGCTCTGGGAGGCACGTTGAACGGCACGCAGATCAGCAACGCCGATCTCACGAGACTCCCCCTTACCCTTCCCGACGGCCGATCGGTGGGGCCCACCGACCTCGCGGTGCTCGCTCGCGGCCAAGCTGCGCTGTTTGTCGCCTCGAACGATTCCAGTCTGACGGTGACAGGCCCGGCCGCGAACCGGCCGGACCTGACGATCAGCTTCGGGCCCGTCGCAGCGGCGGGGGGGGCCGCCGTGACCGGAACGATCAACCTGCCGTTCGCCGGCCAGATTTTGCTTGAGGCCGGCAGCCGGATCTCGACCCAGACCCTGTCGTTGCAGGCGACCAGCAATACCAACGCGATCGAACTCAACGCCCAGACGAGCCATCCGGGCGCTCCGCCCGCGGTGCTGGATGCCAAACAGATCAACATCACGGCGCGCAGCATCGGGTTCGAGAGCAACCCGAGCCCGGGCCGGACGGAGGCGCTGCTGCTCTCGCAGACTAACCTCGGCCAACTCGCCGGCGTGCAGAGCCTAGCGCTAAAGGCACTCTCCGGCCCGATGACGTTCTATGGCGACGTTGCCTTCGCGCCTAGCGGGGCCATGCAAAACCTGACACTGGACGCGCGCACGGTCCTCGGAACGGGTGGCAACGCCAAGCTTGCCATCGGTGGCACCGTTACGCTGATCAGCAGTTCCTCGGCCAGCGAAGCTGCGAGTACATCAACCTCCGGAATCTTCGAGCTCGACGCCGGCAGGATCGTCCTTGGCGGCGGGACGCAGACGATCGCCGGCTTCTCGCACATCAACTGGACGGCTGCCGAGCGGCTCGACATTGCCGGTCCCGGCGCGCTTGCGCTGGGGGCTGCGGGCCAGGCCGCCGCTGTCGACGTTAACATCAACACACCCCTCGTGCGGGTGAGCGGTCAGACCGGAGCCGCGAGCGGCGCGCAATTCGCTCTCACTACGAAGGGCACAGCGACGATCACTCGGCCCGGCGACCCGAGCGCCTTCGTGTCCCGGCCGGACGACAGCAGCGATCTCGGCGGCAATTTCGCAGTAACGGCGGCCAGCATTCGCCTCGGCGAGGTCGATGCAAACGACCAGCCGCTGCTGGCCGGCGGCATCATTCAGGCGCAGGCCGGCATTATTACGCTGCACGCCACGAGTGGCGACGTCACCCTCGATCCGGGCGCGTATATCGCTGCCGGAGGGTACAAAAAGACGTTCATCGACGTGACCACATATGCTCCAGGTGGCAAGGTCGTGCTCCAGTCAGACGCCAAGAATGTCAACATGCGTGAGAACAGCGTCGTGGACGTCGCGCAGCCCGGCGAGGGTCTCGGCCACGGCGGCGAGATCGATGCGACGGCGCGGAACGGCGACGCCGTGGTATCGGGAGCGCTGCTGGGTGCCGGCGGGGGCGGGCTCGGCGGCAGCTTCAAACTCGATATCCTAGGCGCGGCCAATCTCGATTTGTTGGCGAGCACGCTCGGCGCCGGCGGGCTCAATGGCGCGATCGACATCCACACGCGTACGGGCAATCTGGCTCTCTCCGCGAGATCCACGCTGAAGGCCAACAGCATCGTGCTCACGGCCGACGATCAGCGCTGGAATGGCACCGACGGACACAACGGCCAGGTCATCATTGCTGGCAAAATTGACGCAAGTGGCTCCTCGACGGATACGATCGACGGGTCCGGCCAGGCAGGCGGGCAGGTGTCCCTATATGGATACAATGCCGTCGTGCTAACTGCGGGCGCGAATATCGACGCCTCGACCGCACACGGCAACGGGCGAGGTGGGGATGTCGTCCTTGGCATCGGCACGAATGCAGCCGGCGATATCGATCTTAAAGGAGGCGGCATCAACGTCTCCGGCCCGCAGGGAGGAGTGGGCGGCACCATCCGTCTGCGTGCGCCGATCATCGCGGGCAATGCACTTGGACAAGGTGACGTCAGGATTGCAGGGCTCGAGTCCAGCATAACGGGCGCGCGTGCAGTGACCGTGGAACCGTACGTCACTCTTTCCACCGACGGCAGCATCGGCCTCAATGGAAGCTGGTACGTTTGGAACGGGGTCATCGATCCTGCGAACAATCCGTACTTCTACAACCTCGTCGCCGCGTATGTGCAGGGCACCACCCGTTACGGTTTCGCCGGCACCTTCGCGCGGCTTACCCCATTGGCGCAACAGCTCGGGGCGGGCGTTGTCACTGTCCAGCCCGGGCTCGAACTGGTCAATACTAACACGGCGGTCAACAACGGCGATATCACGGTCGGCAGCAACTGGAACTTGGCCTCCGGCACCGCCTATGACCTGAATACCAGGGGGGGCGTGACCTATTACGACTCCAACAGCAGTTCCGTGAAGCTCGACTATCGTCTTTATCCATACCTGTACGGTTCCAACGTGGGCGCGCTATTCGGCGTCAGCAGCCCGGGCGCGTTGACGCTGCGGACCGCGGGGAACATCAACGTCAACGCGTCGATCTCCGACGGCTTCTTCCAGTTCAGCAACTATTTGGACCCGACTTACGTCAAGCAAGTCGGCACCTATCTCGCAGGCTCGCAGGCCCGCGGGATGGACGGAAATCTTAGTCCCACCGGGCAAAATACTTACCTTTATAGACTGAATGCATTCAATCCAAAGTCCAGCGTGCCGATCGCTCCCTACAACCAGGCCGCCAACGGCATCAGCCCCGGCTCGGATGCGCTTGCATCCGCGGATTTGTTCCCACACAGCCTGTTGATGTGTCAGACTTACTGCGGGAATGGCTGGGGCACCAAGGTTTCGGTCGTCGATCCCGGGTCCTGGTCGTACCGCTTCACGGCCGGCGCCGACGTGGCGAGTGCCAATCCCGCCGCCATGCAGTCGCTCGCGACCGTTGCGACGGGCAGTGTGATCGTCGATCACCACACGACGTACAATCAGTCGACGTACAATCTTTCGGGCTCTGTCAATTCAGTCCAGGTCAATCTTGCAACGATGGTGCGGACCGGGACGGGTGATATCAGCATCTCGGCCGCCCGCGACGTCGTCCTGAACGACACGACAGCTCCCGGAACGATCTACTCGGCCGGTGTCAACACGGCGCGGCTTGCGGACCCGCAGTACCAGTTGAGCGGAACGACGGTGAGCGCCCAAAATCCGGACGGCTTTTTGGAGCCACAAGTTCTGGGGTACAGCTCTATCTTCAACACGACCCTTTACGGTCCGCCCACCGCCGCGGCTTTCCCGGAGAACGGCGGGAATGTGAACATCGTGGCGCAACGCGATTTCATCGGGTTCAACACGACGACGACATCAGGCAACCAGACGAGCTTCCAGCTCTTCGCCCCGTGGCTGCTGGCGCAGGCGGAATTGACACCCGTCCCCGTTAACGTTGGTACCCGCCTGATGGGGGCCGGCGTTTTCGCACCGACAAGCACGAGCATCGCCTCGCAATCGGCGTGGTGGATCCAGTATGGCAGCTTTCAGCAGGGCGTCCTGAGCGCGGGTGGAGATGTCTCGCTGACGGTCGGCCGGGATATGCGGGACGTGTCGGTCTCTCTCCCGACGACCGGGCGGGTGAGTGGCGGCCTTTCCGTTGCCAGCACGCCGCAGACCCATGTCTATGGCAGCGGAAATTTGAGCGTTCAGGTGGGACGCGACCTCCTTGGCGGCGCTCTGTATGAGGGGTCCGGGCACGCCAGCGTCGTGGTGCGTGGCTCCGTCGGGCAAGCCGGAAACCTGGTCGCCAGCAATGGATCGTCTGTCAATTATCCGCTGCTCGCCGTCGACTCCGGGCAAATCGCGCTTGCCGCGACCGGATCCGTCACCATTGCCGGGGTGATCAATCCCGCCGAGATTCACTCTCAAGCCGGAAGTTTTGGCGATCCGCTAGGACGCTCTGCGGCTGTCTACATGGATACTTACGGACCGAACAGTGCGGCTTCGATCCTGGCGGTCGGGGGCAACTTTGCAATCGGAGTCGCCCCGATTGGCACGTTCTACGGCGGCCGTGACTTGGCCTATCCGGCAAGTTTCGAGGCCGCCGCGCTGAGGGGCGACATCAAGACCATCGACATGACGTTCGTACAAAACTCCGGCATCTTGCTGAGCGGGTCGCCCGCCGGCACATTCCAGTTGCTGGCACAGGGAACGATCGACCTGACGGGCGGCTACAGCCCGACGACCGGTTTCTATCGACCGACCTTTTCCGCCGGGCCATCATTGCTGGACACGGCTTTCAATCCCTTCAGGCCGAACAACGGGTTCGACGACAGGCTGAGCAGGGAGGTGCTCGCGCACCAGGACGACACCGAGGTGGCTCATATCTACGCGATGACGGGAGATATTTTGGGAGTCGGGAGCGTCAAGTCTACCATCAGCAACAATCAGCTCAGCATCTCCGACGTCCAGAGAGTGGAGATCAACAGTCCGGCAGAGATCCATGCCGGTCGTGACATCGTTGACCTGAACCTGATCGTGCAGAATATCGCCGCGTCGGACGTCAGCAAAGTCGATGCCGGTCGCGACATCTACTACACCGGTTACAATCTGGCCGGCGGTTTGCAGGTTGCGGGTCCCGGGTTCTTCGTAGTGCAGGCCGGACGGGACCTCGGGCCGTTGCTTCCGGCGGTCCACGACAACGTAAACGAAGCCTTCATGCAGCAGGGCATCACCGCTGTCGGCAACGCCAGCTTCACGCCGGTTGGAAATCGCTACGTCACTCAAGCGAGTTCCGGAATGTATGACCCATTGCTGCTCGGACCCACCGGCAGGACGCCGAAACAACGCAATCCCTTGCTCGCGCAGACGGGCGCTGATTTGATCGTGCAGTTCGGGGTGGCGAAAGGCATCAATTATAAGGGGATCATCGACGCCTACATCGATCCCAAGAATGCCGCCAATGTCGCCCACAACTACGACTTCAATACCGACGCGCTCCGCGGCTATCTGAAAAGTGACGCGGTCTTCAACTACTTTAATAGTGCGCCGGGCCAGTTGGCGCTGACAAAGAACAACATCAATGTTAATCAAGACAACGATCCGAAAACCGTTGATCGCTCCAAACTCAACAAATACCTGGATGGTCTAACCAACCCATGGCCCTTCTTCGCTGGCCTCTTGCCAGACCAGATCCAGCGCGGCTTCGTGGACGTCGGGTCTTTCTTCTTACGCTTCGGGTTATTGCCTACGGATCAAAACAGCGCATGGGCTCTCTTCCAACTGCTCAGACCTGACCTGCAGCAGGTCTTCGTCGACCAGGTATTCTACGCCGAGTTCAAGGCGGTCGGGGAGGCCCAGAAGAATTCGCCCGGCAATTACCAGCGCGGGTACCAGGCGATCAATACGCTTTTCCCGGCCGGCCTGGGATACACGGCGAATGCGCTGAGCGGCGGATCGAACGACGCCAATAAATCGGTAGCAACCGGTGATCTCGACATGCTGCATGCGACCATCCAGACTCAGCAGGGTGGCGATATCTCCATCATGGGCCCGGGCGGAAACATTCGGGTCGGCTCGTTAGCGACCGAGCCGAACCAGCTTCTGAAGCTCAACGACCTCGGCATTATGACGCTGGCTGGCGGGTCTATCAACACGTTCACGGACCAGAGCATTCGCGTCAATTCGAGCCGCGTGTTCACCGAGCAGGGCGGCGATATCTTGATGTGGAGTTCGAACGGCGACCTCGATGCCGGTCGCGGCGCCAAGACGACTCTCTCGCTTCCGCCGGTTCAAGTTCATTTCGATCAGGATGACTACGCGTCGACCGATCTCGGCGGTCTGGTGACCGGCGCCGGCATTGCCGTGCTTCAGACGTCCAGCGCCGCTACGACCTCGAACCTTTACCTGCTCACGCCGCGTGGGACCGTGGATGCCGGGACGGCAGGCATCCGAGCATCTGGTAATTTGATCATTGCCGCCGTTCAGGTGGTCAATGCATTCAACGTCAAGGTCGGGGGCACGACGACGGGAATTCAGGTTGCCTCCGTCCCGAACGTGGGTGCGCTTAGCGCGGCTTCCGGTGCAGCGGGTGCCGCAGCGAAGAGCGCGGAAACGCCGACCGGCTCAGGCGGGGGGACAGACCGGGCCTCCGTCTTCATCGTGGAAGTTGTCGGCTACGGCGGCGGCGACGGCAGTTCCGAAGCGACTCCTTCTGGAGCGACCACGAGCCCCGGAGAGAGCGCGAGTCCTGAGGAGAGTACCAGGCGCAACGGTCGGTAGAGTTTGGACAGACCGGCGTCACTCGACGATCTCTTCCATCCGCGCTGGCGCGGCCGCTATGAGCGGATCTGGCCGGCTCGGCCAACGGGACATGCAAACGCTTCCTCCCGTGCTGGCTCGCCCTGTTCGTGCTGAACCCCACTGACCTTGAGGGTCTGATCACAATCGTTGTCCTGTGCCTACCCAACCCGTTGATGGCGTGATGGGCGAGCCCGCGGTGATTTTCACCGTAAGGGTTACAATGAACACAGGGACGTACTGGTATCACGGAATTGGTGCGGCGGTTTGGATGGCTCTGCTCTTTGGATATGTCAGGTGATGTCGTGCCTCGGTCCAGAAATGAAGCCGTCGTATTATTCTATTATTCGGTCTTGATGCCATCGGTCGCGCGTCGGAGCGGTGATGATACTGGTAACAGGCGGAGCAGGATATATTGGCTCCCACACGTGCGTCGAGCTCCTGAAAGCCGGGCACGATGTCATTGTAGTCGATAACCTAAGTAACTCGAGTCAAGTATCTCTCCGGCGGGTCGAACAGATCTGCGGCCGGTCGTTGCTCTTTCGAGAAGGTGACATTCGAGACCGCGCTTTGCTTAAGGACTTGATGCTGGCCCATGAGGTGAGCGCGGTAATCCATTTTGCGGGTTTGAAGGCGGTCGGCGAGTCGGTTCAGGAGCCAGTTGCCTACTACGATAACAATGTGAGCGGGACCCTTCAGCTTCTTGCAGCAATGCAGGAGGCCGGCGTGAAGAAGATCGTTTTCAGCTCATCGGCCACAGTCTACGGCGAACCAAACAAGCTCCCACTCGGCGAGAATCACCCATTGTCGGCGACGAATCCTTATGGTCGCAGCAAACTGATGATCGAGGAAGTGCTGCGCGATCAGTTTGTAGCGACGCCCGATTGGTCGATTGCAATACTGCGCTACTTCAATCCAGTTGGTGCGCACGAGAGTGGGCTCATTGGGGAGAGTCCCCTGGGGGTGCCGAACAACTTGCTGCCTTATGTGGCCCAAGTCGCCGTCGGTCGCAGGAAGTACCTCAACGTCTGGGGCAAAGATTATGCGACTCCGGATGGAACGGGGGTCCGCGACTACATTCACGTGGTCGATCTTGCGGTTGGCCACCTCATGGCATTGAACAAGATGCAGCATCCGCAAGTCATGACGGTGAACTTGGGAACCGGGACTGGGACCAGCGTCTTGGAGATCGTGGAGGCCTTTTCGAAAGCAAGCGGTCGGAACATTCCTGTGGTGTTTGGTCCGCGCCGCCCCGGAGACGTTGCATCGTGCTATGCAGATGCCACCGTTGCCGAATGGCTGCTTGGCTGGAAGGCAAAGCGGTCAATCATGCAAATGTGTATTGATCACTGGCGCTGGCAAGAATCGAACCTGGATGGTTACGGTGCCGAGGCTCGATAAATTGCCGGTGTGGTCAGCGGATTGTAATTCGCGGCTCCTTCGTGGTCATGTGGCGCCATCCGGGACGTCACGTTCTTTCACTCCGCTGCGCGCAGAAACAGCCGTGCGCCCTCTTGTCGAAACGGAATTTTAAGTTCAGAGGCGGCCTGCACGCGCAACTTGATCCCGAGCTTGAAATAGATCATCAGGAAACACATCGTACCGAAATTATTGTGAACCAGTAATGCGCCATCGCCTATTCCGAATAGGCAGAGAGCCAAGAACAAAGCAACAAAAATCACGACGAACGGTTGACGAGACCTGAAGGCCACCAAGCAGGTTCCGACGAGTCCGAGCAACACAATCAGCAGCAGTGAAAGAAGACCGGGTGCGCCGGCTGCTATGCCGACGTCGAGAAAGGAATTATGGAAATTCGGGGCACGGAAATATTCGTCTAGAGCCCACAACCGTTCGGCTGGGCCGTCTTCCACAAAGAAACCAGAGTAGCCGTATCCAGTAAGCAGGCGGTCATAGAAGAATCCGAACCACCGCTCCCAAAGGATCGTCCGCCCTGTCAGGTCGGATGAGCGGTCCAGCGCACCGAACAGCAGGTCTGATTTGACAAAAAATACTATCGCCATGACGATGGAAGTGAAGGCGCTGATATAGAAGACGTATGTCTTGTTCCTTATGAAAGCCCACAGGCTCAGCGAAGCGTCGAGGCTCACCAGGGTTACCACTATCCCGTTCGCCGAACCGCTGAGAAGGAGAAAAAGAAGGCTCGTCGAAGCACCCAGCAATTTCCATTGCCAGGAAGCCCGTGATGCGAAGATGAGTAACGTATAGAATAGCAGCGAGATACTGAATACCATTGCTGCCTGCTGCTTGTGCGAGAACAAGCCGGCATACGCCATAGAGCCAAGGAGGGTTTCCCGTTCACCCAGATCCGCCTCGTAGCTCGTATGCACGAAGGCGCTCAAGGCATGAATGACCATCACTATGGGAAAGACGTAGTGTAACGTCATTATCGTCTGGTTCAGAGAAAAGCGAGATGCCATCCATGCGCAAAACGTCACGGTGCAAAACAGCAGCAGAAGGCGTGACCAGGAGTTTGGTTCGATTATTTCCGGTAACAGGTACGTAAAGAGCAAAACCAGTACCGGCCAATTCCTAGCGAACTCCGTTAGAACGCTGCGGGAATGCAGGCTGACCAGCAGAGCCAAGACCAAGTATCCACCTGCCCAAAACAACCGGTACACAAGGGACTCCCCGGCTGCGACGAATCTGTCGCCGGCCGGGTCCGGCAAAAATGCGACGTATACCACTCCGGAGGCAAAGACGAGCATGCCGATGGCGAAGCACATCTCAAGTCGAGATGCTTGATCGCTGCCTCTCATCCAAGTCTTTCCACGAAAGTTCCACTCGCAGGCATGATCGCCTCTCCGCACAGTCCCGGCACGTGTTCGGGTTGCCATCAGACTTGGATCAAGCTGTTTAACGTAATCGTTCATGTTATCAAAATGATGACCTCGCTGCGCTTGGGGTCTGTCACGATAGACTGTAACGTCATGAAATTGTAAAGCTATCATGTCAGTGGGAGGCGGAGGGGGTGACTGCGAGCGGTTCCCTGCGAGCGCCAAGCAACCTGGACACCGCAAACATGGATACCCGAATGCACCTGCAAGAGAGAGGGGGGGGCCTGTCTGAGCGCGAGCTGGCTGGCCTGTCCGTGTCCATTTCCGACGTCGTCGAGCGGATGAGCGGCTTTCTGCGACGCCGCTACATGACCTTCGCGATCGTGACCGGGCTCGCGACCGCCTGTGGTCTTGTCTATCTGTTGACGGCTCCGGCCGGGTACACCGCCCACGCGGTGCTGATGATCGACTCGAGCAAGCTGCGGGCGCTGCAGCCCTCGCCCGCCGACGTCCCACTTGACACGGCTCAAGTGGAATCTCAGGTCGAGGTGCTCAAGTCCGACAAGGTCGCCAAGGCAGTCCTCAAGGACCTGCATCTTATGGACGATCCGGAATTCGCGCGGCCAGGGCTCTGGCGCAGGCTCTTCTCGACCCCCTTTGGGCTGCTCGGCGGGGACAATGGGGTGCGAGGCCCGGACCGTTCGGAAGATGAGCGCATGGATGTCGCTCTCGACAGCTTCCTCAGTCAGCGGGTCATCACCCGGGTCGGGCGGAGCTATGCGCTCGACGTTGCCTTCACCTCGCGGCGTCCGGAGCGGGCGGCCGAGATTGCGAACGCAATTATTGAAGCCTACATTGTCGATCAGCTTGACGCGAAATACGAGGCGACGCGACGCGCCAGTAAATGGCTCCAAGAGCGAATGATTGAGCTCCGGGCGCAGGCGACCGCCGTCGATCGCGCCGTTCTTGACTACAAAGAGAATAACAACATCGTCGACATTGGAATCGCGTCCTCGCCAGGCGGCGTGAGCACCAGCATGCGTGCCCTCGAGGAGCAGCAGCTGGGGGAACTGGCAAGCCAGCTGAGCGCCGCGCGCGTGGCGAGCGGCGAGGCGAAGGCGCGGGTCGATCGTATCCAGGAAATATTGAAGCAGGATATTCCGGACGCGGCGGTGGCGGAATCGATCAAGAGCGAAGTGGTCATCCGGTTGCGTAACCAGTACCTCGACCTCGCCGCGCGCGAGGGACTCTTGTCGGCCCGATACGGCAATGACCATCAGGCCACGATCAATCTACGCGATCAGATGCACCAGATTCGCCAGTCGATCGGGGCCGAGCTTCGCCGGATCGCTGAAAGCAACACGAGCGACTACGAGATCGCGAAGGCGCGGGAGGAGACGCTCAAGAACAAACTGGCCGACATGGTCGCGGATGCCCGTACCACCAGTCGCGAGCGGATCGGTTTGCGGGAGCTCGAAACCAACGCTCAAGCCTACCACAGCATCTACGATACCTTTCTGACGCGCTATATGGAAGCGATCCAGCAGCAGTCATTCCCGATTACCGAGGCCCGCGTCGTCAGCTCGGCGAACCCGCGGGCGCCAAAGAGCGAGCCGAAGACGTCCGTCGTGCTAGGGGGCTCCGTGTTGATCGGGCTCTGGTTGAGCGTCATCGTTGCCGTTCTGTGGGAAGTGCTCGATCGCGTATTTCGCACGACCCGGCAGGTGCATGAGATCTTGCAGACCGGCTGCCTCGCCGTCGTGCCGCAGTTGACGCCCGGAGTGCAGCCTCGCTGGCGTCGACAAATGAGCGTGCCATGGCTGCGGGCCGCGGAACCTGGAATTAAACCGGCGCCTCGGAGAGGCGAGTTTTTCCGGTTCGTCGTATTTGCGCCCTTGTCGCCATTTGCCAACGCGATCGGTTCCATCAAGGTCGCAGCAGACATCGGCCGAGGCGGCAAGCCGAGCAAGGTGATCGGCGTTACATCGACGTTTGCGGCGGAAGGAAAGTCGACGGTGGCGAGCAATCTTGCAGAACTGATCGCCCAAGCTGGAAAGAAGGTCATTTTGATAGATACCGACGTACGCAATCCGTCATTGAGCCGCGTCGCCGGTGCGGAGGAGGGGAACGGCCTGCTAGAGGTCCTGGACGGAACGGTCGAGTTCGAAGATGCCGTGCGCACCGATGCAACGACCGGGCTGGCGTTTCTTCCGGCCGTCATTCGCTCCCCGCTCGCGCCGTCGCGGGAAGTTCTCGCCTCTGAGTCGTTCAGGATGCTGATCACACGGCTGCGGGAGAAGTTCGACAACATCATCGTCGACCTCCCTCCGCTGGGGCCGGTCACGGAAGTGCGCGCGACCGCCAACCTCGTCGACTCATACGTTTACGTGATAGAGTGGGGACGGACCAGCCTGATTGCGGTGCGACAGCAGATGATGGCAGCGCCCGAGGTTCATGACCGGCTGCTGGGAGCCGTTCTCAACAAGGTCGATATGAACGCATTTCGCCGCCATGAACACCACGTGGTCGGCTACTATGCGCAACCCGATTACACTCACTGAGCAACCGACGATCAAGTGGCGTCACTCGAAACACAGGCCTATAGCCCGCATAGTTCGCGTAGCGGCCGGGTGGCACGGCGATAGAGCTAGCATCACGGATGGTGGGTTATGAAGCTGGACTTCGACCCAAGCGGCTTTTGGGCGGGACCGTGCTTTCAAGAAAGTATGTTACGTTAAGTTATCTCGATACTGCGGCGTCATGAGTGATCACAAAAGATCGCGATTTGGTTTTGGCCGACAGGGGTCATTCTGCAGGCGCTGCGCGCAAATGAACCGATCGCGCCAGTCGCTGCACCGCTCGACGAGCGCGTTGATCCTCGCCGATATCGAACTCTGACGCGGTTCTTCGGAAAGCAGCCGACTTGTCGCATACCTGTTCCAAAGGCCGGCTAAGGACTGCCTTATCGGCCAACGCGGTGTCCCCCCGGGATCGCAACTGCCTGAAGAGGCGAGATTGGAGCGAGAATGAACAGCGCATGGTTGCAACAGCCCTTTGCGTTGGGTCAGCGGAGCGATCTCGCCGCCGCTCGCCGCGCGGAGTTCTCGGGCAAGCCAGACGATTTTGGGTCTTCCGCGAGGGCGTTCAAGGGATTCGAGTCCCGCATGATCCGTCGAACGGGCTCCGCGCCAGTTCCATCGACCACCATAACTCGTGTGGGGAGGTAGTGATGCTGATGAGCGCTTTGCGCGTCGCCGGTCGATGGAAACGCCGCGCGTTCTTCGCGCTCGTTGATCAGGGGTGTGTGAGCCTGTCGAATTTTCTCTTTACGATTGCGCTAGCAAACCACGTTTCCTTGGAAAGTTTTGGCTATTACAGCATTGCCTGGACTACCTCAATCTTGGCCGAGGCTGTGACCGGTGCACTGATAAACGACGCCTTGCCGGCATTCGCCAGCACGCGGGTGCGAAGCTCCCGCGCGGACTTCAGGAGCTCAGCAGCGTGGATCAGCATGGCCTTGGGCGGATTGACAAGCGCTGTCATCGCCGCCGCTGGCATCACGGTCTTGTATTGGTCGTCGGAGCTCGGCGCCATTCTGCTTTGCCTGGCCGTCGTAAATCCGGTTCAGCGCTTTCAATCGTTCGTTCGTCGCCTCTGCTACGTCGAAGGTCGCGTTGACATCGCTGCACTGAGTGGCGTGTGTTACGCGCTAACGATTTTCGGACTCCTCGTGTGTCTTGTTCTACTTGGCTGGTTCACGTCGGTTACGGCGATTTTCGTTTGGGCGGCGGCCAGCATTCCAGCAGTGATTTTTGGTATGGCGGCTCGGATATCGCCGGTCGATGTTGTCTCGCGTGCTGCCGTCTATGAGGTGGCGCGCGACTTGTTTCGGTCCAGCCGCTGGTTGCTGGGCGCGTCTTTGATCTCCTGGGTCGGCAACCAAGGTGTCATCCCGCTTGCTGCAACGTTTGCCGGACCGGCCGCTGGAGGAGCCCTGCGCGCGCTGTTTAACATCGTCACACCAGTTAGTCAGATCAACGTTGCCATAAATCAATTGACCGTGCCGCGGCTTGCCGAAACTGCGGCCCGATCGGATGGTCGCACCCTGCGCAAGCGCGTGTCAGCTGTGACGGCACTGTTCGTGCTTCTCTCGTCTGGCTTTTCGATCATTCTTGTCGGATGGCCCGTCCAGGTTCTGGCATTCTTCTATAGGGGGGCCGAGATCGTTGCCGCTGCGCCTTTGATGTGGCCGTTTGCAATCTTGGTCGTGACCGAATCCGTCAACCAGGGCATAGCGGGAGCGCTGCTGGCGCTGAACCGGACGCGCGCCATTATGCTCGTCCGGGGCGCAGGCCTGATCGCGTTCTCGGGTTCGGCGTTGTTCCTGCAGCGGGAGTCAGGTCTGGGTGGCGTCGTCTGGGCGCTTGTCGTCGCCAGCGTGGTGACCGCTATGATCTCGGGCCAGGAAGTGCTGAGGGCGACGCGCTGAAATTTACGATCGATTGCCCGGGTTTGTTCTTGGCGACGTTGATCTCAACGAATTTCGACATCATGAACCGATTTATGTCGAACACGGTCCGCTTGGATAGTGTTGATTGCTGACGATGTTCTGGGCGGGCGGTGGCCGCGCCGTTCCGAGAGCGCCCAAGACGGCTGATTAGCCGTGGCTCATCTTGTCCGTTTGCTCGGAGCGGAAAGTCGGCAGTTGCGACTGAGCGCTCTGCCATTCGTTCATGCATCGTCCGCAGGTCGCTGACGGAGGTGGCGATGTCCCGCTCGATCCGCTGCTTCGATGCGGCGTCGAGAAACATCTTGGTCAGTGCGGCATCGAGCTTCACCCGGGTCTGGCCGTCGCGGCTCTTGCGCCGATCAAGCGGCATCGCCGAAGCGGTGCCTCGGACCATGGCCGGATCGCAATCCACCAGCGCTGCCAGTTCGTCATAGGTGAGCCAGATCTGAGGCACGTCGGATACTTCCCTAAGTCGCGGGGGCAATATTCGGTTGCAGCCCTGATTTTTCCTTTAATTTTGTGATCGAATTTGCGATGCAAGCTTCAGCAGATGTGGCCGCCTGAGTCTGAAGGGAATTTTTAGGGGATGCCGATGTGTGTGCTAACAGCGGCGGGGGATCTGGCTGGGAAGCGCAAGTTAGCCATAGGCCATATCGATGGGGCTGCGGCGGCTTTACTGCGGGAACCATTCCCGCCAAGCCTACGCCACGAAAGTTGTCCAATATCATATTGAAAAGGTTAATTAATTGCGCGTATAGGGTGAAGCGGGGACATTGGCCAGAGAGGACGAGATGGTCGGCAGGAGACATGATTCGCGGGAGATTTCGGACAAGTTGGCCCAGGCGGATCAACTCGCGGCCAAAGGCAAAACCCAGCGCGAGATATCGAAAGCGCTCGGCGTGAGCATCATGACCTACCATCGCTGGAAGAAGATGCTCAAATCCGCGGAGCCGACGATGGACGGTGCACGTAGCGAATTCGAAAGCAGCCCGAGCGGCCCGCGGGACTCCAGCTTTGGAGATACCATCAAGCGGCTGGAGCTCGAAAACGCCCAATTGCGACGTCTTGTTACTGACATGCTGCTGGAGAAACTGAAGTACGAAGAGGAGCTTCGTGCCCGCCAGGAGCCGCGGCTTCGGCGTCCCGAGAAGGGCTAGGGCTTGATCCCCAGCGGGGGAGGCAAGTCGAAAGGCGAGGGGCTGGACACGGGGAGCGGCGACGCCGCCACCGGCAGTGCCGGGCTGGCCCGCTCGCCGCCGTAGGACACCCAGACATTCGGGTCGGCCGCGCTCTGCCGGGACAGATAGCGATAGTTGGTCTCGTACCAGAACAGGATTTCCGGCGTCTGGTTGTCGAGGATCATCTCGCCACGGTCGGACCGGACGGTCAGGACCGCGTGACGCGTGTTCTCCCGGCCGCGCTCCTCGACGATGGTGATCAGCAGCGCGCCTAGCGGCCAGCCGGCCTTGGCCAGCATCCTCCGCTTGAGCAGGACCATGTCTTCGCAATCGCCGCGGTCGAGCGGATAGGCCCAGCGTTCGGTCGTGCCGTAAAGCTCGGCATCGCTGGTCCAGATCACGCGGTCGTTGACGTATTTGTTGATCTCGTAAAGCTGTTGCAGCAGGTCCGGCGTCAGCGTCATATCGCGCGCCTGGCCAGCCGTCGGCTTGCACTCATCGGCATTGGCGGCGCAGAGCTGCAACCATCCGTTCGGCGCCTTGGTGGCGCTGCCGAGAGCGGCGAAGAGCGCTGGCCGGGCGAGGAAAGCGTGGGCCGGCGCGCCGTCCAGCAGCACGATGGCGGTGAGCGCGGCGGCAGCCATCATCCCGCGGCCAAGCCGTGCGACGGCGCTGCGCTGCTTCCTGCAAGATCCGGCCATGCCTGTCCCCCATCGGCGTCCGGATGGGAGGCTCGCAGACAGACTTCGCAATGCCGCTAAGCCTTTGCTTCAAATTGAATCGATCTCGGGAAAAAGTCGGCCCAGCCCATTGGTCATGGTGTAGTTTCGATTAAAGAGTGCCCTTGAGACTCAGCCAAAGGCAGAGCTTCAAAGGCCACCGTCAACTCATTGAAATGACGTCAAATGCGGCCGCCGCAGGAAGAGGTCCGGACTCCTAGCCATATTCCTCTCCGATGCCGTATTCCCGGTAGATCTCGAGCGGGTCGAGGTCAGGGAACAGGCGGCATTTGGCCTGGGCCAGGTGCAATCGGACCGCCGCCGGCTCCTTGCCGTTCGACAGCATCTTGCGGATGTCGTCCATATGCGCGATTGGCTGGTGCTTCGCCTCGAGTTGCTCCAGCGCGACCAGGGCGGTTGCGAGCGCCTCGGTCAGAACCCAGTCGTCGTGGCCCGTGATTCCCTTTTTCGGCATCGGCAGACCCCAATCCGCAGACCTCGCGCGTGGCGGCGGCAGCAGTCTACCGTAGCTTCGATCGAATCTCCATGGAGCCGCCGCGGGCGGCGCCGCGCGCGGAACGGGGCGGCGGGCAGCGCTCTCACTTGCATCATGGCGGCGGGTGGCTAAAAGGCGGCGGCACGCGGGGCCATGGTATCTTTGTTGAAACAAAGTTGGTGTAGACGGGCCTCGCGCGATCTCTCCCGGCTGGAGCCAGCATGGTCTTTCTAAGCTTCGTCTACCGCTTCCTGACCAACTTTGCATTCATGGCGCTGGTTTATTTCAGCCTGAACTTCATGGAGAAGTATCAGAACCGGGCGGTGCTCGCGATCCTGGTGCTGGTCTATGCCGGCATGCGCGCGGCCTCGACGCTGCGCGCCTTCTACTTCTTCCAGAAGATCGAGAAGCTCGAAGCCGAGACCAAGCGCCTTCAGGCGCCGATCAATGACGGCTCGGGTGGGACCAACGTGCGCAAGCAGATCGTGATGGATGTCGCGCGGTTGCGTCGTGACGGCGAGCTCAAGTCCTATATGGACCTGTTCTTCCTGGCGCTGATCGTGCTGCTCTGCGTCGCCAACATCATGCGGCAGTAACCGCTTGGAGCATGATCCGGAAAAGTGTGCAGCGGTTTTCTGAAAAGATCATGCTCAAAACAATAACCTGGAGCGCGATGATCGCGCTTCAGGCGCGCTTCTTCACGCTGGTGGCGAGGCGGGTGGGGCGGGGCGCCGTACTCTTGGCCTGAGCTGGGTGCTTCGGCGCGATGTATGCAGCCGTCCGCCGTGCATGCATCCTCGCCGCCTTGCCCTTGCCGGCATGCGGCGCCTCGGCCGCCATTGCGAGCCGTGTCGCGGCCCGCCGCGACAACGTCGTCGACAGCAGCACCTCGATCGAGCCCTCCGGGATCGCGAAGAGATCGCGCCCGGGCGCGGCAAGGGTGGCTGCGACATCGGCCCGCGCCATGGTCTTGCGCGGCAGCACGAGCGACCGATGCGCGGTCTGCGCGTTGAGGTCAGCGAGACCGGGCGCCGGCAGTGTCGCGGTCTGCGTGAACACGAAATTCGGCACGACAGGCCAGCGCGCGATCGGCGTCGTTTCCGTCGGCGGATGCAGCAGCCATTCCACCGCCGCGGTCGGCGTCGCCGGCTGGTCGGGGGTCGCGGGCACCACGTGTACGATGCGATAGCCGCGCGCCTTCAGCTCGCGGATGATCTTCGGCAGCGCCGCCACGGTGCGGGCCTGGATATCATGCAGCAGCAGAATGCCCTTGCCCTTGGCCTCCAGCCGTTGCATCGCGAGCTGGTAGACGCGATCGGGCGAGATGTGCCGCCAGTCGTCGGCAGGGAAGTCGGCGCTCCACACCTGGATGCCGCGCGAGATCAGGTAGTCCTCGACGCCTTCGGCTCGCATCAGACCGGGAATGCGGAAGAACGGCGCGAGTTTTGACGGATCGGTCATCGCGGCCGAAGCCCATTCAATGCCGCCGTTGATCTCGGGCTCGAATTTCTCGATCGGCATTTTGTTGAAAGTCAGCGGATGGGTCATGCTGTGCGTGCCGACGGTGTGGCCCGCCGCCACCAGCTTGCGCACGCCTTCCGGGTTGGCCTTGGCTTGCTGACCGATGATGAAGAAGGTCGCCTTGATGCACTCGTCGGCGAGGATCTTGAGCACCTGGTTCGAATATTTCGGCAGCGGGCCGTCGTCGAAGGTGAGGACCACCTCGTGGTCTTTCAGCGGCAGCGTCTCGCGATACTGCATGGTGCCGATGCGCGGATGCTCGCGCGGGTCGACGACGAGGGTGCGGGAGGTGCCGAGCGCGTCGGGATGATCGGGGCAGTCGGCCGCGAAAGCTGCCGGCGACGCCGCCACCAGCAACCCCAGAAGCAGAACGATCCACGATCGCGTCTGGACAACAACGCTACTGCCGATCATGAACTCCGTAAGCCCTCATCTGCGATTGTCGCCATAGTAGGTCGGAGACATCAGGAAAGGGTTCAGGCGCAAAGGCCTTTCCCGCCCAGGCTCCCCCTCAAGCATTGCCTGGCGTAGCATGAACAGAGTGTTAACAGGGCTCAAATCACCCCGTTTTGGTCAGGCGTGACATTCCGGCATCAACGCGCGTCGGCGTTCTTCTGTGATGTGTCCGCCGGCACGATGTGGACCACGCGAAACCCGTTCTCCCGCAAATACCGCAGGAAGGCCGGCATCATGGCCGCCGTACGCGCCTGGGGATCGTGGAACAGGATGATGCCCTTGCCGGCGGCTGACAGGCGCTCGGTGATCAGCTTCAATTCCTGCTCCGGCGTCATGTTGTTCCAGTCGCTGGCCCAGAGATCAGCCCCGAATACCACGATGCCGCGGGACTGGAGCAGATCGAGCTCGGCTTGCGTGGACTCGAAATAAGGGAAGCGGAAGAACGGTGTCGACGGCGTCGTGGTCGAGACCCCGTGAAGCGCCATCTCGTCGGCGGCGATGCCGCGGTCGATCTCGTACTTCGCCGCGTCGGCTGAGATCCGCGCCATGTACGGATGCGACCAGGTGTGGTGGCCGATGGTGTGACCCTCGCGGGCGATGCGCTTGACCAGGTCAGGATATTCGGCGGCGCTCCGGCCGACCAGGAAGAAGGTCGCGCGCACACATTCCTGCTCCAGCGCCGCCAGCACCTTGGACGTCGTCGGCGGATGCGGGCCGTCGTCGAAGGTCAGCACCACCTCGTGATCGGAGAGCGGCAGCGTCTGCGGAAAACTCTTCAAGCCGACGCGCGGCGTGGCCTCGGCATCCACGCTCAGGACGCGTGACGTGCCGAGCGCATCCTTCCTCGGGCAGTCCGCGGCCTCGGCTGAGCCGATTGAGGTGAGGGCGGCGAGAGCCAGGCCCGTGATCAAGGTCCATTTCGGTCGATGCATCTTTGCCATTGCACTCGCGATTGCCTTGTGGGTATTGCCTGACCGTCAGCCCAAATTACCGATCCAACCTGTCAGACGGCGAGGCGTACCATGGACGAACATATGGACGGTGCTCCTGCCGCTGAGGTATCGGTACTCGACCACGTGCTGATGCGCAACGAAGACGGCGAAATTCGGCACGAATTCGTCGAGGAACTCGCCCACGCGATCGAGGCCGCCGACAGCGCCGCACTGCGTGCCTGCATCGCCGATCTGCACGAGGCCGATCTCGGCGATCTCATTGCGGCGCTCGCCCCCGACGATCGTGTCCGCCTGGTCGAGCTGACGGGTCGCGACTTCGACTTTTCCGCACTGAACGAGGTCGACGAGACCGTCCGCGAGGAGATCCTCGACGAGCTGCTGCCCGAGACGGTCGCCGAAGGCGTCCGCGAGCTCGAATCCGACGATGCGGTCGAGCTGCTCGAAACCCTCGACCAGGAAGAGCAGGAGGAGATCCTCGAGAAGCTGCCGCTCAAAGAGCGCGTCGCACTCGAGCGCAGCCTGCTGTATCCGGAAAACTCCGCCGGAAGGCGCATGCAGACGGAGTTCATCGCCGTGCCGCAGGATTTCACGGTCGGGCAGGCGATCGACTACATGCGCGATACGCCCGATCTGCCGGACCGCTTCTACGAGATTTACGTCGTCGACAAGGACCAGCACTGGCAGGGCGCGGTTCCGCTGGATGTGCTGCTGCGCGCGCGCCGCCCCGTGCCGCTGACTGAGCTGACCGATGAGGATCGCCGCCGCGTCTCCGTCCTGGAGGACCAGGAGGAGGTGGCGCGCATGTTCGGCAAATACAACCTCGTCGCAGCCCCCGTACTGGACACCCAGGACCGCCTCGTCGGCGTCATCACGGTCGACGACGTCGTCGACGTCATCGAGGAGGAGGCGGACGAAGACCTCAAGGCGCTCGGCGGCGTCACCAGCGACGAAGAGCTGTCGGATACGTTTCTCACCATCGCGCGTGGCCGCTTCAACTGGCTGCTGATCAATCTCGCCACCGCGTTCCTCGCGTCCTCCGTGCTCGGCCTGTTCGAAGGCCAGCTCGAACAGATGGTGGCGCTCGCCGTCCTGGCGCCGATCGTCGCGAGCCAAGGTGGCAATGCCGCGACCCAGACCATGACGGTCGCGGTGCGCGCGCTCGCGACCCGCGAGCTCGGCTCCTCCAACGCCTGGCGCGTGGTCATCCGCGAGACGCTGGTCGGCCTCATCAACGGCGTTGCCTTTGCCGTGATCACAGGCATTGCCGCGGTGGCCTGGTTCAAGATCCCGGGCCTTGGCATCGTCATCGGGCTCGCGATGATCTGCAACCTCATCGCTGGCGCGCTCGGCGGCATCCTGATCCCGATGGCGCTCGAACGCGTCAGGGCCGATCCGGCGGTGGCGTCGGGCACATTCGTGACGACGGTGACCGACGTCGTCGGCTTCTTCTCCTTTCTCGGCATCGCGACGCTGTGGTTCGGATTGAAGTAGGGCTCGTCTCTGCTCTGTCGTTCCGGATTCGCGCTCCACGCGCCCCGGAACGATGGCCAACCATCTTTAATCCGAACTTAAGCGGCTTGCCGCATGATCGCTCCGCTGGGGGGAATGAGCATGCGGTTGCGGCTGAAGGCGGACGGGCGGGTCGTCGAATTGCGGGACGGGCAAGAGTTGCCTGTCCAGCCGCTCCCCCCTGCGATCGAGACTCCTCAGGCCGAGGCCGGCTCGCTCGCAGTGCGCGATTTGCGTCGGCGCGCCTGTCTCACGCAGATGGAGTTCGCCGCCAAGCTTGGCGTGCCTGTCGAGACCATCCGCAACTGGGAGCAGGGCAAGCGCGCCCCGCGCGGACCCGCCCGCGCCCTGCTGGCCGTGATCGCGCATGCGCCCGACACGGTATTCCAGGCCCTCGCCAAAGCCTGATACCAACCTCCCGTTAGCATTGCGCCGAAGATCCGCACCCGAGGGCGGTGTCTTCCGTTGCACTATCGCGGACCGGGTCCATAATGACGTCTGGGGCTGCCGCAACAGAGAGCATTCCTCATGCTGTTCGTCGAGGCCAATGGCGCCCGAATCCCCGCGATCGGGCTCGGGACCTGGGAGCTGAGTGGCCGGACCTGCGCACGCGTCGTCGAGCAGGCGCTGCGGCTGGGCTACCGTCACATCGACACCGCCCAGGTCTATGACAATGAGCGCGAGGTCGGCGATGGCTTGCGCGCCTCCGGCGTGCGCCGCGACCACGTCTTCGTCACCACGAAGGTCTGGACCAACCATTTCGCGCCGCATGATCTCGAACGGTCGGTCAAGGAGAGTCTGGTGCGCCTGCGGCTTCCCGTCGTCGACCTCGTGCTGCTGCACTGGCCCAATCCGCACGTGCCGCTGGAGGAGACGCTGGGGGCGCTGGCACATGCCAAGCGCATGGGCCTGACGCGCCACATCGGCGTGTCCAATTTCCCGGTGGCGCTGATCGAGCAGGCGGTCACCCTCTCAAGCGAGCCGCTGGTCTGCAACCAGGTCGAATATCACCCTTATCTGGATCAGGCGAAGGTGAGGGCGGCCTGCGACCGGCATGGCATGGCGCTCGTGGCCTACAGTCCGATTGCCAAGGGCCGCATCAAGGCCGACCAGACGCTTGCCGCGATCGGCCGCGCCCATCACAAGACTCCGGCACAGGTCTGCCTGCGCTGGCTGGTGCAACAGAATGTGTCCGCGATTCCCAGAACCTCGCGCGTCGAGCGTCTGTCGGAAAACATCGAGATCTTCGATTTCGAGCTCTCGGACGACGAGATGGCCCAGGTTGCCGCGCTGGCCAGTCCCAAGGGCCGGCTGACCGATTTCGGCTTCGCGCCAAAATGGGATTGAGGGCCTGTTCCGGTATGCTAGGAGCAGGACGGCAACGCAAGATCGGCGATGGAACTGGGGAAGATCATCCGGACGGACATTGCGGCGTCGGCAATCGCGCATCTGACGCTGGTGGCGCTGATCATCGTGATCAGCGAGGTCCATCCCTTTTATTCCGCGCCGGCCGAGACTGTCGCGGTCGACATCGTCACGCCGGAGCAGGTGAGGCAGGAAGAGGCCAAAGCCGACGAGAAGGCCGAGGAGGAGGAGGCGAAGGAGAAGCCGCCGGAGCCGCTTCCCGAGTTCAAGCTGCCGAAGTTCGATCTCACCGACAAGGCGGACGCCGCGTCGAAGCCAGCGCCGGCCAAGGAGAAGGCGCCGCCGCAAAAGCAGGCATCGGAGGAGCCACGACAGAAGCAACCGCAGCCCCAGCCATCACAGGTGTCGTCGCAACAGCCGCTGCCTCAGCCTCAGCCTCAGGCAGCGCAGCCACCGCCCGCGATGCCGAGCCCGCAGGCAGCGCCTCCAGCCTATCAGGTGCCGGAGCCTGACGTCACCGTCAAATACGGCGTGATGCTGGGCCTGCCGCCCGCATTGCCGCCCGCGCCGAAAGACGCGCCCACGGATGACGGCGGCGATGCCAAGGATTCGATCGCCGCCAAGCTGCCGCCCGAGATTATTGCCGAGCTTCGCCGTCACTTGAGGACGTGCTCGAAACTGCCCGCGGAGGTCGCGCTGACCGATGCCGTGCGCATCAGGCTGCGCGCGGTGATGGCCGCCGACGGCACGCTTGCGCGCGAGCCGATTCTGATCGAGGCGCCGCCGTCCACGAAGGGCGTGGCCATCGTGAAGTCAGCAATGAGCGCGCTGCAGGCTTGCCAGCCTTATAAGATGCTGCCCGTCGACAAATATCAGGAGTGGAAGGTGATGGACCTTTCATTCACGCCGCAGGATTTCGGGTCGTAAACGGTGCGTATTGCGAGCGCAGCGAAGCAACGCAGAGTCTTTCCGCGGAAGGATTCTGGATTTGCTTCGCGGCGCTCGCAATGACGATGTTGGGAAGGCGGTGCGCCACACCTTGCTCTCGTGCCCCGGACGCAGCGCAGCGTCCCTTCGACGGTGCGCTGCAGAGCCGGGGCCCATGTCTCCGAACCATCCGTGTGGCGTGGGTCCCGGCTCTGCGCAGCGACGCTGACGCTTTGCAGCGCGTCCGGGACACGAGAGAGCATCAATGACGGCGCTTCTTCGTCCCCTCATCCCCCGCTGCCGCCTCCGGCGCCATCGCTGTCCATGCACTCGACGCGAACTGCCGTCGCCAGGTCACCACCACCACGGCTGCCGTGGTCACGAACAGCACCCAGGGGCTGACGAACCAGCCGAGATAGCCAAGCGCGAAGAAGAAGGCGCGCTGGCCGCGATTGAAATGACGGCCGGCGGATTCGAACACGCGCGAGGTGCGGATGACATGGGCCTCCGCCTCGGGCGTGTCGCGCAGGGAGGATGGCGGCATGCCGCCGAACAGGATCGCGACATAGTTGAACAGCCGGTAGGCCCAGGCGAATTTGAAAAAGGCATAGACGCAGATCAGCACCAGGCCGACGCATTTCAATTCCCACATTGCGGGCGATGTGCTGAGGTCGATCGGCAGCTTGCCCAGAATGGCGATGGCATCGTTGGTCGCATGCAGCAGCGCCAGCGCGCCGCCGAGCGCAAACAGGCTGGTGGAGGCGAAGAAGGCTGTGCCGTTCTGGAGCGAGGCCATGATCTGCATGTCGACCATGCGGGCCTCGCGGTCGAGCAGCCGGCGGACCCAGACCTCCCGGTAGCGGTTCATCCGCGCCGACAGGCTGTCGCGGCCGTAGGCGGAGTGCTCGAGCGTGGCGGCATACACCAGCCATTCGATGATGAAGAAGCCGACGGCGGTGATGTCGACCCAGTGCCTGCTCATATCTCTCTCCTCGCGGGCCGCAACGATTGCCACGCATGCCTTCGCGCGGCAACGATTGATTGGCGGCGGGCGATGGCGCTAAAAGCAGCTCGCTTCAGGACGTCTCGGGAAGGACCAACCACATGGCTGCGCTGAAACTTGCGATCGGCAACAAGAACTACTCGTCATGGTCGATGCGGCCCTGGCTCGCGCTCCGCGCCAACAATATCCCGTTCGTGGAGACCGTGATCCCGCTCTATACCGACAATCCCGCGGACAAGGAGCAGATCCTGTCCTTCAGTCGTGCCGGCAAGGTGCCGGTGCTGGTCGACGGCGATATCACCGTGTGGGATTCGCTCGCCATCATCGAGTACATCGCCGAGCGATATCCGGAAGTGAAGCTGTGGCCCGACGATGTCGCCGCCCGCGCGTTCGCCCGCTCGGTGTGCGCCGAGATGCATTCCGGCTTCATGGCCTTGCGCAGCGAATGCGGCATGAACCTGCACCGTCCGGTGCGGCCCGTGACGTTGTCAGCGGACGCCAAGGCCAACGTTGCACGCGTGCAGGAGATCTGGCGCACGTGCCGGACCCGCTACGGCGCCGGCGGGCCGTTCCTGTTCGGCCACTTCGGCGCGGCGGATGCGATGTATGCGCCGGTCGTGCACCGCTTCCGCACCTATGCCATCGAGGTCACGCCCGAGACCAAGGCCTACATGGACACGATGATGGCGGTCCCGGCGTTCCAGGAATGGACCCGCGATGGGCTCGCCGAAACGCTTGTCATCGAAAAGTTTGAGACTGTCTAATCACCAGCATGATCCGGCGAGGTGAACACCGGTTCTCCGGCAAGATCATGCTCACTTGAAATGTGAATAAGCGCCGCTTGACGTCATGGTGGCTAGCGGCGCTCAATCACTGCGAACGATGGCTTAGGAGAGGGGAGGCTATGGGAATTCTGGACTCGTTGGAGAACAATCCCGCATTGCGTAGCGCGCTGGGTCAGCTCGGCGCCGCCGTCCTGCCGGCCGTGCTGAGCGAGGTGCTCGGCAGCAACAACCAGGGCGGCTTGGGTGCGATCGTTGCAAAACTCCAGCAGGCGGGCTTTGGCGACCAGGTCAAATCCTGGCTCGGCAACGGCCAGAATCTACCGATCTCGGCCGACCAGCTCCGCGCCGTGCTCGGCAACGACACCGTCCGCCAGCTCGCCGCGCGCTACAACATCCCGGTCGATCAGCTGGGCGAGATCCTGGCCCAGGAGCTACCCAAGGCCGTGGATCAGGCGAGCCCACAGGGTCATCTGCCCCACGGCGCCTGAGCGGTTGGTTCCGACGGTATCAGACGTCGTCCGGTTCCCCACTATCATTCTGAAAATACTGCAGATTGGCACATTTTCCATGCCTGTATACTGCTGGCCAAAACGCCGCATCGCGTGCTATAGGTCACACCGGGCTTCCAGCCGGCCTCGCCGTGGGACCACGGGCGAGGCAGGCGTTGTTTGATTGATGGAGAGGGTGTTGAAGCACAAATTCCCGATTGGAACGCGCGTATTGTTCACGGCCAGCAACGTCGCGCGCCCGGCTGCGAGTGGCTCATACGAGGTCATTCGCCTGCTGCCGACGGACGGCGACGACTGCCAGTACCGGATCAAAAGCTCGACCGAAGCCTTCGAACGGGTCGCCAAGGAAAGCCAGCTCGCGCTCTCATAATGCGCTGACGGGCACCCGCATTGACATCGCGAACGAATTTGCTCCGGCCGCCGTCAAAAGGCCCGCTTCACCTCGACAAGCTGGGCCGGGGGCAGTCGCCGGTTCGCGGCGCTCGCTTGACCATTCGCTCTTTGCTCGCGTGAGGGGACATCGCGCATGAACTGGGCATGGGCCTCGTTGCTCGATCAAATCTGGCCCTCGCCGGCCTTCCCGATGTGGATGACGCTGGCGGCAGCCGGCTTCTTCGGGTTGATCCTGCTGATCACGCTCGTGAATGCCGAGAAATCGGTCGCCAACGGCGCGCTGACCGTGATCACACTGCTCTCGATCGGCATCGCGGTTGCTGCCACCATGCGGATTTATGGGCCGATGGGGCACGAAGCCTCGGAAGCCCGCACTCAAGCCACTGTGACTGCGACGCTGCCGGCGCTGGCCTGCCTTGATGACCTCGCCGGCGACGCCGTGGCCATCGGTTGCGAGAAAGCCCTGTTCGGTGCGCCTGATGCTGCGGCTGCCGCTGTCGCCTATACTGCGGCCCGGATCGATCGACTGACCGCGCTCGGCGACGCCGCTGCCGCCAAGAACCTGACGCTGAATACGAAGGTGCTGCGCAAGGCGCTGGAGCGTGATCGCTACGGCCTCGTCGCCCAGGTGTTGGTCGCGCGCGACGGCTGCACCCGGTTCGATTGCGCCGCGTTCCGCTCGCTGACGGATCAGCAGCAGATCGCCGCCAACATGGATTCCCATCTCTATGATCAGCTGGTCGCGCGCTACGCGCCGACCTGGAATGCGCCCGCAGCGGCGCCGGGGGCGCTCGCGGCTCTGCCGCCGACGATGCCCACGGGCAAGCCGACCAGTGCGGAGTTCCCGAGCGCGTCGTCGACCCCGCCGGTGAGCATCATGAATCCGGAGCCGCCGACCGCGACCACACGCCAGCCGCCGGCCACCAATGCAGCTTCTGCACCGGCGTCACGTGCGGCACAGGCCACCACGCCTGCGGCCCCGGCTGCGAAGAAGCCACCCGCGCCAAAGACTGCGCGCGCGCCGGCCGGCGCGCCGGTTCCGCTGGCACCGCCGCCGGCCCCGGCTCCCGCGGCTGCGGATAACAACTAGTTCGGCTTTGAAAATCCGTGACCGGCCCGCTAATGCTGGGCCATGCCACTCCATCTGATCAAGCTTGCCGTCGGCTGCGACTCCGTCAAGGAATTGAAGGGGTGGGTCGCCGAACGGATGCAGACGGCCAAGAAAAAAGGCCTGCCGCAACACCACATCCACGTCACCCGCATGGTACCTAAGCGCGACGCCGAGATTCTCGCGGGCGGATCGCTCTATTGGGTCATCAAGGGCGAGATCGCCGCGCGTGAGAAGATCATCGGCATCGAGCCGTTCCGCGACAAGGACGGCATCGGTCGCTGCCGCATCGTGATGCAGCCAAAAGTGATCTCGGTGTCGCCGCGGCCGATGCGCCCGTTCCAGGGCTGGCGCTATTTCACCGACGATTCCGCGCCGCCAGATCTCGGCAAATCTGCCGCAGGCACCATCGCGGCGATGCCGGAGCCGATGCGGCGCGAGCTGCGCGACCTCGGACTGCTTTAAACCGCGATATTGTCGATCAGCCGCGTCGTGCCGAGCTTGGCCGCAACCAGGATTCGCAACGGCCTGTCCTCGCGCGAGGTGACCGGCGCCAACGTATCGGCATGCCGCGCCTCGAAATAGTCGAGTGCGAATCCCGCCGCCTTGATCGTCTCGGCGCCGCGCGCCATCGCACCCGCGATGGCTTCGCCGGCCTTGATCCGCGCGGCGCTCTCCCCCATGGCGCGGTAGAGGGTCGTGGCGGTCTGGCGCTCCTCGCGCGAGAGATAGAGGTTGCGCGAGGACATCGCGAGGCCGTCGCGCTCGCGCACGGTGCGGGAACCGATCACCTTCACGCCGAGGTCGAGGTCACGCGCCATCTGCGTCACCACGCGCAATTGCTGAAAGTCCTTTTCACCGAAGATCGCGACATCCGGCCGGCATTGCGTGAACAGCTTGCCGACGACGGTGGCGACACCGCCAAAGAAGTGCGGCCGGAAGCGGTCTTCGAGGCCAGCCAGCGCCGGCCCCTCCGGAACGATGCGCGTCGCAAAGCCCTCCGGATACATCGCCTCGACGCCGGGATGCCAGACGATGTCGACATCCTCGGTCGCGAGCTTGGCGATGTCAGACTTCCAAGTCCGCGGATAGGCGCCGAAATCCTCGGCCGGAGCGAACTGGGTCGGGTTGACGAAGATCGACACCACGACGCGATTCGCGCGCCGTTTGGCGAGGCGCACCAGAGACACATGCCCGTCATGGAGAGCCCCCATGGTCGGCACCAGCGCGATCGTGGCTTTCCGCTTGCGAAAATCGTCGAGGGCGCGCCGCAGGGCGGGGACCGTGCGGGCGATCAAGAGGCTTCGTGACATCAGGACTCGGCAAGGTTGTGGGGGAGGAGCGCGGCCGGCTAAGCTTAACAAGCGGCATTCGTGGACGCCATGCATCGACATGCGACACAGCACCTCCTGCAACGAGGATGTCGCGCGTGGGCTGAATCGCAGACGCGACACCGGACACGATTCATGATGAAGACCAGCGCACTGTGATTTCGTCATCCTGTCACGCATTTAACTTGACCGCAGACTCGGCCAACTCGAAGATATCGTTCAGGGGTATTGAGGATCGCCATGCTTGTGCAGGCCAGCCAAAGCCAATCCGGCTCGGCTCACGTCGTCGTGCTCGGCAATGAGAAGGGCGGCTCCGGCAAATCGACCACCGCCCTGCACATCGCAGTTGCGCTTCTGAAAGCCGGCCAGCGCGTCGCCACAATCGACCTCGACTGCCGCCAGCAAAGCTTCACCCGCTACATCAACAACCGCGCCGCCTGGGCCCGCCGCACCAAGCTCGACCTCGAACTGCCGGTGCATCGCTGCATCAAGCTCGGCGAAACCATGCAGATCGCCGAGAATGAGAATTCCGAGTTCCAGCAGTTCATGGAGGCGGTCTCGGCGGTCGAGAGCAGCTTCGACTTCATCGTCATCGATACGCCCGGCACCGACAGCTACCTGATGCGGCTTGCCCATTCGATGGCTGACACGCTGGTCACGCCGATCAACGACAGCTTTCTCGATTTCGACGTGCTCGGCACTGTCGATCCCGCCAATTACGCAGTGACGGGGGAAAGCCATTACGCCGAGATGGTGCGCGACGTCAGGCGCAAGCGCCGCCAGCTCGATGGCTCGACCACCGACTGGATCGTGGTGCGCAACCGTCTCTCGATGCTCGGCTCGCGCAACAAGCAGCTCGTTGCCGAGGGGCTGAAGGATCTATCGCTGCGGCTCGGCTTCCGTTACGTTGACGGTTTCGCCGAGCGCGTTGTCTATCGCGAGTTTTTCCCGCGCGGCCTGACGGCGCTGGACGAGATCGACGAGGCGACGCTTGGGATGCGGCCCAATCTCGGCCATCTCACCGCCCGAGAAGAGGTGATGGGCCTGCTTCGCCAGCTCAAGCTGCCGCTCGATGAGCGCGGCCGGCGTCGTGCGGCAAATCGCGCCGAGTGGTTCAGCCAGGTGGACAAGCCGCTCGAGGTCCACGACATCCTTGGCGCGTAGGCGGTACGTCGCTACTTTCCGGTCGATCATAGCGCGGCCGGTTCCTGCGGGAACCCAGCACGCGCGAAGTCGTTTTTCACCAGGAATTCACCGCGAAATTGAACCCGATCGTGACGGGTTGCGTCGGATGGGTCATCTGCATCCGGACGTAGCGGTATCGGAGCGGGTGCCCACCAAACGTGTGCGCCGCACAATGAAAGGGCTGCCGGGTCATAACATTTAGCCTTCCTGTCACGCGGCTGTGACATATATTAGGGAATAGGCGCGAAGGGGCCGAAGAGCTCCTCGAACAACACGATTTTCAACAGGGATCAGGTCGGAAGACCTGGGGCTGAGGACGAAAATGAAGCGTGGAATTGCCGTTCTGGTTTCTGTAGGAGCCCTCTGCGGTGTCGCCTATTTCACGGCGAGCAAGTGGGCCATCAAGCACGAGACCATCACCTTCTACGATGCTTCGCGCGACAATCGTCCCGTGCCTGTCGACATCGCCGTCCGTCGCGATAAGGAAATGCAGGCCAATGCCGGCATGATCACCCTGCCGGTCGCCGTGATCAATCACGGCAACACCGTCAAGAACACCGAGTACGGGTTCCTCGCCAACGTCTTTGCGGCGCGCGGCTATCTCGTGGTCAGCCCCCAGCATGATCTCCCGACCGATCCGCCGATGGTGACCAAGCCCGGCGAGCTCTATGTCGGCCGCCTGCCGCAGATCCTGCGCGGCGTCGCCAACATCCATCTGGCGATGCAGGAAATGAAGAAGGTTCAGCCCAACGCCGATTACTCCAGGGTGACGATGGTCGGTCACTCCATGGGCGGCGACATCACGATGTACTTCGCCAAGCAGTATCCGGACGAAGTCAAGAAGGTCGTGACGCTGGATAATCTCCGCGTGCCGTTCGTGACTGCGGGCAAGTTCAAGATACTCTCATTCCGTTCTCATGATCCGCAGTTCAAGACTGATCCAGGCGTGATCCCGACCGAAGAGGAATGCGAGAAGGCCGGTATTCAGGTCGTCAAGACGGACTTCCAGCACAACGACATGCGCGACACCGGCCCGGATGACGCCAAGAACTCGATACAGGGCATGCTCGACAAATTCCTCAGCGATACCGACAGCGCGATCGCGCCGGTGGATACCCATTCGGCTCCACCCAAGATCCTGGAGCCCGGTCCGGTCGCCCTGATGGCACCCGCCAAGAGCTGAAAAAGAGCTGATCTGAAAAGAGCAGATCCATTCGGCCAAAGCCGGAAACTAGTCTCAAAGCCTCCGCCGGCTTCCGCCCGTGGAGGCTTTGCACATTGACCGGGCAGGGCACGCTATCCACATTGGTGGTGTGAGACCAAGCGTGACCTCAGATGCCCGGCGACCCCATCAAACCGCGCAATAGCGATGCCGTGTCGGCGAGAGCCGAAAGTGACGGCGCATTGCCGCAGGCAAATACCTCGACTTCGGAGGACGTCGCTGCCTTCGTCGCCAAGGCGCGCGCGCTGTCGCCGCATGCACCCGGCGCGAAGGGCCGCTTGATCTTTGCGCTGGATGCGACGATGAGCCGGCAGCCGACCTGGGACATGGCCTGCGCGCTTCAGGCCGACATGTTTCGCGAGGCTGCGGCGCTCGGCAGCCTCGACATCCGGCTTGTCTACTATCGCGGCTATAACGAATGCCGCGCCACCGGGTGGATTTCCGACAGCGGCAAGCTTGCGACATTGATGGGCAAGATCGATTGCCGCGGCGGCGACACTCAGATCGGCAGGGTACTGACCGACGCGCGGCGCGAGGCGGTCGCGTCTGGCGTGCGTGCCGTGGTCTTCGTCGGCGACGCCATGGAGGAGAAGGTTGACGCGCTCTGCGCCAAGGCCGGTGAGCTCGGCATGCTGAAGGTGCCCGTGTTCCTATTTCAGGAAGGCCATGATGCGGGCGCTGAGCAGGCGTTTCGCGAGATCGCGCGTCTGACGGGCGGCGCTTGGTGCCGGTTCGATCCGGGCGCCGCAGCGCAGCTGCGAGAGCTGTTGCGGGCCGCCGCGGCTTATGCTGCCGGTGGCCGTGAGGCGCTGTTGAGGTTGGCGAAGACTGCGAGCGGCGCGGCGCAGCTGATCGGACAGATGAAGTAGCCGGTCAAGCTGGCGCGGGCTGCGGTCGGAAGCCGGACCATGCATTTTGCCGGAAGGGTGGCTATATTCACGCCATGACTCTGATCGCCGGCGTTATCGCCGTTATTACCCTCTATCTGTTGCTCCAGATGTTCCGCGCGGCCAATCCAGCGGTGCTGGCGCGCGCCATCAAAGTTGGCGGGGGTGTCGTCGCGCTCGCGGTGGCAGCCTTCACCGGCTTGAGAGGCGAACTCGCAGTCGCGATCCCGCTCGGGATCTTCGGCGCCGGACTGCTCGGCTGGACGCCGCTCGCGAATGCGGGGTTCGGCAATATGGGCGGGCTTTTCGGCGGTGGCGCCACGCGCCCGTCGAGCCAGACCTCGCGCGTGCGCTCGCAATTCCTGGATATGCGGCTCGATCACGAGTCCGGTCAGCTGTCGGGCCAGATCGTCACCGGACCCCATGCCGGGCGCAGTCTCGACGAGTTCGATCTTGCAGGCCTGCTCGCAATGGTCCCGGCGTTCGACGCCGAGAGCGTGGCCTTACTTGAAAGCTATCTGGACCGCCGGTTTCCCGCTTGGCGTCAGAACACGCAGGGCGATGCGGCAGGGAGGCAGCGCCGCACGCCGGCGAGCGGCAAAATGACGACGGAGGAGGCCTATCAGATCCTTGGCTTGCAGCCGGGAGCGGGGCGCGACGACATCAGCCGGGCGCACAAGTCCCTCATGAAGAAACTGCATCCCGACCAGGGGGGCTCGACGTACCTCGCTGCCCGTGTAAACGAGGCCAAGGATACTTTGCTTCGTACGCATAACGGCTAACTCCGGCACCACGCTACAAACGCCCGTACCGCGTGAGCTCCGCCTGCTCCGTTTGCCGTCGCCCCGATGCCCGCCATTATCGGCGTGGTCGATCCCTTGAGCAAAGTCTTAACCGTAAATTCTTGACGAGAGGTTGTCGGGGAACAGCTTTCAGCGCCACCGTATCCCAAAGGCAAAAATGCCCGCGCATTGCGCGGGCATTTTGTTTGGAAGGCTAAAGGAGATCAGTTGCGGACGGTCATGCAGGAGATGTCGGCGCGCTTCAGCGCCCGGCATACCGCTTCGGCCTGGTCCCGCTCGAGCCCGGCGAAGCGGGCGCGATAGAGCTTGCGATTGTCCCTGGCAACGACCGGCTCGGTGAACGGATCGGCCTTGCTGAGCAGGCCACGGGCCGAGCTGCGGGCGGCTTCAATGCGCTGCTGGGCCTCGCTCTCGCTCTCGAGCGCGCCGACCTGGACGATCCAGCCGCTATGGGTGACGACCGGCTTGGTGGTGGCGCTCATCTGGATCGGCTGCGGTGCCGGATCGGCAGAGGCCAACTTGGCGACCGGTGCGACTGCCGGGGCAGCGCCCGCCGGCAGCACGCCGAGGATGCCGTTACCGGTGCCGAAGCCCGCCGGCTGTTGCGGCAACTCGGTGCGGGCGACCTCGGCCCTGACCGGCTCCGGCTTGTTGATGCTGTCGGCCCTGGCGACGACGGCGCCGGAGGTCTCCGCGACGTCGGTGCGGGGCGAAATCGTGTTGGTGACCTGCGGCGCGACTTGCGTCGGGGCGGCGGACGCCACCTTCACCGCGCCGGCCTTGACCTGAACCGTCTTGACCCGGACCGGCTTCATCGGCTCGGACGAACCCGGAATGAGGGAGAGCGGCTGGCTCGCGATCACGCCATTGGTGAGCGGCGCGGGCTCGATCTTGGACTCGGTCGGCCTGGCTTCAGGCTTGGTTTGAACCGGGGGCATCGCAGCGGCCGCAGCTGCAAGTGCCGACAGGCGCGGGGCGGGACGCGGCGCGGCTGCCTCGGAGGCAGGAGCGGCTGCCACCTGAACCTGCGGAGCTGGACGAGCCGGACTATCCGATGCATCGGCGACCTCGGTATTGGCGTCAGCGCTGTTGCGCTCGGTCACCGCGGCAACGGTGTGGATGGTCGCGCCCTTCTCGATGTTCTCCGCAAGCAGGTTGCGCATGATGGCGTCGCGCGAGCCGCCGCTGCGGCCGCCGAGCACCACGCCGATCAGATGGCGGTTGCCGCGGCGCATCGAGGTCACGAGGTTGAAGCCGGAGGAGCGAGTGTAGCCGGTCTTGATGCCATCCACGCCCTCGACGCTGCCAAGCAGGTGATTGTGGTTGCGGATCGATTCTCCATGCCAGTTGAACGAGGTGGTCGAGAAATAACGATAGTAGCGCGGGAAGCGCTCCTGAATGGCGCGGCCGAGCGTGGCCTGGTCGCGCGCGGTGGTAACCTGCTCGTCGTTGGGGAGTCCGTTGGCGTTGCGATAGACCGTCTTGGACATGCCGAGCGCCCGCGCCTTGCGTGTCATCATCGCGGCGAAGTCGTCCTCGTCCCCGGCGATCGCCTCCGCGATCACCACGGCAGCGTCGTTGGCGGAGCGGGTGACCAGGCCCTTGATCGCGTCCTCGACGCGGATGGTCTGGCCCGCACGCAAATTGAGCTTGGTCGGATCCTGGTCGGCGGCGTGCTTGGACACCGGCATCTCGGTATCGAGCTTCATCTTGCCGGACTCCAGACGCTCGAACAGCAGATAGAGTGTCATGATCTTGGTCAGCGAGGCTGGATGGCGCAGCCCGTCGGGGCTGGTCGCCTGAAGCACCGCGCCGGAATTGCCGTCGACGATGATCGACGCGAATTGTGGGCTGTAGCTCTCGGAAGCATCGCGATGCACCCGGTGGTGCGCGTAGTGGCGCCGGGAGCGCCGTGCGTCCGCGGCATCGGTCGTGAAGATGAGGGCTGTGGTGACCGTAAGAAGCCCGAAAACGCCAACCCGCGCCAAGCGCGAGGAAGACCAGTTGTTACGAAGCATGGAACCCCGTCCCCGTTTATGACTTGATCACCGGCTCGTGAGGCGAAATTGTGCCCTGCGGACCCGGGATCACTACCTGCTCAGGCTGTCCCTTCCGCTTGTGCTCACTGCGGGGGACGTTGGGCCTGAGCCGCTGTTCTGGCTAAGGTGATGTTCTCAAACGGCTTTTGACCGTCTGTGCAAGGTGAACACGTTCAGGGAATCAGGGTAGGGCGCTGCGGTTTCCAAAAGCTTAAGGAACCCTTGCGGGAAAACCCGGGACTCTCCGTAAGTTGTATTGATTTTTGTGCGGCGCACAAGATTCTTGACATTTTTGTGCGTTGCACTAATAGTGGGCAGAGTCAGGGAGCCGGGCTTCCGGACGAGAGCCAGGGAAAAGGATTCCAAGATGTTCAAGGTTGAAGACTTTCAGAACTACGGGAAAGAGCATTTCGAAACCTGTGTCGCTTCCGCAACCTCGGTGCAGCACGGCCTCCAGGCAATCGCCAGCGCCTATGGCGACTACACCAAGAAGTCTTTCGAGGACACCAAGTCGTTCGTCGAGAAGCTTTCCGGCGTGAAGTCGCTGGACAAGGCGCTCGAAGCGCAGACCGATTTTGCTCGCTCCGCCTACGAGACCTTCGTCGCGGAATCGCAGAAGATCGCCGGCCTCTACAGCGACCTCGCCAAGCAGGCGTTCAAGCCGGTCGAGACGGTCGTGTCGAAGTTGACCCCGGCCGCCAACTAACGTTTTCAAAGAGTCCTGGAATCAAAAAGCCCGGCTGAACCAGCCGGGCTTTTCTGTTTCTGGCTTCTCTGTTTCCGGTTCGGCTTTCGTTCAGTCGCTTAGCGCGCCACGCGCAGCTTGGAGATCGATGTGCCGATCTGATTGAAGGCTGCTGCGATCTGGTTCGAGTTCGTCAGCATGAAGAACTTGCTGGAGTCGCTCGCACAAGCAGGCAGGACGGCGGACTGGCCAGCGCCGTCGGTGTCGATCTGGACCGTGTAGATGGTGACGCCGGAATTCTTGATGTTCGTGCACAATGTGCTCATACGGGTGTCGACTTGCGTGCTCGTGTTTGAAAAGTCGCCATACCAGCGGTCGCCGGTGTTCAAGCCGTCCGTGAACAGCACGATGATGTGCTGGTAGATGTTACCGGTGACCGGTTCCGCGGGCGCGTTCATCGGCGATTGCTGAAGCAGAGAGAGCCAGCCCCACTGGAGGCCGATCGTCTGGTTGGTGGCGCCTTGAGCGGTCATCGCATTGATTGTGTTGTTGACCGCGGTCCAATTGTACGTCAGCGGCAGGATCTGGGCGACCGGACATGACTGGTCCTGATCGGCGTAGAAAGAAGTGGCCGCAGACGAGGGCGCCGTCGACGCGGTGTCATAGTTCTTGTCACGGTCCGTGACGCACCCGTTCCATTGCGACTTGTTGGAAATATTGGGTGTGTGATTCCAATTGTAGTTGTGATTGATGCATTGGGAGTAGGTCATCCAATAGCCGCCGCTGCAATAGGTCTGCCAGGGATAGTATGAGTTGGGATAGTTCTTGGGGTCCCATTGGTCCCAGCGCAACCAGCTTGCGCTGACATTCGAAGTGCCGACGTTGACGTCGATTTCGAATGGAACGACGGAGATATAGACGTCGCCGTTATTGACCGCGAGGTTGGAGAGCTGAGTGACGAGGCTCTTGGCGGCGCTCTGCAGTGAAGTCAGTTTGTTGTAGTTGGCCATGGAGCCCGTGTTGTCCAGCACGAGGGAGACGCGAAGCAGGCTCGCGCCCCAGGTGCTCGTCGAGTTGGCGCTGAAGCCCAGGCTCGGATAGCCGGCAATTTGCATAAACTCGGTGGGGATCGATCCGGATCCGGTGACTTGGATCGTGGCGTTCCCGCTGCTGTTGGCAGCCGTGTAGGTCGCCGTGACGGAAGCTTGAGCGCTGGCGTTGTGGTAAAGGCCGCTGAAGTAGCTTTGCGCCTTCGCGTTGATCTGGGAGGTGGTAATCAGACCTTGTCCGAGGTCCCTGGCGATCATCAGGGCTGTGGAATCGACCGCTGACTGCAACGAAGCCCGCGCGGCGGTGGCGCGGCTATAGTCGATCGCGGCGCCGATAAAGCTCAGGATCGGGATCAGCGTGATGGCGAAGATGACCGCGATGTTTCCTTGTTCGGCAGAAGCGAAACGAGCGAGCAGTCGAGCGGTGAGGCGAACAACGGGCAGGCGAAACATGACGAACCCCGAGCTCTGTGGTTTTGCCCGATTTCACGCTATACCCTTGAATGACGGGTAAATTGGACCCTGGAAAACCGGAGATAAGCCGCCGCGGTCGTGCCGACGTCAGGTTCCTGGTCAACAGGTCCTAAACCGGCCGGTGGGAATTTTTGTCAAATCGGTCCGGATTGATTAACCTTGGCCCGGATCGCCCGGACCGGGAATCGGGACCGTCGCGGCCGCATCGGCTGGGCCTTTGCGTGCTTGCGGCGAGCCGGGGGCGGGGCCATATTCCCAGCAATCGATCCGGCTTCGACCGGGCCGGTGGGAAGCGGCGATCCAACAAGGCGGCGCGTCCCCGTGCAAAGCTCCCCAGTGCGGGACCGCGCGGCAAACCGTCATACGCTTCCGTGGGGAATTTGAACGCCTGAGCCATGCCGCAACTAACTTCCAGACTGGACCTGTCCGCGGCCGCCGCCGCCCACGCTCCCCGGATGAGCAATGACCAGAACCGTTCCGGAGGTCCGGCGGGCCCGAACACGTCTGTCATCACCAAGGTCAAGCCGAAGACCAAGCGGCCGAACCTCTATCGTGTGCTGATCCTGAACGACGACTACACTCCGATGGAATTTGTCGTTCACGTGCTGGAGAAGTTCTTCCAGAAGGACGTCGAGGCCGCGACCAAGATCATGCTGCATGTTCACCATCACGGCATCGGGGAGTGCGGCGTGTTCACCTACGAGATTGCCGAGACAAAGGTCACGCAGGTGATGGATTTCGCCCGCAAGCACCAGCATCCGCTGCAATGCGTGATGGAAAAGAAGTAGGGCACGCCACGGCGCGTTCGAAGCCGGCCCTTGCGCATGGCGCAGTGTGGTTGTCGCGTGATGTCTCGGGGTAATGTGCCGGAGTGGCGAGTATGGCCGTCGGCAAAACTACAGAAATCTGCGCCGGCGAGAATCTTCTATCCAAGAACCCTGCCCAAATCGGAACGGGTTTTGCATCGAAAATACCGCAGGTGTCGAGCTGCCGAGTCGCGGAACCGGTCTTTCGCCGCAATCTTGTATAACTATATGTGACGAAGGTTGTTGTTGCCTGACCGGGCGATGGCGATCATGATGGTGGGGGCCATAGAGGACGCGAATGCCGACTTTTTCCCAAAGCCTTGAACAATCCCTGCATCGTGCACTGGCGATCGCAAACGAGCGTCATCACCAATATGCGACGCTTGAACATCTTTTGCTTTCGCTGATCGATGACTCGGATGCGGCAGCCGTCATGCGCGCCTGCAGCGTCGATCTCGACAAGCTGCGCACGAGCCTCGTGAACTATCTCGAGACCGAATTCGAAAATCTGGTGACGGATGGCGCCGACGACGCCAAGCCGACCGCTGGCTTCCAGCGCGTGATCCAGCGCGCGGTCATCCACGTGCAATCTTCCGGCCGCGAAGAGGTGACCGGTGCCAATGTGCTGATCGCAATCTTCGCCGAGCGCGAGAGTCATGCTGCATACTTCCTGCAAGAGCAGGACATGACGCGCTATGACGCCGTCAACTACATCAGCCACGGCATCGCCAAGCGGCCGGGCGTCTCCGAGGCGCGGCCCGTGCGCGGCGTCGACGAGGAGACCGAGACCAAGGGCAACGAGGACGCCAAGAAGAAGGGCGAAGCGCTCGAGACCTATTGCGTCAACCTCAACAAGAAGGCGCGCGACGGCAAGATCGACCCAGTGATCGGACGCAATTCCGAGATCAACCGGGCGATCCAGGTGTTGTGCCGCCGTCAGAAGAACAATCCGCTGTTCGTCGGCGAAGCCGGTGTCGGCAAGACCGCGATCGCGGAGGGGCTCGCCAAGCGCATCGTCGACAGCGAGGTGCCGGAGGTGCTGGCGGCCGCGACCGTGTTCTCGCTCGATATGGGCACGCTGCTCGCGGGCACGCGCTATCGCGGCGACTTCGAGGAGCGCCTCAAGCAGGTCCTGAAGGAGCTCGAGGCGCATCCCAACGCCATCCTGTTCATCGACGAGATTCACACCGTGATCGGTGCCGGCGCGACGTCGGGCGGGGCAATGGACGCCTCGAACCTGCTCAAGCCTGCGCTCGCCTCGGGCACGATCCGCTGTATGGGCTCGACCACCTACAAGGAATACCGTCAGCACTTCGAGAAGGACCGCGCGCTGGTGCGGCGTTTCCAGAAGATCGACATCAACGAGCCGACGGTTGAGGACGCGATCGCGATCCTCAAGGGCCTCAAGCCCTACTTCGAGGACTATCACCGGCTGAAATACACTAATGAGGCGATCGAGGCCGCGGTGCAGCTCTCCTCGCGCTATATCCACGACCGCAAGCTGCCCGACAAGGCGATCGACGTGATTGACGAGTCGGGCGCGGCGCAGATGCTGGTCTCCGAGAACAAGCGCAAGAAGACGATCGGTATCAAGGAGATCGAGACCACGATCGCCTCGATGGCGCGGATCCCGCCGAAGAGCGTGTCGAAGGACGATGCCGAGGTGCTCAAGCATCTCGAGCAGACCCTGAAGCGCACCGTGTTCGGCCAGGATAAGGCGATCGAGTCGCTTGCCGCCTCGATCAAGCTGGCGCGTGCCGGCCTGCGCGAGCCGGAGAAGCCGATCGGCTGCTACCTGTTCTCGGGCCCGACCGGCGTCGGCAAGACCGAAGTCGCAAAGCAGCTCGCGGCGTCGCTCGGCGTCGAGCTCCTGCGCTTCGACATGTCCGAATACATGGAGCGGCACACCGTGTCGCGCCTGATCGGCGCGCCTCCCGGCTATGTCGGCTTCGACCAGGGTGGCCTCCTGACCGACGGTGTCGACCAGCATCCGCATTGCGTGGTGTTGCTCGATGAAATCGAGAAGGCGCATCCCGATCTCTACAACGTGCTGCTCCAGATCATGGATCACGGCCGGCTCACCGACCATAACGGCAAGCAGGTCAACTTCCGCAACGTGATCCTGATCATGACCACGAATGCGGGTGCGTCGGATCTCGCCAAGCAGGCGTTCGGCTTCACGCGCTCGAAGCGGGAAGGCGACGACCACGAGGCGATCAACCGGCAGTTCGCGCCGGAATTCCGCAACCGCCTTGATGCCATCGTCTCGTTCGGCCATCTCAGCGTCGAGGTGATCGGCACCGTCGTCGAGAAGTTCGTACTTCAGCTCGAGGCGCAGCTCGGCGACCGCGACGTCACGATCGAGCTGTCCGAGCCCGCCAAGACCTGGCTAGTCCAGCACGGCTATGACGAGCAGATGGGTGCGCGGCCGATGGCCCGTGTCATCCAGGAGCACATTAAGAAGCCGCTGGCTGACGAGGTGCTGTTCGGCAAGCTCAAGGGCGGCGGTCACGTCCGCGTCGTCCTGGTCAAGGACGAGGTCGACGAGACCAAGGAGAAGATCGGTTTCGAGTTCGTCGAGGGCCCGGTCACACCGAAGCAGGAAAAGCTGCCCGGCGCCCGCAAGCGCCCGTCGGGCAAGCCTAACAAGCCGGGCGGCCCCGGCGGCTCCAAGGGACCGACCTCGAAGGGCCCGCTGGTCAAGGCTTGATCGCGAGCGACATGAATCGAAAAGGCCGGCTGAGAAGCCGGCCTTTTGTTTGGGCCGCCGCCTCGGTTTTGGGGTGTGTTACTCCCCGCGCAAGCGCTGGTCGTCCTGTACGCGGACGTGTTCGGCGCCGCGCGCGCCGGCCGGCGACAGCCGCAGCATGCTCAGCATCGCGCCGCAAAGGGCAAATCCCACGCCGGTGAGGAGCGCAATTCGGGTGCCGTCGATTGGATAGCGGCCGAGGAACAGGGCCACCAGCGCAGCGCCGGTGGTCTGGCCGAGCAGGCGCGCGGTGCCCAGCATGCCGCTGGCGCCGCCCGCGCGCTCGCGCGGGGCGGCGGCGATCATGGTGCGGTTGTTGGGCGTCTGGAACAGGCCGAAGCCTGCGCCCGCCAGCGCCATCCGCCAGATCACGTCGAGCGGCGTCGGGCTTGCGGGCAGGAAGGCCAGCGCGGCAAGGCCACCGGCGAACAGCGTCAGCCCGATGCCGCCGAGCAGGCCGGCCGGATAGTGCTCGACCAAGCGGCCGGCGAGCGGGGCCGCGAACGCGACCGCGATCGGCCACGGCGTGATCAAGAGGCCCATATGCACGGCCGAATAGCCGAAACGGCTCTGGAGGTAGAAGGGGATCGCAACGAAGGCCAACATCTGCCCGCAGAACGAGGCGATCGAGGTTGCAATCGATAGTCCGAACACTGGGATGCGCAACAGGTCGACCGGCAGCAGCGGCGACTTCATATGCGTCTCGCGATAGATGAGCAAAGCGCCCGCGACGATCGCGACGGCGAACTGGATGAGGCAGGTGACCGTCTCCTCGCCATGACCGACGCTGTCGATTGCGGCGATGCCGACGCCGAAGGTGATCGCCGAGAGTCCCGCGCTCTGCCAGTCGAAGGAATGGCTCGCCGGGATCGTATGCGGCAGGCTGCGCAGGCCGAGCACCAGCGTCAACACGCCGAGCGGCACGTTAATGGCGAACAGCCACGGCCAGCTGCCGATTGCGAGGATGCCGGCGGCGAGCGTCGGGCCGACCGCGGCGGAGAAGGCCACGACGAGCGCGTTGAGCCCGATGCCGCGCCCGAGCAGGCTGCGCGGATAGGTGAAGCGGACCAGCGCCGAGTTGACGCTCATGATGCCGGCTGCGCCGAACCCCTGGATGATGCGCGCGATCGTGAGCAGCGGCAGCGTATGCGCCAGCGCGCAGAATGCAGATGCGAGCGTGAACAACGCGAGCCCGACCAGATAGACGCGGCGATAGCCGACGATCTCGCCGAGCGAAGCCAGTGGCAACAGGGAGATCGTGATCGCGAGCTGATAGCCGTTGACGATCCAGATCGAGAAGGCCGGGCTCGCGTTCAGGTCGGCTGCGATCGTCGGCAACGCGACATTAGCGATGGCGCTGTCGACGACGGCCATGATGATACCGAGCGCAACAGTCAGGATCGCCTGATTGCGCTCGGGTTGCGGCAGTCCGTCGGCATGCTCGATCGGGACAGACGACATGGTGAAGGCGTGCTTGATTCGGGCCGTGATAATCTCCTCGATTAGGAAATTGCGCTGACGATCGCAACCCGGCAGGACACGGACGGTTCCTGTGCGGCAAGCAGACCCTGCAGGCGCTGCGGACATACTGCTCCTTGTGGCCGCTGATTTGCGCGGCCTTGTCGCTGCGGATGAGAGCCTGATGCAGCCCGCAAGGTCTCACAATCTGGAATTGGCGAGCATTGCCTTCGCCTGGCGCGAAGGCTCGCGATGATAGCTGACCGGAGCGGATGTCAGTGCCGCTGTTGGCTCTGCCGGAAGTCGCGCGGGGACACCCCGAAATGTTCGCGGAAGACGCGACCGAAATGCGAAAGGTCGTTGAAGCCCCAGGCAAACGCTATCTCGCTGATGTGGCGCTGGGCGAGCACGGGCGAGGCGAGGTCGCGTTTGCATTGGGCGAGACGCTCGGCAAGCACGTGGCGCTGGAACGAGGTGTCTTCGTCGGCGAGGAGATCGTTGACGTAGCGCGATGAGATGCCGAGCGCGGCGGCTGTTTCGGCCAGCGAGAGGTCGGGATCGGCGAGGCGTGCGCGGATATGCGCCTTGAGCCGGTAGAGCAGGGCGGAGCGATGGGTCGAGGACGGCAACGACGTCCCACCAAGCCGTTCGCTCAGCGCCATGGCGAGGAGATCCACGGCCTGCTCGGACAGGGCGACGGCGCTGTTCGGCGCGAGCCGGTCGGCGCTTTGGCAAAGCCGGAAAATGAAATCATAGGCGAGCCGCTCGAGCGGCACATCGGCGCCGAACGTGATCGCAGTGAGTCTCTCGGTGCCGCCGAGCCGCCGCTGCAACATCTCGCGGGGGACCTTGAAGATGGTCTGGGAGAACGTGTCCCTGAACTTCAGCTCATAGGGACGCGTGGTATCGTAGAGCGCGAACTCGCCGGGATGGATTACGGTCTCGCGGCCGTCCTGCACCACGCCGCCATCACCGCGATTGCCGAGCGCAACGAGGATATAATCCTGACCCGAGCGCGCAATGCGCGAGGGCGTGCGAAACACGTGCTGGCGGTCGGAGCAGACCTCGGAGCAAACGGCCTTGCCGAGCGGGACTTGCGTGACCGAGCCGTGAAAGGCGCTGCCGAGGTCCGACTTGCAGTCGAGCCCGACGAAGACGTCGCAGACGATGTCCTGCCAGAGGGCGAGCCGGCGGTAGCCGGGGCTGCCGTCTGTCGTGAACTGGATTGGCATCTAGCAGACCTCCTTTTCACGTCCAGCAAAACCGCGTGGTGGCGCAGATCCGGCCTGACCGCAGGCAAGTTCCGTACCGGGGGCGATCCCTTCCAGTCGAGTTTTTGTTCCGCCGTGGTCGAGCGCGCGGCCGCCCGGCTTGGCCCAATAGACTGCATCGGACGAGGTCTCCGATCAACCGGCATGGAGGCGGCAATGGGCATTGAACATCCGAAATATAAGGTCGCGGTGGTGCAGGCGGCGCCCGCCTGGCTCGATCTCGACGCCTCGATCGACAAGTCGATCGCGCTGATCAGGGAGGCCGCGGAGAAGGGCGCCAAGCTGATTGCGTTCCCGGAGGCGTTCATCCCCGGCTACCCCTGGCATATCTGGATGGACTCGCCGGCCTGGGCGATCGGCCGCGGCTTTGTGCAGCGCTATTTCGACAATTCGCTGTCCTATGACAGCCTGCAGGCCGAGCGGCTGCGCGAGGCTGTGCGCAAAGCCAAACTCACGGCGGTGATCGGCCTCTCCGAGCGTGACGGCGGCAGCCTTTATCTGGCGCAATGGCTGATCGGGCCCGACGGCGAGACCATCGCAAAGCGGCGCAAGCTGCGGCCGACCCACGCCGAGCGCACCGTCTATGGCGAGGGCGACGGCAGCGACCTTGCGGTCCACGCGCGGCCCGACATCGGCCGCATCGGCGCGCTGTGCTGCTGGGAGCATCTCCAGCCGCTGTCGAAATATGCGATGTATGCCCAGAACGAGCAGGTCCATGTCGCGGCGTGGCCGAGCTTCTCGCTCTACGATCCTTTCGCGCCGGCCCTTGGCGCCGAGGTCAACAACGCCGCCTCGCGCGTCTATGCGGTCGAGGGCTCCTGCTTTGTGCTGGCCCCTTGCGCGACGGTGTCGCAGGCGATGATCGACGAGCTCTGCGATCGGCCGGACAAGAACGCATTGCTGCATGTTGGCGGCGGTTTTGCCGCGATCTACGGCCCCGACGGCAGCCAGATCGGCGACAAGCTCGCGCCGGACCAGGAGGGGCTGCTGATCGCCGAGATTGATCTCGGCGCCATCGGCATCGCCAAGAATGCGGCCGATCCGGCCGGGCACTATTCGCGGCCGGACGTCACGCGGCTGCTGCTCAACAAGAAGCCGTACAAGCGCGTCGAGCAGTTCGCGTTGCCGGTCGATACTGTCGAGCCGGCGGACATTGCCGCGGCGGCGAGTTGATCACTGGAATCGACGGGAGGGTACGATCATGGAATCCGCAATTCCTCTACATCTCGAGACCGAGCGCACGCGCCACAAGCGCGTGCCGGACGATTACCAGCCGCCATATCCGTCCTTTGTGGCGCGTTACAAGCCCGCCGTGGGCCGCGTCGTGATGGCTTATTTTGGGGTGCAGTATCGCGAGGCGAGGCCGGCGGCTGCGACGGAAGCGCTGGCTGAAATCGCCGGGCTGTTCGCGGGCGAGGGCGGTCCCTCGCATTGGGACCGCGCGCACTACGTCGATCAGGCCGGCCACGCGAACATTGTCTCGGTGGCCTATTGGGACGACGTCGCGCGCTTCGACGCCTGGTTTGCGCCCGCACGCGAGGCGTGGACCGGAAAGCCGCGCGAGGGGATCGGCACTTTCATCGAGGTGTTGCGTCCCGCCGTGGCGCGGCACGAGACGCTGTTCTCCTCGCTCGGCAGACCCGAAGGGGTCGCGGTGATTGCGGACGGCTTGAGCGGCGAGGTGCAGGAGCACGCCTATTGGGGCGGCATGCGCGACCGCATTCCGCTGTCGCAGACCGATCCGATGTCGCCGGGCGGCGATCCCGAGCTGATCCGCGACGGAGCACGGCTGCGCGTGAAGGCGCACGACAATCTTTGCCTGATCCGATCCGGGCAGGACTGGAGCGATACCGAGGCGTCCGAGCGCAAGCTCTATCTCGACGACGTCGAGCCGGTGCTGCGCGAAGGCATGGATTTTCTCCGCGATGAGGGGCTCGCGATCGGCTGCTATGCCAACCGCTACATGCAAGTGCTCTCGGCTAACGGCAAGGTAACTGAAAAATCCTATGGCCAGAGCTGGTGGAGGAGTCTCGCAGCATTGGAGCGCTGGGCGGAGTCGCATCCGACCCACGTGAAAATTTTCGGGGCGGCGATGAAATATCTCTCGACGCTCGGGCCGTCAGCCAAGCTGCGACTTTATCACGAGGTTACTGTGGCCGCCGCACATGAGCAGTTCTTCGAATATCTGAATTGTCACCCCAAGACCGGCATGCTGGCGGCGGTGGAAACCGTCCGCGCCTAGCTCACACAATGGCCGAGCAGCTCCGGATGCACGGCGCAGATGTGATGCGCGCCGGCGTCCCGCAGCTCGGCCTCGCTGCCATAACCATAGAGCACGCCGATCGCCGTCATGCCGTTGGTCCGGGCACCGACCACGTCATGGCTGCGGTCGCCGATCATGATGGCGCTGTCCGCATCGATCCCGGTTTCGTCGAGCGCGTAGCGCAGCAGGTCGCGCTTGTCGACGCGCGTGCCGTCGAGCTCGGAGCCGAACACGCGCTCGAAATAGGGTTTTAAGCCGAAATGATCGACGATGCGGATGGCGTAGACCGCGGGCTTGCTGGTCGCGACGAACATGCGCGGTGTCGTCGCGGCGAGCGTCGCCAGCGTGTCCGCGATGCCGGCATAGGCCTCGTTCTCGAACAGGCCGATATCGCTGAAGCGTTCGCGATAGAGCAGCAGCGCCTGGTCGGCCAGCGCGTCGCTCCCGGTGAGTTTTTTCAGGCTCGCATGGAGCGGCGGCCCGATGCACCAGGTCAGCTCATCCTCGCCCGGCACTGCGAGGCTCAGCCGCTCCAGCGCGTACTGGATCGAGCGGGTGATCCCGGGTTTCGGGTTGGTCAGCGTGCCGTCGAGGTCGAAGAAGATGGTCGCCATCAGGAGCCGGCTCGCGTTGAAACTGCCGACCGTTGCTAGTCGGATCGGGCTTCAAGTCAAGGGCCGTTGCGCTATTGTTGTTTGGCCCATTCGACGATCACGGCGGCATCCGTGCCGGCCTTCGCCTCCCAGGCGGTGATCGTGCCCTTTGCGGCCGTTCGGAGCGCCGCGACGAGGGACGGCGGCGCGGGCTCGGCGATGTGGACACCGTTGTCGCGCATGCGCGCATAATTCTCGGTCGTGCGATGGGCCAGCAGTGCGAGCTGGCGTTGCTCGGTCTCGGCTGCGGCAGCCAACACCTCGCGCTGCATCGGCTCTGGTAGCGCGGCAAATGCCTCGCTGCGGACAAAGGCGATCGAGACCGGCATCGCGTAGTTGATGGCCGTGAAATAGGGCAGGAAGTCCCACAGCTTGCGTCCCGCACCGCCGTCGCCGGAAGTGAGGAACGCGTTCAGCCGGTGCTCTTTGAGCGCGGAGAGCGCCGCGTCCATCGGCAGGAATTGCGCGTTCGCGCCGGCCGCCTTCATCACCTCGCTGGAATTGGCATCGTAAGCGCGCAGATCGAGTTTCGGCAGGTCGTCCGCGCCCATCAGCGATCGGTCTGACCAAAGGCCGGTAGCTGGCCAGATCGTCACATAGAGCAGCTTGAGGCCGCGCGCGGCGAGGGCCTTCTCGTAAAGCGGCCGCGCGCGCACATTGGCGGCGTGGGCAATCTCGACCGATTGCACCAGAAAGGGCAGGGTCGAGAGGCCAAGCAAGGGGTCGAGGCCCGAGAGCGCGCCCGCAAAAGCGTCGCCGCCGGCGATCCGGCCATCCAGAGCCGCGCGCGGCATTTCGCTCGAGCTGATCTTCAGCTGATTGTCGAAGGCGTTGGTCACGGTCACGAAACCGTTTGTGCGCGCGGCGACGCGATCGGCGAAAGTGGTGAGCCCGATCCCGGAAATATTGTTCTCCGGATATTCGGTGGTCATCCGCCAGGTGACTTGCGCCATGGCGGGCACGGCAGACAGGACCAGCGTAGTGAGGACGAGGATCGCGCGGATCCGTTGGGTGGGGAAACGCATTGGGAAAAGCAGGTCAGACAGCATAGACTGGCAACTTGAGGAACCATGGCACGATGCCACGATATGGCAGATCATGTTGTTGCACGCCGCGCCGGCGCCCGCCACCGCGATGCTTGGGCATGGTTGACGCGAATTGCATCACTCATCGTTGCCACGTTGCTGGTCCCGACGACAGAGGTGGCGGCCTGGGACAGTTCGCCGGCAAAGACCAACGTCGCCGTTCCCAGCGTCGAAGAGCTTGCGATGCCGCCGGACAAGCCTACGGATGGCCGCGAGAGCGATACGCGGGAGTCGATCTGCCTGATCGTGGAGGCGGCCGCGCGTGATGCCAATCTGCCGCTCGAATTCTTCGCCCGGGTGATCTGGCAGGAGAGCCGCTTCCAGACCGATGCGGTGGGCCCCACGACGCGCAGCGGCGAGCACGCCCAGGGGATCGCGCAATTCATGCCGGGTACCGCGAGCGAGCGCGGACTTCTCGATCCCTTCAATCCGGTTCAGGCGCTGCCGAAATCGGCCGAATTCCTCAATGAGCTGCGCAATCAGTTCGGTAACCTTGGCCTGGCGGCTGCTGCCTACAATGCCGGGCCGCGACGGGTCCAGGAATGGCTCGCCGGCACCGGCGGCATGCCGGAGCAGACGCGCAACTATGTCTACGCCATCACCGGCGCGAGCGTTGACACATGGGCCAAGGCGGGCAGCACCGGCAAGGGACCGCCGAGCTCACCGCCGACGAGCTGCCGCGACCTGATGGCGCTGTTGAAGCGGGCGCCGAACCCGTTCGTGGCCGAGCTCGAGCAGCATGTCGAGCTCGCCGCTGCGAAGATCTGGGGCGTTCAGCTCGCCGCTGGCTTTGATCGCAACAAGGCGCTGGCGATGTATTCCCGCGCCGTCACGCGCTTGAGCGGCGTGATCGGCGACCGCGATCCCAGCCTGTTGAGATCGGTGTTGCGCAGCCGCGGTTCGCACGCCTTCTACCAGGTGCGCATCGGCACCGACACGCGACCAGAGGCGGACGATCTCTGCAATCGCATAAGGAAAGCGGGCGGGGCGTGTTTCGTGCTGAAGAACCGGGGGGTGAGGGGGTAGGGGCGCATCTCACGCAAGTCCCCCGCGGCCCTCGTGATGGTTCTGCTGATCCCTCGCTCGAGTTTTGCGAGGCGTGGCGAGGCGCAGTCTTCATGCTGGCCGGCCAGTGGTGGTTGGGCTAAAACGTCCGCGAACAGTCAGGGAACTGGAAATATGGTTCGCGAAAACGAGCTCCGTGAGGGCGAGGTCGCCATCGAGCTGCCGCCTGCGGAAGATGCCGGTCTCGTCTTCATCGGCCGCATTCGTACGCCCTGGACCTCGCGGCTGGAGACGCCGCGCCAGGGCCGCACGGACGGCCCGGTGTGCCGGCTCGAGATCTTCGAGCCCTTCGTGCCGGCCATCAAAGGCGTCGATTTCTACAGCAATCTCGAAGTGCTCTACTGGCTCGACAAGTCACGCCGCGACATCGTCCTGCAAAGCCCGAAGAACAACGAGAAAACCCGCGGCACGTTTTCGCTGCGTTCGCCGGTCCGGCCCAACCCGATCGGTACCTCGATCGTGAAGCTGGTCGGCATCGAGGGAAATGCGATCCTGGTGCGCGGTCTCGACTGCCTCGACAACACGCCGCTGATCGACCTCAAGCCAGACCGTTGCGAGTTCACGCCCTTGGCCGCGCCGCAACCCGGGGATGTTGAGACCGAGTGACGGTCAGGCCTTCAACGCCGCGATCAGCTTGGCCGCGTTCTCTTCCAGCACCTTGACGTCTTCCTTGCGGCTCGCCGGCGGCAGCATCGCGACGCCGTCGTGGCGCGGCAATACGTGCATGTGCAGGTGAAACACCACCTGACCGCCGGCGGGTTCGTTGAACTGCTGCACGGTGATGCCGTCGGCCTTGAAGGCCTTCATCGCGGCCGCCGCGATTCTGTGCGTACCGCGGGCGACGTGGGCGTAGTCGTCGGGCTTGATGTCGAGGATGTTGCGGGCGGGGGCCTTCGGGATCACCAGCGTGTGGCCTGATACCCGCGGCATGATGTCGAGGAAGGCGAAGACACGCTCGTCCTCGTACACCTTGTGGCAGGGAAATTCACCGCGCAAAATCTTCGCGAAGACATTGTTGGGGTCATAGGCGGTCATGGCGGCGGCTCCCAAGATTTTGCGCTTACTGTCATCAGCCCCGCCTACGCATCAAGACGCCTCGTCGATGCCTTTGCGGAACGGGCCGAACTCGGCCAGCTCCCGTCCGGCCTCGGCAACATAGGCCCGCTCGCGCTTGAGGTAATCGTCGATGGCCCGGCGCAGGCCGGGATCGGCGATGAAATGGGCGGAATGGGTCCTCCGCGGCAGGTAGCCGCGCGCGATCTTGTGCTCGCCCTGTGCGCCCGCCTCGACATTCTTCAAGCCGTGTTTGATCGCGAAATCGATTGCCTGGTAGTAGCAGACCTCGAAATGCAGGAACGGATGATGCTCGACCGCGCCCCAGTTGCGGCCGTACAGCGTGTCTGAGCCGATGAAGTTGATCGCGCCGGCGATCCAGCAGTCGTTGCGCCGGGCCATCACCAGCAGCACGTCCTCGCTCATTGTCTCGCCGATCAGCGAGAAGAACTCGCGGTTGAGATAGGGACGGCCCCATTTGCGCGAGCCGGTCTCCATGTAGAACGCGAAGAAGGCGTCCCAGGCATCCTCGGTGATGTCTTTGCCTGTGAGCCAGTGGATGGTGATGCCGGCGGCGAGCGCATCGCGCCGTTCGCGCTTGATCGATTTGCGGTGGCGCGAGTTCAGCGTCGCCAGAAAATCGTCGAAGCTGGCAAAGCCCTCGTTGCGCCAGTGGAACTGCTGGTCGGTACGCTGGAGGAAGCCGTGCTTGGCGAGCAGCTTCCACTCCGCCTCGCGTGCGAAGGTGACGTGCACCGAGGACGCCTTGCTGACGCGGCAGAGCGCTATCAGGCCGCTCGCCAGTGCCTCGGCGATCTGCTCGCGATCGACGCCGTCGCGGACCAGAAGCCGCGGCCCTGTCGCAGGGGTGAAGGGAACAGAGACTTGCAGCTTTGGGTAATAGCGTCCGCCGGCGCGCTCATAGGCGTCCGCCCAGCCACGGTCGAAGACGTATTCGCCTTGGCTATGCGATTTCAAATAGCAGGGCACGACACCGGCGATGCGGCCGCCGACCTTGGCCACCAGATGCCGCGGTCCCCAGCCGGTGCGGGCCGTGGCCGAACCCGATTTCTCGGCAGCGGAGAGAAATGCGTGCGAGACGAATGGGTTATAGGCAGGTTTTAAGAGGCCGAGGGAATCGTCGGGAAATCCGGATGAGGTTCCCAAGCGATGCCCGTTGCAGGCCCTGCCAGGATTGGCGCAGGCGTCCCAATCCTCCGGCGAGACTTCGCCAATGGACGGTACGGCCTCCAGTGTAATTTCGGATGATGCCATTGCGGCCAAGATCGTGCATTGCGGCAGCGACTTCAAGGGCTGGGAACATCAAGCCTGCGGCACGAACCCCTCGAAGATCATCTGGTCCGCATATTGCCCGACCCGTTTCCGCTGCTCCGGCGTGCGGACAGTCCAGCCGAGCAGGGCGCAGCCGAAGACATTGCGGGCGATCCAGGGCGCGGGCGCCGGCAGGTGATCGACCTTGAAGGCGACGAAGTGCGGCTGGGTCCGGAAGCCGTGGCGCAGGTATAGCATGCTGTCACGCTGCTGCGGCGTCAGGTCAGCCCAGTACTCGTCCTCATAGCTCCGCTGCGCAACAATGCCGCGCGGGCGGGAGGGCAGCACCTCGCGCAGTGCCAGCACTTGGTCGGGGTCGAACGACATGCCGACCGCTTGCCCCTGATAGGACGCGAGCACCTCGGCCATCCGCGTCACCAGCTTGCGGTCGCCGTCAAAACGGCTCTTCACCTCGATCACCAGCGGCACGCGGCCGGCCACAATGGCGCAGAGGTCGATGAGCGACATCATCCGCTCGGGCGTATCCTTGAATTTGACGGCCTTCAGCTCGGCCGCGGTTTTCGCGACCACCGGGCCGGTGGCCTCGGTGAGTCGGCCGAGTGCGTGGTCATGATGCACCATGGCCTCGCCATCAGCGGAGAGCTGGATGTCGACCTCGATCGAGAAATTGCCCGAAATCGCGGCCTGCACCGCGCCCGGCATGTTTTCGACGATGCCACGCGAAATGTCATGCAGGCCGCGATGGGCGACGGGCCGTGCTGCCAGCCAATCCGGTGCTCGCACGATGTCGGCCTCAGGCGACCTCGAATACGCCTTCGACCTCGACCGCCGCATCCGCAGGCAGCGAGGCGACACCGACGGTGGTGCGGGCGTGGCGGCCCTTGTCACCGAAGGCCGCGACCATCAGGTCGGAGGCGCCGTTGAGCACCTTCGGCCCGTCGAGGAAGTCCGGCGCCGAGTTGATGAAGCCGCCGAGGCGCACCACGCGCACGACCTTGTCGAGGTCGCCGAGCGCTGCCTTGACCTGGGCCAGCAAATTGACCGCGCAGCCACGCGCGGCTGCCGCTCCGTCTTCGAGCGAAACGCCAGCGCCCAATTTGCCCTTGGCGATCAGCTTGCCGGCGGGATCGAAGCAGACCTGGCCGGAGACGAACAGCAGATTGCCGGAGCGCACGAATGGCACATAGTTCGCCACGGGGGTGGGCGCCTCATGCAACTTGATGCCTTGTTCCGCCAGTTTCTGCTCGACCGTGCCCACCATCTTCGACCTCATTGTCCAAAACTTATCCGTCCCGGACGCTTCACGTCGCGGCCGGGCGCGCCCTGTTTCGCCTATCGTGCGGCCACATGCAAGCAAGGCGATAGGGCAGCCGGGTGCGCAGCCGATAGCATTTTCTTCAGGCAGCACAGGAGGTTCAACGGAGAGGCGCAACTTTACGTGAAACTGGCCGCAGTTGCGACGCAATGGAACGGTCATTAAAGTGTCGAATCTGCGCTTCCCAAGGGACAGACATGGTGCACCTTTTCCGGACCTCGCTCGGTGTGATGGCGCTCGCGGCGGCCGCCTTCGGCCCCGCTGGCGGCGCGCACGCGGCGAGTGGTCCGTTCCTCGCGCATCAGGCGCTCTATGATCTGAGCCTCGTCAAATCGCGCTCCAATTCGATCAGCGGCGCGCGCGGCCGCATCCTCTATAATTTCACCGGAAGCCCCTGCGAGGGCTATACCTCGGAATTCCGCCAGGTGTCCGAGCTCGACAGCGGCGAGGGCAAGGTCACGCTCAGCGACCTCCGCTCCAATTCCTGGGAGGATGCCGCCGGCAAGAGCTACCGTTTCAAGATCGAGACGCGCATGAACGAGACCGAGGCTAGCCTAGTTGACGGCTCGGCGGAGCGCGATGGCGACCACATCAGCGTCAAGCTGAAGTTGCCAGCGCCGAAGAGCTTCACCCTCGACGGCAAGATCGTGTTTCCGACCGAGCAGATCCAGCGCATCATTGCAGCCGCCAAAGAGGGCAAATCGCTGCTGGAGCTCTCCGTCTATGATGGCTCCGACGATGGCCAGAAGGTCTACAACACGCTGACCGTGATCGGTCAGCCGATCCCCGCCGATCGCGCCGCTTCACCCGATCCGTCGACGTCGGACGAACACATGCAATCGCTGAAGCGCTGGCCGGTGACCGTCAGCTACTTCGACCGCGACGTCCGGCAGAAGGAAGGCGAGCAGACGCCGGTCTACGCGATGTCGTTCGAGCTCTATGAAAACGGCGTCTCCCGTCAGCTCGTGCTCGACTACAACGATTTTGTCATTTCCGGCGCGATGGGCAAGTTCGACGTCAAGGACAGCAAACCCTGCAATTGAAGGGCGAGGCTAGCTCTCGACGCCCTCTCCAGCTACGCTCTTTCCCAACCCCAAACTCCGGGAACCAGCCCATGCCCAAGCTCGATCATCTCCGACCCAGCGGCCTGCATCACAATCCCGCTTATTCCCATGTCGTCACCGCCTCCGGTGCGCGCACGATCTACATCTCCGGTCAGGTGTCCGTGGACGAGGAGGGGCGGATCGTCGGCGAAGGCGATCTTGCCGCGCAGACCACGCAGGTGATGCAGAATCTCGGCCACGCGCTGAAAGCAGCCGGTGCGAGCTACGCCAACATCGTCAAGATCACGACATTCGTCGTGAACTACAAGCCGGAGCTGCGCCCGATCATCGGCAAGGCCCGCTCGGTTTTCTTCGAAGGCATGGAACCGCCGGCCTCGACGCTCGTCGGTGTCACCGCGCTCGCCGCGCCGGAATGGCTGATCGAGATCGAGGCAATCGCGGTCGCGGATTGACGCCACCGTTGGATAGATAGCGGCGCGAAACCGATCCTACGTTACTGCGGATATCTCTCGCAGAACGGCCATCGCGTCTTCGGCCCTGTCAGCCGGCACGAAGAGGTGATCGTGATGGAAGGCCGAAACCGCATTCACGCTGATGCCGGTTTCGGCGAGACGTGCCGTGACCGCGGCCAGGAAACCCACCGCATCCAGCGCGGAGTGAACCGTCAAGGTGATCAGGCGCGAGGCAAAGGTTTGGCGTAGCCCCACCGCTTCGGCCTCTTCGCGCAAGATGACGAGCGTCGTTCCTTCCTGCTCGCGGAACGTCAGTAGCGGATCGAGTGCTGAATGAATGCTCTCGTTCGCCGCGATTGTACAGAACACGAAGATGCCCGGCCGCAGCTCCGGCTTCATGTGCTTCAGTAGCGCGGCGAGACCGCGTTCGGCTGGCATCACTCCTCCGCCTTCTCGGGCCCGTCATATGCGATTCCGCGGATCACGGCGGCATTGCCGAACTTCTTCCGCAGGCTGTCCACCGCGCGCTCGGCGTGGGCGGCGCGGCGATCGAGCATGTCGGTGTCGTCGGCGGGCGAGCCGTCGCGCAGCGCGCTGACGCCGGCGCCCATCAGACGGAAGGCGGTGCCGTCGATTTCTTTCGCCAGCATCTCGCGGCAGATCGAAAAAATTTTTGCGGCAAGCTGTGTCGGTGCCGCGATCGACTGCGAGCGGGTGCGCTGACGGAAGTCTGCGGTCTTCAGCTTCAGCGTGACGGTCGAACCGGCCAACTCGCTACTCTTGAGCCGCGACGATGTTTTCTCGCAGAGCCGCCACAGGATTTTCTCCAGCGAGGCGAAATCACGAATGTCTGTCTCGAACGTGGTTTCGCTCGAAATCGTCTTGGCGCCGCGGTCGGCCTCGACGCGGCGGTCGTCGATGCCGCGGGCAAGTCGCCACAGCCGGCGGCCCTCGCTCGGAAACTGCCGCATCATCTCGATCTCGTCAGCCTTTTGCAGGTCGGCGATGAGGCGGAAGCCGCGCTGCGCGAGGCGCTCCTGCGTCGCAGGTCCGACACCAAAGATGAAGCCGACCGGCCTCGAAGCCAGCATCATGCGGGCTTCGTCCTGATCGAGCGCGGCAAAGCCGCGCGGCTTATCAAGGTCGGAGGCGATCTTGGCCAAAAACTTGTTGCAGGACAGGCCGACCGAGACGGTGATGCCGACGTCTCGCTCGACGTTGCGGGCAAAGCGGGCCAGCACTTTCGCCGGGATCATGCCGTGCACCCGCTCGGTGCCGGAGAGATCGAGAAAGGCCTCGTCGATCGAGAGCGGCTCGACCAGCGGCGTCAGCGCCTGCATGGCCCGGCGCACCTCGCGCCCGACGCGGACGTATTTCGCCATATCAGGCGGGATCACGGTCGCATGCGGGCAGGCTTCGAGTGCCTTGAACATCGGCATCGCCGAGCGCACCCCATAAGTGCGCGCTATATAGCAGGCCGCTGACACCACGCCGCGCTTGCCCCCACCGACGATGACGGGCTTGTCCGCGATATCAGGATTGTCGCGCTTCTCGACCGTCGCATAGAAGGCGTCGCAGTCGATATGCGCGATGGTCAGGCCCGCGAGCGCGCGGTGGCGGACGAGGCGAGGGGAGCCGCAGGCGGAACAGCGCCGCACGCCGACATCCAGATCGGCCAGACAATCCCGGCAGAAGCAGCGGGGCCCGGCCGGATCGGGGACGCTCACGGCACGTCGCGCTCCCAAGTCCGGTCGCCGAGCGCATCGCCCAGCACCTGCCGCGCTGACGCAACGTTGGTCGGATGCAGTTCCGAGGCGCTGGCAAAGGCCTTCACGGTATCGTCATCGCGCAGCACGAAATCGAGCACGCTGAGCAGGAAATTCGGGTCGGAAGCCGCGTTCCGGAGTGTTTCCGGACCGACACCTGTCTCGGCCAGGAACAGGCCCAGCCTTTCAGGGTCGCCCGCAATAAAGGACAGCGCCTGAATCGCAACGATTTCAGCGACTTCGCGAGGGTTGTGAACAGGCTTTTTCAAGGGCCCGGTTTGCCTTTCCGTTAACTTTCGGTGTCTACTTTGGAATATGCCCGAGTCTTGGGAGTGAGTCTCGGCCTTGAGTCCTGCGGGTCCAGACAAGCAACTGGAAACCACATCGCAGAAAGTGGCCCCTCGGGTTTAACGAAACTCAAGCGAATCTGAGGCTAGTTTGAATCCAGTTTTCGAAGCGCCGGAAAGCGGCGCTTGAGGCGTCACATGCATCGGTCGTTGGGACCAAACAGGAGGGCGGGATGGCTAAGACCGTCCTGATCGTGGAAGACAACGAGCTCAACATGAAGCTCTTCCGCGACCTGTTGGAGGCGCACGGTTACCAGACCTCCGGCACCAGCAACGGATATGAGGCGCTCGACCTCGTCCGCAAGATGCGGCCCGACCTGGTGCTGATGGATATCCAATTGCCGCAGGTCTCGGGCCTCGAGGTGACGCGCTGGATCAAGGACGATCCGGAGCTGCGCGCCATTCCCGTCGTCGCGGTCACGGCGTTCGCGATGAAGGGCGACGAAGAGCGCATTCGCGAGGGGGGCTGCGAAGCCTATTTGTCCAAGCCGATCTCGGTCGGCAAATTCATTGAGACGGTCCGGCGTTTCATCGGATAGGAAGTGAGTTCACAGTGTCCGCGCGTATCCTGGTTGTCGATGACGTTCCTGCCAACGTCAAACTGTTAGAGGCCCGCCTCTCCGCCGAATATTTCGACGTGATGACCGCCTCGAATGGCACCGAGGCGCTGGCTCTGGCCTGCCGCGCCGAATGCGACATCATCCTGCTCGACGTGATGATGCCCGACATGGACGGCTTTGAAGTGTGCCGCCGGCTGAAGACCGATCCGGCCACCCACCACATTCCCGTCGTGATGGTCACCGCGCTGGACAGTCCTTCCGACCGCAATCGCGGACTGGAAGCCGGCGCCGACGACTTCCTCACAAAGCCCGTCTCCGACGTCGTGCTGATCGCGCGCGTGCGCTCGCTGACGCGGCTGAAGATGATGACGGACGAGCTGCGCATGCGCGCCATCACCTCGCTCGAGATCGGCATGCAGGCGCCGGAGCGCACTGCGGTCGCCGACACCGGCAAGGGCGGCCGCATCCTCTTGGTCGACGACCGCGAGTCCTCCTATGAGCGGCTGGCGACGATCCTCGCCGCTGAGCATACCGTCGACGTCGAGCCCAATCCGACCGAGGCGCTGTTCCACGCGGCCGAGGGCAATTACGACCTGCTGATCGTCTCGCTCGACCTGAACAATTTCGACGGCCTGCGGCTGTGCAGCCAGGCGCGCTCGCTGGAGCGCACCCGGCATGTGCCGATCCTCGCGATCGCGGAAGCGGAAAACTCCACGCGACTGCTGCGCGGTCTCGAGATCGGCGTCAACGACTATCTGCTGCGGCCGACCGACAAGACCGAGCTCCTGGCGCGTGCCCGCACCCAGATCCGCCGCCGCCGCTACACCGATCATTTGCGCGACAACGTGCAGAACTCGATCGAGATGGCGATCACCGACGCGCTCACCGGTCTGCACAATCGCCGCTACATGGAGAGCCATCTGGCAACGCTCGCCGAGCAAGCCTCGACCCGCGGCAAGCCCTTGGCGCTGATGATCCTGGACATCGACTATTTCAAGTCGATCAACGACAATTACGGCCACGACGCCGGCGACGACGTGCTGCGCGAATTCGCCGTGCGCGTGCGCAAGTCGATCCGCGGCATCGATCTCGCCTGCCGCTATGGCGGAGAGGAATTCGTGATCGTGATGCCCGAGACCGATCTCCACGTCGCCGGCATGGTCGCAGAGCGTCTGCGCCGTTCGATCGCGGGCGAGCTCTTTGCCGTCCACAAGGGCACCAAGCGCATCGAGGTCACGATCTCGATCGGGCTGACCACGCTGGAGCAGAAGGGCGAGGCGGTCGCCGACGTCCTCAAGCGCGCCGACACCGCGCTCTACCGCGCCAAGCACGACGGCCGCAATCGCGTAGTGTCGCAGGCAGCGTGAGGCTGCCTGCGCATAAGGATGCGAAAACAACCCCATGCACAGTAGCCGGCGCTAGCGGGATCAATGACTTGCGCGGGTAGCGAGACGGCTCGTGCCGATTACACCGGCATTTGACACGTCGGGCAAAACAGGAGCACGATGTCATCATCGCGCAACTGGGTCCGCTGGCTCCGCTGTCATTCCCCGCGCAGGCGGGGAATCCAGTACGCCGCGGCTTCTCGGCTCAGCCTCACTGTCTCTGGAATACTGGATCACCCGCTTTCGCGGGTGATGATACCGTCTGATGCGACGACAGCGGTTATTGTGGCGCGGGCTTGCGCGCCTTCACCGGCGCCGCACCACCACCCACATCCACCCCCGCATTCTGTAACAGCACCTTCGCGGCTTGCTTCGCCGCACGTGCCATCGCGGGGTCGTCGCGGACGAGGTCCTGCGCGATCGAGCCGTCGACCAGCAGTACGAGTTGCGTTGCGAGCGCATCGGCATCCGCAACGCCGAGCTCGTTCAGGCGGTCGCGAAACCAGATGCGGCGGCTTTCCTTGAAGGCGATTGCAATCTTCTTCACCGCGCGGTCTGTCGGCCCCAGCTCGGCGACTGCATTCACGAACGGGCAGCCGCGAAAATCTTTCGCCGCAAAGCGTCGCTCCAGTGAATCGAAGGTGGCGAGAATCTGCTCGGCCGGCGGCTTGTCGGACGGACGCTGAGCTACGAAGCGGCGCTCCAGATAGGCCGCGATCAGCGCGTCCTTGGAGGGGAAGTGGTTATAGAGCGTGCGCTTGGAGATGCCGATCTCGGCCGCGATGGTATCGACGCCGATGGCGCGAATGCCTTGCAGATAGAACAGCTTGTCGGCGGTCTCGAGGATCCGCTCCTTCATCGTTTGCGGGGCGGGCGGGGGAGCCATGCGGCAACAAACATCCTGTTCGCTTGACAGCGTCCGTCACCTATAGACTAATTACACAGGTCTGTGTAATTAAAATCAACGCGAAATGCAGATGCCGGCGCGCGTGCCGCGCCATGAGGGAGAACAACAATGCCCCTGTTGCAGGTCCTGCGCCCGACCTTGCCGATCCTGATCGGCGCCTCGATCATGCTGACGCTGAGCATGGGGCTGCGGCAGTCGCTCGGCATCTTCATGCAGCCGCTGACGCACGACATCCACCTCTCGGTGTCCGACTTCACGCTGGCGCTGGCCGTGCAAAATCTGGCCTGGGGCTTCCTCCAGCCGCTCGCAGGCGCGATGACCGTGCGCTTCGGCTTCCGTCCCATCATGATCGCGGGCGCGCTGATGTACATCGTCGGCCTCATTCTGATGACAACCGCGAACGGGCTCGTCAGCATCATGATCGGCGCCGGCGTGCTGATCGGCACCTCGCTCGCCTGCACCGCGGCGGCAATCGCGATGTCCGTGGCAGCGCGCGCGGTGCCGGCGATGGTGCGTTCCACCGTGCTCGGCATCGTTTCCGGTGCGGGCTCGCTCGGCGCGCTGCTGTCGGCGCCGATCGGGCAGATGCTCAACGAAGGCTTTGGCTGGCGCATCGGGCTTGCCGGCTTCGTCGTCATGTCGGTGCTGATGATCCCCGCTGCCTGGTATGCCGGCCGCATCGACGCCATCCCGCTGCCGAAGCCGACGGCCGACGATATCGTCGATGCCACGGCCGCGTCTGTGACGAGGTCCGCGTTCGGCAATGCCTCCTTCGTGGTGATGACCTGCGCCTATCTGGTCTGCGGCATGCAGCTCGTGTTTCTCACCACGCATCTGCCGTCGTACCTCGCCATTTGCGGCCTCGATCCGATGCTCAGCGCGCAGACGCTCGGCATGATCGGCGGCTTCAACGTGCTGGGCTCGTTGTTCTTCGGCTGGGCCGGCCAGCGCTGGAACAAGCTGGCGCTGCTCGGGGGCATCTACATCCTGCGCTCGCTCGCGCTCGCCTGGTACTTCATGCTGCCGGCGACGCCGTTCTCAACGCTCTTGTTCGGCGCCATCATGGGCTTCCTCTGGATGGGCGTCGGTCCGCTGGTCGCGGGCGCCGTCGCCGAGATGTTCGGCCTGCGCTGGCAGGCGATGATCCAGGGCCTCGCCTTCATGAGCCACCAGATCGGCAGCTTTCTCGGTGCCTACGGAGGAGGGTTGATCTACGACGCACTCGGCTCCTACACCATGGCCTGGCGCATCGGCGTTGCGCTCGGGCTGGCCGGCGGCATCATCCAGGTCGCGTTCGCGCTGATCCGTCCATCGCAGCCACCGGCGCCGGTGCTGCGGGCGGCGTAGGCGTGTCATTACGAGCCTTTGTCAATCTTCACCCAGAGTGCGCTACCCAGCTTCGATGAATTCCCGGCGGCGTATGCCCATGCCGGCAAGCGTGTTGGTGAAAGCGCGAGTGCAACCAAAGCTTGCGTAATCCGCTGCGCTTTGCTCCGCGGCAGGCCACGCACGAATTCACCCACGCTCCCCGGCTTCTCTGCCTTACATAAAAAGCTGTCTATGATGTCTTGCTGAAGGAAAGTCGCGAGATTGAATGGTTCATGCTCGCACTTGCTCAATTGCAGTCCCTGTCGCCGACATAAGGCCTCGAACGCCGCCATCGTCCACCGGCCAATGTGGTTTGGTGGCATGTCCAGGAGGGATCCATGGCGCTCCATGTAGCATGTTCGCATGTCATTGGGGACGGCGATGAAAACGGAGCCGTGCGGCTTTAGAAGATACTTCAATCGAGCGAAGACGTCATCCACCCGGTCCATGTGCTCGAAGACTTGAAACATGAAGATGATGTCGAAGGCTTCCTTCAGGCAGTCGAAATCAGCTCCTCGCAAATCGACCGAAAAGGTCTTGTAGCCTTTTGACTGCAATGCGAGGAGCGCCGTCTCGTTGTAGTCCAGGGCATAAATATCGGACGTGTGGAACTTATCCTTGATGAGATCGAGAAAATACCCAAATCCCGCCCCGACATCGATGATGGTCTTTCCGGCAGTCGTCATGCCGCTGAGCTCTTCGATCGTCCTTGCATACTCCCATTTGGTGGTTGGATAAGATGGGTGCGGCGCGGCCAAGTTATAAAATTCAGCGCCGCCCGCGACGAACGGATCTGCAAAGCCGAATCCACAATCCGTGCATCTACGGACGTTGCACGTGTTACGACCCCAGAGACGTGACAGATAGTGCGTCAATTCGCGAGAGCGATCTGGATACCGGCGCGGATTGACGAAGGACCGGGAGGCCTGATCTGCCGTCACTTCGAACAATTTTGCAGTTGACGCATGGCCGCATGCCGGACAGGTGCTCATCGGCTGCTCTCACTAGGGTCTTGGGCCTAGAGTGGTCCGGTCCAACTTGCTCCGTCATCATTCAAATGAAGGCTGCGAAAGGCGATGATCAGTCCCGCACGGGCGGTGTGCTCCGGGCGCTTGCCCGCCGCGGCATCATCCAGGTCGCGTTTCGCGCTAATCCGGTCATCGCGACCGGCGGCGGCCCGGCAAAACTGCCGCCGCAATGGCACCCTATCGGGGACGCGGGCTGCGGTCTGGACGAGGCGGCTGTTGCGCATAAGGGTTCAGCAAGCACATGGCGGAAAGGCCCGCAGCGCTCGCTTTACACTCTTGCCACGAACTATACTGGCATCGAATTGAGGTCGCGCCGCCCCATTCCCACTTCTGAAGGCAGACCGGAGAATTGCCGCCGAACCGTTGAGCTGTGGCCGGAGCGGGCGCGGACATTGTGATCCAAACGATGAGAAGACAGGCAAGCGCGCGCATCATGATCAGTGCGTCCGCTGCGCAGCCGGCTGTTTGAACCTCACGCGCGGGTTCACATCGCAATAGGTGTTCCACCGCCCGGATGACGAGGCCAGGCACTGTTCTCGCGTCGAATACATGCATTCGCCGGAAGCGCCGAGCCCTCCGCCAAAGACGCACCAGGGATAGTCCCGCTCAGCGTGTGCCGCGGGAGAAAACCCCGCCACCATGACGACAATCAGTACGGCGATGCGCATGCGATCCTCCTTCACGTCAGCCGAGCGGCGCCGGAAAAGCTGGAGCCTGGAAGGTAGCGGGTCGTGGACTTTGGCTCAAGAATTGTTCCCAAGGGGCAAGCGGCGCAGGCGAGGCGAGGCTCATGAGCATCAGCTTAGGGGTATAAAGCAGATGTCGCGATGCTTGGTCGTGATCGGCGCTTTGGACTCGGAGCGGGACGTCCTCAGAACTTTAAGCCGCCTTCGGAAGCAATGGCCGGAAGAACGACCGTTCATAGCGTTTGAAGCAGCGCGTCTCTTTTGCGAATGCCACCGCTTTCTGAACGTCTGGATCGGCGCCAGCGTCCTTTCGGTATTGCTCGTAGGCCGCGAGGCTGGGAAAGCTAAACATCGCCAACGCGATATCGCTCTCTCCCTCGGATGGCAAAAAGTAGCCGTGGTGGACACCGCCAAACCGCGGCACCAAGTCGAGCCACATGGCACCATAAGCTTCGAAGTCGGCGAGCTTGTCCGGATTGACCTCATAACGCAGGTAACAGGTAATCATCCGGTCGTGCTCCGAGCCAATGTTGAATAAGGCCTCTCTCCATATCTGAAGCGGCGGATCCGCGCCATATCCCGGCCTTGCAGCGCCATCGAGGATACCGACTTCCACTCCTGTGGCCGGAAGCGGACACTCAAATGCTCTGCCAGCCCCGACTTGAAGCAGACATTTCTTGTTAGGCGTTGAACCGATAACGACGTAGCCTAAGATGGCGATAGACTGTGAGGGACTTTACATTCCGTGTTCTTGGCCTGTGCTAAGATTGGCCTGATAGCTTCTTGCTTTGAAGGAGGCTTCGGATGCTCGAGACAATCAAATGGAACTCACGATATACCACTCGCGAATGGGTGATGACGGCTGGAGCTCGCCTCGTCCAGCTCAGCGCACTGAATGCATTACGGCACAAGGCTGAAAGCAAACCAAAGCAGCCACTCTGGAAACACTTCGACGACACCCATCATTGGGACTCAACCGCGGAGGATTGGGTCCCTAACGATCGGTGACGGCGCAACGTATCGGGTGTCCCGCAGCCCCGGGACTTTCAAAGTCCTCTCGCGCACGGGGCCGGTCGAGCGATAACGTTTTGGCCATGTGATGACCGCTTCCGGACGTAGCGCAGCAGCCCGTTTTGTGGACGGAACGGGGCCAGGCTCGATATCGGACCGTCATCCTGAGGTGCGAGGCATGGGACGCGACGCGTCCCATGCGGAGCCTCGAAGGATGACGGCCCGGATGCAAGCCGGGCCGTCGCCCTTCGAGGGCCGCTGAAGAAGCGGCCACCTCAGGGAGACGGATCCCCAAAACGCAAACGGGGCCCGCAAGGGCCCCGCAAATTCCTGCGCTGTCGCCGATCTTACTTGATCTTGGCTTCGCGGAACTCGACGTGCTTGCGCGCGACCGGATCGTACTTCTTCTTGACCAGCTTGTCGGTCATGGTGCGCGAATTCTTCTTGGCGACGTAATAGAAGCCGGTGTCAGCCGAGGACACGAGCTTGACCTTGATGGTGACCGCTTTGGCCATGTTCAGAACCTCAGGAATGAAGGGAATCTGGAGCCGGCCAAACGGCCCGCGTTGGCCGGCAACCTAGCCAGAAACCGCCTGATGTCAAGGTTTTAGCGGGTAAAAACCACCCAAATCGGACCTTTCACGCTTCGAAGAGCCGGTTTTTCGGTCGCGGCAGGCCCAGATTCTCCCTCAACGTGGCTCCTTCATACTCTTTCCGGAAAATTCCGCGCCGCTGCAGCTCGGGGACGACCTTGTCGACGAAATCGTCGAGGCCTGCGGGGAGGAACGGGAACATGATGTTGAAACCGTCGGAGCCGCGTCCGACTAGCCATTCCTCCATCTGGTCGGCGATGGTTTGCGCCGTGCCGACGAAGGACAGCCCGCCGTAGCCGCCGACGCGCTGGGCGAGTTGGCGCACCGTGAGTTTTTCGCGGGCGGCGAGGTCGACCATGCGCTGGCGGCCGCTCTTGCTGGCGTTGGTCTCGGGGATATTAGGCAGCGGTCCGTTCGGGTCGAAGCCCGAAGCATCTGTGCCGAGGATGACCGACAGCGAGGCGATAGCACTGTCGTAATGCACGCGGCTGTCCAGCAGGGCGCGCTTCTCCTTGGCCTCGTCGACGCTGTCGCCGACCACGACGAACGCGCCGGGAAGAATCTTGAGGTGCTCGGGATCGCGGCCGACCTTCTCCATGCGGCCCTTGATGTCGGCATAAAGTTTCTGTCCGTCGGCAAGGCTGCCGCCTCCCGTGAACACGGCTTCCGCGGTCTCTGCTGCAAGCTGCCGGCCATCCTCGGAGGCGCCGGCCTGCACGATCACAGGCCAGCCCTGCACGGGACGGGCGATGTTGAGGGGGCCGCGCACCTTCAGATATTTGCCGTTGTGGTCGAGCACATGCATCTTCGAAGGCTCGAAGAACACCCCGCTCTCGACATCGCGCACGAAGGCATCGTCCGCAAAAGAATCCCACAGGCCGGTGACGACGTCGTAGAATTCGCGGGCGCGCTTGTAGCGCTCGGCGTGCTCCATGTGGTCGTCGAGACCGAAATTCAGCGCCGCGTCCGGATTCGAGGTGGTGACGATGTTCCAGCCCGCGCGGCCGCCGCTGAGATGGTCGAGCGAGGCGAAGCGGCGCGCAACGTGATAGGGTTCGTCAAACGTGGTCGAGCCGGTCGCGATCAGGCCGATCCGCTCGGTGACCGCCGAGAGCGCCGACAGCAGCGTGAACGGCTCGAACGAGGTCACCGTGTGGCTGCGCTTGAGCGCATCGACCGGCATATTCAGGACGGCAAGGTGATCGGCCATGAAGAAGGCGTCGAACTTGCCGGCCTCGAGCTTCTGGATCAGCTGCTTGATGTGGCTGAAATTGAAATTGGCGTCGGGCCAGGCCCCGGGATAGCGCCAGGCGGCGGTGTGGATGCTGACCGGGCGCATGAATGCGCCGAGCTTGAGTTGCCGTTGTGCCATTGCGCGGTGTCCGTTCCGGGTGTCGTTCGGAAAGACATAGGCACGAGTGGGAACTCCGCCATTGGGATGCGTAGGAACATTTTTCGTTTTTCGGTGCCTGCTCAGCACATTCCCGTCATTCCGGGGCGCGCGGAGCGGCGAGCCCGGAATCCATCAAGCCGCAGAGATTGACGCGGGATGGATTCCGGGTTCGCGCTACGCGCGGCCCGGAATGACTGGGGAGGGACTGGGGCGGCGCGCCGAACTAGCTCAAAATATCTTTCTGCATCTTGCCGCCGTAGAAACGGAAGAATGGCACCGGCGCGTCGTGCCGAAGTGGACCGGTCGCAAGGCGCGCGTCGAGTTCGTTGAGCACGTTGCGCGTCATCGGATGCAGATCGGCGAGCGGCTTTGAGCCGAGCTCGACCCAGACCAATTCGACGAGTTCCGCATCCGCATGAATCACGCCATCGACACTGTGGGCGATCGCGGAGGCATCGGCTGTAAAGAAGCGCGTGTCGAAGCGCTTGACGCGGCCGGGCGGGGTGATCGCGCGGGCAATCAGGAACAGGCTGGATGGGTCGGGCAGGAGACCCGCATCCGCGAACGGCTTCCAGGGACCTTCGAGCTTTGCCTTGCCCTCAGCCTTGCGCCCGAGGCAGAGACCGGTCTCTTCGCAGGCCTCGCGGATCGCGGCAATCGCGAGCGATTTTGCGCGCGAGGGCGGCGTCTTCGGGCTGCCTTTGGCGAGATTGGATTCGAGCTCAGGGGTGATGGGGGCCGCACACGGCACGCGATAATCGTCCTTGTCGACGCGGCCGCCGGGAAAGACGAATTTTCCCGGCATGAACACCACCTTGTCGTGGCGCTTGCCGACCAAAACTTTTGGAATGCTGCCGCTACGATCGACCAGGATCAGTGTCGCCGCATCCTTCGGACGGAAATAAGGATGATGATCGGCCTCCTTCTCCTCGTGGACCTTGGCCTTCTCCAGTGCCTGCGCCGTATCCGTCATATCCTCACCCGAACTGCTTTTCTTTATTTTGCTTAGACAGGCGGAATACCATCCGGCGGGTTCTCGTCAAACCCGTGCATGCGCAGAGCCCATTGCAAGCCGACCACAGCTCCCTTCACCGGCTGCAATAGCGCGAGCGAGGCGACGAAGGTGAAGGGCAGATAGGCGGCGAAGCTGAGCCAGGCCGGTGTGGTGTAGTTGGTTTCGATCAACAAAATGGCCGGCACCACGATGTGGCCGACGATGACGATCACGAGGTAGGCGGGCAGATCGTCGGCGCGATGCGGCGTGAAGTCGAGTCCGCAGGACGAGCAATTGTACGCCGTCTTCAGGAAGGCACGGAACAGCTTTCCCTCGCCGCAGCGCGGGCAGCGGCCGGAAAAGCCGCGCTTCATCGCGGCCCAGACGTCGCGCTTCTCGACGAGACCGGTCTCGCGCGTCCAGATTTTCGGGGCCGTGCTCATCGTCACCATGCGTTGCCCTTCTGTCCCCCGCCTTTGCCCTTGTTCTTTCCTTTGCCTTTTTTCTTGCCGGGTTTTGGCTTCGCCGGCTTGCGTTTTCGCTCCGGACTGCGTCCCGGATGGGCCTTTAACGAGGGGCGGCGTTGCGGACCGGGTTGCCTGCGGTCGCGCGGCGCGGTCTCGCTGGATGACGACAGCAGCTCGAAACGTAATGCACCTGCGACGGGGGCTGCCTCTATCAGGCGGACGTCAACGACGTCGCCCAGCTGGTACATGGTGCGGCTGCGCGTGCCGACCAGCGCATGGCGGCTCTCGTCATAGTTGAAATATTCCGTGCCGAGGGATCGGATCGGGATCAGGCCGTCGGCGCCAGTCTCAGCGAGCTTGACGAACAGGCCGGCGCGGGTGACGCCGGAGACGCGGCCCTGGAACGTCGCGCCGATGCGGTCGGCGAGATGATGGGCGACTAGCCGGTCGACGGTCTCGCGCTCCGCCTTCATCGCGCGCCGTTCGGTCAGCGAAATATGCGCAGCGACTTCGCTCAACGTTTCCGGCGTCTCGCTATCGGGTAGGGCCCCTTCACCGAGCCCGAGCGCACGCACGAGCGCGCGATGCACGACGAGGTCGGCGTAGCGGCGGATCGGCGAGGTGAAATGCGCGTAACGGCGCAAGTTCAGGCCGAAGTGCCCGTAATTCTCGGAGGAGTATTCAGCCTGCGCCTGGGCGCGCAGCACGACCTCGCTGACCAGCGGGTAGTAATCGTGGCCTTCGAGCTGGGCCAGCACGCGGTTGAACAATGTCGGGCGCAGCGCGCCTGATTTGGTGAAGGGAACGTCGAGAGTCTCCAGAAATTCCGCGAGCGCGTGGACCTTCTCCAGCGTCGGCTCGTCATGCACGCGGTAGATCAGCGGGAGCGATTTCTTCTCCAGCATCTCGGCCGCCGCGACGTTGGCGAGGATCATGAACTCCTCGATCAGTTTGTGTGCGTCGAGCCTGTCGGGCACGACGACGCGGTCGACCGTACCGTCGCTCTTCAGGAGGATCTTGCGCTCGGGCAGATCGAGATTGAGCGGGTCGCGCTCGTCCCGTGCGCGCTTGACGCAGGCATAGGCGGCGTAGAGCGGCCTCAGGATCGGATCGAGCAGGGGGCCGGTGGTGTCATCAGGCCTTCCGTCGATCGCCGCCTGCGCCTGTGCGTAGTTCAGCTTCGCCGCCGAGCGCATCAGGATTCGATGAAAGCTGTGCGAGCGCTTGCGGCCATCGGAGCCAATGATCATCCGCACCGCGAGCGCGCCGCGCGGCTCGCCCGGCACCAGCGAGCAGAGATTGTTGGAGATGCGCTCGGGCAGCATCGGCACGACGCGGTCGGGGAAATAGACCGAATTGCCGCGGCCCTGCGCATCGCGGTCGAGCGCGGTGCCCGGCCTGACGTAGAAGCTCACGTCCGCAATGGCGACATCGACGATGAAGCCGCCCCTGTTGTTCGGGTCTAGATCGGCTTGCGCATGCACCGCATCGTCGTGATCCTTGGCGTCCGGCGGATCGATGGTGACGAGCGGGACGTCGCGCCAATCCTCGCGCCCTTTCAGGTTGGCAGGCTCCGCCGCTTCCGCCTCGCGCTCGGCGGCCGAGGAGAATTGCAGCGGGATGTCGTGGGCGTAGATCGCGATCAGGCTGATCGCTTTCTCGGGCTTGACCGAGCCGAGTTTTTCTTTCACGCGGCCCGAGGCCAGGCCAAAGCTGCGGGTGCGGACGATGTCGACGCTGACGAGGTCGCCGTCCTGGGCGCCGTGTGTGTCGGCCGCAGCGATGTTCAGCTCGCGGTCGGCGGATTTCTTGTCGACGGGGACAAGCCGTCCGCCGCCTTCGGGAAGCTCGCGGAACACACCGAGGATGCGGCTCTTGGCCTTGTCGAAGACCTTGATGATGTGGCCGCGATAGGCCGGGCCTTCGGTCTCGTTGGTCGGCTCGACCCGCAACAGCACGCGGTCGCGGACGCCGGCGACGGTGCCGGGCTTGGGCCGGCGCGGCATCTGGATGCGGACCTTGGGGGGCTCGCCGCCTTCCACCTCGTCCCATTCGGTGGGAGAGGCGATCAGTTCGCCGTCGCGGTCGCGGCCGGTGATGTCGGCGACCAGCGTCGGCGGCAGGCTGTCCGGCTCGGAGACCGTATGGCGCCTTTTCTTGATGGTGCCGTCGTCGGCGAGCTCGCGCAGCAGCCGCTTGAGCTCGATGCGATCGGCGTTCTTCAGGCCGAACTCGCGCGCGATCTCGCGGGTTCCGACCTTGCTTGGATGTGCCTTGATGAAGGCGACGATGGCGCTCCTGTCGGGAAAGCCATGGTCATTCTTGCGTTTCACTTAACCTCTAATTGGTGCCGGCACTCTTTTTGGCCGGAGCTTTGGCTGCGGCTGCCTTTGTCGGCGACGTCTTGGTGGCCGAAGTCTTGGCCGTCGACGACACGGGCGCGCGCGCCTTGCTGGTGGATTCGGATTTGGGCTTGGTCGCTTTCTTCGCGGCCGGTTTTTTGGTCTTTGGCACGGCGTCGTCGCCGTCGGCAGCCTTCGCCGCAGTCTTCTTGGCCTTGGCTGGCTTCGCAGCCTTCTTCGCCGTCTTGGAGTTTTTGGTCTTGCCGCCGCCCTTGGCCGCGCGCTCGTCGATCAACGCGATCGCCTGTGGCAGCGTCACCGTGTCCTTTTCGAACTCGGCCGGAATCGTCGCGTTGACGCCGCCCGCGCTGACATAGGCGCCATAACGGCCACTCTTCACGGTGACGGTGCCGAGCGTCGGATGATCGCCGAGCGCCTTGCCGAGATCAGAACCAAAGCGGCGGCTCGGTCCTTTCGCAACCTTCTCAGCGATCAGCGTCACGGCGCGGTTGAGGCCGATATCGAAGACCTCGTCGCCGGCCTCCAGGCTGGCGTAGGTCTTCTCGTGCTTGACGAACGGTCCGAAGCGGCCAAGCCCGGCCGTGATCGGCTGCCCCGTCTCCGGATGCTTGCCGATTTCTCGCGGCAGCGACAACAGCTTCAGCGCGAGCTCGAGATCGACATCGCTAGGCGAGGTGCCCTTGGGGATGCCCGCACGCTTCGGCTTCTCGCCTTCCTCGTAATCCTTCTGCTCGCCGAGCTGGATGTAGGGCCCGAAGCGGCCGGCCTTGACCCAGACATCGCGGCCGGTGTCAGGATCCTGGCCGAGCGAACGGTCGGCGGTGGTCTCGCCCTCGGCGGCGAGCTGGCGCGTGTAGCGGCACTCCGGATAGTTCGAGCAGCCGACAAAGGCGCCGAACTTGCCGGCCTTCAGATTGAGCCGGCCGGTGCCGCAGCTCGGGCACTGCCTGATGTCGCCGCCATCTGCGCGCGGCGGATAGATGTGCTGGCCCAGCATCTCATCGAGCACGTCCAGCACCTGCGCGACGCGTAAGTCCTTGATCTCGTCGACGGCGCCGATGAAGTCGCGCCAAAAGTCCTTCAGAACCTGCTGCCAGGAGATCTCGTTGTTGGAGATGCGGTCGAGCTGCTCTTCCAGATTGGCGGTGAAGTCGTATTCGACGTAACGGCTGAAGAAGCTTTCCAGGAACGCGACCACGACGCGGCCCTTGTCCTCGCCGTGCAGGCGCTTCTTCTCCAGCTTGACGTAGCCGCGGTCCTTCAGGACCTGGAGGATCGAGGCATAGGTCGAGGGCCGGCCGATGCCGAGCTCCTCCATGCGCTTGACCAGCGACGCCTCCGAGAAGCGCGGCGGCGGCTCGGTGAAATGCTGGGTGACGGCGAGCGACTGCCGCTTCAGCGCGTCGTTCGCGCTCATTGAGGGCAGGCGGCGGGAGTCCTCGTCCTCCTCGTCGTCGCGGCCCTCCTGGTAGAGCGCCAGAAAACCGTCGAACTTGACGACCTGGCCGGTGGCGCGCAGCTCCAGCGTGCGGCCGCCGGCTTTCGCGGTGATATCGACGGTTGTGCGCTCGAGCTCGGCCGATTCCATCTGGCTCGCAATGGTGCGCTTCCAGATCAGCTCATAGAGCCGCGCCTGGTCGGCGTCGAGCTTGCGGCTCATGCTGTTCGGGCGGCGCGACATGTCGGTCGGGCGGATCGCTTCGTGCGCTTCCTGGGCGTTCTTCGCCTTGGCCTGATACTGGCGCGGCGCATCCGGCACATAGGCCTTGCCGTAATCCTCGCCGATCACCTTGCGTGCCTGGGTGATCGCTTCAGGGGCGATCTGCACGCCGTCGGTACGCATATAAGTAATGAGTCCGGTGGTCTCGCCGCCGATGTCGATGCCTTCATAAAGCCGCTGGGCAATCCGCATCGTGTGCGCCGGCGCAAAGCCGTATTTGCGGCTGGCTTCCTGCTGCAGCGTCGAGGTGGTGAAGGGCGCCTGCGGATTGCGGCGCGCGGGCTTTGCGTCGACCGCGGTGACCGCGTAGGTCGCAAGTTCGAGCGCCTTCTTGAAGTCCTCCGCTTCGGCGCCGGTGCCGATGTCGAGGCGCTGTATCTTCTTGCCGTCGGCACCGACGAGGCGCGCCTCGAAGGCATCGCCGCGCGGCGTCAGCAGCGTCGCGATCAGCGACCAATATTCGCGCGGCACGAACTTTTCGATCTCGAGCTCGCGGTCGCAGACGAGGCGCAACGCCACCGACTGCACGCGGCCGGCCGAGCGGGCGCCCGGCAGCTTGCGCCACAGCACGGGGGAGAGGGTGAAGCCGACCAGATAGTCCAGCGCCCGGCGTGCCATATAGGCATCGACCAGCGCGCCGTCGATTTGGCGCGGATGCTTCATCGCGTCCGTGACGGCCTGCTTGGTGATGGCGTTGAACACCACCCGCTCGATCTTCTGATCTTTCAGCGCGCGCTTCTCCTTCATCACCTCGAGCACGTGCCAGGAGATGGCCTCGCCCTCGCGATCAGGGTCGGTCGCGAGAATCAGGCGGTCGGCGCCCTTCAGGGACCTGGCAATGTCGTTGAGCCGGCCGGCCGCCTTGGGATCGACCTCCCAGATCATCTTGAAATTGGCGTCGGGATCGACGGAACCGTTCTTCGCGGGAAGATCGCGGACATGGCCGAATGAGGCCAGAACCTCATAGGACGAGCCCAAATATTTGTTGATCGTCTTGGCTTTCGCCGGCGACTCCACAATGACGATATTCATGTAGTTCCAGTAACTTACGGGAAAATATTGGGCCGAAATCGAGAAGATTCGGGTCGGCCGTTTCGACCCGAACATGGGTGGTGAGGCCCCCGCTGTCAAATCGAAGTGTATTGACGGCCCGCCGAATGGGAAAAGCTTCATATCGAGAAAGTTGCAAATTACAACCTTGGAGTTGCGGTTGCTGTCAGCGTAATGTTCCGCGCGGCACGGATTCGGGTGGGGCTGGTGACGAAGCCGGGAAAGAAACGGGCGCGCGCCGCATCAGGCGTGCGCGGAGGCCCGCGCAACGAGGAACCGGGAGAGGGCGGCGTCGATGAAGCCGTCGCCTTCATCGCCGAGCAGGCAGCTGCCCTGCGCAAACTCGCCGAGCGGCACAAGCTCGACGCGCTGCACTATCTCCTGGGAATGACTAAGCTCAAGGCCGACGAGCATTTGCGGCTCCGGAGCAAGCGCAAGCTGTCGTAGCGGGGCTTATCTCGTCCCGCGCGCCGAATCTGGTCATCGCTACGCCGACTGCCGTCGCGGTGCCGGTCGCGGCTTCAGCATGGTGTCGGCCGGCGCGAGCAGGCGGCTGTCTTCTGCGCGCATTTCGAGTTTCTTAACCGGGCGGCCTTTCGCGCGATCGACCAGGATGGTCGCGATCTCGTCGGGATGTTCGTCGAACTCCTCGCTCCATTGGCGGAGCGCGACCAGGATCGGAAAAGTGCCGCGTCCCTTCGGCGTTAGCACATATTCCTGGTACGCGCTGCCGTCGGAGGCGGGGGCTGTCGCCAGAATGCCGTGATCGACCAGCGATCGCAGCCGTGCTGACAAAATGTTCTTCGCCATGCCGAGCTTGCTCTGAAACTCGCCGAAGCGGCGCACACCGAACAGCGCCTCGCGGATGATCAGCAGCGACCACCGGTCGCCGATCGCCTCGAGCGATCGTGCGATAGGGCAGGAATCGCCTTCAAAGCTGGTTCGTTTCACCATCGTCCCGGTCCCGTCGCTTCCGCTCCCATCACGCGCTTGTGTGGTTGCATTATAAAACCATGGGGCCTAGATGGCAACGTAGTTTCATTATGCAACCACTGGAGGCGAGCGTGAGGCTTAAGAACAAAACGGCATTGATTACCGGCGGCAACGGCGGCATTGGACTGGCGACGGCAAAACTGTTCGTCGCCGAGGGCGCCAAGGTGATCATCACCGGGCGCAACAAGGAGACGCTGGAGGCCGCCGCGAAGGAGCTTGGGCCGAACGTGCTTGCCCTCGCGGCGGATGCCACCGACATCGCCGCAACCGAAGCCGCGATCAAGAAGGGCGCCGAAAAGTTCGGCAAGCTCGACATCGTGTTCGCCAATGCCGGCATTCCCGGCAGCACGCCGCTCGGCTCCGCAACGCCTGAGGTGTTCGAGAAAGTCATCAGCACCAATCTCACCGGTGTGTTCTTCACGGTGCAATCGGCGCTGCCCTATCTCAAAGACAATGCCTCGATCATCCTCAACGGTTCGGTGATCTCCGTGCTCGGCATTCCCGGCTACTCCGCCTATGGCGCGGCGAAGGCGGGCGTACGGGCGATGGCGCGGATCATGGCCTCGGAACTGTCGCCGCGCGGCATCCGCGTCAACGTGGTCGCGCCCGGCGCGATCCGCACGCCGATCTGGGGCGCGGCGATCGCAACGCCCGAAGCGGAGAAGGCGTTCGAGAAGCGCATCGCGCTGTCTACGCCGCTGGGGCGCATGGGTGAACCGGATCACATTTCGAAGACGGTCTTGTTCCTTGCATCGGACGATTCCGCGCACATCCAGGGGCAGGAGATCTTCGTCGACGGCGGCGCAGTGGCCTCGCCGAGCGGCGCGCCGATCTATCGCGGTTGATCAAGCGATCTAAAAAATGCACCGGCCGGCACTAACCCGCGAACGGTTGCGCCGGCCGGTTCCCACGTCTTGCGAGATGTATTTTGTGAAGCTTGCGTGATGCGTTGAACCTTCGCGCGTGCTGCCAAGACCTTCCTACGGGCAGGGGTCATAAGGACTCATTTCAGGGGAGCCCGTCATGCCAAAGGCAGCTCGCATTCTTTCGCCGATTTCAGTACCGCGCATTTACACCGAGAAATCCGCCGTTCCGGCCAAACGCTCCGACACGACCGAACTCATGGCGGTTGCGCTGTTCTCCGGCATCGGCCTGCTCATATCGCTCGTTGCCGTGATCCTGGGGGTGCAGGGCGCCTGGTTTTAGCTTCGCGAAACGTCCGCCGATCCATCAGCCGCCGCAGACGCTTTGGCGGCTGATGATGTCGGCGTGGCCTCAGGCCGCGCGCAGGCTCGTTGCCGCCTGGAGCGCGCCTGCGAGCGCCTTCTCGCGATGCTCCGGACCGACCTGGATGCCGTCGGCGACAATGAATTCGGGGCTCGTGATGCCCATGAAAGCAAACACGCCGCGCAGATAAGTCTCAAGATGTTCAAGCGAGGCGGCCGGCGTACCCGGACCGTAATAACCGCCGCGTGAGATCGCGACGATGACGCGCTTGCCGCCGGCGAGTCCCTCCGGGCCGTTCGCGCCGTATTTGAACGTCTTCCCCGCCACCAGCACGCGGTCGATCCAGGCCTTGAGCTGGCTCGGAATTGTAAAATTGTACATGGGCGCGCCGATCACGACGATGTCGGCCGCTAGGAACTCGTCCAGCACGGCCGCGCTCGCCGCAAGGTCCGGTCCGAGTTCCGCCGGCGCGGGCGCGCCCTGGGCGGCCGCAAGGTGCGATCCTGACAGATGGGCGAGTGGGATCTGGGTCAGGTCGCGGTAGACGAGGTCGAGCGACGGCGTTGCCTGCCGCAGCCGGTCGACGATGGCGGCGGAGACCTGCCTGGAGACGGAGTGGGGGCCGAGTACGCTGGAGTCGAGATGGAGGAGTTTCATCGGTGTCACCTATGGTATAGATTTGTAACCAGGACTACATGAGTGACTGTCGAAATCCCCGCAAGAACGCACTTTTTTGAGCCATGGGCACATTGTTGAAACCGACACACACCGATTTGCCTGCCTTGGAGAGGCCGGATCCGAACCATGCGGATTGCCGCGGGGTCGCCTCCGTGCTGTCGCGGGTCGGCGACAAATGGAGCGTGTTCGTCATCATGATGCTGAGCGACGGGCCCAAACGCTTCAACGAGCTGAAGCGCATGATCAACGGCATCTCGCAGCGGATGCTGACCCTCACCTTGCGCGGGCTGGAGCGCGACGGCCTCGTCACGCGCACCATCTTCCCGACCATTCCGCCGCGCGTCGACTACGAGCTGACCGATCTCGGCCGCGGGCTGTCGCAGCCGGTCGAGGCGCTCGGCAAATGGGCGATGGACCATCTGGCGCAGATCGAGGCCGCGCGCACGCAGTTCGACAAGCGCAACGGAAGTTAGTGCTGCGACTCGCGACTGTTCACTCCGTCATTCCGGGGCCGGAGCGAAGCGAGGGAGCCCGGAATCCATTTGACCGCGAAGCAAGTGGACGAATGGATTCCGGCCTCGCGACTTCGTCGCGCCCCGGAATGACGACGTCAGAGGCACAGCACTAAAGCAGCGACACCAATCCGCCGCCGTGGCGCTCGAGCCGGCCGGCGAGCTCGAGCTCCAACAAGACGGTGCGCACGATCGCGGGCGAGGCGCCGGACATCCGCACGAGATCGTCGATGGAGATCGGGACAGGGCCGAGCAGGCCGGTGATCTGGTCGCGGTCGTGCCCTTGCGGATCGCTCTCGAACGGCTCGCTGTCGGGCTCGCGAGCGGGCAGCATCAGCGGCCGCTCCATGATCGGTGCGAGAGCGTTGACGATGTCGGCGGCTTCGGTGACAAGCGTCGCGCCCTGTTTGATCAGATCATTGGTGCCGGCGGCGCGCGGGTCGAGCGGCGAGCCGGGTACCGCGAATACCTCGCGACCCTGTTCCGCCGCCATCCGCGCGGTGATCAGCGAGCCCGACCGTTGTGCAGCTTCCACCACGACCACGCCGAGCGAAGCGCCTGAGATCAGCCGGTTGCGGCGGGGAAAGTCGCGGGCGCGTGGCTCGTGACCAAGCGGCATCTCGGAAATCGCAGCTCCCGCGTGGTCGAGGATCGATGTGAGCAGTTCGCCATGTTCGGGCGGGTAGATGCAATCATGGCCGCCGGCAAGCACCGCGATCGTGCCGCTCTCGACGCTAGCGCGATGCGCGGCCTGATCGACGCCGCGCGCGAGCCCCGAGATGATGATGAAGCCGGCTTCACCGAGCTGACGCGCGAGCTGGCCGGCGAATTTCAGGCCAGCGCCGGAGGCGTTGCGCGAGCCGACGATCGCGATCATCGGCCGCATCAAGCTCGCGACGTCACCGCGCACCGCAAGCAGCGGCGGCGCATCGTCGAGCGTCGCCAGCCGCCCCGGATAGCCGTCCTCGCCGGGCGCGAGCCAGGCGATGCCGAGCTTCCGGCTAGCGGCGAGCTCAGCCATCGCTTCGTCCGCGCTGCAGATGCGCCCCGACCGGGCCGCACCGCCGCGGCGCGCCAGATCGGGCAGCCGCTCCAGCGCGGCGCGCGGGGTGCCGAAATAATCGACCAGTGATTTGAAAGTGCGCGGCCCGACATTGTCGGAGCGGATCAGCCGCAGGCGGTCGATCCGTTCAGCTTCGGTCAGCTCCACGCTTCGGTTGATGGCGTCCACGGCGTCTCCTTGTGGGACAGCATGGAACAACCTGAGGGCGTGGGCAATAGCGCCGGCGCGCTTGCGGCGCCTCGAGGGGCCCCAGAAACGGAAATCTGGCAGCTCCCCTTGCACCTGACTGACCGGTTGGGATTCTGCCCGTGATTCAAAAGCGCGGTCAGGATTCCACTTTTAGGGGTGGCCGCACCAATGCCATTTCGAATGGTAACCAAAATGCTGGGTTCGTTGGCGCTATCGCGTTCGCCTTGGCGATTCCCAAGAAGAACGAACGCGTCGCGGCATTCCTGAAGCACAAGCTGAAGGATACCGAAGTCACCTATGCCGAGTTGGCGAAGCGACTCAGAAACCACGGGCTAAAGGAAATGAAGGCGTCAATCACCAATAAGCTGGCACGGGGAACATTCCCCGGAACATTCTTCCTTACGTGTGTTGCAGCGCTGGAACTCGAAGGGGTAGCATTGGAGGAGATCTAAAAACGGCGGGGGCCGGTTGCGTGCTTAAAATTGTGACCAGTGCGGCCGTTTACGGCACTTATATCATTGTTGCTGTGTTTCTTGGCTTTGTGCTTTGGCGAACACTATTCGACGATGAAAAAGGCAAGAATCCAAACGAGGCACAGAGCGCTCAGACAGAACAGCAACGTTCCAACGAAAATCTGCCCGGGGCTGGCGCGCCGCCATCCCTTAAGGAAAGCACCGATGACGTCATAGCCGCCTACACCAAGTGGCTGGCTGTTTTTACTGCTCTCTTGGTCTTGGCCACTGTTGCCCTTTTTGTATCCGGCGAGCGCAACGTGGGCGCCGCCAGTAAAGCCGCCGATGCTGCCTCCGATTCTGCTAAAGCCGCTCTCGCTCAACTTAAGCTGATAGAGGCCGATCAGAGGCCGTGGATCGATATTACGAAGATTCAGGTCGCCGAAGATATTTCGTTCTATGCGGACGGCGCTCACATTGCTCTCAGTTTCGACCTTACAAACGTGGGCAAGAGCCCAGCCATGCTGGTTGAGCCTTGGATTTCTGCATTCATCGAAGGGCACGGTGTCAGCCGCAGCGGCCAAGAATACAAGAAGCCTCCTTTTGCCCGCCTCGATAAGGCTGAGAATATCGTCTTCCCAAGCCGCATGATCCCCAGAACGGCCTATAGCGTCGTTCCCGCCGAACAGGTTCAGCAAGCGGCTAAAGACGAACGAAAATGGTTCGATGTCACCATTTTGCTGTGCGCTGAGTACCATTTCGTGGGGTCTAGCGATCCCCACCAGACTTGCCATGTCCTCAACATCACCGGGGCTGACGGGAAGATTGTCAACCTTTCCGATCCCATTAGCACCATCCCAAAGGATGGGCTTAAAGTGACCTACCGCCCCTATAGCAGCATCGCTAATTGAGATCGCAATCAAGGCGGCCAGTGCCGCCAGTAGTAGCCTGCGCATCGTCCATTCCTTTCAAATGGACGGTACTAGGTGCGAACGCGCGGGAATCCTTTCGAGGCCCCGCTTGTGGCGTTTGCGCCATAATACCGCGCGGCCCGACATTGTCGGAACGGATCAGCCGCAGGCGATCGATCCGTTCAGCTTCGGTCAGCTCCACGCTTGGATTGATGGCGTCCACGGCGTCTCCTTGTGGGGACAGCATGGAGCAACCTGAGAGCGTGGGCAACAGGGGCGTGCGATGATCGCGCTTCAAAAGCATGGCCGGAAGACCCGCCGCCGTCGACGAGTCTTCCGCAACGCCGTCCGTCTAGCGCGCGTGTGCCGCCTGAGCGACCGCAACGCCGCCCCGCGAGAGGCGAGCGTCAAGACTGATCGCACCAGCGCCGAAGGCAAAGATCTGAAGCAGGCCGCCCGCCATCATCACGTTCTTGAGGAAATGGATCATCTGATTCTGGTCGGCAAAGTTGTTGTGGAACGAGACTGCCGCGGCCAGCGTGAATACGGCCATCGCCAGCGCGACCGAGCGGGCCTGATAGCCGGCGATCAGCAGCAGGCCGCCACCGAGCTCGACGAGAACTGCGATCGCGTAAGCCAATGGTGGCACCGGTAATCCCGCAGAGGCGATGTAGGCGGTCGTCGCACCATAGGCGGCGAGCTTGCCGAAGCCGCTCATTGCGAACGGGAGGCCGATCATCAATCTGCCGACGAGGGAAGCATAACGGGTCGTCGTATCCATGGTAGTTGCTCCAGTGCTTGGTTGAGGTTCGACGGCAGTGAGGTTTGTTGCCGGTAGAAGCTGCGCGCCGTGAGGCCTTGGTTGTGGTGTCAAACTGGCCCGATCGAATTGCGATCGAAATAGAAATGATTGAAAATCATTGTTTCTATTTTCTACCCTAACGGCCAGGCTGCGACGCTCCGCGGAGACGAATGCTGTGGTCGAGATGCCGGCTTGAGGTGCTCGGCGGATGCGGTCGAACCGTCTGGTCTCGCTCAACTCCACGCTTGGATTGATCGCGTCCACGCGCGCTTGCGCGACCTCGTCGCGATGCTAAAAGCGATGCCAATAAGAAGGATTTTGCCATGATCTCACTTGCCGAGCTCCAGCGCCGCATCGAAGCGGGGGAGCTTTCGCCCGATGACGCTATCGCTCACTCCCTTGCGGCGATCGAGGCCAGGGAGAACGACGTCCGCGCCTTCGTCCGCTACGACAAGTCGGCGAAGGCGCCGGCCTCCGGCCCGTTGCGCGGCATCGCGGTCGGCATCAAGGACATCATCGACACCGCCGATTTCCCGACCGAGATGGGCTCGCAGATCTATCGCGGCTGGCAGCCGCGCGCGGACGCGCCTGTCGTGATGATGCTGAAACGGGCCGGCGCCACCATCATCGGCAAGACCACGACCACCGCGTTCGCCTCGCGCGATCCGACGCAGACGCTCAATCCGCACAATCCTGGACATACACCGGGCGGCTCGTCCTCGGGTTCGGCGGCAGCCGTCGGCGCCGGCATGATCCCGCTGGCGCTGGGCACCCAGACCGGCGGCTCGGTGATCCGGCCGGCCGCCTATTGCGGCGCTGCCGCGATCAAGCCGTCGTTCCGCATGCTGCCGACAGTCGGCGTGAAGTGTTATTCGTGGGCGCTCGACACGGTCGGGCTGTTCGGCGCGCGCGCGGAAGATCTCGCACGCGGACTTTTGGCGATGACCGGCCGCGCCGAATTCTCGGGCATCGCTCCGGCGAAGTCGCCGCGCATCGGCGTGGTTAGGCAGGAATTTGCCGAGGCCGCGGAGCCGGCGGCGGAAGAGGGCTTGCAGGCCGCGATCAAGGCGGCCGGGAAGGCCGGCGCCAGCGTGCAGACCATCGATCTGCCGGAGGCGGTCAAGGAGGCCTGGCGCATCCACCCGATCATCCAGGATTTTGAGGCGCATCGCGCGCTCGCCTGGGAGTTTGACGCGCATCACGACGAGATCGCGCCGATGCTGCGCGCCAGCCTCGATGAAACGGTCGGACTGACGCCGAAAGAGTACGACGATGCACGCCGGATCGCCCGCCGCGGCCGGCGCGAGCTCGGCGAGTTGTTCGAGGGTTTCGACGTGCTGCTCACCTATTCTGCGCCCGGCACCGCGCCGGCCAAGGAGCTCGCCTCGACCGGCTCGCCTCGCTACAACCGGCTGTGGACGCTGATGGGCAATCCTTGCGTCAACGTGCCCGTGATGAAGGCGGGCGGCTTGCCGATCGGCGTGCAGGTGATCGCGCGCTTCGGCAACGATCCCGGCGCACTGGCGGCGGCGTGGTTCCTGGAGAACGCGCTGGCGAGGTCAGGCTAGCGCGGGCTCGGCAGCAAGAAGGGCGCGTCGGGTCTCGGCGCCGACAGTGCCTTGCCCGAGCCAACGCTCGGCCGTCTCGCGGCCGCTCCGGTGCAACAGGCGGATGAAGCCGCGGCCGAGATCCGTGGACGAGCGTTGCGCCAGGCCCTCGATCGAGTCCTCTGCGGCGATCTTGGAGAGCCGCAGCGCAGGTGCTGCATGGGAGCGCGCCCATTCGATCGCCGCAATCTCGGCGTTGAGGGCGGCGTTGGCGGCGATCTGGTCGAGGCGGCGGTCGATCGCGGCGAGCGTGATCGGGACGTAATTATCGCGCGTAGGCGTGACCTGGACGAGCAGCAGATCGGCGGTCGTCGATTGCTGCGCGAGTCGTATCAGCGGCGGATTGCCGCCGAAGCCGCCGTCCCAGTAGGCTTCGCCATCAATCTCGACGGCGCAGTGAACCAGCGGCGGGCAGGTCGAGGCCAGCGCGACATCCGCGGTGATCGCCTCGTTACCAAAAATCTGTTGCTGCCCGTCGCGGATGCGCGTGGCCGCGATCAGCAGCTTTGGGCATTTGGTCTCGCGCAGGGCCTCAAAATTGATGTCGCGCGACAGCACCTGGCGCAGCGGATCGAGATCGAACGGATCGAACTGGCCGGAGCGCAGCGTCGGCCCGAACGCGACCGATCCTCCCGCCGGCGAGAAGCCGCCGATCAGCATCAGCGAGCGGAACGAGGCTTCATGCATCAGCCGGAGCCAGAACCGGTTCAGCCGGCTGCGCGCGCCCTCGCGGCCGCCTTCGACAAGGCCGCCGGCCAGGAGCAACGCATTGATGGCGCCGGCGCTCGCGCCGCTGATGGTGTCGAATTCAATGGTCGGCTCTTCCAGCAGCCGTTCCAGCACGCCCCAGGTGAAGGCCGCAAAGCTGCCGCCGCCCTGCAGCGCCAGCGACAGTTTTTGCGGCGGCCATTGCTTGACGCGCGCCGGTGCGGGGACAGCAGGCGCAGGGGTCGGGACGACCTCGACGGTTACGCGAGCTTGCGGGATGGGATCAGGTGGCGGCGCCGGCCGGGAGACGGGTTTTGGCGCGGGAGGCGGCGAGGGCGCATCGGACCAGATGTTGGTCGACGAGAGCAGCCGGCTTGCCGCAGTGCCCTGCGAGCCGCCTTCATCGTGCGTACCGACAATCTTCTCGCTCATTCTGAGCAACCGCGTAAGGCCTTGGCTCTGTCAGGGATGACAGGCATGGAACCCGTTCACCATTCTAGCCCTGAGTCGGCTGCAAGTTTTGAACAGGATTTGGCATATAATGCGGAGACCCTGCGGCGGTATCCGTACTTTTTTCGGCTCTAGGCCTTCTCGCCGATCCGGCCTTCTTTGCCCGATTGCAATCGCTTGATGTTCTCGCGATGCATGTAAAACAGCAGCAGCGTCAGCACGACGGACAGCGAGGCCAGCGCGAGATGGCCAAACCACCACAGGAACAGCGGCGTGACGAAGGCGGCCACCAGCGCCGAGAGCGAGGAGTAGCGGGTGGTGAAGGCGGTCGCTAGCCAGATCACGCAGAACACCATCGCGGCCGGCCAGAACAGGCCGAGCAGGATGCCGATATAGACGGCGACGCCCTTACCGCCTTTGAATTTGAGCCAAATCGGGAAGAGGTGGCCGAGGAAGGCGCCAAGGCCCGCCAGCATCGCGGCATTGGGGCCGGCGATATAGCCTGATATCACCACGGCCGCTGTGCCTTTCAGCGCGTCGAGCAGCAGGGTCGCAGCAGCGAGGCCCTTGCGTCCGGTGCGCAGCACGTTGGTGGCGCCGATATTGCCGGAGCCGATCGAGCGCAGATCCTGCGTGCCGGCGAGCCTGGTCAGGATCAGCCCGAACGGAATCGAGCCGAGCAGGTAGCCGATGAGCAAGGCCACCGGCAGGAGTGCATCACGCCCCATGTCTGTAAGCCCCATGTCCGTAAACCCCTTGGCCGCGTCTTCGCACGTCAGACATGCTCATATACGGTTCGCCCGCCAACGATGGTCCGGATGGCGCGACCTGTAAAGCGCGCTTCATCGAACGGGGTGTTCTTGCAGGGCGATTTGAGGTCGGCGGGATCGACCACCCAGGGGACATCGGGATCAATGACCACGATGTCGGCCGGGCTACCTACGCGCAGGGTTCCGCCTGCGAGCCCAAGCAGTTCGGCCGGCCGGGTCGACATCGCCCGGATCAGCGTCTTGAGGTCCAGCTCGCCATTGTGGACCAGCCGCAGGCCGGCCGGCAGCATGGTCTCGAGGCCGATCGCGCCCGGAGCTGCTTCCGCGAAGGGCAGGCGCTTGACCTCGACGTCCTGCGGATTGTGGTCGGACATGATGACGTCGATGAGGCCGGAAGCGACGGCAGCAACCATCGCGCGGCGATCATCTTCGGTGCGCAATGGCGGCGACACCTTCAGGAACGAGCGGTAGGGGCCGACGTCGTTCTCGTTCAGTGCAAGGTGGTTGATCGAGACCGAGGCACTGACGGCCAGACCGGCATCGCGGGCGCGCTTCAAAATCTCGAGCGACTCGGCGCAGGACAGCGCGGCAGCGTGGTAGCGGCCGCCGGTCAGCGCGACGAGGCGCATGTCGCGTTCGAGGATCACGGCCTCGGCGGCCTTCGGGATGCCCATCAGTCCGAGGCGCGAGGCGAACTCGCCCTCGTTCATCACGCCTTCGCCGATGAGATCGGGGTCCTCGGTGTGGTGCACGATCAGCGCGTCGAAATCGCGGGCGTAGGTCAGCGCACGCCGCATCACCTGCGAATTGGTCACACTGCGGTCGCCATCGCTGAAGGCGACCGCGCCGGCGGCCTTGAGCAGGCCGAATTCAGTCATCTCCTGGCCGCGCATGCCCTTGGTGAGTGCGGCCATCGGCAGGATGTTGACGATCGCGGTGTCGCGGGCGCGGCGCATCACGAAATCGACGGTCGCGGAATTGTCGATGACCGGCTCGGTCTCGGGCTGGCAGATGATTGTGGTGACGCCGCCGGTCGCGGCCGCGAGACTTGCCGAGGCAAAGGTCTCGCGATGGCTGAAGCCGGGTTCGCCGACAAAGGCGCGCATGTCGATCAGGCCGGGCGCGACGATCTTGCCCGTGCAGTTGACGACGTCAGTGCCCTCGGGGACGCCGGCCGCACCAATGCCGCGGCGGGTCTCGCGGATGATGCCGTCGGCAATCAGGACGTCGCCGGGGCCGTCGAAATCCCTGGAGGGATCGACGACGCGGGCGTTGGCGAGCAGGATCGGGCGGCGATCGGTCAGCATGGGCCTCACGCGTTCGGCAGGTTGCGGGCGAGCGCTTCGAGCACCGCCATGCGCACGGCCACGCCCATCTCCACCTGTTCGCGGATCAGGGACTGTGCGCCGTCGGCAACGGCGGTGTCGATCTCGACGCCGCGGTTCATCGGGCCGGGATGCATCACCAGCGCGTCGGGCTTGGCGTAGCCGAGCTTCTTCTGGTCGAGCCCGAAATAATGGAAATATTCGGAGGTCGATGGCACGAAGGAGCCGTTCATGCGCTCGCGCTGCAGCCGCAGCATCATGACAATATCCGCGCCGTTGAGCCCTTCGCGCATGTCGCGCGCGACCTCGACGCCCATCCGCTCGATGCCGGGCGGCAGCAGCGTGGAGGGGCCGACGACCCGGACACGGGCGCCCATGGTGTTGAGCAGGATGATGTTGGAGCGGGCCACGCGCGAATGCAGCACGTCGCCGCAGATCGCGACCACGAGGCCCTCGAGCCGGCCCTTGTTGCGGCGGATGGTGAGTGCGTCGAGCAGCGCCTGGGTCGGATGCTCATGCGCGCCGTCGCCGGCATTGATCACGGAACCGTCGACCTTGCGGGCCAGCAGTTCCACCGCACCGGAGGCGTGATGGCGCACCACCAGGATGTCCGGGTGCATGGCGTTCAGCGTCATCGCGGTATCGACCAGCGTCTCGCCCTTCTTGATGGACGAGGAGGAGACCGACATGTTCATGACGTCGGCGCCGAGGCGCTTGCCCGCGAGCTCGAACGAGGATTGGGTCCGGGTGGAGGCCTCGAAGAAGAGGTTCACCTGCGTCCGTCCGCGCAGCACGGTGCGCTTCTTGTCAACCTGGCGGTTGAGCTCGACATATTCTTCGGACAGGTCGAGCAGGCCGCTGATGTCGGCCGCGGAAAGGCCCTCGATGCCCAGCAAATGCCGGTGGCCGAGGACGAAGGTCGATTTCGATGTCATTAAAGCGAGAGCTATAGGCGCGGATGGCGGGGGGAGCAAGGGCCAAAGCCGGGGCGGGGAGTTATCCCCCGATCTGTCGTCCGCACCGTCATTCCGGGATGGCGCGCAAGGCGCCAGACCCGGAATCTCGAGATTCCGGGTTCGCCTTCGGCGCCCCGGAAAGACAGGGGAAAAAGAATGTGCTTCGCGAAGCCAATTTTGTTTGCACTTTTAGCAATCGCGTCAATCTCATCCGCGTCAGCCCAATCGTTCCCGGGCGGCTTCGTCTATTTGCGCGACGTCGATCCCAGCATCATCCAGGACATCCGCTACGCCACATCGAACAATTTCGTCGGCCGCCCGCTCGCCGGCTATGGCGCGGGCGAATGCGTGGTGAAGCGCGAAGTCGGCCTGCGGCTGAAGGCGGTGCAGCAGGAGCTGGCGGCGCAGAACCTGTCGCTGAAAATGTTCGACTGCTACGGGCCGGCGCGGGCCTCGCTAGATATGGTGAGATGGTCGCAGAACGGCCAAGAGAGCGCCGCCGATCGGCGCTACAACCCGAGGATACCGAAGACCGAGCTGTTTCGCCTCGGCTATATCGCCGGCCACTCGCAGCATTCCACGGGGGCGGCGCTCGACCTTACTTTGGTCGATCTCAAGGCCGACAATTCCGCCAAGATTGATCCCTCAAAAGCCTATGCCGACTGCACGGCGCCCGTCGAGGCGCGGCTGCCGGAAGCCAGCGTGGACATGGGCACCGGCTATGATTGCACGGATGCAAAGGGGCATACCGCAGCACCGTCGATCAATCCGGCTCAGCGCGCCTGGCGCAAGCGGCTTTTGACTGCGATGGCCAAGCAAGGCTTTGTGAACTATTCGAAGGAGTGGTGGCATTTTTCCCTGCCGGGGGCGGGCGGGGCGGCCTATGATTTCCCGATCCAGCCGCGGCGGAACTGATTTCGCGCCAAGGACGTAAGATGACCCAGCCTAGCTTCGCGACCCACGAGGTCTTCAACCAGTCGCCGCCGTTCGAGGATGTGAATCTCTTTGCCGTGGATCAGCCGCTGATCGACGCCGTGAGGGCGAATGGCGGCGCGGCGGCGGAGCGGGAGCTATCGGAGTTCGGCAAGCACTGGGGCTCGGCCACGATGGCTCATCGCGGGCGCGCGGCGAATGAGAACACGCCAAAACTGCGCACGTTTGATGCCAAGGGCAACCGCCGCGACCAGGTCGAGTTTCATCCGGCCTATCACGAGCTGATGGCGCACAGCGCCCATGCCGGCGTGCACAATTCGACCTGGACTGCGGACGGCAAGCCTGCGGGCGACGCCGCCGAGGTCATTCGTGCTGCAAAATTCTACATGGCCTCGCAGGTCGAGACCGGCCATCTCTGCCCGATCACGATGACGCGTGCCTCCGTCGCGGCGCTGGCGATGCAGCCGGACCTGCTCGCGCGTGTGATGCCGGTGTTGTCGACCAGGAGCTACGACCCCAGCTTCGCGCCGTGGTGGGACAAGCGCGGCATGACGCTCGGCATGGGCATGACCGAGAAGCAGGGCGGCACCGACGTGCGCGCCAACACGACGCGCGCGGTGCGCGACGGGAACGGCTATCGCATCACCGGCCACAAATGGTTCATGTCGGCGCCGATGTGCGATGCGTTCCTCGTGCTGGCGCAGGCAGATAGCGGGCTGACCTGTTTCTTCATGCCGCGCTTTGCGCCGGATGGTTCCGTCAATGCGATCCAGTTTCAACGATTGAAGGACAAGCTCGGCAACCGCTCCAACGCGTCTTCGGAAGTCGAGTTCGTCGGCGCCTACGCGGAAGCCGTGGGCGAGGAGGGCAAGGGCATCCGCACCATCATCCAGATGGTGCAGCTGACGCGGCAGGATTGCGCGATTGCCTCGGTCGGCCTGATGCGCTCGGGCCTCGCCCATGCGCTGCATCACGCCCGTCATCGCAGCGTGTTTCAAAAGCATCTCGCCGATCAGCCGCTGATGCAGGCCGTGCTGTCGGACATGGCGCTGCATGTCGAGGCGAGCTCGGCGCTGGTGATGCGGCTCTGCCGCGCCTTTGACCGCACGCCGCAAGACGTGGCGGAGGCCGCCTACATGCGCCTTTTGACGCCCGCGATTAAATACTGGACTTGCAAGAGCGCGCCGCCATTTCTCTACGAAGCAATGGAGTGCCTCGGCGGCAACGGCTATGTCGAGGACGGCATTCTGGCGCGTCATTACCGGGAGGCGCCGGTCAACGCGATCTGGGAAGGCTCGGGCAATGTGATGTGCCTCGACGTGCTCCGCGCGCTCTCACGGGAGCCGGAAGCGGCGATGGCCGTGCTGCAATCGCTTGCGGCCGAGACGAAAGATCTGTCCGGGGCGGGCGAGGCGGCCGCATTCATCGGCAAAACGTTCCGCCGCGCCGACGGCGAGCGTGTCGCGCGGCTCGCGGTCGAGCAGCTGGCCCTGCTGGCCGCCGCCGCTGCGCTCAACGGCGTCTCACCGCGTCACGCCGAGCTGTTCGCCGCTACGCGCCTCGCCGCCAATCATGCCAGCATGTACGGCGCGGTCGAGCTCGAGAGCGGCGACGTGCGAGCGCTGCTGGAGCGGGCGCTGCCATGAGCCTGCCAAACGAAAGCCTTCTGATGGATTCCCTCAATCCCGATCATCCGCCGCTGATGCTGAGGCCTGCGCCGCTGCGCCTCTGGAAGTTCTGGGGCACGGCGCTGTGGGGCTTGCTCACCTTCGTCGCGATGTTCGTCGGCCAGGTCGGGGCGATCGTGCTGCTGGTGGCCATGCGCGGGCTGCCGCTCGACATGGCCTCGATCCAGTCGGTCGGCCGCGAGCCGCAGGCGTTGGCCTTGTCGGTCATCATGGGCCTGCCGGCGACGCTCGCGGCGGTGTGGCTCGCCATCCGCATCAAGAAGGCATCCTTCGTCGATTATCTAGCGCTGCGCTGGCCGTCCTGGCGGCAGCTGTTGCTTGGCGCTGCCGGGCTCATCGTGGTCGTGCTGGCCTGGGAGGTGGTGTCGCGATCCTTCGGCCGCGAGGCGACGCCGGGCTTCATGACCGATCTGTTGAAATCGGGCCGCGACAACGGCGCAGCGCTGTTGCTTCTGTTCGCCTTCAGCGTGGCCGCGCCGATGTCGGAGGAGGTGCTCGCGCGCGGCTTCCTCTTCAGCGGCTGGTCGGCGAGCTTCCTGCGCGTGCCCGGCGCGATCATCCTGTCGTCACTGGTGTGGACGGCGGTGCATCTGCAATACGATCTGTACTTTCTCGCCGAGGTCTTCTCCATCGGCCTGTGGTTCGGCTACATGCGCTACCGCGCCAATTCGCTCTGGCTCACCATCGTGCTGCATGCGCTGAACAACATGACCGCGGTGGTGCTGACAATGTGGCTGGGCGGCTAGGGGACGCCCCAGTCAGTTTGCCGCGATTGCCCGCCCTTATGGTTTTCAGGTATGTTAGGTAGAACCGGCTCCTAGCTTCGCTGCGACGTTGTCGCGGAAAACCAGCATGACCAATCTCGATAAGGCAGATCCCTCGGCTGCGGGCGCGGTGCGGCAATCCCGGACCTGGGATTTCGCGGAAACAACGCTCGTCGTCCTGATCGCCGACGGCGTGTTCACGCTGTCGGCGGCTCTTGGCGTGAGTGTGCTGCTCGCCGCGCTTGGCGGGATTAAGGGCATGCCCAAAGCCCAGCTTGAAGCATTACTAACTCAGGGCAATTGGCACGGCGCTGCCATCATTGTAGCAACTCCGTTGACGATCGCCGTGCTGTGGATTGCAATCCGAATGGCTCGAAGGGAGTTCAGGGAATATCTGGCGTTGAATTGGCCAAGCGGAGGCGAGATCGTACGCGCGCTGGCTATCACGTCCATCTTCTTGATGGTCGAGATGTCAGTGGCTGCCAAGATTGGCGGGGCGGATGTTCAAGACAATCCTGATCTCTTTGTCGGCGGCTCCATAGGGTTGCTGACCTTGCTCGTCGCGGGCTGTATTGTCGGACCGATCTTGGAAGAATTCGTCGTCCGCGGATTCATGTACCGCGGTTGGTCGCAGTCATTTCTCGGGCCGACCGGGACTATCGTGCTCACATCGATATTATGGGCGATGAATCACACGCAATACGGTTGGTACCAGCGGTTTTGGATTTTTCTCACAGGTCTAGCACTCGGGCATTTTCGGCAGCGGACCAATTCGACTTGGCTGCCGGTGATTGCGCACTCTGCGCTAAACACGTTCATCTTCTTCACGATGGGAAGGTATATTTAGCGCTCACGCCACCAGCGCGATTGCGATTGGCATGGTGATCGCTGCCAACATCGTCTGCAACGTGATGATCTGCGCCAGCAGCGGTGCATCGCCGCCCATCTGGCGGGCCAGCACATAGGCGCTCGGCGAGGTCGGCACCGCCGCGCAGATCGCGACGATCGCAAGGTTGGTGCCCGTCAGCCCGAACCAGACGGCGAGCGCCAACGCGAGCACCGGCATCAGCACCAGCTTGAACGCCACACCAATTGCTGCGCCGAGATTCGGGCGCAGCAGGCCCGCGAGCTGGAGGCCGGCGCCGGTGACGAGCAGGCCGATCGCGAGCGAGGAGCGGCCGAGCGCGTCGGCGACCTCATGCCAGACCTTGGGCAGCGGCAGGTGAATGACGTTGATGAGAAGGCCGATGACGCAGGCCCAGATCAGGGGATTGCGGATCACCGTCAGCACAATCGCGCGCGCCGATTGCTTCTTGGGGGAAGCGTAGTGCGCCAGCACCGCGACGCTGAACACATTGACGAGTGGAATGATCGCGACCATCGCGACTGAAGCCAGTGCCAGCCCGACATCGCCGAACAGGTTGGCGGAGACGGAGAGGGCCACATAGGTCTGCCAGCGCGTCGCGCCTTGGAAGATCGAGGTGAAGGCGGGGCCATCGATGTCGAGGCGCGACAGGGCCGGGCGGAGCGCCAGACACAACAGTGACATCGTGAGCGCCGACAGCAGCAGCGCGCCGCCGACGCCGGCGACTGGCACTTTCGAAAGGTCTGCCTTCACCAGCGTCTGGATCAAGAGCATCGGAAACAGCACGAAATAGGTCAGCCGCTCCAGCCCGTGCCATTGCGTGTCGAGCCGCATCAGGCTGCGCTTGAGCACGACGCCGAGCACGATGAGGATGAAGACCGGCAGCAGCGCCGCGATTACGACGACCATGGATCAGCCGTTCCCCGATGCCGCGCGCAGATTGGCGAGCCGGTCGAGCGCGCCTTGCAGGATGAAGATCGCGGCGTGCTCGTCGATCACCTCGGCGCGCTTGGCGCGGCTGACGTCCATGCCGATCAGCTCGCGCTCGACTGCCGCAGTCGAGAGGCGCTCGTCCCAGAGGCCGATCGGAAGCGCGGTCAGGTTGGCGAGATTGCGGGCAAACGCCCGGGTGGATTGCGCGCGCGGGCCCTCGCTGCCATCCATGTTGATGGGCAGGCCGAGCACGAGGCCGACGACCTTGCGTTCGGCGGCGATGGCAAGCAGCCGCGCCGCATCCTGCTTGAACGCCTTGCGCTGGATGGTCTCGACACCGGTCGCGAGCCGGCGGTCCGGATTGGATACGGCAACGCCAATGGTCTTCGTACCGAGATCAAGGCCGATCAACCCGCCGCGTTCGGGCCAGTGGCTTGCAGCTTCGATAAGCGGGAGGATGGGAGCCGGCATGGCGTTAGCGCATAACACGCGATGCGCTACGGAGTGAACCAGAGAATCCAGTCGGTCGTGACGCAGCTGCAATGCGTCAGGCCGCGATGCCCTGATCGTCGCCCTTCAAACACGACAGCAAGCCTTGAAGGGCGCTGTATTGATGGCCGGCGCGGCGCTGGATGAACAGTGTCTCGACGCGGGCATGCGACGGGCTCAGCGCGTGCATCGTCACGCTGCCGGTCATCGCACTGCGCTCGACGACGGCCCGTGGCAGTAGCGTCACGCCCATATCGGCAGCGACGCAGCCGATCATGCCGTCGAGCGTGCCGAGTTCGAAGCGCGCGGCCGACGGCCACCCGAACTCGACGAGAATCTGCTCGAGCTTCTGGCGATAGGTGCAGCCGGTGCGGAAGACCAGTGCGGTCGGACCGGATTCCGGCGTGCCGGCGCGCAACTCGGCGAGCGAGGCCCAGCGCCGCGCGCTGACCAGCACCAGCTCCTCGCGGAACGCGCTTGTGGCGGTGAGGTCGGCATGCGCGATGGGGCCGGCGACGAAAGCGCCATCGAGCGTGCCTTCGAGCACGCCGGCAACGAGATCGGCGGTCGGCGACGTGCGCAGGCTCAGCCGCACGGAAGGGAAGCGGCGGTGGAAATCGGCCAGCAGCGGCGGCAGCCGCACGGCGGCCGTCGTCTCCATCGAGCCGATCGACAGCGGTCCCTTCGGCTCGCCATCATCGCGCGCGGCTAGCACAGCTTCGCGCGATAACGCGGACATCCGTTGCGCGTAAGGTAAAAGGCGTTTGCCGGCGCCGGTCAGCGCCATGCCGCGGCTGTGGCGCTCGAACAGCGGCGTGCCGATCTCGGCCTCCAGCGCCTTGATGCGCTGGGTGACGTTGGATTGCACCGTGTTGAGCTCTTCGGCGGCCCGGGTGATGCCGCCGGTGCGGGCGACCGCGGCGAAGGTCTGGATGTCACTCAGTTCCATGGCGTCGTTTCGCTTTTGTGATGGCTGCGTTCGCAACAATTCATTTTTCGAGAATGCTAGTTGCGCCTAATCTTTCTGTCCAGAGTGGGAGAGCCTATGCCGATCGCCACGCTATTGACGGAGCTTCTCGGGATCAGGCATCCGATCCTGTCGGCTCCCATGGACACGATCGCGGGCAGCAGGCTGACCCGCGCCGTCAGCGAGGCCGGCGGCTTTGGCATCCTTGGTGGTGGCTATGGCGACCGCGCCCGACTTCAGGCTGAGGCCGCGGAGCTTAAGGGATTTGCACCGTTCGGGATCGGCTTCATCACCTGGAGCCTGGCAAAACAGCCCGACCTTCTCGACATCGCGCTCGATGCTCGCCCGCAGGCCGTCATGCTGTCGTTCGGCGATCCCGCACCGTTCGTGCCACGCATCAAGGCGGGCGGGGCGCGATTGATCTGTCAGGTGCAGAGCGAGGACATGGCGAAGCAGGCGCTCGACGCCGGCGCGGAGATCTTGATCGCGCAGGGCACGGAGGCGGGCGGGCACGGCGCATCGCGCACCACGGTCAATATCGTGCCCGCGATCGTGGATCTCGCGGCCGGACGCGTGCCCGTCGTCGCGGCCGGCGGGATTGCCGATGGCCGTGGTCTCGCGGCAATGATGATGCTCGGTGCATCCGGCGTGCTGGTCGGCACGCGCTTCTACGCGAGCGTCGAGGCCAACGGCGCGGAGGAGGCGAAGCGGTGCATTCGCGCGGCCGACGGCAACGGCACCGTGCGCGGCGTCATTCCCGATTGGTCGCGGAAGCTGTTCTGGCCGGCGCCGTTCACGGCACGCACGCTGGTCAACGACCATATCAAGAGTTGGACCGGCCGTGAGATCGAGCTGATGCAGCGCGCGGACGAAGTTTCCAAGGAATATGCCGCGGCAAAAATGGCGGGCGATTTCGACATCGCGGCTGTCTTTGCGGGAGAAGCTGTCGGCCTGATTCATGATATTCCACCGGCGGCCGAGATCGTCGAACGGATTGCGACCGAAGCCGAGCAGCTTCTTGCCGGCCGGCGCAACTCCATCGCATCGCTCGCCTGAACCAAGAGAGAGACACACCATGTGGCCTGACCGTCGATTGATCGATCTCTTCAAGACCGAATTTCCGATCGTGCTGGCGCCGATGGCCGGGGTGATGGATGCGGAGCTGGTGATCGCCGCCGCGCAGGGCGGGGCGCTGGGCTCGCTGCCGAGTGCGATGATCTCGCCGGAGAAGGCCCGCGAGCAGGTCGGCCTCATTCGCCAGCGGGTGAAGGCGCCGGTCAACATGAACTTCTTCTGCCACACGCCGGTCGAGCTCACGGCCGAGGCGGAAGCGCGCTGGAAGCAGCGGCTCGCAGGCTATTACACCGAGCACGGTCTCGATCCCGCCGCGCCGATCAACGCTGCGAACCGCGCGCCGTTCGATGCCGCCTTCTGCGAGATGGTCGAGGAGCTGAAGCCGGAGGTCGTCAGCTTTCATTTCGGCTTACCGGAGCCTTCGCTGCTCAAGCGCGTTAAGGCGGCCGGCTGCATCGTCATCTCGTCCGCGACCACGGTGAAGGAAGCGGTCTGGCTCGAACAGCACGGCGTCGATGCCGTCATTGCGCAAGGCGCCGAAGCCGGCGGCCATCGCGGCATGTTCCTGACCGACAAGATCTCCGAGCAGCCGGGCACCTTTGCATTGGTCCCGCAGGTCGTCGATGCCGTGAAGGTACCCGTGATCGCCTGCGGCGGCATCGCCGATGGGCGCGGCATTGCCGCCGCCTTCGCGCTTGGCGCCTCCGGCGTGCAGATCGGTAGCGCCTATCTGCGCTGTCCGGAGTCCAAGGTCAGCGCGGGCGGCCGCAAGGCGCTGGCCGAGGCGGGCGACGAGTCTACCGTCATCACCAATGTGATGACCGGCCGCCCGGCGCGTGGTGTCCAGAACCGCCTAATGCGCGAGGCCGGCCCGATCTCGCCGGATGCGCCCCCGTTTCCCCATGCCGCGACCGCGCTCGGGCCATTGAAGACGGCTGCCGAAAAGCAGGGCAGGGTGGATTTCACCAATCTCTGGGCGGGGCAGGCCGTGGCTCTGGCCCGTGAGGTCCCTGCGGCCGAATTGACCCGAGATTTTGCCAAATCGGCGCTGGCCCGTATGAAAGCGCTGGCAGGATAGGGCAGCTACGCCGGTTGCGGCGCAAAACCGGCCTCTGCTATACGGCACATAGGTTTTGCCGTGAGAGGCCTTATATAATGTCCGTCGACGCTGCTACCGTCCGCCGCATTGCGCATCTGGCGCGCATTGCGGTTTCCGAGGACGAGGTTCCGCATCTGCAGGGCGAGCTCAATGCCATGCTCGCCTTTGTCGAGCAGCTCTCGGAAGTCAATGTCGAGGGCGTGGAGCCCATGACTTCGGTCACGCCGATGCAGATGAAGAAGCGGCAAGACGTGGTCAATGACGGCGAGATCGCCGACGATATCGTGGCCAACGCGCCTGCGACCGAAGGTCACTTCTTCCTGGTGCCGAAGGTTGTTGAGTAATTCAATTCAGGACGTTGTCCAATGTGCCTGCTGTGCGACGATGAGAAGGCCTATCAGGCCTACATGAACTATCTCGACAAAATGGAGCGGCAGGGCAAGGCTGCCGATCCCAATGTCGCCGTCAATGCCGTGCTCGACGAACTCGAGGCCGCCGCGAATGCGGCTGCCAAAAAAGACGACCCGGCCCACGACAAGACCCTGTCTCCGTTCTTCTGCAGCCCGATCAATAAATGACCGATTTGACATCGCTGACGCTCGCCGAGGCCCGCAAGGGCCTCGCCGACAAGACTTTCACGTCCCTCGAGCTGACCGACGCGCATCTTTCCACGATTGAGGCTGCGCGCGTGCTCAACGCCTTCGTGATGGAGACGCCCGACCAGGCGCGCAGCATGGCGCGCGAGGCGGACGCCAGGATCGCCAAGGGCGATGCCGGTCCGCTCGCCGGCATTCCGCTCGGCATCAAGGACCTGTTCGCGACCAAGGGCGTGCGCACCACGGCGTGCTCGAAGATCCTCGGCAATTTCGTGCCGACTTATGAATCCACCATCACCTCGCAACTCTGGCGCGACGGCGCCGTGATGCTGGGCAAGCTCAACAATGACGAGTTCGCGATGGGCTCGGCAAACGAGACCTCGTACTTCGGTCCCGTCGGCAATCCCTGGCGGCGTGACGGAAGCAACACCACGCTGGTGCCGGGCGGCTCGTCCGGCGGCTCGGCTTCGGCCGTCGCCGCGCTGCTCTGCATGGGCGCGACGGCGACGGACACCGGCGGCTCGATCCGCCAGCCGGCGGCGTTCACCGCGACCGTCGGCATCAAGCCGACCTATGGGCGCTGTTCGCGCTGGGGCATCGTTGCCTTTGCCTCCTCGCTCGACCAGGCCGGCCCGATCGCGCGCAGTGTGCGCGACAGCGCGATGCTGCTGCGCTCGATGGCCGGGCATGATCCGAAGGACACGACCTCGGCCGACATTCCCGTGCCGGACTACGAGGCTGCGATCGGCAAGTCCGTAAAGGGCCTCAAGATCGGCATCCCCAGGGAGTATCGTCTCGACGGCATGCCGGCCGAGATCGAAAAACTGTGGAGCGAGGGCGCGGCCTGGCTGAAGGCGGCCGGCGCCGAGCTGGTCGAAGTGTCGCTGCCGCACACCAAATACGCGCTGCCGGCCTATTACATCGTGGCGCCGGCGGAGGCGTCCTCCAACCTGGCGCGCTACGACGGCGTCCGCTACGGGCTGCGCGAGTCGGCTAAGGACATCAGGGAGCTCTACGAGAACACCCGCGCCGAAGGTTTTGGTGCCGAAGTGAAGCGCCGCGTCATGATCGGCACCTATGTGCTCTCGGCCGGCTATTACGACGCCTATTATCTGCGCGCCCAGAAGGTGCGCACGCTGATCAAGAAGGATTTTGAGGACTGCTTCGCCAAGGGCGTGGACGCGATCCTGACGCCGGCGACGCCGTCGGCAGCCTTCGGCATCGGCGAGAAGGGCGGCGCCGACCCCGTCGAGATGTATCTCAACGACATCTTCACGGTGACCGTGAACATGGCGGGCCTGCCCGGCATCGCCGTGCCCGCCGGTAAGGACGCGCAAGGCCTGCCGCTCGGCCTGCAGCTGATCGGCCGTCCCTTCGACGAGGAGACGCTGTTCTCGCTCGGCGAGGTGATCGAGCAGGCCGCCGGCCGCTTCACGCCCGCGAGGTGGTGGTGAATGTCGCCGATTTCATCGCGAGCCTCGACGGCGCGGCACCCGCGCCGGAGCTGAACGCGCCGCTCGCCGGCCTCTGGTGGGCTGCGAAGGGCGACTGGGACCAGGCGCACAAGATCGTTCAGGACGACAATGGTCGCGACGCCGCCTGGGTGCACGCCTATCTGCACAGCGTCGAAGGCGATCTCGGCAATGCCGGCTACTGGTACCGCCAGGCGGGCCAGCCCGCGGCAAAGGATTCATTGGAAGCGGAGTGGGAGCGGATCGCGGCCACGCTGCTTGGGAGCAAGACATGAGCACGGCGACGCACAAGCTTCTTAAAGGAGCCACCGGCGATTGGGAGATGGTCATCGGCATGGAGATCCATGCCCAGGTGACCTCGAACTCAAAACTGTTCTCGGCCGCGCCGACTGCGTTCGGCGGTGAACCGAACAGCCACGTGTCGCTGGTCGACGCGGCGATGCCGGGCATGCTGCCCGTCATCAACGAGGAATGTGTCAGACAGGCTGTCCGGACCGGGCTGGGCCTCAATGCTCAGATCAACCTGCGCTCGGTGTTCGACCGCAAAAACTATTTCTATCCGGACTCGCCGCAGGGCTACCAGATCAGCCAGTACAAGTCGCCGATCGTAGGCGAGGGCGAGGTCGTGGTCGAACTGGACGGCGGCAAGACGGCCACCATCGGCATCGAGCGGCTGCATCTGGAGCAGGACGCCGGCAAGCTGCTGCACGACCGGTCGCCGACCATGTCCTATGTCGATCTCAACCGCTGCGGCGTGGCGCTGATGGAGATCGTCTCCAAGCCCGACATCCGCGATGCCGAGCAGGCCAAGGCCTATGTGACCAAGCTGCGCTCGATCCTGCGCTATCTCGGCACCTGCGACGGCGACATGGAGAAGGGGTCCTTGCGCGCCGACGTCAATGTCTCGGTGCGCAAGCCGGGCGCGCCGCTCGGCACCCGCTGCGAGATCAAGAACATGAACTCGATCAATTTCATCGGCCAGGCGATCGAGTACGAAGCGCGCCGTCAGATCGAAATCCTCGAGGATGGCGGCCGGATCGACCAGGAGACGCGGCTCTACGATCCCAACAAGGGCGAGACGCGCTCGATGCGCTCGAAGGAAGAGGCGCACGACTACCGCTACTTCCCCGATCCGGATTTGTTGCCGCTGGAGTTCTCGCAAGACTTCGTGGACGAGCTGAAGGCTGAGCTCCCAGAGCTGCCGGACCAGAAGAAGACGCGCTTTGTCGCAGACTTCGGCCTGTCGGCCTATGACGCGAGCGTGCTGGTCGCCGAGCGCGAGAGCGCGGTGTTCTACGAGACGGTGCTCGACAGGCTCGCCAACCGCGCCCGTGACGGCAAGATGGCGGCGAACTGGGTGATCAATGAGCTGTTCGGCCGTCTCAACAAGGAAGGCCGGGATATTGCGGGCTCTCCCGTTACGTCCGAGCAGCTGGCCGCGATCATCGACCTGATCGGCGAGGGCACGATCTCGGGCAAGATCGCCAAGGATCTGTTCGAGATTGTCTGGCAGGAGGGCGGCGATCCCCGCGCGCTGGTCGAAAGCCGCGGCATGAAGCAGGTCACGGATCTTTCGGCGATCGAAAAGGTTGTCGACGACATCATCGCGGCCAATCCTGACAAGGCCGCGCAGGTGAAGGACAAGCCGCAGTCGCTCGGCTGGTTCGTCGGCCAGGTGATGAAGTCGTCCGGCGGCAAGGCGAACCCGCAGGCGGTCAACGAGCTGCTCAAGTCGAAGCTCGGCATCTGACGTCGCGCATTCGGACGAGGTGACGGACAGTCTTCGTTACCTCGCATCCGGTCGCGATGCGACGCGTTCGCGCGTCTTCGATCGCAAACATCATGTCCTTGAAGTGCGATGCGACGACCGAATCGCGGCCCGCGCGATTCGCGCAAAACGGCGACTTCCACACGCTCTGACGAGTGCTTCCGCCGTTAAGCATGAAAATAATTTCGTTGCCAAAATTCGCGACTCAGAGTCCGCGACTCGCTTCCGCGAGGCGATCGCGCGCTTCGCCGCGTGCGTCGTCGCACCGACGACGAGTGATGTGCGCGTGCAGAATAATACTTACTGCATAGGGTTTTTTCGCAATCGCTGTGCTTGCCGAGGTCGATACTGCGAGACGCATTTGCATTCGCAGGCGCGTGTCTCTGCTTGCAGGCAAATCAAGCGCGGCTGTCGCACGCGCGCTGCGTCGTCAACACTTCCTTAAGTCAGAAGATGTTTTTTTCGTCGTGTTGGTGTATTCGGGGTGAGTGCATTCGATCCCCGAATGCGCGCAGCGATTAAAGCCATCTCACACATCGGAGGGCAACATGGCCAAGAAAGCAAAGAAGGCGAAGAAGGCGAAGAAGGCGAAGAGCGCAGTGAAGAAGACTGCGAAGAAGACCCGCAAGGTCGCCAAGAAGAAGTAACTTCGCTTCTGAAGTTGCCGGCTCCCGGAGAGCCGGCACGTCATCAGCGCCTCCTGGAGGTTCTGGTCGACGATAGAGGGTGTCGGCGAGACATCAGGTCAACGGTCGGATCGTTCTCTTTGGCGGTCCGGCAGAAGAAACAAGTTTTCTTCGTTCGGTGCGGTCTCCTTGAATAAGGGCTCCGCAATTCCACAAGCGGCCCTCGGGCCAATTTGGAATCTGGTCCTGACGTGTTCGCCGACGCCCTCGTTCCCTGAGGCCGGGGTATTGCCGGCATTCCCTTTCCCGACATTGCTGATCTGACCGCGGCGTCGTCGCGCCGCCTCGGCCGTTGGCCTCGAGGCAGGCGAGAACTGCGGCGACCTATCGTTGCGGCGACGGACCTCGCTTAGGCGCAACGCCAAACCATCGCACCGTCGCCGGATCTTGAGCATAACTGCAGCGGTCGGGCCCCCGTCGCGCCCGGCGATCGTTCCAGCGCGGCGCCCGCCACAAATCGTGACCGCAGGACACACGTCACCGCGCGCGATGGTTATCGATGTCCCAAAATCCCACGGTAAACCAAATCTGACGACTCGCAGAAGTGCCTGCAAATGATGGACTTCTTGAAATGCTGGCGTCTATCGCGCGCGCAGGCGTTTACGCCCCCTTCATCGCGATACTTAAACTGCCATTCAAATTTGCCCGCCATCATCGCCTCCAACAAGCCGGCCAACGGCTTGGGCAAAAAGACTCAGGGGATGAGTTGAACAGGCATGATCCGGAAGGATCACGCAAATCAGGGTTGGACGGGAGCCGCGCTCGGGGGACGAGACGGCATAAGAAAAAGGGGATGCGCTATGTTTCAGGGTACTTTCGATCTCGATACGGCAACGCCGATCGATGCAACCGCGCTCTCGGACGTTCTGTTCGAGCGCGGGATCTATTGGGCGAGCGGCCGCTCGGGCCTGGTCGACCTCATCGCCGCGCACAAATGGTTCAACCTCGCCGCGCTGAAGGGCCGCAAGGATGCCGTCGCCCTGCGCCAGGAAGTGGCCGGGCAGATGTCGGAGTCCGAGATCTCGGCCGCGCAGCGTGAGGCGAGGGCCTGGGTGTCCGCGCATTAGAGCCATGTCCGTTCCGATCGAATCGGAACGGGGCTGCCGCGCCAATGGCTGCGATTCAGATCGCGCCCGACGATGGCGATGGGGAACTCGGACCGCTGCACAAGACGGGTATTCGCCGCTGAGCTTTCCATGCCGCCGGAAGGCGGGTTCAGCGTCTGGGCGGACGAGGCTGTATTGAAATCACCTTCGCACTGGCGGGTCTGACGATCCCGCATCCAGGTGCGCGCACCCATACATACTAAGGAGAGCGCGGATCCGGCTGAACTCAGCCGCGCGTATCCTTCGCCGGGCTTTCGCAAGCCTGCTGCGGTCGCTTTCAGCTGAAGCAGCCTTGATTCTGAGTGGCCCGAGACATAGGTGACACTTCGTACCGGACACATGGGTTACGCTTTCCGCTTTTGTTCTGCGGGAGGTGTAGATGCCGTGGAAAGCGAGTTCGGTGATGGAGGAGCGCCTGCGGTTTGTCGCCCGGCTGTTGGAGGGCGAGGCCATGACGGAGGTCTGCCGGGAGTTCGGCATCTCGCGAAAGACCGGCTACAAGATTTTTGATCGCTACAAGGAGCACGGGCTCGAGGCCCTGACGGACCGGTCGCGCCGGCCGGTGCGCTATGCCAACCAGCTGCCGCAGCAGCTGGAAAGCCTGATCGTGCAGTTGAAGGGGGAGAAGCCCCATTGGGGAGCCCGCAAGATCCGCGAGCTCCTGGTTCGACGGCTTGACGGCGATGTCCGGGTTCCGGCCAAGAGCACCATCCATGCCGTGCTTGATCGCCACAGCCTGGTGAAGCGCGCGCGTGAGCGCAAGGGCCGCGCACAGGGCACGCCGCTGTCGGCCGGCGCCATCCCCAACGACCTCTGGTGTGCCGACTTCAAGGGTGAGTTCAAGCTCGGCAATGGGCGCTATTGCTACCCACTCACCGTGACCGATCAGGCTTCGCGCTTCCTGCTGATGTGCGAAGCCATGGAATCGACGCGGGAGGAACCGGCGATGACCGCGTTCGAACGGCTGTTTAGCGAACGCGGGCTGCCGCTGTCGATCCGCTCCGACAATGGCGTGCCGTTCGCGAGCCCCAATGCGCTGTTCAACCTGTCGAAACTCTCGGTCTGGTGGCTTCGCCTCGGCATCGCGATCGAGCGCATCAAGCCGGGCCATCCGCAGCAGAACGGCCGTCATGAGCGCATGCACCTGACGCTGAAGCAGGAGGCGACCCGGCCACCGGGCGCGAACATTCTGCAACAACAGGGCCGCTTCGATGCCTTCGTCCACGAGTTCAACACGGAAAGACCACACGAGGCGCTCGGCATGAAATGCCCGGCGCAATTGTATGCGGCGTCACCGCGCCGTTATGACGGCCTGCCCGAACTGTCCTATCCATTCCATGACCGCGACGTCCTCGTCACCGCCTGCGGCCTCTGCCTGCATCGCAAGAGGATCAACATCTCGACCGTGCTGGCCGGCCAGAAGCTCGGTATCAAGGAAGTCGACGACGGCATTTGGCTCGTCAGCTTCATGCACTACGATCTGGGATACTTCGACCTGGAGCAAAAGACCTTGCAACCCCTCGACAACCCGTTCGCCCTGAAGCCCGTTACCGATGTCTCCGGTACGACATCGTCGCTCTGACTCATTCTCGGCATGGCAGCCCACTTGCTTGGCCGCGCTGAGCGGTCAACCCCCGAAGCCCGCAGGGGCGCGCCCCTTGGCGCGCGGGGTTGACGGCGATAGCGCGGGCCGAGCAATAATAGGCCGTGCCATCAAGGCGTGGAGTGACCTGCAACCTTCGACAACCCGTTCGGCACGAGGTTGTCACCCATGTCTTAGGTACGTCCTGTTACCCATGTGTCCGGGCTGGACATTCTGCTGGGTGGCGGAGAGGGAGGGATTCGAACCCTCGATACAGCTTGAGACCGTATGACGCTTTAGCAAAGCGTTGCCTTCAGCCACTCGGCCACCTCTCCGGTGCGAGCCTTATGCATCTAATTGCTTGGGCGGGTCAATTTGGAAGCGTGTGTTTTCGTTCGAATATTCCCAACGATTTCCGCCGGCCGGGATGTCTGCCCTGATTCCCTGATCTCCCGGGCGGCTTCATCCTTATAGAGTGTCGATACCCACCCACGCTGTGCGGCTGGATTCCACAATCTCCTGCCAGGGATCAGCGAGCGTTACGGGGCATTTCACGTCCCGCTGAGTCGTCGTGCCGATTCCACGATTCGAGCGCCTCGAAGCCGCGCGTGTGCCTAAGTCGGCTCGCCAGCCATCAGACCGGGAACTTCAGGGGCAAGCGGAACCTGTCAAAAAATATCAACAATACCAATGTGTTGCGAGCGCGACGCGATCACATCTGCGTGTTATTTGTGCAACACCCATCGGAAAACACGCTTCATAGGCCCGTTTCGGAGCGTTCTGTTGTTGTGTGTGCAATGACGTTCGGTAATTGTGATCGGGCGACGGAGGGGGGCATCCCAAGGTCGTCCCGTTTAGGTCTTTCGCTTAAGTCCCTCGCGTTCATGCGGGTGTGTCCGAAGACGCGAAGGTGGCCAAGGCGGTGATTTAAAGGGGGTTGGGGAATTGGCCGTTCGGGTCAGTAACCTTCCCTGAAGAGCAACTTGGAGGTTTAACATGAAGTTGGTTAAGAGCCTTTTGCTCGGCTCAGCGGCGGGTCTGATCGCCGTGAGCGGAGCGCAGGCAGCTGATCTGCCGTTGAAGGCCAAAGCGGTCGAATACGTGAGGATCTGCTCCCTGTACGGTGCGGGTTTCTACTACATGCCCGGCACTGACACCTGCATCAAGCTGGGTGGCTATGTGCGTGCCGACATGATCCTCGGCGGCGCTGGCGACTACAATTTCCGGCAAGGCGTGGGCGCGGGAACGAACAATCGTCTGACTGACTACTATCACAGCCGCGCTCGTATGGACTTCACCGTCGATACGCGCACTGCGACCGAGTATGGTGTGGTTCGCACCTACGCCGATATGGTCTTCACCTGGGATACCCCAGGCGTTACGGGCAGCAGCCCGTCGGCATTCTCGACGACCGGCAGCTCGGCCTCGCTCGGCCTCTACCATGCGTTCATCCAGTTCGCTGGCTTCACGTTCGGCCGCACCGTCTCGATCTTCGACGCTCCGTGGCAGAGCTATCCGGCTGGCGGTCCCGATACGCTTCCGGGCGGCAGCAACAACGTGACCGGCATCAACCAGGTTGCCTACACGGCTGACTTCGGCCAGGGCATCACCGCTTCGCTGGCGTTGCAGGACATGACGACGGCGGCCGGTGGCCAGTCGAACCTCTGGAACACGACGGGGAATACGGCCGCTAACTTCGTGACCGGCGTCTATGGTCTCAACGATTGGGGTGGGACGCGTTCTCCCGACATCGTCGGTCAGGTCCGCGTCGACCAGGCCTGGGGTCTGGCCCAGATCTCGGCTGTCGCGCATGAACTCCACTCTGCCTACTACGGTGCGACCGAACCCACCGGTCATCCCGACGACAAGTGGGGTTGGGCGGTTCAGGGTGCGTTGTCCATCAAGAACATCCCGACCGGAGCCGGCGACAGCATCAACTTGCAGGCTGTCTACACGGATGGCGCGACCCGCTACAACTTCCAGAGCTTGTTCCCGCAGAGCTTCTTCATGTTCAGCGGCACTGGCCTGGCTGGCGCCTACCAGAGCACCGGTTTCGCCGGTCTTGCTGACGGCGTCTTCGCAACGGGTACCGGCATCGATACCGTCAAGACCTGGGGCTTCCGGGGTGGTTATACCCACAATTGGAACCCGAACTGGGCTACCGGCATCTACGGTGCGTATGCTCAGCTGAAGTACGGCGATGCTGGCAAGGCGATGATCTGCGGCGTCGGCAGTGCCTTCGCTGCTATCGCGGTCGCGGGTTCTACTTGTAACCCGGACTTCAACTTCGCGGCTATCGGTATCAATACCGCGTGGACTCCGGTCAAGAACCTGACCTTCACGGCAGACCTGAGCTACTCGCATCTGGACCAGAAGTATTCGGGCGCGATCGCGAGCCCGGGCCTTGCTTCCGGCGCCAAGCCGGCAGCTGTGTACGAGCTGAAGGACCAGAACTCGCTCGAAATGCTGCTGCGCGCTCAGCGCAACTTCTAAGATCGGCGTTCGACCGATCTAGAGAACCCCGGCGGGAAACCGCCGGGGTTTTTCTTTGTCAGATGTACTTCGCGGGAAGCGTGCAGAGCAAACCCTACAGGGCTTCCTGCCATATGTGTGGCGAACCCAGCGCCGCGTCTCGTTCAGCCCGCGCTCCGCGTCAGCGCTGCCTTAAACCGCGAGCAGCGCGGCCGTTGTTCTCTCCGACAAACGCGACTAGGGTTTTTGCACCAGTTGACCTAAGAAACAGACCCGTCAGAAAACAGACCCGTCATCGGGGCCAGAAACCCAACCACATGTCGCAGAAGAGCCGCACCAAGGGAGCTTCGGCCCCCGCCTCACTCCGTCCGTCGGCTATTCTGGACCAGGCAATTGCGGCGCACCGTTCGGGCAATCTGTCGGTGGCGGAGCTCGCCTACACCACCATTCTGAGGGGAAGCAAAACGCATCCCATCGCGCTGCATATGCTGGGGCTGTTGCACGCCCAGCGCGGCAATTTTGCGGACGCCGAGCCATTGCTCAAGAAGGCTGTCCGCCTCGACGCCGGCAATCCCGAGGTTCTTTTCACCTATGCCAACGTGCTGCGTGCATTGGACAAGACAGACGATGCACTCACTTGGTTTGCGAAAGTCATTGCCCTGTCTCCGAACTTTGCCGATGCGCATCTCAATCGCGGAGCGATCCTGCTTGCACGGAAGGAGCTTCACGGCGCCATCGCGGAACTTGATCGCGCCATTGCGATTTCGCCATCGAGCGCAGCGTACGCAAACCGAGGCAGTGCGTTCCACCAGCTCGGTCAGCTCGACGAAGCGCATGACAGCTACCAACGTGCCGTCGAACTTGCACCGTTAGATCCACAGAACCACTTCGTCTCGTCAGAGGTCCTTACCCAGATGGGCCGACACGACGAAGCGATCGGCGCGCTCGAAAGAACAGTCGCGCTGGATAGGGCCTTCCCGTTCGCGCTGAGCAATCTGGTTGCGTCCAGGCAGAAGCGCGCCGACTGGCGCAGTTTCGAACATGAACAGGTCGCCCTGGGCGAGGCCGTCGAATCCGGCGTGGCGGTCGACCCCCTTACCTTCTTTCAGGCATCGTCGTCTCCCGCACGCCAATTGACCTGTGTGAAGACATTTGTCGCCAAGACCGCCCCGGAACGAGGTGCCGCGATACCCAGGACGCCGCCGCCGATTTCCCGGCTGCGGGTCGCGTACCTGTCTGCCGATTTTCGTAATCACGCCACTGCGCATTTGACGGCCGGACTTTTCGAGGCGCACGACCGCGAGCGCTTCGACGTCAGCGCCATCTCCTACGGTCCAGATGACGGCAGCAAGATGCGCAGCCGCCTGAAGGCAGCATTCGAACGCTTTGAAGATGTCAGCCATCTTAACGACGAGGATGTGATCAAGCTGATACGCCAGCTCGACATTGAGGTCCTCGTCGATCTCGGAGGCTTCACTGCCGGTGCGCGGCCGGAAATCCTCGCCCGCCGGGCGGCTCCCCTCCAGGTCAACTATCTCGGCTTCCCCGGCACGATGGGCGCGTCCTATATCGACTACATCATGGCCGACCGGATCGTCATCCCCGAAGGAGAGCAGCAGCATTACGCCGAGAAGGTGATTTATCTCCCCGACAGCTATCAAGTGACCGACGCGAGACGACCGATCCCGCCAAATGTACCGGCCCGGAGCGAACTCGGACTGGCCGACGATGCATTCGTCTACTGCGCCTTCAACCGAACGTCCAAGATCACGCCCCGGCTGTTCGATGTCTGGATGAGGCTGCTTGCGAAGACCGAGGGCAGCGTCCTTTGGCTGCTTGATGGGGACCCGATCGCCAGGGAGAACCTGAGGCGTGAAGCCGTTGCGCGCGGCATCGCCGCCGACAGGATCGTGTTCGCTCCAACCGTCCCTGCCGACGAACATTTGGCGCGCCACCAGCTCGCCGATCTGTTCCTGGACACATTGCCCTACAACGCGCACACCTCGGCCAGTGACGCACTTTGGGCTGGCTTGCCTGTCCTGACCTGCCTCGGCACCGCCTTTGCGGGACGTGTTGCAGCCAGTCTCCTGAATGCTGTCGGCCTTCCTGAGCTGGTGACGCGCTCGCTGGACGAATATGAGAGTTTGGCGCTTCGGATTGCGCACGATTCCGAACTTCGAATCGCCCTGAAGAGCAAGCTGGCGACGCATCGGACCACCTGGCCTCTCTTCGATACTGTCGGCATGACCCGACACATCGAAAAGGCCTTCAATGAAATGTGGCGCCGGCATTGCGCCGGCGAAGCGCGGGCCTCGTTTGCCGTCTAGATCTCATCACGAGGCCGCCTTGGCGCGACGCCTCATGTAATTCCCTCCATGGGCTTCACCGCATATGAGTAACAACGAACCGGACCTTCTTAACAATCTCATCCGGCCGGAACGCTTGACCTCGGTCGTTGATGTCGGGGCCAATCCGATCGATGGCGAGCCGCCCTACAAGGCGATGCTGCAACGAAGGCTTTGTACCGTCGTCGGCTTTGAACCGCAGGACGAGGCGCTTGCGGTGCTCAATGCCCACAAGAGCGACCTCGAGAGCTACTATCACTATGTCGTCGGGAACGGGCACAAGGCAAAGCTGCGTCTCTGCCGACTGCCGGGAATGACAAGCCTGCTGCTTCCGGATCAGAATGTGCTCTCGCATTTCGCGAAATTTGCCGAATGGGGCAGCGTCGTCAGCGAACATCAGGTCCAGACCCGCCGGCTCGACGATATTGCCGAGATCCGGGATCTGGATTTCCTCAAAATCGACGTTCAGGGTTCGGAACTCGCCGTCTTCGGAAGTGGGCGGCAAAAGCTGAAGCAGGCGGTTGCCATCCAAACGGAGGTCTCGTTTCTTTGCCTCTATAAGGACCAGCCGACATTCGGCGATATCGATGTCGAATTGCGCAAGCAGGGGTTCGTTCCCCACGCCTTTACGTCCGTCAAACAGCGCATGATCGCTCCTTTGAGCGACCCGTCAAATCCTCATGCGGCCATGAATCAGCTGCTGGAGGCCGACATCGTCTATGTGCGAAATTTTATGCGGCCGGCCGACATGACGGTCGAGCAACTCAAGCATCTCGCAATGATCTCTCATCATTGCTACCGCTCGTTCGACCTTGCTGCGAACTGTGTTCACCAACTGATTGCTCGCAAGGCGATCCCCGATCAGTCGATCCACGATTACATGGCGTTCATCCAGCTTCGGCAACGCTGAACTCATTGCACGATCGGGACGCCTGCGAGTGCGCGCGGTCGAGTTGGTCGCGACGACGAGTCCAATCGCCTCACCGCAGGTCCGGCCCCGACGGGATGTGGTGAGAATCGAAGCTGGTGTTGAGGAGGCCGGGCTTGGCGCTTGCGTCGGGCCGACGCGCCTTTGACCAGAGCGATCACTTCGCTATCTTGCCCCCTTCCTCTCGCGGAAGGCATAGGTTGGGTTCAGACCGCAGGCGTCAATCGTGCCCGACGCGGTCGCCATGCACTGGCTGTAAGTCGAAAATTCGCAGTTGCCAGGGTATCCCCAACGCCGTCCTTGCAGGCAATAACGATCCTGAATGCCGACCGTCTCCGGCGGGGAATGGTGCCGATTCTTGCCGTAGACGGGTGAACCACCGCTTGGAAGGCCGGAAGAGATTACGGCTGCAACGACGAATGCGCCAACTACCCGCAACATGGCACGTCTCCGGATTGTAGAGTCGACCAACCGCTCCGTGGCAACGTTTGTTCCAATTCTATTGCTGTGCGGTCGGCGCAGTGGCGGAATTTCGCCGAAGACCTGCTGCACCGCGGCCACGGCCAGGGCAGGATCGGCTTCATCGACCCGCGCTACTCCACGCTGCCGGCGCCGCGGCGCAAATCGGCCTCGATCCGCAAGCGCGTGCCGCCGCCGAAGCGGGCGCGGTAGACCTGGAGATTCTCCATGATCCGCTGCACGTAGTTGCGCGTCTCGGAGAACGGGATCAGCTCGACCCAGTCGACCGCGTCGACCTTGGGGTCGCGCGGGTCACCATAGCGGTCGATCCACTTCTTCACGCTGCCGCGGCCGGCATTGTAGGCCGCGAAGGTCATGATGTAGGAGCCGCGATAATCCTCGAGCAGGCCTCCGAGCTCGGCCGCGCCGAGCGTGGCGTTGTAGGACGAATCGTTCTTCAGCCGCGACAGGTCATAGGTCGCGCCGTGCCGCTTGCAGACATAGCGTGCGGCATCCGGCGTCACCTGCATCAGGCCATAGGCCTGTGCCGGCGAGACAACGGAGGGATTGAAGGCGCTTTCCTGCCGCGCGATGGCGTAGACGATGCTGCGCTCGACCTCGGGGCCGATCTGCGTGAACTGCGGAATGCCGTTGACGGGGTAGGCGTAGAAATCGAATGGCAGGCCGCGGTTGAGCGCGGCCTTGCCGACCAGCAGCATGCCGCGTGCGTCGCTGTAGCGCTGGGCGAGCTCGCCGAGGCCTGCCAGCGCCTCGGGATCGCCGTTCTCGCCCATGTCGGCGAGCATGGGCACGGCGAGTTCGCGCTCGTCGAGCTCGTAGAGCAATTGCGCCGCGCGCACGATCTCCAGCCGTTCGGCGCCGCGGCCGCGCGGCTGGCTGTTCAGCTCGATCTGCGGCAGGCCGAGTTTGGCGCGCGCGAGCTGGCCATAATAGCTGGTGGACTGCTCGGCGGCGCGGGCATAGGCGGTGCGCGCCTCCTGCTGGCGACCGGCGGCCTCGGCCGCACGGCCCTGCCAGTACCCGGCACGCGCAAGCGTGGTCGGATTGACGCTGCCGACGCCGATACGGGCAAAGTGCTGGCTGGCTGCTGCGGGATCGCCCAGGAAGCGGAGCGCGATCCAGCCCGCCGTGAACTCCTGCTCGGTCTTGTAGATGTCGCGCGAGGGCAGCGCCGCGTCGCGCGCAATCAGATAGGCGGTGCGGAAGTCTTCGGTATCGATCATCTTGCGCGCCAGGAGGCGCCGCTCGATCCACCATTCGTCGAGATTGTAGAGCCGGTTCGGATCCTTCGGCGCCGACAGCATGAGCTGGGCCGCCTCGGGAAACTTCTCTTCGCGCCGCAGCAGCTGGATCTTGCTGAAGATGAAGCCGGGATCGCTGTGCAGATCGCGCGGCACCTCTTCGAGCAGCGCGCGCGCGTTGGGCGCCTTCTTGAACGAGGCAATACGGGCCTTGGCAAGCGCGACGTAACCGGCGCCGAGCCGCTTGGCCGCGCGCAGCGCCGCCTCGTGCTCGCTGCCATAGAGCAGCGTGTCCATCCGCGCCTTCTGGTCGCCCGGCGTCAGCAGGCCGCCGAACTGATCGAGCGCGTTGTTCTCGGTCTCCTCCGACATCGGGTCGCTGCGCCAGGCCTCGCGCACCAGCCGCTCGGCATTGGCGCGGTCGCCGCGCGCCAGCATCGCCTTGGCAAGCATGAAGCGGCCCTTGGCCGAAACCGGGGATTCATTCTCGAACCACGACCACGCAACGGAATCGTCGCGCCTGTCGTCCCACATCGCGGCCTCGAGACGGCGTCGCAGGAAGGTCTGCGATGGCCAGCTCGGATTGGCGGACAAGAAGGCGCGGTAGCGCTCGACGCTCGCGCTATTGTCCTCGCTGCGCAGGATGATCCATTCCGCGAGTTTTCGCGCCACGGGATCCGAAATCGAAGCTGCGTAATTGGTGGCGTCGCCCGGCTTGCGCTTGCGCACCAGCTCGATGACGTTCTCGAGCGTGTCCTTGTCGGCTTGCGAGGTCGACGAGGTCGCCGCGACCGCGGCCGGCGTCACCGGCTTGCGCGGCGCGGCGTGCTGACGGGTCGCGGGCGCCAGCACCGGCGTTGCGACAGGCCTTGCGGAGGCGGACGCCGGCGCGGAAGGCCTGACGGTGGCTGTTACCGCCGGCGCGGCCTGAGGGGCCGCCGCGTTGGCCGGTCGCGATTTTGATTTTGGCGCTGGGGCCGCAGCTGCGGCCTTCGGCTTGTCTTTCGCGGCGTCCTTGCCGGCAGGTTTCTTCGCCGCATCCTTGGCGGCGGGCGCTGCTCCCTTCGTTGCGCTCTTGGTTGCTTCTTTGCCTGCTTCCTTGGCCGGTCCTTTGGCAGCTCCCTTCGCCGCATTCTTGGCGGGCTGCTTGGCCGCTGGTTTGGCGGTTGGCTTCGCCGTTCCCTTGGCAGGTTCCTTGGCAGGTCCCTTGGCAAGTTCCTTGGCGGTGTCCTCGGCCGTCTCATTGGACTTGGCCAAGGCGACGCAACTGATCGACAGACCGGCCATCAGGCATAGGGCCAGACCGGCGGATCGCCATGCGGCACGAGGATAGGAGGTCAAGGAGGTACGTCGCCCCGAATCAGTCAATTGGCTCAAGACCTATCTGTACAAGATCTGGCTGTATTTGATTGAATATGCGGACAAAATACCAACAGCCGCTTACCTTCGCCGAGTTTGCACCACTCCCGCGGCAAAATCGCGGCCTAAACGGTGTGTCATGCGGAAGCGGGTCTTTTACGGGCGGGATAGACCCGATATGAATGGCGCTTGCTCTAAAATCTCGCCGCGAACGGAGGAAGTCCATGGCAGCCAAGACGAAATTCCGGGGGTCGTTCACCGCCTTGGTCACGCCGTTCAAGAACGGCTCGCTGGACGAAGCGGCGTTCCGCTCGCTGGTCAACTGGCAGATCTCCGAAGGCACCAACGGCCTGGTCCCCGTCGGCACCACCGGCGAGAGCCCGACGCTCAGCCATGACGAGCACAAGAAGGTCGTCGAATGGTGCATCGAGGAGGCCAAGGGCCGGGTGCCCGTGATCGCCGGCGCCGGCTCCAACTCGACCAAGGAAGCGGTCGAACTGGCCCAGCATGCCGAGAAGGCGGGCGCCAACGCCGTGCTGGTCGTGACGCCCTACTACAACAAGCCGACCCAGGAAGGCATGTACCAGCACTTCAAGGCGATCAACGATGCGATCGGGATTCCGATCATCATCTACAACATCCCGCCGCGCTCGGTGATCGACATGTCGGTCGACACCATGAAGCGGCTGTGGGACCTGAAGAACATCGCCGGCGTCAAGGACGCCACCGCCAGCATGGTCCGTGTCTCGCAGCAGCGCGCGGCGATGGGCGAGGATTTCAACCAACTCTCAGGCGAGGACGCCACCATCATCGGCTACATGGCGCATGGCGGCCATGGCTGCATCTCGGTGACGTCGAACGTCGCCCCGCGCCTGTGCGCGGAGTTCCACGCGGCCTGGCAGAAGGGCGACGCCAAGGCGGCGCTGGCGATCCACGACAAGCTGATGCCGCTCCACAACAACCTCTTCATCGAAAGCAACCCGGCGCCGGTCAAGTACGCGATGTCGCTGCTCGGCAAATTCGACGAGACGCTGCGGCTGCCGATGGTTCCGATCTCCGAGCCGACCCGCGCTGCCGTGCGCAGCGCCATGGTTCACGCCGGCCTGATCAATTGATGCGTTAGGCAATCGGGGAGCCGTTCATGAGCGTGGATGAAAGGGGCGTGCGAATGCTCAAGGAGTTCCGCGAGTTTGCCATGAAAGGCAATGTCGTCGACCTCGCGGTCGGCGTCATCATCGGCGCCGCCTTCGGCGCCATCGTCGCGTCGCTGGTCGGTGACATCATAATGCCGATCATCGGCGCGGCCACCGGCGGCCTCGACTTCTCGAACTACTTTGTCCCATTGTCGAAGGCGGTGACCGCCACCAACTTAGCGGATGCCAAAAAGCAAGGCGCGGTGCTGGCTTACGGTAACTTCCTGACGCTGACGATCAACTTCATCATCGTCGCCTTCGTGCTGTTCCTGGTGATCCGTGCCATGAACACGCTGAAGCGCAAGGAAGAGACCAAGCCCGCGGAGCCGCCGGCGGAGGTCGTGCTGCTGACCGAGATCCGCGATCTCCTCAAGAAGTGACGCGCGCGCTTCATCCAAACTGTTAGCTTACACGCGCATCTCGATCAGGTTTTGTAGGTCATGGCCGATAAGAACGAACGTCCGATCAAGGTCATGGCGGAAAATCGCAAGGCCCGCTTCAACTATGCGATCGAGGATACGATCGAGGCGGGGATTGCGCTGACCGGCACCGAGGTGAAGTCGATCCGCAACGGCAAGAGCACGATCGCTGAGTCCTACGCCGACTCCAAGGACGGCGAGATCTGGCTGATCAATGCCACCATTCCCGAATACCTCCAGGGCAATCGCTTCAACCACGAGCCCAAACGGCCGCGAAAGCTGCTGCTGCACCGCCGCCAGATCAACAAGCTGATGGGCGCGGTCGATCGCGAGGGCATGACGCTGATCCCGCTCAAGCTCTATTTCAACGAGCGGGGGCGCGCCAAGCTGCAGCTCGCGGTCGCAAAGGGCAAGAAGCTGCACGATAAGCGCGAGACCGAAAAAAAGCGTGACTGGAGCCGGGAGAAGGGCCGGCTGATGCGGGCGAGGGGATAGCGAGATGAATCAGAGAAACCTGCTCGAGGTCGACTGGAGCCAAATTCCCGCGCCCGCTGATGACGGCGGTGCCGCGCATCTGAAGGGCTTGACGTTGCCTGCTATCAGTCTGCTGGCGACCGATGACACTTCGGTCAATCTGTCGGCGCTGCCGGGCCGCACCGTGGTGTTCGCCTATCCGCGCACTGGCGAGCCCGGCAAGATCGCGCTGGTCGACGACTGGGACATGATTCCCGGCGCGCGGGGCTGCACGCCGCAGACCTGCGCGTTTCGCGACCTGTTTGCCGAGCTGAAAGCCGCCGGCGCTTCCCAGGTGTTTGGTCTCTCGACCCAGAGCAACGAATACCAGACCGAGATGGCGTCGCGGCTGCATCTGCCGTTCCCGGTGCTCTCGGACGAGAAGTTGGCGCTGACGCGCGCCCTCCATCTGCCGACCATGGAGGTCGCCGGCCTGACCCTGATCAAGCGCCTCGCGCTGATCGTCGATGACGCCAGGATCACCCACGTGTTCTATCCGGTATTCCCACCTGACCGGAATGCGGGCGACGTGCTGGACTGGCTGAAAGCCAATCCCTCCAAGAGCTAGTCCAGGTCGGCTTTCACCTTCGCGAACACGCTACGGAACATGTCCGTCGTCAGCACGCCGGTGTTCGTGTTGTAGCGGGAGCAGTGATAACTGTCATAGAGCTTGAACGCGCCGGCCTGATGCACGGCGCTGTGACCGAAGGGCGCTTGCGAGGCCTTCAGCTTCAGCGGCTTGAGCACGCTGTCGTGCGCAATCCGCCCGAGCGCGACGATTGCGCGCAGCTTCGGCATCGTTTCGAGATTCGCGACGAGAAACTGGCGGCAGGTGTTGATCTCGATCGGCAGCGGCTTGTTCTGCGGCGGAACGCAATGCACGGCATTGGCGATCCGGCAGTCTACCAGCCTCAAACCGTCGTCGGGCCGGGCCTGATAGCTACCCTCAGCGAAACCGTATTCCAGCAGCGTGGCGTAGAGCAGGTCGCCAGCATAGTCGCCCGTGAACGGTCGGCCGGTGCGGTTGGCGCCCTGCATCCCCGGCGCGAGACCGACAATCAGAAGGCGTGCCGTGATGTCGCCAAAGGGTGCAACCGGCGCGTTGTGCCACAACGGCTCACGCGCGCGGTTCGCCTCGCGAAAGGCGACCAGGCGCGGACAGAACGGACAGTTACGGTCGGGGACGAGGGCGGGGGCCTGGCGGTCTGACCGGGCCGCCTCACTCCTCGAAGTCGTCATCGCCCCTCGGCGCCATTGTGGTCGCGCGCTGGAGGAACTGCGGGGCGTGGGCGTGGTGGCGCGCCTCGCGCTCGCCGCGATCGCGCGGGGCGGGGCGCTCGGACGGGTCGCGGCCAAGCTTGGATTGCAACTCGACGAGGTCGGTGAAGACATCCGCCTGGCGGCGGAGCTCGTCGGCGATCATCGGCGGCTGGCTGGCGATGGTGGAGATCACGGTGACCCGTACGCCGCGGCGCTGAACGGCCTCGACCAGCGAGCGGAAGTCGCCGTCGCCGGAGAACAGCACCATCTGGTCGATATGCTCGGCGAGCTCCATCGCATCCACGGCGAGCTCGATGTCCATGTTGCCCTTGACCTTGCGGCGGCCGGAGGCGTCGATGAATTCCTTGGTCGCCTTGGTGACGACGGTGTAGCCGTTGTAGTCCAGCCAGTCGATCAGCGGACGGATCGAGGAGTATTCCTGATCCTCGATGATGGCGGTGTAGTAGAACGCCCGGAGCAGCGTTCCGCGGCTCTGAAATTCCTTCAGAAGGCGCTTATAGTCGATGTCGAAGCCCAGAGTTTTCGCCGTCGCGTAGAGATTGGCTCCATCGATGAAGAGCGCGATCTTGTCGGTAGAGGAAGGTGACATTCAGTTTGCTCGCGTAGTGTTCGTGATTGATCGTTTGGCGCAGCGGCAGCAAGCCGCGCAGTCCTTAAGGTGACGCCGAGACCCGTCGAAACCGCAAATCCGGAGAAGCCGGGGCAATCAAGGTATAGTTATGGCGGACCTGCATTCACCCGGCGCCGCCCCCAATGGCAGCCCGGGAAACCACCCACCCCAGCCCTAATGTGGGGGTAGCAGAGCCGTTTGGCGAGGCCAAATTACAAATTGGCCTTGCGAAAGCGGCCCTTCCCCTATAACTACCCCCAATCATCCACATATTTCGTCTCACCCACAACGGAGCGACAGTCCATGGCTCGCGTCACCGTAGAAGATTGTATCGACAAGGTCGACAACCGGTTTGACCTGGTCCTGCTGGCCGCCCACCGAGCCCGCATGATTTCGTCCGGTTCACAACTAACGGTTGACCGCGATAACGACAAGAACCCTGTTGTATCTTTGCGCGAAATTGCCGACACGACCATCTCGCCGGAGGATCTCCGCGAAGAGCTGGTGCACTCCCTCCAGAAGTTCGTCGAGGTGGACGAGCCCGAGCCGGACACGGTGCCGCTGATCGGTTCCGCCGGCGCCAGTGTCGATGCGGACGATACCGAAGTTGCTGTGGAGCGCATGACCGAAGAGGAGCTCCTGAAGGGTCTCGAAGGCCTCGCGCCGCCGGAAGAGCAGCCCGAGGAAGACGAGTAATCGTCCTATCGCGATCGTCGACCTCTTGTGATCTTATCAAAGGCCCGAACCCGCGTTCGGGCCTTTGCTTTTGTTGGCGTTTTCGTGGTTACCATAGCGTTGCCGGTTCGCGCCGTCCGCCCGTCACTGAATTGATCGGCGGCGTCCGCGATCGGGGTTTTAAGGTGTATACAACGGGCTGTTTCATGGCCCGTTTGAAGGCAGGACGGCATGGTGTATCGACGCCGCGGATCCACGCAGATGCAGGCCGCAACCGAATCGGTTGCCGTGGTCCCGACTGCGCCGGTCGCCCGGCCAGCGAAGCCGCGCGCACGCATGATGCGTCAATATGACCTCGTCGAGCGCGTGCGGTCGTACAATCCAAACACCAACGAAGACCTGCTGAACCGCGCTTATGTCTACGCCATGAAGGCGCACGGTTCGCAGACCCGCGCCTCCGGTGATCCGTATTTCTCGCACCCGCTCGAAGTGGCAGCGATTCTCACCGATCTGAAGCTCGACGACGCCACCATCGTCGCTGCGCTCCTCCACGACACGATCGAGGACACCGAGGCGACTCGCGCCGAGATCGACCAGCTCTTTGGCCCCGAGATCGGCGCGCTGGTCGAGGGCCTGACCAAATTGAAGCGGCTGGAACTGGTGTCGCGGGAAGCCAAGCAGGCCGAGAACCTGCGCAAATTGTTGCTGGCCATTGCCGACGATGTCCGCGTACTCCTGGTCAAGCTTGCCGACCGCCTGCACAACATGCGCACGCTGGATTTCGTGCCGACGGAATCGCGCCGGCGCATTGCCGAGGAGACGCTCGACATCTACGCGCCGCTGGCGGGGCGTATGGGCATGCAGGAAATGCGCGAGGAGCTGGAGGACCTGTCCTTCCGCACGCTCGATCCCGAGGCCTATTCGGTGGTTATGCAGCGCCTCGATGCGCTCGCCGAGCGCAACCGCAATCTGATCGGCGAGATCGAGGACCAGCTCTCCAACAATCTGCGTCACAGGGGGTTGGGCGCCCGGGTCTATGGCCGCCGCAAGAAGCCGTTTTCGATCTGGACCAAGATGGAGCGCAAGTCGGTCGGCTTCGAGCAATTGTCCGACATCTTCGGCTTTCGCCTTGTCGTTAACGACATCGAAGCCTGCTATCGCGCGCTCGGCATCGTCCATACCACCTGGCCGGTGGTGCCGGGACGCTTCAAGGACTACATCTCGACGCCGAAGCAGAACGATTACCGCTCGATCCACACCACAGTGATCGGCCCTGGCAACCAGCGCGTCGAGCTTCAGATCCGTACCGAGGGGATGGACCAGATCGCCGAGCGCGGCATTGCCGCGCACGTCTTCTACAAGGAAGGCGTGGGCTCTCCGACCGAATTCCTCAAGCGCGAGTCCAACGCGTTCGCCTGGCTGCGCCACACCATCGGCATCCTCTCGGAGAGCGCCAATCCCGAGGAATTCCTCGAGCACACCAAGCTCGAGCTGTTCCACGACCAGGTGTTCTGCTTCACCCCGAAGGGCAAGCTGATCGCGCTGCCGCGCCATGCCAATGTGATCGACTTCGCCTATGCGGTGCATACCGACGTCGGCAACAGCGCGGTCGGCTGCAAGATCAATGGCCAGTTCGCGCCGCTGTCCTCGGAGCTTCAAAACGGCGACGAGGTCGAGGTGCTGACCTCGGAAGCGCAATCGGCGCCGCCGTCGGCCTGGGAAACGCTCGCGGTCACCGGTAAGGCGCGCGCCGCGATCCGTCGCGCCACGCGCACTGCCGTGCGCGATCAATATGCCGGTCTCGGCCGGCGCATCGTCGAGCGCCTGTTCGAGCGAGCCAAGATCGAATACGCCGACGACAAGCTCAGGGGCGCACTGCCGCGGCTTGCGCGCACCTCGATCGAGGACGTCATGGCGGCCGTGGGGCGCGGCGAGATCAAGGCCTCCCACGTCGCACGCGCGATGTATCCCGACTACAAGGAGGAACGCATCGCGCGCTACGGCGTCAAGAAGGGGCTTGCTGCCAAGCTCAAGGAGAAGTCGTCGGAGTCGCCGCGCAGCCCGGTCGCGATCCCGATCCGCGGCATCAATTCCGACCTGCCGGTGAAGTTCGCGCCGAACGGCGGCGCCGTGCCAGGTGACCGCATCGTCGGCATCGTCACGCCGGGCGAAGGGATCACGATCTACCCGATCCAGGCGCCGGCCCTGAAGGATTTCGAGGAGGAGCCTGAGCGCTGGCTCGATGTCCGCTGGGACATCGAGGACTCCGCGCCGCAGCGCTTTCCGGCCCGGATCAAGGTCGAGAACGTCAACGAGCCCGGCGCGCTGGCGCAGATCGCGACCGTGATCGCCGAGCATGACGGCAACATCGACAACATCAGCATGCAGCGCCGCTCGCCCGACTTCACGGAGACGACGATCGATCTCGAAGTCTACGATCTCAAGCACTTGAGCGCGATCCTGGCCCAGCTGCGCGCCAAGGCCGTCGTCGCCCGCGTCGAACGTGTTAATGGATAGGCATCTGTCGCATTCGCCTGTTCCTCCGATCTCGTGAGTCCTGAAATGCCCGCATCTCCGCTCCGCCTCGGCGTCAATATCGATCATGTCGCGACCGTCCGTAACGCACGCGGGGGACGCCATCCCGATCCGGTTCGCGCCGCGCTGCTTGCGATCGAGGCTGGCGCTGACGGCATCACCGCGCATCTGCGCGAAGACCGCCGCCACATCCGCGACGAGGACATGGCGCGGTTGAAGGCGGAGATCTCGAGGCCGCTGAATTTCGAGATGGCGGCGACCGACGACATGATGCGCATCTCGCTTGCGATCAAACCGCATGCGGTGTGCCTGGTACCGGAGCGCCGCCAGGAGGTGACGACCGAAGGCGGGCTTGACGCGGTCGGCCAGCACAATGTGCTGGCGCCCTATATCGCGCGGCTGAACGATGCCGGCATCCGGGTCTCGCTGTTCATCGCCGCCGACCCGGCGCAGATCGAGATGGCGGCACAGCTGCGCGCGCCCGTGATCGAGATCCACACCGGCGCCTGGTGCGATGCCGTCGTCGACAGTCACGCCGACAAGGCCGAAGCCGAATGGCGGCGAATCGTGGCGGGCGTGAAGCTCGCCAAGGACGCCGGACTCGAGGTTCATGCCGGTCACGGGCTCGACTATGCGACGGCGGAGACGATCGCCGGCCTGCCTGAAATCATGGAGCTCAACGTCGGCTACTACATGATCGGCGAGGCGCTGTTCGTCGGTCTCGCCGAGACGGTGCGCAAAATGCGCGCGGCGATGGATCGCGGCCGGAGCCGGGCATGATCATCGGCATCGGTTCCGATCTGATCGACATCACCCGCGTGGCTAAGGTGATCGAGCGCCATGGCGAGCGCTTCCTCGACCGCATCTTCACCGCGGCCGAACGGGCCAAGGCAGAGCGGCGCGCCAAGAGCGAGAAGATGGTGGTGGCGACCTATGCTAAGCGCTTCGCCGCCAAGGAGGCCTGCTCCAAGGCGCTCGGCACCGGGATCAGGCGGGGGGTCTGGTGGCGCGACATGGGGGTGGTGAACCTGCCGGGGGGGCGGCCAACCATGCAATTGACCGGCGGTGCGCTGGCCCGGCTCAAGGCCCTGACGCCAGAGGGGTTCGAGGCGCAGATCGACCTGTCGATCACGGACGACTGGCCGCTGGCGCAGGCGTTCGTGATCATTTCCGCCATCCCACAGGCTAAGCCCTGAGTGCTTGGTGCTCATTTTATAATTCGCATTAAAAATCAATGTCTTATGTAGTTTTGATGCGATCTTTGATTGCGTGGCCCGTGACAACCGTCTAAAAGTCCGCGGACGCAAATCAGGCTGGTCGAATTCGGCTTTACGCCGGAATTGGCCCTCACTATCAGAATCAGGACAATCTCCTTGGGCCGCGAACCGGCGGGCTGTTCGCGGGAGGAGGGCGTTCTGTGATCGCCGGTCGGAATTGAGAGAGCAATGAGCGTGACTTCGGGAACGAAAACTGAAAGCGGCGTCGGCGAAACGATCCGGGTCGTGATCCACGCTCTCCTGATCGCCTTGGTGATCCGTACCTTCCTGTTCCAGCCGTTCAACATCCCGTCCGGTTCGATGAAGGCCACGCTGCTGGTCGGCGACTATCTGTTCGTCTCGAAATATTCCTACGGCTATAGCCACTACTCGATCCCGTTTTCGCCTCCGCTGTTCTCGGGACGGATCTGGGCCTCGGATCCGAACCGCGGGGACATCGTCGTGTTCCGGCTGCCGAAGGATGACACCACCGATTACATCAAGCGCGTGATCGGCTTGCCCGGCGACCACATCCAGATGAAGGACGGTCTGCTTTACATCAACGATACCCCCGTCGAGCGGCAGCGCATGAGCGAGTATGTCGGCGAGGATCCGTGCGGCTCCGAAGGCGGCGGCATCTCGCGCGTGAAGCGCTGGAAGGAAACGCTGCCGAACGGCGTCTCCTACGAGACGCTCGATTGCGCCGACAACGGCTATATGGACAACACCAACGTCTACACCGTGCCGCCGGGCCATTTCTTCATGATGGGCGACAACCGCGACAACTCCACCGACAGCCGCTTTCTCGGCCAGGTCGGTTACGTGCCGCGGGAGAATCTGATCGGCCGCGCGCAGATGATCTTCTTCTCGATCGGCGAGGGTGAGCACGCCTGGATGTTCTGGCGCTGGCCGTGGGCGGTGCGCTGGAATCGCTTCTTCAAAATCGTCCGATGAAAGACGAAGCCAAGGACGTCACGACACAACCGATCGAGGTGCAAGCCGCTCCTGAGGGCGAAGCTGCGACCCAGGCGCTTGCGCCAAACACTGCTGAATCCAAGACTGCTGAATCCAAGACCGCTGAAACCAAAACTCCTGCGAAGAAGCGGACGCGGAGCAGCAAGGCCAAGGACAAGGCGAAGGCGGCGGCGGACGCAAATGCTGCGCTCGAGGCACGCATCGGCCACAGCTTCACTGACCCGAACCTGCTGATGCAGGCGATCACGCATGTCTCGGCGCTGAAGTCCGGGCGCAAGCGCGGCGACAGCTATCAGCGGCTCGAGTTTCTCGGCGACCACGTGCTCGGGCTCGTCGTCTCCGACATGCTCTATCACGCCTTCCCGAATGCCGACGAGGGTGAGCTGTCCAAGCGGCTCGCCGAGCTCGTGCGCAAGGAAAGCTGCGCCGACGTCGCCAAGTCGCTCGGTCTGCTCGACGACATCAAGCTCGGCTCGGTCGGCTCCAGCGCCGATGCCCGCCTGCGTAAGTCGATCCTCGGCGACATCTGCGAGGCCGTGATCGGCGCCATCTTTCTCGACGGGGGCCATGCGGCGGCCGACGAATTCGTCAAGCGCAACTGGACCGAGCGCATGCACAAGCCGCGGCGGCCGCTGCGCGATCCCAAGACCGTGCTGCAGGAATGGGCGCAGGGGAAGGGGCTGCCGACGCCGGTTTATCGCGAGGTCGAGCGCACCGGCCCGCATCACGATCCGCAGTTCCGTGTTGCGGTGGACCTGCCGGGGCTCGCGCCGGCCGAAGGCATCGGCGGCAGCAAGCGCGCGGCCGAGAAGGTTGCGGCCTCCGTCATGATCGAACGCGAAGGTGTTGGTGGCGGCAATGACGGCTGAAGCAAGTGGCGAGGCGCCCGCCGCGACGCGCTGCGGCTTCGTTGCGCTGATCGGCGCGCCCAATGTCGGCAAGTCCACGCTGGTCAATGCGCTGGTCGGAGCCAAGGTCACGATCGTCTCCCGCAAGGTGCAGACCACGCGCGCGCTGATCCGCGGCATCGTGATCGAGAACAACGCGCAGATCATTCTGGTCGACACGCCCGGCATCTTCCTGCCCAAGCGAAGGCTCGACCGCGCCATGGTCTCGACCGCCTGGAGCGGGGCGCATGATGCCGACCTCGTTTGTGTGCTGCTCGATGCCAAGACCGGCATCGACGAGGAGGCCGAGGCGATCCTCGCCAAGGCCGCCAGCGTCAATCACGACAAGATCCTGGTCATCAACAAGGTCGACCTGGTCCAGCGCGAGAAGCTCCTGGCGCTGGCGCAGGCCGCCAACGAGCGCATGAAGTTCGCAAGGACCTTCATGATTGCGGCGATCTCGGGTGACGGCGTCGACGATCTCCGCACCACGCTTGCGGAGATGGTGCCGCCGGGCCCGTACCTCTATCCCGAGGACCAGATGTCGGACGCGCCGATGCGGCAGCTCGCCGCCGAAATCACGCGCGAAAAAATCTATCAGAAGCTGCACCAGGAATTGCCCTACCAGTCCACGGTCGAGACCGACAAGTGGGAGGAGCGCAAGGACAAGTCGGTGCGCATCGAGCAGACGATCTTCGTCGAGCGCGAGAGCCAACGCAAGATCGTGCTCGGCAAGGGCGGTGCCACCATCAAGTCGATCGGCGCTGACTCGCGGAAGGAGCTGATGCAGATCCTGGATGCGCCGGTGCATCTGTTCCTGTTCGTCAAGGTGCGCGAGAACTGGGGTGACGATCCCGATCGCTATCGCGAGATGGGCCTGGAATTTCCGAGGGAATAGCCAAGAAAAGATAAGTACCCGATGAGCGTGCCCCGTAATGTCCAGCGCTTCGAAGCGTTGCTCTATGCCTCGCTGATGCTGGATGCGCTGTCGGTTGCGGTCCAGGACCGCACGCCCACCATCGAGATGACCGAGCAGATGATCATGACCGGGACACTCCTCGCCGGCGGCATGATCCTGCTGCTGGTGTATTTCGTCTGGTTGGCTGCGCACGGGCGCAAGAACTGGCCGCGCTGGGTGCTGGCGGCGGCGCTGGTGCTGTCGGTGATCTCGCTCGCTCAGATCCTCGGCGAGCGGGGCCTCGAGCTCGACAGCGCCATCGAGATCGTCTCCTGCGGGCTGACGGCGTTCGGGCTGTATTTCTCCTTCACCGGCGATGCGCACGGCTGGTTCAACGCTTGAGCTCACGTAGGGCGGATTAGCGAAGCGTAATCCGCCATTTGATTGTACAGGCGCAATCGGCGGATTACACCTTCGGCTAATCCGCCCTACGAATGAGAGGCGGAATCCGCTATACTTCACTCCATGGAATGGACCGACGAAGGCATCGTGCTGGGCGTGCGGCGGCATGGCGAGAGCAGCGCCATCGTCGAGCTGTTGACGCGCGAGCACGGCCGGCATCTCGGTCTCGTGCGCGGCGGTGCCAGCTCGCGGCTGCGGCCGCTGCTGCAGCCCGGCAACAGCGTCAGCGCGGTGTGGCGGGCGCGGCTCGACGAGCATCTCGGCACCTATGCGATTGAGGGATTGAAGCTGCGCGCGGCGACGCTGCTGGGATCGTCCCACGGGGTCTACGGCGTCACCCATCTGGCCTCCATTGCGCGGCTCTTGCCCGAACGCGATCCGCACCGGGAAATCTTTGCGCTGCTCGAACATTCGCTCGACGATTTCGACGACATCGGCAGTGCCGCCGTGCATCTCATCCATTTCGAGCTGGCCATGCTCTCCGAGCTCGGCTTCCGGCTCGCGCTCGAAAATTGCGCGGTGACCGGGGAGACCACCGATTTGATCTATGTCTCGCCGAAATCCGGCGGTGCGGTGTCGCGCGGCGCGGGCGAGCCGTGGCGCGACCGGTTGCTGCGGCTGCCGCCGTTCCTTCGCCAGGGCGAGGTGCATGACGACCTCACCGACGAGGATCTCCAGGACGGCTTTCGGCTCACCGGCCTATTCCTGCTGCGCCATGTGCTGGAGCCGCGGGGCCAAGGCCATTCCGACGCGCGTGCCGGCTTCATCAACGCCCTGACCCGGCAGCAGGCCAAAGCGGCGCTTGCGGCGCCATAATGAAAATCGCGCTGCTCATATGAGAACATGGGTTCCCCGGGAACCAAGTGCGGCTATCTGCGTTGGATGGCGGGTTCCACAACGGGGAACAGCCCACATGTTGATCAAGGGATTTGCGCTAACCGCGGCGCTGCTCGCTTTTGCGCCTGATGCCACGGCCGGCGAGCCGCAACCGGGCGTGTTTCGCCGGGCCTCCTGCACTGTGGTCAGGTATTATGTGGCGAAATATTCCGCTGCGGCCGCAGAGACATGGGCACGGTCCCATGGCGCAACTGACGCCGAAATCGAGGCGGCCCGCCGCTGCGTGGCCAATACGCCGGAGACGCCCCCGGCCAAGGTTCAGGCCAAGGTTCAGCCCACCGTGACCGCCGGCTGGGCGGGGCAGTAGAAGCCCACAGGGAACCAATCCATCCTTGCCCGATTCGCTTCCACGGTTTAACCGGGCGGCATGGGAAAACGATTGATTCCGCCGGAAGAACCGGCCGAAATTCACGAGGTGCCGCTGCGCGAGGCGCTGGAAGAGCGCTATCTCGCTTATGCGCTCTCCACCATCATGCACCGCGCATTGCCCGATGCGCGCGACGGCTTGAAGCCGGTGCACCGGCGCATCCTCTACGGCATGCGCCTGCTCAGGCTCGACCCCGGCACGGCCTTCAAGAAATCCGCAAAGATCGTCGGCGACGTGATGGGCTCATTCCATCCGCACGGCGACCAGGCCATCTACGACGCGATGGTGCGCCTCGCGCAGGACTTCTCCTCGCGCTATCCGCTGGTCGACGGCCAGGGCAATTTCGGCAATATCGACGGCGATAACCCCGCCGCCTACCGCTACACCGAAGCGCGCATGACCGATGTCGCGCGGCTTCTGCTCGACGGCATCGATGAGGATGGCGTCGAGTTCCGCGCCAATTACGACGGCCAGTCGAAAGAGCCGGTCGTGCTGCCCGGCGGCTTCCCGAACCTGCTCGCCAACGGCGCGCAGGGCATCGCCGTCGGCATGGCGACCTCGATCCCGCCGCACAACGCGGCCGAGCTCTGCGATGCGGCGCTGCATCTGATCGAGAAGCCCGACGCCAAATCCAAGGCGCTCTTGAAGTGGGTCAAGGGCCCGGATTTCCCGACCGGCGGCATCTGCGTCGATTCCAAGCAGGCAATCGCGGAAGCCTACACCACCGGCCGCGGCTCGTTTCGCGTCCGCGCCAGGTGGGAGCAGGAGGAGGGCGCGCGCGGCACCTGGGTGGTTGTCGTCACCGAGATCCCCTTCCTGGTGCAGAAGTCGCGGATGGTCGAGAAGATCGCCGAGCTGCTCGACCAGAAAAAGCTGCCGCTGGTTGGCGAGGTCCGCGACGAATCCGCCGAAGACGTCCGCCTCGTCATCGAGCCAAAGTCGAAGAACGTCGATCCCGTGCTGATGATGGAAGCGTTGTTCCGGCTGACCGAGCTCGAAAGCAGGATTCCGCTGAACCTGAACGTGCTGATGAAGGGCCGTATCCCCAAGGTGGTGGGGCTCGCGGAGTGCCTGCGCGAATGGCTCGACCATCTGCGCGAAGTCCTGATCCGCCGGACCAATTATCGCAAGGCGCAGATCGAGAACCGATTGGAAGTTCTCGCCGGTCTCCTGATCGCCTACCTCAACATCGACCAGGTGATCAGGATCATCCGCAACGAGGACGAGCCGAAGCCTGCGTTGATGAAGGCATTCAAGCTCAGTGAAGTGCAGACCGAAGCCATCCTCAACATGAGGCTGCGCTCGTTGCGCAAGCTCGAGGAAATGGAGATCCGCACCGAGGACAAGAACCTTCGCAACGAGCTCAAGGGGATCAACGCGCTGCTCGCCTCCGAGCCCGAGCAATGGAAGAAGGTCGGCGAGCAGGTCGGCAAGGTCCGCGACATGTTCGGGCCGAAGACGCCGCTCGGCAAGCGCCGCACCACCTTCGCCGATGCGCCCGAGCATGATCTCGCCGCGATCGAGGAGGCCTTCGTCGAACGCGAGCCGGTGACGGTGGTTGTTTCCGACAAGGGCTGGATCCGTACCATGAAGGGCCATGTCGAGGATCTCTCGGGTCTCGCCTTCAAGCAGGACGACAAGCTCGGCTTCGCCTTCTTCGCGGAGACCACCTCGAAGCTGCTGCTGTTTGCCACCAACGGCAAATTCTACTCGCTCGACGTTGCAAAGCTGCCGGGCGGCCGCGGTCATGGCGAGCCGATCCGCCAGTTCATCGACCTCGAGCCGGAAGCCGCTCCCGTCACGCTGTTTGTCAACAAGGGCGGACGCAAATTCCTGGTCGCCAGCCACGAGGGCCAGGGCTTCGTCGTCAACGAGGACGATTGCGTCGGCACGACGAAGAAGGGCAAGCAGGTCCTCAACGTCGACATGCCGAACGAGGCGCGCGCGATCACGGAAGTGCTCGGCGACACGGTCGCGGTCATCGGCGAAAATCGCAAGATGCTGATCTTCCCGCTCGACCAGGTGCCGGAGATGGCGCGCGGCCGCGGCGTGCGCCTGCAGAAATACAAGGACGGCGGCCTCTCCGACGTCGCTGTCTTCGAGGCCAAGGCGGGCCTGACCTGGAAGGACTCCGCGGGCCGCGAATTCTCCGCGACCATGAAGGAGTTCGCCGAGTGGCAGGGCTCTCGCGCCGACGCCGGCCGCCTGCCGCCGAAGGGCTTCCCGAAGTCGAACAAGTTCGGCCGGGGGATCGGGTAGGGCGATTCTCGTGTCCCGGAATGCGCTGCAACGCTCATGCGTTGCCGCGCAGATCCGGGACGGGTGCGATACGTACGACGCCCGTTACTTCTCGACGGCCAAGCCGAACAGCGGTCGGAGGTGCGTTCCCAGGATGTTGCCGAGGAAAGCTGCGACAAGCCAGCACCAACCGTGCAGACTGCCGGAGGCAATTCCGCTGAAATAGGCGCCGATGTTGCAGCCATAGGCGAGGCGCGCGCCGTATCCGAGCAGCAGGCCGCCGACAACGGCGGCTACCAGCGATTGTACGGAGATGCGCAAGGTCGGATTGAACTTGCCGGCGAGACCCGCCGCCAGCAAGGCTCCCAGCATGATGCCGAAGTCCATGACCGAGGTAACATCCGCGAAAATGCTTTGATGCAGCGAGGCCGCGCGGGCGCCTTGCCAATAAGGCCATGACGCGGCGTCGACGCCGAAGCCCATCAGGATTTTCGATCCCCAGAGCGCAAAGGCGGATGTGATGCCCCACGGACGGCCTGCAAGATAGAGCGTGGCAAAATTGCCGATCGCGAGCAAAATTGCGCCGGCGAGGAGGGGCCACGGCCCCTGCATGAAGCGGCGTGCACCGCGTAACCTGGTCCGTGCTCCCGGCTCGAGTTTGCCATGCAGCCGGATTTCGGCCCTGATGGTCAGGAGATAGATCGCGGCCATCGCGAGCCAGCACAGCAGGAGGGCCGGCAGCCATCCGAAGCTTTCGATCAGCGAGATCGATCCGACATTCGGCAGCGCGCTCCACCACGGCAGATGCAATGCGCCGAGCGTCGATCCGACGATGAAGGCCGCCAGTGTCACCAGCATGCGGGTATTGCCGCCGCCGGCAGTGTACAGCGTTCCTGAGGCGCAGCCGCCGCCGAGCTGCATTCCGAGTCCGAACAGGAATGCCCCCGTCAGCATGCCGACGCCAACGGCGCCGAGTTCGCCGTGAACTGCAACGCCGAACAACTCGCCGTGCGCCAGTGCCGGGAAGAACAGAGCCGTCGCCAACGCAAGCATGACCATTTGCGCTCGCAGCCCTGCGCCTCTTCGCGCGACAATGAAGACGCGCCAGGCCGAAGTGAAGCCAAACAGCGCATGATACAGTGTCAGGCCGAGCGCGCCGCCAAGCAGAAGCAGTAATCCTTGCCACCAGGAGACCGTGGCCGACAACGCCGCCGCTCCGACAACGAGAATGACCGTGGCGATGGCCACGATCGTGAGATTTGAGTTGTGCCGATCGTTGTCAGGAGCCAGCAGCCGCGCATCAATGGACAGATCAGTCATGCTCTCATCCCAGAAATCTGGCAATGGGAGCTAACCGTGGCGAACGGTCGCCGTTCCAATCCCCACGTTGGGCAAGGGTTGACTGCGCAGTCTTAGATCGGAATGAAAGCGGAATTCTGCGGCGGCGGCGGGGTTGATCCTTGGTCGCAGCAAGCAGGCGCTGCAAGGAGGGACCAAGGATGACACCCAGGATAATGTCCAAGATCACGCGCGCACTCGCCGTCGCCGCCATTGCACTGTCCGCCCAGGCTGCGTTCGCGCAAAAGCCGGGTGTCGAAAGGCTCTACATCCTCAATTGCGGAGAGGGCATCGCTGGCGACATCTCCCGCTGGTCGCCTGGAGTAAATGAAGGCAAGTCGATGGATTTCGCCGACACCTGCTACCTCATCAAGCACAGCCAGGGGTGGTTCCTGTGGGACACCGGCATTCCCGACGCCGTCGCAGCGATGTCGAATGGGCTCGTACCGGCCGATCCCAAAGCCGTCACATGGCGGCGGCCGAAGACGCTCGCCGCGCAACTCGAGCAGATCGGCGTGAAACCCGCCGACGTCAAGGCGATGGGTGTCTCGCATACGCATCCCGATCACATCGGCAATGTCGAGATGTTCCCGCAGGCCACTCTCTATGTGCAGAAGGCCGAGTATGACTGGCCTGGTGCCAACAACGAGCCGCGCTTTAAGCCCTCGCATCCGGTCGAACTGCTCGCGGGCGACAAGGACGTGTTCGGCGATGGCAGCATGACCATCCTTTCGACGCCCGGTCACACGCCGGGACACCAATCGCTGCTGGTGAAATTGCCGAAAACCGGCGCGGTTGTGCTGTCCGGCGACGCCGTTCACTTCAAGGACAATTGGGACCACCGCCGCGTGCCGAGCATGAACGCGAACAAGGAGCAGAGCGCGGCCTCGATGCAGAAGATCGCCGATACGCTCGACAAGGAGAAGGCGCAGCTCTGGATCAACCACGACAAGGCGCAGCGCGACAGCCAGAAGATGTCGCCGGAGTTTTACGACTAGCTCTCCGGCCTAGCTCTTCGGTGCCATGATCGGCGGCGGGCTCGGGGCCGGCGTCTTCTTCGGCTTCAGCGTGCCGGCATAGAACGAGAGTAGCCACACCAGGAGGATGGCGAGGAGATAGACGCCCCAGGCCTGCGGCGGCGTCATGGCCCAGCGCAGGAAGCCTTTGAAGGTGCGAGGCGGGCGGTTGTCGTCGGTCATGGTGCGCTTGTGCGCGAAAGCTCTGGCACGGTCAATCCGGCCGCGGTGCTGCCCGGATCAGGAATAGCGCGGCCAGCGCCGATAGGCTGAGGGCGGATGAGACCATCAGCACCTTCGTACCCATGACGTCGATCAGCAGGCCGAAGGCCAGCGGTGCCACGGCTTGCGCCATCCGCGCCGGCGCGCCGATGATGCCGAGGCGATAGCCGAAATCCTTTGGGCCGAAGATCGAAAGTGGCAGCGTTCCGCGCGCGATTGTCAGAATGCCGTTGCCTGAGCCGTGCAGCAGCGCAAAGGCGCTTGCGGCAGGCGCGCCGAAGATGACAACGACGGCGGCTCCGATCGGGTGGGCGAGGCAGGCGAGGCGCGTCGACCACAGCGGATGGAAACGGCTGAGAACGCTCGCATCGAAAATGCGCGCCACCACTTGCGCAGGGCCGATCAGCGCGCCGGCTGCAATGGCCTCGACATGGGTCGCGCCGGTTGCCTCCAGGATGCGGGGGAAATGCACGGCCATGGCGCCGGTGACGGTCCAGACCGCGGCGAAGACGAAGGCGAGCAGGATCATGGTGCGGTCGAGCGGCAGATGCGGCTTCGCCGCCGTTGCGGCAGCCTGCTTCGCGCCCTTGATCGCCGGCAGCATGAAGAAGTTGAGGGGCAGGCCGATCAGGATGTTGGCGGCAGCCCAGGCGAAACACGTGTCGCGCCAGCCGATATGGGCCAGCCCCCAGGCGGTGAGGGGCCAGCCGATGGTCGAGGCGAAGCCCGCCATCAACGTGATGCCGGTGATGGACCTGCGGGCTTCGCTGCCGTAGATGCGGCCGAGCGCCGCGAAAGCGGCGTCATAGAGTCCCATCGCCATGCCGATGCCGAGCACGAGCCAGGCGAAGGCCATCACCACGACCGACTGCGAGAAGCCAAGCAGGACAAGGCCGGCGGCGATGGTCAGGTTCGAGGCCGACAGCACCTGCCGTCCGCCGACAAGATCGATCTGCCGCCCGATGCGTGGCCCCAGCATCGCAGAGATCACGAGCGAGGCCGAGAACGCGCCAAAAATCCAGTTCGTGGAGATGCCGAGGTCATGCGCCATGGGATCGGCGAGCAGCGCCGGCAGATAGTAGCTGGAGGCCCAGGCCAGGGTCTGCGTGGTGCCGAGCGCCAGGATGATCGGCAGCTGGCGTTGGTTCATGTCGGCGCATTTCTGGTGGGTGGTGTCATCACTTGCATTTGCCGCCAGCGGCGGGAGCGCGTCAACAGCGTCCGCGACATAGTCGAACTGCTGCTGGAGGAGCCCTGGTTGTGCGTGGTTCGCGCGCGGCCTTCCGCTCGTCACGAATGCACGCCATAATGGCGTATGCAATTAACCTCGCGCCTTGCGCTGATGAACTGGCTGGCCGGCCAGGGGCTCACCGGACTCCCCGAACCCGAACTGCTGCGCGGCTTTTGCGAGCGCTGCCGCGCCGAAGGCCTGGAACTTTCGCGCGGGCTTGTCGTCATCGACACGCTGCATCCGATCTACGAGGGCCGCGCCTTCCGCTGGAGTGATACGCCGAGCAACGAGAGTGACGTCGTCGAATACGGTTCGACGGCTGAGGGCGACGCGGCCAAGAATTGGCGCCGCTCGGTGTTTTATCATTTGCTCGAGCATGGCCACGACGAGATGGTGATCGACCTCGCCGACGCGCCGTCGCTCGATTTTTCCCAAATCGGCGACCTCGCCGAAACGGGTCACCGCCATTTCCTGGCTTTCGTGCACCGCTTCGGCGAGACCGGAGCGCTCGGGCAGATGGACTGCCTCTACTCCTACTGGACGACCCGACGTGATGACGGCTTTACGGAAGCCGAGCTCGCCGCGCTACGCGATCTCGTTCCGGTGCTGGGACTCGCGATCAAGTCGGCGCAGCAGGTCGACATTGTGCGCACGCTGGGGCGCGTTTATCTCGGGCGCGATGCCTCCGAGCAGGTTTTGCGCGGGCGCATCTCGCGCGGCGTCACCGAGCGCATTAACGCCGTGCTCTGGTATTCGGATCTGCGCGGCTCGACCGGGATCAGCGAGAGCATCGGCCCCGATGAGATCATCCCGTTCCTCAACGACTACGCCCAGGCCGTGATCGACGCGATCCACGACGCCGGCGGGGACGTGCTGAAGCTCATCGGCGACGGTGTGCTCGCGATGTTCTGGGGCGAGGATATGGCGGATGCGCGGCGGGCCGCGCTACGGGCCGAGCACCTGTTCCGCAAGAACGTCGCGGCGCTGAATGCACGCCGGGCGGCAGAGGGCCGTCCGACGACGTCAGCCTACATCGGGCTGCACGTCGGTGAGGTGCTTTACGGCAATATCGGCAGCGAGGACCGGCTCGATTTCACCGTGGTGGGGCCGACCGTGAACGAGGTCAGCCGCATTGCTTCGATGAGCCGCTCGGTCGATCGCGAACTGCTGGCGTCGGCCGAATTCTACAAGGGCCTCGACTCCTCCGGCCGACGCTATCTCGTCTCCACCGGCCGCTATGCCCTGCGCGGCATCGGCCGCGCGCAGGATCTCTATACGCTCGATCCGGAAGTCGAGGCGAGCGAACCGGTGATGGGGAGCTACGAGCGGTATCTGGCGAACTAGCACCTCGCAGCTACCTCGTCCCCAACCATGTCGGGCTGCTGGTCGAGCGCCACGGCCGGCGAGAGCCAGATCACCAGCGCCTGCACGCCGAACACGGCAGCGGCGAGATAGAGGCATGCCTCAGCGCTCCAGACGCCGCCGACGATAGCCCCGAGCGCGGAGCCGAGCGGGCGGGCGCCATAGCTCATAATGTTGATCGCGGAGACGCGACCCAACAGGCGAGGCGGCGTCACCGACTGGCGCAGGGTTGTCGTCGAGATCACCCACAGGATCGGCCCGACGCCGAGCAGGAAGAAGCTGAGACCCGCAAGCGAGGGCGAGGGGATCAGCACCGTCAGCGCCATCACGACAGCGGCAAGGAAGCCGGTCACCGGGCCGAGGCCGACCACCGTGCCGAACGCGATGCGCTTCAGCACGCGCGTGGCGAACAGCGCGCCGATCACCATGCCGACGCCGTACATCGTGAGCACCGTGCCCACACCGGCGGCGGTCAGGCCGAGATGGCGCACGGCGTAGGGCACGAACACCGCGATCTGCAGGAACCAGCCGGTGTTGAAGATGAACTGGGTAATGAACACCGGCCGCAGCAGCGGGTGGTGAAACACGAAGGCTGCGCCTTCGCGGATATCCTGAAACGGATGGCGCCGCGGCGAGGGCGCGCGCGAAGGCTCGTAGATGCCGGAGAGCAGCACGACCGCGACGGCCGAGAGCGCCGCAGCAAAGCCGAAGGCCGGGCTCGCGCCCCACCATCCCACCAGCGCGCCGCCGAGCGCGGGGCCGCTGGCGAAGGCGATGGTGCGCGCGAGCTCGATGCGGGCATTGGCCGCCGGCAGGAGCTCCGAACTCACCAGCGAGGGCACCAGCGCCGGCGCGGCCACGCTGTAGACGACGGTGCCGCACACGGCGGCAAAGCCGAGCAGCGCTAGCAGGGGCAGATTGAGCGCGCCGAACGCGAGCAGCAGCACGATGGTCGCCAGCGCCACCGCCCGGAGCGCCTCGGCACCCGCCATCAGCGAGCGCCGCGAAATGCGATCGGCGAGCAAGCCGGCCGGAATCGCGAACAGGACGAAGGGCAAGGTGAGGGCGGTCTGAAGCAGGCCGGTGTGGCCCTCGGCTACGCCCAGCGTCAGCACGGCGACGATCGGGGCCGCCGCCAGCGCGATCTGCTCGGCCGACTGCGCCGCGAGATTGGACCAGGCAAGGCGGCTGAAGGTGTCGGGGAGGCGGAGCGTCGTTGACATGGCTCGTTTCCTGCAAAGTCGGATTACCCCAGTATCGGCTTCCAGGGACGGTCAAACCCACCCGCTTCCCGACAGGGGCGAGCATAACTGAGCGCGATGGGAACCAATGCAGCTAGATGCAGTTGCAAATGAGTTGCAATAAGGCCCGACATCGGTATTGTGCCGGCATGGATGCCCGATCGCCCGATCTGACCCAAGAACTGACCCAAGACGCCGCCGGCTGGCGCTGCGACGCGCCAACCATGAAGAGTCTCCCCGAGGTGAACGCCACGGTGGCGATCCCCACGGCGGGGGCATGGTGGCGCCGGCTGCTCGCCTTTGTCGGTCCGGGCTATATGGTCTCGGTCGGCTACATGGACCCGGGCAATTGGGCGACCGATCTCGCCGGCGGGTCGAGGTTCGGCTACACGCTGCTCTCAGTCATCCTGCTTTCTAATTTGATGGCGATCCTGCTCCAGTCGCTGGCAGCGCGGCTCGGCATCGTGACCGAGCGCGATCTTGCACAGGCCTGCCGCGCCACCTATTCGCCCGCGGTGAATTTCCTGCTCTGGCTGGCCTGCGAGGCGGCGATCATCGCCTGCGATCTGGCTGAGGTCATCGGCACTGCGATCGCGCTCAAACTTCTGTTCGGCATTCCCCTGATCGGCGGTGCATTGCTCGCAGCGCTCGATGCGTTTCTGCTTCTGCTCCTGATGAACCGCGGCTTCCGCTTCCTCGAAGCCTTCGTCATGGCGCTGCTCGCGGTGATTGCCGTGTGCTTCGCGGTGCAGATCGTGGCCGCCGCGCCGCCGGTCGCGGAGGTGCTGCACGGCTTCATGCCGAAGACCGAGATCTTCGCCAACCCCGAGATGCTCTACATCGCGATCGGCATCATCGGCGCGACCGTGATGCCGCATAATCTGTATCTGCATTCCTCGATCGTGCAGACGCGCGCCTATGCGCGAGACGACGAGGGTCGTCGTGAAGCGATCAAATGGGCGACGACGGACTCGACCATCGCGCTGATGCTGGCGCTGTTCATCAACGCCGCGATCCTCGTTGTCGCAGCGGCAACGTTTCACAAAAGTGGCCATTCCGACGTCGCCGAGATCGGCCAAGCGTTCGAACTTCTGTCGCCGCTGCTCGGCCTCGGAATCGCTTCGACCTTGTTCGCGGTGGCGCTGCTCGCCTCGGGTCTCAATTCGACCGTGACCGCGACGCTCGCCGGCCAGATCGTGATGGAAGGCTTTCTCGATCTGCGCCTGCCAAGCTGGGCGCGCCGCCTCTTGACGCGCGGCATTGCGATCGTTCCGGTGATCATCGTCACCGCGATCTACGGCGAGCGCGGCACTGCGGATCTGCTGGTGTTTAGCCAGGTCGTGCTGTCGATGCAGCTGCCTTTCGCGGTGATCCCGCTGGTCCGCTTCGTCTCCGATCGGCGCAAGATGGGGCAGTTCGCGATACCCACGTCAGTCGCTGCGGTCGCGTGGATCGTCGCCGGCGTGATCGTGGTTTTGAACGTCAAGCTGCTGGTGGATACGCTGTTCGGGTGAAGTCGCCACGACGTTGCTGTCATGCCCCGCGCAGGCGGGCGATCCAGTACTCTCTGACGTCTGCGATAATCGAGAAGCCGCGGCGTACTGATGCCTCGCCTTCGCGGGGCATGACAGAAAGCTAATCCTGCGGCTCGGACGCATCGCCCTGCGCGTCGACGCGCAGCCAGCCTGACGGCGCGAGGCGCTGCTGCGGCAGGAAGCGGGCCTTGTAGTCCATCTTCTTGGAGCCCTCGATCCAGTAGCCGAGATAGACGTAGGGCAGGCCCTGTCGGCGGGCGCGGGCGATGTGATCGAGGATCATGAAGGTACCCATCGAGCGGCTAACCTGGCTCGGCTCGAAGAACGAATAGACCATCGACAGGCCGTCGCTGAGCACGTCGGTGAGCGCCACCGCGATCAGCTCCTCGCCGCGGCCGGTGATGCCGCTGTCCGGGCCGCGCTTGCGATATTCGATGATGCGGGTCTCGACATGGCTGTCCTCGACCATCATGGCGTAGTCGAGCACGGTCATGTCGGCCATGCCGCCGTGGCGGTGACGGGCGTCGAGATAGGCGCGGAACACCGAATATTGCTCGGAGGTCGGCACTGCGCTGCGCTGCTCGCCGATGATGTCGGCGTTACGCGCCATCACCTTGCGGAAGTTGCGGGACGGGCGGAACTCGTTGGCGATAACCCGGACCGAGACGCAGGCGCGACACTGGTCGCAGGCCGGCCGGTAGGCGATCGATTGGCTGCGGCGGAACCCGCCATGGGTCAGGAGGTCGTTGAGGTCCCCGGCACGGTCACCCACTAGGTGCGTAAACACCTTGCGCTCATGGCGGCCCGGCAGATACGGGCAGGGGGAGGGCGCCGTGAGGTAAAACTGGGGGGTGTCGCGCGAGTGTTGGGTCAAGGGACGTCGTGGGCCTCCGAACTGGGTATCAGCATCGCGCTACGAAAGCCCCCGGTCAATCGGTCTGCTTGGCAGGTCAGGTCGGCCAGTTTAGCCGTTTCTGGTTAGTAGGTCCTTGATCACCAGGTTCTCAGTAGGTCCTTGCCGCCTGAGGCACCGGCGCGCGAACGGAATTGTTGATCACGACCGTTCCCAGTACGAAATCGTGCAGCAGGCGTCGACGGCCGTTGAACAGGCCGACCAGCACTACGAAGGGCGACAGGAACGAGACCGTCACCCAAAACAGCACGGCATGGGTCGCGCCGAGGACAAAGTAGCCGGGCGCGCCGTACCAGGTGCGCAACTCCAGATCCATGATCCGCATCCCGATCGTCGCCGACGACGGACCGCCGATGCAGGCGCCGTAATAGACGATGGCCCAGATCACGGAGGCGGGCCAGGCCAGCCAGAACAGCGCCCAGCCGAGGCCGAGCGTCACCACGCCGAACACCGCGATGAAGATATAGCCGAGGATGACGGGGACGCAGATCACGACCATGTCGATCAGGAACGCGAACACGCGCCGCATCGCAACACCGCGGAACAATTCCGGATGCAAATAGGGATCGTAGGCATGAGCCGCGCCGTCGCTGCGCCAGGCATTGCCCGAGTCCGAATACGACATGTTCGTTCTCCCAGGGAAACTCCCGTGGCAGGACATGGGAACAGGCCGTCCGCGTGCCAAGGGTGCGCGGACGTTAACAAGTCGAAATATTCCGGCGATTCGGGGGCGGGGAGGGCGCGATGCCGGTGCCACAAACAGCGGTGTCGTCGCCTTCGGCCGGGACGACATAGATGGTTACACCTCCCGAAGCTTCTGCGCCGCCTTCGGTGCGAAATAGCTGAGCACGCCATCGGCACCGGCGCGCTTGAAGGCGAGGAGGCTTTCCATCATGGCGCGATCGCCATCGAGCCAGCCATTGGCTGCGGCTGCCGCGATCATCGCGTATTCGCCGGAGACCTGGTAAGCGAAAGTGGGCATCGCAAACGTGTCCTTCACGCGGCGGACCACGTCGAGATAGGGCATGCCGGGCTTGACCATTACCATGTCGGCACCCTCGCTAATGTCGAGTTCGACTTCGCGCAGCGCTTCGTCGGTGTTGGCGCTGTCCATCTGGTAGGTGCGCTTGTCGCCTACAAGCGTCTTGGCCGAGCCGATGGCGTCGCGGAACGGGCCGTAGAACGCGGAGGCGTATTTGGCCGCATAGGCCATGATCTGCACGTCGAGGAGCCCTGCGCGGTCAAGCCCCTCGCGGATCGCGGCGACGCGGCCGTCCATCATGTCCGAGGGCGCGATGATGTCGCAGCCGGCCTCGGCCTGCAGCAGCGCCTGACGCACCAGCACGGCGACCGTCTCGTCGTTCAGGATCTTGCCGTCCGAGAGCAGGCCGTCATGGCCGTGGCTGGTGAAGGGATCGAGCGCGACGTCGCAGAGGATTCCGATTTCAGGAAACTCCTTCTTGATTGCGCGCACCGCTTGGCAGACCAAATTGTTCGGGTTGGTCGCTTCCGAGCCTTCCTCGTCGCGCAAGGAGGGGTCGGTATAGGGAAACAGTGCGAGGCACGGAATTGTAAGCTTCATGGCGCGCTCGGCCTCGCGCAACGCCTGGTCGACGCTGAGGCGATCGACGCCGGGCATCGAGGCGATCTGCTCGCGCTTGTTGTGGCCATCGATCAGGAACAGCGGCCAGATCAGATCGTCGGTGGTGAGCACGTTCTCACGCACCATGCGCCGGGCCCATTCGGCCTTGCGATTGCGGCGCGGGCGGACGGTCAGATCGAGGGCAGGGGAAGCTGTGCCATCCCGGCGCGAAACCTCGCGCAATTCGATCGGACGTCCGTATTTGATCGCCATCACTCTTCCTCCGGCTGGAATTATTCTTATACCAGTTCGCATGGTTGCCGTCACCGCGGCTTGACGTCCCGCAAGGCGATGGCAGCCGATTGATTTTGCGGGGCGAACCAGCCAGAAGGGGCCATGTCCGAGATCTCCACCCGCGACAGCGCCAGAGACGCCGTCAGAGACAACGCCCGAGACAGTGCGATCTCGGTGGCGGCGATCTCGTCGGAGCGCTCCGAGTCCGACGATAGCGTCTGGACACGTCGGTTGGTGCTGTTCCTGCGCGTGATGGCGCTGCTCTCGATCCTCAAGGGGCTCTATCACTGGGCGCAGGTGACCGGTTTCGTCGGCGGCGAGGATGAGGCGTTCGAGAACCAGTCGATGGCTTGGCAGGCCTCGACCATCTACTTTGCCGTCATTGAGCTCGTCGCCGCCGTCGGCCTCTGGCTCGCCACGCCCTGGGGCGCGGTGGTGTGGCTCACGACCGTGGTCTCGATGGCGGTGATCGAGCTGATGTTCCCGGGAATCTACGGCGGCAGCTTGGTCGTGGTTGGCGTCGAGGCCTTCATGCTCGCCGCTTATCTGGCGCTCGCCTGGATGGCCGCGCGGGAACGGCCTCCATAGCGCGCTGTTCAGCTCCGGGACACGAGACGTTTCACGCGGGCTTGGTTGACCGCTGGTTGCTTCAAATTCGAGGTAACTTTTCATCGACCTAGCGATATCCGCCACAGCTCTTACGCGTGCGTTTCGAAACAGGGCAGGCTGTCTTGGAATGCGACACCGCTGACGGACGGAGGGTGAACAGGACCTTGCGACGGTCAACAGAGGGTTGCGAAAAGTGCTTGTGGGACAGGCTTAATCCGCAATTCACTGTCTTAAATTCATGATCTCTTTATTCTCTTATTTAAGCCGATCTTCAAACGCCCCCCTTAAGTTGCACCTATCAGACGGGACACAAGTTTCGTCGAATAAGTGTCGATAGAAACGACAACAGGGGAAGTGTCATGATGAAAGCCGTCGCAACTGCGGCAGATACCGCAGAGCGCGTTTCCGGCCCGCAAGGCTCGGTGCAGTCGCTCTATCTGGAAGCATTGACTCTGGTGGAGCGGCTGCATCGCCGTCTCCTCGACGTGATCAAGGACGAGTTCGATCGTCGTGGCCGCGCCGACATCAATTCCGTGCAGGCGCTCCTGCTCTACAACATCGGCGACAAGGAGCTGACCGCGGGCGAACTGCGCACGCGCGGTTATTATCTCGGCTCCAACGTCTCCTACAATCTGAAGAAGCTCGTCGAGCTCGGCTTCCTTGACCATCAGCGCTCGCGCGTTGACCGTCGCTCGGTGCGCATCCGCCTGACGCCGCAGGGCCAGGAAGTCCGTCGCATCGTCGACTCTCTCTACCAGAAGCACGTCAAGACCGTGGAGCAGGTCGGTGGCATCTCCGGCGAGGAGTTCTCGACCCTCAACAAGTCGCTACACCGCCTCGAGCGGTTCTGGACCGACCAGATCCTCTATCGGCTCTGAACTTTCCAAGGGAGCTAAGCCGGCCCGCAACAAGACCGGTGAGTCCCCAACGTGCCTCAACTTCCCCAAGCGCGCCGGCCCGGATTTGCCCCCGGACCGGTGCGTTCTGCCGTCTGTTCGCACTTGCGAAAAAAGTGCCGGCCCGACGGAACCGGTCGCTTGCGTCGCAGTTATCTCCTTCGGATCGGAGGATGCGATGCTGGTCGAGCGCGGGTTGGAGACTATGAATGTCGAACGCGCGAGCGATGCCTATGCTATCGCCGCGAATTTTCTTCGCCGCTCCGGTGCGATCCCCGACACACTCGTCACCGATGAACGCCTGCTCGAGATCATCATCAAGCTGCTCCAGCACGGTGAATTCAACAAGATCAGGCTCGCCAACAAGGCGATTGCCCGGTTCGAGGCCGAGCCTGAGGCCCGCGCGGTTGCCTGATCAAAACTCCCAAAAATTGAGAGAACCAGAGGATGCCATGGAAGCTGCCATCGACCGCATCATGCAGACTTATGACCTGCTCGCCAACCGCACAGCGGCGGCGAGCGAGGAGGCGCGGGCGAAGGTAACTAAATACCTAAATACACTTATGGAAGCCGGCGAGAAGGACCCCCACCGGCTGACGGTCTGCGGCCTGACTTATCTGCGCCAGCTCGACGGCAGCGTGGACCACGTGAAGGCGGGATATACCGGGCTGTAGACGAGGCGGGCCACAAAGCCGATAGCAAGCCCGGTCCAATTCACTTCCTGAGGACGGCCGACCAGCCAATCCGCGTCTCTACGCCGGGGCAGTCCCGTAAGGATGCGGGCCTCGAAGCCCCGGCGATCCCCACCATATCTGGCATAATTCCCGCGCCGGACCCGCAAAAGCTTGGCCGCGACCGGGCGATGTGGTAGATCGCCCTCGCTTCCGATTGCCACACCAGACCTGCCCGTAGCCCGCCAAAAGGCTGCGGCGGTGGAGATATTCGCCGATGAATTCGTCCAGCGCCAAGAACCCTGCAGCGTCCGCCTCAGCGCCCGATTCGTTTTTCACCGCCTCGCTCGTTGAGGCTGATCCCGAAATCGCCGCCGCCATCAAGGGCGAGCTCGGCCGGCAACGCCATGAGGTCGAGCTGATTGCCTCCGAGAACATCGTCAGCCGGGCCGTGCTGGAAGCGCAGGGTTCGGTGATGACCAACAAATACGCAGAGGGTTATCCGGGCGCGCGCTACTACGGCGGTTGTGAGTGGGTCGATGTCGCCGAGAACCTCGCGATCGATCGCGCCAAGAAGCTGTTCGGCGCGAACTTCGCCAACGTGCAGCCGAACTCCGGCAGCCAGATGAACCAGGCGGTGTTTCTGGCTCTGCTCCAGCCCGGCGACACCTTCATGGGGCTTGATCTCGCGGCCGGCGGCCATCTGACCCACGGCTCGCCCGTCAACATGAGCGGGAAGTGGTTCAAGGCCGCGCACTACACCGTGCGCCGCGAGGACCAGCACATCGACATGGACGCAGTCGCCAAGCAGGCTGAAGAGATCAGGCCCAAGCTGATCATCGCCGGCGGCTCGGCCTATTCGCGCGCCTGGGATTTCAAGCGTTTCCGCGAGATCGCGGACAGCGTTGGCGCGTACCTCCTGGTCGACATGGCGCACTTCGCGGGGCTCGTTGCCGGCGGCGTGCATGCTTCGCCGGTGCCGTATGCCCATGTCACTACCACGACGACGCACAAATCGCTGCGCGGCCCGCGCGGAGGCTTGATGTTGTGGAATGACGAGACGCTGACCAAGAAACTCAACTCAGCGATCTTCCCGGGCCTTCAAGGCGGCCCGCTGATGCACGTGATCGCGGCAAAGGCGGTCGCCCTTGCCGAGGCGCTGCGGCCGGACTTCAAGATCTATGCGAAGAACGTCGTCGAGAACGCCAAAGCGCTGGCCGAGACGCTGAAGGGCCATGGCCTCGACATCGTCTCCGGCGGCACCGACAACCATCTGATGCTGGTCGATTTGCGTCCGAAAGGCCTGAAGGGCAACGTCTCGGAAAAGGCGCTGGTCCGCGCGGCAATCACCTGCAACAAGAACGGCATTCCCTACGATCCTGAGTCACCGTTTGTCACCTCCGGTATTCGGCTGGGCACGCCGGCGGCGACAACCCGCGGCTTTGGCGTTGCCGAATTCCAGCAGGTCGGCGGCATGATCGCCGAGGTCCTCAACGCGATTGCGCAGTCCGACGACGGCAAGGCGCCGCTGGTCGAAGCCGCAATCAAGGAGCGGGTCAAGGCGCTCACCGATCGGTTCCCGATCTATCAGTAAGGCTAGGCCAAGCGGATGCGCTGCCCGAACTGCAACAGTCTCGATACGCAGGTAAAGGACTCGCGTCCGACCGAGGACTCTTCCGTGATCCGCAGGCGGCGCGTGTGCGTCGCCTGCAATTTCCGTTTCACGACCTTCGAGCGCGTGCAGCTGCGCGAGCTCACGGTGATCAAGCGCAACGGCCGTCGCGTGCCGTTCGATCGCGACAAGCTGATGCGTTCGGTGCAGATCTCGCTTCGCAAGCGCCAGGTCGAGCCGGAGCGGGTGGAGAAGATGGTGTCCACCATCGTGCGCGAACTCGAGACCGGCGGCGAGGCCGAGATATCCTCCGAGGTTATCGGCGAGACCGTGATGGAGCATCTGCGCACGCTTGACGACGTCGCCTATGTGCGCTTTGCCTCCGTCTACCGCAATTTCCGCGAGGCCAAGGATTTCGCCGACGTGCTCGGCGAGCTCTCCGGTGAGGAGGAAGCGCGGCTCGCCGCGATCCGCAAATGATCTTCCGCATCCTGGAAGATCAGTTCGCGCAGAAGGCCCGCGAGGCCAGGGACGCCGATCGCCGCTTCATGCAGCTGGCGCTCGCGCTCGGTAAGCGCGGGCAGGGACGCACCTGGCCCAATCCCGCCGTCGGAGCCATCATCGTCAAGGACGGTGTCATTGTCGGCCGCGGCTGGACCCAGCCCGGAGGCCGGCCGCATGGCGAGCCAGAGGCGCTGCGGCGGGCCGGCGAAGCGGCGCGTGGCGCCACGCTCTACGTCACGCTGGAGCCGTGCTCGCATTTCGGCAAGTCGCCGCCGTGCGCTGACGCGGTGATCGCCGCCGGCATCACCCGCGTGGTCGCCGCGATCGAGGATCCCAATCCTGAAGTCGCCGGCCAGGGCCATGCGCTCCTGCGCGCCGCCGGTATCACGGTGGATGTCGGCTTGTGCGCGGCCGAGGCCGCCTTCGACCACGCCGGGCATTTTCGACGTATCCGTGACAAGCGTCCGCATGTGATCCTGAAGCTCGCGGTCTCGCCCGACGGCAAGATCGGCGCGGCCGGCGGCAAGCCGCGTGCGATCACCGGCGAGGCCGTGCGCAATCGCGTGCATCTGCTGCGGGCTCAAAGCGACGCGATCCTGGTTGGTATCGGCACCGTGCTGGCGGATGATCCGCTGCTCAATTGCCGCCTGCCGGGGATGGAGGCCCGTTCTCCCGTGCGCGTCGTGCTCGACAAGAATTTGCGCATTCCGGCCTCGAGCCAGCTTGTGCGCTCCGCGCGCGAGACGCCCGTCTGGGTGATCGCCTCCGAGCTTGCGGAAGCTGCTGCCGCCACGCGCCTGGGCGCTGCAGGCGCCCAGATCATGCGCGTGCCGCCGGGCAGCGCATCCGGGCTCGATCTTCCAGCGGTGCTGCATGCTCTGGCTGGAAAGGGCATCTCGCGGCTGATGGTCGAGGGCGGCAGCCGCGTCGCGGCGTCGTTCGTCGCGGCTGACCTCGTCGACGAGATCTGGCTGTTCCGCGGCGCGGAAGAGGTCGGCGCCGGCGGCGTCGATGCGCTTGATGCATTGCCCCTGTCGAAAATCACGCAGTCGCAGGCCTACAAGGTTCATGCTAGCGAGACATTCGGCAAGGATACTCTCACCATCTACGAGCGCGCGTAATGTTCACTGGCATTGTCACCGATATCGGCGAGATCATCGGCTTTACGCCTGTGGCGCGGGGCCAGTTGCATCGCCTGCGTATCGCCTGCAGCTACGATCAGTCCACCATTGCCGACGGCGCTTCGATCGCCTGCAACGGCGTGTGCCTGACGGTGGTTGCTTCCGGCGTCGCTGATGGCAAAACCTGGTTCGATGTCGACGCAGCCGCGGAGACGCTGGCGCTGACGACGGCAAAGCACTGGAAGGTCGGCACCCGGCTCAATCTCGAGCGTGCGCTCAAGATCGGCGACGAGCTCGGCGGCCATATCGTCGCCGGTCATGCCGACGGCATTGCGACCCTTGTCCGCCGCGAGGACCTGCCCGACATGGCGCGGTTCGAGCTCTCGACCACGCGGGAGCTGGCGCGCTTCATCGCCACCAAGGGGTCGATCACCCTCGACGGCGTCTCGCTGACGGTTAATACGGTCAAGGACGTGACCTTTTCGGTGCTGATCATCCCGCACACGCTTGATGTCACGACCATCGGCGGCTGGAAGGCGGGTGGTGAGGTTAATATCGAAGTCGATCTGATGGCCCGCTATGCGGCGCGGCTGACGGAAATGACCGTTTAAAAACTTGGCTTACCCGCCTGCGGCGACTACATAACGCGCCGACCCCAGTAGAACGGATATAACGATGGCAGACGCGCGTCGCGCACCCCTGAAGGACCAGACCGACATTTCCGGCGCGCGGGCGCTGATTGTCGAGGCGCGATTCTACGACGATCTCCAGGACGCGCTGCTCGATGGCGCAGTGGCAGAGCTGAAGGCGGCCGGCCTCACGCATGACGTGATTACGGTTCCCGGCGCGCTGGAGATCCCGGCGGCGGTGGCGATCGCGATCGATGCGGCCGCGGCGAGCGGCAAGCCCTATGACGCGGTGATCGCGCTCGGCTGCGTCATCCGCGGCGACACCATCCATTTCGAGATCGTCTCGCAAGAGTCCTCGCGCGCGCTGATGGATCTTGCGGTGTCGCGGAAGCTGCCGCTCGGCAACGGCATCCTCACCGTCAATACCGAGGCGCAGGCCTGGGCGCGGGCGCGCGCCAGCGAGCTCGACAAGGGCGGCGATGCCGCGCGCGCGGCGCTTGCGATGCTGCGCATCAAGCGCCGCATGGCCCGGGCCTGAGCGATGGCTGACAACAGCAAAAAGCCGGGGGCGGGCGCTCCGGAGAAGAAGGCGAACCGGCGCGGTGCGGCGCGGCTTGCGGCCGTGCAAGCGCTCTACCAGATGGACATCGCCGGCGCCGGCATCAACGACATTTTTGCGGAGTTCGAGAGCCACTGGCTCGGCAACGAGGTCGAGGGCGACACCTACCTGCCGGCGGAAGCCGCGTTCTTTCGCGATGTCGTCTCGGGCGTCGTGCGCGACCAGAAGAAGCTCGATCCCCTCATTGACGAGGCATTGTCGAAGGGCTGGCCCCTGAAGCGGATCGAGGCCATCCTGCGCGCGGTGCTACGGGCAGGGGCCTATGAGCTCCAGCATCGCAAGGACGTGCCGGGTCGCGTCGTCGTGTCCGAATATGTCGACGTCGCCAATGCCTTCGTCGATCGCGACGAGACCGGCATGGTGAATGCCGTGCTCGACCAGATCGGCCGCCAGTTTCGCGGCGACGAGTTCGGGCGGGGGTAGATCGAGACAATGACTTCCGCCGTAGCCGTCATCCTGAGGTGCCGGAGCGAAGCGGAGGCCTCGAAGGACGATGGCGTGCCGCAGGGGCGGTGCTCGGCCGTACATCCTTCGAGGCTCGCAAGGGCTCGCACCTCAGGATGACGGGTCTGCTATCGTGACGCAGAACGAGGATAACAACTCCGCCGAAGACTCCCTCATCGCGCGCTATTTCAAGCCGCTCGCGACCGATCCCGGCGCGTTCGCCCTGGTCGATGATGCCGCGGTGCTGTCCTCGTCCGGCGACGACATCGTGGCCACCACCGATGCCATCGTCGAGGGCGTGCATTATCTTGCCGACGATCCGCCCGGCACCATCGCGCGCAAGGCGCTGCGGGTGAATCTGTCCGATCTCGCCGCCAAGGGAGCCGTGCCGGCCGGCTTCGTGCTGACGCTGGCGCTGCGCAGCAAGGAGGATTCCTGGCTCCGGCCGTTCGCCGATGCGCTCGGCGAGGACGCCAAGACCTTCGCGTGCCCGCTGCTCGGCGGCGACACGGTCTCGACGCCGGGGCCGCAAATGATCTCGATCACCGCCTTCGGCCGCGTGCCGAAGGGGCGGATGGTCGGCCGCGCCGGCGCGCGCCCGGGCGACCTGATCATGGTGACGGGGACGATCGGCGATGCCGCGCTCGGCCTCGACATGCTCACTGGCGGGCCGGCCGCCGCGGCGCTTGCCTCCGATCCGGCTGCACGGGAAGCTCTGGTCTCACGCTATCGGATCCCGCAGCCGCGCAATTTGCTGGCGCAGGCGGTGCGCGATCATGCGTCGGCCGCGATGGACGTCTCCGACGGGCTCGCCGGCGACCTGACGAAACTCTGTGCGGCGTCCGGCGTCTCGGCCATCGTCGAGGTGCCGAATGTACCGCTCTCGGCGGCGGCGGCCGGCTTGATCGTGCGCAACGCCGTTTGTGTTGAGACGCTGCTTGCCGGGGGCGACGATTACGAGGTGCTGTGCACGGTGCCCCCTGCACAGAGCGACGCGCTGATTGCTGCCGGACGGACGGCGGGTCTTGCGGTCACGGCGATCGGCGCGATCGTCGCGGGGCAGGAGCGGCCGCGCTTCCTGGACGGGCAGGGCCGGGAACTGGCTTTGGAGCGGCTGTCCTACAGCCACTTCTAGGAATTGCTCCAAATCGGAGGCCGAGCGCTCCGGACCGGCCTAAATACCTGCCGAGATCGGCTTTTCGGCCTTATCCGGCGTTGCACCCTCAATTTGATTTTGGCAAGCTTGTGACCGACCAGGGCCACACCTTCGCGCGAGGGGCGGCCCTGTTCAACATAAGGGCGCCCACCGCATGACGGAAAAACAAAAGGCGCCGGGGGTACGTACATCAAGGATCTGAGGCAAAAAATCACATGACAGCATTATGGTTGATAGTGCTCTGCGGAGTGCTTTCCGTCGTCTACGCGATTTGGGCGACGTCTTCGGTGTTGAGTGCGGATGCGGGGTCACCGCGCATGCAGGAGATCGCGGGAGCGGTGCGTGAAGGCGCACAAGCCTATCTCCGGCGCCAGTACACCACGATCGGCATCGTCGGCATCGTGATCTTCGTGCTGCTTGCCTATTTCCTTGGGCTTTATGTCGCGATCGGCTTTTTGATCGGCGCCATCCTGTCGGGGGCGGCGGGTTTCATCGGCATGAACGTCTCGGTCCGCGCCAATGTGCGTACCGCTCAGGCCGCGACGACGTCGCTCGCCGGTGGCCTCGAGCTCGCCTTCAAGGCGGGCGCGATCACCGGCATGCTGGTGGCGGGTCTCGCGCTGCTCGGCGTCACCCTCTATTTCGGCTTCCTGGTCCATTCGCTGAAGCTCGCGCCCGACAGCCGCACCGTGGTCGACGCCATGGTGGCGCTCGGCTTCGGCGCCTCGCTGATCTCGATCTTCGCCCGTCTCGGCGGCGGCATCTTCACCAAGGGTGCGGATGTCGGCGGGGACCTCGTCGGCAAGGTCGAAGCGGGTATTCCGGAGGATGATCCGCGTAACCCGGCCACCATCGCAGACAACGTCGGCGACAACGTTGGCGACTGCGCCGGCATGGCCGCCGACTTGTTCGAGACCTATGCGGTGACCGCGGTTGCCACCATGGTGCTCGCGGCGATCTTCTTCGCCAAGACGCCGATCCTCTCCAACATGATGACGCTGCCGCTCGCCATCGGCGGCATCTGCATCATCACCTCGATCATCGGCACCTTCTTCGTGAAGCTTGGGCCGAGCCAGTCGATCATGGGCGCGCTCTATAAGGGCCTGATCGCAACCGGCATCCTGTCGTTGATCGGCATCGCGGGCGTGATCTACAGCCTGATCGGCTTCGGCAAGCTCGACGGCGTCGAGTTTACCGGCATGGCGCTGTTCGAGTGCGGCGTGGTCGGCCTCGTCGTCACCGCGTTGATCATCTGGATCACCGAGTACTACACCGGCACGGACTATCGTCCGGTGAAATCGATCGCCCAGGCCTCGGTGACCGGTCACGGCACCAACGTGATCCAGGGTCTGGCCGTCTCGATGGAAGCGACCGCGCTGCCCGCGCTCGTCATCATCGCCGGCATCCTCGTCACCTACAGCCTCGCCGGCCTGTTCGGCATCGCGATCGCGACCGCCACTATGCTGGCGCTGGCCGGCATGGTCGTCGCGCTCGACGCCTTCGGCCCGGTGACCGACAATGCCGGCGGCATCGCCGAGATGGCGGGCCTGCCCAAAGAAGTGCGCAAGTCCACCGACGCACTCGATGCGGTCGGCAACACCACCAAGGCGGTGACCAAGGGCTACGCGATCGGCTCCGCCGGTCTCGGTGCTCTCGTGTTGTTCGCGGCCTACAACCAGGACCTCAAGTTCTTCGTTGCGGACTCCGCGCACCACGCCTACTTCGCCGGCGTCAATCCGGACTTCTCACTGAACAATCCTTACGTCGTCGTCGGTCTGCTGTTCGGCGGCTTGCTGCCGTATTTGTTCGGCGCGATGGGCATGACGGCAGTCGGCCGTGCGGCCGGCGCCATCGTCGAAGAGGTGCGCCGTCAGTTCCGCGAGAAGCCGGGCATCATGCAGGGCACCGACAAGCCGGATTACGGCAAGGCGGTCGACCTGCTCACCAAGGCCGCGATCAAGGAGATGATCATTCCCTCGCTGCTCCCGGTGCTGTCGCCGATCGTCGTCTATTTCGTGATCTACGCGATCGCGGGCGGCGGCGCGGCCGGCAAATCGGCGGCGTTCTCGGCCGTCGGCGCCATGCTGCTTGGCGTGATCGTGACGGGCCTGTTCGTCGCGATCTCCATGACCTCGGGCGGCGGCGCCTGGGACAATGCCAAGAAGTACATCGAGGACGGCCATTTCGGCGGCAAAGGCTCAGACGCCCACAAGTCGGCCGTGACCGGCGACACCGTCGGCGATCCCTACAAGGATACGGCCGGCCCCGCGGTGAACCCGATGATCAAGATCACGAACATCGTGGCGTTGCTGCTGCTGGCGATCTTGGCGCACTGAGCCGGCGTAGACGTAAACAAGACAAACCCCCGCGGCGCGACCCGCGGGGTTTTTGTTTCGTGTCGTCATTCCGGGATGGTCCGAAGGACCAGAGCCGGAATCTCGAGATTCCGGGTTCGATGCTGCGCATGGCCCCGCAATGACGCTAGGCGTCACTGCACATCCATCTGCAAGCCTTCCTTCCGGATGATGCCGGCGAACTTCTTCGTCTCGGCGTCCACGAAATCAGCAAACTGCTGCGGCGTTCCGTAATCGACGCGGGCGCCCATGGCGGCGATCTGCTTCTTGGTGGCGTCACGCTCCAGCATCTCCTTGACCTGGAGATTGAGCGCCTCGAGCACGGGGGCGGGGACGCCTTTCGGCAGAAACACCGAGAACCACGACGACACATCGAAGCTCGCAAGCTCCGGCGCGCTCTCGCGCATGGTCGGCAGGTTCGGCGCGAGGTCGCTACGCTCGGCCGTCGTGACGCAGAGGCCGTTGAGCGTGCCGTTCTGCACCTGCGGCAGGCTCGGATAGAGATTGTCGAACAGGATCTGGATGTCGCCGGCGAGCGCGGCCTGGAGCGCGGGGCTGGCGCCGCGAAACGGGATGTGCGTCATCTTCAGTCCGGTCAGCTGGAGGAACCAGGCGCCGGTGAGGTGAGGGCTCTGGCCTACGCCGGAGGAGGCGTAGCTGAGCTTGTCCGGGTTGGCCTTGAGATAGGCGATCAGCTCGGAGACGGATTTGATGCCGGTCTTCGGATGCGCCGAGACGATGTTCGGGATCCGGATCATGTTGGTAACAGGCTGGAGCTGGTCCGGCTTGTAGGTGAGGTTCTTGAAGATGCTGTAGGCGATCGCGTTCGGACCGGGATTGCCGATCAAGATGGTGTGGCCGTCGGCCTTGGAGCGTGCGACCTCGGCCGTCCCGATCGTGCCGCCGCCGCCCGAGCGATTCTCCACGACCGCGCTGTGGCCCCAGGCGGATTGGAGATGGGCTGCGAGCAGCCGGCCCATCACATCGGTCGAGCCGCCGGCCGCAGCCGGCACGATGATGCGGATGTTTTCGGTCGGCTTCCAGTCCGCAAGGCTCGATCGCGGCAGGATGGCTGCGGCCGACAGGCCGGCGGCACCGGCGAGCAGGCGACGGCGGGACAGAATATTGTTGGGCACGAATCCCTCACTGCTTTTTGTTTTGCAGAGAGCGTATGGAATCCGGCGCGCAACGGCAAGTCGCGCGCGCTCGCAAGCGCCGCGCGGCACGACGCCGCAGGTTGAAGGCTCAGTTGAAGCTGAGCAGCTTGAACAGCGGCGCGAGGTAGCTCATCTCCTGACCCGACGTCGGCGTGGTCCGGCTGATGGAATCGAAGATCTTGCCGTCCTGGAGGCCGTAATTCGCAAGCCGGCGCACGCGCCGGTTCTTGTCGAAATAGACGGCAATGACGCGCTGATCGACCACCTTCTGGTTCATGAAGGCGACGGGACGCTCCGCGCGCTGCGAGATGTAATAGAACACTTCGCCGTCCAGCGTCGCAACTGTGGAGGGCGTTCCCATCACGATCAGCACCTGATCCTGACTCGCGCCGATCGGAATCTGCTCGAGTGCGCCGGGCGGCAGGATGTAGCCCTTCTGGAATTGCTCGCCGGTGCATCCCGCAAGGGTGCCGCCGACCAGAGCCATTGCGGCGAGCATGCGCAAGCCGCGCCAGCGTGCATAAAGGCCGCGCCGCTGACTTGCGCGCAGGCTGGTCCGGTTCGTTATCGTCATAGCGGAACTGATTCCGTCCCCTTGCATCGCGCGAGGCGCTGAAGTACCGGGCGGAGGCTCTGAATGCAACTCGCGCGCGCCCGCTTGCGGAAACCACAATGCTTTGGCCGTTCAATCAATTCAGGAAACCCCGGCTAGCCCAGGCCGGCACCATTGAGGCCATCTATGGCATGATCGTGACGCAGGCGCGAGAACCCATATTTTACCGGGACTTGGGCGTGCCGGATACGGTTAATGGCCGTTTCGACCTCTTGCTGCTGCATCTCTGGCTGTTGCTACGGCGGTTGCGGACCGTCGATAGCGGGGTGGAGCTGTCGCAGGCCCTGTTCGACCGCTTTTGCGAGGACATGGACGATAATCTGCGCGAGATGGGCGTAGGCGATCAGACCGTTCCGAAGCGAATGCGGGCCTTCGGCGAGGCCTTTTACGGCCGCGTCCAGGCCTATGATCAGGCGATCGAGGCGAGCGCCGAGGCACTGGCACAGGCGATCTGCAAGAATATCTTGAATGGGGCCGGGAGGGATCAGGCGCGGCGGTTGGCAATTTACGCACAGGCGGCAGATGCGGATCTCGGCCAGACAAATGATGCCGCGCTGCTGCGCGGATCTTTCAATTTTCCCGCACCGCTTGGGGAGGGCGAGACGTCATGAACCGACCGATGACCGGACCCGATCCCTGGCGATCGCCCGTGATGGTGGCGCATATTCCCGACACCGGCCTGCATCGCGAGCTCGAAGCCTCGGCGGCCGAGCGCCAGGCCATGGCCGATCTCGCAGGCGTTCGCGACATTCTATCGGCTCAGGCCGACTTCGACGTCGTGCCGAAGAGCGGCGGCCGGGTTCAGGTCATGGGCCGTGTCCGTGCCCGGGTCGGCCAGACCTGCGTGGTCACGCTCGATCCGATCGAGAGCGAAATCGACGAGGAGGTCGATTTGACATTTGCGCCCGAGGCCGAGACGCGGCGGCTGGAGGACCTGATCGAGCAAGGACAGGACGACGAAGAACCCCCGGTGGCCGCCGATCCGCCGGAGGCCATCGTCAGTGGGATCATCGATCTCGGCCGGATTGCCACCGACGCGCTGTTCCTGGCGATCGATCCGTATCCTCGCAAGCCGGGGGCCAGGTTCGAGGCGGAGGTCACTACGCTTGACCCTGAGGACCATCCGTTCGCGGTGCTGAAGGCGCTCCAGGACAACAAGCGCGGCAAGAAGAAGGGCAAATAGCTGGGCATTCCCCGACAGACCCGTTTTGCTCCAGGCGTGAAGTGTTTGCGGGACCGCTCTGAAAGGCCGGTCTACGCCTTTGATTACCATGTATTTCCGTCAATCTGGATGTCCGCCATCGGATCGTTCTCGATCCAAAAGACTGGGGGCAAGAGGTTGTTTCGGGATAACAAAACGCTATTGTCCGCCCCGGTCCGGGTGCGGCGTGGCGCTTGGCCGGTCGCCATGTCCATGGCGAGCCCATTGCGCGGCCCCGCCCATTGACGACCGCGCCAGACCAGGTTTCCGGGATTTTGATGCCAAGCAAGGTTCGTATCGCGCTTGACGCCATGGGGGGCGACGTCGGCGCCCCCGTGGTCATTCCAGGCGCGTCCATCTCGCTCGGCAGGCATCCCGAGACCGAGTTCCTGCTGGTCGGCGATCGCGCCAGAATCGAGCCCGAGCTCGAGCACCATCCCAAGCTCAAAGCCGCCTCCCGGATTGTCCACACCGACGTCGCGGTCAGCGGCTCGGACAAGCCCAGCCAGGCGCTGCGGCGGGGGCGCAAGTCCTCCTCGATGTGGCTCGCAATCGATGCGGTGAAGAAGGGCGAGGCGGATGTCGCGGTGTCCGCCGGCAATACCGGCGCATTGATGGCGATGTCGCGCTTCCATCTGCGCACGCTGAAGGGGATCGACCGTCCGGCGATAACAGGGGTATGGCCGACCAAGCGCGGCGAGTCCGTCGTGCTCGACCTCGGCGCCACCATTGGCGGCGACGCGCACCATCTGGTGGCGCTCGCCCTCATGGGCGCAGCGATGGCGAACGTGCTGTTCGATAAGGAGCGGCCTACGGTCGGGTTGCTCAATATCGGAACCGAAGAGATCAAGGGGCACGAGGAGATCCGCGAGGCCGGAGAAATCCTGCGTGCCAGGAACCTGCCGGAGCTCGACTATATCGGCTTCGTCGAGGGCGACGGCATCGGCAAGGGGCTGGCCGATGTCATCGTGACCGAAGGTTTCAGCGGTAACATTGCCCTGAAGGCGGCGGAGGGAACCGCGCGGCAGATGGCGGAATTGCTCCGCAACGAGATGCAGCGGAGCTGGCTGTCCAAGCTCGGCTATCTCTTTGCGCGCGGCGCCTTCCAAGCCCTGCGCGACAAGATGGACCCGAACAAGTCCAACGGCGGCGTGTTCCTCGGACTGAACGGACTGGTGGTCAAGAGCCATGGCGGGACCGGCGCCGAAGGCTTTGCTTATGCGATCGATGTTGGCTATGAGATGGCTCACTACGATCTCCTGAACAAGATCAATCAGATGCTCAACCGCGAGGGTGGTGCACTCAATTCCGTGCAGGCCGCGCAGGAGGCTGTTTCGTGACTCAAATTCGTTCGGTCGTGCTCGGCTGCGGCTCCTACCTGCCGGAGCAGGTGGTGACCAATGCCCAATTGGCGGCGCGCGTCGACACGTCCGACGAGTGGATCGTGCAGCGCACCGGCATCCGCGAGCGGCACATTGCCGCCGAGGGCGAATTCACCTCGCATCTTGCGATCAAGGCGGCGCAGGCCGCGCTCGCCGACGCCGGCATGGACGCGCAGTCGATCGAGCTGATCGTGCTGGCAACCTCGACGCCCGACAATACCTTTCCCGCAACCGCGGTTGCCGTGCAGAACGCGCTCGGCATCAACCACGGCGCCGCCTTCGACCTTCAAGCGGTGTGCTCGGGCTTCGTGTTCGCGCTTGCCACCGCCGACAATTTCCTGCGCACCGGCGCCTACAAGCGCGCGCTGGTGATCGGCGCGGAGACCTTCTCGCGCATCCTCGACTGGAACGACCGCGGCACTTGCGTGCTGTTCGGCGACGGCGCCGGCGCGGTCGTGCTGGAGGCGCAGGAGCAGCGGGGCGACCCTGCGACCGACCGCGGCATCGTGACCACGCATCTGCGCTCCGACGGCCGCCACAAGGCCAAGCTGTTCGTCGACGGAGGGCCGTCCTCGAGCCAGACCGTCGGTCATCTCCGCATGGAGGGCCGCGAGGTTTTCAAACACGCGGTCGGCATGATCACCGACGTGGTCGTCGATGCCTTCCATGCGACCGGGCTCAATGCCGACAGGATCGACTGGTTCGTGCCGCACCAGGCAAACAAGCGAATCATCGACGCCTCCGCCCACAAGCTCCATATCGCACCGGAGAAAGTGGTGCTGACCGTGGACCGCCACGGCAACACCTCGGCGGCCTCGATTCCGCTGGCGCTGGCGGCGGCGCGCAAGGATGGTCGCATCAAACGTGGCGATCTGGTCCTGCTCGAAGCGATGGGCGGCGGCTTCACCTGGGGCTCCGCGCTGGTGCGCTGGTAAAGCCACAATCGATAAGATTTTGCCGGAATCAGCGCCGATTGTCGATGCGTCGGCATTGATGAGCGCTGTTGACCCGCGTATCGTAAGCTCCTAATTTCAGACAACAATTGTTCGCCGTGATGTGGGGCAGGGCGATGACCGATCAAAGTAAAACCGTAACGCGTGTGGATCTCTGCGAAGCCGTCTACCAGAAGGTGGGACTGTCGCGGACGGAATCGTCTGCGTTCGTGGAACTCGTGCTGAAGGAGATCACCGACTGCCTTGAGAAGGGCGAAACGGTGAAGTTGTCCTCGTTTGGGTCCTTCATGGTCCGCAAGAAGGGCCAGCGCATTGGCCGCAATCCCAAGACCGGCACCGAAGTACCGATCTCGCCCCGCCGGGTGATGGTGTTCAAGCCGTCGGCGATCCTCAAGCAGCGGATCAACGCCCAGCACCGCACCAATGGCGATGCCAGCAAGGCTCAACCCGAGGCGTAAGTCGCGCCTGCGTGAAGGATTTGGCATTTGGACAAGGCGCCGGATGCGTTCCGAACCATCAGCGAAGTAGCGCAGGAGCTCGACATTCCGCAGCACGTGCTGCGGTTCTGGGAGACGCGATTCTCCCAGATCAAGCCGATGAAGCGCAGCGGCGGCCGCCGCTATTACCGCCCCGACGACGTCGACCTGCTCAAGGGCATCCGCCGGCTGCTCTACGGGGAGGGCTACACCATCCGCGGGGTACAGCGGATCCTGAAGGAGCACGGCATCAAATCGGTGCAAGGTGTCGCCGACAGCTCGGCCGCGGTCTCGTTCGGCGCGATCGAGGACGCCATCGGGGCGAGCCTGATGGAGCCCGACGACGAGGCGCCCATCAAGGGCGTTTCCGGCACCGATTCCGACGATGACGACTACCAGGGCGATGAGGAGGAAGGCATCGACTTCCGCTTCACCGAGGTCGACGACGAAGACATCCTCACCACCTTCCGCAAGGGCGGCACCTCCGCCGCGCCCGCCGGCTCCAGCGCGCTCGACCGCGAGAGGCTGGGCCGTGCGCTCGCTGATCTCGTGGCTTGCCGGGACATGCTGGACCAGGCGCTGAAGGACGGCTAGGGGCCGCATTCGGCCAGCTTTGCCAGGAGTTCCGGGGCCTTGAGGCGGGGATGCCAAAATGGTGTGACCTCGCCTTGCGCAAAGCACCGATCCTAGCTAATGGAACGACGTTCGGAGCGTGGCGCAGCCCGGTTAGCGCACTAGTCTGGGAGACTAGGGGTCGGAGGTTCAAATCCTCTCGCTCCGACCATTTTCTTCAGAGATTGATCCAATGCTTGCGTGGTTGCGGATCGGCAAGTTGTCCGTGACCGGCAATCAGCATCGGCTGCGCGGACATTCCTGATCCGCGCGGGCCTTGCCGCGAGCCCATGTCGGAACGGCGAAGGCGAGTTGATGGTGCGCCATCGTCTCCACGAAGGAGGCTTGCACGTTTTCCAGGCGTTTGACCAACGCGTTGGGGTTCAGGTCCAGGAGCGCGTCAGCTGCCAAAAGGGATACTGACACCAACGCAACCGCTGAGGCGAGAGCTATTCCCTTCCACTCTGGTGATTTCATCAACTGACTTTCTCAGGTATTCCGCATGCCCGATAGGTAGGACTTCTGCGCAGGATTCAACCCCTCCAAGGATTCACGCACGCGTTCTTGAAGTGCGACGCTGACCAAGATTGGCGGCCGGCCGGTCTATTACACCGCGCCGTCGTCGGGCCATGACGGCTGCAACTTCGTCATGTTCCTGCATGGCGGCGGCTACATCAACGAGATCGTGCCAGCGCATTGGCGCTTCGTCGGCCAGATGACGCGCAAGGCCGGCGTCGTTTGCGTCGTGCCGATCTATCCACTGGCGCCGCGCGCCAACGGCGAAGGACGTGGTGCCGGCGACGGCCGAACTGTTGCGGATGCTGCTGGAGGATGCGGGGCCCGCAAAGGTCACGGTGGTCGGCAATTCCGCCGGCGCGGGCCTCGCGCTTGCTGCCTGCCAATGGCTGCGCGATCGCGGCCATCGGCAGCCGAACCGGCTGGTGCTGATCTCGCCAGCCGCTGATGCGTCGATCAGTCGTCCGGAGCAGGTCGAGATCGCTGCGCGCGACCCGATCCAGGATATCCCGGGCATCATCGAGGCGGGGCGGCTCTATGCCGGCGAGCTCGATGTCGGCCATCCCTTCGTCAGCCCGCTCAACGGCACTTTCCGTTCGCTTGCGCCGATGACGATCTTCTCGGGCACGCGCGATCTGCTCTATCCCGACAGCGTGGATCTCGCCGAGCGGGCGAGGGCGGCAGGCGTATCGGTCGAGCTGCATCTGTTACGGGATCAGCCGCATAATCATGCGCTGATGCCGACGCCGGAGGGGCGCAAGGCGCATGCGGTGATCCTGCGTGCGGTGGCGTAGGGAAAGATGTGACTAGTGTCACACGCGACGCGGCGTTGGGGCTGGCGCTGCAAGCTCGCGCGGGGAAAGGGCGGCCCTGGGCGTTTCCTCGGTCGGCGTAATTTTGCGGAGCCTTAGGCGTGGCTCTTGATCTCGTAGTGGCCCGGCACGCATTTGTAGCGCTCGAGGCGCCAGTTGGCGTGATAGATCGGATCCTCGCCCATCCATTTCGCTAAGGGCGCCTGTGCACCGACTGCGCAGGCCATCATCGACATATCGGGCGTCATATTGCTGTCGGTCACGATCTCCTCGACGCAGTTGCCTGAGGTAGCTGCACCAAGCCGGCAGAGCACGGCAACGATGGTTATGAACATTTCGATCACCTCATCGGTAGTTTCTGACCACGAGGAGGAAGCAAGCCGAGTGCCAAAGCCTGTGTCGGAAACGATACGCAGGCTGGCCGACTCAGCGCTCCCATGCGACGATTCGGATTGTAAAAAAGTTGCCCTTGAACCGAAGCCGGGGAACTACGGAGAACCCGACGGTCGCGTTTGACCTGTGACTGCAGAGCCACGGCGAGGGCGCTCGCACCGAGTCGCGACGCTGCGCGCCCGGAGGGTGCTTTTGTCGCAAGCGGCGCCTACAGGTCGAGTGTGACCTTGGATCCGCGGCGGAATAAGCCGTGCGCCGAAATAAGGATTGTCGATCGCTGCCGATCGCTTTTGCGCGTGGATGCTACGCTGCTACATTTCGCGCGCGGACCGCAAAATGGCGCGCGAAGAAACTGACCGATAAGGGGAGGGGCCGAAGTCCCATGAAGGAATTTGCAGGAAAGATCGCCGTCATCACTGGTGGCGGCACGGGGATGGGGCGCGAGCTCGCCCGGCAGCTCGTCGCCGAGGGTTGCAATGTCGCGATGTGCGACGTCTCGGAGGCCGCCATGGCTGAGACCAAGCGGCTCTGCGAGATCGAGAAGCTGCCGCAGGGCCTGCGCGTCACGACGCACGTCGCCGACGTCTCGATCGAGGATCATCTCAAGCGTTTTCGCGACGAGCTTGCCGAGCAGCAGACGACGGACAAGATCCATCTGCTGTTCAACAACGCCGGCATCGGCGGTGGCGGCAGTCTGTTCACCAACACGCGCGAGCAGTGGGAGCGCACCTTCAACATCTGCTGGGGCGGCGTCTATCTCGGCGTCCGCACCTTCCTGTCCATGCTGGTCAAGGCGGATGAGGCTCACATCGTCAACACCGCCAGCGTCAACGGCTTCTGGGCGTCAATCGGCATGAACCAGCCACACACCGCCTACAGCTCGGCGAAGTTCGCGGTGAAAGGCTTTACCGAAGCGCTGATCAACGACCTCCGCCTGCATGCGCCGCATGTCAAATGCTCGGTGGTGATGCCCGGCCACATCGGCACTTCGATCGTCTCCAACTCACGCAAGGTGCAGAGCGGCGACGGATCGGAGCGTCTCAATGCCGACGAGGTCGTGCTGACCCGCAAGCGGATGGTCGCGGCCGGCGTGCCAGATGCTGACAAAATGTCGGACGACGACGTCCAGGCGGCCTTCGCCGAGCGTGCCCGCAGCTTCCTGGAGAATGCGCCGACGACGGCCGCGCAGGCTGCCAGAATCATCCTCGACGGCGTGAAAGCGGAGCGCTGGCGCATTCTCGTGGGCGAAGATGCAAAGCGCCTTGACGAGCGCGTGCGCGCCACGCCGGAGCAGGCCTATGACCGCGCATTCTACGAAAGCTTCACGCAAGAAGTCGGCTGGCGGCTCGGCTAAGACTGTCAACGATCGCGCGCGCATATAGGTATGATGATTATCATCGCAAGAGGTGCGACGGTTTTACTCAGGTTGTTTTACCTGCCCTCCTGCGCGCGTCGTCGTCATGATGATCCGGAATGTCACGCATGCGACGTGTACCGTACGTTCAAGCGATGGTGATCTCGAACGGCTCTCATTCGGCGCACGGCAGCTTGGTTGGCGAACCAAAATAGTTTACTTGAACAGGGGTAATGCCACGACGAAGCGTAGCACCGATGATACCCGCATGCCTCTCCGACGATTTCATCCTCTGCCCGGAGAGAGAGGACATCTCCGCTGAATTCACCCGGCTGCTCACCGCGGCTCAGGAGGGCGGCGCCACCATCGCGGAATGCATGATGATCGCGCGGCAGCTGAAGCGCGGCGATGAGCAGTCCTGGCATCGCGAGTGGAAGAGGCTTGCGCAGGCCAACCGGCATCGCGCCGAGGCGGCGTTCGCGGAAGGTCACCTGGTGACCGCGCAGCGCAACTGGCTGCGCGCGATGAACTACTACGGCGCGGCCGCGATGCCGCTCGATCCGGCCGACGAGCGCCGCTGGGTCGCGGTGCTCGCGATGCAGGAATGCGCCCGCCGCTATCTCACGGCGCGTGGGCCGGCCGGCGAAATCGTGACAATCCCGTGGATCGAAGGACATGCGCTGCAGGGCTATTTCCTGCCTGCGCCATCGGCGAACGGTCGCGCTCCGACGGTGATCTGCATCGGCGAGCCCGGGCATCGCAAAGAGGAATTTTTGGTCAAGCTCGCGCCGCATGCGCGCGAGCGCGGCTTCGCGATGCTGGCGCTCGACCTGCTCGGCGACGAGCGCGACGACTACGCCGACATGCTGTTGCAGCGTCGCGACCTCGAGAGCGCGATCGGCAGCGTCATGGATTATCTGGAGCTGCGCAGCGACGTCGATTTTGATCGCGTTGCGATCGTGGCGGACGGGTGGGGCTCTTCGTTCGTGGCGCGTGCGGTGTTGCAGGAGCCGCGTTTCGCCGCAGCGGTCTGCGACGGCGGTCTGTGGGACCTGCACGAACGGTCCTTCTTTGCCAGCCGTTTTGCGATGAGCGATCTCAGCATCGTCCCGGTGCCGCATGCGCCGCTGATGGCCTCCAGCGCCGAATGTCCAGTGCTGATCACGATCGGCGAGGACGGCTGGCTCAAGGCCGATCGGGCGCGTCAGATCGTGCAGAAATCCCGGCTCGGCGGCTCGGACATCGTACTGAAGGTGTTTACGGCGGCGGAGACCGGCGCGGCGCAGGCTCACGCTGACAATCCGAGCCTTGCCAACGAATACATTTTCGACTGGCTCGAATCACGACTCGGCGCCGCCGGCAAGCGGATCTGAGCGCGGCCTCTGAGCCGAGACACGATTCCTGCCTCAGAACTCGAGGGAGATCCTGACGCAGGCTTTCTCGAGCCGGGTCTTCAGGGTCGCAAGCTTGGTGGTGAATTCCGTCAGCTCGTTCTCGTCGAACTCCTGGAAGACGAATTCGCGAATCGTCTTGTATTGCTCGTTGAGGCTCGCGATGTGCTTCTGCGTCTTCTCGACCAGCGACAGCCGAACCACGCGCGCGTCGGTCGGTGAGGGGCGGCGGCGCAGCAGGCCCTTCTTCTCCAGCAGCTTGGACTGGGTGGTGACGAAGGACGGGTCGACGTGGAGGAGCTTCGAGACCACGTTGACGGGCACGCCGTCGTCCTTGTCGAGGTCGGAGATCGCCATCAGGATCAGCCATTGCGGTCCGCTGATGCCGAGCGTCCTGGCCCAGAACTGACGCAGCTCCTCCAGATACATATTGATCGACGATATCTCCCAGGTGAATCGCCTGATGATATCGAGATTGCCGACGGAGCGGAGGCGCGCCCCTTCTTTCCTCGTCGCTGACACAGCGTCACTCCCGCAAGCTGGTTCTTTCCGGCCGTTATTCGCGACGGGCATAGTCGACGCAACTCTGCTCTGACGCAAGTGCAGAGCAAGGTAATTGTGTCACGGAAATTACAAATATGAGCCGATCAGCATTTTGGCTCGGATTGGGTGTTGCGCTGCGGCCACAGAGTTAGTGAAACCACAAAGCTTATCTAATAAACTATTTTGATTAATGGAACGGCGCAGGCATATTGATCCGTGACGGTGGGGGGTTCTCGATCGTCCCGTTGCAGGTGGTTCGCTCACGTCCCTCGCGTCGAGTGCGGGTGCGTCCGAAAGCGCGAAGCGGCCGAGCGGATTTGATGAGGAGACGGAGATCTGGGGGGCCTCATGGTCCGATCTCCGTAAAATGAGCAACTTGGAGGTTTTAAATGAAAATGGTGAAGAGCCTTTTGCTCGGCACTGCGGCGACTCTGATCGCTGTGAGCGGAGCACAGGCCGCTGATCTGCCGTTGAAGGCCAAAGCGGTCGAATACGTGAGGATCTGCTCCCTGTACGGTGCAGGTTTCTACTACATGCCCGGCACTGACACCTGCATCAAGCTGGGTGGTTACCTGCGTGCTGACGCCGTTCTTGGCGGCACTGGCGACTACGGTTTCAATAACAGCACCAACAGTGCGAACGGCGGGTCAAACAACCGTCTGACCAACTACTACTACAGCCGCGCCCGTTTCGACTTCAACGTCGACACCCGCACGGCGACCGAGTACGGCGTTGTTCGCACCTACGCCGATATGGTCTTCAGCTATGACACGTCCAATGCCACCGGCAGCAATCCGTCGGCAATCTCGGCCAGTTCGGCTTCGCTCGGTCTCTACCATGCGTTCATTCAGTTCGCCGGCTTCACCTTTGGCCGCACGGTCTCGATCTTCGATGCCCCGTGGCAGAGCTATCCGGCTGGCGGTCCCGATACCATTCCGGGCGGCTCCAACCACGTCAACGGCGTGAACCAGGCTGCCTACACGGCTGACTTCGGCCAAGGCATCACGGCTTCGCTCGCGTTGCAAGACGAGACGTCGGCGAGCAACGGTCAGTCGAACCTCTGGAACGTGTCGTCGGGTACGGCCGCTCAGTTCGTGACGGGCGTCTATGGTGCCAACGATTGGGGTGGCACGCGGTCTCCCGACATCCTCGGTGCCGTCCGCGTTGACCAGGCCTGGGGTCTGGCTCAGATCTCGGTTGCGGGACACGATCTGCATACTGCTTACTACGGCTTGACGGAAGCCAGCGGTCATCCTTCCGACAAGTGGGGCTGGGCTGTGCAGGGCGCTTTGTCGATCAAGAACATCCCGACCGGCGCGGGCGACAACATCAACCTCCAGGCCGTCTACACGGACGGTGCAACTCGTTACAATTTCCAGAGCCTCTTCCCGCAGAACTTCTTCATGTTCAGCGGCAGCGGCACGGGCGCATATCAGAGCACCGGCTTCGCCGGTCTTGCTGACGGCGTCTTTGGAACGGGTACCGGCATCGATACTGTCAAGACCTGGGGTGTCCGTGGTGGCTATACCCACAACTGGAACCCGAACTGGGCGAGCGCCGTCTACGGTGGTTATGCCCAGCTGAAGTACGGCGATTCGGGCAAGGCCCTGATCTGCACCAACTTCGCTGCGATCGCTGTCGCCGGTTCGACCTGTAATCCCGACTTCAACTTCGCGGTTGTCGGTGTCAACACCGTGTGGACTCCGGTCAAGAACCTGGCGTTCACGGCTGACCTGAGCTGGTCGCGTCTGGACCAGAAGTACTCGGGCGCCATCACGAGCCCCGACATTGCCTCCGCGGCGAAGCCGGCGGCCGTGTATGAGCTGAAGGACCAGAACTCGGTCAGCATGCTGCTGCGCGCTCAGCGCAACTTCTAATCATCGATCGCAAATCGGTCAGAGAACCCCGGCGGGCAACCGCCGGGGCTTTTTTCGATAGGACACTGATTCTCAAAATCAGAAAACGTCCCACGCAAGCAACGAAGACGAGCTATGCGATTGGATCGTCTCAATCTTATTTACTTACCTGAGTTAATCAGTTAAATAATTTCTCAGCCGATTTCGAAAGTCACGGCTCTTAGCTTGATGCTAAGCCTCCAAGAACCTCCGGTAGTGCCCTGCCGGAGGTTTTTCGTTGTGGGGCAGGGCACGGTTCGCTTCAGCCGCGCATGACGCGCGCGCGGGAGTTCGGCCGGTAGGCGAGGCGGCTGTGGCCGGCGCAATAGGGCTGGCCGTCGTGCGCGGCGTTGCCGCAGAAGCAGAAATCCTCCGCACCCGGCGTCGAAATCGGCCAGCGGCAGCGGTTTTCGCCGAGCTCCATCAGCGAGCAGCGATTGGCTTCGTCGATCGGTCCGGTCGCGACAGGCGCGTCCGCCTCGCCGTAGATCGTGGCGAGCATTTCGAACTGCAGACGGGGCACAGCTTTCGGCGCGCGCGGGGCGCTGGTCCGGTTCTGATGCCTTTCTTGGAGCCTGCGCTCGTCGACCGAGCGGCCGCGCGTGAGATTCAGGCGCGACAGCTTGCCAATGACGGCATTGCGGCTGACGCCGATATCGGCGGCGATCTCGCGGCACGACAGGCCGGCTTCAAAGTGCAGCTTCAGGAGTTCAATTCGTTCGTTGGTCCAGGTTGGTGAGAGAACAGGCATTTGGTGCGGTCCCAGGTTGCGACAATCGACCAACCGTCGCCGAGATCCCTCCGCCTCACGTTCGGCGCGCGCTCACGTCCTGCCATTGTCGCGAATCGACAAAAGCCCGTCCTTGATGGCGAGACGAATGCCTTCCTCGATCAATGTCCGTGCAACGCCGGGAACGCTGGTGCCGTGGGTGCCCTGTCTCACCAACTTCTCCAGGTAGGTGATGGTCGAGAGCGCCAAGGTTACGGGAATGCGGTCAGTCTCGGCTTTTTCGGTGGCCATGGCCCGAACGCTAGCCTCTTACTCGGGTACACAAAAGTAACGATTAAGACTCTATTTAGGTTCTGGGGTGGAAGTCAAATCCAAGCCGTGACGGTAGTTCAGCGCATTGGAATCGCTGGAGAAAAAAAGCGCGATCGAGCGCGCCGCGCGGAATCGCGGGCGGCGTGCAGCGTCAGCAGGTCAGGAAGTTGGGCCCGGCTCAGCCGTGCACGATCGTCTTTTCGATCATGCAATGGATACCCTTGGAGCCATTGACGGTCTGGGTCACCCGCAGATCGGCCGCGAGACTGCACAGCGTGTAGGCGTCCTCGCGCGACAGGTCTCGCTTCTCGCCAAGCAGCGCGATCATGTCGCGTAGCGCGCGTACCACGCATTGGTCGAGGTCGGGGTCCATCGCCATGGTCATGTAATGGGTGGGCGTCTCGGCGCGGGGATAGTCGAGCCTGAGATCCTTGCGCAGCGTCAGCCGGAAACGGCCCTGCAACGCGGTCTCGATCGCGGTGACGCAGACCTCGCCGTCGCCTTGCACGCCATGGCCGTCGCCGCAGGAGAACATCGCACCCGGCACGAACACCGGCAGATACAAGGTCGCGCCCGCGCCAAGCTCCTTGTTGTCGAGATTGCCGCCCATGGCGCGCGGCACCAATGAGGAGATGCGGCCCCAGGCTGGCGGCGGTGCGACGCCCATCACGCCGAAAAACGGCTTCAAGGGAAGGTCGAGGCCCCAGGGCATGCGGGCGACCATCCGTGTCCGGTCGAGCGGGATGTTGAGGATTCGCGTCTTGTGGAAATCGTCGGGCAGGGTGCCGGAGAGCGGCTTGATCAGATTCCAGCCCCAATCCTGCCGAAGCTGGACGTCGAGGATTTCGACTTCCAGCACATCGCCGGGTTCGGCGCCGTCGACCGCGATCGGACCGGTGAGGATGTGGCCGGGGAGCATGCGTTCGTTTTTGGCATGAACTTCGAACATCTCCGGCGGAATGTGAAACTTGCTGCGGTCGGGCAGTATGTCCGGGCCGCCGCTGATGGTATCGACGGTCACCTCATCACCGCTGGCAATGGTGAGAACGGGCTTGAGCGCGGCTTCAAAGAAACCCCAATGGCAGGTTTCGAGGCCTGAATGCAGGTGGTGATGGCTCATTTGCCGCGTCCAATCGCTTCCATCAGAACTCGTCATCAGATCTTGCTATGGCCGGGCTTGACCCGGCAATCGATCCTCTTCCAAGAAGATTTCGAAGATGTGCGGGCGGGTCAAGCCTGTGTGTCACCGGCACGATCATTTTAGCGAGGCTCTCCTGTTTTTCCTTCTTTCCAAGACATTTGGTGCCGCGTTGGTGCCGATCAATCTTCTGGGCGAGCTCGGGATCATTTCGGTCGTGCTGATGGGGACGCGCTTTGCCGCGCTCGGCCGGAAGCTGGCGGCGACCACGCTGGTCGTGCTCGCGCTCGCCGCCTTTTCGCCGCTCGGCAATATGCTCCTCTATCCGCTGGAGTCGCGCTTTCCCGCGTGGGACCCCTCGCGCGGCGCGCCCGACGGCATCATCGTCCTGGGCGGCTCTGTCGATACCGATCTGTCGGCAGCACACCACATGCCGGTGGTCTCGCACGCGGCCGATCGCCTGTTTGCGCCGGCCGATCTCGCGCGCCGCTATCCGAATGCGCGCATCGTCTTCACCGGCGGCACTTCGAACCTGATCTCGACCGGCGCCAGGGAGGCCGATTATTCGGTCCCGATCCTGGAAAGCACCGGCATAGCCAGGGAACGCCTGATCGTGGAACGGGACTCGCGCAACACCTACGAAAACGCGATCTTCACGAAGCGTCTGGTGACGCCGAAGCCGGGCGAGCGCTGGCTGCTGATCACCTCGGCCTACCACATGCCGCGCTCTATCGGGATATTCCGCAAGGCCGGATTTGAGGTCGAGGCCTATCCCGTCGATTGGCGGATGGGCGGGCGCGACGATTTGTTCTCCTTCACCACTAATGGTGCAGACGGCCTCGGCCGCACCGACGTGGCCGCGCGCGAATGGATCGGCCTTCTGGCCTACCGCCTGATGGGCAGAACCAGCGAGTTGCTTCCCGGGCCGGGCAAGGACTAGAACGGTCCTCAGAAGCGCAACGACCGCGTCGGGAGGACACCATGCAGCAGCAAGCCGCTGAGACGATCGACCTTGCCGGCCTCGTGGCCGATCTCAACAGTCTGTTGCGGCTGAAGACGACAGTGATCGGCATGAAGCTGTTCGCGCGCGCCGCCGACATGGAGGCGATCCCAAAGATCCGGCGGCCGAATGCAGTCCATACCACCGACCAGATCGTCAGCATGGCCTCGCGGCTCGGCTGGACAGTCGGCATCACCGGCGACGATCTCGTCGGCGCGCAGTGCCGCGCGGTGATTGGGCTTAGCCCGCAGGACGAGAAATGGCTCGCCGGCGAAAACTATGTCGGCGTCTGGCACGGCACGGCGGAGGATGCGCGCAAGCGCCAGGCAGCGCTGGACGTAGTTCCGTTCGGGCAATATCAGGCACTCGCGGTGAGCCCGCTCGCGAGCGGCCGGCTCGATCCGCCCGATATCTGCCTCGTCTATGCAACGCCAGGGCAAATGATCATCCTGATCAACGGGCTGCAATATACCGGCTACAAGAAGTTCGAATGGGGCGTGGTCGGCGAGACCGCTTGCGCGGATTCCTGGGGGCGGGCGCTCAAGACCGGCGAGCCCAGCCTGTCCTTGCCATGCTATGCCGAACGGCGCTATGGCGGCGTGCCGGACGAGGAGATGCTGATGGCCTTGAAGCCTCATCATCTCGCCAAGGCGATCGAGGGCATGAAGGCGCTGGCCAAGAACGGCCTGCGGTATCCGATCCCGCCCTATGGAATTCAAAGCGACGTCCGCGCCGGCATGGGCGTGAGTTACGCAAAGAAATAAAGGCCAGTCATGAGCTCTGCGAATTTCGACATCGTCGTCTATGGCGCGACCGGTTTCACCGGCCAGCTCGTCGCCGAATATCTGGCGGCGCATTACAAGGGCGACAATTCGCTGAAATGGGCGATGGCCGGCCGCAGCCTGGACAAGCTGAAATCCGTGCGCGACGCCATCGGGGCGCCCGATACGCCATTGATCGTGGCCGATGCGTCCGACGCGGCCTCCCTGAAGGCGATGGCGGAGCGGACGATGTCGGTGATCACGACGGTCGGTCCGTATCAGCTCTACGGCGAGGAACTGCTCGCGGCCTGCGTCGCAACCGGCACCGATTATTTCGATCTCTGCGGCGAGCCGATCTGGATGCGACAGATGATCGACAAGTATGAGGTGGCTGCGAAGGAAAGCGGCGCCCGCATCGTGTTCTCCTGCGGCTTCGATTCGGTTCCGTTCGAGCTCGGTACATTTTTCGTGCAAGAGGAGGCCAAGCGTGTGTTTGGTGCTCCGGCCGCACGTGTGAAGGGACGCGTGCGCGACATGCGGGGCACGCTCTCGGGCGGCACCGCGGCGAGCGCGAAGGCGACCTTTGACGCTGTTGCCAAAGACATGAGCCTCGTTGCGATCCTGAACGATCCGTTCGCCCTGACGCCTGGCTTGACCGGCCCGAAGCAGCCGAAAGGCAACAGGCCGCTGCTTGAGGAGGATCTGCAATCCTGGGCCGCGCCGTTCATGATGGCGCTGATCAACACACGTAACGTCCACCGCTCCAACATGCTGATGGGCTTTCCCTACGGGCAGGACTTCGTCTACGACGAGATGGTTTTGACGGGTCCCGGCGAGAAAGGCGAGGCCAACGCCAAGCGCGTGATGGCGGCCAATACCGAGAAGACCGGGCCGAACGCGCCGAAGCCGGGCGAGGGGCCGTCGAAGGAAGAGCGGGATAACGGGCTCTTCAATTTGCTCTACGTCGCGATCGCATCCGACGGCCGCATGGTCCGTGCCGGCGTCACCGGCGACCGCGATCCCGGCTACGGTTCGACCTCGAAAATGATCTCGGAATGCGCGATCTGCATGCTGCATGACGCGACCGATGTCGCGGCCGGCTTTTGGACGCCGGGCGCAGCAATGCAGCACAAGCTGATCAAGCGGCTGCGGGACAATGCGGGGCTGACGTTCGAACTGGAAAGCTAAGTCAGCTCTTGTAGGGTGGGCAAAGCGAAGCGTGCCCACCATTGTCGCGATTGCGACGAGTTGGTGGGCACGGCGCGTTGCGCCTTTGCCCACCCTACAGCACCGCACCGTTACGCCGCCCGCGCATCATACGCGTACATGAAATCCATGGTCTTCGAGCCCAGCGGCAGCAGCAATTTGATCATCTGATTGCGGATGAAGGCGCCGGCCGCGCTGAATTCGCGCTTGTTGTTGCCGTTGCGGCGGGCGATCGCGACGATCTTCTCGGCGCGGGGACGTCGCTCGGCCTCGAAGGCCTGGAAGGTGGCGGTCAGTTCCTGGCGCTCCTGCATCAGCCGCGCCAGCCGCATGGCATCTTCCAACGCAAGCGAGGCGCCCTGGCCGGCATGGGGGCTGGTCGCATGCGCGGCATCGCCGATCAGCAGCGAGCGCTTGCGCGACCAAGTCGGCAAGGTTGCGACGTCGAGCGTGTCGGTCACGACGATGTTCTCGACCGCCTCGATGATGGCAGGGATCGGATCGTGCCAGCCGTGATGGAAGCCGCGCAGATGCTGCTTCAGCGTTCGCGCGTCGAGTGCGCGGAACATCGCGGCATCCATGCCGCGCGCGGGCTGCGTGCTCCACCACATCACGCCGTCGTTCGGATCCGGGCTGCAATAGCCGTAGCCGAAGAAGCCGCTTTGCCCGAATGTCGTCTCGACATGCCGGCCGATCGCCCGGCCGCCCAGGACGGCGTGGGGTACGAACCCGCCGAAACCGATCAGGCCGGTATTGAAGGGCGTTGGCCCGTCCGGCACGACCTGGCGCCGCGTGATTGAATGCACGCCGTCGGCGCCGATCAGGAAGTCGCCCTCGGCAGTGGTGCCGTCGGCGAAATAGGCGATGATCGGCTGGTCGCCGCGATCCTCGATCTTGATCAGGCGCTTGTCGAAATAGAGCGAGACGCAGGCACACCAGGCCTTGTCGATCAGCATCTCGTTCAGCGTGGCGCGGCAGACATTGACCGCGGGCTGGCCGAAGCGCCGCGCCATGTCGCGGTTCATCGAGCCGAGCTTGCCGCCTTCTTGCGAATAGAAGTCGAAGGACTCTGCGATCGAACCGCGGCTGATCAGCTCGTCCGCAAGCCCAATCTCGTCCAGCACATGCATGCCGTTCGGCGCAATCTGGAGACCACCGCCGATGCTTTTGGAGTAGGGCCAGGCTTCATAGATCGCGGATTCGATGCCGGCGCGGCGCAGCAGGATCGCGGCGACGGGCCCGGCGATGCCGGCGCCGATGATCAGGGCCTTGCGGGGACGATTGGACATGGCTTGCTCCCGACGTTTCCGTGGTGCTAGGAGGAATTACGGCCGCTAAATCTCTTAGTAGCTAAGATATATATCGACTAAGATATGAGGTGAGCCTTGTCAAGGACAAAGGCGCGCGCGGCGTTGCTGGGAGAACTGGAAGAGGCGATGCGGCGGTCATCCGCGCAGGGCGTGCTCTATGGGCAAACCGTTGCGAACGTGGCCGGAATTGCCAACTCCGACCTCGAATGCATGGACATCCTCTATCTCGAGGGACGTGTGACCGCGGGCCGGCTCGCCGAGGTCACGGGGCTGACGACCGGCGCCATCACCGGCGTGATCGACCGGCTCGAGAAGGCCGGGCTGGTGCGCCGCGAGCGGGACGAGACCGATCGCCGCAAGGTCTACATCGCGGTCGTGCCAGAGACGGCCATGAAGATCGGCCAGCTCTACGTGCCGATGCAGCAGGCGATGGAGAAGGTGTTTAGCGCCTATTCCGACGAGGAACTCCGGCTGCTCCTGCGCTTCGCCAATGAAGGCTACAAGGGCGTGGTCGCCGCAACCGCGGCGCTGAAGGGCCTGCTCGATACGCCGCCAGAGAAGCGTCCGGATCTCAAGCTGAAGAAGCGTCGTTAGTCTTGTAGGCTTGCGCGGCCGCGATCATGCCCCACATCGCGCCCAGCATCATCCAGAAGTGCCGCCAGTGGTCGGTATCGATCACAAAACTCTCGCCGACGGTGCCGACGAAGGCCGAGAACACCGCCAGATAAGCGCGCTGCCAGGGCACGCGGACGAAGATGTGGCGGAAGCCTGTGATCACGGTGGTGAAGACCAGCGCGGGATAGCACACGCCGGAGAGCCAGCCGCCGGACATGAAGGCGTTCAGATAGGAATTGTGGGTGTCCTCGGGGAAGAAGCGGTGGAATTGCAAGGGGCCGATGCCGAACGGCAGGTCGAGCGCCATCTGCGCACCGAGGATGTGCCGGCCGAACCGGCCGAAGCGGCCTTCGTCATAGCTCTGGTCGAAGCTCGCGCGCTGCTTGAACATCTCGGCGACGGAATCGAACGACAGCAGCACGGCGATCAGCGCGAGGCCCAGCACCACCGCGACGATGGCCATGACGATGATGCGCGAGCGCTGCGCGTTGGTGCGGCTGGTCAGCACCATCAGCGCCAGCATGAAGGCGGAGGTCAGGATCAGGCCGCCCCAGGCGGCGCGGGAGAAGGCGAGCAGGATCGCCAATGACATGATGCCGAAGGCGATAGCGTTGCGGAAGGCCTTGGCCAGCTTGTCCGAGACCACGCTCTGCAGCGCAAACAGCGCCGGCAGGATCAGGAAGGCGCCGAGCACGTTCGGGTCCTTGAACGTGCCGCGTGCGCGCTCGTAGAGCGTCAGGAGATCGTGGCCGCCGGGAACGAGGTTGAAATAACCCGCGATCGCCGAGAGCGAGGCGACCATCGCGCCGACCACGAGGCCGCGGCGCAGCATGTCGAGTCGCGCCGCCGTGTCCTCGGAGGTCACCATGGCGAAGAACACCACGGTCACCGCCATGTACCATGAGGTCGCGATCCAGCTGGCGACCTCGGACTGGTCGAGCAGGGGGATCGCGCTGATGGTGTAGCCGATATTGAGCAGGACCAGGGCCAGCACCAGCGGCATCAGCACGAGCCGCAAGCGAAGGCCGGTGGCGAAGAAGGCGACGGTGGCGAGCAGCGTCGCGATCTCGTAGGGGCTCGGCTCGATGAAGACGATCGCGCCTGATGCGCAGACCAGCCACACCAGCGCGCGCTGCAGCGCCAGCACGCCGGGCGCAGCCGGTGCGGCTACGTTCATTCCACCGGCTGTCGCCGCATACGCCATCAGATGCTCATATGCCTACGCCTACGCAACTCGTGCACCACAAAACCGCTGTCATCGCCCGGCTTGACCGGGCGATCCAGTATTCCGCGGCGCCTATTGCGGAACACGGCTGGCGCTGCGGCGTACTGGATGCCCCAGTCAAGCCGGGGCATGACGAAGAATCTCAACTCAATACGCGTTCTCGTTCTTGGTCAGTAGCGAGAGCGGCGTCTTCAGGAGAATGACGAGGTCGAACAGCACCGACCAGTTCTCGATGTAGTAGAGGTCGAACTCGACGCGCTTTTGGATCTTCTCCTCATTGTCGATCTCGCCGCGCCAGCCGTTGATCTGGGCCCAACCGGTGATGCCGGGCTTGACCCGGTGGCGGGCGAAATAGCCGTCGACGGCCTCATCGAACAGCCGGCTCTGGAGCTTGCCCTGCACCGCATGCGGACGCGGGCCGACCAGGGAGAGATTGCCGGAGAACACCACGTTGAAGAGTTGCGGCAGTTCGTCGAGGCTGGTCTTGCGGATGAAGCGGCCGACGCGCGTGACGCGCGGATCGTTCTTGGTCACGACCTTCGAGGCCGTCGGATCCGCCTGATGGTGATACATCGAGCGGAACTTGTAGACGTCGATGCGTTCATTGTTGAAGCCAAATCGCTTCTGGCGGAACAGAATCGGGCCGGGGCTGTCGAGCCTCACCGCCAACGCTACCAGCGCCATCACCGGGAGCGCGGCGAGCAGCGCGAGGCTGCCGACGATGCGGTCGAACAGCCATTTCATCACCAGATCCCAGTCGGTGATCGGCGCCTCGAACACGTCGAGCGTGGGCACCTCGCCGAGATAGGAATAGGAGCGGGGGCGAAAGCGCAGCTTGTTGGTGTGGGCGGAGAGGCGGATGTCGACCGGCAGCACCCAGAGCTTCTTCAGCATCTCCAGGATGCGGGTCTCCGCCGAGATCGGCAGTGCGAACAGCACGAGGTCGACGCGCGTGCGGCGCGCGAACTCGACGATGTCGTCGACCTTACCGAGCTTGCGTGCGCCGGCGCAGGTGTCGAGCGCGCGGCTGTCGTTGCGGTCATCGAACACGCCGAGCACGTGGATATCGGAATCCTCCTGCGCCTTCAGCGCCTCAACGAGTTCTTCGCCGTTGCGGTCGGAGCCGACAATGATGGTGCGGCGATCGAGCCTGCCCTGGCGCGCCCAGCTGCGCACCAGGGAGCGCAGGACGAGGCGCTCGGCCATCAGCGCGGCGAGGCCGAGGAAGTAGAAGGCGGCAAGCCACAGCCGCGACATGTCGCTGCCGAACTTGGCGAAGAAGGAGATGCCGATGAACAGCAAGAAGACGAACGACCAGGACGAGATCATCCGTGTCATCTGCCGGAGCTGACCGCGGAACAGCTGCACCTGATAGATGTCCGCGGCCTGGAAGCAGACCACGGAAGCGACCGCGACGGCGATGATCTCTGCGGGGTAGATCCAGCTGAAGCCGACCAGCGGCATGACGTAGCCGACATAGACCGCAATGCCGATCACGCTCAGCAGCACGAAATCGATGGCGCGTGCGATGCCGGCAATCACGATCGGCGAATAGGCGCGGGCGACCTTCTGGTTGACGACCTCAAGTGCGGCCGGCGTAAGGCGACGGCGGCGTTCGACGAAACTTGTCTCAGCCGGCCTGGCCGCGGCGCTGGTCGCGGCATCGAGCATCGAGCGTGCGTTGAGCGGTTCCACGGGCGTCCACGTCCATTCCAAACACCCGCGGGCGCGGCTTTGCGCCCCCGGGCATGCATCCCCTGGCACTTCGATTATCGGACAAATCGGAAGATTCTCTAAAGCGGGCCTTAAGAATGGTTAATAATTGGCAAATGCGTCGCGGTAGCCCGCGAGCACGCCGTCAACCATCGCCCGTTGGGAGAAATGCGCGGAGATGCGCTTGCGCAAGGACGATGCGCACTGCGCTGTCGCCTGCGGATTGTCGAGCGCGGCCGCGATCGCCTCGGCCATGGCTTCGGCGTTGCTCGCTGCAAACAGGGCCGGGCTCTCCGCGCCAAAAATCTCGGGGATGCCGCCGACGCGCGCGGCGATCATGGGAATGCCGGCCGCACCCGCCTCGATCACGACATAGGGCATGGAATCGCCGCGCGAGGGAATGACCAGCAGCCGCCCCTTAGAGAATCCATAGCGTGCCTTGACGTGGCCGATGAAACGGATCGCGCTCGTCAGGCCGAGCCTCTCGACCTGCGCCTTCAGCGCCGCCGTTTCCTCCCCGTCACCGCCGAGCGTGAGCGAGACCTTTTTGCCGCCTTCATGCAGCCGCGCCACGGCGTCGATCAGCAAATCCGCGCCCTTGATGTGCCTGAACTCGCCGACATAAGCGAGGTCGGTGGCGTCATCGGCGATGGCGACGGGCTCGAACTCTTCCGGGGTCACGCCGTTGAAGACGCAATGTACGACGCCTTTGGGCGTGCCAACGATGCGTTGATAGGTGTCGCGGGCAAAGGCGCTCTCGAACAGGAACAGATCCGTCGCGTCCATGAGCGTGCGCTCGAGGCGCGCGTAAAACTCGCCCTTCAGGGTGTTGAGGGGGTAGTGCAGCGAGCCGCCGTGCGGAGTGTAGATGCGGATCGTGTCGTTCGCGCGGCGTCGCATGCGGACGAAAGCGCCGGCCTTGGCGCCGTGGCCATGCATCACGTCGGGCTTGAGCATGGCGATCAGGCGGCGCATGCGCAGCCACACCAGGAAATCCTCCGGCGAGGGTTCGCGGCGGATCGCGAGGCGATGCACGCCGAGCTTCAGCCGCGGCGCAATCTCGCCCAGCGCCTTGTCCGCACGCTCGCCGCCGGTGAGACTGTCAGCGAGAATCCCGACGTGATGGCCGCGATCGACCTGGCCGTTGGCGAGGTCGATGATGTGCCGGAAGATGCCGCCGACCGGCGCGCGCACGGCGTGCAGAATGCGAAGCGGCTGGTCGGGGGAAGGGGGCATGATCAAAACCAGCGCTCGACGGCGAATGCCGAACAATTCTCGAAATATCGAGACGGATTAAGGGCCCTCGTGGTTAACAAACGGTGACGAGCGCGCGTGCTCTGCTCGCGAGACGTCGTAATTAACCCAGCGGCAACCTTAATGGAGTGTAGTCGGCCCCATTGAGATAGATGAGTGGCGTTGCCCTGCGGGAGTGTTCGATGCGTTTAGCGTTCTGGCGTGCCGGCAAGGACAAGGCCGTCGTTGAGCGGGCCGTTTCGAAGGCCAAGCCCGAAGCCAAGCTCGAGACTAGGGCCCGGGTCGAAGCCAGGCCCGCGACGATGGCTGCGAAGCAGGCGCCAGCCGAATCCGGTGACATCGATCTGCACGCGCTCGGTGGTGCGCTCGCGGGCAAGCGCGGCTGGATCATCGTGCCGACGGTGTTGGTACTCGTCGCATCCGTCGCTGTCGTCAATCTCATCACGCCGCGCTACAAGTCCGAGGCACGTATCCTGATCGACGGTCGCGAGAACGTATTCTTGCGGCCGAACAGTGATCGCAGCACCGAGGAACGGCAGGCGCTCGACCCCGAGGCGGTGACCAGCCAGGTGCAGCTCGTGCTGTCGCGCGATCTTGCCCGCGAGATCATCAAGAAGAACAAGCTTGCCGAGCGCCCCGAATTCGATCCGGTGCTGCAGGGCATTTCGCCGCTGAAGTCGCTTGCGGCGCTGGTCGGCATCGGCCGCGATCCGTTCTCGATGACGCCGGAAGAGCGCGTGCTCGACGCCTATTACGATCGCCTTCAGGCCTACGCCGTCGACAAGTCGCGGGTGATCGTCGTCGAATTCCAGTCGCAGGATCCCGAGCTTGCCGTGCGCATCGCCAATTCGATCGCCGACGGCTATCTCGTGCTTCAGCAGAACGCGCGCCAGGACCAGGCGCGCAACGCCAGCCAGTGGCTTGCGGGCGAGATCGAGAATCTGCGCAAGAAAGTCTCCGACGCCGAAGCCAAGGTCGAGGACTTCCGTTCCAAGTCGAGCCTGTTCGTCGGCACCAACAACACCACGCTGTCGAACCAGCAGATGGGCGAGGTCAACACCCAGCTCAACAATGCGCGTGCGCTGAAGGCGGATGCTGAATCCAAGGCCCGGCTGATCCGCGAGATGCTCCAGAGCGGCAAGCCGATCGAGGCGTCTGAGGTCGTGAATTCCGAACTGATGCGGCGCTTGTCGGAGCAGCGGGTGACACTGCGCGCCCAGCTCGCCGAACAGTCGTCGACGTTGCTCGGCAATCATCCGCGCATCAAGGAATTGAAGGCCCAGCTCGGCGACCTCGACAATCAGATCCGCGACGAGGCGGCCAAGATCTCGCGCTCGCTCGAGAACGACGCGCGGATCGCCGGCGGCCGGGTCGACGGCCTGGCCGCGAGCCTCGATCAGCTCAAGCAGCAGGCGACCTCGACCAACGGTCAGGACGTCCAGCTACGTGCGCTCGAGCGCGAGGCCAAGGCGCAGCGCGACCTGCTCGAGACGTATTTGGGTAAGTATCGCGAGGCCAGCACACGCGAAAGCATCGATTCGGCGCCGGCGGAAGGTCGCATCATCTCGCGCGCCATCGTCTCCAACACGCCGGCCTATCCGAAGAAGCTGCCGATCGTGCTGATCGCGACGCTGGCGACGCTGCTGCTGTCGTCCGGCGTCGTCGTCACCGGCGAGCTCCTGCGCCAGACCGCGCCGCGCGCGGTGGCCGCATTCATCCCGGCGCAGACTCAGTCGCAAGCGCCGGTTCGCCGCGAACCCATTGTCGATCCGGTGGTAGAAGAGCCAGCGCCGCTCCAGCCGGCGATGACGGCCGATGCGGACGTCAGCGAATTCGCGGAGATTGAGCAGCTGGCCGAGAGGCTGCGCGTCGCGGGCGCTGGAGCGAAGAAGGTTGCCGTGCTCGGAACCGCGCCCGGCGAAGCCATCACGCTATCGACATTGACGCTTGCCCGCCAATTGGCGCGCGATGCCCGTGTCGTCGTGGTTGATCTTGCCGCATCCTCGCCGACGATTGCCGCCATCTCCGTTGATGCCTCGGCGCCTGGTCTTGCCGAGCTGATGCAGGGGGAGGCGTCGTTCGCGCAGGTCATTACCCGGGACAAGCTGTCCCGACTGCACCTTGTCATGGCCGGTCGTCCCGGCTTTGACCGCAGCCTGCTGCAGTCGCCGCGCGTGACGCTTGCGATCGACGCGCTGTTACGCGCCTATGATCACGTGCTGATCGACGCCGGTGGCGCCTCCGATTTGCCCGCTGAGCTCCTGACGGCGAATGCCCGCGCCGTCGTGGTGCCCGATGCATCGATGGACCCGGATGCCCGCGTGCTGATGTGCGAGCAGCTCAAGGCCGTCGGCTTCAGCGAGGTGACAATGCTGAGCAGGCCGGTGCAGCCGTCGGATGCCGGTGAGATGCTGCCGCGCGTGGTGGCGGCGTAGGGTATTTACCCGAACGCCTGGCGCAGCCTGCGCGCGAGATCGAACAGCATCTGGTTCTGCTTCACCAGGCGCTTGCCGACATTGAGCGAGGACATCGCCATTGCCGCGAGCTTGCCGCGCGAGGTCAGCGGCACGAAGCTGTCGAAGATATCCTCATCGTCCTTGCAGAACATGCGCTTGTAGTCGTCCGAGCCGATGCCGAGGTCGAGCGAGCGGTAGCCGCGCTCGCCGTAGCGGTCGATGATGTAGCGCATCAGGATCAGGCCCGGGCTGTACCGGGCGTGCTCCGACATGGTGTAGGTGTTGAACATCATCGAGAAGCGCTCGCCGTCGGCGACGCCGGCGAAGATCGCGATCACTTCGTCGTCGCATTCGAGCGCATGGATGTCGATGACACGCCCTTCGCCGCGCGGCGCAAGACAGGCGCTGCGGATGAACTGCTCGACGCCAGGCTCGGCAAAGACGTTCGGAAGTTTCTGCTCCGCCATCCGCGCCGGCTTGACGCGGAAAAACCAGTCGAGCAGGCGGGTGACGTCTCCGTCCGTGGTGGCACGGTGATAGCGATAGCCGGCGAGTGCCTGGAGCTTTTTCTCCTTGCTCTTCAGCCGGCGGCGGAAGGAATTGCTGATCCGGGATGCAGGCGGTCCACCCGGCTCCATCACCAGCAGCGGGCAGCCATTGATGGCGCTCTGCTGCGGCAGGAGCGCGAACGGGTTCAACTGGTCATGCCAGCGCTTCGGTTGCTGGGTCAGCGCGAGAACGTCGACCTGATCACGTAAGGAGGCGAACAGCATGTCGAGATCGGCGGCGACAGCCTCTGCTGCGAACTCGGCGTTCCACAGCCCCATGTTGAAGGTCGTGTGCTTGCCGCCCATGAAGCAGCCCGTACGCACGCCGTGGCCTTGGCGCAGCGCAAACGGAAGCAGTGCGAGCGGCCTCTGCTCGGCATCGCGGGCGATCACGACGAAGGGACGAGCGCTTTCGCGTTCCCCGACTGATCGCTGCCACGAGCCCAGCAGATCGAAGCGCTGATAGGGCGTGAAGAGATGGCCTGGCTCTTCGAAGGCGCGCCACACCGGCTCAGCCTGGCCGAAATCGGTGAGGATATCGACATGCGTGATGCGGCTCGCTTTCGACCGCGCTGGCGATTCTGCCGTTCGGCTTTGCACCGCCGCAGCCATGGTCATTCGAAAACCTGTCGAGAAAGCTAAAATACGTATTTCGGCTGTGGCCGACCTTTGCAAAGAAAGGTCAACAAAGGGTAATGACAATGAGCGAAGGGGGGACAGGCCGCCGGCGAACGCGAAGGTGGGATATTGATGCCCGACGACAGATGGCTGGAGCGGTTGCGGCTCGAACTGGCCTGGTTCACCGGCCAACCCTTGCTGCGCAGCCGCGGCGCCGGGGCGATCCTGCGCTTCGAGCGCGTGCGGCCACGGCGTAGGGTAGCGTTCCAGCCGCTGCGCGAAAACGAGATCACGCCGCAATTTCTCGATCGTGCCATTCGCGCGCTGAAGCGCTGGAACTATGATTTTCTCGGCATGGACGAGGTCTGCCGGCGGGCGGTGACGCTGCCCGAGAAGCGGCGCTTCGTGGCGCTGACCTTCGACGGCGCCGCTAAGGACATTAGCAGATTTGCTTATCCGGTGTTCGCGCGCCACGCCGTCCCGTTTACGCTCTACGTTCCGACCGCGTTTCCCGATGGCGTCGGAGAGGCCTGGTGGCTCGGGCTGGAACAGGTGATCGCGCGCGAGAGCCGGATCAGCCTGATGATGGGTGACAGGGAGCAGCGCTTCACCGTCACTGGGAACGCCGAGAAGCAGGCGCTGTTTTCATTCGTGGAGAGCTGGCTGCGCTCGCTGCCGCCGGCCGATTTGTCAGCTGCCATCGCCGACGTCTGCGCGCGCTACCGGGTCGATCTCGCTGCGCTTTCGCGCGAGGCCTCGATGGACTGGGAGGATCTGGCCAGGCTCGCGGCCGATCCGCTGGTCACGATCGGCAGCGCGACCGTGAACTATCCCGTTCTCGCCAACATGAAGGACGCGGCCGCGCTGCGCGAGATGACGATGGGCAAGGCAGTCGCCGAAGCAGCCTTCCGCCGCGAGATCCGGCATTTGGCGTTTCCGTTTGGCGATCGCGCGTCGTTTCGGCGCAATCACGTCGTGATGGCGGAGGAGGCCGGCTTTGCCAGCGCCGTGTCGACAATTCCGGGGATCGTGGACGCGGAAGGGCGCACCAATCTGCGCGCGCTACCGCGGATTTCCTGGGACGGCCGGGTGCGCTCGCTGCGCATGATGCGGGTGCTGGTGTCGGGTGTTGCCTTTGCGCCGGTGAAACCGACGGGCAGCGTTACGAGCTAGATTTGGCGCGATCGGGCCGCTGCATCCAGCTCACGATCGGCATCGCCGGCAGCACCCAGCCCATGCCGACCACCACGTAATAGATCGCCTGGCGCCAGCCAGACTCGGCGATCCACGGCATCTGCGCCAGCGCCATGCCGAGCAGGGCCCAGACGGTGGCCAGCACCAGCAGCAGGATGGCGCCGAGGAACTTGCGGGTGCGGATCGTCATGGCGGACTATTGCGGCTTTCGCGTAACTTGCGCTGCGGGAGCGGGGGACTATAAGGGGCACGCAGTCCGGTTCAAGTATCTTCGGTACAGGTTTGGTTTTGTCCCTGAAATGACGACGAATTCTGCCCCGACCAATCCGCATCGCGCCGTGCGCTGGTGGCTGGTCTCCGCGGCTGCCCTGATCGCGTTGATGGTGCTGGTCGGCGGCGCGACGCGGCTGACGGAATCGGGACTCTCGATCGTCGAGTGGAAGCCGGTCACGGGCAGCGTTCCGCCGCTGACGGACGCGCAATGGACCGACGCCTTCGAGGCCTACAAGAAGATCCCGCAATATCATGAGCTCAATGCGGGCATGAGCCTGTCCGAGTTCAAGCAGATTTTTTGGTGGGAATGGAGCCACCGGCTGCTCGGCCGCTTTATCGGCGTCGCCTATCTGCTGCCGTTCCTGTTCTTCCTGTGGCGGGGCGGCCTGGCGAGCGAGCTGAAGCGGCGGCTGTGGCTGCTGTTCGCGCTCGGCGGGCTCCAGGGCGCCGTCGGCTGGTGGATGGTGGCTTCGGGACTGTCCGAGCGGGTCGAAGTGTCGCAATATCGGCTGGCGACGCATCTGGTGCTGGCGCTGCTGATCTTCGCCGGCATCGTCTGGACGGTGCGGCGGCTCGCCGCTCGGCCGCAGATTGCGGTGTCTGCGCGGCTGCGGTTCACGAGCGGAGTGCTGGTCATCGTGACCTTCGTGCAGATCTATTTCGGCGCGCTGGTCGCGGGCCTGCGCGCCGGTCGCGCCTACAATACCTGGCCAACGATCGACGGCGCGTTCATTCCGGCGGCGGGCCGGCTGTGGTTCGAGACCCCGTGGTGGCGCAACATGTTCGACAATGTGCTGACGGTGCAGTTCGAGCACCGCATGACGGCTTACCTGCTGTTCGCACTGGCAGTACTGCATGCGTTCGACGCGGTGCGCTCGCGCGCGGGTTCAGCAGCCAGCGGCGCGCTTTGGCTGCTCGCGGCCGTGAGCCTGCAGGCCGTGCTCGGCATCCTCACGCTGCTCAATCAGGTGCCGATCGACCTCGCCCTCTCGCACCAGGCGGTTGCCATCGTTGTGTTGACGTTGGCGGTGATGCAGGCGGAACGGCTAGCCTCGCGCCAATCGACTGAGGCGCAGCCGCGCGCGGTTCCGGTGGCACAGGCCGGCTGATCAGATCAGCAATAGCCGTAGATGCCGCACGAATAGGGCAGTCGCCAGAAATAATCGACCTGTTTCCCGCCGTAATACGAGCCTTGATAGTCGTAGTCCCAGGGGCGGCCGTAATAGCCCGGCAGTGTATGCGAGCCCGGCAGCAGCGGCGTGCCCGGTAGATTGCGGATGTAGCTGCCGATGCCATAGGCCGGCGAGATCAGCACGTCTGGATCGGTCTCGACGTAGACTTTTGGCGCCTCCTGTGGCGGAGCCGCGGCGCGCCGCCTGGGCGTAGCCGGCAAGTCGGCCGCAATGGCAGTCGTGACCGTCAGCATGGCCACAAGGGCAGGCACCATCCAGCGCAGCATCGTCGGCTCCGAATCGAGGGCGATCGAGTGAGAATGTATGCGGCAGATATGGTTAACGACTGTTAACAAAACGGCGTCATTCCGGGGTGGCTCGCAGAGCCGCACCTGGAATGTCGAGGTTCCGGGTTCGGCGCTCCGCCCCCCCGGAACGACAGCAGTTACCCCAGCGCCTGCTCCAGGTCTGCGATGAGGTCTTCCTTGTCCTCGATGCCGATCGAGAGCCGCACCACGTCGGGGCCGGCGCCGGACGTGATCTTGGCGGCGTCATCGAGCTGGCTGTGCGTGGTCGAGGCCGGGTGGATCACCAGTGAGCGGGTGTCGCCGACATTGGCAAGGTGCGAGAACAGCTGCAATTTCGACACCAGGCTGACACCGGCGTCATAGCCGCCCTTGAGGCTGAAGGTGAACACGGCGCCCGCGCCCTTCGGCGCGTATTTGCGCGCGAGCTGATTGTACTTGTCGCTTGCCAAGCCGGCATAGTTCACTGAGGACACCGCCGGATGTCCGGCGAGGAATTCGGCGACCGCCTTGGCGTTGTCGCAGTGCTTCTGCATGCGTAGCGGCAGCGTCTCGATACCGGTGAGGATCATGAAGGCATTGAACGGCGAGAGTGCCGGTCCGAGGTCGCGCAGGCCCAGCACGCGGCAGGCGATGGCGAAGGCGAAATTGCCGAACGTCTCCTGCAGACGGATGCCGTGATATTCCGGCCGCGGCTCCGACAGCATCGGATATTTGCCACTCGTCGACCAGTCGAAAGTGCCGGCGTCGACGATGATGCCGCCGAGCGAATTGCCGTGGCCGCCCAAAAATTTCGTCAGTGAATGCACGACGATGTCGGCGCCATGGTCGATCGGGCGGATCAGATAGGGCGAAGCCAGCGTGTTGTCGACGATCAGCGGCACGCCGGCCTTGCGGGCCACCGTCGAGATCGCCTCGATGTCGGTGATGCTGCCGGCGGGATTGGCGATGGACTCGATGAAGATCGCTTTGGTGCGCGGCGTCACCGCGCGCTCGAAGCTTGCGACGTCGTCGGGATCAGCCCACACCACGTTCCAGCCAAAGCTCTTGAACGCATGCGTGAACTGGTTAATCGAGCCGCCGTAGAGTTTTCGCGCGGCAATGAACTCGTCGCCGGGCTGGAGCAGTTGCTGCAGCACGACCACTTGTGCAGCGTGGCCCGAGGCGACCGCGAGCGCGGCAGTGCCGCCTTCGAGCGCGGCGACGCGCTCCTCCAGCACGGCGTTGGTGGGATTGCCGATGCGGGTGTAGATGTTGCCGAATGCCTGCAGACCGAACAGCGAAGCGGCGTGATCCGCGTCGTTGAAGACGAAAGACGTGGTTTGATAAATCGGGGTCGCGCGCGCGCCGGTGGTGGGATCGGGCTGTGCACCGGCGTGCACGGCGAGGGTGGAAAATCCCGGAAGGCGATCGCTCATTGAGGAGGTCCTGTTATCGTGGTCTGAAATCGCGCGGCATGCTGATCGGCGCCGCACTCGCCGTCAAGGCGCCGCTTCACATCGGAATGATCTTGCTACGCGTTGTCGCGTTCGCGAAATGAATCCTTCCCGATTGCGTCAGCTTTGTTCGTTCTTGTTTTTGGCCGCGCGATCGGAAGCCGCAGTGTCGCCGCCGCCGACGCTCATCCGATTGAGGGATAGCCGCATGCCCTGCGTCGGCGCGGGCGCCCGCTTGGAGCTCAACGTGCGTGAATTGACGCCCATCCAGGAGATCTCCGACGACAGCCGGCCATATTCGATTTTGGGGCAGCGGTTCATCACGACCTTGATGCCGGCCGCTTCCGCCTTTTCCGCCGCGGCATCGTCACGCGCGCCGAGCTGCATCCAGATCACCTTTGGTAGCGGATCGAGCGTGAGCGCCTCTTCGACCACCGGCATGATGTGGCTGGAACTGCGGAAGATGTCGATCATGTCGACGGGGCGGCCGATGTCGCGCAGCGAGGCGACGAAGGGTTTGCCAAGCAGGTCCTTGCTGACATGGCCGGGATTGACCGGAATCATGTCGTAGCCGCGCTGCGCCAGATATTTGAACGCAAAGTAGCTCGGCCGTACATTGACCGGCGAGGCGCCGACCATCGCGATCGACTTCACGCTGTTGAGGATGCCGCGGATGTAATTGTCGGGATAGGCGTCGTGGTTCATTTTATCTTTCCGTCATTCCGGGGCGCGCGCGAGCGCGAACCCGGAATCTCGAGATTCTCAGGTGCGCAAGTGCGCACCATAGTTCGGCTCTGGGAGCCGCCCCGGAATGACGATGCTGGAGTTGAGCAGTGATGGTTCGCGCCATCACCTATCTTCCCATGTCGGCGTGCGCTTCTCGATGAAGGCCTTGATGCCTTCCTCGGCGTCGCGGGCCATCATGTTCTCGGTCATCACCTGTGCTGCATAGCGATAGGCGTCCGCAAGGCTCATCTCGGCCTGGCGATAGAACGCCTCCTTGCCGAGCTTGACGGTGTATGCGGATTTCAGCGCGACCTGTTGTGCCAGCGCTATCGCAGCATCGCGCTCGGTGCCGGCGGGGACCACGCGATTGATGAGGCCGATCTCGCGGGCGCGCGCGGCCGGGACCGGCTCACCCGTCAGCAGCATCTCCATTGCCTGCTTGCGCGGCACGTTGCGCGACAGCGCGACCATCGGCGTCGAGCAGAACAGGCCGATGTCGACGCCGGGCGTGGCGAAGCTCGCCGCCTCCGATGCGATCGCAAGATCGCAGCTCGCCACGAGCTGGCAGCCGGCCGCCGTCGCAATCCCCTGGACGGCAGCGACCACTGGCTTGGGCAATCGCACGATCGCCTGCATCATCGCGCTACAGGCATTCATGATCTCGGCGAAATAGGCGCGGCCGCGATCGGGGTCGCCGCGGCGCGCGGTCAATTCCTTCATATCGTGGCCGGCGGAGAAGGCCGGGCCGTTGGCGGCGATGACGGCGGCGCGGATGCGCTTGTCCTCGGCAATCGCGTTGAAGCTCGCATGCAGCTGGCCGATCATCGTCTCCGACAGGCTGTTGCGCGCGGCCGGGCGGTTCAGCGTCAGCACGGCGACGCTGCCGACGATCTCCCGCAGCAGGATCGGCGGTTCCGGGGAGATGGGGCGGGCGGGCTGGACGGACATTGAAGATTCCGCTTGGGATATTGCAGTTGGATGACGCAGATAACTTAATGTAACTGGCAACGTGAAGCGAGGGCGAGGGACGGCATGGCACTAGCGAAAATGAGCGTGGCGGAGGTCGAGCAGTTTCTCCGCGACGAGTTCCCCCAGGCCTTCGGCGGCGACGACATCGCGATCGAGAGCGCGGACGGCCAGACTTGCCTTCTGCGCCAGCGCTTCAACGAGCGAATGCTGCGGCCGGGCGGAACTGTGTCCGGTCCTACGCTGATGGCGCTCGCCGATTTCGCCATGTACGTGGTGCTGCTGTCGGCGATCGGGCCGATCGGGCTCGCGGTGACCACCAATCTCAATATCAATTTCCTGCGCAAGGGCCAGCCGGGGCAGGACGTGCTGGCGGAGGCCCGGCTGCTCAAGCTTGGTAAGCGCCTTGCGGTCGGGGAAGTGAACCTGCTGTCGGGCACCTCGCCCGATCCGATCGCCCATGTCACATCTACCTATTCCATTCCAAATGTTTGATCTTTTTGCGGGTAGTATAACACCATATTTTCAAGCTATTGATTTGATTGGTTTAATTTCGACTCTCGGGCATTGACCGCTGCACGTCACTTCTCTAGAAAACGGCGCAGTCCGGCGCGGTGTTCGCGCCGATGTCTCCCGTCCACGGAAACTCCGATATGAAAACCTTTTCGGCAAAGCCGGCCGAGGTGACGAAGAAGTGGGTGCTGATCGACGCCAAGGGTCTGGTCGTCGGCCGTCTCGCCACCATCGTCGCCATGCGTCTGCGCGGCAAGCACCTCCCGACCTACACCCCGCACGTCGATTGCGGCGACAACGTCATCATCATCAACGCCCAGCATGCGGTCCTCACCGGTCGCAAGCGCGAGCAGAAGACCTACTACAAGCACACCGGCTATGTCGGCCACGTCAAGGAGCGCACTGCGCGCCAAATCCTTGAAGGCAAGCATCCCGAGCGCGTGCTCGAGAAGGCTGTCGAGCGCATGATCCCGCGTGGTCCGCTCGGCCGCGTCCAGATGGGCAATCTCCGTGTTTACGGTGGTGCCGATCATCCGCACGAGGCCCAGACGCCCGAGAAGATCGACATCGCCAAGTTGAACCGCAAGAACACGAGGGCCGCATAATCATGGCCGAATCCATTCAGTCGCTCGACCAACTCTCGCAGCTCAAGACCGCGGCGGCGCCCGATGCGCCCAAGCACGAGAAGAAGGTCGACAAGTTCAACCGCGCCTACGCCACCGGCAAGCGCAAGGACGCGGTCGCCCGCGTCTGGATCAAGCCCGGCGCCGGCAAGGTCACCGTCAATGCGCGCGAGGTCGAGGTCTATTTCGCCCGTCCCGTGCTGCGCATGATGATCGAGCAGCCGTTCTCCGTGGCCGCGCGTTCCGGCCAGTACGACGTGATCTGCACCGTCGCAGGCGGCGGTCTGTCCGGTCAGGCCGGTGCAGTGCGCCATGGCATCTCCAAGGCGCTCACCTATTTCGAGCCCGAGCTGCGCAGCGTGCTCAAGAAGGGCGGCTTCCTCACCCGCGACTCCCGCGTGGTCGAGCGCAAGAAGTACGGCAAGGCCAAGGCCCGCCGGTCCTTCCAGTTCTCGAAGCGTTAATCGCTTCGGTCGCATTCGCCGCGAAAGCGGCTTCAATGAGAGGCAAAAAGGCGCTGATTTCAGCGCCTTTTTTGTTGCTCGTTTGTACGCAAATTGATGACGTGTTTCCCGAAAACTTGGGCACGCGTGAAAACCTGAATGGAACCCGCGGGACATAGCGTCGCATCTGGAAGGGCGCGCAAGTCGGCTGGGCCGATCGCGCAACTGCTATGTTCAAGAGGGGGCCGACACGATGTCGCTCGATAGCATCACGCTCTATTTGGTCGCCACGATGATCGCCGCATTGCTCGGCGCCATGATGGTGTTTTTCGGCAGGCAGGAGAACAGCCCCGCGTTGAAATGGTGGGGCACCGCCTATCTGCTCGGCGCGGCCTCCGTCGCGCTGTGGACGGCAACGGGCGACAAGCTCGGGTCGCACCTCTATGTCGCCTTGAACGCGGTCGGCTTCGTCGCCTGCGGCATGGTGTGGAATGCGGCGCGCGTGTTCCACGGCCGGAAGCCGAACTGGCCGGGTCTCGTGCTCGGCGCGTTCGCCTGGGCCGCGACGGTGACGCTGCTCGACCCGGCCGCCTCGATGATGCGCATGATCATCGGCGCCGGCATCGTCTCGATCTACGCGGCGCTGACAGCAAGCGAGCTCTGGGTCGAACGGCGCAAGAGCCTGCAACGGCGCTGGCCGGCCTTCGTGGTGCCGGTGATGCACGGCTGCGTGCTGATGCTGCCGATCCTGCTCGGCAGCTTCCTGCGCCCGAACGATGCCGGCTTCTCCGGCAGTGTCTGGGTCACGGTGTTCGCCGTCGAGCTCGTGCTCTACGCCGTCGGCACGGTGTTTGTGATCTTCATGCTGGTGTCCGAGCGCACCGTCACCGCGCACCGCACCGCGGCGTCGACCGATCCGCTGACCGGCATGCTCAACCGCCGCGGCTTCTCGGAAGCCTGTGCGCGCATGATCGATCGCGAGGCCAAGGGCGGCCGCCCGGTCACGGTGATGATCTTCGACATCGACCATTTCAAGTCGATTAACGATCGCTTCGGCCATCCCGCCGGCGACGAGATGCTGAAACTGTTCTCGACCGTGGTCGTCAACAATCTGCGCATCTCGGACCTGTCGGGCCGCATCGGCGGCGAGGAGTTCGCTGCGCTGCTGCCCTGCGCGCTGGAGGAAGGTGTGCTGGTTGCCGAGCGCGTGCGCGAGGCGTTCGAGACCTCCGGCGTCGTGGTCGACGAAGGTCCTGTTGACACCACTGTCAGCATCGGTGTGGCCGGCGGCCCCGCCGGCACCGAGCTCGAGGTTCTGCTGGCCTCGGCCGACACCGCGCTCTACCAGGCCAAGCGCGGCGGCCGTAACCGCGTCGAGGCCGCGGAGGAGCTGCCGTTGTCGCTGGAGAACTGGCGCCGCCAGAGCGCCGCGCGGATCGGTGTGCCCAAGGGGCAATCCAAGACGCAGCCGGCGACGGCCTGAGACGAAGGGCCTCGCGGTAATCCTCTGTTTACCACTCGGTTCCTACCATTGCAGTCATGGAATCGATCCGTCGACAGAACCCGCAGGCTGCCCTGATGTCGCTCGAAGCCGCTGCCGCCTCTGCACGCGGCGGTTTCGCCTGTCTGTTCTCGACCGCGGACGAATACGAGACGGCGCTGATCGCCGAGCGCCGCGCCCAGGGGCGCTATGCGCAGGGCCGCAGCTATTGGCCGATCGCGCTGTTTCTCGGCTGCGCGCTCGTCGTTGCAGGCACTGTGCTGCTGCTCGCCTGAGAGCGCCGCATTTTCGGCCGGGCAGGGCGCCGATTCGGCGCCTTTTTCTTTGCTCCCGGCTGCGGTAGATACGGCCACCAAACAACAGGGTGGAAACCGATGATCACCGAGATCGCGCAAATCGACGTCAAGCCGGGCAGCGAAAAGGACTTTGAGGCCGCCGTCGCCAAGGCCAAGGCCGCTTTCGGCCGCTCCAAGGGCTTTCACGGTTTCGAACTGCACAAGTCGATCGAGAAGCCGCAGCGCTACCGGCTCATGGTGAAGTGGGCGACGCTGGAGAACCATACCGTCGATTTCCGCGGCTCCGAGAATTTTACGGAATGGCGCGGCCTCGTCGGCCAGTATTTTGCCTCGCCCCCGGAGGTCGAGCACACGGAGACCGTGCTGACGACCTGACCAGGGTCAGGCCGCCTCCGCGAGGGGCGGCGCCTCGTACGTCTTGAAATGGTCGATCATGACCTTGGCGATGGCGACGAGTGGCAGCGCCAGCGCTAGGCCCCAGATTCCGAAAACGACACCGAGCAGGATCTGGAACGCGAACAGCGTGGCCGGCGGGATGTCCAGCGCCTGGCGCTGGAGAATGGGCGTCAGCACGTAGCTCTCCATCGCGTGCACGCCGAGGAACAAGATCAGCGCGGATAGCGCCGGGATCCAGCCCGAGGCGAGGCTCGCCAGCACCACGACGACGCCGGCGATGATGGCGCCGACGGTCGGGATGAAGGCCAGCAGGCCGGCCTGGATTCCCAGGATGAACGAGCCGGGGATGCCAATGACGGCAAGCCCGATCCAGGTTACCGCCCCGACCGCAAGCATGACGATGATCTGCGCGATCAGCCAACGCTCCAGCGTCTCGCCGATACGGTCGATGATGAGGGTCGCGCGGGTGCGATGTTTCGCCGGTGCGAGAAACAGCAGCCCGTCGTGATAGACGCCGGGCTGCGCGGCGAAGGACAGCCCCAGAAACAGCACGATGAAGATGTTTCCGACACCGTGGATGGTGCCGAGCAGCAGCTTGAAGGTCTGGCTCACGATCGCTCCACCGCTGGAGGCCAGCGCGCCGGCGCCGGGCAGGGGACCGCGCGGGGGCGTTGCCGGCGAAGGCGTCTCCGACGGCGTATTTGCCTCGGCGTCAGATGCACCGTTGCCGAAATCGAAGAAGCTGGTGTCGACGCCGTGGTTGTCCAGGAAGGACTTCACATTGCCGATCTGCGACTTGATGGTGTTGCTGAGCAGCGAAGCCTGCTCAGCGATGGTCGCTCCGCCGAGATAGGCAACGCCAGACAGCATGGCGGCAAGCGCGAGGCAGACGATCGCGAGCCGCACCGCATGCGGCAGCCGGACATGGCGGCCCAGCCCGTTGGTCAGCGCGTTGAGTCCGACGCCGAGCAGCATGCCGGCGAAGATCAGCAGCAGGGTGGCGGCAAAATACCAAGTGAAGACCAGAGCCGCGGTGAACAGCACGACGCCGATGCCGCCGGTCGTAATCCCCCAGGCGAGATCGGAGCGGGATTTGGGCTGTTCATCTCGGGAGACGCTCACATCATGTCCTTTCGGCGCCGGCAGGAAGCACTCTTTCGTGAAATCTGACTGTGGATCAAGCCCGGGCCGTGCGCCGGATCGAAGCGCTCGCGGCCGCCAGGGGTGAAGGCTGCGGATGCGTGGGGCCCTTGGGGACGTATTTGCGCGAAAATAGCATTGCCGTCCCGCATTCCCTTCTGTTGAATTTGTTCCATCCGGGGGGCATGTTTGAAGAATCTTCTTAACGCGCGAGGTCGGAACGGGAGATGAGAAAGCCGGTCGTCGGCGTGATCGGGAACGCCCATCGCGTCGAGAATCGATTTCAGGTCCAGATGGTCGGCGAACGCAATTTGCGCGCCGTGGCCGAGGTCTCCGGCGGCTTGCCGGTGATGTTCGCGGGCTCGCCCGACATCACCGATATCGCCGCACTGCTCGATACCGTCGATGGCGTCGTGCTCACCGGGGCCCGTGCCAACGTGCACCCGACCCGCTTCAACGTCGACCCCTGCGAAAAGCACGAGCCCTACGACATCCACCGCGATGAGGTCGCGCTGGCGCTCTCGGTCGCCTGCGTCTCCCGCGGCATTCCGCTGTTCGGCATCTGCCGTGGCTTGCAGGAAATGAACGTCGCTTTTGGCGGCTCGCTGCACCCCGAGATCCGCGAGATCCCCGGCCGCATGAACCACCGCATGCCCCGGCTCGACAATGGCGAGATTCATCCAGATCCGACCGTCGTGTTCGCCGACCGTCACGACGTCGACCTGACGCCGGGCGGCGCGTTCGCAACGCTCCTCGGCTGCGACAAGATCCGGGTCAATTCGCTGCACGGGCAGGGCATCCTCGAGCCCGGCAAGCGCGTGCTGATCGAAGGCGTCGCGGAAGACGGCACCATCGAGGCGATCCGCATAGCGGAGGCGTCGACCTTCGCGCTCGGGGTACAATGGCACGCCGAATACGACCCGCAGCGCAACCCGATCAATCGCAAGCTGTTCGAGGCCTTCGGCGAGGCGATGGTCGCGAAGCAGAGGGCGGCGGCGTAGCGCGGGCGAGAGATCGTCCAGGCGCACTCTCGCCGCAGCAATGATGGGGCTCGGCAACTGCATGACGGGCTTCGCATCCGCCTTCGCTCTTCGAGCTACGGCCGACAACTCGCTCTCTACCATCCTCCGCGATATCTTGGGCAGGATAAACCAATCAGCAACAATTGGTGCGCACCGATTTTCGCGATTCCGATTCGTTCTTTGAGAACGAAATGGAGTCAGACGCAGAACGAAAATCGACGGCGCCGAGGCCCGAGATACATCTCTAAGTTGCGACGGTGTTGTTGACGCGCTCGAGCGGCAGTCTGGCTTCTGCCTGATCCAGCTTATTCGCCTAGCTTGTAGCGCACGGCCGATGCAGTTCGATCCCATCCATTGCATCGCACCATCGTAGCGGCGGCACCCACGCTGCATTGAGGTTCGCGAACCCACCACCATATGTCTGGCAAGGGAGCCCTTGCCGTGTGGATCATGAAGGCGGCCCTCATCGCGGTGACCGGCGTCGTCGCTCTTGCTCTCTGCCTCCTTCCCGGTGCGGCGGAGGAGAACGGCCGTCTTGCACTCACCGTCACGATCGACGGAGCCATCGGGCCGGCGTCGGCGAGCTACGTGAAGGAGGCCTTGGCCACGGCAGCCGCGCGGCACGCCGAGGTCGTGATTCTGAAAATGAACACGCCCGGCGGTCTCAACTCGAGCATGCGCGAGATCATCGCGGACGTGCTTGGTTCGTCCGTTCCTGTCGTGGGATACGTCGCGCCCTCGGGCGCTCACGCGGCGAGCGCGGGGACCTACATTCTGTATGCAACCCATATCGCGGCGATGGCGCCCGGTACCAACATCGGTGCCGCGACGCCGGTGCAGATTGGCGGCCCACTCCCGGCCCTGCCGAGCGGCACGCCGGACAAGGAGAGCAAGGACAAGAAGGCTGAGCCGAAAGACGCGATGACGGCGAAGGTGACGAACGACGCCGTCGCCTTCATCCGAAGCCTTGCCGAGTTGCGCAATCGTAACGCCGATTGGGCCGAAAAAGCGGTCCGTGAAGCCGCCACGCTCTCGGCCAACGGCGCGTTGGAGGAAAACGTCATCGATCTCGTCGCGCGCGATCAGGCCGAATTGCTCAGGCAAACCGATGGTCGCGTGGTCGAGGTGGCGGGCGGCAAGACGCAGCGGCTTGCGACGAAGAACGCCGTAGTCGAAGTCGTCGACCCCGGATGGATCGCCCGATTTCTGGCCGTTATCACCGATCCCAACGTTGCCTTCATTCTCCTGATGGTCGGCATCTACGGCCTGATCTTCGAATTCGTGTCGCCCGGTGCGATCGCCCCGGGAGTGGTCGGGACGATCTGCCTGTTGATCGGCCTCTATGCCCTTAACATGCTGCCGATCAACTATGCCGGCCTCGGCTTGATGCTGGTCGGGATCGCGTTGCTGGCCATCGAGGCGTTCAATCCAACCGTGGTGATCGGTCTTGGCGGCGTCGTCGCCTTCGTGCTGGGAGCGCTCATGCTGGTGCGGGTCGAGGCGCCGGGCTATCGGCTATCATGGTCGGTCATCGCCGTCGTCGCCGCGATGTTCACCGGCTTCGTTTTCGTCGTGCTCGGCGCGCTTCGGCGCGCCCGCAAGGCTCCGATCCGGGTCGGTGCGCAAGCCATGCGTGGCCTGTCCGCCGAGGTCCTCGACTGGAACGCGACCGAAGGTCACGTCTTTACGCATGGCGAACGCTGGCGGGCGCGCGGCGCCGACAGCTTCAGGCCGGGCGAGACGGTCGAGGTCGCCAATATCGTCGATTTAACGCTGGTGGTCCGGCGTCCGGCCCGGCTGGCGGCGAAGGAGGTCAACTCTGATGATTGAATATTCGATCTATGCGGTGCTTGCGCTGCTCGTCGTCATGTTTCTTACCCAGGCCGTTCGCATCCTCAGGGAATACGAGCGCGGCGTCATTTTCACGCTCGGCCGCTTCAGCGGGGTGAAGGGGCCGGGCCTCGTCATCCTCATTCCGATCGTGCAGCAGCTCGTCAAGGTCGATCTCAGGGTGATGGTGCAGGTGGTGCCGCCGCAGGACGTGATCTCGCGCGACAACGTCTCGGTCAAGGTCAACGCCGTCCTCTACTTCCGTATCGTCGATCCCGAGCGCGCCATCATCAAGGTTGGCGATTACATGGCCGCGACCAGCCAGCTCGCCCAGACCACGCTGCGCTCGGTGCTGGGAAAGCACGATCTCGACGAGATGCTGGCCGAACGCGACAAGCTGAACGCCGATATCCAGGAGATCCTCGACAAGCAGACCGACGTCTGGGGCATCAAGGTCACGGGTATCGAGATCAAGGACGTCGACATCAATGAAACGATGATACGCGCGATCGCGAAGCAGGCCGAGGCGGAGCGGTTGCGGCGCGCCAAGGTCATCAACGCCATGGGCGAGCAACAGGCCGCCGAAAAGCTCGTCGAGGCCGGCCGCATTCTGGCACAGGAGCCGCAGGCGATGCAGCTGCGTTATTTCGCGGCTCTGCACGACATCGCGGGCGAGCGGTCGTCGACCGTCGTGTTTCCGCTGCCGACGGGCCTGCTCGATCATTTGATGCCGCGGAGGGACACGACGTGATTGAAGAAGCCAGGGTCGTAGGGCGGATTAGCCGAAGGCGTAATCCGCCTCTTATGCTAGACTGCTCGAATGCCCAACTACCGTCGCGCGCTTCTTCCTGGCGGTTGCTGGTTTTTTACGGTCAATTTGCTCGACCGACGGCAAACGACCTCGGCGAGCGTTCGTGACGTTGGTAGGATTGGCGGATTACGCCTGCGGCTAATCCGCCCTACGGCACCTGGGCAAAACGAAAAGGCGCTCCTCTCGGAGCGCCTTTTACCTGTCGTCGTTGCCGGGCCGATCAGCCCGAATAGTACATGTCGAACTCGATCGGGTGCGGGGTCATTTCGAAGCGGGCGACTTCGGTCATCTTCAGCTCGATATAGGCGTCGATGAAGTCGTCGTCGAACACGCCGCCGGCCTTCAGGAAGCTGCGATCCTTGTCGAGGTTTTCCAGCGCCTCGCGCAAGCTGCCGCACACCGTCGGGATCTGCTTCAGCTCTTCCTTCGGCAGGTCGTACAGGTCCTTGTCCATTGCCGGACCCGGATCGATCTTGTTCTTGATGCCGTCGAGTCCGGCCATCAGCATCGCGGCGAAGCCGAGATAGGGATTGGCGAGCGGATCGGGGAAGCGCACCTCGACGCGCTTGGCCTTCGGCGAAGCGGTGTAGGGGATGCGGCAGGAGGCCGAGCGGTTGCGCGCGGAGTAGGCGAGCAGCACGGGGGCTTCATAGCCCGGGACCAGACGCTTGTAGGAATTGGTCGAGGGGTTGGTGAAGGCGTTGATCGCTTTGGCGTGCTTGATGATGCCGCCGATATAGTGCAGGCAGGTCTCCGACAGGTCGGCGTATTTGTTGCCGGCGAATACCGGCTTGCCGTCCTTCCAGATCGACTGGTGCACGTGCATGCCCGAGCCGTTGTCGCCATAGACCGGCTTCGGCATGAAGGTGGCCGTCTTGCCGTAGATGTGCGCGACCTGATGGATGCAGTATTTGTAGATCTGCATGTGGTCGGCCATCAGCGTCAGCGTGTCGAACTTCATGCCGAGCTCGTGCTGGGCGGAGGCGACTTCATGATGGTGCTTCTCGACCTTGACGCCCATCTTGGCCATGGCGCCGAGCATCTCCGAGCGCATGTCCTGCACCGAGTCCTGCGGCGGGACCGGGAAATAGCCGCCCTTGGTGCGGACGCGGTGGCCGAGATTGCCGCCTTCATATTCGGTGTTGGAGTTGACCGGCAGCTCCGAAGAGTCGAGCCGGAAACCGGTATTGTAGGGGTCGCTCGAGAAGCGGACGTCGTCGAACACGAAGAACTCGGCTTCAGGGCCGACGAATACACTGTCGCCCACGCCCATCGACTTCACCATGGCTTCGGCCTTTTTGGCGATGCCGCGGGGGTCGCGGTTGTAGGGCTCACCGGTGGTCGGCTCGAGCACGTCGCAGGTGATGACCATGGTGGTCTCGGCGAAGAACGGATCGATCGTCGCGGTCACCGGATCGGGCATCAGGCACATGTCGGACTCGTTGATCGCCTTCCAGCCGGCGATCGAGGAGCCGTCGAACATCGTTCCTTCGGCGAAAATGTCCTCATCGATCATGCTGACGTCGAACGTCACATGCTGCCACTTGCCGCGCGGATCGGTGAAGCGCAGGTCGACGTATTTGACGTCGTTGTCCTTGATCGATTTCAGGACGTCTTTGGCGGTCTTCATGCATACCCCTTTTGGCTCTGCGGGTCGGTTTCCAGATGAGAGCAGATTCGTTCTTGCTTTCGGCGAGTTGGCGCAACCGCACAAACGAAATCAGGCCGCCGAAGCAGCCTTTTTTCTTTCAGAGTGTCGCAAAATTCGGGATAGCACCCGGCTCAGATAGCGTCCAGCCCGGATTCGCCGGTCCGGATGCGGATCGCCTCTTCGATGTTGGAGACGAAGATCTTGCCGTCGCCGATGCGTCCGGTCTGCGCAGCGCGGCGGATCGCGTCGATCGCGCGCTCGACCAGGTCGTCGCCGATCACGATCTCGATCTTCACCTTGGGCAGGAAGTCGACGATGTATTCTGCCCCGCGGTAGAGTTCGGCGTGCCCCTTTTGCCGGCCAAAGCCCTTGGCTTCGGTCACGGTGATGCCCTGAAGGCCGACTTCCTGAAGCGCTTCCTTCACCTCGTCGAGCTTGAACGGCTTGATGATGGCTTCGATTTTCTTCACTGCGCGCCTCCCGGCCTTTCGATCAAATAGCAACGTCTTCGTCAGGATGCGATTTTCTTAACGCACGATCTTGTCTTCGCTATGCCGGGACCTGACCAGCCCGGCAACAACGGTCGGCTACACCCAGAAAAAATGCCAGTGAGCACGACGAACCGAAGCCGCTTCCTCGAAAGCAGGGTCTATGCCAAGTTGCAACTGCCCTGATTATTGGAGCGTTATCAGCCTTTTAACGAGCATCTTTGATAGGTGGAGCCGATCGGGCTCAAAATACTGCAGACTACGAAATAGGCAAATGGATCAATATTTGTGCAGATCGTTGTTTCCGGTCGGGTGGATGGGCGCGGAACGTGCCTGTTGAAAAGGCGTTTGGACCAGGGAAGTGGCATGGAAATTCTAACCACCGCCGAGATGCAGCGGGCTGATCAACTCAGCATCACGGCCGGCACGCCCGGCTTCAAGCTGATGCTCAGCGCGGGCCAAGCGGTCGCTGAAGTCGCCAACGCGCTGGTGGAGGAGGGGCCGATCCTGATCGTCGCCGGCCCCGGCAACAATGGGGGTGACGGTTTTGTCGCGGCCGCCGAGCTTGCTGCCCAGGGCCGCGAGGTCTCGGTCATCCTCATGTGCGAGCGCGACCAGCTCAAGGGTGACGCGGCCTCCGCCGCGCGCGGCTGGAAGCATCCGGTGCTCCCGTTCACTCCGCAGGCGATCGGAAAGCCTGCGCTGATCATTGATGCGTTGTTCGGCGCCGGTCTCAGCCGTCCCGTCGACGGCGAGGCGCGGGCGATGATCGAGGCGATCAATGCCAATGGCGCCTTGGTGCTTGCCGTCGATCTGCCGAGCGGCATCAACGGCACCAGCGCGGCGGTGATGGGCGTCGCCGTAAACGCCACCGAGACCGTCACCTTCTTCCGCAAGAAGCCGGCGCATTTGCTGCTGCCGGGCCGCATGCATTGCGGCCATGTGCGGGTCGCCGACATCGGCATCGATGCACAGGTGCTGGATGAGATCAGGCCGCTGACCTTCGAGAACGACCCGGATTTCTGGGGCGCCGCCTTTCCGGTGCCGCGCATCGACGGCCACAAATACGCGCGAGGGCATGTCCTGGCGGTCTCCGGCGATGCGGCCGCGACTGGCGCTGCGCGGCTCGCCGCCCGTGGCGCCTTGCGCGCCGGTGCGGGCCTGGTGACTTTGGCAACGCCGCGCGATGCGCTCGCGATCAATGCAAGCGCGTTGACGGCTGTGATGGTTCGTCCCGTCGATACCGCGATCGAATTCGGCGAGTTGCTCGGCGACAAGCGTTACGACACCTGCATGATCGGTCCTGGCGCGGGCATTGGCGATCGCACCTGCGACTTCGTCCACACCGCACTCACGGCGCAGCGGCATGTCGTGCTCGACGCGGATGCGCTGACGAGCTTTGCCGCAAATCCCGAGCGCCTGTTTGAATCGATCAAGTCATCGCAGGACGCCGCGGTGGTGCTGACGCCGCACGAGGGTGAGTTTCCGCGCCTGTTCTCCGATCTCAGCAACAAATACCCGGGGCGCTCGAAGCTCGAGCGCGTGCGTACTGCCGCCGAACGCTCCGGCGCGGTCGTATTGCTGAAGGGGCCTGACACCACGATTGCCGCGCCCGACGGCCGCGCCACCATCGCTGCCAACGCGCCGCCCTGGCTGGCGACCGCCGGCGCCGGCGACGTGCTCTCCGGCATCATCGCAGGACTGCTGGCACAGGGCGTGCCACCGTTCGAGGCGGCCAGCATCGGCGTCTGGATGCACGGCGAGGCGGCAAGCGAAGCCGGGCCGGGGCTAATCGCCGAAGATCTGACCGAGACGCTGCCGGCCGTGCACCGGCGGATCTATAGCGCGCTCGGGATCGAGTACTGATGCTCCGACGCGATTCCGCGAGGGCTCGGGATGCCTGATAAATTGACGACGTACGATCCTGCCGACGATCTACGGACAGATAAGGCCATTGCCGTCTTTGTGGAAGAAGCTGTGAAGACTCAAGACGAGGCCTACATTGCGCACGTTCATGATGTCGTCGCTCGTGCGCAGGCTGCACGGCTGAATCGCTAGCTCATTCCACCCCATACCACCGCACCAGCCGCGGGGCGGCCCAATCCGTCACCACGGATTCCATCAGCCATCGCCCCCGCGACGTTGCAGCGAAGGCGATGCGCTGGGTCTGGCCGGGCTCAATGGCGAGCGTGTCGAGCCAGTAGGGCTTCCAGCCGTCGTCGAGCCGGTCGAGCAGGCGGAACGGGTGGCCGTGCAGGTGGAAGGCGGTGGTGACCGGGTCGGAGTTCTTCAAGGCCAGCACCACGGTGCGGCCGGTCTTGGCGCGAAAGGCGGGGGCGGAGGCGGTGGAGAAATTGGCCGTTCGGGTCCAGCCCGCATCGGGGGAGCCGAGCGCGACATCGAATCGCAGGGCGCCTTTCAGGTCGAGTTTTTCCGGCAAGTCGTTCGAAGGGAGGGGCTGCAGCGGCGGGAGAGGCGTGTGTCGCTCCGCTTTGCCAGAGACCGCGAGGCGCCCGATCGGGCGCGCTTCCTTGCCGTCATGCAGTACGAAGGCGGCCGATGTGGTCGCATCCACAAAAGCGTCGACGCGGGCGCCGGGGGCCAGCACCAGGGCGCCATTGCGGGCCGGGAATGGCTGTGCCGGCTGTCCGTCCAGGGCCATCACCTGGACCTCATGGCTTTCCAATTTGATCGCCAGAACAGAACGTTGCGAGCCATTGATGAAGCGCAGCCGCAGCCGCTCGCCGGCGGCGGCTGAGAGTTCAAATGAAGTCTGTCCGTTCAGGGTGTAGAGCGGCGGGGTGTCCTTTGGGGCCTGGCCCGGGGGGATCGCAGTCCCATCCGGCCGCAGGCGCCATTCCTCGATCAGCAGAATCTCATCCCGATCGACCGCGACAGGGGTTGTCTCGGTCGCGATGATCGGAAGCGGGCGCGCGGGCTCTCTCAGGCGGTCTTCGAAGAGGCGAAAGTCGGCCAGCAAGGTTCCCGCGGTTGGTATTGAAATAATTGAGGTTTCGGTCGAGCCCGGGGCAACCGGCGCACGTCCCAGCAAGGGGTCGGGCAACACCGCGCCATTGAGGCTGTACCAGGCTGGCGCGAGCGGCACAGGCAGGTCGTTCCGAAAGACCACTTCGCAGCGGTCGCCACGCTTGAAACGGACGTTCCCGATATGGCTTGCGGCGGCCAGCTCCCAGACCGGTGTAGCCGGTTGACCCGGCCTGAGAGGCAGCGTTGCCGCCCTTGCCTGAAGCACGACCTGGGCGGTCGGGAGCGGGCCCGCGCCGCCGGCCATCAAACCAGCCGCGGAGGCTCCGAGGCAGGCTCCAAGGGAGACCCCAAGCCCGGCCAAAACCTCGCGTCGGTTAGGCTCGAAAATCCGCGTTTTCATGCTGCGATCCGGACCATGCGGCGCTGGATAAGTCCAGCCGTCGTGCTTACTTAAAGCGTGCCTCCATCAGGCCATTTTTTTGCTGCGAACAGTCGGGCACATGCTATAAGCCCGGCCGCCCGCGGCGTCGCGGCCGGTCTTGATGCAATTCACGCGGGCGTGGCGGAACTGGTAGACGCGCTGGATTTAGGTTCCAGTGACGAAAGTTGTGGGGGTTCGAGTCCCTCCGCCCGCACCAAGCGCTTATCGCGTTTGCAGGATTACTGAGGGGCCTTGCTCCGCGCGGATGTTTTTCCGCTTGGAGCCCGGCTCGATGAACCCACCGGCGTTGAGGCGTTTGCTTCGCGCTGGATCGATTAATGACAGCGTCCCGACGCGATAGCGTGCCGGGACCGAACGAGAAGAAGATTGGACGCCATGCAGGTCACGGAAACCCTCTCGGAAGGTTTGAAGCACGAGTTCAAGATCAACGTTCCCGCGTCTGATCTCGACGCGAAGGCTGGCGCGAAGCTCGTCGACCTCAAGGACAAAGTGCGCCTCAACGGCTTCCGTCCCGGCAAGGTGCCGGTCACCCACCTCAAGAAGGTCTATGGTCGCTCGGTCATGGCCGAGACCATCGACCAGACCATCCGCGACACCAATACCCAGCTGTTCTCCGAGCGCGGCTTCAAGCTCGCGACCGAGCCGAAGATCACCATGCCGACCGAAAAGGCGGAGGTCGAGGAGTTGCTCTCGGGCAAATCCGACCTGACCTACACCGTCGCGATCGAAGTGGTGCCGGCGATCGCGCTCGCCGACTTCAAGTCCTTCCAGGTCGAGAAGCCCGTAGCCGACGTGTCCGATGCGGACGTTGACGAGGCGATCAAGCGCATCGCCGACACCAACCGCGGCTATGCCGACAAGGGTGAGGGCGCCAAAGCCGCCTCCGGCGACCGCGTCACCATCAGCTTCAAGGGCACCATCAACGGCGAAGCCTTCGAGGGCGGCGCCGGCGAAGGCATCCAGGTCGTGATCGGCTCCAACAGCTTCATCCCCGGCTTCGAGGAGCAGCTCATCGGCATCGGCGCGAACGAGACGCGCACGCTGAAGGTCTCGTTCCCCAAGAACTACATGAGCGAGAAGCTCGCCGGCCAGCCCGCCGAGTTCACGACCACCGCGACGCTGATCGAAGCACCGCAGGACCTCACCATTGACGACGAGTTTGCCAAGACGCTCGGCCTCGAATCGCTGGACAAGCTCAAGGAAGCCGCACGCGAGCGACTGGTTGCCGAATACGCGGGTGCGACCCGCCAGCGCGTCAAGCGTGCGTTGCTCGACCGTCTCGACGAGGCGCATCGCTTCGAGGCGCCGCCCTCACTCGTCGACGAGGAGTTCAATCTGATGTGGAACTCGGTCAAGGCCGAGATGGACTCCGCCGGCAAGACCTTTGCCGACGAGGACACCACAGAGGAGAAGGCGAAGGAAGAGTATCGCAAGATCGCCGACCGCCGCGTGCGTCTCGGCCTCGTGCTCTCCGAGATCGGCGAGAAGAACAAGATCACCGTCACCGACGACGAGGTCGGCCGCGCCGTGATCGAGCGCGCCCGCTCAATGCCCGGCCGCGAGAAAGAGGTCTGGGACTATTATCGCAACAATGCCCAGGCGCTGGCCCAGCTTCGTGCACCGATCTATGAGGACAAGGTCGTCGACTTCATCCTCGAACTCGCCAACGTGACCGAGAAGAAGGTCTCGCGCGAGGACCTGTACAAGGACGACGATGAGGAAAAGACCGCCGCCTGAAGCCTTTGAGACAGCCTTCTATTAAGGATGATCGGCGAACAGGCCCAGCTAGCCAGATGGCCGGCTGGGCCATTTTGCGAGAATCAGCTTCAAGTGCCCCAAAGGATCCGATGGATTAGGCCTTAATGCGTTCCGCACTTGTCTGGCGCGAATTGGGCTATATCTGTCGGTACCTACGCGTTCTACCTCGAACACTACTGCATCACGGGACGTCCATCGGCCTTCCGGCACATCCAGTCCGACTGGCAGCCAAGACTGGCGATGTCCGCCTCTAAAACCTTAGGTGACTCATGCGCGATCCGGTTGAAACCTACATGAACCTCGTGCCCATGGTGGTCGAGCAGACCAACCGTGGCGAGCGCGCCTACGACATTTTCTCGCGCCTCTTGAAAGAGCGCATCATCTTCGTGACCGGACCGGTCGAGGACGGCATGTCGACGCTGATCGTCGCGCAGCTCCTGTTCCTTGAGGCGGAAAATCCGAAGAAGGAAATCTCGATGTACATCAACTCGCCGGGCGGCGTGGTGACGTCGGGCCTTGCGATCTACGACACCATGCAGTTCATCCGCCCGCCGGTTTCGACGCTGTGCACTGGGCAGGCCGCCTCGATGGGATCGCTGCTGCTCGCCGCCGGCGAGAAGGACATGCGCTTCTCGCTGCCGAACGCGCGCATCATGGTCCACCAGCCCTCGGGCGGCTTCCAGGGCCAGGCCACCGACATCATGCTGCACGCGCAGGAAATCCTGAACCTGAAGAAGCGGCTCAACGAAATCTACGTGAAGCACACCGGCCAGACCTACAAGTCGATCGAGGATGCGCTGGAGCGCGACAAGTTCCTGACCGCCAGCGATGCCAAGGAGTTCGGCCTGGTCGACAAGGTCATCGACAAGCGCGCCGAAGAGCCCGCGCCGGCGAAGACTCTGTAGCCTTACCGGGACCGCAACGTTGATCCCCGGGATTTGCTGGGGATCGTCAGCACAGCGTTCACGTTAAGGACGCGTCCGTAAGGCGCAAAAAGCTGGTTTTGCGCCCTGGGACAGGCAGAAAGTTCCGCTTTCGTGCTTGATTTTCGTGGTAATCCAGCAACGCCGGGGTGATTTCGGTCACTTCGCCCGTGCCAAGACGTGAAATCACGGTATTGTCACGGGTAGCCGGCGACCCCCCGATTAGCGAATTCTTGATAGTCGGGTGACAGCATGGTTGGCTACGACTGATCGGCTATGATCGCGGAGAATCGAGTGACCGTGATTCGCACGGGATGTAACGCGTAGGCCTTTTTTGGTACGGAAATTGCTCTACTTAACCTTCATGCCGGCCGTCGTGTCGGAATGGAGCGATCGAGCGGAACGGGATCGAACCGCGGACGGAGACATGAATGAGTAAGGTCGGCACGAGCGACTCCAAGAACACGCTATATTGCTCGTTCTGCGGCAAGAGCCAGCACGAAGTCCGCAAACTGATCGCGGGTCCCACGGTCTTCATCTGCGATGAGTGCGTCGAGCTCTGCATGGACATCATCCGCGAGGAGAACAAGTCCTCGCTGGTCAAGTCGCGCGACGGCATTCCGACGCCGAAGGAAATCTGCAAGGTCCTGGACGACTACGTCATCGGCCAGAGCCATGCGAAGAAGGTCCTGTCGGTCGCGGTGCACAACCACTACAAGCGCCTCAACCACCAGACCAAGCACAACGACGTCGAGCTCGCGAAGTCGAACATCCTGCTGATCGGTCCGACCGGTTCGGGCAAGACGCTGCTTGCGCAGACGCTCGCCCGCATCCTGGACGTGCCGTTCACGATGGCGGACGCGACCACGCTGACCGAGGCCGGCTATGTCGGTGAGGACGTCGAGAACATCATTCTCAAGCTGCTCCAGGCCGCCGACTACAATGTCGAGCGCGCCCAGCGTGGCATCGTCTATATCGACGAAATCGACAAGATCAGCCGCAAGTCCGACAATCCCTCGATCACGCGCGACGTATCGGGTGAGGGCGTGCAGCAGGCGCTGCTGAAGATCATGGAAGGTACGGTGGCTTCGGTCCCGCCGCAGGGCGGCCGCAAGCATCCCCAGCAGGAATTCCTGCAGGTGGATACCACCAACATCCTGTTCATCTGCGGCGGTGCATTCGCCGGCCTCGAGAAGATCATCTCGACGCGCGGCCGGTCGACCTCGATCGGTTTCGCCGCGCAGGTGATGGCGCCGGAAGACCGCCGTACCGGCGAGATCTTCCGTCACGTCGAGCCTGAAGATCTTTTGAAGTACGGTCTCATCCCCGAGTTCGTCGGCCGTCTGCCTGTTGTCGCGACGCTCGAGGATCTCGACGAGGCTTCGCTGAAGAAGATCCTGACCGAGCCGAAGAACGCGCTGGTGAAGCAGTACCAGCGGCTGTTCGAGATGGAGAACATCGAGCTGACCTTCGCCGACGAGGCTCTTGGCGCGGTTGCCCGCAGGGCTATCGAGCGCAAGACCGGCGCGCGTGGTCTGCGCTCGATCCTCGAGGCGATCCTGCTCGAGACCATGTTCGATCTGCCGGGCCTGGAAGGTGTGGAAGAAGTCGTGATTTCCCGCGAAGTTGTGGAAGGCACGGCGCGCCCGCTCTACATCTATGCCGATCGGTCCGATCGCGCCGTCGAGAACGCCAGCGCCTGATTTTACGTCGCTGAACGCTCCAAACGTCTTTGATAGTAGCGGCTGCGGACATGTCCTCCGCAGCCGGAATTGCGTCGCTTGCTCCAGTGCGTAAGCGCCTGATGGCGCGTGTTTTTCAATGACTTGACACCCCCCCTGTCGATAGCCACCTAATGTCGGCGGCGAGCAAAAATTCTGATCAAGATTCGCCTCAGTTCCGATCCGGCAAGCCCGGTCCAACCTGCGAAGGGTAGACCCGTTTGTGGATCACCTCGGCACCTTGTGGCGGTTGCGCATGAGCAAAGCGGACGGCGTGCAAGGGGGCAAAGCAAAAGGAAAAGGCCATGACTAATCCAAAACCCCGGCCAACCATCGTCCATGGCGAAACGCACGCTTATCCCGTGTTGCCGCTGCGCGATATCGTCGTCTTCCCGCACATGATCGTTCCGCTCTTCGTCGGCCGCGAGAAGTCGATCCGCGCGCTCGAAGAGGTGATGAAGAACGACGCGCTGATCATGCTCGCGACGCAGAAGAACGCGTCTGATGATGATCCGGCGCCCGGTGCCATTTACGAGACCGGTACGCTTGCCAGCGTGCTGCAGCTCCTGAAGCTTCCCGACGGCACCGTCAAGGTGCTGGTCGAAGGGCTCGAGCGTGCGCGCGTGGAGAAGTACTCTGATCGCGCCGACTATTATGAAGCCACCGCAATTGCGCTCGCCGACACCGATGCGAAATCGGTCGAGGCCGAAGCGCTGTCGCGCTCGGTCGTGTCCGACTTCGAGAGCTATGTGAAGCTCAACAAGAAGATCTCGGCCGAGGTCGTCGGCGTCGTGCAGGCGATCACCGATTTCGCCAAGCTCGCCGACACGGTTGCATCCCATCTCGCCGTCAAGATCGCGGATCGGCAAGGAATCCTGGAGACGCTCTCGGTCACGCAGCGCCTGGAGAAGGTGCTGGGCCTGATGGAGAGCGAGATCTCGGTGCTGCAGGTCGAGAAGCGCATCCGTTCGCGCGTCAAGCGCCAGATGGAGAAGACCCAGCGCGAGTATTATCTCAACGAGCAGATGAAGGCGATCCAGAAGGAACTCGGCGACGACGACGGTCGCGACGAGCTCGCCGATCTCGAGGAGAAGATCTCCAAGACCAAGCTCTCCAAGGAAGCGCGCGACAAGGCGCAGCATGAATTGAAGAAGCTGCGCCAGATGTCGCCGATGTCCGCGGAAGCGACCGTCGTGCGCAACTATCTGGATTGGCTGCTGTCGATTCCGTGGAACAAGAAGTCCAAGGTGAAGAAGGATCTGGAAGCGGCGCAAGCCATCCTGGACTCCGATCACTACGGGCTCGAGAAGGTCAAGGAACGCATCGTCGAGTATCTCGCGGTGCAGTCGCGCGCCAACAAGCTGACGGGCCCGATCCTGTGCCTCGTCGGTCCCCCCGGCGTCGGCAAGACCTCGCTCGGCAAGTCGATCGCGAAGGCGACAGGGCGCGAATTCGTGCGTGTCTCGCTCGGCGGCGTGCGCGACGAGGCCGAGATCCGCGGTCACCGCCGCACCTATATCGGCTCGATGCCCGGCAAGATCATCCAGTCGATGCGCAAGGCGAAGTCGTCCAATCCGCTGTTCCTGCTGGACGAGATCGACAAGATGGGCGCCGATTTCCGCGGCGATCCGTCATCGGCGCTGCTTGAGGTCTTGGACCCCGAGCAGAATGCGACCTTCAACGACCACTACCTCGAGGTCGACTACGATCTCTCCAACGTGATGTTCATCACGACCGCGAATACGCTCAATATTCCCGGACCGCTGATGGACCGCATGGAGATCATCCGGATCGCGGGCTACACCGAGAACGAGAAGGTCGAGATCGCGCGCAAGCATCTGATCCCGAACGCGGTGGCCAAGCATGGCCTGGACTCCAAGGAGTTCTCGATCGACGACGAGGCGCTGCTGCTTCTGATCCGCCGCTACACCCGCGAAGCGGGCGTGCGTAATTTGGAGCGTGAGCTCTCCACACTCGCGCGCAAGGCGGTGAAGGAGCTGATGATCTCCAAGAAGAAGTCGGTCAAGGTCACCGAGAAGACGCTGGAAGAGCTTCTGGGCGTGCCGAAGTTCCGCTACGGCGAGATCGAGAGCGAGCCGCAGGTCGGCATCGTTACGGGCCTTGCCTGGACCGATGTCGGCGGCGAGCTGCTGACAATCGAAGGCGTCATGATGCCCGGCAAGGGCAAGATGACGGTCACCGGAAACTTGCGCGACGTGATGAAGGAATCGATCTCCGCGGCGGCGTCCTACGTCCGCTCGCGCGCGATCGTGTATGGCATCGAGCCGCCGTTGTTCGACCGGCGCGACATCCACGTGCACGTGCCGGAAGGTGCGACGCCGAAGGACGGTCCGTCGGCGGGCGTGGCGATGGCCACCGCGATCATCTCGGTCATGACCGGCATCCCGGTCCGCCACGATGTTGCGATGACCGGCGAGATCACGCTGCGCGGCCGCGTGCTGCCGATCGGGGGCCTGAAGGAGAAGCTGCTGGCTGCCGCTCGCGGCGGCATCAAGACGGTGCTGATCCCCGAGGACAACGCCAAGGATCTCACGGAGATTTCCGATGCGATCAAGGGCGGCATGGAGATCATCCCAGTCTCCCGTCTGGACGACGTCGTTGCCAAGGCGCTGGTGAAGAAGCCCGTGCCGATCGTCTGGGAAGAGGACACGAAGGTGACGGTGAAGCCGGACGGCGACGAAGCCGCCGGCGGCCTGACCGCTCACTGAGGTCTAGCGAAAGATGATAAAACGGCGCCTTCGGGCGCCGTTTTTGTTTTGGGAGCGGACGATGCAGGTCGACGGACAATGCCATTGCGGCAAGATCACCTTCGAGGCCGAGATCGACGCCGAGGCGGTCTCGGTCTGTCACTGCACCGATTGCCAGACCCTGACCGGTTCGCCGTTCCGGGTGACCGCAGTCTGTTCCGGGGCCGATGTCCGCCTGACCGGCGGTACGCCAAAGGTCTACGGCAAGCGCGGTGACAACGGCGGGATGCGCCTGCAGCATTTCTGCGGCGATTGCGGTTCCCCGCTGTTCACCAGCGGCGAGGGCGACCAGGCCGACGATTGGGGCATCCGCTGGGGCAGCATCCGCCAGCGCGACCAATTGCGCCCGGTCAAGCAGATCTGGTGCCAATCTGCCGCGGTATGGATCGACGCGGTGCCGCTGCTGCCGGGGAGGCCAGGGGATTGAGGCCCCGAGGATTGGCGTTCCGTACTTGCCCGCACCGGGCGGGTGGGGATAAAGAAGCGCCGTGGGGCGGTTAGCTCAGCTGGTTAGAGCATCTCGTTTACACCGAGAGGGTCCGCGGTTCGAATCCGTGACCGCCCACCAGCCTGCGCTCGCGAAGCGAAGTAGGCTGCTATGCCGCAGCCCGGCAGGGCGAAGGCGGGCTTTTCGAGCTTCGGCTCGGCAAGCCAGCTTTCGCGCGATGAGCTCTGTCGAGCGAGGGAGGACCTAATGGATCAGCCAAGCGGACACGAGCAAAACGCCGACCAGATCGCCTATTGGAACGGCCCGAGCGGGCAGCGCTGGGCCGATCGCCATAAAGTGCAGGAGACGCTGCTCGGGCCGATCGCGGAGGTGCTGATCGACCGGGCCAAGCCGAAGCCGGGCGAGCGCGTCATCGACGTCGGTTGCGGCTCGGGTGCGACGACGGTCGCTTTCGCGAAAGCGGTGGCGCCTGATGGCTTTGCGCTCGGCCTCGACATCTCCGATCCGATGCTGTCGCAGGCGCGCGCGATGGCGCCAAAGGGATTACCGCTCGACTTTGTGCTGGCGGATGCGACGGTGCATCCGTTCGAACCGGCGAGGTTTGATCTGCTCGCCTCGCGCTTCGGCGTGATGTTCTTCGCCGATCCCGTCGCATCGTTCGCCAATTTGCGCCGTGCGCTGAAGCCGTCGGGGCGGCTGGCCTTCATCTGCTGGCGCGAGCCGAAGGAAAATCCCTGGATGATGGCGCCGCTGATGGCGGTCTACAAACACGTGCCGAAGATGCCGCCGGTCGGGCCGGAGGAGCCGGGCCCGTTCGCCTTCGCCTCGGAAGAGCGCGTGATGCGCATCCTCAAAGGTGCAGGCTTCGTCGACGTGGCGATGGAGCCGCAAAATTTGCCGATGGACATTGCAATCGGCGGCGGTCTCGACGCCGCCGTCGACGGCTCGCTCCAGATCGGCCCCGCCAGCCGCGCGCTGCAGGGCCATCCGCCCGAGACGTATGAGGCCGCCAAAGCCTCGATCCGCGAGACGCTCGCACCGTTCCTGAAGGGGCAAAGCGTGACGCTGCAGGGCGCGATCTGGATCGTGACGGCGAAGGCGGGATAAGCCTAAGCGAAGCTCTCTCCGTCGTCATTGCGAGCGAAGCGAAGCAATCCAGGCTGCCTCCGGGAGATAGTCTGGATTGCTTCCTCGCAAGTGCTCCTCGCAATGACGGCGTGGATATTTCGGTCCACTCACACCACATCATCCGGCGCCAGCGCGCAGCCATTGTCGGGATGCGTCTCGACCTGGAGGGTGGTGTGGCCGATGTGGAACGATGTCTTCAGCATCTGCGCGGTCTCCATCAGGAACGCGTCGGCGCTGCCGGCGGGCATCACGAGATGGCAGGTCAGCGCGGTCTCGGTTGTGGAAATCGGCCAGACGTGAAGGTCGTGAATGGCGGAGACTCCGGGGCGCGCGAGCAGAAAGGTCCTGATTGCGACAAGGTCGGTGCCCTTGGGCGCTGCCGCCATCGACATGTCGATGGAGCCGCGAAGCAGGCTGGTCGTGCCCCAAAGGATGCTCGCGCAGATGACGAGGCTGGTGATGGGATCGAGCCAGAGCCAGCCGGTCCAGATGATCAGCGCGGCCGAAACGACGACGCCGAGCGAGACCGCGGCATCGGCGGCCATATGCAAGTAAGCGCCTTCGATGTTGATGTCGTCCTTGCGGCCGCTCGCGAACAGCATGGCGGTAAAGCCGTTGATGAGGATGCCGATGCCGGCCACCACCATCACGGTCACGCCCGCCACCGGCTCCGGCTCGCGTAGCCGCAGGATCGCCTCCCAGCCGATTGCGCCGGTTGCGACCAGCAGGAAGACCGCGTTCGCGAGCGCCGCCAGAATGGTGGAGGCACGAAAGCCATAGGTGAAGCGGCCGCTCGGCGCGCGCTGCGCCGCGATCGAGGCGCCCCAGGCCACGACCAGGCCGAGCACGTCGGAAAGATTATGGCCGGCGTCGGCAAGCAGGGCAGTGGAATTGCCGAGATAGCCATAGACCGCCTCGGCCACGACCAGCACGGTGTTGAGCGCGATGCCGATCGCGAATGCCTTGCCGAAATTGGCGGGTGCATGGACATGACCATGGCCATGGCCATGAGAATAGCCGTGACCATGATCATGCCCGTGATCGCCGTGGTCATGTTGGTGATGACCGTGATGGTCGTGGCTGGCCAAACCTAGCGCTCCCCGCAAACCGCCAAATCAGGTGCCATTGTAGGTGTTTCGCCCGCGCCGTCACGCCGGAACAGCACATAAAGCGCCGGCAGCACCAGCAGCGTCAGCACGGTCGACGAGATGATGCCGCCGATCACGACGGTTGCGAGCGGCCGTTGCACCTCGGCGCCGGCGCCGGTGGCGAGCGCCATCGGCACGAAGCCGAGGGAGGCGACCAGCGCGGTCATCAGCACCGGCCGCAGCCGCGTCAGCGCGCCCACGCGCACGGCCTCCGCGATGGGCCGACCCTCGCTGCGCAGCCGCTCGATGAAGGCGATGATGACGAGGCCGTTGAGCACGGCGACGCCCGACAGCGCGATGAAGCCGACCCCGGCGCTGATCGACAGCGGGATACCGCGCAGCAAGAGCGCCGCGAGGCCGCCGGTCAGCGCCAGCGGCACGCCGGAGAACACCAGCGCTGCATCTGCCGCCGACCCCATGCTCATGAACAGCAGCAGGAACACCAGCGCCAGCGCCACCGGCACGACGATCGTCAGCCGTTTGCTGGCGGAGACCAACTGCTCGAACTGGCCGCCCCAGCCGATCCAGTAGCCCGGTGGCAGCTTCACCTTCTCGGCGACGGCGGCTTGCGCCTCGGCGACGAAGGAGCGCAGGTCGCGGGCGCGGACGTTCGCGGTCACGACGATGCGGCGCTTGCCGTTTTCGCGGCTGATCTGGTTAGGGCCGGGCGTCGCATCGACGGTGGCGACTGACGACAGCGGCACATAGCGCATCTGGGCAAGGGGAGAGGCGGGTAATGCGGTCCGGATCGGCGCGCTCGCGTCCTCGTTCGGCGGCAGCGGGATCGGAATCGCGCGGATGGCCTCGAGATTGCCGCGCAGACGTTCGGGCAGGCGCACGACAATATCGAAGCGGCGGTCGCCTTCGAACAGTTTCCCGGCGGACTTGCCGCCCACCGCGATCTCGACGATGCCCTGCACTTCACCGATGCTGAGACCGTAGCGGGCAAGCGCCTGGCGGTCGAGCCGGACGGTGAGGATCGGCAGGCCCGAGACCTGCTCGATCTTGACGTCGCTGGCGCCGCGGATGCCGCGGATCGCGGCCTCGACCTGTTTCGCCGCGCCTTGCAGGATGTCGAGATCGTCGCCGAAGACCTTGATGCCGACATCGCTGCGCACGCCGGAGATCAACTCATTGACGCGGAACTGGACCGGTTGGGAGATTTCATAAGCGCTTCCCGGAATGTCGTCGGCAGCCTTGTCGATCGCCTCGATCACTTCCGATTTCGGCTTGCCCGGGTTCGGCCATTCGGCGCGCGGCTTCAGCATGACATAGCCGTCGGTCTGTGCCGGCGACATCGGGTCGGTGGCGACCTCCGCGGTGCCGAGGCGGGTGAAGAACTCCTTCACCTCCGGAATTTGCGTGATGCGCTTTTCCAGCGTCTTCTGGAGGTCCAGCGACTGGGTGAGGCTGGTACCGGGAATCCGGATCGAGGCCAGCGCGACATCGCCTTCATCCAGGCTTGGAATGAACTCGCCCCCCATGCGCGCCGCGGCGATGCCGCTGGCGATAACGACAACGGCGGCCAACATGGCAATCACGCCACGGTTGTCGATGGCAAGGCGGAGCAGTGGGAGATAGGCATGCTTCGCCATCCGCATGAACAGGTTTTCGTGCTCGGACACTTTGCCGGTGACGAAGATCGCCACTGCCGCTGGGATGAAGGTGATGGAGAACAGCGCGGCCGCGCCTAGTGCCATCAGCACGGTCAGCGCCATCGGCGTGAACATCTTGCCTTCGACGCCCGTCAGCGTCAGCACGGGCAGATAGACCACGGCGATGATCAGCGTTCCGAACAGGCTCGGCTTGATGACTTCGCTCGAGCCGCGCAGGATCGTCCGCAGCCGTTCGGAGGTGGTGAGCAGCCCGCCTTTCTCGCGCTGGCCTTCGGCGAGCATCCGTAGGCAGTTCTCGACGACGATCACGGCGCCGTCGACGATGATGCCGAAATCGATCGCGCCCAGGCTCATCAAATTCGCGCTGACTTTGGTCTCGACCATGCCGGTGACCGTTATGGCCATGGACAGCGGAATGACACAGGCCACCACGAGCGCAGCCCGGATGTTGCCGAGGATCAGGAACAGCACGGCCACCACGAGGGCCGCGCCTTCCATGAGGTTGTTCTCAACGGTGCGGATGGTGGCTTCGACCAGATGGGTCCGGTCGTAGACGGTCCGCGTGACCACGCCCTCGGGCAGCGATTTGGCGATGTCCACGAGCCGGGCCGCGACGCTGGTCGCCACCGCGCGGCTGTTCTCGCCGACCAGCAGCATGGCGGTGCCGAGCACGGTTTCTTCGCCGTCGCGCGTTGCGGCGCCCGTGCGCAGGTCGCCGCCTTCCGTGACGGTCGCGACATCCTTGATCCTGACGGGATTGCCGCCGCGCGAGCCGATGACGATGTCCTGGATTTCGCTGATATTCCCGACCTGGCCCGGCGAGCGCACCAGATATTGCTCGCCGTTGCGCTCGATATAGCCGGCGCCGACATTGGCGTTGTTGGTGGCGAGCGCCGTCATGACGTCGCGGAAGCCGAGCCGGTAAGCCATCAGCTTGCCGGGGTCAGGCAGCACGTGGAACTGCCGCTCAAAGCCGCCGATGGTGTTGATCTCGACCACGCCGGGCACGTTGCGCAACTGCGGCTTGATGATCCAGTCCTGCACGGTGCGCAGATCCGTCAGCGAATAGTCGTGACCCCCTTGCGTCTTCGCGCCGGCCTTGGCCTCGACCGTGTACATGAAGATTTCGCCGAGCCCGGTCGAGACCGGTCCCATCGCGACCTCGACGCCGGCCGGAAGCTGGTCCTTCACCTGCTGGATGCGCTCGCCCACGAGCTGGCGGGCAAAATAGATGTCGGTGCCGTCCTTGAACACGACCGTCACCTGGCTGAGGCCGTAACGCGACAAGGAGCGGGTGTAGTCGAGCTTGGGCAAGCCCCCCATCGCAGTTTCGACGGGGAAGGTAATGCGCTGCTCGGTTTCCAACGGCGAATAGCCGGGCGCACGGGTGTTGATCTGGACCTGGACGTTGGTGATATCGGGTACGGCGTCGATCGGAAGCCGCTGGAAATTCCAGGCCCCGAAAGCGATGGTGCCGAGCGCGAGCAGGAGCACCAGCCAGCGCTGTTGTAACGAGACGGCGATCAGGCGCTCAATCATGCTCGGCCTCGCCCTTGCCCATCTCCGCTTTCACGACAAAACTGTTTTCGGCGACGTAGTGCTCGCCGGCTGTGAGCCCGGCCTTGATCTCGACGAATTGCGGATCGGCTTCGCCAAGCTCGACCGGTCGCGCCTCGATCTTGTCGCTGTCCTCGCGGACAAACACGATGGTCCTGTTCTCCAATGTCTGGATTGCGCTGCGGCGCACGGCAACCGCGACGTTGCGGGCGGCGAGGATCAGCCGCGCGGTGACGAACAGGCCGGGTCGCAAGCGTCCGTCAGGATTTGGCAGCACCACACGCGCCAGCGCGGTCTGGGTCTCGCTTGAGCCGATCGGGGCGATGTAGGAGATTGTGGCCTTGATCTCGCCGCGGCCGTCATCGGGGTCGATCAGCACTTCATCGTTGAGGCGAACGCGCTTGAGGTCTTGCCGGTAGATCGAGAGATCGACCCAGATCGCGGAGAGATCGGCGAGGACGAAAGCCGGCTTCTGCTCGGAGGCATATTCGCCGAGCGAGATCTGCCGCTCGATGATGGTGCCGGCGATCGGGGCCTTCAGCTCATAGACGGTGAGGCTCTGGTTGCTCTCGATGGTGGCGAGCAGATCGTCCTTGCCGACCTTGTCGCCGATCCGCTTCTGGATCGATTTGGCGAGCCCCGGGAAACGCGGCGTCACCTGCACCACGGCCTCCTGGTTGGCGCGCAAAATGCCGTTGAAAGACAGCGTATCCGTCAGCGTGGCGCGCGCGGCTTCCGCCAAGGTCACGCCGGCGGCCGCCAGCTTGACGTTGGAGATGCGGATGCGGTCGGCGCCATGCTCGTCCTGTTCGACATGGTCGCTGGGCTTCTCCGGCTTTTTCTCGCCGGTGTGTTCTGTGGGGGCGAACTTGGCCGGAGCGAGGACGGAATAGCTGTAAGCGCCGAGCGCGGCGGCGACGATGGCGAGGAGAATGGTGGAGGATGTCTTCATCGTGCGCCCTCCCGGGCAAGCGCAAAGGGATTGCCGACGAGGCCTTCGATGGTCGCCACTCCGGCATGGAAGTTTTGCAGCGCTTCCTGCTCGCGCAGCCGCGCCTGCATCACGCTCGCCTGGGCGTCGAGCACTTCGAGCAGAGTGAACCGGCCCTGGCCGTAGCCTTGCGAGATTGCCTCGGCCGCTTCCGTCGCCTTGGGGATCGCAGTCTCGCGGAGCACGGTGAGCTCGCGCAGCGAGCCATGGAGCGAGTCGTAGGCACGGCCGGCGACCACGATCAGCGCGTTGCGGTTGGCCGCGCGCTCGTCGCGGGTCTTGGCGAGGCTCTCCTGCGCCGAAAGGATGTTGCCCTGGTTCTGGTCGAACACCGGGATCGGCACCGAGACGGAAAGGCGTACGGCATCGTCATTGGTTTCGTTGAAATGGCGCCAGCCCGCGGAAATTCGCACGTCGGGATAAGGCCTCAGTCGCGCCATTAGCAGCTCGGCATTGCGCTGCGCATAGACAGCCGTCCAGCGCACCAGTTGCGGATTGGCATCGATGGCGGCGACGACCGATTGGAACGTTGGCGGCTTGCCCATTGTGTCGAGCCGGCCGGAGACCTCGCCGAATTTCGCCGAGGGATCGCCCATCAGCACCGCCAGCTCGCGCCGGGCGCTCGCCAGCGTCGCCTTGAAGCGCTCGCGGTCGGCTTTCACCAGAGCGGAGGCCACCTCGGCGCGGCCGGTCTCTGCCGGCGAGGAGGCGCCGGCTTCGACGCGGCGGCGCAGGAGCGGCGTCAGCTTGTCGATCGCGCTGATCTGCTCATCGAGGATATGGATGCGCCGCTGTGCGCCAAGCACGCCGAGAAAGGCGATCGCCGTCTCCGACAGCACCTCCAGCCTGATCGCCTTGCGCTGGATCGCGGAAACCTCGATGCCGGCCGCGCCCACGGCAATCCGAGCGTCGCGCTTGCCGAACAGCTCAAAAGCCTGGCTGATTTGGAGCGTGGTCTCGGCCGATTTGGTGCCGCGTAAAATGCCCGAGCCGAACGAATTGTCCTGCTCATAGGACAGTTCCGGATTGAGGAGGGCCCCCGCCTGGATGCGTTGGCCCGTCGCAATGCCGACATCGCGTTCCGCTGCCGTCAGGCGTGGACTCGCGGCCAGCGCCCGCGAGAGCGCGGCGCGCATCGTGAGCGTCTGGGCGTGAGAGTGCTGCGCCAGCCCTGGGCTGACCAAAATTGCCATCGCGCACGCCAGGCGCGCGGCAGTCGATCTGCAAGACATGAAGGTGACCCGTGAACAATAGCATCGTGGGCGCACGCGGCGCCTGGCTGATCAGTTCAGGTCGGTGATTTGGGGGGCCGGGAATCGGTATCGCGCGGGATGCCCACGAGCCTGGGCGCCCGCTGTGGGACCGGCGCGGCAACGACGTCGGTCACGACTTCGGACTGCACCGGCTGCGCGACGGCGACGGAGAAGCAGCCATGGCAATGATGGCCGCCGATGGCCTTGTGGTCACTGTCGCCGGCCGGGCCGTCGTCGAGCATCGACGCGATCTCCGGGGCGCCAGCAGGGCTGGTGACGTCCATGTCGTGCACAACATGCAGCGCACCCGACAATAGGTACATCACCGCGACCAGCACAGCCACGAGCCCGCGCCAGTTGCGCAAGGAGCAAAAGCTGTGAGGGCGGATCGCGGTCACTGGCTGCACTCAGTTTCTGATCCGCTTGCCGTAGCATGGCGGCCGGAACAGTGTCGACCCGCAATAATGTTACGCGTGGGGAACTCGATGTCGCACGCAAAAACGAAAAGGCCCCAGCCCGGGGCTGACCGGCTGAGGCCTTTTGTGCTCACAATCTTCATCCTTGGGACTTGAACAAAAGAATTCGCATCCCGCCGGTTCGTTCCCGCTCGTCGCCAAATTTAGGAACATTCGTCAGCCCGCCTCATTAGCGCCCCGGAGCCTTTGAGGAGGATGGGACTATGGACGGACTAATCTATCTAATCGGCCTGATTGTCGTGGTCATGGCGATCCTGTCGTTCTTCGGCCTGCGCTGAGGGGACTGGTGATGGCGATCGAAACCCTCGTGCGGGAAGACGTAATGGAAGGCGGCGTCCCAGGCGCGGCAGAACGGTGGAGCATCCAGTGGAGCTCCGTCGTCGCCGGCGCTTTCGCGGCCGGCGCGATGTCGTTCATCCTGGTCAGCTTTGGTGTCGCGATCGGTCTCGGTGTCAGTTCGACCTCGCCGACTTGGCGCGATGCTTCGGCGGCGCTGGCGCTATTGTCGGGGCTGTATCTAATTATCCAGGCGATTATCAGTTTTGGCGTCGGCGGCTACATCGCCGGCCGAACGACGCGATCGGCGCCCGCGCTGGCCACGATCGAGGACGACCGCGAACGGCGCGACGGGCTTCATGGGCTGACGTCCTGGGCGCTCGCCGTGCTGATCGGCGCGGCGCTGCTGGCGATCATCGGCGCGGCGGCGATCGACCGTTCGCCGATGCGAAGCTCGAACGGCAATGCGACCTCGGCCGAGCCGCTGTTGAGTTACGAGCTCGACAAGCTGTTCCGCGCGCCCCGTCGGCCTCCCGCTGACATGCGGGAAGCCCGTGCGGAAGCGGGGCGCATCCTGATGACGTCGTCGAGCCATAACGGGGTCAGCATCGACGATCGCAACTATCTCGTGCAGCAGGTCACCGCGCTGACGGGACTGGCGGGCGCCGATTCGGAGCGGCGCGTCGATGCGTCCATCACCGACTCTCGTACCGCAATCAACCGCGCGCGGCGCAATTCGGTGATCGTCGCCTTCTCCGTTGCGGCGGCCGCCCTGATCGGTGCCGCCGTGGCCTGGGCTGCGGCCGTGGCCGGCGGCCGGCATCGCGATGGCGAGCCGCTGCCGAGCTGGATGGCAAGTTCGAACCGCTTCCATCGCGGCCGGCGCGCCACGCCGGTGCCGTAGCGGGAAAGGCCTAAGCCTTCTCCTCCCAGATCATCGCCAGATGGACGATGGTCTGGACCGCCTTTTCCATGTCCTGCCGGCTGACCCATTCGAGCCGCGAATGAAACGCGTGCTCGCCGGCAAAGATGTTGGGGCAGGGCAGGCCCATGAAGGACAGGCGCGAGCCGTCGGTGCCGCCGCGGATCGCGGTGCGCATCGGGCGCAGCCCGGCACGTCGGATCGCCTCGATGGCGTATTCGAGGATGTGCGGGTGACGATCGATCACCTGCTTCATGTTGCGGTACTGCTCCCGGACCTCGAACTCGTAGGTCGAGCGCGGGTAGTCCTTCATGACGTCCTTGACGATGCCCTCGAGCAGGAGCTCCTTCTCCTTCAGCCCTTCCTCGGTGAAATCGCGCACGATAAACGAGAGTGTCGCCTGTTCCAGCGCGCCTTCGATACCAACCGGATGCAGGAAGCCTTGCTTGCCTGACGTCGTCTCGGGCGAGCAGCCTTCCTTGGGCAGCCGTTCGACGATTGCCGCGGCGATTTTGATCGCGTGCTCCATCTTGCCCTTGGCATAGCCGGGATGGGCGCTGACGCCGGTGATGGTGATGGTGGCGCCGTCGGCGGAAAAGGTCTCGTCCTCGACGCTGCCCGCGCTCTCGCCGTCCATGGTGTAGCCGAAATCGGCCCCGAGCTTCTTGATGTCGACATTGTCGACGCCGCGGCCGATCTCCTCGTCGGGCGTGAACAGGATCTTGATGGTGCCGTGCTTCACATCCGGATTGTTGATGAAGAAATGCGCGGCATCCATGATCTCGGCGACGCCGGCCTTGTTGTCCGCCCCGAGCAGCGTGGCGCCGTCGCTGGTGATGATGTCGTTGCCGATCTGGTTCTTGAGCGCGGGATGCTCAGCGAACCGGATCACCTGGCTCGGATCGGCCGGCAGGATGATGTCGCCGCCGCGATAGTTCTTCACGACCTGCGGCTTGACGTCTTTGCCGGTGACGTCGGGCGAGGTGTCCATGTGCGAGCAGAAGCAGATCACCGGCACCTTCTTGGGTGTATTGGCCGGGATCGTCGCGTAGACATAACCGTAATCGTCGAGATGGGCATCCGTGACGCCCATGGCCTTCAGCTCGGTAACGAGCACGCGGCCGAGATCCTTCTGCTTCTCGGTCGATGGCGAGGCCGGGGAATTCGGATCGGACTGCGTGTCGATGGTGACGTAGCGCAGGAAGCGCTCGGTCACGGTATGCGCGAAGGTCAGGGACATTTCTGGTCAAACCACGGGGTCAAGGAGAGCAACGGTATACCAGAAAAGCGGGCCGCGTTGCGGCCGGACAAAGGCGGATGAGGCTTAACGAAAGGTAGTGTCAGATCGCTTCCTTGAGTTCCTTGACCGGGCGGAATGCGACCTTCTTGCTGGCCTTGATATGGATCGGCTCGCCGGTCGCGGGATTACGGCCGGTGCGGGCCGCGCGCTTGCGGACCTGGAGGATGCCGAGCCCGACGATGCGGACGCGGTCGCCCTTCTTGAGGTGCTTGGTGATCAGGTCGACCATGTCGGTGAGAACCGCCTCGGCGCGCTTCTTCGAGAGGTCCTGGCTTTCGGCGATGTCGGCCGCGAGGTGCTTGAGCGTGATCGTGGCTGGAGCGGCTGCCTTCTTCGCCATATCTGGCCTCCTCGGGTGTCGCGCGGAAGCCCTGCCGGGCTCCCAAACTGCCAAGTTCCCGCAGGCCTAGACGATTCGGGATGGGACTGACTACACTGACCGGTGTCCCCGGGGCCTTCGGCTTGGTCGGCGCGGTGAAATGCACCGCGCCGAGTTCCCGGGCTTTCAGAAAGAGCCTCGCTCAAAACGCTCGGCGGTCGACGGCCGATTCCCGGCAAGCTGAGCAAGCAGCCGCTCTTCCTCGGCAATCCGACGTTCGTAAGCCGCGCGCTCCTCGTCGTTCCCGGTCCGTTGGAGCAGCCAACGATAATGGCTGATCACCTTCTCGCTTCCGCGAGCCAGGAGATCGACCGTCGAATTCATGCCGGCATCTCCGCTGGACGCGGCCCCTCCGGCCTCGGGTCGTTGAAGGCTAAGGGAAAGGTTGACGCCGCGAGGGCCTCGATGGCTGCATTCTCCTCGGAGAGTCGCCGTTCGATATACTGGCGTTCCAGCGGCGACAGCTGGGTACGAAGCAGCCGGCGATAGCGGCCGACGTTGTGGCGATGGGCGCGAAGCCGGGCCAATTTTGCATCGATCATTGCCTTCACCTCCTCGCCCCCATCATGCCGCCATGGCGCGATCGGTCGACCGCAGGCGGTAGGGCTTTCCGCCGGGGGGCATTCGGGGACCGCCGTCAAGGGCACGCAAGGCGTCAAGGATCTCGTCGATCGATACCGGTTTCCGAAGCGCTTTGGGTGCGCGCATGGCGGGGCAAGATGCCATGGCGGATTCATCTGATGCCCATGACGCGAGAATGGCCCGCTTCTCGGCGATGGTCAGGCCCGGATGATCCACAACGTCTTTCGGAGCCTCAAACATCATGCCGGGGTGAAGAAGCGCGTTGAAATCAAAAACATTGGTGGCGGTCGTCGGCCGCATGGTCCTCTCCCTTTCTTTGACGAATGCATCGGAGCCGCGCCCGAGCGCGGCTCCGTCGAAGCTCGAGCCGCCTTCAAGCAGCCTTTGCTTCCAGTTTCCGCACGTTCTCGGCCGGGACGTCACTGATCGCGATCCGGCGCGGCTTCATGGCTTCCGGAATTTCTCGAACGAGCTCGATCTTCAACAGGCCGTTGTCGAATGCGGCGCTCTTAACCTGGACATATTCCGCGAGGGTGAACTGCCGCTTGAAGTTGCGGGTCGAAATCCCCCGGTACAGAAACTCGCGTTCTGTTTTGTCCGGTTTGGTGCCCTCGACGGTGACCACGTTCTGCTCGGCGGTAATCGTGATGTCGTCGGGCGCAAAACCCGCGACCGCCAGCGAGATCTGGTAGCTATCGTCGCTCAGTCGCTCGATGTTGTAGGGAGGGTAGTTGTCCTCGCTGGCCCGCTGGGCAATTTCGGCGAGGTCAAGAAGGCGGTCGAATCCGATGGTCGAACGCCAGAGGGGGGCAAAATCGTAAGTGCGCATAGCCAAATCCTCCTAAGAGCAAGATGGATACGAGCGGCACCGGACACGACCGGTGCCCGTCTCCTGGCCAAGGCCCCTGAGGCGCCCTGGCACCGCCGTTTGGCGGCGATTTCAGAATTAGCAAAGTCGCTTTTGGTTTCAAGAGGCGATAGATTTTTTTGACCAGCCTCTTGCGGCCGCGGTTAGGCCAGAGGTCAGGGCATCGTGCCCACTGACATTCTGGCGCAGGCGTTTGGTCCCCTTGAACGCAACGTCCTTGACTTCACCATGTCCCCCCTTTAAGTCCCCCCTCGTTCCGCGCGGACACATACGCGTCACGCGGGAGTAGCTCAGTTGGTTAGAGCGCCGGCCTGTCACGCCGGAGGTCGCGGGTTCGAGCCCCGTCTCTCGCGCCATTTTTGGCGGAATATCAATCAGTTAAGCTTGGCCGATGTGGCTCTGACCAATGCTCGGCAATACGCTGATGCATCTGGTGCTGCCGCTGGAGTCGAGCTGCACGAGCAGGGCCCAGTGATTCAAAAGCTTGGCCTGAACTCCTGAGATATTACCAAATGCAAAAGGCCGCCTTTCGGCGGCCGTTGCGTGTCAAACCGGTCCTTTTTAGCGGATTGCCGAGGACCCCGAGCTCGTGATCGCCACCGGTTTGCCGGCCTTGATGACGTGGATGGACTGGGCGGTCTGGCTGTAATCGGCGTTGGTGCGAGCTGCGATCCCGAAGGCGGCCACTGCGATGCCGGCCACCAGCGCCACCGCTACGATCTTCAGGTGCGTACCCCGATCTGCAGAGTGAATTGAGTGGTTCATCGAAAGCCTCCCGACCGGCTTTGGCGCCGTCTGTAGGCTGATGTCTTAAGGAGCATCTGTTTCCGGATCGTTTCGCGGGTTCCGTAAAATGGTTTCATCTGGCGATTTCGCCGCCTTGAGCAGTCTTAACCTGCCGGGTAATCGCGGAGGCCAAATCCCTTCATCATGATCGCTCCAAAGGAGAAGCATCATGAAGCGTCGAAATGTCCTCGAAGCCACGTCGCTCGGAACCGCTTTGGCGGCGGCAGGCGCCAGCGCGCCGGCGGCCCAGCCGGCTGCGCGATCGCTTTTTGTGACGGCCAGGGACGGCACAAAGCTGTTCGTGCAGGATTGGGGCAGCGGAAAGCCGGTGCTGCTGCTGATGGCCTGGACCTTCGATGGCAGCACCTGGGGTAGCCAGATTGAAGCTCTCACTGCGAAGGGCTTCCGCTGTGTTGCGCCCGACAGGCGCGGGCATGGCCGGTCCGAGATGCCCTCATCGGGCTATGATCTGGAGAGCCTGACCGACGATGTCGCCTCGGTGATCGAGGCGCGCGATCTGCGCGACGTCACGCTGGTCGGTTTCTCCATGGGGTCGGTCGAGGCGGTGAACTATCTCGGCCGATACGGATCGGACCAGATCGCAAGGCTGGTGCTGGTCGCGCCGACGACGCCGTTCCTGGTCAAGACCGAGGACAATCCGGATGCGCTCCAGAAGGCCATGATCGAGGCCGACCAAGCGGCTGTCGCCCGCGACTTCGTCAAATGGATCGCAGCGAACGAAGCGCCGTTCTTCCTGCCCGAGACGCCCGAGATCACGCGGACTTGGATTCGCCAGATGATGTTGAGCGTGCCGCTGCCGGTGGCAATGGCCTGTCGCAAGAGCATGGCGTTCGCGGATCTGCGAGCGACTGCCGCCGGCATCGATCGGCCCACGCTGATTGTCCAGGGCGACAAGGATGCCAGTGCTCCGCTGCCTTTGACGGGCGCCAAGACCGCAAAACTGATCAAGGGCAGCAAGCTGATCGTCTACGAGGGCGCGCCGCATCCGCTGCCGCTGACGCATGGCGAGCGCCTGCTTGCGGACATGCTCGCGTTCATGGGCGCCTGAGTGCTAGCTCGCCCGCACGATGTCGGCGCCGATGTCCGCGCCGCCCACACGAACAGCAGGGCGCCCAGCGTCGTCGTGACCGCGGCCGAGAGCAGGAATAGCGTACAGCGTCCGCTCCGTGGCTGCCCTTGAGCGCATCATTGACCACGCCGACGGCGGGCGGGCCGACGCCCTGGCCGAAGCAGGTCGCGGTGAGCGCGATCAGCGCGGAGGCCAGCGCCCGCATGCTGGGCTTTGCCACGACGAAGCCGCCGAGCAGGGTGCCGGCCATGCCGGCGAGGCCTTTGAACGTGCCGGAGTGAGCCGCCGCGACGACCGCCGGAAACGGTGGGCGCCGGCGATCACCTCAGGCCTCGCTGAGCCGGTCGGCGACGCGCGCGATGGGAATGCCGAGCAGGGAATAGAACAGCGCGAAGCCGAAGCCTGCGAGCAGGCCCATCATGGTGTCGCTGAGCTGGAACTCCTTCTTGATCGGCTCGATCAGGACGTTGAAGATCGTGCGGTCAAGGAAGTTCAGCGCGTAGATGATGGTGAGCAGGCCCAGCACGTAATAGCGCCGCGCCGTCGGCATTGGCGCGACAGCCGTTTGCACCGACATTTGTGACGTCACATCGACCATCGCTTCCCCGATTGTCTTTGTTGTCGTTGTCGGTCCAGCCCTGTGCGGGCTGTCTGCTCAGCTTTCGCGGATGTAGTTCCCCGCTTCGAATGCGACGGGCGGTGCGTTTGTATCGAACGAGACGCCGATCGGGTCGCTGCCTGCTTCCATCGCCTCGAGCTGCTCGCTCAGCATGCGCCGGATCATCAGGATGCCGCGATCGCTCTGGCCGAAATGCTCCTCCGAATGAACAGTCACCGGGCCCTGGCCGACTTGGGCCTCGTAGTCGCCCGGAAATTTCTGGTGCTCTTCTTCGGTCATGTCCCACCAGACCTTGCCATTGAACTTCGAGCGCATGCGGCCGATGTCGCCGGAATTTTCACGCGGCCGGCGACGTAGATGCGGAACGAGGTGTCGTCGATCGGCAGGGTCCAGCCGATCGATTCCACCCGGGCGAACTGCGCCACGCGCGGGTTCGGCACGACGCGCAAGGTGGGGAGGGCGGCTTCGGTGACGCGGTAAAACACGCGGCCGTCCTCCTGCTTGCGGATCGAGCGGACGGCGATGCCGCGCGGCGTCTTATCGAACGTCACCTCCGGCATCGAGGCCATCATGTTGGTGAACTGCGGCCCTGAGAACTAGCCGTGCAGCACCGGCACGTGATAGGGATCGACCACGTTCTCGAAATGCTGCAGCCAGTTGCAGGGGATGACCGCAGGTCCGCCGCCACCGATCGAGGAATCGTCGGCCTCGACGAACTCGCCATCATCCATGGTTTCGAGGCACTCGTAGCGCGGCAGCACCGGACGTTTCTCGGCCGGGCCCATATAGGCAAAGATCAGCCCGTAGCGCTCCTCGACCGGATACCAGGGCTGGCGCACCTTGTCCTTGAACTGGCCGCCGTCGGGCTCGCAGGGCTGCTCCAGGCAACGGCCTTCGGTGTCGAACTTCCAGCCGTGATAGCAGCAGCGGATGCCGTCCTCCTCGACCTTGCCATAATAGAGCGTGGTGCCGCGATGGCAGCAGCGGGCGTGGAGGAGGCCGACACGGCCGTGCTTGTCACGGAACAGGATCAGATCCTCGCCGAGCGCGCGGACTTTCTTCGGTGTGTCGGTGGCGTCGCTGGTGAGCCCGACCGGATGCCAGTAGCGGCGCAGCAATTCGCCCATCGGCGTGCCGCGGACGACGGAGGTGAGTTCGGTCCGCGTGTGCGCCGGCGTCATCGCATAGGCCGTACCGAGATCGCGATCCCGCTGGGTCATGGTCATGCTTATTCCTCCCGCCGCAGGCCTCGCCGGCCAGGTCGTTTTCGATGCGGTGACCTAGTCAAAGACAGTTCGATGACAATGTCAACGATCCTCCAAAATGCCTCCTGATCGCATCCGGATCAGGTTGGGGAGGTTGCGCTACCAAGGCTTGGCACGTCCTGGCTTTCTTGGCAGAGGTGGACCATGAGCCAAACATCGAGTAGGGACGGGCGCAAATCGTCCGAGGCGGACGACAATCATTCGCCGGCGCCGATCACCGTAATGCTGTCATCGCGGCTGATGGTGCTCGCCAATCTGCTCAAGCGTGGCGCGATCCTGCGCTACAAGCGGCTTGCGGGGCTATCGTCAGTCGAGTTCGGTCTGGTCGCCTCGCTCGGCCGGCGACCGCCGATGAGCGTGGCCCGGCTCGCCGATGCCGTCGGCCAGGACAAGGGCCAGATCAGCCGCGCGCTGGCAAATTTGTTGTCGCGTAAGCTGATCGCGAAGTCGGCGAATCCGAAAGATAGCCGCGAGGTGTTGATCTCGCTGACCGCGGCGGGTCTGGCCGCACATGATGCGATCGTCGAAGGCGCGCAGGAGCGCAACCGCATGCTGCTCGAGCAATTGAGCAAGAACGAGCTCGAGACGTTGCTTGCGCAGATCGATCGTCTCACCGCAACTGCCGAAGCGATGCTCGAAACCGAGAAGGTCTCACGCTGATCTCTCATCGCCTCGCGGGCTTGCCCCGGCCCGACGCTCATGTGAGCGCGGGGAATCCCAGCATCGCCGCCGCGCTGACGGCAACCGGAGCGGACGCACACGTGGATGTATTCTCTAGACGAGCCCCGGTCCGGTCGTGGTGTATGGCTGCCCATCTCGCCTGAGTGGTATCTTTGCTGAAGCTGTGCTCCGCTCGGGTCAGCGACCATCTCGGCTGCCGTTGCTCTGGATGGTCGCCAGATGTCGCCTGGATGACAGCCTATCCTCGTTGTAATCTGGACTTTGATGCAGCGCGGCCTAAATCCTAAGCAAAGTCAGCTTTCCCAACGGCGGATGTCACGGTCCCAGCGCGCGTGGATTGAACAAGGCGCCCTTGCTGGGGCGGTTGATCTGCTTCATACCAGCCGCGGGGTGATTCCGGGATTTCCACCGGTCTGGGAGCAGCAAAGGGCCTGAAAAGAGCGTGTCTTGCGCCCCTTGGTGCACTGCGCTAAGGCTCAGAATAATTCCAAATCGGACGAATCCGTGGCTGTCCCGAGGCCGCGGGAAAAAGGGCTCGTCAATGAGCGGCATTCTACAGAACTATCTTCCACTTGTCGTATTCATAGGGGTAGCGGGCCTGATCGGCCTGGTGCTGCTGATCGCCCCCTTCATCGTGGCGTTCCAGCAGCCGGACCCGGAAAAGCTGTCGGCGTATGAGTGCGGTTTCAACGCCTTCGACGACGCCCGCATGAAGTTCGACGTCCGCTTCTATCTGGTCGCCATCCTCTTCATCATCTTCGATCTCGAGGTGGCGTTCCTGTTTCCCTGGGCGGTGGCGTTCGGCAAGCTTGGCGCGACCGGCTTCTGGTCCATGCTGGTGTTCCTCGCCGTGCTGACGGTGGGCTTCGCCTACGAATGGAAGAAAGGAGCTCTCGAATGGGATTGAACCCTGCACCCTCCGCCGGTCCGGCCATCGCACCGGCCCCCAAGGGCATCCTGGATCCGTCGACCGGCAAGCCGGTCGGGGCCAACGATCCGTTCTTCCTCGAGGTCAACCACGAGCTGTCCGACAAGGGCTTCTTCGTGGCGGCGACCGACGACCTCATTACCTGGGCCCGTACCGGCTCACTGATGTGGATGACCTTCGGTCTCGCTTGCTGCGCGGTCGAGATGATGCAGATGTCCATGCCGCGCTACGACGTCGAACGCTTCGGCTTCGCGCCGCGTGCCTCGCCGCGCCAGTCCGACGTGATGATCGTCGCCGGCACGCTGACCAACAAGATGGCGCCGGCGTTGCGCAAGGTCTACGACCAGATGCCCGAGCCGCGATATGTGATCTCGATGGGTTCCTGCGCCAATGGGGGCGGCTACTATCACTATTCCTACTCGGTGGTGCGCGGCTGCGACCGCATCGTGCCGATCGACATCTACGTGCCGGGCTGCCCGCCCACGGCGGAAGCGCTGCTCTACGGCGTGCTGCTGCTGCAGAAGAAGATCCGCCGCACCGGCACCATCGAACGCTAAGGTTTTGTGTCATGACCGATCCGGCAGACATGATTGTGCCGCTGCTCCGCGAGATGCGCGCTGAGAATCTTACGCAGCACGAGCAGACCCGCGCGATGATCGCTGCACTCGACAAGCGGCTTGGTGGTGTCGAAGAGGCGCAAAAGAGTTACAGACAGGCTCTGACGGCAGATACATTGCTGAGCAAACTTGTCACCGGTGAGTTCGAGGAGAGGATCGAGGCCCTCGAGAACAAGCTGAGAGAGCTAGAGGGGCATAAGTGAACAAGCTTGCCGAACTCGGAGAAGCCATCAAGGCGGCGTTGCCCAACGGGGTGACGGGATACGATGTTGCCTTCGATCAGCTCTCGCTGAACGTTGACGTGAGCAAGATCGTCGAGGTGGTCACGTACCTCCGCGACGATCCGAATTGCCGTTTCGTCAACTTCACCGACATCACGGCCGCGGACTATCCCGCGCGCGAAAAGCGCTTCGACGTGATCTATCACTTCCTGTCACCAACCCTGAACACGCGGATCCGGCTCAAGGCCCAGGCCGACGAGACCACGCAGGTGCCGTCGCTGATCGAGGTGTTCCCCGGCGCCGACTGGTTCGAGCGCGAGGCCTACGACCTCTACGGCGTGTTCTTCGTCGGCCACCCCGACATGCGCCGCATCCTCACCGATTACGGTTTCGAAGGACATCCGCTGCGCAAGGATTTCCCGCTCACTGGCTTCGTCGAGGTCCGCTACGACGATCAGGAGAAGCGGGTGGTGTACGAGCCCGTCAAGCTCAGCCAGGAATTCCGCAAGTTCGATTTCCTCTCGCCGTGGGAAGGGGCGGACTATCCGTTGCCGGGGGATGAAAAAGCGGGGCCGAAGAGTTGATCATGAACGAGCAACCGCAGCATCTCCGTAACTTCACTATCAATTTCGGCCCGCAGCACCCGGCCGCGCATGGCGTGTTGCGTCTGGTGCTGGAACTCGACGGCGAAGTCGTCGAGCGCGTCGACCCGCATATCGGCCTGCTTCACCGTGGCACCGAGAAGCTGATCGAGCAGAAGACCTATCTCCAGGCGATCCCGTATTTCGACCGGCTCGACTATGTCGCGCCAATGAACCAGGAGCATGCCTTCTGCCTCGCCGCCGAAAAGCTGCTCGGCATCGAGGTGCCGCGCCGCGGCCAGCTGATCCGCGTGCTCTATTGCGAGATCGGCCGCATCCTCTCTCACCTTCTCAATGTCACCACGCAGGCGATGGACGTCGGCGCCCTGACCCCGCCGCTGTGGGGTTTTGAAGAGCGCGAGAAGCTGATGGTGTTCTACGAGCGCGCCTCGGGCAGCCGCATGCACGCAGCCTTCTTCCGCGTCGGCGGCGTGCATCAGGACCTGCCGCGAAAGCTGGTCGACGACATCGAGGCCTGGTGCGATCCGTTCCTTAAAGTGGTTGATGACCTCGATCGCCTGCTCACCGGCAACCGCATCTTCAAGCAGCGCAACGTCGATATCGGCGTCGTGCCGCTGAAGGAAGCTTGGGCGTGGGGCTTTTCGGGCGTGATGGTGCGCGGCTCGGGCGCGGCCTGGGATCTGCGCAAGTCGCAGCCCTATGAATGCTACGCCGAGATGGATTTCGACATTCCGATCGGCAAGAACGGCGATTGCTACGACCGCTATCTGATCCGCATGGAAGAGATGCGCCAGTCCGTGCGCATCATGAAGCAGTGCATCCAGAAGCTGAATGCAGCCGAAGGGAAGGGCCCCGTCGTCGTCGAGGACAACAAGGTCGCGCCGCCGCGCCGCGGCGAGATGAAGCGCTCGATGGAAGCGCTGATCCACCACTTCAAGCTCTACACCGAGGGCGTTCACGTGCCGGCCGGCGAGGTCTACGCCGCGGTCGAAGCACCGAAGGGCGAGTTCGGCGTCTATCTGATCTCCGACGGCACCAACAAGCCCTACAAGTGCAAGATCCGCGCGCCGGGCTTTGCCCATCTGCAGGCGATGGACCACATCTGCCGCGGGCATCTGCTGGCCGACGTCTCGGCCATTCTCGGCTCGCTCGACATCGTATTCGGAGAGGTCGATCGGTGATGGCGCAGGCGCCAATCCAGTTTGACCGCACCTCGGGGGCCCTTGAAGGGGCCAACCTGTGGGAGCGGACGGCTGCCTTGGCGCTCGTGACCGGATCGAAGATCTCATCGCACTTCTCTCACATGGGCTACATCGCCTGCGCCAATCTGCTGCGGAAAACGCTCCCCCAGCGCAACATCGCGATCAGGCTCAACCCGGACGCAGTGTTCGAATTCCCCTATGGCGACGGCTACTGGAGCAAGCTGCTCAACCGCTCCTACAATTACGAAGACGAGCTGGAGCTGTTGTTCGCCGACTCCATCGATGTCGATTACACCTTGCTCGATTGCGGTGCCAACTACGGCTACTGGTCGGTGCTGGTGTCGAGCAAGCCGTTCGGCTCGCACAAGGCGATCGCGATCGAGCCGTCAGGGCAGAACTATCCGAAGCTTGCCAACAATGCGCGCGTCAACGGCAATCGCTTCGAGACCATGAAATGCGCGATCGGCGCCTCGCGCGGCACCGCGCGGCTATCAGGCACCAAGCATGAGGCGTTCAGCATCGCCGGCGACGCATCGGCCGGCGGTGAGGACGTGCCTGTTCTCGCGCTCGACAATCTGATCGACGACGGCAAGGTCGCGAGCACCGGCAAGTACCTGATCAAGCTCGACGTCGAGGGCGTCGAGATCGAGGCGATCAAGGGCGGCGCCCGGCTGCTCCAGGCCGACAGCGTCATCATGTGCGAGGAGCACGGCAGCGACCGTTCGCATGCGGTGTCGCGCTACATCCTCGAACAGACCCCGCTGAAGCTGATGGTGCTCGATCCGCGCACCAACCGGCTGGAGACCGTGACCGAGCTGTCGATCCTCGACCGCATCAAGGTCTCGACTCATGTCGGCTACAACGTTTTCGGCACCGCAAGCGCATTCTGGCAGGACAGGATCAATGCCCTGAATGGCAAAACCGCGCGCCGTATGCAGTGAGAGATTGAAGAGATGTCCGTTCGCCGATTAGCACCCAAGGAAGTCCAGCCCGCGAGCTTTGCGTTCACGGACGAGAACCTTGCATTCGCGAAGCAGCAGATCGCGAAATATCCGGCGGGACGCCAGGCTTCCGCTGTGATCGCGATCATGTGGCGTGCGCAGGAGCAGCACGACGGCTGGGTGCCGGAAGCCGCGATCCGCGTCATCGCCGACATGCTCAACATGCCCTATATCCGCGTGCTCGAAGTCGCGACCTTCTACACGATGTTCCAGCTTGCCCCCGTCGGCAAGAAGGCTCACGTCCAGGTCTGCGGCACCACGCCGTGCCGGCTGCGCGGCGCCGAAGACCTCATCCATGTCTGCGAGAGCCGGATCCATCACGATCCGTTCCATCTCTCCAAGGACGGCAATTTCAGCTGGGAAGAGGTCGAGTGCTTAGGGGCCTGCGTGAACGCACCGATGGTGCTGATTGGCAAGGATACCTATGAGGACCTGACCAAGGAGAGCTTTGGCAAGGTGCTCGACGGCTTCGCCTCCGGCAATCCGCCGAAGCCCGGTCCGCAGAACGGCCGCCAGTTCTCCGCGCCGGCGGGCGGGCCGACCACGTTGAAGGAGACCTCCTGATGGGTCTTCCGTCTCAGGTGAACCGCAGGAGCGAAGCCGTGAAGAAATGGGGCTTCGTCGCCATGCACTCCGCGCTCGCCGCCGCTTTCATGTTCCTGCTGCAGCGCTTCGCGATGAACGCGACGCAGGAAACCAGTCTGCTCTGGGCGCTGACCTTCGCCGTCTGCGCCGCCGGGCTTGCCTACAAGCAGGCCAACCGTTGATCGGAAAGCACTGATATGCTCGAGGACAAGGATCGCATCTTCAAGAACCTCTACGGCCTTCACGATTGGGGGCTCGAGGGCGCGCGGCGCCGCGGCGCCTGGGACGGCACGAAGAATATCATCGACAAGGGCCGCGACTGGATCATCAACGAGATGAAGGCGTCGGGCTTGCGCGGCCGCGGCGGCGCCGGCTTTCCGACCGGCCTCAAGTGGTCGTTCATGCCGAAGGAATCGACCGACGGCAGGCCGAGCTATCTCGTCGTCAACGCCGACGAGTCCGAGCCCGGCACCTGCAAGGATCGCGAGATCATGCGGCACGATCCGCATCTGCTGATCGAGGGTTGCCTGATCGCGAGCTGCGCGATGAACGCGCACACTTGTTACATCTATGTCCGCGGCGAGTTCATCCGCGAGCGCGAGCATCTTCAGGCCGCGATCGACCAAGCCTATGACGCCAAGCTCGTCGGCAAGGACAACGTCAACGGCTGGCCGTTCGACATTTACGTCGCGCACGGCGCCGGCGCCTATATCTGCGGCGAGGAGACCGCACTGCTCGAAAGCCTCGAAGGCAAGAAGGGTCAGCCGCGCCTGAAGCCGCCGTTCCCGGCCAATGTCGGCCTGTTCGGCTGCCCGACCACCGTCAACAACGTCGAGTCGATCGCGGTTGCGCCCGATATCCTGCGCCGCGGCGCCGCCTGGTTCGCCGGCATCGGCCGTCCGAACAATGTCGGCACGAAACTCTTCTGTATCTCCGGCCATGTCGAGCGGCCTTGCAACGTCGAAGAGGCCATGGGCATTCCGTTCCGTGAGCTGATCGACAAGCATTGCGGTGGCATTCGCGGCGGCTGGGACAACCTCAAAGCCGTGATCCCCGGCGGCTCCTCGGTGCGCATGGTGCCGGCCGAGCAGATCATCGACACGCCGATGGATTTCGACAGTCTGAGCAAGCTGCGCTCGGGCCTCGGCACCGCGGCCGTGATCGTGATGGACAAGTCCACCGACCTGATCCGCGCCATCGCCCGCATCTCCTATTTCTACAAGCATGAGAGCTGCGGCCAGTGCACGCCGTGCCGCGAGGGCACCGGCTGGATGTGGCGCGTGCTCACCCGCATGGCCGAAGGCCGCGCCCACAAGCGCGAAATCGACATGCTGCTCGAGGTGACAAAACAGGTCGAAGGCCACACCATTTGCGCGCTCGGCGACGCTGCCGCCTGGCCGATCCAGGGCCTGATCGCGCATTTCCGTCACGAGATCGAAGCGCGCATCGACCAGTATTCGCACAAGGCCGATGTCGACGACGTCGGCGTCCGCGATCCCGTGGACATGGTGGCGGCGGAGTAGGAGAGGACGATGACGGATCAGCCGGATAACATCGTGCTTGCAATCCTGCGCAAGATCGATCAGCGGACTGAGCGAATGGCGGATGATCTGCAAGACCTGAAAACTCGCGTCACGGCGGTGGAAGAAGGCTTGGCCGGTGTGAACCGCAGACTTGATCGCCTGGAGATTCGCGTCGACCGCATCGAGAGACGCCTCGAACTGTCCGACGCAACGCATTGAGAGACCTGAGCCAATGACGAAGCTCATCATCGACGGCAAAGAGATCGATGTTCCCGCCGAATACACGCTGCTTCAGGCGTGCGAGGCGGCTGGCGCCGAGATTCCGCGCTTCTGCTACCACGAGCGGCTGTCGATCGCCGGCAATTGCCGGATGTGCCTCGTCGAGGTGAAGGGCGGCCCGAAGCCGGTCGCGAGCTGCGCCTGGGGCGTGCGCGACTGCCGTCCGGGCCCCAAGGGCGAGCCGCCGGAAATTTCCACGCGTTCGCCGATGGTGAAGAAGGCACGCGAAGGCGTGATGGAATTCCTTCTGATCAACCATCCGCTGGACTGCCCGATCTGCGATCAGGGCGGCGAATGCGACCTGCAAGACCAGGCGATGGGCTATGGTGTCGACACCAGCCGCTTTGCCGAGAACAAGCGCGCGGTCGAGGACAAATATCTCGGCGCGCTGGTCAAGACCTCGATGAACCGCTGCATCCAGTGCACGCGCTGCGTCCGCTTCTCGGCGGAAGTCGCCGGCGCCCCCGAGATGGGCGCGACGGGACGCGGCGAGGACATGGAGATCACGACCTATCTTGAGCACGCGCTGACGTCCGAACTGCAAGGCAATCTCGTCGACATCTGCCCGGTCGGCGCGCTGACCTCGAAGCCCTATGCCTTCGCGGCGCGCCCGTGGGAGCTCGGCAAGACCCAGTCGATCGACGTCATGGACGGCGTCGGATCGGCGATCCGCGTCGATACCCGCGGCCGCGAGGTGATGCGCATTCTTCCGCGCATCAACGAGGCCGTGAACGAGGAGTGGATCTCCGACAAGACCCGCCACGTCGTCGACGGCCTGCGCACCCAGCGGCTCGACCGGCCCTATATCCGCGAAGCCGGCAAGCTGCGTGCGGCGAGCTGGCCCGAGGCCTTCGCCGCGATCGCCGCCAAGGCGGCGCGTACCGACGGCAAGCGTATCGGCGCGATCGCCGGTGACCTCGCCGGCGTCGAAGAAATGTTCGCGCTGAAGGATCTCTTGGCAAAATTCGACTCGGCCAATCTGGCGGTGCAGGGCGGCGATGCCTTCGATCCCGCGCTTGGCCGTGGCTCCTACATCTTCAACCCGACGCTCGCAGGCGTCGAGCAGGCTGATGCGCTGCTCATCGTCGGCGCCAATCCGCGGAAAGAGGCGGCGGTGTTCAACGCCCGCATCCGCAAACGCTGGCGTGCCGGCGGCTTCAAGGTCGGTGTGATTGGCGCCAAAGCCGATCTCACTTACGACTATGACTATCTCGGCGCGGGCAGTGAGACGCTCAGCGAGCTCGCGGCCGGCAAGCACTCCTTCATGGATGTGCTGAAGAACGCCAAGAATCCAGTCATTCTGGTCGGCGCGGGCGCGACGTCGCGTCGCGACGGCGCCGCCATTCTCGCAAGCGCCGCCAAGCTCGCGTTCGACGTCGGCGCGGTGAAGGACGGCTGGAACGGCTTCGGCGTGCTGCACGAGACCGCCTCGCGTGTCGGTGCGCTCGACATCGGCTTCGTTGCCGGTCAAGGCGGGCTGAACGCCGCACAGATGACGACCTTCGGCACGCTCGATCTGCTGTTCCTGCTCGGTGCCGACGAGATCAAGGCGCCGGATGGCACTTTCGTGGTCTATATCGGCACCCACGGCGACCGCGGCGCGCACCGCGCTGACGTGATCCTGCCGGCGGCCGCCTACACCGAGAAGTCCGCGATCTACGTCAACACCGAAGGCCGCGTGCAGATGACCGGCCGCGCCGCGTTCCCGCCGGGCGAAGCCCGCGAGGACTGGGCGATCATCCGCGCGTTGTCGGAAGCGCTCGGCAAGAAGCTCGGCTACGACTCGCTCGCAGCGCTGCGCCAGGCGCTCTTCAATGCGGTGCCGCATCTGATCCGGCTCGACCAGATCGAGGCGGGCTCCGCCGACCAGATCAGGAAGCTGGCGGGGAAGGGCGGCACGCCGGAGAAGGCGCCGTTCAAGGCTGTTATCGAGGACTTCTATTTGACCAACCCAATCGCGCGGGCGTCCGCCGTGATGGCGGAATGCTCGCGGCTTGCCTCCGGGCAGATGCTGACCGCAGCGGAGTGAGCTAGATGGAATTCTTCGAAAGCGCATTCTGGACCGGCTTCCTCTGGCCGCTGATCATCATGGTCGCGGAGAGCCTGCTGGTGCTCGTCGTCTTGCTGGTCGCGATCGCCTACATCCTGCTTGCAGACCGCAAGATCTGGGCGGCGGTGCAGATCCGCCGCGGCCCGAACGTGGTCGGGCCCTGGGGCCTGTTCCAGTCCTTCGCCGACCTCTTGAAGTTCGTGCTGAAGGAGCCGATCATTCCCGCCGGCGCCAACAAGGGCGTGTTTCTCCTTGCTCCCTTGGTCTCGTGCGTGCTCGCGCTCGCGGCCTGGGCGGTGATCCCGACCAATCTCGGCTGGGTGATCTCCGACATCAATGTCGGCATCCTCTTCATCTTCGCGATCTCGTCGCTGTCGATCTACGGCATCATCATGGCCGGCTGGTCGTCAAATTCGAAATACCCGTTTCTGGCCGCGCTGCGCTCGGCGGCACAGATGGTGTCTTACGAGGTCTCGATCGGCTTCGTGATCATCACGGTGTTGCTCTGCGCCGGCACGCTGAATCTCTCGGGCGTGGTCGAGGCGCAGAAGCTGCACGGGTTTGCGAACCTGATCGGCTTGCCGCAACTCTCGATCCTGAACTGGTACGTCTGGCCGCTGTTCCCGATGTTCGTGGTGTTCTACGTCTCGGCGCTGGCGGAGACCAACCGTCCGCCGTTCGACCTGGTCGAGGCGGAATCGGAGCTCGTTGCCGGCTTCATGGTCGAATACGGCTCGACGCCGTATCTGCTGTTCATGCTCGGCGAGTACGTTGCGATCGTCACGATGTGCGCGATGGCGACCATCCTGTTCCTCGGAGGCTGGCTGCCGCCGGTGGACCTGCCGCCCTTCAACTGGGTGCCGGGGATCATCTGGTTCTCGCTCAAAGTGTTCTTCATGTTCTTCCTGTTCGCGATGGCGAAGGCGATCGTGCCGCGCTACCGCTACGACCAACTGATGCGCCTCGGCTGGAAGGTATTCCTGCCGCTGTCGCTGGCGATGGTGGTCGTGGTGGCCGGTGTGCTGCAATTCGCCGGCATCGCACCGAAGTGAGGGCCGTCATGGGTATCAACATCAACGCCACTGCGCGCTCGCTCCTGCTGTCGGAATTCGTCTCGGCGTTCTTCCTCGCCATGCGCTATTTCTTCCAGCCGAAGCCGACGCTGAACTATCCGTTCGAGAAGGGGCCGATCTCGCCGCGCTTCCGCGGCGAGCATGCGCTGCGCCGCTATCCGAACGGTGAAGAGCGCTGCATCGCCTGCAAGCTGTGCGAGGCGATCTGCCCGGCGCAGGCCATCACCATCGAGGCCGGCCCGCGTCGCAATGACGGCACCCGCCGCACCGTGCGCTATGACATCGACATGGTGAAGTGCATCTATTGCGGCCTCTGCCAGGAGGCCTGCCCGGTTGACGCCATCGTCGAAGGTCCGAACTTCGAGTTCTCGACCGAGACCCGCGAGGAACTGTTGTATGATAAGGCCAAGCTGCTCGCCAACGGTGACCGCTGGGAACGCGAGATCGCCAAGGCGATCGAGCTCGACGCGCCTTACCGGTGAGATGAGAGCATGATCCTTCCCGCGCTGTTCTTCTATCTCTTCGCCGGCGTCTGCGTCGCCTCGGCGGTAATGGTGATTGTCTCGCGCAATCCCGTGCACTCCGTGCTGTACCTGATCCTGGCCTTCGTCAACGCCTCCGGCCTGTTCGTGCTGATGGGCGCCGAATTCCTCGCGATGATCCTGATCGTCGTCTATGTCGGCGCGGTCGCGGTGCTGTTCCTGTTCGTGATCATGATGCTCGACGTCGACTTCACCGAGTTGCGCGAAGGCTTCATCCAGTACCTGCCGGTTGGCCTGGTGATCGGCGGCATCTTCCTGTTCGAGCTGCTCTTGACCGTCGGCGTCTGGGTCATCAACCCGAGCGTCAGCAAGACCATCACGGCGCCGATCCCGACCAACGTCTCGAACACCGAGGCGCTGGGTCTCGTGCTCTATACGAAGTACGTCCATTACTTCCAGCTCTCGGGCATGGTGCTGCTGGTCGCCATGATCGGCGCCATCGTGCTGACACTGCGCCACAAGGCGAGCGTGAAGCGGCAGGACATCAACGTTCAGAACGCGCGCACGCCCGAGATGGCGATGGCGATGCGCAAGGTGGCGTCGGGGCAGGGGCTCTCGGACGCCGACGCTGCGGAGTGGGTGAAATGACGATCGGGCTCGGACATTATCTGGCGGTCGGCGCGATCCTGTTCACGCTCGGGATCCTCGGGATCTTCCTCAACCGTAAGAACATCATCGTCATCCTGATGTCGATCGAGTTGATCCTGCTCTCGGTCAACATCAACCTGGTGGCATTTTCGACATTCCTCGGCGACATCGTCGGCCAGGTCTTCGCGCTGCTGGTCTTGACCGTCGCGGCCGCCGAAGCCGCGATTGGTCTCGCCATCCTGGTGGTCTATTTCCGCAACCGCGGCTCGATCGCGGTTGAGGACGTCAATCTGATGAAGGGCTGAGCGCATGATCCGGAAAAGTGGACACCGGTTTTCCCCGGCGACAAACGCAGAATGCGTTTGCGCCGAGATCATGCGGAAAGAGTAAATCATGGTCCAGGCAATTGTCTTTCTGCCTCTGCTGGGCGCCATTCTCGCTGGCTTGATCGCCCTGGTTGGCGCGCATGCCCGTAACCCCTCGGGCGACAAGGTCGAACATCACGGCGACCACGGTCACGGCGCGCACGTCCATGCGTCCGACACGATCAACGAGGATGCGTCCGTCGTCCACGAGAGCCACCATGAGCCCGGCGACGGGCACGATGATCACGGCCACGGCCCGGTCGAACCGCCGGCGGCGGGCTCGCGCGGCGCCGAGCTGATCACCACTGCGTTGCTGTTCGTCGCGGCCGCGCTGTCCTGGATCACGCTGGTCGATGTCGGCTTCAACGGCCATGACACCCGGATCCAGCTTCTGCCGTGGATCTTCTCCGGCGAGCTCGAGGTTTGGTGGACGCTTCGGGTCGACACGCTGACCGCCGTGATGCTGGTGGTGGTGACGACCGTGTCCTCGCTCGTGCACCTCTATTCCATCGGCTACATGGATGAGGATCCGTACCGGCCGCGCTTCTTCGGCTATCTCAGCCTGTTCACCTTCGCCATGCTGATGCTGGTGACGGCGGACAATTTGGTGCAGCTGTTCTTCGGCTGGGAAGGCGTCGGTCTGGCGAGCTATCTGCTGATCGGCTTCTGGTACCAGAAGCCGTCGGCGAACGCCGCCGCCATCAAGGCTTTCGTGGTCAACCGCGTCGGCGATTTCGGCTTCGCGCTCGGCATCTTCGCGATTTTCGCACTGGTCGGCTCGACCGATTTCGAGACCATCTTCCATGCCGCGCCCGGCCTCACCGGCAAGACAATCGACTTCCTCGGCTGGCATGCCGATGCGCTGACGCTGACCTGCATCTTGCTGTTCATGGGCGCGATGGGCAAGTCGGCGCAATTCCTGCTGCACACCTGGTTGCCGGACGCAATGGAAGGCCCGACGCCTGTGTCGGCGCTGATCCACGCCGCGACCATGGTCACCGCCGGCGTCTTCATGGTGGCGCGCCTGTCGCCGCTGTTCGAGCTTGCGCCGAACGCGCAGGCCGTCGTGATGTTCTTCGGCGCGACCACGGCGTTCTTCGCCGCGACCATCGGTCTCGTCCAGAACGATATCAAGCGCATCGTCGCGTATTCGACCTGTTCGCAGCTCGGCTACATGTTCGTGGCGATGGGAGCAGGGGCCTATTCGGTTGGCATGTTCCACCTGTTCACGCACGCCTTCTTCAAGGCACTGCTATTCTTGGGCTCCGGCTCGGTGATCTACGCGATGCACCACGAGCAGGACATCCGCAACATGGGCGGCCTCTGGAAGAAGATTCCGTACACGTTCGCGGTGATGACCGTCGGCACGCTGGCGCTGACTGGCTTCCCGCTGTTCGCCGGCTACTTCTCCAAGGACGCGATCATCGAGGCGGCCTATGCCTCGCACAATCCGTTCTCGACCTACGCCTATCTGCTGACGGTCGTGGCCGCCGGCCTGACCTCGTTCTATTCCTGGCGTCTGGTGTTCAAGACCTTCTTCGGCGAGCCGCACGACCAGGAGCACTACGAGGCTGCGCATGAGAGTCCGATCTGGATGCTGATCCCGATCGGCGTGCTGGCCGTCGGTTCGGTCCTCGCCGGCTTTCCCTTCAAGGAGCTGTTCACCGGGCCTCACGGCGTGGAAGAGTTCTTCCGCGAATCCGTGAAGATGAACCCGCATATCCTCGAGGATATGGAGCACATGCCCCCGCTGTTGGGCTGGTTGCCCTTCGTGATGATGGTTGGCGGCTTCCTGGTGTCCTACACCTTCTACATCCGCAAGCCCTACTTGCCGGTCGAGCTCGCGAAGACCCAGCCCATGCTGTACCAGTTCCTGCTCAACAAATGGTACTTCGACGAGCTCTACGACGTCATCTTCGTCCGTCCGGCGAAGTGGATCGGCTATCAGCTCTGGAAAAAAGGCGACGGCTTCATCATCGATGGCTTGGGCCCCGACGGCATCTCGGCTCGCGTACTGGACATCACCCGCAATGTCGTGAAGATCCAGACCGGCTATCTCTATCACTATGCGTTCGCCATGCTGATCGGCGCCGCCGGCCTGATCACCTGGTTCATGTTCGGCTTTGGAGGCCAGTAATGACAACCTGGCCCATCCTTTCGGTAACGACGTTCCTGCCGCTGGTCGGCGCGTTGATCGTTTATCTGAGCCGCGGCGATGATGAGGCGGCCAAGCGCAATTCGCGCTGGATCGCGCTGTGGACCACGCTGATCACCTTCGCGGTGTCGGTGATCCTGGTGCTGCGCTTCGATCCTGCCAATGCCGACTTCCAGTTCGTCGAGAAGGCGAACTGGCTCGCCACCGGCATCACGTACCACATGGGCGTCGATGGCATTTCGCTGCCGCTGGTGATCCTCACCACCGCCGTGATGCCGTTCTGCATCATCGCGAGCTGGAAGGCGATCACCAACCGCGTCCGCGAATACATGATGGCGTTCCTGATCCTGGAAACGCTGATGGTCGGCACCTTCTCGGCGCTTGATCTCGTGCTGTTCTATTTGTTCTTCGAAGGCGGCCTGATCCCGATGTTCCTGATCATCGGCGTCTGGGGCGGTCCGCGTCGGGTCTACGCGTCATTCAAGTTCTTCCTCTACACGCTGCTCGGCTCGGTCTTGATGCTGCTCGCCATCATGGCGCTATACTGGAACGGCGGCACCACCGACATCCCGACCCTGATGCACACCGCCGTGCCGCGGTCGTTGCAGACCTGGGCGTGGCTGGCGTTCTTCGCTTCGTTCGCAGTGAAGATGCCGATGTGGCCGGTGCACACCTGGCTCCCGGACGCACACGTCGAGGCGCCGACCGCGGGCTCCGTGGTCCTCGCCGCAATCCTGTTGAAGATGGGCGGCTACGGCTTCCTGCGCTTCTCGCTGCCGATGTTCCCGCTGGCCTCGCATGACTTCGCGCCGTTGATCTTCACGCTCTCGGCCATTGCCATCATCTACACCTCGCTGGTGGCCTTGATGCAGGAGGACATGAAGAAGCTGATCGCGTACTCCTCAGTGGCGCATATGGGCTTCGTCACCATGGGCATCTTCGCTGGCACGATGCAGGGCGTCGCCGGCGGCATGTTCCAGATGATCTCGCACGGCATCGTCTCCGGCGCGCTGTTCCTCTGCGTCGGCGTCGTCTATGACCGCCTGCACACCCGCGAGATCGCGGCCTATGGCGGCCTCGTCAACCGGATGCCGCTCTACGCGCTGACCTTCATGGTCTTCACCATGGCCAATGTCGGCCTGCCCGGGACATCCGGTTTCGTCGGCGAGTTCATGACGCTACTCGGCACCTTCAAGGTCTCGATCCCGACCGCGTTCTTCGCCACGACGGGCGTGATCCTGTCGGCCGCCTACGCGCTCTGGCTCTATCGCAAGGTCGTGTTCGGCACGCTGGTCAAGCCGTCGCTGGCGAGCATGAAGGATCTCACCTTGCGCGAATGCGTGACGCTGTTCCCGATGATCGCACTGACGATCCTGTTCGGCGTCTATCCGAAGCCGGTGCTCGACATATCGGCTGCTTCGGTTCAGCAACTCGTCAACAACTACAACACCGCTGTGACGGCCGTGAAAGCCGCCGCACTGCTCCATTGATCGGGCAGGTCAGGATATCGCCATGAGCTTTACGACTGCAGGTTATCAACTGGCGCCGGTGCTGCCCGAACTCGTGCTCGCGATCGGTGCCATGGCGCTTCTGATGCTCGGCGCCTATCGCGGGCAGGGGACCACCAGCACGGTCACCACGCTGGCGGTCGTGCTCCTTATCACGGTCGGCGTGCTCGAATACATGCTGCCCGGAGGCAAGCAGGTGACGTTTGGCGGCAGCTTCATCGTCGACGATTTCGCCCGCTTCATGAAGATCCTCGCTTTGATCGGCTCGGCGGTGACGCTGATCCTGTCGACCGAGTTCCTGGCCGACCCGTCGCGGCGGATCTTCGAATATGCGATCCTGGTACTGCTCTCGACGCTCGGCATGATGGTGCTGATTTCGGCCGGCGATCTGATCTCGCTCTATCTCGGCCTCGAGCTGATGTCGCTCGCGCTTTACGTCGTGGCGACCTCGAACCGCGACAATGCCAAATCGACCGAAGCCGGCCTGAAGTACTTTGTGCTGGGCGCGCTGTCCTCGGGTATGCTGCTCTACGGTGCCTCGCTGATCTACGGCTTCACCGGCACGGTCAGTTTTGCCGGGATCGCAACCGCGGCTACCGTCTCGAATGTCGGCCTCGTCTTCGGCCTGGTGTTCCTGCTCGCCGGCCTCTGCTTCAAGGTCTCAGCCGTGCCGTTCCACATGTGGACGCCGGACGTGTATGAGGGCGCCCCAACCCCGGTGACCGCCTTCTTCGCTTCGGCACCGAAGGTCGCCGCGCTCGCTGTCTTCACCCGGGTCACGCTCACCGCATTCCCCGGCATCGTCTCGCAGTGGCAGCAGATCCTGGTGTTCGTCGCGATCGCCTCGATGGCGCTGGGTTCGTTTGCCGCAATCGGGCAGAGCAACATCAAGCGCCTGATGGCGTACTCCTCGATCGGCCATATGGGCTTTGCCCTGGTTGGCCTTGCCGCCGGCACCGTCGAGGGCGCGCAGGGTGTGCTGATGTACATCGTGATCTATGTCGCGATGACGCTCGGCTCGTTCTCGATCATCCTCGCCATGAAGCGCAACGGCCAGGCCGTCGAGCAGATCAGCGATTTCGCCGGCCTGTCGCGGACCAATCCGCTGCTGGCCTTCATGTTCGCGATGCTGCTGTTCTCGCTCGCCGGCATTCCGCCGCTCGCCGGCTTCTTCGCCAAATGGTACGTCTTCGTCGCCGCCATCAAGGCGAATTTGTTCACGCTCGCCGTGATCGGCGTGCTCTCCAGCGTCGTGGGCGCCTACTACTATCTCACCATCGTCAAGACGATGTATTTCGACGAGCCGGCTGGCCAGGTCGATCCGGTGCGCGTCGAGGTCAAAACGGTGCTGGCGGTCGCAGGCCTGTTCAACATCCTGTTCGCGTTGTTCGCGGGTCCGGTGGTGAGCGTCGCCTCCGCCGCCGCCAAGTCGCTGTTCTAGGATGGGGTTCGCGCTCGGTTCTCGTGCAATTGCGGCGGGCTACAAGCTCGCAGCTTCGGAGCGGACGGGCTCGACCAACACGGATGCGATTGAAAGCGCCCGCACCGGCGAGCGCGGCCCGATCTGGTTCGTCACTTCAGAGCAGACGGCCGGCCGCGGCCGGCGCCAGCGCGCCTGGATCTCGCCGCGCGGCAATCTCGCCGCCAGCGTGCTCGAGGTCGTGGACGTCGCGCCTGCGGTGGCCGCCACGATCGGCTTCGCCGCGGGGCTCGCGGAGGAAGCCGCTCTTGAGAAGGTCAGTTTGGAGGCCGCGCTACGGCTCGGGCCCGACCGGCCCCGATACACCCTGAAATGGCCGAACGACGTCCTCGCCAACGGCAAGAAGCTCGTCGGCATCGGCCTTGAGGCCGAAGCCGTCGGCGATCGGCTGGCCATCGTCGTTGGCATCGGCACCAACGTCGTGGCGGCGCCCGAGGGCACGCCGACGCCGGCCGTATCGCTGGCGGCGCTGGGGGTCCAGATCAGCGCGGAAGAGTTGTTCTCGGCCCTGTCGGATGCCTGGGTCGAGTTCCGCGGCATCTGGGACAATGGCCGCGGCTTTGCTGAAATCCGAAAACTCTGGCTGGGGCGCGCCGCCGGCCTCGGCGAGCCGGTCGCGATCAACACGGGAGCCATGATCCTGGACGGCATTTTTGACACGATCGATGACACCGGCTGCCTGATCGTCCGCACCGCGGAGGGGCGGCTTGTGCCGATCGCGGCAGGCGAGGTGTTCTTCGGCACGGCCCGTTCGGTGGGAGCTGCGTGATGGCGAAGCCCGACGAACTGGTGTTTGCGCCGCTCGGCGGCGTCGGCGAGATCGGCATGAACCTGTCGATCTACGGTCTCGGCAACCGCCAACAGCGGTCCTGGCTGGCAGTCGATCTCGGCGTCTCCTTCGGCGACGAGGAGCATCTGCCCGGCATCGACCTGATCATGCCGGATATCAGCTTCCTGGAGAAGGAGCGAAAGAACCTGATAGGGCTGGTGCTGACCCACGCCCATGAGGATCATTTCGGCGCCATCATCGACCTCTGGCCCAGGCTGAAATGCCCGATCTACGCCACGCAGTTCAGCGCGGCGCTGTTCGAGGCCAAATGCGCCGCCGAGCGCAACGCGCCGAAGATCCCGGTCACCGTGGTCCCCTCAGGCGGACGGATCGATGTCGGCCCGTTCAACGTCGAGTTCATCCCGGTCGCGCATTCGATTCCGGAAGCGCATGCGCTCGCGATCCACACCGAAGTCGGCACGGTGCTGCACACCGGTGACTGGAAGATCGACCCGACCCCGACGCTGGGCCGACCGACCGACGAAAAGCGGCTGCGCGAGCTCGGCGAGGAGGGCGTGCTCGCCCTGATCGGCGATTCCACCAATGCAGTGCGCGACGGTCGCTCGCCTTCCGAGGCCGAGGTTGCGCGGACCATCATCGAGCTGGTGAAGGCCGCCAAGGGTCGCGTCGCAGTCACGACCTTTGCCTCCAACGTCGCCCGCATCAAGGCCGTGGCCGATGCCGCAAAGGCCGCCGATCGCGAGGTCGTCGTGGTCGGCCGTGCCATGGAGCGCGTGGTGCAGGTCGCGCGCGAGACCGGCTTTCTCGATGGCGTGCAGAATTTCCGCTCGCCCGAGGTCTACGGCCATCTGCCGCAGGACAAGGTGCTGGCGCTCTGCACCGGCAGCCAGGGCGAGCCCCGCGCCGCGCTGGCCCGCATCGCCAATGATGATCATCCCGAGATCACGCTCAACCGCGGCGACAGCGTGATCTTCTCCTCGCGCACCATTCCCGGCAACGAGAAGGCGGTCGGCTCGATCATCAACAATCTGGTGCTGCAGGGCGTCGAGGTCCTTACCGACCGCGACCATCTGGTCCATGTCTCCGGTCATCCGCGCCGCGACGAGCTGCGCGACATGATCTCCTGGGTGAAGCCGCAGCTCCTGATCCCCGTTCATGGCGAAGCCCTACACCTGAACGAGCACGCCAAACTCGCGCGTGCCGCCGGCGTGCCGCGTGTCCTGGTCATTCGCAACGGCGATCTCGTGAAGCTCGGCCCCGGCGATCCCGGCGTGATCGGAGAGGTGCCGTCCGGCCGGCTCTACAAGGACGGCACCATCCTGGAGGATTCAAAATCCCGCGCGGTGATCGAGCGCCGCCGCCTGGCGTTCTCCGGCTGCGCCTTCGTCGCCATCGCCATGACCGCGCAGGGCGAGCTTGTCGATGAGCCCGAGGTCGATCTGGTCGGCATCCCCGAGAAGAACCGGGCGGGCGAGCCCCTCGACGACATCGTCTTCGATGCCGTGATGTCCACCATCGAGGGCCTGCCGAAGGCGCGCCGCAGGGATTTCGATGCGCTGGCGGAATCGGTGCGACGCGCCGTCCGGGCCGTCATCAACGAACATTGGGGCAAAAAGCCCCCCTGTCTGGTACACGTGCTGACAGTCTAAGGGAGAAGCACATGCTCGGTCGCCTCAACCACGTCGCGATCGCGACCAGGGACGCTGTCAAAGCTGCGAAGATCTACGGCGCGGCGTTCGGGGCTGAGATTTCGGAAGCCGTTGCATTGCCCGAGCACGGCGTCACCACCGTGTTCGCGACCTTGCCCAACACCAAGATCGAGTTCATCGAGCCGCTCGGCGAGACTTCGCCGATCGCAAAGTTCCTCGAGCGCAACGCCGACGGCGGCATCCACCACGTCTGCTACGAGGTCGTCGACATCATCGCCTCGCGCGACATCTTGGTGAAGGAGGGCGCGCGGGTGCTCGGCGACGGCGTGCCGAAGATCGGCGCCCACGGCAAGCCGGTGCTGTTCCTGCATCCGAAGGATTTTTCGGGCGCGCTGGTCGAAATCGAGCAGGCATAGAGGGCCGGACCATGGCCTACCAAATCTCGACCGGGTTCGCGATCTACTTCGTCATCTGGTGGCTCGCGCTGTTCCTGACGCTGCCCTTCGGCATACGCAGCCAGCACGAGGATGGTGCCGGTGCGCCGGGCACCGATCCCGGTGCGCCGATCCTGACCGGCATGCGACGCAAGCTGGTCTGGACCACGATCATTTCGGCGCTCATTTTTGCCGCAGGCCTCGCCGCCTATCACGCCGGCTATCTCTCGATCGAGCGGCTGTCGAAATTGATGGGCATGCCGTTTTAGTTTCACCTCTCCCTTCGGGAGGGTGATCGGGCTGAACTCGGTCAAGCCAGGCAAATACACCGTCAGCGCCAGCTACACGCTGGTGGCGGACGGCGTTTATTGTGATTACGATCCGACAAAAGAAAGGCCGAGATCGGCTCGAGCTTCCTGGAGCGGGAGTAGCGATCCGGCCCCTGCGTATGGGATGGGATCGTCATGACAGGGAGCGGGACGGGGGACTATCGGATTCTGCATGAGGCGGCCTTGCGGGACTATCTCGCTGGCCTGCCCGACACCGCCGCGCTTCTCGGCGCCGAGCCGGTCTCCTGGTCGATCACCGAGGTCGGCGACGGCAATCTCAACCTCGTTTTCATCGTCAAGGGCGACCGCGGCGGCATCGCGGTGAAGCAGGCGCTGCCCTACGTCCGCCTCGTCGGCGAGAGCTGGCCGTTGCCGCTGTCGCGGGCGCACTATGAATATCTCGCGCTGTCCCGGCAGGCCCGGCTCGCACCCGGCCTCGTGCCGGCCTTGCTGCATCACAACGAGACGCTGGCCCTCACGGCGATGGAGCTGCTCGAACCACACATCATCATGCGCAAGGGATTGGTCGCGGCGACGCAATATCCGCGCTTCGCCGATGACATCACCACCTTCATGGCGCGGACGCTGTTCTTCAGCTCCGACCTCGCGCTCACAGCCGCCGAGAAGAAGGAGGCCATCGCGGCCTTCGCCGGCAACCATGCGCTGTGCAAGATCACCGAGGATCTGATCTTCACTGATCCCTATCGCGTCGCCGAGCAGAACCGCTGGACCGCGCCGCATCTTGATGGTCTCGCAGCGTCCTTGCGCGATGATATGGAGCTGCATGTCGCGATCTCCCGCCTGAAGCTGAAATTCATGGCGAGCCCTGAGGCACTGATCCATGGCGATCTCCACACGGGCTCGATCATGGTGACGGAGGGGCAGACGTGCGTGATCGACCCCGAATTCGCGTTCTATGGCCCGATGGGATTCGATGTCGGCGCGGTGCTGGCGAACCTCCTGATGGCCTATTTTGCCTCTGCCGGCCACGAGCGCGCGCCGGGCGAGCGGCGTGAATTCGAAAGCTGGGTGCTGGAGACCGTCGAGCAGGTCTGGGGCGGTTTCGCCCGCAAATTCCTCGACCTCTGGCGATCGGAGGCCGGCGGCGATGCCTATCCGGCTTCGCTCTTCGCAGGCGAGAAGGGCGCGGCGCGGCTCGAGGTCGAGCGGCAGGCCTACATGCAGCGGCTGTTCACGGATACGGTCGGCTTCGCCGCCGCCAAGACCATCCGCCGGATCTTCGGCCTCGCCCACAATATCGACTTCGAGTTGATCGAGGACCCGAAGCAGCGCGCCGTCAGCGAATCCCGCGCCGTGCGGCTCGCACGCGCGATGATGGTGGAGGCGGCGGCGTTTCGGACGATCGCCGACGTCGTCGGCGCCGCGCGAAAGCTGCGGGACTGGCAGCCGGAGCTCACCGGCTGAGCCTGGTTGCGGGAATCGCGAAACATCTTCGCTGCTCCTCGTCACTCCATGACGCACTGCGTCAATCGGCCGCTTGCATCGCTGGGGATGCAACCTGCCGCCGATATCTCGTGAAGTGCCGCGTTTGCGGAACCGGTCGCGCAAAAACGAAGCTTGCATTCGACAGGCCGCGAATGATCAAATCCCTGATCGGACTACCTGCATTGTTGGGGGACACATGATGTTCAGGATGATCGCGATCGTTGCCGCTTTAGGTCTGGCGCTCGCTGGATCAGCGGAGGCCCAGACCCCGCGCAAGGGCGGAACCATCCGCATGACCGCGCCCTATGGCTCGAGTTTCACCAGCCTGGACATTCACACCACCCAGCGTGCCCAGGACGAGATCTACGCCAAGGCGCTGCATCGTTCGCTCTACATCTGGAATTCCGCGGAAGGCAAGCCGGTCCCGGAGCTGGCCAAGGAGGTCGTGGTCTCGGGCGGAGGTCTCGTTTACACTTTCAAACTGCGCGACGACGCCTATTTCCACAATGGCCGCAAGATGACGGCCGACGACGTCATCTGGACCTACAACCGCATCATGGACGGCACCAAGGCCTATCCGGGCGCGCGTTTTGTTCGCATCATCGAGGGCGCGGCCGCGGTCGAGAAGGGCCAGGCCAAGGAAATCTCCGGTCTGAAGAAGATCGACGACTTCACCGTCGAGATGAAGCTGACTGAGAAGGTCGATCCCGGCTTCTACTTCTTCACCGCGCTGACCTCGATCTATCCCGCCGACGAGGCCGCCAAGGACAGCTTCATCCAGCATCCGATTGGTCTTGGACCGTTCAAATTCGTCGAGCACGTGCCGGGATCGCGCATTGTCCTGGAGCGGTGGGACCGGTTCTACAAGCCCGGCAAGCCCTATGCCGACAAGGTCATCGTCTCGATCATGGGTGAGGCCGCGGCGCGCGACGTCGCCTTCCGTAACAAGGAGATCGACACTTCGGTGCTCGGGCCGGCGCAATATGTCGCCTATCAGGCCGATCCCAACCTCAAGGGCACCATCGTCGAGGTCGCCGAGGTCTTCACGCGTTACATGGGGATGAATCCCGCCTTCAAGCCGTTCGCCGACAAGCGCGTCCGGCAGGCGATCAACTATGCGATCGATACCGACCTGATCATCAACAAGCTGGTCAAGGGCAAGGCCTATCGTGCCACCAGCTGGCTCCCACTGACCTCGCCGGCCTACGACAAGACCATGAAGCCCTATCCCTTCGATCCCGCCAAAGCCAAGCAGCTGCTCGCGGAGGCCGGCTATCCCCAGGGCTTCGAATTCGAATGGACCACCAGCCAGAACGAGAGCTGGGGCCTGCCGATCGTCTCGGCCGTCATCCCGATGCTGGACAGGGTCGGCATCAAGGCGAAGGTCAAGCAGGTCGAGACCGCGGTGCTGGCGGAAGTGGTTCGCACCGGCGACTACCAGGCCTTTATTTATTCCCAGCAGAGCGGCCCGGATCCCCTCGCGGCGCTCAAATGCTTCCACTCGTCGACGCCGCAACCGGCCTGCAACTACATGAATTTCAAGAACGCCGAATTCGACAAAATCCTCGATGAGGCAGGGCAGGCCGACGATGCGGCAAAGCGCACCCAACTGCTGCAAAAGGCCAATGCGCTGCTCTATGAGGAGGCGCCGGTCTGGTTCTTCAACTACAACAAGGCGGTCATGGCCGTGCAGCCCTGGCTTCACGGAATTCAGCTGAACCCGACGGAGCTGACCCATCAGAACGCCGAGGAGCTCTGGGTCGACGAGACCTCGCCTGCAAAGTGACACGCGTTCTCGTGCTCCCTCCGTTGCAATAAGCGATGGGGGGAGGGAAGAAAGTGCCGATGCTCTCCTTCCTGATCCGTCGCCTCCTGCAGACCATCCCGACCGTGCTCGCCGTCGTGCTGCTGGTCTTCGTGCTGTTCAGCGTCGTTCCCGGCAGCATCGCCTCGAGCATGAGCGACGACGCCGATCCCCACGTCGAGCTGCGCCTGAAGCAGCAGCTTGGCCTCAACGATCCTGTCTATGTGCGTTTCGGCAATTACATCGCCAAGCTCACGACCGGTGACTTCGGCACCTCGTTCCGGACGCGCGAGCCTGTCACCACCATGGTCGCCAAGCGGGCCTGGCCGACGCTGCAACTGATCTTCACGGCCATGGCGTTTTCCGTCCTGCTCGGCGTGCCGCTCGGCTTCATCGCCGCATTGCGCCCGGGCGGTCTGGTCGACAGTGCCGCCATGGTCCTGGCGGTGTCCGGCCTTTCCATCGCCAAGTTCTGGCTCGGACTGGTGCTGATGTATCTGTTTGCGCTGAAGCTCGGCTGGCTGCCGAGTTTCGGCTATGGCGATGGCGGACTGAAATACCTGCTGCTGCCGGCGATCACGCTCGGCGTCTCGCCGATGGCGCTGTTTGCGCGAACGACGCGCGCCGCCGTCCTCGAGATCATGACCGCCGATTTCGTCCGCACCGCGCGTTCCAAGGGCATGAGCGAGACACGGGTGGTGAAGTGGCATGTGATGCGCAACGCGCTCGTCATCATTCTCACCACCGTCGGCCTGCAGTTCGGCGGGCTGATGGGGCAGGCGGTCGTGGTCGAGAAGCTGTTCTCCTGGCCCGGCATCGGCTCGCTGCTGGTCGACAGTGTCCTGCAGCGCGACATTCCCGCCGTCCAGGGCTCCATTCTCGTGGTGGTGCTGGCCTTTCTCGCGCTCAATCTGCTGATCGACGTGCTCTACGGGGTGATCGATCCCAGGATCAGATACGCATGAAGCTCCGCGCCAATCTCGTCATCGGTGGCGCCTTGTTCGCGCTTGCAATCCTCGTCGGCGTGCTCGCGCCGTGGCTGGCGCACACCGATCCGGTCCTCGATGCCAACCTGTTGAACGCGGAGGAGCCGCCGAGCTGGACCTGGTGGTTCGGCACCGACGACCAGGGCCGCGACATCTATTCCCGCGTCGTCTACGGCGCGCGCATCTCGCTGACGGTCGGCATCGTCTCGCAACTGATCAACAGCGTCATCGGCGTGGCGCTGGGCCTCAGCGCGGGCTATTGGGGCGGCTGGTGGGACGATTTCGTCAATGGGCTCACCAACCTGATGCTCGCGATCCCCTCGCTGATCTTCGCGCTGGCCATCATGGCGGTGCTCGGCCCCGGCCTGACCAGCCTGCTGATCGCGCTCGGGCTCACCAACTGGTCCTTCACGTGCCGGATCGCGCGCGCCTCGGCGCTGTCGCTGAGGAGCCAGGGCTATGTGCAGGCGGCAACCGTGCTCGGTTACGGCGATCTGCGCATCATGATCACCCAGCTGCTGCCGAACATGCTCGGACCGATCGTCGTGATCGGCACGCTGGGCATGGGCAGCGCGGTCCTGTCCGAAGCCGCATTGTCGTTCCTCGGTCTCGGCGTGCGTCCGCCGTTTCCGAGTTGGGGCAGCATGTTGTCGGACGCCCGCGATCAGATCACGACGGCGCCATGGCTCTCGGTGTTTCCGGGCGTTGCCATCTTCCTGACGGTGCTCGGCCTCAATCTGCTTGGCGACGGCCTGCGCGACATTCTCGATCCGCAATCGCGGAGCCGGCGGACATGACGGGCGCGCCGCTGATCGAAGTCGAGGATTTGCGCATCGATCTCGACCACGGATCGCGGCGCGTTGCGGCAGCCGAGGGCATTTCATTCCGCATCGATCGCGGCGAGACGTTCGGCCTGGTCGGCGAATCCGGCTGCGGCAAGAGCATCACGGCGCTCGCCTTGATCGGCCTGCTGCGGCAACCCCTGTCGATCGGCGGCGGCGTCATCCGCTTCGAGGGGCGGGAGATTCAGCACCTTTCCGCCGCTGCGCAGCGGGATCTGCGCGGCGATCGCATCGCCATGATCTTCCAGGAGCCGATGACGGCGCTCAATCCGGTCTCGCCCGTGGGACGGCAGATCGCCGAGATGTTCGTGCTGCACAAGGGCAAGAGCTGGCGGGACGCCAACCGGCTCGCGGTCGAGGCGCTGGCGAGCGTCCGCGTTCCCGCGCCGGAGCGGCGCGCGAACGACTATCCGCACCAGCTCTCCGGCGGCATGCGCCAGCGCGTGATGATCGCCATCGCGCTCGCCTGCGGCCCGGATCTTTTGATCGCGGACGAGCCGACCACCGCGCTCGACGTGACCGTGCAGGCCGAAATCATCGAGCTGATGCGCAATCTGTGCGCCGAGCGGGGAACGGCGATCCTGATGATCAGCCACGATCTTGGCCTCGTCGCCAATGTCTGCCGCCGCGTGGCCGTCATGTATGCAGGCCGCATCGTCGAGGAGCGCGGCTCGGCCGATATCTTCCGCGCGCCATCGCACCCCTATACGCAGGGCCTGGTCGACTCGCTGCCGCGGCTGGGCAGTCGTGCCGCGCTGGGCCGCACCAGGCTCAGGGAGATCGCGGGCGTCGTCCCCGCGATCACGAATTTTCCCGACGGCTGCCGGTTCAATCCGCGCTGCGCGAAGGCGACCGGGATTTGCCGGACGGTCGCGCCAGAGGAAGATCGGCTGGAGACCGGCGGCCTGGTGAGGTGTCATCACCATGCATGACCCCAGGAACAGACCGGGTGAGGGGAGGCCGGACAACGATCTCATTCTCAGCGTCGAGGATCTCGCGGTTCATTTTCCTGTCGGAGGCGGCTTGCTGGGCCGCAACCGGCGGCTGCTGCGCGCCGTCGACGGTGTCGATCTCAAGCTGAAGCGCGGCGAATGCCTCGGCCTCGTCGGCGAGTCCGGCTCGGGCAAGTCGACGGTCGCCTTGTCGATCCTGGGCCTGCTGACACCGACGCGCGGCCGCATCGTGCTGGACGGGCAGGTGGTGACAGGCCGGTCATCCGGCAATCGCAAGTCGCTGGCCCGCATCGTGCAGATCGTGTTTCAGGATCCGTATGCCTCGCTCAATCCGCGCCAGACCGTTCGTCGTGCGCTCGAAGATCCCCTGCGCGTGCATGGCGTGACCGGAAGAAGCGAGATCGAGGACCGCGTCGCGACGATGCTGCGGCATGTCGGCCTGCGTCCCGAACAGGCCGATCGCTATCCGCATGAATTCTCCGGCGGCCAGCGCCAGCGCATCGGCATTGCGCGCGCGCTGATCCTCAATCCGAAGATCGTCATCTGCGACGAGCCCGTCTCGGCGCTCGATGTCTCGATCCGCGCCCAGATCATCAATCTGCTGCTGGAACTGAAGGACACGCTCGGTCTCTCCTACATGATGATCAGCCACGATCTCGGCGTCGTCGAGCACATGAGCGACAGGGTTGCCGTGATGTATCTTGGCCGCATCGTGGAGAACGGCGACTGGCGCGAGATCTTTGAACGCCCGGCGCACCCCTATACGCAGGCGCTGATATCAGCCATTCCCGATCCGCTGCGCCATGCCCCGCTCGCGACCACGGGGGGTGATCTTCCGAACCCGCTCAATCCACCAAACGGCTGCGCCTTCAGCCCAAGGTGTCGTTACGCGGAAGATGTGTGCCGCCACGAGCCGGGCCCGGCGCTGGAGACGCGTCCAGATGGGCATGCGGTGAGGTGCTGGCGGAGTGAGGAGATTGCGGGGCGGATGGCCTTGACCTCGACCGAAGGCGCTCATCCCTAGAATGCAAGGAACGGATCTGCGCCGCGTCGACACTGGGGCCTGAAGCAGACGTTTTGTGCTGAGGCAGTGGATGCCGGCTTATGACCCTCAGCAGACATCAAGATAAAGGCTTCGGTGGTGCAGCGACGTAATCTGCAAGCTGTAACTGTATATATTCCAGCCAATGAGTACAATGTAGAGTCAAGAGGAGTAACTTGTATATTCGGCGCGGTTAGATTTTCGTAATAACTGGTTGAAGGCCATGGAGATGCCTCAGGCTCGGCGCGTTGGCTATTGCTATTAGTCGTCGCACTTCCATCCATTTGTTGCGGAGAGGCGATTGGAGGAGACCATCCGACGACTTTCGATTTCAGCTATTTCGAGTCCTTGCCGCGAAAACAGATTGTGAGCGCGGCGCGAACGTATCTGAACACTCACTTTCCTGCTGGTTCAGATCTTCAAGGTTTGCAGAACGAGTTGGTTTCCGCTGGTGCGAGGGGCGTTGGGCGGCGAGGCGTGTACTACGAATGGGATTACGAAAGATGGACAGGAGTGCCGCTGGCGACGATTGAATGGAAAATAATATTGCGCCCGGACGAAGATGAAAAGAGGCTGCGAGAGATATCAGTAAACCGTGCGTTGACGGGACTCTAGAACGCAAGTCACATGATCCCAAATTCCGTCATTGATGGTCCTCGACTGCTTAGTCAGGCAGCTGCCGCGATGTTTTGCAAGCGAGCTTTCTATCAATGATCAAGCGTGGTCTGTCGATATTCGATCCGCCTCCAGACCTGGTTGACGCCTCTGGGGTGACACCCAAGCTGGGTGAAGACGAGCGGCTTATCTGGATTGGCACGCCAGGATGGTTCAGCACTTTCTTCTGCTCAACAACAGTGCCTACGTGGGGAGCATTTTTGCTGGCGCTTTTCGCGTACCACGGAATCTATGAGCTAACACCCGAGCAACACGCCATTGCAGGGCTCGTAAGAGGACGATGGATAGTTGTCAGCGTGATAGTCGTATTTGCTTTCATACCTCAGTTATTCGCGCTGCGGATCGGCGGGGCCTTTGCGTATATTCTCACGACAGAACGAATGATCGTGAAAATCGATCAGACAAGAATGTTCGTCAGATGGCTGAGGTACTTCAAGAGCGTCGCCGATACGGATGGATTTGCTACATATGATTTGAGATACCTCAACGGCGCTCGCGTCTATGCCGGCTTGTGGGGCTACGGAAATGTAAGCGTCCGCCATATCGTCGGCTCGTTTGGCGAACTCAGATACGACACATATCAATCTGAGCCAGTTTTTCGCGACCGCAGATACCTGAAAGTATTCTGGCGCAGGTTGCCTCACTTCCGTTTGGCCGAGACCCCTTGCAACGTGTACTTCGGTATCAAGGATGTGGGCAGGCTAGGCGATCTTCTTAATGATCAATGCGCGGCTGATATTGAGCGCATAGCTTCCCGACGACGCTGACGCGAAAGCTGGAGGCCCCTCAAAGGGGCTAAGGTTCGGCGGACCGCGCTAATTTGCAGGCATGTCCGGAAGTGGCCCGCTGCCGCATCGGTTCGAAGCAAATGCGATGACGGCTATGCGTGTAGACTGGAAGCGAAACCGCCCTTGCGCCGACCGCTGCTTTTGGCTCAAGACGGGTTGCCAAGCGGGCCAAGAGAACGTCATTGATGTCGGATAAAGCCGCTTGTTCGGATATTTCTGGACCCGATCTCAAAGCAGCGCCATCGCCGTTTCGGCAGCGGCGCTGAAGGCGACGACAATGAGCGGAGGGGCGCGCCAGGCGACCAACAGGACGAAGCCGACAAGCGCGATGCCGAAATCCCGTGGCGTATGCACGGTCGTCGTCCAGACCGGATCGTAGAGCGCTGCACCCAGCACGCCGACCACTGCGGCATTGACGCCGCGCATCATGGCCTGGGCACCGGCGCGCTTGCGGAAAGAGTCCCAGAACGGCAGCGCGCCGAGCAGGACCAGGAGTCCGGGAAGGAAGATGCCGACAAGGCCGAGCGCCGCTCCGGCCACGCCGTGCGGGTCCGGCGAGACCACCGTCCGAGATAGGCCGCGAAAGTGAATAGCGGACCCGGCACCGCCTGGGCTGCGCCGTAGCCGGCAAGAAAGGCATCGTCGCTGAGCCAGCCCGGCGCAACGAAGGCTTCCCGGAGCAGGGGAAGGACGACATGGCCACCGCCAAAGACGAGCGCGCCGGAGCGGTAGAAGGCATCGAACAGGGCGACGCCCGAATATCCGGTCAGGGCACGTAGCGCGGGAAGCCCCGCCAGCAGGGCGAAGAACGCCCCGAGGGTGAGCAGCCCCACGGTTCGGGACACGGGAATTGCGACATGCTCGGACGGCGCCGGCGCATCGCTGGCACAGCCAAAGACCGGCGAGCCCGCCGAGGACGATCGCTCCGATCTGGGCGATCGATGTCATGCCGAACAGGATGATGAGCGCTGCGGCCGCCGCGATCGACGCGCGAGCGCGGTCGGGACAAAGGTTGCGCGCCATGCCCCAGACCGCTTGCGCCACGATCGCCACCGCCGTGAGCTTCAATCCGTGCAGCAGGCCGGCGCCAGCCGGTCCGCTCAGTGCGCCGGCACCGTAGGCGAACAGAACGAGGATTGATGCCGACGGCAGGGTGAACCCGGTCCAGGCGGCGAGCGCGCCGAGATAGCCGGCCCGCATCAACCCGATCGAAAAGCCCACCTGACTGCTGGCGGGACCCGGCAGGAACTGGCAGAGGCCGACCAGATCGGCATAGGCGTGCTCGTCGATCCACTTCCTCCGCACCACGAATTCGTCGCGGAAGTAGCCGATGTGGGCGATCGGGCCGCCGAAACAGGTCAGCCCGAGCTTGAGGAAAATGCGCATGACCTCCAGCGGCGAGCCGGCGTGGGTTCGTTGGCCGACATCGGTTGACGGATTGAGGTTGCTCACGAACGTTCGATCCGATTCCCGTGCACGCTTATCGGCTTTCGATAAGCGAGATCGCGGGGGCCGATGAACCCGGTAAGCAAATCCTTAATTTCATGCCGTCTCTGTCGAATTCCATCGTTGGAACGACGCCTCCCGTCGTCCGTTGACGCGCCGTCGCGCTGGACGCGTCCAAGTCTGGCGGAGCCATATTAGCAGCGAGGAGACTGGCCATGGCAAGTGCGGCAGACCGCGATCCCCGACACCATACCCAGAAGATGCGGAAGGCACTGCAGGATATCCGGAACCATCTGCGTGAAGACATAGAGAAAGTGGACGAACCGCAACTGAAAGCGATGTTCGAGACGTCCGCCGAAGTTCTGCGCGGGCTCGAGAAGGCGTTTAGGGATTACGAGCAGAAGAACGAAAAGGCTTGGCGTTGAGAGAGACCGGCGCCGGGACAAGTGCGGACCCACGCATCCATAGGAGACGTCAGTAGGACGGGTCTCGCCGCGCGCTTCCTTCTCGCTGGGAAAGGGCGGCCAGCGTCGACAGCGCCGTCCAGTCGACCAGATCGCAGAACATGACCGTCAACTGACGCCGTTCGGCGACATCGGGGGCCGCTTCCGCCGATGTGACTGACAACGCCTTGTTGGAGGCCTGCAACTCACGGATTGCGCGCAGGATCTTCTTGCGATCGCCGAGGACGATTCCCAGCTCCCGGAGGTCTTGGTCGTTGAGATCTCCGAGGACGGAGATATCGATGCGACTTTCGAGAAACCGCTGGGCATAGGCAGACATGCCCAGCTGCTCGAGCCACTCTTCAATCTGCTGCATTCAATCCTCGGCCGCAGTGCAATCTGGCGCGGGGTCGTGGCGGGATCAAGCGGGAATGACGGAGCCGGGTGGGCCCAGCTTGCTCGGCGCTCCTCAGAACCGCGATCGCTGCCATAATGACTTCGTGCTCCTGTTTTGCCCGACGTGTCAAACGCCCCGGCCGCAGGCGCTCTAGCCACTCCGCGTCGAACATGAGCCACCGTGTCGCTGTCATGTATTTCGGCCGAAATTTCTGAGCGGCCAGCGCACCCCTATATGCAGCCCTTATCGCCGCGATCCCCAATCCCTTGCGTTACGCACCGCTGGCAACAACAGGCGGTAATCTTTCGAATCCGCTCGATCCGCCGAACGGCTGCGCGTTCGGCCCGCGTTGCCAATATGCCGAGGACGTGTGTCGCCGGGGGCGACGCTGGAGGCGCGTACTGATGGACATTCGGTGAGGTGCTGGCGGAGTGAGGAGATTGCGGGGCGGGCGGCGGTGGCGTCGAGCGAGCAGAACAATCTAATTTAGTCTTCAAATCTGCCGCCGCGGGCCCGGCTCTCTGCAGCCTCGCGTTCACGCTCCTTAGCGATCCACTCGTGAAGGTCAGTCTTGGCCTTGTTAAGCGCATCGGAAAGGTCTGGAGTGTAGTCGGCCGGAAGCCGTTCAAGCAGCTTTAGCCGTTTTTCCAATTTCGTCGCGAGTGATCCGCTCCAGCTCCGCGGACGTAAGCGCCGCACGATCTCGTTCAATAGGGCATGAGGATCGGGGGCCTTGTTGAGCAGTTTCGATGCTAGGGGAAGCCACTCATGCGGTTCATTGTTCGCAGGGCGCTTGAATAAGCCTGCCGATGCCGCCATGAGAGGATAGCGGACCACCGGATCAGAATCACACCACGCGAGAAGCACGTCATCTGGCACGACACCCAGCGGGTTCTTCTGAAAGCGTTGAAAATCGACAAAGGCCTGCACTGCTTTTCCGCGCTCCTTGGCGCCGCCCGAGAAAGCCTCATCGAGCACGATCTTCGGATGAACGCGAAGCAGTCCCGTTATCAAGTCATCCTGATCATATGCGTGAATGTCATAGCGGCTCACTGCGGCCATTATTTTCCGGATGATGCGTCGAACGATCGGAACGCCTTCGTCGCCGGATAGCGACACTTGCGCAATTCGCGCTAGCTCTCGATCCTCACCATCAGTGCGGCCATTCTTCTCATGGAAGTCGAAAGCATTGAGGAGAACGCGTCCAATCTCAGCAACTTCGGGCACCGGCTCCCGCTTGTCGATCCCATTTTCAACCAAACGCATTGACAGGACCTCCAACGCGATCGTCAGGCCGCCGGGCTTGCTCGCAATGGCAAGAAGAAGGTCTCGGAACTCCGGTCCCGGAATCTCGCCGCTCGCGCGGCCATAACCCAACGCACGATACAGAGTGATGTCCGCCCTACCGAGTTCGAGAGCGCGGTGCAGACGCTCGACTCCTTGAACATCGACGTTAACCCGAGCCTGAAGGTGCGGGAAATATACTCCAACAGATGGGTGTTCGACGGCCTCGTCCAGCATCTTGTTGGTCAAAGTGGCATCCCGCTTGCACAAACCCGTCAAGAAGCCGCCCATCAGACCTGTGTCGGGCTGATCCGTTGCCGCGAATTTGGTCACGAATGCCCGCCAAATCTCGTAAGGCTTTTCAGTACTGCTTCCAAGGCCAACGCCGAATAGAGTTACGCGAGAACCGCCGCGAATGAGGCGCGGCAGTAGCGTTTTGAATGCCTCGTCGTCGTTTGCAACATCCCTTCCGAGATTCTCAACTGTCCGGGTCATGCGCGCCATCGCGCCCTCGTAGTCGTCGTTTTCCACCTCATCGAGATCATCCAGGTCGACGCTGCGTCCTGAACCCAAGACAACGCCCTTCACTTTGATCGATGAGATCCTTGGGACGCAGAAATTCCTCTAGTGTCGTCAGCTGCTCGCGTATTTCGGCGGGCATATGTTCGCCATCAAGAATTCTCGTCTGACGCGCGGCTATCCAACCTTCGCGCCAGAATCCGTTGTTACCGATTTGCCTCATTAGCTCATCCAATGCGTCCACTTGGCCAGCATTGGACCAGAGCCCCCGGAATTCGTGCGCGACGGCGGTACGAACACCAAGCGCAACAGAGGCATCGGATAGCGCAAGGGGCGAGATCAGATGCAGCACTGCACCGAACCAATCCTGTACATCCTTGCCCGCTGACGGATAGTAACCATAGTCACGCGAACGTGCGCCGAATTCGAAGCTATGGGCCGAGGAGAAGTGGTCGGTCTTCAAGACCGCATCAAGTGACTTCAATCCTAGCGCCTGTGGCCCAGGCTCGTCGGACTTAAGCAGACATTCCAGTACCTTGAGCCGCATAGCGATCGGCGCATGAGTACCGGAGAGAGCAATGTAGAACAGTGATGGAACGATACCCGCGGCGCCGCTGTCATAATCGTCCCTTACCGCCAAGGCGATCTTTATCAGCAAGGCGACCGCCCGCTCGAATTGTTCTGGCTCGTAAGCAAGCGAGCGAAGGAGCCGCACGACATGCGTTGTCTGGGCCAGAGTAGATTGGTCGGCATCCTTCAAAGCGCGCTCGATGGCTGCCAGGGTCGGATCCGGCATGACAGGTGCGATGTTTACCAACATCGTTCGTTCGTCCTCGCCGAGATTGGGGATGTCCCCTAGCATCCCTTGGGGCGCAAGCCAGGCCTGTACGATGAACCGGGCCTCTTTGCTGCCGTCGAGGTATCCAAGCCTTCGCGAGAAAGAGCGTCTAAGGCGCGGAGGCGCAACGGTAATCAGCGCCCTGGTGATCGTTGCCGTGGGAATGTTCTGCAAGGCGAGGGCGGCAAGGCGATTGGCAATTGCGTGTGGCAGCACTGCGCGCCACTCTGCGCGTTCCTGCAACAGATCGCGTCGTTTGAGTTCGGCGACAGCTGCGTAGACCTCCGCGACGGGCTTGCCGATGAGCTCCGCAAGAATGGGCAGCTCAGCACCTTCGCCTTCTGTTTTGACACCCTCGAAGGAATAGACTAGCGAGCAGGCTTGGGCGATCAGGAGCAGATCGGCATCGTGTTCGTGCCGCTGCTGAAAGAGCCGCTTGAATAGATCCGCATCGCTGAGCTTGCTAATGGAGTCATTCGTTCCAACCGTAGCGGCTAGTGCGAGTGCCATACGCGCATTGCCGCCAGAAAATCGTGCAATGGTCCCTGCGTCAATTTGCGAGACCTGAGGATAGCGTCGCGCGACCAGCTTTTCGATCAAGGCCAACGAGGATGTGTCCAACGCGAACACATCGGTGCCTTCGGGATGATCGTCGCGGATGTCATACTCGACCGTAATCACGCTAATGGTCGAGTTGGGCTCGCGTGCAACCTTTGCCAATTCGCCGTGAAGCTCGAACGGGCAGTTGTCGATAACGAGGATGCCATTTCTGCGCGCGGCGATCAGATCGGATGCCAGACCGATCGGGGGCGGGCTCGGATCTTCGGCGACATTCGTGTAGTGGGCCAGTGAAGGATCGAGGCCGCCATTGCCGACTCGATCGTCGAACAAAGCTTCACAAAGCCGGGTTTTACCAACTCCCGAAAGGCCAATCAGCCGGACGACTTGTCCCGGTTGACGTAGGACATCACGGATTCGGATAATGCCATCGACCGCACTAAGTCCTTCCGCCTCCTTTTCGTCACCCGTCTTGATACGGGCCTCGGCGTCGAACAGATACGAATCGTCGACTCCGCTAGGTGCCCGCGACCAGGAACCCCACGACTGCCAACCAGGGATGGATTTGCCGACTAGGGATCGTACCCATGGAATGAGGCCGGGATGATCACGGAGCCACGTGGCAACCCGGTTGCGATCGTAGAAATCGAGCGCAAGTCTTGAAGAATCCTCGATCCCTTCAACCGCGTCGGTCATGGCTTTCTTGCGATTCTTGAGCGCAGAAAAAGCCGTCGATCCCGTCGAACTTACGATGATGTATGCCCCGGATGCCTTGACGAGATCAACGATGACCGGGCGCACGATGCCCTCCGGCTTCATCTCGTCAAGAATTTCCCGGCGGGGCATATCGGGCTTCTTGACCTGAAATCCTGTCTCGGGCCGGGGAATAAAGCCGCCGACCTTTGCGCCGGGCGGGAGCGCCACATGCACATCGAGGCCGCCATCCTTTGCCGTCTGGCTGCCGCCCCACGTTACATGGGACACGGAATGACCTTGCCGGCGTAGCTCGGCCTCACAAAGCCGTCCGATCAGTGCTCGCAAATCCGTGTCATTCAGAAGGGCAATATCGTTCCCGGTGATCTCAAACATACACCGAAGCTAGGTTAGGCGGCAGTCACGCGTCAATCATAGATGGAATGCGCAGTTCGATATTGTCGATCGAGCGATTCTCGGAGGGCGACGGCCCGGCTAACAGTTTGGCCGTTCATCCTTCGAGGCTCTGCATGCGATGCGTTCGCATCGCCTGCCTCGCGCCTCAGGATGACGGGTCTGGCTCTGTCTATGTTTTCGGAGAGCGGCCATCGGCGCGACAACCGCCATGATGACATCGTGCTCCTGTTTTGCCCGACGTGTCAAACGCCGCCGAGGTGGTGGCTCAAACCGCTCCGCGCCAAATTCCCCAATGATTTGTACTGTGCATGGGGTTGTTTTCGCGTCTTTGTCTCGCGAGCAAACTACTCCGCCGTTTTTTCTCTCAGCCGCTGCGCATAGACGTTGATGATCAGCGCCGCCAGCAGGATCAGGCCGCGGATCAGGATCTTCAGGAAGCTGTCGATGTTGACGTGGTCGAGGCCGTTATTCAGGACCCCGAGAACGAAGAGTCCGACGATGGTGTTGCCGATGCCGCCGCGGCCGCCGAACAGGCTGGTGCCGCCGACCACGACGGCGGCGATGGAGTCGAGCAGATAGGTGTCGAACTCGTTCTGCTGCGCGCTGCCGAAATGGGCGACGCCGAGCATGCCGCCGATGCCCGAGCACACCGCCGAGATCACCATCACCGCGCCGAGGATGAGCTTGACGTTCAGGCCGGAATATTCGGCCGCCTCGCGGTTGCCGCCGACCATGTAGACGTAGCGGCCGAAGCGCGTGTAGGTCAGCACCAGATGACCGCCGAGCAGCATGATGGCCGCGACGATGACGATCCAGGGAATGCCACTGACCGACCCGGAGCCGAGCGTCGTGATCAGGCTCGGCACCTTGTAGGCGATCTGGCCGCGCACCAGCAGCGCCGAGATGCCGGCCGCGATTTGCATCATGGCGAGGGTCATGATGAAGGAGGGGATGCCGATCATGGTCATGCCGAGCGCATTGACGAGCCCGAGGGCTGCGCAGAGCAGCAGTGCCAGCAGGATCGCCGCTGCGCCGGGCAGGGGAATGTTGGGAATGTTGACGTAGGACTCCTGGAGCGTGAAGTAGGCGACCGCGATGCCGACGACATTGGCGATGCTGGCGATCGACAGATCGATCTCCGCGCAGAGGATCACGAAGGTGAGGCCGACGGCGATGATGCCGGTCACCGACACTTGCGTCAGGATGTTGCCGAGATTGTCGATCGTCGCGAAGGAGGGGCTGGCAAAGGCGAAGAAGCCGGACAGGAAGATCAGCGTCAGGAACGGTGCGATGTTGCGCATCTGCGAGCGCAGGAAGGGCGCAAGGCCCCGTGCGCCCTGATCCGCCGCTGGTGCCGTCTCACTGCTCGCCATTGTGCTTCTCCGTCACGCCGCTTCCAGCAGGCGGTCCTTGCTGACCGGCTCGTTCTTGAATTCCCGCACCAATGCGCCACGCTTGAGCACGAGGATGCGGTCGGCCAGCGACAGCACCGTTTCAGGCTCGGTCGACAGCACGATGATCGCGAGCCCCTTGGCGCGGAGGTCGCGGACGATGTTGATGACATCGTTCTTGGCGCCGACATCCATGCCGCGGGTCGGCTCGCACAGCACCAGCAGCTTGGGCGGATAGGTCAGCCATTTTGCCAGCGCAACCTTCTGCTGATTGCCGCCGGAGAGCATGCCGAGGTCGAGACCGACCACCGGCGGCCTGATCTGCAGCTGCTCGACCTGGCGCTTGGCGATGTCGCGCTCCTGCGCGGGCTTGAGCAGCAGCGACGAGATGCGGTCCAGGATGCTGATTGAAATGTTCTTGTAGACCGGCTCCTGGTGGAACAGCATGGCGCGCCGGCTCTCCGGCACCAGCGCCACGCCGGCGCGCCGCGCCGCCGCCGTGCTGGCGAAGGTCTTTGGCGTGCCCTGGACGACCAGCGTGCCAGCGTCCGGCTTCAGCTTGCCAAACAGGATGCGGGACAGTTCCTGCTGGCCGCAGCCCATGAAACCGTAGATGCCGAGCACCTCGCCGGCGCGGGCTTCGAAGGAGACGTCCTCGAGGCTGCGCGCCAGCGACAGCTGATCGACCTTCAGCACGACCGGGCTGTCGCTCGGCCGCGGCAGCATCAGATCGTCGGTGTAGCTGTGTTCGAGCGCTTCGCCGCCGCGGCCGATCATGGCTTCGATCAGCGCGCCCTTGCTGGTCGCGGCGCTCGCTGTCTCCGCAACCTTCCGCCCGTTGCGGAACACGGTCACGGTATCAGAGACACGCAAGATGTCCTCGATGAAATGTGAGATGAAGACGATGGCGGTACCTTGTTCGCGCAGCCGCCGCAGCGTCGCGAATAGGCGCTCGACCTCGGGCGGCGAGAGGGCAGAGGTCGGCTCGTCCAGGATGACGATGCGCGCACCGGAGAACAGCACGCGGGCGATCTCGATCAGCTGCTGCAATCCGATCGGCAAGTCGCCGAGCCGCGACATCGGATCGACGTCGATGCCGAATCGAGACAGCTGCTCGCCGGCCTCACGCGCCATCCGTCGCCATTGCACGAGGCCAAGCCGGTTGGTCGGCTGATTGCCGAGGAACACGTTCTCGGCGACCGTGAGATCGGGCGCGACAGAGAGCTCCTGATGCACCATGGCGATGCCGGCGGCGTGCGCATCGCGCGCCGAGCGGAAATGGGTCTCTTGTCCGCCGATCAGGAAGCGGCCGGAGAATTCGGTATGCACGCCGGCGATGATCTTCATCAGCGTGCTTTTTCCCGCGCCGTTCTCGCCGACGAGACCGTGGATCTCGCCGGGAAGAAGCGCGAAGTCGACACCACGAAGCGCTTCGACGCCGCCGAAGCTCTTCGTGATGCCCTGCAGTTCCAGGATGGGCTGTTGACCCTCAGGCATGGAGGCTCAGATCAGGAAGTGATCTTCCATCCATTGCATGCCGGGGGCGTTGGCCTTGGTCACGACCGGGCCGTCGGTGACGACGTTCTTGGGAATGCCCTGGCCGCTCTTCTCTCCGCCGACTACGGCCGCAACACCGGCGACGATCGCGCCGCCATGGATGCGGCAGGATGGATTGCGCACAGTTGCAAACATCCGCCCCTCGCTCACCGCCTGGATCGCCGGCGGCATCGCATCCACGCCGCCGATCAGGATGTTGGTGCGGTTGTGCGCCTTCATGATGTTGGCGGCAGCGAGTGCCATGTCGTCATTATGGAAGAACGCCGCGTCGATCTGCGGATATTTGGTCAGATAGGTTTCCCACAGTCGCGCGGTCTTGGAGACGTCCCAGTCGGCCGGCTGCGTGTCCAGCACCTCGATCCCAGGGAACTGCTTCACAACCGAGTTGAAGCCCTTGGCGCGGCCTTGTGCGCCGGTGTGGCCGAGCGCGCCTTGGGTCATGATGATCTTGCCCTTGCCGCCCATGGCGTTGCACAGCGCCTGCGTCACCGAAGCTCCCATGAACTCGTTGTCGGGGGCGAGGAAGGAGTGGACGTTGATCTGGTCGAGCGGTGCGATCAGGGTGTCCATGTCGATGACAGGCGTGCCGGCGTCGATCATCTTCTGCACGGGCTGGGTGAGGGTGCCGATGCCGAAGGCCTGGATCGCAACGAAATCCCATTTCTGCGAGGCCATGTTGTCGATCGCGGCGCGCTGCTTCACGGCATCGAGCTGGCCGTCGAACCAGGTCACCTCGACGTTGAACAGCTTGCCCCAGAATTCCGCGGCCTGCTTGCCCTGCGCGCACCAGGTCGCCTGAAGGCCGGCATTGGAGAACGCCGCCTTCAGCGGCTTCTCGCTTCGTCCGACTTCGGCTGCAAGTGCTGGGTTTATGCCCATGCTGCCGAGTATGGCAGTCGCGGCGCCGGCGGTCGCTGCCGCCTGAAGAAGATCGCGCCTCGTCGTCGAGAAATCTTTCGTCCCGGACATCGCTCGCTCCCATATATTGTCGTCGGCGCGTCATTGCTTGCGCGACCGATCTCGCAAAGTGTCTCACAAGAGTTGATGCCACTCAACCAGCGGCATCAGATCCGCAGAGCGCCACGCCGTGCGTCAAGGCTCCGTTCGATCGGATTGGGAGAAGCACTCGTCGGCAGATCAGCCGCGCAAACAAAAAAAGAGCGGGGCCCTAGCCCCGCTCAAAAATTGTGTCGACCCTATTATCCCCGATTCTAAGATTTGATCTTGATTGGCGGGGCGACGCTGCGTTTTGCGCGCCAGGGGCTCCTCCCGAGACTTGGACCACCAGACTTCGACCTCGCGGTCAGGCCTGAGCAAGAGGGATGCTAGATCAACTTTTCTCACTTGTCATCATTTTCGGCAACGATTGTTCAAAATTCGAGCAGTTAACGAAATGATCGGATTGCTCGTCCGTAAGCATATGATAAATATAAGAAATCTGTGGATGGGCGCGCGGTTCGGCTGCCTCAGATACCGGATGTCCGCTCCGAACGGCGCTCTGACCCACTACTTCCAGGAAATTTGCGCCAGGCCGGGAAGCGGGCGGAACGGACCTCGACTCGGGGCCGGCGCGGTGTTTAGTTAGCAGACGAACGAATGGTTCGGCGGATGCGCGCACGGCTGCAAAAATTCCTACCCGTCGTCCTGCTCGCCCTGGCGATGCAGGTGCTGGCGCCGATTGCGGCGTGCTGGGCGGCCGGTCAGACCGTGGCTGATCCGCTGTCTGCCGCCGTCATCTGCCACAGCGTCAGCGAGCAGGGTACTCCGAACGACCAGAATGACGCGCCGACTGCGCACGCCGGCGCCTGCGCATTGTGTTGCCTGGCACAGGCCAACGCGTCCTTCGATTCGCCGTCGCACACGACGCTCTGCTTTCCCTTCCGCCATGCCGAACGCGTGGTTTGGCACGAGGCAGACGCGTCCGCTCTCGCCCCACATAAGGGCTCAAGCGCCCAGGCGCGGGGACCTCCCCACTTTTCCTGACCTCAGGACAAATCGAACCATTGACGCGCGACTTGGCTGCGTCGGTGGCGTGCTTAATGGACCGGCCGACACGCCGGATGTCGGGAATTGAAGATGTTACGCATACGTGGGATCAGCCGCGCAAGCTTGCCCGTGCTCTGCGGGATGCTGTCCTCGATCGGCTCGGACGCGAATGCCCAGGCTGCCCAAGAGGCGCTTCCTCCGGTGACCGTCGAGGCGCCGCAGGTCGCCCGTCCTAAACCGACAGTTCGTCCATCGAGACCGCGCTCCGCCTCGACCGCCCGCACGCCGAGGCCGGTGACGACGAACGCGAACGTCGGCGCACCAGCTCAAAACAAGACCGTAACTGCCAGCGCGGCGCTAGATGGTTTTAATCGGGCCCCGGCGGGGCAGACCGCCACGACCATCGATCGCAGCCAGCTCGAGAACCGGCCCTCGTTTTCGGTCAGCGACATCTTGCGGGACAGCCCGGGCATTTCGATCAAGCAGGGCAATGGCCCGCGCGATTTCGGCATCTCGATCCGTGGCTCGAACGCCCGGAACGGTTTTGGCATCCGCAACCTCGTGATCTTCGACGACGGCTTCCCGGTGACCCAGCCCGACGGCCTGTCGCGAAGCGATCTGATCGATCCTCACGCCTATGGTGCGATCGACGTGGTCCGCGGACCCTCATCGGCACTCTATGGGAACTACGCGACCGGTGGTGCGCTCAATTTTCGAACCCGGCCTGGCGGCACGATCGACGGCGTCGAATATGGAGTCGATGGGGGTAGCTATGGCTACCTGAACAATTACCTTGCCGCTGGCAAGAAGGTCGGGAATTTCGAGGGATCGCTGTTTGCCAGTGACACAAGGGGCGACGGCTATATCGGCAATAGCTGGTTCAATACGCAGACCGTTAACTTCCTTGGGACGCTCAAGGCGACGCCGGACGATCGCTTCACGGTCAAGATCATCAACAACGATCTCAGCGCGCGGCTGCCGCTCCGGCACTCGCTGAACCAGTTCTACACCAATCCTTTCCAGCAGGGCTGTACGACCGGGGCAAGGGCAGCAGCCGGATGTCCAACCGTCTCTCTTTTCAACAACGGCTTTAACGCAAGAACGGGCATCGCGAGCGACAAGGATACCGAGACGGCAACGCAAGCAGGCCTCGGGCGAAACGATCGGCGAACCATTGTCGGTGGGCGATGGGAGCACGACTTCGATAACTCGACGACTTGGCGAAACCAGTTCGTCTTCGACGACAGGAACATCAGCCAGCCGACCGGCTCGACCAGCGCGATCGGAGATTTCCCCTCGTACAACTACATGAGCGACATTACGAAGCGCGGCGAAATCCTCGGCATGGATTCCACCACGCTTGTCGGCGCGTGGTACAATACGCTCGTGGCGTCGAGCGATACACGCAATGTCATGCCGGGCGGAAACGCCACGTTGGGGCTGCTCCAGGCAAATACCTTCAGCGATACGTCCGACTATGGAGTGCGGGCGAGGGAGGAGTTGAAGGTCACCCCTGATTTGACCGCAATAGCGGGGATTGGTTGGGAAACCACGATCCTGAAAGGCGTCAATACCGTTTACAAGTACAACACGTTCAACGTCCCAATTGCGACGGTTCCTTCGCCAACCCGCGCTGATCGCAAGATCGAGAACACCGCTCCCGAGTTGGCTTTGCTGTACAGGTTCGATCAGGAATGGCAGTTTCGAGGACGCGTGGCGACCGGATACGGAACGCCGCAGGTCTCAAATCTGTTCGTCCTTTCGAATGGTGATTTTGGCAACAACACTCAGCTCCAGACGCAAACCAACGTCGGCTACGATCTTGGCTTCGACTGGACGCCAAGCAATGCCATCAAGCTGAGCGCGACGGCATTTTACGAGTTTTTCCGAAATGAATTGGTCAGTCAGGCCGTGAGCAATCCCAGCGCGAGCAACGCGACCTACATGTTCAACGCGCCGCGATCGGAGCATCGGGGCATCGAGCTTGCCGCCGACTGGAAATTCTATCCGGGGTGGCGACTCATGGCAGCTTACACCTATCTCGACGAGGTCTACACGGAGTATGTCGAGAACATCGCCAAGGGCGTGGTGTTCAGCTTCAACCGGGCCGGCAACAAGATCCCCGGCATCTCTCCCAACGAGCTGACAGCCCGTGTTGGCTACGATGAGTTTGCCGGGCCACTGACGGGCCTCGGAGGTTTCGTCGAAGTCCAGTGGAAGGACGCCTTCTACATGGACAATGGAAACTTGCTGAAGGCACCAGGCTTTGAACTGGTCAATGTGAACGTCCACTACAAGACCGACCTGGTGTCCGACACTTTCAAGTCCCTGAACCTGTTTCTCGAAGTCAGAAACGTATTCGATCGCACCTACGTTGCGTCGGCAAACAACATCTCCAACACAGTTTCGGCGGCCGGCGTTCAAGATCCCGCGAGCGTGCTCGCAAACGCAACGGGATCGATCTACGCGGGCTCGCCGCGCACGTTCGTTGCGGGTATGAAGGTGGCGTTCAAATGATCCGCGCTTACGAGAGAAATCAGGCCATGCTCCGAACTGGCTTGCTCGGGATAGCCGCTCTCGCGCTCTTACAGGGCTCCGCGCTTGGACAGATGCACGGTCAGCACACGTCCGAAGCGACTTGTGAAGAGCCGACGCTGCGGTGCGCCACCAAGGTGACGCCGGCGTTCGGTCCCGACGGAACGCTGTGGCTGGCCTGGATGGCGGGAGGCCAGGTATCTGTCGCGAGTTCGCAGGATGAGGGGCGCAGCTTCTCGGCCCCAGTTCAGGTCACGACGAAGCGGCTAAACCTTGATTGGGGGCCGGATGCCCGGCCGAAGATCGTGGTCAATAGCAAGGGTGGGATCGCGCTGGCGTTCTCGATCTTCAGGGACGAAGCCTTCAATGGCCAGGTGCTGTACACCCGCTCGGCCGACGGCGGGAACAGCTTTGCGGAGCCAAAGCCTATTACGGCAAACAACGAGAGCCAGCGCTTTGAAGCGCTGGCGGTTGATGCGGACGGAGCGGTCTTTGCGGCCTGGCTCGACAAGCGCAATCGTGTTCCCGCAAAGGACGCCGGCCGGAAGTATGACGGGGCAGGGCTGTTCTTTGCTTCATCACGCGATGGAGGTGTGACCTACTCAGAGGCCAGTCTTGCGCAAGACAACACCTGCGAATGCTGCCGATTGGGGCTGGCGTTTGCGGCGCCCGGGCGGCCGGTCATGATTTTCAGAAACATCTTCGAGAGCGGAGTGCGCGACCACGCAGTGGTGACGTTCACCGATCTTTCGACGCCGGGTGAAGTCCATCGGGTCAGCAACGACGATTGGCAGATCAACGCTTGCCCACATCACGGGCCGAGCCTGGCGGTTGCGCCGAACGGGACCTACCACGTGGCCTGGTACACGAACGGGAAGGCGCGCAAGGGATTGTTCTACGCCCACTCGCGCGACGAAGGCCGCACGTTCTCTGCGCCCATGGCATTGGGCCGGACTGATCGTGGCCCGACGCGTCCCTTTGTGCTGGCCGGACCGGCGGGAACGGTGGTGGTCTGGAAAGAGTTCGATGGCGAGAAGACCTCGGTCCAGATGATGATGTCGCACGACGATGGTGAGACCTGGTCGCCACCCAGGGCAATATCGAGCACGACCGATACCTCCGACCATCCTTTGCTGGTCTCCAACGGGCGGCAAATCTACCTGTCATGGATGACGAAGGCGGATGGCTATCGTCTCACAGCGATCGAGGACCAGCCATGAGACGCCGATTCGCAGGCATTTTGGGTTTGGGTATCCTGATCGCATCAGCGTCTGCGCTCGGAGCGCCTCAGGCGCTCAAGCCCTTCGAGCGAGGGACGTGGCAACACGTCCTCAAGGACCATGCGGGGCACCCGACACTCGTGCATTTTTGGGGCGTAACCTGCGGACCCTGCAAGGTGGAGCTGCCGGCGCTCGGACAGTTTGCCAAAGATCACCCTGGGATCGATATCGTCACGATCAGCGCCGATCTCGTGCCGAACCTGCCGGCCGCGACGCAGTCCATGCTCGACAAGGCGGGGTTGTCGTCGACCGAAAACTTCCTCTTCAGCGACGGTTTTGTCGAACGCTTGAGGTTCGAGATCGATCCTGCGTGGCAGGGTGACATTCCCAGGACAATGCTCATCGCTCGGGATGGGACCATCACGACAATCGAAGGCTCGGCCGAAATCGCCGATCTTGAAAAATGGTCGGCGCAGCAACTCGCCGCCCACTGAAAATTCAAGCTAGAGGGACAACCGACATGAAGACGACCTTTAAAGATGCGATGCTCGCAGTGTTCGTTCTCGCGCTCTGCGCAGCCCCCGTCCGCGCCGACGACGTCAAAGCCGGCGATCTCGTCATCTCCCAGGCCTGGAGCCGCGCGACGCCTGGCGGCGCCAAGGTCGCCGGCGGCTTCCTGACCATCGAGAACAAGGGCTCGGCGCCCGACAAGCTCGTCGCCGTATCCGCCGAGATCGCAGGCAAGGTCGAGGTCCACGAGATGGCGATGGACAATGGCGTGATGAAGATGCGTCCGTTGGACAAGGGTCTCGTCATCGAGCCGGGCAAAACCGTGAAGCTTGCCCCCGGCGGCAATCACCTGATGCTCCAGGATCTGAAGCGTCCGTTCAAGCAGGGCGACAAGGTGCCTGTTACGCTCGAGTTCGAGAAGGCCGGCAAGGTCGCCGTGTCGCTCGACGTTCAGGGCGTCGGCGCGCGGGCGCCCGGCGGGGGAGGCATGATGATGAAGAAAATGCCTGATCATTCGGGAATGAAGATGTGACGGGTGCGATCTAATCTCTGGGAGATCGAGCATGTCGAAGACACCCTGGCTGATCCTGATGGCTGCACTCGCCGCATCGCCGGCGGCGGCGCATGTCTATCTGGAAGGCAAGCAGGCCACCGTGGGTGCATCCTACAAGGCCGTGTTCGCGGTGCCGCACGGCTGTTCGGGCTCGCCAACAGTCAAAATCCGCGTCCAGATCCCCGAAGGTGTGATCGCTGCAAAGCCGATGCCGAAGGCTGGCTGGAACGTCGATGTCGTCGAGGGCCAATATTCCAGCTCATACGACTATCACGGCAACAAGCTGACTTCGGGCGTCAAGGAAGTGGTCTGGTCCGGCGGCAAATTGCCGGACCAGAATTACGACGAGTTCGTCGTCAGCAGCTTTCTCACCGACAGCCTGAAGCCTAACACCACGCTGTATTTTCCGGTGGTGCAGGAGTGCGAGAAGGGTGTCAGCCACTGGATCGAAATCCCGACGGAGGGGGCCGCGCATTCGCATGAGGACAAGTCGCCGGCGCCCGGCGTGAAGCTGCTGCCCAAGCCGTAATGCGTCTTCTCGCCGCGCTCGTGACGCTGCTCTTACTTGTCGGCTGCTCGACCGACGCTTCGGCGCATGCGGCCCTGATCTCGGTCGAGCCGGCGAGCGGCAGCATCCTGGCGAGCGCACCGAAGGCGGTGGAGCTGCGCTTCAACGAGGCGGTGACGCCAGGCGCGATCCAGCTGATCGACGGCGCGGGCAGGGCACGGGATGACATCCGCGCCACTACGGCCGGCGAGAGCATTTCGGTCGTGATGCCGCCGGACCTGCCGCAGGGAACGGCTGTGGTCAGCTATCGCGTGATCTCGCAGGATGGCCATCCCGTCGCCGGATCGGTGATCTTCTCGATCGGTATGCCGACCGCGACGAAGCCGCAGGCCGATGTAGATCGCGGGCGGAACGCTCTGATTTGGCTGTCGCGGGTCGGTCTCTATCTCGGGCTCTTTGTCGGGGTCGGGGGCGTATTCTTTGCGCGCTGGATTGCGTGGTCGATGACCGGCATGACCGTGCCGCGCGGGGCGCTCCTGATCGGTCTTCCAAGCGCGGCTGCGTCCCTTGGACTGTTGGGGCTTGATCTCCTCGGTCTGCCGCCGGCGGCGCTTGTGACGATGGCTCCCTGGACAATCGCATTCGCGACCAGCGCCGGCCCTGCGTTGCTCGTCGCCATCGCCGCGATGCTGCTCGCGATAATGGCGCTGCGTAGCGTGTGGTACGCGCGTGCTCTTGCGGCCATCGCGTTTGTCGGCGTCGGTCTGTCGCTCGCGATGACCGGGCACGCCGCGACGGCGCCGCCCGAGCTGCTCACGCGGCCGGCGATCTTCCTCCATGGCCTCGGCGTCGCCTTCTGGGTTGGTGCCCTTGTCCCGCTCGCAGCGTTGGTATCGAAGCCGACAGCGGCAACATTGCCGCTCCTGAATCGCTTCTCGCGCATCGCCATGCCGGTGGTCACAGCGCTAGCGCTGACCGGCCTGGTGCTTGCGGTGATCCAGCTCGAAAAGCTGTCGGCGCTCGTCGACACCAGCTACGGTCTCATTCTCTCAATCAAGCTCGCACTGGTCCTGCTGTTGCTGGCGCTCGCCGCGCTCAACCGCTTCCGGCTGACACCGGCGCTGGCGACCGACCGGAAGGCTGGATCAGCGCTCAAGCGCTCGATTCTGCTTGAATACGTTGCTGCTCTCGGCATCTTCGCAGTCGTCGCCTTCTGGCGTTTCACGCCGCCGCCGCGGACCATCGTGCCGGAGACGCCACTGGCGATCCACATCCACACTGACAAGGCGATGTTCCAGGTGCTGGTGTCGCCGGGCAAGGCTGGCGTGGACGACTTCGTGCTCCAGCTCATGACCGGCGAGGCAACGCCGCTGAAGGCCAAGGAAGCGACGTTGACGCTGAGCCTGCCGGAGCGCGGCATCGAGCCGATGGAGCGCGACGCCGAGCTCGGGCCCGACGGCTATTGGCACGTGCGCAAGGTGGAGTTGCCCTTCGCTGGACGTTGGCATGTGCGGATCGACGCGCTGGTGACCGATTTCGAGAAGATCACGCTTGAGGATGAACTCGAGGTCGCGCCGCCGTAAGGCCCGGCACGGTTCAAGTCGAACCTGAAGGCAACGGAAAAATGACAGGAATTCCGCCGCGTTAGCGGCTTTTCCTCATTCCCGGTCTTGTGTTTTCGCTCCCAATCCGGTTTCACTGCAGGCCATCACTGATTCCCAGAGTATTGCCATGCGGTTGTCGCGGTTTTTTCTGCCCATTCTGAAGGAAAATCCGAAAGAGGCGGAGATCGTCTCGCATCGCCTGATGCTGCGGGCCGGCATGATCCGGCAGGAGGCGGCCGGCATCTATGCCTGGCTGCCGCTCGGCTTCCGCGTCTTGAAGAAGATCGAGCAGATCGTGCGCGAGGAGCAGGACCGCTCCGGCGCGCTGGAACTGTTGATGCCGACGCTGCAACTCGCCGACCTCTGGCGCGAGAGCGGCCGCTATGATGCCTACGGCCCGGAGATGCTGCGCATCGCCGACCGCCACAAGCGCGAGTTGCTGTACGGGCCGACCAACGAGGAAATGATCACCGAGATTTTTCGCGCCTATGTGAAGTCGTACAAGAACCTCCCGCTCAATCTCTATCATATTCAGTGGAAGTTCCGCGACGAGCAGCGTCCGCGCTTCGGCGTGATGCGCGGCCGCGAATTCCTGATGAAGGATGCGTATTCCTTCGACCTCAACGAAGCCGCGGCGCGGGTTGCCTACAACAAGATGTTCGTCGCCTATTTGCGCACCTTCGCGCGGATGGGACTGAAGGCGATCCCGATGCGCGCCGAGACCGGCCCGATCGGCGGCGATCTCAGCCACGAGTTCATCGTGCTCGCCGAAACAGGCGAATCCGGCGTCTTCATCAATCGCGACGTGCTGGACTTGCCGGTGCCGGGCGAGGACGTCGACTATGACAGCGACCTGACGCCGATCATCAAGCAATGGACCTCGGTCTATGCTGCGACCGAGGACGTCCACGATCCCGCGCGCTTCGAGCAGGAAGTGCCCGCTGACAAACGCGTGAACACCCGCGGCATCGAGGTTGGCCAGATCTTCTATTTCGGCACGAAATATTCCGACGCGATGAAGGCGATGGTGGCGGGTCCCGATGGTGTCGACGTGCCGATCCACGGCGGCTCTTACGGCGTCGGCGTTTCACGCCTGCTCGGCGCCATCATCGAGGCCTGTCACGACGAGGCCGGCATCAAATGGCCGGAGGCGGTGGCGCCATTCCGTGTGGCGATCCTCAACCTCAAGCAGGGCGATGCGGCGGTCGATGCGGCCTGCGAGAAGCTCTATGCCGAGCTCACAGCCAAGGGCGTCGACGTGCTCTATGACGACACCGACCAGCGCGCCGGCGCCAAATTCGCCGCCGCCGATCTGATCGGCATCCCCTGGCAGATCATGATCGGGCCGAAGGGGCTTGCCGAGGGCAAAATCGAGATCAAGAAGCGCAGCGACGGCGCCCGCGAGACCATGTCGCCTGCGGACGCAGTCGCCCGGCTGGTCGGCTGAATATTTGTTCGTCGCGCGATATTGCGGCCGCCAATCCGGCCACAATTGACCCCGAATCATGGGATTATCGAGCGATGGATGACACCATGACCGAAACCGTGAAAACCGCGCCTTTTGCGCCATTCGAGTGGATGCTGTCGGCGCGCTACCTCCGGGCACGCCGCAAGGAGGGATTCATCTCGGTGATCGCCGGGTTCTCCTTCCTCGGCATCATGCTCGGAGTCGCCACGCTGATCATCGTGATGGCGGTGATGAACGGCTTCCGCAAGGAGCTGCTCGACAAGATCCTGGGGCTGAACGGCCACATCCTGGTGCAGCCGCTGGAATCGCCGCTGACCGACTGGAAGGATGTCGCTGAGCGCATCAGCCAGGTCCAGGGCATCCGGCTGGCTGCGCCTGTGGTCGACGGCCAGGCGCTGGCGTCCTCGCCGTGGAACGCCTCCGGCGTGTTGGTACGCGGCATCCGCTCCGACGACCTCAACAACCTCACTTCGATCGCCAAGAACATCAAGCAGGGCTCGCTCGAGGGTTTTGACGAGGGCCAGGGCGTTGCGATCGGCCGGCGCTTGGCCGACCAGCTCTCGCTGCATGCCGGCGACAGCGTGACCTTGGTGGCGCCGAAAGGCGCGGTCACCCCGATGGGCACGACGCCGCGCATAAAACCCTACAAGATCGTCGCCGTATTCGAGATCGGCATGTCCGAGTACGATCTCGGCTTCGTCTTCATGCCGCTCGCGGAGGCGCAGGCCTATTTCAACCGCAGCAACGACGTCACCTCGATCGAGGTGTTTACCACCAATCCCGACAAGATCGATTCCTTCCGCAAATCGGTGACGGAAGCCGCGGGCCGACCAGTGTTCCTGGTCGACTGGCGGCAGCGCAATTCGACCTTCTTCAACGCGCTCCAGGTCGAGCGCAACGTGATGTTCCTGATCCTGACCATGATCGTGCTGGTCGCAGCCCTCAACATCGTGTCCGGCCTGATCATGCTGGTGAAGGACAAGGGCAGCGACATCGCGATTCTGCGAACGATGGGCGCCTCGCAGGGCTCGATCATGCGCATCTTCCTGATCACGGGCGCCTCCATCGGCGTGGTCGGCACGCTGGTCGGCTTCTTCGTCGGCCTCGTGATCTGCCTCAACATCGAATCCATCCGGCAATTCCTGTCCTGGCTCACCAGCACCGAATTGTTCTCGCCGGAGCTCTACTTCCTGTCGAAGCTGCCCGCCGAGATCGACGTCGGCGAGACCACGGCTGTCGTCGTCATGGCGCTGACGCTGTCGTTCCTGGCGACGCTCTATCCGTCCTGGCGTGCCGCGCGCCTCGATCCCGTCGAAGCGCTGCGGTACGAGTGAGGGGCTGATGGAGCGGGAGCAGGGGGCGGAAGATGTACCGGTCATCTATCTCCACGAGATAAAGCGGCAGTATCTGCAGGGCGAGGCGGCGCTGACGATCCTCGACAACGCCAAGCTCGCGCTGTGGGCGGGGCAGTCCGTTGCGCTGGTCGCGCCGTCGGGCTCGGGCAAATCGACGCTGCTGCACATTGCGGGACTGCTGGAAGCGCCGGATTCCGGCGAGGTCTACGTCAACGGCGCGCCGACGTCGCTACTGCCCGATATCGAGCGCACCCAGCTTCGCCGGAGCGATATCGGCTTCGTCTACCAGTCGCACCGGCTGCTGCCGGAGTTCTCGGCGCTGGAGAACGTGATGCTGCCGCAGATGATCCGTGGCCTGAGGAAGTCCGAGAGCGTCAAGCGCGCCAAGGAGATCCTGGGCTATCTCGGCCTAGGCGACCGCATCACCCATCGCCCGGCCGAGTTGTCGGGCGGCGAGCAGCAGCGTGTCGCGATCGCGCGCGCGGTCGCCAATGCGCCGCGCGTGCTGCTTGCGGACGAGCCGACCGGCAATCTCGATCCGCACACCGCCGACCACGTGTTCCAGGCCCTGATGCAACTGGTCAAGGCGACCAAGGTCTCGATGCTGATCGCGACCCACAACATGGAGCTCGCCGGCCGCATGGACCGGCGCGTCTCGCTGGCCGACGGCCAGGTGGTCGAGCTCGAATAAAATCGCGAAAACAACCCCATGCACAGTAGGCGGCCGTCGGCCGCTTACGATCGGAGCGACGTCTCCCAGTTACTTGATAGATCACGCAAACCCGCTGCGACGGCGCATCGCCGCAACGGACCCGCCATTTACGGCCGGATCACCGTCAGTTTGAACGGCCCGCGATTGGCCGCGGCGTGTGCCACCGCCTCGTTCGCATGGTCGAGGTCGAGGTCCGTCGTCTCGTACTCCTCGAGCCGCAACAGCCCGGATCGCACCAGCGCGATCAGGCGGCACGCTGCATCCGGCGGGTACATCCAGACGCCATGGATGGAGATGCAGTTGCGCATGATCCAGGGGTAGGGCAGCTCGAGGCCTGCTCCGCCGGCCATGCCGACGCCGCCCATCAGCACGACGCGGCCGTAAGCGCGCACCGTCATGATCGCCGCGCGCACCACGCGCGTGCTGACCGACGGCGGCATGATGTCGAGTACGCAATCGATCGCGCCTGGCGCAGCGCGCTTCATCGCTTCGCGGTCGTCGTCCTCGTTGCCGGTGAGCCTGACCGGCTTCACCCGCGCGCCGAAGCGGCGGACGAGGTCGGCCAGGATCTTTTCGTTGCGGCCCGGCGTCACCACGCAGACGGCGCCCATTGCGAGTGCGACCGAGACGGCGGCGCTGCCGAAATTGCCGGTGGCTCCGCTCACCAGGACGGTCTCGCCCGGCTGAAGCTTGGCAGCCAGAAAGCCGCCATAGGGCACCAGCGCCGTCCCCAGCGCGCACCATTGCGAGGCTTCCTCGGACGTGATCGCGCCGAGCTTCTTCACGTTCTCGGTTGGCACGCGCATCTGCTCGGCAAACGAGCCGTGGCGAAAATGCTGTTGCAGGCGCATGCCGCCGGGGCCGGCGGCGGTGAGCCCTTGCAGCGCGATGTCGGGCGCGACGACATCGTCGCGCGAACGCACCGTCGGGTCGCAGAACACCCAGTCGCCGACGCTGAGCTTGGTGGCATCAGGGCCGATCGCGCGCACCCGGCCGATGCCGCCGGGGCCCGGAATGATCGGCAAATCGAGCGCATAATTGCGCTCCCCGCTGAAGACCTCGTTCATGTAGGACAGGACGCGCGTCGCCACGACATCGACGATGACCTCGCCGGTGCCGAGCACCGGGTCCGGGGCATTCTCGACCACCAGCGGCGATCCCAGGGATTTCAGTACGGCAGCTTTCATGATGTTCACCTCAAGGTCGGGTGACATCCATATGCGGTGCCCTTGAAGCGACAAGAAGGCCTGGTATTATCCTAGTATTCCAAAATCCCTCCATCGCGGGAGTACGCCATGGCCGACCCACGCCGCGTCGAATTCGGCGATTTCCTCCGCTCCCGCCGCGAAAAGCTGTCGCCGAAGACTGTCGGCCTTCCCGCGGGCCAAAGGCGGCGCACCGCGGGGCTCCGCCGTGAGGAGGTCGCCCAGCTCGCCGGCATCGGCGTCGACTGGTACATCCGCCTCGAGCAGGGCCGCACCGTCAGCCCATCCGTCACGACGGTCGATGCCTTGGCGCGTGCGCTGCGCCTCAGCAAGACCGAGCATGCGCATCTCAAGAGTCTCGCGCGCGACGGCGCGAGCGGTGCGTTTACCCGCGAGGTGGTGCCGCCGCCCATTCTGCGGCTGGTCGAGAGCCTGCCGCACCCCGCCTACATCACCGGGCGGCGCTGGGACGTGCTGGCCTGGAACGAAGCCGCCGAGGAGATCTTTGCGTTCGGGCGGCTGCCGGAAGAGGATCGCAACACGCTGCTATTGATGATGACCAACAAGCGGACGCGAAAATCCTACGGAGCGGGCTGGGCGGATGTGGCCAAGCGCATGGTCGCGATGTTTCGCGCCACCCACGACGTCTGGGCCGGCGATCCCGCCTTTGCGGAATTGCTGACGCGGCTGCGCGAAGGCAGCCCCGAATTCGTCAAATGGTGGGGCGCGCATGAGGTGCACGGCACCTTGTCAGGCCGCAAGACCATGACCCATCCCACCAAGGGCGTGCTGCATTTCGAGCACACGAGCTTTCAGGCCAACGACGATCCCGCGCTGAAGCTCGTGATCTACACGCCGGTGTAGGGCAGGCATGGTCTAGAGCGATGATGGCAGACGCGTAAATCCGTCTGCGCTCCAGCCTTCGGTGCCGACGCCGTGATGGACAAAAAACAGTCCGTCCGGATCGTAGCGCCGCTTGACGGCGAGCAGCCGTTGATAGTTCGGACCCCACAACGCATTCTGCCATTCTGACTGGAAGTAGTCGCATTCGTTGACATACGCACCGCTGTTCGGCGCCGCAATCCGCAATGCCGCCATCGCGGCGTTGACGCGGTCCCGATGCGCCTTGGCAAGAACAGGATCGGGCGTTGCAAGACCACCGAAGGTGGTCGGGCCTGAAGCTGCGATGATCGCAAGAGCGAAGGCATCGAATGCGTCCGGATGCGTCGCCGTGTTCTGAGCTTTTGCGATCACTTCCGGCGGTGCGCCGAACAAGCCCTTGTTGAGATGCAGGCCGACCGCCCAGTGGCGGCTTGCGTTGAAGAGCGCGTCGACAAGGACGGTCCGGCTCTCCGGGCCAAGTAGCGAGCTCGGCAACCAGGCTGATGTGTACGCGTGCCAGAAGGCGCCGACCTGCTCGCCATCGCCCTTCCACCAATAGTCCGTCCATGGCGCTCCAGAACGTCCATCGAAGTTGACCGCGGAGCGCGCGAACAGGCGATAGAGCCAACCGTTCCAGAAGTAACGGGCTGGCACGCCCACAACTTCGAGCGATTCCGTGCCAGCGTAATCGTCCGCATTGGCTGCAACAAAATCGAGCAGGGGCTTGAAAGCTGCACGCGCTTCCTCCGTTGTCAGGTCCTGGAAGACCATGCGAAGTTCGAGGCGGTTGTCGGGATGCACCCGAACCTGTTCACCCCAATGCGGATTGCACAGGCTCGTCGCGCAAAATTCGACGAAGCGGGCCAGCAGCTTGCGGTAGGCGCCGTCGGAGCGGGCGCGCAATGTGGCGTTGACCGCGCCGACGGACGAGGGCAGCGGATGGGTTGCGAGCGTCAGCCGTGTGGTGACGCCGAACGTGCCACCGCCTCCACCTCTGAGCGCCCAAAACAGCTCCGGCTCGCGCGTTTCGTTTACGACACGAATTTCGCCGTCGGCGGTCACGATCTCAGCCTCGAGCAGGCTTGCGGCCGCCGTTCCAAACGCCTTGGAAAAGTTGCCGAACCCGCCGCCCTGCACCAGACCCGCGACACCAACCGTGGTGCAGCCGCCACCCTGAACGTATCGCCCCGCGCCGGCGGCAGCCTGATAGGCGTGCAGCCACATGCAGCCCGCTCCCGCCGTGATAGCGGGAACCGGCTCTGAGTTGGAGTCCGCGGGAATGAAACGGTCGTGAACGGTGATTGCGTCCATCTTGCGGGTCCACAGCAAAAGCGAATCCGGCGCACATGAGGCGCCGAAATAACTGTGGCCGCGGCCTTTCACGACCAGGCGCAGATTGTGCGCCTTGGCGAAGCGCACCGCCGCTGCAACATCCGCCGAGCTCTCGGCTGCGACCATGTAGGTGCTGGGTTCTGAGCGCCAGGCCTCGAACCAGCCTGAACTTTGCGTCAGGCCTGGTTGATCGCCGATGTAGAACGGATTCGCCAGGAGCTGTTTTGCGTCAGCCGCGTCGAGCTTCGGGGACGCCAGGCGGCTGAGGCGTCCCGACGTTGCTTGATTCAGCCCCGACCAGTCCGCATCGGAAGGCCAGCCAGGCTGGCCGGGTCGCGTGCGGCTGGTGGGGCCGATGCCCGCTTGCGCCTTGCCGAGTACCGAGCCTGCAGCCAGTGAGAGGGCACTAGCTAGAAAGTGGCGACGGTCCATTCCGGTTCTCCAGACATTGCCCAAACGAATTCTCGGCAATCCTGCGCCGAAAGCGAGCCAGGAGGGATGAATCGGCTGTGTCCTGTGATGAGGATGAGCGGGTCGTGACGAATGGTGCCGTAGCAGGGACGAAATGACGCGATAGATCGTCGTACGCGCAACGAAGCTCAATGGGTCACAGAACGATGACCGGTCTGTTGTGCGCGTCAGCCTGGCGCGTGATCTGGCCGCGCAGCGCGAGGAGGGGCGGTTGAGATCGTACCATCGTTGAGCGCTCTACCGTGGCGATAGAAGAGTCGGGCCGGTCATGAGCCCGCGCTTTAGTCAGCGCCCGCCTTGGTGTGCTCGCGCCCAACATGAATGTGAATGTGGCGAAGGCGGGCGAAAATGTGGCGAGAATGAGTGCGATAAACAGTGCACGTATTTTCTCACAGGATTGTGTCGCGCGGCGTCGTTACGCGTGTTCGCGATGCGCGACGTGCTGCTGACGTTGAAAGTGCAGAAAACTCTTATTTCAAAGGGTTTCCGCACACGCGCTGCTAAACACTCGTTAATGAAACGGGCTCCTTTGGCGCGAACTGTTGCGTCGAGGTTACAGCAATTCCGTCGATCGCTGATAAGACCAGCACACGGCCCGGGGGCCTAACGACGAAACTGGAACGGGATTCAAATGAATAAGAATTTGTTGCTTGCTGCTGTGAGCCTTGTTGCGCTGAGCGCGACTGCGCCGGCGCTGGCTGCTGACCTCGCCGCACGGCCTTACACCAAGGCGCCTGCGATGATCGCGACCGTCTATGACTGGAGCGGCTTCTACATCGGTATCAACGGCGGTGGCGCTTCCGCTCACACGAGCTGGGACCAGCTCGCTCCGCTGGTCGGCAGCGAAGGCTCGCACAACGCGACCGGCGGCACGGTCGGTGGCCAGGTCGGCTATCGCTGGCAGTCGGCGCAGTGGGTGTTCGGCGTGGAAGGCCAGGGCAACTGGGCCGACTTCTCCGGCGACAACGTCAGCGGCCTCACCGGCTTCACCGATCGCTCGAAGATCGATTCGTTCGGTCTGATCACCGGTCAGATCGGCTACGCCTGGAACAACGTCCTGCTCTACGCCAAGGGCGGTGCGGCGGTTGTTGGAACCAAGAACGAGCTCCGCGCTGGCGGCGTGACGTTCGCATCCGTCAGCGACACCCGTTGGGGCGGCACCGTCGGCGCAGGCCTCGAGTTCGGCTTCGCTCCGAACTGGTCGCTCGGCGTCGAGTACAACCACATCTTCCTGTCGGACAAGAACATCACCTTCACCGGCATTCAGACCGATCGCATCCGTCAGGACGTCGACATGGGTCTCGTCCGCCTGAACTACAAGTTCGGCGGCCCGGCCATCGCGAAGTACTGAGATCGATCGCTCAATCAGAGCGTTTGATGAAAGCCCCGGCCTTGCGCCGGGGCTTTTTGTTGCGTGAATTCAGCGAGTTAACCATTCCATTTTGAAATCACTGAGGCTGCTTGACTCCTGAGAACGAAATGAGAACAATGTTCTTCATACGTTCTGGTGATGGAGCAAGCCATGTTCAGGATTTTCGTGGAAGAAGCCGCTGCACTGACGTCGATCGCGCTGTTCGTCGGGATGATCGCGATCTGGGCTCAGGTCATACCCCAGCTCTGATCCCGCAGCATGAGAGCAACAGTTTTACAAACCGATGCTCGGAACGAACTGAAGCCGCTGCGAGGTGCCGGCTTGGGGAAAAGCGGGATGAGGCGGCCGTTTCGTGGCTGCGGCGTGGACTCCGGGGCGGCGAGCCCCCACCATTGGGAGGCGAGTCGGCCGAGCATCACGCCTTGAGGCGCCGGCGACCGCTGCAACCCATCTAAGAGGCCGTCACGCGACCATGCCGAGCGCCGGATTTGTCCACCTTCACGTTCACTCGGCCTATTCGCTGCTCAAGGGCTCGATCAAGATCGCCAAGCTCGCCGAGCTTGCGAAGAAGGATCACCAGCCGGCACTGGCGCTGACCGACACCGACAATCTGTTCGGCGCGCTGGAATTTTCCGACAAGATGGCGGGTTCCGGCATCCAGCCGATCGTCGGCTGCGAGCTCGCGGTCGACTTCGGCGACCAGGATCCCAACGCGCGCAACGCGCTGCCGCCCTCGCGCGTGGTGCTGCTGGCCGCGCAAGAGCGCGGCTATCGCAGCCTGATGCGGCTGAATTCGCGCGCGTTCCTCGAATCGCCTGACAGCCATGCCCCGTTCATCAAGTTCGACTGGTTCGACGGCGAGACCGAAGGCCTGATCGCACTGACCGGCGGCCCTGATGGCCCGATCTCACTCGCGCTTGCAAGCGGCCAGGCCGAAATTGCGGCCGCGCGCTGCGAGCGTCTCGCCGGCCTGTTCGGCGATCGCCTCTACGTCGAATTGCAGCGCCACAATCTCGACAAGGAACGGCGCATCGAGAGCGCGCTGATTGACATCGCCTATTCCAAAGGCCTGCCGCTGGTTGCGACCAACGAGCCGTACTTCGCCACGACAGACGATTACGAGGCCCATGACGCGCTGCTCTGCATCGCCGGCGGCCGGCTGATCGCGGAAACCGAGCGCGAGCAGCTCACGCCCGATCACCGCTTCAAGACCCGCGCCGAGATGGCGGTGCTGTTTGCCGATATTCCGGAGGCGCTGGCATCCACCGTCGAGATCGCCGAGCGCTGCTCTTTCCGCCCCCTTACCCGCAAGCCGATCCTGCCATTCTTCACGGTCGGTGCCGCCGGCAGCTCCGATGCGGCCGCGGTCGAGGCGGCTGAGCTGAAGCGGCAGGCGGAGGAGGGGCTCGCCAACCGTCTGCGCGTGCACGGCCTGTCGCAGGGCACCACGGAAGAGGATTACAACAAGCGCCTGGCGTTCGAGCTCGACGTCATCATGCGCATGAAATACGCGGGCTACTTCCTGATCGTGTCCGACTTCATCAAATGGGCGAAGTCGCAAGGCATCCCGGTCGGGCCGGGCCGCGGATCCGGCGCGGGCTCGCTGGTGGCGTGGGCACTGACCATCACCGATCTCGATCCGATCAAGTTCGGCCTGCTGTTCGAGCGCTTCCTCAATCCCGAACGTGTCTCGATGCCGGACTTCGACATCGACTTCTGCCAGGACCGCCGCGGCGAGGTGATCCAGTACGTCCAGCAGCGCTACGGCCGCGACCAGGTCGCGCAGATCATCACCTTCGGGACGCTGCAGGCGCGCGGGGTGCTGCGCGACGTCGGCCGCGTGCTGCAAATGCCCTATGGCCAAGTGGACAAGCTCACCAAGCTGGTGCCGCAGAATCCGGCCGCGCCGGTGACGCTGGCGACTGCGATCGAGAGCGAGCCGAAGCTACAGGCGTTCCGTGACGAAGATCCGGTGGTGGCGCGCGCGTTCGACATCGCCCAGCGTCTCGAGGGCCTGACCCGGCACGCCTCGACCCACGCGGCCGGCATCGTAATCGGCGATCGCCCGTTGAGCGAGCTCGTGCCGCTCTACCGCGATCCCAAATCCGACATGCCGGTGACCCAGTTCAACATGAAATGGGTCGAGCCGGCGGGCCTCGTCAAATTCGACTTCCTCGGCCTGAAGACGCTGACCGTGCTCGACGTCGCGGTGAAGCTGCTCAAGCCGCGCAACATCCACATCGATCTCGCGACGTTGCCGATCGACGATGCCGAGAGCTACCAGATGCTGGCGCGCGGCGAGGTCGTCGGCGTGTTCCAGGTTGAAAGCCAGGGCATGCGGCGCGCGCTGGTCGACATGCGTCCCGACCGCTTCGAGGACATCATCGCGCTGGTCGCGCTGTATCGCCCGGGTCCGATGGCGAACATCCCGACCTATTGCGCGCGCAAGCACGGCGACGAGGAGCCGGAATATCTGCACCCCGTGCTGGAGCCGATCCTGAAGGAGACCTTCGGCGTCATCATCTACCAGGAACAGGTGATGCAGATCGCGCAGGTGATGTCGGGCTATTCGCTCGGCGACGCCGACCTGCTCCGCCGCGCCATGGGCAAGAAGATCCGCGCCGAGATGGAGAAGCAGCGCGAGATTTTCGTTGCGGGCGCGGTCAAGAACGGCGTGCCGAAGGGGCAGGCCGAGACCATCTTCGAGCTGCTCGCCAAGTTCGCCGACTACGGCTTCAACAAGAGCCACGCGGCGGCCTATGCGCTGGTGTCCTACCACACCGCCTATATGAAGGCGCACTACCCGGTGGAGTTCATCGCAGCGTCGATGACGCTCGATCTGAACAATACCGACAAGCTCTCCGAATTCCGCTCCGAGGCGCAGCGCCTCGGCATCAAGGTCGAGCCGCCGAACATCAACCGCTCCGGCGCGACCTTCGAGGTCGGCGACAAGACGATCTACTACGCGCTCGCCGCGCTGAAGGGCGTCGGCATCCAGGCCATCGACCAGATCATCGAGGAACGCACCAGGCGCGGGCTGTTCACCTCGCTCGCCGACTTCGCCGCGCGCGTCAATCCGCGTGCGATCAACAAGCGCATCATCGAAAGTCTCGCCGCCGCCGGCGCGTTCGACACGCTGGAGCCGAGCCGCGCCCGCGTGTTTGCCGGTGCGGATGCGATCCTGGCCGCCTGCCAGCGCGCGCATCAGGCCGAGGCGATCGGCCAGAACGACATGTTCGGCATGGCGGCGGACGCCCCGACCATCATGCTGCCGCAGATCGAGCCGTGGCTGCCGGCCGAGCGGCTGCGCCGCGAATATGACGCGATCGGCTTCTTCCTGTCCGGCCATCCGCTCGACGATTATGCCACCGTGCTGAAGCGGCTGCGGGTGCAGAGCTGGGCGGAATTCTCGCGCGCGGTGAAGACCGGCGCCACGGCCGGTAAGGTCGCGGCCACCGTGGTCTCTCGCATGGAACGACGCACCAAGACCGGCAACAAGATGGGCATCATGGGGCTCTCCGATCCCACGGGCCACTTCGAGGCGGTGCTGTTCTCCGAAGGCCTCGCGCAATATCGCGACGTGCTGGAGCCGGGCGCCGCGGTGCTGCTCCAGCTCGGTGCGGAATTGCAGGGCGAGGACGTCCGCGCCCGCGTGCTGCATGCCGAGCCGCTGGATGACGCGGCGGCCAAGACGCAGAAGGGCCTGCGCATCTTCGTGCGCGACACCAAGCCGCTGGATTCCATCGCCAAGCGGCTGGCCGGACCGGAAGGTGCGGGCGCGAACGGCGCCGCGCCAAAGATCGGCAGTCCCGGCATCGCGCCGCGCTCCAACGGCGACGGCGAGGTCTCGCTGGTGATGATGCTCGACCTCGAGACCGAGGTCGAGATGAAGCTGCCCGGCCGCTTCAAGGTCTCGCCCCAGATCGCCGGCGCCATCAAGGCGGTCGCCGGGGTCGTCGACGTGCAGCAGATCTAGCAATCCGTCGTGAATACACGCGATGGCCCGTTGGTCTGTGCGGTAGTCGTGGTCGCGGAGTTGCAACCAGGCGATGTTTTCGGCTAGCATGCTCCCGGGGAATTCTTGGGGGCGTGATGTTGTTGCGTGGGCTGGTACTGCTCATGGCCGCCGTGTTGCTGTGCGGCTGTGAAACCGCGAGAAACGGTCTCGATTATTCGGCGACTGAGCGAAAGATAGGTCCACCGAAAGCCGGCCAGGCGCGGGTCGTTGTGCTCCGCGAGAAGGGCTTTGGCGGCATCGGTGATCCCGACTGGACATTCAGCATTGACGGAGCGCCGATCAAGGGCCTGAAGACCGGAACATATGTCTATGTGGATCGCCCGGCGGGCCAGCACCAGTTCGTGGCGGAGGAGGCGGGCCTTGGCGTCACGCGTGTGGACTTCTCGGCTCAGTCCGGCCAGACCGTGTTCTTCGTTGCGCGCTTCAGTCAGCGCAAGAACGCTGTGATCGCGAACTCAAGCACGGGATTGCTCGGCTGGGGTCTCACCCTTGCAATAACGTCGGGTTACAAGAATCAGGGGCCGCTGGATTTTCTGCCGTTGGACGAACAATCCGCAAGGACGACGGTGGCTGAGCTTCGGCTGGCCGAATAGGCGTGCGAGTCGAACGGATCGCTTTGACCTCGCGGCATGGTTGCGTGCGCCGATCATCCTTTGTGGTTTGGTCACATCATCGCGGCTATGATTACGTCGATGCCGTTCGTCCGCGGCGCCGGGAGGAAACGTGACATGTGCGACCAGTGCTCCGTATCTGTACAGGAAAACATCGCACCGTCGCGGCGGTCCGCGATGCTATTTGCCGCCTCCGCCGTCGGCGTGGCCTTCGCCGGACGTGCCACTTTGGCCAAGGAGACCAAGGCGCGCCCGAAGCCGCAGAATGTGCTGCCGCCGGATGGCGCGCTGAAGCGGCTGATGGAGGGCAATGCGCGCTACGTCGACGGTGTGTCGCGGCGACACGATTTCAAGCATGAGCGCGAGGCGCTCGCTGGCGGGCAGAATCCGTTCGCCGCGGTGCTGAGCTGCGCCGACTCGCGCATCGCGCCGGAATACGCCTTCGACACCGGCCGCGGCGATCTTTTCGTCTGTCGCGTCGCCGGCAATTTTGCCGGCACCGAGACCATCGCCAGCATGGAATACGCCGTCGCCGTACTCAACACGCCGCTGATCCTCGTGCTCGGCCATGATGCGTGCGGTGCGGTCGATGCGACGCTGAAGGCGCTCAAGGACAACACATCGCCGCCGGGGCACATTCCCTCGCTGCTCGATGCGATCGCGCCCGCCGCCAAGGCTGCGATGCAGCAGGGTGGAGGGGTGCTCGACAAGGCGATCCGGCAGAACGTGGTCGACAATGTCGCGAAGCTGAAGTCGGCCGCGCCGATCCTCAATGCGGCCGTGGAGCAGGGCAGGCTGAAGGTTGTGGGCGGCATTTACCGGCTCACCACCGGAAGGGTTGATCTGATCGCGCAAGGCTGAAGCTGACGCAAAGGCTGAGGCTTACGTACAGCTGATGCGAGACGCCGGGGCGGGGCGGGCGCCATGCCGTCGCCTCAATCCGAGCCTTTCGTTCAAGTGCCGTTCAGGCGGCCGCGCGCCTCATGCGTGGTGGCACCTCAACGACCATAACGGGCGAGCCATGCGCGGGACACACAAGATCTTCATCTCTTTCCTTCTGCCGATCCTCCTCATTGCGGGCGCGCTCAGTCCAGTGCGCGCGCAGCAGCAGGAAAAGCGCATCGCGCTCGTGGTCGGCAATGGCGCCTACGCCAGGTCGCCGCTTGCAACCGCCGCCAACGACGCCGGCCTGATCGCGCAGACGCTGCAGGCGGCGGGCTTCGACGTAGTCGGCGCGCGCGATCTCGACGGCGACACGCTGCGCAAGAGCCTTCGCGATTTCATCCAGAAGGCGCAGGCCTCGGGCCCCGGCACCGTCGCGATGATCTATCTGGCCGGCTATGGCGTGCAGCTTGCCGGCGAGAACTATTTCATTCCGGTCGATTCCAACATCGCGCGCGACACCGATATTCCCACCGAGGCGCTGCGGATCAGCGACTATGCCCGCCAGCTCGCCGCGATCCCGCTCAAGGCCAACATCATCGTTCTCGACGCAGCGCGTGCACAGCCCTTCGTCGAGGGCGGCCAGCAGCCGATCGCGAGCGGGCTGGCGCTGGTCGAGCCCGATCCGAACATGCTGATCGCCTTCAACGCCGCGCCCGGCACGGTGGCACCTGAAGAGCCTGGGCCCTACGGCATCTACGCGCAATCGCTCGCCGAGATGATCCGCACCGGCGGCCTGTCGCTCACCGAGGTGTTCGACCGCGTTCGTCTGCGCGTCAACGAGGCCTCCAAGGGCGCGCAGGTGCCGTGGGACGACCAGAAGGTCAGCGCGCAATTCGCCTTTTTCGAGCGCGCTCCCGACGCGCCGCCGCCGCAGGCCGCGCCCGACCAGGTCGCTGCGATCCGGAACAAGCCGATCCGCGATCTCGGCGTGCAGGATGCCTATGCGGCCGCGCTCGAGCGCGACACGCTGCCGGCCTATGAGGATTTTCTCGCCGGCTATCCCGGCGATCCGCTTGCCAAGCGGGTGATGGCGATCGTGGCGGCGCGCCGCGAGGCGATCACCTGGCGGCGGACCTATCGCGCCGATACGCCGGACGCCTATTGGTCGTATCTGCGCCGCTATCCGCGCGGGCCGCATGCGGGCGATGCCCGGCGCAGGCTCGCGATCCTGACTGCGCCGCTCGAGCCGCCGCCGACTTTCGCGATGATGGACTATGACGTGCCGCCGCCGCCCCCGGAGGAGGTGGTCTATGTCGACCGTCCGGTGCTGTATTTCAGCGATCCGGATTTCGGCTTCGCACCGCCGCCACCGCCGCCTGTCTATTTCTGCCCGCCACCGCCGCCGGACTTCGTCGTGCTGCCGCCGCCCTTGCCGGTGGTCGGCCTGTTCGTGCTGCCGCAGCCGGTGTTCGTGCCGATCCCGGTGTTCGTCAGAGCGCCGGTCTATGTCGCGCCGCCGCCGAACAACATCATCTTCAACAACATCCATAACACCACGGTCATCAACACCGTGATCAATCAACCCGCGCCGCCGGTAAGAACGGTGAGTGATCCGGCAATTACCGCGACGGTGGCCGCATCCGGAAAGCCTGTCGGGGCAATGACAGCTGTGCCGCCGACCGTCATTCAAAAGGCTGCACTGATCCGGGACAACAAGGCTCCAGTCCCCAAGACGGTTTCGGTTGATCCGACAACGAAGGCCGGATCGGAAGCCTTGAAGACAAGGAGCCAAGTCACGACGCCGACCGGCAACACTGCTGCGGGAAATCCACCGGGCGCGCCCGGGACCGGCAATGGCACGATGAAGCCGGGAGCCCCCGGCGCTCCGGTCACCGGCAACGCCACCGCGCCCGCGGCCGGAGGTAAAGCCAATCCGGGCACTCCACCGAGCAGGGCGGATACGACTGCCGCCCCGTCGTCCAACCACTCCTTGCCCGTGCCCGGCCAGAGCGCGCCCGCGATCAAGGGGGCGCCGCAGACAGGAACGGCGGCCGCGGGGACGTCGTCGTCGACATCCAACCCCGTTGGTGGCTCTGGCACCAGCGCCAAACCCGGCAGCAGCTCGCAGCCTGCCAACGCCAAGCTCATGCCGCAGACGACGCCATCAAACGCGCCGCCTACGGGAGGAGCGCGTCCGAAAGTCCAGGAGCGCGCCAATACGGTCAGTCCCGCGAATACGGCCAATGCGCCGGCAAAGCCCGGGGAGACCAAGCCGACCCCGCCATCGCCGCCTGCGCAGTCGCACGCCAATGTGCAGCCGATCGAGAAGCCGGCTCTGCGCGAGAAGCTGGTGCCGCCACAGACGCAGACTAAGCCGACCGCGCCGCCCCCGGTCACCCATATTGCACCGCCACCGCCGCGGCCCCAGGCCGTCGCGCGGCCAACGCCGCCGCCTCCAGCGCGGGTATCGGCGCCGCCGCCAAGGATGGCCGCGCCGCCGCCGCCGCGACCGGCTCCTCCGGTTGCAGCCGCACGACCCGCGCCGCCGCCCCCGGCGGCCCGGCCGGCACCCCCGCCGCCGCCCCGGATGGCTGTTGCGCCGCCGCCGCGTCCGGCTGCGCCACCCCCCGCGGCAAAGAAATGCCCACCCAACCAGCCTAGGTGCTAGGCCAAAGTGCTAGCGGGCAGGGCGGAAATCCGGGAATAGGCCTTTCGCGGGCGGTAACAGCCCCGAAAGGCCCTTATTTCCTTGCTTCTGGCCGAAATGGCGCTATACAGCGCGCCATCTCACACGGAAGCATGGCTCACAAGGCCGTCCGGTGGCAGCCGGGGCGACAACGCTCCGTTTTGCTCACACGCTTCCGGAGGAACCAACCGGAGAATTAGAACGATGGCACTACCCGATTTCACTATGCGTCAGCTGCTCGAAGCTGGCGTGCACTTTGGTCACCAGTCTCACCGCTGGAATCCGAAAATGGCTCCGTTCATCTTCGGCGCCCGCAACAACATCCACATCGTCGATCTCGCCCAGACCGTGCCGATGCTGCACACGGCCCTCCAGGCCGTCAGTGACACGGTTGCCAAGGGCGGCCGCATCCTGTTCGTCGGCACCAAGCGCCAGGCACAGGACGGCGTCGCGGACGCGGCCAAGCGTTGCGCGCAGTACTTCGTCAATTCGCGCTGGCTCGGCGGCACGCTGACGAACTGGAAGACGATCTCGGCCTCGATCAAGCGGCTGCGTCACCTCGATGAGGTGCTGGCGGGCGGCGAGGCCAATTCCTACACCAAGAAGGAGCGCCTGACGCTTCAGCGCGAGCGCGACAAGCTCGATCGCTCGCTCGGCGGCATCAAGGACATGGGCGGTCTGCCCGACCTGATCTTCGTGATCGACACCAACAAGGAAGACATCGCGATCCAGGAAGCCCAGCGGCTCAACATCCCGGTCGCGGCGATCGTCGACACCAACTCCGATCCGAAGGGCATCACGTATGTGGTGCCGGGCAATGACGACGCGGGTCGCGCGATCTCGCTCTATTGCGATCTGATCGCGCGCGCCGCGATCGACGGCATCTCGCGCGCCCAGGGCGATTCCGGCATCGACATCGGTGCCTCGGCCCGTCCGGTCGCCGAAGAGCTGCCGTCGGCCGGTGGCTTCCAGGGCCTTGCCGGTCCGCGCGGCACCGCCGACGACCTCAAGAAGCTCCCGGGCGTGTCGGGTGCGATCGAGAAGAAGTTCAACGATCTCGGCATCTTCCACTTCTGGCAGCTCGCCGAGCTCGACCACGACACCGCGCACAAGATCGGCGAAGAAGTTGGTCTGCCGAGCCGCGCGGATGCCTGGGTGGCCAAGGCCAAGGCGCTGACCGCGGAAGCGGAATAGTCAAAAAGAGCGATCGGTTGGCCGGATCGGATCCGGCCACCATTTCATTCAGTTGACGCGAATTCCTGAGATGGACCGCGGCGGGGCGATTAGATGCCACGCCGCGGCGTACCGGCAGGCAAGAAGGATTTTCAACGATGGCAACGATCACTGCTGCGATGGTCAAGGATCTGCGCGAGTCCACCGGCGCAGGCATGATGGACTGTAAGGCCGCGCTGACCGAGAACGACGGCAACATGGAAGCGGCGCAGGATTGGTTGCGCAAGAAGGGCCTGTCGAAGGCCGCCAAGAAGTCAGGCCGCGTGGCGGCCGAGGGCCTCATCGGCGCGCTCACCAAGGCCAACAAGGGCGTCGTGGTCGAGGTCAACTCCGAGACCGACTTCGTCGCGCGCAACGGCCAGTTCCAGGGCCTGGTCAAGATGATCGCGCAGGTCGCCTTCGACGTCGGTGCCGATGTCGAGAAGATCAAGGCCGCCAAGGTCGGCGACGTCACGGTGGAGGCCGCGATCAACGACGCGATCGCCACCATCGGCGAGAACATGACGCTGCGCCGCGCAGCTTCCCTCGAAGTGAGCCAGGGCGTGGTGTCGAGCTATGTCCACGGCGCGGTCGTCGACGGTGCCGGCAAGATGGGCGTGATCGTCGCGCTGGAATCGCCCGGCAAGGCCGACGAGCTCGCAGCGCTCGGCCGCCAGATCGCGATGCATGTCGCGGCCGCCAACCCGCTGGCGCTCGATCCGTCCGGCCTCGATCCGGCGGTCGTGAAGCGTGAGAAGGACGTGCTCGCCGACAAATATCGTCAGCAGGGCAAGCCGGAGAACGTGATCGAGAAGATCGTCGAGTCCGGCCTGAAGACCTACTACAAGGAAGTCTGCCTGCTCGAGCAGGCCTTCATCCACGACACCGGCAAGTCGGTGGCGCAGGCGGTGAAGGAGGCCGAAGGCAAGGTCGGTGGTCCCGTGAAGATCGCGGGCTTCGTGCGCTATGCTCTTGGTGAGGGAATCGAGAAGCAGGAATCCGACTTCGCAGCCGAGGTCGCAGCGGCCAGCGGCAAGAAGTAAGCGCCGGAACACCTCCTTCCGGCGTTGCCGCCGGAAGCGGCGCCCGGATAAGGAAAAGTGCTCATGACTGATCCGGTCTATCGTCGCGTCGTGATCAAGCTGTCCGGCGAATATCTCGCGGGACAGCAGGGTTTTGGCATCGACCAGCCGACCATCGACCGGGTTGCGGACGATCTGATTGCCGCCCGCCAGCTCGGCACCGAGGTTGCGGTCGTGATCGGCGGCGGCAACATCTTTCGCGGCGTCGAGGTGTCCTCGCGCGGGGTTTCTCGCACCACCGGCGACACCATGGGCATGCTTGCCACCATGATGAACTGCCTCGCGCTCGAAGCCACGATCGAGCGCAAGGGCACGCCGGCGCGCACGCTCTCGGCCTTCGTCATGCCCGAGATTTCCGAGTTGTTCACCCGCACCGCAGCGCACAAATACCTCGCCGAGGGTCGAATCATCGTGCTCGGCGGCGGAACCGGCAATCCGTTCTTCACCACCGACACGACGGCGGTGCTGCGCGCCGCAGAGATCGGCGCAGAGGCGGTGCTGAAGGCGACCAATGTCGATGGCGTCTACTCGGCCGACCCGAAGAAGGACCCGTCGGCCACCCGGTTCGACCGCCTGACGCATTCGCAGGCGATCGAGGGCGGCTACAAGGTCATGGATGCGACCGCCTTCGCACTTGCCCGCGAGACGTCTCTGCCTATCATCGTGTTTTCGATCGCGGAGCCCGGTTCGATCGACGCGATTCTGCGCGGCGTCGGCCACGGGACGATCGTCGCCGGCTGACGGCTTATCTGGCGCGCCCGCCCCTCGCCGACGAGCGCGGCGAGGGCGCCGGGATATTGAAGGAGAAACGTGATGGCCACGGCTAATTTCGACCTCAACGAAGTGAAGCGCCGCATGCAGGGCGCGGTCGCCTCGCTCAAGCATGAGCTTGGGGGCCTGCGGACGGGCCGCGCGTCGGCCTCGATGCTGGATCCGGTCCAGGTCGAAGCCTATGGCAGCCACATGCCGCTCAACCAGCTCGCGACCGTCAGCGTGCCGGAGCCGCGGCTGATCTCGGTGCAGGTCTGGGACAAGTCGATGGTGAAGGCGGTCGAGAAGGCGATCGTCGATTCCAATCTCGGCCTGTCGCCGGCGACCGAAGGTCAGGTGCTACGGTTGCGTATTCCCGAGCTCAACGAGGAGCGCCGCAAGGAGCTCGTCAAGGTCGCGCACAAATACGCCGAAGCTGCCAAGGTCGCCGCGCGTCACGTCCGCCGCGACGGTCTCGACGTTCTGAAGAAGCTCGAGAAGAATCACGAGATGTCGGAGGACGATCAGAAGCGTCACGCCGACGAGGTGCAGAAGGCCACCGACGGCACCATCACCGAGATCGACCAGCTGCTGGCTGCCAAGGAAAAAGAAATCCTCACCGTCTAAAGTGTGATGAGAGTCATCATCGCGCTTTAGAGTATTGTTCGCGCACGATCCTACCGGAAAACCGCTTCGCACTTTGCGCTAACGCGGCCCTTCGGGTCCGGATCATGCTTTAAGGCCGCTTGCATGTCCAACGCCGCCGCGCCCGCCACGGAAGGACCCGACCGGTCCGACGCGCCTCCGCATGTCGCCATCATCATGGATGGCAACGGGCGTTGGGCGGCCGCGCGCGGACTGCCGCGGGCGGAGGGCCATCGTCGCGGCGTCGAGGCCTTGCGCCGCGTGGTGCGTGCCTCGCACGAGCTCGGCATCCGCTATCTCACCATCTTCTCTTTCTCGTCCGAAAACTGGTCGCGCCCGGCGAGCGAGATCGGCGATCTCTTCGGTCTGCTCAAGCGTTTCATCCGCAACGATCTCGCGAGCCTGCATCGCGACGGCGTCAAGGTGCGCATCATCGGCGAGCGGGATGGGCTGGAGGGCGACATCTGCGCGCTGCTGAACGAGGCCGAAGAATTGACGCGCGACAACACGCGCCTCACGCTCGTGGTCGCCTTCAATTACGGCTCGCGCCAGGAGATCGCGAAGGCGGCGCAGAAGCTCGCGCGCGAAGTCGCAGACGGCACGCGCGATCCTGCCACGATCGACGCCGATACGCTGGGCGCCCATCTCGATGCGCCCGACATTCCCGATCCGGATCTCATCATCCGTACCAGCGGCGAGCAGCGCCTGTCCAATTTCCTGATGTGGCAGGCCGCCTATAGCGAGCTCGTGTTCGTGCCGATCCACTGGCCCGATTTCGACAAGGCGGCACTCGAAAGCGCGATCGCCGAATTCGCCAGGCGCGAGCGTCGCTTCGGCGGCCTGGTCGCGAAAACCGCCTCGTGAGCGAACCCGACGCCGCACCGGCGGGAGCGACGCCCGCCTCGAGCAATCTCGTGATGCGACTCCTCGCAGCGCTGGTGCTGGCGCCATTCGCGATCGCGCTCGCCTATGCCGGCGGCTGGCTGTGGGCGCTTCTCGTCACCCTGGTCTCGATCGGTCTGTTCGCGGAATGGCTGATGGTAGTGGGGGCAGGGTCCGCTGCGCTGACCGGGGCAGGGACCATCGTCATCGCGATGATGGGGGCGTGTGTTGCCTTCGGCGCGCTCAAGACGGCCGTCGTCACCGGCCTGATCGGCGGTGCGATCGTGACGTTGATCGCGCGGGGCAAGTTCGTTTGGGCCGCGACCGGATTCGCCTATGCCTCCGCCGCGCTGCTGGCCTCGATCCTGGTCCGGCAGGATCTCGTGCACGGCTTCGCTGCGCTGATGTTGGTGCTGCTCGTGGTGTGGGCGACCGATATCGGCGGCTATTTCGCCGGTCGCAGCATCGGCGGACCAAAGCTGTGGCCGCGCGTCAGCCCCAAGAAGACCTGGGCCGGCGCGTTCGGCGGCTTTGCGGCCAGCCTTGCGGTTGCGAGCGGGTTTGCGGCATTCGGCATCGGAAAAGCAGTTCCGCTGCTGTTCGTCAGCGCCGTCCTGTCGGTGGTATCGCAGGCCGGCGATCTGTTCGAATCCGCGGTGAAAAGACGCTTCGGCGTCAAGGATTCCAGTCACTTAATTCCCGGCCATGGTGGGCTTCTGGACCGCCTGGACGGCTTTGTCGCCGCCATCCTGGTGGCATGGATTATCGGCTTCCTCCGCCATGGCGTGCATAGCGCCGGAAGCGGTCTTATGGTTTGGTGAGGATATGAGCGCAGTCCCTTTGCGTAACAACAAGCTTGCTGCGTCCGACATCCGCAGCGTCACGGTCCTCGGCGCCACCGGCTCGATCGGCGACAGCACGATGGATCTGTTGCGCGCTTCGCCCGGGCGCTATCGCGTCGAAGCCTTGACGGCGAACGGCAACGTCGAAGCGCTGGCCAAGCTCGCGAAGGAATTCTCCGCCCGCTTCGTCGCGATCGCAGATGCCTCCAAGCTCGCCGAGCTCAAGGCCGCGCTCGCGGGCACGAGCACCGAATGCGGCGCCGGTGAAAGCGCGGTGATCGAGGCGGGCGCGCGTCCGGCCGATTGGGTGATGGCGGCGGTCAGCGGTGCGGCCGGATTGAAGCCGGCTTTGGCTGCCGTCGACCGCGGCGCGCATGTTGCGCTCGCCAATAAGGAATGCCTGGTTTGCGCCGGCGATTTCTTCATGCAGCGCGCGGCAAAAGCGGGCGCCTGTATTTTGCCGGCCGATTCCGAACACAACGCGCTGTTTCAAGCGTTGGCATCGGGCAATCGCGACGAGCTGGTGCGCGTCATCATCACCGCCTCGGGCGGCCCGTTCCGGACCTGGAAGAGCGCCGACATCGAGCAGGCGACCCTCGAGCAGGCCCTCAAGCATCCGAACTGGAGCATGGGCCAGAAGATCACGATCGATTCCGCCTCGATGATGAACAAGGGGCTCGAGGTGATCGAGGCATCCTATCTGTTCGCGCTGGCGCCTGATGAGATCGACGTGCTGGTGCATCCGCAGTCGATTATCCACGGCATGGTCGAATTCTCCGATCGCTCGGTGGTGGCCCAGCTCGGGTCGCCCGACATGCGTACGCCGATCGCCCATTGTCTCGGCTGGCCCGACCGGATCAAGGGACCGGCGGACAAGCTCGATCTCGCCAAGATCGGCCAGCTAACCTTCGAAGCCCCGGATTTCGACCGGTTCCCCGGTCTACGCCTGGCCTTCGATTCGCTCCGGCACGGGAAGGGGGCGACCACCGTCTACAACGCCGCCAACGAGGTCGCGGTCGCGGCCTTCATCGCCGGCAAGATCCGGTTTGGCGCGATCGCCCGGCTGGTGGAGGCAACGCTGGAGGACTGGATCCGTGGTGGGAACCACGGTCCCATGACCTCAGCGGATGATGCAATCTCCGTTGACCATGTTTCGCGAAATAAAGCTGCCGCCCTATTGCCTCAAATTGCCTTAAAGGCAACCTAGGTAGTTCGGGGCCAGGGCCTTGCGGCGCTGGATGAGGGAATTCGATGATCGACTTTTTTGTCCATAGTTTCAATGTGTTGAGCCATGGGCTCCTCGGCTACGCGGTTCCTTTCCTGTTCGTCCTGACCATCGTCGTGTTCTTCCACGAGCTCGGCCATTTCCTGGTCGCGCGCTGGGCCGGCGTTCGCGTGTTAACCTTTTCGCTCGGCTTCGGACCTGAGCTGGTCGGTTTCAACGACCGTCATGGCACCCGCTGGAAGCTTTCGGCGATCCCGCTCGGCGGTTACGTCAAGTTCTTCGGCGACGAGAGCGAGGCCTCCACGCCGTCGGCCGAGACGCTCGCGGCCATGACGGCCGAGGAGCGCGCCGGCAGCTTCCACCATAAGAAGGTCGCTCCCCGTGCGGCCATCGTGGCGGCTGGCCCGATCGCCAATTTCATTCTCGGCGCCCTGATTTTCGCAGGGATGGCCCTGTATTACGGCAAGCCGAGCACGATCGCGCGGGTCGACGGCGTCGTTGCCGACAGCGCTGCGGCCGCCGCCGGCTTCAAGACCGGCGACGTCGTCGTGCAGATCGATGGCAAGCCGATCGAGAGCTTTGCCGACATGCAGCGAATCGTCGCGACAAGTGCCGGTTCGGCGCTGGTTTTCCAGGTGAAGCGGGATGGTTCGGTGGTGTCGCTGACTGCGACGCCGGCTCTGCTCGAGCGCAAGGATCCGTTCGGCAACAGCCACCGGGTCGGCGTGCTCGGCGTCGAGCACAAGTCCCAGGCCGGTGAAGTCTCGACCACGCCTGTCGGTTTTGCAGAAGCTCTCAAGATCGGCGTGGAGCAGGTCTGGTTCATCATCTCCAGTACGTTCAAGTTCCTGGGCTCACTGTTCACGGGGGCCGGCAATCCCAGCGAGGTCAGCGGCGTCATCGGGATCGCAAAAATGTCGGGGCAGGCGGCCAGCGCCGGATTGCAGTTCCTGATCAACCTCTGCGCCGTGCTGTCGGTCTCGATCGGCCTGTTGAACCTGTTCCCGATCCCGCTGCTCGATGGCGGTCACCTTCTGTTCTACGCAGCGGAAGTGGTGCGCGGACGTCCGCTTTCTGAACGGACCCAGGAGATCGGGTTCCGAATCGGGCTTGGGCTGGTACTGATGCTGATGGTGTTCGCAACCTACAATGACATCCTGCGATTGCCGTCCTCCTGATAGGGGCTTTTTTGTGGCGTTGCTGTTGGGCAACGTCTTGGACTGAAATTGAAATTGCGGCGCGCTCGGCCGTTTGCGGCGTCGGGGAAATTGGCTACAAGCGGCTTGAACTTGGGGAATCTCCCAGACCGGCTTTGGGGTTGGGTCTGGTACTGATAAGGGCGCATCGCGCAATGAAGTTTGGACTGCGACTCCGGGGCGGCTTGATCGCAACCCTGATCTTGTTCGGCGCGCCGGTGGTTGCCCCGGTTGGGGCTGTTTTGGTGTCTTCGTCTGCGCTCGCTCAGACCGTGCAGTCGATTTCCGTCGAAGGGAATCGCCGCGTCGAGGTGGAGACGATCCGCTCCTATTTCAAGCCCGGCCCGGGTGGCCGCCTCGATCAAGCTGCCATCGATGACGGCCTCAAGGCGCTGATCGAGACCGGCCTGTTCCAGGACGTGAAGATCAACCGCGGTGCCGGCGGCCAGCTCATCGTCTCGGTGGTGGAAAACCCGGTGATCGGTCGCATCGCGTTCGAGGGCAACAAGAAGATCAAGGACGAGCAGCTCACGGCCGAAATCCAGTCCAAGGCCCGCGGCACGTTCTCCCGCGCCATGGTGCAGTCGGACACGCTGCGAATCGCCGAAATCTATCGTCACTCCGGCCGCTATGACGTGACCGTCACGCCAGAGATCATCGAGCAGCCGAACAACCGCGTCGATCTCGTCTTCACGATCAACGAAGGCGCCAAAACCGGCGTCAAGTCGATCGAGTTCATCGGCAACAACGCGTTCTCGTCCTATCGCCTCCGGGACGTCATCAAGACGCACGAATCGAACCTGCTGAGCTTCCTCTCGAGCGGCGACGTCTACGATCCGGACCGCGTCGAGGCCGACCGCGACCTGATTCGCCGCTTCTACCTGAAGAACGGCTTCGCCGACGTTCAGGTCGTGGCCGCGCTCACCGAATACGATCCGGAGAAGAAGGGCTTCAACGTCACCTTCAAGATCGAGGAAGGCGCGCAGTACCGCGTCGGGACTGTCGATTTCCACACCAGTATCCCGAACTTCGACGCGAGCTCGCTGCGCAGCTTCTCGCGCGTCAATGTCGGCTCGCTCTACAACGTCGAATCGGTCGAGAAGTCGGTCGAGGAAATGCAGATCGAAGCCTCGCGCCGCGGCTATGCCTTCGCGGTGGTGCGTCCGGGCGGCGACCGCAATTTCGATGCGCACACCGTCTCCGTCGTGTTCAACATCGACGAGGGGCCGCGCACTTATATCGAGCGCATCAACATCCGCGGCAACACCCGTACCCGGGACTACGTGATCCGCCGCGAGTTCGACATCTCCGAGGGCGACGCCTACAATCGTGCGCTGGTCGACCGCGCCGAGCGCCGGCTGAAAAACCTCGATTACTTCAAGACCGTGAAGATCACGACGGAGCCGGGCTCTTCGAGCGACCGCGTGGTCCTGATCGTCGATCTCGAAGAGAAGTCGACCGGCGACTTCTCGGTCTCGGGCGGTTACTCCACGACCGACGGTGCGCTGGCCGAAGTCTCGATCTCCGAGCGCAACCTGCTCGGCCGTGGCCTGTTCGCCAAGGCATCGGTCACCTACGGCCAGTACGCGCGCGGCTATTCGCTGTCGTTTGTCGAGCCGTACCTGCTCGATTACCGCGTCGCGCTGGGCCTCGACCTCTATCAGCGCCAGCAGCTCTCCAACAGCTTCATCTCCTACGGCACCAAGACGCTGGGCTTCAGCCCACGCCTCGGCTTCTCCTTGCGTGAGGACCTGTCGCTCCAACTGCGCTACTCGATCTACCAGCAGCAAATCACGCTGCCGTCCTACTTGGCGAACTGTAACAACCTGCTCAGCTCGGGAGCGTTCAACCCGTCCCCGGCATACGCCAACACGCCGCAAGGTGCCGCGGATATCGCAGCCAGCGGCTACAACTTCGCCGCGACCAACGGCCTCGGCTGCTACAACGACGGCGAAGCCTCGCTCCCGGTCCGCAGGGAGCTTGCGAACGGCAAAACCCTGACCTCGGCGCTGGGCTACACGCTGACCTACAACACCCTCGACAACAACAAGAACCCGACCGACGGCCTGCTCGTCGACTTCAGGCAGGACTTCGCCGGCGTCGGCGGCGACGTCTCCTACCTGAAGACCGTGGCCGACGCGAAGTACTATCAGTCGCTGGTGTCTGATCTCGTCGGCCTCGTCCACCTCCAGGGTGGTATCCTGACCAAGGTCGGCAACAACGATCTGCGCATGCTGGATCACTTCCAGATGGGTCCGAACCTCGTCCGCGGTTTTGCGCCGAACGGCATCGGCCCGCGTGACATCAACCCCTACGACACGCAGGACGCGCTCGGCGGCACCAAGTACTGGGGCGCTTCGCTCGAATTGCAGATGCCATTCTGGTTCCTGCCGAAGGAAGTGGGTCTAAAGGGCGCTGTCTACGCGGACGCCGGCGGTCTCTACGACTACCAGGGTCCGACGACCTGGACGCTGACCGGCGAAACCACGACGACCAGGAACTCGAGCTGCGTGCCGTCGACCATCAATCCGACCAGCACCGGAACCTGTACCGGCCTGGTCTATGACGACAGCAAGGTCGTCCGCTCGTCGGTCGGTGTCGGCCTGATCTGGGCCTCGCCGTTCGGTCCGCTGCGCTTCGACTACGCAGTGCCGCTCACCAAGGGCAAGTATGACCGCACGCAGGAATTCCGGTTCGGCGGCGGTACCTCGTTCTAATTCGATCAAAAGGGCATGACCCGGCCCCCAGGGAATTCCTTGCAGGAATTCCCTGGGGCTGGTGGCCAAAAAGGTCGTGCTCAATCCGTGAGATAAGGCATGATGTGCCTGAGCGCTTCATGCCGAAGCCGGACCGCGACGGGGTGGAATGGCGCAGCCGACCTTCTTCAAGAAACCGCCAGCATCAACGCTGGCTGAAATCGCCGCGCTGAGCAAAGCGCAACTGGTCGACCCTGCCAGGGGCGGCCATGTCATCACGGGCCTAGCTTCGCTTGACGAGGCCGGTCCGATGCATCTGGCATTCTTCGACAACCTCAAATATGCCGATGAGCTGAAAGCGACCAAGGCTGGCGCCTGCCTGGTCAGCCCGCGCTTCGAGGCCCAGGTGCCGCCGCATGTAGCGGTGCTGCGGGCGGCGCAGCCGTTTCGCGCCTTCGTTGGGATCGCCCGGGAATGGCACGGCGATGCGCTGCGCCCACAGTCCTGGTTCGGCAACGACGGCATTGCGCCGTCGGCTATCATCGACCCCTCGGCGCGCCTTGAGGACGACGTCACGGTCGAGCCGCTGACCGTCATCGGTCCGGATGTCGAGATTGGCAGCGGCACCGTGATCGGCGCTGGGGTGGTCTTGGGTCCCGGCGTCAAGATCGGCCGCGACTGCAATGTCGGCGCCCGCACGGCGATCCAGTGCGCACTGATCGGCAACAACGTGCTGATCCATCCGGGCTGCTCGATCGGCCAGGACGGCTACGGTTTCATCTTCTTCGGCCCTGAGGGCCATCTGAAGGTGCCCCAGACCGGCCGCGTGCTGATCCAGAACAATGTGGAAGTCGGCGCCGGCACCACTATCGATCGCGGCTCCCTGCGCGACACCGTGATCGGGGAGGGCACCAAAATCGACAATCAGGTCCAGGTCGGCCACAATGTGACGATTGGCCGGAATTGCCTGCTGGCGGCCCAGATCGGGCTCGCGGGCAGCCTGACCATCGGCGACAACGTGGCGCTGGGAGCAAAGGTTGGCATCAACAATCATCTCAAGATCGGCGACGGGGCCCAGGTTACCGCGATGAGCGGCGTCAAGGACGACATCCCGCCGAACGGACGCTGGGGCGGTTTTTTTGCCAAGCCGACCAAACAATGGTTCAAGGAAATTATCGCGGTGGAGCGCCTGGTACGCGACAGCAAGGCCGATCCGAAGGACGAGGGACGGGAATGACGGCGGAATCACCTGTAAAATTCGAGCTGGTGGATATCAATGCGATCCTCCAGACGCTGCCGCACCGTTTTCCGATGCTCCTGATCGACCGGGTGATCAACATCCGGGCCGATTACAGCGGCATCGGCATCAAGAACGTCACCTTCAACGAGCCGGCCTTCCAAGGCCATTTCCCCGAACGTCCGGTTTATCCCGGCGTCATGATGATCGAGGCGATGGCGCAGACCGCTGGCGTGATCGGCATCAAGTCGGTCGAAGGCACCGAGAAGCCGCGGGCGGTCTATTTCCTCACCATCGACAAGTGCAAGTTCCGCAAGCCCGTGCTGCCCGGCGATACCATCGAGTATCACATGCGCTCGCTCGGCCGCCGCAAGAGCATGTGGTGGTTTCACGGCGATGCCAAGGTCAACGGCCAGGTCGTCGCCGAAGCCGATGTCGGGGCGATGCTGACCGACTGAGGTCCCTTCCAGCGCAGTTCAAGTGTTGGATGAGGTCGTTGATGCCGCGGCGCGGCTTCCTCAGCCGGCTTCTGAAACACGCCGAGATCATACGTCACTGGACAGATCGGGCGCAGTCGCGCTAACCAGCGGAAAGCCGAGCAAGTTCAACACATAGTCAGACCTTCTTGATGAGTAAGATCGACCCCAGTGCGCGGGTGGAAGACGGCGCATTGATCGGCGAGGGCACCGAGATCGGACCCTTTTGCATCATCGGCCGCAACGCCCGGATCGGGGCCAATTGCAAGCTGATCGGACAGGTCACAATCATCGGCCATACCTCGGTCGGGGACAATTGCGTGATCTCGCCGTTCGCGGTGCTCGGCGGCGCGCCGCAGGACCTCAGCTATAAGGGCGAGCCGACCACGCTCGAGATCGGCTCCGGCTGCACCATCCGGGAAGGCGCGACAATGAACGTCGGCACCGTCAAAGGCGGCGGCAAGACGCGCGTCGGCAACGACGGCTATTTCATGAACAACAGCCATGTCGGCCATGATTGCATGGTCGGCAACAACGCGATCTTCGCGACCTCGGCGACGCTCGGCGGCCACTGCGAGATCGGCGACGCCGTCTATATTGGCGGGCTGTCCGCGGTGCACCAGTTCACCCGCATCGGCTCGTATGTGATGGTCGGCGGCCTCTCGGGCGTGCGCGACGACATCATCCCCTATGGGCTCGCCAACGGCCAATATGCGGTGCTGGAGAGCCTCAACCTGATCGGCATGAAGCGGCGCAAGTTCACCAGGCAGCGGCTTGCGACCGTGCGTGCGTTCTACCAGAAGCTTTTCCATGGCCTCGGCACCTTCGCCGAGCGGTTGGAGGCGGTGCGGCCGCTTGGGAGCGAAGATCCCGCGATCGCCGAAATCCTCGGCTTCATCGGCAAGGGCAAGCGCCCGCTCTGTCTCCCCACCATCGAGAAGTGATGCTGCGATGGCCGCGGACATGACATCGGCGGCATCAGGGATTTCATCGCCTGTCGGCGTCGTCGCGGGCGGCGGCGCCATGCCGTTCGCCGTCGCCGAATCGCTCGCGGCACGCGGCATCACGCCGGTCCTGTTTCCGCTCCGGGGCGCGTGCGATCCGGCGCAGGTCGACAAATTCCGCCACCGCTGGATCTCGGTCGGCCAGCTCGGCCGCGCCATGCGGCTGTTCCGCGAGGAGAGCTGCCGCGACCTGATCTTCATCGGCACGCTGGTGCGGCCTTCGCTCTCGGAGATCCGGTTCGACTTCACAACGTTGCGGCTGCTCGGCAATGTCATTCGCGCCTTCCGCGGCGGTGACGATCATCTCTTGTCCGGCGTCGGGCGCATCCTCGAGCAGGGCGGCTTTCGCATGGTCGGGATCAAGGACGTCGCGCCCGACCTGCTGATGCCCGAGGGCTGCATCAGCCGCGCCTGGCCGAGCGACAACAGCAAGACCGACATCGAGCGCGGACGCGCGGTACTGGCCGCGCTCGGGCCGTTCGACATCGGTCAGGCCGCAGTGGTGATTGACGGCCATGTGGTGGCGGTCGAGGACATCGAGGGTACCGATGCGCTGCTGGCGCGCGTCGCGCGGCTGCGCGTGGAGGGCCGCATCCGCGCCGCTACGGGACGTGGGGTGCTGGTGAAGGCGCCCAAGATCGGCCAAGATCTGCGTTTCGACCTGCCGACGATCGGCCCGCGCACGATCGAGGGCGTCGCCAAGGCCGGCCTTGCCGGCATCGCCGTCATCGCCGGCAACACCATCGCCGCCGAGCCGCAGCCGATGATCGCGCTCGCCGACGCCAAATATCTCTTTGTCATCGGCTTGCCGGCGTGATGCAGACCCGCGACCAAAAGCGAAAGATCTTTCTGATCGCGACGGAGGAATCCGGCGACCGGCTCGGCTCGGCGCTGATGAAGGTGCTGCGCCAGCGGCTCGGCGACGGCGTGCAGTTCGAAGGCGTCGGCGGCCGCACCATGGCGCGCGAGGGGCTCGAGTCGCTGTTTCCGATCGAGGAGCTGTCGATCGTCGGATTCGCCGCGGTGCTGCAGCAACTGCCGAAGATCCTGCGGCTGATCCGCGAGACCGCCGACGCCGTGACCGAAGCTGCGCCCGATGCGCTCGTTATCATCGACAGCCCCGACTTCACCCATCGCGTGGCGCGCCGCGTGCGTGCGAAGAATCCGGCGATCCCCGTTATCGACTACGTCTCGCCCTCGGTCTGGGCCTGGCGGCCGGGTCGGGCTCGCGCCATGCTCGGTTATGTCGATCACGTGCTCGGCGTGCTGCCGTTCGAGCCGGAGGAATACCGCAAGCTGAAAGGGCCGCCCTGCAGCTATGTCGGCCATCCCCTGATCGAGCAATTGCCGTCGCTGCGGCCTGATGCGGACGAGCAGAAGCGCCGCGATAGCGAGCCGCCGGTGCTGCTGGTGCTGCCGGGCAGCCGTCGCAGCGAGATCCGGCATCATCTCGGCCTGTTCGGCGCTGCGCTCGGCCAGTTGCGGGCCGCGGGCCGCGCGTTCGAATTGATGCTGCCGACCATGCCGCATCTCGAAGCCACCGTCCGCGAAGGTGTCGCGAACTGGCCGGTCAAGCCGCAGATCGTGGTCGGCGAAACCGAGAAGCGCGCCGCGTTCCGGATCGCCCGCGCGGCGCTGGCGAAATCCGGCACGGTGACGCTGGAGCTGGCGCTGTCAGGCATTCCGATGGTGACGGCCTATCGCGTCGGCGCGATGGAGGCCTTCATCCTGCGCCGCGCGATCCAGGTCTCTTCCGTGATCCTCGCCAATCTCGTGATCGGTAAGGACGTGATCCCCGAGTTCCTGCAGGAGGATTGCACCCCGGAGAAGCTCGCAACGGCGCTGGCCGAGGTGCTGACGGACTCGCCGATGCGCCGGCAACAGGTCGAAGCCTTCGCGCAGCTCGACGCCATCATGTCGACCGGCAACAAATCGCCGAGCGTGCTCGCTGCCGACATCGTGCTCGCGACGATGCGGAAGGGGCCGCGCTAAGCGAGGCCACCATCGACCCGGAAACACTGGCACGTGATGCGTTGGCTTGCGTCGGAGGCGAGATACAGCGCCATGTCGGCGATGTCCTCGGGCGTCACCGCATCGGGAATGGCCTGGCGCGTGCGCAGCTCGGTAATGGCCTGCTCATTTGGATACCATAGTCGGCGCTGCCGCTCGGTGATCACCATGCCCGGCGCAATCGCGTTGACGCGGATGCGGTCGGCGCCGAACCGGCGGCCCAGCGAGTTGGTGAAGCCGACGATCGCCGCCTTGGCCGCGGCGTAGACGGGCAGTGCCGGTGCGCCGCGCATCCAGGCGACCGACGACATGTTGATGATCGAGCCGCCGCCCCGCGCCTGCATCTGCGGCACCACGGCTTGCGCGGCAAAGAAGACGTGCTTGAGATTGACGCCGATCATCCAGTCGAAGTCGGCCGGCGTTACCTCTGAAAGCACCTGGCGCTGATCATTGGCGGCGTTGTTGACGAGGACCGCGGCATCGCCGAGCGACCCGTGCACCTGCGCCAGCGCGGCGCGCAGGGCGTCGATGTCCATGAGGTCGCAGGGCACGAACAGCGGTGCGGTTCCGGAGGTCTTAGCCACCTCCTGCGCCAGCGCTTCGCCGGCCTGCGCATCGATGTCGAGGAAGGCGACGCGGGACCCCTGAGCGGCAAAAGCCCGCACGAAAGCGGCGCCGATGCCGCTGGCGCCTCCGGTGATCAGCACCCCGCGGTCAGCGAGGCCGGCATAGCTTGTCTTGGTCATGCGATCAGTCGCTCCGTCTCGGGGTCGAACAGGCAGATGCGGCGGGTATCCAGCGCAAAGGAGGCAGTGGCGCCCGGCGTGGGCCGGATGTCCGGCGAGATCCGCGCCTGCGCCGGTTCGCCGCCAAGCCGCAGCAGGACGATGGTCTCCGCGCCGGTGGGCTCGACCAGCTCGACGGGCGCGGTGACGATGACGGGTGCTCCCACGGCGCCGGAGAACACCCGGTCTCCCTCGGCAATGCATTCCGGCCTGATCCCGAGCACCACCTCGCGGCCGACATAGGACAGCCCCGCGTCGTAGCCTTGCAGGCGGAGACGGACCTCGTCAGGCCGGCCCGCGCCGATCACCACCACAGGCCCGCCGGCGTCGGCCTCGAGCCGGGCCGGCATCGTGTTCATCGGTGGCGAACCCATGAAGCGGGCGACGAACAGATTGGCGGGATAGCGGTATACGGTGTCGGGGTCGGCGAACTGCTGCACCACGCCCCGATGCATCACCGCGATCCGGGTTGCCATCGTCATCGCCTCGATCTGGTCATGGGTGACATAGACGATGGTGGCGCCGATGCGCTGGTGCAGCCGCTTGATCTCCATCCGCATCTCGACGCGCAGCTTGGCGTCGAGATTGGAGAGCGGCTCGTCGAACAGGAAGAGCAGGGGATCGCGCACCAATGCGCGCCCCATCGCCACGCGCTGGCGCTGGCCGCCGGACAATTGCGAGGGTTTGCGGCCGAGCAGCGGCTCGATCTGGAGCAACCTGGCCACATTCGCCAGCGCCTTCTCCTGTTCCGCCTTGGGCACCTGGCGGCATTCCATGCCGAAAGTGATGTTCTGGCGCACGGTCATCGACGGATAGAGCGCGTAGGACTGGAACACCATGGCGATGTCGCGGTCCTTGGGCGGCACGTCATTGACGACACGGCCGCCGATCTCGATCGTGCCCTCGCTGGCGCGATCGAGCCCGGCGACGATGTTGAGCAGCGTGGACTTGCCGCAGCCCGATGGCCCGACCAGCACGGTGAATTCGCCGCTCTCGATGTCGAGGTCGATGCTCTTCAGCACCTCCAGATTGGCGTAGCGCTTCGAGAGGGCGCGAATGCTCAGTGCTGCCATGACAAATCCATCATTTCACCGCCCCGGCAGTGAGGCCGCGTACGAAATACCTGCCGCCGAAGAAGTAGATCAACAGAGTTGGCAAGGCTGCGATGATCACCGCAGCGCTCTGCACGCCATGCTGGGGAATATCTGCGACCGCGGCAGATAGCGCGATGAGAGCGGCCGTGACAGGCTGCTGCTGGCCGGTCGTGAATGTCACGCCGTAGAGGAACTCGTTCCAAATGTGCGTAAACTGCCAGATCACGGTGACGATCAGAATAGGAGACGAGAGCGGCAGGATGATGCGCCAGAAAATTCGAAAGAACCCGGCGCCATCGATACGCGCGGCCCTGATCAGTTCGTGCGGGATGGCGACATAATAGTTTCGACAGAACAGCACGGTGAAGGACAGCCCTTGGATCGTGTGGATCAGCACGAGACCCGTCAGCGTGTTGATGAGACCGATGTCCCGCAGCACGATGGTCCAGGGCAGCAGGCGCATCTGCTGGGGAAGGAAGAGGCCGAGGGTGACGATGCCGTAGATCCAGTTGTCGCCGCGAAACCGCCAAAGCGATACGGCGTAACCTGCGACAGCACCGAGCAGGGTGGAGATAACAGTTGCGGGAATCGTGATGAGCGCGGAGTTCAGCATATAGGGCCGGATGCCGGCGCAGGTCTCGGCGACGCAGAAACCGCTCCAGGCCGCGGCGTAATTGCGCCAGGCCAAATGTTGCGGCCAGCCGATCATCGACCCCTGTGCGATCTCCTCGTTGGTACGGAGCGAGTTCAGCACCACGACAACCAGCGGCGCGAGATAAGCTGCCGCGAATAGTGACACGATGAGATAGATCAGAATCCGGCTCGGGGCGAAGCTTCGGTCACGCATGGGTGGCCTGCCGTCGTTGGACATAGCGCCACGCTGCGTAGGGTAGCAGCACCGCGAGAAGGATGAGCAGCATCAGCACCGCCGCCGCCGCGCCCCGGCCGAGCTGACTGCGCTGGAACATGAGGTCGTAGACGACCAGGGCCGGCAACTGGGTCGCGATCCCGGGGCCGCCGTTGGTGAGCGCGCGGACGAGGTCGAAGGCCGAAATCGCGAACTGCAGTTGAACCACGACGACGGTGATGGTGATGGGCCAGAGCGTTGGCAGGATGACACGCAGGTAGGTTCGCATCGGTCCGGCACCGTCGATCTGCGCGGCCTTGATGATGTCGGCGTCGACGGATCGAAGGCCGGCCAGGAACAGCGCCATGGCGAAGCCCGATGATTGCCAGACCGCGGCGATGACGATGGTCCAGATCGCCATGTCGCGGTTGACCAGCCAGTCGAAGTGGAAGGAAGTCCAGCCGAGGTCGTGGACGAGCTTCTCGATCCCGATGCCGGGATTGAGTAACCAGCTCCAGACCGTGCCGGTGACGACGAACGACACCGCCAGGGGATACAGGAAGATCGTTCGCAGCACGTTCTCGCCGCGAATGCGCTGATCGAGCAGAATCGCAAGCAGGAGGCCGGTCATCAAGCTGAGCAGCACGAAGGCGATGCCGAACAGCAGCAGATTATCGAAGGCGATCTGCCAGTTCCGGCTCGCGATGACCGAGGTGTAGTTGCGCAAGCCCACCCAGCCCGGGACCGGAACAAGCGTGGACGGCGTGAACGAGATCCAGATCGTCCAGATCGAAAACGAAATGAGGTGCGCTGCCGATAACAGCAGCGGCACCCAGATCATCAGGTATTCGGGCAGCCGGCCCACCATTTCAGAGGTGACCGACCGGCCCGGTTGCGTTGCTGTCGAGACGGCGTTGGTCAACGCGAGCCCTCGACGGCCTCGGCGAGGCGGGTAACGGCCTCTTCCGGCTTGATCGTCTTGTTCTTCACATATTCGGTGATCACGTCGATCATCGCGGCTGTCAGGCCGTTTTCCTGCGCCATGTTATGCGCAAGGCTGAGGACGGCCTGGTTACTTGCGACAGCGTCCTTCAGGGCTGCGGCGGTTCGCCGCTGACCGTCCGACCAGCCTTCACCGGACAGATCGACGTCGGTGCGCACGGGGATCGATCCCGTGATCTGCGAGTACATGGTCTGGATCGCGGGATCCATGACGAGCTGCGCCATCAGCGTCTGGCCGGCCTGCAGGTCGGCCTCCTTGCGTCGCCAGAAGATGAAGGCATCGGCATTCAACAGGAAGACCGGCTTGCCATTGTCGCTGGGGCCCGGGACGATGACGTAGTCGTCGAACTTGAAACCGGCGTTTTTCAACACGCCCTGAGCCCAGCCGCCCATGATCAACATGCCCATGTCGCCATCGACGAAGCGCTTCAGATTGGTGGCGTAGGGTTGGGCGCCGACATTGGGATCCGACCAGTCGGCGATCTTGCGCGTCTGTGCGAAGGCAGCCTTGATCTCGGGACCCTCCAGGGCCTTCTTGTCGAGGTTCATGATGGCTGCGCGATATGCTGTCGGACTGATGCCGGCGAGAGAGGCCTCGAATTTCTGCCCGTCGTCCGGGCGGGTGCCGCCGTTGGCGATGGGGTAAGTGATGCCGGCCGCTTTCATCTTCTCGGCGAGAGCATTGAAGTCAGCCCAGGTGACCGGCGGCTTGTCAGCCTTGGCCTTGTCCATCGCGCGTTTCGAGAGGAACAGCATATTCGTGCTGTAGATCTGCAATGGCAGCGCGATCCACTTGCCGCCCGGCTTGTGCAACTTTGCAAGATCTGGCGCGACCACCTTCTCGTAGCCGGCGGCCGCGACAAGTGCGTCAAGATCGACGGTCGGGGCGATCTTCGACCAGGCCGCAATCTCGGGCCCCTTGAGTTGCGAGCAGGCCGGCGGATCGCCGGCGATGATCTGGGCGCGCAGCTTGTTCATCATCTCGGTGGTAAAGCCGGGGACGGGCGAGTGCTGCCAAATGCCGCCCTTCTCCTCGAATTTCTTGCCGAGCGCGGTGATCGCCGCTCCGTCGCTGCCTGCGGACCATTGCGAGATCACGGTCAGGCGCGGCTTGACCGCGCCTTGCGCGCGGGCAAAGGAAGGCAGTGCGAGCGCGGCAGCAGATCCAGCGAGCAGACGGCGCCTTGTTGTCGTGATCGGCATGACAGTTCCTCCCGGGTGTGAACTCTTTTGCGCGAGAGCCGCGCAGATTATTTCAGGCAGCCTCCGTCGAGGCGGCCGGCATACCGCCGCTTCTGGTCAGGCAGAACGCGGCGAAGGCGAGCGCGGCTTGCGGATCGTTGCCGTTCGAGGGCGGCACGAAGGCGAGCGACACCTGCGCCAGTTTCCGGCCGCCCAGAAGACATGCATCGATCCCCTCGATGATGGGCTTTCGGTCGTCTTCAGTGAGAAGCGATGGCCAGCCGCTGACGACAACGCCGCGGCATGGCTTGACGTTCAAGGTGTTGCCGATGGCGAGGCCAAGCCTGAAGAGCCGCTGGCACAATTCCTTGCGTACGTGCGGTGTGAGGGGGATCGCAGTCACCCATTCGTTGCCGTACGCGAGCAGTTCAGCCTCGCTCAGACCGAGAAGCTCGGCCAGCGCCGGCAGCGATGTATAGGCTTCGGCGCAGCCGTGATGACCGCAGCGGCAGCGCGGGCCGTCGGCGCCGAACACCATGTGACCGAGCTCGACCGGCTGGAGCGCGTCGTCCTCGACCGGATCATCCATCCAGGCGCCCGCGACGCCCTGGCCGACGAAGACGAACAGATGCGCGTCGCTGAACGGATAGTTTTCCGTACGGCAACGATGGAAGGTGGCGTGCGCCACCACCGAATTGGTGAAGGTGGCCGGGACGTCCGCGAACAATTCGCCGAACATCTCGCCGATACGTTCGACGTCGCAGGGAATGATCGGGTTGCCAAATTCGCTCAGGCGCCCGAGGCCCGGAACGGACACGCCGATCTGCGCCAGCCTGATGCGGCGTCGGCGGGTCCAGTCGCGCAGCAAGGACAGTGCTGCACGAAACACCCCGCCGACGGATTCGGCGGTCGGGTTTGCCGACAGCGGCACACGTTCGGTGTAATACAGCTCGCCCGACAGGCTTCCGACACCGACGCTGAGCCATTGGCTGGTCAGCTCAAGGGCGGCAAGGGCCACGGTGCCATCAAGCGACACGAGCCCGGTCGGGCCGCCGACATAAGGGGCAGGGCGCCGCACTTCTTCGATCAGGCCTTCGGCCTTCAGGTCAAACAGGATGCGCGACAGGCTCGCTTCGGACAGGCGCACGGCTTTGGCCAGCGGCGGCCGGAATGAACCGCCGGACTGCAGCAAATGAGTCAAAATGGCAGCGCGCGTCTGCCGCCGACTTCTCGGCTGCTCCGGCATTTCCATCCCTAGGGTCATTCTTACTTAGAGTAAGAATTTGCGCGCGGAGCGCTTCGACTGTCAAGCGGCTTGGTGGCACGATGCGTCGACTTGTTGTTGTGCGCGGCAGCAAGATTGGGAGGTTCGTAGGGTGGGTTAGCGAAGCGTAACCCACCATGTTTCCGCATATGCCGAACGAAGTTGGTGGGTTACGCCTTCGGCTAACCCACCCTACAAGTGCACGCTCAAACAAAAACGGCGCCATCGTGAGATGGCGCCGCTCCGAAAAGCCGTTATCGGCTGAGATTTACTTGCGATCCTTGATCGCGACGTAGTCGCGGCGGGTGACGCCAGTGTAGAGCTGGCGCGGACGGCCGATCTTCTGCTGCGGGTCCTCGATCATCTCGCTCCACTGGCTGATCCAGCCGACGGTGCGGGCGACCGCGAATAACACGGTGAACATCGAGACCGGGAAGCCCATCGCCTTCAGCGTGATGCCCGAATAGAAGTCGACGTTCGGGTAGAGCTTGCGCTCGATGAAGTACTGGTCGCTGAGCGCGATCTTCTCGAGCTCGAGCGCCACCTTCAGCATCGGATCATCGCCATGGCCGGTCTCCTTGAGCACGGCGTGACACATCTTCTGCATGATCTTGGCGCGCGGATCGTAGTTCTTGTAGACGCGGTGACCGAAGCCCATCAGGCGGACTTCGCTGTTCTTGTCCTTCACCCTGGCGATGAATTCCGGAATCTTGTCGACCGAGCCGATCTCGGCGAGCATCGCGAGCGCGGCTTCGTTGGCGCCGCCGTGCGCCGGGCCCCAGAGGCAGGCAATACCGGCGGCAATGCAGGCGAACGGGTTGGCGCCGGAGGAGCCGGCGATGCGCACGGTCGAGGTCGAGGCATTCTGCTCGTGGTCGGCGTGCAGGATGAAGATCTTATCCAGCGCGTCCGCCAGCACGGGATTGATCTTGTACTCCTCGCACGGCACCGCGAAGCACATGTTGAGGAAGTTCTCGGCGAACTTCAGCGAGTTCTTCGGATACACGAAGGGCTGGCCAATCGTGTACTTGTAGGCCATCGCCGCCAGCGTCGGGATCTTGGCGATCATGCGCATGGAGGCGATCATGCGCTGCTTCGGATCGTTGATGTCGGTGCTGTCGTGGTAGAACGCGGCGAGCGCGCCGACGGAAGCCACCATCACCGCCATCGGATGGGCGTCGCGGCGGAAGCCCTGGAAGAAGCGGGCCATCTGCTCGTGCACCATCGTGTGATGGATCACGCGGTCGTCGAAATCCTTCTTCTGCGCGGCGGTCGGCAGGTTCCCGTAGAGCAGCAGATAGCAGGTCTCGAGGAAGTCGCCGTTCTCGGCGAGCTGCTCGATCGGGTAGCCGCGGTATTCCAGCACGCCCGCATCACCGTCGATATAGGTGATCTTGGACTCGCAGCTCGCGGTCGAGGTGAAGCCGGGATCGTAGGTGAACAGCCCGGACTGGCTGTAGAGCTTACCGATATCGACGACATCAGGCCCGACGCTGCCGCTGTGGATTGGGAGATCGTAGTTCTTGTTTCCGACCGTCAGCGTGGCGGTCTTGTTGCTTGGTTCTGCGTCCATCGTAGGTCCCCGATGTGTGGTGAAACGGGCCGGAGCCGGAGTCCCCAAGGAGATTTCGGGGCAGGCCGGATGTTCCAGAATGTACGGGGAGATGGGTATATTATTGCTGTGTGCGCTGCAAGATCAGCGCACGCATGCTCGACTTACGTCGTAGACTGGTCCTTAAGCCGAGCCAGGCTTTCCAAGCGTCCAAGCACGTCCAAAACCTCGAATATGCCAGGCGAGGTCGTGCGGCCGGTCAGTGCCGCCCGTAAGGGCTGGGCGACCGCGCCAAGCTTGAGACTGTTTTCCTCGGCAAAAGCGCGTAGCGCGGCTTCGGTGCTGGCGCCGCTCCACGTCTCGACATTCTCCAGCGCGGAATGAAGCTGGCCGATCAGCTTGCGGTTCTCGGCCGTCAGCAGGGCTGCCGCCTTCGGATCGAGCTGCAAGGGCCGGTCGGCGAAGATGAAATAGGCGCTGTCGATCAGTTCGATCAGCGTCTTGGCGCGCTCTTTCAGGGCTGGCATGGCCTTGAGGAGCTGGGCGCGCGTGGTGTCGTTCAACTTGGCCTTGATCTCGTCGCGGGCGGGCACGACGTGGTCCAACACGTCCTCGAACGCCTTCACGAGCGACTGATCGTCGGCGTGGCGGATGTAGTGGCCGTTGAGGCTTTCCAGCTTGGCGAAATCGAAGCGGGCGGCGGCGCGACCGACGCCGGTGAGGTCGAAGGCTGCGATCATCTCATCGGTCGAGAAGATCTCCTGGTCGCCATGGCTCCAGCCGAGCCGGACCAGGTAATTGCGCAACGCGGCCGGGAGATAGCCCATGGCACGGTAGGCGTCGACGCCGAGCGCGCCGTGGCGCTTGGAGAGCTTTGAGCCGTCGGGGCCGTGGATCAGGGGGATATGCGACATGCTCGGTAGGGCCCAGCCCATCGCATCATAGATCTGCTTCTGGCGGGCGGCGTTGATCAGATGGTCGTCGCCGCGGATGACGTGAGTGACGCCCATGTCATGGTCGTCCACGACCACCGCGAGCATGTAGGTCGGATTACCGTCGCCGCGCAGCAGCACGAGATCGTCGAGGTTCTCGTTCTGCCAGACCACGCGGCCCTGGACTTGGTCCTCGATCACGGTCTCGCCGGTCTGCGGCGCGCGCAAGCGGATGGTTGGCTTGACGTCTGATGGCGCCGTGGCCGGGTCGCGGTCGCGCCACAGGCCATCGTAAAGGCGGGTGCGGCCCTCGGCACGCGCCTTCTCGCGCATGGCGGTGAGCTCCTCGGCAGTGGCGTAGCAGCGGTAGGCCTTGCCGTCGGCGAGCAGCTGCTCCGCGACGTCGCGGTGACGAGCAGCGCGGCTGAACTGGTAGATGACGTCGCTGTCCCAGCCGAGCTCGAGCCATTTCAGCCCGTCGAGGATCGCACCGATCGCCGCCTCGGTGGAGCGCTCACGGTCGGTGTCCTCGATCCGCAGCAGCATCTTGCCGCCGTGCTTCTTCGCATAGAGCCAGTTGAACAGCGCGGTGCGGGCACCCCCGATATGGAGGAAGCCGGTCGGCGAGGGAGCAAAGCGGGTAACGACGGAATCGGTCATTCTTGGCAGGGCCTATGCATTGGAAGCGGTGGTGTATATCAGGACCAGAGCATAACTAAAGCCCATCGGCGGACAGCGTAAGGCCTTGGCTCAGCCAAGCGAATTTGGCAGAAGAGCCGCTGATTTCCCTACAGGATTTACGGATGAGCACAGAACCGGTGGCGACTGAGGTTGGGCGCGATTTCATTCGTGACATCATCCAGGCCGATCTCGATCAGGGCAAATACAGGGAGATCGTGACCCGGTTCCCGCCGGAGCCGAACGGCTACCTGCATATCGGCCACGCTAAGTCGATCGCGCTTAATTTCGGCATCGCGCAGGAGTTTCCGGGCCGCTGCCATCTGCGCTTCGACGACACCAACCCGGTCAAGGAAGAGCAGGAATATATCGATTCCATCCAGGCCGACGTGCACTGGCTCGGCTTCGACTGGGGCAAGAACTTGTTCTTTGCCTCGGACTATTTCGATCGCCTGTACGAATGGGCAGAGCAGCTGATCCGCGACGGCCTTGCCTATGTCGACGACCAGTCCCAGGAGGAGATCCGTCTCTCGCGCGGCACGCTGACGGAGCCCGGCAAGAACTCGCCGTTCCGCGACCGCAGTGTGGATGAGAATCTCGACCTGTTCCGCCGCATGAAGGCGGGCGAATTCCCCAATGGCGCACGCGTGCTGCGGGCCAAGATCGACATGGCCGCGGGCAACATCAATCTCCGCGATCCCGTGCTGTATCGAATTCTGCATGCGCATCATCCGCGCACCGGCACCAAGTGGAGCATCTATCCGAGCTACGACTACGCCCACGGCCAGTCGGACGCGATCGAGGGCATCACGCATTCGATCTGCACGCTGGAGTTCGAGGATCACCGGCCGCTCTATGACTGGTTCATCGAGAAGCTGCCGGTGCCGTCCAAACCGCACCAGTACGAAATGGCGCGGCTCAACCTGACCTACACGTTGCTGTCCAAGCGCGTGCTGACCCAGCTCGTGCGCGACGGCCATGTCGCCGGCTGGGACGATCCGCGCATGCCGACCATAGCGGGCATGCGCCGCCGCGGCGTACCGCCGGCGGCTTTGCGCGAGTTCGTCAAGCGCATCGGCGTTGCCAAGGCCAACAGCGTCGTCGATGTCGGCATGCTCGAGTTCTGCATCCGCGAGGAGCTGAACCGCACGTCGCAGCGGCGCATGGCGGTGCTGAAGCCGCTCAAGGTCGTGATCGAGAACTATCCGGAAGGGCAGACCGAGGAGCTCGAGGCGATCAACCATCCGGACGATCCCAGTGCTGGCACGCGGAAAATCATGTTCGGTCGCGAGCTCTATATCGAGCAGGACGACTTCATGGAGAACCCGCCGAAAAAGTTCTTCCGCCTGTCGCCGGGCAACGAGGTGCGGCTGCGCTATGCCTACTTCGTCAAGTGCATCGGCGTGATCAAGAATGATGCCGGCGAAATCGTGGAGCTGCGCTGCAGCTACGATCCCGCGACTAAGGGCGGCAACGCGCCCGACGGCCGCAAGGTCAAGGCGACCATGCACTGGCTGCCGGCGGCGACGTCCGTGCCGGTGGAGATCCGCATTTACAACCAGCTGTTCGCGAACCCGAGCCCGAACGCCTCGAACTTCGTCGCCGATCTCAATCCGCAGTCCCTGGAGATCCTCGCCGATGCCCGGATAGAGGCCTCGGTCGCAGAAAGCAATTCGACCGAGCCGATGCAGTTCGAGCGCCAGGGCTATTTCGTGCGCGACAAGGACTCGACGCCCGGCAAGCCGGTGTTTTCGCGCACCATCGGCCTGCGCGATACGTTCGCGAAGGAAGTCACCAAGGGCTGAGGGATGACAATGAGCAACGAAGCCGACGCCATCGTTTCCGCCATCATCGCGAAATGGTGCGCCGGCTTCGCGACGATGCGGCCGCGCTGTCATCCCTCTATTCGAAGAATGCTTTCTTCTTCGGCTCCAACCCAAAACTCTATCGGGGCCGGGATGGCGTTGCGGACTATGTCAATGGCTTGCCGCGATGGCGCAAGCCGAGTGCGACTTTCTCCGACGTGCAAGCGGCGCAGGCCGGTCCTGACTTGATCAACATGGGCGCGACCGTCACGTTCGATCTCGCCGGTGAGCGGCCCGACCTCATCGTCAAGATGAGCTGGGTCCTCGTTCGCGAGGACGGCGACTGGAAGATCGTCAATCACCACGCCTCGGCGAAGGCGCCGCTGATCTGACGCCGCACACGGCAACGTCATTTCGGCCAACGAAACGAACCAGTGCCGCGCGCGTTGTCTGGGTCTCCAGTTGAGGATCCCCCATGCAGAACATCGCAGAGCATATGGAAGTCATCGGTGCCGACGGCGTCCACATCGGCACGGTCGACCGGGTCGAAGGCAACCGCATCAAGCTCACCAAGAAGGATAGCGGCGAGGGGAGCCACAAGGGCCACCATCATTTCATCGACAAGAGCCTCGTCGCCGACGTCGAAGGCAACAAGGTCCGCCTTTCGGCCAAAGCGGATGTGGCCGTGACGATGGAAGAAGAAAAGTAGGGCCTCAGCCCGTTCGTTCCTGATCCGTACCGCTATTCGCCGGCCTGCACGTTCCGGTAGCCTCTGCGCCCGTCGCGTATCGCAGGGTTGCTAAAGAATGGAGCCGGGTCGGCCGCAGCATGCCTCGCAGGGTATTGCAGGGACTTGGCCGGCGGCCCCGACCGCATCGGCCGGCGGCTTCGTGCCGGCAGGTTTTGGTGTTTGGCCGTCGCTCCTAGGGACACTCCGCGAATGGGCTAAGGCCGAAGCCGGCGCCGGGCGGCTGTTCCCCTGGGTACCCGTTGCCTTCGGCTGCGGCATCGCGCTGTACTTCGCCGCCGATCATGAGCCGGTGCTGTGGGTCGTTGCTACGACGGCGGTGGCGCTGGCCCTTGGGACGGTGTTGTTGCGGCGGAGCCGGTGGTTTGCGCCCGCGATCATGATCGCGGCGGTCGCGACCGGGTTTGCCATGGCGACCTGGAAGACGGCACGGATCGAACATACCGTGCTCGCAAAGCCGCTTTATTCGGTGTCGCTGTCGGGCTTCGTCGAGACCCGCGACATCCGCGAGCGCACCGACCGTTTCGTGCTGCGCGTCACCGCGATGGAGGCGCAGCGCAGCGAGGTCAAGCTCGAGCGCGTCCGCCTCTCCGTGCGCAAGGGGACGGCGCCCGACGTCGGCAGCTTCGTGCAGTTGAAGGCGCGGCTGATGCCGCCGCTCGCGCCATTGCGGCCGGGCAGCTACGATTTCTCGCGCGATATGTTCTTCCAGGGCATCGGCGCCTCCGGTTTTGCGATGGGTCCAATCACGGTGGCGGCGCCGCCCGATGCCGGCGGCCTGCAGCTGCGCTATGCGGCGCTCATGCAGGACCTGCGCGATACGATCGACGCGCGCATCCGCGCCATCCTCGACGGCGACAACCGCGCGATCGCGACCGCGCTTTTGACTGGCCGCCGCGATGCGATCACCACGCCCGTCAACGACGCGATGTTCATCTCCGGGCTGGGCCACGTCCTCTCGATCTCCGGCTACCACATGGCGGTGGTCGCCGGCGTCGTCTTCTTCGCGGTGCGCGCGCTGCTGGCGCTGATCCCGGGACTGGCGGCCGGCTTTTCCATCAAGAAATGGTCGGCCGCCGCGGCCTTGGCCGCATCCGCGTTCTATCTGCTGCTCTCGGGCGCGGAGGTCGCAACCCAAAGGTCGTTCTTTATGACCGCGGTGGTGCTGATTGCCGTGATGGTCGATCGTCGCGCGATTACCTTCCGCACCTTGGCGGTCGCGGCGCTGATCGTGCTCGCGGTCGCGCCGGAAGCGCTGGTCCATCCCAGTTTTCAAATGTCCTTTGCGGCAACGCTAGGGCTGGTCGCACTGGTCCAGATCGGCATGCCGAACCTGTTTGCCTCGCCGGACCATTCGACGACCGCGCGGATTGCGCTGTGGGGCGGCCGTGAGATCGCGATGCTGTTCATGGCCTCGATGATCGCGGGGTTCGCGACCACGCCCTATGCCGCCTTCCATTTTCACCGCGTCACGCCTTACGGGGTGCTCGCCAATCTCGGCGCGATGCCGGTAGTCTCGGCGCTGGTGATGCCCGCCGGGCTATTGGGATTGCTTGCGGCACCCTTCGGGCTCGACGGTGTGTTCTGGTGGCTGATGGGAATCGGCATCGACTGGATGGTGGCGGTATCGCGCTGGGTCGCCGCGCTGCCCGGCGCGATCGGTCACATCGCGGCCTTCGGCACCGCGCCGCTGATCACTGCAAGCCTCGGCCTGATCCTGATGGGCCTGCTGCGCACGCCGCTGCGCTGGTCGGGTGCTTGCGTGCTCGTGGCTGCGACCGTCTGGGGTATATCGGTCCGGCAACCCGATATCCTGATTGCGGGTGACGGCCAGAACGTCGCGGTGCGAGGCAGGGACGGGCAGCTGCATCTGATCAGGACGAAGAAGGACAATTTCCTCTTGAAGGAGTGGCTTGCGGCGGACGCTGATCCGCGCGATGCGGCCAGCGCCTCGCTCGGTGACGGCGTGTCATGCGACGATGCCGGCTGCGTGACTCCGCTCGCCGACGGCCGCATGATTGCGCTAGCGCTGCGCATCGACGCATTGGCAGACGATTGCGGCCGTGCCGCGCTGGTGGTGACGGCAAGGCCTGCGCCGCCGGATTGTGCCGCGATGGTGGTCGACCGGCCGCGGCTTGCGCGCCAAGGCGCACTGGCGCTGACGCAGCGTGGCGACCGTTTTGCGATTGCGGCGGTGAAGGCGCGGGGCGCAAACCGCCCCTGGTCGCCGGCGGCGGCCGGCGATAGAGATTTCGAATTGACCCTCATGCCACGGTCGGCAGCTACGCGTGTCCGGGACGCGACGCCGTCGGAGGCCGATCTCGCGAACGAGGACTGAAGTCGACCTTTCAGCCGATCGGCAGGCGGCGCGTAGTGGTCGGGCGGCTGTCGGCGATGATCTGCGGCTTGTTCTCGCGCTCACCGACCGGCTGGGTGACCGGCAGTTGCAGCACGGTTGCGCGCTGGCCTTCGACGAGCTGCGTCACCAGCACATACTTGCCGTCGGGGAATTCGATCGCGTCGTGATGACGATCAGGAATGTGCGGATCGACCTTGCCGAACTTGCCGACGCGCGAATTGATGGTGCGCGTCCAGATCCAGCGATTGTCGTAGCGGACGTTGTCGGCGAAGGCGAGCTCCGTTCCCGGCAGCAGGCAGACCGCGACCGACATGTCGGCTTCGGAGGCGAAGCCGCGCGTCGAGGTGCCGCGGAAGGTTGTCGTGACGATCGTCTCCCCGACTTCTGCGGGACGCGTCGCGACGGCATGCAGGCTATAGTCACACATCGGGTGCTCCTCAATCAGGATAGCAACCCGCGCCTCTGTCTCGGAGGCACGGGCCTCTATCAGAGTGGAAGTCTACAAGTTTCTGCTTGGTTGTGGGCAAATCTGCGGCTTAGGTCCGCAAGCCACAATCACAATATCTTTCCCGAATTGCTAGGAACAAACCTTGCTCCCGTGCATTTCGCAGGACTCTCCGTCAGCGACCGGCCGGTGCCGACCAGCCCGAATTGTGCGAGGCCGGCTGGCTCTGTTGCCCGACAGCGTTGGGCGCCTCGCGGAATTGCTCGCCCGTCGTCTGCCGAGCCTTGCGGGCGTGATGCTGCGGCTTCGCAGCGAAGGCCTGCGACGCTGATGCTGCGATCAGCGCCATCGTGACTATGCTCAACATGATCTTGCGCATGGTTGTCTCCTCGGTCTCCTGGAGGCCCGCGAAGCGACGTGTGCTTCGTTGCGGCGCGCCGAGGATGTGGCGCTGGAGAGGGGGCCGGACAATCTGTGCAAGACCAGAAAGACTAATCCAGCCGGAGCGGACAATCGTCCGCCCCAATCGTTGAAGCGCGCGGGAGCGCTCAGTACTTCCGGTACAGCCCGATCAGCTTGCCCTGGATCTTGACCCGGTTGGGCGGGAGGATGCGGACCTCGTAGGCGGCATTGGCCGGCTCCAGCGCGATCGAGGCGCCGCGGCGACGGAAGCGCTTCAACGTGGCCTCCTCATCGTCGATCAGCGCGACGACGATATCGCCGGTGTCGCAGCTCTCGTTGCGCTGGATCAGCGCCATGTCGCCGTCGAGAATGCCGGCATCGACCATGGAATCACCGCGCACTTCGAGCGCGTAGTGCTCGCCCGCGCCGAGCATGTCGGGCGGGACGCTGATGGTATGGCTGCGGGTCTGCAACGCCTCGATCGGCGTACCCGCCGCGATGCGGCCCATCACGGGCACCGCGACTGGGCGCTCGCCCTCATCGGCGGAGGGGCTGGAGGTCGTGCGCAGCTTGCCGAGATTGCCCTCGATGACGCTCGGCGTGAAGCCGCGGCGGTTGCCTGCCGCCGCCTGGAGCTCAGGCAGCTTGATCACTTCGATAGCGCGGGCGCGATTGGGCAGCCGCCGGATGAAGCCGCGCTCCTCGAGCGCGGTGATCAGGCGGTGGATGCCCGATTTCGAGCGCAGATCGAGCGCGTCCTTCATCTCGTCGAAGGAAGGCGGCACGCCGCTTTCCTTCAGCCGCTCGCTGATGAACCGCAGGAGCTCGTATTGTTTGCGCGTTAACATCTCGACCAAATTCCCCGGTTGATATCGTTCGATTCCGAGACGCTGAATTCAGCAATAAGCCGCTACAGGTTCGAAACAAATCATGAACGGACACTATATGTTCGATACATGTTCTGCAACTGCTTAATTTACCGTGAACGCGGCAAAGTTCGCGGAACGGTTGCGAACGACGCGCTCAAACGGGCAGCCGCAGCACCTCGCAAGGCGTACCGGCTTCGGCCTTCGGAGCAAACGGTGGGCGCACGAGAAGTGCCTGTGCCACAGCGAGATTCGCAAGCAGCGAGGAGTCCTGGTGGTTGACGGGAACCGCGACGAGCGTGCCGTCTTCACGCACATCGAGGCGCGCGCGGAGGTAATCCTCGCGCTGGTCATTGGCGCCGACGTCGCGGCCGAGCAGGGCGCGTTCGCGGTGATGATGAATCACCGAACGACCCGACAACGCACGAATCAGCGGCACCATGAACAGGAAGCCGCAAACGTAGGACGACACGGGATTGCCGGGCAGGCCGATCACGCGCATCGCGCCGAGCTGCCCGTTCATCATCGGCTTGCCCGGCCGCATCGCGATCTTCCAGAACGCCATCGAGGTGCCTTCGTCCCGGAGCGCCTGCTGCACCAGATCGTGGTCGCCGACCGAGGCGCCGCCGGTCGTGATCAGGATGTCGGCGCCGGATTCGCGCGCGCGGCGGATGCCGGCGGTGGTGGCTGCAAGCGTATCGGCGGCGATCCCGAGGTCGATGGTGGCAGCCCCTTCGCTGCGGGCGAGCGCATGCAGGGCGTAGCCGTTGGAACAGACGATCTGGCCATGGCCGGGCGTGTTGCCCGGCATCACCAGCTCGTCGCCGGTGGCAAGAATTGCGACCTTGGGACGGCGATGAACGGCAAGCTGCGGGTGGTTCATGCCGGCGGCGAGCGCGAGGTCGCGCTCGGTCAGTCGCGCGCCCTTGCGCAGGAGCACGTCACCCTCGCGAAAATCGATGCCGGCGGGGCGGATGTGCCGCCCGGCGATGGCCGCTTCCTTGATCGTGATGCGCCTGCCGTCGGCGACGGTATCCTCCTGGATCACGACAGCATCGGCGCCGTCGGGAACAACGCCGCCGGTGAAGATCCGCACGGCTTCGCCGGCGCCGACAGTTCCTGCAAAGGGCCGGCCGGCTGCGACCTCGCCGATGACGGTGAGCTGCGTGTCGACCTTCGCCGCGTCGGCCGCACGGACCGCATAGCCATCCATCGCCGACATCGGCTGAGGCGGCTGCGTTCGTTGCGCTGAGACGTCGCGCGCGAGCACGCGATGGAAGGCCTGATCGAGGGCGACCGATTCCTCAGGTAGCGGCAAGGCACCGGCGAGCACGGCAGCAAGCGCGTCGGAAACCGGCATGAGGGCCACGGTGAACTCCCGCAACAAAATCGAAGAATTCGGTCAGTAAGGTTCTAGCCGAGCGGAAGGGCTGAAGCAAAAGGGCTCCTCAATGGAGCGGGAAGCCGCACTTCCCTTCCGCGCTTGCTCGGCCTATCTTCGCGTCGATGACAAAACTGCTAGAGAAAGCGCTCCAGGCCGTGCGGCAGCTTCCTGCGGATAGAGCCAGGACGAGATCGCGCGCGCGATGCTGGCTTTGACCGGCAACGCAGGAGAGCCCGAGGAGATCGATGCCGGCCATCTTCCGGCGGTCCTTGAGGGGCTCGCACAAGCCAATCTCCGGCAGTTTTCATCTGATGCCGAGATCGAAGCCGCGTTCCGCCGCTTCGAGCAATGAAGCTCAAATTCACACCGCGCGCTACGCAAGATCTAATCGGCATTGCCGACTATGTCCGGGAGCATAGCCCGCAAGAGGGCGTTGCGCGTGCGCGACGCGATTCTGGAGTCGCTTCAGAATCTCGTGCGCTTTCCACGTCTTGGGCGACCGCAGAAGGTCGAGGGCATACGCAAGCTGCTGACGCGGCGATACCGCTATCTGGTGTATTACACGCTGGATGAAGAGGTCGGCGAAGTCGTTATTCTCACGATCCAGCACCCCGCGCAGGAACGCGAGCATTCGGACGCATAAGTGAGTCTGGAGTCGGCCCACGGCATGAATCCGGAACTCGATGCACCCCGGCACGAGGATGGCCCTAGTTATGAGACGAATGACCAGAGCCAGGCCAACATGGGTCAGGTCGCCGCTTACTTGTTCGCACTGACATCCGGCGCCTTAGGGCCCTGATCCTTGTCGGGCAGCGGATCGGCTTGGGCCTTCAAATCGGCGGCCTTGCTGATCAGCTTTGCGGAGAGGTCAGAATCCGAGGTGGTTCTGGCGAATTTCATCAGCAGGGAGGCCTGCTTGGTGAGGTAGGTTTTGCCCAACACGTTGATGCGTCCGATGTAGAATTCCCAACGGACTCATGAGTCCGGAAGCAGGACATTCGTTCCCGGAACTTCGTACAAAAGTGTACAGAAGCCCTAGGTTTCACCGCTCCGCGTGAAATTGCTCCGGAAGTGGTCCGGTTGAACGGCCGCAGCCGCCGGATCAAATCCCCAACGCCTTCAGTGCGTTGCCGACGTCGCTGGGCGAGGTCACATGGACCGCGGTCAAGCCGCGGGCGCGGGCGCCCTCGACGTTCTCGGCGAGGTCATCGAAGAATACGATCCGGTTGGCCGGCACGCCCATCGCGGCGACGACGTGGTCGAAGGCTTCCGCATCCGGCTTGCGCAGGCCGATGCTGGAGGACAGGTACAATTCGCGGAAATGGCCAAGCAACTCGGCATATTCCTTCGAGAAATGGTCCACATGCGGCCGGTTGGTGTTTGAGAACGCATAGACCGGCATCCGCTTCGCCGCGCGCGGCAGCAGCTCTGCAATATCGGGCATCTCCCCGGCGAAGATCGCGTTCCACCCCTCGAGGAACTGCGCATCCGAAATGCCGATGCCGAGCGATGCGCGCAGCGACTGGAAATAGTCCTCATCGCTGATCTTGCCGACCTCATGCAGCCGATAGGCCTCGTCGCGTACATAGCGCGCGACGATGGTTTCAGGATTGCACCCGGCATGTCCCGCCCAGCAGGCAATCGCCTTGGAGAAATCGATGTCGAGCACGACGCGCCCGAGGTCGAACAGAAGCGCATCCGCGCTGCCGGGAGAAAGCGATGTCATGGCATCCTTTTCAGTACCGGTAAGGTTCGTGGTCGAACAGCGGGAACGCGCTGAACGCGCTCGGCGCATTGGTTGCGGTGGCCGGGTGCAGGCAGGATTTGTCGACCTCGGCGAACGAGGTGGCGCCCAGGAGACCAAGGCAGCGCAGCACCTCGTCCTCAAGGAGTTCCAGCATCCGCGCCACACCGCTCTCTCCAGCCGCTGCCAGCGCCCAGCATTGCAGCCGGCCGATGCCGACGAGGTCGGCGCCAGCCGCGATCGCCTTGACGATGTCGGTGCCGCGGCAGATGCCGCCGTCGACCATGACCTTGGCGCGGCCCTTCACCGCGTCAACGATCTCGGGCAGCACATGCATGGCGCCGCGGCCGTGATCGAGCTGGCGGCCGCCATGGTTGGAGACATAGATCCACTCGACGCCGTGATCGAGCGCGATCTGCGCATCCTCGGCCGTGGCGATGCCCTTGAGGATCAGCGGTATCCTGAACTTGTCCTTGATCATCTTCACGGTCCGCCACTCCAGGCCCTTCTGGTAGTCGCCACCGGTGGCGCGCAGGCGGCTCTCGCGAACGTAACGCTTGGCGATGTCACGCTCACGACGGCTGTAATGGGCGGTGTCGACGGTCAGGCGGAACGCGGCATAGTTGGCCTTCTCCGCGCGGCTGACGATGTCGGCAACGAACGAGTCATCGCCGCGGACATAGAGCTGATACATGCGAAGCGCATCGGGGGCGGCCTCGGCGGTCTTTTCCAAGCCGGGCTCGGAGACCGAGCTTAACATATGGGACGCTCCGAAGGTGCCGGCGGCACGGGCGACACTGGCGGCGCCGTGCGGGTCGAAGATCTCCAGTGCGCCGACCGGGGCGAGCACAACGGGCAAGCGCATCTTGCGGCCGAACTGCTCGACCGAGCCGTCGACCTTGCGCACGTCACGCAGCACACGCGGGCGGAAAGCGATCTCGTCCAGCGCCATCCGGTTGCGGCGCATCGTGGTCTCGGTCTCCGCGGCGCCCACGATGTAGTCCCAGGCGTTCTGGTTGAGGTTGGAACGGGCCTTCCGGATGAATTCGTGCAGGTTCTGGAACGGCTCGTTGCTGGCGCCTAGCTCGACGTTCCGTTCCGGCCGGAGTGCTTCGTTCATTGTTATCCTCCCGAGAATTTGAAGCCTTATGCCATCGCCTATCCCGTCCGGCCCTCCAAAACCATCCTAAAATAGCATACTGCGAGGCATGGCCAGGCCGGTCGATTCCCGCTGTCCGCGGGAGCTGGTCTTCCGAACGTTGCCAAATGTTTAGGTCAAGGCGAAGGGATTTTCACCGCGTACCTGCCGGCGTGGCAGGCCGGCCTTGAAGAAACCAGAATGATATTGTGAGAACCGGGCTGGATCGCCATTTGCATGGCGGCTGCCAAGCCTCAAAAGAACCGCTAAGCGAAAAGGCCACCCATTCCATGCGGAAAACCCTGCTGTTCCCCTTGGGCGCGCTCACCGGAGCATGCCTGACCCTCCTCGTATCCGGTCCGCAAGGCGGACTATGGGCGGCACGAGCGGCGGCGCGCGCGGATGATGCCTATTCCCAGCTCAATCTGTTCGGAGAAGTCTTCGAGCGGGTGAAGGCGAGCTATGTCGAGAAGCCCGACAATTCCAAGCTGATCGAAGGCGCGATCACGGGCATGGTGACCTCGCTCGATCCGCATTCGCGCTATATGAACGACAAGGCCTGGACCGAGATGCAGGAGACCACCTCCGGCGAGTTCGGCGGGCTCGGCATCGAGGTCACGATGGAGGAGGGCTTGGTCAAGGTCGTCTCGCCGATCGATGACACGCCAGCGTCCAAGGCCGGCCTCATGTCCGGCGACCTCATCAGCAAGATCGACGGCGAGGCCGTGCAGGGCATGACCCTCGAACAGGCCGTCAACAAGATGAAGGGCCCGGTCGATACCCAGACCAAGCTCACCATCGTGCGCAAGGGCGCCGCCGCCCCGCTCGATGTCGCTATCAAGCGCGAGATCATCCATGTGCGCCCGGTCCGCTTCCACGTCGAGAACGGCGACATCGGTTACATCCGCGTCACCTCGTTCAACGAGCAGACCACCGACGGGCTGAAGAAGGCGATCGCCTCGATCTCCAAGGATGTCCCGCAAGAGAAGCTCGTCGGCTATGTGATGGATCTTCGCAACAATCCGGGCGGCTTGCTCGACCAGGCGGTGTCCGTATCGAGCGCGTTCCTGCAGCGCGGCGAGGTCGTTTCGACCCGCGGCCGCAATCCGGAAGAGACCCAGCGCTTCACCGCGCATGGCGGCGATCTCACCAAGGGCAAGCCGCTGGTGGTTCTAGTCAACGGCGGCTCGGCTTCGGCCTCGGAGATCGTGGCTGGCGCGCTGCATGACCACAAGCGTGCCACGATCATCGGCACGCGCTCGTTCGGCAAGGGCTCGGTGCAGACCATCATTCCGCTCGGCGCCGGCAATGGCGCGCTGGCGCTGACCACGGCGCGCTATTACACGCCGTCGGGTCGTTCGATCCAGGCCCAGGGCATCGCGCCTGACATCGAGATCCTCCAGGACGTTCCGGCCGAGCTGAAGGGCCGCCTCGACACCATGGCGGAATCGCAGATGCGAGGCCACCTGCAGGCCGCCGACGGCAAGGAGCAGACCGGATCGCAGTCCTATGTCCCGCCGGAAGAGAAGGACGACAAGGCGCTGCACGCGGCCTATGACTTCCTGCACGGCGTCACCGTGAACGCAGCGGCCGCGAAGCCGGCGCCGAAGACGACGGTGCCGAACTAAGTCTCTTTCGGTTCTCGACCTCCAGAGATCGCCCGGGAGTGCATGGCCACTCCCGGGCGAATTCATTTTGGGATGTTGGCTCAGCCTGGATTTGATCGCTGCGGAGGTGTCTCGTAACGCCTCGGAGCTAGCTCGCCTCGCGGCGGCGCCTTTCGTTGCCGTCGCGCTGGGCGAGACGGCTGCGATGGAGTGCGAACAGCTCCACGACCTTGTCGGCCGGCTTCGCGGCGCTGAAAAGGTAGCCCTGCATTTCGGTGCAGCCGAGGGCGCGCAACAGCCGCTGCTGTTCCTCGGTTTCGACGCCTTCGGCTGTGGTGGCCATGCGGCGGGCGCTGGCGAGGTTGACCACGGCCTGCACGATGCTGGCGGAGCCGTCGGGGCCGGCGATGTCGTTGACGAAGCAGCGGTCGATCTTGATCTTGTCGAACGGGAAACGGTGCAGATAGCTGAGTGACGAGTAGCCCGTTCCGAAATCGTCGAGCGCGATGCGCACGCCGATGGCGCGAAGCTGATGCAGGATCGCAAGGGTGGTGTCGTCGTCGCGGATCAGCACGGCCTCGGTGATCTCGAGCTCGAGCCGGCTCGCCGGCAGGTTGGAAGCGGCCAGTGCCGCCATGATCTTCAGTGCCAGCGTGCCGCTCTTGAATTGCACCGGCGAGACGTTGACGGCGAGGCGGATGTCGTCGGGCCAGCCGGCCGCATCGCGGCAGGCGGTCGCCAGCACCCACTCGCCGATCTCGTTGATCAGGCCGGTATCCTCCGCGATCGGAATGAACTCGGCGGGCGAGATCATGCCGCGCTCGGGATGGCGCCAGCGCACGAGCGCCTCGCAGCCGGTGATTCGGTCGTCCTTCAGGCTGAGGCAGGGCTGGTAGTAGACCTCGAGGTCGCCATGAGCGATGGCGTCGCGAAGGTCGATCTCCAGTTGACGCCGCTCGCGCACCTTGGCGTCCATCTCCGGCTCGAAGAAGCGATAGGTGCGGCGGCCGGCGGATTTGGCGGCGTACATCGCCATATCCGCGTTCTTCAGGATCTGGTCCAGCGCGGTACCATGTCCCGGCGCCAGCGCGATACCGATGCTGGCATCGGTGGTGAGATGATGGCCCATGCAGTCGAACGGCGCGCGGATCGCCGCGAAGACCCGCGCGACGAGTTCGGTGACCTGGTCCGGAGAGGTCACTGCACTCTGCACGATCGCGAACTCGTCGCCACCGAGGCGTGCCACGAAATCGGTCGGGCCTGCGCAGCTGCGCAGGCTCTGCGCCACCGACTTCAACAGCTCGTCGCCGACAAGATGGCCGAGCGCGTCGTTGACGCTCTTGAATTCGTCGATGTCGATGTAGTGCACCGCGAGCTCTTCGCCATCGGCGATGGCGAGCAGCTCACCGCGCAGATGTTCGTGGAACATGGCGCGGTTCGGCAGGTCAGTCAGCGCGTCGTAGTGGGCGAGGTGGGTGATGCGTTCCTCGATGCGACGGCGCTCGGTGATGTCCTCATGGGTTGCGACCCAGCCGCCGTCGTCGAGAGGCTCGTTGACGACCTGGATCGAGCGGCCGTCGCTGGTGTCGACGATCATGAAGTTGCGCAAGTGGATGTCGCGCAGCACGCGCGCGACATACTGGTCCACGTCGCCCGTGAACGAACCCGTGGCCTTGCGGTGCACGATGATGTCGCGGAAGTCGCAGCCGGGCTTCACGATCTCGGCCGATAAGCCGTACATTTCGATGTAGCGATGGTTGCAGACCACGAGCTGTTTCGAGGCGTCGAACAGCAGCAGGCCCTGGGTCATGTTGTTGACGGCGCGATCGAGACGCTGCTTCTCCAGCGTCAGCCGCTCCCGGGACATGCGATGCTGCTCCAGCAGCTTGCGCACGATCGCGATCAGCACGCCGGCGATGGCGAGCGCGGAGGCGCCGGCGACCGAAATCAGGATGCCGATCTGCTCGCGCCAGTCGGCGAGCGCCGCCGCGCGCGTGGTCGTCGCCATCATCAGGATCGGGAAATGGGGCAGGGCGCGCGCCGAGACCAGCCGATCCTCTCCGTCGACAGGGCTCACAAAGCGGCCCGCGAAGTGATCGACAGCGAAGATCCTCTGCTGCTCGAACGAGCCGTTCCTGAAATTGTGTCCCATCAAGTCGCTGGAATGCGGAAAGCGGGCAAGCAGGGTGCCGTCCCGATGCAGCATCGAGATCGAGGCACCTTCGCCGAGCACGACGGTTTCGAAGAATTTCTCGAAATTGGCCGGCTCGATGCCGCGCCCGATGATGCCCATGAACTCGCCGTGCGGTCCCATGATCTTGCGCAGGATCAAAATGGTCCAGGCGCCGGAAATGCGGCTGTGCACCGGTTCGATCAGCACGTCGGGCGCCTGTGGATCGTATCGGAAGGTGCGATAATATGAACGGTCGGCAACGTTGACCTTTGGGGCCGGCCATGCCGTCGAGGAATTGATCACGTTGCCATCGGCGTCGATGATGTTGACGCCGCCCATGTAGGGGAGCGCATCGATCTTCGAACGCAGCATCCGGTGCACGTCCTGGCCGGAGAAGCGCTTGCGATAGTCTTCCGCGGTCATGATTCCGCTCGCGCGCACGTGATCGACGAAATCCCTCTGGATGACCGCGAAATCCTGCAATTGCTGATCGAAATGATGGGCGAGCAGCAGCACGGTGTTTTCCAGCTCGCGGCCGGAGTTGCGCAGCGCGCGCTCGCGGAAATTCTGCGCCATCAGCACCGCGCCGACGGCGATCGCCGCGATCAGGAGTACGCCGCCCACCACTAGCCAGCGGATCGGGCCGCTGCGTACGAAGGTCTGGTCAAGCAGGCGACTGCCGTATCTTGTCTTCATGTCGATCGTTGCCATGCACACGTCAGGGTCAATTCGCGGCCCCGTAACATCCGTCGGTTTACGGCATCGATGTGGAGGCGGCGTTAGGAAGCGCGGTTAATGCGGCATGAACCGTAACGCGCAAATGCATTCGATGCGCATGACAACAGGCGGGCAGGTTTTCCCTGCGATGGTCGCGATGACGGTCAGTTCTTGCCGGCCACGGTGACGTCAACCAACATTTAACCATCCAACGTGTTGACGATACTTGGCGCCGCATTGGTGTAATCGGATTCGCAACGACGAGCCCGGTTCCGATTCCATCGGAACGGAAGCGGCTCTAGGCGCGGTAGTGGCCCGACTTGCCGCCCAGCTTTTCGATGAGATGGATGCCCTCGATGCGGACGCCGCGCTCCACGGCCTTGATCATGTCATAGATGGTGAGGCAGGCGACCGTAACCGCCGTCAGCGCTTCCATCTCGACGCCGGTGGGACCTGTCACCTTGACGCTGGCCCGCACGACACAGCCCGGCAGCTTTACATCGGGCTCGATCTCGACCGTGACCTTCGATAGCGCCAGCGGATGACACAGCGGGATCAGCTCAGAGGTACGTTTCGCCGCCATGATTCCGGCGATGCGGGCGGTGCCGAGCACGTCACCCTTCTTGGCATCGCCGGAGACGATCAGGTCCAGCGTCGCCTTCGCCATGACGACGCGTCCTTCGGCCACGGCGAGCCGCTCGGTTGTGGCCTTGTCCGACACGTCGACCATCCGCGCCTCGCCGGAGGCGCCGATATGGGTGAGAGCAGGGCCCGCCGTCTTCGATAGCTTGGTCTTGGACGGCTTACGCACCATGTCAGCGCGTGCCCGTGGCGCGGGCCTTCTCGCGCGTGAGCAACGTACGCGTGGCGGCGGCGACGTCGGCCTGCCGCATCAAGCTTTCGCCGACCAGGAAGGTCGACATGCCGACCTGCGCGAGCCGGGCGAGGTCGGCAGGTGTGAAGATGCCGCTTTCGCCGACCATCAGCCGCTCGCTCGGGATCAGCGGTGCCAGCATCTCGCTGGTCGTCAGCGTAGTCTCGAAGGTGCGCAAATTGCGGTTGTTGACCCCGATCATCGGCGAGCGCAGCTTCAGCGCGCGGTCGAGCTCGGCGCGATCGTGGACCTCGATCAGTACGTCCATGCCATAGGCAAGGGCTGCGTCCTCGAGGTCCCTGACGGTGGCGTCATCAAGTGCGGCCATGATGATGAGGATGCAGTCGGCGCCGTGCGCGCGCGCCTCGGCGACCTGATAGGTGTCGAACAGAAAATCCTTGCGCAGAACGGGCAGCGAGGTCGCCGCGCGCGCCGCCGCCATGAAGTCGAGATGGCCCTGGAACGAGGGCGTGTCGGTTAAGACCGAGAGACAAGCCGCGCCGCCGAGCTCATAGGCCTTGGCGAGATCAGGCGGATCGAAGTCTTCGCGGATCAGCCCCTTGGACGGCGAGGCCTTCTTCACCTCGGCGATGAGCGCGTAGTCGCCATTGGCGTGCTTGGCCCTGATCGCGCGCACGAAGCCGCGCGGCGCGCCCTGCGCTTTGGCCTGTGCCTCAACCACCGAGAGCGGCTGCGCCCGCTTGGCCGCCGCGATCTCCTCGCGCTTGTAGGCTTCGATCTTGGTCAGGATGTCCGACATGACAAGCTCAGCTGTTCGAGACCGCGATCAGATGTTTCAGCCGCGCGCCCGCCGCGCCGCTGTCGAGCGCTTTCGCGCCGAGCGCAACGCCCTCCTTCAGGTCCTTGGCGCGACCGGCGACAACCAGCGCCGCAGCAGCGTTGATGAGAGCGACATCGCGGTAGGGGCTCGGCTTGCCCTCAAGCACGCTTTGCAGCGCGATCGCATTGGCCTCGGCGTCACCCCCCTTGAGTGCACCGGACTCGCAGCGGGACAGTCCGGCATCCTCGGGCGTCACCTCGAAATTCCGGATCTCGCCATTGTGCAGCGCTGAGACGAAGGTCGGGCCGGTCAGGGTGATTTCGTCGAGGCCATCGGAGCCGTGCACCACCCAGGCGGATTCGGAGCCGAGGTTCTTGAGCACCTGCGCCAGCGGCTGCACCCATTGCCTGGAGAATACGCCGACCATCTGCCGCTTCACGCCGGCCGGGTTGGACAAGGGACCGAGCAGATTGAAAATCGTGCGGGTGGCGAGCTCGACCCGGGTCGGCCCGACATTCTTCATCGCGGGGTGATGAGCCGGCGCGAACATGAAGCCGATGCCGCATTCGCGCACGCAGCGTCCGACCTGCTCGGGCCTGAGATCGATCTTGACACCTAGCGAGGCCAGCACGTCGGCGGCGCCCGAGCGCGATGACAGTGCGCGGTTGCCGTGCTTGGCGACCGGCAGGCCGGTGCCGGAGACGATGAACGAGGCGCAGGTCGAGACATTGACCGAACCGGAGCCGTCGCCGCCGGTGCCGACGATGTCGACGGCGTCCGCGGGCGCATCGACAGTGAGCATCTTCGAGCGCATCGCCGTAACAGCGCCGGTGATCTCCTCCACGGTCTCGCCGCGCACCCGCAGCGCCATCAACAGCCCGCCCATCTGCGAGGGCGTGGCCTCGCCGGACATCACGGCGTCGAAGGCGGATGCGGCTTCGTCACGCGACAGGCTGGCGCCGGTCGCCACTTTTCCAATGATCGATTTCAGGTCGTCCATCGCGTGCTTTCAACTCACTGGTTCGCGCCGGTCACTTGCGCGAAGGCGGCCTGATTAATGCTGGTCCCGATGTCGGCTTCAAGCTTGTTGACGTAGGAGGCGACCTGCTCGTCGGTCAGCGACCGGTCGATGCCGTCCTTCAGCTTCTTGACGGCGTCAGAGGCGGTGTCGACGGTGGGCTCCACGATGTCGGTGACACGGTAGACGATCACCTCGGTGCCGCCGGTCACGGGCACCTGTCCGACGCCGTCCTTGGCGGTGCGGAAGGCCGCCGCAACGATGTTCGCGGACACGCCGGCGGGTTGATCGTCGCGCTTGAAGCCGCTGGCGGTCTCGACCTTGGCGCCGATGGTGGTCGCTTCGTCGGCGAGCTTGCCGCCCTGTTCGAGCTTCTGGACCATCTCGGTCGCCTTGGTCTTCAGCCTGGCGGCGATCTGGTCCTGGCGCCAGCGCGCCTCGACCTGGTCGCGGACCTCGTCGAGATTGCGGTCGCGCGACGGCGTGATGGCGAGCACGTCGTACCAGACATAGCCGCCCTTGTACGAGATCGGGTCGTTGTCGACGCCGACGTCGCTGTTGAAGGCCTGCGACACCACGTCGAGGCCCTGCGGAATGTTCTCGACCGGCTGCCCATTCGGCGCGCGGCCGGAGCGGTCGACCGCGTCGATGGTCACGGCGGTGATGCCGAGCTTCTGCGCGGCCTCGGCGACGCTGGTGCCGGCACCGCGTTCATCCTCCATCTTGTCGCGGAGTTCGCCGACCTTGGCGCGCGCGCGTCCGGCGGCGATCTCGCGCTTGATGGCGGGGGCAAGGGTCGCGTAGTTCGCCTCGACCGCCGGCTCGATCTTGTTGACCTTGATGATTGAGACGCCAATCGGCCCCTGGATCGGCTGGCTGATCTCGCCAACACGAAGCGCGAAGGCAGCATTGCCAACGGCGGGTTCGAGTGAGGATTTGGTCACGAGCCCGAGATCGACGTCGGAGGGACTCAGCCCGCGCTCCTTGCCGAGATCCTCAAATGACATCCCGCCGACCAGGCGCTCGCGCGCGGCCTGTGCCTCGGCGACATTCGGGAATACGATCTGTTGGATCTGGCGCTTCTCAGGCGTGCCGAGCTGGTCCTTGCGCTGCTCGAACAGCTTTTTCGCGTCCTCGTCGGAAACGTCGGTCCACTTGGCGATATCCTCCGGCGAGATCACCGCGAAGACGATCTTGCGGTATTCGGGCGCGCGGAACTGGACCTTGTGGTCCTCGAAATAGGCGGCGAGCGCCTCGGGCGAGGGCGCCTCGATGGTGCCCGCCTGCGCCGCATCAAGCCTGACGAACTCGATCGAGCGCTGCTCATTCTGGAAACGCGTTGCCGCCTCGAGCATGGTCTTCGGCGGCTCGAGGCCGGCGCCGATCGTGCCGGTGATCTGCCGGCGGAGCGCCACCTTGCGCTGCTCGGCCACGTAACGCTGCTCGGTGTAGCCGAAATTGCGGATCACGGCCTGGAAGCGGTTCGCATCGAACTTGCCATCGACGCCCCTAAAGTTTGGATCGTTCATGATGAGCTGGCGGATCTGATCGTCGGACTGGCCGAGGCCGAGCCGGCGCGCGTTTTCGTCGAGGGCGGCTTCCGCAATCGTCTGCTGCAGCACCTGGCGGTCAAGGCCGAACGCGCGCGCCTGTTCCGGCGTCAGCGGCCGGCCGAACTGGCGGCCGATCTGCTGGAGGCGGTCGGTGTAGATCTGGCGGAACTCGTTCAGCGAGATCTCGGTGTGGCCGACCTTGGCCAACGTGGACTGCCCGAAGCCCCGGAAGATGTCGGCGATGCCCCAAATGCCGAAGCTGATGATCAACACGCCCATCACGACGGCCATGATGGTCTTGCCGACCCAGTTTGATGAGGCCTTGCGCATTCCTCGAAGCATTTGGTCCAACTTGTTTGGCAGGAGGGGAACGGGAGCGCGTCTTAATGCAGATTCCGCAGAAGCGCGTCACCAATTTGATATGCCATCATAAAGTGGCGGCTTTCCCCCCGCAACCTCAGGTCAGGTCAACCTCCGAAAGCTGCGGCTAAAGGGCTCTTGGTCTCTGGAACTGCAGCAGGACCTCTGCTAGCGCATGCACAAAGCTCATTTTGCTGGACATTGACATGACCGATGCCATCCGGCCGCTGATCGCGGGCAATTGGAAAATGAACGGGCTGAAGGCTGCGGCCGCCGAATTCGACGCCATGCTCGATGGAGCGGCAGAGGTGGCCGGCAAGGTCGATCTGCTGGTCTGCCCGCCGGCGACCCTGATCGCGGCCTTTGCCGACAAGGCGCGAGGCAAGAAGGTCGCCGTGGGGGCCCAGGATTGCCATCCCAACGCTTCCGGCGCCCATACCGGCGATATCGCGGCCGAAATGCTGGCGGACGCGGGTGCGACGGCCATCATCGTCGGCCATTCCGAGCGCCGTGCCGATCACGGCGAGGGCGATGCCCTGATCCGGCAGAAGGCGGAAGCGGCCTGGCGGGCCGGGGTGGTCGCGATCGTCTGCATCGGCGAGACGCAAGCGCAGCGCGATGCCGGCCAGACCTTGGACATCCTGCGCGGCCAGCTCAACGGCTCGCTGCCGGACGGCTCCACGGCCGCCAACCTGGTGGTGGCCTATGAGCCGGTCTGGGCGATCGGCACGGGTCTCACGCCCACCGCCAAGGATGTCGAGCAGATTCATGGCTTTATCCGGGAACTCCTGACCATCAGGTTCAAGGAGGACGGGGGTCGGATGCGGATCCTGTACGGCGGCTCGGTCAAGCCTTCGAATGCGGCCGAACTGATGGCGGTCAAAAACGTCAACGGCGCGCTGGTCGGCGGTGCCAGCCTGAAAGCCGCCGATTTCCTTGCCATTGCCAAGGGCTGCCCCTAGCTAAGCGTAAAGCGCCGGCCGTGGCCGATCGGGGGTGGCAATGCCCCTTCCGATCGTGTAACACCGCGCAACTTCAGGAAAACCCGCGAAGCGCGATCGGCCGCCGTCTCGGCGCTATCGGCTTGTGACGGAAGGATACCATGCAGACCGTTGTTATCGTCGTCCACCTCATGATCGTTGTCATCATGATCGGTGCCGTCCTGCTCCAGAAGTCAGAAGGCGGCGGCCTCGGCATGGGCGGAGGCGCGGGCTTTATGTCGAGCCGCGGCACAGCGAATCTATTGTCACGGACGACCGCGGTCCTTGCGGCCGGCTTCTTCCTGACCAGCCTGTTCCTATCCTGGTACGCCGGCTACAACCGCGCGCCGACCTCGATTATCGGCCAGCCGGCGTCGCAGACCCAGCCGGCCGGCGGCGGGCCGATCGCCCCGCCGACCTCGGGCGGCATTCTGGACACGCTGAAGAAGGCGGACGAGCAGCAGCAGGCTCCGGCAGCGCCGTCAGGCCCGCAGGTGCCGCGCTCGCAATAAAGCAGGGGGGCCATGCAGGGCGGTGGCTATCGTCCTGCATCAAGAATCCCCATCAAGGCCCTGTCACCACTCTCAGTTTCGGATCACCCACAGGCCCGCAGAATCTTTGGGGCGGAATACGAATCGCTTTGGCGAATCGAATTCGAGGGATTAAAGGTTAAGTCCCATGGCGCGGTACATATTCATCACCGGCGGCGTGGTTTCTTCGCTCGGCAAGGGTCTGGCTTCGGCGGCACTGGGTGCCCTGTTGCAAGCCCGGGGCTACAAGGTCCGCCTCCGCAAGCTCGACCCCTATCTCAATCTCGATCCCGGAACGATGTCGCCGTATCAGCACGGCGAAGTGTTCGTGACCGATGACGGCGCGGAGACCGATCTCGATCTCGGTCACTACGAGCGCTTCACGGGCCGGCCGGCGACCAAGGCCGACAACATTACGACCGGGCGCATCTACCAGGACATCATCTCGAAGGAACGCCGCGGCGATTATCTCGGCGCGACCATCCAGGTGGTTCCGCACGTCACCAACGCCATCAAGGAGTTCGTGCTCTCCGGCAACGACGATTACGACTTCGTGCTGGTCGAGATCGGCGGCACTGTTGGCGACATCGAGGGCCTGCCGTTCTTCGAGGCGATCCGCCAGCTCAAGAACGAGCTGCCGCGCGATCACGCCGTCTACATCCATCTCACGCTTTTGCCCTATATCCCGAGCGCCGGCGAATTGAAGACCAAGCCGACGCAGCACTCGGTCAAGGAGCTGCGCTCGATCGGCATCCAGCCGGACATCCTGCTCTGCCGCACCGATCGCGAGATCCCGAAGGAGGAGCGGCGCAAGTTAGGGCTGTTCTGCAACGTGCGCGAAAGCGCCGTGATCGAGGCGCGCGACGTCGACAACATCTACGCGGTGCCCGAGGCCTATCACAATGCCGGCCTCGACGACGAAGTGCTCGCCGCCTTCGGCATCGGCTCGCGGATTCCGCCGGTGCTGCAGAGCTGGCAGAAGATCAACGAGCGCGTCCGTAATCCTGAAGGCAACGTCACCATCGCCATCGTCGGCAAGTACACCGGCATGAAGGATGCGTACAAGTCGCTGATCGAGGCGCTCTCGCATGGCGGCATCGCCAACAAGGTGAAGGTCAATCTCGACTGGATCGAGAGCGAGATCTTCGAGAAGGAAGATCCGGCGCCGTTCCTCGAGCACGTCAACGGCATCCTGGTGCCGGGCGGCTTCGGCCAGCGCGGGGCCGAAGGCAAGATCCGCGCGGCGCAGTTCGCACGCGAGCGCGACGTGCCGTATTTCGGCATCTGCTTCGGAATGCAGATGGCGGTGATCGAGGCGGCGCGAAATCTCGTCGGCATCGAGGAGGCCAATTCCACCGAGTTCGGCCCGACCAAGGAGCCCTTGGTCGGCCTGATGACGGAATGGCTGCGCGGCAACGAACTCGAGAAGCGCTCCAAGGCCGGCGATCTCGGCGGCACGATGCGGCTCGGGGCATACCCGGCAGCGCTGACGCGCGGCAGCCGCGTCTCGCAAGTCTATGGCGGCGCCCTCGAGATATCCGAACGCCACCGCCACCGCTACGAGGTCAACACCGCCTACAAGGACCGTCTCGAGCAGCAGGGCCTGCGCTTCTCCGGCCTGTCGCCCGACGGCGTGTTGCCTGAAATCGTCGAGTACGAGGATCACCCCTGGTTCATCGGCGTCCAGTTCCACCCCGAGCTGAAGTCGCGGCCGTTCGAGCCGCACCCGCTGTTCGCCTCGTTCATCCAGGCAGCGATGGTGCAGAGCCGGCTGGTCTAGGATCGATTTGCAGGACGAGCGTCCCATCGACGTCGGCAGACGCTGAAGCGCGGATTTGCCATAGACCGTCGCTATCCAGCGTGGCAGTGTTCCGACATTGACAATCGCTGGTGGTGTTGGAATGCCCTACTATATTGGCGAGGGTACGCCTGAATGGGATGTCTATCTCGAACAGGCTGAATCTGAAGGTATCGATGCGCCGGAATTAGCTGCGTTTGAGTATGTTGATCCTTGGCGTGCCAAAGCGAGCGTGCTCTCGTTTCAGGAAACGCCGGGGCCTGAGCCCATCATTCCCGACCCGCCGCAGTCCCCGTTGCGCGTCGTACAGCCTGTCGTAGCTCCAATCACTCAGGGATTCTTTGCGCGCGTGTTCGGACGTCAACCGACCTCTGCGCAGACGCCTGCGCCAGCTCCAGAGCCGTCGCCCGAGCAATGGCAGGACTGGCGATCGAAATTTGAGGAACGCGAAGACGCGATCGCGAAACACGCACTGTGGAAAATATCGCGGCTGGTTGCCAAGTTTCGCGCCGCCGGTGTCAAGCGGGTTGTCGGCGCTTACGACGGCGGCGGCGACGAAAGCTTCACCCATTTTCGGTCAGTCGAAATGAATGATGGCCGGGTGATCTTGGAGGTTGGCAACTGGGGGCTTGATTATTCGGCGCTGATCGACGACGCGGCCAGCGCGATCATGGGCAGATTCGATGCAGGCGCATTCATGCTGCGCGGTGTCCTGACGATCGATTTCGACGCCTGTACAATTACGGACGAGAAGGACGCCGCGGTCGTGTTTGGCTCTGCCGAGGGGGAGATTGGCTGATCATGGCCCATCCCTACCATCATGCGGTCCGGTCGGCGAAGCTGTTCGGGGGGAGTCCTGAGGACTATCTCGCGATCCATGACTGGTTTGACGAGAGCAAAGCTCACTTGGCCGATTTTCGCCATCGGGCGCTTCGTCATCACAGCGAAGGCATCTTCCTCTGTGAAGCGATTTTTGGCGCGACCATCAAGAACGGCAACGGGAAGCGGGTTCCCGTGCGGACGATCGGCGAGCAGCATGTGATGGACGACTTGGGCTGGATTCCTTCCGTGAAGGATTGGCTCCAATTTATTCAGCCGCAACCCTGGATGGGACGAACGCCTTTCCGACCCCAAACCGACGATCAATCGGGAGCCGCGGATGCGAATGTCATCGATCCGGCGAAGCAGGCGCCCTGACGGAGTGCTGGCCTTTGACGATCGCGCATTTTGTTGCGACAAGCGCCTTGCAAGAACAACAATGCAGGGAATGAGCTCCGATGATCTACGAAATGCGACAATACCGCTGCGTGCCCGGCCGCCTGCCGGCGCTCTTGAAGCGCTTTGAGACGATGACGCTGAAGATCTGGGAGAAGCACGGCATCAAGCAGGCCGGGTTCTTCACCACGCTGATCGGCATCTCCAATCAGGAACTTACCTACTTTCTTGCTTGGGAGTCCTTGGCGGAGCGCGAGAAGAAATGGACCGCGTTCATGACCGATCCGGACTGGATCGAGGCGCGCGCCAAGACCGAGGCCGACGGGCAGATCGTCGAGAACATCGTCAGCCAGATTCTGGCGCCGACCGCCTTCTCGGCCGTGAAATAGCGCCGATCAGCGCGCGGGAAACGATGCTGCGCGCAACCCTGATATTCTGGTGGCCCGGGCCAAATAGGGTTGATCCGACCCTCATCGCCGCTATGGTCGCGGCGAAACGAGGGATTGGTCTTGAGCTCTTCGACATCAGCGGCGCCGGTCGTCAGCGTTGGCACGGTCAGGTTCGGCAATGATCTGCCGATCTCGATCATTGCAGGGCCCTGCCAGCTCGAAAGCCGTCAGCATGCGCTGGAGGTCGCCTCCGCGCTGAAGGAGATTGCCGCGCGGCTGAACATCGGGCTCGTCTACAAGACCTCGTTCGACAAGGCCAACCGCACCAGCGCCTCCGCTGCGCGCGGCCTCGGGCTCGCGCAGTCGCTGCCGATCTTCGCCGAGATCCGCTCCTCGCTCGGTCTGCCCGTGCTGACCGACGTGCACGATGCCGCGCAATGCGCGGAAGTGGCGCAAGCCGTCGACGTCTTGCAGATCCCGGCCTTCCTGTGCCGGCAGACCGATCTGCTGCTGGCCGCGGCCGCAACCGGCAAGGTCGTCAACGTCAAGAAGGGCCAGTTCCTGGCGCCCTGGGACATGGCGAACGTCGTCGCCAAGATTACCACCGCGGACAATCCCAATGTGCTCGTCACCGAGCGCGGCGCCTCCTTCGGCTACAACACGCTTATCTCCGACATGCGCGCGCTGCCGATCATGGCGCGCACGACCGGCGCACCCGTGATCTTCGATGCCACGCATTCGGTGCAGCAGCCGGGCGGGAAGGGCGCTTCCTCCGGCGGCGAGCGCGAATTCGTGCCGGTGCTGGCGCGTGCGGCCGTGGCGGTCGGTGTCGCCGGTGTTTTTATCGAAACCCACCCCGATCCGGATCGAGCGCCTTCCGACGGCCCGAACATGGTGCCGCTGCGCGAGTTCGAGGGGCTGATCCGCACGCTGATGGCGTTCGACGCGGTGACAAAAAGCACATCACGGTGATGCACCAGCCTGTAACCAGGCCGCCCTCCGACCAGAAATTTCCGCCCGCGATCAACATCATCGCGCTCGCGAGCTTCTCGGCGGCATTGTCCACGCGCGCGCTCGATCCGGTGCTGCCGCATGTCGCCGAGGATTTTTCGATCAGCATCACGATGGCTGCCAGCATCGCGGCCGGCTATGCCCTGATCTACGCGCTGGTCCAGCCCGTGATCGGAGCGGCTGCCGATATGTTCGGCAAGGCGCGGCTCATGACGCTGTGCCTGGCGCTGCTCGGCGTCGCCTGCATTCTCGGCGCGGTCGCGAGCACTTTCTCGGGCCTGTTCGCCAGCCGCATCCTGGCCGGCATCGCCTCCGGCGGCGTATTTCCGGTGGCTCTCGGCCTGACCGCCGACCTCGTCGCGCCCGGCAAGCGGCAGGTTGCGATCGGGCGCACGCTTGCGGGGTCGATGACCGGCAATCTGCTTGGCGCGACCGCTTCCGGCATTATCGGCGAACTCATCGGCTGGCGCGGTGTGCTCATGATCCTTGGCGCGCTGGGCCTGATCGCGGCCGTGGCGGTGGCGGCGGGCTTTCGCGGCGCTGCGCTGACGGCTCCCCCGAAAACCGATCTGAGGACTTTGCGGCAAGGCTATCGCACCATTTTCGCCAACCCCAACACGCGCTACTGCTACTCGGCCGTTTTCGTCGAGGGCTGCTGCGTGTTCGGCCTGTTTCCGTTCATCGCCGCGCTGCTGTTCGATCTCGGCGAGAAGTCGCCGTCGATCGCAGGCATCGTGATCGCTGGCTTTGCGATCGGCGGGCTGTTTTACACGTTTACGGTCTCTCGCTTCCTGCCGTGGCTCGGCGTCAAGGGCATGATGATCGCGGGCGCGGGGCTCGTCGGGCTGCAGCTCGGCGTGCTCGCCTTCGGTCCCCAATGGAAGCTGCAATTCCTCAGCATGCTGGCGATGGGCTGGGGCTTCTACATGATCCATGGCTGCCTGCAGGTATTCGCCAGCGAGCTGTCGATCGGGGCGCGCGCCACCGCGATGTCGCTGCATTCGTTCTTCTTCTTCATGGGGCAGACGGTCGGCCCGATCGCCTACGGCCTTGGCCTCCAGCATGGCGGCAAGTTGCCGACGCTGCTCGCGAGCGCCGCGATCATGGTGGTGCTGGGTCTGGTCTGCGCCAGGCTGCTGAAGCAGCGTGCACCGTCGGACGCGCGGGCCTGATCGGGAAGATGACGAGCGGCGCGCCGCGCCGAGATCAACCCCGCCCGCGATAGGGCGCAACGCCTTGCTCAGGCACCCACAGGCCCTTCGGCACGCGTCCGGTCTGCCAGAACACGTCGATCGGGATGCCGCCGCGCGGGTACCAATAGCCGCCGATGCGCAAGAATTTCGGCTTGATCTCGGCAGCGATGCGCTTGCCGATCATCACGGTGCAGTCCTCGTGGAAGGCGCCGTGATTGCGGAAGCTGGCGATGTAGAGTTTGAGCGATTTCGACTCCAGCAGCCATTGTCCGGGGGCGTAGTCGATCATCAGATGGGCGAAATCCGGCTGGCCGGTGACGGGGCACAGCGAGGTGAATTCCGGCACGGTGAAACGGACCAGATAATCGGTGCCGTCTTGCGGATTGGGCACGCGGTCGAGCTTTGCCTTCTCGGGCGCATCAGGCCATTCCACGGCACGGCCGAGCTGCAGGCTGGGCGAGGTCTTCGATTTGCTGGGTTTTTTTGACATGCGGCCCTCATAGCCAATGATGGCGCGGCCGTCACCCGGACTTTTCCGCTTCGATGCATTGCGGTAGAAGCACCGCCAACTGCACCCATTGTTCCCCGAAAGAGGCTCTCCATGACCGCCATCATCGACATCATCGGACGCGAAATCCTCGATAGCCGCGGCAATCCCACCGTCGAAGTCGACGTCGTGCTGGAAGATGGCGCGCTCGGCCGCGCCGCGGTGCCATCAGGCGCCTCAACCGGCGCCCATGAGGCGGTCGAGCTGCGCGACGGCGACAAGACCCGCTATCTCGGCAAGGGCGTCACCAAGGCGGTCGGCGCCGTCAACGGCGAGATTTTTGAAGCGCTGAGCGGCCTCGATGTCGAGCAGCAGGCCCAAATCGACCAGATCATGATCGAGCTCGACGGCACGCCGAACAAAAGCCGGCTAGGGGCCAACGCCATTCTCGGCGTCTCGCTCGCCTGCGCCAAGGCGGCCGCCAACTCGCTCGACATGCCGCTATATCGCTACGTCGGCGGCACCTCGGCGCGGCTCCTGCCGGTGCCGATGATGAACATCATCAATGGCGGTGTGCACGCCGACAATCCGATCGACTTCCAGGAATTCATGATCCTGCCCGTCGGCGCGTCGTCCTTCGCGGAAGGCCTGCGTTACGGCGCGGAAGTGTTCCACACGCTGAAGTCGGAGCTGAAGAAGGCCGGCCACAACACCAATGTCGGCGACGAGGGCGGCTTCGCCCCGAACCTGCCGTCGGCGGACGCCGCGCTTGAATTCGTCATGAACGCGATCGGCAAGGCCGGCTACAAGGCGGGCACCGACATCGTGATCGGCCTCGATTGCGCCTCGACGGAATTCTTCAAGGACGGCAAATATGTCTATGAAGGCGAGGGCAAGAGCCGTTCGATCTCCGAGCAGGCGAAGTACCTTGCCGACCTCGTCGGCCGCTACCCGATCGTCACCATCGAGGACGGCATGTCGGAAGACGACATGGACGGCTGGAAGGAATTGACTGACCTCATCGGCACGAAGTGCCAGCTCGTCGGCGATGACCTCTTCGTCACCAACGTCAAGCGCCTCGGCGAAGGCATCAAGGCCGGCCGCGCCAACTCGATCCTGATCAAGGTCAACCAGATCGGCACGCTGACCGAGACGCTCGCCGCCGTCGAGATGGCGCACAAAGCCGGCTACACCTCGGTGATGTCGCACCGCTCCGGCGAGACCGAGGATTCCACCATCGCCGACCTCGCGGTCGCCACCAATTGCGGTCAGATCAAGACCGGCTCCCTTGCGCGTTCCGATCGCACCGCCAAATACAACCAGCTTCTGCGCATCGAGCAGCAGCTCGGCAAACAGGCGCTCTATGGTGGCAAGGCGGCACTGAAGGCGCTGGCATAAGCCGGCGCTTAACGAGGCAGGGGAGGATCGACATGAGCGACGGCAAGACCGGACTGCAACTGCGTTCGCTGATCAAGACAAGCGGCGAGCTCGAAATCTCGCTTGTCGACGTGCCGACCCCCGAGCCCGCCGAGGACGAAGTCGTCGTCCGCATCGAGGCGGCGCCGATCAACCCGTCCGACCTCGGCCTGCTCGTCGGCGCCGCCGACATGAGCACGGCCAAGGCGTCCGGCACAAAAGAGGCGCCCGTCATCACCGCAAAGGTGCCTGACGGTGCGATGCGCGCGATGGGCGCGCGGCTCGATCAGTCCTTGCCTGTCGGCAATGAGGGCGCGGGCGTCGTCATCAAGACCGGCTCGTCGGATGCTGCGAAGGCGCTGATGGGCAAGACGGTCGCGATGATTGGCGGCGCCATGTACGCGCAGTACCGGACCCTGAAGGCGAGGGATTGCCAGCCGCTCCCCGAAGGCACGACGGCGGCGGACGGGGCATCCTGGTTCGTCAACCCGCTCACCGCGCTCGGCATGACCGAGACGATGCGGCGCGAAGGCCACAAGGCCCTGGTGCACACCGCGGCCGCCTCCAATCTCGGCCAGATGCTGAACAAGATCTGCATCAAGGACGGCATCCCGCTGGTCAACATCGTGCGCAGCAAGGAGCAGGCGGATATCCTGCACAAGATCGGCGCCAAGTATGTCGTCGATTCCAGCGTGCCAAGCTTCCTCGACGATCTCACCAATGCGCTGGTCGAAACCGGCGCCACCATCGCCTTCGATGCCATCGGCGGCGGCAAGCTCGCCGGCGACATCCTCAACTGCATGGAAATCGCGATCAACAAAACCGCGAAGGAATATAGCCGTTACGGATCCAGCGTGCACAAGCAGGTCTATGTCTACGGCGCGCTCGATATCCGCCCCATTGAACTGCCGCGCGGCTTCGGTATGGCCTGGGGCGTCGGCGGCTGGTTGCTGACCCCGTTCCTGCAGAAGATCGGACCTGCCGACATCGGACGGCTGCGCCAGCGTGTCGTGAGCGAATTGAAGACCACCTTTGCCAGCCACTACACCAAGGTGGTGTCGTTGCAGGAGGCGCTCGATCCCGCCAACATCGCGGTGTACGCCAAACGTGCCACCGGCGAAAAATTCCTCATCAATCCGAATAAATTGTCGTGATCTGCGAGGGCAGGTCACCCAAAAGAGTCTTGCCTTCTGAGCCAAGTGGGAGACCGCGTCGGCGTGGAATCCGAGATATGATCTCGCTTGCAGATTTGCACGAAAGATCGGGCCGTCGCTTGGCGGCTCGATTTTTCTAGGGGACGGTTCAGAAACGCAGCGTTTCCAAATCGGACCGGTTCATGCACTTGCATCCATCGGTTCCGATCGCTTAAGTGCGGCCCGGCACTTCCCCTCAAGGTTTCTGGGACAATCCAAGGAAAATCTGATGGCCTACAACATCGTCGTGATCGCCGGCAGCCTGCGCAAGGACAGCTTTTCGCTGAAGATCGCCAAAGCGCTCACCAAGCTCGCGCCAGCTTCTCTCAAGCTCGAGGTCGTCACGCTCGAGGGCATCTCGTTCTTCAATCAAGACCTCGAGGGCGCGCCGCCGGCCGACTGGCTGGCCTTCCGCGAGAAGCTGCAGAAGTCCGACGGCGTCATCTTCGTCACCCCCGAGTACAATCGCGCCATCCCGGGCGTGTTGAAGAACGCCATCGACGTCGCCTCGCGGCCCTATGGCAAGAGCTCGTTCAACGGCAAACCGGTCGGCATCATCTCCAATTCGCCGGGTCCGCTCGGGGGCGTCAGCGCTGCCAAGACTCTGCAGAATATCCTGCCGGGCATCTCCGGCCCGATCATGCAGCAGCCCGAGACCTATCTGAACGCGGTCGGCGACGCCTTCGATGCCGAGGGCAATCTGACCAAGGACTCGCTGAAGGGCGTGCTCCAGGCCTATCTCGGCGCCTTCGCGACGCACGTGGCCAAGCATCACGGCTGAGGCCGCTCTAGCCTCCGTCATGTCCGGACAAGCCCGGGCATGACGAGACCGGTGGCGCGGCGTGCGCGGTTAGCACTCCCTTAACCAAGCTGGCTCATCTTGCCAAAATGGTCTCCCGCGCGCGCCTCAAATCGATCCTGACCGGTCTTGCCCTCTATGCGATGGCGGCTGCCATCGTCGGCTATTTCGGCGTCAACGCCTATACCGGCAAATACGGCCTCAACGCCCGCCAGGAGCTCGACCAGGAGATCGTCGCGCTGACCAGCGAACTCGCCCAGCTCAAGCGCGAGCGCGCCCGCAGCGAGCAGCGGGTGTCGCTCTTGCGCACCGAAAAGATCGACCCCGACATGCTGGATGAGCGGGCGCGCTTTCAGCTCGACTACGTCAATCCGCACGATCTCGTCCGGATGATCCCGCAGAACTGAATCCTCCGTCATCCGCCTGTCAGAGTCTTGAGACAAGACGGCGAGCCCGGCATATGCCGTGCTGTGAAGATGGAGGCTTGCCATGACGAACAATCGTTCACGACGGATGCTGCGTTTTGGAGCGATGCTGTTCGGCGCGGCATTCCTGCCGTTGTCGCTCGCCTGTGCACAGACTGCCCCGGTACCATCAGGCGCAAAACCCTTCCTGACCGTTGACGGCAAAGCGCCGCTAATCCTTGGGCATCGTGGCGTGCCGGGGCTGGTGCCGGAAGAGACCGAGGCCTCGTATGACCTCGCGGCGGCGCTCGGCACCGACGCGCTCGAAGAGGATCTGCACCTCACCAAGGATTGCGTCCTGGTCGCGCGTCACAATCCCTGGCTGAGCGACAACACCAATGTGGCCGAGGTGGCGAAGACCAATGCGGCGGTCGCGGTGCGCAAGCGCACCGTGCCCGGCGTGCGCGTCAAGGCACCGGCTGCCGCCGGCACGCCCGCTGACTATCTCACGGATCTCACCGATCCCTCTGATCCCAAATCTGCGCTGAAGTCATTGATTGTCGATGGCGAAGACCACACCAATGACTGGTCGATCACCGATTTCACCATGGCCGAGCTGAAGGAATGGATCGGCGGCACCACCTATGATGCGGCCAATGAGCGGCCAAAAATCTTCAACGGCAAATTCCCGGTCATCAGCTTCCAGGACATCCTCGATATCGCCAAGGCCAAGAGCAAGGAGACGGGGCGGTCGATCCTGGTCTATCCGGAAACCAAGAATCCGACCTGGAACAATGCCCAGGCCATCGCCAACGGCTGCGGCGCGCCGGGCAGCCATCCGCTCGAGGATGCCTTGATCAAGATCATCAAGGACAACGGCCTCAACAGCAAGGATGCGCCGATCCTGGTCCAGAGCTTCGAGCCTGGCAGCTTGAAATATATGCGCGGCCATGGCCTCGAGACCCGTGAAGTCCAGCTCGTCGACGGTAATGGCATCGACTTCAAAACCGGCAAGGTCCTGCTTAACAACATCACCAACTCCCGTCCGTTCGACTGGACGGTTGCGGGCGACGCGCGCCTGTACGATGCGATGCTGACGCCTGCGGGCCTTGCCGAGATCAAGACCTATGCCGAGGGCATCGGCCCGTGGAAGGCCTATATCATGCCCCTCAAGATCGCGCCGTGGAAGGACAGTAATGCCGATGGCACGCCCTACAAGGGATCGACCCTGGATGCATCGACGCAGGAGGCAACCAGCCTGATCGCCGATGCGCACAAGCTCGGGCTGTTCGTGCACGTCTTCACGTTTCGGAACGAAAAGAAATATCTCGCGGCCGACTATCACGCCGATCCGGCCCAGGAATACCTCAAATTTTTCCGTCTCGGCGTCGATGGGGTCTTCACCGACTTCACACATACGGGCGTTGCCGCCCGCGCGGCGTATTTGCGAGAATTGGGCTGGTAAGCGCAGCGGTACGAATCGGACACGCATAGGCCTCAGCGTCCGAAGATATGCGTGTCCGATGTCCTTGCCTCGTTTGCATGCAGAGCTCGCTTTGGCGCGGAGCTAATGTTGCCCGATTAGCGCCAAAGGTTTTGCAAAATTTCGGCCACGTTGCAGTGCGGCATAATGAAAGTCGCGCCATGTCGCTGCGGTGCTTTCACACGCGATTGAGTTGGGTTAGAGAGGGTTCAGTTTTCTCTGACCCGGAATTCTCATGGCCGCCCCCAAGAAAGCCGCCGCAAGCAGCCCGCAAGACAAAACCGACGGCGGTTCGCCCCCGGAATTCACCAGAGAGCAGGAGCTGAAGGCGCTCCGCGACATGCTCCTGATCCGGCGATTCGAGGAGAAGGCCGGCCAGCTTTACGGCATGGGTGCGATCGGCGGTTTCTGCCATCTCTATATCGGCCAGGAGGCCGTGGTGGTCGGCATGCAGATGGCGCTGAAAGAGGGCGATCAGGTCATCACTGGCTATCGCGACCACGGCCACATGCTCGCCACCGGCATGGACGCCAACGGCGTCATGGCCGAGCTCACGGGTCGCCGCGGCGGCTATTCCAAGGGCAAGGGCGGCTCCATGCACATGTTCAGCAAGGAGAAGCACTTCTACGGCGGTCACGGCATTGTCGGCGCGCAGGTCTCGCTCGGCACGGGTCTGGCCTTCGCCAACAATTATCGCAGCAACGGCAATGTCAGCGTCACTTATTTCGGTGACGGCGCGGCAAACCAGGGTCAGGTCTATGAGAGCTTCAACATGGCGGAGCTCTGGAAGCTGCCGGTGATCTACGTCATCGAGAACAACCGCTACGCCATGGGCACCTCGGTCTCGCGGGCCTCGGCGCAGCAGGATTTCTCCAAGCGCGGCGCGTCCTTCAACATCCCCGGCAAGCAGGTCGACGGCATGGATGTCCGCGCCGTCAAGGCGGCGGGCGAGGAGGCGGCGGCCTGGTGCCGCGCCGGCAAGGGCCCCTACATCCTGGAAATGCAAACCTACCGCTATCGCGGTCACTCGATGTCCGATCCGGCGAAATACCGCACGCGCGAGGAGGTCGAGAAAGTCCGCCACGACCAGGACCCGATCGAGCAGGTGCGCAACCGCCTGCTGGCGGCCAAGGTCAGCGAGGCCGACCTCAAGGCGATCGACGCCGATGTCCGCAACATCGTTAATGCGTCCGCTGACTTTGCCCAGCACGATCCAGAGCCGGATGCCGCCGAGCTCTGGACCGACGTTTACCGCTGAACGCGCGCAAGCTTTCCCTTGGAGTCGATATGCCAATTCAAGTGCTGATGCCCGCGTTGTCGCCCACGATGGAAAAGGGCAATCTCGCCAAATGGCTTAAAAAAGAGGGCGAGACGATCAAATCCGGCGACGTGATCGCCGAGATCGAGACCGACAAGGCCACCATGGAGGTCGAAGCGACCGATGAGGGCACGCTCGGCCAGATCCTGATCCCCGAAGGCACGGCCGACGTTGCCGTGAACACGCCGATCGCGACCATCCTCGCCGATGGCGAAAGCGCCGCCGATCTCGCCAAGGCTCCAGCCCCGGCCAAGCAGGAGAAGGCGGCTGAGTCAGCGCCGCCTGCCGCGGCAAAGGCGGAAGCGCCCGCGCCGAAGGCTGCACCCGCTCCGCAGGTTGTCACTGAACCCGATCCCGAAGTGCCTGCCGGCACTGAGATGGTGACGCAGACCATCCGCGAAGCATTGCGCGACGCCATGGCCGAAGAGATGCGCCGCGACCCCGACGTCTTCGTCATGGGCGAGGAAGTCGCCGAATATCAGGGCGCCTACAAGGTGACGCAGGGTCTGCTCCAGGAATTCGGCGCGAGCCGCGTCATCGACACCCCGATCACCGAGCACGGCTTTGCCGGCGTCGGCGTCGGTGCCGCGATGACCGGGTTGAAGCCGATCGTCGAATTCATGACCTTCAACTTCGCCATGCAGGCGATCGACCAGATCATCAACTCCGCGGCCAAGACACTTTATATGTCCGGCGGCCAGATGGGCTGCTCGATCGTATTCCGTGGGCCCAACGGTGCGGCTGCGCGCGTCGCAGCCCAGCACAGCCAGGATTACTCAGCCTGGTACTCGAACGTCCCCGGCCTCAAGGTCGTCGCGCCGTTCTCGGCCGCCGACTACAAGGGCCTGCTCAAGGCCGCGATCCGCGATCCCAATCCGGTGATCTTCCTCGAGAACGAGATGCTCTATGGGCACACCGGCGAGGTGCCGAAGCTCGACGACTTCGTGATCCCGATCGGCAAGGCGCGCATCGTGCGCGCAGGCTCCCATGTCACGATCATCTCCTGGTCGAACGGCATGACTTATGCGCTGAAGGCGGCCGACGAACTCGCCAAGGACGGCATCGAGGCCGAAGTGATCGACTTGCGCACGCTGCGTCCGATGGACACGGAGACCATCGTCAACTCGGTCAAGAAGACCGGCCGTGCCGTCACGGTGGAAGAGGGCTGGGCGCAGAGCGGCGTCGGCGCCGAGATCGCCGCGCGCATCATGGAAAACGCGTTCGACTATCTGGACGCGCCTGTTACCCGCGTCGCCGGCAAGGACGTGCCGATGCCCTACGCGGCGAATCTGGAGAAGCTCGCGCTGCCGTCGGCCGCCGAAGTGGTCGAGGCCGCCAGAGCCGTCTGCTACAGGTAGACCATGGCAGGCCCGAAGGAGCAGCCGCTGCCGCCCGACGTCATGAGCCGCGAGGACGCGGTCGAGATCCTGCGCGTGTTCGTGCTGGATGGCGGGCTGTCGATGGCGTTCCAGCGGGCCTTCGAGGAGCCAGACATGTGGGGCCTGCTGCTGGTGGACCTCGCCCGCCATGCCGCGCGCGCCTATGCGCGCGAGAGCGAATATACCGAGGAAGACGCCCTGAACCGGATCCTCGAGATGTTCCAGGCCGAGATCGAGCGTCCGACCGACACCGGCACCACGACGCCGCGCGGGAAGGGACACTGACGTGGCCGTCGAAGCCCGCCATTACGATTTCATGCTCGAGGCGATCCGCGAGGCCGAAGTCTCGATCGCGCAAGGCGGCCTGCCGATCGGCGCCGTGCTGACGCGCGAGGACAAGATCATCGCCCGCGGCCACAACAATCGCGTGCAGGAGAACAATCCGATCCTGCACGGCGAGATGAGCTGCCTGCGCGAGGCCGGCGCGATCTCGTTCCACGACACTGTCATGTACACCACGCTGTCGCCATGCTCGATGTGTGCCGGCGCGCTCGCTTTGTTCAAGGTTCAACTCGTGGTGATCGGGGAATCCGTCACCTTCGCGGGATCCAAGGACATTCTCGACAAGTTCGGGACTCCCTGGATCGACCTTGCCGACGATCGCTCCATCGCCATGATGAAGAATTGGCGTTCCGTTCCCGCCAATGAGCGCCTGTGGCAGGGCGACATCGGCAACTAAACCTGGTCTGTTCGTCCTCGCTTCCGGGGACGAGTTTTTGCAAAATTCTTCTTGAGGTCAGCATGCCCATCAACATCCTGATGCCCGCTCTTTCGCCGACGATGGAGAAGGGCAACCTCGCCAAGTGGCTGAAGAAGGAAGGCGACAAGGTCAAATCCGGCGACGTCATCGCCGAGATTGAGACCGACAAGGCCACCATGGAGGTCGAGGCCATTGACGAGGGCACGATCGCCAGGATCTTGGTGCCCGAGGGCACGCAGGACGTGCCGGTCAACGACGTGATCGCGGTGCTCGCCGGCGAGGGCGAGGACGTGAAGGCTGCGGGTGCCGCCAAGCCCAGCGCTTCGGCCGCGCCGCCCAAAGCTGCTGAAGCTCCCGCCGCTGCTTCGGCTTCTGCACCTGCTCCCGCCGGGCCCAAGGCTGCGCCACCACCCGTCGCGGCTCCAGCTCCGCAGGCTGCCGCACCGGCCGCGCAGGGCAACGGCCATGCCGGCCGTGTGTTCTCTTCGCCGCTGGCACGGCGTCTCGCCAAGGAAGCCGGCATCGATGTCGGCATGGTCACCGGCACTGGACCGCACGGCCGCGTGGTCGCGCGCGACGTCGAGCAGGCCAAGTCCGGCAAGGGCCTCAAGGCACCCGCTGCGGCGCCATCAGGCGCGCCCTCGATCGCACCGACCATGTCGGACAAGCAGATCCTGTCGCTGTTCGAGCCGGGCTCCTACGACATCGTCCCGCATGACGGCATGCGCCGCACGATTGCCCAACGTTTGACCGCGTCGATCCAGAACGTCCCGCACTTCTACCTGACCATCGACTGCGACATTGGCAAGCTGCTCGCCGCGCGCGAGGAGATCAATGCCGCAGCTCCCAAGGACAAGGAGAAGAAGCCGCTCTACAAGATCTCGGTCAACGATTTCGTCATCAAGGCGATGGCGGTCGCGCTGCAGAAGATCTCGAACTGCAACGTCAGCTGGACCGAAAGCGGCATGGTCAAGCACCATCATTCCGACGTCGGCGTTGCCGTGGCGATGCCGGGCGGGTTGATCACGCCGATCATCCGCAAGGCCGAGACCAAGACGCTCTCGACCATCTCCAACGAGATGAAGGATTTTGCGGCGCGCGCCCGCACGCGCAAGCTGAAGCCGGAAGAATACCAGGGCGGCACCACCGCGGTGTCCAATCTCGGCATGTTCGGCATCAAGGACTTCACTGCCGTGATCAACCCGCCGCATGCCACGATCCTCGCGGTCGGCACCAGCGAGGAACGTCCCGTCGTGCGCGGTGGCAAGATCGAGATCGCGCAGATGATGAGCGTGACCTTGTCCTGCGATCACCGCGCCATCGACGGCGCGCTCGGCGCCGAGCTGATCGGCGCCTTCAAGCAGCTGATCGAAAACCCCGTCATGATGATGGTGTGAGAAATTCGCGTCGTCATTGCGAGCGCAGCGAAGCAATCCAGGACGTGACCGGCAGACTGGATTGCTTCGTCGCAAGAGCTCCTCGCAATGACGGTCTCGAACGTTAAGGCCGGTTGGAGCGAGAACGAGCGTACAGCATGGCCGACACATCCTTCGACGTCATCATCATCGGCTCCGGCCCCGGCGGCTACGTCACCGCGATCCGCGCCGCCCAGCTCGGCCTGAAGACTGCGATCGTCGAGAAATCCTATCTCGGCGGCATCTGCCTGAACTGGGGCTGCATCCCGACCAAGGCGCTTTTGCGCTCGGCCGAGATCTATCACTACATGCAGCACGCCAAGGACTATGGTCTGTCGGCCGAGAAGGTCTCGTTCGATCCGAAGGCGGTCGTCCAGCGCTCGCGCGGCGTCTCGAAGCGGCTGAACGACGGTGTCGGCTTCCTGATGAAGAAGAATAAGGTCAGCGTGATCTGGGGCGCCGCCTCGATCGACGCGCCCGGCAAGGTTACCGTCAAGAAGTCCGACGTCGAGGGTCCGAAAAGTTCCCTGGGCGAGGGGAGCTACCAGGCCAAGCACATTATCGTCGCGACCGGCGCGCGGCCGCGCGTACTGCCGGGGCTCGAGCCCGACAAGAAGCTGATCTGGACCTATTTTGAAGCGATGGTGCCGGAGCGGATGCCGAAATCGCTGTTGGTAGTCGGCTCCGGCGCCATCGGCATCGAGTTCGCCTCCTTCTTCCACACCATGGGCTCCGATGTCACCGTGGTCGAGGTGCTGCCGCAGATCCTGCCCGTCGAGGACGCCGAGATCGCGGGCCTTGCCCGCAAGCGTCTGGAGAAGCAGGGCATCAAGATCATGTCCTCGACCAAGGTGACGAAGCTGGAGAAGAAGGCCGACAGCGTCATCGCCACCATCGACGACGGCAAGGGCAAGCCTGTCACGACCGAGTTCGAGCGCGTGATCTCGGCCGTCGGCGTCGTCGGCAATATCGAGAGTCTTGGCCTGGAAAAGGTCGGTGTGAAGACCGACCGCGGCATCATCGTGATCGACGGGTACGGCAAGACCAACGTCCCCGGCATCTACGCCATCGGCGACGTTGCAGGTCCCCCGATGCTCGCGCACAAGGCCGAGCATGAAGGCGTGATCTGCGTCGAGGCGATCAAGGGCCTCAATCCCCATCCCATGGACAAGAATCTGATTCCGGGCTGCACCTATTGTCAGCCGCAGGTCGCCTCGGTCGGCCTCACCGAAGCCAAGGCCAAGGAGAGCGGCCGCGAGATCCGCGTCGGCCGCTTCCCTTTCGTCGGCAACGGCAAGGCGATTGCGCTCGGCGAGGACCAGGGCCTGGTCAAGGTGATCTTCGACAAGAAAACCGGCCAGCTCTTAGGCGCCCACATGGTCGGCGCTGAAGTCACCGAGCTGATCCAGGGTTACGTCGTCGCGATGAATCTGGAGACCACGGAAGAAGAGCTGATGCACACGGTGTTCCCGCATCCGACGCTATCGGAGATGATGAAGGAAGCCGTGCTGGATGCGTATGGAAGGGTGTTGAATATTTGATGGGCGGCGCCGAGCGCCACCAGCAATCCCGTCATCCTGAGGTGCGAGTTCCGCGACGCATTGCGTCGCGGGGCGAGCCTCGAAGGATGGACGGCCGAGGTGCAAGCAGCGGGGCTGTCGCCCTTCGAGGCTCCCGATACGGCGCGTTGCGCCGCATCGCTCGCACCTCAGGGGGACGGTCTAATACCGAACGGATCAGAACAAGAAGAGGAAATCATCCCATGCACGACAACGACAACCTCACCATCGAACGCCCGACCTTCGTCACCCATCTCGAATGCGCGATGGAAGGCGATCATTACGCCGCCGACCAGGTCCACAATCTCTCCAAGGCCGGCAAGCCGCTTCTGGTGCGCTACGACCTCGCCGGCGTGAAGAAGGCGCTGACGAAGGATGCGCTCGCGCAGCGCCCCGCCGACATGTGGCGCTACCGCGAGCTGCTGCCGGTGCGCAAATGCAAGGACATTGTCTCGCTCGGTGAGGTCACCACGCCGCTGATCCGGCTGCCGAAGCTCAGCGCCAAGCTCGGCGGCGGCGAGATCATCGTGAAAGACGAGGGGCGGCTGCCGACCGGCTCATTCAAGGCGCGGGGCCTTGTGATGGCGGTGTCGATGGGCAAGGCGCTCGGCATCAAGCACATGGCCATGCCGACCAACGGCAATGCCGGCGCGGCGCTCGCGGCCTATGCCACGTCCTGCGGAATCAAGACCACGATCTTCTGCCCGGCCGATACGCCCGAGGTGAATGTCAGCGAGATCGAGCTGCAGGGCGCGACCGTCTACCGCGTCAACGGCTATATCGATGATTGCGGCAAGATCGTCGGCGAGGGCAAGGCAAAGGTCGGCTGGTTCGACACCTCGACCTTGAAGGAGCCGTACCGCATCGAAGGCAAGAAGACGATGGGGCTGGAGCTCGCTGAGCAGCTCGGCTGGGACGTGCCCGACGTGATCTTCTATCCGACCGGCGGCGGCACCGGCCTGATCGGCATGTGGAAGGCTTTCGATGAGCTGGAGAAGATCGGCTTCATAGGCTCAAAGCGCCCGCGCATGGTCGCGGTGCAGGCGTCCGGCTGCGCGCCGATGGTGCGGGCCTTCGAGGCTGGCACTGAGCATGCGACGCGCTGGGAGGACGCCCACACCATTGCGTCGGGCATCCGCGTGCCGCAGGCGATCGGCGACTTCCTGATTCTGCGCGCCGTGCGCGAGAGCAAGGGTTTTGCCATCGCGGTCGACGACGACAAGATCTCGGCTGCGCTGAGCGAGGTCGCGCGCGAGGAGGGGCTCTTGTTGTGCCCCGAGGGCGCCGCGACCTATGCCGCCTATAAGGAAAGTCTCGCCGACGGCCGCGTCAGCAAGACGGACCGCGTGATGCTGTTCAACTGCGCAACCGGCCTGAAATATCCGCTGCCGCCGGTCACCCGCACGCTCGACCGCCACAAGCCGATCGACTACACGCAGTTCTGACTTGCTTCACCTCGCCCCGCTTGCGGAGCGAGGTGAAGAAAAAGAATCGTCGGGGAGACCACAATGAAGAAGGCTGCCTGGGCCGGGCTGATCGGACTTCTCGCTCTCATCGGCGCCGCATGCGCCGACGATTATCCATCGCATCCCATCACCATCATCGTTCCCTTCGCGGCTGGCGGTCCGTCGGATGCGATGGCGCGCGTGCTCGCCGAGCGGATGCGTACCGCACTCGGCCAGCCGCTGGTCATCGAGAACGTCACCGGCGCGGGCGGCTCGATCGGCGTCGGCCGCGCCGTGCATTCGCCGCCTGATGGTTACACCATCTCCTTTGGCCATCTCGGCACGCACGTCGCCAACGGCGCCGTCTACAAGCTCAACTACGACCTGGTCACCGATCTCGAACCCGTGGTGCTGCTGCCGAGCAATCCGATGATCGTGGTCAGCAAGAATGCGGTGCCCGCGACCTCGCTGAAAGAACTGCTGGCGTGGCTGAAGTCGCGCCCGTCGCCGCCGACAGCCGGAACGGCCGGAGCGGGCTCCGGCAGCCACATCGCCGGCGTCTATTTCGAGAGCGTCTCCGGCATCAAGCTGCAATTTGTGCCGTATCGCGGCACCGCGCCCGCGCTGAACGATCTCATCGCCGGCCAGATCGACCTCATCGTCGACCAGACTTCCAACTCCATCAACCAGGTTCGCGCCGGCACAATCCGCGCCTACGCCATCACGGACGACAAGCGTCTCGCTTCGGCGCCCGACATCCCGACCGCCGACGAGGCGGGGCTGAAGGGCTTCCACATGACGCTGTGGTCGGGCCTGTGGGTGCCGAAGGGCACGCCGAAGCAGATCGTCACCAAGCTCAATGCGGCCGCGATGGAAGCGCTGAACGATCCCGCCGTGAAGAAGCAGCTCGAAAGCCAAGGCCTGGAGATGACGCCGCAGGATCAGCTCACGCCTGAAGCGCTCGGCAACCGGCAAAAGGCCGAGATCGCAAAATGGTGGCCGATCATCAAGGCGGCCAACATCAAGGTGGAGTGAGGGGCGGCGCGTGTTTCGCGGGCAATCACTCCATGGTTTCGTCACCTGCTGCTAGCGCCCGCTCCAGGCATTCCATCAGATCCGCGACGGCGAACGGCTTACCGAGAAAACAGGTTGCCCCGGCCTTGAGCGCACGCGTACGAACGCTCTCATCCGGGAAAGATGTGATCAAGATGAACGGCGTAGCCGAGCCCTGCGCGCGCATCTGCGTCAACAGATCGATTCCAGTCTTGATCGGCATCTGCACGTCGGCGACGACGCAGGAGCTACGGTTGGAATCGGTCGAACTCAAAAATTCTTCGGCGGAGGCGAATGTGTGGACGGTATACCCGCGCGATTCCAAGAGATTGTTGATCGCCGCCCGCACGTAGGGGTCGTCATCAAGCACCGAAATGACCGAAGCCGCTGACAAGACGTCCGCTCCTCGCCCGGGATTGCGCTTGCCGTCGCTACGGCCCAACCCAAGGTGGACCTACCACTCTCCGTTGCAAACTCATACTTAGGTTTGTACGTCGGATCGGCTGGGCCGAATCCCGAGCGCCTCGCTCATCCTCACGAGGTCGGCCAGGGACTTCGCGCCCATTTTGCGCATGATCTGGCCGCGATAGATTTTGACGGTGATTTCCGCCAGTCCGAGTTGGGCGGCCACTTGCTTGTTCATCAGGCCGGACGTCACCAGGGCCAATACATCCCGCTCCCGCGAGCTGAGTGACTCGAAGCGTGATCTGACGTTGGAGACCGTCTTATTGAGATCGCGACGCTTGCGGTCTCGCTCGATCGCGGCCTGGACTGCGTCCAGGATGTCCTGGTCGCGGACCGGCTTGGTCAGAAAATCGATCGCGCCGCCTTTCATGGCCCGAACGGTCATGGGAACATCAGCGTGACCGGTAATGAAAATAATAGGCGTTTGGATATTTGCCTTGGCAAGATCGGACTGCAGGTCAAGGCCGCTGGCTCCGGGCAGGCGAATGTCGAGCACAAGGCAACTGGGTACTTGCGGCGGCTTGGCCTGGAGGAGTTGCGGCGCCGAGCCGAACGTTTCGACCTTGAGGCCGACCGACTCGAAAAGGTTGGTGAGCGCACGGCGCATGGAAGCGTCGTCGTCGACGATGAAGACGATCGGCTGATCACCGTTCTCCTGCGACGGCGGAGGCTCCATGCGCTCGGTCACGATGCTTCCTCGCGATGGAGGGGCAGGGTGATCTGGAAAGTCGCGCCGCCCGATTGGTTCGGAGCGGCGGAAAGTCGTCCGCCATGGGCCTCGATAATAGAGCGGCAGATCGACAGCCCCATACCCATGCCGCCGGACTTCGTGGTGAAGAACGGCGTGAACAGGCGGTCTATCGCCTGGTCATCGATGCCAACGCCGCAGTCGGCGACGCTCACCCGCATCGCGCCCTCGCCATCCGCTGCAGAGCGGATCGCCAGCTCGCGCGGGCGGTCATGGACGTCTTCCATGGCCTCGATCCCGTTCATGATCAGGTTGATCAGGACCTGCTGCAGTTGGATGCGATCGCCAAAGATTTTGGGCAGGCACGACGACAGCTCCATTCGCACCGACACGGCGTGGCTGGCCATCTCGCGCTGAACGAGCGCGACGGCCTCGCGCACGACCAGGTTTGCGTCGAGCGGAACCATCTCGATGTCGGTCCGTTTGGCAAGCGCCCGAACGCGACCGATCACGTCGCTGGCACGCTTGCCGTCCTCGATGATCCACTCCACGGAACGGTGCGCCGCCTTGAGATCGGGCGGACTGCGCTGCAGCCAGGCGAGGCAGGCGTCGGCGTTTGCGATCACTGCAGCGAGCGGCTGGTTGATTTCATGCGCAATCGAAGCCGTCAACTCGCCTAGTGTCGTGACGCGCGTCACATGAGCGAGCTCGGCTTGGGCCTTGCGTAGCGCCTGTTCGGCCTGATCGGCCCGGATCGCCGCGGTTACGTCGGTGCAGACACCGCGATAGCCGAGAAAACTGCCGTCGGCGTCGAAGAACGGCTTGCCGCTGGTCCGGACATAGATCGGCTGCCCATTCCGGTCCCTGCTGCGGTACACCAGATCGCGGAACGGAACGTGGGCGTCGAGCGCCGCCCGATGTCGTTGCCATTTTTCCGGCTCGAGATCGGCGTCCGGGGCAATGTCCCAACGCGTGAGCCCGATCAGGCCCGCGGGGGTGGTGACGGTGTCGGAGTGTTGCGAGATATGGGTGACGCGATGGTCTGGCCCCGTCTCCCAGAACCAGTCGGAGGCGGTTTCGGCATAGTCGCGAAAGCGCTGCTCACTCTCACGAAGCCTGCGCTCTGCCTCTTTGGTTGCCGTGATGTCGCTCACCGATCCGACGAACTCCACGCGCCCGCCGGAGTCTCGCATGGCCCGGGCCACCGCTCGGACGTACTTGATGGAGCCGTCGGGCATCACGAGCCGATATTCGTGGTCGTAGTCTTTTCCCTCGCGCGCCGCCCGACCCGTGGTCCGCTGGACTGCGAGCCGATCGTCCGGATGGATCCGCTGGAGCATGAACGGGATCTGCGGCTTGGTCCCCTCATCGCATTGGAAGATACGATAGGTCTCCTTGGACCATGTGATCTCGCCGGTTGCGGACCTCCAGCCGAAGCTGCCGGTGTGGCTCAATTCCTGCGCCTGGGCGAGGTAAGCTTCGCTCTGTCGCAGAGCATTCTCCGCTTCCTTGCGCTCGGTGATGTTCTCGCAGGCGACCAGAACGATGGGCCCGCCCTCGGCCCGCAGCATGGTCTTGGCGTTCTCGCGCACCCAAAGCACCGAGCCGTCCTTGCGAACCTTGCGGATTTCCCAGGTGTGTGACTGATCAACGGTCTCAAGGCACAGTGCGACACACGCGCGGACGAAATCGCGATCTTCCTCGAAGAAGACGTCCAGCACCGATCGGCCAATTAACTCCACGGCCGTATAGCCCAACTGTGCGGCGCCGAACGTGTTCACGTTGATCACGGTTCCAGCCGGATCGACCATGAAGTACATGACCGGATTGTGCTCGAAGACTTGCTGCCACTGCTTGACCGCCTCCAGCAGGCCGGCGTCACCGGGCACGGTGCGCGGCTTGGGGATGACAGCTTGCCTGACGTAGCCGACGAGGAATTGCGCGGCTGACTTCCCGAACGTTGCTGCTCGGCCCGGCTTCATCGCAGACGCTCCCGGCGCTCTCTGCGTTAACACAAGTAGAGCACGTTGCCGCCGGAGGAGCAATTCCGGCCAAAGTCGGATGGGCGCGAAGGCGTTTCGGCTTTGAATGACTGCTCGCTGTCCCATCCGCCGCGGCCGATCAAGCACGCCGCGCCAGGCAAGCTTTTTCGCGGCGGCCGTGCAACTGATGCAGCGTGCGCCGTCTCGTTGAACGTGCACCAGCGCGAGAGTTCCGGGTAATTACGGACAAACCTAGGTATAGCGCCTCTAATCCTAGTCATGTCGGCCATTTACCTCCGTACAATTGAGCGGCCCGTGCTCGGAGGACTAGTCTCACGAGCATCGGGAATGTCGACCAGCCAATCGCAGCGGTCGCTTGAGACCGGCTCCTAAACGTGGCGCCGAGGCTTCTCACCGACGGGCAAGGACGAGGCCGCTCATTTCTCGAGACGCAGCTGCGATGGCGGCAATCCACGACCCGCATGAGGTCGAAAGGAACAGCTGGCAAAAAGCGCGAGCAAACAGAGGGAGAGAGCAATGTGCGATACATCGGAACTTCCTGAGCGTCGCCTATCCGAATCCGAACGTTGCTCTTCAAGCAACGGCTGCGCGGTGTGTGGCAGCAAGTTCGGTCTGATCCGCTACTATTCCTGGCGCACCGCGCTCTGCTCCAAGAAGTGCGTTGATCGCTTCCGCACACGCCGCGAACGCGACCGCCAGTGGCTGTTCCGGGCTCTGGTCGCGTGAGGCTGAATTGGAGAGCTGATATCGTTCAGCAGGTCTAGTCCGGGAGTTTCGGTCCCGCCGCAAAAGGTGGAGCGAAACAGGGATGATCCGGACGGCCGAAACCATCTTTGCGCTCCACCGCCGCACTGTCTCCGTTGGACGGCATTTACTGCTTCGCTTTTGGGAGGTGCCACATGAGATTCGCTTTCGTGCTGGTGAACGACCGGACTCCCTTCCGGCAGACCTGGTGCATGCAGTGCTGCGAGCCGATCGGCGGCGGCTATCTTCGCGAGATCGGGACCCGTCTGCCTTACTGCGACTATCAGTGCTACGCGTTGTTCTGCGAGGCCCTCGCCAAAGACCGCATGAGGGCGGCTTCATGAAGTTCGTGCTGGTCAATCACGAGCCCCCGTTATGCGCGGCGACGTGCAGCACATGCTCGCGGTCGCTCCTATCAGGCTATGTCCGGCATGTGCGGACACAGCGCCGATATTGTGGCTATGACTGCTACCGCCGAGGCGAACTCGTGACGCTGTTGATGCCGTGGTCGATGCCAGGGTCGATGCCAGGGCGCAGCGAGCCGGCCGCCGGGAGCGCCGTTGGGAACATGATCGAGACGCTGGCGGTCCTGAGCGCCGTCTCGTGCTGGAGCTGCACGGTACAGATCTGGACCTTCGCGAGAGCCTTGACCGGCGCATATTTGGACGGTTGCGATCTGATCACGACGGAAGGAGGTGACACCTAGCTGCGCGACTGCACTCGCGTGGGAGCCGCAGCAACGTAACCTCGCGGCGCCGCGTCCAGCCCCGGCGGCGTCGACTAGGGAGCGGGTGCTGCGGCGGCCACGGGTGCCGATGCGCTGATGTCGTGCCTCACCACGCGCTGATCGCTCTTGCCGGCGACCATGCCGCTGCCCTCGAACCGTGCGCGGTAGACCTGCACGTTCTCCATCACGCGCTGAACGTAGTTGCGCGTCTCCGATAGCGGGATGCGCTCGACCCAGTCGACCGGATCGACCTTGGGATCGCGGGGATCGCCGCGCGCCTGCACCCATTCGCGCACGCGGCCGCGGCCGGCATTGTAGCCGGCGAAGGTCATGATCTGGTTGCCGCGATATTCCGACAGCAGCGCGCTGAGCTCGGCCGCGCCCATCTGCGTGTTGTAGACGGGATCGGAGACCATCCTGTCCCAGTCATAGATCAGGCCGAAGCGTTTTGCGGTGTCGCGGCCCGCTTCCGGCGTCACCTGCATCAGGCCGACGGCGTTGGCGGAAGACTTGTCGCGTTGGTCGAACGAGCTTTCGGTGCGCGCCACCGAATAGATCACGCTGGTCTCGATCGCCGGCGCAACCTGCTTGTGCTCGGGAATGCCGATGGTCGGGAACGCATAGTGGTCGAGCGCCAGCCCTCGCGCCAGCGCCGACTTGCCGATTTCGAGCATCACGCGGGCATCGTTGCGCCGGTGAGCGAGCTCGCCGAGCGCTTCGAGCGCTGCGACGTCGGTGCTCTCCTTGGCGAAATCCTCGGCATAGTAGAGCACCACGTCGCGCTCGCCGATGCCGTACAGCATCTCGGCGGCGCGCACGCGCTCGTCGGCAGCCGCCGTGTCGGCTGCGGCCAGCACGGGCGAGGGCGCGCGAAGCTCGATGCCCTCGAGCCCGAGCCTGGCGCGGGCGAGCTGGCCGTAATAGGCGGTCGAATAGCGCGCGGCGGCCTTGTAGCTCATGCGCGCGTCGGCCGTGGCCCCCATGGCTTCGGCCGCGCGGCCGCGCCAGTAATGCGCGCGCGATAGCGCGATCGGATTGGCAGAGCCTTCGTCGATCGCGGCGAAGTGCGCCATCGCCGTCCTGGGATCGTCGAGATAGCGCAGTGCGATCCAGCCACACATGAAATGATAGTCGACGCGATAGACCTCCATCGCCGGCACTGCGGCCGCGCGCACCACGTCGTAGGCGGTTTCAGGCTTGCCTTGGTCGAGCAGTTTTCGCGCGAGCAGGCGACGCTCGCGCCACCAGGCATCGGTGTCCTGGGCCGCCATTGTGTCGGGGGCCGCGGTCAGGATCGCTTCGGCGGCATCGTCGATGTGGTCCTTCTGGAGATTCCATTGCACGCGGCAGAGGACATAGCCGAGGTCGCGGCGCGCATCAGCAGAGACGTCGTCGAGATAATCCTTGGCTTTGTCCGCCTTGCCGTTGACCGCGGCGCAGGCCTTGACGATCGCGAGTGCATCCTCGCCGAGGCGCCTGGCCGCGCGCCTTGCGGCGGCATAGTCCTTGGCGCCAAGGCGCTTGTCCATGCGGGCGCGATGATCCTCAGGCCGCAACAGGTCGTGGAACGCTTCGTAGGAATCCTCCTCGCTGCGCTCGGACAATTCCTCCGAGCGCCAGGCCTCGCGGACGAGACGCGCGGCCCGGTCGCTGTCGCCCTCGGCGATCAGCGCTCGAGCAAGCGCGAACTTGCCCTTGGCGGTGGTCGGCTGGTCCATCGTGAAGGCGTGGACGGTCGCCGCATCGCTCTTCTCCTGCCATAGCCGCGCCTCGGCCCGGCGGCGCAGCAACGCGGCGCTCGGCCAGTCCGGGTTGGCGGCGACGAAAGCGGCATAGCGCTTGAAATTCGCGGTGCTCTCGGAATGGCGCAGCATGAACCACTCGGCGAGCTTTTGTCCGGCAGGATCGGCAATGCGATCGCGCGCCGCGCTCGCGTCATCGGCCTTGCCCTTACGGGCGAGGTCGATTGCGTCCTTCAGCGCGGCGAGGTCGCCGGTCAGCGGCGGCGGCGCCGGCTTGTCCGCGGGCTCGTCGTCCTGCTTCTTCGGCTTGCGCTTGGCCTCGGCACGTTTGCCATCCTTGCCGGCCGCAGCATGGCGCTGCTTGCCGCCCGATCTGGCCTCATGCGTCTTCTTCGGCGCTGATGACTTGCTCTTCGCTGCCAGCTCCGTCGGAAGGAGCGCCAGTGCGGCCATGGCAACGACACACGCGAGCGAGCGTAGGCACTGGTTCATTCCATGGTCCCCCTGCGAAACCACTACAAACCAAGGTCCGCGATCGTAATGCGGCTTGAGACTCAATCGATACCGGAGATGATGGCACGGCATCGTTTCGCATTGTCATGCTGTCGCAACAATGCGGCGAAATACGGATGGAACGCGGGAACCCGTGCAATGGGGTATAGAAAGGGGCTTTAGTCTTTTGTTAACGAGCAGGGCGGGGGCGGCTAACACCGCCACGGACCGCCTGATTGCGTGTGTTCCCGGGCAAGATCCGGTGTATTGAGTTCCGCGTACCCTTTGTCCCGGCCTTTGTCCCTCATGCCGCTTTTCAACCAGTCGATCCGGCGCAAGATCGTCGGCATCGCCCTCGGATTGATCGTCCTGATGCTCGTCACCTCGGTCCTGTCGATGGTGATGTCGAGCCAGGTCGGCGTTCTCCTTGACGAGCTGACCAACCGCTACATCCCGGCTTATGGCGATCTCGCGCGCGCCAACATCCGCTCGCTGGAGCGTGCACTGGCGCTGCGGCGCATGGTCATGACCAAGATGCAGTCGCCCTCCGACGAGGAGGCCTATGCGGCGCGCCTCAAAGAGTTCGACGAAGCCGACCGGAAGATCGAGGAAGAGACGTCAGCCGCACAAAAGCTCATTAACGCGATCATCGAGGATCCCAGGACGCCCTCGGACAATGCCACGCTGGCGCGGATCGACACCCGCATCGAGACCGCCGTCTCCGAGCTGCGCCTCGGCATGAACGAGGATCACGCCAAGCTCCTCAAGCAGATCGATACCAAGCAGATGGCCGAGGCGCGTGGCACGCTGGAGCACATCGACGTCCTGCGAGATCAGTTCAACCAGCGGATCGACGCTATCCGCGCCGACATGCTGAAGCAGGTCTATGCGAGCACGTCGAGAGTGGTCGGCCACCAGCGGCAGGCGATCATCATCTCCGGCGTCGTGACGCTGCTTGCTGCGGTCGTCGGATTTGCCTTTGCGCTGCTTGTTTCCGGCGGCATCACAAGGCCCGTTCGGCTGCTGCTCGCTGGCACTCGTGAGGTCGAGGCGGGCCGCTTCGACAAGAGCATCACGGTCTCGACCAAGGACGAGATCGGGGAGCTCGCCGCCGCCTTCAACCGCATGATCGAGCAATTGCGGCAAAACGAGCGCATCCGCGAGACCTTTGGCCGCTACATCGATCCCAAGGTGGTGCAGGGCCTGATCGACCGGCCGGAGGTCGCCATTGACGGCCAGCGCCGGGTGATGACCATCATGTTCTGCGACATGAGCGGCTTCACCTCGATGAGCGAGGGCATGACCCCGCGCGGCCTCGTCAAGGTGATGAACCACTACTTCACGGTGATGTCCGGCCCGATCCGCAACAACCGCGGCGTCATCGACAAATATATCGGCGATGCCATCATGTCCTATTGGGGCCCGCCCTTCGTCGAGGAGGATGAGCAGGCGCTGCTCGCAGGGCTTTCCGCCATCGACATGGCCGAGCAGGTGCCCGCGCTCCAGAAGCAGCTGCCGGATCTGCTCGGCATCCGCGCCATGCCGGTGCCGTGCGATTTGCGCATCGGCATCGCCACCGGAGAAGTCCTGACCGGCAGCATCGGCTCCGAGCTGATGATGAGCTTCACCGTAATGGGCGATGCCGTGAATCTCGCCTCGCGGCTCGAGGCTGCGAACAAGGTCTACGGCACCCGCATCCTGGTCTCGCAGGCCACCGCCGAGGCGATCGGATCGCGGCTCGAACTGCGCGAGATCGACCGTCTCGCCGTGGTCGGCCAGAGCGCGCCGCAGCCGGTCTTCGAGGTAATGGGCAGGGCCGACGCGCTTCTTCCGACGCAAGAGAGGCTGCGCACGCACTACGCCGAAGGCCTCGCCGCCTATCGCGCGTGCCGCTTCGACGACGCACGCACCGCGTTCAGCGCGGCGCTGAAGAGCAGCCCTGACGATGGGCCTGCGCGCGCCATGCTCGCCCGCATCGCAGAGTTCGAGGTGCGTCCGCCGGCGGCCGGCTGGGACGGCGCCTGGCGGATGGACAGCAAATAGCCGTCCATCGATCAATAATTTATTCTACTCCATAACGATGTTCGCAGTGACCTAATTTCCGGGCTTAGGTTTGCTGTCCCTGAGGCGTTTGATGGGGATACGCCGATGACAGAACTTGAGGACAGGCTGGAGCGGTTCGAGACGCTCACCGCCGAATGCGAGTTGATTGCCAAGCTCGCCACCGACAGCAAAAAGCGCGAATTCTACCTGAAACTCGGCGAGCAATATCGCCAGCTCGCGGTGGATATGCGCCAGGTGATCGCGACCAAGGCTGCCGCCTGACGCGGTCTAATGGTTCCGGTTGAAGCGGCACGATGCCGGGCATCCGTCTGATGACGCGGCGTCGCCCGGTCGCAATCCGTTTTTAACAATTGAGCCGCATGCTTCAAGGGAAGTGGGGAGTCGCGCGCTGCGATTCCCTGCGATGGGAATGCCTGGGGCAAGTTGCGATGCAATGTTGCCCGCGAACGTTGCTCGTCCGATGGTTGATATCCCATGCGACTCTTGGCGGTGATCTTCTTTGCGCTCGTAACAGCAGCCTGCAATCAGGAGCAGGACGTCACCGGCTCGACCCCGCTCTGCCCAATGCGCAGCTACAGCTCCTATAATCCCCACGAGATGAGCCAGTGCGTTGCCGCTTGCAAGGCATGCGACCGCGGCACGACGGTCACCTGCACCACCTCCTGCACGCTCAAGGGCGCGCACTGAGGATCTAATGTCGTGGCCCCGCACTGGCCCGGATGTGGCCGCGATCAGGGAACAGCGGATATTGGGTCGAGGCCGGCATCGCCTTGACGGTGTGTTGGCACCGGAACGATTGGCACGGGTTGATCATTAGAGGAGGGCGGCAGGACGCGGAGTCGAATGGATGGGTATGCTCGATCCCGGTCGGTTTCTGGTGTCGTGCTCGCATTGCCAGGCGTGGCCGATGGCCGCCAATGTGAAGCGCTCGAACTGGTCGGCATCGCCGCACGAAGTCCGTTTCGTGTGCCCGCGCTGCCGTCGCGAAGAGACCGCCATCATCTCCGCCTCCGGTGAGCTGACGCCGATCAAGCGTATCGACGTTCCCCCGCGCGACGTCAAAGCGGCCTGGGCGCAGGCCCAGCAGCGGCCAAGAGGGCGGGCATAGCCCGCCCGTTTTAGGGTCAAGAGGGCGGGCGAAGGCCGATCGCGTTTTGGAACCCGGCCGCGCGTCTGACGTTTTCGCCTCGACACCACGCATCGAGACCGGACGCATGATCAGTGAGCATTTCGACACCCGCACACGGATCTACATGAAGCTGGCGCTGGACCGGGTTTGCCGCAATCGCCCCGACGGCGAGGACCATGGCTTCCGCAGGTCGGTTGCGGAAAACATCATCCGCTGCGCACTCGCAGGCAGGACCGGCATCGGCCAGCTCGTCGATGCTGGCGAACGGGCAAGGATAAGGACGGACGCGGAGCGGGATCCGGTCTGATTGCGAGCTGGCAGAATTCATCGATAGCTGTGGTAAGGTCGCTGTCAGGAGTTCACCTATGGCCCTCACGATCTCATCGCGACCAGTGTCACGCGCGATCGCAAGTAATGCGGGACACGCGGTCGCTTGAGCAGCGAAGCCCATTGGCGCGACGACGTTGCGGCGCTGGCGTTTGCCGTCACCGGGCACGGCGCGATCTGCGCAGTGCACCGGGGCGCTTTCCGGACCTTGCTCGGTACTGAGCCCACGCCCGAAGCCTGCCTTGATTATTTCCGGCGGTTTGAGGCCGTTTTTCGGGCCGCCGCCGGCGCCAAGATCGCCTGCAGGGGCATTTTGCCCGGGACAAGCCTGCATCTTACCAGTCGCGACATCGGCCGGAAGCTGCTAGAAGACGCGCAAATCGCCAACGGAGAATAGCCATGAGCCAGTCCCAGCTCGCAAACGCCCAAGTCACGCTTCCGGTCGCCGCCGGGCAGGTGGGACGGCTGTCGCAGGCTCTGATGGCCATGGTGCTCGGCCTGTTCGTCGTCGGCATGGTCGGGTTCTCGCACATCGACGTCGTCCACAACGCGGCCCACGACGTCCGCCACTCGAACGCCTTCCCCTGCCACTAGCCGAGGTGGCATGAGCACATTCCGCTCGATCGTCTTCGCCTCGGTCATATCAGGTTTCATCGTCGGTCTGATCGTCACCGTCGTCCAGCAGTTCGGCACCGTCCCCCTGATCCTGAAGGCGGAAGTCTTCGAGAAGGCGGTAGAGATGCACCCGCATGAGGCGCCGGCCGCGCCGCAACCGGCCGCGACCGGTCATGACCACGCCGATCATGACCATGCAGCCCATGACCACGGCGACCATGATCATGGCGCCGGCGCCTGGGAGCCACGCGACGGCTTCGAGCGCAACACCTATACGGCCGCCGCAAACGTCCTGACAGCGATCGGCTTTGCACTTCTCCTTGCCGGCCTCTTCGCCGTGCGCAGCGGCGCCACTGGCATGAGCGTCTCCTGGCACGAAGGCCTTCTGTGGGGCCTGGCGGGCTTCGCCGTCTTCACCCTGGCCCCTGGCCTCGGCCTGCCGCCAGAGTTGCCCGGCGTGCCTGCCGCGCCGCTTTTGTCCCGGCAGATCTGGTGGCTGGCCGCCGTGCTGGCGACGGCCGGAGGGCTCGCCTTGATCGCATTCCGGCGCTCGGTGCCGGCGGCGATCGCGGGCGTGATCCTGCTGACCCTGCCGCATCTGATCGGCGCGCCAGAGCTCGCCAACATCGAGACCAACGTGCCGTCATCGCTGTCGCATCAGTTCGTCACCGCGGTGACCGTCACGAGCCTGGTGTTCTGGACCCTGCTCGGCGGTCTGACGAGTGCGGTGTTCGCGCGTTTTGACCATGGCGCGACCGTCTAGCGGCTCGCCCCCGCCAGTCGCTCGCGAACCGTTCGAGCGATCGCCGCCGGTGCTTCATCGGGGATCGCGAAGCACGAGCTCGCGTTGATCTCGCAGAGAACGTAGGTATCCGCGCTGTCCGCATCGCGTGGCCCGTACAGGAAGTCCGCATCCCAGATCACCGGCAGCGATGCCTCATCGATGGCCAGCAGCTCCATCATCTGCGGCGCCCATTCGTCCTCCATCCGTCGTCGCAGCGCCTGGAATGGCGATGCATCCGGGCCGTGCATGATCCGCGGGCCCGGTTGCGCCTCGGGCGAGTCCGGCCCTTCCGGTGGCGGCGGGATCAAGGCCTTGATCAATTGATGCCCAAAGCCCGCGACCCTGGCGCCGCTCATGTAGCAGCGGATCATGCCGTCCGACAGGCGAGGTTGAAACGGCTGATCGATGATGCAGCCGCCCCAGTCGAAATAGGGCTCGCATCGCGCGATGAAGGCGTCGAGAGGCAGGTCCTCCGGAAGGCTGCCACGCTGCGCATGGAGTACGCGGACCGTGGGGATCGCGTTCGGCAGCGCTTCCACCTTCCAGACTCCCTGGCCGCCATTGCCGCGATTCTGTTTGAGCACGCGCGGGCCGCCCACTCGCAGGCGCCGTGGAAACTCCGCCGCGAAGGCGGCAGCGCTGTCGTAGCGATGGGTATCGGTGCCCCAACCGAGATGGCGCGTGCGGTAGAGCACCTCCTTGACGCCCATCTTCAGGATGATGTCGGGATGCGCGCTCACCCACGGGCCGCGCGCCGCGACGTCGCGCAGCAGGGCATCCAGCTCCGCGCGTGTCTTGCCTTGATGGATCGGATCGACCCACACCAGCACGCCGTCCACCGCAAGCAGTTGGTCGCGGACCGCGTCGGTGAAGCCTTCGTCGTAGATTGCCGGTCGCGCCTCGATACCGACAGCGGCGAGGGCTTCGAAGACGCGCACGAATCGGCTGTTCTGTGGGGTGGCGTCGCGGCGCATGCCTGCGTCGCCCCGCGAAACTATGGCTACGGAATATCGGTGAGGGAAGTGGGTGTCCATGCGCAAGCTCCACGAATTGCGTGCTGCGCAGACTTGGACCGAAGTCACTTGGACCGAAGTCTCACGGGGAGTCTGCCTCGTCCCCACTGCGGCATTCTATGCGAGATCGTGCGGAAACCGCAAGACGTGCCGGGCTTACAACATCAGCTCGTGCAGTCCGGTCCAGCCGGTGTAGAGGCCGACGAAGACGATCAAGGCGGCCGATAGGTAGGGCGCGCGGTGGGCGTAACGGCTGAAGCCGCCCCAGTGCCGTTCGACGTGCCGCAGGCTGAGCGCCGCCAGAACGCCTGCCGACACCATCGTGATCGCGAGGCCGATGCCGAAGGACAGCACCAGGACAAAGCCAAGGCTCAACTGCTTGAGCTGAATGCACAGCAGCAGCACGGTGATCGCGGCGGGGCAGGGGATCAATCCTCCGGTGAGGCCGAACAGGATGATCTGCGCCGTGGTCACGCTGCGCCCTCCAAAGCGCTTGCGGATGTCCGCGGCGTGGGCGCGGGCGTGAGCGTCGTCCTCGACGCCGAGATCCATGTGCTCGCGATCGTGCTCGTCGAAAAGAATCTCGATGGAGTCGCCGGCAAGGGCGATGCGTGCCTTGAACGCATGCGGTTCGGGAATCTCCTCGACGCTTTCAAGATATCCGTCGCGGGCCGCGAACGCGAAGGTCTGTTCCGACCCGTCCTCGCGGATCGTGGTCACTTTGATGTCGCCGGGCGCGGGAAGCGCGCCGGTCTGGCTGCGGATCCGCCAGCGAGGGGGCACGCCGTCTTCGAACACCTCCAGCAATAGTGATGCCCCGGCCAGCGAGATCGATCGCGGTTCGTTGTGGTGATGACGGTCGTGCGCGTGGCTCTGCTCCCGCCAGGTGCGCCAGACCATCCAGCCGGCGATGCCGATGATGATGATTGCGGACGCCATTTGCAGATAGGCTTCGCTGCGTTCGCCGGACAGTTCCTGGCCGAAATACAGCCCCGCGAGCGCGACCGCCCAGACGATCGCGGTATGAGAGATTGTCGCCGACAGGCCGAGGAGCGCGGCCTGAAGCACGGTGCCCCTGATAGCGATGATGAACGCCGCCATCATGGTCTTGGAATGCCCGGGCTCGAGACCATGCAGCGCGCCGAGCAGGATGGCGCTCGGCACGAACAGCCATGCGTGGGCGCTGCTCTGTTGGAGCAGATGGGACAAGTCGGTCATCGCGTTCACTTCAAATAGGTTCGGACGACGTCGATGAGGTCGGCCGCGCCCTTGGCCTTCTCCGGATCCTTCTCGTGCGCGGGATCCACGACATGATGGCGGATGTGGTCCTCCAGCAGCTCGGTGGTGAGACCGCTGATCGCGCCCTTCACCGAAGCCACCAGCATCAGGACATCGGCGCAGCCGATCTCCGACTCCAGCGCGCGCTCGACGGCGTCGAGCTGACCTTTGATGCGCCGGACGCGGCCGATGAGCTTCGACTTCTGTTTGATCGTGTGCATGGCTGGTAAGATAGGGGGGTACCCTATAAGGGTCAAGGCGCGCAGGCTGGACGTCGGCTCGCACATCCGCCTCCGCGCAAGCATCGACTCGGCTGAGTGCGCGGGCATCGCGCCGAAGCCGGTCGCGCTTCTGGCGTCATGAAATCAGAGATTGCGAACCGTCGTGTTTGCGAGGTATCGCAGTAATCCAACTCGTGTCTTCCCGGTAACGATCGTGCTTTCCAGGCAACATTCCCGTGCGATTTAACTGTTATCGCAGTCCGTTCGCAGAGGCGCCGCTTTTTGGCCACACCCGAACATGAATAAAATCGCTCTAATGTTTTAGGAGCTGCGGTGGCTCGTGGCAGGCGGTGGGACATTCCAAGGTCGATTCAAATCTTGGGTTTGATGTTCCGGGTCTGACAAGGTTCGCCAAGGAAACTAAGCCAAGGAAACTAGACCAAGGAAACTGGTCGCGATGGACGCCAAGACCAACATCAAGCAGAGGCTGCCGAGCCGCCATGTGACGGAAGGTCCCGCGCGCGCGCCTCATCGCTCCTACTTCTATGCCATGGGTCTGACCACCGACCAGATCCACCAGCCCTTCGTCGGCGTCGCCTCGTGCTGGAACGAGGCCGCTCCCTGCAACATCGCCTTGATGCGCCAGGCACAGGCGGTGAAGAAGGGCGTGGCGTCGGCCGGCGGCACGCCGCGCGAATTCTGCACCATCACCGTCACCGACGGCATCGCGATGGGTCATGACGGCATGCGCTCCTCGCTGCCGTCACGCGAGTGCATCGCCGACTCGGTCGAGTTGACCGTGCGAGGCCACGCCTATGACGCCCTTGTCGGGCTTGCCGGTTGCGACAAGTCGCTGCCGGGCATGATGATGGCGATGGTCCGCCTCAACGTGCCCTCGATCTTCATTTACGGCGGCTCGATCCTGCCCGGCAATTTCCGCGGGCAGCAGGTCACCGTGCAGGACATGTTCGAGGCGGTCGGCAAGCACTCGGTCGGTGCCATGTCGGACGAGGACCTCGACGAGATCGAGCGGGTGGCGTGTCCCTCCGCGGGCGCGTGCGGCGCGCAGTTTACCGCCAACACCATGGCAACCGTCTCGGAAGCCATTGGCCTCGCGCTGCCTTACTCGGCCGGTGCCCCGGCACCGTACGAGATCCGCGACGCCTTCTGCATGACTGCGGGCGAGAAGGTGATGGACCTGATCACGACCAATATCCGGCCGCGCGACATCGTCACCCGCAAGGCGCTTGAGAATGCGGCCGCCGTGGTCGCCGCCTCCGGCGGCTCGACCAATGCTGCGCTGCACCTGCCGGCGATCGCGCATGAGGTCGGGATAAAATTTGACCTGTTCGACGTTGCCGAAATCTTCAAAAAGACACCATATGTCGCGGATTTGAAGCCGGGTGGCCGTTATGTCGCCAAAGACATGTTTGAAGTTGGCGGCATACCGCTTCTGATGAAGACGTTGCTCGACAACGGATTTCTCCACGGTGACTGCCTCACCGTCACCGGTCGAACGATCGCCGAAAACCTCAAGAGCGTGAAGTGGAATCCGCACCAGGACGTGGTGCACCCGGCAGACAAACCCATCACCGTCACCGGCGGTGTGGTCGGCCTGAAGGGCAATTTGGCGCCAGAAGGTGCGATCGTGAAAGTCGCGGGAATGTCCAACCTCAAGTTTACCGGTCCGGCCAGGTGCTTCGACCGTGAGGAGGATGCTTTCGAGGCCGTCCAGAACCGAACCTACCGCGAAGGCGAAGTCATCGTGATCCGCTACGAGGGCCCCAAGGGCGGCCCCGGCATGCGGGAGATGCTCCAGACCACCGCCGCGCTGACCGGGCAGGGCATGGGCGGCAAGATCGCGCTCATCACCGATGGCCGCTTCTCCGGCGCCACGCGCGGCTTCTGCATCGGCCATGTCGGGCCGGAGGCGGCGGTCGGCGGCCCGATCGGGCTGCTCGAGGACGGCGACATCATCGAGATCGACGCGGACGCAGGTACCCTTAACGTAAAATTGAGCGACGCTGAGCTCGCTCAGCGCAAAACCAAATGGAGCGCTCGCGCGACTAACCACACGTCGGGCGCGCTCTGGAAATATGCTCAGCAGGTTGGACCGGCAGTCGGCGGGGCGGTGACCCATCCGGGCGGCGCGCATGAGAAACAGTGTTATGCGGACATCTAGGCGTACCATCGTTGCGTTTGTGTTGGCGGCTACTGCATTGGCCGCGCCGGCGCTCGCCTTCGACGGCGCGCCGGTCAACCCGAAGGATGCGACCATCGCTGTCGTGACCACCTTGCCCGGCGCCGCGGGCGCGGTGCGCAAGTCGGTGCCGCCGGTGGCGACCCAGCAAACCGCACTCAGCACCCTGCAATATGCCGCCGAGGGCGGTCACCCGATCGCGCAATGGAAACTCGGTCGCATGTACGCCAATGGCGATGGCGTTGCCCAGGACGACATGCGCGCCTTCGAATATTTCAGCCAGATCGCCAATGCGCATGCCGAGGACAGTCCGTCGGCGCCGCAGGCGCAGGTCGTGGCCAATGCCTTCGTCGAGCTCGGCCGTTACTATCTCAGCGGCATCCCGAACTCGAAGGTCAAGGCCGACCCGGACCGGGCGCGGGAGATGTTCTCCTATGCCGCCTCCTATTTCGGCAACGCGGATGCGCAATACGATCTTGCCCGGCTCTATCTGAAAACGCCGGACGCCTCGCGCGAGGATTTCCGCTACGGCGCGCGCTGGCTCGGCCTCGCTGCCCAGAAGGGCCAGCATGAGGCCCAGGCGCTGCTCGGGCAGATGCTGTTCAACGGCGACCGGCTGCCGCGGCAGGCCGCGCGCGGCCTGATGTGGCTGACGCTTGCGCGCGACAGCGCCGGCACGGATGAGACCTGGATCAAGGAAAACTACAATCGCGCCTTGGCCAAGGCCTCGGACGACGACCGCGCCATGTGCCTGCAAATGCTGGAGCAGTGGGTGCAAGGCCGCCACGAGTAATCCGACGAGGCGGCCTTACGCCGCCTCCAGATCCAGATCCGCCCATACCGGCACGTGGTCCGACGGCTTCTCCCAAGCCCGCACATAGCTGTCGATACCGACATTGGCGAGCCGGTCGCTGGCCTGCGGCGACAGCAAGAGATGGTCGATGCGCAGGCCCTGGTTCTTCTGCCAGGCCCCGGCCTGATAGTCCCAGAAGGTATAGAGCCCGGGCTCGTCGGTGACGGCCCGCAACGCATCGGTCAGGCCAAGGCCGAGCAGGGACTGGAAGCTCTCCCGCGTCTCGGCCTTGAACAGCGCGTCCTCGGTCCAGGCCGCGGGATTATGGACGTCGCGGGCGTGCGGAATGACGTTGAAGTCGCCTGCCAGGATCAGCGGCTCTTCGGCCTTAAGCCGCTCCTTCGAATACTCAAGAAGCCGCGACATCCATTTGAGTTTATAGGGGTATTTCTCAGTCCCGACCGGGTTGCCATTGGGCAGATAGAGGCAGGCGATGCGCAGCACGCCGCGCTTCAGCGTCACCACGCCCTCGAGGAAACGGGCGTGCGCATCCTCGTCGTCGCCGGCAAGCCCCGACTTGGTCTCGTCGAATTTGAGCTTGGAGAGCAGCGCCACGCCGTTGAACGTCTTCTGCCCATGCGTGACCACGTTGTAGCCGAGCGCCTCGATCTCCAGCCGCGGGAAGGCGTCGTCGACGCACTTGATCTCCTGGAGGCAGACGATGTCCGGCTGGCACTCCCTGAGCCAGGTCAATAGGAGGTCGATCCGCTGCCGGACCGAGTTCACGTTCCAGGTGGCAACTCTGATGGGCATGTCGGCGGGGCTCCGGGTAGCGGGCCTCGGTTAGAACAAACTGCCAACGCGCCCGTCAAGGACGCCGCAAAATCTCCCACAAAATTAACCCGCCTTAAGCTGGCGGCAGGTCATTGATCGTCAAAAGGTTCCTCGGATGGGATGGCCGGACAAATCCATGACGCGAACTGAGCCGCGCAACGGCCTGATCGGCGCGTTCCTGTACTGGCTCGGCGGCTTCGAGATTGAGGATGGCCTCACCGCCGATCTCAGCGAGCGCGAGCTGCGCCGCATTCGCGCCAAGCAGATCGAGGCCGTGACGAGGGCAATGCCGGTGACCATGGCCGTCACCATGCTCAACGTCGCCATCGTGCTGATCCTGTTCTGGGGAAGGGGCTGGAACGACTTCCTCGTGATCTGGGGCACAACGCTTGCCGTCACCGCCTCGCTCGCGGTGCGCGCGTGGCGGCGCTCGCACCGGAATCCGCCGCAGGAGGCTTCACCGCGCGCGGCGCGGCAGATGCTGCGGCAGGCCTTCTTCCTCGCCGCGATCTGGGGCACGCTGCCGCTCGCGCTGTTCAGCCGCGTCGAGCCGACCAGCCAGCTGATCCTCGCCTGTCTGATGGTCGGCATGATGTCCGGCGGCGCCTTCACGCTGTCGACCTTCCCGCGTGCGGGCCTGATCTATCTTGCGACCATGACGATCGCCTGCGCCGGTGCGCTACTCCTGTGCGGCACCGGACTGTATCTGGTGACGGCGGTATTCCTGCTGCTGTTCGCGTTCTTCATGGCCCGCAACATCGTCTCGCAGGGCAATCTGTTCCTCGGCAATCTGAAGGCCCGGCTCGAGCTCGAACGCCAGACCGAGATCATCTCGCTGCTGCTGAAGGACTTTCAGGAGAATGCCAGCGACTGGCTGTGGCAGACCGATGCCGAAGGGCGCCTTACCGACGTGCCGCAACGCTTCGCCGACGTCGCGCAATTGCCGCTTCCGCTGCTGAAGGGATCGCCTTTCGCCGATGTGCTCGACATGCTCTGCCCCGAGGACAAGGCGGCCGCCTATAACGTCGTCGGCCTGATGGAGCACACCGAGCCGCTGCACGAGATGAACCTCAAGGTCGTCGCCGGCGGCGAGGCGCGGTTATGGTCGCTCACCGCGAAGCCGGCCTATGACCGGGACGGCCAGTTTCTCGGCTATCGCGGCTTCGGCCGCGACATCACCGAGCGCTGGCGGGCGGAAAAGGCCGAGGCCGAAAGCCGCGCGAAGTCGGATTTTCTGGCGGTGATGAGCCACGAGATCCGAACCCCCATGAACGGCGTGCTCGGGCTAGCCAGCATGCTGCTCGAAACAAAACTCGATCCGGAGCAGCGTGAGGCCGTCACCACGATCCGCCAGTCCGGTGACAACCTCCAGCGCATCCTCAACGACATCCTCGATCTCTCCAAGCTCGAGGCCGGACGCTTCACGTTCGAGGCGATCGACTTTGCCCCGCAAATGCTGGCCGAGACGGTTGCAACCGTCGTGCGTGCAAGCGCCAAGACCAAGGGGCTCGCCGTCAGGGTCGAGCTCGATCCGAACCTGCCGCCGACGCTGCGCGGCGACGTCGCACGCATCCGGCAGGTGCTGCTCAATCTCGCCTCCAACGCCGTGAAGTTCACCGATCAAGGCGAGGTGACGATCAAGGCCATGTGCCAGGCGCGCCGCGATCTGCTCGCCACCGTCGAATGGACCGTGACCGACAGCGGCATCGGCATTGCGCCCGAGAAGCTCGGACAATTGTTTTCGGACTTCGCGCAAGCTGATGCCTCGATCAGCCGCCGCTTCGGCGGCACCGGGCTGGGCTTGGCGATCTCGCGCCGCATCATCGAGCAGATGGGCGGCACCATCGGCGTCACCTCGACGCCGGGGGAGGGCTCGACCTTCCGCTTCACGCTGGTGCTGCCATGGAGCCAGGCGCAGACGTCCGACCAGGACGCAGGCCGCGATGAAGCCAACGACCTCAAGGCCCGCATTGCGAGCCTCGACCGGCCGCTGAAAGTGCTGGTCGCGGAGGACGATGCCGTCAACCGCATGGTCGTGAGCAAGATGCTCGGCGCCTTCGATGTCGAGCTGCGGGTCGTCGCCGACGGCGTCGAGGCCGTCGCGGCCGTCTCCGAAGGCGACTTCGACATCGTGCTGATGGACGTGCGCATGCCCGAGATGGACGGCCTTGCCGCGACCCGGGCGATCCGCGCGGAAGGCGGACGCTTCGAGGCCTTGCCGATCATCGCGCTGACCGCCAACGCCTTCCCCGAAGACGTCAAGATTTGCCGCGAGGCGGGGATGTCGGACTTCCTGGCCAAGCCGCTACGCAAGCCGGCGCTGGCCGCAGCCCTGCTGCGCGGTCTGGACGGCCACGTGATGACGGAGGTCGCGCCGCTCGCGCCAGACCTGATGCCGGTCGAGGTGGAGTGGACGGACGAGGAAAGGCAGATGACCGGCACGTAACCCGCCCGGTGTCGGACACGTCGTACGGGGCGATCACGGGCATTGCGAGGACCGTAATCCGGTTTCATACTCTTACGTAGCCCGGAGCCGCACATCGACCGCTAACGTGACGATGCGACCGACCCGAAGACTGCAAGAGACAATACCGGGTCATCCTGGAAAGCGGAGAGACAGCGATGCTGTTTCGTCTCGCGTTTGTTCTTATGTTGATGGCAGCGCTACTGGTTAATCCCATCGACGCCGTGTCGCAGGACATGCTGCGCAGCGTCGACCTCAACAGCCCCGAAATGTCGACATCCGAGATGACGCGGGCCGAGGTCGAGACGCTTCTTAAGGCGGCGCCTCAAGACGCCGCGGGCCAGAGCTCTGCGAATTTGCAGGGAAAGCGGCTGTCGCACCTCGATCTCTCGGGGCTCGACTTCTCCGGCAGAGATCTCCGGCTCGTCAAGCTCAACCGGAGTAGCCTGAAAGGCGCAACCTTCGACCGCGCCATCCTCAACCAGGCTTGGCTAATCGACGCGGATTTGACCGGGGCGTCTCTCGTAAAGGCATCACTCCTCGGCACGCAGATGCAGCGCGCCAAGCTTGGCGGCGCCGATTTGAACAGCGCTCGCATAACCGCGGATCTTTCTAGTGCCAGCTTGATAGGCGCTAAGCTTACTGGCGCCGATTTGAGCGCTGATATGCGCAACCAATCGATGGGCTTGATGCGTGGTGTGCTCAAATCCGCCGATCTCAGGAATGCCGATCTGAACGGCGCCAATCTCGCGCGCGTCGATCTCGAATTCGCGCAGCTGCAGAACGCCAATCTGGCGAATTGCAATCTTAGCCGTGCCGACCTTTCGGGAGCCGACTTGTCCAACACCAATCTCGCAGGTGCCGATTTCACTGAGACCGACCTCGCGTCGGCCCTCTTGCCGAGCGCAGCCGCGCTGGAAAAGGCCCGCAATCTGGACAAAGCCAGGAACTTGAACCTGGCGCGGCGCCTACCTTAGGGATCGCAGTGATCCGAAACCTGGCATTTCAGCCCGCAACTGAAGCGATCAACACCCACAACGCCCCGAGAGCGTTGTGACGTTAGTTTCAGTCAGATTGCAGCCCCGGCCAGCAAGAAAACGACGCCAAGCGCGACCATCGCCAGTCCAGGCCAATTCGATTTAATCCCAAAGCCACTCGCGGGTCGTTCAGGTTCCAGGGTTTCACCGGGTTGTCCAGGGCGCAGTCGCCTTCGACCGCTCAGTCGGCCTCGCCAGATCGGCTGATACGCCATCTGGAGCACGCCGCCGAATACAAGGAGCACACCAAGCCATATGAGTGTCATGCTCGTCTCCCGCACCAATGAATGCCCGGGAGGCTGTATTCGCCGAGCGGCACCGGTCATTCTGGCGGACCATTTTTTACGTCCGGCCGGTGCTTTCGGCCATATCATTTCGCGTCGTGGGACGAGCCATCACTTAGCCGAAGGGGGAGATTTCATACGTTCCGGCGCCGGATAATCGATTTGAAGTCATCGGATGCGCAGTTCCGGTATTCCCGTGCCACTCAATTCGACAACTTAGCGGGTTCAATCGAAGAACCGGTCCATTTTGACGGCGATTACGTATTTCCGAACTTGCGCGCCACCGTGGCGGCGTTGAAAATCCTGGGAAGGTTTTGTTCGTCGGCGAGATCCGCAGTTGCGATTGCTGTGCGTTCGCCCGCACCGCTGGGGTGCCGATTTTCCTCAAGGGGTGCCCTGTCCGTGGCGGTCAGGAACACGCGATGACCAGCCCTGAGCAGGGCCAATGTCATCACCCGCCCGAGCCGCACTCCTGATGCGGCTTGACCGGTGCGAACAGGATCGAAGCCTGTCTGCCGTTCTTCCGGACATAGATGTTGACGGTGTTGCCATTGCCTTTGGTGCACGAATGCTCGCCGAACGCTTCATTGCCGAGCTCGGGGATCGCCACGTGCCGGCACGGGCCCGTGCGTTTGCACGGGCCCGTGCGTTTCGTCATGCTGATGATCGTGTCGCGCGAGGTCGCGATCACCGCGACTGTCATGGTATTGGCCTCGCGATCGAACATCATGCAGCTGCCGGCGCCAGTCCGCTGGACCGTCAACGTGCTCTTGTCGAGGAAGCCGTCGGCATCCGCCGCAGTGAGCCATTCGCAGTCGCCGAACCGCTCGTTGGTGAAGCCATGCCATAGGCCGAAATGAGGATGGAACCCGCAAACGGGTGCTGAGTTACGATGACAGCACGCGAAGGCTGCGCGGTCAGGTGATTGGGTTTGGCTTTTTGTCGCCGGGATCACCCAGAGCAGCTCTACCAGCGTCCGCATCATTCACCGATATGGCGCACCCCGGTGAAGGAGGTCGCATGTCAACTGGCGTCAGTTTCAAGGAAGCGGCCACCGGGCGGCAGGACCAAGAACGCGCCGGATGGAGCTGGTGGTATTTGCTGCTCCTCATTCAATTCATCGCGGTTCTCTGGCCGCCGTTCTACAACACGGCCAAACCTGACCTTGTCGGCCTCCCATTCTTCTACTGGTACCAGCTTCTCTGGATCATCCTTGGAGCGATCCTGACCGCAATCGTCTATTTCGCGACGGAGGAGTAGCCCGTCCGCGGGCACAATCACGCAAGAACAATCACGCAACAGGAGACATCGCGGAGGGCCGATCGGGAGGAAGTGCCGTGCAGGACGTCAATTGGACTGCCTTGATCATCTTCCTGGTGTTATTTGCGCTGATCACGTGGCTCGGCTTTGCCGCAGCGCGGTGGCGCCAGGGCGACCTCGACCTGTTGCACGAATGGGGGCTCGGCGGACGTCGCTTCGGCACCGTCGTCACCTGGTTCTTGATCGGCGGCGACCTTTACACTGCCTACACCTTCATTGCCGTTCCGGCGTTGGCCTTCGGGGCTGGTGCGGTCGCCTTCTTCGCGGTCCCGTATACGATTGTCGCTTATCCCATTCTCTTCCTGGCTTTTCCGCGACTCTGGTACGTCTGCCACCGGCACAACTACATCACGGCCGCCGACTTTGTCCGCGGGCGCTTCGGCAATCGCTGGCTTGCACTGGCAGTCGCGGTCACCGGCATTGTCGCGACGTTGCCCTATATTGCGCTCCAGCTTGTCGGGCTACAGGTCGTGATTGGGGGGATGGGCGTTTCCGGCGAAGGCTACACCGGGGACCTGCCGCTGCTCTTAGCCTTCATCATTCTCGCCGCTTTCACCTATTCGAGCGGGCTGCGGGCGCCTGCGTCGATCGCCATCGTCAAGGACATCCTCATCTATCTCACGGCGTTCGCCGCCATTATTTTCATTCCCTTACAGCTTGGCGGCTTTGAAAAGATCTTCGCAGCCGTACCGGCGCCGAAGCTCTTGCTGGCTGTTCCGGGCGCCGATACGACCGGCGCGTACGGAGCCTACGCCACGCTGGCGCTTGGATCGGCGCTTGCGCTCTTTCTTTATCCCCATTCGATCACGGGTATCCTGAGTGCCAGCAGCGGACACGCCGTTCGTCGGAACGCGGCACTTCTGCCAGCCTATTCTTTCATGCTTGGCCTGCTCGCGCTTGTCGGGTTCTTCGCCATTGCTGCGGGCGTCGGCCAGCTCCCCGAATATGCGGCGGGCTTCAAACAGTTCGGCAACAATTTTGCGGTGCCGGCCCTGTTCCTCCACAGCTTCCCGTCATGGTTTGTCGGCATTGCCTTTGCTGCCATCGGCATCGGAGCGCTCGTGCCTGCCGCGATCATGTCGATCGCTGCCGCCAATCTCTACACGCGCAACATTCACCGCGAGTTCATCAACGGCGCGCCCACCGATAAGCAGGAAGCGCAGATGGCCAAATGGGTGTCGCTCATCGTCAAGTTCGGCGCGCTGGCCTTCATCGTCATCGTGCCATCGAAATATGCGATCTACCTGCAGCTCCTCGGCGGAATCTGGATTATTCAGACGTTGCCTGCCGTGATGCTTGGCGTCTACACGCGCTGGTTCAACGAGTGGGCGCTACTTATTGGATGGGCGGCGGGAATTGTCGCCGGGAGCGCAATGTTCGTCGCCGCAAACCTCACCCCGACCTACGCTCTTGCGGTCGGCGCCTTCACTTTCCCCGGCTATTCCGCGCTGTACGCCGTGATCGTCAACCTCGTTCTGACCCTTGTCCTCACGCCGCTGTTCAATCTCGTGAGCGGCACTTCTTCGGGCGACGAGACCCTCGCAACCGAGTATCGTGCGCCGTTGCGAACCTGAGGAATCATCGCCGCGGTGTGTGTGCGGTCGAGCTCCCCCTTGGGACCTCGCGATGATCTATCCCTGTTTTGCCCGACGCTTCAAGTGTTTTTCGCGAAATCCGAAGTGCGCTATGCAGGCTTGCCGGCTACTTTGCATGGGGTTGTTTTTCAGATTCTGACTTGGGCTAGATCGAGAAACTGGTGCCGCAGCCGCAGGACGCCGTCGCGTTGGGATTGTTGACGCGGAACGAGGCGCCGATCAGGTCGTCGACGAAATCCACTTGCGATCCCGCCAGAAACGGCTGGGAGGCGGAATCGACCAGCACCACCGCATTCTCCTGCTCGATGACGAGATCGTCGTCGGTGCGGTCGCGGTCGATATCGAACTTGTACTGGAAGCCGGAGCAGCCGCCGCCCTCGACGGAGATGCGCAGCATCGCGCCTGTGCCTTCGCCCTTGAGGATTTCTCCAATCCGGCGCGCGGCCCGGTCACTGATGGTTACGGCAGTCGTCATGGCTCGTCTCCGGTCGTCGTCCGCGGTCACACCAAATTCACTTGGCCAATTCATTTGGTATCCCGCGTCCGGCATAGTTAAGTGCAAGGATACGCAGAATCAAATGGATAGGGACTAAATTCGTCGTGTCCGTCGGAATGGCAGCCCCCCGCGCGCCCTATGCCTGCGACCCCGATCGCAGTCGCGGCCGGCTGGTCGCCGAGCCGCCAAGCCGGACCCGAAGCCCGTTCCGGCGAGATTGTGACCGGGTAATCCATTCCACTGCGTTCCGCCGCCTGAAGTACAAGACCCAGGTGTTCGTGTTCCACGAAGGCGACCACTACCGCACCCGGCTGACCCATTCGCTGGAGGTGGCGCAGATCGCCCGCGCGCTGGCGCGGCAGCTCGGGCTCGACGAGGATCTCACGGAAACCCTGGCGTTGGCCCATGATCTCGGCCATCCGCCGTTCGGTCATGCCGGCGAGCGGGCGCTGGATGCCTGCCTGAAGGAGTTCGGCGGCTTCGACCACAACGCCCAGGCCCTCCGCGTCGTCGGCTCGCTGGAGCACCGCTATCCCGAGTTCGACGGGCTGAACCTGACCTGGGAGTCGCTCGAGGGCATCGTCAAGCACAACGGCCCGCTGACCGATCGCAGCGGCGCGCCGGTCGGGCGCTATCGCGAGCATGGCGTTCCCGTCGGCATCGCCGACTACGTCAAGAGCTACGACCTCGAACTCTGGAGCTTCGCCTCGCTGGAGGCGCAGGTCGCGGCGATCGCCGACGACATCGCCTATGACGCCCACGACATCGATGACGGCCTGCGCGCGGGGCTGTTTCATCTCGATGATCTCAAGGTGATGTCGCTCACCGCGGAGATCATCGCGGAGACCTCGGCGCATTACCCTGACCTCGAAGACGTCAGGCGCGGGGCTGAACTGGTGCGCGAGCTGATCTCGCATCTGATCAGTGCGGTGTTCGCGGAGGCGCAGAAGAACATCGCCGCCGCCAGGCCGCAATCGGCCCAGGACGTGCGCCAGCAGAGTCGGGCGCTGATCGCATTCCCCGTCGAGGTCGCCGAGGAGGAGGCCGCCATCAAGGCGTTTCTCTACCAGCACATGTACCGTCACAAGCGGGTGATGCGGGTGATGGCGGAGGCGGAGCAGATCGTGTTCGACCTGTTCGCGAAATACTTGACATCGCCGGACGAGCTGCCGCCGGAATGGCTGCTGGGGGCCGAGGCGGACCATGAGGGCGAGCGGGCCCGCCGGATCGGCAATTTCATCGCCGGAATGACCGACCGTTTCGCCCTGACCGAGCACCAGCGGCTCTTTGACTCGACCCCGGATTTGCGTTAGGCGGCGGCCATGCCCGACACATCCTCAGCACCGCATTTGTTCGCCGACGTGCTCGCACGCGTGCACGCCGCCTGCCGCGCGCTGGCGACGGAGGCCAACTGGCCCGAGGGCATCGACCTCTCGCGCGTGGTGGTCGAGCCGCCGCGCGATGCCTCCCATGGCGACATGGCGACCAACGCCGCCATGGTGCTTGCGAAAGAGGCAAAGGCCAAGCCCCATGACCTCGCCGAGCAGATCGCGCAGCGGCTCCGCGCCGATGCGCTGATCGAGAAGGTCGACGTCGCCGGTCCCGGCTTCATCAATCTGACGCTGAAGCCCGCCGCCTGGGCCGAGGCGCTGCGGACAGTGCTGCGCGAGGGCGCCGATTACGGCCGCGTCCGCGGCGGGTCCAAGGTCAATGTCGAATACGTCTCGGCCAATCCGACCGGACCTATGCATGTCGGCCACTGCCGCGGCGCCGTGTTCGGCGACGCGTTGGCAAGCCTGCTGCAGTTTGGCGGCCACGACGTTACGCGCGAATACTACATCAACGACGCCGGCGCCCAGGTCGACGTGCTCGCGCGCTCTGCGTTTCTCCGGTATCGCGAGGCGCTCGGCGAGGACATCGGTGCGATTCCGGAAGGGCTCTATCCCGGCGACTATCTGAAGCCGGTGGGCGCGGCGCTGGCCAAGGAGCACGGCGACAAGCTGCTCGCGATGAACGAAGCGCAATGGCTGCCGACGGTTCGCGCCAAGGCGATCGCGATGATGATGGACGAGATCAAGGACGATCTCGCCGCTCTCAACATCCGTCACGATGTGTTTTTCTCGGAAAGCTCGCTGATCGAGACCGGCAACAACAAGGTTGCCGAGACCATCGAATTCCTGAAGGCCAAGGGCGATATCTACGAGGGTCGGCTGCCGCCGCCGAAGGGCGCGCCGGTCGAGGATTGGGAAGATCGCGAGCAGCTCCTGTTCAAGGCGACCGCTTACGGCGACGACGTCGATCGTCCGCTGATCAAGTCGGACAATTCCTACACCTACTTCGCCTCCGACATCGCCTACCACAAGAACAAGTTCGACCGTGGTTTTCCGGAGATGATCGACGTCTGGGGCGCCGACCATGGCGGCTACATCAAGCGCATGCAGGCGGCGGTGAAGGCCACGACCTCGGGCAGGGGTGCCCTCGACGTCAAGATCGTCCAGCTCGTGAAGCTGCTGCGCAACGGCGAGCCGGTGAAAATGTCCAAGCGGAGCGGGGACTTCGTCACCTTGCGTGAGGTGGTGGATGAAGTCGGCCAGGACGCCGTCCGCTTCATGATGCTTTACCGCAAGAACGACGCGGTGCTCGACTTCGACCTCGCCAAGGTCATGGAACAGTCGCGCGACAACCCGGTGTTCTACGTGCAGTACGGCCACGCCCGTGGCCACTCGATCTTTCGCAACGCACGGGCCGAGGTCTTCCCGGAACTGCCGGAGGATTCGGACAAGCGGATCACCTGGCTCAGTGAGTCGGCGGTGGAACGGCTGTCGGACCCCCTCGAGCTCGACCTTCTCAAGCGCCTCGCAATTTATCCGCGCATGCTGGAAGCGGCCGCCGGAGCCCATGAGCCGCACCGAATTGCCTTTTATCTCTATGATTTAGCCAGCGAATTTCATGCACTTTGGACCAAGGGGCGCGATTTGCCCTATTTACGCTTCATTATCAATAATGATGCAGATCTTACAAAGGCGCGGCTGGCCATGGTCCAGGGCGTCGTCTCTGTCCTGGCATCGGGCCTCGCCATCCTCGGCGTTCATGCTCCGGACGAGATGCGGTAGTTTGGGGCGAACTACTTAAGGGGAATATTGGGGTACTGGCAGAAGCCGGATCGCTTAGACTTGGTTGAAAGCCTTGTGGGACGAAAGTCGTGCCTTGGTCGAGGGGGCGCGCGGCTTTCCCGAAGGGACGCATCATCACGATGGCCGATCGATATCACGACAGACCGTTTCCCTCCGATGACTATGGTCGCGGTGGCGATCAGCATGGGAAAGTGGAAAACGATCCCCTGGCCGAGCTCGCCCGCCTGATCGGACAGACCGATCCGTTCGCAGCGCAGGGACGGCCGGGAGCGCCTGCGCCCACGGCGACCTATCAGGACGACCATTATCCGCAGGACGACTATCAGCAGGACTATGCGGAGCAGGCCGCCCCGCCCCAGCCGGGGCCGCCCTCGTGGATGCGCCGCGCCAACGTGCAACCGCAGCCGGCGCCCGAGCCTGACGATCCCGTTACCGTGAATCCCGTTCATCCGTTGCATCGGTATGCAGCTCAGCCGGCTGCGCCCGAGCCTCAATTTCATCAGGGCCGCGCCTATCAGGATCAGGCTTATCAGGATCAAGCCTACCAACAGGAACAGGCTCACGAGGCGCCTTACGAGCAGCCCGATCCGGCGCGCTACGATGATGCGCTCTACGGGCGGCTCGAGTCGGGCGAGCAGGAATTCCAGCGTGAGCCGGCCTATCCCGACGATCCATATGCGTTCCAGAGCGACTATCCCGAGGCGGATCTCGACGAGCCCAGGAAATCGCGCGGCGGCATGATGACTGTCGCAGCGATCTTGGCCCTGGCTGTGGTCGGAACTGGCGCTGCCTTCGCCTACAAAACCTATATCGGATCGCCCCGTAGCGGCGAGCCACCGATCATCAAGGCCGACAACACGCCGACCAAGATCGTGCCGACGCCGTCGGTCTCCTCGGTCAAGCTGCCGGACCGCATGGTGAGCGGCGATGGCAGCGAGAAGATCGTGCCGCGCGAAGAGGCGCCCGTCGACGTCAACGCCAAGGCGGCAGGTCCTCGCGTCGTGTTTCCGCCGCTGAATCCGAACGCGAATCCGCCGCCGGTTGCGAGCGTGTCACCGTCCAGCGTTCCGCCGCCGAGCGCCGGTCCTTTGCCGAGCAACGGGACAATGCCGAACAGTGCGCCGCGCACGGTCAAGGTCGTGGTTGTGAAGGGGGATCAAACCGACAGCACCTCGCCGCAGGCCGCCGCTCCATCACCGGCCAAGCCAGCCGCGCCGCCGAAGCCCGTCGCGGCACCGGCCGCGCCGCGCACGCCGCCGACGTCGGCCAACGCCAGTGTCAACCAGCCGCTCTCGCTGGCGCCGCAAGCCGCGTCCTCCGAACCGTCGCAGCGCATGGCCGCGACCAATCCGACGCAAATTGCCCCCGCGAGCAGCGGCGGTGGCGGCTATGTCGTTCAAGTCTCCTCGCAGCAGAGCGAGGATAGCGCCGCCGCGTCCTACCGGGTGCTTCGGAGCAAATATGGCAGCGTGCTCGGCTCGCGGTCTCCCGTTATCAAGCGGGTCGATCTGACCGATAAGGGCAAGGGTATCGTCTACCGCGCCTTCGCCGGACCATACGCCTCGGCCGACGAGGCGGTGCAGGCCTGCAACAATCTCAAGTCCGCCGGCCTGCCGTCCTGCTTCGTCCAGAGGAATTAGCGGCGGTTTCCTTGACCCCCTCCCGGGGCAGGGTTAATCGGCCCTATGAGCACGCGGGCCTTCATTACCGGCGTATCCGGAACGGAATTGACCGCCGCTGAGCGGGCGCTTGTCCGTGCCGCAGGCTCATGGGACTTCATTCCCTTCAGACTTAGCATCGAGATTTCGACCCAAGCCACGGTGCTATTTAGGGAATTGGTATCGGTGCGGCTGATTGCGGCCAATCTCGCCGGTCTCAGCATTCCCCGTGGATGGCGCCTCCGACCCCGCCCATCCGGCGACGACTTCTGCGACAATGATTGCTCAGGTGATTCGCAGCACTATCGGGTTCCAGGGTTTGTTAATGAGTAATGACGTGCCGATGAAGGCGCTGGCGGGAAGCGTCTGTGAGCGAAGTCGCGCTATGTTCGCGGCCGGCACGCCGCTTCACAGCAACGACAATGCGGAACTGGACGCATTGACCGCAAACACGGCATACGCATGACCGCAGAAATCCTATCGTTTGAAACCGGGCGGCCCGCAGAGCTCGCCGAGGGTGAGCCGGCTTTGGTGGTCGACGTCGAGGGCTATGAAGGCCCGCTCGATCTGTTGCTCGCGCTGGCGCGGCAGCAGAAGGTCGACCTTGCCAAGATCTCGATCCTCGCGCTCGCCGATCAATATCTCCACTTCATCGAAGCCGCACGAAAAATCCGGCTGGAGCTTGCCGCCGACTATCTCGTGATGGCAGCCTGGCTTGCCTTCCTGAAGTCGCGCCTGCTGCTGCCGGAGCCGCCCAGTGCGGAAGGTCCGAGCGCCGAGCAAATGGCAACCGCGCTCGCCAACCGTCTGCGCCGTCTCGAAGCCATTCGCGAAGCCGCCAACCGGCTGATGAACCGGCAGCAATTGCTGCGCGACATTTTTCCGCGCGGCGAGCCCGAGCAAATAGCCGAGATCCGGCATCCGAAATACACGGCGACGCTGTACGATTTGCTCACGGCTTATGCCTCGCAGCGCCAGTCGCGCGTGCTGGCGAGCGTGCATCTGGCCAAGCGCACGGTGTGGTCGCTGGCCGAAGCCCGCGCCACGCTGGAGCGGCTGGTTGGCAGCATCACCGAACAAGACGACTGGGGCGTTCTCGACGATTTCCTGATCCGTCACGTCGCCGATCCGACGCAGCGCGCGACGGTGTTCGCCTCGAGCTTCGCCGCCGCGCTCGAGCTGGTGCGTGAAGGTCAGCTCGAGCTGAACCAGAAAGAGGCGTTTGCGCCCATCTATTTCCGGAAGGGGCGCCCTAAACCGGTCGTGGACGCAGCTCCTGCGCCTGACGCGCCGGTCGGTTAAGTGCAAGAAGGAGAAGCTGCCATGGCAAGCCTGGCTGAAGTGCGGGTAGAAGAGGCCGAGCCGATGGAGAACGAATCCCAGGCACGTCCTGAAGAATTGCGGCTGCTGGAAGCGCTGCTGTTCGCCTCGAGTGAACCGCTGGATACCGCGACGCTGGCCAAGCGCATGCCCGAGGGTGTGGACGTGAAGGCCGCGCTCGTGCAGCTCCAGGCTGACTACGCCTCGCGTGGCGTGAACCTCGTGCGGGTCGCCAACAAATGGACCTTCCGCACCGCCGGCGACCTCGCCTGGCTGATGACGCGCGAGAGCACCGAGACCAAGCGGCTGTCGCGCGCCGCAATCGAGGTGTTGGCGATCATCGCCTATCACCAGCCGGTGACGCGTGCCGAGATCGAAGAGATCCGTGGTGTCGTCACCTCCAAGGGTACGCTCGACGTGCTCCTGGAGACCGGCTGGATCAAACCGCGCGGGCGCCGCAAGACGCCCGGCCGTCCCTTGACCTTCGGAACCACCGAGGACTTCCTGTCGCAATTCACCTTGGAACAGCTTGGCGATCTGCCGGGGCTGGAGGAGCTGAAGGGCACGGGCCTGCTGGATTCGCGCCTGCCGACCGGCTTCAGCGTGCCGACGCCGTCGGATGACCCGCAGCTGCGCGAGGACGAGGATCCGCTGGAACCCGGCGAGGACCTCGATCTGGCGCTGGCGCCGGCGGTCGAGCCCGAAACACCGCCGGAAGGTGGCAACGAGGGCGGCGAGGGCGGAAGCGAGGAGTGATCCTCCGGCTCTTCGACGGACCCCCTGCGACCAGTTAACACTAGCAAGATTACGTAGTGCCAACAGCGAATTGGCGCTGCCTTGGTCCTTGTTTTTGACACCTGCGAAGCCTAGGTTTCGGTGAAGATCGGCCGGGTCCCCGGCCATATGCGTTTGGAGGGTTGCAGGATGGGTTCGCTTAGCATTTGGCACTGGATCCTGGTGATCGCAGTGGTCCTGCTGCTGTTCGGCCGCGGCAAGATTTCGGATCTGATGGGCGACGTGGCGCAGGGCATCAAGGCCTTCAAGAAGGGCATGCAGGACGACGACAAGGTCGCCGACAAGCCCGAGCCGTCCAAGTCCATCGAGCACAATAATGCGGCGCCGACTGCGGCGCGGTCCGACGTCGGCAGCAAGGCCGTCTGAGCCAGGAGCACGCGAGACGCGGGAAGCGGACCCGATCCTGCGCGTGAGGGATTGGGCCGGTCGTGGCTTCGCGTGAACGGAAGACGTCATGTTCGACATCGGGTGGAGTGAACTGGTCCTGATCGGGGTCGTGGCCCTGGTCGCCATCGGCCCGAAAGAGCTGCCGGGCGTGCTGCGCATGGTTGGCCAATGGATGGGCAAGGCCCGCAAGATGGCCGCCGAATTCCAGGGCCAGTTCCAGGAAGCCATGCGCGAGGCTGAAATGGCCGACCTCAAGAAGAGCTTTGACGAGGTCAAGGAAGCCGCCTCCGGCTTCACGGGCGGCGGTCTGATGACCTCGCTTCAGAAGGACGTCAGCGACGCGCTGCGCGTCGATGCGCTCGACAAGCCGGCCGAGACGCCAACGGCGACTGCTGTTGAACCGCCGGCAAGTCCGACCACGCCTGAAGCGCCGACGCCAGAGACCTTCGTGGAAGCCGAGGCGCATGCGGCGGTGAACGAGCCGCTCGCCATCACCCACGAACTCGGGCAGACGCCGGTTGCGCAGGACACTGTTGCTCAAGACACCGCGCCATCCGAAGCGATCAAGGACGCCAAAGCGTCATGAGCGACGCCGATATCGAGGCCAGCAAAGCCCCGCTGATGGACCACCTGATCGAGCTGCGCTCGCGGCTGATCAAGGCGCTGCTCGGCTTCGGGGTGGCCTTCATCTTCTGCTTCTTCTTCGCCAAGCAGATCTACAACGTTCTGGTCTGGCCGTTCGTGTGGGTCGCCGGCGCCGAGAACTCGAAATTTATCTACACGGCGCTGCTGGAATATTTCATCACCCAGCTCAAGCTGGCGCTGTTCGGTGCCGGCTTCATCTCATTCCCGATCGTCGCCACACAGATCTACAAGTTCGTGGCGCCCGGACTCTACAAGCACGAGAAGCAGGCCTTCCTGCCATATCTGGTCGCGACCCCGTTCTTCTTCGTGCTGGGCGCTATGCTGGTCTATTTCGTCGTGCTGCCGATGCTGGTCCGTTTCTCGCTCGGCATGCAGCAGATGGGCGGCGACGAGACCGCGCAGATCCAGCTGCTGCCCAAGGTCGGCGAATATCTGTCGCTGATGATGTCGCTGATCTTCGCCTTCGGCATCGCCTTCCAGCTTCCGGTGATCCTGACTCTGCTCGGACGGGTCGGCATCATCACGTCAAAGATGCTGCGCGAGAAGCGCCGTTATTTCATCGTGGTCGCCTTCATCATTGCAGCCGTGCTGACACCGCCCGACGTGCTCAGCCAGTGCTCGCTCGCGCTGCCCTTGCTCGCGCTCTACGAGGGCTCGATCATCTCGGTCTCGATGGTGGAGAAGAAGGCGGCGGCCTCCCGGGCCTCCAGCACGAACGCGTCGTCGAGCACCAATCCGGCGGAGTAGGGCGCTTTTCGCTCTATCATATCGCCGCTCAGCCCATGATTCGTCATGCCCGGGCTTGACCCGGGCATCCACGACTTGATCTAAGGCGGCAAACACGTGGATGGCCGGGATAAACCCGGCCATGACGGGAAAACAGCCATGCACGACATCAAATCGATCCGCGACAATCCGCAAGCCTTCAATAAAGGGCTCGAGCGCCGAGGGCTGCCTCCTCAGGCTCAACAACTCATCTCGATGAGCGGGCATTTGCAGGCGATCAATCGTGTGCTTGAAAGCTGGCGATCTCGCCGCAAGACGGCATCCGAAAAGATACATAAAGCCAAGGCTAGTGGCGATCTGAATGCAGAGCAGGAGCTCCGCACAGAGGTCGCAGAATGCAAGACTTCGATCGCAACCTTAGAGCTTGAGCAAAAAGAGCTCGACGAAGAGATACGGAAAGCTCTCTCGGAAATTCCAAATCTGCCTTTGGAGGAGGTGCCTGACGGAGTAGACGAGCACGGGAACGTGCAGCGACACGTGTATGGCAATAAGCGCAACTATCCCTTTCGGCCGAAACTGCATGACGATCTCGGTAGCGCACTCGGCTACATGGATTTCGAGGCTGCCGCGAAACTCTCGGGCGCCCGTTTCGTTGTGTTGAAAAAGGGGCTAGCGCGCCTTGAACGCGCGATCGGGCAGTTTATGCTCGACCTGCATACGAATGAGCACGGCTACACTGAGATCAGTCCGCCGCTCTTGGTGCGCGATGAGGTAATGTTCGGTACCGGGCAGTTGCCAAAGTTTGAGGACGATCAATTCTTCAATACGCGAATTTCTGAATTGGGATCCCTTCGTGCGGTTGATCCGAACGAGAAGGAGGCGCGCCTCACCGCAATCAATGAGACTATCGACGAGCTCAAGCGCAAATTGGATCAAGCCATTCCGACGGGGAATACGCAGGAAATTGAGCGTGAGATAATTGCAAAGTCCTATCAGGCGAGGCGGTTAAAGGAACACATTTGGGAGATGATCCCAAAGGGATTGTGGCTCATCCCGACCGCAGAAGTGCCGCTCACCAACCTCGCGCGCGAATCCATCCTCGACGAGAAGCAGCTGCCGATGCGACTCACCGCGCTGACGCCGTGCTTCCGTGCCGAGGCCGGCGCTGCCGGGCGCGACACCCGTGGCATGATCCGCCAGCACCAGTTCACCAAGGTCGAGCTGGTCTCGATCACGACGCCGGAGACCAGCAAGGACGAGCTGGAGCGGATGCTGGCCTGCGCGGAAGAGGTGCTGCGCCAGCTCGACCTGCATTATCGCGTGATGACGCTCTGCGCAGGGGATATGGGTTTTTCGTCGCAAAAGACTTATGACATCGAGGTCTGGATGCCCGGGCAGGGCGAGGGCGGCATGTTCCGCGAGATCTCGAGCTGCTCGGTCTGCGGCGACTTCCAGGCGCGGCGCATGGATGCGCGCTCGCGCGGGCCCGACGGCAAGCCGCGTTTCGTGCACACGCTGAACGGCTCCGGCACGGCGGTCGGCCGCGCGTTGATCGCAGTGATGGAGACCTATCAGCAGGAGGACGGCTCGATTGCGGTCCCCAGCGTGCTCCAGCCTTATATGGGCGGGCTCAAGGTGGTCGCGCGCGATTAAAACGCGATTGCCCGTCTGAAACGCAGAAACGTTTGGTTGCGAAGATCGGTTGGCCGGCTATCCTGCCGGCCAACCGACAACGCGAAACCACCGTTCATGGCCTTGCACCGCGACATCTTCTGGGTCGGCCGACAATGGGCGGTGACCGGTGCCGGCATCCAGGCCGTCGACCAGCGCCTGCGCGGCGTTTTGGACATCGAGATCGCGCGGCTCTGGGACGACGCGCATGTGCAAAGCCGGCGAGCCAAGCCCGGCGTCAATGCCGCGGATTTTGATAAGGCGCTGACGGTCGCGCGTGATCGCTTTCCGCAGACACCGGACTCCGACCCTATCGTTGCGCAATTGGCGGCGCTCGGCGTGATCGTAGCTCCCGTTGTGAGCCCGGACGTGTCGGCGATGACGTTGCATGCGGAGGGGCGCCTTGCGCGTTTTCTGCCGCTATGGCGAGTTCGGCGGTGACAGGACTAGGCCCGGAACCTGCCGCAGGCCGCTTTTGGCCGGTTTGCCTGATCGGCCATAGCCGGATAAGACGGCCTCATCCCAGCTCAGGAATCGACCTCCGGCATGCGCATTCTCTGCACCAATGACGACGGCATCCACGCTTCCGGCCTCAAGGTCGTGGAAGAGATCGCACGCGCGCTGTCCGACGAAGTCTGGGTGGTGGCACCAGAGCTCGATCAGTCCGGCGTGTCGCATTCGCTGTCGCTAAACGATCCCCTGCGCCTGCGCGAAGTCGGGCCGCGGCACTTCGCGGTGCGCGGCACGCCGACCGACTGCGTCATCATGGGCGCGCGCCATATCCTCGGCGCCAAGCTGCCCGATGTCGTGCTCTCCGGCGTCAACAAGGGCCGCAACGTTGCCGAGGATGTGGTCTATTCCGGCACCATCGCCGGCGCGCTCGAAGGCACCATTCTGGGCATCCCGTCATTCGCGCTGTCGCAGGAATTCAGCGTCGAGACGCGCGAGCGGCCGCCGTGGGACACCGCGCGCAAGTTCGGTCCCGACATCCTGCGCAAGGTGATCAAGGCCGGCATCCCGAAGGACACCGTCATCAACGTCAACTTCCCGTCCTGTGCGCCGGAGGATGTGCTCGGCATTCGAGTCACGCGGCAGGGCAAGCGCAACCTCGGCTTTCTTCGCATCGACGAACGGAGGGACGGGCGCAACAATCCCTATTTCTGGATCGGATTCGAGCGTGCAGCAATGATGGACACGCCGGCCGAGGGCACAGATCTCGCAGCGCTGCGCGCGCGCTACGTCTCGGTCACGCCGCTGCGGCTCGACCGCACCAACGAAGCGTTTTCCGAAGAGTTGAGCGCGATGCTGAAGTAGAAGCTAGTCTAGCTGCCGCGAAGTGCGGCTTCGATGGTCCTGCCGAGCGCGTCGAGCTGGAACGGCTTCTGAAGCGCCGGCCGATCGCGGTATTGCTCGGGCAGGCCCGAGGAGCCGTAGCCGGTCGCAAAGATGAAGGGGCAACCCTTCGCCTTGATGACGTCGGCGACCGGCGAGATGACCTTGCCGTTGACGTTGACGTCGAGAATGGCGATGTCGAACTCGATGGCCTGGGCGAGCCGCATCGCTTCGGTGATGTCGCCTGCTTCGGCCGCGATCTTGTAGCCGAGCTCTTCCAGCATATCCGCAACCATCATTCGGATCATCACCTCGTCCTCGACGAGGAATACAGAGCGGCCGGAAAGCCCCGTCGCGGTCATTATCGTTGAGTCCTTGCCCATTCCCGAAAACGTTCGCAGATAACACGAATCGGCGCAATGTACGTTTCGGCCAACTGGCACTTGAAAATGGCTGGAGCGCTCCTCCGCTGCAAGCCGTTTTGTAGTCAAATGCCAAGCCTAAAGACTATCATGGGTTCCTCAGTGGGAACAAGGTTCTGGCTCTGGGCATCGGCGTCATAACCATCGACCGGACGAGGCGGCATAAGCAGCGATGATCTCCAATCAGCCCCCGCCGGAAAAGATGATGTTTCAGCTCACGCTGAGGCGTCGCGGCATCAGCGATCAGACCGTGCTGCGAACGATGGAGGAGGTGCCGCGCGATCTGTTCGTCGAGGAGGCCGATCGCGACGCCGCTTATCGTGACACCGCGCTGCCGATCGCCTGCGGGCAGACGATCAGCCAGCCCTTCGTTGTCGCCTACATGACCGAGCAGCTTCAGCTTCAGAAGCAGCACCGCGTACTCGAGATCGGCGCCGGATCCGGCTACCAGGCTGCCGTGCTGTCGCGCCTGGCGCGTGAGGTGCTGACGGTCGAGCGCTACCGCAGGCTTGCTGACGCCGCGCGCGCCAGACTTGAAAAGCTGGACTGTCACAATGTCGAGGTGATGCTCGGCGACGGTCTCAATTTGCCCCCGAACATCGGCCCGTTCGACCGCATCATCGTCACCGCCGCGGTGGAGCAAATTCCGGAGAACCTGATCGAACGGCTCGAGATCGGCGGCATCCTGATCGCGCCGGTCGGCCCGCATCAGGGCGTGCAGACGCTGACCCGCCTCAGCCGGACCGAAACCGGGATTGAGCGCAAGGAACTGGTCGAGGTCCGTTTCGTGCCGGCGCTACCTGGCGTAGCGCGGGAGCTGTAGAATTCCGGATCGGCTGTGCTGCCAACATCTTATTGGGAGGGTTAAGCCGTTATTTACTCGGCGCGTGTTTACTTAAAACACCAGTTCTGTTGCGTACGAGTGAGTAACCATGTCTGTTGTCGCCGAGTTGCTTTACTCGCGCCGCGTACCGCAGGTCGCGGTGCTGGCGCTGATTTCCTTCAGCTTCGCCGGGTGCAGTGCCGACATGTCGTCGCGGCTGTCCCAGTCGAACTTCTCAAATCCCTTCGCTTCCGAGCAGACCGGTTCGGTTCAGCAGGCCCCGCCGGCGCAGCGTGAGCTGCCGCAATATGCGCGGCCGCAGGCCCAGTATCAGTCCCAGCCCTTGCCGCCGCCGGCAGTCGCTGCGCCGCAATCCTATCCCGTCGCAGCGGGTGGGGGTGTTTCCGGAGGCGGTCGTGGGCTTGGGTCCTACACGCCGCCGGCCCAGCCACATCTTGAAACCACCGGCACCGTGCCGCCGCGCTCCGTCGCAACCGCCCAGCCGGTCGGTGGGACCAAGATCATCGTCGGCACCAGCGACACGCTCGACGTGCTCGCCAAGCGCTACCACGTCACGCCGCACGCGATCATGGCCGCTAACGGCTACAAGGGCCCGCGCGCGCTTTCGCCCGGCCAGCAGCTGATCATCCCGCATCCGGGTGCAACGGCTGCTGCTCCTGCGCCGGTCATGGCTCCAGCTGCTGCTCCCGTCGTGGCGCCGAAGGCGGTTGCGGCCGCCCCGTCCAGCTTCCACTTCGTCAATCATGGCGACACGCTCACCAGCATCGCGCGCAAGAACCATATCTCCGCGGCCGAGCTTGCTCATGCCAATGGTCTCGATCCGTCCGCAAAGCTCAAGCTCGGCACCAAGCTGACCGTCCCGGGCGCCAGAACCGCGGCAGTTGCGGCCCCCCTTGCTCCGGCACCTGTCGGCGCGGCCCCCGTGGCGGCTGCGCTGCAGCCGGTTGCAGCAGCTCCCGCATCGACGACCAAGATGGCCGCGGTCGCCGCGCCGGCGCAGAGCGCGCGCCTGGCGCAGGCCACCGCCAATATCGACGAGAAGCCCGCTGAGACGCCGGCGAAGCCGGCAGAGACCACCAGCTCGCTGCCGACCTTCCGCTGGCCGGTGCGCGGCAAGGTGATCACGAGCTACGGTGCCAAGACCAACGGCAAGTCTAACGATGGCATCAACGTTGCGGTGCCCGAGGGTACGCCGATCAAGGCGGCTGAAGATGGTGTGGTTGCCTATTCCGGCAACGAGCTGAAAGGTTACGGCAATCTGGTCCTGGTTCGGCACGCCAACGGCTACGTCACCGCATATGCCCATGCGAGTGAGCTGTTGGTGAAGCGCGGCGATACCATCAAGCGCGGCCAGGTCATTGCCAAGTCGGGTCAATCCGGGGAGGTGGCGTCGCCGCAGCTCCACTTCGAAATCCGCAAGGGATCGAGCCCGGTTGACCCGCTTCAATTCCTGAACGGGGCGTGAGGCGTACTCTGCTTCCATAAGGACGGTGTCGTCGTCCGGCTTGACCGGGCGACCCAGTACGCCGCGGCCTCTCGATCGGTCACAATCGTCTCTGGAATACTGGATCGCCCGCTTTCGCGGGCGACGACAGTTTTGAGTGCGGCAACAGCTCCCGCTACGTCGCCATCAGCTTCACGCCGAGCCGTCCCGCCAACTCCTGGACGAACTGCCAGGCGACGCGGCCCGAGCGCGAGCCGCGCGTGGTCGACCATTCCAGCGCCTCGCGCTCCAGCGCCTCATCGGCGACGTTGATGCCGAAATGGTTGCAATAGCCGCGCACCATAGCGAGATATTCGTCCTGGCTGCAGCGGTGGAAACCGAGCCAGAGGCCGAAGCGATCCGACAGCGAGACTTTTTCCTCGACGGCTTCGCCCGGATTGATCGCCGTCGAGCGCTCGTTCTCGATCATCTCTCGCGCGAGCAGATGGCGGCGGTTGGAGGTGGCATAGAGGATGACGTTCTCGGGCCGGCCCTCGATGCCGCCTTCGAGCACGGCTTTGAGCGACTTGTAGGACGCATCATTGCCGTCGAAGGAGAGGTCGTCGCAGAACACGATGAAGCGGAAGGACGAGTCGCGGAGCTGCTCCATCAGCGCCGGCAGGCTCTCGATGTCCTCGCGGTGGATCTCGATCAGCTTCAGTCTGTCAGCGGGTTTGCGGTCCGCATTGATGCTGGCGTGCACCGCCTTCACCAGCGACGACTTGCCCATGCCGCGCGCGCCCCAGAGCAAGGCGTTGTTGGCGGGCAGGCCGTTGGCGAAGCGCTCTGTGTTCTCAATCAAGATGTCGCGCATCCGGTCGACGCCCTTCAGGAGGAACAGCTCGACGCGGCTGACCCGGGGCACCGCCGCCAAGCGGCCTTCCGGGTGCCAGACATAGGCGTCCGCCCGTTGGAATGACTCGCGTTCGACGGCCGGCTTGCCCTGGGCTGCGAGGTGCGCCGCAATGGTCTCCAGCGCGCGGACGATGCGATCCTGGGGGAGCTCCGGGGCCGCCTTGAGGGCGGCTTTTGAGACCACATTGGGGCGTTTTGCCGCGACCTGGGCGCGCTTCGTGACAGGGGTAGGGCGGCCTTTGCCGGCCGGGCTTTTGCTTGGTTTTTTGGGCATGTCCGAAGTTCCTGAGAATGCAGCCTTATCGGGCCTGACGGCGCGCCGCAAGGTGGCCAAAAGGGCGGTCTGGCAGCGTTGCAATTGGGGCGGTGGTCGCTATAGTCCGCGCGAATTTGACCGAACCGGTCGCCGCAAGGGCCTGACCGGCTTCCCCCGTTTCCACGAGGATCGTCCGAATGCTGATTACCCCTGCGTATGCCCAGGCTGCGGGCGCCGGTGACACCAACAGCATGTTGATGTCGCTGCTGCCGTTCGCGCTGATCTTCGTGATCATGTACTTCCTGATTCTGCGCCCGCAGCAGAAGAAGGTGAAGGATCATGCCGAGCTCGTGAAGAACATCCGCCGCGGCGACACCGTCGTGACCTCGGGCGGTCTCGTCGGCAAGGTCACCAAGGTCGTCGACGACGACCAGATCGAGTTCGAGATTTCCGACGGCGTGCGGGTACGCCAGATGCGGTCGATGATCTCGGGCGTGCGCGCCAAGGGCGAGCCGGCCAAGGACAGCGCGAAGGAAAGCGCCAAGGACGACGCCGCGGCGAAGTGAGCGCGCGAGCATCTCAAATCTCCTGATCTGACAGGTCCAGTCGATGTTGTATTTCACGCGGTGGAAGGCGCTCGGGATCATCCTAACGGCGCTGATCGTGTGCCTCTGCGCGGTCCCGAACTTCTTCCCCGAGGCGCAGGTGAAGACCTGGCCCGCCTGGGCGCAGCGCAGGCTCGTGCTCGGCCTCGACCTTCAGGGCGGCTCCTCTCTGCAGCTCGAGGTCGACTCCAATTATGTGAAGAAGGAAAGGCTCGACCAGATCCGCGACGACGTCCGTCGCGTGCTGCGCGAGGCCAAGATCGTTTACACCGGTCTCGTAACCAAGGGCGATGCCGTCGAGGTGCGCGTCAAGGACGCGGACGTCCAGACGGTGCTGGCCAAGCTGCGCGAGCTTGCGCAGCCGATTGGCGGCCTTATAGGGTCCAGCGGTCAGCGCGACCTTGATGTCGCTGATGCTGGTGGCGGATTGATCCGCCTCAGTATTCCTGAGTCCGCGATGATCGAGCGTTTGCGCAAGACCATCGAGCAGTCGATCCAGATCGTCGAGAAGCGCGTCAACGAGCTCGGCACCGTCGAGCCTATCATCCAGCGTCAGGGTAACGACCGCATCCTGGTGCAGGTGCCGGGTTTGCAGGATCCCACCCATTTGAAGGAACTGCTGGGCAAGACCGCGAAGATGGAATTCCGCATGGTCGATCCCTCGGTGCCGCCGGACCAAGCGCAGCAGGGCAGGTTGCCGCCGGACTCTGAGGTCCTGCCGGCCGCCACGCCGCCGCCGCCCAGCTACGTGGTCAAGAAGCAGGTGCTGGTTGCGGGCGGCGATCTGACCGACGCCCAGGCGACCTTCGACCAGCGTACCAATGAGCCGGTCGTCAGCTTCAAGTTCAATACCTCGGGCGCGCGCAAGTTCGCGCAGGCCACGCAGGAGAATGTCGGGCTTCCCTTCGCGATCATCCTCGACAATAAGGTGATCTCGGCGCCGGTCATTCGCGAGCCGATCACCGGCGGGCAGGGGCAGATCTCCGGCAGCTTCACCGTGCAGTCGGCCAACGACCTCGCGATCCTCTTGCGCGCTGGCGCGCTACCGGCGCCGCTGACTGTCGTGGAAGAGCGCACGGTCGGTCCGGGCCTCGGTCAGGACTCGATCGAGAAGGGCGAGCTTGCGGCCTATGTCGGCTCGATCATGGTCGTCGTGTTCATGCTGTTGACCTACCGGCTGTTCGGCGTGTTCGCCAATATCGCCGTGTGTATCAACGTCGCAATGATCTTCGGCCTGTTGTCGTTGCTCAGCGCCACGCTGACCCTGCCTGGCATCGCCGGCATCGTGCTCACGGTCGGCATCGCGGTCGACTCCAACGTGCTGATCTATGAGCGCATCCGCGAGGAGTTGCGCGGCGGGAGAAGCCCGATCTCGGCGATCGACGCAGGCTTCAAGCGGGCGCTTGCGACCATTCTCGATTCCAACATTACGACCTTCATTGCCGCTGCCGTGCTGTTCATGATCGGCACCGGACCGGTGCGCGGCTTCGCTGTAACGCTCGGTATCGGCATCATCACCACTGTGTTCACCGCATTCACCATGACCCGCCTGATCGTGGCATGGTGGGTGCAGTGGAAGCGGCCGAAGACTGTGCCGATTTGACAATTCGAGGCCGGCTGTGACCACTACTCAACTCGTTCTCATCTCTCTCGGCGTTCTGATTGCCGTGCTGACCGTGGTCAGCGTGCTCGGCCTCCTGCCGTCGCTGCGCATCGTCCCGGACAACACGCATTTCGACTTCACGCGCTTCCGCCGCATCAGCTTTCCAATCTCGGCCGTGCTGTCGATCGTCGCCATCACACTGTTCTTCACCCACGGCCTGAACTTCGGCATCGACTTCAAGGGCGGTACCTTGATGGAGGTGCGCGCCAAGTCAGGCACGGCCGACCTCGCGCAGATGCGTAGCACTCTCGGCAGCCTGGGCCTTGGTGAGGTTCAGCTGCAGCAATTCGGCGGCCCCGCCGACGTGCTGCTCCGTGTTGCCGAGCAGCCGGGCGGCGACAAGGCGCAGCAGGCAGCCGTCGACAAGGTTCGCGGCGCCCTCGGCGAGTCCGTGGAGTATCGCCGCGTCGAGGTGGTGGGCCCGCGTGTCTCCGGCGAGCTGCTGGGTTGGGGCATGGCCGGCCTGATGCTCGCGATCGGCGCGATCCTGATCTATCTCTGGTTCCGCTTCGAATGGCAGTTCGCGCTCGGCGCCATGATCGCCAACGTGCACGACATCGTGCTGACCATCGGCTTCATGTCGATCAGCCAAGTCGACTTCGACCTGACCAGCATCGCGGCGCTCCTGACCATTTTGGGCTATTCGCTCAACGACACCGTCGTCATCTATGACCGTATCCGTGAAATGCTGCGGCGCTACAAGAAGATGCCGATGCCGCAACTGCTGAACGAGTCCATCAACTCAACGCTGTCGCGTTCCATCATCACCCACTTCACGGTGACGCTGGCGCTGCTGGCGCTGCTGCTGTTCGGCGGTCACGCCATCCACAGCTTCACGGCGGTCATGATGTTCGGCGTGGTGCTGGTCGGCACCTACACCTCGATCTTCATCGCGGCGCCGATCCTGATCTATCTCGGCGTCGGCGAGCATCGCGAAGATGCGGTCGAAAAGGCTGCGCCGGCAAAGAAAAGCAAGGCATGATCCGAACCGCATGCCTTCGCAAGAGTTTGCGAGGGTAGTCTGCTCATTCGGATGAAGCTCATGGCCGGCGATCCCGACGCTCCCCATTTCCCGCGCTCGGCGCCGATCGATGCCTATGGCAAGGGCGGCTTCGCCTTCGCCGGCATGTCACACCGGGGCTCGCTGCTCTGCCTGCCCGATGCGATCTGGGCCTGGGATGTGACCGATCCCATCAAAATCGACCGCTATTCGCTGTATCGGGTGTTCGCGGCCGCCAACAGCATCGACACGCTTCTGGTTGGTACTGGAACCGGCGTCTGGCTGCCGCCGCCGGAGCTGCGCCAGGCCCTGAAGGCGGTGAGGGTGGTGCTGGACACCATGCAGACCGGCCCCGCCGTGCGCACTTACAACATCATGATCGGCGAACGGCGCCGCGTCGCAGCCGCGCTGATTGCCGTACCATGAGCAGTGCTGCGACGCCGCCCGACACCGCCGCATTCTGCGCCGACCTCGTGCGCAGCCATGACTTTCCACGCTATGTCGCAACGCTGTTCGTGCCTGCTGCCGAGCGTCGCGCGCTGCTGGCGCTCTATGCCTTCAATGTGGAGATCGTCCGCGTCCGCGATCAGGTGAGCCAGCCCTTGCCGGGCGAGATCCGCCTGCAATGGTGGACTGACATGTTGTCGGGCCATGCCCATGGCAGCGTCGAGGGTAATCCGGTGGCGGCGGAGCTGCTGCGGACCATTCGTGATTTTGAGCTCCCGGTCGAGCCGTTGTCGCTGCTCGTCGACGAGCACCAGTTCGATCTCTACAACGATCCGATGCCGACCATGACGGCGCTAGAAGGCTATCTCGACGCGACCTGTTCGGCCTTGTTCGGGTTCGCGGCGCGGATCATGGGCGGACCTTCGGATGAGGCCGAGCATCTCGCGCGGCACGCCGGGCTGGCCCAGGGCATCGCGCAGGTGATTGCGAACCTGCCGCGGGATTCTGCTCACCGGCAATTGTTCCTGCCGCAGCAATTCCTGACCAGCCATGGCTGCGCCACGGAGGAGGTGTTCGCCGGCAAGGAGACGCCCAATCTCCATGCCGTGCTGGACCAGCTCATCCGCGAGGCGCGGCAGCATCTGGAGACGGCCTCGTCACTGCTGGCGCACGTGCCGCCCTCGGTGCGGCCGGCGTTCCTACCCCTGAGCCAGGCACGAGCCGATCTCAAGCGCCTGTCGCGCCCGGGGCGCAATCCCTTCGCGCCGCAGCCGGCGTCGCGGCTGCGCACACTATGGACGCTGTGGCGGGCTTCACGTTCTCGGGAATTTACCAAATAGCGGCTGGCTTATCGCCGGGCCCGGCCAAATGCACTATGCTGTCCTATGGCCGACTTGTCCCAAACCGTATCCCCCGATCTGAGCGGCTTTCCGGTCGCGCCCGCCGACATTCATGCCGCCGCGGAGACGATCCGGGGTGCCGTTGTCGAGACGCCCTGTAACTACAGCCGGACGCTGAGCAGCATCTGCGGCTGCGAGCTCTGGCTCAAATTCGAGAACCTCCAGTTCACGTCCTCGTTCAAGGAGCGCGGTGCGCTGAACCGGCTCACGGCGCTCACCCCGGAGGAGCGTGCGCGCGGTGTGGTCGCGATGTCGGCGGGCAACCACGCGCAGGGCGTTGCCTATCATGCCAAGCGGCTCGGCATTCCCGCCACCATCGTCATGCCCGTGGGCACGCCGATGGTGAAGATCGAGAACACCAGGCATCATGGCGCCGAGGTGGTCGTGACAGGCGCGACGCTGGAGGAGGCGGCTGCGTTTGCGCGGAGCCACGGCGAAGCCCGCGGCATGATCTTCGTCCACCCCTATGACGACCCGCTCGTCATCGCGGGGCAGGGCACGGTCGGGCTTGAGATGCTTAAGGCGGTGCCGGAGCTCGACACGCTGGTTGTCCCGATCGGCGGGGGCGGCCTGATCAGCGGCATCGCCATTGCCGCGAAGTCGCTCAAGCCGTCGCTGCGGATCCTCGGCGTCGAAGCCTGGCTCTATCCCTCGATGTACAACGCCATCCATGGCGGCAATCTGCCCGCGCGGGGCGATACGCTGGCCGAAGGCATCGCGGTCAAATCACCCGGCAAGATCACGACCGAAATCGTCCGCCGCCTCGTCGATGACATCGCGCTCGTCAATGAAGCCGAGCTCGAGCGCGCGGCCGCGACCCTGATCTCGATCGAGAAGACGGTCGTCGAGGGAGCTGGTGCCGCGGGCCTTGCGGCGATCATGTCCGATCCCTCGCGCTTCGCCGGCGAGAAGGTTGGTCTGGTGCTGAGCGGCGGCAACATCGACACCAGGCTGATCGCCTCGGTGCTGACACGCGAGCTCGCGCGCGAGGGGCGGCTGACGCAGCTCTCGCTCGATATTCCTGACAGGCCGGGCCAGTTGGCCGCGGTGGCTGCACTTCTCGCCGAAGCCGGCGCCAACATCATCGAGGTCTCGCACCAACGGACCTTCTCCGACCTGCCGGCCAAGGCGACACTGCTGCAACTCGTCATCGAGACCCGCGACAGCGCCCATCTCGACGAGGTGATGGCGAGGCTAAGTGCGTCCGGATTGAGCGCGCGCTGTACGTAAAGGACGTTATCGCTGCGCCAGACCTGCGAGGTGGGCGATCAGCCAATCGATCTCGGCTTCAGTGTTGTAGTAATGTGGCGACGCCCGTACGACCACTGGCAGCGCGCGGACTTCGGCATCAATGCGGGTGCTCGACGGATGCGAGGCGCCAATCGTAATGCCGGCCGCAGCGGCGCTGCTGACAATTGCGTCGGCCTCGTAGCCCTGCATCGTGAAGCTGACGATCGCGCCAGGCGCACGGCCGAGATCGCGAATGGTGACGCCGCGAACCGAGGCGAGGCCGCTCCGGAGACGGTCCGCCAGCAGGCGGCAGCGTCGCTCGATCGGGCCGAGACCGATCGCGAGGGCGTAGTCGACGGCAGCTCCAAGCCCGAGACGCGCCGCGTAATTGTTCTCCCAGGTCTCGAACCGGCGCGCATCGTCGCGGAGCTGATAGTGGTCCCGTGAGACCCAAGGCGCCGCGAAGTGGTCGATCATCGGCGGTTCGAGCCGTTGCAGCAGTGGCCGGCGGACGTAAAGGAAGCCGGTGCCGCGCGGGCCGCGCAGGAATTTGCGCCCTGTAGCGGATAGCATGTCACAACCGATGGCTTCGACATCAACCTGCATCTGGCCGACCGCCTGGCAGGCGTCGAGCAGGTATGGAATGCCGTGCGCGCGTGCGATTTTGCCAACGGCTGCGGCGGGATTGACCAGTCCGCCATTGGTCGGGACCCAGGTGATGGCGATCACCTTGACACGCTCGTCGATCATGCGTTCGAGCGCGTGGATGTCGAGCTCGCCACTGGCATCACTCGGTACGATTTCGACGATCGCGCCCGTTCTCTTGGCGACCTGAAGAAAGGCGACATAGTTGGCGGCGTATTCCGCCTCTGCAGTCAGGATCCGGTCGCCGGCGCGAAATTGCAGTGCATAGAACGCCATCTGCCAGGCAACGGTCGCGTTCTCCATGAGCGCGATCTCGTCCGGCGAGGCATTCAGCAGTCGCGCCACCGAGCCGTAGACCGAGTCAAGGCGCTCGGACTCGCGGTCGGCAGCGGCATAGCCTCCGATCTCGCTCTCCAAATCGATATGCGACTTCATCGTCGCTACAACGATGGTTGGCATAAGCGCGGCGCCGGCATTGTGCAGGTAAGCAAGCCGGGAGGTGGCCGGCGTGTCGGTTCGTATTCGCTCGATGTCGATCACTCGCCCCTCCGCGGCACGGAATCTCCGTGCATGAACTAAACGCGCTCGAGAACGCGAGCAAGCAACGAACGAAGCTAAGACTTGCCTCAGATGCAGAGGCCGAGCAGCTTGAAATGGCAGTTGCCGGATTTGGGGTTGCCGGCGGGCGTGATGTCTCGTTTCACAGCCACCAGCGGCTCGCTGTCCTTCTTGCCCTTGCCCCGCTTCGGCTCATAGTCGCCGGCGATCTCCATGGCCCAGTAGGTACGCTTGCCGCTGGCGTTCTTCGCGCTCGCGATCCCCACGCGGGAGGCGTTGTGCAGCAGCAGGTTCTTGCGGTGGCCAGAGGAGTCGATCCACTGGCCCAGCGTCTTCTCGAAGTTGTCGTAGCCGTAAGCGATGTTCTCGGCGGCACGGCCTGCGCCAGCCGGCGCAATGCGCCTGTTGAACGGGCCGAGCGTCTCGTGGCTGAGATCGTCCTTGGCCGCCATCGCGCGGGCCTGCTCCATCGCAATACGGTCGAGGGTGGCATCGCGTACGACGCGCCGCTCACCATGCTTGAGGCGGAAACCGGAGATCTGCTCGGCCGGGGACTCGGCCATCGCCGGTGCAACCGCCAGCAGCAGGCCAGCGATCAACCCGCCAACCACACGATTTATCAACGTCCCCCGAGTGCCCATGACCCCGTCATGCCCGAATTGTCAACCTGCTTCTCTATCGCCAATGTGGACGCTTCAAGGCACTGTTTGCGCTAGCTCGTCGGCAGGTCCGCCTCGAAGTTGAAGCGGTCGCGCAGGTTCTTGCGCTGCTCCAAGATGTCCTTGAGGAAAGCGCGGTCCCGGTCGTTCTTGATCATCGGCTCGATCAGGTCGAGCTGGTTCATGGCGACCAACTGCAGGATCTCGGTGCGCGGCTTGCCGCTGGTATCGCGCGGCAGCGCGTGGACGATCTGGATGTGTTCCGGCGGTTTGGGACCCTTCGCGGCGGTGAGCTCGTTGCGGAGCTGACTTTCCAGCGCGGCCTGATCCGCTTCCACGAACGCATAGAGCCCGACGCCGGAGCGCCGGTCGGCAAAGGCGACGATGGCAGTGTCCCGCACGGCCGGGTTCTTGCGGATCAGCGCAGTCAGCACCGGCGCGTCGTTGACAAGACGGCGGCCACCACCCTCGCGGTCGGTGAAGTTGAACAGGCCACGGGTGACCGCGCGGTAGACCTTCTTGCCGGTGGCGAGCCACAGGCTCGCGGCGAACGATTTCTTCGCCAGGATCTTTCGCTCGCGCGGCGTCAGCGCCTCGGGCGCGTAGGAGCGCTTGTGCTTGAGCAGATGCCGGAGGTCTTCATAAGCGAGGATGCGATAGAGCCGGCCGCGTCGGTTGAAGCAGGCCGCAAGCTGAAAGTCTGTCACATAGGCGCGCCCGTCGCGACCAACCAGCCAGTTCTGCTCCTTGGCGAGATCGTTGTGGCAGATGCCAGCGCGGCGCAGCCGGCGCAGCGTCGCCTTGGCCGAGCGGAAATAGGCGAGATCGCCATGGGGCTTCGCCAGATGCAGCGCGACGCCGTCGACGAAGCCGCGCACCAGTGCACGGCGGCCGGCCCAGAGCAACTCGGGCCCGACATTGAGGCCCTTGGCAAGCGCCAGCGCGTGCTTCTCACGCGCGAACAGATGGCGCGCCAGCAGGAACGACCACCACGGGACTTCATCGAGCCGGCGCAGCACTGCCTCGACCTCACCGCTGTCATTGCAGAAGCGGCCGCGTTCGACGGTCGAGAACACGTCGCGCTTGAGCAACACGCCCTCGGTCCAGCGCGCCGAGAGCACCGCGGCGTCGTCTTTCGGGAGACTCATCCAAAACTCACGCAGCTGCGGCAATGTGCAAATGATCGGCGATCCAGCGATCGAGATCGGCGAGCGCCAGCGCGCTCATGGCCTGCTTCTTCGCCACCGTCTTCTCGTTGCCGCGCAGGCGCGTGCCGTCGGGCTTCTTCGTCGGCACGCTCGCGAGCGGCGGGAACAGGCCGAAATTGATGTTCATCGGCTGGAACGAGCGCGTGCCCGGCTCAATGGTCTCGATATGGCCTCCGGTGATGTGGCCGAGCAGGGATCCGAGCGCCGTCGTGGCCGGCGGGCTCGCAAGCCGCTCGCCGCGTGCGTCGGCTGCCGCATAGAGGCCGGCGATCAGGCCGACGCTGGCGGATTCCACGTAGCCTTCGCAGCCCGTCATCTGGCCGGCAAAACGCAGCCGTGGCTGCGCGCGCAGCCGCAACTGGCTGTCGAGCAGCTTTGGCGAGTTGAGAAAGGTGTTGCGATGCAGGCCGCCGAGGCGGGCGAACTCGGCCTTCTCGAGCCCTGGAATGGTGCGGAAGATGCGCTGCTGCTCGCCGTATTTGAGCTTCGTCTGAAAGCCGACGATGTTGTAGAGCGTGCCGAACTTGTTGTCCTGCCGCAGCTGCACGATCGCGTAGGCTTTCGTGGTGGGATCATGCGGATTGGTGAGGCCGACCGGCTTCATCGGGCCGTGGCGCAGCGTTTCGGGGCCGCGCTCCGCCATCACCTCGATCGGCAGGCAGCCGTCGAAGTAGGGCGTGTTGGTCTCCCATTCCTTGAATTCGGTCTTTTCGCCGGCGATGAGCGCCGCGACGAACCCGTCATACTGCTCCTTGGTCATGGGGCAGTTGATGTAATCGGCGCCGTTGCCGCCCGGGCCGACCTTGTCGTAGCGCGACTGGAACCAGGCCACCGACATGTCGATGGACTCGCGGTGCACGATCGGCGCGATCGCGTCGAAGAAGGCGAGCGCGCTTTCGTCGGTGAGTTCGCGGATGGCATCGGCCAGCGATGCAGAGGTGAGGGGACCGGTCGCAACGATGACGTTGCTCCAGTCGGCCGGAGGCAGGCCTGCGATCTCGCCGCGGGCGATCTCGATGAGCGGATGGTCGTCCAGCGCCTTGGTCACGGCCGCGGAGAAGCCCTCGCGGTCGACTGCCAGCGCGCCCCCGGCGGGCACCTGGTTGGCATCGGCCGCGCGCATGATCAACGAGTCGAGCCGGCGCATCTCAGCGTGCAGGAGACCGACCGCGTTGTTGGCGGCGTCGTCCGAGCGGAATGAATTGGAGCAGACGAGCTCAGCAAGCCCGTCGGTGCGATGCGCCTCGGTCATGCGGTCCGGCCGCATCTCGTGCAGCACCACGGGCACGCCTGATTTGGCCACCTGCCAGGCGGCTTCCGAACCGGCAAGGCCGGCGCCGATGACGTGCACAATATTGGATAGGGGTCCTGTCATGGGCGGACAGGTAGCGCTTTTCGGCGGTCAGTGGAATCGTCGAAATCGAGTTTTCTGCCACCGGATGCGACAACGCCCGCACGAGGCGGGCGCTATCGGTTCGTCCGGTGAAGGGCTGAACGATATCAGCCCTGAAACTGACCGGCGGCAACGCGCGGGATGTCAGAGCGATCGAGGCCGATGTCGGCCAGTTCGCGATCGCTGAGCTGGGACAGCTCGGCAACGTTGCGCTGATAGTCCCGGAAAGCTTGGATCATGCGGATAAGCGAGAGCAGCATTGGTAGTCTCCTGTAGTTCGATTCAGCCCTTGCCCGGGCGTCATCGTTGAAATGAATATAGGTGAGAGTAGTGCGGTGCGATAGTTCCGATGTTGCGATGCAGCTAGGCGAACAATGCATAGCACCGGTAAGAAGCGGTTAACCTGTCGGCGATCCCTTCCTACGGCTGGGCGCAAGTTGCTACAACGGGCGATAAATATCAGATAAATCAGAGATTTAAGTGTCGATCTGTAGTTCTAACAGTTGCGGAGATAAGTGACACTTCGGTGACCTACAAGCCGTCGGACCAGCTTGTAGGCCCAAGTTCCACATGCGTGCTTCGCATAAGGCAGATTTGTTTCTAATGAACTGATATTCATATCATTGCGTTAGTTGTGTGCTCCTCGAGCGGAAGGGTCATGAGTCCTCCAGCGAGGTTCAGGCAGTTCGCAGTGATGGAAGGGCCTGCCGATCCCTCTCGGACAATCTGGCGAAGACGGAAACCGCGATCGAAGCGATGCCACATGGCGACGGCAAGTTGGTCGCGCAAAAGGAGATCGCTTCCGCGCAGGACTCGCTGCTCAACGGCAAAATGGGTACCTGCGGCACGCACCTAAACAAGGTGATGCACGCCACCATGGGCAAGTAAGCGGGCAGGTAAACGCAACCCAAGAGAGGGCCGGTCGCTGTGCAAGTCTTAAGGGGCGTGCGCGAGCTGGGTGGCAAAATGGGCCACCGTCCTGGAATAGACCTCGCTCTTGTTCCACTGCTGGAGCACTGCGAAGTTCGGACTGCCCGGTTGCCAATCCTTGCCCTTCTGCCAGCCATAGCCCGCGAGATAGTTGGCGGTGGAGGCGAGCACGTCGGGCGCGTTGTGCAGCAGGTCGCGCTTGCCGTTGCCGTCGAAATCGACGGCGAATTTCATCCAGGCCGATGGCATGAACTGGGTCTGGCCCAGTTCGCCGGCCCAAGCGCCTTTCATCTCGGCGGGCGAGAGATCGCCGCGCTGGATGATACGCAGCGCATCCATCAGCTCGCCGCGAAACTGCTCGGCGCGCCGACAATCATAGGCGAGCGTCGCCAGCGAGCGGATCGTCGCGAACTTGCCGGTGTTGACGCCAAAATCGGTCTCGAGACCCCAGATCGCGACCAGGATCTCGCCCGGCACGCCATAGGTCTGCTCGATGCGCGATAGCACAGAGCCGTACTGCTTCATCATGTTGGAGCCGCGCGTCATCCGCGGCGGCACCATGCGGCCTGAAAACTCCTCAAAGGTCTGGTTGAAGACCTTTTGCGAATGGTCGCGGTTGAGCACGCTCTGGTCCAACGTGACGCCGGCAAGTCCGGCGGTGATGGCCTGTTGCGAGATGCCTTTGGCTGCGGCCTCGTTTTTGAAATCGGCAAGCCAGGCGTCGAAATTGCCCGAACCGCAGGCGACTGCGGCCACAGCGGGCTCGACGGACATGATTGACGCTGAGAGGGCGAGGGCTGCGAGAGCGAGACGAGAAATCGTCAAGGTCATTCGAGTAAATTGATTCCGTGAATTGGCATCATCGGCGGCGCAATGTCGATTGTAACCGCGGCCAAAGCAAGGCGTATGACAGCAGCCGATCCCGCCCGGGGCCCGGGTGGGATCGGCTGTAACAAGATCGTCAGACGTCCGACCTATTCCGCCACGGGAAGAGATTGGCGGGGAAATCGGCCGCCGGCTTGCGCGGGCGGTGCGACGGAGGCGGCACCGGCCGTGCACCGGGTTCGGAGACGATGACCTTGCGGTAGAGATGCCAGGTGGCGTGGCCGAGCAGGGGGATCACGACGGCAAGCCCGAGGAAGGCGGGGATCGTGCCGAGTGCGAGCAGCACTGCCACGATCAGGCCCCAGGCCGCCATCGGCACCGGGTTCCTGGCGACGACGCGGAGCGAGGTGACCATCGCCTCCAGCGCGCCGGCGTGACGATCAAGCATCAGCGGGAATGAGACGGCGCTGATGCAGAGCGCGGCGAGCGCAAACAGGAAGCCTGTGCCGCAGCCGATCACGATCAGCCACCAGCCCTGCGACGTCGTCAGCACGCGCGTCACGAAATCCGAGATTCCAGTCACGCCCTCATAGCCGAACGCCGCCACGTAGATTGCCTGTGCGGTCGCGACCCAGGTCACGAACAGCGCGAGCAGCAGCGTGCCGAGGCCGAGCATGGCGCCGAAGGAGGGCGAGCGCAGCACCTCCATGGCGTCCCAGGCGGTAGCCTCTTCGTGGCGCTCGCGCCGGCTGGAGAGCTCATACAGGCCGAGCGCCGCGAACGGGCCGATCAGGGCGAAGCCCGCGGCCAGCGGGAACAGCAGCGGCAGCACCGAATAGCCCATCACCGCGCGGGCGAGCACGAGGCCCAGCACAGGATAGATCACGCAGAGGATGATGGCGTGGCTCGGAACCGCCTCGAAATCCTCCCAGCCGCGCTTGAGCGCGTCATGCAGATCGGAAAGTTGGATGGTTCGGATCACCGGTCCAGCCGCGTCTGCGGTCTGGCCCATCCTGGGGACATTGCCTTGGTACAGTGTGGTCATGGTCGGCTTGCTCCCTTGCCATGCAGCCGAATTTGGCGCCGACAACGGCGCAAGCGGCCGCTTTTCTGAGTTACGCGAGTCCAACCAGACGTGAATTCCGGATGGCATCGCGAGCTGAGCGAGAAGCGTACGCCTATTCCAGAGTCCTGTCCCTCACGCTTGGGTGAGATTCGATGCCGCAGTGCAACCTCGATCACGTCATCCGGTCGTCATTTCGCCGCAGATAAGCTCATGCTGTTTGCGGTTCGCGGAACTAGGCGGGCGCAACGACGTAACTTCGTCTATAAGTGCCCATTCAGGGCCTTCCAACGGGATCCTTTTCGGGGAGCAGACATGAGCATTTTCGGGAAAATCATGGGCGCAATCTTCGGCAGCCATCCGGCTTCCGCTGCGCCTCCCGGCGGCGCCCCCGCGGGCAGCGCGCCTGCAGGAGCCGCACCGAGCGGATCGGCGACGGCGTCCACGCCTGCTGCCGCGCCTGCAGCAACGGTGGATGTCGCTGCGATCGTCGATGCGGCCGTCGCTGCGCACAAGGGCGAGAAGCTGGAATGGCGCACCTCGATCGTCGACCTCATGAAGGCGCTCGACGTCGATTCGAGCCTTGCTGCGCGCAAGGATCTCGCCAAGGAGCTCGGCTACACCGGCGACATGAACGACTCCGCCACCATGAACGTGTGGCTGCACAAGCAGGTGATGTCGAAGCTCGCCGCCAGTGGCGGCAAGCTGCCGCCGGAAATCAAGCACTGACCGACAGCATCGGTCAATGCGAAGGGCGGGCCCTTGTGCATTCAGGCGACGAGATCGGCATCCTCCGGATGCCTGTCGAGGTAGTCGACGACGAAGCCGCAGCCCGCGATCACCTTCCTGCCGTCGCGACGGATCAGCTCGAGCGCGCCTTTGATCAGCTCGGACGCAATGCCACGGCCGCGCAGCGCGCGCGGCGTCTCGGTATGGGTGATGATGACGCCCGAAGGCGTCAGCCGGTAATTGGCGAAGGCCAGCTCGCTGCCGACATCGAGCTCGAAGCGGCTCCTGCCCTTGTTGTCGCGTACCGATGCCGCCATGCCAGATACTTCCGAAATCATTTCGAAACCATGCTTATTCCCTGATCCAGGCGCCTGAATCCGCCGCCGCCGATTTCAAGAAGGCGCTGGAATTGAAGCCGGCCTTGCAGACGGCGCGCGATGCGGCTCCAGAAGCCGGGCGCGCTGTAGCGCCGGAGGAGTTATCATCCTGCGGCTGCTTGAAATAATGCTCAGGGCCGCTCTTGCAAGTTCCAACGCGGTTCCCACGTCCCCTATTAGACATACGCCCCGGATGCGGCCGGCGGGTCGCTAGACATTCGGAAGCATCATGATCGCCAGCCGCTGACGTATGCCTCTTTTGTAGGAGGGTACGATGTCTGACTTTGGTTTCTTGAATACTCATCGAACATGGGAAGACTGGTGCGGCATGCTGCTCGGGGCGCTGATCGTCGCCTCGCCATGGTTTCCGGTCCAGGAAGGTATGGTGACGACGGCCGGACACCAGGCGGTCGTCTTGAACACGGTGGCCATCGGCTTGGTCGTGTTTGGCCTTAGCCAGCTCGAATATGTAGCGCTGCAGCGGTGGCAAGAGGTGACGACAATCGTCGTCGGACTGTGGCTCATCGCCTCGCCCTATGTCCTCGGCTATTCTGGTGAAGGCTTTCTCCGCATCTACCATACGAGCCTCGGCGCGGTGGTGCTGCTGCTCGGGGTGCTCCAGCTCTGGCAGGACTGGGATCTGAGCGACCAGGATATGCTGAGGCACGGATAATAGGCCGCAGCTATAGCCAGGCCCGCCAGGCTACCGGCGGGCCTGGGCTCTCATTTCTTCACAAGCTCTGCATAGTCCGGATGCTTTTCGATCCACGCCTTCACGAACGGACATTCCGGGATCAGCTCCAGGCCGTTAGCGCGGACCTGGTCGAGCGCGCCTTGCACCAGCTTTGAGCCGACCCCCTTGCCGCCGAGTTCCTTTGGCACGTCGGTATGCTCGAATGTAATGACGTTGCCGTCGAGCTTGTAGTGCTCGGTCGCAAGATGGCCCTCCACCTGCAGTTCGTAGCGATGATGGGCCTTGTTGTTGATGATTTCGCTCATGATGTCTCCGGTCAGCTCTTCAGCGCGTCCGCCAGTATCTTGCGGATCGACCAGGTCTCGCCGTCGGAGGAGCCCTTGATGTTGTCGATCTTCCAACTGTTGGCTTCGCGCACGAAATCGTAACGCACGATCTGGTCGGCGGGTTTGCGGTCGTTGTGGTGGCCGGCGATGGTTACCGCGAGCGTCGCCTTGTCGGCCTCCATCTTCTCCTCGTCAATCTTGAACGACTTCACGTCCGGTTCCTGCGAATTGGTCACGGGATCGAAATCGATCGGTCCGACGTCGCCCTTCGGCGTATGCGCGTCCGCCTTGGCCCACAGCGCGACCAGCGCCTTCGAGAGGTATCTTGCTTTCGCCGCCTTGTTCTCAGTGACGAAGGCAGCGCCGCCATCGCCCTTGCCTTTGGCGGCGCGGGTATAGATCGCGGTCAGGATGGCCCCGGGAACACCGGCGGTGGGAGCCTGAGCGAAGGCGGGCGTGGCGGCGGCGAATAGAGAGGCGGCAAGGAGGCTGCGGCGGGTGAGCATGGATCGTCCCTGGGATGATGGCGCGCGACGACAGGCCTGAATGACCGGCGTCAGCGGCGTATCACGTAGACAGGCGCAAGCGTGGTTCGGTTCAATCGGCTGCCCTGGCGAGCCGCGAATCTTCGGGCTGGGGTTTTGCCGGGAGGCAGCGCTGGCAGATGACCAGCAAGCGGTTGACCTTGGCGTCCTGGTCGGCGTCAACGCGGTCGCTCTGGGGGCGGACAGCGGCGTGGCTTGACCGCGCCGCGGAATGCGGCTGATTGGGGTTTTCTCCGGCGCCGTCCCAGGCGTAGCGTGCGGGCCTGAGGGTGGGATCCGGGGCGAGGCTCGCTTGTGGCGCCATCGCGCAGCCGGTAAGCGCCAGCGACAACAGGAGAACGGCGGGCGCTTTGACCATGATGCGACACTCTGTACGCGGATACGGACTGAGATTGCCTCGATCATGTTTAAAATTCCTTGAACGAGCGCATGGATGGCACCCGGCTGGCGGCCTTGCGAGGCCGTTCTTGATCGCGATAAATGGGCGGCAATGAGCGGGCGGCTCGCGCGCCGTTCGCCGTCGAAGAGGAAGCCCGATGCAGCCGCTCCGCATGTCCCGCCGCGTCATGAATCTCGCTTACATGCTGACCCAGAACGCGCGGCGGCATGGAGCGCGCCCAGGTTTCGTCTGGGGTGACAAATCCTGGACCTGGCGCGAAATCGACGCGCGGGTCTCCGCTCTCGCTGCGGCACTTGCTGCGCGCGGCATCACCAAGGGCGATCGCATCCTCGTCCATTCCAAGAATGGCGACGAGATGTTCTTCTCGATGTTCGCAGCGTTCCGGCTCGGCGCGGTTTGGGTGCCCACCAATTTCCGCCTGATGCCCGATGAGGTCGCCTATCTCGCGCAGGCGTCCGGCGCGAAGGCGTTTCTGTGCCACGTCGATTTTCCCGATCATGTCGCGGCGGTCAAGGGAAACGCGCTGGAATTCACCTGGAGTGTCGACGGCAAGGCAGCGTTTGCCGAGACGTCGGTTGCCGATGCGATCGCCTCGCAGGCCGGGCAAGTGGTCGAGAACGTTGCTGTCGAGCACGATGATCCCTGCTGGTTCTTCTTCACCTCCGGCACCACCGGCCGCTCCAAGGCCGCGGTGCTGACCCACGGCCAGATGGGTTTTGTCGTCACCAACCATCTCGCCGATCTCACGCCCGGCGTGACGGAAGCCGATGCCTCGCTGGTGGTGGCGCCGCTGTCGCATGGCGCCGGCGTGCATCAATTGGTGCAGGCCGCGCGCGGCGTACGCACCGTGCTGCTGCCGACCGAGAAATTCGATATCGACGAGGCGTTCCGCCTGATCGAGAAGCATCGGGTGAGCAATCTCTTCACGGTGCCGACCATCCTCAAGATGATGGTGGAGCACCCCGCCGCCGACAAATACGATCATTCCTCGCTGCGTCACGTGATCTATGCCGGCGCGCCGATGTATCGCGAGGACCAGAAGGCCGCGCTGAAGAAGCTCGGCAAGGTCATCGTGCAGTATTTTGGCCTCGGCGAAGTCACGGGTAACATTACGGTCCTGCCGGCGGCGCTGCACGATCTCGAGGACGGGCCCCATGCGAAGATCGGCACTTGCGGCTTCGAGCGGACGGACATGCAGGTCTCGATCCAGGACGAGGAGGGCCGCGAACTCAAAGCGAACCAGAGCGGCGAGATCTGCGTGATCGGCCCTGCCGTGCACGCCGGCTATTACGACAATCCCGAGGCCAATGCGAAGGCGTTCCGCAACGGCTGGTTTCGGACCGGCGATCTCGGCCATATGGACGAGGAGGGGTTCGTCTACATCACGGGACGTGCCTCCGACATGTATATCTCCGGCGGCTCCAACATCTATCCGCGCGAGATCGAGGAGAAGATCTTGACGCATCCCGCGGTCGGCGAGGTCGCCGTGCTCGGCGTGCCCGATGCGACCTGGGGCGAGATCGGTGTCGCCGTCTGCGTTGCGCGCGAGGGCGAGAAGCCGGTGAGCGAAGCCGAGATGACTGCGTTCCTGTCGCCGAAAGTGCCGCGCTACAAAATGCCGAAGCGGTTCTTCTTCTGGGAGGCGCTGCCGAAATCCGGCTATGGCAAGGTGCCGAAGCGCATGGTGCGCGACGAGCTCGAGGCGCGCGGGCTGCTCGATCTCGACAAGACCAAGACGGGCTGAGCGCGCGGCATGCGGAGCATCAAGCAGCCGGGCGCGCCAGCCGCAGAACGCATCCAATGGGTGGAGGCGAGGGGGCGCGCCTTCGCGTTCACGCTTCAAGCTGGTCTGCCGTTGCTCGAAGCCGCGCGCCGCGGTTTTGTCGCGGAGGGCTTTGCCGGCGGCGTGCTGAATTTCGGCCGTGGCGCGCTCGGACCGTTCGGCTACGTCATGCCGGCGCTGTCGAAGACCGGCAAGAACGCGGCGTTCTACAGTGACACGTACCGGCCCGCGGGCGTGACGCGCACCCGGCTCGGCAGCATGACGCTGGGCACGCGTGATGGTGCGCCGTTCTATCATTGCCACGGGCTTTGGACCGAGGCGGATGGCAAGGCGAGCGGCGGCCACATGCTTCCGGACGAAACTGTTGTCGCCGAGCCGTTCGAGGTCGAGGCCTTCGGCATCGACGGTGCGACGTTCGCCGCCGAGCCAGACCCCGAGACGAATTTCAAGCTGTTCGGGCCGGTCGTCGCCGCGAGCACCGATGCGCGCACAACGAGCCGCGCCTTTGCGCTCCGGCTGCGCCCCAACCAGGATTTCAGCCACTGCCTGGAAGCGTTCTGCCGCGCGCATGGCATCGCGCGCGCGAAAATCCACGGCGGCGTCGGTTCGACCATCGGCGCGCGCTTCACCGATGGCGTCACCGAGCCGTTTGCCACGGAGCTCGCGATAACCGCCGGGACGATCGCGCCGGGCGCGTCCCGCGCACTCGAAGCTGCGCTCGACGTGGCCCTGATCGACTACACCGGCGGCATCGCCGAGGGCCGCCTGGTTCGCGGCGAAAATCCCGTGCTGATGACGATGGAGCTGGTGCTGGAGGTGTTGGGCTAGGGCACGACCGAAGCTTGCCGCGTCCTGCGGATACCACTTTCATGGAGCCTGCGTTCCTGATATGTTCCATTGCGAGTTTCAGTTGGGATGGAGTGGGGAAGGGAGATGAGCAGGACACGACGCCGTCAGACCACGCTGCGTGCGCCTTATCTCAGACGCGTCTGGCTCGATCGCGCACGGGTTGACGACTGGGAGGCCTATCCGTTCTGCCTTCCGGTGTTCAGGGATGAGTTCGATCACAACTTCGACGCCGCGGTAACGATCATCGTCGGCGAGAACGGCACCGGGAAGTCGACCATTCTCGAAGGCATTGCCGGGATGGCGGGCTTTGCCAGCACCGGCGGCCGCAAGGGTTTTCAGGAGATCGACGGCGGCGGCATCGAAACGACCGGTGAAGAGCTGTCGTCCGCCTTGCGGGCTGCGTGGGTGCCGAAAGTGACCGACGGCTGGTTCTTCCGCGCCGAGACGTTCTTTTCCGTCGCGCGCTATCTGGACCGCTCGGCCGTGAGCGCCGCGCAAGCTATGGAAGGCGTGTTTGGTGCGAGCGTTCAGCAGGCGCCGGACTATCTCTCCTTTTCCCATGGCGAAGGCTTCCTGGTTTTTTTCGAGGAGCGTTGCCAGAAGCAGGGCATTTACATCTTCGACGAGCCGGAATCGGCGTTGTCGCCGGCGCGGCAGATGGATTTCTTAAAACTTCTGCATCGGATGGATCTCTCCGGCAATTGCCAGGTCATCATGGCAACCCATTCGCCGATGCTGATGGCCTATCCCAACGCGCAGCTGCTGCGGCTGGGGAAATACGGCCTCGAACCGACGACGGTGGAGCAGACGGATCACTACCGGGTGATGCGCGAATTCTGTGACGACCCGCGCGGGTTCGTGAAGGCGACGCTGACGGAATAGGCGAGGGCGGATTGACATTCGCTCTCTCCGCACTCGCAATGACAGCTCGTAGCTACATGCTTCGTCCTTCATTTCGCGCTCGAAATCGCGGTAAGTCTTCGCGTTCTCGCGGCACGTCCGTGCCCGAGCTTTGCGGCAGCTGCCGCCCTCGAAGGTGCCGAGGGCGCAGGGAAGGCCGGGTGCCGGCTGGGACCCGCGGTCCACTGTGCGAAAGTTGCGCTACAAAATCTGCACAGCGGCATACAGGTGAAGCCAAACATCCGGCCTTCCCTGCGCAGTGGGTTGACGGCTTATGTCGCGCTCTCCCGGGGAGCGATGCACTATTGCCCCCGTCGCCTCGCGGATAACTGATGCGCGAACCCGGTCGGGCCGCCGCATCACCGCAACGCTTGACGCACAGACCCCGGGCGTCAGGACCACACGATTTTGCCGTACGCAGGCTGCACCGGTCGTGTGCGCGCTGGCGTTCGCTCACGGAGTGACCCCGCCCTGCAACCACCTTCGCGCCGACGCCGCCCGCGGCCACCACGTCCCATCCCGCGTTCGTGACGATCGCGATCCCCCTCGGTCGGGTTGGGATGGCCGCAACATGCGATATTTCCGAATTCTAGAAAAGCGAATTATTTTGGCGAGGCAGCTTGACTGCGATCTAGAGGAGAGCAAAATCTGACCGATTTGAATCGGGAGGGATTCCCATAGAGCTCAAATTCTGATTCACCCCGTGTGCTGGACAAGGAGGCCGGCACGCATGGCCAAACCTTTGTCGGAGGACTTGCGGATCAGGACAGTTCGGGCGGTTGAGGGCGGGATGTCCCGCCGCGCGGCGGCGGAGCGGTTCGGCATCTCGGTTGCGAGCGCGGTGCGCTTTGTCCGGGACTGGCGCGAGAGCGGGACGACGAAGGCCAAGCGGCAAGGCGGCGACCAGCGCTCGCAGCGCATCGAAGAGTACCATGATGCGATCATGGGGGCGATCGAGGCCAAGCCGGATATGACCTGGTTGAGATTGCCGAGATGCTCAAATCGGAATTTGGGGCCTCGTTTGCGCCGAGCTCGATTTGGCGCTTTCTCGGACCGTCACGGCATAACCTTCAAAAAAAAGCGCGCACGCAGCCGAGCAGGATAGGCCTGATGTTGCGGCGGCGCGCCAGGCCTGGCGCGAACTCGCGCCGCAGCTTGACCCCGACAAGCTGGTCTTCATCGACGAGACCGGGGCCTCGACCAAAATGGCGCGGCTTCACGGCCGCTCAAAACGCGGCCAACGATGTCGCGCCGCGGTCCCGCATGGTCATTGGCTGACTACGACTTTTACCGCGGCTTTGCGCTGCACCGCCCTGACTGCGCCGATGACCCTCGACGGACCGATGAACGCCGTCGCCTTCCTCGCCTATGTCGAACAGGTGTTGGTACCTACTCTCAATCCCGACGACATCGTCGTAATGGACAATCTGCCGGCACATAAAGGTGCCGCCGTCCAGGCCGCAATCGAGGCCTGCGGCGCCAGTCTTCTGCTGCTGCCGCCATACTCGCCCGACTTCAATCCGATCGAGAACGCTTTTGCCAAACTCAAATCGAGCCTGCGCAAAGCCGCCGCCAGGACCGTCGACACCCTCCAAGTCGCAATCGCCGACGCCTACCGAGCATTCACCCCTAATGAATGCGCCAACTATTTCCTGGCCGCAGGATATCGTTCAATCTGATCGGAATCTGCTCCTCTAGCGTGTTTTGCCCGTCGGGCAGCGCAAGTGATGGTGGACAAGTACGCAATGCGTAGGGCGGGTTAGTCTTACTGAGTCATTTGGTCGCGCCCGCGAGGGCGGAGAATCAAATATTTGAAGGGATTCAATATTTGGCACGCGGAGGGCCAGATGAATCTCAATCATGGTGAAGGCAGCGAGGCACGATTTGCGGCGTATGTAGCTGGGCTTGGAAGCGTAATCGGTCCGGCGGTGCGGATGAGGCCGCTGCGTGACTATTGTACTGGCTTGATACTACCGGGTGAACGCAAGAGCGTCGAGCCGATGGCTGCGCGGACGGCCCCCGCGCGGACGGCAGCCCAGCACCAATCACTGTTGCATTTTGTCGGTAACGCGACCTGGTCGGACGCGGACGTGCTGGCCAAGGTCCGGGAGATGGTATTGCCGGCGATCGAGAGGAGCGGACCGATCGAGGCATGGATCATCGACGACACGTCATTCCCCAAGCAAGGCAAGCATTCGGTCGGCGTTCACCACCAATATTGCGGTCAGCTCGGCAAGCAGGCCAATTGCCAGGTGGCAGTATCTTTGTCGATTGCCAACCATGCCGCAAGTCTTCCGGTGGCTTATCGGCTGTATCTGCCGGAAACCTGGGCAAAGGACCGCGCACGCCGGAAGAAGGCGGGTGTCCCGAAGGAGATCAAGTTCAGGACCAAACCGGAGATCGCGCTGGAGCAGATACGCCGGGCTTGCGAGGCCGGACTGCCGCGCGGTGTCGGATTGATGGATGCGGCCTACGGCAATGACTCGCGGTTACGCGCGGGAATGACAGCTTTGGGCGTGCTCTACGTAGCCGGCATCTTGCCGAACACATTGATGTGGCGACCCGGCACCGGCCCGCGCCGCAAGGACAGGCCGCTGAACAATACCGGCCGACGCGACGAGCCAGATCTGGTCTCGGCCAAGGAAGTGATGCTTGCTCTACCGAAGCAAGCCTGGCGCACGGTGACGTGGCGGGAAGGTTCGGCCGACTGGCTGTCCTCGCGCTTCGCACGTGTGCGCGTTGCTGTTGGTCACAACAAACTGATCCCCGAGAAGCTGTCGCCGGAGTGGTTGCTGATCGAATGGCCGGAGGGAGAAACGGAGCCCACCAAATACTGGCTCTCAACGCTGCCGGAGACCATCAGCTTTGAGCGACTTGTCGATCTCGCCAAGCTGCGTTGGCGCATCGAGCGTGATTATCAGGAGCTCAAGCAGGAGGTCGGGCTCGGTCACTACGAGGGACGCGGCTGGCGCGGCTTCCATCACCACGCAACTCTGTGCATCGCCGCCTACGGCTTCTTGATCGCCGAGCAGGCGACGATTCCCCCCTCAGGACCTCGTTCCGCCACGCCAATCCCGATACCTCGCTTACCCGACGATTATCGACCCAGAGGCTCCGCCCGCGCGGCCTGAACGCCACATCCCGAACTCGATCGCAACCATGCGCGCCCGATTGCTCCGCGCGCTCATCAAAACCTTGCCGAGATGTCCATGCTGTGGCGTCGGCGCAGCATCCAATGGACGTCGACGCCCGTGACGCAGTAAGATTAGCGAAGCGTAACCCGCCGCCTTCGTCGAGACCGGTCGGCGGATTACGCTTCGCTAATCCGCCCTACGATCTCAGGCCGGCACAACATACGCACAATATCGTCGATCCGCTCGAACACAACGTCGGGCTCGTGCGCCCGCAACGCGGCCGGCGCCGCGTAGCCCCAGCAGACTGCGCCGCACGCGATACCCACCGCGCGAGCGGCCTCGATGTCGCGTAGCTCGTCGCCGATGGCAATCGCCCGCGCAGGGGCCACATTTGCGCGCCGCATGACCCGGCGGAATTTTGCTGGCTTGCCGAACACCGACGCCGCGCAGTCGAAATGCGAGAACAGCGCGACCGCCTCGCCAAGCTTCTCACGCGCATTAGCCTCGCTGTCGGAGGTGACCAGCGCGAGCTGTACACCGTTCCCGGCCAGCGTTCGCAGCATCGCCTCGGCGCCCGCAAACAGCGAAATCTCCGCAGCCGCTTCGCCCTTCAGCCGGCGCGCGTGCCGCGCGATCGCCGGCAGCTTCCACGCTGGCACCTCGAGCCGGCTGAGGATCTCGCGCGTCGAGGCGTGGCGCAGCTCTTCGACATCCTCATCCCGAACACGGCGAAAGCCAAAGCGATCGGCGACGTCGTTGATGGTGCGCAGAAACCATGGAAAGCTGTCGACGAGGGTGCCGTCGAGATCGAAGATGACGAGGGAGTAGGGCATCACTCGGAGGGCGCGATGTAGATGGGAGCAAGCGGCGACGCGGCTACGGGTCCAAGTGGATCAGTCATAGCTCATCCGGCGACCGGGTTGGTTGGGCACGGCTTCGTTCACGTCGAGATAAACCTTGTCGACACAGCGTTGTACGGCACGATGATAGCTTCCGCCGCGCCATTCGCCCTCGCGGACTTCCACATCACTGACCTGTGCCACCGTCAGGCAGCGCCATTCACCGCCGGCCGGCAGCTTGCTTCGGCTTTGCCCGCCAAACTGAAAGACCAGGGCTCGTTCTTGCCCGTTCGTATGGCCGAGAATGTAAGGGCATACCTCACGACGAACGCCGTTGTAATTCAAAGAGACCGGCGTACGATTCAATATCGCTTGAGCGAGTTTCTCAAACGCCGCGCTATGGCTGGATCGGACAATCTCGAAGGCCCTGTCACGTGTACGACCATAGCGATAAACAGAGAAGTCTTCGTCGAAGCTCGCCGCTCGCGTGATCCCAAGCCGCTCCATCACGGCAAAGCTCGTCCGATCGACCAACGAAAAATCCTGGTCTCGAAATGAAACTCCGATCGCCCAGGCTGCTTCAAGATCTGCGCTGGTCACCGGTTCAATCTCCACGGCACTGTTGCGAATACGATCCCAGAAGGTCTCGGCCACGTTCCGATCAAATCGACTTCTAAGCAGAATCCATGTCTCGGCCAGAATATGGTCCGTCATTAGCGGATCGGGGAAACTCTGGAGAATTGCTTTCGCGACAGCATTGTTTCGGTCGTGCTGCGCAACCGCAGCGAACCACACCGATGTGTCGACAAAGACACTCAACGGCGGCGAGACTTGAGCTTGAGTCTCGTTTTGCTGCGGCCCGGTTTAGCCGAATGCACGTCCAATATCGCTTCAGCGATCATCTCATCCTTGCGCCGAGCAACGTCCGTTTCAGGGCCATCCTCGGCGAGATCGAAAACCGTCGAGATGTCGAGCTTTCGTTTCGGTTCGCCCAAGTCTTCGACGACAAGCCGTCGGACATATTCAGCAAACGATATCTTTTGCTCGGCGGCTTTTGCTTGCGCCCGCCGCTGAGTTTCCGGATCGAGCGTAACTTGCGTTCTGGCGCTCATGGGATGCTCCTGCCTGGATCCCCAGCGATATCATGCCATCATACCCCAGCTAAGGCAAGCCGTTCACCCGGTTTATCGCCCGGGCGAAGGCTCGCTTTCACTCCGCCGCCTCGCTCGCCGCGCGCCCGCGCTTCGGCTTCCGCGCTTTCTTCAGCACCGGCTCCAGAAACTTGCCCGTATAGCTCCGCTGCGCTTTCACGATGTCCTCCGGCGGGCCCCAGGCGACGATCTCGCCGCCGCCGTCGCCGCCTTCGGGGCCGAGATCGATGACCCAGTCGGCAGTCTTGATGACTTCCAGATTGTGCTCGATGACGACGACGGTGTTGCCCTGCGCGACCAGCTCGTGCAGCACCTCCAGGAGCTTCTTGACGTCGTGGAAGTGCAGGCCGGTGGTGGGCTCATCCAGGATGTAGAGCGTGCGGCCGGTGGCGCGTTTTGACAATTCCTTCGCCAGCTTGACGCGCTGCGCTTCACCGCCCGACAGAGTGGTCGCCTGCTGGCCGACATGGATGTAGTCGAGGCCGACGCGGTGCAGGGTCTGGAAGGTCTCACGCACGCGCGGCACCGCCTTGAAGAACTCGGCGGCCTCCTCGACCGTCATGTCGAGCACGTCGGCAATGCTCTTGCCCTTGAACAGCACCTCCAGCGTCTCGCGGTTGTAGCGCTTGCCTTTGCAGACGTCGCAGGTGACGTAGACGTCGGGCAGGAAGTGCATCTCGATCTTGATGACGCCGTCGCCCTGGCAGGCCTCGCAGCGGCCGCCCTTGACGTTGAAGGAGAAGCGGCCGGGCTCGTAGCCGCGCGCCTTGGCTTCGGGCAGGCCGGCGAACCATTCGCGGATCGGCGTGAAGGCGCCGGTATAGGTCGCAGGGTTCGAGCGTGGCGTGCGCCCGATCGGCGACTGGTCGATGTCGATGATCTTGTCGATGTGCTCGAGGCCCTCGATGCGGTCGTGCGGGGCGGCACCTTCGCTCGCGTTGTTCAGCTTGCGGGCGATGGCTCGGTAGAGCGTGTCGATCAGCAGCGTCGACTTGCCGCCGCCGGAGACGCCGGTGACGCAGGTGAACAGCCCGAGCGGAATCTCCGCCGTGACGTTCTTGAGGTTATTGCCGCGCGCGTTCACCACCTTGATGGTGCGGCGATGGTTCGGCGGGCGCCGCTCCGGCACCTCGACCTCGAGCTCGCCGGTCAGGTACTTGCCGGTGAGCGATTTCGGGTTGCGCATGATCTCGGCGGGCGTGCCCTCGGCGATGATGTTGCCGCCGTGCATGCCGGCGCCGGGGCCGATATCGAGAACATGGTCGGCGAGCAGGATCGCATCCTCGTCATGCTCGACGACGATCACCGTGTTGCCGAGGTCGCGAAGTCGCTTGAGGGTGTCGAGCAGGCGGGCGTTGTCGCGCTGGTGCAGGCCGATCGAGGGCTCGTCCAGCACGTAGAGCACGCCTGTCAGCCCCGAGCCGATCTGTGAGGCGAGGCGGATGCGCTGGCTCTCGCCCCCGGACAGGGTGCCCGAGGCGCGGGAGAGGGTGAGATAATTGAGGCCGACGTCGAGCAGGAAGGTGAGGCGCTCGCGAATCTCCTTGAGGATGCGCCCCGCGATCTCGTTCTGCTGTGCGTTGAGCGCCTCCGGAACGGTCTCGAACCATGCACCGGCGCCCTTCACCGACAGCTCGGAGATCTCACCGATATGCTTGCCGCCGATCTTGACGCAGAGCGCCTCGGGCTTCAGCCGAAAGCCGTTGCAGGCGCCGCAGGGCACGTCGTGGAAGTATTTTGCCAGCTCCTCCCGCGCCCACTCGCTCTCGGTTTCGCGATAGCGGCGGTTGATGTTGGTGATGACGCCTTCGAACGGCTTCTTGGTGTCGTAGGAGCGGACGCCATCCTCGTAGGAGAACTTGATCTCGTCCTCGCCGGATCCATGGAGAATCGCGTTTTGCGTCTTCTTCGGCAGATCCTTCCATTTGGTCGTCAGGGTGAACTTGTAATGCTTGCCGAGCGCCGTCAGCGTCTGCACGTAATAGGGTGACGACGATTTGGCCCAGGGCGCGATTGCGCCCTTGCCGATCGCGAGCTCCTTGTCGGGGATGACGAGGTCTTCATCGACGTGCTGCTCGACGCCGAGGCCGCCGCAGGCGGGGCAGGCGCCGTAGGGGTTGTTGAACGAGAACAGCCGCGGCTCGATCTCGGGAATGGTGAAGCCGGAGACCGGACACGCGAATTTTTCCGAGAACAGGATCCGCTCGGGTCCGCTCTTGTCGTGGATCTTGGCGGTCTTCTTCTTTTCTTCGGTAGGCGCGGCCGCGGGCACGTCGGCGAACTCGACGACGGCGAGGCCTTCGGCGAGCTTCAGCGCGGTCTCAAAGCTTTCCGCGAGGCGCTGACCGATATCGGCGCGTACAACGATGCGGTCGACCACGACGTCGATGTCGTGGGGGAATTTCTTATCCAGCGTCGGAGCTTCCGCAAGCTCGTGGAAGGTGCCGTCGATCTTGACGCGCTGAAAACCCTTCTTGAGCCATTCGGCGAGCTCCTTGCGGTACTCGCCCTTGCGGCCGCGCACGACGGGGGCGAGCAGATAAAGACGGGTACCTTCCGGCAGCGCGAGCACGCGGTCGACCATCTGCGAGACGATCTGGCTTTCGATCGGAAGTCCCGTGGCTGGCGAATAGGGTACGCCGACGCGCGCCCAGAGCAGGCGCATGTAGTCGTAGATCTCGGTCACGGTGCCGACGGTCGAGCGCGGATTCTTCGACGTTGTCTTCTGCTCGATCGAGATCGCCGGCGACAGGCCGTCGATCTGGTCGACATCCGGCTTCTGCATCATCTCCAGGAACTGGCGGGCATAAGCCGAGAGCGACTCGACATAGCGGCGCTGGCCTTCGGCGTAGATGGTGTCGAAGGCGAGCGAGGATTTGCCGGAGCCGGAGAGGCCGGTGAACACCACGAGCTTGTCGCGGGGAATCTCGACATCGATGTTCTTGAGGTTATGCTCGCGCGCGCCGCGGATCGTAATTGCGCGCAGGCTCGAGCCCGCGTTCTGCTGTTGGCGCTTCGCCTTGATCACTTCATCCATCCGAGTCGTCCTCAAGGAATCCCATGTGCGAGCGATCGCGCCAACGTTCGGGCGCGCTTCGCCCGGAACCGGGATCGGCGCCAATGGGGTTGTCAGCGAACGTAGGAAGAACGAGGACGGATTTCCAGTGCGACTTGCGAATCGTCAACGGATTGTTGGCGCGCTGGCGGGACTTGGCAGCAGGATTCCATCATACTGGCGGAAGGAACAGCACAAGGCCGGCGCAAGGCCGGTCTTCGATGCCGCTTAGTATCATTTGGCGACGATCGGGCCGCCCCAACGATAGTTCAGACGGATCAGCCCGATGTCGATGTCCTGGCCGATCCGATCGGTGCGCACAGGTGGTCCGATGATGGCGGCGAAGTCGCCGCCGTGATGTCCGAGGAACAGGTGGTCGTATTCACCGCCGACAGACCAGTTCTCCGCAAAGGCGTATTCCACACCAAAGCCCGCGCTGTAGCCCCAGCGGGTCTGACTGAGGGTACTAGACACCACCCCTGCAACGCCGGGAATGAACATGTCGTATTTGTCCTGCGCGACGGCGGCGCCGGCTTTGCCGTAGAACAGCAGACTGTTCACGGTGTAGCCGAACTGGCCGGTGAACAAACCGAAGCTGTCGATCTTGGTCCGGTTGTCTAGCGGCGCCAGTGCCAGGCTGACATTGCTGCCCTTGAAGTCGGCCCAGTTGCCCTGGCCTTCCATGCCGAGCACCCAGTGCGCCTTCTGCCAGCGATAGCCGAGCTGTCCGCCGACTGTGCCGCCGCTTGCATTGTGGCAGCCTTCGCCAACGGGTGGGTCGATCGGAACACCGGCGACGCCGACAATGCTCCAGCAGGCATGAGCGAGGCCGCCGCCGCCGTTGATGCCGCCATAGATTCCAGTCCAGTCGTAGGCGAGGATGGGCGCCAGCGGCGCCTTGCCATAGAGCGGAAGATCAGCGCCATTTGCTGGCGCGAGCGCGCCGAGTGCCAGCGGGCTGATCGTGGCCAGCGCCCAAATCTTCAGCGCCGTTATCTTCATCTCACGTCCCCAACTCACCGAGCCAATTCGCGTGGGTGATCTGCGCGCCCACGACTCCATGACGGTTCGGCGCGCCGGGCCGCGAAAACAAAAAGGCCGGCACGAGGCCGGCCTTTCGTAATGCGATAGCGTTGGAGCCGAAGCTCAGTACCTGACTTAGTACTTGGCGACGACCGGGCCGTTGAAGTGATAGTTCACGCCGAGCTGCACGGTGTGGAGGTTGAGCGTGCCGGTCGGCAGGGCGCCGGTGAAGTAGGTCTCGCCGCCGAGGCTGCGATAGAGGTACTCGCCCTTGATCGACCACTGCGGAGCAATGAACGCTTCGACGCCCGCGCCGACGGTCCAGCCCGAGTGGAACTTGCTGTCGGAGATGCTCACGCCGAGCGCGGAGAGGGTGATCTTGTTGTCGATCCAGGCGTAACCACCGGTGCCGTAGAACAGCACGTTGTTGACGGCATAGCCGATGCGGCCGCGGACGGTGCCCAGCGCATCGGTCTTCGAGCTCGCAGTCACGACACCGAAGCCGGGAACAGTGGCTGAAGCGGAGGCGCTGACGTCGGCCCAGGCGCCATCGGCTTCAACACCGAACACGACGTTGCCAGTCTGCCAGTTGTAGCCGGCGGTGCCGCCGACGAAGCCGCCCTGCATCCGCGGGCTGCCCGAATCTTCCCAGGCGCCGCCACCGACGAGACCGAGGTAGAAGCCGGTCCAGTTGTAGACCGAGGCAACAGCGACCGGGGCCTTGGTGTAGGGGCGAGCCGCCAGATCGGCAGCCGAGGCGGCGCCAGTGAGAGCGAGCAGACAGGCCGAAGCCAACAAAATCTTTTTCATTTTTAACAAATCCCAGTCCCAGTTTCTGTTTTGCCTTCCGTGCCTCGGAAGAGCATCGGACGCTTTGGTCCAACTGATGTCGTGCTTACACCAGTGAAGCCGCAAGTTGTGTCTCCCAAAAGCAACAAAAACGCAAAATGTAACGATCTCTTACCTTTCGTTCCGGGCGGTAACGCGCAGCAAAAAGGCCGGCGCGAGGCCGGCCTTCGATTCCCCAATGAATGATGTCGGGATGATCAGTACTTCGCGATCAACGGGCCGCCAAAGCGATAGTTGAGGCGGACGAGACCCATATCGACGTCCTGGCGGATGCGTTCGGTCTGGACGAAAGCGCCGGCCGAGGTGAAGTCGACGTTACGATTGCCGAGGAAGATGTGATCGTATTCGACGCCCACCGACCAGTTCGGCGCAAAGCCAACTTCGAGACCCGCACCGACCGTGCCGCCCCAGCGGGTTTCGCTGGCCGAACCGAAGACAGTGCCTGCACCGACGAAGCCCGGAGCGACGATAAGGTCATACCGGTCGCCCACGACCGCACCGCCGCCCTTTACGTAGAACAAGACTTATTCCATGCATAGCCGATCTGGCCGGTAATCAGGCCGAAAGCATCGATCCGCGTGCGGTTCTGCTGGCCCAGGGCAGTCGGGCTGATGTTGTTACCCCTGAAGTCCGCCCAGTTGCCTTGGCCTTCGAAGCCAAACACCCAGTTCGAGGATTGCCAGCGATAGCCGATCTGACCACCAACCGTGCCGCCCGACGCGTCATGGCAGCCATCATTGACCAGCGTGCCGGTGACCGGCGTCACGAAATCCCAGCAATTGCGGCTCGAACCCCAGCCGCCGTTGACGCCGATGTAGAAGCCGCTCCAGTCGTACATGGCGGCGACCATCGGCGGTGGCGCCTTGGTGTAAGGACGCGCCGCAAGATCCGCAGCACTCGCAGGAGCCGAAAGGCCCAACGCAACCGAGCCAATTGTAGCGAACAGAATTTTCTTCATTGCAATCTCCCCAGTTTTGTCCGCTTCAGAAGTCCCCCCGAAGCGGTCAATCAGGCGCGATGCCCATGTGAACCAACGTAGTCCGATCGCGCGGCAGTGTCCGTCTCCGAAATGCAACAGTCGCGGAGAACTGCACCGGGTGCAACTTGATGAATGTTAATGCCTTTTCTTGGTTTGGAGAGCTGGTCCGGGTTCCAATTCATCGCGCAGTGAACAGCGGCATGGAGTGCCGGCCTTCGTGCAAAGTCGGCGTGGATTTCGGCTGGAACAAATCTGGAACAAATGGTCGGTCGATGCTATATGTGGGGATAACAAGGACGTGGCGGGGCCGATGCGTGCTTGTAAGCGTATAGGGTCGGCCAACAGGCGGCGGGTGGCGCGGACGCGCGAGCTCGGCCTTTCGAAATTCAATGGCATTTGGAGTGGAGAGCGGCGATGGCGGGAAGCGTCAACAAGGTCATTCTGGTTGGAAATCTCGGTAAGGACCCGGAAATCCGCCGCACCCAGGACGGGCGGCCGATCGCGAATCTAAGCATCGCCACCTCGGAGACCTGGCGCGACAAGAACAGCGGCGAGCGCAAGGAAAAGACCGAGTGGCATCGCGTCGTGATCTTCAACGAAGGGCTCTGCAAGGTCGCCGAGCAGTACCTGAAGAAGGGCGCCAAGGTTTACATCGAGGGTGCGCTGCAGACCCGCAAATGGACCGACCAGGCCGGCGTCGAGAAGTACTCGACGGAGGTCGTGCTCCAGGGCTTCAACTCGACACTGACGATGCTCGACGGCCGCGGTGGGGGCGGAGGAGGCGGCAGCTTCGGTGATGAGCCGGGCGGCGATTTCGGCTCTTCCGGTCCCGTCAGCAGCGCACCGCGGCGTCCGGTCGCCGCTGGCGGTAGCCGCAACAACGACATGGACGACGACATCCCGTTCTGAGGCGAAGCGCGCGCGGGCTTCGTTCCTGACTTTGCCTTGTTCGGGTAAAGCGGCAGGATTTTTCACCAATCAACGGCCCAGGTTCGGATTTCCGGGCTGGCCTCATGTGCTGCCTCAAGTCTTTGACGGAGGTGGCATGTGAATGGTGTTGGCTTTATGTTAATCCTATTCACATGGCCGGTTCCGATCGAAGGACGCGTCACATGAGCTTCGCGCCACTGCTTGACGCCGCGCCGGCGATCCCGCTGCATGCCTTCGCGGCGATGGCGGCCTTCGTGCTCGGTCTCATCCAATTCGCCGCGCCCAAGGGCACGCTACCCCACCGGACGGTCGGCTGGATCTGGGTCGCGCTGATGCTCGTGGTGGCCGCCTCGTCGTTCTGGATCCACCAGATCCGCCTGGTCGGGCCGTTCAGCCCGATTCATCTGCTGTCGATCTTCACGCTGGTGATGCTGCCGCTCGCGGTCTGGCGGGCGCACATACATCGCGTGGCCGATCACCGTCGCATCATGATCCTGCTCTTTACCGGTGCGCTGGTCGTGGCGGGACTGTTCACGCTGGTGCCCGGGCGCATCATGCACCAGGTGTTTTTCGGGGCCTAACGGGTGCTTCCGCCCGGCCTGTTCCGGCCGTGCCACAGGCGCTGCCGGGAAGGCGTAAGTCTCTGGAAAAACAGTCGGAAAAAGCGCTTCCCAGGACCTCGCAAGGGTGGTTATCAGGAGGCCAATGCGCTATATGATTCCCAGATAAATTTCACCGGATTCCCCCTTGGCTGACGACGACAACAAGCCCGGCGACCAGCCGGCGCAACCCTCGGACATTCGCCCCGTTTCGATCTACGAGGAGATGAAGAAGTCCTATCTCGATTACGCCATGAGCGTGATCGTGTCGCGTGCGCTGCCCGATGCGCGCGACGGGTTGAAGCCAGTGCATCGCCGCATCCTGTTCTCGATGAACGAGGAAGGCTACACACCCGACAAGAAGCACAAGAAGTCGGCCGGCATCGTCGGTGACGTCATGGGCCAATACCATCCGCATGGCGACCAGGCGATCTATGACGCGTTGGTACGTATGGCGCAGCCCTTCTCGATGCGCGATCTGCTGGTGGACGGGCAGGGCAATTTCGGCTCGGTCGACGGCGATCCGCCGGCGGCGATGCGCTACACCGAGTCGCGCCTGACCAAGATCGCGCTCAAGCTGCTCGACGACATCGATAATGAGACGGTCGACTTCCAGGACAACTATGACGGCTCCACCAAGGAGCCGGTGGTTCTGCCGGCGCGGTTCCCCAACCTGCTGGTCAACGGTGCCGGCGGCATCGCGGTCGGCATGGCCACTAACATTCCGCCGCACAACCTGGGCGAAGTCATCGACGCCTGCCTGGCGCTAGTCGACAATCCGTCGCTGGCGATCGACGAACTCAACAACATCATCCCGGGCCCGGATTTCCCGACCGGCGGCATTATTCTTGGACGCCAGGGCATCCGCAGCGCCTATCATCTCGGCCGCGGTTCCATCGTGATGCGCGGCAAGGTCGCGTTCGAGACGATCCGGAAAGAGCGCGAAGCGATCGTCATCACCGAGATCCCGTATCAGGTGAACAAGGCGACGATGGTCGAGCGTATCGCCGAACTCTACAAGGAAAAGAAGATCGAGGGCATCTCCGATCTGCGCGACGAATCCGATCGCGACGGCTACCGCGTCGTCGTCGAGCTCAAGCGCGATGCCGTGCCCGACGTGGTGCTCAACCAGCTCTACAAGTTCACACCGTTGCAGACGAGCTTCGGCGTCAATGCCGTCGCGCTCGACAGCGGCCGTCCGCAGACGATGAACCTGAAGGACATGCTGACGATCTTCGTCGGCTTCCGCGAGCAGGTCGTCACCCGCCGCACCAAGTACAAGCTGCGCAAGGCGCGCGAACGGGCGCATGAGCAGGTCGGACTTGCGATCGCGGTCGCCAATATCGACGAGATCATCCGCGTGATCCGGACCTCGCCGACTCCGGCGGCTGCGCGCGACACCCTGATGACGCGGGATTGGCCGGCCCGCGACGTCGAGGACATCGTCACGCTGATCGACGATCCCCGTCATCGGCTCAATGCCGACGGCACCATCCGCTTGTCGCTGGATCAAGCGAGGGCCATCCTGGAACTGCGCCTGGCGCGGCTCACGGCGCTCGGCCGCGACGAGATCGGCGACGAACTTTCCAAGCTGGCGGGCGAGATCGGCGAGTATCTCGAGATCCTGCACTCGCGTGCCCGCATCCTCGACATCATCAAGTCCGAGCTTGCCGAGGTAAAGGCCGAGTTCGCGACTCCGCGCCGCACCGTGATCATGGAGCAGGAAGGCGAGGTCGAGGACGAGGACCTGATCCAGCGCGAGGACATGGTCGTCACCGTCTCGCATGCCGGCTATGTCAAGCGCGTGCCGCTGTCGGCTTACCGGGCGCAACGCCGCGGCGGCAAGGGCCGTGCCGGCATGCAGACCCGCGACGAGGATTTCGTCAGCCGCCTGTTCGTGGCCTCCACGCACACCCCGGTGCTGTTCTTCTCGTCCCGCGGCCAGGTCTACAAGGAGAAGGTCTGGCGCCTGCCGATGGCTGCTCCGAACGCGCGCGGCAAGGCGATGATCAACATCCTGCCGCTGGAGCAAGGCGAGCGCATCACCACCATCATGCCGCTGCCCGAGGATGAGTCCACCTGGGGCAATCTCGACGTGATGTTCGCGACCACCGGCGGCAACGTCAGGCGCAACAAGCTGTCCGACTTCGTCGACGTCCGCCGCTCCGGCATCATCGCGATGAAGCTCGACGATAATGAAGCGATCGTCGACGTGCAGATCTGCACCGAGCATGACGACGTGCTGCTGACCGCCGCCGGCGGCCAGTGCATCCGCTTCCCCGTCACCGATGTGCGCGTGTTCACCGGGCGCACCTCGATGGGCGTGCGCGGCATTGCGCTCGGCGAAGGCGACAAGGTGATTTCGCTGGCGATCCTGCGCCATGTCGAGACCACCTCGGACGAGCGCTCGGCATACCTGAAGATGCGCCGCGCGGTTGCCGGCGAAGCCGCGGCGGAAGAGGCGCCAGCCGATGTCGAGGAGACCTCCGGCAGCTTCCAGCTCCCGCAAGAACGCTATGCGGAGATGTCGGCGGCCGAGCAGGTCGTGCTGACCGTCTCCGTCAACGGCTACGGCAAACGGACCTCGTCCTACGAGTACCGCACCACGGGGCGCGGTGGCAAAGGCATCGTCGCCATGAGCGTCAACAACCGCAACGGCAATCTGGTGGCCTCGTTCCCGGTGGAAGACGCCGACCAGATCATGCTGGTGACGGACAAGGGCCAGCTGATCCGCTGCCCGGTCGAAGGCATCCGTATCGCCGGACGGTCGACCCAAGGCGTGATCGTGTTCGACACCGCCCAGGATGAGCACGTGGTCTCGGTCGAGCACATCACGGAAGAGGCCGAGAGCGGGAACGGGGCGAATGGCGAAGGGAATAGCGAATAGAGCTTGCTACTCCATTCGCTAGTCGCCACTCGCTATGCGCGACATCAAATCTCCAGCTCCGTGCCGAACTCCACCACCTGCTTGGTCGGAACGCCGAAGAACGCGGCCGAGCGTTCGGCGTTGCGCTGCAGGAAGGCGAACAGGCCTTCGCGCCAGACCCACATGCCCGGAATGTCCTCGCGCGGGATGATGGTCTCGCGGCCGACATAATAGGTGATGTCGTCGAGATCGATGCCGGGCAGCTTGCCCTGGCGGCAGGCGAGGGTCAGTCCCTCAAAGATCGTCGGGTTCTGCATGAAACCGTAATGCAGGATCACGCGGGTGATGCCGGGGATGATTTCGATGATTTCGGTGCGGTCCTGTTCGGCGATGTGAGGCAGCTCCTCGATCAGCACGGTGACGAGGATGATCCGTTCGTGCAGGACGTGGTTGTGCTTGACGAATTGCGTCAGCGCGAGCGGCACGCCTTTCGGCGCGGACGCCAGGAATACCGCAGTCCCAGGCAGCCTTGCGCTGCACTTGTTCACCGCGGTCTCGATCAAATCTTCCTCGGGTTGACGTAGCTTTCCGCGCGCGGCCTCGACCAGCTTCACGCCGGCGCGCCAGGTCAGCATCAGGAAGGCGACGAGGCCAGCGAGCAGCAGCGGAAACCAGCCGCCCTCGAACAGCTTGATCGAGTTGGCCGAGAAGAAGATCACATCGATCACGAAGAAGAATCCGTTCACGGTCACCACGAGCCAGGGCGAATAGCCCCACTGGATCGCAACCAGGGCTGCGAGCAGCGTGGTGATCGCCATCAGGAGCGACACCGCAATGCCATAGGCGCCGGCCAGCGCATCGGACGTGCCGAAGCTCAAGACCGCGCCGAGCGTTGCCGCTGCGAGCAGCCAGTTCACCAGCGGCACGTAGATCTGACCGATCGCGGCGCTCGTGGTGTGGCGGATCTGCATACGCGGCAGGAAACCGAGCTGAATCGACTGCTGGGTCAGCGAGAACACGCCGGAGATGATCGCCTGCGAAGCGATCACGGTTGCGACCGCCGAGAACGCGACCAGCACGTAATGCAGGGCGTCGGGGCAGAGCTGGAAGAATGGGTTCTCGATCGTCGTGGGATCGGTGATCAGCAGCGCGGCCTGGCCGAAATAGTTCAGCACCAGCGCGGGCAGGCAGATTGCGAACCAGGCAAGCCGGATCGGCAGGCGACCGAAATGCCCCATGTCGGCATACATGGCTTCGCCGCCGGTGACCGCGAGGAAGGCCGCGCCGAGGATCGCGAAGGAGACGTGAAAATCCTGGTGGATCAGGAAGTCGAAGGCATAGAGCGGGCTCAGCGCCGCCAGCACCGCCGGCGCCTTGACGATGCCGTGGATGCCGAGTGCGGCCAGCACGACGAACCACGCCAGCATTACCGGTCCGAAGATGCGGCCGATGAAGCCGGTGCCCTGCTTCTGCATCATGAACAGGCCGACCAGGATGACGATGGTGATGGGCACCACTGCCGGGGCAAGCGAGGGCGCATCCACCTTGAGGCCCTCGATGGCTGAGAGCACCGAGATCGCCGGCGTGATCGCGCCATCGCCGTAGAGCAACGCCGCGCCGACGAGACCGACGACGAGCAGATGTGCGCGCCAGGTCCCGGGTTGCGCGTGGCGGGCATGCAGCACCGCCAGTAGCGCGACGATGCCGCCTTCGCCCCGGTTGTCCGCGCGCAGAATCAGGAGCGCATATTTCAGAGAGATGATGAGCAGCAGCGCCCACAGGATCAGCGAGGCAACCCCGAGGACAGCGTCGGGAGTCACCGTGCCGCCATGGGCCGCCGCCTTGGCGGCTTCCTTCAGGGCATAGAGGGGGCTGGTGCCGATATCGCCATAGACCACCCCGAGGGCGCCCATGGTCATGGCAAGCGGCAGAGGATCAGGATGATGGCCGGAAGCGACTGCGGGCGTACTGGACAACTGCGACCCCTCAATGGGATCGCGCCCGTCGGGCCATTCCGAGGGACGCGAGCGTCATCCAGTCTGCGACGAGACGTCGCAAATATCTATGGGGTTTATCGCGGGGTTTATGACGCTGAGCTGACAGACGTCTATGGAGTGCGGTCCGCCGTCACGAGGCGAGCGACGCGGACGTCGGTCTTGGTGCCGGCCCGGCGCAGGCAGGAGGCCTCGAAGTTCGGCCAGGCCTGCTGCGAGCAATCCCTGCCGATGGCCTTGATGTCGAGCCGGTCGCCCTTGGCAAGCGGCTGCGGCACGCTGGCTTCGACCGTGGGAGCAAAGCCGGGCAGGAGGGTGAGGGCTGTGGCAACACACGCGGCAATGGCGATCGCTGAAAGAGCCTTGATCATTGACGGTCCCCTGTGATTGCGGCCGCTACGCCCAGTGTGCGGTCCGTCTTTCGTTGGCTGGATTAGTAACCATGGCCAGTTTCCGGACGTCTTCGCGGATACGGGAAATGGTTTCGTTCGCGCTCTCTTTGTTTCGTCGTTGCCCGAAGGACGAAACAAACCAGCGGCCTCCGACATGGATTGTCCGGAAAACCGGCAGGGAACTGCCCGGCTTGCCCGCCCGGCCCCGGCGCGGTAGGACGGAGCCATGCCGCGCATCGCTTTTTACCCGGGTTCCTTCGACCCCATCACCAATGGCCATCTGGACGTGGTCCGGCACGCCGTTCCCCTGTGCGACAGGCTTGTTGTCGCGATCGGCGTCCATCCGGGCAAGAAGCCGCTGTTCTCGACCGAGGAGCGGCTGAAAATGCTGCATGACGTCTGCGGGCCGGTGGCAGCCAAGGCTGGCTGCGTCCTCGAAGCCACCACCTTCGACGACCTCTCCGTGACGGCGGCGCGCAAGCACAGCGCGACCATCATGATCCGCGGCCTTCGCGACGGCACCGACCTCGACTACGAGATGCAGCTTGCCGGCATGAACGAGGCCATGGCGCCGGAGGTGCTGACGGTGTTCCTGCCCGCCTCTCCGATGGTCCGCCCGATCACCGCCACACTGGTGCGCCAGATCGCAGCCATGCGCGGCGATGTTTCGACATTCGTGCCGCCGCTCGTTGCATCCCTGCTCAAGGCCAGATTCGCCTGAAAACGGCGCGCATCTTCACCTCACCTGATCCGGAGTTTTCATGATCCGTCGTCTCGCAATTCTTGCCATGCTGTTTGTCGCGCTGCTTGGCGCAGTCCCGGCGCTGGCGCAGCAGCTGCCGGCAGGCCTCGACAAGGCCAACGCGCTCGTCATCGACACCACCAAGGGCCGCATCGTCATCAAGCTGCGCACCGACATCGCGCCAGAGCACGCCGAGCGCCTCAAGCTGCTCGCACGCGAGGGCTACTACAACAACGTGCCGTTCCACCGCGTCATCGAAGGGTTCATGGCGCAGACCGGGGACGGCAAGAATTTCAACGGCACCGGCGGCTCGAAATATCCCAACCTCAAGGCCGAGTTCTCCAACGTGCCGTTCAAGCGCGGCATCGTCGGCATGGCGCGGTCGGCCAGCAACGATTCGGCCAATTCGCAGTTCTTCATCATGTTCGGCGACGGCTCGTTCCTGAACGGCAAGTACACGGTGATCGGCGAGGTCGTGCAGGGCATGGATGTCGTCGACAAGATCAAGCGCGGTGAGCCGGTCACCGATCCCGACAAGATGGTGAAGGTTCAGGTCGCCTCCGACATCAAATAGGAGAAGGGTCATGGCGCATTGCAGCAACACGCTTCGGCTGGCTGCTGCGGTGCTGCTGTTCGGCATCACCAGTGCGGCCGCAGAGGACGCACAGGTCAACACCATCCAGGACGTCTTCCAGCACCTGCGGACCTGCTGGAAGCCGCCGTCGCCGGCCAAGGCTCGCCCTATCGACATCACGGTCGTCGTGAGCTTTAACCGGTCCGGAAACATTCTGGGCCGTCCAAGGATTAGCTATGAATCCGCGGAGGCCTCCGACAATGACCGGCTGCAATACCGGATCGCGGTGATGGAGGCGTTGCAACGCTGCACGCCGATGCCATTTACCGATGCCATGGCCGGCGCCGCCGCGGGACGTCCATTTGCGATCCAGTTCCGTAACCGGAAGACTTCACCCCCAACGCAAGAGAGACGAGCATGAGCGTCACCGAAAACACATTGATCCTCGAGACCACGCAGGGCCCCGTCACCATCGAGATGCGGCCGGATCTTGCCCCCGGCCATGTCGCGCGCATCAAGGAGCTGGTCCGCGAAGGCTTCTACGACGGGATCGTGTTCCACCGCGTGATCGACGGCTTCATGGCGCAGACCGGCTGCCCGCAAGGCACCGGCACCGGCGGCTCCGGCCAGAAGCTGAAGGCCGAATTCAACAAAGAGCCGCATGTGCGCGGTACCACCTCGATGGCGCGCGCCGCCAGTCCCGATTCCGGCGACAGCCAGTTCTTCATCTGCTTCGACGACGCCCGTTTCCTCGACAACCAGTACACGGTGTGGGGCAAGGTCACCGAGGGCATGGAGAACGTCGACAAGATCAAGCGCGGCGAGCCGGTGCAGAACCCCGACAAGATCGTCAAGGCGCGGATGGCGGCTGACAAGGAGTGATCGCAGCGGTCATTCCGGGACGCGCGAAGCGCGGACCCGGAATCTCGAGATTCCGGGTTCGATGCTGCGCATCGCCCCGGAATGACGCAAACCTAGGCGCAATGGCTAAATGCGCACCGACCTCTTCGATTTCGATCTACCGCCCGAGCGCATTGCGTTGCGCCCCGCGCAGCCGCGCGACTCCGCCAAGATGCTGGTCGTCGAGAACGGCGCGCTGCGCGACCAGACCATCGCGGATTTGCCGCAATGGCTGAAGCCGGGCGACCAGCTCGTCGTCAACGACACCAAGGTGATTGCGGCGCAGCTCAAAGGCCGCCGCATCGGCCGCGAGACCGAGCCGAAGATCGAGGCGACGCTGATCAAGCGTCTCGACGGCTCGCGTTGGCAGGCGCTGGTGAAGCCGGCGAAGAAGCTCACAGCGGGCGACCGCATCCGCTTCGGCAATGAAGGCAAGGTCTGCCTCCTCGGCCATCTCGACGCCGAGGTTGAGGCCAAGGGAGCGGAAGGCGAGGTGACGCTGTCATTCTCGTTCCATGGCCCGACGCTGGATCAGGCGATCGCCGATCTCGGCAATCCGCCGCTGCCGCCCTACATTGCCTCGAAACGTACGCCCGACGATCAGGACCTCGCCGATTACCAGACCATGTTTGCAGCCAACGAAGGCGCCGTCGCTGCGCCGACCGCGGGCCTGCATTTCACGCCCTCGCTGGAGCAGGCGCTGTACGCGCGCGGCGTCGGCATCAACCGTATCACGCTGCATGTCGGGCCAGGGACGTTCCTGCCGGTCAAGGTCGACGACACCGACGGCCACAAGATGCATGCCGAGTGGGGCACGATCTCGGCCGAGACCGCGGAGAATCTCAACACCGCGCGAAAGAACGGCGGACGCATTATCGCCGTCGGCACCACGTCACTGCGGCTGCTGGAGAGCGCCGCCAGCGAGGACGGCACCATCCAGCCGTTCGCAGCGGAGACCTCGATCTTCATCACGCCCGGCTATAGCTTCCGCGCCGTCGATGTTCTGATGACGAATTTCCACCTGCCGCGCTCGACGCTGTTCATGCTGGTGTCGGCGTTCGCCGGCCTGGACACGATGAAACAAGCCTATGCGCACGCGATCGCGAGCGGCTACCGGTTTTATTCGTACGGGGATGCGTGCTTGTTGTTTCGGGGGTCCCGTAGGGTGGGCAAAGCGAAGCGTGCCCACCATCTTTCTTGAATGTGCGGTAAAAGTGGTGGGCACGGCGCTTGCGCGCCTTTGCCCACCCTACGACACCGTCCGTGTTACGCCATCACACGCTGCGGCAGCAGCTCCGCGATCTGCACCGCGTTCAGAGCGGCGCCCTTGAGCAGCTGATCGGCCGCCACGAACATCGAGATCGAATGGCCGGAGGGGTCGCTGAGGTCCTTGCGGATGCGGCCGGCCAGGATATCGTCCTGGCCCGAGGCATCGATCGGCATCGGAAAGTAGTTCTTCACGCGGTCGTCGACGACCTTCACGCCGGGCGCTTGCGCCATGATGGCGCGGACCTGGTCCTCATTGATCGGATTCTCGCATTCGAAGGTGATGGCCTCGCAATGCGCGCGCAGCACGGGCACGCGAACACAGGTGACGCCGATTGCGATCCTCTCGTCCTCGAAAATCTTGCGGGTCTCATTGATGACCTTGGTCTCTTCGTCGTTGTAGCCGGTCTCGGGGTCGACGGCCGTGTTGTGGTTGAAGAGGTTGAAGGCATAGGGATGCGGCATCACCTTGGGCATATAGACCTGCCCGTTGAGATTGGCGCGGGTGGACTCGACGAGCTCGTCCATCGCGGCCGCGCCGGCGCCGCTTGCCGCCTGATAGGTCGAGATGATCACGCGCTTGATGCGGTTCTTCTGGTGGATCGGCCAGAGCGGCACCAGCGCGGTGATCGCGGCGCAGTTCGGGTTGGCAATGATGCCCTTGTGATCGCGGATGCGGTTGCCGTTGACCTCGGGGATCACCAGCGGCACGTTCGGATCCATGCGGAAGGCGGAGGAGTTGTCGACGACGACGGCGCCGGCCTTGACGGCGATTGGCGCGAACTTCTTCGAGATGCCGCTGCCGGCAGAGAACAGCGCGATGTCGACGCCCTCGAAGGCGCGCTCGGTCAGTTCCTCGATGACGATGGTCTGGCCCCGGAACGACACCGTCTTGCCGGCAGAGCGGGCGCTGGCGAGCGCCTTGAGCTTACTGATGCGAAAGCCGCGCTTGTCCATGGTGGCGATGAATTCGGCGCCCACCGCACCGGTGACGCCGACAATTGCGACGACGGGATCGTTACTCACTACGTCCTCCATTGAGATCGATTGAGACAACAAAAAAGCCCCGGACCTCTAAGGGCGGGGCTTCGGTAGAGCTGATGCGTTTTAGTCGACGACTACGCGCGCACGCCTCCCCGGGCCCCGAAGGCCGTGGTGGTTTTGGTCGTGCGTTTGGTGGTCGTGAACATGGCGGCGACTTATGCGGGAGAGTCCCGCACCCGTCAATGGCTTTTTGTGGGGATTGTGGGCTGCGCTATTTGCCCCGCGCACCCGGCGGCTGGAGGATGACCTCCTTGAGGTCGTTGCCGCTGATGACGACGATCGCGAAATTGAGCCGGCCGCGTTCGCGCACCAGCCCGCCGCTGATGGCCTTGCCGGACGCAGCCTGCTCGGCGACGCGCACCGCATCCGCAAGGCGGTGTTTGATGGTGCCGAGCGCTGCGAGAGTGCTGCGATCCTCGTGGTCCAGCTCGCTCAGGGGCAGGGCGGCTTCGCCGCCTATGACCTCGCCGGTTGCGGCATTGATGGTCTGGCGCCAGATCCGGTCGTTGTGTAGGGTCTTGACGCGGTAGACCGGCACGCCTGAGCCGCCATCGAAGCTGACATCCGCAGTCGTCGCGCCGGCATGACGGGCTTCCGCAATCGCCATGGCCTGGCTGATCGAGATCGACGAGCTGCGGAAGCGCTCGATCTCGCGGCTGACGGCCTGGCGGTCCGCCGCGGCGTCACCATCTGTCTCGCTGTGGAGGGCGGTGAGTGTGCTGCCCGCAGAGACGATTGCGCGTGCGGGCGCTGCGATGAGCAAGCCCGACAGGGCGATCGCCAGTAACCCGTACACCCGTCGTCTCGTCGCGCTCATGGTCCCAAACCCTCGGCCAAGCGAGTGTGCCGGATGATCGTAAAGAAGTTGCGGCCGACCACGGGCAGCGGTCGGCCGCCGATTGCTGCAACGGGCTGTACCCGTCTCAGCGATCGTAGTCCGGGCCGCTTTGGGGCTGGTTAAGAAAAGCGGTCCGGATCTGCTTGCAACAAAACCATACCGTATCGTTTTATTTTGATCAATGGAAAGACGGAAAGTCCTCGGGGACAAATCGCCGGCCTCACGGAAATGTCAGCGGGAAGGACGGCGTCGTTGAGGGACTTTGGCGGTGTTTTTTGCAGTTTCCTGCACGCGGTCGGCAGGTCCGAGCGCGCCGGCCAGGAACAGCTTGATCGCCGCGCGCATCCGCTTCTCCGCGACCTTGAATTCCATCGGGGTGCCGAACGTCGCCATGCGGTGGGTGTGGCCGACGACGACGTCGAGGAACACTTCGGCAGCAATCGTCGTGTCGTCAACGTCGAGCGCGCCTTGCGCCACCAGATGATCGAAGAAGCGCGCGGTGGTGGCGACGGCCTTGAGCCAGCCTTCTTCCTTGCCGAGCTTGGCGACGTCAGGGAAATTGATGGCCTGTGCCGTCATCATGCGGCTGAAGGCCATGGCGTCGGGCCCGCAGGTGAAATTGAGCATTTCGCGCCCGATCTCCGCCAGCCGCTGCCCGACCGAAATGTCGGACGAGCTGCCGAGCTGCGTCTCGGCCGCGGCCGACAGAGGCGCCAGCCAGCGCGCGATCTCGCGCCTCAGCACGGCCGTGAACAGCCCGCGCTTGTCGCCGTAGCGGGAATAGACGGTCGGCTTGCTGACGCGGGCCGCTTCCGCCACCGCGTCGAGCGAGGTCGCGTCAAAACCGCGATCGAGGAACAGGCGGGTGGCGACCTCGATCAGGCGCTGATCGCGCTCGATCGCTGCGGTTTTCGTCGGCCGGCCGCCGCGCGATTTCGATACCTCGCGCCGAGGTGCTGCCGTTTTTGCCCTGGTCGCAGCCAATCCCATGCCCAATGATTCCTGCGCGGTCGTGCCGATGATCATTGCTCTATAACGCGCAGCAGCCGGGGCGTCATCGCGAATCTGGCCGAACTGGCCGTATCGTCAACGGTCTTCGACCGACGCCGTTCCGCCGTGCGGATCTCACGGCATCCGCGTCGTCCAGGCTGGCCGCCTGCCGCTTTCACCTATCCGTATTGATAGAGCGCCCGCATATAGGCGCTGTCGAAGCCACGCTGTCCCGGTCCGGGGCATCGTGCGGGTTGATCGGGTTGTCCCGACAGGCAATAAGCACCGCCATGAATCTACCCAATCATTTCGAACTGCTCGCCACCGATGGTTCAGCGCGCACGGGCCGCCTGACTACGCCCCATGGCGTGGTGCGGACCCCAGCCTTCATGCCGGTCGGCACTGCAGGCGCGATGAAGGGCATGCACTGGCGTGAGGTTCGTGACGCCGGCGCCGACATCGTCCTCGGCAATACCTATCATCTGATGCTGCGTCCCGGCGCGGAGCGGATCAACGGGCTCGGTGGCCTGCAGAGGTTTACCGGCTGGAACGGGCCGATGCTGACGGATTCCGGCGGCTTCCAGGTGATGTCGCTGTCGGACCTGCGCAAGATCAGCGAGCACGCTGTCACCTTCCGCTCGCATATCGACGGCGCCAAGATCGAGCTGTCGCCGGAACGTTCGATCGAGGTGCAGCGCTTGCTCGGCTCCGACATTGCGATGCAGATGGACGAATGCGTGCGGCTGCCGGCGGAGCGCGACGACATCGAGCGGGCGATGCTGCTGTCGCTGCGCTGGGCCGAGCGCAGCAAGCGCGCCTTCGAGAGCACGCCCGACGGCTACATGCTGTTCGGCATCGTGCAGGGCGGCGACATTCCGCAGCTGCGCCACGCCAGCGCGCAGGGCCTCGTCGAGATCGGCTTTCACGGCTACGCGATCGGCGGTCTTGCCGTCGGCGAGCCGCAGGCGGTGATGCTGGCGATGATCGATGAGACCGCGCCGGCGCTGCCGACGGACAGGCCGCGCTATCTGATGGGCGTTGGCACGCCCGACGACATTCTCGAGGCGGTGAAGCGCGGCGTTGACATGTTCGATTGCGTGATGCCCACACGCAATGGTCGTCACGGCGTCGCCTTCACGCGTTTCGGCCAGGTCAATCTGCGCAACGCACGTCACGCCGACGATTCGCGTCCGCTCGACGAGGAGAGCTCATGGCCGTCGGCGCGCAACTACGCGCGCGCCTATCTCCACCATCTCGTCAAGGCCGGCGAGACGCTGGGGGCGATGCTGCTGTCCGAAATCAATATCGCTTACTACCAGTCTCTGATGCTGGGCATCAGGGATGCGATCGCACACGGAAGGTTCGACGAATTCTATCAGCGTACGCGCGAGCACTGGGCGAGGGGCGACATCGCCCCGCGCTAGATCAATTACGGATGAGCCGTTGCTTGACGGCGTGCTTGGTGACGAAGCCGTAGCCGCAAGTGTCGCAGGTCCAGAGATAGCTGATCACGTGGTCCGAGACGTAGGCAGAGGCTTCGGCGGCGACCATGGAGTCGGCGCACACGGGACAGGTAGGCAACTCGCTGCAACGCGGATCACGCCTCGGCGCGATGGTCGACAACACTTCAGCAATTGCTGACATCGTGGTGACCTCCCTGCTTCCAGACCTAAGTCTAACATAAGCCGAATCAGTTGACGAGGTCGCAACACAAATGCGTTGGTTTTCTGCTAATTAGAGCTCACGCGATTTTGCGATGCAGCGTATTTAACATGTGCCGCATTGTCGCTTGCGCGTCGTCACAAGCTGTCCGTCACTGCGCAAGCGCTGCGCTGGAAGCAAATTGTTGTCACAAGGAGTTCATCATGGAGGCATCGTCCAAGACGGGTGCAAACACGGGTGCAGCGCACCAACCCGGCCGCGGCCGAATCTATGACTCGATCGTCGAGGCTTTCGGCGACACGCCGGTCGTGCGCCTGCGCCGGCTGCCGGACATGCACGGCGTCAACGCGACTATTCTGGCAAAGCTTGAATATTTCAATCCGGCCGCGAGCGTGAAGGACCGCATCGGCGCGGCCATGATCATTGCCATGGAGAAGGCGGGCATCGTCAAGCCGGACACCGTGCTGATCGAGCCGACCTCCGGCAATACAGGCATTGCGCTCGCCTTCGTCGCGGCGTCACGGGGTTACCGCTTGAAGCTGGTGATGCCAGAATCCATGTCGATCGAGCGGCGCAAGATGCTCGCCTTCCTCGGCGCCGAGCTGGTGCTGACGCCGGCCGTCCAAGGCATGAAGGGCGCGATCGCCGCGGCCGAAGAGCTCTTGAAGACGACACCGAACTCGGTGATGCCGCAGCAGTTCAAGAACCTCGCCAATCCCGAGGTGCATCGCCGCACTACGGCGGAGGAGATCTGGAACGATACCGCCGGCAATATCGACTTTTTCGTTGCCGGCGTCGGCACCGGCGGCACGATCACCGGTGTGGGGCAGGTTCTGAAGCCTCGCAAGCCGTCCTTACGCGTCGTCGCGGTCGAGCCGGAGGAAAGCGCAGTGCTCTCAGGTGGCCAGCACACGCCGCACAAGATCCAGGGGCTTGGTGCTGGCTTCGTGCCCGAGATTCTCGACCGCTCTGTGATCGACGAGATCGTGAAGGTCAACTCCGCCGCCGCGATCGAGATATCGCGCGCGTTGGCGCGGCATGAGGGCATCCCGGGCGGCATCTCCTCCGGTGCTGCGATCGCCGCAGCGCTTCAGATCGGCAAGCGGCCGGAAGCTGCGGGAAAAACCATCTTGGCTATCGTGCCGTCCTTCTCCGAGCGGTATCTTTCGACAGTTCTGTTTGAAGGGATCTAGAACATGGCAGATCAACCACCGAGGCGGCCGCGCACACTTGGCGACGCCAGGACCGAGGCCGAGGCCGCGTTCAAGAAGGTGACGGCCAAAGTTGCCGCGGCGCCGCCGAAGCAGAACGTTGCGCCAGGGATCAAGGAGCAGGTCACGCTGCGCATCGATCAGGACGTGCTGGAGTTCTTCCAGCAGGGCGGCCCCGGCTGGCAGGACCGCATCAACGAGGCGTTGCGCAAGGCGGCGGGGAAGTAGGCTTCTCCTGCGACGTCTAACGGAAAAAGCCCGGCGTGAGCCGGGCTTTTGTGATTGCGGTCGGAGTCTCTCGCCTTAGCGGCGGAACATGCCGCCCATCATGCCGCCGACCACGCCGCCCATGAAGGCCGCGCCGGCGTCGCCGCCACCACTGTGGCGGGGCGCGGGTGCGCTCCGGGCAGGTGCGGCGCGCCGGGCCGGCTTCGGGTTGTCCTCGCTCGCGGTCGTCGTCGACGCCACGATCTCGGAGAGCAGCGCCTTGTGCTGGAGCTTGTTGAGGAAGCCCGTCGACGGATAGCCGCGGGCAGCCTGCCAGCGCTTTAGCACCGAACGGGTGTCGTCGTTGAACACGCCGGTTACCTTGGTGTCGAATCCGAGCCCATTGAGGCGGCGCTGCACGTCACGGCGCTGACCCTTGTCGAGGCCGATCTGGTCCTCGGTGAGCTGGCTGGCGTCGTCGGTGAACGTCGCGGGATCAACGCCGGCATTGAGGTTGCGGGTCGTGGTCGACGGTCCGTTCTGGATCGCGGCCAGCCGCGCCAGCGCCAGCGCCTTGAACTGGCCGTTCGGATAGGCGGAGAGGTAAGCGTTGAGCTCCTCGGGCTTGTTGGTTTCCTTTACCGAGCGCCAGTATTCGAGCTCGACGCCGTCGGAGCTGCTGCTGGCCGCGCCGGCCGGCGTGCTGATCGAGGCGATCGGCGCCGCGTTGGCGACCTGGGTGGTCGGTGCCTGGTTGAGGTAGACGGCGCCGATCAGGTTGGTGTGACCCCAGGGCAGCTGCCCCTTGTGAGTCTCTTCGTTGACCTGGGCGCGCACCGAAGTCATCGCCTGCTGGATCTCGACGCCGGGCTTGGTGATGTTGTCGATCAGCGCGCGGGTGAACGGACTGTTGTTGCCCTCCTGGCCGTCGAGCGCGGTCTGGCCAGGGCCGGTGGCGAACGCGATCAGCGTGCCTTCGCCGGATTTCATCTCGGCGAGGCCGCTGCCGACATTGACGCTGCGAGTGGCGGAGTTCGACTTGATCTTGGCGGCGAAGGGATTGTCGCGGCAGGCGTCGAGGAACACCAGCTTGACCTTGGCATCGCCCATGGTCTGGTCGAGCGTCAGGTCGATGTTGATGGCGGCCCCGAGCTTGACGTCCATCTCCGACTTGATGTCGGCATCGATAGGCAGGAGATAGTTGGTGCCGCCGACGGCGATGCCGTGACCGGCGTAATAGAAAACTGCGATGTCGGAGCCCTGCGCCTTGCGGCCGAAATCCAAGAGCTTCTCGGTCATCTGGTCGCGCGAGAGGTTGGATCCTTCGATCACCTCGAAGCCGACATTGCGCAGCGTCGATGCCATCGCCTTGGCGTCGATCGGCGGGTTCGGCAATTGCGCGACGTTCTTGTAGGCGCCGTTGCCGACGACGAAAGCGACGCGGCGGTCGGCCTTGGCGGCGCTGACCGACAGCGCCATGCACATCAGCGAAACGATGATGGTGAGAGTGCGCATCTGAAATCCCCAACAGAATCGAATTGCAGGCAGCAACAAATTGCCAGCGAAGCTACACGAAGTGCCCGACTTCGCGCCACCAAAACGGCAGCACGTCGCGTTCAACCTGCTGCTGTGCAGTCGAATGTGCACGATGGAGTGCCCTCTCCAACGTGATCCAAATCACATGGCCATTGCGTTTTGTCGCGCGAGGCGGCGCGCCGGTTCACTGCGCGCGGACGGGAACTGCTGATGCCGGCTTCAAGTTCAGGAGGTTACCGAACAGGATCAGGGCCGCGCCGAGCACGGTCAAGGCGTCGAGCCGCTCGGAATACAGCAGCCAGCCGGTGGTTGCGGTGAGGGGAACCCGCAGGAAGTCCATTGGAACGACGATTGTGGCGTCTGCGTAGCGCAGCGCGCTGGCGAGGCAGTAGTGCGAGAAAGTGCCGCAGACCCCGATGACGAAGAGCCAACCCCAGAGGGTGGCTGACGGCCAGGTCCAAACGTAGAGCGTCGGCAGCAGTCCCACGACCATCTGCACCACGATCATCCAGAACAGGATCGACAACGCACTCTCGGTCCGGGTCAGCGATTTCGCCAAGGCCATGGAGATACTGAAGCCGATCGCGGCTCCGAGCGCGATCAACTGACCCGGATTGATCTCACCCGTGGCGGGCCGCACGATCATGACGACGCCGACGATGCCGAGCACGATCGCGGCGATCTTCCAGCTGGTCATGCGCTCAGACAGGAACGTTGCAGCCAACAGCGCGGTCCAGATCGGCATCGTGAATTCGATCGCGACGACCTGGCCAATCCCGATCAGAGTCAGTGCGTAGAACCAGCCGAGCTGTGCAAAATAATGGACCCCGTTGCGCGCGAGGTGCTGGGGCAGGCGTTTGGTCGCGACCGCTTTGACGCCGCCGGCCCGGTAGATGATCGGCAGAAGCAGCGTGAATCCAATCAGCGAGCGCACTTCCATAATTTGAAATACATTGAGCTCGCGCGTGGTCTCGCGTCCGGCGACCGCCATGACCAGCATCAAGGACAGCCAGCCGGCCATCCACAGTGCGGCCATCGTTTTTGACGGTGTTATGCTCATCGGTGCGGGGCAGGAGATTGCAGCTGAGGGGGAGGCCGGTATCGGCGACATCGCCGATGTTTACAACGGCCAAATCTGCGGATGCACCGATGCAATATGAAGCCGCAGGCGCTGGCATCGGTGCGGCCTGGAAGGAAACGCTCGGGCGCAATTTTCCGCCTTCGACGCTGCTTTATATCCGTGGCCTCGTCGACGATCGCGCCAAGGTCGAGATCGAGGTCACCGCGTTCGTGCCGGCCGCATAAAAAAATCGATCCGGCGAGGTCGCCGGATCGATGGTCGTGTCATCGTACTGTCTTATCTCGACATAGCGATGTTGGCACCGCGGAACTGGCTGTCCGCGCGGATCGTGATGGTCTGCTTGTTGCCGCTCGTCCTGAGCGCGATGTTGGCGTTGAAGCCGGCGGCCGAGGCGACCACCTCGAAATTTCCGCCGCCACCGCGGCCCTGCAAGGAGCCGCTGATGTTGCGGCTGGCCTCGCTCCAGCTGCCGGTGATGGCGCTGCCTTCGGCCCGGACGTTGGCCGCGAGGTTGAACTTGTAGGCGTCGCTGGCGCAGGTCAGCGCCAGCTCCATGGTGGGGCCGATCGGCGCGTATTTGGCCCGGCATCGGATTCGCTCGGTCGAGCCGTCATCCAGAATGGCGGTGCCGCCGCCGCTCCAGCTCCCCGCCATCGGCGCGAACGGGCTGACCTGGGCCTTGGTCTCCGAACTGGCAACAGCTGTCACCAACAAAACGGCGGCCGCCATGAGCAGCCGCCGATTAAGGAGGTTCGTTCCGAATTGCTTACTGGCGCGATGCTTCCCACCGCCCGCTGCACGGTATACCTGCAGATGCTCCATTCCACTTCCCCGATCCGGCGTTGCCGCTGAGTTGACCGTTGGCATATGCACCATTGATCGAAACTTTAACAAGACCCCCACTACCGATGGTGCCGGAAACGTTAGCGCCGGGCGCGGTGATCTTGCCGTCGGCAACTGTCAGCATGGAGCTTGCGGTCGGCTCACAGGAGCCGGTCTTGGTCACGATGGTGACCTGCCAATTGCCGTCAAACGGGGTCTGGGCAAGCGCGGGGGTGGCGGTAATAACTGAAGCGGCACAGAACGCCGCGATGCGACCAAAACGCATGAATTCCGTCCTTGAATCTGTCTGATATGCTGACTGTTATTCGGAAGAAATGTGACGGAAATTTGGTGCAATGCCAAATCGAAAATTGTTCCTTTGGGAACAATGGTTTATTTGCATATTTGGCTGCGATTTTCGAAGCAGAATCAATGCAGCTTCACGTTAATCGTTAACGTCGGCAGAGGAGTCGCTCAGGAGAGACTCGGGGCCGACGTCGCGAACTGCTCGTCCTGAGTCTTGGCCGGCAGCGCCTTGTGGACGTTGGCGTAGTCGATCACGTCGGCCAGCAACTTGAGGCCGAGCGGGGCGAGCGCGCGCTCCCAGAGTTCGCGGGCGGTCTCGCCCTTCCTGACGAAGCACCAATCCTGGGCGGCGATGGCGCCGGCATCCATGCGGTCGGCGAGATGATAGATCGTACCGCCGGCGATCGGATCGCCTTCCTTGATGGTCCATTCCACCGCGGCCTTGCCGCGATGGCGCGGCAGCAGCGAGGGGTGATAACCGATGCCGCCGAGCTTGGCCGCGGCCAGCGCATCCTTGCCGATCCGGGCATGGCTGTGAGCGGTGATGATCAGGTCGGTGTCGGGGGCGATCTCGGATGCGACCACGAGCTTTGGATTGGCCTGCACCACCACTTCGATGCCCGCGGCCGTGGCGGTCACGGCCAAGCGGTCATCCGCGTCGGCCACCACGACCCGTACGACCCCGACGCCGTGCTCGCGGAGCATGTTCAGGGTGGTCACGCCGAAATGGCGGGAGCCGACGAGGGTAATGCGCATGGGTGTCTGATCCGTCTCGCAGCTGCGTCATCCCCCGATAACACGTCAGGCCGCCACCCGCGCGGCGTTTGCGCCGGTTATCAACAATGCGCCCGCTGCGGCGCTGCGACGAACTCCACGATTGCACAGCGGCCCACTCCGGTGTTTCCATGGGGGAGATCCCCGAGGCTCGGAGCGAGCGAATGCGCAGCGCATGGTTTCTTCTCGCCACACTGATCGCGGCAACTCCGGCCTATGCCGGCGGGCCGTATCCGGCGGTGCCGCCCGAAATCGGTGTGGCGCCGTTCATCGGCCCGACTTGGGACGCCTATCGTTGCGCCGAAGGGCCGGTCTACAATTTCTATCACGGGGCCTATTACGGTGAGGAGCCACCGGCGCTCTATCGCGGCTACGCTTACCGGCCGTATTACCGTTACAGCGCTTATCGCAGGTGGCCGCGGACCTATTTCTGCATCACCGACTAGCGTTGCCGTGTGGCCACGGTCAGGCAGCAAGTGGTGGATGCGCCGGTTCCTGTGTTTGAATTCCGACATACCGACACCGCCCCGTGCGGTTAGGATGGCACATACCGGGGCTGGCGACATTTCATACCGGATCCATTTTCGAACCCGGCATCGGCCGCTGGCGTAAATGCCAGCGGCCTTTTCATGCCGCGCGTCGCGGAAATCATCAAACGGTAACGCGTTCTCAACCTCGGTGTCGTATCGATGAATCCGTCGCGGATTTGTATTGCGTACCGCGACACCAGGAATGTCCCACCGGCGCGGGTGCGTCGCGCGGGCATTTTTGCCGGGACCAATTTTCATGCCGAGCGCAATTGAACAGATCGTGGATGCCTATGTACGGCTGAAGAACCGTCGTGGCCTCGACGAGCTGATGATGCACAGGCAGCGGCTCGCGGTCGATCTGAAGAGCAGGTCCGGTTATGATTTCAGCCTGCCGATCGGCAAGATCGACGAGGAGATCGCGATCATCGAGAAAGGACTGAGCCGGCTGAAGGCGGAATCCACGGACTCCAGCACGACGCGTCCGACCTGATCCGCTCAGTCGCGCCGGCCGCCGTCGATGACGGTGAACAGCGGGCGCGCCGGCGTCGGCTCGACCAGCAATTCCTCCACCAGCGCGGTTGCCGCATCGACATATTTGCGCGTCGGCTTGTCGAGCTCGCGTTTCGCCTCGTCGTCAAGCGCGACCTTGGCGGCTTCGACCAGCTTGCGCATCCGCGCCGCATGGTCGTCGCCTGCCGTCAGCGTCGCGCGTGCCAGCGAGCGCAGCACGAACAGCTCGCCCTCGAGGCGGAGCAGACGGTCGTTGAGCCTGGTGAGGACGGCGTTGAGGTCGGCCATGGCACACGTTCGTTGCGGAAGATCCAGCCTGATCTAGCGGCGATCGGTGAACGGACTCCAAACGTAACAGGCGCAATTGGGGCGATCTCCCCTCACGCCGCGGTTCGCGCCAGATAGTCGCGGGCAAAGGCAAGATACCAATCGAGGCAGGCCGGATTGGCCATCGCCTCCTTGTTGATGACTTTCTCCACGGGCTGGCCGAGCAAGAGCTTCTTGATCGGCAGCTCCTGCTTCTTGCCGGAGAGCGTGCGCGGGATCTCGGCCACTGCGAAGATCTCGTTCGGCAGGAATCTCCGGGAGAGGCCGGCCTCGATCGCCCTGTTGATCTTGGCCTGCATCTCGCTGTCGAAGGCAACACCTTCACGCAGCACCACGAACAGCGGCATGTAGCTGTCGCGGCCGAGATATTCGAGGTCGACGACGAGGCTGTCGAGCACCTCCGGCAGCGCCTCGATCGCGGAATAGAGCTCGCTCGTGCCCATGCGCAGGCCGTGCCGGTTGATGGTGGCATCGCTGCGGCCATAGATGATGCAGGAGCCGTCCGGATTGACCTTGAGCCAATCGCCGTGGCGCCACACCGGCCCGCGGCCGCTGCCGTCGAAATTGTCCGGATAGGTCTCGAAATAGCTGGCGCGATAGCGCGCACCGTCCTTGTCGTTCCAGAAATAGAGCGGCATCGACGGCATCGGCTCGGTGCAGACGAGCTCGCCGACCTCGTCGATCACGGGACGGCCGTGTTCGTCGAAGGCTTCGACCGCTGCTCCCAGCAGACGGCACTGCATCGCACCGGGCGTTTGCGGCAATTCGCGATTGCCTCCGATGAAGGCGCCGGCGAAATCTGTGCCGCCGGAGATGTTCGCCCACCAGATGTCGGCCTGTGCCTCGCTGCCGTTGGTCTTCGACAGCGCCGCGAAGCGCGCGTTGAACCAGGCTTGCGTGTCGGCGCTGAGGGGCGAGCCGGTCGAGCCGAGGCAGCGCAGCTCCGAGAGGTCGCCGGCGGCGGTGAGATCGATCTCCGCCTTGGCACAGTTGGCGAAGAACGCCGCGCCGGCGCCGAAGAAGGTCGCTTTCGATTGCGCCACGAAGCGCCATAGCGTGGACCAGTCCGGCTTGTCCTTTGTGCCGCCGGGGCTGCCGTCGAAAATGCAGCAGGTGGTGCCGCTGAGCAGGCCGCCGACCTGGCTGTTCCACATGATCCAGCCGGTCGAAGAGTACCAGTGATAGCGCTCGCCGAATGAATTCTCGTGGTAGGAGCAGCCGAGGTCGTTGTGCAAGCCGAGCAGCGCCAGCACCACGATGACGATGCCGCCATGGCCGTGCACGATCGGTTTCGGCAGGCCGGTGGTGCCGCTGGAATAGACGATCCAGAGCGGATGATCGAACGGCAGCCACGTCGGCTCGAACGCGTCGATCGCGGCGCCTCTCCTGGAGGTGATGTCGGAAAGCATGGCATCCGGCGTGGCGGGCGCGTCGCTGTGCAGGATGACATGCTCGACGCTCGGCAGCGATCGCCTCAGCTCGGCGACGACGTCTTTGCGGTCATGTCTGCGTCCGGCATAGGTGACGGCGTCGCAGGCGATCAGCACTTTTGCGTCGATCTGCTTGAAGCGGTCGATCACGGCAGGCGCAGCCATGTCCGGCGCGCAGACGCTCCAGATCGCTCCGATGCTGGCGCTCGCGAGAAACGCGATGATGGTTTCGGGGATGTTGGGCAGATAGGCGGCGATGCGGTCGCCGGGCTTAATGCCCTTGTCCTTCAGGTGCAGCGCGAGCGCGGCCGCCTTGTGCTTGAGCTCTGGCCAGCTGGTCTCGGTGAGGCTGCCGTCCTCGCCGCTGCTGACGATCGCGGGCAGGCCGGCGGCGTGCGCCGCGTCCACGTGCCGGAACACCTGCCGCGCATAGTTCACCTGCGCGCCGGGAAACCAGACCGCGCCCGGCATCTTGCGCTCGGTGATCACGGCCGCGAACCGCGTCGGCGATTGTAGGCCGTAATAATCCCAGATGCTGCGCCAGAACGCGTCGAGATCGCGCACCGACCATTGCCGCATCTCCTCATAGTCCGCGAAGGTGAGGCCGCGCTGCTCGGCGAGCCAGTTGCGATAGAGGGCGATCTGCGGGACGAAAGGAGCGGTCATTGCGTGTCGACTTGAGTTGCGGGGAGGGGAAGTGTAGCAGAAGCCGCGGTTTTCGCACACGACGTTCGTTGGGCGAGGCTAGGCGTGGTGGTAGGCAGCTGTTTCAACGTCGTCATTGCGAGCGCAGCGAAGCAATCCAGAATCCTTCCGCGGAAATACTCTGGATTGCTTCGCTGCGCTCGCAATGACGGAGCGTGAGGAGTTTGCAGAGATCATCATCTTGTATTTCCATTACAGACACACCTTCGCACTCTCGCGGCGTGTTCCGCGCGAGCTTTGCTCCATCGCGTCGCCCTCAACGAGACAAGGGCGCAGGGAAGGCCGGGCGCCGGCGGCACCCGCGATCCGTGCGCTGGAAAAGAGCACACGGGGTGGACCACTGGTTGGCCGAACGCCCGGCCTTCCCTGCGCAATGGTTTACGGCGTACTTCGCGCTCTCCCCGGGGAGCATGCACTATTGCCCCCGTCGCCCTGCGGATGGCTGACGCGTGCGTCCGGTTGAACGGCATCCATCACCACGGGATTTGACGCGCAGACTCCGGGCGTCAGGACCACACGACTTGGCCGTCCGCGCACGTCCTCGCCGGGCCTTCGAGTGCTGGCGTGTGCTCACGCCCGACGCCGTCGGGTCCATCGCTGCCCGGGCCGCGGTTCGTGACGATCGCGATCCCACTTGTCTCGGGCCAGGGTGTTTCGCTCGTAGACAAATCCGAATGTCGGTAAATCAGGATTTATTTTGCGGCAGAAGGTTGACCGTCATTGCGAGCGCAGCGAAGCAATCCAGATTGTCCGCACGGTAGGATTCTGGATTTGCTTCGCTGCGCTCGCATTGACTGCGGAATCTCGTAGTTGGCGCCTCAGCCTACCACCCCGCACCCGCCCAGCGCCGTCCGAACACCGGCGGCTTGGTCTTCACCGCCGACCAGCCGAAGAAGTGATGCGTGCCGGACCATTCGTGCACCACGCTGCTGCAGATACTGCATTTGAAGCTGCCGGCGTGCGGCTCGGCATGCTCCTCCCTTGTCGCGGTGTAGTTCATGCTGCAACCGGGGCAGGTGAATTCTTCGATCGTCCAGAGACTGTTGGCCATTGCACCGACAAGTGTTTTTGTGATCTCGCGACAAAGTCTAGGTTCGAGCCTTTGCATCGGCGTAAACCGGCCCGCGCAAATCCGGTTAATCGCCGTTAGGCAAACCCGGCCGAGGTCGGCGATCTCGCAGGATTTTCCCGATTTTTTCGGGGCGTCCGTCAGTCCAAATCGCGCCGCCGGTCGATCCAGGCGCGCCCGCTCGTCTTGACGCCCGGCCCGTGGCTGGCAATAACCCAAGCCCGCGCAAGTGCCGGACCCCGGGTAGATGCCGCAAGGAAAGCCGTGCCTGTGAAAAGTCTGCGTCAGCTCCTGACGGGCGAGGACGTCATCCAGCTCGTGATCCGGCTCGGCCTGTTGGCGCTGCTGATCATCTGGACATTCCTGATCATCCGCCCGTTCGTCCCGATCCTGGCCTGGAGCTCCGTGCTTGCGGTCGCGTTTTATCCGGCGTTCAGCTGGGTCGCCAAGATCCTTGGCGGCCGGCCCAAGACCGCAGCCGCGATCCTCACCCTGATCACGCTCGGCATCGTCCTCGGCCCCGCAACCTGGCTCGGCATCAGTGCCGTCGATGGGGCGAGGGAGCTCGCACACGAACTCGGCACCGGTGACCTCGCGCTTCAGACGGCGCCGGATGCGATCAAGTCGTGGCCGGTCATCGGCCCGACGCTCTACGAGCTCTGGGACCAGGCCTACAACAACATTCGTGCCGTGCTGCGCGAAGTCGCGCCCTATCTCCAGCCGCTGGCGGGACCGCTCCTGATCCTCGCTGGCGATGCGAGCCTCGGAACGCTCCAGTTCCTGGTCTCGGTGTTCGTGGCCGGCTTCCTGTTTCCTCACGGACCCCGGCTGGTTGCGGCCGGGCGCAGCTTCCTGTCGCGGATCGTGCCGGAGCAGGGCGAGCATTTCCTCGAGCTTGGCGGCGCCACCATCCGCGCCGTGGCGCAAGGCGTGATCGGCGTCGCTATCGTGCAGGCGCTGCTTGCCGGCATCGGCTTCAAGCTCGCGGCCGTGCCGAGCGCGGGCCTGCTGGCCTTCATCGTGCTGCTGCTGTCGATCGTGCAGATCGGCGCCTTCCTCGTGCTGCTGCCCGTCATCATCTGGATCTGGACCGCCAAGGACCTCACCACGGCGCTGGTGCTCACTGTGTTCTTCGTCGTCGTCGGCTTCATCGACACCATGTTGAAACCGCTCGTCATGGGACGCGGTCTCAATACGCCGACCATCGTGATCTTCGTCGGCGTGATCGGCGGCACGCTCGCCCACGGCATCGTCGGCCTGTTCATCGGGCCGATCATCCTGTCGGTGGCGTGGGAATTGACGGCGGCGTGGATCGGGGGCGAGACGGGGAAGCGGACCGCCACCTCGCCGCCGGCCGACGAGGTGCAATAGCGCGGCACGCCCTTTGGGGAAAAGCGCGACATTTGCCGCGCTTCGCACGTGTGGATAATTGCGGGCACCGCCGGCAACCAGGGCGGTTGCCGAACTTGTCTAATGAAATAGACAAGTTACCATGGCCCGATTCTGTTCTCGGTTTGCGACAGGTATGGCGAAGTCTTCCAAGCTGGTAGCCGCCAAGCGCGGCAAGGTTTTGTTGGTCAGGCGACGGTCGGACGGTCTCTGGATGTTCCCCGGGGGCCGCAAGCGCGCGCGCGAGTCCGACAAGGACTGCCTGCGGCGGGAGATCAAGGAGGAGCTGCCGAAGCTGAAGCTCGGCCGGATCAGCCTCTGGAAGGAAGTGACGGCCAAAAACAAGCGCTCCGGGCGCAAGATGAGCGATGCCATCTTCATCGCCAAGAGCGCCAAGGGCAGGCTCGAGATCGGCGACAAGAACGAGATCGACCGCGCCGCCTGGCAGAAGCCGCGTGGGATCCGCCTGACCGCGACCTCGCGCTATATCCGCGATCGCTTGTTTCCGAGGAAGCACCGGCGGAGCTAGCCGCTCGGCTGTGACAAATCTTCGGACCACCCGCGCGGCGCATGTGAACCAGTTCACAAGCTGTCGCTGGGTTCGCTGCTATAGAGGCGTCATTGCCTTACTAATTTATTCTTGTTGAAACGCCCCAGTGCCTTCAAGCACTGGGGCTTTTTGCGACGAGCCGCCTCTGAGTCAGCCCTGCCGCCGTAGGGACGGATGTCGGCGATCCGCCCGTTCTCCACCAGCGCGTCTCCGGCACGGAGATTGCCGATGCGATCGTCCATGCTGATGATCGTCGCTGACCGAATCAGGGTGCGCTGCATCTCGATCAGGCCGCCGCTTTGGTTGTGACCGGAGGCTCGCCCGCCCAGGCACGAGCAATGAGATCACGGATGGCATTGCGATCGAGCGGGCGCGGATTCCAGTAGGCATTGGTCACGGCGAGATCCGCCGCCTTGTCGATGCCGCTCTCGGGCATGCCAATGTCGCGCAGTGCGACCTTGGCGCCCATCCGCTTCGCAAGACCGTAGAGCCCCTGCGCTGCATCAGCGGCGCCAATCGCGCGCGCGATCCGCGCCATCGCCTCGGGGACGGCCGGCGCGTTGTAGGCCAGCGCATGCGGCAGCACGATCGTGTGCGTCTCCGCATGCGGCAGATCAAAAGTGCCACCGAGCGTGTGGCAGAGCTTGTGATGCAGCGCCATGCCGACGGTGCCGAGACACACGCCGCACAGCCAGGCGCCGTAAAGTGCGTCGGTTCGCGCGGCGCGATCGTCGGGCCTGGCGGCAATCGCGGGCAGGGCACTCGCCAATGCGCGGATGCCTTCTTCCGCCATCAGCGAGGTCACGGGATTGGTGTCGCGCGCGTACAGCGCTTCCGCTGCGTGCGCGATGGCGTTGATGCCGGAGGTCGCGGCGAGGCCGACTGGCAGCGTCAGCGTCAGATCGACGTCGTAGATCACGGTCTCCGGCAGCACGGCGGTGTCGCGTACCGTGGTTTTCAGGCCGTTCTCGGTCTGGCCGAGGATGGGCGTCATCTCCGAGCCCGCATAGGTGGTGGGAATGCAGAGCTGGTTGATTCCGGTGCGCAAGGCCAGCGCCTTGCCGAGTCCGGTCGTCGAGCCGCCGCCGAGCGCGACCACGCAATCGGCGTCGCTGGCCTTCATCGCTGCAGCCGCCCGCTCGGTCACCTCGACCGGCGTGTGCATCGTGGCGCCGGCGAAGATGCCGCCATAGAGCGGGCCCAGCGCTTTACCGAGTGCGGCGCCTTGCGCTTCCTGCTGCGGCGTCGTCAGCACCAGTGCGCGCTTGCCGCCGAGGCGCTCGATTTCGGCCTTGGCGGTGGCAAGCGTTCCGCTGCCGAATACAACGCGGCAGGGCAGATTTTCAAAGGTGAACGAACCGATCATGCGCCGGTCTCCTTGAGGGGATAATCAACCTGGAAGCGCCCGATCCGCAAGTCGCCGAGCTCCTCCCGCACCCGCAAGTGCTCCGGATGGGTGGCGTAGGCTTTCAGGGCGGCGCTGTCGGTGAATTCGGAGACCAGGACGACGTCGCAAGCATAATCGACCTCACTGACGTCGACGCCGACCTCAATATGGGTGAGGCCGTCGATCCGACCCTTGAGGCCTTCGAACAGGGTTTTGACCTTGGTGCGCGCCGCCGAGCGCTCCGCCTGGGTCTCCCCACGCAGCCGCCACATCACGATGTGCTTGATCGGACCGGACATTTCCCAGAATTCCTCGCCTGCAAACTTGTTTGTTGGGGCTATTTTGCCTTGCAGAAAATGGAAATAAAGACCAAGAATCGTAAGTCTCTTTTCCACTATGAGGAAGAATGGACCGGCTCCTGCAGCTCGAGGTGTTCTCCAGGACGGCCGAGCTCGGCAGTCTCTCCAAGGCCGCCGAGACCTTGCGGATGTCGAACGCCGCGGCGAGCCGGCACCTGAGCGCGCTGGAGGAGCGGCTCGCGGTCCGGCTGATCGAGCGCAACACGCGCCGGCAGTGGCTGACCGAAGCCGGGCAGGAGCTGTTGCAGCGCTGTAGCACGCTGCTGAACGAGCTCGCCGAGGCCGAAGATGCCGTCAGTGACCGCGCGCTCTCGCCCAAGGGCATGCTGCGCGTCACGAGCTCGCTGTCCTTTGCGATGATCTATATGGCGCCGATGCTGCCGGCGTTTCGCAAGCTCTATCCGAAGCTCGACGTCCAGATCATTGCCGCCAACCGCTATCCTGATTTCATCGAAGCCGGCATCGATGTCGCGATCCGCACAAGGGAGCAGGAGCCGGATTCCAACATCATCATCCGCCGCATCGGACAGATGCGCCGCGTGCTGGCGGCCGCACCATCCTATCTCGCGACGCACGGCGCCCCCGAGCATCCCACCGATCTCGCACGCCATGATATGCTGGTCTACAACCTCGCCAACGATCCCTATTCGCTGCGCCTGAGCAAGGCCAGCACGACGCAGACCGTCCGGATCGCGCGACGCTCGACAGCAATGATGGCCAGATCATCTGCGGTGCCGCGCGCGCAGGGCTCGGCATCCTGATCCAGCCGCTTTACATCGTGCAGAGCGACATCGCCGCCGGCAAGCTCGTGCCGGTGCTGAGGGACTGGGAGCTGCCGCTGCTGACGATGAACGTGGCCTATCAGAACCGCGTGCGGCTGCCGGCGAAGATCAGGGTGTTCTCGGATTTTCTGGTCGACCACATCCGTGCGCATTCGGATGCCGGGATCTGGATCGAAGCGACGTAAGCGGCCGACGGGGTGCTACTCCGATCGCTCCTGCAGCCGCGCCCGTCCCGTGGACGATCGCGAGCGTGGGACCGCGCGCGGCTCCTGCGGCGCAGCGAGCCTGGTTGCTTCGGCTTCGCGCAGTTCTTTCCGGACTTGCCGCGCGCTGCGCATCGCACGCTTGATGAAAGGATGTTGCGAATCCTCGGCGAAGAACAGCACCACCTCGCAACAGGGACATTGCCTGGAATAGCCGTCCTGCAACCGCCCCGCGAGATCGCGAAACATCGTCTTGCAACGCGTGCACTGGATTTGGACCGAACTCATTGCGCCGACAAACAATGATGGTTGGAAGCCGGCGGCTACGGTGGGCCGAATGTCTGAAGAAAGCCTGAAGGCCCGTTGTGACCCGATCGCAGGCGGACCGCTACTGCTTCGCGGCCATCGTGTCCAGGCAGTGGTTGAGATACACGGTCCGATCTCGCGGCAGCACCTTCTCCAGATCCGCCTTTAGGGCGCATTCGCGCTGACGGATCTGCTCGGCGCGGCGCTTCTCGGCTGCTTCGCGGTATTCGGGCGCTACCTTGCTGGGATCGACGAGGGTCTGGGATCGGGCTGGCGTCGTGGCAAGCAGCGCGAGGGCTGCGGCAATAATGACCTGTTTCAAATGAGCCTCCGGAAAAGGCCTATCCTAGCGCGCGGTTTCGGAAGGCTCAACGGCAAGTGTGACCAGTCGCGCAGCCGGCCCGACGCACTTCGCTGGAGGCTATTGGCGCAGGTCGTCTCGACGACATCAGGTCGGCCGAGTGACATCCGTCACTTCGCGTGATCGATTTTGTGCGCCAAATGCCCGGTGCCGTGATCGCGACGCAATTGACTCAGCGAGGTCTCGTTGAGCTGATGCAGCACTTCACTCAATTGGGTCGTATCCGGATAGCCTGCCGCAAAACCCTTGCCGTAGATTTTGCGCAATGTGCCGAGGAGGGTGTTGCCGTGTTTCTTGATAATCTCGCCATCCTTGTCCCGATGGCGACCATCCAGGGCCGGTTCCTTCATGTGTCTCTCCCCGTGCGGCGTCTTGCGCGCCTGGAGGGAGCGTGCGCCCAAACGCATTGATTGGCAACGATGGGCTCGGCTAGCGAAAATCAGCGCGGGTCATCATTGTCGCCTGTCCGGTTCTATCTGGTTCGGTCGGCGATCCACAATCCGACAGCTCCGCCGACGCAGCTGAACAGGACCCCGGAGTAGGACAATAGCTCGCGACCCCACAACGCTGGGACAAGGCCGCCGACCGTTGAGCAGATCAGCATGGCAAGCCAATAGCGCGATCGCACGCCAAGTCCTTTCCCGAAGCCGGGTGCTATCCGAAGAGCGCCGAAGGCATGGTGGCTAAGCGGCCTGCTCCTCAAAAGAGGTGTAGACCCGACCGTTGGGATCGACGATCTGAACGTCGCGGCACCCGTCCTCGATCAGCTCCCTGGCCTTCTTGAGGGCGGCGGCGAGCGACTCGCGCTTGAGGTTGACGACGCCTGCCGTGTCGAAACCGCTGATCTCAAACATGCCGGTCCTCCCGTTTGGTCGAATCCTACACCTTTCGAGCCGGTTGTCTCCTGGCTTTTTTGGGCTTGCCTCGTGGAACAGAATGGAAGGCCTGCATCGCAAGTCCATCGCATAGCCCCGTAGTCGGCCGGGGCGGGTGGACATCCCTGGCGGCCCATCTCGCTAACGTGGAATTAATCCGAAAAGCCCACAATTTTAGGCAGTTGTAAGTGGGTGCTGCGTAAAGGAGGCGTCGCGAGGACGTTCCGGCGACGGCCTCCTTTTGCTCGCTCATGAGGTCAATGCACATGACCACGACATCCGAAATGCCGGGCTTCATCGAACACCTCGACCCCGCAGCGCTCGCATTTGCAGCCGCGCCACCCGAATCCCAACCCGAACTCGAAGCGCCCGAACCGCCGGCACCGACCAAGCGTTCCAGCCGGACATCGGTGCTGGCCTTGTCGGTGTGTGCCCTGGCCATCAATGGCGCGGCGGCCATTTACACTTCACCGTCTGATTTTCGGTCGCTGAATGTCGGCAGTTTGGCCGAGCTGCTTCCGCGCTGGGAAACGTCCGCGCCGAAAACGGACCCGGTGGTTGCTGCCTTGAAGGATATTCAATCGGCCCAGCAGCAACACACGGCTTCGCTGCAGGAGAGCAGCCAGGTATTGCAACAGAATACAGCCCTGCTGCAGCAGGATTCATTGGTGCTGCTGTCCCTGCGGCAGAGCATCACGGACGACCGGGTCGATGTGAGGAAAATATCTTCGCAGCTGTCCACGCTGATCGCGAAGATCGACTCGCTGCAAAATACAATGGTGTCGGACGTCACGTCCTCCATCCGAAGGGCGCATGCCCGCTATGGAGTGTCCGCAGCGATCCGCAAACGAATGGATCGGCAGTCGAAATCTATCGGGCCCGTTTCGGTGGGAGGAGCTCCGCTGAGTGTGCCGGCAGCGGTCGCAGCACCGGAAAGCTGAAGGCACGGCAGGGCAAAGCGCTTGGGACGAGGTCCGCGCTCAGCTGGGTCGCAGGTCTGCGCTGGCGCGCCTATTCAGAGATCAATCTTCAATTTTCCTCCGCTGAGCCAGAGAGGATGCGATACGCTCGTTCTGCTTGTTCCCTCGTCAAATTGGCCGCCACGTCGATTCCAATCAGCGCCGGACCCTTGCGCTCTCGATCGTAAACCATCCAGCCGAGGCCTCCCATCCGAACCACAAACCTGCTCTGCGCCGGCGCTCTGTCACTCAAGGATGGCCCCCGTTACTTGCTGCGATTGGCGGAGTAAGCCACGCCACTTCATCGAACACATTTGCCCATGTGAATCAAATCGGGAAAACCAGGCAATATTCGGCGTGTTCCTGCCCGGAAAACATCGCCGAATGTGCTGAAACGAACAGAGCAGCGCTTCAATCTAGGTGTAAGCTCGCACCTGCTTGGGCCTTCCCCAAAGGCCGAGCACCTCCAGTGGCCCCGGCCCTTACACCCCAAAAGCCCCCACGGCCGGGGCCATCTTGCGACTCTGTCGAGAGGCGAGAACGGCGAGAGCCTTCCCGGGTCTCCTCCGCGAGCCAGATTGACTCTGCAATTTCTCGGGCGAATTATTCGGGAAAAAATGGCAATTGGGGCGACGAGCCATGAAAGACTACCAGGCTCACCTAGAGAAGTTGCGCACGGACGCAGCTGAGTGCGCACTGATCCGCGATCTTGCGACCGACAAAGCCAAGCGCGAGCTGTTTGATCGGCTGGCCAATCATCTGACCGTACTCGCGGAACACGTCGAACTGGCGATACTGGAGCGGCACAAAGGCGCTGGACCGTAAGGCTCCGTCGGTGGTGACCTCTGTGTGGGCAAGATGCTCTGCACGGATTCCTGCTCCATCGGATGAGCGGCAAGGGCCGAGGGAGATGCATGGCGTCGATACCGATGCGCCGTCGACTTACAACCGTGTCTACGAAGATGGTCGCCGGGCGGCGGCGCAGGGCGAGTGCCAGGGGTTACCGGGTCGGAGGCGCCCTCCATCCATAGGACTGACGCGTGATTTGGCCAGTGACGTCGAGACCCTTCTCGTCAGAGAGGCGCCAGGCCGCCACTCCGAAGCAGACAGTCAGAAAGACGGCGGCAACTAGCAGCAGCATCGATAGAAACTGGCTCACGCCTACACCCCCGAATGCGACGCATCAGCGGAGCGACCACAGAATCTCGATTCGGAAAATGCAGACGCGCTGACCCATCCCCAATTGTCCCCATCAAGTCACATCGGGCCAAAAGCGCTCACGATTCCAATTGTGATCGGGACCAGCGCGACGAGGGTCCAAAGGGCCGGCGAGCTAGAGGAAAGGCCAACGACGAGTATCCAGGCACCGAAGCCCACAAGGAGCGCTGAGATGGCATAGGCAACGGCTTTTTCCATCGTTCGATCCACGAGCCACTCAGGATCGATTGCGGCTGTAAGAGTCCCCGCGCATGGAAACGTTCCTATGCCTGCGGCGAGCGTGATCAATTACGGCAATTACGGTGACGGTGCATGAAATTGCCTTACAGGAGCTGTTTGGCGAGGCCACTAGCAAGATGAGTTCAGTGCATTGTCACCGTAAGTTCACGATCCAGATCAGTCGCTTCTAGCGGAGCGCGACCAATGAAGCGCCGGCGCCGAATGCACAGGAAGCGCGACCGGCAACGGCTGATGACGCACCGCCGGCGGCCGAGGAGGTAACGAGCCTGGGCGCCGGTACCCGCGGGGCGCCTCAAGAACAAGGGCCGCTGCTCTACAACAGCGGCCCTACCGGGTCTCAATAAATCCGGGATGAAAGGCGCCAGCCCCGGTATCCACAAGGTTCATCGTGAACGATGTTCCTGCACTAACATTTATGAATCACACGGAACGACCCCGGGCGTCCCGGGGCTGGCTATGGACGCACCAGGGCCGCCCGACGCACCACCAGCGGTAGTACGCCGGTTGATATCGTCTGCCGACCGACTCGCGCTGAATGTCTCAAATGATACGGAGCCCGGATTAAATTTGGGACACCCACCGGACTAGGCGCGGCTTGTCTCGAGAGAGAGCCCGCCGGTTCACGCTGGCGGGCCTCTTCCGTGGTCTAGTGTTCAGGTTCGCGTGCTGCCCCTGTGAGGATTTCGTAGGCTCGCTCTGCCTGCTCCTTCGTCAGATTGGCTGCGAACTCGGTCCCGACCATCGCCGGGCCTTTGCGCTCTCGATCGTAGACCATCCAACCGAGGCCTCCCATCCGAATGAGAAATCTGTTCTGAGGCGCGGCACTGTCGGTCAAGAACGTCCTCCTAGTGCCCCTGCGCAAGTAGGCCACGCCTATTCCTACGGTTATGTGAATCAATCCGGGAAAAATGGACGGAGATCGAGCCGTGGCCGGGCAGCAGTATGGGCTCGTCGAACTCGCGGCACCGGGTCATCAGCGCTGGGGGCCAATGCTCGATGACTTCGCATGTAGCGCAGTTCGGTCGCCGGTGATCTGCTCCGCATACCCGTCTACCGCGTCGATCAAGGGCGCGTGTGGCCGAGTATCTGCGGAAACGATCCAGCTCGACGAGCTCGGCCTGGACGGCCTCAGCTATGGTGGCGTCGCCCCCATCGCCGTGGCAAACCCCGTCGGGCCATCCGGTAGTTGATGCGAATATGGATGCAGTCTCGCTAGCTCCTGATTGACGAACCCATCGGCGTCAAGCCACTGATGAGGGCAAAAGGATCGGGACACTGGGTCGGCTTGCAGGCCACGCTTGTGGATCGCTTCGCGAGTGCCCATCCGCGGATCGGTTCTGTCCTGTTCTCGGGTTCGGGGATCGACACGAACCGCATAGAAAACTTCGGTGTCGTTCTGGACTGGCACCACTGACTCCTCAGGGAAGTATTCCGTACCGGCGATCACAAACAACCGCTTGTGCTGCTCGCCGATCAACCTTTGCATGGCAACGATATCACGGGCTGGGTAGACGTGAACGACTCGGCGGGGACTTCGCCAGGCGGGAAACTTACGGATCAACAGCCTTGACGAGTGGCTGCCCGCGGGAGTCTGATCCGCCGCATGGGACGACATCAGCACGACATCGACGAGCTCGCGCGCTTCGAGCGCATCTGTCTGGATTTGGCAGGGCAGGCGGCTATGCCAGAGGAGCGCGCCCGCTTGCTCGTCATGGCGAACAACTATCGGGCAGAGATTTCTGACCGCGAGATTGGCAATCGATTTGCCAACACAGCGCCCACACAGCGCTTTTTCAGCCTCTGGAAAATTTGCCGTAAGCTATTGATTTTGCTTGGTGAGCGCGCTGGGGCTCGAACCCAGGACCCCGTGATTAAAAGTCACGTGCTCTACCGGCTGAGCTACGCGCTCCCATGGCCGCTGATGGCTTTAGAGATCGATCGCCATCGTCTTCGGACATTCGAGAAGCATGTCTTGCCGCGGCGTTTGACTGAAGCGCTGCGGGGAAAACCGGCTGTTTCCGGACCATGCTGTCGGCTCGCGCTGTGTAGGGGGATGGGGCGCTGAGGTCAATAGCGAGTGCGGTTGCCGAAGATCGTGCCGGAGGTCCGAATTCGTCCGAAGTTTCCGCTGCTTAGCCGGGGATTTTCAAGCCGATTGGTGACCCGTCATCCACGTCGAAGTCAGTTCGCCTCCCGCCGCACCTCGCTCGGTACCGGTTGCGGGTTGCCTGATGTCGGCAGCGCGACCGGGCGCAGGCCGATCAGCTCGGCGGTGCGGATCGCGCTGTCGCGCCAGAACTGGAACGAGTTGATGCGGCTGAGCTCGAGGATGGCAATCGCGACCGCGGCCAGGAACGGCAGACTTTGCAGCACCAGGACGCCGGCGAAGATGTAGATCTCGGTGATCTGCCGAAAACTGTTGGAGGCGATCAGCACGCCAGAGCCGATCAGGAGCAGGGCACCGATCACGGCCTCCCAGAACGCCTGGAACTCGATGGACATTCTGGACAGGCCCCCCTTGGAGGTGCGCGCGAAGGCGATATGCTCGGTGATCAGGCCCTGCGCGACCGCGCGCGACACCGTCCATTGCACGCTCATCGCGGCGATCATCGCGCCCAGCATCTGGCCGGGCTTGATCGCGACACGCGCGCGGTACATCGACAGGAAGTGGACCAACGAGACGATGAAGGCGCCGATGATCGGCAGCGTCAGGATCTTGTCGGGGATGGCGATGTCGGCAAAGGCGACGATCGGCACCCAGACGAGGTTGAGCAGCGCCACGACCACGCCGAGGCTTTCGGCCCCGAGCCAGTTGAGCCAGCCCAGACCATATTCGCGCTTCTGGTCGGGCGTCAGCCGGCTCCTGCCAGGCAGGAACTGCCGCCAGTGCTTCTTCACGATCTGCAGGCCGCCATAGGCCCAGCGGTGACGCTGCTTCTTGAAGGCCTCGTAGGTGTCGGGCAGCAGTCCCTTGCCGTAGCGGTGGTTCGTGTAATGCGTGGTCCAGCCGAGCTCCTGGATCGCAAGGCCGAGGTCCGAGTCTTCGCAGATCGTGTCGGATGACCAGCCGCCGGCCATGTCCATCGCGGCGCGGCGGATCAGGCACATCGTGCCGTGCACGATGACGGCGTTGAGCTCGTTGCGCTGAACCATGCCGATGTCGAAGAAGCCGGCATATTCGCCGTTCATGATGTAATGCATGATCGACAGATCGCCGTCGCGATGCTCCTGCGGCGCCTGCACCAGGCCGACGCGCGGATCGGCGAAAGCTGGCACGAGATCCCTGAGCCAATCAGGGTCGACGACATAGTCGGCATCGAGAATGCCGATGATCTCGGCGTCGACGGCAGTGCGGTCCATCGCGATCCGCAGCGCGCCCGCTTTAAAACCCTGCACCTTCTCGGCGTTGATGAACTTGAAGCGTTCACCGAGCGCGCGGCAATGGTCCTGGATCGGCTGCCAGAAGGCTGGATCGGGCGTGTTGTTGATGATGACCACGCATTCGTAGTTCGGATAGTTCAGCCGCGACAACGCATCGAGCGTCTGCTTGAGCATCTCGACCGGCTCGAAATAAGCAGGAATGTGGATCGAGACCTTCGGGTAGTAATCCTCGGGCACGTTCTCGACCGGCTTGCCCTTGGCGAGCAGCCGCTGCGGCGGCCGACCGAACGCGACAGCCGCGATCTCGTCGACGCGCGCCATCGCGATCAGCACCAGCGGCACCAGCAGGATCATGCCGAGCGTCAGCGCGAACGCCGAGCCGAAGATGAAGTAGTGCCCGTTCCAGAACGCGAACACGGTCGCGGCCCAGGCGCCGACGCCGTTGGCGGTGGCCGACAGCAGAAAGACCTGCCGCGCGGTCGGCTGCTCCAGCCGCAGAATCGGTAAGGACAGCAGGATGCCGACCAGAAGCGCGATTCCCATCAGCTTCCAGTAATCGGGATTCTCGACCGGCCCGGTCCAGGCGAATTTCGGCTCACGGTTGGCGTTGAGGATGCCCCAATACGGGCCGACGCCGCCTTCGAAATATTTCCAGGGCTGATCGATCGCTTCGACGATATTGTATTCCATGCCGAGGGCTTCGGCGCGGCTGACGAAGTTGCGCAGCGTCAGCGCCTGCTGGAACGGACCGGGGTCGGCGTTGCGCAGATTGTATCCCGCGCTCGGCCAGCCGAACTCGGCGATCACGATGCGCTTGCCGGGGAACAGATTGCGCAGCAGATTGTAGCGATCGACGGCCTGGTCGACCGCCTGGTCCGAGCGGAAGTTCTCCCAATAGGGCAGGACGTGGGCAGCGATGAAGTCGACGTTGGAGGCGAGATCGGGGTTGTCGCGCCAGATGTTCCATATCTCACCGGTGGTGACGGGCACGCGCACCGCGCTCTTCACCTTCTTGATCATCTCGATGAGATCTTCGACCTTCTGTTCGCCGCGATAGATCACCTCGTTTCCGACCACGACGCCGTTGACGTTGCTGTTCTTGCGCGCGAGTTCGATCGCAGCCTTGATCTCGCGCTCGTTGCGATCCGGGTCCTTGTCGATCCAGGCGCCGACGGTGACCTTGAGGCCGAACTCGGCCGCAATTGGCGGTACCAGTTCCACGCCGCCCGTCGACGAATAGAGGCGGATCGCGCGCGTCATCGTCGAGAGCGTCTTCAGGTCGGCGCGAATTTTCTCGACGGTCGGAATGTTGTCGACATCCGGATGGGCCGAGCCTTCGAATGGCGCGTAGGAGACGCTGGGCAACAGGCCTTTGAAGTCCGGCGCGGGCTCCTTGTCGCGCAAGACTCCCCAGATGCCGGCGTGGAGCACGGACACAAGCAACAGAACGGCGGCGACAACGCGCATCGCGGCTAAACCAAAAGGGGCTGAGGAGGCAGGGAAGCGGATCCGACCCCAAGATCCGACCAAGTCCGCGGCAAAGGGAGCATATCTCTGCCGCGCGGTTTCTCAACTGTCATGGCCTCATGTCCTTATGAGGGCATGGCCTTTTTGGGAGTGCGGCAGTGCCAACCGCCTCTATCGCCGATCGTTCCTGAACAGAGGCTGAAACGATCGCGGCTATTTCGGGGACGTGGGCGAGGGGCTTGCCGCGGGTGAGGGGCTTGCGGCCGGCTGCGCCGCTTGCGGATTGCCGGCGGCTTGCGCCGGAGGCTGGGACGCCGCGGCCGCCGCCTGCTGCGGCTGGGCGGCCGGATTGATCCAGCAGGCGTGCACACGGCTGTCCAGGGTCTCCGCAACCTTGGGATCGATCTGGGCGCCGAAGCGGGTCAGGCAGCGGAACGCGGCCTGGATGTGGCCGCCGGGGCAACCGAAGCGGTCGTAGAGGTCGAGATGGCGGAACGCGGTATCAAGGTCATCCCGCCACATCAGCCGCACCACCCGCCGGCCGAGCCAGACGCATTCGGGATTGCCGGCGGGACCGCTAATCACCTGGGCGGCTTCGGCGAACTCGTCGGTGCGGCGCTGGTTCTGGGCTGCATCCTTCGCGGCGTCGGCGGGCTGGGCCGCCGCCTTGTTCTGATCCGGGGCGGGAGCTCCGCTCTGGGCGGCGGCGGCACCGAGGCCGGCCAGGAGGACAAGGGAGGAGACGGCCAACGAGGCGGCGAACTGCCGCAGGACCGCATTTCGTAACCCGAACACCCGTCGCCGCATGAATTCCCCAATATCTCATCGTCCGTCCGCATGGGAGGAGCTCGCGGACGCCGACGTGATGGCGTCCAAATGGGTCTCCAATGCGGCGGAAAAATCCCACGGAATCCCATGGCCTGTATTTGGATTTTTGTCCAGCAAAGTCACGATCCTAAGGCCCGGTCGAACGGCCGCAGTCCAATTCGTCGGGGAGAGGCTGCAGCCAAGGCGCATCCCCCCTTGGCAGACGGCGTGCGAGCAGGTAATCGACGGGCCCTTCGCGGAGGACGGAACCGATTTCACTTCGTACGCCACTGGCGCTCCTGCTCGTTTCCCTGGGTGCGATTGCTGCCGTGTGGTGGTGGCTGGCCACGCCGATCACGCTCGCGCGCGCTCCGATCGACCCCAATGACAAGGTTCAATGCGTCTCCTATGCGCCGTTCCGCGGCGAGCAGACGCCGCTGAACCCATGGACCCACATCGAGGCCGACCAGATCGAGCAGGATCTGCGCCAGCTCAAGCAGATCACCGACTGCGTCCGCACCTACTCGATCGAGAACGGGCTCGACCAGGTGCCGGCGGTCGCGACCAAGGTCGGCGGGTTGAAGGTGATCCAAGGCATCTGGCTCAGCAGCAACCGCGCCAAAAATTTTGCGCAAGTTGCGACCGCGGTCCGCCTCACCAAGGAATTCCCCGACACCATCTCCACCCTCGTCGTCGGCAACGAAGTGCTGCTGCGCGGAGAGATGACGACGTCGGACCTCATCGCGATCATCCGTTCGGTGAAGGCGCAGGTCACCGTGCCCGTGACCTATGCCGACGTCTGGGAGTACTGGCTGAAGAACCGCGATGTCTATGACGCCGTCGATTTCGTCACCATTCACATCCTGCCATATTGGGAGGATATGCCGGTGAAGGCGAAATTCGCGGCGAGCCATGTCGAGGCGATCCGCGAACGCATGGCGGTGGCGTTCCCCGGCAAGGAGATCCTGATCGGCGAGACCGGCTGGCCGAGCGAAGGCCGCATGCGCGAAGGAGCGTTGCCGTCGCGCACCAACCAGGCGCGCGTCGTCTCGGAAATCCTGGGGCTGGCGAAAGCGCAGAAATTTCGCGTCAACCTGATCGAGGCCTATGACCAGCCGTGGAAGCGGCGGCTTGAAGGCACCGTCGGCGGCTATTGGGGCCTGATGGATTCCGTGTGGCGCCAGCTGAAATATCCGCCGGGCGAGCCGATCAGCAATTTCCCGTTCTGGAAATGGTACATGGGCGCGGGCATGGGCCTCAGCGTGCTGGTGTTCGCGGTGGCCGGCCTCACGCTGCGCCGCCGACCCTGGACGCCGCGCTTCTCGGCCTGGCTCGGCGTCGGCATCTCCGCGACATCGGCGGGCATCCTCCTCGGGATCGCCGCCGACAAAATGTATTACGAGAGCTACGGCTGGGGCGGCTGGCTGCAATGGGGTGCGCTGCTGCTCGCCGGCATCCTCTCGCCGATCCTCTGCGCGCAGTCGCTCGTTATCGGCCGCAATTTGCCGACCTTCCTCGACCTGCTTGGCCCGCGCGAAGGACGGAAATGGTCAAAACTCTCCGCCGTGCTTTGCTTGACCCTGGCGGTGACGGCGGTGATCGCGGCCGAGACCGCGCTCGGCTTCGTGTTCGATCCGCGCTACCGTGACTTCCCCTATGCCTCCCTGACGATGGCCGTGGTGCCGTTCGCGCTGTTGATGCTGAACCGGCCCCAGATCGGCGCGCGTCCGATCGCGGAAGCGCTGTTCGCGGGGCTGCTGGCCCTGTCGGCGGTCTACGTGATCCTGAACGAAGGCCGCGACAATTGGCAGGCGATGTGGACCTGCGCGATCTATCTGTTGTTCGCGCTCACGCTGTGGCGGGCGCGGGCCGAGCAAAGCCAAGGATGAGCAGGCCGATCGCCAGGCCCGACAGCACGATGTTGTAGAGCACAATGCCGAGGCCGGCCGCGACCACGCCGAGCGTGAGCAGCACGATCGAAGGCCGCAGCAGGTTCAGCGTCGCAATCACCAGCGCGACGATGCCGAACACCGAATTCTTGAACAGCGACGTCGACACCGAGCGGGCCTTGCAGATCATGGTCTGCAAGCCGGCGTCGCAGGCGAGCGCCACTTGCGAGAACTCGATCGCGAGATAGCGCACGTAGAGCGCCCAGCCGACGGTGACGAAACCGACGACGATGAGGAATTGCACCTGATAGGGCGTGAGGCGGAACGGCTTTTTTGTCATGCGGGCAATATGGTCGCGATGGCGGGAGGGAGCAACAGGGGCGGCGCATTTTTACACCGGCTTCGCCAGGCCCGTTGCGCCCTTTTACGGCAGCCCGCGCGCGGATCGGAACCGTAGCGATACGGATTTGCGGGATTGTCGACATCGCCTAGCATTCAGCTCGAAGCGCGGGGTGATCGCTGATCCGATCAGGAGCAGATCACGCCGTTCAAAAGCGCGACTGCGAGGATGCGAGCGAGGTTGGCAATGGTAGAGGCGTTGCAGATCAATTTTGCGCTTTGGGGTATGATCATCTGCGCTGCAATCAAGATCAGCCAGTTGGCGGCAGCTCTTTGATGGCGCAGTCTCAAATGAGATGCGCCGACGGCGATTCAATCAAGAGCCCTGATCGTCCTACCGCCTGAAGAACGACGATATCGTCGAACTCGCCGAGGCGGTCTCAGGCTTGGCCTGAGCAGCCGGCTGAGGCGCTGGTGCCGGCGCCGGTTCCTCGCGCTTTGACGAGCGCTTGGAGGAGTAGCTGCGGCGGTGCTTTTCGGGCTTGGCGGTGGGGGCGGGCGCCGGCGCGGTCTCGGCTTGCGGCACGGAGTCCTGGCTCTTCTCGGAGTTCTTCGCCGATCCCTTGTCCGGCTTGTCCGAGCCGCCGCGCATCGACAGGCGCTGACCATCGAACACGGTGGTCTCGCAATGGCGGTCGCTCTCGGCGAGGCCCGCACAGAGCTTTGCGGCGGCGGCCGCGTTGATCAGGGGACCCGCGCCCAACCGAAGTTGCATGCCGAGGCCGGTGCTGCTTTCCTTGATCATGATGATCGGCCGTAGTGCGCCGATCTCCGGATTCGACTTGGTCAGGCCGCGCCAGAGCGCGCGCAGGCCATCGATCGAATTCGCGCCGCCGAGGTCGATGGCAAAGCGCGTCTGCTGGACGGGAATTGCGGGCGCCACGCTCTCAGGGGTGTCCACCGGCTTGGCCGGCACGGCGGCGATTTCGGCCGGGGCGGGCGCAGGCTCGGGCTTGTTCTCGGTGGCTTTCTCGGCCGGCTCGGGCTGGATCAGTTTCGATGCGGCGGGATCGGGTAGCGCCATCATCGACTTCGATGGCACCAGCGGCAGGATCGGCAGCGCCGGCTTCGTCACCGGCGACTGCGGAACGAGCGAAGCAGCAGCCGCCGTCTGCGGCGGGCTCGGCTGGTCCTTTGCAACCTCTTTCGAATTGTCCTTCGAGGTTTCCTTGGGCTCCTTGGCGGCACTCGCGCGCGACTTGTCGACCAACGAGGCCGCGGTCGAGGCGACCGGTGCGATATCCGGTGCCGGGGCCGAGGGCTGCGCGGCGGCGACGGGCGTGTCCTGCGGCTTCGATGCAGGCGTCTGGGGCGATGTCGCGTTCTGCTTGGCGATGGCGCCGGTGACGGAATCGAGTCCTTGCTCGAGCACGGTGACGCGCGCATAGAGCCGGTCGCGATCGGTGTTCAGCGTCTCGATGGCGGAGGTGAGGCGGTGGACCTCGTTCTGGCTTTCCCTGGTCAGCACCTGGAGCCGGTCTGACTGGCGGGCGAGATCGGCGGAGGCCATCTGGTCGCGCCGCCAGCCGAGCTGGGCCTGGTTGGCCATCACGGCAATTACGACAGCGCCGATAGCGGTCGCACCCCACGAGCCCAGCCGCCACAGCACGCGGCGATCGAACGCGCTTTCCTCGGCCAAAACTCCGGAGAACAGCCCGCCCGTGTCCTTGTCGCCGAAGGCATCCGCCAGAGGGTCGGAATCCTTTGCCATGAATATTTAGTGCCCAGCCCTGTCTGGCTTCCCCGAATCAACCAGGGAACATTAACAGGAAAACCCACTCGCACTTGAATTCCGGGCGTTTGCGGGGGTAGCAAGGCGGCAACCTCGGCGACGTCGGCTTGTCGCCCATTCATGTAACGATCGATTCGGCCGTATTTGACAGGATTGCGATGACCGCCCGCTCAAGCCTCACGATCGTTCTCGCCGCCGGCGAGGGTACGCGCATGCGATCGAGCGTGCCGAAGGTGCTGCATCCCGTAGCATCCCAGACCTTGCTTGCTCATGTGCTCGGCGCCGCACCGCAGGGAACCGACACCGCGCTCGCGGTCGTGATCGGTCCCGATCACCAGGCCGTCGCGGACGAGGCGAAGCGCATCCGTCCCGATGCGCTGATCTTCGTGCAGGCCGAGCGGCTCGGCACCGCGCATGCGGTGCTGGCGGCGCGGGAGGCCATTGCGCGAGGCGTGGATGATGTTTTGATCGCCTTCGGCGACACGCCACTGATCTGGGCCGAGACTTTTGGACGGCTGCGTGCGCGGCTCGCGAAGGGCGCCGCGATCGCCGCGCTCGGCTTCCGTGCGGCGGATCCCACCGGCTATGGCCGCTTCATCGTCGAGGGCGACCGGCTGGTTGCTATCCGCGAGCATGCCGACGCCAGCGCGGACGAGCGCAAGATCGACCTGTGCAATGCCGGCGTGATGGCGATCGACGGGCGCCGCGCGCTCGCGATCCTCGACAAGATCGGCAATGCGAATTCCAAGGGCGAATATTATCTGACCGATGCGATCGGCATTGTCAGCGACAATGGATGGGAGTCCGTGGTGGTCGAGACCAGCGAGGACGAAGTGCGTGGCATCAACACCAAGGCGCAGCTTGCAGATGCGGAGGGTGTCATGCAGTCGCGCCTGCGCAAGGCTGCAATGGAGGCCGGCGTCACGCTGATCGCCCCCGAAACCGTCTATCTCGCCGCCGACACCCTGTTCGGCAGGGACGTCACCATCGAGCCGTTCGTGGTGATCGGTCCGGGCGTGTCGATCGCCGATGGCACCGTGATCCATTCTTTCTCGCACATCGTCCAGACCACGCTCGGCAAGAACGTCTCGGTCGGTCCCTATGCGCGCCTGCGTCCCGGCACCTCGCTCGGCGACGGCGCGCGGATCGGTAATTTTGTGGAGACCAAGGCCGCGACGCTGGAAGCAGGCGTCAAGGTCAACCATCTCTCCTACATTGGCGACGCCACCGTCGGCGCCAATTCCAACATCGGCGCCGGCGCCATCACCTGCAACTACGACGGATTCAAGAAGCACAAGACGGTCATTGGGCAAGGCGCATTCATCGGCACCAACTCCTCGCTCGTCGCGCCGGTGAAGATCGGCAACGGCGCCTATATCGGTTCAGGCTCGGTGATTACTCGCGACGTGCCCGACGACGCGATGGCGTTGGAGCGCAACCAGCAGACTATCCGCGAAGGCGGCGCTGCGCGTTACCGCGAGATGAAGACCAGCGGCAAGAAAACTGAAAAGGTGCCGGAGAAGTAAGCCGCGCTATTCGTCGTCTGCGAATTCAGAGAAAATCGCGCGCGTCAGGCGCCAGCCACGCGGCTTGGCCCGCTTTGCAGGTTCATCGGCTGCATGCTTGATGAAGACGGGTTTGCTTTCCTTGCCGCGCTGGGGCGGCGGCCAATGCGCAAGGTGCGTGCCGGAGGTCTCACTGGCGCGCAGATACAGCGATGACGGACCTTTGCGGTCGGACGCGGCTTTCATGGCCTTGATCTCCCAGGTTCGAATCGTCGGCCAAACTCATTGACAACGAGTTAATTCGCGCGGTTAAAGGCCGGCCACATCGACCAGGTCGGGACTCGTCGTCATCGGACGCTGTCGCAATCCGTCATAATTATTGAGTATCTGGTTAGTTGGGAACTTCGCTAAAAACCGAGCGGGTCGTTTAGGCGATTTTTCGACGATTTGGGGGATATTGATCCGCATGTGCGGGATTGTCGGCATTCTCGGGCGCGCGCCGGTTGCAGAGCAATTGGTGGATTCGCTCAAACGTCTTGAATATCGCGGCTACGATTCCGCGGGCGTCGCCACGCTCGAAGGCAAGCATCTCGAGCGCCGTCGCGCCGAGGGCAAGCTGAAGAATCTGGAGAAGCGGCTGGAAGCCGAGCCGCTGAAGGGCACGACCGGAATCGGCCACACCCGCTGGGCCACGCACGGCAAGCCCACGATGACCAACGCCCATCCGCACGCAACCGAGCGCCTTGCTGTCGTCCACAACGGCATCATCGAGAATTTCCGCGAGCTGCGCGAGGAGCTCAAGAAGAAGGGCACGGTGTTCCACACCGAGACCGACACCGAGATCGTGCTGCATCTCGTCGACGATCTCTTGACGCGCGGCACCAAGCCGGTGGAAGCGGTGAAGCTGACGCTGGCGCGCTTGCGCGGCGCTTTCGCGCTCGGCTTCATCTTCGCCGGCGAGGACGATCTCATGATCGGGGCCCGGAACGGACCGCCGCTCGCGATCGGATATGGCGACGGCGAGATGTATCTCGGCTCCGACGCGATCGCGCTCGGCCCCTTCACCGACACGATCAGCTATCTCGAAGACGGCGACTGGGTCGTGCTGACTCACAAGGGTGCGACGATCTTCGACAAGGATGGAGAGGCCGTCGAGCGCGACAAGATCAGGCACGCCGCTTCGACCTCGCTGGTCGATAAGGCGAACTATCGCCACTTCATGGCGAAGGAGATCCACGAGCAGCCGGAGGTGGTCGGCCACACGCTGGCGCGCTACGTCGACATGGCGACCGAGCGGGTCTCGCTGCCAGTCAAGCTGCCGTTCGACTTCAAGGACATCCAGCGCATCAACATCACGGCCTGCGGCACCGCGAGCTACGCCGGTATCGTCGCAAAATACTGGTTCGAGCGCTTTGCGCGCGTGCCGGTCGAAGTCGATGTCGCCTCCGAATTCCGCTACCGCGAAGCGCCGCTGCGCAAGGGCGATCTTGCGATCTTCATCTCGCAATCCGGCGAGACCGCCGACACGCTGGCCGCACTGCGCTACGCCAAGGCCGAAGGCGCGCACACCATTGCCGTCGTTAACGTCCCGACCTCGACGATCGCGCGCGAGAGCGAGACCGTGCTGCAAACGCTCGCCGGTCCCGAGATCGGTGTTGCCTCGACCAAGGCCTTTACCTGCCAGCTCATGGTGCTGGCGAACCTGGCGATCGCGGCCGGCAAGGCTAGAGGCGAATTATCCGCCGAGGACGAGACCAAGCTCGTCCACGGCCTGGTCGAGATCCCGCGCCTGATGGCGGATGCGCTCACCACCGAGCTTCAGATCGAGAAGCTCGCGCACAGGATCGCAAAATCCCGCGACGTGCTCTATCTCGGCCGCGGCACCAGCTTCCCGCTGGCGCTCGAAGGCGCGCTGAAGCTGAAGGAAATCTCCTACATCCACGCAGAGGGCTATGCCGCCGGCGAGCTCAAGCACGGTCCGATCGCGCTGATCGACGAAACCATGCCGGTCGTCGTGATCGCGCCTTACGACCGCGTGTTCGAGAAGACCGTCTCCAACATGCAGGAGGTCGCCGCCCGCGGCGGCAACATCATCCTGATGACCGACGCCAAGGGAGCGGCCGAGGCGACGGTGGATTCGCTCGTCACCATCGTTATGCCTGACATGGCCGCGGCCTTCACGCCGATGGTCTATGCCGTCCCCGTGCAGCTGCTCGCCTATCATACGGCGGTGGTGATGGGCACCGACGTCGACCAGCCGCGCAATCTCGCAAAATCCGTGACAGTGGAATAGGCATAAGGGATCAGGTCGCGCTCTTCCAAAACCTGCTAGAAGCCCCTAGCTTGACCGAAGCGACCGACCTGGAACCCGAATGACCGCCCGCGATGACGCGCCTGCGCCTCTTGATCCCGCCCCGGAACCGCATACCGGCCTGATCGGCCGTTTCCGCAATTATTTCCTGACCGGGCTTGTCGTGACCGGTCCGATTGCGATCACGCTCTACCTCGTCTGGTGGTTCGTCACCTGGGTCGACGGCGTGGTGCGGCCATTCGTGCCGCTGGCCTATCGGCCCGAGACCTATCTGCCCTACGGCGTTCCCGGCTGGGGACTGATTGTCGCATTCTTCACGCTGACCTTGGTCGGCTTCCTCGCGGCGAACCTGATCGGCCGCACCCTGGTCGATGTCGGCGAGACCTTTCTCGGCCGAATCCCGGCGGTGCGCGCGATCTATCGCGGGCTCAAGCAGGTGTTCGAGACGCTGTTCTCGGGCAAGGGCTCGAGCTTCCGCAAAGTCGGCCTCGTCGAATTTCCATCGCCCGGCATGTGGTCGATCGTGCTGATCTCGCAGTCGCCGAACGAGGAGGTCGCACGCAGCCTGCCGGGGCAGGAGGAACATGTCTCGGTGTTTCTGCCGTGCTCGCCAAACCCGACCACCGGTTTCTTCTTCTATGTGCCCAAGAGCAAGATCGTCGAGGTCGACCTCAGCGCCGAGGATGCCGCAACGCTGATCATGTCCGCCGGTGTGGTGCAGCCGGGCGCAGCACCGGATCCGAAGAAGGCGGCCGCGCTTGCCGGCATGGCAAATGCCGCGCGCATTGCCAACGCCTCCGCGGTCCAGCCCGAGCCTGCGAAGGTGCAGTAGGGCCATTCCGCGGCGGGATGGCAGCCGGTCACGCAGGCGATCGCATCCTCTGCTATTGTTCCGGTCGAACCGAGCGTAGCGCTCGGAATTCGAACTGGAGTGTCCCCGATGTCCAAGTCGACGTCCAAAATCATTGCGATCCTCGCGCCCGGTGCCATGGGCAGCGCGGTGGCGCGACGCCTGACCGAGAATGGCGCGCGCGTGCTGACGTCGCTGAAGGGACGCAGCGAGGCGACGCTGAAGCGGGCGGCGGATGCCGGCATCGTCGGCGCCGAGGACGATGCGATCGCGGGCGCCGACATCATCCTCTCGATCGTGCCGCCGGGCGAGGCGGTAGCTCTGGCCGAGCGGCTGGCCGCGCTGATCGTGAGGCGTGCGAACAAGCCGGTCGTGGTCGACTGCAACGCCGTCAATGTCGACACGGTGAAGCGGATCGAGGAGATCATCGGCTCGGCGCAGGCGCCCTTCGTCGACGGCGGCATCATCGGCTTCCCGCCGCAGCCGGGCGGCAAGAGCCCGGCATTCTACATGTCGGGTGAGCACGCCAAGGATGTCGCCGTGCTCAAGGATTTCGGGCTCGACATCCGCATCGTCGAAGGTCCGGTGGGTGCGGCCTCTGCGCTCAAGATGTCCTATGCCGGCATCGTCAAAGGTCTCGCCGGAATCGGTTCGGCCATGGTGATCGCGGCGACCAAAGCGGGGGCAGCGGACGCGCTCCGCGACGAGCTCGCACTGAGCCAGCCCGCGATCCTGGCGCGACTCGAGGTCGCACTGCCGGACATGATCCCGAAAGCCTACCGCTGGGTCGCGGAGATGCGGGAGATTTCCGGCTTCCTCGGGCCGGATCATCCGGCGAGCCAGATCTACGAAGGCTTTGCGCGTTGGTTCGAGCATCTCGCCGACGATGCGAAAGGCGATAAGGTGGACGCGGCGCTGCTGAAGGCGTTCGCGGAGAAGAGCAAGAAGGGGTGAGACGGAGTGGTCTTCGCCTCTCCCCGCAACCGGGGCGAGGGGGCACATCGTCGCCGCGGTGATAGCTCAACCCGCCCCGATCAGCGGGATGGCCTCATCCCGCTCATAGAGATACAGCAGGCACCGCAGCGCCTCGCCTCGCTCGCCCTTCAGCTTCGGATCGTCCTTCATGATCCGCAGCGCCTCGTCGCGGGCCTGGGTGATGAGCTGGCCGTGCACCTCCGGGCGCGCGATGCGGTAGCCGGGCAGGCCGCTCTGGCGCACCCCTAACACGTCGCCTTCGCCGCGGAGCTTCAGGTCTTCCTCGGCGATGCGAAAGCCGTCGGTGGTCTCGCGGATCACTTTCAGCCGTGCCTTCGACATTTCGCCGAGCGGCTCGCTGTAGAGCAGAATGCAGGTCGAAGCCTCAGAGCCGCGCCCGATACGGCCGCGGAGTTGGTGCAGCTGGGCAAGGCCGAAGCGCTCGGCGTTCTCGATCACCATGATGGTAGCGCTGGGGACATCGACGCCGACCTCGACCACGGTGGTCGCCACTAGGAGCCCGATCTCGTGGGCGGCGAACTGGCCCATCACGCGATCCTTCTCGGTGCCTTTCATCTGCCCATGCACGAGGCCGACGCGATCGCCGAAACGCTTCTGCAGGCTCTCGAAGCGCTTGGTCGCGTTGGTGAGATGCTCGGTGCCCTCGGCCTCGGATTCCTCGACCAGCGGACAGATCCAGTAAACCAGCTTGCCGGATTCGAGCGCGCGGCCGACGCCGTCCATGACCTCTCCGAGGCGGCTCATCGCCACCGCGCGGGTATCGATCGGCTGGCGGCCGGCCGGTTTCTCGCGCAGCTCGGATATATCCATATCGCCAAAATAGGTCAGCACCAGCGTGCGCGGGATCGGCGTCGCGCTCAGCACCAGCACGTCGACAGCTTCGCCCTTGGACGTGAGCGCAAGGCGCTCGCGGACGCCAAAGCGATGCTGCTCGTCGACGATCGCGAGCGCGAGATCATGGAAGATCACCTCGTCCTGGATCAGCGCGTGGGTGCCGACCAGCAGGTCGATCTCGCCGGCTTCGAGTTGCGCTAGCAGCTCGCGGCGCTCCTTGCCCTTTTCGCGGCCAGTCAGAATTGCCACGCGCATGCCTGCGCGTTCGGCGAGTGGCGCGATGGTCTTGATGTGCTGCCGCGCCAGAATTTCGGTCGGGGCCATCAGCGCGGCCTGCTTGCCGACTTCAGCCACGGCCGCAGCGGCGAGCAGCGCGACTACGGTCTTGCCGGAACCGACGTCGCCCTGGAGCAGACGGAGCATGCGCACCGGTTGCTGCAAGTCGTCGGCGATGGCGGCCGCGGCGCTGCGCTGGGAGGGCGTGAGTGCGTAGGGCAGAGCGTCGATGATCTTGTTGCGCAGATGCCCGTCGCCGGCATTACGCACGCCGGCCGGCCGTCGCAGCTGCGCGCGGATCAGGGCGAGGGCGAGCTGGCCGGCCAAAAGCTCGTCGAAGGCGAGACGGGACCAGTAGCGCTGATCCGGCAAAATGTCCGTGAGCTCGACCGGCTGGTGCACGCGATTGAGCGCTTCTGCAACCGATGGAAAATTGCAGCGGCGCAGTACTTCCGGGCTGATCCATTCGGGCAGGGCCGGCAGCTTGAGCAGCGCCTGCGCGATCGCGCGGCGGAGCGAGCCGAGCGCCAAGCCCTCGGTCAGGGGATAGACGGGATCGATGCCCGAGAGCTTCGAGATCGCCTCCTCGTCCAGCACGCGGTCGGGATGCACGATCTGCGGGATGCCGTCATACATCTGCAGCGTGCCGGAGACGAAACGCTTCTCGCCCATCGGCAGCAGCTTTTCGACATAGCCGGGTTTTGCGCGGAAGAAGGTCAGCACGACGTCGCCGGTATCGTCGCTGGCGTAGACCAGATACGGCGCGCGGGGATTGCGCGGTGGAGGCGGGCGGTGGCGATCGACGGTGACCTCGAGCGTCACCATGGTTCCCTGAACGGCGTCGCGGATCTTCGGCCGCGCCCGGCGGTCGATCACCTGGCTCGGCAGATGCAGCAGCAGGTCGATCAGCCGCGGCGTCTCATCGCGGCTGAGCAGATATCGTAACAGCTTGTCCTGCTTCGGACCGAAGCCGGGAAGGCTGGTCACGGGAGCAAACAGCGGATTGAGCAGGCTGGGGCGCATCAGGCGAGTCTAGGATCGTTTCGGCTCGTCATGCCCGGCTTTATGCCGGGCATCCACGTCTTTTTCGTGCGGCACGCAGGTACCAAGCCATGCCAAATCGAGGGCTGACACGGCAGGTTCCAGTGGCTATATCACCCCGGCCCGGCACGTCCGGGCTTTCGGCGTTTGACTGGATCTGAGACATGACGGGAACGACACGATCGAGCAAGGGACTGGACGACCGCCGCAAGCGGCTTCTGTTCCGCTGCTGGCACCGCGGCACGCGCGAGATGGACCTGATCCTCGGCCGCTTCGCCGATGCCGAGATCGGCAATTTGTCTGACGCCGAGCTCAACGAGCTCGAAAATCTGCTCGAGGTCAACGATCCCGATCTCTATGCCGCCGTCACCGGCGACAAGGTGCTGCCGGCTGACGTCACCGGCACGCTGTTTCTTCGCATCAAGGCCTATCCGATCGCGAGCCGCGACGCATGAAGCAGGGGATGAAATCTCCGGCCGAGCTGCTCACGCCCGGCCGCGCGCTGACGCTTGCCAATGTCGCGGAAGGCGCCGAGGGCCTCGTCATCTCCGATCTCGCGCGCGCCATCGCGGCGCGGCCGAAGAAGCCGGCTGTCAGCCTTGCGGTGGTCTGTCGCGACGGGCCGCGGATGCAGCAGCTCGAACGCGCGCTGCAATTCTTCGCGCCCGATCTGCCGTTGCTGACGTTTCCGGCCTGGGACTGCCAGCCCTATGACCGCGTCTCGCCGCATGGCGGGATTCTCGCGCAACGCCTGACCACGCTGGCGCGGCTTGCGTCCCTGACCGGCAGCGACAAGCCGCTGATCGTGCTGACCACGGTGAACGCGGTGGTGCAGCGCGTGCCCGCGCGCGAGCTCGTCGCGGCGCAGGCGCTGTCGGTCGCGCCCGGCAATGTCGTGCCGATGGACACGATCGTCGCCTGGCTGGAGCACAACGGCTACAACCGCTCCTCGACCGTGCGCGAGCCCGGCGAATACGCCGTGCGCGGCGGTATCCTCGACCTGTTTCCGGCCGGTCTCGAGCAACCGGTGCGCTTCGATTTCTTCGGCGACAGCCTGGAATCGATCCGCTCATTCGACGCCGAGACCCAACGCACGCTGCTCGACATGCGTTCGCTCGATCTCGTGCCGATCTCGGAGTTCCAGCTTGTCACCGACACCATCCGCCGCTTTCGCATGGGCTATGTCGCCGAGTTCGGCGCGCCCGAGCGTGATGATGCCCTATACGAATCCGTCAGCGAAGGCCGCCGCCATCCCGGCATGGAGCACTGGCTGCCGCTGTTCCAGGACCGGATGGACACGTTGTTCGACTATCTGCAAGGGGCGGCCGTCGCGATCGAGCCGCAGGCCGAGGACGCCGTCCGCGAGCGCTTCAAGCAGATCCAGGACTATTACGAGGCCCGCCGCGATGCGATGGAGCATCCCGGCGGCGGCGCCATCTACAAGCCGCTGCCGCCTGATCGGCTCTATCTGCCCGAGGACGAGTGGGGTAAGCGTCTGGGCGACATCCCGCTGGCGCGGCTGACGCCGTTTTCCGTTCCGACCGATGACATTGGTGTCGTCGACGCCGGCGCGCGAAAAGGGCGTGACTTTGCGCCGGAACGCAACGACACGACCGTCAACGTGTTCGAGGCCGTGGTCGGCCATGTCATGGCGCTGCAGGCGAGCCGCAAAAAGGTCGTGATCGCACTTTGGAGCGAGGGCTCGCGCGACCGCATGAGTTCGATGCTGCGCGACCACAAGCTGACCCACACCACCAGCGTCAACTCCTGGCGAACGGTGCAGGCGACCCCGCGCAACGAGACAATGCTCGCGGTGCTCGGCCTCGAGAGCGGTTTCGAGACCGATGAGATCGCGCTTATCAGCGAGCAGGACATTCTGGGCGACCGCCTGGTGCGGCCGCGCAAAGTGAGCCGCAAGCTCGACAATTTCATTTCGGAGGTGACGAGCCTCGCTGCGGGCGACATCGTCGTCCACGTCGACCACGGCATCGGCCGCTTCATCGGCCTGCAGACCCTCGACGTCGCCGGCGCGCCGCATGACTGTCTCGAGCTACATTATGCGGCCGAAACGAAACTGTTTCTCCCGGTCGAAAACATCGAGCTGTTGTCGCGCTACGGCTCCGACCAGACCACCGTCGAGCTGGATCGTCTCGGCGGCTCTGGCTGGCAGACCCGTAAGGCGAAGCTCAAGAACCGTATCCGCGAGATCGCGGGCGAGCTGATCAAGATCGCCGCCGCGCGTCATTTGCACGAGGCGCCAAAGCTGGTGGTGCAGCCGGGTGTCTACGACGAATTCTGCGCACGCTTCCCTTATGACGAAACCGAGGACCAGTTAGGGGCCATCGAATCCACCTTGAAGGATCTCGAGCTCGGCCGTCCGATGGATCGGCTGATCTGCGGTGACGTCGGTTTTGGCAAGACGGAAGTGGCGCTGCGCGCGGCCTTTGCTGTCGCGCTCGACGGCAGGCAGGTCGCGGTCGTGGTGCCGACCACGCTCTTGGCGCGCCAGCACTACAGGACCTTCACCGAGCGCTTCAAGGGCTTTCCCGTGAACGTGGCGCAGGCCTCGCGCCTGGTCCCGACCAAGCAGCTCAACGAGGTCAAGAAGGGCATTACCGACGGCTCGGTCGATATAGTCGTCGGCACCCATGCGCTGCTCGGTAAGGCCATCAAATTCCGCGATCTCGGCCTGGTCATCGTCGATGAGGAGCAGCATTTCGGCGTCACCCACAAGGAGCGGCTGAAGGCGCTCCGCGCCGAGGTGCACGTGCTGACGCTGTCGGCAACGCCGATCCCGCGCACGCTGCAATTGGCGCTGACCGGCGTACGCGAGCTCTCGATCATCGCTTCGCCCCCGGTCGACCGCCTCGCGGTGCGCACCTTCGTGGCCCCGCATGATCCCCTGATGATCCGCGAGGCGCTGCTGCGCGAGCGCTATCGCGGCGGCCAGGCGTTCTACGTGGTGCCGCGCATCGACGATCTCGCCGAGGTCAAGGACTTCCTCGACAAGAACGTGCCGGAGATGAAGGTCGCCGTCGCGCATGGCCAGATGCCGCCGGCGGTGATCGAGGACATCATGACGGCGTTCTACGACGGCAAGTTCGACATCCTGCTGTCGACCACGATCGTCGAATCCGGCCTCGACATCCCCAACGCCAACACGCTGATCGTGCATCGCGCCGACATGTTCGGCCTTGCCCAGCTCTACCAGCTCCGCGGCCGTGTCGGTCGCTCCAAGCTGCGGGCCTATGCGCTATTCACGTTGCCGGCGCAGCATAAGATCACGGTACAGGCCGAGCGCCGGCTCACCGTGCTGCAATCGCTGGAGACGCTGGGCGCCGGCTTCCAGCTCGCCTCGCACGATCTCGACATCCGCGGTGCCGGCAATCTGCTCGGCGAGGAGCAGTCCGGGCACATCAAGGAAGTCGGCTTCGAGCTCTATCAGTCGATGTTGGAGGAGGCGATCGTCAACCTCAAGGCCGGCGTCTCCGAGCCCGCTGCCGACCGCTGGTCGCCGACCATTACCATCGGCATGCCCGTGCTCATTCCCGAGGACTATGTCGGCGATCTCTCCGTACGGCTGTCGCTGTACCGGCGCCTCGCCGATCTCGATAGCGAGGAGGAGATCGAGAATTTTGGCGCGGAGATGCGCGATCGTTTCGGCGTGCTGCCGGACGAGGTGCGCTATCTCTTCAAGGTCGCCGCGATCAAGGCGTTTTGCCGCCAGGCCAATGTCGAGAAGATCGACGCCGGTCCGAAGGGTGCCGTCATCACCTTCCGCGACAATTCCTTCGCCTATCCGGACCGCCTGGTGAGCTTCATCCGCAGCCACGGTCAGGCCGCCAAGGTGCGACCTGACATGAAGGTCGTGTTCCTGCAGGACTGGGAGACGCCGGAAGAGCGTCTCGCTGGCACGACGGAGATCATGCGCCAGCTGGCGCAGCTCGCGCAGAAAAAGAAGGCGGCGTAGGCGAGGTACCGTAGGGTGGGCAAAGGCGCCCTTGCGCCGTGCCCACCATTTTTCTGACGACCGATGTGGTGGGCACGCTTCGCTTTGCCCACGCTACAGTAGCGAGGTTGTGGCTACGACGCCGCCCTTGACGCGTCCGCCGACAGGCGCCCCAGCAGCGACCGTGCCGTATCCGACGGCGACAGCGAGTCCACGCTGACCACGGGATCGCTGCGCATCTCGTGCTTGCCGTTGGAGGTATGCTTCATCACCGCCGAGAGCCGACGCGCGATCATATGCGCCGTGCGGAAGTCGGTCTCGGCGAACACCACGATCACCGAGCCGTCCTTCTGCGCCGCGCCGAAGTCCATCTGCCGCATCAGGCGGCTGAGGATGCGTGCGGCATCGAGCTGCGCCCGGGGATTGCCGGGGTCGAAAGCGAAACGCGCCACCGACAGGCCGCCGCCGCGGGCGAGCGTCTCTTCGACCGCCTTGGCGAAATCGCGAGCGAAGGCTTCCACCGTGAGTAGGCCGCTGCGCGGATCGAGCCAGCCGCCGGCGTCCATCGAGCGCAGCGTACGGCTCAATTGCGCTTCCATCGCGTGCTGGCGAACGAGCGGCAGCGCGTTGGCGGCGACCTTGGCGGGCTCGCCCGCAATCAGCTCGAGATTGGGCAAGTCGTAGCTCTGAGTGAGCTGGTGCGCGGTGACGACCACGGGCAGGTTGCGGAAGCGCGTATCCTCCGCGAGCACGGTGAGGAAGGCGTCGGTGACGCGCGGAGTGAAGCCGTCGGAGAGCACGACACCATCGATGTCGCGGGTGTTGAGATGCTTTGCCGCGGCCTCGATCGAGAGCGCGCCGACGACGCCGGTACGCTCGCCGAGCGCAACGGAGAGCGCGGGGTAAGCCGCGCCGCGGCCGATCAGCAGCACGATGGCATCGCGCACCGGATCGGTCTCCGGCAGCGCGACCTTCGCTTCCGGGAGACGGCGCAGCACCGTGGCGTGCAATGTGCGGACGCGGATCGCGGCGCGCACACGTGCGATCAGGCGTTCGGCAGCGTCGCCGCGTGTGGCGAAAGGCAGCGTGTTGTGCGGCAGCGAACCTTGCGGATCCAGCGCGACCAGCGGCACATAAAGCGGCTGATCGGCGACCGTCTTCGCGAGCAGGGCCATATGCGCTTCGTGGCCGCCGGACATCGCGGCGAGAACGGCGGCCGGCTGCACCTGCGCGACGGCGCGCGCGGCGCTCGCCCAATCGCTGTCGACGACCGGAAAGAGACGGGCCTCATCTAGCGCCGCAATGAAGGCGGGGCGCTCGGCATTGGACACAAACAGGATCGGGCCCGACTGAGACATTCGGAGACTCTGATCACGCAATCGATGCTGCGCAATCTAGTCCGGCCGCCTTAATGCAGCGTCAATGTTTCAGTCGAAACTGCGCTTAGATCGGCCCGGAGCGGTCGCGAAAGGCTTCGACCATCAAAGGGTTAAGCCCAAGTTCGCTGAGCGCCTCGCGGGCGCGGGCATTGTCCTGCGCGCGGCCCGCCAGCCGGTGCCCGGAGAGCCGGTCGGGCAAGGCCGTCAGCAGCGCGCCCTGGCCGAGCCGGCGGGCCCATTCCTGGAGGTCGTTGGACAGGAAGCGATAGCCGCCGACGGCCATGATGCCTGATGGAGGCGCGGTGATGCAGATCGCGCCGCTGGCCCGGTCGATCCGCGCGGCATAGCCGGTGTCGACATAGTCGCGCGGCTGCTGCGCCGTCAGTGTCTCGCCGACCGGTTGCGGCGGCGCGTAGGCCGCGATCGGCACCATCGGACCGCGCAGGCCGAGCGTGCCCTTCGGGGTCAGCAGGATGTCGCCCGCGATCGAGGAGCCCGATTGCTCGCGCGGGGCCCCATGCGGCCCGGGCATTACCGCTACGGGCATGCCGTCCTCGCCGCGCCGGGCGCCGAACAGCCCGGCCTCGCCAAACAGATAGACGTCCGTGAGCGGCGCATGCGGCGCGATCCAGGCCTCGCTCGCAGCCACCTGCTCCGGCGCGCGCCAGAGCCCGATGACGTTGCGCAAGGTTGGCATCCGCGCTGCGAGACCGGAATCGCCGAGGCGCAAGACGAGCTGGGCCGGCGCAATCAACACGTCGCATCCGTGCTCGTTGATCTGCTGCTCCAGCACCTCGCTCTCGAACGGATGATGCAGCGCCAGCGTGCCGCCGCAGAGCAGCCACACCGCGAGCGAGGAGGCGAGGCCCGCGAATGACATCGGCGTGAATGCCGCCATCACGGTCGCGCCCTGCTGGATATCGGCTTCCAGCGACATCGCAAGCCCGCCCGCGATCAGGCTGAAATGTGGTCGCGGCACAGGGCGAAAGCCTTCCGCCGTGACATCGAAGGAGATCATCGCCGCCTTGCGGCCGTCCTGGATGACGGCGCGCGTGGTGCCGGGTGGGCGCGCCAGCACCTCGTCGAGCGAGGACATGCCTTCGGGCAGATCGGCACCGAAGCCGAAGACGTGGCGGATCGAAAAGGCTTCGGCGGCTGCGTGCATCGCGAGGTCGGAATAGCTGACGCCGTCGACCTTGCTCATGCTGACGATGGCGCGCGCCGCAGTGCGGTTGAGCGCGGCCGCCAGCTCTGCCTGCCGCCACAGCAGCGGCAGCACCGCGACCACGAGGCCGGCGCGATGGGCGGCGAGCACCGTCAGCACGAACTCGACCGTAGAAGGCAACTGGATCGCGATCACCGAATTGGCCGGCAGGCCCGATTCGACGAAATGCGCCGACAGCGCCTCGATGGCCGTGTCGGCCTCGGCGTAGGTCAGCCGGCGCGGCTGGTGTCCGGTGATACGTGATTTGTTGAGGGGATCGAGCAGCGCGGGCGCGTGCGGCTGCCGCGACAGCGTCCGTTGGAACAGCGTGTCGAGCGTCGGCGATACGGCTGGCTGGTTCACGGCGTCACTTCGCTGGACTGGCTTGAGGCTCACCCTTGGCCCACCAGGTCTCCGGCACATAGCCTGAGAGCGCGGTGGTCGATGGTCGTTCTATCCGATTCCAGCGCGCGATCCATTGCTCGGATACATTAAACAGGGGGATTGTGTAGAAGCCGGCCATCAAAGCGCGGTCGAGCGCCCGCACCGCGTCGACAAAATCCGTATGATCACGGGCCTCGAGCAGCGCTTTGATCATGGCGTCGACGGCGGGATCCCTGGCGCCCATGTAGTTGCGGGTGCCCGGATTGTCCGCGCCCGCGCTGCCCCAGTAGAAATATTGCTCGTTTCCGGGTGACAGCGATTGGTCCCAGCGGTTCTGGATCATGTCGAACTCGTAAGCCAGCCGGCGCTGGTCGAACTGCACAGGATCGACCGCACGCACGCTTGCCTCGATGCCGGCGCGCTTGAGGTCGCGCTGGAACGCGAGCGCGATGCGCTCCTGGTCTCGGGTCGTCACCAGCATCTCGAAGGTGAAGGGCGCCCTGGTCGCACGGTTGCGCAACACGGTGCCGTCGAGATCGTAACCGGCCTCCGACAACAGCTTGAGCGCCGCACGCAGCGTGGTGCGGTCGCGCCCCGAGCCGTCGGTCACCGGCAGGCGGTAGCTGCCATCCATAATGTCGAGCGGAATCTGCGCGGCAAAGGGTTTTAACAGCTCGCGCTCGCGTGCATCCGCCGGCCGGGCATAGGCCGACAGGTCGGAGCCCGCGAAATAGCCGCCGACGCGCGAATAGAGCGAGAAGAAATAGTTGCGGTTGACCAGCTCGAAATCGAACAGCAGCGTCAGCGCCTGGCGCACGCGGATGTCGGCGAAGATCGGACGGCGGGTGTTGAACACCAGGAATTCCGAGGGCTGCGGCACGCCGGGCTTGATGGTGTCGCGGATCACGTCGCCGTTTCTGGCGGCTGGAAAATCGTAGCCATCGTGCCAGCGTAGCGGCTCGTTCTCGACGCGGAAATCATAGAGGCCGCGCTTGAAGGCTTCGAACTGGCCATTGGCCTCGCGATAATAGTCGAGCCGGATCTCGTCGAAATTGAACAGGCCGCGATTGATCGGGAGATCGCGACCCCAATAATCGGGATTGCGCGTCAGGGTCACGCTGGCACCTGGCTTGACCGCCTTGACGCGGTACGGGCCCGAGGCGATCGGCTCGGTCAGCGTCGTCTCCTCGAAGGTCGCAACGTCGACCGCGTGCTTCGGCAGGATCGGCATCAAGCCGAGGATCAGCGGCAGCTCGCGGTCGTTAGCGCCCGTGAGGTCGAATCGGACGGTGAGGGGATCGGGTGCCCAGGCCTTGGCCACCTTGCTGTAATATTGCCGGAGATTGGGACGGCCGTGGTCGCGCAGCAGCCGCCAGGAGAACAGGACGTCCTCGGCCAGCACCGGCTTGCCGTCGGAGAAGCGGGCGCGAGGATCGAGACGGAAAGTGACGTAGCTCCGCTCGTCGTTGGTCTCGATGGTCTTGGCGAGCAGGCCGTAGAGCGTGAACGGCTCGTCCTGGCCGCGCGCCAGCAGACTCTCGACCACGTAGCTGCGGATCGGCTGCACCGCCAATCCCTTCACGATGAACGGATTGAGGCTGTCGAAGGTGCCGAGAATGCCCCAGGTCAGCCGACCGCCCTTGGGGGCATCGGGATTGGCATAGGGCATGTGGGTGAAATCGGCCGGCAGCGCCGGCTTGCCGTGCATGGCGATCGCGTGCGCCTCCTCGGCCCGCGCGCCTGCCGAGAGGAAGAGTGCGAGGAGCAAGGCGAGGCGCCAAAGGCGGAGACCGGAGCCCTCGAGCAGGCGCTGGAACATGAACATTCGGACACGTTGATTCGAGGGGCGGCAGGCCTTGAATCCTATCACAGGGATTTCACTGGGCGCCCCCCAGGATTGGGCCAAAGACGCTTGTCGGCATTGATCTTTTCGTCGACCACGTTAAGAAGGCACGCAATCGCGCAAGAGCGCCGAGCCCGTCACGTATCCGCCTCAATTGACGGGGAGAGAGCCGCGCCCAAGGCGGCTTGGTTCGGCGCTTCGGAGCGGTTCGGGCACTTCCCGTTCAGAAAGGGTTTTCTGCAATGAATTTCCGTTATTTGGCCGCGTCCGTCCGGCCGCGCGGGCGACTTCTCGCCCTGTTGACGGCGACGGCATTGGTCGTTCCGTTCGCCGCTGAGGCTCAGGCTCCCGCGCCGACGCCAAAGGCAGCTCCGAAAGCCGGCCCCAAGGCTGCCCCCAAGGCACCGGCTCCTGCGCCGGCTCCCCAGGCCCAGCCGGCCCCGGCCCAGCAGGGCGCTCCGGCAGCGCAGGGCGGCCAGCCCGCGGACCAGCAGATCCAGCTGATCTACGCCCCCTGGACCAAGTTCTGCCTCAAGGGCCAGGACGCCAATGCCAAGCAGGTCTGCTTCACCGGCAAGGACGGCCGCATCGAATCGGGCCAGCCTGTCATCGCGGCCGTGATCATCGAGCCGGAAGGTGAGCCCAAGAAGATCCTGCGCGTGACGCTGCCGCTCGGCATGCAGCTCGTGCACGGCACGCGCATCATCGTCGACAACAATCCGCCGCTGCAAAGCCCCTACGTGATCTGCTTCCAGAACGGCTGCATGTCCGACTATGAAGCGACGCCCGAGCTCATCAATAACATGAAGAAGGGCCAGAACCTCGTGGTTCAGGCGATCAATGCCAACGGCGCACCGCTCACACTGCCGCTGCCGCTCGCCGGCGAATTCCAGAAAGCCTATGACGGTCCGCCGACCGATCCGAAGGTGTTCGAGGAAACCCAGAAGAAGCTGCAGGAAGAGCTTCAGAAGAAGGCCGAGGAGCAGCGCAAGAAGCTCGAGCAGCAGGGTGGCGCGCCCGGCACACCTCCGACCGCTCAGAAGTAATCGGGGCCCAATCCCGGACATGAAAAAGGCGCTCGGTTCGAGCGCCTTTTTTGCTGGCCCCTTGTGGCGGGCCGAAGCTTTAGTTCAGCGAGGGATTGCGGGGGCGGTAGCCGCCATCCTTGTTCTTGATGAAGATCTCGGCGACCTGGGAATGCCGGACCGGCTCGCCGGACTCGTCGGGCAACAGGTTCTGCTCGGAGACATAGGCGACGTACTCGGACTCCGCGTTCTCCGCGAGCAAGTGGTAGAACGGCTGGTCCTTGTGCGGCCGCACCTCCTCGGGAATCGACAACCACCACTCCTCGGTGTTGTTGAATTCCGGATCGATGTCGAAAATCACCCCCCGGAACGAGAAGATCCGGTGGCGAACGACCTGTCCGATCTGGAATTTGGCGGTCCGCGCTTTAATCATTCCCCGTCGATAAACCAGGATTGTGGCCGATGCTAGTGCCCTCATTTGGAATTAACGTCTGCTTAAGGGGCAGATAGCCCCCAAGACTTCAGAAAACACTTCATCAATGGTCGATATCCTCAATCTGGCACTTCCTTATTTTGGCTTGATCTTCGTCGGTTTCACTTGTGGCAAGGCCAAGTCGCTGCCGGAATCGGGCCTCGCCTGGATGAACTTCTTCCTGCTCTACGTATCGCTGCCGGCGCTGCTGTTCGCGATCATGTCGAAGACGCCGTTTTCGCAATTGAACAACCCGCCATTCCTGGTCGCGACCACGCTGTCGACGGTCGCGGCGTTCACTTTGGCGCTGGTCGTCGGCAAGGTACTCGGCGGGCTCACGCTGCGTGAGGCGACACTCGCGGGCCTCTCCGGCGGCTATGGCAATATCGGCTATATGGGACCAGGGCTGGCGCTGGCCGTGCTCGGGGCGAAGGCGTCGGCGCCGACTGCGCTGATCTTCTGCTGCGACAGCATCTTCCTGTTCACGATCGTGCCGCTGCTGGTCGAACTCTCCGACCGCGACCATCCCTCGCTCGTGCATGCCTTTGGCGTCGTACTGAAGCAGATCGTGCTCAATCCGCTGATCATGTCGACCTGTTTCGGTGCGGCTGTCGCGGCGCTGCACATCGAGCCGCCGGTCGCGCTCGACCGCACCATCACCTTTCTCCAGAACGCGGCCGCGCCAACAGCGCTGTTCGTGCTCGGCGTGACGGTGGCGCTGCGCCCGTTCGACCGTGTGCCGTGGGAAGTGCCGGGCGTGATAGCGGTGAAGCTCTTGATCCGTCCGCTCGCCGCGTTTGGCCTGATGCTGGCGTTCGGTCCGTTCGCGCAGCCCTGGGCTGCCACCGCCATCCTGATGGCCTCGCTGCCGCCGGCGCTGAATGTGTTCGTGATCGCGCGGCAGAACGATGCCTGGATCGAATCCGCCTCCGTTGCCGTCCTGCTCGGCACGTTTGCATCGGTGGTCACGCTGACCAGCGTGATGTGGTTGCTCCAGACCGGGCGGCTGGCGTTCCCGTAGAGCGCTACCTGCGCCACGTCGGCGTCAGCCCCTCGCGCATCGCAAAACGCCGGAGCGGCCCGATGGCGCCGAGCAGGTGCATGCCGAGGGCGCGGACCGGCTGGAGCGGCAGGAAGTCGTTGAGCAGTGAGCGGTTGGCGATGTCGATCGCAAAGGTCCGGCTCAGGATGTCCGGCCGGCGCGCCCGGTCGTAGCGCTTGAGCATCTCGGGCGCGCCGGGATCGTCGCCGGCCGCAATCGCTTCGCCCGCAAGCCTGGCGATATCGGCGGCATCCCGCAGACCGAGGTTGAGGCCCTGGGCGCCGATCGGGGGGACGACGTGGGCGGCTTCGCCGACCAGCGCGATGCGATCGCGGGCGAAGGTGTGGGGCCGCTCGATCGCCAACGGGAACAGGTTGCGACCGGGCTCGACTGCCATGCGTCCCAGAACGGAATGCGACTGCTTTTCGATCGCAGCGGACAGTTCTTCGTCGTTCATTGCGCGAAGCCGTTCGGCCTCGGCCGGGGCCGAGACCCAGACGACGCTGGAGCGATTGCCGGGCAGGGGGACGAACACGCAAGGGCCGTGCGGCGTGTGGAACTCGGTCGACACGTTGCGGTGCGGGCGGGCATGGCCGACATTGAACGTCAGAGCCGTCTGCGTCAGTTCGCGCCGCGTCACCGCAATGCCGGCGGCCTCCCGGCACAGCGAGTGCCGGCCGTCGGCGCCAACCACGAGCCGAGCCGAGAGGAATTGCGCGGAGGCCGTGCGGATCGCGACATCATCGGCTTCGATGACGACGCTCTCGGCCTCGTCATCGAAACGGACGAGGTTGGGCAACTCGGCCGCGCGTGCTTCCAGCGCCAGCATCAGCGAGCGGTTGTCGATGTTGTAGCCGAAGGCGTCCAGTCCGATTTCGTGACAGGAGAACCGGACCTCCGGCGCGCGGAACAGCCGCCCGGTGTCGTCGACGAGCCGCATGATCTCGAGCGCCGCCGCCTTGTCCTTGCAGCAATTCCAGACGTCGAGGCTCTCCAGCAGGTCGACGGAGGCACCTAACAGCGCGGTGGTCCGAATGTCGGCATAGGGCAGGCGCCGCGCCACCAGCGCAGTCCGCGCGCCGGCCTGCGCCAACGCAATTCCCGCCGCAAGGCCGGCCGGTCCGCCGCCGATAACGCTTACGTCAAAGAGTGTTGATGCGTCTGTCATGGAATGACATTTGACACGCCCCACGGCAAATTCAAGCCCACCGATTTTGCCTGATTTTATGACGAATTGCGCGGCGCGATGCCGCGACGGCGGATGTGCAAATCGGTCCCATTCTGGTAGCAGAAGGCATGGATAGCCAAGAGGACTCCCTCAAGCCGACGCCCGCGATCCGTGCCGCGGCGTTCTCGGTGCACATCTTCACCGCCTTCGGCGCGGCGGTCGCGCTGCTGGCGATGCTGGAGGCCGTGCGCGAACACTGGGCGACGATGTTCGGATGGCTGGGCGTCGCCCTCATCATCGATGCGATCGATGGGCCGATCGCGCGCAGGCTCGACGTCAAGAACGTGCAGCCGAACTGGTCGGGCGACGTGCTCGATCTCGTCGTCGACTTTGTCACCTATGTCTTCGTGCCCGCTTATGCGATCGTGGCGAGCGGCATGTTGCTGCCGGTGGCGGCGCCTTTGCTCGGCATCGCCATCATCGTCACCAGCGCATTATACTTCGCCGATCTGCGCATGAAGGCGGATGACAATCATTTCCGCGGCTTTCCGGCGCTGTGGAACGCGGCGGCCTTCTACCTGTTCCTGCTGCACTGGCCGCCGCTGTCGTCGACGCTGCTGGTCGCAGCGCTCGTGGTGCTGACCTTCGTGCCGTTTCATGTTCTGCATCCGGTCCGCGTCGTGCGGCTGCGCTGGCTGACGATGTCGCTGATCGTGCTGTGGGCTGTGCTCGGCTTCTATGCGCTGGAGATGGATTTTCGCGTCGGCACCGGCGTGACGGTTGCGCTCTGCGCGATCGCGCTCTGGATCGTCTTCAGCGACGCATTGATCCGCCTGGCGAGGTCTTTCGGATGATGCATCTGTTGACCAGCCCCGAGGCCTGGGCCGCGTTGCTCACCTTGACCTCGCTCGAGATCGTGCTCGGCATTGACAACGTCATTTTCTTGTCGGTGATCGTCTCGCGCATCCCGGAGAAGCAGGCGCATCGCGCGCGCCAGATCGGGCTGGCGCTGGCGCTGATCTTCCGCATCATCCTGCTCAGTGTGCTGGTCTGGCTGATCGGCCTGACCGCGCCGGTGTTCTCGCTCGCAGGCTACGACTTCTCCTGGCGCGACCTCATCCTGATCGGCGGCGGCCTGTTCCTGATCGCGAAGGCGACGCACGAGATCCACGCCGAGGTCGACGCCGACGACGAGGAGGGCGATGGCAAGTCCGGTCGCAACGCCTTGTTCTGGGTGATCGCCCAGATCGTCGTCATCGATATCGTGTTTTCGCTGGATTCGATCGTCACCGCGATCGGCATGGCGCAGGACCTCGAGATCATGATTGCCGCTGTCGTGATCGCCTGCCTGATCATGTACATTTCGTCGGGACCCGTGGCGCGATTCGTCGCGGAGCATCCGACCACCAAAATGCTGGCACTGGCGTTCCTGGTGCTGATCGGCGTCGCGTTGGTGGCGGACGGATTCCAATTCCACATCCCGCGCGGCTACATCTATTTCGCAATTGCGTTCTCGGCGGCGGTCGAATTCTTCAATGTGCTGGCGAAGCGCAACCGCAAGAGGAAGCCCGGCTAGCCGCAGGTTCAGCCTCGGAGCTGCGCCGAGTTGACAAGGCAGGCGCGATGTCTTTCGCTTGAGGGGCGAGAAAGGGAGGTCAGGTGATGACCAAAGCCGTCCGTGTGCATCAGGTCGGAGGCCCCGAAACCCTGGTCTATGAGAGCATCGAGGTTCCGGCACCTGCTGCTGGCGAGGTGCGCATCCGCCAGCATGCGGTCGGCCTGAACTTCATCGACGTCTATTACCGCACCGGCCTCTACAAGGCGCCTGGCTTGCCCTTCATTGCGGGCAACGAGGCGTCAGGCGAGGTCATAGCCGCTGGCCCCGGGGTGACGAATTTTCATCCTGGCGACCGCGTCGCCTACTATCACAATCTCGGCGCCTATACCGGCGAGCGCAACATCCCCTGGGAGAGGCTGGTCAAGCTGCCCGACCACATCACCCACGAGCAGGGTGCCGTGCTGATGCTCAAGGGGCTGACCGTCTGGTATCTCCTGCACAAGACCTTCAAGGTCGAGCCGCATCATCGCGTGCTGATCCATGCCGCGGCCGGCGGCATCGGCCTGCTTGCCTGTCAATGGGCGAGGGCACTCGGGGCCCACGTTATTGGCACGGTCGGCTCGCGCGAGAAGGCCGAGCTTGCGGAGGCCAATGGCTGCGACCACGTCATTCTCTACAACGAGGAGGACTTCGTCGCGCGCGTGAAGCAGATCAGCCGCAACGAGGGCTGTGACGTCGTCTACGATGGGGTCGGCAAGGCGACCTTCCCGGGCTCGCTGTCCTGCCTGAAGCCGCGCGGCATGTTTGTGTCTTTCGGCAACGCCTCTGGTCCCGTGCCGCCGTTCTCGATCGCCGAGCTGAACACGCACGGCTCGTTGTTTGCGACGCGGCCGAAGCTCAACGACTATATCGGCACGCGCAACGAGCTGCTGGAAGGCGCCGATACGCTGTTCTCTGCCGTCATCAACGGCAAGCTGCACGTGCCGATCAACCACGCCTATGCGCTCAAGGACGCCGCGAAAGCGCATATCGATCTCGAAAGCCGCAAGACCACAGGGGCATCGATCTTAAAACCTTGAGGCGCAGGTGTGGAACACGGCGCGCGAACCGGCCGAATTCTCGGTACGGTATCGGACCGATCGCGCCTAACGCCTGATTGCATCCACGCTTCCAGCACATCACGTTCCCGAAGCCGCCACGAGTCCATCGTGGTTACGGCATTGGGCGGCTGATGTTTGGCGCGAGGGGCAACAAGATGGCCAAAACCGCGAAGACGGAGTTGAGATATCCGGAAGCGCATTGCGCGTCCTGCGGGACGAGGACGCCACATCTGCACGAACGGCGGGCCGTTGCGGGGCGCATCGTGGTCCGGTCTGTCTGCCTTAGGTGCACCACCGAAAGACCCAAGGACGTCAGCGACAATTAGGGTCGCGACCGCCGGCAGGCATGGCTTGCCGAATTGCAATGCTTGCGCGCTCACTATGGCAGATCAGTACGTTTCAGACGAACTGCGCAGCTTCATTTTGAAGCGAATCGATTCCGTGGCTCAGATCGAGGCACTTCTTCTCATTCGATCCGATCCACGATCGCAGTGGAACGCAGCACGGCTCGCGAAGCGCTTGTACATCAGCGAGGCGGAGGCCGCCGAGGCATTGAGCCGACTTTGCGCCTCCGAATTGTTGACTTGCGCCGACGAGATCTACGGTCTCGAAGGCGTGCCTGAGCAGAATCTCGCGCTGATCGAGCAGCTTCTGCAAGTCTATTCGCAACATCTCATCCCCATCACGAACCTCGTTCACTCGAAACCTCGCCGCATCGGCTCATTTGCCGACGCCTTCAAGTTCCGGAAGGGGTCGTGATGGTGTCTTCGTTCATCTACGGACTCTGCGCCGCGACGTCGGCAGTTTGCGCGGGGATGCTGCTTGCCGCATACCGTCTGGAACGATACCGGCTCTTGCTCTGGAGCGGCTTGTGCTTCGTCGGCCTGACCGTGAACAACGTGATCCTGTTGCTCGACAAGATCGTGCTGCCCGATGTCGATCTGTCCGCGTTGCGCCTGTTCGTCGCACTGATCGCGATGACCGTACTTCTCTACGGATTGATCTGGGACACTGAATCATGATGAACAACCTGTCAGCGGTGTTGTCCGGTGCGGTGGCGATGGCCTCGTTCGCGACGACGTTGTTTTTCGTGAAGTTCTGGCGTCAGACCTCTGATGTCTTCTTTCTGCTGTTCGCTCTGGCGTTCGCGATCGATACGGTCTCGCGTGCCGCGCTCGGGCTCACCGAGACTTCCAACGAGCTCGAACCGGTGTTCTATCTGCTGAGGCTTGCGATGTTCGCGCTGATTATCATCGCGATCACGCTCAAGAACCGATTGCGCTGAGTTATGCCGATGCGGTTCAGGGACTTGCTCCGCTTCGGCGTATTCGGCGTCGCCGTCGCACTGATCGTTGCGTTCGGCATCTCTCCGTTCACGGGAGGGATCGTTCAGCAATGGTCGCGAAGCGACGTCGAGGCGCGGTCTAGGCTTGTTTTCAATGCGATTCAGCCGTTTCTCGACCGTGACGTCGAGGATCAGTCCTGGGATCGCCTGAGCGATCTGTTCCGGCGTGTGGCGCTGGACAAGAAGATCCTGGCGGTCGGCTTTTGCAGTCAGGCGGGAACGCTGGTCGCGCCGACTCCGGAAATGCCGGCGACCTTCGACTGCGACAAGATCGCAAAATTCGAGACCGAAAGCTTCTCTGATATCGCCAGCGGGGGCCGGCGGATTCTCCTGGCTGCGTTCCCCGTCGCTAGCAGCAAAGGCCGATCCTATCTCGTGATCCTGACCGACTTGAGCTTTGCGAGCGCGCGCTCGAGCCAGGTGGTGGCCTACCTGCTCGCCTCTCTGGCCGGTGTTGTGTTGGTGCTGACGGTCGGCACCATCATCTTGGCCATCTTCATGCTGCGCAGCTGGATGAATTCGCTCAGACGCGCGGTCGACGAGGTGCGCCTGGGCACGTCGGGCGACCGGATTCCGGCGAGCGGATCTGCCGTTGACCGTGAGATCCACAAGTTGCTCCGGCGGGCTGAAGACTTCACCCTGACGCACCAGATCGACTGGACCCCGAGGGCACTTCAGGAACTGCTTCACGGCGTATTGCCGGGCGCCGAGGTGCTGGTCGTCTCGAATCGAGAGCCGTACATCCATAACCGAACGGATGACGGAGTTGTCGTGCAGCGGCCGGCGAGCGGACTCGTTTCGGCGCTGGAGCCTATCATGCGCGCCTGCGGCGGCACCTGGATCGCGCATGGCAGCGGCAGCGCGGACCGGGACACTGTTGATGCGAACGACAGGATCAGAGTGCCGGAAGGCGCGCCGGCCTATACGCTGCGCCGCGTCTGGATCTCCGAGGCCGAGCAGGACGGCTACTATTACGGCTTTGCCAACGACGGGCTATGGCCGCTGTGTCATATCGTGTTCGTTCGGCCGTCGTTCCGGATTGACGATTGGCGGACATATCAGCAGATCAATCAGCGCTTCGCGGACGCAGTCATTGCCGAGGCAAGAACCGAGGACCCGGTCGTCCTGGTGCAGGATTATCACTTCGCACTCGTTCCGAAGATGATCCGCCTGCGGCTGCCGAAGGCGACGATCATCTCGTTCTGGCACATTCCATGGCCCAATGCCGAGACGTTCAGCATCTGCCCGTGGCGGAGGGAGATCATCGAAGGAATGCTGGGGAGCACCATCCTAGGGTTTCATACCCAGTTCCACTGCAACAACTTCGTCGAGTGCGTTGACCGTTTCGTGGAGAGCCGGATCGACCGTGAGGTGCAGGCCGTCAGCCTTGGCGGCCACGAGACGAAGATTCGCGCCTATCCGATCTCGATCGAATGGCCGCCCAGCGCGCTAGCGGGCGTGCCCACGCAAAATGAGTGCCGGGCGGATGTTCTCAGAAAGTTCGATCTCGCCGCCAATACGAAGCTGATCGTCGGGATCGAGCGCTTCGATTATACCAAGGGCATCCCCGATCGCATGAAGGCGATCGACTCGCTTCTAATGCGTGATCGGTCATGGGAAGGGCGAATCGCCTTCATTCAGGTCGCGGCCCCGACACGGAGCAAGCTCGACGCCTATTCCCGGCTGCAGTCCGAAGCTGAAAGCCTCGCGGATGCAATCAATGCCCGCCACGGTGAGAAACAGGCGCCCATTCGGCTGGTCGCACGCCACTATGAAACGACGGATGTGTTCAAGCTGTTTCGCGCTGCCGACGTCTGCGTCGTCAGCAGCCTGCACGACGGCATGAATCTCGTCGCCAAGGAATTCGTCAGCTCCCGCGACGACAACGCCGGCGTGCTGGTTCTCTCGAGCTTTACCGGGGCTTCGCGCGAAATGTCGGAAGCCTTGATCGTCAATCCTTACGACACCGAGGAGCTCGCCGCCGCCATCAAGCGTGCGATGACCATGCCTCTGGAGGAGCAGATCGAACGCATGAAGCTGATGCGACAACAGGTCAAGGAGAACAACGTCTATCGTTGGGCCGGCACCATGCTGGTCGATGCTGCGCGAAGTCGCACGCACGCGCGGATTGTCGCCCTAACCGAATCCGGGGAGAACCCGCATTCGATGGGAGCGGGGGCGCGGACAGTTTGGTCTCCGTCGCCGAGAAAGAAGCAGACCGGCGGTTTGATGCGTGATCCCGGGACGACGGGCAATTCGCCCGTCGCAGTTCCATTTCTGGGTGCCTGCGCTACTATGTCACAATGCAGCTCTGGGATCGAAGGCTAGTTTCGCGCCGCGAGTTGCTTCGACCTTGGAGGCGACCGTCGTGCCGATTGCAGCTCGAAGGCCTGTCCAGGAGATGGTCGATTCAGTGATATCGAAACCCGTCCGCGGTGCCGGTGCGGCGCCGTTTACGGTTCAGAACACGGTTCTGGCGACCCTGCCCGAGGAGGAGTTCGCATTGCTGCGGCCGCACCTGAAGGCCGTCCCGCTGAAGCGAAACGAGATTCTTCAGGATGCATTGCGCTATCCGGACGCGGCCTACTTCATCGAGTCCGGCGTGGTCTCGCGCTTGGTCCGAACCGCCAGGGACGGACTGGTCGAAGTGGCTGTCGTCGGCAAGTTCGGCTTCGTCGGCGTGTCGCTGGTGCTCGGTACGATGCAGACGATTCAGCGAAGCGTGGTCCGTGTACCTGGAAGTGCGCTGCGCATCGAAGCCAGCGCGTTTCGCGACATCCTGCAGCAAAGCCCCGCGACACGCGAGCATCTACTCAGATACGTGCAGTTGTTGATCGCGCTCAATGCGCAGATCGCCTTGTGCAATGCCAGGCACGAGATCTCCGAGCGCGCGGCCCGATGGATACTGCTCGCCCAGGAGCGGATCGGAAGCGATCGCGTTCCGGTGACGCATGGAATGATTGCGTCGGCTCTCGGCGTAAGGCGGCCGGGGGTGTCGAAGGCGCTGTCGGACTTCGAGGCGCAAGGCATCATCGAGGGCTCGCGTGGCGCCATTCGGATCCGGGACATGGCCGGGCTGCGCCAGGAAGCCTGCGAATGCGAAAAAATCCTGAAGGATCGCTTTCGCGTCTTTCGCGACATGCCGCATCACCATCATCGTGTCATTTGACACGGCTCGTCAGGGCTCGAAACGACGACGGCCGCCGCGCCTTGTGCGCGACGGCGACGTGATCAGACCAGTGTTACGCCACCCGCCGTGCCGCGCCGGCCTTGGTCAGGATTCCGTCGAGACAATCGATCATCTCGGCGATCTCGGCCCTCGTGACGTTCAGCGCCGGCATGAAGCGCAAGCTGTCGACCTGCGGTGCGTTTAGCAGCACGCCTTGCTCGAACGCTTGCGCGACGATGCCGGGCGCGATCGGCAGCTTGAGGTCGAGCGCGAGCAGCAGGCCGCGGCCGCGCACGCCGCCGAGGCCGTGCCGGGCAGAGACCTTCTGCAATTCGCTTTCGAGCAGCAGCCCGGTCTCGGTGACCGACTTCAGGAAATCGGGCTTGCTGACCTCTTCGAGCACCGCAAGACCTGCCGCGCACATGATCGGGTTGCCGTTGAACGTGCCGCCCTGGTCGCCGTGCTCGAAGCAGGAGGCGCGCTCGGTCGCAAGCAGGGCTGCGAGCGGCACGCCGCCGCCGATGCCCTTGCCGAGCGTCATGATGTCGGGCGCGATGCCGGTGTGCTCGTAGTGGAAGAGTTTTCCGGTCCGGCCCATGCCGGTCTGGATCTCGTCGAAAATGAGCAGCAGGTCGTGCGCCTCGGTGAGCGCGCGCAGCTCCCGCAAGAACTGATCGGTCGCCGGCCAGACGCCGGACTCGCCCTGGATCGGCTCGAGCATCACCGCGACGGTATTCGTGCCGATCAGCTTTTCAACCGAAGCGATATCGTTGAGCTTCGCCTTCATGAAGCCGGCGACTTTCGGCTCGAACAGCGGCTCGAACGCCTTCTTGCCGGAGGCCGACATCGTCGCCAGCGTCCTTCCGTGGAAGCCGCCTTCGAAGCTGATCATCTCGAACGCGCCGCTCTTGTGCAGGCTGCCATATTTGCGTGCGAGCTTGATCGCGCCCTCATTGGCCTCTGCACCCGAATTGGCAAAGAACACCTGGCCGAACGCACTGTTCTCGACGAGCCGCTGCGCGAGCTTGAGGCTCGGCTCGTTGTAGAACGCCGGGCTCGGCGTCAGCAGCCGCTTGGCTTGCGCGCTAAGCGCCTCCGCAACCGCCGGCGGCGAGTGACCGAGGCAGTTCACGGCCCAACCCTGTACGAAATCGAGATAGCGCTTGCGGCTGTCGTCCCAGAGGTATGAGCCGGCGCCACGGACGAACACGGCCTTGGGCCGTGCGGTGATGTCCATCAGCGCGTCATACGGATGGGTGGCGGTGGTCATGTCGAACTCCTCTTGGGGTAGGGAAGACTTGGGGGCGGGTGAAAAAGGGACGCGAAAAGCAAGAAGGCCGCACTTTGCGGGTGCGGCCTTCTCGAAAACTGTGCTGAGTTTGCTGGTTCAGCGGCGTCGTCGGACATGGCGCAACCCATCATCGTCGCGGGAGCGACGACGCATGGCTTGGCGCAGATGGGTCCGAGAATTGATCATGGGGCGCGTCCGTACAGCCGAACGGCAGGGCTTGTCAAGCGCACGTTCCGCAAATGCCCGCCCGCGTGTGCCATACTGTGCGGCGACGAGGCGGATGTCACTGCAGTTGATGATCGTTCAGTTAGAAACCATCGCCCCTCTGGCGCGTTTGTGATCGAGGGACGCGAATTGGTTCGAACCGGATGCATGTCGGTCCAGACCAAGAGGGGCGGGACCACCAGACAGTTTTCAGCCTTGTCCGACACGCCATACCCGATCGACCTTGACAGCATTCGCGCAGCGTTTCCGCCGGGCATCGACGCGCCGCCTTTGCTGCTGGATTTTGCGGGCTGGCTGGACGGGCGCCCCTGGGGCAGTGTCGGCTGCTTCTCGCTGCAAGGCCAGTTCTCCGACCAAGCCCCGATCTTCGATGGCAGTCCCTTACGCGATCGCTTCGCATTGTTCATGCGCTTGCCGGATGGCTCGGCCGTCGGCGGCTGGTACGGCGCCGGCCTCGACCGCGACGATCCCCCGATGGTGGGGCTGGGCTCGGAGGGCGATCATGAGCTGCTCGCACCGTCCCTCGACGCGCTGCTCGCGAAACTGACCTCGCTGCAATTCGACAAGGCCTGGCACGATCTGCGGCCGCACGATGAGGTCGAGCCACAGACGGTCGAGCTTGCGCAGTGGCTCGCCCGACGGCCGACCGGTGAGCCGGCGTCATGCGAGGATAGCGCATCGGAGCTGCCCGACTTCCGCAGCTTCGTTGAGAAGTGGAGCCGGGATCGCGAGGAATACTGGGCCAATCACCGCCTGATGGCCGAGCTCGGCTGGCGGCTCGCCGCGCATCTGCCGAAGGGCAAAAACCCCTGGGACAAGACGCATTTCGAAGTCGCGATTGTCGGCAAGCAATACGAGGCGCGTGTCCTGTCGCGCGGGCCGCAGCCGTTCGAGGAGGCCGCCTCGATCGAATCCCTGCTGCGCGACTTGCGCGAGGAGATGCGCCGCGCGCAGCCCGAGCTCGGGCTGTGGTACGGGATGAAATTTGGTCTCTATGCCGACGGCCGCGTCATGCCGGATTTCGAATACGATATACGCCCGACCATCGGCGGCGAGCCGGCAAAATTATCCGAGGCTCAGGCCGATCTCGCCCGCGCCCCGCGCCCGGAGCGCTGGGTGCCGAAATGGTTGGCGTGACTGCATCCACGCGGTCATTGCGAGCGTAGTGAAGCAATCCAGAATCCCTCCGCGGAGACAGTCTGGATTGCTTCGCTCCGCTCGCAATGACGGAGCGCCTCAGAATCCCGCGACGCTGCCGTGCAGGTCGTACTGGTCGGCGCGCTCGATCTTCGCGGTGACGATCTCGCCGACACGCAACGGGCGGCGGCTCGAAAGATACACAGCGCCGTCGATCTCTGGGGCATCGGCCTTGGACCGGCCTTTGGCCACCGTCGGGCCGACCTCCTCGATGATAATCTGCTGCCGCGTGCCGACCTTGCGCTTCAGCCGGCGCGCCGAGATCTTCTGCTGTCGCGCCATCAGGGCATTGTAGCGCTCCTGCTTGACCTCGGCGGGCACGGCACCTGCGATCGCATTCGACGTCGCGCCCGCAACCGGCTCGTATTTGAAGCAGCCGACGCGATCAATCTCGGCCTCATCCAGCCAATCGAGCAGATAGGCGAAATCGGCATCGGTCTCGCCGGGGAAGCCGACGATGAAAGTCGAGCGAAGTGCGAGATCAGGACATTGCTCGCGCCAGCGCTTGATCCGGATCAGAGTCTTGTCCTGCGCCGCCGGGCGCTTCATGGCCTTCAGCACCTCGGGGCTCGCATGCTGGAACGGGATGTCGAGATAGGGCAGCACCTTGCCCTCGTTCATCAGCGCGATGACCTCGTCGACATGCGGGTAGGGGTAGACATATTGCAGCCGGACCCACGCTCCGAGTTCGCCGAGCTCGCGCGCGAGGTCGAGGAATTTGGCGCGGACCTGGCGGTCCTTCCACGGGCTCTCGGCATATTTCAGATCGACGCCGTAGGCCGAGGTGTCCTGCGAGATCACCAGCAGCTCCTTGACGCCGGCAGCCACGAGACGCTCGGCCTCGCGCAGCACGTCATCGGCCGGACGCGAAACCAGGTCGCCGCGCAGCTTCGGGATGATGCAGAAGGTGCAGCGATTGTTGCAGCCTTCGGAAATCTTCAAGTATGCGTAGTGCCGTGGCGTCAGCTTGATGCCCTGCGGCGGCACCAGGTCGAGATGCGGATTGTGCGCCGGCGGCAGCGCGCGATGCACGGCGTCGAGCACGCTCTCATATTGCTGCGGGCCGGTGATGGAGAGCACGCCGGGATAGGCCTGTTCGATCTGCTCGGGCTCGGCACCCATGCAGCCGGTTACGATCACCTTGCCGTTCTCCGCCATGGCTTCGCCGATCGCCGAGAGCGATTCCTGCTTGGCGCTGTCGAGAAAGCCGCAGGTGTTGACGATGACGATGTCGGCCCCGTCATGCTTGCGGGCGAGCTCATAGCCTTCGGCGCGCAGGTGCGTGATGATGCGCTCGGAATCCACCAATGCCTTGGGACACCCGAGCGACACGAAGCTGACCTTGGGCGCAGCCGTCTGATCCATATCTGATCTGCCTGATTGACGGGCCTGAGCTAGTCCCAATTGCCCATAATTACAAGCCTTTGCAGCGCGTTCCGGCGTGCTATGGATGAATCACCTGCCGTGAGTGAGCTATGAGCGCCGAACAGTCGCCCAAAATCGTGATCGTCGACGAAAGCCCGGTCCGGGCCGCGATCCTCGAGGAGGGGTTGCGAGAGGCCGGATTCACGCAAGTCGTCCATATCCGCGAGATGCAGAGCCTGCTCGCCCGTATTTATGCGGTGGACCCCGACATCATCGTGATCGATCTGGAAAACCCCAGCCGCGACGTGCTGGAGGCGATGTTCCAGGTCAGCCGTGCCGTGAAGCGGCCGATCGCCATGTTCGTCGATCAGAGCGATTCTGCCTCGATCCAGGCCTCGGTCGAAGCGGGTGTGTCCGCGTACATCGTCGACGGGCTGAAGAAGGAGCGCATCAAGCCGATCCTCGACCTCTGCGTGTCACGCTTCAACGCTTTCGCAAAGCTCCAGGAGGAGCTCGAGCGCACCAAGTCGCAGCTCGAGGACCGCAAGATCATCGAGAAGGCCAAGGGCATCCTGATGAAGGTCAAGGGTCTCAGCGAGGACGAGGCCTATGTGCTGCTGCGCTCCACCGCCATGCGCGAGAAGAAGAAGATCGGTGAGATCGCTCAGTCGATCATCACGGCGTCGGAGATGCTGAAATGACCGCTCCGCTTCGCATCGGTTTCATCCCGCTGGTCGACGCCGCCGCCCTGATCGTTGCCGTCGACAAGGGATTTGCCGCAGCCGAAGGTCTCGAGGTCGAGCTGGTGCGCGAGGTGTCCTGGTCCAACGTGCGCGACAAGCTAAACATCGGCCTGTTCGATGCCGCGCATCTTCTGGCGCCCGTGGCGATTGCGTCCTCGCTCGGGCTCGGCCACGTCAAGGTGCCGATCGCAGCCCCCTTCAATCTCGGCATCAACGGCAACGCGATCACGGTCGCGCCTGCGCTCCATGCCGCGCTGATGGAGGAGATCGACGGCGACCGTTTCGATCCGCTCGCGACCGCAAAGGCGCTGGCGAAGGTTGTTGCCAAAAGGCACAAGGCGGGGGCCGATCCACTGACCTTCGGCATGACCTTCCCGTTCTCGACCCACAATTACCAGCTACGGTTTTGGATGGCGGCCGCCGGCGTCGATCCTGACGAGGACGTGCGCCTCGTCGTGCTGCCGCCGCCTTACATGGTGGACAGCATCAAGAACGGCCACGTCGATGGGTTCTGTGTCGGTGCGCCCTGGAATTCGATCGCCGTCGATCTCGGCATCGGCCACATCCTGCATTTCGGCTCCGATATCCTGGCGCACGCTGCTGAGAAGGTGCTGGCGGTTCGAAAGGTCTGGGCCGACAAGCAGCCGGACGTGGTCGCCAGCCTGGTGCGCGCGGCGGTGAAGGCCGCAGAGTTCATCGAGCAGGCTGCGAACCTGGCCGAGACGGCGCAGATCCTGGCGCAGCCCGAGCGGATCGGCGTCGATGCCGAGATGATCCAGCGCTCGCTGACGGGACGTCTGAAGATATCGCCCGAGGGCGCAGTGCGCGAGAGCGGCCGCTATCTCCTGGTCGGACGCGAAGGGGCAGGGCGCCCGGATCCGGTCCAGGCCGCCTGGCTCTATGCCCAGATGGTGCGCTGGGGACAGACAGCGTTGAGTGGTGAGGCGCTCAAGACCGCGATGGCGGTGTTCCGGCCGGACCTCTACGATGCCGCTCTCGGGCGAGAGGGAGGCGGTCAGGCCGCCACCACGTTTGGGGCCTTCGCCGGACCGGCCTTCGACCCGCGGGACGTCGGCGGTTATCTCGCCTCTTTCGAGGTCGGACGGCGAGCGCTTTAGCGATTGCCTAAAAAGTAATCAATCCGATTCAACGCTTATTCTTTGGGCCATTGCTGCCCGAAGCAGCATGAACCATGATCCACTTCATGCACTGCACATAGATCTAACTCACTGATTCCGTGGGGTTTCGTAATTTATGCTGCGTTGGCACACCTCTTGAATGGGAGATCCCGAGCAGTCCGGCATCGGCGCCGGCGCCTGCAAGTCCATCGTGGATTTCCGCAGCAACGAGGCTGATCGGATCGCTCCGGGCTCCGGCTGGGTGCTTCTCGCCCCTGCAATCGGCTCCCTCGCGATCAACGTCCGTTCAACCCGTTGGCGCCGCCCTTCGCGCGGCAAGCTGGAGCTTCGATATGGATTACGCGAAACCCTCTGACGTCGTGGCCTCGATGGTCGATGCCAGCCTCAAGAAGCTGGCGCTCGCCCCGCGCGACATCATGATCCGCGGCGCAATGTCCGGAGCGCTGCTGGGCGCCGCCACGACGCTCGCCTTCGGCGCCGCCATCACGACCGGTCAGCCCCTCGTCGGCGCGCTGATCTTCCCGGTCAGCCTCGTGATGATCGTGCTGCTCGGGCTTGAACTCGTCACCGGCAGCTTCGCGATCGTTCCGCTTGCACGCCTTGAAGGCAAGGCGAGCTGGAATGCGGTGATCGCGAACTGGTCCTGGGTCTTCGTCGCCAATCTGCTCGGCAGCCTCGCCTTCGGCGCGCTGATCGCGATCTCGCTCACCAACATGGGCAGGGTCGAAGTCGCCGGCGTCGCCGCCCGCATCGTTGCGGTCGCCGAAGCCAAGACCATCGCCAATGCCGCGATCGGCACTGCCGGCATGGTCTCTGTGTTCGTCAAGGCCATCCTCTGCAACTGGCTGGTCTGCCTCGGCGTCGTCATGGCGATGACCTCGACCTCCACGGTCGGCAAGATCGCGGCGACCTGGCTGCCGATCTTCCTGTTCTTCGCGCTCGGCTTCGAGCACGCCGTCGTCAACATGTTCGTCATCCCGACCGGCATGCTGCTCGGCGCCAAGGTAAGTCTCTCCGACTGGTGGCTGTGGAATCAGATCCCGGTGACGCTCGGCAATATCGTCGGCGGCTTCGTCTTCACCGGCCTCGCGCTCTACACGACGTACAAGCCCGCCAAGCCGGCCGCCGAAGTGGCGCAGGTTGCAGTTCAGGCAGCAGAGTAGGTCCATTCAGTCTATGAAGCTCGATACAGCACCCACGGCCGATTTCTCGGACGAGCAGAAGCGCTATCTCGAAGGTTTCATGTCCGGCATGCAGGTCGGACGTGTCGGGCGCGCCTTTGCAAACGGCGGCGCGCCTGCGGGCAACGCACCGTCCGAACCGACGGGGCCGGACGCTGCGGCGATCAAGGCGCAGGACAAGCTCACGGCGGCGGGCAAGAAGCTCACCGACCAGGAGAAGTTCAAGCGCGAGATGCATCCGTTCGATGCCTATGATCGTTTGAACGACCAGGCGCGCAACAATGCCAACCCGACGCCGGCGGACAATTTCCGCTGGCGCTATTACGGCATCTTCTGGGTGGCGCCGGCGCAGACCTCCTACATGGCGCGGCTGCGCATCCCCAACGGCATCTTGAAGCACTGGCAGATGTCGGGCCTCGCCGACATCGCCGAAAGCTGTGGCGGCGGCTACACCCATGTGACGACGCGCGCCAATTTCCAGATCCGCGAGATCGAACCGAAGAACGCAGTGGCGCTGATCGAGGGCGTCCAGGACATTGGCCTGTGCTCGCGCGGCGCGGGCGCCGACAACATCCGCAACGTCACGGGCACGCCGACAGCCGGCATCGATCCGCAGGAGCTGCTCGACACGCGCCCCTATGCGCGCGAATGGCACTATCACATCCTCAACGACCGCTCGTTGTTCGGCCTGCCGCGCAAGTTCAACGTTGCCTTCGACGGCGCCGGCAAGATCGCCGCGCTGGAGGAGACCAACGACATCGCCTTCACCGCGGTCGAGGTGAAGGACGGCTTTGGCGTCGAGCCCGGTGTCTGGTTCAAGCTTGGCCTCGGCGGCATCACGGGCCACAAGGACTTTGCGAAATATTCGGGCATCGTCGTTCGTCCGGAGGACGCGACCGCGGTTGCGGACGCCATCGTGCGCATCTTCATCGAGCACGGCGACCGCACCAACCGCAACAAGGCGCGGCTGAAATATGTGCTGGACAATATGGGCCACGATGGCTTCCTCAAGCTGGTCGAGGAGCGCCTCGAGAAACCGTTTGCACGCGTGCCGGCCGAGGCGCTGGCCCCGCGGCCCTCGTCCGACCGCATGGCTCATATCGGCGTGCACAAGCAGAAGCAGGAAGGCCTCAACTGGGTCGGCGTGGCGCTGCCGGTCGGTAAGCTCACCTGCGAGCAGATGCGTGGGCTTGCCAAGATCGCGCAGGATCTCGGCGATGGCGATATCCGCCTGACGGTCTGGCAGAACCTGCTGATCTCAGGCGTGCGCAACGAGAACGTCGCGCTCGTCACCGCCGCGGTTGAGAAGCTCGGCCTGGCAACGCAGGTCTCGAATGTCCGCGCCGGCCTGATCGCCTGCACCGGCAATGCCGGCTGCAAATTCGCGGCCGCCGACACCAAGCGCCATGCCGCCGCGATCGGCGACTGGTGCGACGAGCGCATCAATCTCGACACGCCGCTCAACATTCACCTGACCGGCTGCCATCACTCTTGTGCCCAGCACTACATCTCCGACATCGGCTTGATCGCGGCCAAGGTGCCGGGCGCGAGCGAGGAGGACACGGTCGAGGGCTATCACCTCTTCACCGGCGGCGGCTTCGGCCCCGATGCCGATATCGGGCAGGAGGTGTTTCATGATTTGAAGGCCGAGGATGTGCCGAAGACCGTCGAAGGGCTGCTCAAAGCCTATCTCGCCAACCGCGCCTCGCCTGACGAGACGTTCCTGACCTTCTCCCGTCGTCATGACGGCGAAGCCTTGCGCAAACTTGCCGAAGCGGAAGTAGCAGCATGACCCAGATGTCCGTGCCTCCCAAGATCGAGATCATTCCGGCCAATGCACCGTTCAGCGAAGGCCAGCGGCTCTGGCTGAACGGGTTTCTCGTCGGCATGTTCGGTCTCGACGGCTCGACGGCATTGTCGCCGGCGGAGAACGGCGCGGTCCTGGCGCCGCAGGGCGATGGCGACGACGGCGAGGCGCCCTGGCACGATCCGGCGATGCCGATCACCGACCGCATGAAGCTCGCCGAGGGACGCCCGCTCCGCCGCCGCATGATGGCGGCGATGGCGCAGCAGGATTGCGGCCAGTGCGGCTACAATTGCGCCGACTATTCGGACTCGATCGCCAACAAAAGCGAAGCGCGCCTCAATCTCTGCGCCCCCGGCGGCAAGGAGACGGCGCGGATGCTCAAGCAGCTCTTCGAGGAGATCGACAAGGCGCCGGCGGCGAAGCCTACGGCAGGGTCGGCACCTGCGGCAAGCGCACCCGCTGCGCCGGAGGTAAAGGCCGAACTCGGCCGCGCCCGCGAAAATCCGGCTGAAGCCACTTTCCTGTCGCGGCGCCTGCTCAACAAGGCCGGCTCGGAGAAGGAGACCTATCATGTTGAGTTCGATCTCTCTGAGAGCAAGCTCGACTACGTCGTCGGCGACAGTTTTGGTGTGTTCGCGCGCAACGATCTCGGCCTGGTCGACCAGATCATTGCGCTGCTCGGTGCCTCCCATACCACTGGGGTCAACAACAAGACGCTGCGTGAGGCGCTGGTCGAGGACGTCTCGCTGTCACCGGCACCGGACAAGCTGTTCGAGCTGCTCTCCTTCATCACCGGCGGCGCGCAGCGCGAGAAGGCGCGGGCGCTGGCTCAGGGCGAGGATCCCGATGGCGATGCCGCAACCCTCGACGTGATGGCAGCGCTGCAGAAATTTTCCGGTACGCGGCCGCATCCCGAAGCTTTTGTCGAGGCGCTGGAGCCGCTCCAGCCGCGGCTTTATTCGATCTCCTCGTCGCACAATGCAACGCCCGGCAAGCTGTCGCTGACGGTCGATTCCGTGCGCTACGTCGTCGGCAAGCGCAAGCGCCTCGGCGTCGCCTCGACCTTCCTCGGCGAGCGCATCAACGAGGGCGACAAGCTCAAGGTCTATGTGCAGAAGGCGCACGGTTTCGGTCTGCCGCAGGATCCGAAGATTCCGATCATCATGATCGGCCCCGGCACCGGGGTTGCGCCGTTCCGCGCGTTCCTGCTCGACCGCAAGGCGACTGGCGCGCAGGGTAAGAACTGGCTGTTCTTCGGCCATCAGCGCAGCGATTGCGACTTCTTCTATCGCGATGAGCTCAACGCAATGAAGACTTCGGGACTTCTGACGCGCCTGTCGCTCGCCTGGTCGCGCGACGGCGAGAAGAAATTTTACGTGCAGGACCGCATGCGCGAGCTCGGCCGTGAAGTGTGGACGTGGCTCGCCGAGGGCGCACATCTCTACATCTGCGGTGATGCCAAGCGCATGGCCAAGGACGTCGAGCGCGCGCTGGTCGACATCGTCGCCCAGTTCGGCGCACGCTCGACCGACGAGGCCGTGAGTTTTGTCGCAGAGCTCAAGAAGAAGGGCCGGTTCCAGGCTGACGTGTACTGAGGCCCTGTGGAACTGTTCCAATTGAGTTCGACTTTAACGAATAGGATTCCTGGAACCCGCAAATCCGGAGAATTTTCGCCTGCGCGAAGGGCTTTAAAAGGCCTTCCATCGCTATTTGCGCCACGGTCTTACAGCCGTCGCGCTCGATCGTTCATACTCGTCGGATGCTGCGTTGGAAATCGACCATCCGGAAATTGTCGGCAGAAGCCAGGCTGCATCTCTATGCGCGGTCAGTCTCGCCCAGGACAAAGGCGAGCGCGCCTCACATCGGCATCTACGGCGCGTGCGTACTCATCGCGGCGCTCGTCTTCGGTACGCTGTCGGTGCACTCGTTCTGATCACGCCCCGCGCTTGAACGGCGCGACCTCGATCCCCGCATCCTTCAACGCCTGACGCAAGGTGCGCGCAATCTCGACCGCGCCATGCGTGTCGCCATGGATGCACACCGTGTCCGTGCGCATCTTGATGATCTTGCCTGTCACGGAGACCACCGCGCCGTCCTGCACCATGCGCACCACGCGGTCGGCGATCGCCTTGGCATCGTGCAGCACCGCGCCGGGCTTCTTGCGCGAGACCAGATTGCCATCGTCCTCATAGGCGCGGTCGGCGAACACCTCGTGCACCATCGGCAAATTGGCCTGTTCGCCGGCCTTCACCAATTTCGAGTTGGCGAGCACGACGAAGATCAGGCTGGGATCGACCGCCCTGATGCCGGCGGCGATCGCCTTGGCCGTCATGTCGTCCTCGCAGGCGACGTTGGAGAGCGCGCCATGCGCCTTCACATGCGTCACCTTGTGGCCGGCCGCGGTCGCGATCGCCTGCAAGGCACCGATCTGGTAGGCGACGAGATTCTCGATCTCGGACGCCTTCAGGCCCGCGATCGGATGCCGGCCGAAACCGTGCAGGTCACGATAGCCGGGATGCGCACCGACCGAGACGCCGCGTGCCTTTGCGAGCTCGACCGTGCGCCGCATGATGTCGGGGTCGCCGGCATGGAAGCCACAGGCGACGTTGACCGAGCTTGCAAGCTCGATCATTGCGGCGTCGTTGCCCATCTCCCACGCGCCAAAACCTTCGCCGAGGTCGCAATTGAGATCGATCGTCTTCATGGTTGCTCTCCGCCTTTGGTCTTGTTGTCTAAGGCTCGGCCGTAACCTGCCAGGTCCCGGCATCCATGGCGCTCACAGCATAGCCTGCAACGTTGGCATCGCTCAGCGCCTCGATGTTGAGCTCGACCGTGTCGGATGATCGCAGCCGATCGGGCAGGGTGCCGATGAGCTGTTGAAACTTGCGCGCCTCGTCCTGCGCCTCGGCCATGGTGACGGCCTTGAAGCGGAACCCGGTGCCCGCCGAGATCTGCGCGAGACGGCCGACATCGGCCGTGATCACTGTGGCGATCTTCGGATAGCCGCCGGAGGTGCCGCGGTCCATCATCAGCGCGATCGGGGCGCCGTTGCCGGGCACCTGGATGCTGCCATTGACGGTGCCGTCGGAGACGATGTTGTGGCCGTGCAGATGCTTGATCGCGGGACCCTCGAGGCGGTAGCCCATGCGGTCGGAGGTCGCCGAGATCTTCCACTCGCTCCCCAGGAACAGCGCCTTGTTGGCGTCGTCGAACTCGTCGTCCTGCGGACCCAGCACGACGCGGATCGGACCGCTCACAGGCTTCGGCAGTTCGATGCGCAGCTCGGGTGCGCCGCTTGCGGCATCGACTATGAATTCGTCGCCGGCCTGGAGTGGGCGCGGGTAGGGGCTGCCGAGTCCCGCGCGGGCATTCACCGCAAGGCTGCCGAACACGGGCTCGCCTTTGATCGCACCTTCGATCGCCAGGTAAGTGAACGCGCCGCCGCGGGCAAAGCCCAACGTCAACGTCTCGCCGTCCTTCAGCGTCACGGAATTGTCCATGGCCATCGGCCGTCCGCCGATATCGGCATTGCGCGGCGCGCCCGCGATTGCGATCCGCACGGCGCCATCGCGGGCCGTAAACGTCGCGCCGAACGGGCCGATCTCGACAGCGGCTGCGAACGGATCGTTGCCGACCAGGGTGTTGGCCGCGGCCAAGGCCAGCCGGTCCATCGCGCCGCTGACCGTCAGGCCATAGCGCTGCGCGCCGTGGCGTCCACCGTCCTGGACGGAGCTGGCAGGACCGATGCTGGCGACGATGAGCCGGCTCATGCGTCTACCCGCTCGGCGATGATCTCGCCGGCCTCGGCGGCGCGGTCCTGCTCTTCGAACGTCTTGTGGTCGATGGCGAAAAACGTCACGCGATCACCGGGTTCGGTAAGAAAGGTCGGATTGCGGTGGAGCTGGTAAGTTCTGACAGGCGTGCGGCCGAGCAGGTGCCAGCCGCTGGGCGCGGCCAGGCACTGGATGCCCGCCTGGACGCCGCCGATCGAGATCGTGCCGGCCGGCGTCAGCAGCCGCGGATTCTGCCGCCGCGACATGTGCAGGGATTTGTCGAGGCCGCTGAGATAGGACCAGCCCGGTGTGAAGCCGATCATGGCGACGCGATAGTCGCCGGCGACGTGACGGGCGACAACGTCATCGGGCGTGGTGTTGAGCGTCTTGGCGACATCTTCGAGGTCGATACCGTGCTCGCCGCCATAGGCGACCGGAATGCGCCAGCGCCGCGCCTTGGCGGGCGGCGGCAACGGCTGGCTCGCGAGCGCAAGCAGCTTTTCGCCGAGCGCGTCAAAGCCGATCTTGCCGGGATCGTAATGCACCAGCAGCGAGCGATAGGTCGGCACGGTCTCGGTGATGCCATCAATGGGGCTTGCTGCGAGCGCCTTGTCGAGCGCGAGCACGCGCTCGTTAGCGGCGTCGTCGATGGTGCGGCTGAACTCGACCGTGACGGCGCTGTCGCCACTGGGCAGAAGGCGGGGCGGGGGGAGCGTCGCGGCCATGAGATGTCGAAATCGGGCCTTTGGAAAAGCGCGGGCTCGGCCTTGAGTTCCGCGCCGTCCTGCTTCGCGTAAATGCGCTCGCAAGTCCAATAAATTAATGCTGGGGGTTCCGATAAAGCCTTGTTATCGCGGCGCATAACAGCCCAGCGGCCCTGCGTTCATAGCCCTTGACGGCAAGCGCGCACCTCGCAAGATGCGCGCGACCTTTCCCGCCCATCCGGAGCTCGTCTGTTTCCATGTCGCTGTCCCCCGAAGCCCGCAAGACCCTCGCCGGCATCACCACTGCCACCATCACCACGGTCCTGCTGAAGAAGGGCCTGCGCAATGTGTGGATGCGCGGCGCGCGTCCGCTGCGCCCGGGCCTGCCGCGCCTGGTGGGACCGGCGTTCACGCTGCGCTTCGTGCCGGCGCGCGAGGATTTGGCGACGCCGGAATCGTGGTCGTCGCCGATCTCGACCCGCACCGCGATCGAGGCGATGCCGGAAGGCTGCATCGCCGTGGTCGATGCCATGGGCATCACTGACGCTGGCATCTTCGGCGACATCCTCTGCGCGCGCATGATGAAGCGCGGCGTTAGCGCGCTCGTCACCGACGGCGTGGTGCGTGACGTCGAGGGCGTGCTTGGCACCAATCTCCCGGTGTGGTGCGACGGCTATGCCGCGCCGCCTTCCGTGGCGGGCCTCACTTTCGTCGGCTGGGGCGAGCCGATCGGCTGCGGCGGCGTCGCCGTATTCCCGAACGACATCGTCGTCGCCGACCAGGACGGCTGCGTGCTGATCCCGCAGGCGATGCTTGAGCACGTGCTCAACGAGGGCGTCGAGCAGGAGCGCATGGAAGCCTGGATCGTCAACGAGGTGAACAACGGCGCGGTGCTGCCGGGCCTCTATCCCATGAACGCCGAAACCAAGGCGCGCTACGCCGCCAGCAAGAAGTAACAGGAAACGAGGACCCCCATGGACATCACGCTCGCAGGCACGCGGCCGACCCGCCGCGCGCCCAAGGAACACTTCACCGGCACCGTGCTGCAGGACCCCATCAACATGGCGCCCGCGCCGGCGCGGCTGAACGTCTCGCGCGTCTCGTTCGAGCCCGGCGCCCGTACCAATTGGCACCACCATCCGCTCGGGCAGACGCTCTACGTGATCTCGGGCGTCGGCCGCGTCCAGACTAAGGGCGGCCCTGTCAGAGAGATCCGCCCGGGCGACACCGTCTGGATCCCGCCGGGTGAACTGCACTGGCACGGCGGCTCGCCTGATAACAGCATGTGCCACATCGCCATGCAGGAAGCGCTCGACGGCGTGTTCTCGACCTGGCTCGAGCCGGTGACCGACGCGGAATATACGGCGCCGCTCGGCTAGTTTCCTTCTCCGACAGAGCGCATCGCCCTCGGGCGGTGCGTCTTCTATTTCCGGTTTGGAGCTATATCCGTTCCGCCGTCCACGTGCCCGAGCACATGGCGCCACGCCATGTGCCGGAGCCCGACGTGCCGCTGAGCCGGCCGAAACCGACCGCACGCTTGATGCCGGTGCTCAAGGTGACGTTGATGCCGCCGGCATCCGCGACGCGGCCTGAGGCCGTCACCGCGGCGCTGCTCGAGGCGATCTGACCGTTGGTGATTCCGATCGCAACAGTCGCGCCGTTGCCGCAGGTCTCGCTTGCTGACGAGATGCTGACGTTCCATGCGCCATCGAAAGTCGAGCCCGCAGCATCGGCATGCGCAAGCGGGACAATGATGGCTATGATCGTGACGAAAAACCCTTTGCGAAATCCGTTCATGACGCGCCCCTGTGGTTGACCATGGGGGGATCGTGTCACGCGCGCGGAACCGGCGATGTGAGGCGTGTCACGCGCGCCAGGTTCTCTGTGAGGTGACGCACGTCGCAACGACGCTGCGGGCAAAAGCAGAGAGGCCCGGATCACGGGCCCCTGACTGCCTCGCAACGTCGAGCGCGAAGCTAGTTCACACGCGTCCAAGTCTGGCCACCGCAGAACATGCCGCCGAAGGCGCAGCCTTGCACGCGCAGGCGGTCGGTGCCCTTCAGCGCGATGGTCGAATCGTAGGTCGAGCCGGAGTCCGGATCGAGGATGCGGCCGGACCATTTCTGGTCCTTGCCGGGCTTCATGTTGATCAGGACCTGCTCGCCGTTCTGGTTCGACTTGCTGTCGACCGAATAGCCGCAAAGGTTATTGCCGCACTGCTCGATGCGGACCTTGCCTTCCTTCTCCTCCGTGAGCCAGACGCCGAGCGGTGAATTGAGATCGCGCGCTGGCGCGGCAGCAGGCGCCGGCGGCGGGACGGCAGCGGCCTGAACGGGAGGCGGCGCTGCAGGTGCGGCAGCCACGGTCGGGGCCGGCGGTGGAGGTGATGCGGGCGGCATAGCGGCTGCCGTCGGGGCAGCGCTTGGAGCCGGTTGAGGCGGCGGCACCATCGCATCTTCGGCCGGAGCATTGTTTGCGGTAGCGGCCGGAGGTGCCGGCGGGACGGGAGGCCCTACGGCCGCATGAGTTTGGACCGGGGCCTGCTCGGCCACTGGCGGCGCGGCGATTGGCGCGGGAGCCGGCGCTGGCGCAGCCGGTGGTTGCGGATCGACCTTGGCCTGCTGCGGGACCTGCTGGTCCGGCTTGGCTTCGTTCTTCTTGGCCTTCTTGACCTTGCCCTGGCCGGTGTTGTCGTAGACACCGGGGATGGACACCGTGCCGCGGTCTGGATCGATCCGGATGGTGCGTCCGCCATACTCGAAAGTGTACTGCGCTTGCGCTGCGGTGCTCGCCAAAAGGAATGCGGCCGTGGCCAACAGCTTCCTCATTTCCATCTCCTGAACAGGTGGTCCCCGCACCGACGCTTACGCCCCGATCCGATCGCGAAAAGTGATCTAGATCACTGTCACCGTATGAGTCGTCATCCGGCGGTTCGGGGTTCAATATCCCGGGAGCCGGTCCAAAGTTTGGCCAGGGAAAGCGACAGGAGAACGCGGCTTAGTCGAACCAGGCCGCATAGATCTTCTTGTAACTGCCGTCCTCCATGGAGATGTGCAGCCACTGGTCGACGAAGGCTTTCAGCGCCATGTCGCGCTGGAGCCAGTAGGCCTTTTCGGAGAAGTCGAACGGCTTGTCCGGATGCACTGCACAGAGAACGCCGGAATGCTGCTTCTGCTGGTAGCGAGTCTCGGAGGCGTCGGTCATCATCAGGTCAGCGTTGCCCTTGGCGATCTCGTCGAAGATCACGGTGTTATCGGGGAAGACGGTAATATCGGCATCCCTGACGTTGGCGCGTGCAAAACGCTCATTGGTGCCGCCGGGATTGACAATCACCCGGGTCCCCTTCTTGTCGATGTCGGGAAGCGTCTGATACTTGCCGACATCGGCGCAGCGCGCGATCGGCGTCTTGCCCTCGCGCATGATCGGCATCGAGAAGAAGCCCTTCTTCTGGCGGTCGAGCGTGACCGAGATGCCGCCCATGGCGATGTCGAACTGGTCCGCCTCAAAGTCCTTCATCAGCTTCGGCCAGGCCGTGGCGACGAACTCGACCTTGACGCCGAGCGCCTTGCCCAGCGCCTCCGCCATGTCGACGTCGAAGCCAGAGAACTGCTGCGTGGCCTTGTCCATATAGGTGAAGGGTTTGTAGTCGCCGGTCATGCCGACACGCAATGTACCGCGCTTGATGATCTCGTCGAGGCGCGATGGTGCCGGTTGCTGCGCGTGGGCCAAAAGATTTGCCAGCAACATCACGGTCAAGACCGCCAAGACTCGAACAATTATTCGAACGATCATCTCTTTTCCACCCATGCCCGAGCTGTCATTGTGCAGCTCGCGGGCTGGATTTAGACCAGATGCCAGTTTCTGGCGAGACGAATTGAAGGGAATCTTGAAGTGGCGATTTCGATGTACGAGGCCTCGGTCGGCCTCTTCGTGCCGTACTTGCGCAATCTGTCGGTCCTGCTCGACAAGGGCGTCGCCTATGCCGAGACCCGCAAGTTTAATCCGACGGTCCTGCTCGGCATGCGCATGGCACCGAACATGTATGATCTGGCGCAGCAGGTCGGCGAAGCCTGCCGCCACGCCACGGTCGCTCCGGCCTTGCTGGCGCAGTGCGAACCGGTCGCGCTGCCGCCGCTCGAACACGACATGGCAGGGCTTCAGGCGCGGATCGCCACCTCGATCGAATTCATTGAAAGCCTCCCGCGCGCCGAAATCGATGCGGCGGCCGAGCTGAAGGTCTTCTTCAAGCTGAAGAACGGAACCGAGCTGCCTTTCACCGGACGGACGCTGCTGCTCACCAACAGCGTCCCGCAATTCTTCTTCCACGTCACGACGGCCTACGACCTGTTGCGGCACGCGGGCGTCGAGCTCGCGAAGAAGGATTTCCTCGGGAGGAAGTAAGCCTTACGCCTCGCCCTTGCGCTCGTAATCGGCGAGCGAGCTGCGGCCGGCGATTTCGCTGCGCAGCAGCTCGAAGCGGCGATGCGCCTCGTTCTCGTGTTCGTCGACGAAATGCACAGCGGCCTCGCTCGTCATGGGGCCGCTGACCACCGGCGCGGATTGCTCGCCGATGGTCTCGTGCACGTAGAATTGGCCGTCGTCGCCGCGATGGACCGTCCATTTCAGGCGGATCGCCACCATCGGCCCGGGACCGACCTTGCTGTAGCCGTCGGCATCGGTGTGCTCGGGCACCAGCGGCTGCTCCTCGATCACCGGATGCTCGTCGGAGGCATGATGCTCGTCAGCGACCGCATACTCGTCGGCAACCGCCGTTTCCGTTTCGGTGTCGCGGACGACGAGAACGGGCTCGGGGTGCTCCAAAATGCTGGCAATGGTCGCCAGCGCGTGGTCGGTCGGGTCGATCTCTGACAAGGGTCCATCCTCCAGCTCGACGCGGCCGGCAAGTCTGTCCCACTGCCGCCGCGGCCGGATCCATTACGCGGGTTTGATTAAGGCTGAGTTGGGGCCCGATCTGCACCAAAATGGGACGCATTCTGGCCTTCCGAAGGCGGGCTGGATTTGCCTCCTTCGGAATTACCTCAGCTCAGAACGTCCTGATTGATGATGTTCTGCCTGATAGGATCGCCGTCCAGCACACTCAGGATGTTGCGCGCGGTCTGCTCGCTCATGCGGCTGACGGCCTCGACGGTGACCCCGGCCACGTGCGGGGCCATGATGACGTTGGGCAGCGCAAACAGCGCGTTGCTGACCGGCGGCGGCTCGACCTCGAACACGTCGATGCCGGCGCCGGCGAGCTTGCCGGACACGAGCGCGTCATACAGCGCCGCTTCCTTCACGATGCCGCCGCGCGCGGTGTTGATCAGATAGGATTTCGGCTTCATCCGGCCGATCCGCGCCGCCTCGAACAGGCCGACGGTTTCCGGCGTCTTCGGACAGTGGATGGTGACGAAGTCGGCATAAGGCAGCGCGGCGTCGAGGTCGGCGACGGGCTCGCAACCGGCGGCCTTGATCTCGGCAATGGGCTTGTAGGGATCGTAGACCTGCACCTTCATTTCCATTGCCAGGCAGCGCTTGGCGGTGCGGGTGCCGATACGGCCGAAGCCGATAATGAGGACGGTCTTGCCGTAGAGGTCGAACGGCAGCATGCCGAGGCGCTCGGCCCATTTGCCGTCCTTGACGCAGGCGTGCATCTCATTTGCGCGCTTGGCCAGCGTCAGCATCATGAAGAGGGCATGCTCGGCCACCGAGGGCGAGTTTGCGCTGCCAGCGACCATCAGCGGCACCTTGCGGCGGGAGAGGGCGGGCACGTCGACCGCGTCGTAACCGACGCCGATTCGTGTCACCACCTTCATGTCCTTGGACGCCTCGAGCTCGGTCTCGCCGAACGCGGTGGCGCCGAGCGCAACGCCATGAACCGGCGCATGGCTCTTCAGCAATGCCTCAAAGTCCTTGGCCGAGACCAGGTTGGGAAACTCGACGAGCTCGATATCGTCCCGCTGGGTGAGGAGGGCGCGTGCCCCTTGCGACAAAGTCTGTGTAACGAAAATCTTCTTCTTGTTGGTCGCCATCGCTCCCCGCCTGCTAATTTTTCTCGAGCCGACGTCACAGCACGACGCCGGTCTCCTCGTTTAGCAGGTGCATATTGTTGAGGTCCATCGCCAAACGCATGGGTGCCCCGTCCTTGGCGCCGGCATTGGGATCGACACGCCCGCAGACCGGCGTGCCGTCCAGCCCGAAATAGACGAGCGTCTCCATTCCCATCGGCTCGGTGACGTCGAGTACGGTGTCGAAGGTTTCCTTGCCGGGCTCCAGATGCGCGTGCGACTCGGTGAGATGCTCGGGCCGGATGCCGAGCAGCAGTCTGTCGGTGCGCGGCAGCGCGTTGTAGCGCGCGGCGCGGGCCGGCGGCACCGCAAAGGCGATGCGGTCGGTGAGGCGGATCTGGAGCTTGCCGCCGGCATCCTCGAGCCGGCACGGGATGAAGTTCATCGCGGGCGAGCCGATGAAGCCTGCGACGAAGCGTGTCGCCGGCTTATGGTAGAGCTCGTTCGGCGTGCCGATCTGCTCGATGCGCCCCTTGTTCATCACCACCACGCGATCGGCCAGCGTCATGGCCTCGACCTGGTCGTGCGTGACATAAACGGTGGTGGTGCGCACCTTCTGGTGCACCTTCTTGATCTCGATGCGCATCTGCACGCGCAGTTTGGCGTCGAGGTTGGACAGCGGCTCGTCGAACAGGAAGACCTTCGGATTGCGCACGATGGCGCGTCCCATCGCCACGCGCTGGCGCTGGCCGCCGGAAAGCTGCTTTGGCTTGCGGTCGATCAGATCGGTGATGTCGAGCAGGCGAGCGGCTTCCGTCACCCGCGCCTTGATCTCGGCCTTGGGATAGTGCTTCAGGCGCAGCCCGAACGACATGTTCTCCGCGACCGTCATATGCGGGTAGAGCGCGTAGTTCTGGAACACCATGGCGATGTCGCGGTCCTTCGGCGGCACGTCATTGACGACGTCGCCCCCGATCATGATGTCACCGTCGCTGATGTCCTCGAGACCCGCGATCATGCGCAGCGTGGTCGACTTGCCGCAGCCGGAGGGCCCGACGAGCACGATGAACTCATGGTCGGCGATATCCAGGTCGATGCCGCGCACGGCTTCGACATCATCGTACCGCTTGACTACCTTCCGCAATGCAACGTCAGCCATGAGTCATCAACCCTTTGTCGCGCCGGCGGTCAGGCCGGCAATGTAGTAGTCCATCAGGAAGGCGTAGATGACAAGCGGTGGCGCGGCCCCGAGCAGCGCACCGGTCATGATCTGACCCCAGTTGAAGACGTCGCCCTTGATCAGCGTCGTGGTGATGCCGACCGGCAGCACGAGCTGGTCGATCGACGTCGTGAACACCAAGGGATAGAGGAACTGGGCCCAGGAGACCGTGAAGGCGAAGATCGTCGCGGCGATCAGCCCTGGGAGCGCCACCGGAATGAAGATCCGCAGCAGGGTCTGCAGCCACGAGGCACCGTCAATGATCGCGGCTTCGTCGAGCTCTTTCGGGATCGAGGCGAAATAGCCGATCATGATCCAGGTGCAGAACGGTACCGTCAGCGTCGGATAAATGAACACCAGCACATACCAGCGGTTCAGTAGCGTAACGCCGGTGAACTCCTGGATGACTGCCAGCATCTTGAACAGCGGAATGAACAGCAGACTGTCTGGAATCAAATAGGTGAGAAAGACGCCGGTCGCGAGCGTCGCCGAACCCCAGAACTTCATCCGCGCCAGCGCGAACGCCGCGGGGATGCTGATCAACATCGTCACGATCACGACCACAATCGAGATGATCGACGAGTTCCAGAAGAACCGCAGGAACTGGTTCGAAGTTAGCAGCTCGACATAGTTCGACAGCGTCGGGTGAAACACCCACCATGGATTGGTCGCCGCCGAAATCTCCGCGCTGCTCTTGAGCGAGGTGATCAGCATGTAGACCGGCGGCGTCAGGAAGAAGATCGCAAACAGCACCAGGAAGACATAGGACCAGCGCAGCGCCCAGGCGCGGTCCCGGCTCATGCTGCCGAGTTTGCGGGTTGGTCCGGCCTTGTCGATTGTCAGCGTGCTCATCAGGCTTCGTTCCCACGTTTACTGACATCGCGCAGGATGAAGACCGCCGCGACAGCGAGGATCGGCACCATGAACAGCGAGACGCAGGCGCCGAGCGGAATGTCGCTGCTCTGGATGCCGACCTGGAACGCCCAGGTCGCGAACAGATGCGTCGTATCCAGCGGTCCGCCCGAGGTCAGGATGCGCACGATGTCGAAATTGGCGAAGGTGACGATCAGCGAGAACAGCGTGGTGATGGCGATGATGTTGCGCATCATCGGCAGCGTGACGTACCACATCTTCTGCCACCAGTTGGCGCCGTCGATCGCGGCGGCCTCGTAGAGCTGGTCGGGGACCGACTTCAGCGCGGCAAGGTACATGATCAGGAAGAACGGCGCGCCGTACCAGACGTTGACAAGGATGACGGAGAAGCGCGCCCAGAAGGTGTCACCGAGCCAGGGGATCGGACCGACGCCGAAGAAGGAGAGCGTGTAATTGAATGCGCTGTAGGAGGGATCGAACAGCCACAGCCAGGCCAGCGTGCTCATTGCCGGCGGAATCACCCAGGGCACCAGCAACATGCCGCGCCATTTGCGCTGCTTCTTGCCGGGAATGTTGTGGACGAAATGCGCCACGATGAAGCCGATCAGCGCCTTGAAGACCACCGCGGTGATCGCAAAGATGCAGGACTGCTTCACCACCATCCAGAACGTCTCGCGCTTGAACAGGAAGGTGAAATTGCCGAGGCCGACGAATTTCGTCATCGCCTTGTTCAGCGTCGCCAGATAGAGCGAATAGAAGGCGGGATAGAGCACGAGCAGGGCGATCAGGAGGATCAGTGGCAGCGTCAGCAGGAACGCCACAGTCGATTTCCGACCCAGCATATTGCGCAGGCTCGTAGCTTTTCGCGGGCGCGCGGAACTGACGCGGCGACCTTGCTCAGCGACGACATCGGCCATGACTTGGACTTTCTGGGCAAACTTTCTCACGGAAAATTCAAGAGGAAGCCGGCGATCCGTCGGCTTCACTGACAGGCGACGGACTGAAGGCGCGCCTTGGCGGCTCACGCTGGAGTGCATGAACCGCCATGGCACACGTCCGGCTCAGGTCCGCATAAAGCCCTCGCACTCGTCTTCGGCCCAGGCGAGCGCCGTTTCCAGCTTCTCGCCCTGCGCAAAGCGCAGCGCCATCTTGGTCAGCGTCGCCTGGAAGTAGATCTGCTGGGCGATCTTTGGCGGCGCCGGTGACGCGGCGATCGACAGCGTCTGCTGATGGTACGGATCCGGATAGTGGAAGAGCGTACCCTTCGGGGGCCCTTCCTCGGCCCAGGTCTTGAACTTCGTCATGTTTGCGTAGGCGGGGAGATCATACCCGCCGCTCGCCGCGACGAACTTTTCAATCGCCGCGGGCGAGGACAGATGGATGAGCAGACTCTTGGCCGCCTCCTTGTTCTTACCGAAGCTCCAGACGCCCCAGAAATAGGGCAGGAACGGCGCGAAACGGCCCTTCGGTCCGGAGGGGAAGCCGTGCGTCCAGCACTGCTCGGCGACCTGAGGCGCGTCACGCTTGGCGACGGCCCAGGCGCTCGGTGGGTTCATGATCATCGCGCCGCGGCCCGAGATCAGCCATTTGTTGTTGGAGGCGTCATCCCAGGACGGCGCATCGGCCGGCAGCACGGCGATCAACTTCTTGTAGAATTCGAGCGCCTGCCGCACCGCGTCAGTCTTGACGGTGACGTCGCCCTTGGCATTGACGAGCTCGGCGCCGAACGACTGGAAGATCGCCCCCGCCGTGTCGACGCTGTCGGTGGTCTCGCCGAGACCGATGCCGAAGGGGAAGCCGGCCTTGTGGCAGGCTTCCGCCGCCTTCAGGAACGTCTCCAGCGTCCAATTGTCGGCTTTCGGCGGGCTGCCGGCCGGATACATCTCCTGGACGTCGATGCCGGCGTATTTCTTCATGAGATCGATGCGGGAGCAGGGGCCTTTGATCTGGCTCCCCGGCGTGGCCGGCACTGCGAGCCATTTGCCGCCGGACTGTCCCAGATATTTGACGGTGCCGTTCACCTCGCCATTCTGTTTGATGAGCGGCTCCATGACGTCGTTGAGCGGCTCCAGACTCTCGGAATAAGCGTGCGGCCACCAGCTCGGCATCTGGAGGATGTCATGACCGGACTTGGCCTGCGCTTCGGCCGCCGCGGTCAATTCGATCTTCTTGTTGTTGCTGGTGATGTAGTCGATCGAAACCTCGACCTTCTCCTTGTCGGCCCATTCCTTGACAAGCGCGGTGGAGGCGTCGTTGGCGCCCGGCACCCAGTGGTCCCAGAAGCCGATCGAGAGCTTGCCGGCGGCGTAAGCGCCTCGGACATAGGGCGCCGCGATCAGCGCCGTGGAGGACATTGCAGTGGCCGCTACAAATTGACGCCGCGTCAGTGTCTTGCGTGACATCTCGTTTCCTCGCCTTGGTGTGTTTTATTGTTCTGTCGTTTCCTCTGAACTCTTTTCCGAGTTTGCTTTTGATTTTGTTGTTGGACGTTTCTTGTTGGCGGAAAATTGGTAGCGCGATCAGATCATGATTGATTGCGTCTGTCGAGAAAGCCGAATGCCTCGCGCTCTAGAACTAACGTTGTGTACGGAATGACCGCGGCACGCGCCGGCCGTGAGCTGCGGCTGCTCAATATTGCGACGCACACTTCAGAGTCCGACGGCTGGAGACGACCCGTGCGCAATTATGCCGCAGTTCCGAATGAGCCTGCAAACCGCGTCGTGCGCAGGACGCTTCGGATGGGGACGGCGATTGCGCGTGCCTAGACCTCGGCACCGTGAAAACGGTACAGTTGCAACCGGCAGGACGCCTGCCGTTCCCAAAGGGCAAGCAGATCGAGATGAAGACCAGAATGATCACCCCGGCGGCGCCAGCACGGCTCCGCCTGCGACGATGGCTTGCGCTCGGCTCGGCGCTGACATTGCTGATTGGCGCGGCCGCGGTTGCGAATGCTCAAGGTTTGGTCAAGGGCGTGCAAGAGGGCGCAGCGGCTGGCAACAAGGCGGCAGGTCCGGTCGGCGGGGTCTTGGGCGGCGCGATCGGGGGCGTGGTTGGCGTCTTCACCGGGGTACTCGGCGTCAACAACAATAATGGCAATCAGGCGCCACCTGCAAAGGATGCAAGCAAGGACGCCAAGCCGCAGGACGCGAAGCAGCCGGGCGCTGCCAAGGACAAGGATGCCAAGACGGCGAAAGGCGCCAAGGGCGCCAAAGCCAGCAAGGAGGCCAAGAACGCGCCCCAGGACGCCAAGGACAAGGATGTCACGGTCCTGACCCAGACCGCCGCGCCTCAGCTCACCGCCGACCAGATCGTTTCCAACAGCGATTCCTATATTGAGCGGATCAAGACTGAGCTGAACCTCACGCCCGATCAGGAGAAGCACTGGTTCGGCTTCTCCAGCGCCATGCACTATCTCGGACACAACGGTGCGGAGCGGCTGAACCTGCGCATCGCGCGGGCCAAGCGGGATCCGCCTGATGACATTATCGAGCAGATGCGCAACGAGGCGCAATTCCTGATCGACCGCGCCGCCGACCAGCGCAACGTCGCCGATGCCGCCGAACCCTTGTACTTGAGCCTCGACGACAAGCAAAAGGAGGTGTTCATCCAGGAGATGGTTCGCCTCAGCCACGAGCGCGGCCTGGATTGATCGAACTTGAATCGGATTGCGCGCGTTCGGGCAATTTGACCGGCCACGAATTCGTGAATCCTTTTTACAAATCGGGTATGATTAGCTTCGCAAAGTGGCTGCGGAGTTGATATGGCGGACGGACTCTCCGTTTTCCTGGTCGAAGACGAGGCGTTGATCCGGATGATGATGGCTGACATGGTGGAGGAGCTTGGCCATCATGTCGTCGCGGAAGCCGACAATGTGCGTGATGCGAGCGCCTTTGCGATGACTGCGCAGTACGATTTCGCCATTCTCGACATCAATCTGATGGGCGTTTACGTCGATCCCGTCGCCGACCTGATCGAGCGTCGCGGCAAGCCGTTCCTGTTCGCCACCGGCTATGGGCCGGAATTGCTGCCGTCCTTGCTCCGCCGCAGGCCGATTCTGCGCAAGCCGATTGCGCTGGACCAGCTCAAGGCCATCATCGACTCGCTGTTTCCGGATGCGTCCGCGAACACGCCGCATTGACGCTTCCAGCGGAAAGAGGCCGTCAACGAAAACGGCCGCCCGAAAGGGGCGGCCATTTGGGACGGACTATCAGTCAGTGTCTCACATCAAGCTGGCGCTGAGATCGATACCGTGCGCCATCAGGCTGAAGGAGGCGAGCAGGCCTACGCAGCAGAAGATGACAATGGCCTTGAAAGAAGAGTCGCCCGACCGGGTCTGGACCGCAGCCGGCATTTCGGCGAGCGAGATCATGCTCATGTTCATTCCCCCCTGTGTTGATCCTGAATTGCATCAGGTGAGGGAACTTTAGAGCAGAAAGTTTGCTACAGGATTGCCAGGGATCCTTAACGGAATCGCAATCGATTGCGCACCATCCCGGCACTCGGGGCTTGCAAGTCTTCGTTGCGGCCGGCCTTCAGCACTGTCGCAATGGTGTGGGCCGTCATCGCGGCGCGGTCCGAGGCACGCTGGGCGGCCAGCCGATCCCGGGCCTTCTCCTCGATCAACAACTCGATCAGCGCCATGCGCTTGTCGTCGTCGTCCGCCTCGGTCAGCAGCCGATGATAGCGGTGATAGTCGAAGCCCACATCCTGCTTACGCATGTCACGCCCCCGTACCCATGCCACACACGCCCCGATTGTTTCCCATCGCAAACAAACGGGCAAGCACGATCCTGCATGGAACCGGAGCTTGGCTGCAATCCGCTGTGAATTAAGCGGGCGGCACGACGCGAGAGCGTGGGCGCCTCATTCCGCATTGTGGTCGGCAAACATCTTCAGGCCGACGAAGCTCGCATCGGGCTTCGTGATGAGCCGGGTCGGGATGTTGCGCAAATAATCCAGGAAGCGTCCCTTGGCCTCGAAGCGGGCGCGGAACGCGGAGGCCGCGAGGAACTCCGGAAAGCGCGGCACGATCCCGCCGGCAATGTAGACACCACCCCTGGCCCCGAAGGTCACCGCGAGATTGCCGGCAACCGAGCCGAGGATAGCGCAAAACATGTCCAGCGTCGCGCGGCTGAGCTCACAACTCCCGTCCAGCGCCGCGTTGGTGATCGCTGCCGCGTCGCGTTGCGGCACCTGGGCTTCGTCGACCTCGGCCAGCGCTTCGTAGAGGGCTTGCAGCCCGGAGCCGGAGAGGGCGCCGCGCTCGATGGAGACATGGCCGAAGCGCCGGCGCATGGCGGCGATGACGCGCTCCTCGCGCTCGTTCTCCGCCGGCAGGGTGGCGTGACCGGCCTCCGTGACGACGGCGAGCCGGGAGCCATGGCGCTCGACCAGGCAGGAGACGCCGAAACCCGTCCCGGGCCCGACCACCAGCAGCGGCTCCCCGGACATGCCGTCCAGTCCGCCGAGCGGGATCAGGTCCGCCGGCTGCAAGGCGGGCAGCGACCAGGCGACTACCTCGAAATCGTTGAGTACGTGGACGCTGTCGAAGCCGAGCGCCGGCTGCAGCTCGTTGCCGTCGATGACCCACGGGCTGTTGGTCATGACGCAGCGGTTGTTGGTGACGGGCCCGGCGACGGCGAGGACGGCCCTGACCGGCTTCTCGCTATCGGCCCGCCGCAGCACGTCGGAGATGGCCTCGCGGACCGTCGGATGATCGGCGACCTTCACATAGTCGATCGTTCCGATTTGCTCGCCATTGCTCAGCGCAAAGCGCGCATTGGTGCCGCCGATATCGGCGAGAAGAATGTTTCCTGTCTTGCTACCTGTCTTGCCGACATTCATGACCATTTGGCCGCCGTGGCCTTGCAGACCGCGGGAACCTTTCTCCTCCACTCCTTCACCCCGATCCACATGGCGCGGGGATCGGAGAATCCGCTCTCGGGTGCAGCTAGTCAACACGGACGTTCCCAAAGCGTTGCATTTGAGACGGTAGTTGCGAACTCGCGCGCGAAGATCGACATTGATGACAGCGGCCGGCGCCAATGGCCGGACGGAAGACATGAGACATCTCGATGAAGATATCCGACCGCGACGTGCTTCTGGTGATCGACGTGCAGGATGATTTTTGCACGGGCGGGGCGCTTGCCGTTCCCGGCGGCGAGAAGGTCGTCCCCGCGATCAACCGGATCGCCCAGAAATTCGCCAATGTGGTGTTGACGCAGGATTGGCACCCGGGCGACCACGTCTCCTTTGCGCCGAACCACGCGGGCAAGCAGCCGTTCCAGACCATCACGCTCGATTACGGCACCCAGGTGCTCTGGCCGGCGCATTGCGTGCAGGGCACGGCCGGCGCTGAATTCCATAGGGAGCTCGACCTCACCCGTACGAACCTTGTGGTGCGCAAGGGCTTTCGCCGTGGCATCGACTCCTATTCGGCGCTGTTCGAGAACGACCACAAGACGCCGACGGGCCTGCTCGGCTATTTGCGCGAACGCGAGTTGAAGACCGTTTTCGTCGCTGGCCTCGCGCTTGACTTTTGCGTGCGCTTTTCCGCGGAGGATGCGCGCAAGGCGGGCTTGGACGTTGCCGTCATCGAGGACGCCTGCCGCGGCATCGACCTCGACGGCTCGGTCGCGGCGACCCATCACAGTTTTAGAGAGCTCGGCATTTCCGTCGTCAGCCTGGAGGCGTTCTTGTGAGGATCACGCGGTAATGGCGGCGGAGAAGAGTGGCCAGCAGCCCGGCGAATCGCGGCGCGGTCCCGATGACCCCATGCTGTGGCCGTTTGCAGCGGCGCGGCTTGCCATGGAGGCCTGCTTCTGGTGGCTGGAGCGCGGCCCGGCGGAGCAAAGTGAGGGCGATCTCCCCTGGACCACGCCCGGCACCGTGGCGCTGGAGCTCGCCACCATGCGTCTGCGCGATTGCTCGCGGACGCGATCCGGTCAGCCGGCGCTGGTCTGCGCGCCCTATGCGCTGCATCGCGCCCAGATCGCCGATTTCGCACCCGGCCACAGCGTGGTGCAGTCGCTGCAGCATGGCGGCATCGACCGGGTCTATCTCACCGACTGGCGCTCGGCCTCGCCGGAGATGCGCTATCTCTCGATCGACAGCTATCTCGGCGATCTCAACGTGGCCGTCGACGAGATCGGCGCGCCGGTCGATCTGGTCGGCCTGTGCCAGGGCGGCTGGTTCTCGCTGCTCTATGCAGCGCGTTTTCCCGCCAAGGTGCGGCGGCTCGTCCTGGTCGGTGCGCCGGTCGATCTCTCGATCGATTCACGGCTGTCGCAACTCGCCCGCAACGCGCCTGCGGTGGTCTACGACCAACTCGTCGCGCGCGGCGGCGGCAATGTCAGCGGTGAGGAGATGCTGCATGTCTGGTCAAAGGCGCCAGGCCCGGACGACATTGCCGCGGCGCTGCAGAGAGACCTCTCGGACGAGGAGGGCGCGGCGCTGCTCGCGCGTTTCGACCGCTGGAACACCGAAACCCTCAACTTGCCGGGCGCCTATTATCTTCAGATCGTCAACTGGATATTTCGGGAGAACCGCATCGCATCAGGCAATTTCACGGCCCTTGGCCGCACGATCGACCTGAAGGACATCAAGGTGCCGGTCTTCCTGCTGGCCGGGCTCGACGACGATGTCGTGCCGGCCGTGCAGGCGCTGGCGACCGCGGGCCTCATCGGCACGCCGCCGGCTTTCGTTGCTGCCGCGTCCGAGCCCAGCAACCATCTTGGCCTGTTCATGGGCGTGCGGACTCATGCCTACGCCTGGCCCCGGATCGCGGAATGGCTGCGGGACGACCTCACAAGCGTGCTGGCACAAAGCGCCTGACGCTGCCGAAAAAGATCGGCGAAGCTGCAAATCCGTTATGCATGATGGCGGATGGCCTGCACGGGGCCAAATCGATGGGTTAAATAGAGTCAACCGCCGGGGGCGGCCGGCCCGGTGAAATTGAAGGATCCTTTGCTTGATGAGCTTCCACTCGATCTACGCCCATGGATTTGCGCGCGTGGCGGCCTGCGTCACCACCTCCCATGTGGCTGATCCCGCGGCCAATGCGAAGGCGGTCATGGCGGCGGCGAACACTTGCCATGAACAGTCGGTGGCGGTTGCCGTGTTTCCGGAGTTGTGCCTGTCCGGCTATGCGATCGAAGACCTGGTGAAGCAGGATCCGCTGCTCGATGCGGTCGAGTGCGGGCTCGCCGGCATCGTCGAGGCCTCCAGGACGCTGATGACCGTCCTGATAACAGGCGCGCCGTTACGGTTCGGCAATCGCATCTACAATTGCGCCGTCGTCATTCATCGCGGCAGCATTTTGGGCGTCGTGCCCAAAAGCTATTTGCCGACCTATCGCGAATTCTACGAGGGGCGGCATTTCGCCTCCGGCGCCGGCATCGCGGGCGAGACAATCACCGTCGGCAAGCTTCACGCGCCTTTCGGGACCGATCTGCTGTTTGCGGCCGAGGACGTCCCGGGTCTGACCATCGGCGTCGAGATCTGCGAGGACATGTGGATTCCGGTGACGCCGGCCTCGGAGCTCGCGCTCGCCGGCGCAAGCGTGCTGATCAACCTCTCCGGCAGCCCGATCACGATCGGCCGGGCGCGCTCGCGCGCGCTGCTGTGCCGGTCGACTTCTGCGCGCTGCCTTGCAGCCTATGTCTATTCCGCCGCAGGCGCTGGGGAATCCACCACCGATCTTGCCTGGGACGGCCAGACCTCGATCTACGAGAACGGCGTGCTGCTGGCCGAGGGCGAGCGGTTCCGCCAGGACGGCCAGATCACGCTGGCCGACGTCGATCTCGACCTGCTCAGGCAGGAGCGCGCCCTGATGGGCACGTTCGATGACAACCGCCGGCAGCGCGAAGCAAGCTTCCGCAAGGTCAGCTTTGCGCTGAAGCCGCCGGCCGCCGACATCGGCTTCCTGCGCAAGATCGAGCGCTTTCCGTTCGTGCCGAGCGACGAAAGCTTGCTCGAGCAGGATTGCTACGAAGCTTACAACATCCAGGTCGCCGGCCTGGTGCAGCGCATGCGTGCAACCGGCACCAAGCGCGTCGTGATCGGCGTCTCCGGTGGTCTCGATTCCACGCATGCGTTGATCGTCGCCGCCAAGGCGGTCGACCTGCTCGGCCTGCCGCGCCAAAACATCCTTGCCTACACCATGCCGGGCTTTGCCACGGGCAGCGAGAGCAAGACCAATGCGCTGGCGCTGATGAAGGCGCTCAACACGACGTGGCAGGAGCTCGATATCCGCATCACTGCGACGCAGATGCTGAAAGACATCGGTCATCCCTTCGGCAAGGGCGAGAAGGTCTATGATGTCACCTTCGAGAACGTACAGGCGGGACTGCGCACCGACTACCTGTTCCGGCTTGCCAATCACCACGGCGGCATCGTCATCGGCACCGGCGACCTCTCGGAGCTCGCACTTGGATGGTGCACCTATGGCGTCGGCGACCAGATGGCGCACTATAATGTCAACGCCGGCGTGCCGAAGACGCTGATCCAGCATCTGATCCGCTGGGTGATCACGTCAAAACAGTTCAGCGGCAATGTGAACGGAACGCTGGCCTCGATCCTGTCGGCTGAAATCTCGCCGGAGCTGGTGCCGGTGCAGGCCGGTGAGACGCCACAGAGTACGGAAGCCGCGGTCGGGCCCTACGAGCTGCAGGATTTCAACCTGTTCTACACGCTGCGCTTCGGCATGCGGCCGTCCAAGATCGCCTTCATGGCGTGGCAGGCCTGGAAGGATGCCGACAACGGCGAATGGCCGCCGGCTTTTCCGAGCGACCGGCGCAAGGCCTACGATCTGCCCGAGATCCGGCGCTGGCTGGAGATGTTCCTGCGCCGCTTCTTCGCCTTCAGCCAGTTCAAGCGATCGGCGATGCCGAACGGGCCGAAGGTTTCGGCCGGCGGCTCGTTGTCGCCGCGCGGCGACTGGCGCGCGCCGTCGGATTCCAGCGCGGCGGCCTGGCTCGAGGATCTCGAGCGCAACGTGCCGAAGTGATTGAGCAAGCACTGATCGGGTAGGGCGGTCCAAAACGACTTCGCGCCGCGCGGCTCATACAGCCGGCGACGCGAAATTGCGTTCGATGTAGAAAGTGCCGAGGTCCGGAGTGCCTAGGAGTCCGGACCTCGTCACCTTGCCCCAGCCTTCAATCCCCCGCCCCATGTGGTCCCCCAACCCCGTGGTGCGCGATCAGAGGATGATGCCCTTGGAAGTGGCCGCCGATCGATGTGCGCGGATGTACGCGAACTATGGTTAGGATTCCATTCCGGAGCACTACGGACTGAAACGCGCTTGATCCACGCGCGAATGCGTGCGCGTGCACGCCCTATTAGCCCTGCTCCCGTCGTCGCTGACGATCGCGGGAGTAAGCCATGTCGAAGCCGGTGTTGGACGCCGCACTGTCCATCAAATCGATCTCCGCCCGCCGTTACTGCGACCGGCCCGATCCGACCCTACAACAGGCCGCGCCGGGAGCAGGGGAGGCCTGCATGGGGCCGATCCGGGGCGGTCAGAGCCAAGTTCCCGTTGCGCGCGCCCAGCCCGTGCGCTATCCGGCCGGAAAGGCCTGAGGCGGCTTCCATTTTCCCGCCCGGCCGACGCAACCCGAGGACGGAAACCGCCATGCCTGCCTATCGCTCCCGCACCACCACTCACGGCCGCAACATGGCGGGCGCCCGCGGCCTCTGGCGCGCGACGGGCATGAAGGATGCGGATTTCGGCAAGCCGATCATCGCGGTGGTCAACTCCTTCACCCAATTCGTGCCCGGCCATGTCCACCTCAAGGACCTCGGCCAGCTCGTCGCCCGCGAGATCGAGCAGGCCGGCGGCGTCGCCAAGGAATTCAACACCATCGCGGTCGATGATGGCATCGCCATGGGTCATGACGGCATGCTCTACAGCCTGCCGTCGCGCGAGCTGATCGCCGACAGCGTCGAGTACATGGCCAACGCGCACTGCGCCGACGGACTCGTCTGCATCTCCAACTGCGACAAGATCACGCCCGGCATGCTGATGGCGGCGCTGCGGCTCAACATCCCCGCCGTGTTCGTCTCGGGCGGGCCGATGGAAGCGGGCAAGGTCAAGCTGCAGGGCAAGACCAAGGCCGTCGATCTCATCGACGCCATGGTCGCCGCGGCCGATTCCAAGGTCAGCGACGAGGACGTCAAGGTGATCGAGCGCTCGGCGTGCCCGACCTGCGGCTCCTGCTCGGGCATGTTCACCGCCAACTCGATGAACTGCCTGACCGAGGCGCTCGGCCTGGCGCTGCCCGGCAACGGCACGGTGGTCGCCACCCACGCCGACCGCAAGCGCCTGTTCGTCGAGGCCGGCCATACTATCGTCGATCTCGTCCGCCGCTATTACGAGGAGGACGACGCCAGCGTGCTGCCGCGCAACGTCGCAAATTTCAAGGCGTTCGAGAACGCGATGACGCTCGACATCGCGATGGGCGGCTCGACCAACACCGTGCTGCATCTGCTTGCCGCCGCCCATGAAGGGCAGGTCGCGTTCACGATGCAGGACATCGACCGGCTGTCGCGCCGCGTGCCCGTGCTGTGCAAGGTCGCGCCGTCAGTTGCCGACGTGCATGTAGAGGACGTGCATCGCGCCGGCGGCATCATGGGCATTCTCGGCGAGCTCGATCGCGCCGGTCTGATCGACACCTTGGTCTCTACGGTGCATGCGCCGACCATGAACGAGGCGCTGGAGCGCTGGGACATCAAGCGCTCCAAGAGCGAGGCGGTGCGCACCTTCTTCCGCGCCTCGCCCGGCGGCATCCCGACCCAGGTCGCGTTCAGCCAGGAGCGTCGTTACGACGAGCTCGATACCGATCGCGAGAAGGGCGTGGTCCGCAATCTCGAACACGCCTTCAGCAAGGACGGCGGTCTGGCCGTGCTCTACGGCAATCTGGCGCAGGACGGCTGCATCGTGAAGACCGCCGGCGTCGACGCTTCGATCCTGAAATTCGAAGGCCCCGCGCGCGTGTTCGAAAGCCAGGACGCAGCCGTCGAGGGCATTCTGGGCGGCAAGGTCGTGGCCGGCGAGATCGTGGTCATCATCTATGAAGGCCCGCGCGGCGGCCCCGGCATGCAGGAGATGCTGTATCCGACCAGCTATCTGAAATCGATGGGCCTCGGCAAAGCCTGCGCGCTCGTCACCGACGGGCGTTTCTCCGGCGGCTCGTCAGGCCTGTCGATCGGCCATCTGTCACCGGAAGCAGCCGAAGGCGGCAACATCGGCCTGGTGCGTACCGGCGACCGCATCGCCATCGACATTCCGAACCGCAGCATCAACCTCGAGGTCTCCGACGAGGAGCTTGCGAAGCGCCGTGCCGCGGAAGAGGCAAAGGGCGATGCCGCATGGCAGCCCGCCGCGCGCAAGCGCAATGTCTCGACCGCGCTGCAGGCCTACGCTGCGCTCACCACCAGCGCCGCGCGCGGCGCTGTGCGCGAGGTGAAGCGTCGATCGAACTGAGCGTTGCGTCCGCGCCTCGCGCGGATGGTCAACAAGTTCTGAACGGCCGGCGAAAGCCGGCCGTTCGCATTAAGGATGCCCCGACGAAGTTCGGCAGCCCTGGATTTCGCGGCATATAATGCGGCGACCTTCGATCCAAATCCATTTCGGGCAACTGGGGCACTACCACAATGTCTCGTACTCTTGCTGTCGTTTTCGGAACAGTCGTCGCGATTTCGATGACGGGCGCGGCCTCGGCGGGCTGTTACAATTGCTACGCGCCGCCGCCGTGCACGACGTGCTATCAGCAGCAATACGTCGCGCCGCAATACCGCACCGTCGACGAGACCGTGATGGTGTCGCCCGGCGGCACGGTCGCGCACCGCACGCCGGCGCAGTACCGCACCGTGATGGTGCCGCAGACCGTGATGGTGGCGCCGCCGAGCGTTCAATACGAGCGCATCCCGCCGCAATACGCGACGCGCCAGCGCGTCGAGATGGTCTCGCCGGGCTATTCCTATTACGCCCCGGTGCAGATGGGCTGCGCGTCCTGCGGATACTGAACGGACGCGACAAGGAAAATTTCGCGCGGTGCTCCTCATCACGGGGGCGCCGCGTTTTCTTTTGCGGCAAACCCGCCGAGGCCCGGAATGGAGGGGACCTCCAACCGGACCTCGCAACCAGCAACGCCCTGGGCGGTGTCGCCAGTATCCGGGGTTGTTGAAGGTTCGGCTGTTGATGAAACGCCGAGATATCGGCCAAGCTAGCGCAGCGAACTGACGCCCGCCTGATGGACCGGCTTTGGCAAAACGTTCAGCGCTAAGCGACGGCCCCAACTTCGCGTTGCCTTGCGCCGCCGACTGCGTTAAGCGACAGCCATTCTGGACTTGGAAGGGTGGCCGAGTGGTTTAAGGCACCGGTCTTGAAAACCGGCGTGCCCGCAAGGGTACCGTGGGTTCGAATCCCACCCCTTCCGCCAAAAATCCCATATACAATTGAAATTACTCGGGTTTATTTTATCGAGGCCTGCCACCTCACAAATCAACCCACAAGCTCGATCGACAGAGTCGCATAGGAAGCGTGGGCTTCGGATCAGTCCCGACTTTTAACGTCAACCACGCTGGACAAATTGCGTTCAAGCTATCCACCGCTCATGAAATCGGTGGATTGCGGCCATGATTTTGGAGAAGCCGAATCCCAAGGGAACTATGTTGCTCGGGCCTCAAGAGCAGAAAGGCCGGAGATCTGACCTCCGGCCTTTCCAACCTCTCGAGTGCTGGCGCGCCCAGAGGGGGGCCTCTGATCAATGATCTGAGGTCTCCCTCACTTTATGCACGACCCGACCAACCAGACAACATTTCCGATATCGTTTATGTACACTGTGGAAACCGCGGGAATTCAGTTGACCGGCCGCTAAGCAAACATCAGGCGGCGAGAAATTCTAGATTGGTCACGACAGACAGAAAGCTGCTGGCCAAGGGCTTGGGCCGTATCTCTAGAACTGGGCTAGGGTGAGATGCAGCCAGTGGGCGGCCTTCTCGGCTGCTAGGACGGTCAACGCGGAAGCGGATCTCGGGTGAGCTCGATACACTCATCTCGGGCGCCCGATCGATTGCCGCTGCGCTAAGTCGGATTCTCGACGAGTTCTCCGGTCTTTTGATTCACCCACTTTCCAATTGTTCGGTCAAAGACGAACTTCGTATGCGACTTCGTCGTCGCATCCCATAGCAGGACGAATTCTTGGCCCGGGACCAATTTCCAAACATGACGGAAGAGCGGTTCGCCTTGTGTCATGTCGGACAGCCATTGGGACGTCACGCCGCGGTCCCAAAACCATTCACCGCGGATCCGCCCTTCGAAGAGTTGGTCGTGCACGATTGGCTCGATTTCACGAGCGGCGGCAATGACTCCTATCAACTCTAGACGCCCACTGCATCCAACCTGAAGGTTGGAGAGTCTCTTTGCAGGATCTCGTGAATGGCCGATCTTAATCGCATCAGCATCAACGTTGCGGATAAAGTAGATTGCACCAGTCCGATCGAAAGCGGTCCAGAACTCGGCTTCCGGAACCAACCTGGTCTGCAGAAACGTGCTCATGTCTCGATCCGACTATCCAGTTTGCTGGTGAAATGTCCGGAGGGAAGGGGTGGCCGTTACCTACCGCGTCAAGATAGGTGGCATCTTACTCTTGAGCGAATCATGTTGGAGGACTGAGCATGGCGATCGAGGACAACCTCTACGAATTCAAGGGCGGCAAGCTGTCTAAGTGCAGCCCACCGGAGTGGTTTCAGAAGGCGCTGGATTCCGGCGATGCAGTTGGTTGGAGCGAACTGCTCTCAAGAGTCGGCTGCCGATCCATGGAGGGCTTTGGCGAGATTGACACATTGAACGTCTATCGGACACCCGACGAGGGCTTCTTGGTCGAATACGTCGACTGCGAAGAGCTTGTGATCTCTGTTTTAATTTATGATCGAGCTGACTATCTGACGTTCCGAGCTCAATATATTGCACCATTGGCAAGCTTCATCATGCAGGCGGATCGACAAGAGGTCTGGCAAAAAGAGCAGTCTCGAAAAACCCCGGTTTAGGCCGGCATAAGCTCGCGATTCCACCAATCGAAGCTGAGGTCGACGCGCTCGATAGGCATACCTGTAAGGCCATATAAAGCGACCAAGTTGCGGAGCTGGCGCCGACGCACAAATGGAACGCAACGTTCGGCTAACTCGATGATCCAATCTTCTTCGTCGCCCATGTCTGCAAGCCTGCTGACACAACGGGCTATCATTGCTTCGACGGTTACGCCGTCATGGCCGTGTACCTCGTCCGAGAACCAACACAGCTCGGAGAGCTTGAGTCGCTCGGTCTCGGAATAGACATAGCCTTTGGGCTTGCGCAGCATCGCGGGCAAGAAGATATCTTCCTCCCAAGGTCGCCATGCCCCAAACGGAAGATCGTAAAGCTCCTGAGCGATCCTCCGAAAGACATCGGGATCCTTGCTCCGGCTGAACACATCGCGACAGACCGTCATCGAGCGGCTCCACAAATTGGAACGTCACACTCAACATCACTGTGCAAAAATGCTTTGCTTCCTGTGGAAAGGCTCTGCTTGATTCGCTCGAAATGCGAGAAAAATCAGAGTCAAGCCTTCGCGAAAAATCTGTCGACACGCAGAATTAAGAGTTGCGTGGAAACCATCCCTTCGGCATTGATTCGTCGTCTTCCAACGGGCATCTTTTGATGCCTCGGAACAATCGAACCGACGCTGAGATTGCCGCCATGCTGCCTGGGTACGAGCCAGAGCTGCAACGCGTGGCCACCACTTCGATTCACCAACCGGGCGGTGTGCGATTGTCGCGGCAATGCCCAACGACGAGTGCCACTATCACGAGCGATGGGGCACCATAAACATCTCGACATGCGACGATACCATTCGATCGTCGAACTCGGCTCCGCGTCGATTTCCGATTGACGGCCGAATAAAACAAAACATCGCCGGATACGAATTTGTCCAAGCGGTAGTCGACGCTATGACAGTGCAGCGGAGGGAGGACCCCATCCTGTCATCGTCGCTTTCAACGGCACGCACGTCATCGACGGAACCCATCGCCTTAAGGCGGCGAATTCAAGATGGCTGTGCAGACGTTGCCGCCTACGTGATGACGCCGGAAGCAATGCGCGACATGCGTGTCCGCTTGTTGCGTCTCCGCCCCGATGGCGTATGGGAGCAGGACGGAGGACCGACAGACGAAGAGCTAGAGCGCGAAGTCCAGGAAGCGAAGAGGATGGTTGCACGCATCTTCCAAAGGCCCCCTGAAGAAGTGGCACGAACAGGAGGCCGCTAATATCCTCGTCGTTGCCGCCGCTCCTTTGGCGCAGGCTCGGCCTGCTGCCTGAACCTCACGCGCGGATTGATGTCACAGGTCGTGTTCCAACGGCCGTATGACGAAGCCATGCATTGCTCCCGGGTCGAATACATGCACTCGCCGGGCCAACCGAGGTCGTCGCCAACGACACACCAGGGATAATCGCGTTCTGCGTGTGCAGCAGGAAGAGATCCCAGAAGGATCAACAGGGCCATGATTGTGGTTCGCATCTCGATTCTCCCGGCGATGACGTCCTCAAAGAGAGCTTTAAGGGCCGAAGCTAATGGCAGGTCTGGGCCCTGGTTCCTGTGGATAGCAGAGGAACGAAACGCGGAGAACCGGCCCCGCCTTGCGGCGTAAGGTCTGGGTTGGCGATTGCCTGCAGCCGATCGCACACCAGCAGGCTCATCGCGCGGACGAAGCGGAGCAAGCCGCAAGGCTCCATTATGCAACGCCAGGACGCCGTTGGCTCGAGCGGCGGTAGGAACGTCCTTTGGCGGGCTCTGTTAGCCCCGCACGACAAACAGGAGCCTTGATATGCGAAAGATCATTTTCTCAGTGTTGACGTGCGCCTTGCTGGCAGGCGGATCAATCGGCGTTGCCTACGCCCAGGGCACAGGCGGATCAGGCGGTGCGGGAGGCGGATCAGGTGGTGCGGGAGGCGGGGCTGGCGCCGGTGCAGGGACTGGATCGGCTGGCGCAACTGGAGGAGCGGGTGGATCCGCGGGGGTGGGAGGCGTCGGTACGACAGGCTCGGCCGGGACTACGGGCGCTGGAACGGGAGCATCGTCCAATGGCGGCAATGGAGCCGGCGGGCTCCAGCGTCCGGCTCGGCCCCACAGAGGCCACCGCCACATCTACCACATCTACAGGTAGCGCGTCGAATACGGCGGCCTGCCGAGGGTGAACCGGCGGGCCTTCGTTGGCCCAATCTCGAAAAGCCTTATCTCAGCGGGACTTGGCTACTGTGCATGGGGTTGTTTTCGACATTTTGTCGGATCGTCTTCATGCAAGGCGCAGACGTTCCAGCGGAACCCGCTGACAACTTTCGCGTTATCTCGCCATGACTGAAGACCTTTCCTTCCGACGCAAACCCCTGACCCCTGAACAGCGCCAGGCGCGCGATGCGGCGCGCCGGATCGAGGCCGAGAAGGCGATGCGCGACCATGAGGCAGCGCAGAAGGCCTTTTATGCCAATCGCGAGCGGCTGAGGGCCGAGCGGCTGGCCCGCGAGGCGGCCGAAGCCAAAGGCTGACGAGGGCAGATCGGTCAGGCTTCTCCAGCCTGCAGCCGGTCAGTGGCGGCCGGGCGTGTGCGCGGCAGATAGCGCAAGCTTGAGCGCCTGGACGGCGTAGGCGAATGCGCCGCGGGACGCGGGCAGAGCCTCGATGGCCTCCGCGGCCAGGCGGCAGTCATCGGCGACCTTGAGCAGCCCGGTCCGCGCGAGATCCATGGTCGACAGCGCAGCCTGCTCCAGGCACACACGCTCCAGCCGTCGAAATTCCCGAATCTCTCTCTTCATGGATCGACTCTCGTTTTCCCCGGGAGCCATGCGGCCCTGAGTCTACCTAACAAACCGTAAATGGCGCTGTTTGGCCGGCCAGGCTGGTCCGAGCCTGACATTGCCGCCTCGCTCCGGTCCGGCGGCTTGACCGCGTTCGCCTTCGGTCGGAAGCTTCAATAATCCTCAATTGATGAGAACCACGCAGACGTTCGCTCCTTATCCCTAGCAAACAGCGCAACGCAAATGGAGCTGACCATGACCACGTTCGACAAGCGCGAGCAGGGCTTTGAGGCAAAGTTCGCCCACGAGGAGGAGCTCATGTTCAAGGCCGCGGCGCGGTCGAACAAGCTGCTCGGGCTCTGGGCCGCAGGCGAGCTTGGGCTCAGCGGCGATGCCGCAGCTGAATACGCGACGGCGCTGGTCACGGACAATCTGGCGAACCAGACGATGGACGAGACCCTGAGCAAGGTGTCGAGCGACCTTGCCGCCAAGGGGATTTCGCGCGCGCAGGTCGCGCGAAAGCTCCAGGAGTGCCTGCACCAGGCGTTGGCGCAGCTCGAGGCGGCATCGCGTCAGCCCCGCGATTGATCTCGATCAGCGCCGTGCGCACGCCGCTTCTATTTCTGGTTAGGCAGTGTCACCGGGACGTGCGGCGAGGTGCTGATGACCCGGGGGCTTCCGTCCGGATAGGTCCGGCCGCCGCGGATCAGCGATTCCAGAACCAGAAAGAATTTCTCGGCAAGCATGTGCGTCACCTTGATCGGTGTGGCCTCTTGAAATTGAGTCGAGGCGCCGAACGCGAAAATTCAATCAACTAAACGGGAGCGGAGCAATCCCGCTTCGAACCTAGGATGCTGCGTCGCAGTGGCGCAGCGATCTGAAAAAAGGAAAGCGCAGGCTGACGATTAGCCGAAGGCCAGGGCAACAAGGCTCGAGCAGAGCAGCATCAGCCCGCCAGCGGTCAAAGCCAGAAAGCCATCGGATACGAGGTCATGTTTGCGCATGGGACACCTGTCGCTCTCGTCCTCGATGCTCGATCGGATCGATTAAAATTATCCGAACGCGCCGTCATGAAGAGGTGATGCAATGTCGCCCGCGCGAGTGCCCTCAGGCCCTCGTGCGGTAGCCTTCAAACGCATGGGCCAGGAAGATTCCCGCGCTCACCAGACCCATCAGTGCCGAAACCGTCTCGATCATCGTTAAATTCCAATCCCGCCCCTGCACGCGAGAAGATGCGGGCGGCCTTGCACAGTCAAAAGAATTCCGGTGAGGCCTGCGACAATGGAAGTGGAGTGAGCTTTTGGCGCAACAGCTTGTGCAGGACTGGCACAGAGGAGGCAGCGCTGAGGCCCACAATGCTCCGTAGATCAACGGAGAATGCCAAACGTCCTGTTTACCATCCCGGCGCGAACGCTGTGGGCTCCCCATTTCCGCCGTGTTCGGGTTGCGTTATCGTTACCACCTCTGAGACGGTGGTGGGCCGTCTCGGAGCTTGAGGACCGGAAGGCGCTCCCCGCACGCAAGCGGATTGGAGCCGTCTCCGGCGAAATGGTATTTGGGGCGAATGGGGATCCGACGGTCAGATTCGGTGGTGCGGGCCGCGCGCAGCGTTGCGGTGGTCGCGACCTGCCTAGCGCTCGCCAATTGCGCCTCGTCGGGCAAGTTCGCCAGCCGGGTCGATCCCAAATACGGCGTGTCCTCGAGCCCGCGAGTCGTGGCCTGGGGCGAGCCGGTCCCGAAGGGCGGCGGCACCTACCGCGTCGGCAAGCCCTATGTGGTGGCCGGGCGGACCTACGTGCCGGAGGAGGACGTCAACTATCGCGCCGAGGGCATGGCGTCCTGGTACGGCGATGATTTCCACGGCCGCCTGACCGCCAATGGCGAAGTGTTCGATATGGCCTCGCTGACGGCGGCGCATCCGACCCTGCCGATGCCGTGCTATGCGCGGGTGACCAACCTGTCCAACGGCAAATCGCTGATCGTCCGCGTCAATGATCGCGGGCCCTACCACGGCAACCGCCTCATCGACGTCTCGAACAAAGCTGCCGAACTGCTTGAGTTCAAAGGCAATGGCGTCGCCAGGGTGCGTGTCGAATATGTCGGACGGGCGCCGCTGGAAGGCTCCGACGATCGCCAGTTGATCGCCACCTTGCGCACCGGCATTCCGGCGCCGTCGCCCTCGATGGTCCGCGTCGCCTCGGCCCGGCCGTTCGTACCGGAGCTGCCGTCGTCGAACCGTGGGGCCATCCGCGGCGAGGTTCCGATGCCGGAGGGACGGCCCTACAGCCTCGGCAATACCTCAGCCGACGTCGCCTCGATCAACGCGACCTCGGAAATGTCGGCCTCGAGCCGCAGCCGGGGCCGGGCGCTCCAGAACGCCCGCCAAGTGTCCTATGACGAGGACGGCCGCTATGCCACCGATAGTGGTCCTGTCGCCGCCGATGGCGGCGCAGCCGAAGCGCGCAGCATCCTCACTGGCCGCGGCCTGTACTGATCCCGAAATACGCGGCACGGGTCAACGCGCCACAGCCTCGCGCAAGAACCTGACCAACGCGGCATTCACCTCCTCGGGCCGCTCCTGCTGTACCCAATGACCGGCGCCCTCGATGATCAGTTTCCGCGTGAGATTGGGCAGCACGCGCTCGAGCTCGTTGACGCGCTTGGCGCCGATCAGGCCGGTGATGACGGCATCCTTCGCACCGGCGATGAACAACGAGGGTTGGTGGATCTGCGCGTCCTGCCAGGGCGCGGTCAGCTCCCAATTGCGGTCGAGATTGCGATACCAGTTCAGCCCGCCGCGGAATCCGGACTTGCGGAAGGCTTCGGTGAAATGGGCGAGATCATCCTCGCTCAGCCACGCCGGCAGCGGCTCCTCGTCCGTCGCATGACCGAGAAAGCCCTTGCCCTCCTGCACGAACATCGCCGCGTTTGGATCGGCAAGTCCGCGCCCGCCGAGCACCGTGCGCATGGTGCGGGCGACGTCATGTTCGAACTCGGCTTCAGCTACGCCGGGTGCCTGGAAATACTGCCAGTAGAAATTGGTGATGCCGCCCTGACGCAATAGCTCGAGCGGCTTGCCGCGTCCGCGGAACGGCGGCGGCACGCTCAGGCCAGCGACGGCCGTGAAAATATCGGGGCGGAACAGCGCCGCATGCCAGGCGACCGGCGCGCCCCAGTCGTGGCCGACGACCATCGCCTTGGTCTCGCCGAGCGCCTGGACCAGGCCGAGCACGTCACCAACCATGTCGAAGATCGAATAGGCCGCGACGTCAGGCGGCGATGAGCTTTGGCCATAGCCGCGCATGTCGGGAGCGACGACGCGAAATCCGGCAGCCGCGAGCGCCGGGATCTGGTGCCGCCAGGAATAGGATAGCTCCGGCCAACCATGGCAGAGGACTACCAGCGGTCCCCGACCTGCCTCGCGGATGAAGAGGTCGATCCCATTGGCCTTGATGACACGGGTGGAGGACATCGCTTTTCCGCCTTTTTTCAGGGGTTTGGTCAGGAAACCTGAGATGCCACGATAGGGACACGAGGAGAATCGTGCAATCTCGGGGCAAGCACCGATCCCCGTGTTGTTCGCACCGATTCCAACTGTTAGAACGCCGCTCTCAGGGCCTCGCCATGGTACTTCGTCTCATCCCGCTGCGTCACCCCGGGTTCATAGCCGGAGCACTGGCGCGCGGGCTGGTCGCGGCGGCGCTCGCGGTGAGCCTCAGCTGGGGCGGGGTGCTCTATGCCGCCAACCAGAGCGTCCAGGGTGCCAAAAAAACCGAAGATGCCGGCTTCGACGGCGATGCCCCCACCGCGATCCTGATCGAGGCCTCCAGCGGCAGCGTGTTGTTCGAGAAGAATGCTGACGAGCTGCGTGCCCCTTCCAGCATGATGAAGCTGATGACCGCGGAAGTCGTGTTCAACGCGATCAGGAAGGGCGATATCAAGCTGACCGACGAGTACCGGATCAGCGAGAATGCCTGGCGCAAGGGCGGCGCCCCGTCCGGCACCTCGACCATGTTTGCTGCCATCAACAGCAAGGTCTCGGTCGACGACCTCCTGCACGGCGCGATCATTCAAAGCGGCAACGATGCCTGCATCGCACTCGCCGAAGGCATCGCCGGCAACGAGCGGATCTTTGCGTCCGACTTCATGACCAAGCGCGCCCGCGAGCTTGGCATGACGAAGTCGACCTTTGGCAACGCCAATGGCTTACCTGACCCCGGCAACAAGATGACTGTGCGCGAGCTCGGCATGCTAGCCCGGCACATCATCCTGGACTTCCCCGAGTTCTACAAACTGTTCGGCGAGAAGGAGTTCACCTGGAACAAGATCCGCCAGCCCAACCGCAATCCTTTGCTCAATTCGATGGAAGGCGCCGACGGTCTGAAGACCGGATACACCAAGGAGGGCGGCTACGGCATGGTCGGCTCGGCCGTGCAGAACGGTACGCGGCTGATCGTCGTCGTCAACGGCCTGGAAGATTCTGAGGACCGCGCCACCGAAGCCAAGAAGATGCTGGAATGGGGCTTTCGCAATTTCGAGACCCGCACGCTGATCGCGGCCGACCAGCCCGTCGGCTACGCCAAGGTGTTCGGCGGCGAGAGCCGCTCGGTGAAGCTCGTCGCCAAAGAGCCCGTGAAGGTGATGGTGCACAAGAATGGCAATGACAAGCTGATCGCGCGCGTCGTCTATAGAGGCCCGGTGCGCGCACCCGTCGAGGCCGGCCGGCAGGTCGGCGTCGTCAAGGTCTGGCGCAGTGGCAATATCGCGGTGGAGACGCCGGTCTATGCGGCCGAGGCCGTTGGCACCGGCTCGACCGTGCGGCGCGCGATCGATGGCGCCAGCGAACTCGTGATCGGGATGTTCCGCGCAGGCGTCGAGAAGCTCTGATCATGGGTGAGAGCACGGGACAGCGTCCGTCCGGACGCGGACGCTTCATCACCTTTGAAGGCGGCGAGGGCACCGGCAAGTCGACCCAGATCAAGAAGCTCGCCGACCGCCTCAATGCGGCCAGACTCAAGACCCTGGTGACGCGCGAGCCGGGCGGTTCGCCGGGTGCCGAGATCATGCGCCATCTCGTGCTCTCGGGGATGGGCAAGCTGCTCGGACCCGACGCCGAGACGTTGCTGTTTGCGGCTGCGCGCGATGACCATGTCCGCACGGTGATCGAGCCTGCACTCAAGCAGGGCATTTGGGTGTTATGCGACCGATTCGCCGACTCCACACGCGCCTATCAGGGCAGCCTCGGCAACGTACCCGCCGGGCTGATCAATGCCATGCAGCGGGTCACCATCGGCGATCTCAAGCCGGATCTCACCATCATCCTCGATTTGCCGGTGGAGATCGGCTTGGCACGCGCGGCGGCGCGGCGCGGCAGCGGCACGCCTGACCGGTTCGAGGGCGAGAAGCTCGCCTTTCATCAGGGCTTGCGCGAGGCCTATCGCAAGATTGCCGCGGACGATCCCGCACGCTGCGCGCTGATCGACGCTGATTCCGACCCCGATACGGTGGCCGGGCGCGTCTGGACTGCGCTGCGTGACCGTCTCCTGCCGACGTCAGCCTCGGTGGTCTCCGCATGAGCCCGCGTCAGGCCGAGCGGGAATCCGCGATCCCGCATCCGCGCGAGACGAACCTTCTGTTCGGCCATCGCGAGGCCGAGACCGCGCTGCTGGGGGCCTATCGCAGCGGGCGCATCCCGCATGCGTGGCTGATTGGCGGGCCGCAGGGAATCGGCAAGGCGACGCTGGCCTATCGCATGGCGCGCTTCGTGCTTGCCCACGGCCAGCCACTGGCGCCCGTCGTGCAGGGCGCCGAAGATCTCGCGATCGATCCGGACGACGCCGTGGCACGGCAGGTAGCGGCTGGCTCGCATGGCGGCCTGCTGACGCTCGAGCGCACCGCCAATGACCGCGGCGTGATGCGCACTGTCATTACCGTCGACGAGACGCGCGAGACGATCGCGTTCTTCGGCTCGACGGCGGCCGCCGAAGGCTGGCGCATCTGCATCGTCGACACCGTCGACGAGCTCAACCCCAATGCGGCCAACGCGCTTCTGAAAATTCTCGAGGAACCACCGCAGCAATCTCTGTTCCTGCTTGTCAGCCACGCGCCCGCGCGCGTCCTCGCCACGATCCAATCGCGTTGCCGCAAGCTGCGCCTGCGGTCGCTGACGACCGACGAGGTGATTGGCGCGGCCGCGGCGGCTGTCGACGTCGCTCCGAGCGACCTGGCGCTACGCGAGGCGGCGGAGGCCTCCGAAGGCAGCATCGCGCGCGCCCTGACGCTTCTCGGCGGCGATACGCTGAAACTCCAGCAGCGCACGGCGGCAATGCTGGCGCGACTGCCGCAAGTCGATCCACGCGAATTGCACACACTCGGCGATTCGCTTCCCACCAACGACCGCGTCGCGCTCGCGGCCTTCATCGACGGCATTGATCGCTGGATCGCGGAGCGCCTGCATGCGGACGAAGCCAATGCCAACCAGAACCTGCCGCGCCTTGCGCGTCTAGCTGAGGTATGGGAGAAGATCGTCCGCGCCGCGCGCGACACCGAAACCTACAATCTGGAGCGCAAGCCCTTGGTTTTCTCGGTGTTCGGCTGGCTTGCGGACGCAACGCGCTAGGCGCAGATTCGACTCCAAATTCGAGAAGCCGGTAAAGGAATCCGTCGTGGCAACGCGAGCTAAGAAGACCGCTAAGGGCAAGAGCAGCAAGAAGGCTGCGAAGAAGCCCGCGAAGGCACTCGCACGCAAAGCTGCCAAGACCGTCAAGAAGACCAAGAAGGCTGTCGCCAACAAGGGCGTGAAGAAGAGCGCTGCGAAAACAGCAAAGAAGACCGGCAAGAAGGCTGCAAAGAAGCAGGTCGTCACCAAGGCTTCGAAGCAGACGGCTGCCAAAAGGCCCGCAAAGGTCCCGGCGAAGAAGGCAGCCAAGAAGGCGGGGAGGACCGCGCTCGCGGTGATCGCCGCATCGGCTCCTGTCGCCACACCGCCGAGGTCCTTGAAACCCAGGGTCGCAAAACCCAAGGCGTCGCCTGCGCCAAAGCCAGTGGCCCCATCCAAGGCGGATGCACCCGTTGCCCCCGCTGCGCGCGACAACGTCTTCTACATCACCACCGCGATCGCCTATCCCAACGGCAGCCCGCATATCGGCCACGCCTATGAGGCGATCGCGACCGACGTGCTGGCGCGCTTTGCGCGGCTCGACGGCAAGGACGTGTTCTTCCTGACCGGCACCGACGAGCACGGCCAGAAGATGGTTCAGACCGCGCAGAGCGAAGGCCTGACGCCGTCGGCGCTCGCCGCCCGCAACGCTGGCCGCTTCAAGGAGATGGACGAACGTCTGAACGTGTCGTTCGACCGCTTCATCCGCACCACCGAAGAGCAGCACCATCGCTCCAGCCAGGAGATCTGGCGGCGCATGGCTGCCAATGGCGACATCTATGCCGACACCTATTCCGGCTGGTACTCGGTCCGCGATGAGGCGTACTACGCCGAGGACGAGACGCGCGTGAACGACGACGGCGTGCGGCTTGGTCCGCAAGGGACGCCGGTCGACTGGGTTGAGGAAAAGAGCTATTTCTTCCGCCTGTCTGCCTATGAGGACAGGCTGCTCAAGCTCTATGCGGAGCATCCCGACTTCATCGGACCGGACTCCCGCAAGAACGAGGTGGTAAGCTTCGTCAAGGGTGGTCTGCGCGATCTCTCGATCTCGCGCACCACCTTCGACTGGGGCGTCAAGGTGCCCGGCGACGAAGAGCACGTGATGTATGTCTGGGTCGATGCGCTGACCAACTACATCACCGGCGTCGGCTTCCCCGACGAGAGCGACAAGAACTGGCGCTATTGGCCTGCCGACGTGCACGTCATCGGCAAGGACATCATCCGCTTCCATGCGGTGTACTGGCCGGCTTTCCTGCTATCGGCCGGGATTCCGTTGCCGAAGCGGGTCTATGCCCACGGATTCCTGTTCAACAGGGGCGAGAAGATGTCGAAGTCGGTCGGCAACGTCGTCGACCCCTTCAATCTCGCCGACCAGTATGGCGTCGACCAGATGCGCTATTTCTTCATGCGCGAGGTGCCGTTCGGCCAGGACGGCAACTACAACCATGAAGCCATCGTTGCACGTATCAATGCCGATCTCGCCAACGATCTCGGCAATCTTGCGCAACGCTCGCTGTCGATGATCGCAAAACAGCTCGGCGGCGTGCTGCCCGAGCCCGGCAAGTTCAGCGACAACGACAAGGCGATCCTGGCGATGGCGGACGGCATGGTCGCCGCATCGCGCGAGGCGATGGCGACGCAGCAGATCCATCATTGGCTCAATGCCGTGTGGGCCGTGGTTGCGGAAGCCAACCGCTATTTCGCGGGCGAGGCGCCGTGGGCGCTGGCCAAGACCGACCCTGCAAGGCAAAGGACGGTGCTCTACGTCACCGCCGAAGTCGTGCGCCAGATAGCGATCCTGGCCCAGCCGGCGATGCCGACGGCCTCGGGCTTACTCCTCGACAGCCTCGGCATCCCCGAGGGTGAGCGCAATTTTGCGATGCTCGGCGGCGCCAAAAGGATTGCGCCGGGCTCGACGCTACCCGCGCCGACGCCGGCGTTCCCGCGCTATGTCGAGCCGGCGGCTTAGGGCGTTCGGACGATGCTGGTCGATAGCCACTGCCATCTGGATTTTCCGGACTTTGCGGAGGATCTCGACGGGATTGTGTCGCGTGCGCGCGCGGCCGGCATCACGCGCATGGTCACGATCTCGACGCGGGTGCGAAAGCTCGATCAGCTTCTCGCCATCGCCGGGCGGTATGACGACGTCTATTGCTCGGTCGGCACCCATCCGCACCACGCGGATGAGGAAGACGGCATTTCTCCGGACGAGCTGATCGCGCTGACGCAACATCCCAAGGTCGTCGCGCTCGGCGAAGCCGGGCTCGACTATTTTTACGACGACGGCTCGCCGGAGGCACAGGCGAGGGGCTTTCGTGCCCACATCGCGGCGGCGCGCGCGACCGGCCTGCCGCTGGTGATCCACACCCGCGAGGCAGACAAGGATTGCGCCCGCATCCTGGAAGAGGAAGCTGCGAAAGGATCATTTCGCGCCATCCTGCATTGTTACACGGGCGGGCGCGAGCTGGCGCTGAAGGCGGTGTCGCTCGGGCTCTATATCGGCTTCACGGGCATCCTGACCTTCAAGAAGTCAGATGCTTTGCGTGCGCTTGCGGCCGAACTGCCGTCTGATCGCATTCTGGTCGAAACGGATTCACCCTATCTTGCGCCGGGCAAGTTCCGTGGAAAGCGCAACGAACCCGCCTATGTGGTGGAGGTCGCAAAGGTGCTGGCGGAGACGCGCGGCGTGTCGCTTGAGGAGATATCACGCCAGACCAGCGAGAACTTCTTCCGCCTGTTCTCTAAGGTGAAAGCGTGAGATTGGAAGCCGCATGACATTGACGCTGACGATCCTGGGCTGCGGCTCATCCGCCGGCGTGCCGCGCCCGGCGCTCGGCTGGGGCGCCTGCGACCCCACCAACCCCAAGAACCGCCGCCGCCGTTGTTCGCTGCTGGTCGAGCAGACCGGCGAGCACGGCACCACGCGGATCGTCATCGACACCTCGCCTGACCTGCGCGAGCAGCTCATCGATGCCGACGTCGATCATATCGATGCTGTGTTCCTGACGCACGAGCATGCCGACCAAACCCACGGCATGGACGATCTGCGTTCGGTCGTGCTGCACATGCGCAAGCGCATTCCGACCTATTTCAATCAGTCGACCGCCAAGGACATCATGGCGCGGTTCTCCTATTGCTTCATATCGCCGGAGGGCAGCGACTATCCGCCGATCTTGACAAGGCACTCGGTCGAAGCCGGCGAGACCCAGACCATCCTGGGCAAGGGCGGCGCGGTGAAGATGACGGCCTTCCTGGTGCAGCACGGTCAGATCCCCGCGCTCGGCTATCGCATCGGCAACGCCGCCTATACGCCCGATCTGAACGACATCCCGCGCGAGAGCTGGAGCGCACTGGAGAACCTCGATCTCTGGATCGTCGACGGCCTGCGCTACACCGGCCATCCCAGCCATTTCAGCATCAACGACGCGCTGTCCTGGATCGAACGTTTCAAGCCGAAGCGCGCCGTCATCACCAATATGACCGCCGATGTCGATTACGAGGTGATCCGGCAATCGCTGCCCGCGGGCGTGGTGCCGGCCTACGATGGACTGCGGCTGGAGACGCACTGAGTCTTACCAGGCGTGGCGCACCACGGCCTTACCGGCAGCAATACAGCCCGTGTCTCTGTCTGTGTCTGAAGCAGGGGCGAGCTTACGCTGAGATCGCTTTGGCCGAGCCGACCTTCTCGCGCAGCAGGAATTTCTGGATCTTGCCCGTCGATGTCTTCGGAATCGGTCCGAACACGACGGCCTTCGGGGTCTTGAAGCCGCTCATATGCGTGCGGCAGAAGGCGATGATATCGGCCTCGCTCGCGCTGGCGCCGGCCTTCAGCTCAATGAAGGCGCAGGGCACTTCGCCCCATTTCGGATCGGGCTTTGCGACCACGGCCGCGAACAGCACGGCGGGATGCTTGTAGAGGATGTCCTCGACCTCCACGGACGAAACATTCTCTCCGCCGGAGATGATGATGTCCTTGGAGCGGTCCTTGATGATGACGTAGCCGTGCTCATCAAGCACGCCGAGATCGCCGGTGTGAAACCAGCCGCCTTCGAAGGCTTCCTTCGTGGCCTTCTCGTTCTTGAGATAGCCCTTCATCACGATGTTGCCGCGGAACATGACTTCGCCGATGGTCTCGCCGTCGCGCGGCACCTCTTGCATGGTCTTGGGATCGATGACAGTGACGGCTTCCTCGAGCGGGTAGGAGACACCCTGCCGCCGCTTCATCCGCGCGCGCTCGGCGACCGGGAGTTCGTCCCATCCCGGCTGCTCGGCGCAGACAGAGGCGGGACCATAGACCTCGGTCAGGCCGTACACATGCGTGAGCTTGATGCCGATGTTCTCTGCGCCTTCAAGCACCGCGACCGGCGGCGCTGCGCCGGCGATCAGGCCGATGACTGGGCGGGCGGTATCGCCGGTTGACGTTTGTTTGGGCGCATCGGGCGCGTTGATCAGCGTGTTGTAGACGATCGGCGCGCCGCACATATGGGTCACGCCGTGCTGCTTGATCAGCTCGAAGATCTTTGTCGGCTCGACCTTGCGCAGGCAGACATTGATGCCCGCGGCCGCGGCAATGGTCCAGGGGAAGCACCAGCCGTTGCAGTGGAACATCGGCAGCGTCCAGAGATAGACCGGGTGCTGGCCGAGTTGGCCTGCGAGGATGTTGCTGACGGCGTTGAGATAGGCCCCGCGATGATGGGTGACGACACCTTTAGGATTGCCCGTCGTGCCCGAGGTGTAGCTCAGCGCGATAGCGTCCCATTCATCGCTCAGTGGGATCGCCGCGAAGTTCGGATCGCCTTGCGCGACGGCCGCTTCATATTCGATCTCGCCGATGCGTTGGCCGCCCTTGAAGGCGGCATCGTCGACGTCGATCACGATCGGCTTGGGCCCGGTCATCTGCGCGAGCGCGTCGGTGATCACGTCCGAAAATTCGGGATCGACCAGGATGACCCTGGCGCCGCCATGGTCGAGCTGGAACGCGATCGAGGGCGCGTCGAGGCGGATGTTGAGCGCGTTGAGCACGGCACCGGTCATGGGGACGGCAAAGTGCGCCTCGTTCATCGCCGGGATGTTCGGCAGCATCGCCGCGACGGTATCGCCGACGGCGATGCCTTTGCCGGCAAGATAAGACGCAAAGCGCCGGCAGCGCTCGTAGGTCTGCGCCCAGGTGAAGCTGCGGCCTTCATAGACGGTGCTGACGTGATCGGGATAGACGGCGGCGCTGCGCGCGAGGAAGCTCAGCGGCGACAGCGGCACGTAGTTGGCGGGGGTCTTGTCGAGGCCGATATTGTACTGGTTCTGCCTATCACTCATCGACACCCTCCTTGACGCCGCGCTCTACAGGAACCCGATCGAGATCCAGGGGAAGACCGCAACGACGATCAATCCCACCAGCAGCGCCAGCAGATAGCCCCAGATCGGCCTGATGCCTTCGGCCGGCTCGACACGTCCAATGGCACAGGCCGCATAATAGCCGACGCCGAAGGGCGGGGCGAATAGCCCGATCCCCATGGCGAGAATGATCACCATGGCGTAGTGCACCTCATGCACGCCGACGGCGCGGGCGATCGGAAACAGCAGTGGTCCGAACAGCACGATCGCAGGGATGCCCTCCAGCACGCTGCCGAGAACGGTGAAGGCCAGGATGGACACGGCGATGAAGGAGGCCGAGCCACCGGGCAGGCCGGTCATGGCAGCCGCCAGCGAGCGCGAGAAGCCGGACTGGGTCAGGCCCCAGGCCATGCCGGTCGCGGTGCCGATGATCAGCAGGATCGCGCCCGACAAGGCCGCGGTCTCGATGAGCATCGGAAACAGCCGTCGCCAGTCGAAGCGGCGGTAGACGAGAAGGCCGACCAGGGCGCCGTAGACGATGCCGATGGTCGAGACTTCAGTGGCGGTCGCGATGCCTTCGACCACGGCGTAGCGGATCACAAAGGGTAGCGCGAGCGCGGGCAGGGCGACGACGAAGGTCTTGCCGATCTCTGAAGCAGTGGCGCGGCGGACGTGGCTCATGTCCTCGCGGCGATAGCGCCACCAGACCAGCGTGCAGAGCGTGACCGCGAGGACGACGCCAGGCAGGAGGCCGCCGGTGAACAGCGCCGCGATCGAGACGCCGGTGACCGAGCCGATTGTGATCAGCACGAGGCTTGGCGGGATGGTCTCTGTCTGGGCTCCCGTCGCGGCAAGAAGCGCGACGAGGTCGCCTGGCTTGGCGCCACGCTGCTTCATCTCGGGGAATAGCACGGGCGCGACCGCGGCCATGTCGGCGGCCTTGGCGCCGGAAATGCCGGAGACCAGATACATGGCGCCGACCAGCACGTAGTGCAGGCCGCCGCGGACATGGCCGAGCAGGCTCGCCAGGAAGGCCACCATGGCCCGTGCCATTCCGGTCATCTCGATCAGCAGGCCCAGGAACACGAACAACGGCACCGAGAGCAGGATCAGGTGGCTCATGCCCTCGTCCATCCGCCCGACCAGCACCATCATGGGCGTGTGCGTGGTCAGCGCCAGGTAGCCGAAGATCGCAAGGCCAAAGCCGAACGCAATGGGAACGCCGGCAAAGACGCAAAAACCGGCGACGCCGACAAAAAAGATGACGAGGTTGAGATTGCCGACCGGCCGCAGGTAAGGCTGCGCCAGCCAGAACAGGCCGACGACGATTGCAACGGACAGTATGGCCGTCAGCACCATCCGGTAATCGGCCGCGCGCAGCAGCCGCAGCAGCGCGAACACCGCCATCAGGCAGATGCCGACCGGCAGTGCTGCGGCGCGCCAGATATTGGAGATCTGGAGCGCCGGCGTGGTGATGTAGCTTTCCTCATAGGCATAGTCGAAGGACGGCCAGACAATCAGCGTGAGGAATGCCAGCGCCGCGCAAGCCGCGAACAGATCGAGATAGGCGCGCATGGCCGGCCGTGCGCTTGCGACAAGCGCAGTCATGCGCATGTGCTCGGAGCGGCGGAACGCCACCGCGGCGCCCAGCATCGCCAGCCACAGGAACAGGATCGAGGCAAGTTCATCGGACCAGATCAGCGGCCGGTGCAAACCGTAGCGCGCGACCACGCCCGCAAACAGGATCCCGATCTCGGCGACCACCAGGATCGCCGCGGGGATTTCAACAGCGAAGCCGAGGACGCGTTCGAGCGATGCCAGCAAGGAAGATCGGCGAGGGGACTGATCCGCCTCCTCGCCCGCCACTTCAGTCACCTCGACCTCGATATGAGCCATGACGGCTCCAACACGTTACGACAGCTTGCCGACGGCCTTTTCCAGCAGCTCCCAGGCCTGCTCGCCATACTTGCCCTTCCACTCCGCATAGAAGCCGGCGGCCCGCAGCTTGTCGCGGAACGGCGCCACTGCGGGCTGGTTGAAGGTCAGGCCCTTGGCCGCCAGCTCCTGCTGGAGATTGGCGTTCAGCTTGGCGGTATCCTCACGCTCCCTAACGGCGGCGGCGTTGATGTGCTTGGCGACGATGGTGCGCACGTCCTGCGGCAGCTTTTCCCAGGCTCTCCGGTTGGCCAGGAACCAGAAACCGTCCCACATGTGGTTGGTCAGCGAGCAGTATTTCTGCACCTCGTAGAGCTTTGCGGTCGAGATGATCGCCAGCGGGTTCTCCTGACCCTCGACGATCTTGGTCTGGAGCGCGGAATAGACCTCGGCGAAATTGATCGAGGCTGGCGCGGCGTCGAACGCCTTGAACATCGAGGTCCACAGCGGCGACACCGGCACGCGGATCTTGAAGCCCTTGAAATCGTCCGGGCTCGTGATCGGCCTGGTCGACGACGTGGTCTGGCGGAAGCCGTTGTCCCAGATCTTGTCCATGACCTCGAGGCCGGCCTTTTTGATCTCGCCGCGGACATGGGCGCCGAGGTCGCCGTCCATGGCCTTCCAGACCGTATCGTAGTCCGGGAACGCGAAGCCGATGCCGTTGATCGAGGCGGCCGGCACCAGCGTCGACAGGATCAGGCCCGACAGCGTGAAGAACTCGACCCCGCCGGAGCGGATCTGGCTCAGCATGTCGGTGTCGGAGCCGAGCTGGTTGTTCGGGAAGATCTGGAGGTCGAACTTGCCGCCGGTCTCGCTCTTGATCGCCGCCGCCATCTCCTTGGCGCGCACGTTCAGCGGATGGGTGTCCGGCAGGTTATTGGCGTATTTGTAGGTGAACTCGGCGCTCTGGGCACGGGCGACATAGGGCGCGCTGACGCCGCCAAAGACGGCGGTCGCGGCGGAGGCCTTGAGAAGCGTGCGGCGGGAAAAACTCATGGGTCTGCTTCCTCGGAAGTTTGTTCTTGTTGTGAGACGCAAACCTATACGGACGGACGGCCTGAAGGTCATCTGCGATCTCGCGAAGCTCGCTTATTGCAGCCGGACAACGTGGCGGCAATATCGGCTTTCGGCGTGACCGGGCTCAGCATAAAAACGCGAAAACAACCCCATGCACAGTAGCGGCGGAGCGGCAGTTGAGGGCAGGGGCAGCCTCAACGACCCGAGCCGCGGCTGACCCGTTCGGATGGGTTGATGAATAAAAGGCGCCAGGATTTCTCTGTTGTGTCAATATGTTGGGGTGATCTCGCATGGCGATCCCAAGCGAAACCGACAAGCTTAGCCGCCGGTTGCGAAGCCGGGAAAGAGCATCATGCCGCCATCAATGAACAGGGTCGCACCCGTCACGTAATCGGCGGCGTCCGATACCAGCCAGGCGACTGCCTGGGCGATATCGTCGGGCTCGCCTATGCGCTTGTAGGGGACCAGCGTCATCAGGCTTTCATAGGCTGTTTCGGTTTCCCAAGCGGGGCGGTTGATGGCCGTGCGAATGGCGCCGGGCGCAATGCCGTTGACGCGGATGGCGAGCGGAGCCGCCTCCTGGGCGACGCTTCGCATCAACTGCATGACGCCTCCTTTCGAGGCCGCGTAGTTCGCGTGTCCTGCCCAGGGTATCTCCTGGTGGACGGAGCTCATGCAGACGAGCTTGCCCGCGGCGACGGAGATGTCCTTCACGACGCCTCGTCGCCTGAATTCTCGAACTGCTTCTCTCGCGCAGAGGAATTGCCCGGTGAGATTGACGCCGATGACCTTGTTCCACTGTTCGAGCGTCATGTCGTGGAATGGCGCATCGCGCTGCAAGCCCGCGTTGTTCACCACGATGTGCAGGCTTCCGAACTGATCGATGGCTTTGGCAAACATCGATCGGACGTCCTCCTCACTACTGACGTCCGCCTTGACAGTCATGGCCTTCCGGCCAAGCGCTTCGATCTGGTGGGCGACGTCTTCGGCGGCCTCGGGATCCACGACGTAGTTGATGACGACGTTGGCACCCGAGGCGGCGAGACCGAGAGCGACTGCGCGGCCGATGCCCGAGTTCGCGCCGGTCACCAGCGCTGGCTGCCTCTCCAGAACGACTGGAAAGCGGGCGCGGGGTCGAGGGCGCTCGCCAGGGCTGGCGGGCGCGGTGGGATCGGTCGTGGTCTCTGCCATGCTTAACTCCTCGTCGGCTGCGTCGCCTCCATCCCCTCGCTCGGGAGTGCCTTTTTGCTGCCTCGGTGCTCCGAGGGCTTCTCAGTGTGCGTCAGATTGTGCGCGGTATTGACCAGCGCGATATGGGAAAAGGCCTGGGGGAAGTTCCCGACCAGCCGCCGATGCGCGGTGTCGTATTCTTCCGAGAGCAGACCGACATCGTTGCGAAGTGCCAGAAGCCGCTCGAACAATGCCTTGGCATCCGCATCGCGGCCGGTCAGATGGTACGCGTCCGCAAGCCAGAAGCTGCAGGCCAGGAACATGCCTTCGCCGGGTGGAAGACCGTCCTCCGTGGCGCCCGTATCGTACCGCCGGACGAAGCCGTCCTCGAAGAGATCGTGTTCGATGGCATTGATCGTCGAGATCACCCGCTGATCTTCCGGCGGTAGGAATCCGACAGCAGGGATCAGCAGCAGGCTCGCATCGAGCTGCGGCTCGCCGTAGACCTGAACAAATGTCTGGCGTTGTTTGTCCCAGCCGTGCCGACACACGTCTTCGTGGATCGCGGCGCGCTGCGCTTCCCATTCCTTCACGGGACCATGCATGCCGAATTCGGCTGCCGAGCGGATCGCCCGATCGAAGGCGACCCACGCCATGATCTTGGAGTAAGTGAAATGCTTTGCACCACCCCGGACCTCCCAAATACCTTCGTCCGGTTCGGTCCAGATCTCTTTGAGGTGATCAAGAAGCGCGCATTGAACGGCCCAGGCGCGCTTGTTCTCGCGCAGCCCGCCGCGACGGGCCTGGTACAAGGCGTCCATCAATTCGCCGTAGACGTCGAGCTGAAGCTGGGTGTGCGCCGCGTTTCCGATCCGCACCGGCTTCGAGTTCTCATATCCCGATAGCCACGGCACCTCCCACTCGGTCAGACGGCGCTCGCCCGTCACGGCGTACATGATCTGCAGTTGCTTGGGGCTTCCCGCGACGGCGCGGACGAGCCAGTCCCGCCAGGCGCGCGCCTCGTCGTAATAGCCGGCTCCCATAAGGGCCAAGAGAGTTAGTGTGGCGTCCCGAAGCCAACAAAAGCGATAGTCCCAGTTTCTCGGGCCTCCGACCTGCTCCGGAAGCGATGTCGTCGCCGCGGCGACCATCCCACCGCTCGGCGCGAAGGTGAGGGCCTTGAGGGTCATGAGAGACCGCAGAACCGCCTCCGAGTACGGCCCTGCAGCTTCGCAGCGGCTGGACCACTCCCGCCAGAAGCGTTCCGTCTCATCCAAAAGGGCGTTCGGATCTTCGGCCGTAGCAGGATTCTCGTATGAGATCTGGTGAGAAAGAACGAAGGCAACGTGCTGGCCATCCGTGACCGAAAACGAACCAACTGTTTTCATGGACTCGCCGTGGACGGGCACTTCGGTTCTCAGCAGCAGCATGGATGCCCCTGCAACCAAGCTGAGCGCCCCATCCTCGACATGACTTACCCACGGCACAGTGATTCCGTAGTCGAAACGCGCGACCAATTCGCTGCGCATTTCGACCTTGCCTTCAAGCCCTTCGACGATCCTGACGACCTTGGACAACTTCGTCTTTGGAGGCATGAAGTCAGTAACGCGAACGCGGCCCCGGTCGGTCGCGAAGACTGTCTCCAGGATCAAGGTGCCGGGCCGATAGCGGCGCTCGCTCACAGATCGATCGAGCGGACAAAGCTTCCAGTATCCGTTCTCCTCGTTGCCGAGGAGCCGTCCGAAGCAGCTGTCGGAGTCAAACCGCGGAAGACAGAGCCAGTCGATCGAACCGTCGCGCCCAACCAAGGCTCCGGTCTCGCAATCGCCTATGAGCGCGTAATCTTCGATCCAAGCCATTCAACACACCTAGTCGGACCAATGAGCGCGGCCCGCTGCAGTTCCAGTTCCAGGTATTCGCCGGCATATGCTTTCGGCGGAAGGCAGGTCCGAGATCACCGCCGGCGGGTGGATGGCTGCCTGGTCTGGTCGTCCGCCTTGGCGTTTCCCGTCGCACGTCCTTCGATGCTCCCGCCCCCGGTTCCTTCGCTTCCCATCGTCACGCCCGTCCTGTCCAACGGCTTGGTGCCGCCGGGCTGCAGTCCGGACGCGATCCCTGACGATCCCGTCTTGCGGTGCCGCGCGTTGGAAGATTGATCCTGCTTCATGGTCCGTCCTCCTCAGAGCGCCCCTCTTATCAATCGTCGATCGAGGTGATCGTTCGGTCGAAATCGAGAGCAGGGCGGGGCTTCCCCCTTACGCGGCCCGCAGAACACTTCTCCGTTTGCGCTTCAGGTGACGGGTTATCTCGTCCAGGGTCTTCGCGTTCAGGACCCGGTTTGCCGGCACGCCGCCTTTGCGCGCCATCTCGACGCCCCAATGCATGTGATCAAGCTCTCGAATCGAGTGCGCGTCCGGATTGATGCTCATCATGCAGCCGAACTCGAGTGCCGCCTGGTGCCAGCGCCAGTCGAGATCGAGCCGCCATGGGTGGGCGTTGATCTCGACCGCAACGTCGTGTTTGGCGCAGGCGCGCAGCACCGTTTCAACGTCGATCTCGTAGCCGGGGCCGCGCTGAAGCTGGCGGCCGGTCATATGGCCGAGGATCGTGGTGTAGGGATTGGCGATGGCGCGCAGCAGGCGCTCGGTCTGGGCCTTCCGGTCCAACTTGAAGCGGCCGTGGATGCTGGCGACCACGAAATCGAAGCTTTCCAGCACGTCATCCGGATAGTCGAGCGACCCGTCGACGAGGATGTCGGACTCGATCCCCTTCAGGATCCGGAAGTCCTTACCGACCTTCTTGTTAAGCCGGTCGGCTTCCCGATGCTGCTCTTTAATCTCCTCCAGCGAGAGGCCGCCGGCGTAGTGCGCCGACTTCGAGTGGTCGGCGACTCCGAAATACTCGAAGCCTCGCTTCAGCGTGGCTTTTGCCATCGTCTCGAGGGTCTCAGTCCCGTCCGAGGCCTCTGTGTGGCAATGCAGGATTCCGCGCAGGTCCTGGTCGCTCACGAGCTTCGGCAGCTTTCCTTTCAGCGCACGCTCGATCTCGCCGCGTCCCTCGCGCAGTTCGGGTGCGATGAAGGGCAACCCGAGCGCCCGATAGATCTCTTCTTCCGTGCCGGCGATCACGCGTCGCCCTTTGTGGAGGCCATCCTCTTCGAGACGCATTCCGTTCTTCTCTGCGAGCGCCCGAAGCTGTTTCAGGTGAGCCGGCGAGCCTGTGGCGTACAGCAGGGCGGCGCCGAAGTGCTTGTGATCTGCCAGATGGACCTGCAGCCCTCCGGAGGCGGCGACGTCCGGCTGGCTGCCGCCCCTCGGCGCCTCTGCGGCAAGGGCCAGATCGCCGACCAGTTCGCAGCCGCGCCTGAAGTCACCGGCGACTGTGAGGCGCTTGAGCTCGGGCCGGGTCTTTCGAAGCGAGTCCTTCGCATGCTGGAGCAGGGCTGCGGCGCGATGCAGATGCAGGCGGCCTTGGCCGCTCTTGGCAATCGCCAGGTTTTGCAGGATTTTGGTTTGCAGTGCCGCGCCGAGCCCTTTGGCCTTCTTAATGCGGTCCTCCTTCGCTGCTTCCTCCAATTCGGCAAGGGAGATGATCCCCAGGTCCTTGTAAAGCCGCAGCACCTTGTCAGCCCGAAGACCGGGCACGCTCAAAAGCTCCAGAACACCGGCGGGGATCTCTTTCCGGAGTTTCTCCAGGCTCGGATGCGTGCCGGTGCGGTGCAGTTTGGCAATGATGTCGGCGATAGCTTCGCCAACGCCAGGTATCTCGGTCAGTCTGTCCTCTTCGATAAGCTGCTCGATGGGTACGGCGAGCGCCGCCAGACTGTCCGCGGCTCGGGAATATGCTTTCGCGCGGTACGGATTGCCACCGCGCAACGCGCTTCGCTGTGCGTACTCGCGCAGCAGCCTTGCGACCTCCTGCGTACCTGTTTTTGGCACCGTGCCTCCGGGAGCCCCGCTGCCATTTCAACGGCCGGCCGCGAGCCACGGTTCCGGAATGGTTGGACTCCACGTGTGCAGCAGCAGCGCGAGGTTGCGCCTGGCCTCAGCGTTCGTCCAGACAGACATCAGTGTGGCCGATCCAGCGGCACGCGCCCGATCTCTTCGCCATCCTGATTCGTCACTAGTATGGAGAAGTGACGGCCCTTGAGATCGGGACGATCTCTCGCAAGTCGGCGAGCTAACTCTTCGGCAACATCCAATGCCTTGAGATCGTCTGGCAGCTCTGAGCCGCCTTGGTCGGCAACCGTCTTTGAGTCCACTAAATCGAAATGGTAGCGTGGCACGAAAGTCCCAGGAATTCCGAATCCCTCCGGAAACGCATGGTGACACCGTTCGTTCCGGTGCGAGCGCTTCGCGGTTGCATACCATGGAGCTCCAGCGGTAGCGCGCAGGCCGGCGAATAGCATCACCAAGCCAGGGCAGGATCATCGCTCGGCGAGCCGGGAGACGTCGGCGGTGTTCAACTTGACTGTCCGGCTTTGCCCAGCGCGCTCGATGGTCAACTCCACCTGCTTGCCGATCCCCTCGTCCTCGAGGATCGACGTCAACTCCTCCATGCTGTGGACAGGCTTGCCGTTCACTTCGGTGATGATGTCCTTGATTGCGCCGTCCTGGCTCACGCCTTCAATTCCAGCTTGCGCGGCTGGAGACCCGGGCAACGTTCTGAGGATGATGATGCCATCGATTCCGAGGCTTGTTGCCTCGTCCTGCTTGGCTGCCACGATGCCGATGCCCGGCAAGGGAACGTGACCGTTTCGGATCAACTCCCCCGCAACGCGGTTGACAACATCGACGGGAATGGCGAACCCGATTCCGGCCGATGCGCCCGAACCGGAGAGGATGGCGCTGTTTACGCCAATAAGCCGTCCGGCGCTGTCGAGGAGGGGACCGCCGGAATTCCCCGGATTAATTGGCGCGTCGGTCTGGATCATCCCCTTGACTTCGCGGGCAGTGACCGAGGGCAGTTTTCGGCCAAGTGCACTTACAATACCTGAGGTCAAAGTCTGGTCGAGACCGTACGGGTTGCCGATCGCGAACGTGCTCTGTCCCACCTGCAGATCAGCCGAACGACCCACGGCAATGGGATGCAGTGGCGACCTTGGTCGCTCCAACTGAAGAACGGCCAGGTCATAATTGGGGGCAGCGCCTACCACTCGGGCCGCGACGAATTCGCCGGAGGTCAGTCGAACTCCAATCTGGCCCGTGCCGCTGACAACGTGATTGTTGGTGATCACGTGCCCGCCAACGTCCCAGATAATTCCCGAGCCAGATTGCAGCACGCTCTCCTTTTCGTCGAAAAGCATGGATGTGCTGGCCGTGCCCCGAGCGAACACGTGCACGACGGACGGAGATACCTCCTTGAACAGACGGATAGTTGCCTGCTCGCTTGCAGCCAGGTCGCCGCGAGGCGTGACCGTCCGGGGAGCAGAGTCGGAAAGCCAGAGCGCCGACAGGTAAGGCTGCATCACCCAGATGGTTGCCAATGCCAACAACCAGATGATCGCCAGGCGCAGGAAACGAACGGGCACCTCTAATGCCTCCCGCGTTCCAATTGCAGGGAATTGCAATCGTTCCTTAGGACCGTTCAGAGGGCGGGCGAGGGCGCACCCCCGCTGCCTTTCGCAAATGGCGTTGGCTCGCAGGGATGAGCCTGCGCCTTGTGCACCGGCCCAGGGTGGATCGAATTACTTCTGCATTTGGGAGTTGTTTGGAGACGACGGCCCAGGGTTCGAATTACCGGGCGTGCGGCCCTGGCCGGATCCCACAGTCGCTGAATTCGTCCCGGTCGTCATGGCCTCAAAGACTGACATGCCGTGCGGGCCTATAGTCATGACCACGGGATTACCGTCCTTCGATTTCGCCTGCACCACGAATGATTCCGCCACGACCTTCACATCGGTAAAGCCGGCGGCTTGCAGATCCTTCCTGATGCTATCGATCGCAGCCTTATTTTGACCGCTGCCATTGGCCTGGGCAGTGTCGGCCGGGCTCTTCTGGTCGTTGGCGGCGGAAGCTGCATCAAGCTGTGAGCTATTGGCCGGCCCCGCCGTTTGCGCGAATGCGGGGATCGCAACGAAGGTGAATAGCGCGACTGTAGCGACGAGGGTTTTCATAACATTTCTCCTGAACTTGTCTCTGGTCCGCAGCTTTTCGAACCACAAGTCAGAGAAGCCAGCTGCCGGTGCGATCGTTCCTGAGATGCAGGAAGATTGGACGAGCGTATTCGGCACGCTTGAACTCGCCCCGGCCGGTTCTAATTGAATAGATAGCCGAACGGAGGTTCGGCTAAGTGGAGCATGATAACGGAGACAAGCGCGCGTAGCGCGTAAAACTGAGGGAAGTGACATGAGAAAGCTTGCTCTTGCAGTCGTCGCGGCGGCAACGCTCCTCATCGGATCGGTTGCCCCGGCTTCGGCCTATTGGCATCACCATGGCTGGGGCGGTCCGGGAATTGGCCCCGGACTTGCTCTTGGATTGTTCGCTGGAACACTGGCGGCGGCCACGGCGCCCCCGGTTTATTATGGACCGGTCTACGGTCCGCCACCTTACTACTACGGGCCTCCATATCGAGTGGTCCGCCGCTACTACCCGCCGGTTTATCCCTACTGGTACGGCTGGTGACGAGAAGAAGGCCCGGTTCCCGCCGGGCCTTTTTGCCGCCAACGGATGCAATCAGCTTACGCTCCCTCCAACGGGGTAACAGCCCACACGCGTTCGCTGCTCACATCGAGAAAATCTCGTTGAGCGCCATAGCTTCGGCGTCCAAAGTTCAACTAGAAAGTATTCCATAATATACCTTATGCGAATTACGGGTCTAGGCGCCTGCAGATCAGGCCAGCCATTTCCGCAACTACCCAGAACCCCGCTCCCGGCTCACATTCAGCCCCAGCCAAGTCGATCAAGGCACCGGCTGAAGCCGCGCCAGCATTGGGAGTTCCATCATGCAGGAGCACGTCACACGCGCGTCCGGCTCGCGCGTCATTCCATTTGACGCCGCCAAGCTCGACCGCCTGATGGAGGCCGCCGGCCTCGATGTCCTGATCGCGACCTCCAAGCACAATGTGCAGTACCTGCTCGGCGCCGAGCGCGCGATCTTCTTCGACTACATGGATGCCGTGGGCGTCAGCCGCTATCTGCCGGTCCTGGTCTATCCCAAGGGCGCGCCCGAGAAAGCCGTCTATGTCGGCCACCGGCTGGAGACCCATCAGCGGGCCGTAGCGCCACCCTGGGTACCTCAGGTCCGAACCGAGTCCAACGGGTCGGTGGATGCCGTGACGCGCGCCGTGGCATTGATCCGGAACGCCGGCGTCCCGCTGAAGCGGGTCGGGGTCGAGATGGCGTTCCTGCCGATGGATGCGGGCCGGGCGCTCGCTGACGCCCTGCCCGGCGCCGAGCTCAAGGACGCGCTGCTGGTGCTCGAGCGCTTGCGGGCGGTGAAGTCGGCCGATGAGCTGGCGAAACTGAAGACGGCCTCGGAGCTCGTGATCGCCTCCATGTTGGAGGTGATCGCCGGACACGGTCCGGGCACAACCAAGCAGCAATTGAGCGATGCACTGCGCATCGCCGAAGCCAGCCGCGGACTGACCTTCGAATATTGCCTACTCGCGTGCGGCAGCAGCCACAACCGGGCACCGTCCGCGCAGCGCTGGGAGCAAGGCGAGGTGCTGTCGCTCGATTCCGGCGGCAATTATCACGGCTATATCGGCGACCTCGCCCGCATGGCCGTGCTCGGCGAGCCGGACGGCGAGCTGAAAGACTATCTGGCCGAGATCGAGGCGGTCCAGCGCGCGGCGTTTGCCGCGGTCCGGCCGGGCGCGATGGGCGGCGACATCTACGTCGCGGCGGAGCGGCAGCTTGCCCAGATCAGCCAGCGCGGCTGCACAGATTTTCTGGCCCACGGCATGGGCCTCGTCACCCACGAGGCCCCTCACCTGACCGCCACGGGCCCGGTTCCCTACGACGATGTCGACGCCCGGCTGCCGCTCGAGCCGGGCATGGTGGTGTCGATCGAGACCACAATGAAGCATCCCAAGCGCGGCTTCATCAAGCTCGAGGACACGGTCGCGGTGACATCGACCGGCTACGAGATTTTCGGCGAGGGCGGCCGCGGCTGGAATCTGGGCGGCGCGGCGCGCTAGGAGTCGCGGGCTCGCGCGTGCGGACTATTGGCGTGCGCGACGCAGCGCGTCCTTGAGCTTTTGCTGCTGCTTCTCCCAGCGCGCCTGCTCGGCTTGAGCCCGTTCTTCGAGCGCGGCGCGCTCTGTCTCCAGCGCCTCCGCATGCGCCTCGTGCTCCTGCCGCGCTTTGTCGAGCGCAGCCTCGGCCTTGGCGACCGCCTTCTCCCGCCGTTCGCGCTCCTTCGCCCTCGCTGCCTCCTCCTTCCGGCGCTGGCGTTCACGACGCTCCTGCTCCTTCTCGAAGGCCAGTGCGGCATTCCGGGCCTTCGCATCGTCGATCTTGCGCGAGGGCTGTTTTGCAGTCTTGGCGCGCCGCTTCCCGGGCCTGTCGTGGACCGGTCCGGCGAGATCGGTCGGAAGGTCGGCGTGTTCGGCGAATGGCCCGTCCGATCCGACCGGCCGCCTCAGCACAACGCCTGGCTTCGCCATCGTTGCGGCCACGATCGCGGGGTCGGAGGTCTCCTTCGCAACACCCTGGTGGAAAAGGTTGCTCTCCGCGCCCCAGGCCTCCAGCGCCGCCTTCATCGAAGGCGCCGCGATGGCCTGGTCGTAGAAGCCAAGCGACGTCTGGTAGGTCTTCAGTTTCCTCGCCATTGAGCCCAAGCCCGATCAGGTTGATGCCCACATGATGCCATGATGCGGCTTGGCTGAGAAACGCCGGAAGGTTCATCCACGAAGGTCGGCGGGGGCTTTCTGGAGCCCTACTCCGCCCGCCGCGTGCCGCCGGCCAAACTTTGCATTGCCTCGGGTGAAGTCAAGGACATAGGCAAGCGCGATCATGAGGAGGATTCCGGCCGTCCCGACAGCGATCTGAACAACAAGTGCACCCCGCCCCAACTCGATCAGCGCATGTCCGCAGAAGGACAGCAAGACGCCGCAGCAGAAGACCGGCAAGGAGCGCCTGCCGCAAGTTATCATCGGAGCGACCGCGCGCCAACGCAGCACCGGCGATTCCGGCCGCAGCAGCTTGTTGGCGACGATGGACAGTGCGATGAAGTGGATGACCCGCGACGGGGCGAGATTGGTTTTATGCGCGGGATCGAATGGGTTCGGTATCCATCTCGGCAACATTCCCGCATCAGCCTGGAGTGCCAGCACAAGCATCGACGCCAGCACCCCAATCGCGAGCCAGAAGGCAATATCCGGTTGCAGCATCGGTTCGATGGGGCGAGCGGCCCCAGAGCCCACCCATGCGCCGAGAAAAAAGAGCAATTGCCACGTGAGGGGATTGAAGAACCAGACGCCAGCCTGGTCGCCGGGGAGATTCCAGCCGAAATGCCGGGCCGCAAGATAGATGCACAACGAGATGGCGAGTGTGAGTGACGGCTTCCTGGCCAGAAGCCACATGCCTGGTACGAACGCAGCCAGCAGTGCCATATAGAGAGGCAGCACGTCGAGATTGACGGGCTTGTACGCGAGGAGCAGCGCGTGCCCCAATTCCCGGTATGGAGCTTCGGCGAATGCGGCGACGTTGAATTGGTTGACGTCGTCGACATCGCCGGTGGCATACGACACCGAGATGATGATCCCGACATAAACCAGGAGCACGGCGAGGTGAGCCGCGTAGAGCTGAAGCACCCGCTTCAGGATCTTCGCAGCCGCAGCCGCATACCCCTTTTCACGCATGATCCGCACGAAGACTAGCGCGGCCGTGTATCCGGAGATGAAGACGAACAGATCCGCGGCATCGCTGAATCCATAGTTTCTCGTGGTCATCCAGCTCAAGATTTCGTGCGGGGTGTGATCCAGGAAGATGGCCCAATTGGCCAACCCTCGGAAGAGGTCCAGCCGGACATCGCGGCCAGAGGGAGCTGTCCCGATCCGGGCGTTCATGACCACCTCCGTCCGGACGTCAGGATGACGGCGCAGTCGCGGCGAGCCGGACGGTCTCGCCGTTGGCCAGCACCTCCGGAGGATTGTCGACGACGCGGTCGGACGAGGTCAGGCCCGCAAGCACCTCCACGCTGCTGCCGAAGTCCCGGCCAAGTTCGACGTCCTTCAGCACGATCTTGTTGTTGCCGTCGAGAATTGCGACCCGCGTACCTTTGTTTCCGACGACCAGTGCAGTCGACGGGATCTGAAGCCGGTTCGGGTCCGCCGGGATCTTGAAGTGCACGTTGCAATAGGCGCCGCCGAAGAATTTTCCGTCCGGATTATCGGTCTCGAGCTCGACCTCCATGCTGTGGGAGGTGCTGTTGATCGACTGCGAGATGTGAGACAGCGTCGCGTCGAATTGCACGCCGGGGTACTGCGGCATCTCGAACGTCGCGGCCATTCCCGGCTTCAATCCGGCGGAGAACGATTGCGGCACCTGCACGAAGATCCGTACCTTGTGAAGATCCGACACCTCGAACAGCGGTTGTCCGGATCCGCCTGCCGAGATCAGCATACCGAGCTCGACGCTGCGGGCCGTGACGACGCCATCGAACGGCGCCGCGAGCGTCTTGAAGGACTGCATCGCCTCGAGTTGCCGGACGTTCGCCTCGTTTGCGTCCACGACCGCCTCTTTCGCCTTGGCGTCGGCGTCCGTCTGGTCGGCGAGCTGCTGTGCGACGATCTGCTTTTGGAGCAAGACGTTGTTGCGGGAAGCCGTCAGTGAAGCGATCTGGAGGTTCGCCCGCACGCTCGCCAGCGTTGCCTTGGCCTGGCTGAGCTGCTGGTCCAGGTCAGGCGCATCGATGACCGCCAGGGGCTCTCCCGCCTTGACGGGCGTTCCGATGTCGTGAGTCCAGCTCTCCACGTAGCCATTCACGCGCGCATAGATCGCCGCCTTGTTGAACGGCTGGATGTTCCCGGGCAAGGTCAACGTTTGATGAGGATCGGACGGAATGATCGAGGCGAGCGAGACCGTCGGCACGGTCTGCCGATCGGTCCAGTCCACGGCCTCCTGCTTGCTCTGTGCCCGGGTCATGAAGCCATAACCAGCAACGATCCCGGCGACCATGACGGCCGCGGCGGCGACCGTCAGCAGGCTTCGTCTCGCCGGGATTTTCACGCCATCCGTCGACATTGTTCGGTCCCTTAACGCGTTGAATTTGGGTTGACCGCACCGGAGCGCCGCCCGCCATGCACCAGGCTGAAAACGGTCGGCACCAGGAACAGCGTCGCGAAGGTCGCGAAGACGAGACCGCCGATGACGGCGCGTCCCAGCGGCGTGTTCTGGCCGGGCTCGATCGCCATCGGCAACATGCCGATGACCATTGCGAGCGCGGTCATCAGCACCGGCCGAAAGCGCGAGCTGCCCGCGTCGAACGCCGCCTCCAACGCGCTCGCGCCCTCCGCCATCCGCTCGCGGGCAAAGCTGATGACGAGGATGCTGTTGGCCGTCGCAACGCCCATGCACATGATGGCGCCCGTCAGCGCGGGAACCGACAGTGTCGTGCCGGTGCCGAACAGGACCCATATGATTCCGGCCAATGCGGTCGGCAGCGCCATCACCATGACGAAAGGATCGAGCCAGGACTGGAAGTTGATCACGATCAGGAGGTAGATCAGCACGATCGCGGCAGCCAGCCCGACGAAAAGCTGCTGGTACGCGCTCGTCATCGTGCTGACCTGGCCGCGCAAGGCCACGCTGGCTCCCTTCGGCAAGTCCTTCGCGGTATCGTCGATCGTTTTCCGGATATCGGTGGCCAGCGCACCCAGATCCCGGCCCTGCGGCGTGGCGTAGATGTCGATCACCGGCGAGACATTGTAGTGCGAGACGACCGCGTTGCTCCGGCTACGGGCGACGTCGGCGATGCCGCCGAGCAACTGCGTGTTCACGCCCGTGCCGGACGTCACCGGAATGTTCTTCAGCCCGGTCATGGTGTCGATGTCGCGCTGCGGTGTCTGGATTGACACCGCATAGGAGACGCCGTTCTTGGGATCGAGCCAATAGGTCGGCGACGATTGGGAGCTGCCGGACAGCGTCGTGAGCATGGCGGTCGCGACATCCTTTTCGCTGACGCCAGCCAGCGCAGCCATCGAACGGTCGACGTTGACGTCGAGCGTCGGCTGCTGAAACGCCTGCTGGATGCGCGCATCTGCGATGCCCGGAATCGACCTGATCCTGGTCAGCAGCGCGCTGGCGTATGTGCGGTCGGCCGCGAGGTCCCTGCCCGCCACCTGGACGTCGATCGGTGCCGGAACACCGAAGTTCAGGACTTGACTGACGATGTCGGCCGGCAGGAAGGCAAAGGACGTGCCGGGAAATCGCTGCGGGAGCTGCTCCCGCATGATCTTGATGTAGCCGTCGGTCGGCCCATGATCCGGGCGCAGGCTGATCAGGATGTCCGCATCGCCGACGCCGATGGTGCCGGAATTGTTGTAGGCCATGTTGATGCCGCTGACGCTCAGCCCGACATTGCTGACGATGCCGCCGAGCTCGTTCTTCGGAATGATCCGCTGAACCTCGGCGCTGACCTTGTCGCTGAGGCTGACCGTCTGCTCGATGCGGGTCCCCGTCGGGGCCCGGATGTGGAGCTTGATCTGACCGGCATCGACCGTCGGGAAGAAGTCCTGACCCAGGAAAGGAGCAAGCCCGAAGGAGAGGATGCTGACGCTCAGGAAGCCCGCGATGACCTTGATGCGGTTGGCGAGGCAAAGCTGCAGCACACCTCGATATCGCGCGCGCGCGGCTTCGAACATGCGCTCGAAGCCGCGTTGGAGATGGACCAGCGGATTGCGTGAGGGACGAGCGCCAACGCCCTCACCATGGTGCTGGCTCTGCTGGTTGCGCAGGAGATAGTTGGCCATCGTCGGCACCAGCGTGCGCGACAATACGTAGGATGCGGCCAGTGCAAGGATCACCGCCTCTGCCAGCGGCCGGAAAAGGTAACCGGCGACGCCGCCCAGCCCGAACATGGGCACGAACGCGATGCAGATGCACAGCAGCGAGACCGTAGCCGGCACCACGATCTGCCGGGCGCCGTCGAGGATGGCCGGCTCGATCGTCTTGCCTTGCTCCAGATGCCAGTTGATGTTCTCGATCGTGACGGTCGCGTCGTCGACAAGGATGCCGACCGCGAGCGCAAGCCCGCCCAGGGTCATGACGTTGATGGTCTCTCCGAGCAGTGAAAGCCCCGTCAGCGCAGCCAGGATCGCGAGCGGAATCGAGAGCGTGATGATCAGGGTGGATCGCCAGCTGCCGAGGAACAGCAGGATCATCAGGCCGGTGAGCACGGCTGCGATGACGCCCTCCCGGACCACGCTCGATACGGCGTCGGTGACGTAAATCGACTGGTCGCCCACCGTGGTCAGCTTGAGGCTGCCCGGCAGGGTTTTCGACACGGACGGCAGCATCGCCTTAACGTTGTTGATGATGTCGAGCGTCGAGCTTGTTCCGGCTTTCATGATGGTCAGCAGGACCGCGCTCGCGCCATCGACCCGGACCGCGTTGGTCTGCGGCGGATTGCCGTCGTGCACAAAGGCGACGTCGTGCATGTAGATGACGGTGCCGTTCACCGTCTTGATCGGCAGATTGTTGAACGCCTCGATTGCCGTCGGAGAATCATTGAGATTCACCGTGTATTCGTAGGAGCCGATCTTCTGCGTTCCGACCGGCGTGATCAGGTTCTGCAGCGACAGCGCATTGATGACGTCATTCGCCGAAACGCCGTATTGATGGAGCGCTCGCTGGTTGAGGTCGGCCTGGACCTGGCGCACCTTGCCGCCGAACGGCAGTGGAAGCGTGGCGCCCGGCACCGGCGCCAGAGCGGGCCGGATGAAATTGAGCGCGGAATCGTAGACCTGCGTCTCCGACATCTGGGAACTGGACAGAGCAAGCTGCAGGATCGGGACGCTCGAGGCGTTGAAGCTGAGGATCAGCGGCGGGGTGATGCCGGGCGGCATCTGCTTCAGAACCGTCTGCGACATGCCGTTCACCTGGGCCAGCGCGGCGTTGATGTTCACCGTCGGCTGGAAGAATATCTTGATGATCCCGTAGTTCACGATCGACTGGGACTCGATGTGCTCGATGTCGTTGACGCTGTTGGGCAGCGAGCGCTCGTAGAACGTTGCGATGCGACCGGCCATGTCGTCGGCCGGCAGGCCCGTGTAGCTGAAGACTACGCTGACGACGGGGATGTTGATGTTAGGAAAAATGTCCGTCGGAGTGCGCAGCGCCGCCGTCGTGCCGAAAATCAGGATCAGCACGGCCATCACCACGAACGTATAGGGTCGCGCCAGCGCTAACCGCACGATTGCGATCATTTCGGTCTCCCATCGACGTCGGAACGGACCGGAGGCTGGGTCGATCCGGTTCAGACGCCGATGCCGTCAGTCAACAATCGCGACGATAGGCTTGAGTTCGTCATTCGACCAATGCATTCTCATTATTCGGACATGTTGCTGATGAATTGTGGTGGACCTTGAAGAAGCCTCCCGCGTCCCTCGGATCGATCGATCTGAATCTCCTGGCGGTCTTCGACGCCGTGATGAGGGAAAGATCGACAACGCGCGCCGGAAAGCGACTGGGCCTGAGCCAGCCCGCCGTCAGCCACGCGTTGGCGCGCCTCCGTCATATGCTGAAGGACGAGCTGTTCGTCCGCGGACCACAGGGAATGACGCCTACCCCTCGCGCAGAACAGCTTTCGGTGCCTGTCCGGACGGCCCTCGACGGTCTGCGCGAGGCCCTGGAACCGGATGAGTTCGAGCCCGCCAAGGCGGCAACGTCCTTCACGATCGCGGTCGACAATTATGCCGCAATCGTCCTTGTCGCTCCCATTGCATCCGGGATCGCGCAGCTCGCTCCCGGCCTGAGGCTAAACTTCCGTCCGAGTGGCACCCTGAACGTCCTCGACCTGCTCGACCGAAGCGAACTGCATCTCGCAATCGGTCAGTCGGACGCCTCCGCCGAGCGTTTGACGCGGAAGCGGCTCACTCAAGACGAGTTTGTTCTCGTCATGCGCGGAGATCACCGCCTGTCAAAAGAGCGAGAGATATCCAGGGAAGCACTTGCCGGAGCCGCGCAATTGGAGATTTCGTCCACCCAATTCGGCAACGAGGCGACTTCAGGCATGGCGGACTCGAACAGGCCCAACCGGCGAGCTATCGTTCGCGCCCCTATTTTGTCGGCCGCGCGGATCCTCGCGACGTCTGACCTCGTCGCGGTTCTTCCTCTGAAGGTCGCCCTTGAAATTGCCCGATCCCGCGAGCTCATACATCGTCGCTTGACGCGCGCGCCCAGGCCGATCGAGACGTCGATGGTCTGGCTTCGCCGGATGGACAATCAACCCGCGCATGCCTGGCTGAGGAACGAAATCATAAAGATCGTCGACGGCCTTTAGCACGTTGGAGCTCCGCCACTTCTCCTGTCGTCGGAGCCACTGCGCGCGCGGGGCTGGCCGCGGGATGTCAGCGCTGCCGCAGCCGCCGGTTGACCCGGCGCGCCAGATTGTCGCCGGCGCTCTGCACAAGCTGCACCAGCGCGATCAGCACGACGACGCCCAGCATCATCTCCGGCATGAAGCGCTGGTAACCGTAGCGGATGCAGAGATCGCCGAGCCCGCCGCCGCCGACAGCGCCGAGGTCTACCGTCCCTTGAATCGCGGCTTGCGGCGGGAGAGGAACGCCTCCATGCCCTCCTTGTGATCCTCAGTGAGGCTCGCCAGCGCAAACTGGTCGATGTCCATATGGCTGGTGAGATCATCCAGCGCATGCGCGAGCCGGTTGACGGTGAGCTTGGTCATGGCGACCGAGAGCGGCGGTTGCGCGGCGACTTTCCACGCGAGATCCATCGCCGCGTCGAACGCCTTGCCGGGATCGACGACCTGCTCCACCAAGCCCCATTCATAGGCTTCATCCGCGCTGATGCGCTGGTCGGCCAAAATCACCGCCTGTTTGGTGCGGGCCGGTCCTATCAGATGCAGCATGCGCGGGATGCTCTGCCAGCTCATGTTCATGCCGAGCCCGATTTCGGGCACGCGCAGGTGCGAGTCGCGCCCCATAACGCGGAAGTCGAGCGCCACCGCCAATGCGACGCCACCGCCGACGCAAAAGCCTTCGATCGCCGCGATCGTGATCTGCTCCATCTCGTGCCAGGCGTGCGTCAGGCGCGGCCCGAGTTTGAGATGCTGCCTGAGCGCGCCGAGATCCATCTCCTTGCGCGAGCGGCCTTCGGGGTCCTTCAAATCGAAGCCGGCGCTGAACGCGCCGGGATTACCGGTCAGCACCACGACGGACGTTGCCGCGTCATCCTCGAAGCTGCGCGCCGCCGCCGTGAGCTGGCGCATCGCCTCCGGCGAAAGCGCGTTGATGCCATCATGACGGTCGAACCGCACCACAGCGATCCGCCCCTCGGGCCCGAGGCCTTTCTCGATCGCGACGAATTCCTTCATGGGGCGCCTCCGAAGCTGATTTTCGCCTGATCGTAGCGCACAAACGGCGCCACGAATACGTGGCTGGAATGCGCTGCAACGAACCCTCGACAGGTCGGGACCATGCGCATAATCTTCCGCCTCATGAGCCACGATCACGATCACGACCACCATCATCACGACCAGGGTCATTCGGAATTGTCAGAGACCGAGCTGCGCGTGCGCGCGCTCGAGACGATTTTGACCGAAAAGGGCTATGTCGACCCGGCCGCGCTCGACGCCATCATCCAGGCCTACGAGACCAAGATCGGCCCGCATAACGGCGCGCGCGTCGTCGCCAAGGCCTGGACCGATCCGGCGTTCAAGAATGCGCTCCTGGAGGACGGCAGCAAGGCGATCGGGACGCTTGGCCATGTCAGCCGCGTCGGCGACCATCTCGTCGTAGTCGAGAATACGCCGGAGCGTCACAACATGGTCGTGTGCACGCTTTGCTCCTGCTACCCCTGGGAAATGCTGGGGTTACCGCCGGTCTGGTACAAGGCGGCGCCCTATCGCTCGCGCGCCGTGAAGGATCCACGCGGCGTGCTCGCCGATTTCGACGTGACGCTGCCGAAGAACGTCGAAATCCGGGTCTGGGATTCCACGGCCGAGACGCGCTTCCTGGTGCTGCCGATGCGTCCCGCAGGCACCGAAGGCTGGAGCGAGGAGCAGCTCGCCGAGCTTGTCACGCGCGACTCCATGATCGGGACAGGCTTTCCCAGGACACCGGGAGCGCCGTCGTGAACGGTGTCCACGACATGGGCGGCATGGATGGGTTCGGCAGGGTCGAGCCCGAGCCCAACGAGCCGGTGTTCCACAAGGTGTGGGAGTCCCGTGTGCTGGCGATGGTGCGCGCGATGGGTGCGGCCGGCGCCTTCAACATCGACACTTCGCGCTTCTATCGCGAGACGCTGCCGCCGCATGTGTACCTGTCGAGCTCCTACTACAAGAAATGGTTTCTCGGGCTCGAGGCGATGCTGATCGACAAGGGCTACCTCACCCGGGAGGAGGTCGCCGCTGGTCACGCGATGCAGCCGGCGAAAGCGCTGAAGCACGGCAAGTTCGGTCTCGACGACCTCGAGCGCATCATGGTTCGCGGCAAGTTTGCCCGCCCTGCTCCCGCGCCGGCCAAGTTCAAGATCGGCGACAAGGTGCGGGCGAAGAACATCCATCCGGCCACGCATACGCGGCTGCCGCGCTATGTGCGCGGCCATGTCGGCGTGGTCGAGCTCAACCATGGCTGCCAGGTGTTTCCGGATACGGCGGCGATGGAGGGCGGCGAAGATCCGCAATGGCTCTACACGGTAGTGTTCGAGGGCCTTGATCTCTGGGGCGCGGATGGTGATCCGACGTTAAAGGTCTCGATCGATGCGTTCGAGCCCTATCTGGATCCGGCGTGATGAGTGCCGCGCTTGCTGCCGCCGCGACGGCGGCCATCCCGGGCATTCCGCGCGATGACCACGGCCCGGTGTTCCGCGCACCCTGGGAGGCGCATGCGTTCGCGATGGCCTTGAGCCTGCACGAGCACGGCCTGTTCACCTGGCCCGAATGGGCCGCAGCCCTCGCCGACCAGATCAAGCGCGCACAGGCCGAAGGCGATCCCGATACCGGCGAGACTTACTATTTGCACTGGCTTGCCACGCTGGAAGGCCTTGTCGCAAGCAAGGGCGTGGCATCCGCGGAAGCGCTGCGCCGCTATCGCGACGCCTGGGATCACGCGGCGGATCGGACGCCGCACGGCAAGCCCATCGAGCTGAGGCCGGAGGATTTTGGGTAGACTCGCGCCACAAGCTCGTCATTGCGAGCGAAGCGAAGCAAATCCAGAATCTTTCCGCAGAGACAGTCTGATTGCTTCGTCGCAAGGGCTCCTCGCAATGACGACGGAGCTAGTTGCCCGCCACAAACTCCCGCCAGCCCTTCGCGCGCAGGCTGCACGCCGGGCATTCGCCGCAGCCATAGCCCCAGTCGTGCTGCGCGCCGCGTTCGCCGAGATAGCAGGTGTGCGACTGCTCGCGGATGAGATCGACCAGCCCGTCGCCGCCGAGATCGTGCGCGAGCTTCCACGTTGCGGCCTTGTCGATCCACATCAGCGGCGTGTGAAGTTCGAATGGTCTCGCCATGCCGAGCGAGAGCGCGGCCTGCATCGCGCGGATGGTGTCGTCGCGGCAATCGGGGTAGCCGGAATAATCGGTCTCGCACATGCCGCCGACGATGTGGGTGATGCCGCGCCGATAGGCCAGCGCCGCCGCGAAAGTCAGGAACACCAGATTGCGGCCGGGCACGAAGGTATTCGGCAGACCATCAGCGCCCATTGCGATCGCAACGTCGCGCGTCAACGCGGTTTCGGAGACGGCCGCCAGCGTCGGGACCGACAGCGTATGGCTCTCGCCGAGCTTTGCGGCCCAATCGGCGTGCAAGCTTTTGATGCCGTCGAACAGCCGGTCGCGGCAATCGAGCTCGACGGCGTGCCGTTGCCCGTACTCGAACCCCAGCGTCTCCACGCGCGCAAAGCGGCTGAGCGCCCAGGCAAGGCAGGTGGTGGAATCCTGGCCTCCGGAAAACAGCACCAGCGCGGTTTGTGATGAAAATGCGTCGCTCATGGCCCGCGCTTTAGCACTGCGGAGCGAGCCCGCCAATCGGTGGAAATCCACCTGTTCCGCACGCCGGTGCTGGGAACGGCAGTCCGCTTTTGGCATAAGGTCTTGGACCCAGGAGACTGCCCCGCAATGACCCCTTCCCGCGACATTTCCCGCCTGATCGAGATCATGGCGGCGCTCCGCACGCCGGTGACCGGCTGCCCCTGGGACCTCGAGCAGAATTTCGCGACGATTGCGCCCTACACGATCGAGGAAGCCTATGAGGTGGTCGACGCCATCGACCGCGGCGATCTCGACGATTTGCGCGAGGAACTCGGCGATCTCCTGTTGCAGGTGGTGTTCCACGCCCAGATGGCCTCCGAGCAGAACGCCTTTGCATTTGGCGACGTGGTCGAGGCCATCACCCGCAAGATGATCCGCCGCCATCCGCATGTCTTCGCCGACAACGACGGCAACCTCGCCTCCTCGCACGTCAAGGAGGTCTGGGACCGCATCAAGGCCGAGGAGAAGACCGAGCGCGTCGCGCGCCGACCGCCCGAAGCAACGCCATCGCAATCCCACAAATCTTTGCTCGCGGGCGTGAAGGCCGGCCAACCCGCGCTGACGCGCGCCATGGAGCTGCAGCGCAAGGCCTCCACCGTCGGCTTCGACTGGAACGATCCGCGCGCGGTGCTGCAAAAGATCCGCGAGGAAGCCGACGAGATCGAAGCAGCGCTCGACCGCAACGACAAGCGGGAGATTGCGGAGGAAACCGGCGACCTGATGTTCGCGCTGGTCAACCTCGCCCGCCATGTCGACGCCGATCCGGAAGCGGCACTGCGCGCCACCAACGCAAAATTCGAGCGGCGGTTTGCCTTCATCGAGCGAGCGCTGGAAGCGCAGGGACGCACGCTGGAGCAAGCATCGTTGGCGGAGATGGATTCGCTGTGGAACGAAGCGAAGGGTGAAGTGAAACCGGTGCCAGAAGGACGCAAGGAAGCCGGCCGCTAACTCCGCCGTCGTCCCCGGAGCGGCGCTCCGCTTTGCAGCGCTTGTCCGGGGCGACAGCGGTTTATGCCGACAGACGCGGCACCGCGTCGAACCTGTTCACCACGATGTCCCGCTTGGTCTCGTCGACTCGCACCGTCATGTCGAAGCGGCCGTCGTGCAGCTCTTTCGCCAGCACCTCGGAATTGCGGTGCAGCCAGGAGATGCCGGCGCCGTCTGCGGCGTCGATGGACAGATCGAGCGTGGTGCGTTTGGCGGCAAGGCGTTCCTCGATCGCGCCGAGCAGCGCGTCGATCCCCTCGCCCGATACGGCCGAGACCAGCATCGCCGGATGATCCTCCGGCCTGCGCGCGGCAATGTTCAAAAGCTCTTCGCGCTTATCAGGCTCGTAGCGGTCGATCTTGTTCCAGACTTCGATGATTCGGCCGGAATCATCGGGGTTGATGCCGAGTTGCCGCAGCACGGCGTCGACGTCGCTCTGCTGCGCCTCGGCGTCCTCGTGCGAAATGTCGCGGACATGCAGGATGACGTCGGCTTCCAGCACCTCCTCCAGCGTGGCGCGGAAGGCGGCGACGAGCTGCGTCGGCAGATTGGAGATGAAGCCGACGGTATCGGACAGCATCGCCTTTCCGCCATGCGGCAAAGTGAGCGCGCGCAGCGTCGGATCGAGCGTGGCGAACAGCATATCGGCGGCCTGCACGTCGGCGCGCGTCAGGCGGTTGAACAACGTCGACTTGCCGGCATTGGTGTAGCCGACCAGCGCGACCACGCGGTACGGCACGCGTTGGCGGCCGGCGCGATGCAAGCGCCGCGTCGCCTGCACCTTCTTCAACTCGCCCTCGAGCTTGGAAATTCGCTCCTGGATCAGGCGACGGTCCGCTTCAATCTGGGTCTCGCCGGGACCGCCCATGAAGCCGAAACCGCCGCGCTGGCGTTCCAGATGGGTCCAGGATCGCACCAGGCGCGAGCGCTGATAGTTGAGATGCGCAAGCTCGACCTGAAGCGAGCCTTCCTTGGTCTTGGCGCGCCGGCCGAAGATTTCCAGGATCAGGCCGGTGCGATCGAGCACTTTGGCGTGCAATTCCTTCTCGAGATTGCGCTGCTGGATCGGCGCCAGCGCGCAATCCATCACCACGAGCTCGACGTCGAGGCTCTTGGCCAGCGCAGCGATCTCCTCGACCTTGCCCTTGCCGATATAGGTCGCGGGGCGGATCTGGTTGATCGGCGCGATGATGGCATCGGCAATGACGAGATCGATCGCGCGCGCGAGGCCCGCGGCTTCGTCAAGCCGGGCCTCGGCGTCTCGCAAGGTCTGGTTGGACGAGACATGACTTTCCGATTGCGCGTCGGCACCGCCCGAACGCGCACGCAAGTAGGGGCCGATGACAAGCACCCGCCCCGTCTGCTTAGCCCCTGCCGGCCGCGGACGGTCGGCTTCCCCGTCGAAATTCCGGGGTTCCAATCAGATCACTCTCAAGCCGGCTGATCCTCGCCGCCTTCGAACAGCTGGATCGGAGCGCCCGGCATGATGGTCGAGATCGCATGCTTGTAGACAAGCTGCGAGTGACCGTCGCGCCGAAGCAGCAAACAGAAATTGTCGAACCAGGTCACGATGCCCTGGAGCTTCACTCCGTTGACCAGAAAGATCGTCAGTGGCGTTTTGGTTTTTCGAACGTGATTAAGGAAGGTGTCCTGTAGGTTTTGTGCGCGGTCTGCCGCCATTGTTTTTTTCTCGCTTCGAGTTTCTTTTTTATTGCGCCGGTTGCGGCCCTGTTTTGAATCTGGGCCTTCTTCCGGTTGCCGTCCCTCATGAGATCCCCCTCTAGGGAACAGCAGGTTGATTAGAAGGCAGGTGGGCATTTTAGGCAAGCCGCTTCACGCGGCAGGCGCGCTCCCCCGGCCCCGAAAAACGACGGAAATCGATGATATTTCTCGGATATCGTCCGTGACCGCAGGGCTCACGGCCTTCAACCGACGCCCAGCGCCTTCAACTTGCGATGTAACGCCGAACGTTCCATGCCAACGAACTCGGCCGTACGGGAAATATTTCCTGAGAAACGGCTGATCTGGGCAATCAAATAGTCGCGCTCGAACACTTCGCGCGCTTCGCGCAGCGGCAGGCCCATGATGTGCTCGCCGTTGTTGCTGGTCGGCATCGCCGGCACCATCGAGCCGACGTCCTGCGGCAGCATGTCGGCGGTGATGATCACCTCCGGTCCGCCGGCGGCCAGAATCATGACTCTTTCAACGTTGTTGCGGAGCTGGCGCACATTGCCGGGCCACACGTGCGATTGCAGCACGGCCATTGCGTCCTGGCCGATCTGGCGCTTGGGCAGGCCGCTGCCGGCCGAGATCTGCTCCATGAAATAGTCGATCAATTCGGGGATGTCCTCGCGCCGCTCGGAGAGCGCGGGCACGCGGATCGGCACCACCGAGAGCCGGTGATAGAGATCTTCGCGGAAATGGCCGGCCGCGATCTCTTCTTCGAGATTGCGCGCGGTGGAGGAGATGATGCGGACGTCGACCTGCACTTTGCCGGTGCCGCCGACGCGCTGGAACGACTGCTCGACCAGCACGCGCAAGATCTTGTTCTGGGTCTCGCGCGGCATGTCCGCGATCTCGTCGATGAACAGCGTGCCGCCATGGGCTTCCTCGAGTGCGCCGGGCTTGCGCGGCTGCTCACCGTTGGACTGCTCGACGCCGAACAGCTCGTGCTCCATGCGATCGGGCGTGATAGCGGCTGCGTTGATCACAACAAAGGGGCCGTCGGCGCGGCCCGAGGCCGTATGCAGCGTGCGCGCGGTCAATTCCTTGCCGGCGCCGGCAGGGCCGACGATCAGGATCCGGCTGTTGGCCTTGGCCGCGCGCTCGATGGTCTGGCGCAGCTGGTTGATGCTCGGCGAGCGGCCGACGAGCGAGCTTGCGCTCGGCGCGAGCTGCTTCAGCTCCTTGACCTCGCGCTTGAGCCGCGAGTTCTCCAGCGCCCTCGTCGCGACCAGGATCAGCCGGTCGGCCTTGAACGGCTTCTCGATGAAGTCATAGGCGCCGCGCTTGATCGCAGCGACCGCGGTCTCGATGTTGCCATGGCCGGAGATCATCACCACCGGCAGGTCGGCATTGTCCTTCTTGACCTGCTCGAGGAGCTGCAGGCCGTCGAGCTTGGAGCCCTGCAGCCAGATGTCGAGGAACACCAGATGCGGCCTGCGGTTGGCGATTTCGGCCAGCGCCGAGTCGCTATCGCGCGCGGTCCGCGTGACAAAACCCTCGTCTTCGAGAATCCCTGCGACGAGATCGCGAATATCGGCCTCGTCATCGACAATCAGAATTTCACTTGCCATGGGTCGCGCCTGTTTTGTCAGCTGCCTGTCGAGGCTTCGATTTTCGGTGAATCGTTGGTCTTTTCAGCCGGCTCTTTGGTTTCAGCCGCCGGCTCTCTTGTTTCCTGCGTTTTGATGGCTTCCTTGGCCGCCGGTGCCTGTTCGGCTCCCTCGGCCTTCTTGGCCTGGCCGGAGATCGCAAAGCGCATCCGCATCCAGGCGCCGCGCTGGCCTTCGCGGAAGTCGGAGGCGTCTTTCAGCTCGATCCGGCCGCCATGGTCTTCCAACACGCGGCCGACGATGGCAAGGCCAAGGCCGGTGCCCTTGGCGCGCGTCGTCACATAGGGTTCGAGCAGCCGCGAACGCGCGACCTTGGGCAGGCCGATGCCGTTGTCGACGACGTCGATCAGCACGTCCTCACCCTCGCGCGACACGACGACGTCGATGCGGCCTTTTCCACCGTCCTTGCCAAGCTCCTCCGGCGGGACCTGTTCGATCGCCTCGGTGGCGTTCTTGACGATGTTGGTGACCGCCTGCGAGATCAGCCGGCGGTCGAACTGGGCGCGCAGCGGATCTTCCCTGAATTCGGCCTCGATATCGAGCTCGGGATGGGCGACCTTCATCAGGAACACCGCCTGCCGCACGGTGTCGGCGACATCCTCGCCTTCCATCACGGGTTTCGGCATCCGCGCAAAGCGCGAGAACTCGTCGACCATCCGCCTGATGTCATCGACCTGGCGCACGATGGTGTCGGTGCACTGCTCGAAGATCTGCTTGTCCTTGGCCTCAGTGATGTCCTTGCCGAATTTGCGGCGGATGCGCTCGGCCGAGAGCTGGATCGGCGTCAGCGGATTCTTGATCTCGTGGGCGATGCGGCGCGCTACGTCGCCCCAGGCCGAGGTGCGCTGCGCGGAGACCAGTTCCGTGATGTCGTCGAGCGTGATGATGTAGCTGTCATGCGGCTGGTTCTTCTCGGCGCTGACGCGGACCGAGAGATTGCGCTCGGTGCCGTCGCGCGTGATCGTGATCTGGCCCTGCACCAGCCGCTGGGTCCCCTCCCGCGCCGCCTTCATCATCTCCTTGAGCTCGGGCAAGACGTCGGAGAGCGGATGGCCGAGCGTCTCGGCCTCGGAATGCCCGATCAGCTTCTCGGCGGAACGGTTGAGGATGCCGACGTTGCCCGAGCTATCGACGCCGATGATGCCGGCGCTTGCCGAGGACAGGACGGCTTCGATGAAACGGCGGCGGCTGTCGATGAGGTCGCTGGCGTTGACGAGCTCGTCGCGCTGGCTGCGCAGTTCCTGCGTCATCTTGTTGAAGGTTTCGCCGAGCTGGGCAAGATCGCCTTCCGATTGATGCACCGGCACCTTCACATGCAGGTCGCCGGTCGAAACGGTGTGGGCCGCATTCATCAACCGCCGGATCGGCGCCACCAGCGAGTTGGCGAAGTTCAACCCGATCAGCACCGAAGCCATCAGGATGGTCAGCGCGATCACCGCAAACATCAGCGCGAAGGCGACCTGGATGCCGAGCCGGCGCGACTCGATCTGGGCGTATTCGGCGACGCTGACCTCGGTCTGCTTGAGCTGGTTGACGACGTTCGGATCAAGCGGACGGGCGACATAAAGGAAGGTGTCGTTGAAGGCGCGCAGGCGGATCACCGCGGCGACGTAGCTCGCATCCGGAAGCACCGCGATCTCGGGTTCGTTCTCGTTGACGTTGCTGAGAAAGTCCGGCGCCGGCGGCGAATAGGCCAGCCGCATGCCGGTGTCCGCGGATTCCAGAATGTTGGTGTTCTTGTCAATGATCATCGCGCCCGGCAAATTGCGCGAGGCGGCGCTCGACGTCAGCAATTCACGGAACGAGCGGCGATCCTGGTCGTAGAGCGGCCGGGCATGGGCGATGTCGTTGGCCATGCCGATGATGTCGCCGCGGATCAGCTGAGCGTGATCCTGCATATAGGCCCGCGCAATGGTCAGCGAATTCTGGATCACTTCCTTGGTGGGACCTGAGAACAGCCGGTCGAGGCCGCGCGCGATCGTGACGTTGGCGACGACGGCGACCAGCACGGCCGGCAGCACGGCGACGATCGAGAACAGGCTGACGATCTGGACGTGGAGCCGCGCCGCCGCCCGTCCCCGCCGACGGGCCAGGATCAGCTGCCAGAGCTCGCGGACGATGATGCCGACCAGCAGCAGGATCGTGCCCGCATTGATCAGATAGATCGAGCGCACCACCTCCGGCGTCGGCTCGATCTTGGTCAGCCCGGTCAGCACCAGGAAGGTCAGGAACGCAGACAGCAGCGCCAGCGCGACCGCAAACGGCGCCAGCCAGCGTCGCACTGACCAGCGTCGGGGCTCTTCTGCTGGGGCCGTGTCAAAGGATGCGGCCGAGGTGTCTGCGCTGGTCATTCCGGCAATGGGTGCTGAAAACGGGTCCGCGTCGGGCGGATACTGATGTATTCGTACCACATTGTTGCCGAATTGCGACAATTCCGCGGCGTCTGCCCCACGACGGAGGGGCGCATCCACAGGGTCTTCTCATCCGGGCGCAGATAAAGCGGGAACAGAATCTGGCCGTACCGGCTTGACCCAGCATGGAGAGGCTCTTTCTTGCGATAATGGTATCGGCCGTGCTGCTGCTGATCGTGGCTTCCGACCTCTTGGTCAATGGCCCAAGCAGGCAGGACCAGACGGCCGAAATGGCCAACATCACGCCGGTCTCAGCTCGCTTGATCAGGTAGTTCCGGCGCTGCCATCGAAATTTCAGCGCGACTGCGGAACATTCCGGCCCGAGGCGGACTTCTGCCCACCGCGCCTGCCACAACGGCCAGCGCGATCCGGACAGGCTCAGCTCCGCTTGGTAGGGGAGCTGAGCCACCCGTCCGTTCCGAGAGGCTAGCCCCCGCTCCTGTAAACCTGGATGTCGAGATCCCGGATCTTCTTCCGCAGCGTATTGCGGTTGAGGCCGAGCAGGTCGGCGGCGCGGATCTGGTTGCCGCGTGTGGCGGCCAGCGCGGCCGTCAGCAGCGGGACCTCGATCTCCTTGAGGATGCGGTGATAAAGGCCCGGCGGCGGCACGCCGTTGGGGAAACCCTGGAAGTGCGACGAGAGATAGGCCTCGACCGCGCCGCCGAGATTGTCGACACCCTGTTGAACTGCGGCGCCCGGGCTGACCGAGGGTGGTGCGAGCTCGCCGTCGATGACGGAGGCCGTGATGACATCTTGCGGATAGAGCGCGGCGAGGCGCCGGGCGAGGTTTTCGAGCTCGCGCACGTTGCCGGGCCAGCGATGCTGCTTCAGCCGCTCCAGCGCCAGCGCATCGAGCTTCTTCGGCGGCAAGCCGTCCTTCTCCGCCAGCGCGAAGAAGTGACGCACGAGATCCGGCAAGTCCTCGATGCGTTCGCGCAAAGGAGGCAGACGCAGCGGCACGACGTTGAGGCGGAAGAACAGATCCTCGCGAAACAGGCCCTGCTGGATCAGCACGCGCAGGTCCTTGTTGGAAGCCGCCACAATCCGCACGTCGGTCTTGATCGGAGTGCGGCCGCCGACCGTGGTGTATTCGCCCTGCTGCAGCACGCGCAGCAGGCGGGTCTGCGCCTCCATCGGCATGTCGCCGATTTCGTCGAGGAACAGCGTGCCGCCCTCGGCCTGCTCGAACCGGCCGGACGCGCGCGTGTTGGCGCCGGTGAAGGCGCCGCGCTCGTGGCCGAACAGCTCGGACTCGATCAGGTCGCGCGGAATCGCCGCCATGTTGACCGCCACGAACGGGCCGTTGCGGCGCTTGCCGTAATCGTGCAGCGCGCGGGCCACCAATTCCTTGCCGGTGCCGGACTCGCCCGTGATCATCACAGTGAGGTCGGTCTGCATCAGGCGGGCCAGCACGCGGTAGATTTCCTGCATCGCCGGCGAGCGGCCGACCAGCGGGATCGCTTCCATCTCCGCATCGTCATCCGGGCTCGATACCCGCTCTTTCGGCTCGGCGAGCGCACGGCCGACGATGGCGATCAGCTCCTTCAGGTCGAAGGGCTTTGGCAGATATTCATAGGCGCCGCGCTCGGAGGCGCGGATCGCCGTCATGAAGGTGTTTTGCGCGCTCATGACGATGACGGGCAAATTCGGCCGCATCTTCTTGATCCGCGGCAGAAGATCGAAGGCGTTTTCATCCGGCATCACCACGTCGGTGATGACGAGATCGCCCTCCCCCTGGCTGACCCAGCGCCACAGCGTCGCGGCATTGCCGGTCAGCCTGACTTCATACCCGGCCCGGGAAAGTGCCTGGTTGAGAACCGTGCGGATGGCGGTGTCGTCATCAGCTACGAGAATGCTACCTGCGGGCATTGTTAATCCTCATTTTGCCCCCTGTGATGCAGACGACGACTTCCCGGCAGAGCCGTCGCGACTGCTGTGATCGGCGGTTTTGACCGATGTCGAGTACATCGGCATCAGCACGCGGAAGTTGGTCTTGCGCGGCTGAGATTCGCATTCAATGATGCCCCCGTGATCGCCGACGATCTTGGCGACCAGCGCCAGACCAAGGCCAGAGCCGGTCTGCTTGGTGGTCACGAAAGGATCGAACAGATTGGGCAGAAGATCGTCCGGCACGCCTGGTCCATTGTCCCTCACGCAGAATTCCAGCGGCAGGGATACCCGGGTTTTTTGACCGGGGACTGACAGCCGCACGCCGGGGCGAAATGCGGTGGTGAGCTGGATCTCGGCGTCGGGGACGTCGATCAGCGCTTCGGCGGCGTTCTTCACCAGATTGAGGAACACCTGGATCAGCTGGTCCTGGTTCGCTAGCACCGGCGGCAGCGACGGATCGTAGTCCTCGATGAAGCGGATGTTGCGAGCAAAGCCCGACTGCGCCAGTCGCTTGACGTGATCGAGCACCGAATGGATGTTGACGGGACCGCGCATCACAGGCCGTTCGTCGCCGAACACCTCCATGCGATCGACCAGCGTGACGATGCGGTCGGCCTCGTCGCAGATCAGGCGGGTCAACATGCGGTCTTCGGAGGACGCCTGCTGCTCGAGAAGCTGCGCCGCGCCGCGAATGCCGGAGAGCGGGTTCTTGATCTCGTGCGCCAGCATTGCGGCGAGCGCGATCACCGAACGGGCGGCGCTGCGATGGGTGAGCTGCCGGTCCATCTTGTCGGCGATGGAGCGCTCCTGGAGCATCACGACGATATGGCCCGGCCGCTCGGTGAGCGGAGCGACGTGGAGATCAACCTGGCGGTCGCCGCCCATGCGCGGCGTGCCGAGATCGACCTTGTATTCGTTGACCGGCGCGTTCGACGAACGCACCTGGTCGATCAGCGCCAGCAAGGGGCTGCCGAACGGCACCAGCTCTTTCAGCGACTGCCGCTTCAAGAACTGCGTCGAGATCTCGAAGAAGGCTTCGGTGGCGATATTGGCGGCGACAATCTTGCCGTCCGGCCCGATCATCAGCACGGGATTGGGCAAGGCATCGAGGATGGCATCGCTGTCGGCCGGTTTGCGATGGTCAGCGGCTGAGGTCATGCAGCAGCGCTCCATGCAAAGTCGTCGAAGGCGTCCTGTAGTGACTGATGGACCAGGCTCGGATCCTCAGACGTGAGGATCTTTCGGCGCCAGGCCTTCAGCGTCTCGACCGGCGCGCCGCTCGCATCGGCCGCGACGTCGAGCGCCCAGCCGAGATGTTTGCGTGCATGCCTGAGGCCGACGCGCAGGCCATAGAGCGCGCAGACGCCCTCATAGAGCGTGCGGACATAATGGAGCTGCGTTCCGAGCGACGGTGTGGCTTCCGCCGCCCCGCCGTTCAGGCGCCGGCCGATCTCGCCGGGCAACCAAGGCTGGCCCTGCGCGCCGCGGCCGATCATCACGGCGTCTGCGCCGGAGGCCTGGAGCGCCGCGAGCGCTTTCTCGTATGACGTAATGTCGCCATTGACGACGAGCGGAATGGAAATGGCCTCGCGCACGGCACGGATCGCATCCCAATCGGCTTCGCCCTTATAAAATTGGCAGCGGGTACGGCCGTGGACAGTCACGAGCTTGACGCCGGCAGCTTCCGCGCGACGCGCTAGCTCCGGCGCGTTGCGGGTCTGGTCGTCCCAGCCGAGCCGCATTTTCAGCGTCACCGGAACTTTCACGGCGGCAATCGTCGCCTCGATCAGGCTGACGGCATGATTGAGATCGCGCATCAGGGCCGAGCCCGACTGGCCGCCGGTGACGTGACGGGCCGGACAGCCCATGTTGATGTCGATAATGTCGGCGCCCTCGGCCTCGGCGATCCGGGCGCCCTCCGCCATCCAATGCGCCTCACAGCCGGCGAGCTGCACCACATGCGGCCCGACTCCGGTCGCTTCGCAGCGCAACCGCGACATGCGGTGGCCATTGGCAAGCTCATCGCTGGCAGTCATTTCGGAGACGACCAGACCAGCCCCGAGCTCGGCGGCGAGCTTGCGAACGGGCGAGTCCGTTACCCCCGACATCGGTGCCAGGAAAACCGGTGTGGCGATTTCAATATCGCCTATTTTCAACGGCTTAGAGCCTGATCCTGCCGAGCCGGTCACAGTGGTTCCGTTGAGTGGGCAGAGCCTCATCGCGTCTGCCATGACCCATCTTGCGCACAATTCTTGTGCAGTCAAGCGTCATGCCTACAGTTTAGACAGTTCTGCAGATCTTGCAAGTGCGGTGCAGCAAAGTGCGGTTTCCCACAATGCAGGGGAAACCCCCTTTTTTTGCGGGCCTGCCGTGCTAGAGGCATGCCGGCAATCACCCCACTCCCGACGCTTTCCTTAACAGTCGAATATTTGAGTCCTATGGCGAAATCACAGCGCATCGCGGTCGTTCTTGTCGCGGCCGGACGTGGCCTGCGCGCAGGCGCCGGCGGTCCCAAGCAATATCGTGAGATCGGCGGCGTGCCCGTGATCTATCGCGCCATGGAAGCCTTCAGTACCCACCCCGATGTGCTCGCCGTGCAGCCGGTGGTAAACCCCGACGACAGCGCCATGTTCGCGGCGGCGGTCGCTGGCCTCAGCCACGAGCCGCCGACCAATGGCGGCGCGACGCGGCAGGCCTCGGTGCTTGCCGGTCTCGAAGCGCTCGCCAGGCACAAGCCGGACGTTGTCCTGATCCATGACGCCGCGCGTCCCTTCGTCTCCGCCGGGGTGGTCTCGCGCGCCATCGAGGCGGCGAGCCGCACGGGTGCTGCGATCCCGGTCGTTCCCGTCACCGATACCATCAAGGTGACCAACGCGAGCGGCGATATCGAGGACACGCCGGACCGGGCGCGCTTACGAATTGCGCAGACGCCGCAATCCTTTCGTTTCGACGTCATTCTCGAGGCGCATCGTCGCGCTGCGGAGGACGGACGTTCCGATTTCACCGATGATGCCGCGATCGCCGAATGGGCGGGATTGACGGTTGCGACCTTTGAAGGCGATGTTGCCAATATGAAGCTCACCACCCCCGAGGATTTCGTGCGCGAGGAAGCGCGCCTGGCCAGCCTGCTCGGCGATATCAGGACCGGTACGGGCTACGACGTACATGCGTTCGGCGAAGGCGACCATCTCATGCTCTGCGGCGTGCGCGTGCCGCACACCAGGGGTTTTCTCGCTCATTCCGACGGCGATGTCGGCCTGCATGCACTGGTCGACGCGATCCTCGGCGCGCTGGCCGACGGCGACATCGGCTCGCACTTCCCGCCGAGCGATGCCAAGTGGAAGGGTGCCTCCTCCGACCAGTTTTTGAAGTACGCGATCGAGCGCGTCACGGCGCGCGGCGGCCGCATCGCCAATCTCGAGGTGACGATGATCTGCGAGCGGCCGAAGATCGGCCCCCTGCGCGACACCATGCGCGCGCGCATCGCCGAGATCTCCGGCATCGACATCTCCCGCGTCGCGGTGAAGGCGACGACCACCGAGCGGCTCGGTTTCACCGGCCGCGAGGAAGGCATCGCGGCCACCGCGAGTGCCACCATCCGCCTGCCGTTTAATGAAAAGATCTGGAGCGTCTAGGCTATGGGCGGCAGCGACGCACGTGCCCTCTCCCGCTCGCTGCTCGATCTGTGCCGGATGCGCAAGCTGACAATCGCGACCGCCGAGTCCTGTACCGGCGGGCTCGTCGCCGGCGCCCTGACCGACATCCCCGGCTCGTCTGACGTCATCGACCGCGGCTTCGTCACCTATTCCAACGACGCCAAGCGCGCGATGCTCGGAGTAGAGGCCGGCACACTCACCAACTTCGGCGCCGTCAGCAAGGAGACCGCAACCGCGATGGCGATCGGCGCGCTGGAGCGGGCCGGCGTCGATCTCGCGGTTGCCATCACCGGCATTGCCGGTCCCGGCGGTGCTACCCCGGGCAAGCCGGTCGGCCTCGTGCACTTCGCTGCCGCCGCGCGCGACGGCCGCATTATCCATCGCGAGCAGCGTTTTGGCGCGATCGGCCGCACCGAGGTGCGCACCCGCTCGGTGGTCGAAGCGCTGCGCATGCTGATGGAGCTCGCCCGGGGCCCGCAAGCCGCGGCCAAGCCGCGCCGCGCCGCCGCCGCGACCAGGCTTCGCCCGCGCGTCACCCGCTCGCCGCGCCGGCACGCGGTGAAGCGCAGGACTCCGCGGTCACCGCGCGGTTGAGTGGCCGATCGCGAGCTCCTCGCAATAACGGTCGAGAGAGTGCGCGACCGTGAAAACTACGACGCCAATTTCGGCCGGCCGTAGACCGCATCGGCCCGCTTCTCGAACGCGGTGGAAAACCGCGCGAACGCGGCGTCGAACATCGAGCCCATTAGCATTGCCAGCATACGGCTCTTGAACTCGTAGGCGAGGTAGAAGCCGACGTCGCAGACGTCATTGCCGTCCTCATGGCCTTTCGGCTCGAACGTCCAGCGGTTTTCGAGATTGCTGAACGGACCTTTCAGATATTCGACCCGGATCTTCAGATTGGCGCGGTCGAGCGTCACGCGGCTGGTGAAGGATTCCTTGACCAGCTTGAACGACACCGTCATGTCGGCGATCAGCACCTCGGTGCCGTCGGGCTTCTCGATGCGCTGGCGTATCTTCAGCGCGCTGCACAGCGGCACGAATTCCGGATAGCGCTCGACATCGGCGACCAGATCGAACATCTCGGATGCGCTGTGATTGACACGGCGCTTGCTCGAAAACTTGGGCATAGCGGTTTAGCGGGCGTTAGCTGCCCGTGCGGCCTTCAGTCTCGCAAAGTCCTCGCCGGCATGATGCGAGGAACGGGTGAGCGGGCTTGCCGACACCATCAGGAAGCCCTTGGTGTAGGCAACCTTTTCGTAAGAACTGAACTCGTCCGGCGGCACGTAGCGCATCACCGCGTGATGCTTGCGGGTCGGTTGGAGGTATTGCCCGATGGTCAGGAAGTCGACGTCGGCCGAGCGCAGATCGTCCATGACCTGCTGCACCTCGTGGCGCTCCTCGCCAAGGCCGACCATGATGCCGGACTTGGTGAAAATGGCGCCATCGAGCTCCTTGACCCGCTGCAACAGCCGGATCGAGTGGAAATAGCGCGCGCCAGGCCGTACCGTGAGATAGCGCGACGGCACTGTCTCGAGATTGTGGTTGAAGACGTCGGGTCTCGCCGCCACGACCACCTCCAGCGCCCCCTCCTTGCGCAGGAAGTCAGGCGTCAGGATCTCGATGGTGGTCGATGGGCACGCAGCCCGGATCGCGCGAATGGTCTGGGCGAAATGTTCGGCACCACCGTCGGCGAGATCGTCGCGATCGACGGAGGTGATAACGACGTGCGCGAGGCCCAGCTTGGCCACAGCCTCGGCGACGTTCTGCGGCTCGGCGGCATCGAGCGCGTTCGGCAGGCCGGTCTTGACGTTGCAGAAGGCGCAGGCCCGGGTGCAGGTGTCGCCCATGATCATGAAGGTCGCGTGCTTCTTGTCCCAGCACTCGCCGATGTTCGGGCAGCCCGCCTCCTCGCACACCGTGTGCAGGTCGTTGGCACGCACGATGTTGCGGGTGTCGGCATAGCCGCGAGTATTAGGCGCGCGCACGCGGATCCAGTCCGGCTTCGGCGGCGAAGCGGAATCAGGGCGATTCACCTTTTCGGGGTGGCGCGGGCGCAACGGGTTCGAGATGGTATCGACAATAACGACCATGGGGTGTCCGGTCTCTTCAGGTCCTACCTAGTCGGTCTGGCTGCCTGCCGCAACCCGGCTCGCGCCGCTTCAGGGAACATGGCAGATATGGGCAATATCCTGCTCTGTTCTCGAGCGATTCTCAGCCCGCAATTCTCAGCCCGCAATTCTCAGCTCGAATGGCTCCAGCATCGAACACTTCACCACCGCGGCTCGGCAAGCGCCTGAAGCGGGACTTTTTCGACCGCGATGTCCGCGAGGTCGCGCCCGAGTTGATCGGTGCGACCATGCTGCTCGATGGCGTTGGCGGCATCATCGTCGAGGTCGAGGCCTATCATCATACCGAGCCGGCGGCCCACTCCTACAACGGCCCGACGCCGCGGAACCAAATCATGTTCGGCCCGCCCGGCTTTGCCTACGTCTACCGCTCCTACGGCATCCATTGGTGCGTCAACTTCGTCTGCGAGGAGGAAGGCTCGGCCGCCGCCGTGCTGATCCGCGCGCTGGAGCCGACACATGGCCTGGCGACGATGCGCCGTCGCCGCCATCTCCAGGATGTGCACGCGCTGTGCTCGGGCCCGGGCAAGTTAACCGAGGCACTCGGCATCACCATCGCGCACAATACAATGCCGCTGGACCGGCCGCCGATCGCGCTGCATGCGCGGACAGAGGATGTGGAGGTGGTGGCCGGCATCCGGATCGGCATCACCAAGGCCGTCGGGCTGCCCTGGCGCTATGGCGTCAGAGGCTCAAAGTTTCTGAGCAAGCCGTTTCCGAAATAGTTGTCGTTCCGGGGCGCGTCGAAGACGCGAACCCGGAACCTCGAGATTCTCAGGTGCGCAATTGCGCACCAGAGTTCGATGCTCCGCATCGCCCCGGAATGACGGACATCTTAAGACGCCTGCTTCAGCCGCTCCAGCGCCTCGAGCAGCTTGGCCTTGCGGGCCAGCGCCGCCTCGCGCTTTTCGCGCTCCTCCTCGACGACCTCTTCGGCCGCGTTGGCGACGAACTTCTCGTTGGCGAGCTTCGACTCCGCGCGCTTAATGTCGGCGTCGGCCTTGCCGATCTCCTTGTCGAGGCGCGCACGTTCGGCGGCAACGTCGATCACGCCCTTCAGCGGCAGCGCGGCCACCTCGCCGCGCACCAGCAGCTGCACGGCGCCGTCAGGTGCGCGCTCGGCGAACGAGATGTCCGACAGCCGCGCCATGCGCTTGATGACGTCGATCCAGCGCGGTGCGCGTTCCTTCGTCTCCGCCGAGGCGCCTGCGAGCACCAGCGCGGTCAGCGTTGCCGGCGGGATGTTCATCTCGGCGCGCACCGAGCGGATCTGCGTGACAAGGTCGATCACCCAGCCGATCTCGGCTTCCGCCCTGGGATCGCTGAACTCGGCATGGTCGAAGATCGGCAACACCAGCGCCGGCGAGATCAACGGATCGGTCGGCCCGGCCGCCGCCGCAAGCATGGCGAGCTGCTCCGGCGTCGGACCGGTCGGCTTCAGCGGCCATGGCGCCAGCGCGAGCAGGCCGTCACGCTTGGCCGTCACCTCCCACAGCTCCTCGGTGATGAAGGGCATGAAGGGATGCAGCAGCTTCAGGATTTCGTCGCGCGCCCAGGCAACCATGGCGCGGGTCTCCTCCTTGAGGGGGCCATCGGCGCCGAGCAGCGCAGGCTTTGCGAGCTCGACGTACCAGTCGCAATAGATGTTCAGGACGAACCGATACATCGCGCTCGCAGCTTCGTTGAAGCTGTGAGCTTCAAGTGCCTCGGTCACCTCGCGGGTAGCCTCTGCGGCTTTGTGCGCGATCCAGCGATTCAGCGGCTCCTTGGCCTTTGCCGGCTCGAAACCTTCCGGCACGATGCACTCGTTCATCTCCGCAAAGCGGCAGGAATTCCAGAGCTTGGTCGCGAAATTGCGATTGATTTCGACAAGCTGCGAGGAAAGCTTGATGTCATGCGTATGGGCCGCCTCGCGTGCCAGCGCAAAGCGGAGAGCATCAGCGCCGTACTCGTCGATCAGGTTCAGCGGATCGATGACGTTACCTTTCGACTTCGACATCTTGGCACCCTTCTCGTCACGAACGAGACGGTGGATGTAAACCGTCGAGAACGGCGCCTCCTTCATGAAGTGAAGGCCCATCATCATCATGCGGGCGACCCAGAAGAAGATGATGTCCCAGCCCGTGACCAGCACATTGGTCGGGTAGTAGCGCGTCACCTCCGGCGCGTCTTCGGGCCAGCCGAGCGTCGAGAACGGCCACAGCGCCGAGGAGAACCAGGTGTCGAGCACGTCCTCATCACGGGTGATGAAACCCTCGCGCTTGTTGCGGTCGAGTGCCATCTCGCGGCCCTGCTCGACCGTGATCACTTCCTGCTCGACGTAATAGCCGAGCGCGTGACTGACGGCCTCCTCCTCGGTCTCCGCGACGAACACCTTGCCGTCGGGGCCGTACCAGGCCGGAATCTGATGGCCCCACCAGAGCTGCCGCGAGATGCACCAGGGCTGGATGTTCTCCATCCACTCGAAATAGGTCTTTTCCCAGTTCTTCGGCACGAAGGTGGTCTCGCCCGAACGCACCGCCGCGATCGCGGGCTTTGCGAGCGTCTTGGCGTCGACATACCACTGGTCGGTCAGGTACGGCTCGATCACGCTGCCCGAGCGGTCGCCGTGCGGCACCATATGCGTGTGCGGCTCGATCCGCTCGACGAAGCCGAACGATTCCAGCCGCTCGACGATGCGCTTGCGCGCCGCGAAGCGATCGACCTTGTTGAACTCCTCGGCGAATTGCGAGGCGCCTTCGGGAAGGCCGCGCAAATAATCCTCATTGTCGAGGAGATCGAGGCAGCCTTCCTTGTCGAGCACGCTGATCCGGCGCAGGCCATGGCGGTTGCCGACCTCGAAATCGTTGAAGTCGTGCGCCGGCGTCACCTTGACCGCGCCCGAACCCTTCTCGGGATCGGAGTATTCGTCGGCGACGATTTTGATCTTGCGGCCGACCAGCGGCAGGATCACGTTCTTGCCGACCAGCTTCTGATAGCGCTCGTCGTCGGGATGCACGGCCACGCCGGTATCGCCGAGCATGGTCTCCGGACGCGTCGTGGCAACCACGATGAAGCTCGAGGGATCCTCGGGGCTGAAGACCTTGCCCTCGATCGGATAGCGCAGATACCAGAGGTGCCCCCTCACCTCCGTCTGCTGCACTTCGAGATCGGAGATCGCGGTGAGCAGCTTGGTGTCCCAGTTCACCAGCCGCTTGTCCTTGTAGATCAGGCCGTCGCGGTGCAGTTCGACAAACACCTTGACCACGGCCTTCGAGAGGCCCTCGTCCATGGTGAAGCGCTCACGCGACCAGTCGCAGGAGGCGCCGAGCCGCTTGAGCTGATTGATGATGGTGTCGCCGCTCTCGGCCTTCCACTCCCAGACCCGTTCCAGAAACTTCTCGCGACCCATCTCGCGGCGGCCGGGCTCCTGGCGCTCCATCAGCTGCCGCTCGACCACCATCTGGGTGGCGATGCCGGCATGGTCGGTACCGGGCTGCCACAGCACGTCGCGGCCGCGCATGCGCTCGAACCGGCACAGGATGTCCTGCAGCGTATTGTTGAGGGCGTGGCCCATGTGCAGCGAGCCCGTCACGTTCGGCGGCGGGATCACGATCGTAAAGGGCACTGCGTCGCGGCGGTCGGGGCGGCCGGCCTTGAAGGCAAGGCTGTCCTCCCACACGACGGACATGCGGGCTTCGATATCGGCGGGCTGGTAGTTTTTCTCGATCATGGGGCGCTAGAAAGCCGCGCGCGGGGTTCAAGTCAACGGAAAGCTCAACGGCACAAGGGCTTTCCGGCCCGACCGGCAGGTCAATTATGACGTGGGAGCAGGGCTTTATCGGGCCGCGGGGCCCGGCTCAGCGGCCGCCGCGCGAGACCCGTTCGATTTCAGCCTTCACGATGCGCTCGACGAGCCCCGGCAGATTGTCGTCGAGCCAGGATTTCAGCATCGGGCGCAGCATCTCCTTGACCAGATCTTCCAGCGTCCGCGCATTGCTGCTGAGCACCGTGTGGGCCAGGGAGTTGAAGGCGGATTCGACCGCCGAGACCGTCGATTGCGCCAGGATCGGCTGCTGCGGCGGCAGCGGCGGTGCGTCGAAATCCACCGGCGCATAGGATGGCGCTGGTGTCGGACGGGGTGGCGGCGATTCGGTGAATTCGAGATCATCGCGCGGCTCGACCCTGTGAAAGCTTGGCGGCGGCGGCGCCGGTGTCGGCTCCGGGTCCATCGCCATCTCGTCGGTCAATTCGAGCACGTCGGGTTCGGCCTCGGGCTCAGGTTCCGGCGCACGGATCTCGGGCGCAGCCGTGGCCGTGTCGAGGCCCGCCAGCAGCGCATCAATGTCATCCTGGCTGTTGGGACCCGCATCCTCCGCAGGCGCGGGCGGTGGCGGCGGCGCAGGCTTCGCAGCCGGCGGCGGCGCGGGCTTTTCGGCGGCAGGTTTCGTGGGCGCGACCCTGGATGGTGGAATGTCGGCCATCGCCTGCGGCTTTGGTGCGGGCGCGGCGGGCGCAGGTGTGGGCTTCGCAGCTTCTGCCGGCGGCGGCTTGGCCTCATCATCGGCAATGATGCGCCGGATCGAGGCCAGAATCTCCTCCATGGAGGGTTCTGTGACCTTTGCAGGCTGCGTCATCTCCGACTCCACATCATCAACGCCCTCGCATGCGTTGTTTTACACCAAGCGCGGCAGGATTCGCCGGTTCCGGATCGGCGCCCCGACATTTTCGTCACGACAGCCGGACTTGTCCCCAGATCACGGCTCAGCGTGAGGCGCGCCCCTGCCCCGTCACTCAAGCATTACGCATGCAACATCGGATGCGGGGCGAATCGACCCGCAGCTTCTTGGCAAGGCTATGTCAGGGGTTTTGACGATTGCAAGCAAAGCCCCGGTCGGCCTCGGCTGTTGCGAGGTCGACCGGTGGGCTACGGCACTTAGCGTCCGTCAGGCGTGCGCACACCGGCCCAGCTGTCGCGGACCTGCTGGTAGTGCACGCTCGGATCGTAGACCGTGGTGTTGAGGCCGAGCACCTGCGGCGCAAGGCGGCCAACCGCGTTGAGCACCGAATAAGACGCCACCACGCGGTCATGCTGGGCAGTGACAAGCGCGACGCGCGCGTTGACCAGCGCCTGCTGCGCGTTGAGCACGTCGAGCGTGGTGCGCTGACCGGCCTTGGCCTCTTCGCGCACGCCGTTCAGCGCAATCTCGGAGGCCGTGACCTGCGCCTGCGCAGACTTCACCTGCGCCTTGCCGGCTTCCAACTGGCCCCAAGCCTGCACGACGTTGGCCCGGGTCTGATCGCGGGTGGTTTCGAGATTCAGGCGCTGCTGCGCCAGGTTCTCTTTCGATTGGCGGATCAGGGCATATTCAGCGCCGCCCTGATAGATCGGCACGGAAGCCGTCGCGATCGCGGACGCAGTCGTCGTTCGGAAAACCTGGAGGCTCTGCTGGTAGGCTTGGCTGACGCCCGCCTGGACCGTGACCGTCGGCAGCAGCGCGCCTTCGTTGATCTTGACCTGGAGATAGTTGACGTCGATGCCAAACATCGAAGCCGTGACGTTGGGGTTCTCCACCAGGCTAAGATTGACCGCGGAGGCGATCGTCCCGGGCAGGAAGCGATCGACCGGCGAGCCCGGGGCAAGGTTCGTCGGGTCGTTCCCGATGATCCGGCGGAAGTTCGCGCGCGTCGTCGTGAGATTCGATTCGGCAGTCAGGGCTTGGGTCCTGCCGGCAGCCAGTTGCGCCTCGGATTGAGCCACGTCCGTGCGCGTGACTTCGCCGACATTGAAGCGGTCGCGCGTTTGTTTGAGCGTCTGTTCGAGCACGCGCACGTTGCTGCGCTGAACTTCGAGCGTTGCCGCATCACGCAGATAGTCCATGTAGGCCGTTGCAGCTTGGAAGAGCACCGTCTGCTCGAGCACACGCAACGCCTCGCGCGCTCCCGAGACCTGGCTCTCCGCCGCACGCGTCCTGTTGGCGGTCTGATTGCCATTATAGAGCGTCTGGTTGACGGTCAGGGCAGCACTGTTGGACTGCAGGACGCCATTGAACGGCGTTCCCTTCTGGGTTTGCTGGACATCCTCATATTGATACCCGCTGCCGAGAGTCACGTTGACCCTGGGGCGATAGCCCGACAGCGCCTGCGGCACGTTCTCGTCGGTCGAGCGCACCTGGGCGCGCTGCGCGTTGAGCTGCGGATTGTTCTGATAGGCGCGCACCAGCGCCGCCTCGATCGTATCCGCCAATGCAGGCATCGGCCCGGCAAGCGCCGCCAGGAGGACCGAAACCGCTGCTCCGGTGAAGAACTTCACCCCATACATCCCTGAAAATCCGTTCATTCTCATGCCGAGCTCGTGCCCGCGAGCCTGGTTACCGTATCCGAGTGGAGTCGTGGCCCCGCAGCAACATAGGACGCGGTCAAGCGCGACGGAACTACTTCTGGGTGGTTCTCAGTGGAAACTCTTTACGTGCAGCATCCCGGCCACACTTCTGATTCAGAACGGGATTTTAACGGGGTTTCGGCCGTCAGAAGACGAAGGCGGCAGCTCGTTCCAGCCCGGGCAGCACCGGGGCCGCCGCGTCGAACAGGGGCCGATAGCCGAATTCGCCGTGCGAACGGGTCACGATCACCGCTCGCGATGGCCGGGATTCGGCCGAGACCCCCACCAGGCGTCCGCCCTCCCTGAGCTGGTCGAACAGCCTGTCGGGCGTCACTTCGGTGGCGCCGTTGAGGACGATCACGTCATAAGGGGCGCCGGACGGGTTGCCCTCGGCACAGACGGCAGCCTTGCAGGTGATGTTGGTGAGCCCGAGTGCGGCGAAGGCGTCCTTGGCTTTCGCAATCAGAGCCGAATCGACTTCCGTTGCCGTAACCTGGCGCGCAAGTTTGGCGGTCAGCGCGGCGAGATAGCCGGTGGCGCAGCCGACGACCAGCACGTTATCGCCCTCATCGATCTCGGCGGCCTGGAGCAGCCTGGCGGTCAGCGCCGCCTTGATCAGATAGCGCTTGGCGGCGCCTTCGCTCACATCGAGATCGAGATCGAGATAGGCCAAGGCCTGCCGGCTCGCCGGCACGAATACCTCACGGGGAACCGTGAGCATGGCGTCGAGAATACGGCGGTCAGTGACGTCATTGGTGCGCACCTGGCCATCGACCATTTTTTGGCGCGCGGTCGAGAAACCGGACATTTGCGGACCCTGCAAGGCGGACGATGCCGCGGACGAAAATTGGCGGCATCTTTGGTACAGGCTCCGCAAAAACGCAACACATCCGTCGGCAGCTCAGCCAACGGCGATGCCAATGCGAGGATCTATTCGATCGCGATGGCAAGGCGCCCGATCAGGGCCGCCACTTCGTCCAACCGCGCCGAATCGGGGGTCTCGACCGCGCGGGCGAGACAGGCCAGGCATTCATCGTCGCTCAGCTCGGGAATATCCGCCGGCAGCATCGAGGGAGCCAAGTGGGCACGGTCAATCTGGATGTCGGGCATGGGAATCAGCTCCGTAAGAGTCCGGCTCGGCCAAGCTCGATTTGAATTAAGTCGATTTGGCGCTGCTGTCGCACACATCATCTTGAATGGGAGATCTTGAATGCGAGTCTGCGCCCGGGTTCGGGCGTGACAATGCCTGACAAATCAATCGAGCAACATCGCGCGCCCTATCAGAATGCGCTCGCAACTCGTTGAAGGCAAAACGGAATTTGGCTCCCCGGGCTGGATTCGAACCAGCGACCATCCGATTAACAGTCGGATGCTCTACCGCTGAGCTACCGAGGAAAAGGCGAACCAGTCGTTCGCGCGGGGCTGCGTATAACAAAGCCGGTTGCGCTTGCAAAGGACGAATTCGCCATCGCATTGAGAGATCGGCGGAGCTTGTTGCCCGGCGCAACCGCACGGTCGGTGTCGATGCGGGCGTTCTCCTCGGTCAGGTGCGCAGTCTGCGTCGCGGTTGCGACTTCGGCCCGGGTGCTCGCGGTCTTGTTGGCGATGTCGCGCTCTTGCGACAGCTCGGCCTTGTTCCGGTAAATCAGATGATTTCGCCACAAGCCGCAACTGCGTCATGAATCTGTCAGATACGATTCGACGTCTTTCGATATGCGTCGGATATCCGCCACTTCAACAGCTTATCCGCAGCATATCCACAGCCGCTCTCGAACCGATTGCCCCAGCAGCGCAAAGCACTTGCTGCGCACAAATCCACAGGCCCTGCGGCGTCAGCCGCCGGCTTGGTCGAACACGGCACGGCAGGCATCGCTCAGGCTGGAGCGGTTACGGCGCACGCAGGTCGTGATCGCCCGGACGTTCGAATCTCGCCGGCGCAGAGCCGGTAGTCCTCGGGGGTACAGGCCCGCCGCTGCTCCGGCGTTCCCGGCTGCGCCTGGGCGGTTGTGGCGAACAGCGTCAGGAACAGCCCGACGGTCGAGGCGCGACGCGCCCGGCTTCTCACACCCGCAAACCGCAAGAACCTCGCGTTCATGACCAGTCTCCTCTCGGCCCTGCCCGCCCGACCCGCGTTGGCCGGTATGGGCAAAGAAGTAGGAGCAATAAATCTCGGGAGATGCGATCTCTTTCACATTGGCGGGGCAGCGAGGGAACCTAGTGTCTCCGCGGGGATTTTTCAGGAATCGCTAACCAGACGGGTCTCGATCGCACCGGATCGTTAAAATGCGAACGATCCGGTCAATCGGGAAACAAACCGGCTTTGCGATAGTGCGCCATCCGCGTTCCGGAGGGTGCAATGAGCGAAGCCGAATTCAAATTGATGCTGGATGCCGTCCGCGACGCCATGACTCATGACAATTTCGCGCCCGTGGCGGAGGAGGATTTCGTGCCCCGTTCGTGGAGCTTCAACGCGACGCCCAAAGCCGCGAATGACAATGAGGGCGCCTGGCCCCTACTGCCCTTTCCGGACGGCTGGTACGCCGCCTGCTGAGGGGCCCCTGGCCTGATATACAACCCGCCATACTGATGCGCGGCCGCGGCCGGCGATCAGTTCTTGACGCTGTCCTTGTCGTCCTGCGGCGCCCGATCGGGCGCGGCAGGCGGAGAGATGTTGTCACAGATCGCGCGTGCCTCGGCACTGAAGCGAGCCCGCTCCAGTGACTTCGGGATAAATCGGACGATCTCGCCCACGTGCTCTCCAGCGCTCGGTTGTTGGGACTGCATCACCCAGCCAATGCGAACCTTATGCCAAGCGACCTGAATCGGGGGTTTCCATCCACCTCCGGGCAAATCCGGCGGGCCGCATCCGCGCGCCGCCCCCGCGAGCTTAGCGCGCAGCAGAGGCCGAATCGGTCTTTATGCTGAAATGTCAGGGAGTTGCGATGGAGGCCACGACCAGAATTGAACTGGTGTACACGGTTTTGCAGACCGTTGCGTAACCACTCCGCCACGTGGCCTCAACGAGGGCGGAGCAATATAGGGGATCAGCGGCTTAGGCAACCCCGCGACGCGCTCAAGCGGTCGCCTTGAAGCTAGCTGGCCGGCACGTAAAGCCTCAAGTCAGGACCGTTTGCCGCGGCGGAAGTCGCGCCGGCGGCTTTTCGGCGCCGGCTTTGGCGCCAATTCCGGCATCTCGGCCTGAATCTCGCGGTAGCGCGTCAACAGCCGTTCAAAGCTCGCGTTGAGCGTCTCGGCGATGTCAGGGCGCCGCTCGAGGCCGGCCAGCAGCGTTGCGGCTGCCTCGATGGTCGACAGTCCGTCCTTGCGCGGCTCGCGGCGCAGACGGCCGTAGCGCGACGGATGCGCCGGGTTGAGGATCACGCGCTGGCATTTCAGCATCCAGGGATTGCGCCACCACAGCGCTTTGGCCTGGCTCCAGGTGCCGTCGAGCAGCACCACGCCTTCGAGCTTGCCGAGGATGGCGCGCTGGTTCTCCGCGACCTCGCCCTTGCGGTTGAGCGCGACGATCTCGCCGTCCACGTCGAGGTCCGCCGCGCGCGCCGAACCGAGATACAGCACGGCCCAGTGCGACGCGTTTTCAACCGGCAGCCCGAGCGCCTTGGACAGGCTCGGCCAGGACAAGCCGACCCGCAGCGTGGCATCTTCAAAATGCTTGGCCAGCAGCCGGGCGGTGCCGAGCGCCCTGTCCTGCTCCTGCGGATGCTGGAGGATCAGGAGCGACAGCTCGTTCCCGATCGGCGTGACACTGTCGCAGATGCAGAGCGGCATCGGCTTCTGACAGTGCGGGCATTCGGGAGTAGGCTCCGGCGCCGTGGCCGTGGTCTCAGCTGGGTTCGACATGATCGCCGCTATACGCTTCGTACCGCGGTTCAACAACCTATTCCGCCGGCGCTGCCAGCGCGCGCGGCTCGGACCGCCGGCGCAGGCGGTCGATCAAAAGGTAGATCACGGGCGTCGTGTAGAGCGTCAGGACCTGCGACACGAACAGCCCGCCGATGATGGTGATGCCGAGCGGCCGCCGCAGTTCCGTGCCCGGCCCGGTCGCGACGACCAGCGGAATGCCGGCGAACAGCGCCGCCATGGTTGTCATCAGGATCGGACGGAAGCGCGCCTGGCAGGCCTCGAAGATCGCTTCCGCTGACGACAGGCCGCGCTGGCGCTCGGCATCGAGCGCGAAGTCGACCATCATGATGCCGTTCTTCTTGACGATGCCGATGAGCAGGATGATGCCGACGAAGGCGATCACCGTCAGCGGCGTATTTGTGATCTGCAGCGCAAGCAGCGCGCCGAGGCCGGCCGAGGGTAATGTCGAGATGATCGTGAGCGGATGGGCGAGGCTCTCGTAGAGCACCCCGAGCACGATATACATCGCCACCAGCGCGCCGAGGATCAGCAGCGGCTGGCGGCCGCTGGTCTTGGCGAAATCGCCGGCATTGCCGTCGAAGCTGCCGCGGATGCCTTCGGGCATGTGCAATTCCTCGACCGCGCGCTGGATGTTTTGGGTCGCGGCCTGGAGTTGCACGTCCGGCAAGGTGTTGAACGAGACCGTGGTCGAGGGAACCGATTGCGAATGATAGACCGCGAGTGCGGCGAGGCTGCGCGTCGCGTGCACCACGGCCGACAGCGGCACTTGCACGTCGTGGGCGCCGGCGACGTAGATGCGTTCGAGGTTCGAGGGATCGACCTGGAATTTCGGATCGATCTCCAGCACGGTCATGTACTGGTTGCGCTGGGTGTAGATGATCGATATCTGCCGCTGCGAAAAGGCATTGTTCAACGCATTGTCGATGTCCTGAACCCTCACTCCGAGCGCTGCCGCTTTCTGGCGGTCGATGTTCAATGTGAGTTGAAGTCCGCCGGGATCGCGGTTGCTCGAAACATCGGTGATGCCCTCGACCGTCTCCATGCGCTTGGCCACGATCGGCGCCCATTTCTGGAGCAAGTCGAGGTCGGTGCTTGAGAGCGTATACTGGTAATTGGAATCGCTCTGCCGACCGCCGGCCCGGACGTCCTGGGCTGCGAACATGAAGAGGCGGATGCCGGGCACGGGAAACAGTGCCTTCCGCAGCCGATCGATCACGACCTGCGTCGAGATGTGATCTCGCTCCTCGGGCGGCTTCAGGCTGATGTACATGACGCCGCGGTTCGAGGTCGCACCTCCCGGCCCGCCCCCGCCGCCGACCGTCGAACCGATACCGGCCACGGCCGGATCCTGCATCACGATGTCGGCGAGCCGCTGCTGGAGGCTGAGCATCGACTGGAACGAGATGTCGGCCGAGGCGCGCGTCGCGCCGATCACGAAGCCGGAATCATCCGTCGGGAAATACCCCTTGGGGATCTTGATGTAGAGCACCACCGTGAGGGCGATGGTGGCGAAGAACACCAGCAGCGTCAGCAGCGGAAATTCCAGCACGGTACGCAAGGTCCGGGTGTAGAAGGCAACGACTCGCGACAGCGAGCCTTCGATGAGGCGGTCGAACAGCGTGGCGGACCCCGACGTGGTCTGCCGCACGTAATGGGCGCAGATCATCGGCGTGACCGTTAGCGAGACCAGAGTCGAGACCAGAATCGCGAAGGTCAGCGTCAGCGAGAATTCGCGCAACAGGCGGCCGACGATGCCGTCCATGAAGATCAGCGGCGTGAACGCTGCAATCAGCGACAGGCTGATCGAGACAACGGTGAAGCCGATCTGCCGGGCCCCCTCCAACGCAGCCTGGAACGGCCGCATGCCGTGCTCGAGATTGCGGAACATGTTCTCGATCATGACAATGGCGTCATCGACCACGAAGCCGACCGAGATCGCCAGCGCCATCAGCGACAGATTGTCGATCGAGAAGCCCGCGACCCACATGCCGGCGCAGGTCCCCGCCAGCGCCAGCGGCACCGAGATGCCGGCGGCGATCGTCGGCGTCACGCGGCGGAGGAACACGAACACCACGACCATCACCAGGATGGCGGTCGCGAGCAGCGTCCACTGCATGTCCATCACGCTGGCGCGGATCGTGGAGGTGCGGTCGACCAGGGTAGAGACCTCGACGCCGGCCGGGATCCATTGCTTGAGCGCGGGGATCAGCGCCTTGACCCGGTCGACGGTGTCGATGACGTTGGCGTCGCCCTGCTTGGTGATCTGGATCAGCACCGCCGGCTGCTTGTTGAACCAGGCAATCGAGCGCGCGTTGCGAACGCCGTCCTCGATCTCGGCGACGTCGGAGAGCCGTACGAAGTTGCCGTTGGAACTTTTGACGACGATATCGCGGAATTCCTGCCCCGTGCGCATCTGCCGGTTGAGCGACAGTGTCTCGCTCTGACGCTCGCCGTTGAAGATGCCGACAGGGCCGAGCGGGTTGGCGTTGACGATCGCGGTCCGCACGTCGTCGGTCGCGATCCCCGCATTGGACAGCGCCACCGGGTTGAGCTGGATCCGCACCGCCGGCTGGTCGGCGCCGCTGACCGTCACGTCGCCGACGCCCGGCACCTGAGAGATGCGTTGCGCCAGCACGGTATCGGCGACGTCGTAGATCGCGCTGGCGGACAGCGTCTTCGAGGTCAGCGCCAGCACGAAGACGGGCGCGCCGGCCGTATTGGCCTTGCGGAAACGCGGCAGCGCAGGCAGGTCGCTGGGCAGATCGACCAGCGCAGCATTGATCGCGGCCTGCACGTCGCGCGCGGCCTTGTCGATGTTGCGGCCGATGTCGAACTGGAGCTGGATGCTGGCTGTGCCGAGCGAGCTCGTCGAGGTGATCTGGTTGATGCCGGCGATTTCGCCCAGCCGCCGTTCCAACGGCGCAGCGACGGTCGCAGCCATTACCGAGGGGTCGGCGCCGGGACGGCTTGCGGAAACGAAGATCGCTGGGAAGTCGACATTCGGGACCGAGGCCACGGGGAGGAACTCGTAGGCCACGCCCCCCAACAGGAACAGTCCGATCGATAGCAGCGTGGTCGCGACCGGGCGGCGGATGAAGGGCTCCGAGATCGATGCCATTACTGCATCCCCTCGGTTGCCCCCGCCGCTGGCGGGCCCTCGGGAGCCGGCGGCGGCAGCGCCTGCTCGAGGCGGCGGTTGATGCGGTCGAGCGCGAGATAGATCACGGGCGTGGTGTAGAGCGTCAGCAGTTGGCTGAGCAGCAGGCCGCCGATGATGGAGATGCCGAGCGGAAAGCGCAGCTCGGCGCCGGTGCCGCTCTCGATCGCCAGCGGCAGGGCGCCGAACAGCGCCGCCAGCGTCGTCATCATGATCGGGCGAAAGCGCAGCAGGCAGGCCTGCACGATCGCCTCATGCGCCGGCATGCCCTGCCCGCGCTCGGCTTCCAGCGCGAAGTCGATCATCATGATCGCGTTCTTCTTGACGATGCCCATCAGCAGAATAATGCCGATCAAGCCGATCACCGAGAGGTCCTGCCCGAACAGGACAAGCGCCAGGATCGCGCCGACGCCGGCCGAGGGCAGCGTCGAGAGGATGGTGATCGGATGGATGTAGCTCTCGTAGAGCACGCCCAGCACGATGTAGATCGTGATCACGGCGGCAAGCAGCAGCCAGGGCTGGCCCGCGAGCGCCTTGGCGAATTCGGCGGCGTCGCCGGCATAGACCCCGACGATGCTGTTGGGCATGCCGATGTTGGTCTCGATCGTCTTGACCGCCGCGACCGCATCGCCAAGGGCCGCACCCGGCGCGAGGTTGAAGCTGAGCGAGATCGCCGGGAATTGCGCCTGATGCGAGATCGCGAGCGGCGCCGTGGTGCGCTTCAGCGTCGCCACCGCCGACAGCGGCACCTGGGCGTTAGGCGCGCCGACGGTGGCGCTCGCGCCGCCCGGCAGATAGAGCTTTGACAGGATCGAGGGATCGCGTTGATACATCGGCAGCGCCTCCAGCACCACGCGGTACTGATTGGCCTGGCCGTAGATGGTCGATATCTGCCGCTGGGCGAAGGCGTCGTTGAGCGTGTCGGTGATGGCCTGCAGGCTGACGCCGAGTTGGCCAGCGCGGGTGCGGTCGACGTCGAGCTGTGCCCGCAGGCCGCCCTCCTGCGCCTCGGAGGACGCATCCCGGAACAGTGGATCACGCCGCATCTCGTCGACGAGCTTGCGCGCCCATTCCGACACCAGCGTCGCATCGGTGCCGGTCAGCGTGTACTGGTATTGCGAGCGGCTCGACTGCGTCGAGATCTGCACGTCCTGCACCGGCTGGAAATAGACGGTCATGCCGGGGATTCCGGAGACCTTCTCCTTTAACCGGGTGATGACCACGCTGACATCGTCGCGCCGCTCGCCGCGCGGCTTCAGAGTCATGACGAGGCGGCCGACATTGGTAGTCGGGTTGACCGAGCCCGCGCCGATCACCGAGACCACGCCTGTTACGTCAGGGTCGGCCTTGATGGCATCGGCGGCATCGGCTTGCCGCTTCTGCATCTCGGCGAACGAGACGTCAGGCCCGGCCTCCGTCACCGCCGTGATCGAGGCGGTGTCCTGGAGCGGCAGGAAGCCCTTTGGCGCGACGACGTAGAGGACCAGGGTCGCAATCAGGGTGGCAAAGGTCACGATCAGCGTGGCGCGCTGGCGTTCCAGTACCCAGAGCAGCGTGCGGTGGTAGAATTCGACTGTGCGATCGATGAAGCGGCTGATGGCGGCGAGCCCCGGCACCGCCAGCTCCTCATCGGCGTGCTTGAGCAGCCGCGAGCACATCATCGGCGTCAGCGTCAGCGACACCACCGCCGAGGTCACGACCGCGATTGTCAAGGTCAGAGCGAACTCGCGGAACATGCGGCCGACCAGGCCAGACATGAACAGCAGCGGGATGAACACCGCGATCAGCGATACCGTCAGCGAGATCACGGTGAAGCCGATTTCGCTGGCGCCCCTCAGCGAGGCCTGCATCGCGCTGTCGCCGTTCTCCATGTGGCGGACGATGTTCTCGATCATGACGATGGCGTCGTCGACGACAAAGCCGGTGCCGATGGTGAGCGCCATCAGCGACAGATTGTCGAGGCTGAAGCCGGCAAAATACATGATGCCGAAGCTCGTGATCAGCGACAGCGGCAGCGCCACGCCCGCGATCAGCGTGGCGCGCAGCGAGCGCAGGAACAGCAGCACCACCAGCGTCACCAGCACGACGCTGAGGATCAGCGTGAACTGCACGTCGTGGACGGAGGCGCGGATGGTGACCGTGCGGTCGGAGACGATGGTGAGGTTCACGCCGGCCGGGATAGCGCGCTGGACCTTCGGGATCTCGGCGCGGATCTGCTTGACGACGTCGATGACGTTGGCGCCGGGCTGGCGCTGGATGTCGATGATGACGGCCGGCGTGCCCTGGTACCAGCCGCCGGTGCGGTCATTCTCGAGCCCGTCGACGATCTGCGCGACATCACCGATCGTAACAGGCGAGCCGTTGCGATAGGCGATGATGATCGGCCTGTAGGCGTCGGCGGCCGCGATCTGGTCGTTGGCGGCGATGATGTAGGATTGCTGGGCGCCATCGAGCGAGCCCTTCGGCCCGGAGACGTTGGCATTGGCGATGGCGGCGCGCAAATCCTCCATCGCGATCCCATACGCAGCGAGCCGCGCCAGATCGGCCTGGATGCGCACGGCCGGCTTCAGCCCGCCGAGCACGGACACGCGACCGACGCCGGAAATCTGGCTGAGCCGTTGCGCCAGCAGCGTATCGGCGATGTCGCTCATTGCCCGCAGCGAGATCGTGTCCGATCGTAGCGCCAGCGTCATGACAGGCGCGTCGGCCGGGTTCACCTTGGCGTAAGTCGGCGGATAAGGCAGCGTCCTGGGCAGGACGCCGGCGGCGGCGTTGATTGCGGCCTGCACGTCCTGGGTCGCGCCGTCGATGTCGCGGTTGAGATCGAACTGGAGCGAGATCTGGCTGACGCCGAACGAGCTCGTCGAGTTCATCGCGGTCAGCGACGGGATCTGTCCGAGCTGCCGCTCAAGCGGCGCCGTGATCAGTGAGGCAATCACATCGGGGCTCGCGCCGGGCAGCTGCGTCGTCACCTGCACGGTCGGGAAATCGACCTGCGGCAGCGCGGAGACCGGCAACGCGAAATAGCCGAGCGCGCCGCCGATCAGCAGCGCAATGCCGAGCAGCGAGCTCGCAATCGGCCTGCGGATGAAGGGCTCAGAGACACCCATGGGACGCGCCTGCCGCTCAGGCGGCTGTTGTCGGGATCATGGCTGCTTGGCTCCAGGTCCCGATGGTTGAGCCCGCGGCCCCGGCGCTGGGCCGGTCTGGCCCTTCTGGTCGCCCTCGCTGCTCTTCCGCTTCGCGCGGAATTCGCCGTCCTTGCCTTGTCCGTCCTTCTGGCCTTCCTTGGCGCCATCCTTCTTCTGGGCGTCCGGCGCGCGGGTACGCTTGCGCGGAGCGAGGTCAGCGGACGGCGTCTGCTCGTCGCGGCCGATAATGACCTTGGAGCCGTCGGACAGGTTGGCAAAGCCAGTGGTGACGACCTTGTCGTTTGCCGTCAGGCCGCTCGCAATGACCGCATCGCGCTCGTTCTGCTGGGTCACGGTCACCGGCTTGGCCGAGACGATGTCGCCCTCACCGATGACGTAGCTGAACGTGCCGATCGGCCCGCGCTGCACGGCCGACGTCGGCACCACCAGCGCTTGGGTCAGCGTCTCGACCTTGAGGCGGACATTGACGAACTGGCCCGGCCAGAGCTGGTAATGGGCGTTGGGAAATTCCGCCTTCAGCTTGAGCGTGCCGGTGGTCTGGTCGACCTGGTTGTCGATGCCGGTGAGCTTGCCGGTGTCGATCACGGTGACGCCGTCATTGCCGAACACATCGACCGACAGCGCACCTTTCGCCGCCGCCGCATTGACTCGCATGATCTGCTGCTGCGGCAGGCTGAACCACACCGCGATCGGCTGCAATTGCGTGATGACGACGAGGCCGGTGGTGTCGGAGGCGTGGATGATATTGCCCTGGTCGACCTGCCGCAGACCTACGCGGCCCGAGATCGGCGCCACGATCTTGGTGTAGCTCAGCGTCGCCGCCGCATTGTCGATCGCGGCCTGGTCGGCCTTGATCAGCGCCTCGGTCTGCGCAACTAGCGCCCGCTGGGTGTCGGCCTGCTGCTTGGAGCCGGCATTGGACGCCGCGAGCTGCTGGTAGCGCGTCAGATCGATGCGCTGGTTGGCGAGCTGGGCTTCGTCCTGGGCCTTCTTGGCGACGGCTTGGTCGTAGGTCGCCTGGTACAGCGCCGGGTCGATCTCGCCGAGCACGTCGCCCTTCTTCACGTCCTGGCCTTCGGTGAAATTCACCGCGATCAGCTTGCCGTCGACCTGCGAGCGCACGGTGACGGTGTTGAGCGCGCGGATCGCCCCGACACCGTCGAGATAAACAGGCACGTCCTGGATCTTGGGCGTCGCCGCCAGCACCGGCACTGGCAGATCAGGCCGCTGGTTGCGGCCGTTCGCCTGCTGCGGCTGCTGATGCCACACGGTCCAGCCGAGATAGCCGAGGCCGCCGAGGATCGCGAGCGTGATCAGGGTCATGACGAAGCCGCGGCCGCGCGACTTTTTCGCCGTCCCTTCTTTCGCGCCCTGCTTCGTATCCGGCTTAAAGAGCATTGACCGGTTTCTCCATTTGCGGCTCCCAGCCGCCGCCGAGCGCCTGATACAGGCTGACGATGGCAAGAAGGCGCGCGAGCTGCGCCTGGGACAGCGCGTCTTCGGCTTGGAATAGCGTCAGCTGCGTATTGAGCACGGTCACGATGTCGGCGGTGCCGGCCCGCAGCTGCTGCTCGGCAAGGTCGAAGGCGCGCCGCGACGCGTTGGCGACATCGCGCTGCAATTGCAGCTTGATCGTGGTCTGCCTGATCGAAAACAGCGCATTGTCGACGTCGGTGAAGGCCTGGACGATGGTCTTGCGGTAGGTCTGGAGCAACTCGTCCTGTCGCGCCTTGGCATATTCGAAATTGCCGAGGATCCTGCCGCCGTCGAAGATCGGCTGGGTCGCGCTGCCGACGAGCTGGAAGAAGGCCGCGTGCGGCTGGAACAGCGAGACCAGCGCCGAGCTCTGATAGCCGCCATTGCCGGTGAGCTGGATGGTCGGGAAGAATTGCGCGCGGGCATTGCCGATATTGGCGGTGGCCGAGGCGAGCTGCGCTTCCTGCCGGCGGATATCGGGGCGCTGCGTCAGCAGCTCCGACGGCAGGCCGGGAGTGACGCGTGGGATCGCGATCCGGTCCAGCGAGCCACCCGCGAGGCGCACGCTCTCCGGCGGACGCGACACCAGCACCGCAAGCGCATTGGTGTTCTGGTCCAGCGTCTGGCGCAGCGGCGGCACCAGCGCCTTCTGGTTGGCGAGCACGCTCTCCTGCTGGGCGACATCGAGATCAGTGCCTGTGCCGGCCTTGCGGCGCTCGCGGATGGCGTCGAGGATGCGCTGCGCGCTCGCGATATTGCGCTGGGCGGTGCGCAGGCGGTCCTGCGAGGCCAGCACCTGAAAATAGGCATCGGCCACGGCTGCGAGCGTCGTCAGCGCGACGGTGTCGCGGTCAAAGCGGCTGGCATGAGCGGTCTCCTCCGCAGTTTGCAGCGCGTCGCGGTTCTGGCCCCAGAAATCCAGCTGGTAGCTGGCGCTCAGCGAAGCCTGGTAGTTGACGACCTCACGGCCACCATTGGTGAGCCCCGAAGCCGAGGAGCCGGAGGTGCGTGAATATGCTTCCTGTCCCGTTCCAGAGAGGCTCGGCAACAGCGCCGCGCCGGCCTGCCGCGCCTGCGCGTCGGCCTCGGCGATGCGCGAGACCGCGGACGCGATGTCGAGGTTGACAGTCTGCGCCTCCTCCATCAGCTGCGTCAGCTCCGCCGAGCGGAAACCGCGCCACCAATCCAGGCTTGGCGGCGCATCAGGCTTGCCGGCATGTTTGTACTGGGCGGGGACGTCGAGGGCGGGATCGGGAAGATCCTGGGTCAGCACGCAGGCGCCCGAGCTTGCCGCAAGGCACAGCGCCGCAACCCAGCGCGTCGCATGCAGTGTCCGGGAAGCAGAACCAAGGGATCGCCGCTTGGCGACCGCTGGAGCTCGCTGTGTCACATCCACCCCCGGCCGGACGGACCCAACCGCGACCGCGCAGCCGGATTAACCGATTTGCAGCGGCACAGTCGGGGGGCTTGGGGCAACTCTTTCACAGCGGCGATGCTTTCTGCTGAACCTGAACTTGATACTAGCCGGGCGCGGAACCGGGCGACAGTCCCGCAGCGGCGAATCACACGCTCGAAAGGGCCGATGTGCTGGCGTCGAAAATGCAAGATGTGCCTGTCTTACAGGATGTTTTCCGATTCCCGAAACATCCGTGAACAGGGGCAAGCTTACCAACATTTCATGTGATATTGCGGCCACACTCGCATCAAGCCACCGAACCGGGCCCGCGCTCCACCAAAACCTGCGAGACCATGTTCGGGAGCGAGCGTTCTCACCGACAATCTGGCTCCGATGGACGCGGCGATCCTGGCGGCGCCTGCGAACGAGATGCTCGACTTTCCGGCCAAAGACTTCATCGCTTGCTTCGACAAGCATCGGCTGGTGCCACGGCCTGAGGTCGCAGCGCAGCGCCGCGATGAAACCCATCTCAGTGAATCCCTGACAATATCGAGAGCGCGACCGCTACGACCGCCTCGATCGAGATGATCGAGGCGGTCGGCGAGCAATTCTGGCCACGCTATTTCGCACAGTTGCGTGACCGGCTGCTGCCGGGCGGACCGGCCGGCATCCAGGCCATCACGATCCAGGACAAACTTTTCCAGAGTTATCGGCGTGAGTTCGACTTCATCCAGCGCTATGTTTTCCCGCCGGCATTGCTGCCGTCGCCCGCGGTACTCAGGTCACTTGGCGACCGGTTCGGCGTTCCTGCCATCCGCGAGCGCATCTTCGGGCAAGATTATGCCAAGACGCTTGCCACTTGGCGAAATAACTTCCGCACGGCCTGGGCTAGCCTCGTGCCGCTCGGCTTCGACAACCGGTCCCGATGGCTGTGGGAATACTATCTCGCCTATTGCGAGGCCGGATTCCTCTCCGGCAACATCGACGTCCGGCAGGTCATCTTCGCAAAGCAGCAATAAGAGTTTGCACCCTCGCCTTGCAAAGGGGTCGCTTGTAAGCCCGGCGACCCTACTTTAGGGTCGCGCCCGTATCATGAACCAGCCGGTAATTGCCTGACATGACCATCAACAACGACGTTGTCGAAGCCATCGGCAACACCCCGCTCATCAAGCTCAAGCGCGCCTCCGAGCTGACCGGCTGCACCATTCTCGGCAAGGCCGAGTTCATGAACCCCGGCCAGTCGGTCAAGGACCGCGCCGGCAAATGGATGATTCTGGAAGCCGAGAAGCGCGGCGAGCTGAAGCCGGGCGGCCTGGTCGTGGAAGCGACCGCCGGCAATACCGGCATCGGCCTTGCGGTGGTGGCGAGCGCGCGCGGCTATCGCACGCTGATCGTGATCCCGGAGACGCAAAGCCAGGAGAAGAAGGACTTTCTCAAGCTGTGCGGCGCCGAGCTGCTGGAATCGCCCGCACTGCCCTATTCCAATCCGAACAACTACCAGCATGTCGGCCGCCGTCTCGCCGACGAGCTGCGCAAGACCGAGCCGAACGGCGTCCTGTTTGCGGACCAGTGGAACAATCTCGACAACGCCAAGGCGCATTACGAGTCCACGGGTCCGGAGATCTGGCAGCAGACCGGCGGCAAGATCGACGGCTTCATCTGCTCGGTCGGCACCGGCGGCACGCTGGCCGGCGTCAGCCGCTATCTCAAGGAGAAGCACCCGGGCATCGTCAACGCCTGCGCCGACCCGCACGGTTTTGCGATGTACGAACTGTTCAAGAACGGTCAGGCCAAATCGACTCCCGGCGATTCCATCACGGAAGGAATTGGGCTCGGCCGGGTCACGCCCGTCATCGAGACCGCCAAGGTCGACGATGCCTTCCTGATTCCGGATGAGGAAGCCGTGAAGGTCATTTACGATTTGCTTCAGCACGAGGGCCTGTGCCTCGGCGGCTCCAGCGGCATCAACATTGTCGGCGCGATGCGCCTCGCAAAGCAGCTCGGGCCCGGCAAGACCATCGTCACCGTGCTCTGCGATTCCGGCAGCCGCTATCAGTCAAAGCTATTCAACGCCGACTTCATGCGCGCCAAGAACCTGCCGGTGCCGGAATGGCTGGAGAAGCGCAGCAATATCAAGCTGCCGTTCGTCTAACAACTGATCCGCCTAGCTCCAAGTCGAACGCGGCCCGCCTTGCGACACGCGCGCAATGCGCGCGTCCGCCCCCGAGACCTTGCTGATTGCGCGGGCCCGGCGGTCGAAGGGATTCGAGTAAGCCTCGCTATCCGCGCTCGGCCAGAAGGTGAGCGCCAACATCAGAGCGAGATTGACCAACCCGCCGACCATCGTGCCCCGGTGCTCCTGCCCGATCGTCCAGGCTGGAAACCGCCCCGCTACCACGTGATCGACGATCATGAGCGCGATCCAGCCCGGGATGACGCAGACCGGATCCCAGCCGATGTCGCGGATGCGCATCGATTGCACTGTGAAGGTCGCAAGGCCAAAGAAGATCATCGCAGCGATGATGGCCCAGTTTCGGGTGAGGTCTTCCGGCTTGATCATGCTTGGCGACATCGTGCGCAGCGCGGCCATCGCGATCCCAAAGCAGATCGCGGTCATCACGATCGACAGCGCGACCGAAGCCAGGAAGAAATGCAGGCGCCCAAGGCGCGCATTGAGGCCGAACACAAAACCGAGCATTGACACCTCCTTTTTTGTGTCACATGCGCAAAAAAGGCTTTCGGAGGCGTGAAGCGGCGGGGCGTCGCAAACCGTATGGTTTTGAGCTGCTGATGGAGTTGCGTAAAATTTTAAGCGTCGGCGCGATCTTGGGGCGCAAGGGCGCCTTTGCCCACGAAATCTAAGAGATCAGCGCAGTATCTGGCTCAGGAACAGTTTTGTCCGGGCGTGCTGGGGCGTGGCGAAGAATTCGTTCGGCGTGTTGGCCTCGATGATCTGGCCGGCGTCCATGAACACCACGCGGTTGGCGACCTCGCGGGCAAAGCCCATTTCGTGAGTCACGACCAGCATCGTCATGCCTTCCTTGGCAAGGTCGACCATGGTGTCGAGAACCTCCTTGACCATTTCGGGGTCGAGCGCCGAGGTCGGCTCATCGAACAGCATCACCTTCGGGTTCATGGTCAGGGCGCGCGCGATGGCGACGCGCTGCTGCTGGCCGCCGGACATCTGCCCGGGAAATTTGTTGGCCTGATGCGGAATCTTGACCCGCTCCAGGAATTTCATCGCGCTCTCCTCGGCGTCCTTCTTGGGGATGTTGCGCACCCAGATCGGCGCCAGCGTGCAATTGTCCAGCACCGTCAGATGCGGAAACAGATTAAAGCTCTGGAACACCATCCCGACCTCACGGCGCACCGCATCGACATGCTTCAGGTTCGGCCCGAGCTCGATGCCGTCGACGACGATCTCGCCCTCCTGGAATTCCTCGAGCGCGTTGATGCAGCGGATCAAGGTCGACTTGCCCGAGCCCGAGGGCCCGCAGATCACGATGCGCTCGCCCTTCTCGACCTCGAGGTCGATGTCGCGCAGCACGTGGAAATCGCCGTACCATTTGTTGAGGCCGGAAATCTTGACGATGGGTTCGGACATGGTGAGCTCCATCAGCTGCGGCGGTGGGCGTTGAGACGGCGCTCGACGAAGAGCGAGTAGCGCGACATTCCAAAGCAGAACAGGAAATAGATGATCCCGGTGAACGCAAATCCGGTAAAGGCGGTCGATGGCGTGGTCCAGACCGGATCGGCGAATGAGGCCCGCAGCGAACCGAGAAGATCGAACAGCGCGACGATCGAGACCAGCGAGGTGTCCTTGAACAGCGAAATGAAGCTGTTGACGATGGCGGGAATGACGTGGCGCAGCGCCTGGGGCAGCACGATCAGCGAGGTCGTCTTCCACCAGGACAGACCGAGCGCGGAGGCCGCCTCGCCCTGCCCGCGCGGCACCGCCGCCAGGCCGCCGCGCAGGTTCTCGGCCTGATAGGCGCCGGTAAACAGGGAAACGCCGATCAGCGCGCGCACCAGCCCGTCCACGGTGAAATTGCCCGGCAGGAACAAGGGCAGCATGTAGGTCGCGAAAAACAGCACGGTGATCAGGGGCACCCCGCGCCAGAACTCGATATAGGTGATCGAGAAGATCCGGATCAGGGGAATGGTCGATCGGCGGCCGAGCGCCAGCGCAACGCCGATCGGCAGTGATGCGACGATGCCGGTGATTGCGATCACCAGCGTCACCAGCAGCCCGCCCCACAGCCGCGTATCGACGATCGGCAAGCCGCCGTGATCGAGTCCCATTAGCTTGATCGCCGCTGCAATTCCGGCGAACGTGGCGAGGCTGGTGACCAGTGGCCGCCAGCCGGCGCGTGTGCCGCCACCGAGCATGAACAGCACGGCCGACACGATCACGGTGGTGATCAGCACGTCAAGCCAGGGCCCCTGCCCTGATGCCTGCATCTGATCGCGCAGCCAGGTCAGCGGAAAGATCACGCCGTGCAGCAGCGTGCCGACGAGTACGATGGCGCTGCCGATCGCCCAGAGCAATGGGCCGGCGGCCGAAGCCTTGCTCAGGCCGAGCAGCCCCTTACCGGCACCGCTGATGCTGTCGGTGAACAATTGCAGGAGGTCCGCGACCCAGCTCACGCCGAAGCCGGCGATGCCGCCGCCATGCAGCAGGAAGAATGCGATCACGGGAAAGGCGAAGAAGAACAGTCCGGCATTCGCGCCCTTGGCCGGCAGCCGCGGAATCAGCAGCGGCAACAGCAGCACGGCCCCCAGCGCAAAGGTCAGGTTGACCCGCCAGCGTTCGGCCTCGGGATAAAAGCCGTAGAAGAGCTGCGTGAACTTGGCCTGGATGAAGGGCCAACAGGCGCCGACCGGACGGCCGGCATTTTCGGCGAGGCAGGCTGTGCGATCCTTGCCGCTCCACACCGCATCGACCAGCAGGAATTTGACGGTGGGGACGACGGTGTACCAGACCAGCAACAGGCCGAGGATGGTCAGCAGGATGTTGGTCGGCGAGTTCAACAGGCGCGTGCGCACGAAGCCGAGAAAGCCGGTGGTGTTCAGGGGCGCGGCGCGCTCGGCAACGAGGTCCTTCCGGACAAAGGAAGACGCGGCGATATCGCTCATGCACCCAGGCTCCGGCTGATGCGCCAGCCATAGACGCTCATGACCGCGCTGGTGACCAGCGAGGTCAGGAGATAAACGGCCATCGTCATGGCGATGATCTCGATCGCCTGTCCGGTCTGGCTCAGCGCCGTGCCGGCAAACACCGAGACCAGATCGGGATAACCGATCGCGACCGCAAGCGAGGAATTCTTGGTCAGGTTGAGGTATTGGTTGGTGAGCGGCGGCACGATCACGCGCATGGCCTGCGGCACCACGATCAGCCGCAACGTCGCGCCGCGGCTCAGGCCCAGCGAGGAGCCCGCCTCCATCTGCCCCTTGTGGACCGACAGGATGCCGGCGCGGACGATCTCGGCGATGAAGGCCGCCGTATAGGTCGACAGTCCAACCGTCAGTGCGACGAGTTCGGGAATGACCCGCGCGCCCCCGGCGAAGTTGAATCCCTTCAGCTGCGGAAATTCGAACGTGAAGGGCAGGCCGAACACGAGCATCGCGACCAGCGGCAACCCGACGATCAATGTCAGCACGTAGGGCCAGATCCGGATCACGCGGCCCCGATCAAACAGCGCCCGTCTCGCGTAGGTGCGGAGCGCCAGCGACGCGACGAGGCCGAGCGCCAGCACGCCAAGGAATGGAACGAGGCCGGGCTGCCCCAGCGGTGACGGCACGATCACGCCGCGATTGTTGAGGAAGAAGACGCCGAGGAGCGAGATGCTTTGCCGCGGCGCCGGCAGTGCCGCGAGCACTGCCAGATACCAGAACAGGATCTGGAACAGCAGCGGCAGGTTGCGGATCGCCTCGACATAGAGGCCGCCAACGCGCGACACCAGCCAGTTGGGCGACAGACGGCAGAGTGCGATGACGAAACCGATCACGGTGGCAAAGAAGATGCCGATAACCGAGACCAGCAGCGTGTTCAGGACGCCGACCAGAAAGACGCGGAAGTAGGTATCGGACCCCGAATAGGAGATCAGGGTCTGATTGACGTCGAAGCTGGCGCTGTTTTGCAGGAAGCCGAAGCCGGCGGCGATGTGCTGGGTTTCCAGGTTGGTACGGGCGTTCGATATGATCTCATAGGCCATCCAGGCCAGGACCGCGCCAAAGACAAGCTGGACGGCGACGCCGTTCCAGCCTGCCTTGCCACCGAGAGCGCGCCTCAGCTTCAGCGCGATCTGCGGTGGCGGTTTCCGGGCCCCGACGCCCATGGGCGCTGCCTGCGGGTTGTCGATCAGCGGATCGGCGGCGCGTATTGTAGGCCGCCCTTGGTCCAGAGATTGTTGAGACCGCGGCTGATCTTAAGCGGGGAGCCGGCGCCGACGTTGCGATCGAACGACTCACCATAATTGCCGATCGCCTTCACGATCCGGATCACCCAGTCCTTGGTGACGCCCAGCTGTTCGCCGAGATTGCCGTCGGTGCCGAGCACCCGCTTCAGCTCCGGCTTGTCTGATTTCGCCATCTCGTCGACGTTCTTCTGGGTGATGCCGAGTTCCTCGGCCGTGACCATCGCGAACAGCGTCCATTTCACGATGTCGAACCACTGATCGTCGCCGTGGCGCACCATCGGGCCCAGCGGCTCCTTCGAAATGATCTCGGGCAGCACGACGTGATCGGCGGGATTGGTCAGCTTCAGGCGGCTGGCATAGAGCCCGGATGAATCGTCAGTGAAGACGTCGCAGCGCCCGGACTCGTAGGCCTTGATAGCTTCGTCGATCGTGCCGAACGCGATCACCTCATACTTCATGTTGTTGGCTTTGAAGTAGTCGGCGAGGTTCAGCTCGGTGGTGGTGCCGGTCTGGACGCAGACGGAGGCGCTGTTGAGCTCCAGCGCGGAATTGACCTTGAGCGACTTCTTCACCATGAAGCCCTGCCCGTCATAATAGGTGACGCCGGTGAAATTGGCGCCAAGCGCGGTATCGCGCGACAGCGTCCAGGTGGTGTTGCGCGACAGCACGTCGATCTCGCCGGATTGCAGCGCCGTGAAGCGGTCCTTGGCCGACAGCGGCACGAACTTGATCTTGGTCGGATCATTGAAGACCGCCGCGGCAATCGCGCGGCAGACGTCGACGTCGAGGCCGGTCCAGTTGCCCTTGTCGTCAGGCGAGGAGAAGCCGGGCAGGCCCTGGCTGACGCCGCAGGACAGCATGCCCCGGTCCTTGATGGTCTTGAGCGTTTGCGCATCGGCGGCGTGGGTCGTCAGGCCGGCGGCGAGAGCGAGAGTGAGAGCCAGGGTTACGCGTTTCATGGGCTGGAGGCCTTTCAAGGTCGTCTCAAGATCAGGAATGTTATCTCAGGATCGTCTCTGCCAGGGGAGCCTTGCAAGAGTCATGCTGGAAAATCTTGCCGAACACTCGTCCATCCCGAGAGGCCAAACCCCTAATCCCCGCCGCAGGCGCTCGCCTTTATGGCTGTTACGCAAGGTCCGGTCAGACGATGGATCGAAGGTCGCGGATGCCCCTCAACATGCGGCGACTGAATAGCACCTGCGCATCACAGAACGACTGGCGAGCCGGGTCAAGGGGTTGACGGGACTCTTCTGTGCTCTGTTATTAACGTCGGCGGCCTTTCGGCCGTCCCGGCCGCGCGAGCCCGCGGCGGAAACGCGTTTTTTGAAAGCAGACGCATGGATTCCTCGCACCCCGCACAGCAGCATGCCGAAACCCGGCTGGTCACCTCCGGCCGCGACACCAAGGCGCAGAAGGGGTTCGTCAATCCGCCGGTGTTTCACGGCTCGACCGTGCTCTATCCGACCGCCGAGGACCTGCATGCCCATCGCGGTGAGTTCACCTATGGCCGCCACGGCACCCCGACGACCAGGGCGTTCCAGGAGACGCTGATGGCGCTGGAGGGGCCGCAATGCGCCGGCGTCGGCATCGTGCCATCAGGCCTGTCGGCAATCTCGACCACCCTGCTCTCGGTGCTGAAGACCGGCGACCACATCCTGGTCTGCGATAATGTCTACCGGCCCACGCGCAATTTCTGCAACGGCATGCTCGCGCGCCTTGGCATCGAAACCACCTATTTCGATCCGCTGATCGGCGCCGGCATCGAGAAGCTGTTCAAGCCGAACACCCGCGCGGTGCTGGTCGAGGCGCCCGGCTCGCAATCGTTCGAGATGCCTGATATCCGCGCTATCGCCGGGGTCGCGCATGCGAAGAGCGCGCTCGTCATCGACGACAACACCTGGGCGACGCCGCTCTATCACCGCTCGCTCGAGCAGGGCGTCGACATCTCCATGCAGGCCGCCACCAAATATATCGGCGGCCATTCCGATATCATGTTCGGCACCATCTCGGCCAACGCCGAGGCGTGGCCGCAAGTCTCAGAAGGCATCCGCCTGCTCGGCGTCTGCGCCGGCCCCGACGACGTCTTCCTCGCCCTGCGCGGCCTGCGCACGCTGTCGGTGCGGCTCGCGCAGCATCATCGCTCCGGCCTCGAGATGGCGCGCTGGCTGGCCGGCCGGCCCGAGGTCGCGCGCGTGCTGCATCCGGGGCTGGAGACCGATCCGGGCCATGCGATCTGGAAGCGCGACTTCACCGGCGCCTCGGGCCTGTTCAGCATCGTGCTGAAGCCCGCGCCGCAGAAGGCGGTTGACGCCATGCTCGACACGCTCAAACTGTTCGGCATGGGATTCTCCTGGGGCGGCTTCGAGAGCCTCGCGATTCCCTTCGATTGCGACGCCTATCGCACCGCTACGAAATGGTCGCCCGGCGGCCCGACGCTGCGACTCCACATCGGACTCGAGAGCGTCGACGATCTGAAGGCGGATCTCGATCGCGGCTTCGCGGCGCTCAAGGCGGCATCGGACTCCTGACGAGAGGTCTGCCTGACTTGTTGGCACCTGATGGATTTGAAACCATGACCGCGCCGGGCGCAGCCTTGACACTGCCACGTCAGTCCGATCCGCCTCAGCGCTCCAGCGTCTTCGATGCCGTGCCGTTGTTCTTCCAGATCAGCATGACGTTGCGGACGTAGATGATGGTCGCAAACAGCTGCCCTATGATGATGACAGGCTCGCGCTTCACGATGCCGTAGACCAGCGTCATCATGCCGCCGCCCATCGAGCAGAACCAGAACGCGATCGGCACCACGCTGTTTCCGGCACGCTCGCTCGCGATCCACTGCACCAGAAAGCGGGCGGTGAAGAACAGCTGCGCGATCAGGCCAAAGGCGAGCCAGAAATCGAACTTGGCGACGAACACGTCGTAGAAATAGTTGTGCAACGCCTGACCGAATTGAATGATCATGCCTTAACCTCAGTCACTTCTGGCGTCGCCTTCTTGCGGCGGATCAGCCACCATACGCCGGCGAGATCCATGATCCCGATCCATAGACGGTCGAAGAAGCCGTAATTGGACACGCCGGAACGGCGCGGCCGGTCGATCACGTCGACATAGGCGATCTCGTAGCCCTCCCGGCGCACCAGCGCCGGCAGGAAGCGATGCAGGCCGTCGAAATAGGGCAGCATCAGGAACACATCGCGCCGGAACGCTTTCAGCCCGCAGCCGGTATCACGCGTGCCGTCGTTCAGGATTGAGCCCCGCACGCCGTTGGCGATGCGCGACTGGAATTTCTTGAAGCCGGTGTCCTTGCGCCCGACGCGCTGTCCCGCCGCGAGCCCGACGCGCGCGCTTTTTTCCACAGCCGCGATCAGGTCCGGCAGGAACGCGGGATTGTTCTGGCCGTCGCCATCGAGTGTCGCCACGATCGTGCCGAGGGCCGCGCGCACGCCGCTGCGCACCGCCGCCGACTGACCGCTTGATTTGGCGTGACGAAGCTGCCGCAGATTGGCCCGCTGCGCCATGATGCCTGCGAGCCGCTCGCCGGTGGCATCGGTCGAGCCGTCGTTGACGTAGATGATCTCATAGGCCCAGCGGCCATCAAGCGCGGCCGTGATCTCGTCGATCAAGGGCGCAATGTTGTCGGCTTCGTTGCGCACGGGGACGACGATGGAAACCGAAGGCTGGGGCGTCGACAAATCGAAAGCTCGTGGTTGGATTGGCCTGCCCCGGGGAACCGGCAGCCCCGGGAAGCAGCCGCTTTTATGGGGCAGATGCCCTGCGGGCAACCCTTTTGAGGCGCCGGGGAAGCGGCCCCGGAAGCGGCACGATGGTGCCATCGGCGCGGATGGCAAAGCCGAGCCGGCGCGCCGCAAACCAGTAGCGGACGGCCATGGCGCCGACGATGCCGACCAAGGCGCCGGCCACCACATCGCTCGGGTGATGCGCGAGCAGCACCAGACGCGTCAGCAGGATCACGATTGCGTAAGTGAACATGAACACGCGCAGCCGCGGCCACAGCGCCGAGACCGCAAAAGCCAAAGCGAACGCCGTCACCGCATGGCTCGACGGCAGGCTGGTATAAGCCCCGGTGCCCTCGAAGGGCATGAAGTTGAACGGATCGGCCTTGCCGCCGACGAACGGCCGTCCGCGGCCGATGAGATATTTCAGGATCTCGGCGACGAACACCGACAGGGCAACAGATAGAAACAGATATTGCAGCCGCGTGCCGAAGCCGAGCAGCAGCGCGCGGCGAGTGCCATGCATCCCGGCCGCAATGAGCGCCATGACCACCAGCGATACGCCCAGCAGCAACAGCACATTCTCGTCCTTGCCGAAATCGGTAAGGATACGGATCGGCCACAGAGCCGGCGTTCCGCGCGCCGGCATCAGCTGGATCTCGGCCTGATCGAAGGCGAGCATGAGCACGACAATCAAGGCCGCGCCCGCCATGCTGAGCCAGAGCGAATGCCGCGCCAGCCTTCTAGCGGCCGCGGCGCGGCGCCAATGCGAGGGCGCGCGCACGAGCTGCGCCAGAGTACGACCCGCGACCGCCGCCAGCTGCGCGGGGTAGCTCGCGCGCGGCGCGATGGCGGTCGTATCAGGCATCCTATTCGGTGCCTTCCGAGCGGAAAATCGAAATCGAGATCGCCCGTCCTTGTGAGAAATTATAGCCGTCGATGCGCGCGCCGACCTTGTAGCGCAGCCCGATCGCCTCGGCCCGCTGCGCGAAGCTGCGCTCCGAGCGCTGCTCGATCAACGCAAACCGGCAGCTTCCCTGCCTGAGGAAATCGGCAGCGCCAGACCCGTCGGTCAAAAGCGTCTGGGTGCCCGTCAGGAAGACCAGGCTCGGCTCGTGATAGCCGGCCGACGCCGCCTTCGGTCCGACACAGGTGACGTTGCGCAGTGCGCGTGCGACCTCGATGCTCGGAAACAGCGGCGTCAGCGACGGCAGCACGATGCCATAGACCACGACCGCCAGCATTAGCGCGGCCACCAGCGCGTTGAGGAGCGAGCGCTCGGCGCGACTGGTGTCGAACAGCCACCATGCGAACAGGCCGAAGATCAGCGAGGCCGCGATGAACGGCCACGCGACGAAAGCCGGCTGCCGCGTCAGCACGACCGCGCCGATCACCGCGATGATCGAGCCGGCCACGGGGATCGCGAACCACCACGCCGAGCCGCGCGCCAGCCAGGAGCGCGACAGCACATTCCGCTCCAGCGCGCCGGCGGTGAGGATCGCGATCGCCGGATAGAGCGGCAGCACGTAATGCGGCAGCTTGGTCAGCACCGCCTCGAACACGATCCAGGACGGGATCAGCCAGGCCAGCAGGAACTGCGCGCCGGGCTCGCGCCGCGCCCGCCACACCGCGGGTGTCGCCATCGCCGCGAGCGGCGCGCCCGGCCAGAAGGTGATCCAGAACAGCGCGAGGTAAAGTCCGGGCGGCGCGCCATGGGATTCCTGCGCGCCGATCTTGCTCAGCATGTCGCCGCCAACGGAATCCGCAAAAAAGGCATCGCCCGCGCGCCAGAAGATCGCGATGAACCAGGGCAGCACCAGCACCAGCATCCACATCAGGCCCCAGACGGGGCGCAGCTTCCACAGCCACGAGGAATCGCGGTCCTGGATCGCGAGCGTGACGATGGTCAGGCCAGCGAACATCAGGATCAGCGGGCCCTTGATCAGGATGCCCACGGCGAGCGCCGTCCAGAAGATCGCGGCCCAGCTCCAGGGCGGATGGGTCTCGTCCTCGGCGCGCTGCCACGACAAATAGGCCCGCGCCATCGCGCCCATCGCGGCGACCACGCAGAACAGCAGCACGGCGTCGGTCTTGGCAAGACGCGCCTCGACGCCGAGCAGCACGGAGGCGGACATCAGCAGCGCGGCAAGAACCGCCGCGCGCCGCGTCACGAAGCCGAGCGCTGTCCAATAGGTCGCGAGCACCGCGCCGATCGCACCGATCAGCGAGGGCAACCGATAGACCCAGATCCGCAATTCGGCCTTCGGCAGCTTCAGCGCGGTCGCTGCTTCGACCGCCGCCGATTGCAACCAGTAGATGCCGACGGGCTTCTTGTAACGGACGTCCTCCTGGAAACGGATGTCGACATAGTCGCCACTCTCCACCATCTGCTTGGTGGCCTGCGCAAAGCGCGCCTCGTCGCGGTCGACCGGCGGGATGGTGAAGAAGCCGGGCAGGAAGAGCAGCAACGCGCATAGCACCAGGAAGCTCGCCGCACGCGCGTGGCTGGCGGTGACAAGGTCGAGCATCAGCGCGAGCCCGCTGCCCGGATTAACGGGCTTTTTCGGCTCTCGCGGCGCTCCAAAACGGGGAGTTGGGTAGGTCTCGGCCATTGGTTCCGCTTACGCTGAAACCGCCATCGCCACAACCGCTTAAGCCACTCTTATTGAATTCGAATGACAACTGTGTCCGCGGCGCCCGTGGCATCAATCACGGTGAGCCGTGCAAAGCCCGGGCCAGGCGGATCGATCAGGCGCTGGCGCCGTCCATCGATCTCGCCGAGCGCGGTGCCGTTAACCATGACAGTCATCGGCAACACCCCGCCGGCGACCTTGACGGGCATAGCGGCGGCCTCGGCTCCGCCCGAACGATCCACATCAATCCGCGAGTTGTTGAGCGGGAACTGGATGTGGAGCGCCTGCTCGCCGCCGGTCCGAACCAGCTCCCCGACCGGCCGGAACCGCTTCAATGGCAACGGCAACTTCGCGTTGCCGGCCACAAGGGTTCCCCTGGGCGGCTTCGGCAGCGGAGTCAGTGTCTTGCCGGTCCGCGCAAAGGCATCGAACAGGATGGGTGCTGCAGCGGCGCGGCCAATCAGGCCGGGAACCGGTGCACCATCGGGCCGGCCGACCCAGACGCCGATGGTCATCCGGCCATCGAACCCGACCGACCAGGCATCGCGATAGCCGTAGGAAGTGCCTGTCTTGAAGGCGATGCGGTTGCGGGCGGCGTTCTCGGGCGGCGGAGTTCCCAGAAGCACATTGCTGACCTGCCAAGCCGCGACCTGATCCAAGAGCCGTAGCGGCTCGCGATCGTCTTTGGCAGCCATGACCTCGCGCAGCGGCTTGGTGGTCCCAAGCCGAGCCAAGCCTGCATAAAGCTGAGCGAGATCCTGCAGCGTCACCCCGACGCCGCCAAGGCCCATCGCAAGCCCCGGTGCCTCGTCTTTGGGCAGAACGAGGTTGCCGCCGGCCTGCCGCAGGCGCGATGCCAGCCGGCTCGAGCCGACGCGGTCGAGCAGCACGATCGCCGGCACGTTCAGCGACAATTGCAGTGCTTTCTTCACCGGCACCGTACCCTGGAACGTCATGTCGAAATTTTCCGGCGCGTAGGAGCCGAAGCGCACCGGGCGGTCGTCGATCAGGCTGTCGGGATGAACAAAGCCGTCCTCGAAGGCGAGGCCGTAGATGAACGGCTTGAGCGTCGAGCCCGGCGAGCGGATAGCGCGGGTCATGTCGACCTGCCCTGCCCGGCTGTCGTCGAAATAATCGGCCGAGCCGACACGGGCGAGCACGTCGCCGCTCTCATTGTCGATCACGATGATGCCGACCGAGATGTTCGGCCCCAGCGCAATGGCGCGGTCGCGCGCCAGCGGCTCCAGCACCTTCTGGAGATTGGAATCCAGCGTCAGCTTGATGACCGGCCCATCCTTGACCGTCGCCAGCGCGTTGTCGGACGAATGCGGCGCCAGGATCGGCATCGGCTTGCGCAGCTTCGGCACGGGCACGGCCTTAGCCTGCTTGGCGTCGCCGACGCTGACCACATGCTCTTCGACCATGCGATCGAGCACGCGATTGCGGGCGATCCGCGCGGCTTCTGGATAACGGTCGAGCCTGCGCGTCTCCGGCGATTGCGGCAGCGCGACCAGCAGCGCGGCTTCCGCCAGTGACAGCCGTTTCGGCTCCTTGCCGAGATAGGCGATGGAGGCGGCGCGAATGCCTTCGAGATTGCCGCCATAGGGCGCGAGCGCGAGGTAGAGGTTGAGGATCTCGTCCTTGCTCAGCGTCCGCTCCAGCTCGATCGCGCGCACGATCTGGTGCAGTTTTGCGTAAAGCGAGCGCTGCCGCCGCGGCTCCATCAGCCGCGCGAGCTGCATCGAGATGGTCGAGCCGCCGGACACGATGTGCCCGCGCGTCGCGAACTGCAACGCCGCGCGGCCGAGCGCCAGCGGATCGATGCCGTCATGGGCATAGAAGCGCTGGTCCTCATAGGCGAATAGCAGTTTTAGGTAGGTCGGATCGACGTTGGCTGTGGCATCGACCGGCAGCCGCCAGCGCCCGTCGGCCATGGCATAGGCGCGCAGCAGCTTTCCGTTGCGATCGACGACGCTGGTGGAGACACGGCGCGCCTCGTCGAGCGGCAGCGGGCCGAGGGAGTAGACCCAGGCGACGAAGCCGACGATGGCGAGGATGAGGGCGAGCGCGGCGGCCGAGAGGAGGCGCCTATTCGCGCGCCCTGCTCCGTTGCCGTCATTCCGGGGCGGCTCGAAGAGCCGAACCCGGAATCTCGAGATTCCGGGTCTGGTCCTTCGGACCATCCCGGAATGACGAGATGCTTGGTCGGCCTCGCTCATCTCACTCACTTCGCCGCCCGCACCTCGACGGTGCCCGTGCCGGTGCGGCCGTAGCGCGAGGGATTGTACATGTCCTCGACATAGGCCTGCGGCAGCACGTATTTGCCGGGCGAGACCACGCGCACGACATAGGCGACGGTGAACACCGCCTTGGAATCCGAGGCGCGATCCACAGCCGCCGTAAAGCGATCATCGCGGAACTCGGTATCCTCAGGCTCCGCGCCGTCCTCGATCCAGTCCAGCGTGCCGCTGTCGCCCGACGAGACCAGCTTCGGATTGTCGATCTCCAGGCCCGCCGGCAGATAGTCGGACACCATGATGTGGCCATACTCAGGCTTCGCCTCCGTGATCTTCAACAACACAGCAAAGCGATCGTTCTGCTTGACCTTGCTGATATCGGCGGGCTTGCCGTCGAGCGTAAAATAATTGCGCTCGATCTTGAAGCCGTTGGATGCGGCGGGCTCCGGCGTGACGGGTGAACCCGACACCGAGACCACCGCTTGCACCGGCGCATCGCCGGTATTGGTGATCTTCAACGGCTTGCCGCTCAGCGTGTCAGCCTTATAGCTGCGGTAGAGCGCGGTCTTGACCGGCTGGCCGTCGACCTCGAGCGACAGGTTTTCCTTGGCGAGTGCGCGCGCCGCCAGCACCAGCCACGCATTCTCCTGCGTGGAGGTATAGGGCGTCAGCCCGCGCGCGGTCTCGACCCGCGCCACCGCCTGCGTCAGCGTCGCCTTCGGCGCGTTGCCTTCGCTTGCGAGCGAGACGAGCGCTGCGGCGTCGCGGAGCTGCGAGCCGTAGTCGGTGCGGCCGAACTCCAGCACCGGCTTTGGCGCGAGGCTGTCGAGCGCAGCGCCATAGACCCGCTCGGCGCGGTTGCGGTCGCCGACCAGAGCAAGCGCCGCCGCGAGCTGAGATTTGGCGATCGGCGTCGCAAGATTGTTCAGCTTGGTGTCCGCGAGATAGCGGAGATCGCCGATCGGTGCTGCGCCGTTGCGTGCCAGCACGTAGAGGCCGTAGGCGAGATCGCGGCCGCCGTCCTTCTCCGGCTCATTGCCGTTGACGACGGAGTTTCTGATGCGGTCGAGCGCGTTCTTGAACAGCACGTCCGGCACCACAAAGCCCTTTTCACGGGCGCGGGTCAGGAAGTCCGTCACGTAGGCATCTAACCAGGCATCGTCGCCACCGGCCGACCACAGGCCGAACGAACCGTTCGATCCCTGGCGCGCCAGCAGCCGCTCGATCGCGTCGCGGATGCGCTGGTCGACCGCGGTGTCCATGGCGAGATGCGCGCCAGCCGCAAGGTCGTTGACATAGAGCAGCGGCATGGCGCGGCTCGTGATCTGCTCCGAGCAGCCATAGGGGTAGCGGTCGAGCGCCTTCAGGATGGTCGCCGCATCGAGCGCGGTCGACAGGCTCGCCGAGATCGAGACGCTCCCGGTACCCGGCACGAGGTCGGAGAACATGTCCGAGGTCAGCGTCAGGCTCTCGCCCTTCGCCAGCGTCCGGATCGAGCGCCGCGCCAGCACCTGCGTCGCCGCCTTGACGTCGAACGCATAGTGCCGCGCGAGCGTCAGGCCATTCGGCCCTTTGATATCGACGTCAAGCGTCGCCTGCCCTGCCGCGGTCGCATCAATCGCAAGCGTGAACGCGTCGCGCTGCTTGGTGGCGAGCTTCACCGTGGTGGCGGGGTTGCCGGTCATCTTCACCGGGCCGCCCGTCTTCACGTTGATGACGTAATCGCCGGCCTGGCCCTCGACATTGTCGATCTCGAGATTGACCGTGCCGTGGTCGCCGTTGAGCAGGAAGCGCGGCAGGGTCGTGGTCAGCACCACGGGATCGCGGATCACGACATCTGTATTGGCGCGGCCGAGTTTCGTCGCGGTCCACGCCACCGCCATGACGCGAGCGGTCCCGGCGAACTCCGGAATGTCGAAGCTCACCTCAGCGCTGCCGTCGGCGCCAACGGTGACGATGCCGGAATAGAGCGCGAGCGGCTTCTGCGCGGGCGGCGAGCCCTGCAATTCAGCCGCCCCGGCATCGCCGCCGGACTTGATCTGGCCGCGCGTGCCCGACATGCCGTCGATCAGCTGCCCATAGAGATCGCGAATCTCCGCGGTCAGGCGGCGCTGGCCGAGATAGTAGTCATCCGGCGCAGGCGGCTTGTAGTTGGTGAGGTTGAGAATGCCGACATCGACCGCAGCGATCACGACCTTGGCGTCCTCGCCGGGATTAAGTCCTTCGAGCTTGACCGGGATCTTCAGCTTCGAATTGGGCCGGATCAGATTCGGCGGCGTCAGCTTGACCTGGAGCGTGCGGGCCTGCTTGTCGATCCCGAACCACTTTAGCCCGATCGCCCGGCCCGGCATGCGCTGCGCGGCCGCATCGAGCGGCCGGCGCAGCGTCGCCAGCACATAGGCGCCGGTGCCCCAGTCCTTGCCGATCGGGAGCTTGACCTGCGCGGTGCCTTCCCTAACGTCGATGGTTTGCGTCGTCAGCAACCGATCGCCGAGCACGTTCACGGTGAGCTTGCCCGAGGAGCGGACGTTGACCGACACTGTCATGGTATCGCCGGAGGAATATTGCGGCTTGTCGATCGACGTTTCCAGCAGATCCGGCGTATCAGCGCTGCCGTCGGAATACCAGCCGACGTCGAACTGCACCGAGGTGACCGGGCCGTCGGCGTCGTTGGAATTCACATCGAGCCGGTAGCGGCCGGGCTTGGGCACGAGCGAAATCCGCGACGGCTTGTCGGCAGCGATGGTGACGTCACCGTCGGCGACGCGCGAGGCCGACTTGACCGGCTCATACTCCCAGTAATTGTTCTGGCGATACCACTGATAGCGCGACTCCATCTTCATGAGCTCGTAGCGCAGGCCGTCGCGGGCTAAGGTCTTGCCCTCGGGCGAGACGAACACGACGTCGAATTCCGCTTTGTCGCCCTCCGCAACGTTCTTGTCGCCGAATAGCGGCTTGATGCCGATCATCGCGGCCGCGGGCGCAACGGGCAGCACCAGCTTGCGCTCGACCGCACGGCCGCCGGTCTCGACCATGCGGACGAAGATCTGCGCCTCCTGCGGACGGGTCGAGGCCGATTGCTTGTCCAGCGTCACCGGGAAAGTGGCAACACCGTTGGCATCGGCTTCCGGCAAGTTCTCCAGCGGCGTGCGCTCGTTCGAGGTGGTCTCTTCATCGGCGACGCCGAACTGGTAGCCGGCAAAGCCCGGACGCTCGGCAGCCGGCGTGATCAGCATGTCGCCCTCTAGCTGGAGGCCGGAAGCCGGCGCGCCATAGAGGAAATGGCCGTCCGCCTTAAGCTCCACTGGAGCGTTAGCTTTGATCAGCTTGTCCTTGGCAGACAGGTCGAATTCGATCCGATCAGGAACGTAATCCTCGACCATGAAGGTGGTCTCGCCCACTGACGAGCCCTTCGGATCGGTGAAGGCGCGCACCCGCCAAGTCCCGGTCGGGACGGCCGAGTTGAGCGGCACGGACAGCGTACGGCCGCCGGCGCCCTGATCAGCCAGCACGGCGCGGCGGAATTCGACGCCATCAGGTCGCTCGATCACGAGTGTCAGCGGCCCGCCCGAGACGGCATTGCCGTGCCCGTCGCGCAGCAGCGCGGTCAGATAAACGGTCTCGCTGGAGCGATAGACGCCGCGCTCGGCATAGACGAAGGCATCGGCGCCTGCAGGCACCACGCGGCCCGCGACGCCGCGGTCGGACAGGTCAAAGGCGGAAGTCTTCAGGCTCAGGAAGGCATAGTCGGCCTTCTCGCCGGTAACCGTCAGCATTGCCGGTGACAGACCGCCCTCGCCGCGCGCGAGCCCCGCCTCGAACAGCACGTGGCCTGCGTCGTCGGTCTTGCGCGTCGCCAAAATCTCATTGTTGCGGGCGATCAGCCGCACCTCGGCCTTCCCGACCGGATCGGTCGAGGCCAGCGAATTGACGAAGACATGGATGCCGTCATTGCCGGAATAGGCTGAGACGCCGAGATCGGAGACGATGAACCATTGCGTGGCGAACTGATAATCGTCGTCCGAGCCCGGTCCCTTGGCCGCGGCCGTCATCACGTAGACGCCGGGCTGGAGCTCGCCCAGCGCCTGGTCGACCGGGAATGCGGTGGTAACGTCCTGGTTCAGCGTCATCGCGGTCGCGAGCTCGCCGGTCCAGACCTTGACGCCGCGCTCGCCGCCGAGATCGCTGAGCTGATATTTCGACAGCGTCTTCTGGAAATCGCTGTCCACCACCGTATTGATCAGATTGCGGTCGCCGATACGGAAGACGTTGATGTTCACCGCGGGCGTGTTGACGCTGACCACGGGGATGCCGCGCTGGCCCGTGCGCGGCAGCACATAGGCGCGGCTGGTGAAGCGCACGAACGGTTTGCGGTCGCGCACATAGATGTTGAACTCGGCGGATTTCGGCAGGCCTTCTTTCACGGTCGACGGCAGGCCGGCGCGCAGATTGATGTTGTAGCGCTCGCCGTGCTTGAGCCCGTCGACGCAAAGCTGCTTGCCTTCGGCCGACAGTGCCGGCTTGTCCTGGCCCGCCAGCGCCAGGAACGGCGCGAAATCGGTGCGCTTGGCGAGCTCCTCCGAAAACTGGAAGCAGGCGCGCGGGCTCGCCGAATCCGAGTCCACGGTATAGTCGAGCAGCCGGAAACCATGCTCGTCGCGCAGCTTCTCGTAATTCCCACGGACGTCGGCGACCTCGCGCAGATCGAGCGACAGCCGCAGCGCATCCAGCGCCGGTCGCCACAGCTTGCGTTCGGCAAGCGACTTGCCGAGGACGGCGAGCGCGTCTGCCTCCTCGCCCGGATTGCCGGCGCGCATGTAAGCGATGTAGGCAGCGGTCGAGGCGCGCTCTAAGACGAACGTCTGTTCGCTCGAGCTCTTCGGCGTGATCTGGAAGATGACCTTGGCGAGCCGCAGCCAGTTGCCGGCATCCTCAGGCGTGGTGGCGGCGATCTGGCCGAGGACCAAGAGGCCCGTGCGGTAGTCATTACGCCTGAAGGCGGCATCCGCGTCGGTGCGCAAGCTCGCGCCGGTCTTGGCGACAGGCCCCGCCTCGCCCTTGATCTGGGCTTCCAGCTTGATCGCGGCATCAGCGAGATCGTCGCGCTTGAACGCCTTGTCAGCGGCGTGCGCGTCGCTGAGGCCAAACGCCAGCGCGGCGCAGAGGGTGACGGCGCGAACCAGACTGATCATGAATGGACTCCCGGAAATCGCGGACGAACGCCGCTTGTCGCAAGAAGTGCGCGGAAAGGTGACGGACTCAAGGCGATGGAACCAAAGGTGCAAATCGTCGCATTCGCCATGACAAGGCAAGCCCGGAGGAGACCGATCGCGCTATCGCCACGCACGCCGTCCTGGGGCGCAGCAATACCGGACCAGTCGACCGGCGGCCGTGTCCCGGAAGCTGGACAGCGTTCCCGGCGATGTGAACCATCGTCCAGTCCGCTACCGCTCAACCCGGCACCCTGACACGCCACCGTTCCGTTTTGTCGCGGCATGTAGGAAAACGGTTCGGTTCAGGCTTGGCGAAACACCAGATTTTTCATATTGACTTGCTAGATGAACGGCCAGCCCCCAAAACCGGGGGACTCACGACGGTCCCGTAGCTCAACTGGATAGAGCATCAGATTTCTACTCTGAGGGTTGCAGGTTCGATTCCTGCCGGGATCGCCAAGCCTCGGTCTTTTCGAAGGGCGACGGCGTCCATCGCAAGCGTGTCGCCTCCGCCGTTCAGGCGTGGGCGCGTCGAAGCCATCAGAAGCAACCGTCGGCGATCGAATGATCCTGGCGAGGCAATCGGCTGAAAATTCAACCGCATGCCGGCGTGACGATCAGAGCCAGCATTGATTCGACGTCCACCATTCGGCAATCGCCGCTGCAAGATCATTCCACAGCTCGGTCGGCAGATCCGGGACCGCGACCCGGACGCTGTACCGATCCGTGGTCGCGTCGTGAAACCATTCGGTCGCGGCGAAATCGAAACCGAAGCTGCCAGCGTGGCGGATAGGATATCCCTTCCGGCTCAGATCGCGGCTCAAGGCCTCCGCGGCTTGCCGCGCGCTGGCCTCGTCAAGAGGATGGCCGGCGCGGAGCGTGACGTAGAGACCGTGGGTGAAGTGGAGTTCGGCCGAGAGCGAGGCCAGTTCGCGCGCAAAAAGCCGGGCCGCATGGCGGCCATTGCGCAGGATGGCTGCGACGCGCCTCTTGGTCAGCGTCCAATAGGCTTCGCTGCCCAGATAGGGCGGGAAGTGGGCCGGCAGCGCCGCGCCGCCCAAGAGGCGAACCGCATTACGGGTTTCCGCTGCAAGCCGTTCGACCATCGAACGGCCAGGCTTAGCGCCCTGCTCGCTCCAGTCGACGAAAACCGCAGAACCGAGCCTTCCGTATTCCGCGCCGAGCGAATCCAGCTTGTTATGGCTTCGCACCATCACGACCGGAAGTTCGCATCGCTGCGCCCAGCGCAGCACGCGGCGGATGCGCCCCGAGCGGCCGGCAAAGCATGTCGTGTCGAACACCAGCAGGTCGAGCGCTGAGCCGTCGCAGTGCAGGGCGGCTTCGAACGCGCCGGCAGCGACGCACGAATCCAGCAGCAGAATTCGCGGCATGCCTGCGCGGGCAAACGCATCCAGGAGCGGCAGCTTCAAGATGATAAGGCGCAAGTTTGGGACAAAGCGCTCGATCAGCTCCAGCGTCTCGCCGTAAGAACCCGGCAACACCAGGATGTCGGCCTTGGCGAAAATTGGCGCGGAAGCCAGCAGCAGCGTCGAGATCGCAGCCATGCCCGAGGCGCCATAGATCGTCTCGCTGATGCAGCCATGCCCGGGTTCATAGAACGAAGGACCGCTGACACTGAGATCTGCCCGCTGGTAGTCATAGCTGAAAGCGAATGGACCGCTGGTGGGACAGGCCGATGCCGACCACGCCGTCTCCGTCGCCTTCCAGTCCTGCAGCGCATGCTCCCCGTGCAGCATAGCGGTGAGCTGGAATTTTGTCTTGACGACTTCATCCACCGATCGCGGACAAGGCAAGCGCCGCGGGCTCTTCAGGCAATCGTTCAGCAGCCCGATTTCCCTGTGCTTGCGCTCCAGATAGGCCTCAATGGTCTCCATGCGCGTCGTGGTGCAACGATCGGAAAGCTTCCATCGTCCTTTCAACGCACGGCGCGCGCCCGAGGTCCAAACACCGGCTGATTACCATCGGCGCGAAATATATTGGCGCCGTCCGCTTCGTTCCCCAAGCAGGAATCGAGACGGGAAAATCAGCACCCGGATGAGTCTTAACGCCGCGTCTCCCCAGCTTGAATTGAACAAGCGTCGAGCGGCGCGAGCACCGGCCGCAACCGATATGCATCAATGGCGGCATTCGACAGCAGCAGCCTGCGCCGCTCTCCGCGGATCATCATGCGGTCAATCCTGTTCAGGATGAAGCGGGCTGAATCCTCGTGCTCGCCCGTGAGCAGACCGGACCGGTCGAGATATCTCCAGGCGATCTCGAAAGACTGTGCGCGCAATTCAAGGTCTGTCATAGCCGGCCAACTTTGGCCGGGAAGACATGTTCCTAAATCCGAGATCAAGTGAGGCGGAGTAGCCGCAGCGAGGACAACACGCGTGGAACGAGATCGCGACCGGCATGTTATCTGTGGTGGAATAGAGTGGTGCCGGCCGGCCAGCCCCGGTCGGCTTTGAAGGGCCCCGTGCTTGTCCCCCGAGCACGGGGCTTTCTCATGGGCAATGACAATGCCTACCCGGGGCGAGCTTTCCCGCCAGGCGGAGATCAGTCTCTCCGCTCGCCGTCGCGACGATCGCGGGCGAGTTGATGCCAGGCTAAAGCGAGCTCAATGAGTCTCTGCCGGTCGGGGCCTTCGGACGCCGCGGCGCGCTTCATCGCCGTCTCGGCTTCATGCTGTGGGTCGTACTTCGTACACATGAAGCCAACTCTACCCGTCCGATATGAACAAGTGGGTGGCAATTTCGTCCGTATGATTGCGGTGGGCAAATTTGCACCGGCGCGCGCGTTTCCGCACGATGTTACCGCGATGAATTTTGCATGCGACCAGCGCGATAACCCGCTCCAGCCGGTCTTCGTATTTTCCTCATTCCGCGGAGACTGCCAGTCGCGTACCGCCTTTGATCCCAACATGAATGAGGCGGGCACCGGGCCCGCCTCATTCGTGTCCGATTGCGCGTTGGAGGCTCAGTAGCAGGCGCGCGGATCGGCCTGCACATATTGGCCGCTCGGATAGCGGTAGTAGCAATTGCCTTGGGCCAGATAATAGCCGGGGCGTGAAGCGGCCGTGGCGCCGGCGATTGCGCCGGTAGCGCCGCCAATCACGGCGCCTGCGGCCGCGCCGGAGGCATTGCCGGAAAGCAGGCCGCCGAGCACACCGCCGACGATGGCGCCGCCAAGCGCGCTCGCGCCGGAATCAGTCGGCGGCGGTGGAGGCGGCGGCGGTTCATAGGCGACCGGCGGACCCGGCGGCGCGTAGGCCACCGGCACGTCGTCGATATAGTCTTCCGAAATATAGGCCGGCGGGCCCTCCATCCGCTGCGGATAATAGTACCAGACGCCGCCGACGTCCCACCACCAGCCCGCGCGGCCGTTGTGGACCTCGTGGCGCCAGCGCCCGCCCTCCCAGGCAAGATGGCCGCGATAGGCATGTCCGCCCCAGTCCCGCGCGGGCGCGGGGCCGCGAGCCATGTAGCGGCCGGATCCCGGAGGCGGGCCACCGGCCCGGTGCGGGCCTGGACCCGGGCCAGGAGCCATGTGGGCCTGGCCGCCGGGCTGAGGCACCGGGCGCGCCGCCTGCTGCGGCGGGGGCCCCTTGTGCATGTTCTGGTTGGGCGGGGGCGCTGCACCGGCGCCCTGCGCTGGCGGCTGGCTGGCGCCCTTGGGTGGACCTGCGTCCTGCGCTTGCGCGGAGAACCCCAGCAACGACATGGCCGAAACCATGGGAACGATGATCTTCATGCGACTGGACGCACCCATTTCGTGCCTACCCCCTGCTTTCAGAAATGGCCGTGGTCCACGCGCGATAGACGATTCGGATCGCACCTGGCCGATGCCGGCTGACATAACTGACCTGCCAAATCGGCCCGCCAAAACTGATCCGACGAGCCGGCCATGTCCCGTTACAAATGGTTAAGATCGCGGCAATTTTTCGTCTGGAGCTGGCCGGCTGGACCGATCTAGCGGGCCGGCTCGATCACATTGCAATTGGTCCGCCCCGACATCACGCAGTCCTGGAGCTTGCTGGCGGCGGTGAGATCGCGTGCGAGCCACAGGCCGACACCGATGATGACGGCGGCAATGATCAGCCCTGCGATCGCGCCCAGGCGGCCGTCGCCGGATCGGGGTTTTGGCGGCGCGCTGTGCTTCCCGGTGGGGTCGGGCTTTGATTCAGGCTTGGACTCGGGCATGGGCACCTTGTCGCTCGGTGAGGCCCTGTATCACCTTCGCGACGTCGCGTCACATCCCGCCCAGCCTCGCCGCTCACCCCCTGGTCTGCCTCACCGCTTCCTTGCGCGAGGTCTCGACCGATGGGATCGCCTGTTGCGCGCGCGGCGCGCAGCTGGTCAGGATGAACGCGGTCTGGGTGCACTCCCAGGCGGCGCCCAGAACCGTGTTCTCGATGGGTTGTGGGCGGGCAAGCAACAGCACCGCACCTGTGACCGCCACTGCGGCGATCGTGATTGCAAGGGCCTTCAGGCTCAGCCGGAAAAAGATCATGCCCGTGCTCCGTCTCGTATCGGGGCGGACGCTAGGCGCCGCCGCTGGGTGCCCTTATGAGGGACATCACAATTCGGCAGTTTTTCCGGGCTACGAAGGATCGGCTGGTCCAGCGATTTCGTTGACCTGATCGGCTGCGATTATGGGTGGCTTCGCGGCGCGCGGCGATGTACACGCTTCTGCGTCGCGTGGCGCCTGCTTGTGCCCAGCCGACGTACCAACAAGACAGTGATGTAGGACTGAAAGCGAGGAAGACAAGGCTCGTCGATGAGTGGATTCAGGGAACCCGGGTTTACAGACCGGCAGAAGGCGGCGCAGGACGCACGCAAAAATCTTTTGAACAAATTCAAGTCGCAGCCGGGGCCTGACGATCCTGCTGTCGCGGCGAAACGTGCCGAACGTGAAGCGCTCGCGGCCAAGCGCGCCGAAGCAAAGGCTGCGCGCGAGGCTGAAAAGGCCGAGCAGAAGCGCCGCGAGGAAGAGGCCGCCGCGCTCGAAGCTGCGCGCGTCGCACGTGAGGCCGAGGAAGCGGCAGCCAAAGCAGCTGCGAACGAGGCCGAACAAAAGGCCAAGCGCGACGCTCGTTACGCCGCCCGCAAGGCCAAGCGGAAGTGACTTTCAACAAGATTTGACCTGAAGCGCGTTGCTTCAGGTCAAATCATGACGGCACGGACCAGCCGTGTCCGTCCAAATGCGCGCGCGGGCTCGCTTCGTGAAGGCGCCCGGCATAAAGGCATGAGATCAGTTCTTCTTCATCATGCCGTCGTCTTTCTTCATGCCATCCTTCGACATCGTGTCCTTCTTCATGCCGTCGTTCTTGGACATGGTGTCTTTCTTCATACCGTCCTTGGACATCGTGTCCTTCTTCATCATGCCGTCATCCTTGCCCATCTTGTCCTGGGCGAAGGCGGCCGGCGACAGCGCCAGGCCGAGCGAGAGAGCGGCAGCCGAGACGCCGAGCACGATGCGGGTGCGAATGGTCATGAGAAATATTCCCTTCGAGATGGTGTTTGTCAGCGACTTGTGCCGCTACACAATCTCGACGGATCGGCACCCACGCTTGTTACGCGACGTTGCGATTTTTTCGCATGTCGTCGGGGCGGCCTGCACGATCGTCGCTTGACAGGAATAACGAGACTTTGCGTGTGCAGCGCAGCAAGACCAACGCTTGCCGCGGCATTCCGTCTCGAACTATCAGACTAGAGAAGGGTCGAAGACCGGCTAGGATGGGCCTCCGCGCCGGTCTCATGACCCGCCCAGATCACGTCAAACAAGAACCGTCCAAAGAACGCCAAGGGGATCCACCATGTTCACGCGTCGCCATCTGCTCGCGACTGCCGTCGCCGCACCCGCCATTCTCCGTTTCGGCATCGGCACCGCGCACGCTGCGACCACGCTGAAGATCTCGCACCAATTCCCCGGCGGCACCATCGACAAGGGCGACTTCCGCGACCGGCTCTGCCGCATGTTCGCCGCCGAAGTCAGTAAGCGCAGCAATGGCGACATCGCCGCCGAGATCTATCCGAACTCCTCGCTGATCAAGACCAACGCGCAGTTCTCCGCGATGCGCAAGGGCGCGCTCGACATCTCGCTGTATCCGATGCCCTATGCCGGCGGCGAATTGCCCGAGACCAATATCGGCCTGATGCCCGGTCTCGTCACCACTTACGACCAGGGCATGCGCTGGAAGAAGGAGGCGGTCGGCAAGGCGCTGACCGACTTCCTCGCCGACAAGGGCATCATCCTGCTCACCTGGGTCTGGCAGGCCGGTGGCGTCGCCAGCCGCTCCAAGCCGATCGTGGCGCCTGAGGACGCCAAGGGCATGAAGGTGCGCGGCGGCTCGCGCGAGATGGACATGGTGCTGCAGACCGCCGGCGCCTCGGTGCTGTCGGTGCCCTCGAACGAAATCTACGCGGCGATGCAGACCGGCGCCTGCGATGCCGGCATCACCTCCTCCACCAGCCTGATCTCCTTCCGCCTCGAAGAGGTCGCGAAGTCGCTGACCTCGGGCGCAGGCGCCTCGTACTGGTTCATGCTCGAGCCGCTGATGATGTCGAAGGCGATCTTCGACAAGCTGCCGAAGAACCAGCAGGACATTCTGGTCGCCGTCGGCGCCGAGCTCGAAGCCTTCGGCCGCAAGGGCGCGCAGGACGACGACATCGAGGTCGCCAAGGTCTATGAGAAGGCCGGCGCAAAAGTCTCGGCGCTCGATGCCGCGACCGTCGGCAAGTGGCGCGACATTGCCCGCGACACCGCGTGGAGGGACTACGGCGCCAAAACCGCCACGGCCGCGAACCTGCTCAAGCTCGCCTCCGAAGTCGCTGCATGAGCCACGGTCCGCTTCCGGATCGTGACGACCAGTCAAACGCAGCCGCAAGCACGGGTCTTGCGGCGCTGCTCGACCGCGCCCTCGCCATCCTCAACCGCCTCATCGTCGTGTTTGCAGCCATAGCGCTAGTCGCGGCTTGCGCGATCCTGAGCTACAGCGTGCTGAGCCGCGCGCTATTCAAGGCTGCCAACTACTGGCAGGACGAGGCGGCCGTGTTCCTGCTGGTCGGCGCCACCTTCATGACGGCGGCCTACGTGCAGCAGAACCGCGGCCATATCGGTATCGAGGCGTTCGTCGGCCTGCTCTCGCCGCTCGCGAATAGAATCCGACTCTGGATCGTCGACGTTGTAACGTTTCTGTTCTGCGCTTTCTTCGCCTGGAAGTCCTGGACGCTGGCGCATGAGGCTTACGTCGACGGCCAGGTCTCGAATTCGATGTGGTCGCCACCGCTCGCCGTCCCCTATTCGCTGATGGCGCTCGGCATGAGCCTGCTCTGTGTCCAGATCCTTGTGCAGCTCGCGCTGCCGCTTACAGGAGCCAAGCGGCCATGAGCGTATTCGGGATCGGCCTCGCCTACGGAATTACGACGCTGGTCGTGATGTTTTCGGGTATGCCGATTGCGTTCGCGCTCGGCGCAGTCGCGGTCGTGTTCATGGGCATCTACATGCCCGCGGCGTCGCTCGATACGGTGACGCAGAACGTGTACGAGGAGATGGCTTCGATCACGCTGCTGTCGATCCCGCTCTTCATCCTGAAGGGCGCTGCGATCGGCAAGTCGCGCGCCGGCCAGGATCTCTACTCGGCGCTGCACGCCTGGCTGCATCGCGTGCCCGGCGGCCTCGGCGTTGCCAATGTCTTCGCCTGCGCGCTGTTCGCGGCGATGGCGGGCTCCTCGCCCGCAACCTGCTCGGCGATCGGCTCGGCCGGGATCCCCGAGATGCGCAAGCGCGGCTATTCCGGCGGCTTTGCCGCCGGCATCATCGCAGCCGGCGGCACGCTCGGCATCCTGCTGCCGCCCTCGATCACCATGATCCTGTTTGCGGTCGCTGCCGAAAAGTCGCTGGGACGCCTGTTCCTCGCCGGCATCGGGCCCGGCCTGCTCTTGGTCTCGCTGTTCGGCGGCTACGCCGTGATCCGCTTCCGCCAGGAATACGCTGCAGCCGAAGCCGCCTACAAGAAGGGCGGACCGGAGGCGGCCATCCTCGCCCGCGACGAATATACGCTGGCCGAACGCTTCAGCGTATTGCCTCGCGTCATTCCGTTCGTGCTGCTGCTCACCGGCGTCATGGCGGCGCTCTATGGCGGCTATGCGACGCCGTCGGAGACCGCGGGTCTCGGCGGACTGCTGGCATTGGGGTTGATCGCGACGATCTACGGCGTGTGGCGGCCGAGCGACCTTGCGCCCATCATGAAATCGACGGTCCGGGAATCGACCATGCTGATGATGATCATCGGCATGTCGCTGCTCTATTCCTACGTGATGAGCTACCTGCACATCTCGCAATCGGCAGCCGAATCCGTCGTCGCCATGCATCTGCCGCGCTGGGGGCTGCTGTTTGCGATCCTCGTCATGGTCGTCGTGCTCGGCTTCTTCCTGCCGCCAGTCTCGATCATCCTAATGACGGCCCCGATCATCCTGCCGCCGCTCCGTGCCGCCAATTTCGACATCATCTGGTTCGGCGTCGTCATGACCATTGTGATGGAGATGGGACTGATCCATCCGCCTGTCGGCCTCAACATCTTCGTCATCCGCAACGTCGCGCCCGACATTTCGCTGAGCGAAGTGATCTGGGGTACGCTGCCCTTCGTGCTGCTGATGATGGGCGCCGTGCTGCTGCTCTGCCTCGTGCCGGAGATCTCGACCTGGCTGCCGGATCTGGTGATGGGGCCGGACGGGAGCAGGTGATGTCTCTCCACCGTCATTGCGAGCGAAGCGAAGCAATCCAGAGTCTTTCCGCGGAGACAGTCTGGATTGCTTCGCTGCGCTCGCAATGACGGAGAATTAGGATGCAGCCCGTTTCTTTTTCGCGTTCAGCGCGGCTGCCACGCGGCTCACGGGCGGCTTGCCCAGAACGCTGCTCATGGCGTTAGTCGCCGCGAGCAGCTTGTCCATATCGATGCCGGTCCTCACGCCCATGCCCTCGAGCGTGTAGACCACATCCTCGGTCGCGACATTGCCCGTCGCACCCGGCGCGTAGGGACAGCCGCCGAGACCGCCGGCGGCGGAATCGATGAGGCGGACGCCCTCCTCCAGGCCGGCATAGAGATTGGCGAGCGCCTGGCCGTAGGTGTCGTGGAAATGCATCGCGAGATTGGCAGCGGGAATGTTGGCGGCCACTGCGCGCAGCATCTGCTTGGCCTTCTCAGGCGTGCCGACGCCGATGGTGTCGCCGAGCGAGATCTCGTAGCAGCCGAGTTCCCACAGCGTGCTGGCAAGATCGGCCACCGCCTTCGGCTTTATCTCGCCGTCGAACGGGCAGCCGAGCACGCAGGAGATATAGCCGCGCACCTTGACACCGTCGGCCTTGGCGCGCGCCAACACCGGCTTGAACCGCTCGATGGATTCCGCGACCGTGCAATTGATATTGGCCCGCGAAAAGCCTTCGGAGGCGGCGGCAAACACCGAGACGACCTTCGCACCAGCCGCGCGGGCGGCGTCATAGCCCTTCTCGTTCGGCACCAGCACGTGGAATTCGGCGCCCTTGATGTGGCTCACGCCGCGCAGCACGGCATCGGAGCTTGCCATTTGCGGGATCGCCTTGGGCGAGACGAAGGCGCCGACCTCGACAGTATGGAGGCCGGCCGCGACCAGCGCCTCGATGAAGGCGATGCGGGCCTCGACGCTGACCGGTATCTTCTCGTTCTGGAGGCCATCGCGCGGCCCCATTTCGATGATGCGGACGGGATCGCTCATGCTACTCACCCAACGGCTCGACCACGGCGAGCTCCACGCCTTCCTGGACGATGTCGCCGACCTTGCACTTGATCGCCTTCAAGACGCCAGCGAATGGCGCCCGCAGCGTCTGCTCCATCTTCATCACCTCCAGCGTCAGGATCGGCGCGCCCTTCTCGAGCGTTGCCCCCTTCTCCGCCAACAGGGCGACGACGGTGCCCGGCAGCGGTGCCGCGATCTTGTCCTCGCCGGCGTGCTCCTCGGCCTCGCCGCCGAACGGATCGATCCAGTGCAGGTCGAAGCGACCGTTGCGCGTGCGCAAATATAGCTCATGGCCGTCAATGACGGCGGCCACCGAGGATTTGACACCTTCCAGCGTCAGATCGAAGCCGCCGTCCCGCGGCGCGACCGCGAATGCCAGCTCTCGTTCGCCGATCACAAGCGTCGACGGGCCGCTGCCGTAGTTCAGCGCGATTTTCTGTTCGGGCCCATGACTGACGCGGAAAGCGAAGTTGCGTTGGCGGCGGCCGACCGGCTGCCAGCCAAACGTCTGCCAAGGCGAATTCGCCTCCCCTTGCGCGGCTTGCCGCTCGTCATTGACGATCGCCGCCACTGCCGCACACAGCTCGAGCTCACCCGGCGCCGGCGTCGCCGATGTCAGGGCGGCCAGCTCGCGCTCGATGAACCCCGTGTCGATCGCATTCGCCCGCACCTGTGGATGCGTGATCAGCGCCGACAGGAATGGGATATTGGTGACGACGCCGCGGACGTCGGAGTCTTCGAGGCCGCGGTTGAGCCGGTCGATCGCGACGTCGCGTGTTGGCGCCCAGGCAATCATTTTGGCGAGCATCGCGTCGTAATAAGGCGAGACGCAGTCGCCCTCGCGATAGCCGCCGTCGATGCGCAAGCCCCCGGTCTTGGCGGGCAAACGCCAGGTCGAAATCCTTCCGACCGACGGCATGAAATTCTTGGTCGGATTCTCTGCATAGACGCGCGCTTCAACGGCGTGGCCGTTGAGCTTGATCTCGTCCTGCTTGAGTGGCAGCGCCTCGCCGAACGCGACCCGCAATTGCCATTCGACGAGATCGATGCCGGTGATCAGCTCGGTCACGGGATGCTCGACCTGGAGACGCGTGTTCATCTCGATGAAGAACACGTCCTTGCCGTCGGAGACGAACTCGATGGTGCCGGCGCCGACATAGTTCACCGCGCCCGCCGCTTTTCGCGCGGCGGCACAGACCGCCTCGCGCTGCGTGGCGTTGAGCGTCGGCGACGGCGCTTCCTCGATCACCTTCTGATGGCGGCGTTGCAGCGTGCATTCGCGCTCGAACAGCGACAGCAGATTGCCGTGGCTGTCGCCAATGATCTGCACCTCGATGTGGCGGGGATTGTCGACATATTTCTCGATCAGCATGCGATCGTCGCCGAACGCGGCCTTGGCCTCGCGCTTGGCGCTGACGATCGCCGGCCCAAGTTCTTCCGCGGACCGAACAATCCGCATGCCGCGGCCGCCGCCGCCGGCGGAGGCCTTCACCAAAATGGGGAAGCCGATCTTGTCGGCTGCGTTCGACAGCGTCGCCTCGTCCTGAGCCTCGCCGTGATAACCGGGCACCAGCGGCACGCCGGCCTTCTCCATCAGCGCCTTCGAGCCGGACTTCGAACTCATCACCGTCATCATGGCGGCAGTCGGGCCGACAAACACCAGCCCGGCATCGAAGCAGGCCTGCGCGAACTCGGCATTTTCGGACAGGAAGCCGTAGCCCGGATGCACGGCCTCGGCGCCGGTCTTCTTCGCAGCCTCGATCAGCCGCTCGACATTGAGATAGCTGTCGCGGGCCCGCGCGGGCCCGAGCAGCACGGCCTCGTCGGCGAGCGCGACATGCATCGCGTCGCGGTCCGCCTCGGAATAGACCGCGACCGTACGCAGGCCCATGGCGCGCGCAGTGCGGATGACGCGGCAGGCGATCTCGCCGCGGTTGGCGATCAGGAGGGTGCGAAAAGGCCGGTAGAGCTTTGAGCGATCCATCGCATCACATCCTGAACAGGCCGAACTTCGTCGGCTCGATCGGCGCATTCGACGCCGCTGAGAGGCCGAGGCCGAGCACGAGGCGCGTGTCGGCCGGGTCGATCACGCCGTCGTCCCACAGGCGCGCGGTCGCATAATAAGGATGCCCCTGGCTCTCATATTGCGCGCGGATGGGCTCGCGGAATTTGTCTTCCTCCTCCTTCGACCAGTTCTCGCCCTTGGCCTCGATATTGTCGCGCCGGACCTGGCTCAGCACCATCGAAGCCTGCTCGCCGCCCATCACCGAGATGCGCGCATTCGGCCACATCCAGAGGAAGCGCGGTGCGTAGGCGCGGCCGCACATGCCGTAATTGCCGGCGCCGTAGGAGCCGCCGATCACCACGGTGAATTTCGGCACCGACGCGGTCGCCACCGCCGTCACCAGCTTGGCGCCGTCGCGCGCGATGCCGCCGGCCTCGTATTTTTTGCCGACCATGAAACCCGTGATGTTCTGCAGGAACACCAGGGGAATGCCGCGCTGGCAGCACAGCTCGATGAAATGGGCGCCCTTTAACGAACTCTCGCTGAACAGGATGCCGTTGTTGGCGATGATGCCGACCGGGTAACCCCAGATATGCGCGAAGCCGCACACCAGCGTCGTGCCGTAGAGCTTCTTGAACTCGTCGAACTCGGAGCCATCCACCACGCGCGCAATGATGTCCCGCACGTCGAACGGCTTACGGCCGTCGACCGGCACCACGCCGTAAATTTCCTCAGCCGCGAACAACGGGTCGCGCGGCGGATGCATGTTGAGATTCGGCCGTGTGGATGGCTTCAGCGTGCCGACGATCCGCCGCGCAATGCCGATCGCATGGGCGTCGTTCTGCGCATAGTGGTCAGTGACGCCTGACTGGCGCGAATGCACGTCGGCGCCGCCGAGTTCCTCGGCGCTCACGACCTCGCCGGTCGCAGCCTTCACCAACGGCGGGCCGCCGAGGAAGATGGTGCCTTGATTGCGCACAATGATGCTCTCGTCCGACATCGCCGGCACATAGGCGCCGCCAGCAGTGCAGGAGCCCATCACGATAGCGATCTGCGGGATGCCTTGAGAAGACATCTGCGCCTGGTTGTAGAAGATGCGGCCAAAGTGCCGCTCGTCCGGAAAGATCTCGTCCTGGAGGGGCAGAAAGGCACCGCCGGAATCGACCATGTAAACGCAAGGCAGATTGTTCTGCCGCGCCACGTCCTGTGCGCGCAGATGCTTCTTCACCGTCATCGGATAATAGGTGCCGCCCTTGATGGTGGCGTCGTTGGCGACAACAACGCATTCTCTGCCCGAGATGCGGCCGACGCCGGTGACGATGCTCGCCGAATGCACGTCGCCGCCATAAAGGCCATGGGCCGCGAGCGGCGACAGCTCCAGGAACGAGGTTCCGGGATCGACCAGGAGGTCGACGCGCTCGCGCGCCAGCATCTTGCCGCGCGCAGTGTGGCGGTTGCGCGAGGCCTCGCCGCCGCCGCCGGCGACCTGGCCGAGCTTTTCGCGCAAGTCCGCGACGAGTGCGCGCATGGCGTCGGCATTGCGCGCAAAATCTGATGACGACGGATCGATGCTGGAATGGAGCGGCATGTTAATTCCAATGGAGTGAAAGGTTTTACGCCGTCTCGGCCATCAGTTCGCGGCCGATCAGCATGCGGCGAACCTCGGATGTCCCCGCGCCGATCTCGTAGAGCTTGGCATCGCGCCAGAGACGACCGACCGGAAACTCGGATGTATAGCCGACGCCGCCGAGCGCCTGGATCGCCTCGCCGGCCATCCAGGTCGCCTTCTCCGCGGAATAGAGGATCGCGGCCGCTGCATCCTTGCGCAGGCCGCGGGCATGGTCGGCGCGGTCGCAGGCGCGGCCCACCGCATAGACATAGGCGCGCGTGGCCTGCCAGGTCGCATACATGTCGGCGAGCTTGCCCTGCATCAGCTGGAAGTCGCCGATCGGCTGGCCGAATTGCTTGCGCTCGTGCATGTAGGGCACCACCGCATCCATGCAGGCGGCCATGATGCCGAGCGGCCCGCCGGAGAGCACAGCGCGCTCATAGTCGAGGCCGGACATCAGCACCTTGACGCCCTCGCCCACACCGCCGAGCACGTTCTCTTCCGGCACCTCGCACTCGTCGAAGAACAGCGGATAGGTGTTGGAGCCGCGCATGCCGAGCTTGTCGAGATGCTGGCCGTGGGTAAACCCCTCGAAACCCTTCTCGACGAGGAAGGCCGTCATGCCACGCGGGCCGGCTTCCGGATCGGTCTTGGCGTAGACGACGAGCACGTCGGCGTCGCCGCCATTGGTGATCCACATCTTCGAGCCGTTGAGCACATAGCGGTCGCCGCGCTTGTCGGCGCGCAGCTTCATCGAGACGACGTCGGAGCCCGCGCCCGGCTCCGACATCGCGAGCGCGCCGACATACTCGCCGGAGATCAGCTTCGGCAGATAGCGCTGGCGCTGCGCATCATTGCCATTGCGGCGGATTTGGTTGACGCAGAGATTGGAATGGGCGCCGTAGGACAGCCCGACCGCGGCCGACCCGCGCGAAATCTCCTCCATGGCGACGATGTGGGCGAGATAGCCCATGTTGGAGCCGCCATATTGCTCCGGCGCAGTCATGCCGAGCAGACCGAGATCGCCAAAGCGCTTCCAGAGGTCGGCCGGGAACAGATTGGCCTTCTCGATCTCTGCGGCGCGCGGCGCCACCTCCGCCTTGACAAAGGCGCGTACGGTGTCGCGGAGCATGCTGATGTCTTCGCCTAGATCGAAATCGATGCTCGGGATGTTCAAGGCGATTCCTCCGTCTTCTTGTCGAGCCCGAACCTACCCCTGCCCGGGCGCCGCTTCGGTCGAAAAGGTTGCATTTTCCGCCAAGTTTGGCGAGGATTTTTGATGCCTTTTCAAGCCGCGACCGCAACGCCCCGCCGCGCCATGACACCCGCCGCCTTCGTCCGCGGCGTGGTCGCCGCCTATGACCGCTATGGGCGGGATCCGACGGAGGCCCTGGGCAAGGGACAGGTGACCGACGAGCTGGTTCGATCCAGCGATGGACGGGTCACGGCGGCCCAATTCGAGGCACTGGCGGGCCACGCCATGCGTGAGCTCGACGACGAGGCGCTCGGCTGGTTCTCGCGCCGGCTGCCTTTCGGCACCTATGGCATGCTGTGCCGCGCCTCGATCACCGCGCCCAATCTCGAGGTCGCGCTGAAGCGCTGGTGCCGGCACCATCGCCTGCTGACCGAGGACGTGCTGATCGAACTTTCGCTCGGCGAAGAGACCGCGACCATTTCCATTCGCGAGCAGCGCGACCTCGGACCCTTGCGCGAGTTCTGCCTCGTCACCCTGCTTCGTTACGTCCTCGGCTTTTCCTGCTGGGCGGTCGATTCCGCGATCGCGCTGCGGGCGGCAGAATTCTCTTACTCCGAGCCTGAACACGTCTCGGTTTATCCGACCATCTTCTGCAAAGCGATCCGCTTCGGCGCGGACCGCGCCAGCATCGTGTTCGACAGGCACTATCTCTCGCTGCCGCTCAGCCGCAGCGCCGCCGATCTCGACAGCATGCTCAAGGGTGCGCTGCACCTGACCGTGCTGCCTTACCGGCCCTATCGGCGCGACCGCCTGCTGGTTGAGCGCGTCCGCCGCGTGCTGCGCGAGGCGCGCGGGCGCATTCTGGGCGCGGAGGATATCGCAAGCGAACTCGCGCTCTCCACCCGCACCATGCACCGCCGCTTGCGCGAGGAAGCAACCTCGCTACGCGACCTCAAGGAAGAGGCAAAACTCGAGCTCGCCAAGCAGGAGCTGATGCGCGGTCGCACCCCGATCAAGCGGATCGCCGAGATCGCCGGCTTCCGTAATGAGAAGAGTTTTTCGCGAGCTTTCCGCAGCTGGACCGGCGCTAGCCCGCGCGAGTTTCGCGGGCGGTATCGGTGACACGGAGCGGACCGCCGCCCTAGCCTGTCGTGACTGCAACCGCGACGTCCGGCACCGGCAGCGGCACGTCCTTTGCGACGCCCAGCACCGGAAAGCTGCGGACGTTCTTCACATCAGGCATGGCGGCGAAATGCAGCAATTGCTGGCGCATGCTCTCGACGCTCGGCGCGACGCATTTGAGGAGGTAGTCGGTGTCGCCCGAAATGCGCCAGCACTGCTGGATGCGCGGGATTGCGGCGATCGATCCCTCGAACGCCTCCAGCACCGGCTGGGCCTGGCTGCCGAGCTGGATCGAGACGAACGACACCACCTCATAGCCGAGCAACCGCTCGTCGATGATCGCACGCACCGCCCGGATCACGCCGCGGCTGAACAGCGATTTGAGCCGCCGCAGGCAGTTCGGCGCAGACACGCCGACGCGCAACGCCAGCTCGTTGTTGCGAACCCGCCCATCCTGCTGCAGCTCAGAGAGTATCCTCAGATCGACGCCGTCGAGCTGGTCACGTCCGCCCATCCCCCACCTCGTCATGGTCCCGTCACGCGGACCAGCGAAGCACGCGGCGGAAGGGGTGCCAAGGGCTGTCCAGAGGGAGGGCCGAAGGGGGGAGCCCCTCAATGCGTCCAGGGCTCGCCGCGGCGGAAGGAGAAATTGTCGGCGTAGGCGACGGGGCGGCGCACCGATTCCTTGGGTTCGATGACCTGGTAAGGGATGCCCTTGCGCTCGCAATAGGCGACCGCCTCTTCCTTGGTGTGAAAACGAAGCGTGATCTGCTGCTTCATGTCGCCGGACGAGGTCCAGCCCATCAGCGGCTCGACCGCGCGCGGCTGCTCGGGCTCATAGTCGAGCTGCCATTCCTTGGTCTTGGACCGGCCGGATTGCATCGCGTTTTTGGCGGGCTTGAAAATGCGTGCGGTCATTGGCGGTACGGCCTCTTCGTCTTTCGTTCGATCTTGATGCGTCACGGTAGCGATTGGTGGAAACCGCGGGCATAGTATAGAGACACCTTTCGGGAACTTGATCGGTGATTCCGGGCCCTGGTCGTCACCGACGGGTATAGTCATTATGCTGCACTGTGACAATTGCGTACCCGCCGTCTGCCCGGGGATCCCGCCCGGCGGCCCCGCCTCGCCGACATCCGCCTCTCCGTCCCCTTCGAAAGCTTCCGTCGCATGGCCTTCCTGAACATCAACGCCACGCTCCCCGAGAAGGGCCGTGACCTCAGGCTCGACCTGTTTCGCGGCATCGCCAACTGGGCGATCTTCCTCGACCACATCCCCGACAACATCGTGAACTGGATCACGACCCGCAACTACGGCTTTTCCGACGCCGCCGACCTGTTCGTCTTCATCTCCGGTTATACCGCGACCTTCGTCTATGCCCGCATGATGCTGGAGCGCGGCTTTATCGTCGGCGCCACCCGCCTCACCAAGCGGGTCTGGCAGCTCTACGTCGCCCACATCATTCTGTTCGTGATCTACATCGCCTCCATCAGCTATCTGGCGCTGCGTTTCGGCGATTCCGAGATGATCAACGAGTTCAACGTCGCGGGCCTCGTCGACAACGCCACCGAGACGCTGCGCCAAGGGCTGTTCCTGCGCTTCAAGCCGCTCAATCTCGACGTGCTGCCGCTCTACATCGTGCTGATGGGGCTGTTTCCGCCGGTGCTGTGGTTCATGCTGCGTAAGCCGGATTTGACGATGGTGCTGTCCATCATCCTGTGGCTCACCGCGCGCCATTTCGGCTTGAACCTGAACGCCTATCCGGCGGGTCAGTGGTACTTCAACCCCTATTGCTGGCAGGTGCTGTTCGTGTTCGGCGCCTGGTGCGCGATGGGCGGCGCGCGCCGCTCGATGACGCTGATCAACTCGCCGATCACGCTGTGGCTCTGCCTCGGCTATCTCCTGTTCGCGCTGGTCATGACCATGGCCGGCCGCTTCCCGGGCCTCGCCGCGCTCTTCCCGGAATGGCTGTTCTCGGCCTTCAACCCGAACGACAAGACCAACCTTGCGCCCTACCGTTTCATCCACTTCGTCGTGATCGTGATCATGGTGATCCGCTTCGTGCCGAAGGATTGGCCGGGGCTGGAATGGAAGATCTTCGATCCGGTGATCGTCTGTGGCCAGCAGTCGCTCGCCGTGTTCTGCGTCGGCGTGTTCCTGTCCTTCGTCGGCCATTTCGAGCTGTCGATGAGCTCGGGCTCGGTGTTCGCCCAGCTCTTCGTCTCCATCGCGGGCATCGCGATCATGACGACGGTCGCCTACTACATCTCCTGGTCAAAGCGGCAGGACAAGCCGCTGAAGCCGCCGCCGGCGAAGCCTGCAGCCACCCCGGCGGCAAAGGCCGCCTGAGACGCGTCGCGGCGGAAGCTCAGGCCGCCGCCTCGTCGTCGTATTCAGTGAACTTCTTGTAGATCCAGTCACGGCCGTCGTGACGGCGCCAGACCTTGCCGTAGACGAGTTGCCCGTTGATCGAGCGGCGCGGCACGATGACGGTCCAGAGGTGCCAGATCTCGGTCCAGCTCGACTGCGAATTGACGGTTCGGATGTTGTGATCGAAGGACATGACGCAGAACTCACAAGATGCGAGCGCCGCGACGAACTGTAACCTTGTGTGAGCATGAATTGCAGGCAGCCCATCGCGAGCCGGGAGCGATTTGATAACAGCCGCCAGAGCCGCTGCAATAGCCACTCGGCTTTAACGTAACCGATCAACCTTACTCATCGTGAGTAAGCCGTGAGACTCGTTGAAAGGCAGCGTCGACTTTTCTAGGATGCACGCGTGATTTTGAGTGTGAGCGTGCCGATTTGAGGGTGCGTGGCAATTTCGATTGAAATCGAATTTTGAAAAAACTTGCTAGCTGGGGCAACCACAATGAATTTGCAGTGCGCATATCTGCGGTTGGTGGTGCGATCGACGCCGCCTGCTCCGGTCGTCACGGCGTCCGTTCAGGGGCCGCCCAGAGCCGCGAACGACAATCAGTTGGCGTGGCCGTTTCTGCCGTTTCCACGCGGCTGGTACGCCTCGAATTGATTGGCCGGTCCCGAAAAAGCGCAACGCCGCGCAAGCGGAGTATCATCGCTTGGCGGCGTCCGTTTAGGCATTGGGCGCTGAAATCCCCAACACTGATATGTCTATGGCAACGCCCAAAGGTTCGATGAAGCTTTGGTCATTTCGGCGCCCGTCTCAGGACTGGTCGGGGCAGCTGGATTCGAACCAACGACCTGCAGTACCCAAAACTGCCGCGCTACCAGGCTGCGCTATACCCCGAATGTCCGGCGAGCCCCGTCGATACACGCTTCCCCAGGCGCCAGCAAGCTACTAAGCGCCAGCAAGCTTGCTAAGTGCCGGCAAGCGTCGAACCGCCAGCCAGGGCGGGCCATGCCGCACCAAACGGACCTATTTGCTGCCGAACAAGGGGTGGCCGACCCGGTCCCCGGGGCGGATGCCGTATTTCTGCGCTGTTCCCGCCACCACCTCCAGGACGGCCCGGGCGGGCCCTCTTGACGAGATGATCCTGGTCGAGAGCGGATCGGTATTTTCCGCGATGCGCAAGATGCGGCCGTCGGCACCAATGAAGATCATGTCGAGCGAGACAAAGGTGTTCTTCATCCACATCGACACTTCCTGCTCGGGATTGAAGTCGAACAGCATACCTTTGCCGTCCGCCAATTCCTTGCGGTACATCAGCCCGGTCTCCTTCTCCTGCTCCGTGGTCGCCATCTCCACCGAGAACACCTGCACGCCGTTTTTGGTGACGATCTCGAGCGGCTGGAAGCTGGCGGCGCGAACCGACGTGCTTGCAACGGCAAGGCCGACAACAACGAGAACGGCGGCAAGCCAGCCCTGAGCAAGGGACCAGCCGACTTTTCGATCAAAGCTCATGGCAGAAAACTCGGGCAGGAAACCTGGGATGACACGGATTAGCCTGGCGGCGTGGAACTGCGACATTCTTTACGCGGCCGCCATCGCAAAAGCCAGAAGCGCGCAGGCCGGCCTGCGCGCTTCCGCTCACGAATACGGAAATTTGAAGCCGCTAGTGCGACTGCAGCCCCGGCGAGCCGGTCTCCGGATGGATCTCGGCCGCCATCATGCCCTTGGAGCCCGGCCCGAAGCGGACCAGCACATACTGACCCGGCCGCAGCTCGGTCATGCCGAAGCGGCGCAGCGTCTCCATGTGCACGAAGATGTCGGGGGTGCCCTCCCCGCAGGTCAGGAAACCGAAACCGCGCAGCCGGTTGAACCATTTGACCTGGGCCCGTTCGAGCCCGCTGGTCGCGGTCACCGTGACGTGGGTGCGCGGCGGCAGCATCTGCGCGGGATGGATCGCGGTCGATTCGTCCATCGAGACCACGCGGAAGGCTTGGTAGCCCTTGGCGCGCTGGATGCACTCGACGACGATGCGGGCGCCCTCATAGGCAGTCTGGAAGCCGTCGCGCCTCAGCACGGTCACGTGCAGGAGCACGTCGGGCCAGCCATTGTCGGGAACGATGAAGCCGTAGCCCTTTGAAGCGTCGAACCATTTGATGACGCCATGGACCTCGACGAGGTTGGCACTGCCCTCACCTAACCCGGTGAAGGGACTGAGCGCGCTGTCACGACCGGCGCCGTGCTCGCCCGACGCGGGAACTCCCAGCTTCTTGGACTCAAATCCGTCCGACGACCCCATAACCCCGGACCTCACAACTGCCATGCAACCCGCCACATTGGCGGTGCTCGAATCACGCGTCTTAAGAGAACGTTCTCACTTCGACGCGACGCGAATCTTTCGACTCAAAAGATAACACTCCCGGTTGCGAGGCATAGACAAAAAAGAGATTCGCCGGGACCTATGAACAGCTTGCACAGGCGCGAATCAAATTGATGCCTCAATTGCCGACAAAGGGCCCGAGTGCTTCGCCGATGTCGTCACGGATGACGAGGTCGGCGATGTCGTCCTGCTCGGTCGGCTCGCGGTTGATGATCACCAAACCTGCACCCGCGTTCTTCGCCATCATCGGAAAGCCCGCCGCCGGCCACACCACGAGCGAGGAACCGATCGCGATGAAGAGATCGCAAGCCTGCGACAGCTCGGTCGCGCGCTGCATTTCATCCTCGGGCATCGCCTGACCGAATGAGATCGTTGCGGTTTTCACCGGCTCGTCACATGCGGTGCAGTTCGGCGCGGCGCCATCGGCCTCGAACCGGCGCTTCACCCAGTCCAGCTGATAGGCCTGCCCACATCCGATGCAGCGCGCATAGGTGGTATTTCCGTGAAGTTCAATCACGCGGTCGGCCGCGAAGCCCGAGGCCTGGTGCAGATTGTCGATGTTCTGCGTGATAACCGCGGGAACCTTGCCGGCGCGATGCAGCGAAGCCAGCGCGCGATGACCGCGGCCGGGTTTGGCTGCGGCAAAGACCTCCTCCATCGCGAAGCGCCGGCGCCAGGATTCGTCGCGTGCCGACTGGCTGGCGACGAACTCGTCGAACGGGATCGGACGGTTGCGGGTCCAGATTCCGCCCGGCGAGCGGAAGTCCGGGATGCCGCATTCGGTCGAGATGCCGGCGCCGGTGAAGGGCACGATGACCCTGGCTCTCGCGATCATGTCGCCGAGCCGTTCGACGCCGCTCTGAAGGTCCGATGCAATCACTCCTCGCCTCCCGATGTGTGGTCGCGCCAGCTGCAGCATGTGCAAACGACAAGATCGTTGACGCTCTTATCCACCGCCGCGCAAGTCGCGAGCGGCAATTGAGCGGCAGTTTTCTTTGACCTTCGCTTATCACAATCCTGCAATGCCTCCTCCCCATTGACGCCCCAATCGGAAGCGCCAATGCATGTATTGACGCGACTCAACGTGATTGCGGCGGCAGTGCTTGAGTTCAGCAGTACACATGCTCAGGTGTAGTGGGGATTTGACATGACCGAAGACGAACAACGCAAGATCCGCGAACGCGAGGAGATCGCCGCCCGTATCGCCGCTTTCCGTGCCACGCAAGAAAAATTCAAGCGCGAGCGCGAAGAGTATTTCGTGTCGACGCTCGAGAACGCCCGCAAGGTGGAACGGCCCTCGCTCTGGCCGTAGGAGATTGCATAAGAATATGCGTACGAAAAAGCCCGAAGCGCCGCTCCGGGCTTTTCGATTCGTCAGCCGTTACCAGTGACGGTAGTAGTAGTGGTGGCGGTGCCGGTAATACGGTCCACCGTAATAGGCATACGGGCCGGGGCCGTAATCATAATAGGCGGGGCCGCCGTAATAAGCGTAGCCCGGACCGTAATAGCCGTAGCCGTACGGGTGGGACGCGGCGATGGCGCCGACGGTGAGCGCACCGGCGGCCAGACCGAATGCCAGGCCAGGGCCGATGCCGCGCGCCTGCGCAGGTGCCGCTACCGCGGTCACGCCGACGGCAGCCACTGTCGCGAGAACTGCGAGTGTCTTCCTCATGATCTCCTCCTTCTCATGTCGCGGAGACAACGCCGACCGTCCGCAATGGTTCGCGTCTGGCGGAACCGCGCCGTACAGAAAAATCGCCGCGAGGGGAACAATCTCGGGAAGCGTGGATTGGACTTGCAAGTGCTCGAGCCTCCGCCATCCGGGTCGAGGCGACAGCACGAAGCCCCGTCAGCATCTCCGCGGTGCTGGCGGGGTTTTCAGTTTCAAGTCAGAATGGCGGCAGACCTGCATCGCTGTCAGCGGGGCGGAGATCGAGGAGGAGAAATTTGCCGATATCCGCTTTGCTGACCCGCATCCGCAGACTTGTTCCCAGAAGCAACGCGCAGCATTACGACGAGATCGTCCGCAGTTTCGGGGTCGGCGCTCTGCGCCCGCCGCCGACGCCGATGAGCGACGGCGAGCTCGCCCGCGCCATTGCGGAGTTCCTCAAGGACTCGCCCTCGCCGGAATCGATTGCAACGCTGGGCCGGCGGTTCGACCCCACATCGCCGCTCTGAACCGACGGCTCTCGGGAACAACCGCCGCACGCGCACGTTGAGGTCGTCTTCCCGGAAGAGAAGAGGCTCGCCATGCCCGTCTGGCTCGAAGTCTTGCTCAATTTGTCCGGCTATGCCGGCTTCGTGGCGCTTGCGACAAGCGGCGTCGCATGCTCGCAGGAGTCCGCCGACGATGAAGTCTATCGCGGCAAGCGCTAGCTCGGGTGGTTAGTTCGCCAGCGGCGTCTGGCTTGCAGTGCGCACCAGCCGGTCGGCCTTGACCGCGACGTGCGTGTCTTCAGGCAGCGGCCGCAGCGAAGAGCTGATCACCACGAAAGCGAGACAGAACAGCGTGCCGACGACAGCGACGCGGCGATAGGTGTGGCGGTCGCCCTGATAAAACGACGGTTCTAAAAGCGGGATCATAATGGTTCTTGGCAAAAACGGTTTTCTTGTTGTCTTTGCCAGACCTATCCCAACACGCGGCGAGCGCAACGCGATTGGGCTTTTAACCTAACCGAATAGCGTTATCGCGATCCGCGCAAGCTTTCGTTAGGAGATTGCGCACACGACCACCGAGGCTGCGGTGTCCGAGTTGTTCTGCAATTGACTCCATTTCGTTCTCGAAGAACGAATCGGATTCGTCAAAATGAGCGCGAAGCCTTTCCTAACGATCGATGAAGCGAACCGCCTCCCATCGGATTGACGTTGCTACAAAGCGAAAGCGCTCAGGCCGCCGCGCGCTTCGCGCCGCCCTTCTCCGAAAAGCATTCCAGGATCTGGATGCGGAGCTCTTCTGCGGCGGGGCCCTCGACCTTCCGGAGCTGATTCCAGAGCCGGATCACTTCGCGCTGTTTCTCGACGGTCATGACTCACCTCCAAAGCGGATGACCAACTAGAACAAAATGAGAACATAAAGTCCAGCCCTCTCGAAAAATTTCCCGTTCACGTCCATTGGACCATCGCGGCGCGGCGCGGTTGCTTTTTGGATTTTCAACCTTACGCTAGGTGCACGGCTGACGGCCAGGCGCTGAAATCCCAACACCGTCAGCAAGAGAGCCCTGTGCGCAAGCGCGGGGTTTTTCTTTGGGAAGCCAGCGATGAGTTGCGAGTTCTGTGGAAGGAAATCCGATGGGGCTCGCCGTCTGCCCCTATTGCCGCAAGCCGCAGAGAGCGCCCGGCGAAAGTGTGCCCGTCTGCGCGCCGCTGCGGCCGCAGACGATGCACGACGGCTGGATCAGACGGCGTCCTTGGCGACCTTCAGCGGCGAGGCCTTGACCGACTTGCTCGCCGGCTTCGCCGCGAACTGCATCGGCTCCTTGGTGAAGGGGTTGACGCCCATGCGGGCTTCCGTCGCGGGCTTGTTGACGACAGACATCTTCACGAAACCCGGAATAACGAATTCACCGGATTCGTTGAGCTCCTTGTAGCCGACCGTTGCCATGTACTCGATAACCGATTTCACGTCGTTCTTCGACAGCTGCGTGCCTTCCGCAATTGCATCGATCAATTGGTTCTTGGTCATCTTCGCCATGTCAAAAATTCCTCTGAATTGGGGCGCGCGAGCTGCGATGGAGCTTTGTCCGGGAAGCGGCAAAACTACGCGGGCCGCGGGTCGGTCCATGGCGATCGGCCACGAAGCAGCCGGGCTTAGAACCCATTGAGGCCGAAAACGCAAGCAGCAGTTCGACCTAAGTTCCGCAATGTTTCCGCCGGACGCAGCGGGTGATCGGCAGCGCCACGCCGCCGGCTGAAGCCGGCCGCGCGGTGGCGCGAGGATGTAGGCGGCGGGACGCGCGGTCGGTTCAAGACTGCACGACGCTCCCGTCGCCGCAATGCAGTTCCCTTTTCAGGCCATCTCCTGCATAGTGCGGCATGGCTAAAACAAAAGTGACCTTCAAAACCGCGCGGATTTCAGACAGCGAATGGAAAATACTGGCTGATTACCCCGACCACGAGCAGCGTCAAATCACTGGATTTACCAGCAAGGCAGATGCCGACGACTGGATCAACGGTGACCGCAAGATCGCCTGGCTCCGGTCCCAAGGCTACGCGAAGTGATTTGGGCTGAAGGGACGCAGCTTCGAACGCATCGCTTCTCATCTCGCCACATCCCGAGCTCATCCTGAGGGCCCGCCACAGGCGGGCGTCTCCAAGGATGCGCCGCAGGCAAGCTGCGCCAGTTTTTCCTCATATCCGAGAGCCGTGCGTAACAAGTCACCACGTCGTGAAACTTGCGACTTGATAGACATTGTTCAGACTCTGGTAACCCAACGCCGCCACTCTCCTCTCATCAGTATCGTTGCGTTGGAGTATCCCACAGTGCTGGATTTTGACGAGCTGCGTGAACTCGCAGCCGATGTTCGAGTGTTTGTCGATGTCGCCGAGGACAAGGCCGAGGCGCTCAGAGCCGTCATCGGCGCCTATGACGTGGTGCTGGCGATCTTCCCGTCCGGAGACGGCATGGGCCTCCACGTCATCAAGGGCAAAGCGATCCTGGACGGAATCGCGAAATCTCGCACGCACGCGAGCTACAGCCACACGGCGATCGCGGTTCCCGATCTCGAGCATGCCGAAGTGCTCAAGCAGCTGACCGCGCCCGTCGAGCAACGGATCGCGGCGTAACCTGCCCGTTTTCGGAACGGTCAATTCTCACGCGCGTTAACTCGTCTCCTGACAAGGAGATGATCATGAGTGTAAAAGGCAAGGCCAAGGAAGCCGGTGGCTACATCAAGGAAGAGATGAACGAGCACGGCAAGTCCGCCGAGAGCCAGAGGAAGGCCCAGGAAGGTCGCGACCTCCGAAACGAAGGCCGTGTCGAAGACGGCAAGCCGCCGAAGACGACGAAGCCCGGTACTGGTCATTAAATCCGCTTTTCGAAAACCGCTCCCGGCCATGTCGGGGGCGGTTTTTTCGCGCCTGTGATTGGCGCTACCAGAACATGTCGCTTCAACGCCTCATACGGCGACCGTGAAGCCGATCGCGACTACGAGGCAGCGCGCGCAGGAACAAAATAGGAACAATGCGTCGCGTCCGGCGTTGATCGGAAAAGGAGATTTGTCATGGCTGACAACACACAGAAAGACCCGAAGGACTGGGTCTCCGGAGACGACCCAATGACGGGCGCCCAGGAGTCCTATCTCAATACGCTCGCCGAGCAGGCCCACAAACCCGTTCCGAAGAAAGAGCTGACCAAGGCCGAGGCGTCGGAGCTGATCGACAAGTTGAAGCACGAAGCGGGTCTGGAACACCCCTCAGGCCGGAGAGTTGGCCGTACATGACAAGAGAGTCCCTCGAGCACCAGGCCGACCGCGCCGAAGCGCTCGCCGCACAAACCGCAGATGAGGAGGTCAAGCAGAGCCTCCTCAAGGCGGCGCGGGACTATCGAAGGCAGCTCAAGTCGGAGCCGTTCGAGCCCAAGCCCGAATGGGACCTGCCGAAAGGGATTTCCTGACTGCGTAGATCGGACGTCTCAAACCATGCAGGCCGACGCAACTGTTCGTTAACGTGTTTCCCGCCTAGATTGCACTCGACTTGGAATGAGCGTGGCGGGCCGTTGTGCGGATCTTCGCGGGTGTACAGGCAATGCGCGGCGTTGCTGCGCTGTCTGTGGTCTGCGGACACGCAGTAAGCGCGCGACCCGATATGGTCGGACCGCGGCTTGCCGAAGGCGCGCTGACCATTCTTGCGAGCGGCGTCGACCTCTTCTTCGTCATCTCCGGCTTCATCATCGCAGCCACGGCCGCGACCCAGCCCAACCCGTTGGATTTCGTTTTCAGACGAGCCGTTCGACTGTTTCCCGTCTACTGGCTTGTGTTGCTGGCGGCGTTCGTCAGCTCTTCCTGGATCGCGCTGTCGCCGGGCGAGCGCCCCGCGCTCGACCTCGGAACCGTCTTCGCATGGACATATCCGAACTGGTACCTCGCACCAGCATGGTCGCTGGCTTTCGAGCTGCACTTCTATGCCGCCGTTGCGGTCCTCCTCGCGATCAAGCCGAGCCGGCTGTTCGAGATGCTGTTCGCCGGATTCGGTCTGGTCGTCCTTGCTCTCGTCTTCGGCCTGGAGCTTGGTATCTACTTCCATCCGCTGGTGCTGGAATTCGGTGCCGGCGTTGGCATCGCCTATCTCCAGAGAAGCGGACGATTGCACTTTTCGCGCCGCATTCCAGCCGTTGCCGCTAGCCTGTTCGTGGCCGGCTGGTACTGGATTTTCGTGCATGGAACGACCCAACCGCAATTCGCACGCGTCCTGACCTATGGTCTTGGCGCAGGATTGCTGATCCACGCCGTGGTCGCTGTCGAGATCGAGCGGCGATCCTTCTCACCAGTCCTGCAATGGCTCGGCAAGATTTCGTACTCGATGTATATCGTCCATTATCTGGTGGTGAAATGGATCGCCAGCTTCGCGGGGCTGTGGCTCCTATCGACCGTCGGGACCATCATCGCCACCATCCTGCTCTCCATCGGCCTCGCGGCCGCCCTGCACTTCACCATCGAAGCACCGATCCTTGATTGGGGGCGCAAGCTCAGCCTGATGCGCAGTCACCGATCGATGCCAGATCTACCGGGATCGCAGGGGCGCCGTGCCTACCCGGCAGGAACCGAGTGAGGACGATCCGCGCGGCTTCCAGCGTAACACTTACGATGCCAGTGCTGGACTCGGGTGACGCGCGATTTGGTGCCGGCGCTTATCGCCACATCGTGGGAGCGCTCTTCAGCGCATGCCACCCCGCTTCTCTGATGTTTTCAGGCGTCCCCTCGCGACCGGCAGCTGCAAGGATTTGCGCGGCGACGTGAGCCCGCGTGGCGGTCTGATACTGGTCGATCTGTCCGCAGACCGCGTCCAGGATGGTGCGCAGCAAGGCTCTGGTATCGGCATCAAACATGGAACGCCCCCTCAACCTGAAAAGCGCATCATCCTGGCGGCGCAGGGTTCCGGCATTCACACTGATTAACCCGCCCGAGGAAGCAGGGGCTAAGGTTCGCCTATCCTGCCTGGCCAAGGTCCATCTCCCACGTCCTTGCTCGCGAAATGGCATCCAGCCGCAACCAAGACCAACGTAAAGTTTACGCCAAGTAGAATTTGCAGGACCAGGCTCATGTCCTCGCTCAGGTACCGGACGTCGTGCCGGTGGGCGTAAGGTACCGGATGCGCAGCATCAGGCTCACGAGGAGAGATTGTCGTAAGCGCAAGCCACGCGACCGTTCCGCAAAGCGCAGTACCCCCCACGCAGTCCTTCCAAGCCCTCGCAGCCATCGCTTCATGCCGATCTCGTCATGGCCGGAGTTCGCTTCGCTTTGCCCATCGCCGTCACCGCAATTGCAAGCGCTTCAGCACTGTGAATACGCTGACGAGGACAAAGACCGGCAGGCTATAGACCGGCGCGTTCACGGCCCATCCAATGACCGTGCCCCAGAAGACGGAATAGCCGAGCGCGCCCCAGAACAGGTACGCGGCGGCCATGCCTGGAAATTCCACGTCCGACCAATCGCTGGTGCCGTCTCGCATCGACGGGATCGCCATGAAGACAGTGGACACGAGAAATCCCGACGCCGACGCGATCGTCAGGTTCGTTTTCAGCGTCTGGGCCATGCAACTTGGTCGCGCGGCCTTGCGAAGGGTTCAGGTGCTAGGTCCTCGCCCTGGAGCGCAAGCTGGCATTGCCGCACGCAGGTAAAGTCGTGAACTTATGCTGCAGTTGCGAGGAGTCGCCCCCTCGCGGTCGCAGACACAGGCGCTGATCGCCTTCATTCTGCTCGTCGCTCGTCCCCGCCTCGGCGGGCGTTCGCCCTCGCCCGCAGCTTCCCGGAGACTTCGCATCGCCGCGCCGTTCACCGAAGATCAAGATTCCTGCCCTAATCTGGACGGCTGCCTGGGGAGCATCGGCGAGCATTTCGATGAGCGAGGGAGAACAACGCAAGGATAGGCGCGTCGCTTTCGAACGACCGATCGAAGCTCGCGTCATGGCGATCGACGGCACATGGCAGCGCGCCTGCAAGATCCACGACGTCTCTGAGATGGGGGCGAAGCTGGTGATCGATGGCGCAGTGACAGATATCGGCCAGAAGGAATTTTTCCTGGTGCTGTCACCCATCGGCCTGGCCTACCGGCACTGCGAACTCGCTTGGGTCAATGGCGAGTGCGTCGGCGTTCAGTTCATCAATCGCGGAAGAGCAGCGAAGAGAGCACGTCGCGGCGAAACCCTGGTCGAGTAACAGGCTCATCTGCCCGCCCCTCGGGATGACGAATAATGCGCTAGGCCCTGAGCGAATTGTGCGCCATCATCCATTGCGCGACTGGTTTACCTCTGCGAATTAGCCAGTCTAGCCCAATCCTTGAGCGCTCAATGCAGCTTGAAAACCAACGAATTCGGTTCGACCTCAGTCTCTACAAGACGGTCCCCTTCTCCTTTCTGAATCCGGGGACGTACCGATCCGCTTCCGACATGCTCAAGAAGCAGATTCAGGAAGCGATCGTGGATGGCTATAAGCCCGACAACCCCGTAACTCGATCTCTAGGGCAACAACACTTCGAACAAACCGCGTCTGGAGAAATGAAGGTCGTCGCCGATCAGCTCGGGAGCCTGACGGCGCGAATACCGCTCTCGAAGGCGGCCAGGGTACCGCGCTTGCTGGAGTTGTCTCTCATCAGTCTTTTATGCGGGTTCGACTGATCGAAGGGCTGAATGATACGGAAGCGGTCAACTCGCGGACGCGATAATCGCGACGGTGCCGCGTTCCACTGTGACTAAGATTGCTGACGATCTCTTGGAGATGCGCTTTCATAGTACAGTCCGTGGATCACAGCGTACTATGGACGCGATTGCTCGAATACCTGGAGTTCTTGATTGCGGTCCACCGCTGTTGGTCCGTCATCCTGCGGGCTAGGGCGCTCTCTTCTAGACCGCAGCAGGTGTGCTAGCCTGTGGAGGTTCGGCGTCTCCTCCCCCACCCTCGGCGCCTGACATGCCCTCTTCGGAGGGCTTTTGATCAGGTGATTCATGGCTGAGAAGACCTGCGTCTACATTTCTACATTGGGTCTAGGTGATAGCCCTCCAAGTAATGGCGCGGAGGCTGTCCTTGAGACCCTTGTCGTCCCAGCTCTGAGGTCCTTCCCTGAATTCGAACTTGCACGTTATCAATACCAGCCCGACGCTCCCATTGGCGAAGCCTTCTTGGAACACGTAATGTCGGCTGACTTAGTAATCGCCGACCTAACTCAACTGAACTCCAATGGGTTTTACGAGCTTGGAATACGCCACGCGTCTCACCTTCCCACCGTTCTGATTGCTCAGGATCGCGAACGAATACCGTTTGACCAAAGGCAATTCCGCTGCGTTTGGTACCCTTACCAATCAACTGACGATGAAGTGGAGCAAAGAGCCCGCGAGGACCTAATAGAGACAATCAGGGATATTATTCAAACGGCCCCAACAGCGCCCGGTCAATTTCCTGCACCAGCGAGCCTTGGGTTTTGTTGTAGGCTGATTTGTTGAAGTTCCCGGACCCGACTTGCAGAACGGCGCCAGGGCTGTTGCTTTGCACAATGTTGATCACGCCATCGTTCTTCAATTTTGCACTCCCGATCATTCCGTGCCGAAAGTTGTCGAGGATAATTTCGTTGCGCTCGTGAAGCCCGACCTCCATCTTATTAATGATGTCGGTTCCGACAGGGCTGTTGCGTGAACGGGCGATTCCTACGATCTTGTCTACCATCTGCTTCGCGCAATATGAGACCTGATTGAACACCTCGCCGTTGTGTTCGCCGGTGTAATTGTAAGCGAACTGAATGGCATCCTTGACCCCGCGCTCCGCAACATCAGCGCCGGCAGCGCTAAAGCGCAAATAAGTACGGCTACTGTTAACCCCATTCACCCCGGCACTCGACAGCAGGTTTGCAACCTCGATCTCAAATTCTTCTGCCGCCTTTAGGGCGCGTTCGTCTAATTGCCTGCTGAGATAGTGCAAATCGTAAGTCATAGTCGAGAATACCGCTGTTTACCGAGCACCGAGCGTGGTTCGTGCCGACTTCGAGCCCGGGATGGCCAACATATCGAATTTGACATAATAGCACAATTGAGAGGTTCGATTCGTTCTTTCTATTTGCGGTTGAGTTCACTGTCAGCGTAATTTGGGGCGCTTGTGTATAACGGAACGAAGACGTCGAAGCCCGGTACGGCTCGCAGGAGGAGATGCTAAAAGTTTTCCAATCTATCGCTAACCAGGTTGGCAGATGCAGCTATTGGACGGCATCATCAAGGCCGCAATCGATGACGGGACCAGCCTGCCTAGCTTGCTCCGCAGGTGTCTGCTCCTTGCCCACGAGCTTAGGAACGACAAGCTTAAGGCCTGGGCAGAGTCGGAACTTGGCTTCTCTACCTGACTACAGGCGGGTTCGGGTTAGAGCCCTCGGCAGCTTTATTGGTCCTGCCGGCTCGTCGCTCAAGAACGCTCAGCTTGCGGTCACGGTCCTAGATGATGACCATAAGCATTGAGCCGAGACGTCCCCCTTGATGCAACCGATCGCAGCCTACGACACGGGTAAAGACGCGGAGGGAAAGCCCAACGGCGGAAGAATGCCTTGGCCCCCCGAGCTAGTTGCGATTTATGCACACCAGTTTTTCCAAGGTATGAGGATGATAAGCGCATACCAGGACATCGCAGGAACGGCGATTGTATCGATGACCGACACGGTTAGAACGCGAATCTTACAGCTAACCCTCGAGCTGAAGGAAGAAGCTGCAAGCGCTCCAGCTGCCGATCGGGGACTTGCCAGTGGGAAAATCGACCAATCGGTTATCAATCACATATATGGCGGCAATGTAGTCATCGCCGCGAACGCGGAGAACTTTGCTCAGATCGGTTCAATCACAGTCGAGGAAGGCAGACACGATCAACTCAGGAAAGCTCTTGAGCAGCTTGGCTTGGACAAAAAGGCGATTGGGTCGCTCAAAAAGGAAATGGACGCAGATGCAGCTGAGGCCGGGGGTAAGCCAACTCTTGGACAGCGAACGAAGAATTGGCTTAGCGACACGGCATCCTACGTAAGCAAAGAAGGATTGAAGGTCGGTATTGACGTTGCCAAGCGGACAGCCACCAAATGGATTCTACAACACTATGGCTTCAATGTTGGATGACCAACAAGAAGAAGCTTGCGCGCGGCTTTGCGAAGAGCCGGTTGACCTCAGGCTTACGGTGACAAAATGACGTTGCCCGGCGTTACCGATACCGCGCCGGTCTGACAGGAATTTCCATCCGCCCCCAATTCCCACGTAGATCTTGGGTGACACGGTGGGGACTGGGCCACGATGAAACGAGCCATGCTATCCGGACTGCGCCCATGCATTGCCAGCCCAACTGTGTTCGATTTCCGGAGCCGCAATGACACCCGTCGAAGAACAATCAGGATTCTACGAAAATCTGGGGCGATGTATTGCCCAGTGGTCGCACGTAGAGGATGGCCTATACGAGGTTTATGCAACAGCCATCGCGAAGGCTCATGAAATGCGGACTTCGAACGTCGCAGCCCAAGCTGCCTACTACGCGATCCAGGCACCGGAAGGCAAGATCAGCATGACCGATTCCGCGGTCCGGTTCAGACTACTTTTCGGGATGGGCGACGGTCACCATGATCCGCAGCGGAGATTGCTCGCTGCATGGGACGCCCTCAAGAATACTGTCGACGAACGGCGCAGACGCAGAAACCAACTCGCACACTTTCAGGTGCTGATATCAATGAGCGAACCCGAAGGTCGCAGATTTGCTCTCAGGCCAGCAATCTTCAATCCAAACGCGCTATTCAGGACGACAACATTGTTTCATCGCGAGGAACTCAAGGTAGCGGCTGCATCCTTTGGACGCGCGTCGATGGATTTGGGGACGTTCGCGTACGGACTTGCCAAGCATTTCAAGCAGAACGATCATACGAATTTCGAAGACTCGCTGAAAGAACTGATGGCGAGGACAATCGACAAGACCGTTGCAGACGAAGGCTTCATCGCCAACAGCTAAGAGCTATCTGCAAGACGTACTAGCCCGGCTCCTATTGCGCTTTGAGGCGCACCGCCCATCATGATCACGACATTGATACAGTGACAGCGCATTAACTTTATTGCCGTCTCCCCCATATCCGCGGCCTCAATCCCGATTGGCTGATCTGCCTTACCAGCCGTTTCGTCCTCACGCACACGTGCATCCGCCCCCTGCCCCTCCTCTCCATTTCCTGCTATCTCCTACCCGGCCGTCCCGGCCCAAACCAAAATCCCTCCATCCACCCAGGGAGCAACAACCATGCGATATCTCCACACCATGCTGCGCGTGCGCAATCTCGATGTTGCGCTGAAGTTTTATCAGGATGCGCTGGGGCTGAAGGAGGTGCGGCGGATCGAGAACGACAAGGGGCGCTTCACGCTGGTGTTCCTGTGCTCGGATGACGATCTCGAGGCGCTGAAAAAGCAGCCGCAGACGCGCGGCGCGCCGCTGGTCGAGCTCACCTGGAATTGGGACGAGGAGAAGTACGGCGAGGACCGCTTCTTCGGCCATCTCGCCTATGAGGTCGACGACATCTACGCCACCTGCGAGAAGCTGCAAAAGGCCGGCATCACCATCAACCGGCCGCCGCGCGACGGCAACATGGCCTTCGTCCGCTCGCCCGATCTGCACTCGATCGAATTGTTGCAGAAGGGCGAGCCGAAGCCGCCGCAGGAACCCTGGTTGTCGATGCCCAACACCGGCCATTGGTAAAGGCCGCGCCACGGGAACCAGCCCTCGCCATCGAGGTTGTCCTTCCGACAATACAATTGAAGGAGGACGCGATGGGACGCGGAATTCTGTTGTGGCTGCTGGGCGTGCCGATCCCGGTGATCATTCTGTTGTGGCTGTTCTTCGGTCACTGAATTCAGGCGCACGATGACGAAAAGCTCCGCCTCGGGCGGAGCTTTTTGCATGAGAGGCGCGCCGCAATGCGCGTCCTCCGCCGGCCGAAATTCCGCTATCACCCGCGTTGGGATGCGACATCGAAAAAACGCGCGGGAGGAGTTTCATGCCGGAGCACAAGCTGACGATCTGGGGCCGCGCCAATTCGGTCAACGTGCAGAAGGTGCTGTGGTGCCTCACTGAGCTTGGCCTCGCCTACGAGCGCATCGACGCCGGCATGCAATACGGCAAGACCCGCGAGGCCGAGTATCTCGCGATGAATCCCAACGCGCGGATTCCGACGCTGGTCGAGGGCGACTTCACCTTATGGGAATCCAATTCGATCATGCGCTATCTTTGTCTGGCGCATGGGCGCGGCACGCCGATCTATCCGGAGGCGCCGAAGCTGCGCGCCAGCGTCGACCGCTGGCTCGACTGGACGCTGTCGACGGTGCAGCCGGTCGACCGTCCGGTGTTCCGGGGCATCGTGCGCACGGCGCCCGCCGAGCGCGACGTGATCAAGATCCAGCAGGATGCCGATACGGCCGCCGAGGTCTGGGCGATCGCCGACCGCCTGCTCGCCACGCGGCGCTTCATGGAGGGCGACCAGTTCACGCTCGCCGACATCGCGATCGGCGCCTATGCGCGGCGCTGGCTCGGGGTCGAGGGCATCACCCGGCCGGCGCAGCCGAACCTGACGCGGTGGCTCGCCGAGCTCGGCAAGCGGGACGGATTTGCCCAGCACGTGGCCCCGCCGATGTCGTGAGCCGCTGATCTGGCTTAAGGTACGGCGAGATCGCCCGGAATCGCTATTGCCGCGCAAACCGCCTGCGCGTGCCGGCTACTGTGCATGGGGTTGTTTTCGCGTTTTTGTTTGGGCGACGGCCCCTCAGCGCCGGACCGCGGCGCCGCCGCTGATCGCGCCGCCGATCTTCACGCAGGTCCCGGTCGCCTCGACCATGGAGAAGCCCGGACCATAGGAGGCGCAGCCGTTGGCCTTCGCTGTCCCGGCGGTGCCCTTCAGCGGCAGCATCTTGCCGGACCGGGTCTGCCCGGCGGGCGGAAGGCGCAAGTCCTCGGCCTTTGCCGCGGAGGTCAGGGCGAGAGAGATCAGGAAAAGGACGGCGAGGCGCATCCGCGCCTTGTAGCCCGGACCCGGGCCAGACGCCATCCGTTGGCGGTCAGAGGAACTTGATGCCGGCCGACTTGCCGCGGTGCCAGACCACCTGGCAGCTCCGCCCCGTCCGCGCATCCCGCGCAAAGGCCAGCCGGATTACGCCCGGCAGCTGGCTCGCATCCTCGTCCAGCGTGATCCTGGCGCCCGAAGACGAGATATCCCGGACCAGGCAATGCCGTGCCGCGAATCCGCCGTCGAGCGTGATCCAGGCATGCTGCGCCAGCAGTTTGCGATCTGCGCGCTTCTTGGGCTGTGGCATTGGCGAAAGATCTCCCGCCCCAGCGCTAACTCAGGGAACCCTAAGAAATCGTTGAAATCGCCGTCCGAACAGTCACGGGGCAGGCTATCCACCGCCGCCAAAAGAGCGTTCCGGAACGGCTTGCCCACAGACCCAAAGGCCACTATAGGTTCGCCCGCTGCAAGCCACCGGGCCCGACTCGGGCGGCCAGCGGGCCTGTCGCCACATGCGGCCTGGCCTTGCGTTTGCTCCCTTCGTCTATCGGTTAGGACGCCACCCTTTCACGGTGGAGAGAGCGGTTCGATTCCGCTAGGGAGCGCCAAGCAGTCCCCGCTCCATTCCGCTCACCGCTCGCCCTCAAAGCTGTTTCGCACCGCTCACGGCGGGATAGAGTGCCGCCGTGGTTGTGAACCTGTGCGCCCGATAGCCGGGACGTTTTGCCGCCGCCCCCCGGCACATTACCGCGCCGTCCATTTACCGGAAATTTACCCCTGCTCCCGAGCCCCGGTATCATTTGCTTAGAATTTGATTGCTACCGTGGAAATACGGGAAACAATCCGAAACATCATTTGGCGCCTATGTCCGTCGCAGAGTTCCTCCGGCAGCGAGCAGTGGAAGTGAGCGTGAGCGGCAGCTATTCGCTGCATCGCTGGTACGATTGTGAGGGCAAGCTGCGCAAGTTTGCCTGCCGCACAAAGCGCGTCTCGCCGTTCCGTATGATCGTGGACGTGCCGGTCGTCGGCAAGATCGGCGAGCGTGTGACGACCTATTTCCAGGATTTCGGCGAGTTCCAGGGCACCATCAGCGCGATGCTGAAATCCGGTTTTCTGATGGAGCTCGACATGACGCGGGCGCGCCGCGCCTGGATGTCGGAAAAGCTGATCTGGCTCGAAAAGAAGCAGAAGGACGACAGCGTCCAGGAGCTGCGGCGCGATGCGCGCTTCGTCCCGCAGGCCTCGCATACCGTCCTGACGCTCGCCGACGGCAGTACCAGTCCCTGCTTCATCATCGATGTCTCCACGACCGGCGTCGCGATCTCGTGCGAATACGATCCACCGGTCGGAACCCCGCTTGCCATCGGCGCCTGTGTCGGGCGCGTCATCCGCAAATTCGACGATGGCTTTGCGGTCAAATTCGCCCAAGAGCAGCCGCGAGACGATCTCGTGCGCCTTGTCGTGCGCCGGGCCGCCCCGCAGGCGGCCTGAACTCGGCCGTGACCACGATCCTCCCCTTCGGCGGGCCTGCATTCTCCGGCCGCCCTGCCTCCGCATCGCTGCCCTATCGCGGCCCAATTGCGGGATCAGCTTTTGAACGTCCGTGCCAGGCGCCGGACGTCATTTGCGGACTTGCGATCGGGGGACCGGATGGCAGTCAACAAGATCAGGGTTGATAAGATCACCTGGGACAGGGTTGGCCGGGTCACCGAGCCCGGGCGCTACATGTACACGTTCGGCTGGCTCACCATCACCGCCGGTGACCTCGATATCTGGAAGCAATATCCGCAAGCCGCATTCACGCTGCTGACACACCATGCCGAGCCCGACGAGACCGTCGGCGAGGAATTCCATCTCGGCGCCTTCGACATCGCCCCCGACGCACCACCGCCATTCACCACCCATTGAAGGCGGAAAGCGTGGGGCCGCTTCCGCCGCCTGCGCGTCGTCCGGTGGGCGGCAATTCCGCCTCTGGACTCGCCGCTTGCAGATGTGCATCGTGGATCGAAGAAACCTGCACATTGCATTGATCTGACTTATCAATCGCGATCCGGCGACGAACGCGCAACCGTTGCCACTGGTGACGAGATGGTCCTGTCATGCAACTGATTGCGCTCGTATTCTACACCTTGCGGCCCCGATGAACGCCAGCTGTCGCGCTTGTTAAGCAACGGGATAGCGAGCGCATGACAGATGGCCGCATCGAGAAGCGTAGATAAGCGGATCAAGGGAACCTATTTTCGGCACCGATGTATCTGATTGAAGCGTTACCCACCGTCATCGGAACGGCCGCCATCGCTCCGGCGCTGCTGATGCTGTGGCTTGTGATTGCCGCCGAGGAACGCCCCGGACCGCCGGCCCAGGTCTGGACCGCGTTCCTGCTCGGCGCGGCCAGCATCTCGCTGCTGGGTCTCGCCCGGGCCCCCTTCGCCAAGATGGTTGCTGCGCCGGACAATCCATGGACTGCGCTCGCCATGCATTCGGTCTTCGGCGTCGCGCTGCCCGAGGAGGCGGTGAAGGTGATCGCCATCGTGCTGGTCTCGTCGGCCAAGCGGCGGACCTTCGCCAATCCCATGGACACCGTCGTCTATGGCGCGGCCGTCGGCCTTGGCTTCGCGGCCTACGAGAACCTTGCCTATCTGGTGCAGCATGCCGAGATGTGGCGGTCGCTGGCGGCGCTGCGTAGCGTGCTGACCGTGCCGTTCCACGGCGCACTCGGTATCATCGCCGGCGCTTACCTCACGATCGCGCGTGCCGGTACGGCGCTGGGAGCGAACCGCCATCACCGCGACTGGGCCCGCCTCTCCAGCCGCCTGCTGATCTTCGCGGGCCCACTGGCGCTGCATTCGGCCTTCGACTTTCCGCTGCTCACGCTCCAGCGCATGCCGGATCTCGATCCGACCTTGCGGATGTGGCTGGGCGGCGCGAGCCTGCTGATCGGCTTCAGCTCGATCGCGTTTGCCAGCCGGCTGGTGCGCCGCGTCGCGCGTCACCACGCACCTCGCACTGATATCGCGCGGGAGAGGCTCAGCCAGCTACGCCGGATGTGGGCGCTGTTGCTCGCCGGTGGCGGCATCGGCTTCCTCGGCCTCGCCTTTGTGCTGACCTCGATCCACCACTGGCTCATCAACCCCGAGCGCAATCTGACGCTGGCGCTGATTCCGATCGGCTTCGTCTCGATTTTGCTCGGCCTCGCGCTCCTGATTGTCACGACCGCGATCTACATTCTTGGCCGCAACCGCATTCGCACCAGCGGCGAAGGTTTTTCGTCGGCGGCTAAGCTGTAGGATGCAATCGCGGTGAGCGCATATTAGATTGGGTACACACTTTTCAGCGGGAGCCCGTTGATGACATCGCCTGACGATTATTCACGACTGCAATCCGCGATGGGCCAGGCGGTGAAGGCCCATTGGAAGGCCTTCCTGTTCGAAGGGCTTTTGCTTGTCGTTCTCGGCATCGCCGCGCTGATCCTGCCGCCTCTGGCAAGCCTCGCCATCACGATCTTCCTCGGCTGGATGTTCCTGATCAGCGGCATCGGTGGACTGATCGTGACCTATTGGGCGCGCAGCACGCCGGGTTTCTGGTGGTCGCTGATCTCGGCGGCACTGGCCGTGCTCGCCGGCATGCTGCTGCTGGCCCGGCCGATGCAGGCCGTGCTGACGCTGACCATCGTGCTCGGCGCTTACTTCCTCGCCGAGGGCGTCGCCACCATCATGTATGCGCTGGAGCACCGCCGCGAGTTCAGTGGCAGCTGGTCGTGGCTCCTGATCGCGGGCCTCGTCGACATCGCGATTGCGTTCTTGGTGATCGCGGGACTGCCGAGCACGGCGGAATGGGCGATCGGCGTCCTCGTCGGCATCAACCTGCTGTTCGGCGGCGCCACCCTGATCGGCATGGCGCTCGCGGCACGCAATAGCAACAGTTGAGACCCGTCGTCGCGCCCTACGTCGTTTAGGGGGTGACAAGCCGCCAACGGCGCGCTATATGAGCGGCCATGATCACCCTCGTCACCAGCTATTTTTGGTACTTTAGCTACGACAGCTCGCTGGCGGCAGGAGGATCGCGCTCAATCTGAAATATTGAAGCAAACGTCCGAACAGCCGCCAGACCTGGCGGCTTTTTTATTGGCCGGCAGGTTCGAAACAAACAGGAGCCCGCCGTGCTGAGTACGACCGACGATCTTCGTATCCGCGAACTGAAAGAGCTGAGCACGCCCGATGACGTGATGCGGGAGGTCCCGCGCACCCTCACGGCTACCCGCGTGGTGATGGCGGCGCGCAATGCCGTCCACGCCATTCTGGGCGGCCAGGACGACCGCCTGTTGGTCGTGGTCGGTCCCTGCTCGGTGCATGATCCCAAGGCCGCGCTCGACTACGCCGAGCGCCTCGCGAGCTTGCGCGAGGAGCTCGCCGACCAGCTCGAGATCGTGATGCGGGTCTATTTCGAGAAGCCGCGTACCACAGTCGGCTGGAAGGGCCTGATCAACGATCCTGACCTCGACGGCAGCTTCGACATCAACAAGGGCCTGCGGCTCGCGCGCAACGTTCTGTCGGCCGTGAACAATCTCGGCCTGCCCGCCGGCGCCGAATTCCTCGACATGACGACGCCGCAATACATCGCCGACCTCGTGTCCTGGGCCGCGATCGGCGCGCGCACCACCGAGAGCCAGATCCATCGTGAGCTGGCCTCCGGCCTGTCCTGCCCGGTCGGATTCAAGAACGGCACCGACGGCAATGTGCGGATCGCGGCGGACGCGGTGAAATCGGCCTCGCATCCGCATCACTTCATGGCGGTGACGAAGCTCGGCCGTTCCGCGATCGCCTCGACCGCGGGCAACGAGGATTGCCACATCATCCTGCGCGGCGGCAGCAAGCCGAACTACGATGCGGCAAGCGTGGCGGCGGCCTGCAACGAGCTGGCGAAATCCGGTGTTGCGCCGCTGGTGATGGTGGATGCGAGCCACGCCAATTCGAGCAAGAAGCCGGAAAACCAGCCGCTGGTCATGGCCGACATCGCCGGCCAGATCTCGGGCGGCGAGAACCGCATCATGGGCGTGATGATCGAGAGCAACCTCGTCGCCGGCCGCCAGGACGTGGTGCCGGGCAAGCCGTTGACTTATGGCCAGAGCATCACCGACGGATGCATTGACTGGGCGACCACGGCCACCGTGCTCGAGCAGCTCGCCGACGCCGTTGAGATCCGTCGCAACACCGCGCGCGCCGGACTGCATGAGCGCTCCGCGTAAACTGGGCGATGGCGGGCGGGGCGATGCTGCTCGCGCCCTGCCCGCAGCGGTCACAGACTCAACAGCCGCGGCAGATGCTCTTGATCTTCTTGTCGAGCAGAGCATCTTCCTTGTTCACGGGATTGTTCGGATCGGTCACATTCTTCTCATTCGGCACGTCGCCGGCGCGCGGCTGGCGATGACCGACCGGTGCCTGCGGCAGCGTTCCCGACGTAGCGCCGCCTGACGGCGATCCCTTGGTGCCGTTCTGGGCAATCGCCGTGCCTCCAAGTAAGACCAACAGCGATGCTGCCACCATGATCTTCTTCATGTCCGTTTCTCCATTCCTCAAACCCGCGTCTCCTCCGCTCAGGTCTCGGGCGGATAGAGATGAACGTCACCGCAATAGTCTACGATACGATAGCGCGTTTCCGTCGCGCCATCACGTATATCGGCTGCGGTATTTTGCAGCGCCACCACATAATTCGGCCCGATCGGCGATTTCCCGGCACCGCCGGGAATGTCGATGACATAGTCGGGCTGACACAGTCCTGACACCCGGCCGCGCAGCTGCCGCATCAATTCCTGCCCGTGCGCCAGCGTCGTGCGCAGATGCGCAGTACCCGGCGCGAGATCGCCGTGATGCAGATAATAAGGCTTGATCCGACACTCGACGAAAGCCCGCATCAAGTCCGACAGAGCGGTGATGTTGTCATTGACGCCGCGCAAAAGCACGGACTGGCTCACCATGGGAATTCCGGCATCGACCAGCCGGGCGCAGGCGGCACGGGCCGTGTCCGTCAGCTCGCGCGCGTGGTTGGCATGCAGTGCAACCCAGGTGGTCGCGCCCTCTACTTTGAGGGCCGCGACCATCTCGTCGCTGATGCGCGCAGGCTCGGCCACGGGCACGCGGGTGTGGAGACGGATGATCTTGACGTGATCGATACCGGCGAGATCGGCCATGATCTCATTCATCCGGCGCGGCGACAGCATCAGGGGATCGCCGCCGGTCAGGATCACCTCCCAGATTTCGCCATGCGCGCGAATGTAATCGATCGCGGCGCGATAGGCGCCGTCCGAGAGCACGTTCTCCTTGCCAGGTCCGACCATCTCGCGACGGAAGCAGAAGCGGCAATAGACTGCGCAGACGTGAACGAGCTTGAACAGCACGCGATCGGGATAGCGGTGCACGATACCTGCGACCGGCGAGTGCGCGTGATCGCCGATCGGATCGGCGCTCTCGCCTGGCTGCATCTCCAGCTCGGCGGCAGTCGGAACGAACTGACGCGAGATCGGGTCGTCGGGATCAGAATTGTCGATGAGCTCGGCCAGCGCCGGCGTGATCGCGACCGCATAGCGCGCGGCAATGCGTTCCAGCGCGGGCAGCGCCGTGGCAGGCGCGAGGTCCGCGGCGACAAGTTCGGCCGGCTCCCGCAAAGTGCGTGCAAGATTGCTCTTCGTCATTTTTCACCCGCAGGCGGCGTCCACACCACCTGATCAATCCGTGTTGCGCCGCTTGCCAGCATCACCAGCCGGTCGAACCCGAGCGCGACACCGCTCGCCTCCGGCATTTGGGCCACAGCGGCCAAAAAATCTTCGTCCAGCGGATAGGCCTCGCCGTAGCGGCGCTGCTTCTCCGCCATCGACTCCGTGAAGCGCTTGCGCTGTTCCTCGGCGTCGGTCAATTCGCCAAAGCCGTTGGCGAGCTCGACCCCGCAGGCATAGACCTCGAACCGTTCCGCGATCCTGAGATCGTCGGGCTTCACCCGCGCCAGCGCCGCCTCTGGAGATGGGTATTCGAACAGAATGGTCAAACGGCCCTGCCCCAGATGCGGCTCGACATGCTCGACCAGGACCTTGCTGAAGATATCGGACCAAGTGTCGTCGTCGGCGACGCGGATCTTGCCGGCGGCCGCCTTGGCGAGCGCGGCCCGGTTACCCCTGTTGCCTGAGATTGTCGACAGCAGATCGATCCCGGCGAAGCGCTCGAAGGCGCCAGCGACGGTCAGCAGCTCCGGTTCGGCGAAAGGGTCGGCGGTCCGGCCCCGGAACGCGAAGGTCCCGATTCCTGTCGCCTGCGCCGCGTGGGCGATGACCACCACAGTATCGGCCATGATGGCGTCATAGGGGGCGCTGGCCCGATACCATTCCAGCATGGTGAATTCGGGCAAATGCAGGTCGCCGCGCTCGCGGTCGCGGAACACCCGCGCGAACTCGAAAATCCGCTCCTCGCCCGCCGCCAGCAGTTTCTTGCAGGCGAATTCGGGCGAAGTTCGCAAGTAACGAGCGGTCCGGCTGCCGTCGGGCCGGACGATCTCAGTCCGGGGGGCGTGCAAATGGGTCTCATTGCCCGGGGAGACCTGGAGGATGGAGGTTTCGATTTCGACAAACCCCTGCTCGGCAAAAAAGCCCCTGAGAGACCCGGTAATGGCCGCCCTGGCCTGGAGGAACGGCCGCCGGTCGACGTGCCGGTTGGGTGTCCAGAAAGGCGAAATCGGCTTGTCCCCAGCCATTAACCGACCATCCCGCAAGCCAGCAAAATGCTGGCATTCAACGACAAAATGCGTATGTTGCGGCCCGAAACGGGCGCCGAGGTCTGATTTGAGGCCCCAAGTCCCCCATCAATCTGACCACGTCCTGGCCGGTGCCGGGCCAAGCAAGCAGGAAATATAGCTTTGAGAGTCATCGCCAGTTCTATTCGCAAGGGCAACGTGATCGAGCAAGACGGCAAGCTCTATGTCGTTGTGAGCGCCGAGAACATCCATCCCGGCAAGGGCACGCCGGTCAGCCAGATCGAAATGCGCCGAATCTCGGACGGGGTAAAGATCTCCGAGCGCTATAAGACCACCGACCAGGTCGAAAAGGCCACGATCGAAGAGCGCAACTATACCTTCCTGTATGAAGACGGCGACGGCTTCCACTTCATGAACCCCGAGACCTATGACCAGGTCCAGGTCTCCGAGGACGTGATCGGCGACGCGGCCTCGTATCTCCAGGAGGGCATGACGGTCAAGCTCTCCATGCACGACGCGAATCCGGTGTCGATCGCGCTGCCGCAGCGCGTGACGCTCGAAGTGGTCGAGACCGAGCCTGTGACCAAGGGCCAGACCGCCTCGTCCTCCTACAAGCCGGCGGTGCTCTCCAACGGCATCCGCACCACCGTGCCGCCGCACATCGCGGTCGGCACCCGCATCGTGGTGATGACCGAAGACGGCTCCTACTCCGAGCGCGCCAAGGACTAAAGGCGCGATCAAAAGCAGGTGCCGCCGAGGGGCGAGACAGTGGTTGGAAAGAGTTTCCGCTTCGTCTCGCTTTTGCTGGCGTCGCTCCCGCTCCTCATCGCCACGCCGGTCGCTGCGGACGACATCCGGAGCGCGTCGCTCACGGCGCTGCGCGTCGATTGGCGCGCGGCGCTCGACCAGCTCCGCACCGAGATCAACGGCCGACCACAGGTCGCGCGCGATTTCATTTTCGCGCCGCGCCGTTCGGTGCCGCGGTTCGATCCGCACGCGATGCCGGCGCTGGTGCAGCTCAACGCGGTCTCCTCGCAATTCTTCACCGGCATTGCCCGCAGCTCCGTTCCCGTGCTGCTGCCGTTCGATGCTGCGGCCTATCTCGAGGCCCAACGCAGCAGCGCGCCGGGCACGACGCTCGCGCTATCGCGCTACCAGGCCGATTTCAATCCTGCCGACATGTTCGACGCCGGTCCCGCCGGCTACAGCGCGAGTTTCTCGCTCGAGCCCGGCGCCGGCGACGGCATGCCGGCGCGCATCTTCGCAAAGCCGGTCGAGATTCAGATCACGGGATCGGCGCTCGTCTACGACGTCGCCGATCCTGCCGGCGGCAAGGGCGAGCCGGTCAAGCAGCTCGCGGCAACCTATCCGGACCTGCGCAAATTCATCCGGGAAGGCTATCTGCGCTATGCCTTCACGCGCTTCGGCGCCGCTTATGTGGTGTCGGTCCAGTGCCTGGACAGCATCGCAAAGCCGCGGCGGCTCGCCTGCAGGGAGGCCTACCCGGTTGCCGAGCGCTTCCTGAAGGCGTTGCACGTCGCCGGTGGCCAGCCCATGCGGCCGCTCATGGACGTTGCCTCCGAATTGATCGGTCGTCCGGCCGCACGTTCGGCCGATTTCAGCTACCGGCCAAGCGGCGACATCATTCCGAACACCGGCTATCGCAAGCAGGGCGGCCATCCAGACGTGATGGCCTACGCGCAGATCCGCTTTCCGCTCGAGAAGGCGCCGGCCTTCGTGCATTCGCAATCCTACGCCAAGCGCGACAAGGCCGACCGGCCGACCGCTTATCGCTGGCAGGACAATTTCTGCGAGTCACGCAGTTTCGAGGTCTTGCAATGCGGCGGCGGCCATGGCCATCAGGGCGAGGACATCCGCGCCGCCGACTGCCTCTCGTCCGGTGAAAGCCGCGAAGGCTGCGATCCCAAGCAGAGCGGCGTCGTTGCCGTGCGTGACGCCGTGGTGATCCGCGCACCGACGGACCAGGCAGCGACGCTCGAGGTCAACAGCCGCACCGAGCACATCCGGTTCCGCTACATGCACATGAATCCGCAGGCGTTGAACGCCGCCGGAGTGCTCAATGGCCGCATCGTCACCGAAGGCGAGAAGATCGGCGTGATCTCGAACTACCTCGACCATCCGGCGGGGACGTCGATGCACCTGCATTTCGACGTCCAGGTGTTTACCCGCGACGGCTGGATCTGGGTCAGTCCCTACCTCACGCTGGTCTCGGCCTATGAGCGCCTGATCCACGCCCGCGGCCGCGAGATCGGCCCGGAGATCGCAGGCACCCCGCAGCCGGTCGCACATACGCTGCCCGAGGATGTGATCAAGTCCGATCTGCGCGAGGGATCGAGCAGCGAAGAGAATTGAGCGGGCAAGGCGACTGCAGCCCGGATCATCGACGCAATACGGCTGCCGACTACTCCAGATACGTCGTCAGCTGCGCCCCCTCATCCGCCACGAACACGGCGATCAATTCGGCCGGCTCCGTGGTGCTGGCATTGGCTGAGACCAGATGCGTCGCGCCCGGCGGCTCGAAGAAGGACTGGCCGACACCGAACGTCTCGACCGGACCGCCGCCGAGCTGAGAGCGGATCTCGCCCTTGCTAATGTAAGCGGTCACCGAGCCGGCATGCCGATGCGGCCGCGAAAATCCGCCCGGGCCGTAGACGACACGCACGATGGTGACGCGCTTTCCCGGAACGTTGGGAAGCGCGTAAGAGCCGATCGGCTCGACCTTGTCGAGCGGCGAGCTCTCCGCGGCTGAGGCGCAGAGCGGCGCGAGTGCGCCCGATACGGTGTCCATCGTTACCGGCAGCACCTTGCCGATTGCGAATGCGCAAGCGAGACCGCCGACTACGGCCAAAATTATCGATCGCGACGGCAGTGGACGCGACGCATCCGCCAAACTCATGGCCATCATGGTCATCTCCCCTCGTTGAAATCAGGACGCCGCAACCGGCCGCCTCGCCGGTGTCCACTGAAAGGCCGCGCCAAACCGGTTCCAGACGTTGATCGAGGCAATTGCGGATGTCAGGTACATCAGCTCGGTCTCGGAGAACTCGCGCTGCACCTCGGCATACACCTCGTCGCCAAAGCCGTCGGGCAGCATGGTCAGAGCCTCGGCCCAGGCCAGCGCGGCGCGCTCGCGCGCCGAATAGATCGGCGCCTCGCGCCAGACCGCGACCAGATGGAGCTTGTCCGCGGGCACGCCGAGCCGTTCCGAGAGAAGAACATGATGCTGAACACAAAATGCGCAGCCGTTAATCTGCGAGGCACGCAGCTTCACAAGCTCGAGCAGCTGCTTGTCGAGGCCGGCCTTGGCCGCGACCTGGCCCAGAGCCAGCACCAGATCATACGCATCCGGTGCAATCCTCTTGAAATCCTCATATTCGCTGCGGGCGTGTGACATTCCCGTTCACCTCGTGTTATTATAAGAGCACTTATATCTTACAAGAGCTCTTATATGACGCGCAAGCCTGCCAGCATCACAAGATCGCAACCGGGACGGAAGACGTCCGACCCGGCAAAGGATGATGGCCCGGTGCACGTGCCCGCTCCGGGCGAAGGCAAGCGCGGCGAGCAGGGTTATCTCGGCTACCTCCTGCGCCAGGCCCACGCCGCGGTCCGGCTGAAGATGGAACGCACGCTGGCCGATCTCGGCGTGACCTCGCCGCAATTCGCCGTGCTGACCATGCTGAATGCCTATCCGGGCCTATCCGGTGCCGACGTCGCCCGCCTCACCTTCCTCACGCCGCAGACCGTAGGCGTCATCATTCGCAACCTTGAACGCGACGGCGCAATCGAGATGACCCCACATCCCGTCCACGGCCGCATCCAACAATGGACGCTGACGCCGCGCGGCGCGACGCTGCTGAAGGCGTGCCGGGAACGCGTCATCGCGTTGGAGAAACGTCTCGCCAGCGGCCTGGACACCAACGCCGAAACCACCATACGCCGGTGGCTCGCCGGGATAGCAGCCGAATTGCAGGAAGACTAGACGGCCAAAGCCTGGATGGCGCCTAGTCGCCTCCTCCGTCGCCCCAATCCCCATCCGGGAAGTCGCCACCATCACTATCCGCTCTTCAACACATTCCTAACCTCGCCGTCGGGCCAACTCTCGCCCGCGGCGATCACCCGCACGCGGCTCTGATCCGCCGTATTCAAGAGCACGTGTGAGCTCACTGGGTCTTCGTCGGGTACCAGGTGTAGATCGGTTTCGGGCTTCCAGCTCAGCGTTGCCGCGAGATCGCCTGGAAAAATCTGCCATTGCGATCCGTCGTCCAGTTCGACGACATGGCTTTCGGCATGTGCGCGTATTTTCATTCCACCCCGGATGTGAAGTTTCGGAGGTAAGGTGGGCTCCGGCGATAGGCCGGAGCCCTGTTGCCTCGTCAATCGTTGTCGTGATGAATCACGGTCTTGCTGCGGTTGCCGAGTTCATCTTCCTTCTTGATCACCGTGGTGCGATCCGCAGGAGCACGCTCCTTGACCACCGTGGTGCGATCACGATCGCGGTGTTCGGGGGCCTGGCCCACCGTCACGCCGGCGCCAACGGGGCCGACGTGAACGCCGACTTCATCGGCGAATGCAGGGGCAGCGATTGCCGTCACCATGGCAGCCGCAAACAGATATTTCCGCATCTTGTCCTCCTCGATGTGTGGAGAGGGAATGCGAGAGTGCGACAATTTGTTCCGGGGAAATGCCGACGCATTGGCCTGTTCCACCGCTTCTGGAACCGATTCACAGGAGCATGTTTCACGCTACAATGCTTTCATGAAACACACTGATTCCTCGGCCCATCGCGCCCGTCGTGCGTTGTTGCAATCAGCGCTCGGCGCAGCCCTGCTTGCATCGCCAGCGCGCGTGCTTGCTTCGCCTCCGGGCTTTGACGAATGGCGCGAAGGTTTTCGCGCGCGAGCGATGGCGAAAGGCATTTCGGCCGCGGCCTGGCAGCGCGCGATGGCGCGGGTCGAGCCCGACATGAGCGTGTTCAAGCAGATGCGCAACCAGCCGGAATTCCACGAGCAGCTCTGGCAATACATCAACCGCCGCGTCTCCGACTGGCGCATCATCAATGGCAAGATCGCGCTCAAGAACAATGAGGCGCTGTTCGCGCGTATCGAGCGAGATTTCGGCGTCGAGCGTGGCACGCTGCTGGCGCTCTGGGGCGTGGAGTCGGCTTACGGCGATCCATTGGTACAGCAGAACCACATGACACCGGTGTTTCCCTCGCTCGCCGCGCTCGCCTGGAACGAGCCGCGTCGCAAAGCCTATTGGGAAACCGAGCTGATCAATGCGTTGCGCATCGTCGACAAGGGCTGGAGCACGCCGGAGGAGATGCGCGGCTCATGGGCCGGTGCGATGGGGCATTCGCAGTGGATGCCTGAGGTCTGGCTCAATGTCGGCATCGACTATGATGGCGACGGCAAGGTGTCGCCGTTCGGCAAGCCCGACGACGCGCTGGGATCGACCGCAAAATATCTCGTCAATCGCGGCAAATGGCACCGCGGCGAGCACTGGGGCTACGAGGTACGCGCGCCCGGTGAGATGAGCGGCAGCCGGACCTATGCGGCATGGCAGGCGGCCGGCGTTACCCGTGCCGACGGCCAGCCGTTCCCGCAACCGAATGCATCCGCGCAGATGTGGACGCCGGTCGCGGGCGGACCGACCTTCCTGCTGGGGCCGAATTTCTATTCGGTGAAGAGCTACAACCCTTCCATGAATTACGCGCTCGCGATCTGCCATCTCGGCGACCGCTGCCTCGGCGCGCCGCCCTTCATCCAGCCCTTCCCCGGCTCCGAACGCGTGCTGACACTCGCCGAGGTGCAGGAGATGCAGACGCGGCTGACCAAGGCCGGTTTTGACACCGGCGGCACTGACGGCCGCGTCGGCAATGACACCATGAAGGCAATCAAGGATTTTCAGCAGCGCGCCGGAATCACGCCCGCCGATGGCTATGGCGGGCTGAAGGTGCTGGCAAAGCTGCGGCAGGGCTCGTAGAGGGCCTCAGTGGCGGTACTGCGGCTCTTCCGCGTCGAGCTGGCGGCGGATCGCGGCGAGATGCAGTAGCGCGGATTCGGAATCGCCTTCGCGCATCTGCTTGTAGGTCGCGGCCGCGATCTCGGGATCGACCGGCAGCACCTTGCGGCCCGTCGACATCGCCAGCACCTGCACTTCGGCGGCGCGTTCGAGATAGTAGAGATCGTCCCAAGCTTCCGCGATCGTCGGCGCCAGCACCATCACGCCGTGATGCTTCATGAAGATGATGTCGGCATCACCTACGGTCGACGCGATCCGCGCGCCTTCGCGGTTATCGAGCGCGAGGCCGTTGTAGTCGCGGTCGACCGCCGTGCGGCCATAGAATTTCAGCGCGGTTTGCCCGGCCCAGATCAGGGGATCGCCTTCGGTCATCGACAGCGCCGTCGCATAGGGCATGTGGGTGTGGAACGCGACCTTCGCGCGCGGCAGGCGCTTGTGCATCTCGGCATGGATATAGAACGCGGTCGCCTCGGGCTCGCCCTCGCCATCGAGCACATGGCCGTGGAAATCGCAGATCAGGAGTTTTGAGGCGGTCAGTTCGCGAAAGGCATAGCCGTAGGGATTGACCAGGAAGAGATCATCATGGCCGGGCACGACGGCCGAGAAATGGTTGCAGATGCCCTCCTCAAACCCGTTACGTGCCGCTATGCGAAAACAGGCGGCGAGATCCTCGCGCGCGGTGCGGATCGCATCGGTCGCGAGGTCCGGCCGGTTCGAGCGGACGGGCGCGGATGAGGAGGCGTGAAGGCTGTGCGCCATGGCGAGGAGACCTTATCGGGCAGGAGACGTGCGGGTTTTACAGGGCCGACGCGAGCGCGTCAGCCCTTATGGCCGCCACGCTGCTCTGCATGTTTCATGCCCGTCGCGGTACGCCGCCGGCGTTCATGCCGCCATCGATGACGAGCTCGCTGCCGGTGACGTAGCGCGAGGCATCCGATGCCAGATACAGCACGCCCGACGCGATCTCCGAAGCCTGGCCTGCACGGCCAAGCGGCGTCGCGACCTTGGCGCGCTCCTCCGGATCGATCGGCGCATTCTGGCCGGCGCCAGTCGCGCCGGTCGGGATCTTGCCCCAGATCGGCGTGTCGATGATGCCGGGGTGGACCGAATTGACGCGGATGCCATCGCCGGCTGCCGCGCACTCCATCGCGATTGACTTTGCGAACAGGCGCACGCCGCCCTTGGTGGCCGAATAGGCCGACAGCCCCGGCGCGCCGCGCAGGCCCGCGAGCGAGGACATCATGACGATCGAACCGCCGCCATGCTTGCGCATCAGCGGGAGGCAGTGTTTCACGGAAAGGAACACGCCATCGAGGTTGATCGCGTTCTGCTTGCGCCAGTCGCCGAGCGTCATGTCGACGATCGAAGGCACGGCAATGCCGATGCCGGCGTTTGAGACCATGATGTCGAGCCGGCCATAGTGCTTCGCGATCTCGGCGACGATCTCGATCCAGCGCTCCTCGCTGGTGACGTCCTGCTCCAGGAAAACCGCCTTGCCGCCGGCCTTGGTGATGCGGTTGACAAGCTCGGGGCCGCGCAGCTCGTCGATATCGGTCGCGATGACGGTGGCGCCCTCGCGTGCGAACAGCTCGACGATGGCCTCGCCAATACCGGATGCGCCGCCGGTTACCAGTGCGACCTTGCCCTGAACTTGCCCTGTCATATTCACTCCCTTTCTTCTTTGTTGTTTGCGGACGCTACCTGATCACGGATGGCCCCTGGTCCGGCAGCGCGACGTCGATGACGCGGAACTGCACGCGCTCGGCGCCTTGATAGCGATCAACCGACAATGAGCCCGCGACATGCAGCTGCTGGCCACGATTGGCAAGAATCGCGTTGCCGAGCTTCTGCCCGACCGAACGGAACGCGACGCCGTTGACGATGGCGCCATCACCGGACTTGAAACGCAGCCTTAGGTGCGCCTGCCCGACCTCGTCGGCGAACACGAGCTGGTGCGCCGGCAGCGCCAGCACCGGCTCCGGATTGCCGCTCCCGAAGGGACCGGCGCGATTGAGCGTGGTCGCAAGCTCCGTCGTCACCGCGCGCGCAGAGACCGCGCCGTCGATGTAGAGCTCGTTGACATGGCGCGCCTCGGCGACGTCCTGCGCCAGCGCATTCTCGAGATAGGCGCGGAATTCGGCGAGCTTCTCTTTCCGCAGCGTCACGCCCGCGGCCATCGCATGGCCGCCGCCCTTGAGCAGAACGCCGTCGGCGACCGCCTGCCGCACGACCTTGCCGAGGTCGACGCCCGCGATCGAGCGGCCCGAGCCGGTGCCGATGCCACCCGGCTCCAGCGCAATCGCGAATGCAGGCCGCGAGAACTTCTCTTTCAGCCGCGAGGCGACAAGGCCGACCACGCCGGGGTGCCAGCCTTCGGACGCGGTGACGATGACGCCGAGCTTGTCCTCCAGCCCGATCGAGGCGAGCGCCTCGGCTTCGGCCTGCGCTTCCGCAGCCTGCTCGATGACGCGGCGTTCGCTGTTGAGACGGTCGAGCTCGGCGGCGATCCGTGCGGCCTCGACGCCGTCTCCTTCGAGCAGCAGCCGCACGCCGAGGTCGGCGCGGCCGATGCGGCCGCCGGCATTGACGCGCGGGCCCAGCATGAAGCCAAGATGCCAGGCCTCCGGCGGTCCATTGAGCCGCGCCACGTCCATCAGCGCGGTGTGACCGATATGGTCGCGCCGCCGCATCGCGATCAGACCTTTGGCAACGAAGGCGCGGTTCAGGCCGATCAACGGGGCGACGTCGGCGACGGTGCCGAGTGCGACGTGATGCAACATGCCGAGCAGATCGGGCTCGGGCAGCTCCGCGCTCCAGAAGCCGCGCTGGCGCAATTCGCGATTGACCGCGACCAGCGTCACCAGCACGAGGCCGACAGCGGCGAGATGGCCGAGGCCGGAGAGATCGTCGAGCCGGTTCGGGTTGACCAGTGCGTCAACCTCCGGCAGCTCAGTGCCGGCTTGGTGATGGTCGATCACGACCACGGACATGCCGAGCCGCTTTGCCTCGGCGAGCGGCTCGATACTGGTGGTGCCGCAATCGACGGTGACGAGCAGCGTGGCGCCCTTCGCGGCCAGCGCTCGCACCGCTTCGGTGTTCGGCCCGTAGCCCTCAAAAATACGATCAGGAATGTGGATCAGCGGATCGAGCCCGCAATGGCGAAGGTGCCAGGCGAGCAGCGCCGCCGAGGTCGCGCCGTCGACGTCGTAGTCGCCGAAGATCGCGACGGTCTCGCCCTTCGCTGCCGCGTCCGCGATGCGTTTGGCGGCGGCCTCCATTTCCGTCACCGTGAACGGATCCGGCATCAGCTTTCGGATGGTCGGATCGAGGAAGTCGGGGACAGCGTCTATGTCGACGCCCCGGCCGGCCAGCACGCGCGCCAGCAATTCCGGGAGCTGGTGGCGTTGCACGATGGCGAGCGCCGTGGCGGCGCCGCGCGCATCCAGCCGATTGCGCCAGAGCTTGTCAGTGAGCGAGCGCGCCACGCCCAGGAAGCCCTGGGGCTGTTCGACGGGCAAGGCGGTGGCGGGCGGCGTCATGATTCGCAGTTGGCTTGAGGAACCCGGGAGCCGGACGCAGTTAGGACGATCGGCACGGCCATGGCGATTGACGCGGAATCCCCGGGGATTTGCAACGTCAGAGCCGCATAAAGCGGTGGATTGCCGCTTTGCTGCACCGACTGACTACTATTTTGGCATTCCTTAAAGCCGTCCAAACCGAAACCGTGAAAACAACCCCATGCACAGTAGCCGGGGGATTGTTTTCACGAGGGTTTTCGTTTGCCGCTTAACACGTCGGACAAAACACCGGCAACTCTGCTATGATGGCGCCGTTCGCAGCCGATGCTGGCCGACATGATCGGCCAGGGGGCCCTGATCGTCTCGCGTTCGTCACATGCGGAGGAGACCTGCCATGAAGATCGTCGTGATCGGCGGGACCGGATTGATTGGATCCAAGCTCGTGGCGAAGCTCAAGCAGCAGGGCCACGAGGCCGTGCCAGCCTCGCCCAAATCGGGCGTGAACGCCGTGACCGGAGAAGGCCTCGCTGCGGCACTGGCTGGGGCGGACGTTGTCGTCGACGTCGCCAACGCGCCGTCCTGGGAGCCTGCCGCCGTGCTGGAATTCTTCGAGCAGTCGAGCAAGAATCTCGTCACGGCCGAGGCCGCAGCGGGCGTCAAGCATCACGTGGCGCTGTCGATCGTGGGAACGGATCGGTCGCCCGACATCGCCTATTTTCTTGCGAAGCTTGCCCAGGAGACCATCGTCAAGGCCTCTTCGGTCCCCTATTCGGTCGTCCGTGCCACCCAGTTCTTTGAATTCCTCGGCGCCATTGGCGAAGCGAGCGCGGTCGGAGGCAATATCGTCGTTCCATCGGCGCTGTTTCAGCCGATCGCATCCGACGACGTGGTTGATAGCCTCGCGGAGATCGCTACGGGACGTCCACTGAACGGGACGATCGATATCGCAGGCCCCGAGAAGGCTCCCTTCCATGAGTTCGTTGCGCGCCGCCTGAAAGCCGCCGGCGACAGCCGTCCGGTGGTGGGAGACCCCAGCGCGCAGTATTACGGCGCTCCCATTGACGACACGTCGCTGGTCCCGCTTGGCGAGGTGCGGCTCGGGAAAACGCCGCTCGCAACATGGCTCACGAGGGTCTGAGGCCGACAGTCGCTCGCATATCCGCGGCTCGTCAAGCCTCCTGCGGCAGCGCCTCGGCCACGAATGGCCGCCCAAGCCCATTCTTGAAACCAAGCCTGTGCGGCCCGGTTATCCCGGAACAGTCCGGTCGTTCCGGCGTCAGCCTTCCGGCCGGTTCCTCCACCGTCATCTCGAGCGCTCGCATGACGAAAACCCGCTTCAACATCGCCTATGCCGTCGCCGCCGTTTTTGCCGTTCTGCTCATCCAGCACCTGATCACGACCGCCAGCCAAATCGCTGTGATCCCGTACAGCCAATACCAGCAGCTCTTGCGCGACAACAAGATCGAGAGTGTCGGCATCTCGGATCGCACCTTGCAGGGCACGCTCAAAGAGCCGTTGAAGAGCGGACAGAAGCAATTCATCACGACGCGCGTCGATCAGGACATTGCCCAGGAGCTCGAGAAGCACAATGTCCGCTTCACGGGCCAGATCGAAAGTACCTTTTTCCGCGACCTTCTGTCATGGCTCATGCCGGTCCTGCTGTTCTTTGGTCTGTGGTGGTACATCGGCCGTCGCATCGCGGAAGGCGGAGGCCTCGGCGGCGGCCTGATGCAGATCGGCAAAAGCAAGGCCAAGATTTATGTCGAATCCAATACCGGCGTCACCTTTGCCGACGTCGCCGGCGTCGACGAAGCCAAGGATGAGCTTCGCGAAGTCGTCGATTTTCTGAAGGCTCCCGGCGACTATGGCCGGCTCGGCGGGCGGATGCCGAAAGGCATCCTGCTGGTGGGGCCGCCCGGCACAGGCAAAACCCTGCTGGCCAAGGCGGTGGCGGGCGAGGCGAAGGTGCCGTTCTTCTCGATCTCGGGTTCCGAGTTCGTCGAGATGTTCGTCGGGGTCGGTGCCGCGCGTGTCCGTGACCTCTTCCAGCAGGCGCACGACAAGGCGCCTGCCATCATCTTCATCGACGAACTCGACGCGCTTGGCCGCGCGCGTGGGATCGGCCCGTTCGCAGGCGGCCACGACGAAAAGGAGCAGACGCTCAATCAATTGTTGGTCGAGCTCGACGGGTTCGACTCGCGGTCCGGGCTCGTGATCCTCGCCGCAACCAATCGGCCGGAAATCCTCGATCCCGCCCTGCTCCGCGCCGGTCGCTTTGATCGCCAGGTGCTGGTCGATCGCCCCGACAAGAAGGGCCGTATCGATATCCTGAAGGTTCACATGACTAAGGTGCGCCTCGCTCCCGACGTCGAGCCGGACGCCGTCGCCGCGCTGACGCCGGGGTTCACCGGCGCCGATCTCGCCAACCTCGTCAATGAGGCGGCGTTGCTCGCCACACGCCGCGGCGCCAAGGCGGTCGGCATGAGCGACTTCAACAACGCCGTCGAGCGGATGATCGCGGGCCTCGAGAAGCGGAACCGCCTTCTCAACCCCCGCGAACGCGAGATCGTCGCCTATCACGAGATGGGTCACGCGCTGATCGCCCTCTCTCTGCCGGGGGTGGATCCCGTCCACAAGGTCTCGATCATTCCCCGCGGCGTGGGGGCGCTCGGCTACACCATTCAGCGGCCAATCGAGGACCGCTTCCTGATGACCAAGGAGGAGCTGGAAAACAAGATGGCGGTTCTGCTCGGCGGCCGTGCCGCCGAATTGATCGTGTTCGGTCATCTCTCCACTGGCGCGGCCGACGATCTGCGCCGCGTCACCGACATCGCCCGCAGCATGGTGACGCGCTACGGCATGTCGGAACAGCTCGGTAGCATCGCCTATGAGCGCGATCCCGGCAATTTCCTGGCCAGCACCGACCACCCCTATCCCGTCCGCGAGCGCGAGTACGCGGAGGAGACGGCAGCGGCCGTCGACCGCGAGGTCAGGGTGATCGTGGACAACGTGTTCCAGCGGACGCAGGGCCTTCTGACCATGCGACGGTCCATTCTCGACCGCGCCGCAAAGAAGCTGCTGGAGAAGGAGACGCTGGAGCAAAGCGATATTGACGCGCTGATCCGCGAGATGCCCAAGGAAGGCCTGCGGGCGGTGTAGGTCCGGCGAAGCGGCCGCCGGCGAACCCCATGATTGAGGCGTCAGATCGGTCGCTTTCCGGCGAGATCGGCGGACTGGCTGACCTTCTGCCGCGGGGTGTGCGAGACCATGGGCGGCGGTCCCGGCTGGACCGGCGTTTCGATCTCCCTGCGCCCGAAGTCCGGCGCACGATGCTCGATGTAGAGCTGGCCCGCCACCAGCATGATGCCGGCGCACAGCAGCGCAAAGCCGACCGTTACGAGATCACGATAGTCATCCATGGATGTCGCCCACCCAACCTGTTGGAGCAGAGAACGTCGCGCTTCCCGCTCCGTTCCAAAACACATGCTGCGATGAGCGCTGCGGAACATTCCGGCGGTCATTTCATTTTTCAGCCGCCGCCTGTCCCGAGCGGCCGGGCGCCATCTCCGGGCCCGGCCAATGAAAGGATGGCGGCTATGACCATCTTGCTCTCTGGAGGATTTGGCTATGATCCATGTGTTGCTCTCCATCCAAACGCAGCGCTCTGGCAGGATCGCTGCTCACGAAGCGAACGCCTGAGGGAGGCGGGCCATGTCAGGTGTTTCAACACTCCCGGCGCTTCGATCCGAAGCAGGCTTGTCCCGCTATATGAAGCAGATCCACAGGTTCCCGCTGCTGACAGCCGACGAGGAAGCGATGTATGCGCGGCGTCTGCGCGATTGCGACGATCGCGAAGCGGCCTTTCGTCTGGTCGCCAGCCATCTGCGGCTGGCCGCCAAGATCGCGCTGACCTACCGGCGATATGGTCTGCCGATCGTAGACCTGATCTCGGAGGCCAATGTCGGCCTGATGCTCGCCGTCAAACGGTTTGATCCCGAGAAGGGCTTCCGCCTTGCAACCTACGCGACCTGGTGGATCAGGGCCTCCGTGCAGGAATTCATCCTGCGCTCGTGGTCTCTGGTGAGGGTAGGAACAACGGCGGCGCAGAAGAAGCTGTTCTTCAATCTGCGCAAGCTGAAGGGCCGCCTCGGCGCTCACGACGAAGCCGAGCTGACGCCGTCTCAGGTCCAATACGTCTGCGACCACCTGCAGGTGCAGCCGACCGAGGTGATCAACATGAACAGCAGATTGCGCGGCGACCTCTCGCTCAGCATACGGCTCAATGGCAATGCGGAAGGCGATGAGTGGCAGGATCGGCTGGCCGATCCTGCGCCCGATCCCGAAACTCTGCTCTCCGAGGCCGAGGATAGCGAACGAAAAGCCGACGCCATTGCGAAGGCGCTCGCCGCCTTGTCTGACCGTGAGCGTACCATCATCGAGAGGCGATTCCTGACAGAGCAGCCGAGTACGCTCGATGAGCTGGCCGGCCTGTTCCGCATTTCGCGCGAGCGCATTCGGCAAATCGAACAACGGGCGTTGCAGCGCATCAAGGCAGGACTGTGCGCGCGACTGGCCGATCTGTCGCCCGCGGGCTCGCCTTGAAGGGGACAATGCGATTACCTTGCCTTTGAAGGCGAAGCCGGCCGGCCGCTGGCCGGCCGGCGTCGTCAACAGCCGGTGCAGATATCCGGAACGAGCCGCTCGGCAGAGAAATCCGCCGGCTTGCGCGGCCGACGGCGGATCTCTTGCGCTTTGCTGTGCGGAGCTGCGTCGGAGTTGATGACGAGTTGCCTGGCGGCGTCGACCGAACTCCGTTTCGTTGCACCTGACGTATCGGCCTCCTTCGCCGCCAATGCCGTCATCGTCGTCCCAATCAAAATTGCTGCTAACGCCAGGCTTCGCATCTGCGGTTTCTCCCCTTTCCTTCGCGACTGCCATAGACATCGCCGCGAATGAGCTCGCGGCCAAAATTAATCTAAGGTCGACGATTTTTTCGTTCAACATTACCTTGGACGTCCGTCGCGAAAAGTCGCGCGGTCAGGTGCGGACGGCGCCCGCGTCCTCGCGCGAGGCTCTCAACTGGAGCCCTCGATGAAAGCGACCGGAGTCCCCTTCACAACGGCAGCTGCGACCCGCTCGGCGTCCCAATTGGTGAGACGCACGCAGCCATGCGATTGCGCCTTGGAAATGTTCTGCGGCGACGGCGTGCCATGGATGCCGTAGCCGTCGGCGGACAGGTTGATCCATACCGTGCCGACTGGATTGTTCGGGCCGGGCCTGATCGTGAAGGGCTTGCGGGAATGAACGCCCTTGAAGTGATAGGCGGGATTGTAGCGGTAGGTCGGATTATGGTCGATCTCGGTGACCTTCAGCGTGCCAGAAGGCGACGGCTTCTCCTCGCTGCCGACGGTCGCCGGATAGAATCCGATCAGCGCATTGGACTTGTCGAACAGCTTGACCGTCTGCCGTTTCTTGTCGATCTCGACCCTGTCGGCCCTGACAGGCGCAGCGCTCCCTTCTTGGCTAGTGTCGATGACGGTGATGGTCTCGCCGGCACGGTCGAAATGACGGCCGGGATTGAGCGCCGTCAGCAGTTGCTCGCTCATGTGAAACTTCTCCGCCAATGCCTCACGCGGACTGGTATAGCCGAGCTTCGGAATATGCTTCATGTCCTCCATCTTCGATGGAAGCTTGCGCAAGAACGGGCCTGCGACGTCCTTTTCGGTGATCGCGTAGGTCGTCGTCGGCGGCCGGTTGTCCGCCTGGAGGGCCTTCCAGACATCATCGGTCAACTCATCAGAGCTCGGCAATTGCCGTGCTTCTGCATAGGCGCGAAGCGCCTTCTTCGCATTCTCTCCGAATTTGCCGTCGATCTCGCCAGGCGAGAAGTGGGCCCTGTCCAGCAGGACCTGCAGGCGCACCCCCGCAGGGGTCGGCTTCTCGTTCGAGAGCGTCTTCTTTGACGGCTGTGCGGAATTAATGGCGTCGACCGTCAGCTCGGCAGCGAGCGTTCGCGATGCCGCAAAGGCAAAGAACAGAACGATGCAGATCTGCCCCTTTTTTGTCAGCGACATCGCTACCTCCTTTCACGTTTCCGACGGTTCCGGTTTGACTTTTCGGCCTGCAGCGGCAACCACCGCCCGGTAGCCATCTTCGTACTGGCGCGCCATTCGGCGCGCGGTGAAGCGCTCCTCGAAGCGAGTGCGCACCCTCCTTCGATCCAGCTTACCCAGTTCACCGACCGCCGTGATGGCCTGCTCCTCATTCTCGACGATGAAACCGGTCAGGCCATGCTCAATGACCTCAGGCACCGACCCGCAGCGATAGGCGATCACCGGCGTTCCGCAGGCCATCGCCTCAATCATAACCAGACCGAAAGGCTCCGGCCAATCGATGGGAAACAACAGAGCGGCGGCTCGGCTAAGGAAGGGCTGCTTTCTCACGTCGTCGACTTCGCCAACAAGCTGGATCACTTCGCCGTCGATGTGAGGCTCGAGATGTTTCTTGAAGTAGGCGGTCTCAGCGCGCGGAAGCTTCGCGGCGATGCGCAGCGGCATTCGGGCCGCGCGCGCAATGCGAATAGCGTCCTGCGGCCCCTTTTCTGCCGTGAGGCGGCCAAGAAACGCCAGATAGGATCCCTTCTCGTAAGAGGGGCGCAACAGCGTGGACGGCAATCCGTGCTGGATCGTCCTAATCCATTTCGCATCCAGAAGCGGTGCGCGCTGGTGATCGGAAATCGACACAAATGCCGCGTCAGGGAACTGCCGCACCACGTCAGGCAACCCGGGCAAGTCGAGCCGACCGTGCAGGGTCGTCAGGAACGGCATGTCAAGGCGGCTGAACAACGGCAGATGCAGCCAATCGATGTGGGCGTGGATGATATCGAAGTCTCGCGCTCGTCTCGCGATTGCCTCCAATAACATCGCGCAGGCGGCACTCGGATCGGCGCCCCTCCGGCCAAGACGCAGCGCGCGTGGCCATACGGGGTGAAGCTTCCCGGTCGTTCGGGAGTCGCCGCTCGCAAACAGCGTGACCTCGTGGCCGAGCTCCACAAGCTCATCCACCAGCCAGGCCACCACTCGCTCGGTGCCGCCGTAAAGCTTCGGAGGGACGCTTTCGGCCAAGGGAGCGAGTTGGGCGATGCGCATGAGAGCCCGCTACACCGCTGAACGGAGGAACAGCACGATGGCTGCGGACAGAAAGTGCGAAATCGCAAGCAATGTCCAATCCGGCCTTGCGCTTCCGCTCGCCAGGCGCCAGGCAAGGTTCTCAATGACCCTTAACATTCGTCATCGGAAAGCCGCTCGAGATAGGCAAGCCCGAACCCCGCGAGTTCTTGGGCATCACCAATACTCTCGCGCGCTTCCCGCCTCCCGTGCAGATGGCGCTCGAGGAGACAGCGACGGCCATCCGCAGCATCGACGCCGCGATGTCGGGCGCGGTACACGCACCACGCGGTATCAACCGCTGTTCGTAGTGAGCCGTCGTCGACCATGTTCCCAGCTCCGAAGTGGAGATGTTCATGGGACGCCAACTCGTCGCAATGACGGAAGTTTCCTGTCTTTCCCGAAAAGTCTAATCCTGCGAGCAAGGCGAGTGCAGTCAGCACGCCCTCACTTGGTGCGTGCAATCAGCCGACCCCACGCGACGCCATCTCCGCCGCGAGCAGCACAGCGGCGCGGCTTGCGCCTGATGATGCGACGCCCTGGCCTGCAATGTCATAGGCGGTGCCGTGCGCCGGCGTGCAGATCGGGAACGGGAAGCCGCCGAGCAAGGTGACGCCGCGATCGAACCCCATCAGCTTCATCGCGATCTGGCCCTGGTCGTGATACATCGTCAGCACCGCGTCGAAGGCGCCGGCCTTGGCGCGCAGGAACACGGTATCGGCGGGAAACGGCCCCTCCACGGCAATGCCCTCGCGCTGCCCGGCTTCGACCACCGGCGCGATGAGATCGATCTCCTCGCGGCCGAAATTGCCACCGTCGCCGGCATGCGGGTTGAGGCCAGCGACCGCGATGCGTGGCCGCGCAAAGCCGGCATTGCGCATGCAAGCATCGGTCAGCTTGAGTGCGCGCTCGATGCGCTCACCGGAGAGTTTTGCCGCGACGTCCCTCAGCGGAATATGCGAGGTGACCCGCGCATTCCAGAGCTCGCCCAGCACGTTGAATTCGCTGGCCGGCGTCTTGAGGCCGGCAACCTCCGCCGAGAACGCAATCTCGTCGTCATAGTCGGCGCGGGCATACCGCATCGCCTGCTTGTTGAAGGGCGTGAAGCAGACAGCATCGACGCGGCCATCGCGGGCGAGCTCGAGCGCGTCGCCGTAATTCGTCAGGGCGAATTGTCCGCCGGCGAGGGTCGCCGTTTTCGGTTCGACGTCTCTGGGATCGAGATGGCCGAGATCGATGAACAGCGCATCGCCCCTCGCCGCTCGAAGATCGGCGCCCTGCTCTACGCTCGTCAGCTCCGGCGCAACACCGGCGACGCGTGCGCCCTCGTCGAAGATGCGGCGGTCGCCGATCACGACGAGACGGACGCGGGCGCGGATCTCGTCCAGCGCCGCGAGCCTGGCGGTCAGCTCCGGGCTGATGCCGGCGGGGTCTCCCATCGCGAGCGCAATGAGCGGCTTTGCGGTCATATGATCACCTTTTCCTGGGCTGTCGTCTCAGTGCCGGGGGACGCCGGCTTGCGAAACAGGCGCGCCAGCTGGAGCACCAGCGGAAGCAGCAGCAGCGCGACGCCTGCTATCACCAGGCACGTCACCAGCTTGTTGGCAAAGAATATCCCGAGCGATCCCTTCGACATCAGCATCGACTGCCGGAACGCATCCTCGGCCTTGTCGCCGATCACGATCGCGAGCACCAACGGCGCCAGGGGATAGAACAGCTTCTTGAAGAGATAGCCCACGATGCCGAAACCGAGCATCATCACCACGTCGAGATAGGAGTTCGACACGGAATAGGCGCCAACGACGCAGATAATCACGATCAGCGGCGCGATGACCACGAAGGGAATCCGCATCAAGGCGGCGAAGACAGGCACGGTCAGCAGCACCAGCGCGACCGCGACGATGTTGCCAACGTACATCGAGGCGATCAGGCCCCAGACAAAATCCTTCTGATCGACGAAGAGCATCGGTCCGGGGTTGAGACCCCAGATCATCAGGCCGCCCATCATGACGGCGGCGGTCGCGGAGCCGGGAATGCCCAGCGAGAGCATCGGCAGCAAGGCGCTGGTGCCGGCAGCGTGATCGGCCGTCTCGGGCGAGATGATGCCTTCGACCTCGCCCGTGCCGAAGTAGCGGCCGCGGCGGGAAAAGCGTCGAGCGATGCCGTAGCTCATGAACGACGCCGCCGTTGGGCCGCCCGGCGTGATCCCCATCCAGCAGCCGATCGCAGCGCTTCGCAGCAGCGCGATGCTGTGGCGTGGCAGGCGGCCGACCGCGCGGAACACCTCGCGCCAATCGATTTTCGAGGAGACGGCGCGCGCGTGAAATTCTTCTTCGACCGCGACCAAGAGCTCGCCGATGCCGAACAGGCCCATGACCGCGACGACGAAGTTCACACCCTTGACCAGCTCGTCGATGCCCATGGTGAGGCGGACGCTGCCGGAGACGGTGTCGATACCGATAGCGGCGATGGCAAAGCCGATCGCGAGCGCCACCACTGTTTTCATCGGCGCCGCGCCGCCCATGCCGACGAAGCTGGCGAAGGCCAGGAAACAGACCGCAAAATATTCCGCCGGCCCAAAAGCCAGCGCGACTTGCGCCACCCATGACGCCAGGAAGGTGATCAAGATGACGCCGACCAGTGCGCCGAACGCCGCAGAGCCGAACGCAGTCGCGAGCGCCGTGGTCGGCCGGCCATCGCGCGCCATCGGATAGCCGTCGAAGGTGGTCGCGACCGAGGACGGCTCGCCCGGGATGTTGAACAGGATCGAGGTCACCGAGCCGCCGAACAGCGCGCCCCAATACATGCTGGAGAGCAGGATGATCGCCGAGACCGGCTGCATGCCGAACGTCAGCGGCAGCAGGAGCGAGACGCCGTTCGGCGCGCCGAGCCCCGGCAGCACGCCGACAAGAATGCCGAGCAGCACGCCGATTACCATCAGGACGAGGTGCGGCATGGTGATCGCGATGGTGAAGCCGTGGAGGAGCTCTGAGAAATTGTCCATCGCCTCTCCCTCAGAGCCCGAAGGCCGCGGCGAGCGCGCCGTGCGGCAAGGATACCTGGAACATGCGCTCGAACACGACGTAGAGCGCGAGCGCCGTTGCCGCCGCCGTCACCGCCGCGCGAACCACGGATTGATGCCGTGGGATCGCGAGCACCGCGAAGACGTATGCCGCCGAGGCGACATACATCCCGAGCAGCGGGATCGCCGCAACGAAGATCGCGGCCGGCACGAACAAGCCTGCCAACCGCCGCAGCTCGATGGATGTGATCGCGATCGGAACGCTCGCCAGCGAAGCGGCCGGAACTACGCCGCGGCCCAGATTGTAGAGGCTTCCGGCGACGATGATGATGCCGGTCAAGAACGGGAATGTGCCGGAATCGACGCCCGCGCTCGACCAGCCGATGCCGTTGTCCAGACTCTGGACCACCACCGCACCACCAAAGCTGCCGGTGAGCACGGCGGTCGCAAGTTCGAGGGCGCGTCGCGAGATCATCGAAGGCTCCGGTCAGGCCACGCGCAGTGGCCGGTTATGGCACACGAGTTTTTCCCAGCATTCAGTGTCGTCCCGGCGAAGGCCGGGACCCATAACCCCAGGCAGGACTTTGACGAGGACTCGAATCCACAACGGTACGACGACCGAAACTCGCTGAGAGATCACGCGGTATGGGTCCCGGCCTTCGCCGGGACGACGGCGGAGTTTGCCGCCGATGGCGGAGGTGTGGCGGGAAGTCCTGCCCACGTAGCCCCGTCTCACTTGACCAGCCAGCCCTGCTCGCTGGCGACCTGCTTGAGGTGCTCGAGGTCCTCCTTGATGAACTTGTCGAACTCGGCGCCGGTCAGGAAGGTGTCTACCTGCGAGGTCTTCTCGATGTAGTCCTTCCATTCCGGCGTCGCCTGCACCTTCTTCATGAGATCGACATAGTAGGCGGCCTGCTCCGGCGTGACCTTGCCGGGCAGCCACACCGTGCGCGGCTGCTCATATTGCTTGATGTCGAGGCCCTGCTCGACGCAGGTCGGAACGTCGCTCCAGCCTTCGGTCGCCGTGATCTTGGGTCCCTCAGGCAGCCGCTTCGGGCTGAAGGCGCAGAGCGGACGCTGCGTGCCGCCACGCCATTGTCCGAGGCTTTCGCTGGGATTGTTGACGTGGGAATCGATGTGGCCGCCGGCGAGCTGCACGGCGGCCTCGGCGCCGCTCTTGAAGGGGATATAGGTCAGCTTGACGTGCCCGACCTTCTCGATCATGCGCGTCAGCACCTCGTCGGTGTCCTTCGACTGCGCGCCGCCCATCTTGAATTCGCCTGATGCAGCCGCCTTCAGATAGTCCCCGGCGGTTTTGTAGGGAGCGTCCTGCTTGACCCAGAGCAGGAACTCGTCCTGCGCCATCGCGGCGATCGGGGTGAGATCGGTGTAGTTGAAGGCGACCTTGGAGACGAGCGGCTGCTGCCAGGCGTTCGAGGTGCCGAAGATCACCTTGTAGGGATCGCCGGCGGAGGCCTTGCCATAGACATAACCCTCCGCACCGCTGCCGCCGCCCTTGTTGACGACGACGATCGGCTGCTCCGTCAGCTTGTACTTGGTGATGATGTTCTGCACCGCGCGGGCGAGATTGTCGGTGCCGCCGCCGGGCCCCGCGGTCGCGACGAATTCGATCGGCTTCTGCGGCTGCCAGGCCGCGAACGCCGGCGCACTGCTCGCGAGCACGGCCGCACTGACGGATAACAGGAAGAGAGACGTCCCACGCATGATTTCCTCCAGCTGATTTTTTATGTTTGTTTGATCAGTCGTCTCGACGTCCGCTCAGGCGACGCGTTCTTCGCGCTCCCTGGATGCCGAAACGATCGCGCCTTCTTTCTCGAGCGCTTCGACTTGCTTTTCATCGAACCCGTGCTCGGCCAGCACTTCGCGCGTATGCTCGCCATAGACGGGCGCACCGGACACGACCTTGCCTGGGGTTTCCGAGAACTTGACGGGCAGCCCGATGGTCTTGACCGGGCCCAGTGTCGAGTGCTCGACCTCGACGACCATCTCGCGCGCCAGCGTCTGCGGATCGCTCAGGGCTTCCAGCATGTCGTGCACGGGCCCGCACGGCACGCCCTTCGCGTCCAGCTCCGCGAGCCAATGCGCGCGCGACTGCGTGCGGAAACGCTCGCTGAGGACCGCTTCGAGTTGCTTCAAATTCGCCATGCGGTCGGCACCGGTGACGAAGCGCGGATCGGCGGCGAGCTCGCTTGCGCCGAGCGCTTCCAGCATCAGCAGCCAGTGCTTTTTGTTGGCGCCGCCGACCACGAGCCAGCCGTCGGAAGCCTCGAACGCCTGATACGGCGCGTTGAGCGGATGCGCCGAGCCCATCGCGCGCGGCGCCGTGCCGGCGGCCAGTGCGATGGTCGATTGCCAATAGGTCTGCACCAGCGCCGCCTCATACAGCGAGGTCTCGACCCACTGCCCTTCACCGGTCTTGAGCCGATGCGTGTAGGCGGCGAGGATGCCCATGCTCGCGAGCAGGCCGGCGGTGATGTCGGAGAGCGGCGGGCCGCATTTCACCGGCGGGCCGTCGGGACGTTCGCCCGTAAAGCTCATGATGCCGCTCATGGCCTGCGCGACGAGGTCAAAACCCCTGCGGTGCTTGTAGGGCCCGGTGCGGCCGAAGCCCGACAGCGAGCAATAGATCAGCGCCGGGAATGTCTTGTGCAGCGCCTCATAGCCGAAGCCGAGGCGCTCCATGGCGCCCGGCGCAAAGTTCTCGACCAGCACGTCGGCGTCCGCGATCAGCCGCCGCAGCACGTCCTTGCCGCCCTCGGTCTTCAGGTCCAGCACGATGCCCCGCTTGTTGCGGTTCATCATCAGGAACGAGGCTGCCTCGTCGCCGATCTTGGGCGGCACCGAATGACGGGTGTCATCGCCGTTCGGCCATTTCTCGATCTTGATGACGTCGGCGCCCATGTCGGCGAGCATCAAGGTGCAGGTCGGCCCCGCCATGACATGGGTGAGATCAATGACCTTGAGGCCGGCGAGCGGGCCTGTGCGGCGCGATGTGGATTGCGAACGATCGCTCTGCATCGGGCGTCCTATTGACCGCGCCACTGCGGGGCGCGCTTGCTAAGGAAAGCATCGAGCCCTTCGCGAAAATCCTGGCTCGTGTAGCACATCAGGATGAGGTCTTCGCCCTCCTCGCGCGTCAGCCGCCTTTGCAGGCGCGCCACCGCCTGCTTGGTCGCGTTCAGCGTCAGCGGGGCGTGGCTGGCAACGAGGCGCGCGAGCTCATCAGTGCGCTTGTCGAGCGCCGTGAGATCGTCGACGATCTCGCCGAGCAGCCCGACACCCGCGGCCTCCGCCGCGTCGACGAGGCGTGCGGTGAAGATCAGATCCTTGACCCGCGCCGCGCCGATCAGCGCAGTGAGACGGCTGACATTGGACATCGACAGGCAATTGCCGAGCGTGCGGGCGATGGGAAAGCCGATCTTGGTGCTGCGGGTGCCGATGCGCAGGTCGCAGGCCGCGGCAATGCCCGCCCCACCGCCGGTGCAGAAGCCGTTGATCGCTGCGATCGTCGGCACCCGGCATTGCTCGAGCGTGGTCAGCACCCGATCGATGCGATTCTCGTAGTCGATGGAATCCTGCGGCGTTTTGAACTCGCGGAACTGGTTGATGTCGGTGCCCGAGGCAAAGGCCTTGTCGCCGGCCCCGCGCAGCACCAGCACCTTGATGGACCGGTCGTCATTGGCCTGTTCGCAGATGGCGGCAAGCCGCTCATACATGGCGAAGGTGAAGGCGTTGCGCGCCTGCGGGCGATTGAAGGTGATCCGCCCGATGCCGTCCCTGCATTCAAAAACGAGGTCGTCCGCCGCTACGGCCTGGTCCATTTCCTCGATCCCTTCTCTTTTTTGTATTTTTGAATGCAAAATTCAGGAATTTCAAGTTATAATTTCCTGACTTTCGTCTATCTGGACGTTTTTGCATTCAAAATTGAGATAGCCCTATGCTGCATGAGGAGGTCGTCGGCCGCATCCGCGACATTCTGCTCGACGGCGAGATCCCGCCGGGCGCGCGGATTCCCGAGCGCGAGCTATGCGAGCGGCTCGAGATCTCGCGCACGCCATTGCGTGAGGCGCTCAAAGTGCTGGCCGCCGAGGGCCTCGTGCAGCTTCTGCCCCATCGCGGCTCACGCGCGGCAAAACTGACCGACAAGGACATGCGTGACCTCTTCGAGGTCTGTCAGGGCCTCGAAGCGCTGGCCGGCGAGCTCGCCTGCGAGCGCATCACGGACCACGAGATCGCGGAGATTGCGGCTGCGCACGCGGCGATGGTGCAGCATTATCGCGAGAGCGATCTGATCCAGTACTATCGCGGCAACCGCGCCATCCACGAAGCCATCGTCAATGCGGCCGGAAATCCGGTGCTGACCGGGCTCTACGCGTCCGTGACCGCGCGCATCCGTCGCGCGCGCTACGTCACACCGATGACGCCGCAGCGCTGGGCGCTCGCCGTGAAGGAGCATGAAGCGATCTTGAACGCGCTTCAGCGCCGCGACGGCGTTGGCCTCTCCCACATCCTGCGCGCGCATCTGCGGCACAAGCGCGCGGAAGTGTTGCAGGCGGGCTTTGCGGAGACGGAGGCAAGCGAGCCCACGCTGAAGATCGCGTGAGGGACTAACGCCGTCGTGCCCGAACGGCAGCTTCGGTGAAGGTCCCTCACCGCGCCCCTTGCCTGAGAGACGGTTATGTTTGGGGTTTCATACCGTCTTCACGGTGGCCCGATCAGCGGCAATCGTCGTCGTCGCGATCGCACGCGCCGCCCTCATGGTCGTCCGCGTCACGACCAAATCCGGTCTCCGGCGTGAACGAAACGCCCCGGAGTGCTTCGGCGAAGCGTGCCGTGCGCACAGTGGTGAACGTCTCGCTCGCTGGCAGCGCGGTCGCGGCAAGCTTGTCCTTGATCATGACAAGCTTGTTCGGATCGGCGCCCTGGTCGCCGCCGCCACTCACAGTGGAGGTGATCGCCCAGATCGATGCCGTGCCGTCAGGATTGACGCGTCCGATGATGTTACGCAGGCCGTCGGTTGCGGGCGACCACGGCAGGCCGGTCGCAGGGTTGTTGCCGGTCGGGTAGTCCCGCACGGTATAGGGTATGCCGAGACCAAGGCCCGCCTGCAGCGTGTAGCTCAGCTTCCAGGTCTTGGCCGTGTCGTCGAACACCCATTTCTGCAAGCCGGCTCCGGTCTGGGCTGCGGCGGCGGTGTAGGTGTTGGTCGTGGCACTGTAAGTGTTGGTGCCGTCGCCCTCATCGGCCACATAGAGCGTCTTGGTGTCGGCGAACCAGATTCCGAACGGGAACGAGGTCGCGGTCTTGGCGAGATTGGTCGGGAAGCCCTTGAGCACGCACATGTTGTAGGGCGTGACGCCGAGCGTCTGAAGCTTTGATGCATCATAGTAGATGGGCGTCGTCGGCAACTTTGCCGATGCGCTCGGCAGACCGACGCCATTGGGGCATGCCAGCGGCTTGCCGTTGGCATCGAAGCCCGAGGTGTCGATAAAGTACACCGTGTTGATGCCGTTGCCGCCGCTGCCTTTCGTCACATAGATCACGTCGTTGAACACGGTCAGGCCGCGGAAATTGGTGTCCTTGCCAATCTTGTCTGCCTTCAGACCCAACTGGGTGACATTGAAACTGCCGACCGGTGTCGGCAGGCCCGGATCAGGTTGGTCGACGAGCGAAGCCTTCGCAGCTGTCATGATCTGCGCGCCGGCACCAATGACCACGCCATTCGGCTGAGGATTGTTGCCGTTGCCAGCATTGCCGGTGGCATAGAACACGTTGGCGCCAGGCCGGTCGTTCAGAATAGCGGCGCGCCCGTTGTTGCCGCTATAGGCGTTGGTCTTGGTGAAGTGGAAGCGGCCGTGCTCGTCGACCGTCGCGATCACGCGCGAGAACGCAGATGTCACCGGGTTGGTCAAATCGACGACGTCCGGCGTATTGGAGTTGGAGACGTCGATCGCGTCGACCGGAGCGAGGTAACCCATGAACGATACGCTGTGGCGATCGATCGAAAGGTTCAACGCAATCTCGGACTTTGACGGAAAGCTCGTGACCATCTGGTCCCGGTTCGACGTAACGCCGTGCTGACCGCTGTTCGGCACTTCCAGCGACTGGACGCGGTGGCCGTTCAGACGCAATTCGTCGAGCATGATCTTGGCCGTGATGCCAAAAGAGCCGTCGACCAGATCGTTGCTGAACACCATCGGATAGGTGCCGTCCGTTGTCGCCGCAGCGCAATGGGGCGCGACACAGTTCGGCGGCAATTGGGTGGCGCCGGCCGTGATGTTTGAAGCCTTGTTGTCATAGACCGCCCGGCTCAAGAGCAGGTGGCCCGGGCGGAAATGAAAATCGTCCTGATCGGCCTGCGCCGGCATACCGGCTAACGCGGTCGACGCGAACAAGGCAAATACAAACACGGTCCGCGGCAGCCCCACGAACCCGCGCAATCCTTTGACGGCCATTAGCGTTTTCCCAATGTTATGATCATCGCAAAGACGGGCAGTCCGGCCAACTCACGGCTCGGTGCGCAGGCAGTCTGCGAGCGGACTGTTACAGCAATGCGAATGAGATGCGACGCGCCTCAGCTTCCGCTCAAGGCGCGCGGCCAAAATCCTTGGCGACGATGTCCCATTGGCCTGTGGCCTCGAAGTCGATCTTCTGATGCGGGCCGTGTTCGGTCGGGCGCGCGACGAAGGCGGTCTTCAAGCCATAGCCCTGCCTGGCATTTCGTCTGTAATGGCCCGGAAGTCTCGACCAGTTGTCGTCGGCTATCGGCGCGACCAAAATTGCCACCGACGGATCTCGCGGAGAAGCTGCTTGGCGTTGACGTTACCCGCAAAACGACTGTAACGTTACACGTCGTAGCGCATCTCTTGCCGAGGGCGCAATATGGGACTGCGGCTTTTGAGATCGTCTGAAGGGCTCTCCATATGACACTCATCCAGGCGTCACGCATGGCGGCGCTCATGCTTTGTCTCGGCGGTATGGCACATGCCGACGATTTGCAGACCGTCGGTGATCCCGACAGTCTCGGCTTTTCGGCGCGGCGATTGGCGCGCATGACCTCCTGGTTCGAGGCCCAGACCAAAAAGGGCGACCCTTCCGGTTTTGTCGTTGCGGTCGCCCGGGGTGGAAAGCTCGCCTATCTGCAACCCATCGGCTTCGAGGACCACGACAAGAAAATGCCGATGCGGGCGGATTCGATCTTTCGCATCGGCTCGATGTCCAAGCAAATCACCAGCGTCGCGACGATGATGCTGGTCGACGAAGGCAAGCTCGACCTCGACGCGCCCGTGGCGCAATATCTGCCGGAACTGAAGGATCAGCAGGTCGTCAAGACTGATCCGGCCACTGGCGACGCGATCCTCCTGGAGCTTGAGCCTGCCAAGCGGGCAATGACCATTCGGGATCTCCTGCGCAACACGTCCGGCCTCGTTTATGCGGAGGCTGACTATGCCGATCCCGGATTTGGCAATACCGCGATACACCTGCTTTACGGCGCCAGGGCGCCGTTCCGACGCGACAAGCCCATCGCTTCCTTCGTCGCAAGCCTCGGCACACTCCCGCTTCTGCACCAGCCGGGCGAAGTCTGGGAGTATGCGATCGGCTACGATGTTCTGGGACGTGTCATTGAAGTCGTGTCGGGCCAGACATTCGACCAGTTTCTGCAAAGCCGCCTGTTCGCGCCGCTCCGTATGGTCGACACCGGCTTCCATGTGCCGGAAGACAAGCTCGCCCGTCTCGTCGCCGTGCCGGGCGCGCAGCCCGCACCTCTATCGAATGGGGACGTCACGACGCCGCCAACGTTCTTTTCGGGCGGCGGAGGGATCGTTTCGACCGCTCCTGATCTGCTGCGCTTCTGCCAGATGCTGCTCAACGAGGGCGAGCTTGACGGTGCGCGCATTTTGAAACCCGAAACGGTCCGGCTGATGATGACGAACTCGCTTCCACCGGACATGCACGTCGCGGGACACGAAGCCGGTCCCGCTTTCGGGACGGGTTGGGGGCTCGGCTTCGCCATTCGCACCAATCCGGATTTCAGCCTGATCCCAGGCGCGGTCGGCAGCTTCAACTGGCAGGGAATCTGGGGCACGTTTTTCTCAGTCGATCCCGCGCAGAAGCTGATCCTCCTGCTGATGATGCAGCGGCCGCAGCATAGGGACAACGGCTTCTATTTCAACGCCATCCGTCGCCTGCCCTATGCAGCGTTGAAGGTTCCTGAAGTCGCCGCGCCGCTTACGTCGCAGCCATCGAACGCCGCCCCGCTCACCGACTATGTCGGACGTTACGATTTCGGCGGATCCGCAAGTTCGCCGGACCGACAGATCTTTGTCGCCGACGGTAACGGCTGGACCGGTCTCAAGTCCGTTGTCGTGGAGACCGATGGCCTCAGGGTGATCAAACCGGTTGATGGAGGCCCCGCCGCAAGAGCGGGTGTCCTGACGGGAGACCTCATCACGGCCATCGACGACGTCTCGATCCGGGGACTGACCCTGGAAGCGGCGCTTCGCCGGATTCCAGGTCCGGTCAACGCCAAGATCAAGCTCAAAATCGTCCGCGAGACGCAGAGCGATCCGGTCGTTGTCGCCTTTGCCCGGGAGGCGGTCCCCTCGCACAGTGTCGCGCTTCGAATCCGCGTCACGGACGGCAAGCTTGTCGTCGAGGCAACGGGCGCCTGGTCGATCCTCGATTTCGACAAGGGCGAGCCGACGCCTGTGGCGGCTCTTTCCAAGGATGAATTCCAAGTTGAGGGCGGCGATCATACACGGATCGCGTTCGTTCGTGACGCGGCCGGCAAAGTCAACGGCGCGGTTCTCAATCCGGGACAGTGGGAGCAGCACGGCGCGCTCGTCCAATGAAATAGGCCGACGTTTTTTCCCGAAGTAACGCCCTTGCTGGCCCGCCGAGGCTAGAAAGTACACTCACCAAGTTTGGGGTATCCGCCCTAGCATCCCAGCTTGTCGGCGATCCCGCCAAAATCCTTGGCGACGATGTCCCATTGGCCTGTGGCTTCGAAGTCGATCTTCTGATGCGGGCCGTATTCGGTCGGGCGCGCCACGAAGGCGGTCTTCAGGCCATAGCCTTGCGCGGCCTTGAGGTCGTAATTGTGGGCGGCCACCATCATCACCTCCTCCGACTTGAGGCAGAGCAGGCGCGCGGCGCCGAGATAGGTCTCGGGATCGGGCTTGTAGTGCTCGAACAGCTCGGCCGACATGATGAGGTCCCAAGGCAGGCCCGCAAATTTCGCCATGTTGGTGAGCAGCGCGACGTTACCGTTCGACAGCGGCGAGATCACGAATTTTGCCTTCAGCCGGGTCAGGCCGGCGACGCTGTCGGGCCAGGGATTGAGGCGGTGCCAGCCCTTGGTGAGATGATCGAGATCAGCGTCGGTAAGGCCTTTGATAGCAGATTTCTCGACTAACTTTTCGAGCGAGCGCCGGTGCAGATCGTCCAGAATGACGTAGCCGCGCTCGGGATGCTTGCGCACGTCGTCCATCGAAGCAACGTACATGCCGCGCCAACCGTCGACGAGCGCCGTCCAGTCGGCGCTGATGCCGCGGCCCTTGGCCCACCACATGAAATCGGTGATCAGGCTGGTGCGCCAGTCCACGACCGTGCCGAACACGTCGAAGACGAGAGCTTTGACGGCGGAGAGATCGGACATGTGCGCTTCCCCTTTTTTGTTGTCATTCCGGGGCGCGACGCAGTCGCGAACCCGGAATCCAGAAGTTATCGCGCGAGATTCCGGGTTCTCGCTTCGCGAGCCCCGGAATGACGTAGAACATTAGTCCAGGTGAAACTTCGCGAGCTCGCGGTGCTCGGCCTTGATGTAGCGCACCGTGCCGGTGACGGAGCGCATCACCACCGTCTCGGTCTCGATCACGCCGTCCTTGCGGAACTTGACGCCCGACAGCAGCGAGCCCGTGGTGACGCCGGTGGCGGCGAACAGGCAGTCGCCGCGCGCCATGTCCTCGATGCCGTAGATCATCTTGGGATCGTTGACGCCCATCTTGGCCGCGCGCTCGCGCTTCTCGTCGGAATCCAGGATCAGGCGGCACTGCATCTGGCCGCCGATGCAGCGCAGCGCCACCGCCGCGAGCACGCCTTCCGGCGCGCCGCCGGTGCCGAGATACATGTCGACGCCGGTGTTGTCGGGGTCGGCGCAGTGGATCACGCCGGCGACGTCGCCGTCGGTGATGAGACGCACGGCCGCGCCGGTCGAGCGCACGCTCTCGATGATGCTGGCATGGCGCGGACGATCGAGCACGAGAACGGTGATGCCCTCAGGCTTGACCCCCTTGGCCTTCGCAAGGCGATGGACGTTGTCGGCAGGGCTCGCATCGAGCTCGACGACGCCCTTGTCATAGCCGGGACCGATCGCGAGCTTCTGCATGTAGACGTCGGGGGCGTGCAGCAGCGTGCCGCCGTCAGCCATCGCCATGGTGGCGATCGAGCCCGGCATGTTCTTGGCGCACAGCGTGGTGCCTTCGAGCGGATCGACGGCGATATCGACTTCCGGGCCGGCGTTCACGCCGACCTTCTCTCCGATGAAAAGCATCGGCGCCTCGTCGCGCTCGCCCTCGCCGATCACGATGGTGCCCTGGATCGGCAGCTTGTTGAGCTCGCGGCGCATGGCGTCGACGGCGGCCTGGTCGGCCGCCTTCTCATTGCCGTGCCCGCGCAGTCGCGCCGAAGACACCGCGGCCCGCTCCGTCACGCGCACGATCTCCAGCGTGAGAATGCGCTCGAGCAACGCGTGCGGCGGGACTGAAATATGGGTCGACATCGGCTCACTCCTTCGAAACGTTTGGGACGGAAATCTCCGTCCGCATCAACTCGTGACACCCACAGTTCGTTCGAACCGTGTCAGTTCTTCTCGATTCTAATGACCTGCGGCCGTCCGCTGATCACTTTGTCCTTCTGCACGGCGGCGAGCGCGCGGCGCACGGCGTCCTCATGCGTGGCATAGGTGATCAGGATGACGGGCACGGGCACCGCCTTGCCGTCCGCCGGCGCAGCGCCACCATTGGGATGGCGCTGCACGATCGACTCGATCGAAATCTTCTGCTCTGCGAGCCGGGTCGCGATTGCAGCCGCGGTACCCGGGAAATCACGCGCCAAAAGGCGGATGTAGTAGCCGCCTTCATGTCGCTCCATCGGCGCCTTCTTGGTGTCCTGCAGATGGGAAACGGGCCGGCCGAACGGATTGGCGCGGATGCCGCGCGCGACGTCGGCGATATCGGCAACGACGGCGGAGGCGGTGGCCGCACCGCCCGCGCCGGGTCCGACCAGCGTGATCGGCGGAATGCCCTCACCATCTATCGTGACCGCATTCGTGACACCCATCACCTGCGCGATCGAGGACGATTTGGGAACCATGGTCGGATGCACGCGCTGCTCGATGCCTTTGGCGGTGCGAACGGCAACGCCGAGCAGCTTGAGGCGGTAGCCAAGATCAGCGGCTGCGCGCAAATCTTCCGGCGCGATGGAGGAGATACCTTCGACATACACCGCGGTTTGAGCAACTTTCGTGCCGAAAGCGAGGCTGGCGAGAATGGCGAGCTTTTGCGCGGTGTCGTGGCCATCGACGTCGAAGGACGGATCGGCCTCGGCATAGCCGAGCCGCTGCGCATCCTTGAGGCACTCGGCGAACGACAGGCCCTCCTGCTCCATCCGCGTCAGGATGTAATTGCAGGTGCCGTTGAGGATGCCGTAGACGCGCTCGATGCCGGTTCCCGCAAGACCTTCGCGTAACGTTTTGATGACGGGAATCGCAGCGCCAACGGCTGCCTCGAAATTTAGCGCGCCGCCGTGCTTTTCAGCTGATTTGGCGAGCTTGAGACCGTGCTTGGCGAGCAGTGCCTTATTGGCGGTGACGACCGACTTGCCGGCATTCAGCGCGGCGTCCACGGCCGACAGCGCGGGATCCCCGGCGCCGCCCATCAACTCAACGAAGCAATCGACCTCGGGATGCGTGGCGAGCGCAAGCGGATCCTTGGCCCATTCGACGCCGCGCAGGTCGATATCGCGCTTCTTGGCTTTCGAACGCGCGGTGACGGCGACGACGCGAATGCCGCGGCCGCTGCGGCCCGCGAGCACGCGCGCCTGCGTTTCAATCAAACGGATGACTTCGGCGCCCACGGTGCCGAGCCCCGCTATGCCCACTTTCAGGGGTGCAACCATGATGCTTTAGTGAACCTGCAGAAGAAAATTAGCGCCGATTGGCGAGCGGAACGATGTTGTGCAACGTTTCGATGCCGCTTTCAAGGAAGCGGCGCACGCCGCGCGCGGCCTGCCTGATCCGTTGCTCGTTTTCCACCATGGCGATGCGGACATATCCTTCACCATGCTCGCCGAAGCCGACGCCGGGCGAGACCGCAACGCCGGATTTCTCCACCATCAGTGTCGCGAACTGCATGCTGCCGACCCTGCGGAAAGCCTCCGGCAGCGGCACCCAGGCGAACATCGAGGCTTCCGGCGGCGGAATCTCCCACCCCGCCCGGCCGAACGATTCCACCAGCGCGTCGCGGCGCCTGCGATAGGTGTCGCGCATCTCCTTAATGCAGTCGTCGGGACCGTTTAGCGCTGCGGTCGCTGCGACCTGGACCGGCGTGAAGGCGCCGTAGTCGAGGTAGGATTTGACACGGGCGAGCGCTGCGATCACGCGCTCATTGCCGACGGCAAAGCCCATGCGCCAGCCGGCCATCGAATAGGTCTTCGACATCGAGGTGAACTCGACGGTGACGTCGATCGCGCCGGGCACCTGGAGCACCGACGGCGGCGGGTTGCTCTCGTCGAAATAGACCTCGGCATAAGCGAGGTCGGACAGGATCAGGATCTCGTGCTTCTTCGCGAACGCGACGAGGTCCTTGTAGAAATCGAGGCTCGCGACATAGGCGGTCGGGTTCGAGGGATAGCAGACCACGAGCGCGAGCGGCTTCGGGATCGAGTGCACGATCGCCCGCTCAACCGCCTCGAAGAATTGCGGCGTCGGCTCCGAGGGCACCGAGCGGATCACGCCGCCCGCCATCAAAAAGCCGAAGGCGTGAATTGGATAGCTCGGGTTCGGACAGAGGATGACGTCGCCCGGCGCGGTAATCGCCTGGGCCACATTGGCAAAGCCCTCCTTCGAGCCCAGCGTCGCCACCACCTGGGTGTCCGGATTGAGCTTCACGCCGAAGCGGCGCTCGTAATAGCCGGCCTGGGCCCGGCGCAGGCCGGGGATGCCGCGCGAGGCTGAGTAGCGGTCGGTACGCGGCTTGCCCAGCGTCTCCTTCAGCTTCTCAAGCACATGCGGCGGGGCCGGCAGATCCGGGTTGCCCATGCCGAGATCGATAATGTCGGCGCCGGCATTCCGCGCGGCCGCCTTGGCCCGGTTGACCTGCTCAAATACGTAAGGCGGAAGGCGGCGGATGCGGTAAAACTCGTCCATGGCTCTCTGGGCTCCGGGCAACCGGTCAGGACAGAATCGAGGCGTGATGACCACCCTTGAGGAGACATCGCCCCGCACACAAAAATCACTCAAAATCAACTGGTTGGAGTGATCTTCGACGACGAGGGCTGAACTCCTTCGCCCTGACTCTCGGCTGAACTGGGGCCTTTTTAGCACGGCGGGGCGGGGGCGCCAGCGATTACCTTGCACCGCCTCATTTCGCGTCTTTGGCGGCGACGGCCTGGCGGTCGCGCGCAGCCGCGAGCTCCGCCTCGATCTTGGCGCGCTGGTCGGGCGGAATAATTGCCTGATCACGGTCCGGCGGCAAATCGTGCACCGGGAGGTAGGCACCGGGCTCCCTGGGATGTGCCGGTGTGTCGGCGGCTGACATGTCTGCGAGCTGGCTCGAGCAGCCGCCCAGCGCAAACGCCGCCATCAGCAGCGCGCAACACGCAAGCCGCGTCTTTTGCAGGTCCCACACCGCCAACACTTGGGAAATCCCCTACTCGTCCCAACGCAAGGCTGCCGGTAGCCTAACCAACAACCTGCCCAAGCTCAAACCATTGCTGCCCACAAATGGTACGAGCGAGAAATCATCCAAGGCCCACGGCACAAGAGGTGCACTTCGATTGTGACAAAACCAAGAGGCCTTGTCGCAGTGCAACACATCTTCGCATCTGTTTGACACGAAACCAGCGAGCTTCGCGGTGACGAATACAGAATGAATCGTTACTGTCGCCTTCATGAGTACCGCCACGACCGACACGCCCAGATCCGAGATGAAGTTCGATGCGGAAGCCTTCGCGATGAATGTCGCGCGGGCGATGGAGAGCGGCGGCAAGGCGCTCGCCGCGTACCTGAAGCCGCGCGAGAGCGGCGAGGTGCAGGATCGTCCGCCGGCCGAGCTCACTGAGGTCGTCAAGACCTTCACCTCGGTCGCCGAATACTGGCTGTCGGACCAGTCGCGTTCCTCCGATCTCCAGAGCAAGCTCGCCAAGGACTATCTCGATCTCTGGGGTTCGGCGGCGCGGCGGATGGCCGGCCAAGAGGCTCCGCCCGCGATCGCACCCTCACCGCGCGACAAGCGCTTCGCCGATCCGGAATGGAAGTCGAACCAGTTCTTCGATTTCATGATGCAGCTCTATCTGCTCACGAGCAAATGGGCGCAGGAGCTGGTGCAGAACGCCGAGCTCGATCCGCAGACCCGCCGCAAGGCCGAGTTCTACGTCCAGCAGATCAGCAACGCGATCTCGCCGTCGAACTTCGTGCTGACCAATCCGGAAGTGCTGCGCGAGACCGTGGCGAGCAGCGGCGAGAACCTGGCGCGCGGCCTGACCATGCTGGCTGAGGACATCGCCGCCGGTAAGGGCATGCTGAAGATCCGCCAGTCCAACCCGGACAACCTCGTCGTCGGCGTCAACATGGCGACCACGCCGGGCAAGGTGATCTACCAGAACGAGATGATGCAGCTGATCCAGTACGCTCCGACCACGGAGAAGGTGCTGCGCACACCGCTCCTGATCGTGCCGCCCTGGATCAACAAGTTCTACATTCTCGATCTCAAGCCGGAGAAATCCTACATCAAGTGGTGCGTCGACCAGGGCATCACCGTGTTCGTGATCTCATGGGTCAATCCCGACAAGCGGCTCGGTGCCAAGAGCTGGGAAGACTACATGAAGGAAGGCCCGCTCGCGGCGATGGACGTGATCGAGAAGATCACCGGCGAGATGAAGGTGCACACCGCCGGCTATTGCGTCGGCGGCACCATGCTCGCGACTACGCTTGCCTGGCTCGCCGAGAAGCGGCGCCAGCGCGTGAGCTCGGCGACGTTCTTTGCCGCGCAAGTCGACTTCACCCATGCCGGCGATCTCCTGGTCTTCGTCGACGAAGAGCAGATCGCTGCCCTCGAGCAGGACATGAAGGCATCAGGCGTGCTCGAAGGCTCCAAGATGGCGATGGCCTTCAACATGCTGCGCTCGAACGACCTGATCTGGTCTTACGTGGTCAGCAACTATCTCAAGGGCCAGCAGCCGAGCACGTTTGACCTGCTGCACTGGAATTCCGACGCGACGCGGATGACCCAGGCCAACCATTCCTATTATTTGCGCAACTGCTATCTGGAGAACCGGCTGTCGACCGGGACCATGGTGCTCGACAACACCCTGCTCGACCTCTCCAAGGTCAAGGTGCCCGTTTACAATCTCGCGACCCGCGAGGACCACATCGCGCCGGCGGAATCCGTGCTGTACGGCTCGCAATTCTTCGGCGGTCCCGTGAAATATGTGCTGTCGGGCTCCGGCCATATCGCCGGCGTCGTCAATCCGCCGGCCTCAAACAAGTATCAGTACTGGACCAACGACAACATCAAGGACGTCACCGTCGCCGAATGGATGAAGGGCGCGGTCGAGCACAAGGGCTCGTGGTGGCCGGACTGGCGCGAATGGCTGGGCGGGCTCGATCCGGAGGAAGTCCCGGCGCGCGCCGTCGGCACCGAGGCATTCCCGCCCATCGAGGACGCGCCCGGCAGCTATGTCAGGGTTCGCGCATAGCGGAATCTTCCACGCTTGTATAAACTCACGCTCACCACAGCGACGACAGAGGGACCGGGTTATGACGCGTGAATTGTTCTGGTTGACTTGCACGGTGATCCTTACCGGGATCCTCTGGATTCCCTACACCATCAACCGCTGCCAGGTTCGCGGGCTCAGCGGCGCGATGGCCAACCCCTCGCGCGGCGACAAGCCGCAAGCCGAGTGGGCGAACCGCCTGATGTTCGCGCATGACAACGCGGTCGAGAACCTCGTGCTGTTCGCACCGCTGGTGCTGATCCTGAACGCGATCGACTATTCCACAAAATGGACGGTGCTTGCCTGCGTGGTCTATTTCTGGTCGCGCGTCGCGCATCTGATCGTCTATACGCTGGGGATCCCGGTGTTCCGCACGCTGGCCTTCACCGTCGGCTTCCTCGCGCAGGCCGTGCTGGCGTTGGCGATCTTCAAGGTGGTTTGACCTCGTGTCCCAGACAAGGCGCAACACGAATGTGATGCGCCGCAGAGCCGGGATCCAGAGAGCCGCGATCCCGGAGCCGTGGGCCCCGGCTCAGCAGCGCACCGCTGAAGGAGCGCTGCGCTGCGTCCGGGGCACGAGTGCTTCCTACTCCTCCCCCAATCCCAGCATCAGCCGCATGTTCTGCACGGCTGCGCCTGAGGCGCCCTTGCCGAGATTGTCCAGACGGGCGACCAGCACCGCCTGGCGGTACTTGTCGCTGGCGAAGACGTAGAGCTCGAGCCTGTTGGTCTCGTTCAGCGCCTCCGGCTCGAGCTTGCCGCCCTCGCTCTGAAGCGGCATCACCGAAACGTATTTCGAGCCCGCGTAGCGCTTGGCCAGCGCGGCCTGAAGGTCGGCGCCGCTGGGCTTGCCCGGCAGCGTGTCGAGCTGGAGCGGAATCGAGACCAGCATGCCCTGCCGGTAATTGCCGACCGAGGGAATGAAGATCGGCCGCCGCGTCAGGTTCGAGTAGAGCTGCAGCTCCGGCAGATGCTTGTGCTCGAAGCCGAGGCCGTAGAGCTCGAAGGACGGCGCGCTGCCGTCTTCGAAGCTCGCGATCATCGACTTGCCGCCGCCGGAATAGCCGCTCACCGCGTTGATGCTGATGGGATGGTCGGGCGGCAACAGGCCGGCATCGACGATCGGCCGCAGCAATGCGATGCCGCCGGTCGGATAGCAGCCGGGATTGGAGACTTTCTTCGCGGCCTTGATCTTGCCGGCCTGGTCGGGCGCCAGCTCCGGAAAACCGTAGGCCCAATCCGGCGCGACCCGGTAGGCGGTCGAGGCGTCGAGCACCTTCGGTCCCGAAGCGCCCATGCTGTCGATCAGCGCGACCGTCTCCTTGGCAGCGTCATCAGGCAGGCAGAGGATGACGAGATCCACCTCGGCCATCAGCGCCTTCTTTGCCGCGGGATCCTTGCGCTTGTCGTCGGCGATGGTCTTCACCACGACGTCGTTCTGGAGCTTGAGCCGCTCGTTAATGCCGAGCCCGGTGGTGCCGGAGCCGCCGTCGACGAAGACAGTGGCGGGCTTGCTGGCCGCACCCGACTTCGGCGCGCTCTTGCTATCAACGAGGCTGGTTTCAGAAAGGCTCATGGCACGCTCCTTTCGAGCTTGTTCGTGTCGTGTTCGAAAACTTGCGGTCTCGCTTGCCGCATCAAACGTGAAATCTGCTTGGCGTCGGCATCGCCGTCGCCGAGCGCATTCGCGATCGCCACATAGTCGGCGTCGGATTTGTGCTGATTGAGCTTGAAGCTGCCTTCGACCTCTTCAACCGTCATGACCAGACCCACGATCGCCTTCTTCATCGCCTCGAACCGACCTGCCGTCATCTTGCCTGATGTCCAGGGCTTCTTCGGCAGCAGCCAGGTCTCGAACTTGTCGCTGAGCGTGTCGACTTGCATCGACAGCTCATCCTCCGACAGAAGCCGCACCGGTCCGCTCAGATGGACCGACTGATACAGCCAGGTCGGCACCTGGTCCGGCGAGACGTACCAGTCCGGCGATACATAGGCGTCGGGTCCGTTGACCGCGAGCAGCCAGGACGCCGCTCCGTCCGCAAGCTTTACCAGCGGATTGTGACGGGCGAAATGAAACGCAGCCTGCGGCGTGCCGTCGGCGGCGTAGGTCAAATAGAAGGGAAGCGGCGAGGCAATCGGCTTGTGGCCGTCGAAAGCGCACATCGTGCCGAAGCCGCGCTCCTCGGCAAATTTCAGGCATGCCGCGCGATCCGGTTTGAAAAAGGGTGGCGTGTACATCGTGGTCTCCTGCTGGGCCTCCGTGGGGGCCGCCGGATCAGATCGCGCTGACAGGAGAGAGAATGCCGCGGATCGGATCCAGCGGCAAAGACGATGATCTCAAACGCGATCGACCGCCCAAACCGCGAGAATGCGGCGGCGGCGACGGGCGAACAGGATGGTCGCGGCGTTGATCATGGCGCGCGGCTATAAGGCCAGTTGCGGTTCCCGTCAAGGTGACCGTCGTCATTCCGGGGCGATGCGGAGCATCGAACCCGGAATCTCGCGCTACAACCTCGAGATTCCGGGTTCACTCGCTTTGCGAGCGCCCCGGAATGACGGGATTAGATCACCCGCCAGATCCATTCCATCGCTTTCGCGATCACGTCGCCGAACAGCAGGAGCGCAGCCGACCAGACCAGGGCCGAGACGAAATTGGCGGCCTGAAAACTCCAGTAAGGCATTTCGAAAATGCCGGCCGCGAGCGGCACGGAAGCGCGCAAGGGGCCGAAGAAGCGGCCAATGAAGATGCTGGGCACGCCCCAGCTTTTGACGAAGGCCTCACCCTTGGGAAGGATTTCCGGATAGCGCGACAGTGGCCACATCTGCGCGACCCGCTCCTTGTAGCGGTAGCCGAACCAGTAGGACACCCAATCGCCCAGCGCGGCGCCGATACCGCCGGCAATCCAGAGCGGATAGAAGCTGATGCCGCTCACTCCGATCAACGCGCCGATCGCCACCAGCGCGCCCCAGGCCGGGATCAGCAGCGAGATGAAGGCCAGCGACTCCCCGAATGCCAACAAGAACACAATCGGGGCCGCCCAAGCCTGGTGAAGGCGCACGTAATCAGCCAGTGCGTGCGCAAATTGCTCCATTCCAGATTAGCCTTCCCGCCCCGCCTTGAGGTCCTGCTCCATGAAAAACACTGGTAAGCCAAGGGTTTGTGTGACATCAAGTCACAAGATCGGGCTCGGACCAACCAGGGCGTCAAATTGCCGGGATTTGGTTAGCTTGCGGCGTCAAATCGCCGGCATTAGCTCCCATCCACAGCGACCAGCCTGCCCTGTTGTAACCTTTCGAACCCAGAAGTGGCATAGTCGGCTCAACCGATTCGCCGCTTGCGCGGCCCTCAAAACGCATCAAGATATATGTCCAAGCAATTGAAAACCAAAGCCAAAGAGGACTTGTTCGAAGGCGGTGAGCCGAAGGGGCGCGCCGCCGCGAAGGCCGCGCCGCGCGCGAGCGGCGGCGAGGCGGATTACACGGCAGCCGACATCGAGGTGCTCGAAGGCCTGGAACCGGTCCGGCGCCGGCCCGGCATGTATATCGGCGGCACTGACGAGAAGGCGCTGCATCATCTCTTCGCGGAGGTCATCGACAACTCGATGGACGAAGCACTCGCCGGGCACGCGACCTTCATCGGCGTCGAGCTCAGTGCTGACGGCTTCCTGACCGTCACCGACAACGGCCGTGGCATCCCGATCGATCCGCATCCGAAGTTCCCGAAGAAGTCGGCACTCGAAGTCATCATGTGCACGCTGCATTCGGGCGGCAAGTTCGACAGCAAGGTGTACGAGACCTCGGGCGGCTTGCATGGCGTCGGCATCTCCGTGGTGAACGCCCTCTCCTCACGGCTCGAGGTCGAGGTCGCGCGTAGCCAGAAGCTCTACCGCATGTCGTTCGAGCGCGGCCATCCCAAGGGCAAGCTCGAGGATCTCGGCAAGGTCAACAACCGCCGCGGCACGCGGGTGCGCTTCAAGCCCGACACCGACATCTTCGGCGCCAAGGCCGCGTTCAAGCCGCAGCGCCTGTTCAAGATGACGCGCTCCAAGGCTTATCTGTTCGGCGGCGTCGAGATCCGCTGGAACTGCGCGCCTGAGCTGCTCAAGGGCGTCGAAGATGTGCCGGCTGAAGCGACCTTCCATTTCCCCGGCGGCTTGAAGGACTATCTGGCGGCGGCGATCCACGCCGACACGCTGGTGCATCCCGACATCTTCTCGGGCAAGTCGGGCCGCAACGGCGCACACGGCGCCTGCGAATGGGCGGTGGCCTGGACTGCGGACGCCGACGGCTTTCTCTCCTCCTACACCAACACGGTGCCGACGCCCGATGGCGGCACGCATGAATCCGGTCTGCGCAGCGCGCTCTTGCGCGGCCTGAAGGATCACGCCGAACGCGTCGGCCAGGGCAAGCGCGCCGCGTCCATCACCTCGGAAGACGTGATGGTCGGCGCGGCCGTGATGCTCTCTGTATTCGTGCGCGAACCTGAATTTCAGGGCCAGACCAAGGATCGCCTCGCCACGGCCGAGGCGCAGCGCATCGTCGAACAGGCGATGAAGGATCCGTTCGACCATTGGCTGTCGGGCAATCCGAACATGGCCAACCGGCTGCTCGACTTCGTCATCGATCGCGCCGAGGAGCGGCTGCGTCGGCGGCAGGAGAAAGAGACCGCGCGGAAAACCGCCGGCAAGAAGCTGCGCCTGCCCGGCAAGCTCGCCGACTGCACCGATGCCGGCACCGAAGGCTCAGAACTCTTCATCGTCGAGGGCGACTCGGCCGGCGGCAGCGCCAAGCAGGCACGTGATCGCAAGACGCAAGCGGTGCTGCCGCTGCGCGGCAAGATCCTCAACGTCGCCTCCGCCGGCAAGGACAAGCTGACGGCGAACGCTCAGCTCTCGGACCTCGTGCAGGCGATCGGCTGCGGCCAGCTTCTGCACTATCGGGAAGAGGATCTGCGCTATCAGCGCATCATCATCATGACCGACGCCGACGTCGACGGCGCGCACATTGCTTCGCTGCTGATCACCTTCTTCTACCGGCAGATGCCGAAGCTGATCGACGAAGGACACCTCTTCCTCGCGGTGCCGCCGCTCTACAAGCTGACACACGGCACCAAATCGGTCTACGCGCGCGACGACAAGCACAAGGACGAGCTGATCAAGAGCGCGTTCAACGCCAACGCCAAGGTCGAGGTGAACCGCTTCAAAGGTCTCGGCGAGATGATGCCGGCGCAGCTCAAGGAAACCACCATGGATCCGAGCAAGCGGACGCTGCTCAAGGTGGTGCTGCTCGCCGACGACCGTGACACCACGGCGGATTCGGTCGAGCGCCTGATGGGCACCAAGGCGGAGGCGCGCTTCGCCTTCATCTCCGACAAGGCCGAATTTGCGAGCGAAGAGCTGCTCGACGTCTGAGCGGGGCGAGGTCCGTGCAAAGCTGGCGAGCTTGGGCCACCCCTGCCCGGCAGCGGTGCTTCGTCGGCCCGAATCCAGCCCGACTCACCGCAAGCGCCACCCGGAGAGCGGAATCGAGCCGATTTGATCCGCCGTGGTAGGCCATCGGCTCAGGCGGCTCCGCCACTATCTCGAATTCAGCGAGTGTCGGCGGAAATGACATCCTGAGCGCGCAACACCGCCCCATCTCGCAAGATATTGAACAATATAACGATTTCTCGATCGAGCGGGACACCACCGGGGCTGTGTCCTCCGTACAACATCGGATCGTTTTCGATCGTCTGTGTCCGCCCGGCAACAGCATTTCGCTTGGAAACGTCTATAGTCCGGTCATCAGATGACACGGACTTCAGTGCGCTCGCGCCTGCAGCAACGCCAGACCAAGGTTGGGGAATTGACATGAAAAAGATTTTGCTCGCTTTGACCGCGGTTGCGGCGATGACCGGTTCGGCTTCGGCCGCCGACCTTGCCGCTCGCCCCTATGTCAAGGCTCCGATGGCTGCGCCCGTCGCCAACTGGACCGGCTTCTATATCTTCGGTGGCGCCGGCGGCGGCGTCTGGGACGCCGACGAGCACACCAACCGCACCATCCTCGGCGTGACCGCGTCTTCGATCGATCACCGCGTCGGTGGCGATGGCTGGTTCGGCACCGTTGGTCTCGGCTATGACTGGCAGTTCAACAGCAACTGGGTCGCCGGCGTGTTCGCCGATGGCCAGTTCGGGTCCCTGCGCGGTAACCTCGATGACGACTTCGCCGGCTTCACCGGCCGCGTCAAGCTGCAGGACTCCTGGGCTGCTGGTGTGCGCCTCGGTTATCTGGTTGCGCCGAACGTTTACACCTACGTCAACGGCGGTTACTCGGGATCGCACTGGTCGGGCACGACCCTGGTCTCGACGCTCACCGGAGCGGCTTCCGGCTTCCACACCGACTCCTTCAACCGCAACGGCTGGTTCATCGGCGGCGGCGTCGAAAACAACCTGAACATCTTCGGCATCTCGGCGCCGGGCTGGTTCATGAAGACCGAATATCGCGCCGCTTACTACGATCGCAAGGACATCGACGTGAAGTTCGACGGCACCAACCTGGTGAGCTCCGACTCGGTGTCCTTCAAGCCGTTCGTCCAGACCATCAGCACCTCGCTGGTCTACCGCTTCAACTGGACCGGCCCGGTCGTCGCGAAGTACTGATCTGAATTCAACTTCAGACGTCAAAGCCCCGGCATCGTCCGGGGCTTTTTCGTTGGGAGTTCATCGTGTGACGCTCGCTTTCAGCGAGCGGTAGGCCTCTGCAAGCCGGCTCTCGATCCTGGTCCAGTCGGCGTCTGTCATGGTCTCGCCGCGCGCATCGCGGAACGCCATCGCTTCCGCCCGCGCGATGCCGAACTGCCTGATCCCTGGATCATCCGCGCTCCCGCCATAGGTCAGCGCCGCGAGGCGCGCGATGGTCAAGCCATAGTCCTGCGGGCCGGCCGCTTCGCGGCGCGCCTGCCACCAGTCGAGCTCGAGGCGGGCCGCCTCCTCCACGTCGAACCCCGCGGGTGCGGCCGGCGCAAAATCGCGGTGGTACGCCAGCAAAGCCGGCCGCGCTGCATCGGCCTCCCGCCGCGACCGGGTTGGCTGGAATGTCTTGGCGGCCTCGGCCGCACTGAGCGCGATATGCAGGCTCCTGAGCGGGGAAGAGCCGAACTGCGTCCGTGTCGAGGCGTAGAGATGGTAGAACAGCGCGGCATAGCGCTTGTCGTAATAGTCCCGCCACATCGCGGTCTCGAGCCGCGCCATTTCGGCGGGGTCGAACGCCCGCAGATCCGCCTGGCGCGGAATGACGGCATAGGCTGCGGCCAGCGCGGCCGCAGCCGCAATGCCCAGGATGATCTTGCGCACGGACATGCCTTTCCCCGCGGCCTTGCGCCCGCGGCCATTGTATCTGAAACGAAGCTACGGCTAGTCTCGCGGGAAGTTTTCGTGCCGCGCGGCGATCTTCCTGCCGCAGGCCGCGACAGAATCAGACCGATGGGGAGGAAAGCATGCGCAAATTTCTGCTTTTGGCAGGCCTGTTTGCCCTCGCCATCGGGCTGCTCTGGATTGGACAAGGCACAGGCACCGTCGCCTTGCCCCGATCGAGCTTCATGGTCAACCAGCTGCAATGGGCCGGCTATGGCGCTGCCATGGCAGGCTTCGGACTGGTCCTGATCTGGCAGAGCAATCGATAGAAGAAACCAGGACGTGAAAGCATGACATCCAACCGGTTCGATCTCCGTGGCAAAGTCGCGATCGTCACAGGAGGCAATGGCGGCATCGGGCTCGGATTGGCCCACGGGCTCGCCGACGCGGGCGCCGATATCGCCGTGGTCGGACGCAATGAAGCCAAGTCGGCCGCGGTCGTCGCCGATCTCAGGCAGCGCGGCGTGAAGGCGATTTCCGTCGCCACCGACGTCACCGACAAGGCCGCCGTCGCAACCATGATCGACCGCGTCGTTGGGGAGCTCGGCCGCATCGACATCCTCATCAACAACGCCGGCATGAGCATCCGCAAGCCGCCGCACGAGCTCGAGCTCGACGAGTGGAACAAGGTCATCGACACCAATCTCACCAGCGCCTTCGTCTGCTCGAAGCTCGCCTATCCGGCGTTGAAGGCGTCGGGCAACGGCAAGGTGATCAATATCGGCTCGATGATGTCGATATTCGGCGCGAGCTTCGCGGCCGCCTATGCAGCGAGCAAGGGCGGCATCGTGCAGTACACGCGCGCCTGTGCCAATGCGTGGGCGCCGGACAACATCCAGGTCAACGCCATCCTGCCGGGGTGGATCGATACCGACCTCACCCGTGGCGCGCGGAAGCAGGTGCCGGGTCTGCACGAGCGCGTGCTGGCGCGCACGCCCGCGGGGCGATGGGGCGACATCGACGACTTCGCCGGCATCGCCGTGTTCCTCGCTTCCGCCGCCTCGAACTTCGTCACGGGCACCGCGATCCCCGTCGACGGCGGCTTCTCGGTAATGGCGTAAGCCGGCCTCGCGCTGCACGCAAAAAGAAGCCCCGGTCGAACCCGGGGCTTTTAATTTGGTCGTGATCTTTTCTTTGATTGGTCGTTTGTTGCTCAGTACCGCGCGATGACCGGCGCGTCGAACTTGTAGCTGGCGCGGACGACAGCCCACTGGATGTCGCGCGGCTTGGCATCGAAGGTGTAGTTTCCGGAGAGACCGCCGAGTTGATAAGTCTGGCTGCCGAAGGCTGCGTAATTATATTCGAGTCCGACGATCCAGTTGCGGGTGATGCCGTATTCCCAGCCGGCGCCGACGGTCCAGCCGTTGGCCCAGTGGGTCTGACCGCCCGAACCCGTCGCCGGGCCGAACGTGTCGCTGACGCTGAGACGGTTGTTCACGCCGGCGTAGCCGCCCTTGATGTAGAAGAGGTTGTTCTGCACGGCGAAGCCGGCGCGGCCGACGACCGTCGCGAGAACGTTGGCGCGCCAGGTGAACACGTCGTCACCCGCACCGAAGGCGGTGTTCACGACCCTGCCCTTGTTGTCGAGCCCGGAGATCGTGCCTTCCATGCCGAACACGTAGTTGTTGGCCTGCCAGTTATAGCCGATCTGGGCGCCACCCATGATGCCGGCGCTGCGCTGGCGGTAGCCCTGGCCCGGCGTCAGATCGCCGAACGGCGCACCGACGCCATTGTTGATGAACTGCTCGTTGGTCCAGGCGCCACCGATGTGGCCGCCGACATAGAAGCCGGTCCAATTGAAGAGCGGCTCGATATAGGCAGGCGCCTTCGTGTAGGGACGCGCGGCGAGATCGGCGGCGGAAGCAGCGCCGGTCGAAACCAGAGCGGTCGTGCAGGCGAAGGCAGCAATCAATTTGTTACGCATGGTACACCCCGTGTCCTTTGATGGGCGCACGCTCACACGCAGTTCTTACTCAAATTTGAATCAAGAAAGTTAAGACGCCGGATTGACACATGGCGGGCTTTGAATCCGTTCGGGCTGTTGCTCGCGCGCAACGCGGAAGATGCGATTTAACGCAACATTATCCCTGCCAGATGCCTGCGTCAGGACGGCGGCGCAGCTTTCGAATGCACGTGCTCGGGCCGCACACCGATCGCAATGAAGCGCGCCGGAATGCCCTGGAGCCATGGCAATGCAGAGATCAGCCGCAAGAGTAGCGGCACCTTGAGCGGCCGATCGCCGCCCTTCAGCGCGCCGCTGATGATATGGTTCTGCACGATGACTTGCATCCTCTGCGTCATCTTCATCGGGAACTCGCGGCGGCGCCGCACGGCATCGAGCTCATCCTCCGATGGACAGCCGCGCGTCAGCCTATCCGCGAGCAGGTTTGCGGTCGCGACCGCATCCTGCACGGCCAGATTGACGCCGACGCCGCCGACCGGCGACATCGCATGCGCGGCGTCGCCGATGAGAAGCAGTCCGGGCCGCGACCACCGGTGCAGACGATTGATCGCGACCGTCAGCAATTTGACGTCGTCAAAGCTTTTCACGTCGGCGATCCCCTGCTTGAGGATCGGCGCCATGCGTACGACGTCATCGAGCAGTGCCTGCAATCCCCTCGCCTTCACCGCATCATATTGTCCCTTGGCGATGACATAGGCACATTGCCAGTAATCGCCGCGGTCGAACGTGACCATCATCTTGCCGGGCTCGATGCGCGCAAAGAGGTTCTCGGCCTCGTCCGGCTTGCGGCCGACGCGGAACCAGAGCACGTCCATGGGGGCGCCGATCTCCTCGACGCCAAGCCCTGCGTGCTCGCGCACCGTCGAGTGCCGGCCGTCGCAGGCGATGGTGAGATCGGCCTCGACGTCGATGATGCCGTCGGGCGTGCTTGCGCGCACGCCGGCGATGGTGTCGCCGCGGCGGATCAGGTCGATGGCCTCGGTGCTCATCAGCACCTCGAGCGAGGCGAAGCGCGTGCCGGCCTCGCGCAGGAAATTCAGAAAATCCCATTGCGGCATGAAGGCGATGAAGGGGTACTTGGTATTCAGGCGGCTCAGATCGGCGATCCGCACCTTGGTGCCGCCGATCAGGCCCTCCATCGTCTGCAATTGCTGATGCGGCAGCTTCAGGAAGCCCTCGATCAAGCCGAGCTCGTCCATCACCTGAAGCGTCGAGGGATGCACGGTGTCGCCGCGAAAGTCGCGAAAGAAATCGGCGTGTTTCTCCAGCACCACGACATCGATACCGGCGCGTCCCAGGAGATAGCCGAGCATCATGCCCGCCGGCCCGCCCCCGACGATGCAGCAACGAACTTTCCGGACGCGCGAATCAGGATGTTGTGAGGTGGCAGTTTCCATGACCCGACTCTCGCTGCTGCACGATCCATATTGACCGATTGTAGCGTCACCGAGCGACGGGAGCATGTTCAATTTGAGAAACCGTTCAATTGTTGCTGCGGTTCGCCGTGCGAAGACCTCCGACACGCTGCCATCGCGATAGGTCAATTCGACCGACATGAACTGCGTCGCTGGTGGCAGCTTCTCGTAGAGCAGCATGCCGGCCGTGATTGCAGAGGGATCGCGGAGATCGCAAGGCGGCATCTTCAGCACGTTGTCCGGCACCGCCGGGTCGATGCCGATCCGCATCTTGCGGATCGCGCAGCGGTACGACACCAGATGAGAATAGTAGACCAACAGCCCATTGAACTGGCGGAACGACAACCAGCTCGTGGCGGTCATGTCGAGGATCTTGCGCTGATCACGGATCGGCGCCGCTTCAGGATCGAACTTGATCGGGAACGGTCCCTGCATGTCGCCGGAGGCGTCGACGTAACGGACCTCGATGGTGCCGGCCTGCGCGCCCGGGGGCAGCTCGATGGACGGGTTCGGCATCCGCTTGCGCGTGCGCGGATCGAGCGATGAACCCGGTCTCGCGGAAATCGCCGCTGCCGGCCATTCGCCAGGACACCCCGAGCGTGGGATCCGCGAAGGAGAACGTCACGCTCCAGCCGCCATTGTGGCGCGAGAAGCTCGCGATCGGCGCGTTGGTTATCTCCTCCCTGGGCACGCGCGGCACAACTACCGGCGGCAGCGCCGCGACCTTCTGCGGGGGCGGATCGGCCGGCCCTGCGGGGGCGGCCGCATCCTTCGCGGCGCCGCTGAGGAAGACGTCGTCGACCATCTGGGCGAAATAGGCCGGCACCTGCTTGTGCTTGATGGTATCGGCCATCTCGCTGACGAGGCGGCGCGTGTGCTGCGCGACCTGCAAGAGGTTCTCGCGAGCCTGCAGCAGCTCCCTGGCGAAGGTGCGCGTGAACACCGAGTTTGGATTGGCATCGTCGTTGGAGAGGCGATCGAGCGCGGTCTGGCGCGGGCCTGCCGAAAACACCGAGAACACGCCTTCGGGCAGCTGCGTCATCGGCGCGAGGCCGCCGCCGACCGCGCGCGTACCGGAGCGAACGGATTGTTGCGGCGGGCGTCGAACACCAGGATCGAGGTGCGCGCTTTCTTGTTCTGAAGGCGCTCGACCACGCGGTCGGCGAGAATGGAGGCGTCGCGCACCAGTTCTTCCTGGCCTTCGGTCGCTGCCGGCACGTCGGTCGGCAGCAGATAGTTCTGGCCCGCGATCTCGAAACCGTGGCCGGCGTAGAAGAAGAACGCGGTATCGCCGGGCTCGATGGCCCGGTCAAAGGCAAGCAGCGTCTCAGCGAATTGCTGCCGGTTCTGGTTTTCGGCGACCATCACCTGGAAGCCGGGCTGCTTCAGCGTGTCGCCCATGGTGCGGGCGTCGTTGACCGCTTTCAGGAGCTTCGGGACGTTCTTGTAGTCATTGTTGCCGACGACGAGGGCGACACACTTTTCGGCATATGAGGCACGCGCAAAGCCGCCAAGGCTCGCGGCTAGGCCAAGCGCGGCCAGAACTCTGAAAATCCGACGCCTCATCATACCCGCTGCAGAACGGCTCGCCGTGGGTTCCCCCGGACCGTTCGTCGGGACCCTTGCACCGTGGGTGATAGTCGGTCGAGCGGTATCGAGGGTTCAACAAAGAAGTCCGTGTGGACCGGCTCTAAAGGCCGAAAAGGCGAGCCGCGCCCGTGATTTGGGCAAAACCTTAGGGTTTTTAGGACCTTCCCGCGCCTGCTGCATTGACTTTGGCCGATTCCGCCCTATGTTCCGTGGCGACGCGGCTCAGATCGAAAAGCGATTCCTGAGCCTGGCGCTTTGTTCGCGTGAGTCAGCACCCCCAGCTTCTTTGAGAGCGCGCCGTTTCGGGGTGGAACGCGACAGCCTTTTTACCCTCGATTCCGAACGGCGGTTTCGACCAGAGGCTCAATGTCCTTTTCAAATCTCGGACTGTCCGAAAAAGTCCTCGCCGCAGTGGCGGCCACCGGTTACACCACCCCAACCCCCATTCAGGAACAGGCGATCCCTCACGTTCTTGCCCGCAAGGATGTGCTCGGCATCGCCCAGACCGGCACCGGCAAGACCGCGGCCTTCGTGCTGCCGATGCTCACCATCCTCGAAAAGGGCAGAGCGCGGGCACGCATGCCGCGCACGCTGATCCTGGAGCCGACCCGCGAGCTCGCAGCGCAGGTGAAGGAAAACTTCGACCGCTACGGCGCCGGCCAGAAACTCAATGTGGCGCTGCTGATCGGCGGCGTCTCGTTCGGCGACCAGGATGCCAAGCTGACGCGCGGCGTCGACGTGCTGATCGCGACCCCGGGCCGCCTACTCGATCACACCGAACGCGGCGGTCTGCTGCTCACCGGCGTCGAGCTGCTCGTCATCGACGAAGCCGACCGCATGCTGGACATGGGCTTCATCCCCGACATCGAGCGCGTCTGCAAGCTCGTCCCTTTCACGCGGCAGACCCTGTTCTTCACCGCGACCATGCCGCCGGAAATCCGGCGCATCACCGAAACCTTCCTGCACAATCCGCAGAAGGTCGAAGTCTCCAAGCCCGCCACCACCGCCGTCACGGTCACGCAGTGTCAGGTCCCGGCCGGGCGCGAGGCGCATGAAAAGCGCGAATTGCTGCGACGCCTGTTGCGCGAGGCCAAGGATCTCCAAAACGCGATTATCTTCTGCAATCGCAAGCGCGAGGTCGCGGTCGTTCACAAATCGCTTCAGAAGCACGGCTTCAGCGTCGGCGCCCTGCACGGTGATATGGATCAGTCGGCCCGCACGGCGGCGCTCGAACAGTTCCGCAAGGGCGAGCTGCCGCTGCTGGTGGCCTCCGACGTCGCCGCCCGCGGCCTCGACATTCCCGAGGTCAGCCACGTCTTCAATTTCGACGTTCCCCACCATCCTGACGATTACGTCCATCGCGTCGGCCGCACTGGCCGCGCAGGCCGGTCCGGCATGGCGATCTCGCTCGTGACGCCGCTCGATCAGAAGTCGATGGTGGCGATCGAGAAGCTGATCGGCCAGAGCATTCCGCGCGCCGAAGGCGATTACGAAATCCACGCTGAAGCCGGCGATGCGGCCGAGCGCCCGCGTGATCAGCGCGGCCGTGAACGTTCACGCGGCGGGCGCGGCAAGCCGCAGCGTGGCCGCGAGCGCAGCCATGAGCCCCGCGAGGCAAGGCATTCGGCCGAAGCACGGCCCGCTCCCGAGGCAAGGCCCCCACGCGAGGCAAGCCCTCCGCGTGAAGCCAGGCAATCGTCCGAGCTGCGTCACGGCGCGCGCCAGCAGGCCACTCCATCGCATGTGCCGTCGATCGGCCGTCCCGAGCCGCGCCGCCAACGCGAGGCCGACAGTGAGCCGGGCGACCACTCCCATCTACCGGCATTTCTGCTGCGGCCGGTTCGCTCCCCCGCCGGCGCCTGAAGCGCAATGCGCTCCAGGTTTCGGTAGAGATAAAGCTGGAGCGCAATTTTCAGACGCATTCGTGAACGTATATTTACGGGGTATTCACGATCGTCCGTTAGCCTACGAATATAATTTAAGCATTGCTGCGGTCGGCGACACACCGGCCGCTGTGGGGTATGTCCCGTGGTCAAAGTGCTCGATGAACACGAACGCACGATGGCGTTCGCCGAGGTAGCGCTCGGCCAGATTCGGTCGCTCAAGCAAACCGCAATTCCCCGCAACTACGAGATCTGGTACGTCTACGCCACCGGCTACAACGCGCCGCTCAACAAGATCATCAACGAGACGCTCGCACGCAACGGCAAGCTGACCGAAGCCGATCTCGAGCAGATCTACGATACCTATCTCTCTCACATCAAAACGACCGACCGTATCGACAAGGTCGGTGCGCGCGTCATCGGCGAGATCGACGACGTGATGACAGTGTTGAGCGAGGCCCTCAGCACGACAGGCGCCTACGATGCCAGCCTGTCGGGCGCAACCGAGCAATTGTCTTCGGCCAGAAGCCGAGAGCAGATCAAGACGATCGTCGCAGCGCTGCTGCGTTCGACCGGTGAGATGCGCGACACCAACAAGGCGCTGGAAGACCGGCTGACGATGTCGAAGAACGAGATCAGCGACCTGCAGCAGAGCCTGGAAGCAATCCGCGCCGAGAGCCTGACCGATCCGCTGACCGGCCTCGGCAACCGTAAATATTTCGATCGCATGATCGGCATGGCCGTGCAGAGCGCGCTTGCGAGCGGCGAGCCGTTGTCGCTGCTGCTGTTCGACATCGACCATTTCAAGTCGTTCAACGATTCCTACGGCCACCTCACCGGTGACCAGGTGCTCAGGCTCGTCGGCCTGTCGCTGAAACAGACCATCAAGGGCCAGGACATCACCGCGCGCTATGGCGGCGAGGAATTCGCAGTCGTGCTGCCCAACACCGCGCTGCGGCAGGCGCTCACCGTCGCCGACCATATCCGCCGCGCCGTGATGGCGAAGGAATTGAAGAAGAAGTCCACCGGCGAGATGCTTGGCCGCGTCACCATCTCGGTCGGCGTCTCCATGCTGAAGCAGGGCGACGACACCGACGCTCTGATCGAGCGCGCGGACGCCTGCCTGTACGCGGCCAAGCGCAACGGCCGCAACCGCGTGATCTGCGAAGCCGACCCGGAATTCGCGGTCGAGACGCACAACCGCGTGGCGTGACGCGAGCGGCGGGCCGCAAGATCGGGGCCTGCTTGACCTGCTTGACATTCCAGCCTGACGAGCGACATCGTCCCTGCCAACTTAACGCGCCTGCTCGCGCGCACCGGGGACCTGTCGTCGTGCCCAATCCTCATGATTTTCACACGCCACAACCGACCTACACCAAAGACGAGCTGCTGAGATCGAGCGAAGGCGGCTGTTTCGGCCCGGGCAACGCGCAATTGCCGGCGCCGCCGATGCTGATGATGGATCGCATCACCGAGATCAGCCTGGATGGCGGCCCGTTCGGCAAGGGCCATATCGTCGGCGAGCTCGACATCGTGCCGGGCCACTGGTTTTTCGATTGCTACTATCGCGGCGACGCGATGATGCCGGGAAGCCTAGGCCTGGACGCGATGTGGCAGATGGTCGGCTACTGGCTCGGCTGGTCGGGTTCACCGGGCAAGGGTCGCGCCATCGGTGTCGGCGAGGTCGAGGCGACGGGAGCGATCACACCCGCGACGCGATCGGTGCGCTACGAGGTCGCGATGCGCATGGTCCGGCGCGGCAAGCTGGTGCTCGGAATTTCTGACGGCCGCGTGCTTGCCGACGGTGCCTGCGTTCTTGTGGCCAAGAATATGAGAGTCGGCCTGACCAAGGCTGTGGGTTGAGGTCGACGGACACGAGCGCGCTTCAGGACGAGATCTCGTAGGGTGGGCAAAGACGCGTAGCGTCGTGCCCACCATCTCTCCAGCATCGCTACTGTGAATGGTGGGCACGCTTCCGTCTTCGCTCTGCGAGCTACGGCGGACGAGTCGCTTTGCCCACCCTACCGCACCGTCGTCTTGGCTGCCTTCTTGGCCGACCGCTTCTTCGTTGCCGGCTTCTTCGGCGCGATCTTCTTCGCAGCCTTGCTCGCGACCTTCTTCCCCTTCGGCCGCTTCTTCACCTTGGCGCGCTGCGCGGCGGCGAGCGCCGCCCTCGCCCATTGCGCCAGCTCCTCGGAATCGTCGAACAGGCGCGCCGGCAGCTCCCAGTAGGAATTCACCAGCACGGTCTTGGCGCGGGTGGAATACTGAAACGGCTTTGAGCCTTCCGCTTCAAAGTCCGGGATGGTCACCTCGTCGGCGCGAAAGAACAGGCCGGCCTGCAAGGCGAGCGCGAAGTTGACGCCGTCGGCGGAGATGCCGTAGCCGGAGAACATCTTGCGAATGGCAACGGGGCCGAAATCGGCGAACAGGTCGATCAGGAATTCGCGGTCCATGGGAGCCTTCCCGGAGCGAGCAGGTTAGCCTTCATACCACCGTCATCATTGCGAGCGCAGCGAAGCAATCCAGACTGCATCCGCAGAGACAGTCTGGATTGCTTCGTCGCAAGTGCTCCTCGCAATGACGGAGAAAACTACCCGTCGATCTTGGCCGGGCGCAGCTCGACCGACTCGCCGCAGCCGCAGGCGGAGATCTGGTTGGGGTTGTTGAAGACGAACTGGGCCTGCATCTTGTCGGCCTTGTAGTCCATCTCGGTGCCGAGCAGGAACAGCACGGCCTTCGGGTCGACGAGGATTTTGACACCCTTGTCCTCGACGATCTCGTCGGTCGGGCGGACATCGTGGGCATATTCGACGGTATAGGACTGGCCGGCGCAGCCGCCGTTCTTGACGCCGACGCGCAGGCCGACGATCTCGGAGTCCGCGCGCTGGGTCAGCTCGCTGATGCGCTGGGCAGCGGCATCCGTCAGCCGCATCACCTGCGGGCGCGGGCGCCGCGGCTTCGGAGGGGATGCTGGTGTTGCCTGTGTCATGTCAGTGATGTGGTCCGTTGCGGAGCAAATTCAATATCGAGTTTACGCGTCACCACATGTTGAGCACGAGGCGGGCCTCGTCGCTCATGCGCTCGGGCGACCAGGCCGGCTCCCAGACGACCTTGACGTCGACCACGCCGACGCCGGGAACGCTGGCGACCGCGTTCTCGACCATGGTCGGCAGCTCGCCGGCGGCCGGGCAGTTCGGCGTCGTCAGTGTCATCTGCACGTCGACGGAGCGGTCGTCCTTGATCTCGACCTTGTAGATCAGGCCGAGCTCGTAGATGTCGGCGGGGATTTCCGGATCGAACACGGTCTTCAGCCCGGCGATAATCTCGCGGGTCAGACGCTCGGTCTCCTCCGGCGGCAGCGCCGACCGGGTTTCCATCGGATTGGCTTTGATTTCGGCCGTGTCACTCATGCGAACAAATCCCGCGCCTTCAAAAGCGCTTGTGCCAGATGATCGACTTCTTCCCGCGTATTATACATGCCGAACGAAGCCCGGCAGGTGGCCGTGACGTTGAACCGCTCTAAAAGCGGCATCACGCAATGGGTGCCGGCGCGGACCGCGATGCCCTGACGGTCGATTACGGTGGCGACGTCATGGGCGTGCGCGCCCTTGAGCTCAAAGGAGATCACCGGACCCTTGCCGCGCGCCGTGCCGATCAGCCTGAGTGAATTGATCTCGCGGAGCCGATCCTGGGCGTAGCTGGTGAGATCGTGCTCATGCGCGGCGATGCGCTCCTTGCCGATCGAACTGACATAGTCGATGGCAGCGCCAAGGCCCACGGCCTCGACGATCGCGGGCGTGCCCGCCTCGAACTTGTGCGGGGGATCGCCATAGGTGACGACATCGCGCGAGACCTCGCGGATCATCTCGCCGCCGCCGTTATACGGGCGCATCGCGACGAGATGGTCATACTTGGCCCAGAGCACGCCGATACCGGTCGGCCCATACACCTTGTGCCCGGTGAAGACGTAGAAGTCGCAGCCGATATCCTGGACGTCGACCGGCAGATGCACCGCGGCCTGGCTGCCATCGACCAGCACGGGAATGCCGCGGGCATGGGCGATCTTCACGACGTCCTTGACCGGCACGATGGTGCCGAGCGCGTTCGACATCTGCGTGGTCGCGACCAGCTTGGTCTTGGAAGTCAGCAGCTTCTCGAACTCATCGATGAGAAAATTGCCTTCGTCGTCGACCGGGGCCCATTTGATCACGGCACCCTGGCGTTCCCTGAGGAAATGCCATGGCACGATGTTGGAGTGGTGCTCCATGATGGAGATGACGATCTCGTCGCCTTCCCCGATATTCGGTCCGCCCCAGGACGAGGCGACCAGATTGATCGCCTCAGTCGCGTTGCGGGTGAAAATCACTTCCTCAGTGCGAGGCGCGTTGATGAACTGCGCAACCTTGGTGCGGCCGCCCTCATAGGCTTCGGTCGCGGCATTGGCGAGGTAATGCAGGCCGCGATGCACGTTGGCGTATTCGCTCGTATAGGCCTGCGTCATGCGGTCGAGCACGACGCTCGGCTTCTGCGCCGAAGCGGCGTTGTCGAGATAGACCAGCGGCTTGCCGTAGACCTGCATGGCGAGCGCCGGAAAGTCCTGACGCACGCGCGCGACGTCATAGGCGCCGTTCTTGACCGCGGGATGCGTGCTCATGACCGCCGCTCCAGCCAGCGCTCGGCAATGCCGATTACGTGCTCGCGCAAGGTATCATCGGCGATCTGCTCGATGGCCTCGCCGACGAAAGCCTGGATCAACAGCGCCTGGGCCTGCTTCTCGGGTAGGCCGCGCGCCTTCAGATAGAACAAAAGGCTGTCGTCCAGTGCGCCAGCGGTGGCGCCGTGGCCGCAGGAGACGTCGTCGGCAAAGATCTCGAGCTCGGGCTTGTTGTCGGCCTCGGCTTCGTCCGAGAGCAGCAGCGCGCGGGTCATCATCTTGCCGTCGGTCTTCTGCGCGTCGGGACGGACGATGATGCGGCCCTGGAACACCGAGTGCGCGCGGTCGTCGATCACCGCACGGAAGACCTCGCGGCTGACGCAGTCCGGCACGGCATGGTCGACCACCAGCGTGGTGTCGCCATGCTCGGTCTTCTGCAACAGGTTGACGCCGTTGATCGCAAGCTCGCTGCTTTCGCCGGCCAGCGTGATGAAGCCCTGGAGGCGACTGACCGCAGCGCCCGTGGTCATGTTGAAGAAACTGAGCTTCACATTCGCGCCGACGGTGACGAATTGCGAGGTGACGTTCACCGCATCAGCCGCATCGTCCATCAGGCGGATATGCGCGACGTCGGCGTCATCGCCGACCGTCACGATCACGGCGTCGTTGACCTGATAGGCCTTGGCACCGGCTGCAACAAAACTCTCGACGATGGTGGCGCGAGCGCCTTTCCCGATTGCGACCTGCGAGCGGGTGAAAGCCGACGCAGAAGCCGCAGTCGCGATGTGGAGAATCTGGATCGGCGCAGACAGCTGCGTGCCGTCGGCGATCGACAGCACCACACCATCGGTCGCCATCGCCGCGTTCAGCGCGATCACGGCATCGGCGGAGGCGGTCTTCAGCAGGCCGGCATCCTTCTCCAGGGCCTTCCGCAACGTCTTGAAGCTCGCCTCGGCGCCGAGCGCCTTCACGTCGGACAGATCGGCCGCGAACACGCCATCGACGAGCACCAGCTTGCGGGCACCCGCGATCGCATGCGCCTTCACGGCGTCCGCGGCGCGCTTCAGCGCGGCTGCATCGGGCGCAGCTGCCAGTGGCAGCACCTCGCCGACCAGCGCGCGCAGGTCGGTGTATTTCCATTCCTCGATCCGGCGGTGCGGCAGGCCGAGACGCTCATAGGTCTCGAACGCCTCGCGGCGCACTGCTGCCACTCCAGGCGAACCCGGCAGGCGGCCTTCGGCGCTGGCGAACAGATCGCTCACCGCGCGGCCACCTCCGGTCTTTGCCACAGCAACATTCATCACAAAATTCCTTACGCGGCGTCCTCGAACTGGGCGTAGCCGGACGCTTCCAGCTCCAGCGCCAGTTCCTTGCCGCCGCTCTTCACGACACGGCCCTTCGACATCACGTGCACGACATCGGGCACGATGTAGTTGAGCAGCCGCTGATAATGGGTGATCACGACCATCGCACGCCCCGGCGAACGCAGCGCGTTGACGCCGTCGGCCGCAATGCGCAGCGCGTCGATGTCGAGGCCGGAATCCATCTCGTCGAGGATGCACAGGCTCGGCTCGAACAGCGCCATCTGCAGCACCTCGTTGCGCTTCTTCTCGCCGCCGGAGAAGCCGACATTGACGCCGCGCTTGAGCATGTCCTGCGGGATGTTCAGCGATTTCGAGACTTCACGGACCTTCTTCAGGAAGTCCGGCACCATCAGTTCGCTCTCGCCGCGCGCCTTGCGCTGGGCATTCAGCGCGGTCCGCAGGAAGTTCATGGTAGTGACGCCGGGGATCTCGACCGGATACTGGAACGCCAGGAACACGCCCTTCGCAGCACGCTCGTCCGGCGACATCTCCAGCAGGTCCTCGCCCCTGAACAGGATCTCGCCGTCGGTGACCTCATAGCCGGGCTTGCCGGCGATGACGTGCGAGAGCGTCGACTTGCCGGAGCCGTTCGGCCCCATGATCGCGTGCACCTCGCCCTCGTTCACGGTCAGCGTCAGCCCGTGGAGGATCTCACGCTCCTCGACACGAACCTTGAGGTCTTTCACTTCAAGCAAAGCCATCTTGGTATCCAGTTTATTCAATTGATGTTGGAGCGCGAGATGCGCACCGCTGGGGTCGGCGATTAGCCGACCGACCCTTCGAGCGAGATCGAGATCAGCTTCTGCGCTTCCACCGCGAATTCCATCGGCAGCTGCTGCAGCACGTCCTTGACGAAGCCGTTGACGACGAGGCCGACGGCCTCCTCCTGGCTGAGGCCGCGTTGGACGCAGTAGAACAGCACGTCCTCGGAGATCTTCGAGGTCGTCGCCTCGTGCTCGAACGTCGCCGACGAGTTCTTGGCTTCGATGTACGGCACGGTGTGCGCGCCGCATTTGTCGCCGATCAACAGGGAATCGCAGGCGGTGAAGTTGCGTGCGCCGGTCGCTTTCCGATGCGCCGTCACCAGGCCGCGATAGGTGTTCTGCGACTTGCCGGCGGCAATGCCCTTGGAGATGATGCGGCTCGACGTGTTCTTGCCGAGATGGATCATCTTGGTGCCCGAATCGACTTGCTGGAAGCCGTTCGAGATCGCGATCGAGTAGAACTCGCCGCGGGAATTGTCGCCGCGGAGAATGCAGCTCGGATACTTCCAGGTGATCGCCGAGCCGGTCTCGACCTGGGTCCAGGAGATCTTGGAGTGGTTGCCGCGGCAGTCGCCACGCTTGGTGACGAAATTGTAGATGCCGCCCTTGCCTTCCGAATTGCCGGGATACCAGTTCTGCACCGTCGAATATTTGATCTCGGCGTCATCATGCGCGACGAGCTCGACCACGGCGGCGTGCAACTGATTCTCGTCGCGCTGCGGCGCGGTGCAACCTTCGAGATAGGACACGTAGGAGCCCTTGTCCGCGATGATCAGCGTGCGCTCGAACTGGCCGGTGTTGCGCTCGTTGATGCGGAAATAGGTCGACAGCTCCATTGGGCAACGCACGCCCGGCGGCACATAGACGAACGAGCCGTCGGAGAACACCGCCGAGTTCAGCGTCGCGTAGAAATTGTCCGACGTCGGCACCACGGAGCCGAGATACTTCTGCACCAGTTCAGGATGTTCGCGGATCGCCTCCGAGATCGGCATGAAGATCACGCCGGCCTTCTTCAGCTCGGCCTTGAACGTGGTCGCAACCGAAACCGAATCGAAGACTGCGTCGACCGCGATCTTGCGGCGGGCGGGATCCTCCTCGCCCACCTTGGGCTCGACGCCTTCGAGCATGGCGACTTCCCGCAAGGGGATGCCGAGCTTCTCGTAGGTCTTGAGGATCTCCGGATCGATCTCGTCGAGCGAAGTGACCGTCTTCTTCGGCTTCGGCGCCGCGTAGTAATAGAGGTCCTGGAAATCGATCTTGGGATAGTCGACGCGGGCCCAGGTCGGCTCGGTCATAGTCAGCCAGCGCCGATAGGCCTCGAGCCGCCACTGGAGCATCCAGGCGGGTTCGTTCTTCTTCTGGGAGATGAACTTGACGGTCTCTTCCGACAGTCCCTTGGGGGCCTTGTCGGACTCGATCAGGGTCTCAAACCCATAACGATACTGATCGACGTCGATGCGCTTCACGCGCTCGACCGTCTCTTGCACGGCTGGCATTCTATCCTCCGCTCGTGGTTTCAAGGACCACGGTGGATCAAACTCGAACGACTACTACGATGCTTCTGCGTGGAAAGCACTGGCTTAGAACCATTCAAGCCGTGTTTCGTCGCTTAGCCCTTAAGTAGGGTATTACCCAGCTTTCGCCAAGCCTCTAATGCCCTGTTGATGTCATCCACTTCTGTGGACCAGCCCAGACTGAGGCGCACCGCTCCCTGAGCCACCGTGACATCATACCCCATCGCAGAGAGCACGTGGGACGGTTGGACCTTCCCGGAGGAACAGGCCGAACCCGAGGATACGGCAATGCCTTCGAGGTCGAAGCCGATCACGGCAGTCTCGGCCTTGAGCCCCGGCGCGGTGAATAGAATGGTATTCGACAACCGCCCGACCTCATTCGAGAAGATCGTTGCGTCTGCGACTGCCCGGATACCATTTTCTAAGCGATCTCTGAGAGTTACCATGCGTTCCGCATCTTCCGGCAGAGTCTGAAGCGCGGCTTTTACCGCCGCGCCAAGCCCAGCGATGCCGGCGACATTCTCGGTTCCCGCCCGCCGGCCGAGCTCCTGCCCGCCGCCCCGGAGCAGCGGCTCCAGCCCGGCGATTCCCTCCGCCACGACCAGCGCGCCGACGCCCTTGGGGCCGCCGATCTTGTGCGCAGAAAAGGTCGCAAGGTCGGCGCCGACCTCGTTAATATTGAACGCAATTTTGCCGAGCGCCTGGATCCCGTCGACGTGCAGCAGGCCGCCGGCTTCATGAACGAGCGCTGCCGCCTCCGCGACCGGCTGCAGCGCCCCGGTTTCATTGTTGGCCGCCATGATCGAGACCAGCGTCGGCGGGCCCTCGGCGAGCAGCGCGCGAACATGATCGAGATCGACCACGCCGGAACGCGTGACCCGGATCTGGCCAACGGCATGTGCCGGGAACCGGCCGCCCGCCAGCACCGAGGCGTGCTCGATCGCGGAAATCAGGAGCCGCCGCACCGGCTCACCCGATCGGCCACGCAGGCCGGGCGAGAGCGCCAGCGCATTGGCCTCGGTCCCAGCCGAGGTGAAGACGACGTTCCGCGGCAGCGCGCCCACGGCCGTTGCCAGCGCGGCACGGGCCCCCTCGACCAGCCGCCGCGCCTCCCGGCCTTCGGCGTGGACCGAGGACGGATTGCCGATCAGCTCGCAGGCGGCGAGCATCGCTGCGCGCGCTTCACTGCGCAGCGGTGTGGTCGCATTCCAGTCGAGATAGACACGATCAGGCATAGCGCCCTCTTAGCATCTTTTGCCAATGCGCCAATCGGAAGCCGCCGCACATCAGGCCGGCTGTTGCTGCACAATCCCGGACGCGGCCAACGTGGTAGAAGATCAGCAACTCGAAAGCTAAAATCCGCATCCAGTCGATGCGTCGTTCCGGGTTTGATGTTTGCTGCGGTGTTGACATGGTTCTCTGCTCCTTGACGGGACGACATCAGCGGTTTTCGGGCCATGGTTGAGAGCCAAAATGCTCCCGAAACGGAGCGCATCGAGACGGTTTGGGATCGGAACCGGGCGCGAGGAGACGAGGCGCCGTCAGCGACGACGAGAGGTTGGTCTGCCGGGATCGATGGCGACTGGACGATGTTCGCTGCGATCGTCGTGATTTCGCTTGCGATCGGCGTCGTCAATGCGCTCTCTGGCGCACAGGACGCCGCCTGGCGCGGCGACAGCTATGACATCGGCCGGCGACTGTTCTGGGAGATGTCGAGCATCATCGTCATCCTGCTGCTGGTGCCGATGCTGATGCTGTCGGTGCGGCACATGCGCCGGACGACGGGTTTGGCAGCGCAGATCGGAATCGGTGCGGCCGCCCTGCTCGGCTTCTCGGCCCTCCACATCGCCGGCATGGTGGGCTTGCGGAAATTCGTGCTTTGGCTCGCGGGCAGCGCCTACGACTTCCATTTCTCGCTGGCGACGGTGCTGTACGAGTTCCGCAAGGATGCGGTGACTGCATTGCTGATTGGTGCAACGCTCTGGCTGATCAAAAGCCGGCGTGAGCCGCGCAAGGCCGCCGCCCTGTCCATGCCGGTCGTTCCGCTGGAGCGGCCATCGCCAGATCTGATCTGGCTAAGGGACGGCACCAGCCGCATTCGCGTCGCACCGCGCGACATCCTGTGGGTTGCCTCCGCCGGCAACTACATCGAATACAGCCTCGCCAACGGCACCCAGCACCTGATCCGGGGCACGCTCGCCGCCACCGAGAGCGAACTCGCCCGCTTCGCCATCGTGCGCGTGCACCGGACCAGGCTTGCCAATCTCGACCGCGTGAGCGGCGTCGAGTTCAAGCCGTCGGGGGATTTCGAGCTCACCTTCGACAACGGCAAGACGCTTGGAGGCAGCCGCCGCTATCGGCCCGCGGTCGCCTCGCTCGGAGGCCGCACGGCACCTGTGTGATCGCCTCCAAGATAGCTGGTAACCGATAAACAATCGTGATTCCAATGGGTTGTCGCCATAGCGCCGATACTTGTAGCGCTCTCATTTGATCCCGACAGCCCTCGGCGTGACACCGCGATGACCGGCTAAGTTCTTGAGCACATTGGCAGATGTCGAAGATGCTTGCTTTTTGCCCCGCAGCCTATGTTAGAACGCGGCCGTCAAGTCACCGCGCGCGCCGTCTGCGCATCACCGCGAGGCGCACGCCTTCTCACCCTTCCATTCGCGCTTCCGTCGGCATCGCTGCCGATGAGGCCACAATCGGTTGATTGCCGAGGATCCTCGCTCCAGCAGATCAATCAAGAGATCATCGATGCCTGAAGTTATTTTTACCGGCCCCGCCGGCCGTCTCGAAGGCCGCTATCACCCGGCCAAGCAGAAGAACGCGCCGATCGCGATGATCCTGCATCCGCATCCGCAGTTTCACGGCACGATGAACCATCAGATCGTGTACCAGTGCTACTACGCGTTTGCGCATCGCGGCTTCTCGGTGCTGCGCTTCAATTTCCGCGGCGTCGGGCGCAGCCAGGGCTCGTTCGACCACGGCACCGGCGAATTGTCGGATGCGGCGGCAGCCCTCGACTGGGCGCAGACCATCAATCCCGAAGCGCGCGCCTGCTGGGTCGCCGGATTCTCGTTCGGCGCCTGGATCGGCATGCAGCTTCTGATGCGCCGCCCCGAGGTCGAGGGCTTCATCTCGATCGCGCCGCCGGCCAATCTCTACGATTTCTCGTTTCTCGCGCCCTGCCCGTCCTCGGGCCTGATCGTGCACGGCGAGAAGGACGCGGTGGTGCCGCCCAAAGACGTCAACACGCTGGTCGAGAAGCTGAAGACGCAGAAGGGCATCGTGATCGACCAGCAGGTCATCCCCGGCGCCAACCACTTCTTCGACGCCAAGCTCGAGCCGCTGATGGAGACCATCACGGCGTATCTCGACATGCGTCTCGCCAACGTGCGGTAAAGGCGCGCCGCTCAAGCCAGCTTCATCGAGCACACCGGCAACCAGCGTCAGACCAATGGCGACATCGCTCAGGCCGCGAGCTTGAGCAGATGCGCGTCGTGCCGAACGAGGAAAGCGCGCAGCAATTGCGGATAGTCCGCGCCGACCGCCGTGCGAACGCTCGGACGCTTCGCGAGCTTCGCGCGCCAGGCGCGCACCTTCGGCAGATCGCTGAAGATGCCGAGTTCGGCCAGTTCGTCGAATACGTCGAAATAGCGAAAGACGGGAGCGAACACGGCATCGACCAGACTGAACTCCGCGCCGGCGAAGAACGGGCCTGCGCTGAGCGCGGCCTCGACACGCGCCAATTTCGCTGCGAGCGCCTGACGCTTGCCTTCGAAGGTTGCCGGATTCGTCGTCGTCTCCAGGCCCCAGAGATCACCTAGGATTGCCGAGCCGAACTCCATCCAGGCGCGGTGTTCAGCGCGCTTCAGCGCGTCGGCCGGATGCAGTTTCGCGCCGCCCTGCGTCTCCTCAATGTACTCGCAAATTACATTGCTTTCGAACAGCGCGACCTCGCCCTTGTCCGTCGTCACCACCAGGACCGGCACCTTGCCGAGCGGCGACAGCTTTAGAAACCAGTCCGGCTTGTTGGCGAGATCGATGTCAATCCGCTCGAACGGCACGCCCTTCTCCTTGAGCGCGATCACCGCGCGCTGCACGTAGGGGCAAAGCTTGTGGCTGATGAGTTTCAGTGAAGCGGGCGTTTCAGATGAGGTCGTCATGGCGATGATCCCGGCGGTTCGATGCAACTGCATCCAACATAGATGCATTTGCATTTATCCGTCAAGTTCAATGCAGCTGCATCAACCCGCCCTTGACGTCACGGGCGCGCGATCACTCCGCCGGTCATCGGCATCGGCACGCCCGTGGTAGCGGGATAGGACAGCGGCAGGCCCTTGAGGCCACGCGCGGCGAGGAAGCCGAAGGCCTGCGCCTCGATGGCGTCGGAGGCCCAGCCCAGCGTCTCGGCGGCCTCTACGGTCGCCGTTCCGACCCGCTCCCTCAGCATGCGCAGCATGGTGAGATTGCGCGCGCCGCCGCCGCAGACGATCCAGCTCCGCGGCCGCCGCGGCAACAACGGAATGATGCGCGCGATCGCAGCCGCAGTGAAAGCGGTGAGCGTCGCCGCGCCGTCGGCCGGCGCAACGTCGCCGAGCCTCAAGGCGGCAAAGTCGTTGCGGTCGAGTGATTTCGGCGGCGGGACTGCGAAGAACGGCAACTGCAGCGCGCGGGAAATCCAGGCCTCGTCGGCCTTGCCGAGCGCAGCAAATTTTCCTTCCGCGTCGAACGCCTTGTTCATGGTGCGGTACATGAAATCGTCGAGCAGCGCGTTGCCGGGCCCGGTGTCGCAGGCGATCAACGTGTCGTTGCCGTCGATATAGGTGATGTTGGAAACACCGCCGATATTCACCACGACGATCGGCCCCTCGCGCGCCAGCGATTGCGCCAGCGCCCGGTGATAAACCGGCACGAGCGGCGCGCCCTGCCCGCCGGCCTCGACGTCGGCGGCGCGGAAATCGTACATCACAGGGACATGGATGGCTTTGGCAAGGGCCGGCGCATCGCCGATCTGGACGGTCAGCCGCCGTTCGGGACGGTGCAGCACGGTCTGGCCGTGGAAGCCGACGATGTCGATCTCCTCCGGCTTCATCCGGTTCTGGGCGACGAAGGCGGCGACTGCCTCGGCGTGCGCCCGCGTCACCGCCCGTTCGGCCTCGGCCAAAATCCCCGGCCGGGCATCGCGCTGCGGCAGGTGCACGGCCTCGCTTAGCGCCTGGCGAAGCAGATTGCGCTCGGCCGGGCTATAGGGCCGGTAGCCGGACGGCCCGAACGCCTTCACCTGCCTTCCATCGGTTTCGATCAGCGCGACATCCACCCCATCCAGCGAGGTGCCGCTCATCAAACCGAGTGCCGTCAACATCATGGATCAGCGTCCTCACAAGACCCCCTCCGGCATGCCGATCTTGTGCCAGAGGGACACATCTTATAATGCCACAGCGCCAAGTGGCGGGCGGCAATCGAGTTCCCACCGAAGACCCTTAAATTGCTCCCAAAACAGTAAACCAAGAATTGTCAGGCACGCCGACAGATGACTGCATTTAAATCGGATTTCCTCAACACCCTGCAGGAACGTGGATTCATCCACCAATGCTCCGATTTCGACGGGCTGGACGCCCTCGCCGCCAAGGGCGAGGCGATCGCCTATGTCGGCTACGACTGTACCGCTCCCTCGCTGCACATCGGCAACTACCTGACCATGATGCTGCTGCACTGGCTTCAGCAATCCGGCAACAAGCCGATCACGCTGATGGGCGGCGGCACCACCATGGTCGGCGATCCCTCCGGCAAAGACGAGACCCGCGCGATCCGCACCGTCGCCGAGATCGAGGCCAACAAGGCGTCGATCCGCGGCGTGTTCGCAAAAGTGCTGCGCTATGGCGATGGCAAGAGCGACGCCATCATGCTCGACAATGCCGAGTGGTTAACCAAACTGAACTGGATCGAGATGTTGCGCGACGTCGGCCGGCATTTCTCGGTCAACCGCATGCTGACGATGGACTCCGTGCGCCTGCGGCTCGAGCGCGAGCAGGAGATGAGCTTCATCGAGTTCAATTACATGATCTGCCAGGCTTACGATTTCGTCGAGTTGGCCAGGCGCACCGGCTGCCATTTGCAGATGGGCGGCTCGGATCAGTGGGGCAACATCATCATGGGCGTCGATCTCGGGCGCCGCATGGGCACGCATCAGCTGTTCGCGCTGACGACGCCGCTGCTGACGACCGCGTCGGGCGCCAAGATGGGCAAAACCGCGCAAGGCGCGGTGTGGCTCAACGCCGACCAGTTCAGCCCTTACGATTTCTGGCAGTACTGGCGCAACACCGAGGATGCCGACGTCGGCAAGTTCCTGAAGTTGTTCACGACGCTGCCGATGAGCGAGATCAGGAAGTTCGAGGCGCTCGGCGGCTCAGAGATCAACGAGGCCAAGAAGGTGCTGGCGACGGAAGCGACCGCCCTGTTGCATGGCCGCGATGCCGCGAACGAGGCTGCCGAAACCGCGCGCCGCACTTTCGAGGAAGGTGCACTCGCCGAAAGCCTGCCGACGGTCGAAATTCCGCGCGGCGAGTTGGAGACCGGCCTCGGCGTGCTCAACGCCTTCGTCAAGGCGGGACTCGTCACTTCCAACGGCGAAGCGCGACGTCAGATCAAGGGCGGCGGCCTGCGCGTCAATGACGAGCCTGTCACAGATGAAAAGATGGGGCTGTCTGCCGCCAATCTGACGCCGGAAGGCGTGATCAAGCTATCCTTCGGCAAGAAGAAGCACGTCCTCATCAGGCCTGCATAGGCGTATGAGCTTTTGATGCTTGTCAGGGCGCGCCGAAACGCGCTCCCTGATAAGCGATGGATCAGAAGACGCCCAGGGAAATATCGAAGGAACAGGCAAACACGCAGCAAGGCGCGGTACGCACCGCGCTTGTCGTGCTCGCGCTGTGCTTCACGCTGGCCGTGCTCGGCCGCGGCCTGAGCGAAAGCTTCACGGTCTTCCTCAAACCGATCTCCGAAAATTTCGGCTGGGACCGCGGGCAAGTCGTCTCGATCTATTCGCTGACCTGGCTCATCAGCGGACTGACGGCGCCGCTGGTCGGCCGCCTGTTCGATCATTCCGGGCCGCGCATCGTCTATGCGCTTGGCCTATTGCTGCTCGGCTCAGCTTTCCTGATCGCAGGCCATGCGCAGGCGCTCTGGCAATTCCAGATATCGATCGGATTGTGCGTCGGCGTTGGCGTCGCCTTCATCGGCAATGTGCCGAACTCGATCCTGCTCGGCCGCTGGTTCGGGCCAAAGCTGCCGACTGCGATGGCGGTGGTGTACTCGGCGATGGGCGGCGGCGTGCTGGCGCTGCTGCCGGCCTCGCAGCTGCTGATCGATCGCCTCGGCTGGCGCGAGACCTACCAGGTCTACGGCTTCGCCGCGCTCGGCCTGCTGGTGCCGCTCATGCTCCTGCCCTGGCGCAGATTCGCAGCCGGCTCGCCGCACATCACCAAGAAGACCGATCCTGATTTCGTCGACAACGGCTGGACGTTATTGAGCGCGATGCGCCACCACGCCTTCTGGGCGCTGTTTTCGACCTTCTTCTTTACCGCCGTCGGCATGTACGCGATCGCAGCCCAAATCGTGGCCTATCTGATCGACGCCGGCTTTCCGCCACTCCAGGCCGCGACAGCCTGGGGCTTTTCGGGCGTCGTGCTGGTGTTCGGAATGCTTGGCGTGTCCGCGCTCGACGGGTTGATCGGGCGCCGGCCATCGGTTCTGCTCAGCTACGCGATCTCGATCCTCGGCATCTTCCTGCTCTGGCTGCTTCAGTATTATCCGAACGTTATTCTGCTTACCGGCTTCGTCATCTGCTTCGGCAGCATGATGGGCTCGCGCGGGCCGCTGATCACGGCAACCGCGATGAAGATCTTCAGAGGCAAGCGGGTCGGCACGATCTACGGCACCATCTCGATCGGCAGCGGGCTGGGCTCCGCCTTCGGCTCCTGGAGCGGCGGCCTGATCCACGACGCGACCCACGGCTACAACGCGCTGCTCGTCTTCGCACTTGCGAGCGTGGTGCTCGGGATGATCCCGTTCCTGATCGTACCCGCCTTGCGGCGCTAGGTTTCTCAGAGGTAACCTGAATTCATTCGTGTCACTGGGGAACTACGGACGGCACGACGCGTAGATGCTAAAAAAGAGGACTGCACGCGGCTGAAATCACAGCCTGCGGTGTTTTGTTCGACATGACAAAAATGTCAGCGTGAATTGACCTGGCGCAGCTTGCAGCGCGGAACCGAATGCGGTCCTAGTCGCAGCATTGGATGGAGGGCATGAACCAATGAACTTTCCCTATCTCACTCGCTATCAGCCGATTCTCTTGAGCCTGTTTCGCTTCGTCACTGCACTGCTGCTGTTCCAGTACGGTTTGACCAAGCTTTTCCACATTCCGATGGTGGCCGCGTTCGCAAATCCTCCACCGCTGATCTGGGCGGCCGGCCTGATTGAGCTCGTGCTTGGCGCGGCACTGATGATCGGACTGTTCACCCGGCTCTCGGCCTTCATCCTCTCCGGCGAAATGGCCTTCGCCTACTTCCTTGGCCACGTATTCCATGTCTCCAAGGAAGGCCCGCCGGTTTTCTTGCCGCTGCTCAACAACGGCACCGCCGCGATCCTGTTCTGCTTTGCCTGCCTCTATCTCTCGGCAGCGGGCGGCGGCCCGGTCAGCGTCGATGCGGTGATCGGCAAGGAGAGCGATGCACCGGGCGGCGCCTTCGCGCGGCGCTGATCACGCCGCATTAATGAAACAAAGCGGCGCTCGCGGTATCGCGTGCGCCGCTTTCTATCGCGGGCCCAGCACGTTCCAGATCACGGCCAACACCGCCATGAGCAGTCCAAGCATGATGATGCGGTGGACGAATCTGCTCACTATCGCCGCGCGAGGCTGCAACCGTTCGACAGCGTTCTTGCCGATGCCGTCGGGCTGTCGCCGGACTGCGACGACGGCAGCTCGTCGATCGGCGAGTTCTGTTGCTTGCCGGTGTTGAACTCGAAGATCTTGCGGAACAGGCCCGGCGCCATCGCCGAAATGGGGTTGACGCGCATCGACGGCTTGTCCGGCGTACCGACGACCTCATAGGTCACCCCGATCAATCCCTCATTGTTGCCGCCGCCGAGGAAGATGCCGAACAGCGGAATCTGGCCGAAGATGTTGTTCACACCGTACATCGGCACGAACGTGCCGCTCATGCACACCTGGTTGCCGGCGTAGTCGATCGAGCCCTCAATGGTGGCGCCGATCATCGGTCCCTTGACCACACCATCGCGGATGGTCAGCGCGCCGTTCTGCCGCGTGAATTCGGCGCGTAACGCACTGAAGGAGACCCCGCTCCCAGCTCCGTTGGGTGCGCCCGCAGCAACCCGATCGAGCTGTGCCTCGCCCTTCACCGTGAAATCGCGCACGTTGACGAGGCCTTCCCTGGGCACCGAAGCATCGGCTGCGGGCGGCTCCATCGCCACCACCATCTGGCCGCCGACCGCCTTGGTGTAGGTGTCGGTGAACTTCAGTAGCGATCCGGCATCATTGGTCTGGAGATAGATCACCTCGCGGCTGCCCTGCGCGCGCCCGCCGCGTAAGTCGGCGGCCACCGGGGTGTTCTGACCGATCCTGCCGCTCAGCGAGAACGCCTTGATGGCGCCGCTGCGCTTCGACATCTTGGCATCGACGCTGCGCATTGCCTCGCCGTTGAAGCCGGCGACCGTGCCGAGCTTCACGTCCATGTCGAAATCGACGTTCTTCAGCTTGCTCTTGCTGTCGTCCTTTGAATTCCCTGAGATCGCCGACTTCAGGAAGCCGCGGCCGTCGAAGACGTCGCCGCGCATGGTGCCCCTGACAACGCCATCCTGACCGCGCTCGACCTTCAACGACGTCTTGTCGCCGTCCGACGGCGCGTAGATCGGGAAGTTCGCGTTCATGAGATCGCCGTTCGGATCCACTTCCAGCGAGCCCTTGATCGAGGCGCCGCCGCCCTCGACGACGATGTCCTCGAGCCGCGTTGATTGTGCCGTCGGCACCACCTTGAATGTCGCCTTGCTCGATTTGCCCGGCAGCTTGACCCAGCCGGGGAGGATGTTGTCGAGTTTCACCGAGGTCAGGTCGGCCTCGATGCCGAGCTTCGTCGTTGCGTCAGGACCGCCGGCAATCTTGCCCGACAACTTGATCGGTACCGACCCGCTCACGGCCGGACTGAGGTCGAAGCCCAGGCGGGCACGGCCGGCGTCGTCCAGTGTCGTCTGCAATTTGACGTCCGCGTCACCGTCGGTCGCCTTGCGGTAGTCGAGCGAGGCCGCCTGCCCGTTGATCTTGACGTCGCCCTTGACCTGATAGCCCTGGTTGTTGGCGACGATCTTGAGATTGTTGGCCTCGAGCTTCTGGTTCATCACCAGCTTGTCGGCGGCAAAGCCGTTCAGATCGGCGGTGACGGCATAGACCGTGTCCGCCTTGGTCAGTTCGCCCTTGACCGGCAGAGCAAGCTGGATGTTGGCCGTGAAGGTGCCCTTGCTGGTGTTGGGATCGACCACGGTCGACGACAGGTCGCTGAGGCGATCATTGGATAGCATTTCGGCTGCCGCTGGCACCGGGCCCTCGACGCGGAATCGGGTCCGCGAGGGCGACGGCTTGGGCGCCATATCAGGCACCTCGAAGATGAAATCCGAGATCGTGATCTTGCGGCCCGCGGGCGTGTCGGCAATGCCTTGGCCGATATTCACGGTAGCCGTGCGTCCGGTCACGTGCGCCTTGAGGTCAGCATCATGCACCACCGGCATGCCATCCACGGGCCGGACCGCGACGCCGCTCGCCACGATGTTGACCGACAGGCCGTCATCGGGAATGGGCGGCCCCTTGCGCGGAAGGTTGCGCGTCGGCGAATTGATGCCGACCTCGATCCGCTGGAGCGTGCCGCGCTCGATCCGCTCGATCACCCACTGGCGCAACTCCGGCACGACCAGCGTCGGCCACATCCGCTTCAGCGCAGAGGCCGACATCGGCGTTCCCGCAAAGCCGAGGGTCAGGCGCGGTTCGCCTGAATAGTCGATCGCGCCGGTGCCGGCGACACCGATCTCGCCGTTGCTGATATCGGCCTGCGTCAGCAGCATGCGCTTGTGATCGGTATCGAAGCGGAAGCCGATCGCGATGCGGTTGAAGACGAGTGGCGGCTCGTTGTCGATGCCGCCGAGCAGGATCGAACCGCCGCTGAAGCCGAGCTGCCAGTCGTTGGTGGTGCCGTTTGGCGGCTCGAGATGAGCCAGCAGCGTCAGGCGATTGGCGCCCGAGAGAATCTTGAACGGCGCGACCAGCACCCGCCGTCCCGCATCCCATTCGACGTTGATTTCGGCCGAGTCGATCGCCATCGGATAGTCGGGCGTATCGGTGTCGATGATATTGCCCGCGCCGACCGTGACCTTGCCGCGGAAGAATGTCGGCACGCCGTCGCGGCCGAGCTCGCCCTTCATCTCGCCGGTCAGAGGCAGATCGGCCGTATAGGTCAGGTCCTTCACCCGCAGCGCCAGCAGGATGTTGGAGGTCGAGACCCTATCGGCGCGGATATCAAGCGAACGCACACCATTCTCCGCGGGGCCGATCGTGGCGCGTAGCGACCAGGGGTGCGCGCCCTCCTCGCCCAGGCTGAGCGTGACACCGCCATGGCTCGGCCGGCGCAGGCTGAGCGTGATGTTCTCAAACGTCCATTTGCTGCCGCGCTGCTGGTCGTCGACAATCAAATTGCCGTTCTTGAGACCGATCTCGTTGAGGTTCTGGCCGTCGAGGCCGGTCATGCTCAAGCTGTCGAGCCAGTCGAGGCCCTGAAGGATTCCGTTCTGCGCAGTGGGTTGAGGCGCGGCCTGAGAGGGCGCGTCGGGGGTTGCCGGCGCCATCCCGAACGGCGGCGGCGGGACGCCATTACGCGGGAATGTCGGCGGCAGGCCCGCTTCCTTCTTGGACGCGACGCCGGTTGCGAGCGGTTTCGCCGTATCGCCGGCGGACACCGTGACGGTCCCATCAGGTGCGATCCGGATCGCAAGCTCGGCATCGACGAGGTTCAGGCTTTCCGCGCGTAGATGCCCGCTGAGAAGTGCGACTCCCGACAGCCTCACCTCGGCCTTCGGTGCGCTGGCGACAATGGCATGGTCGTGATCGCGAACGATGATGTCGCGGATGCGCACGGCAATCCGGATCCGCCCGGCGCGCTCGATCTGCGTACCACCAACCTCCACGGTGTTGCCGTGGCCGATATTGTCCTCGATCGCGGCGGCTAGCCAGGGCGTGGCCACGTCGACATTGATGGGGCCGGCGCCGAGCCGCCACCACAGCGCGCCAAAGCAGCCAACGAAGATGATGATCAAGGCGCCGAGGACGATGGACATCCGGCGAAGCCAGCGTCCGCCCGGCAGCGCGCGCCGAAGCGCCGAGAGGCCGTCACCGAAGCGAAAGCGTGAGCTGGAACGCGACAACAGGCGACGAGCGCGATGACCCGCCTCCTCCTCCTGATCTTGATCCCAGTCGGCCTCGTTCCATTGCGGCTGCTCCTGATGGCCGCCGTTCCGACCGAAATCCCGATTATGATCCTGGGGCGACGTATTCCTTGCCATTGCCTCTCGATACAGGCGCCCGTCGTTGGATTGAGCGCCGCCGGGACCGCAGCCGTCGACAGGGATCGATGCTCCCCGCCCCGGCATTGCCGCCATACCTCGAATGTTCCTGCTGTTCGTCATTTCGCCCCGGGAGCGCGTTCAACGAGCAGTGGGGTGGTGCGTGGAATTCCTTGTAACCATACTCCGTCGCCGCCAAACTTGCCCAGCCGAGGGCGCGAATCCGGCACACCGGACGAGAGCTGCAATACCGCTTTGGTTGACCCGCCGAAAGCGACGAAAGGAAGGCGTATGTCCAAGAAATCCCGAAAGAAATCGTCCAACGCGCCCTCCGGCAGTCCGACCGCTAAAAACAAGCCCATGAAAATACGGGCATCGACGCAAACGCGCAGCGCGAAAACACAGCCGGCATCGGCCGGCAAATCAAGCAAGACAGGCGCAAAGACAACATCGCATAAGGCCGCATCGAAACAGTTAAAATCTTCTAAAAAGGCGTCCAACCCCGCCGTGCCGGCGTCCGGCGCCAAATCCGCTCTGACCGAGAGCCAGAAGGCCCCCGCGTTCCGCCTGCCCCGCGACGGCGGCCATGTGGTCACCTCGGCAGATTATGCCGGCCGGAAGCTGGTCCTGTTCTTCTATCCCCGCGCCGATACTCCGGGCTGCACCCGCGAGGCGATCGACTTCACACGACTCAAGGATGCCTTCACGTCTGCCGGCACCGCCGTGCTGGGCATTTCGGCCGATCCATTAAAGGCCCAGGAGAAGTTCCGCGACAAGCACAGCCTCGGCATCCCGTTGATCTCGGACGAGCAGCACGAGATGCTGGAGGCCTATGGCGCCTGGGGCGAAAAATCGATGTACGGCAAGCGTTTTCTCGGGATTCTTCGCACCACGGTGTTGATCGGGGCCGACGGCAAAGTGGCCAGGATCTGGCGCAACGTCCGGGTTGATGGCCATGCCGACGAGGTGCTGGCAGCGGCAAGAAGTCTTTAACCAGCCCGTTAAAATCGAGCGTTCCCATTTCCAGAAAATTAACCATGACTGGCCCAGATTGCCGCGGCAATTAGGCCGCAAGGAACCGTTCCGACCGGCGCGGGAGTGCCGATGTCGAAAAGTTCTGCCCAATATTCGCAGTACCCGCAACATCAGCCGCACGACCACGGACGGGCCTTCCATCGCCGTCCAGCCACTGCGGCGGCGGTAGCCGCTATTCCCCTTCCCGATACTGACGACGCCTACACCATCCTCCATCACGGCAAGCAGGTTCGCTTCGGGCCGGTGGTGTTTTGGATCGTGGTCGGCACCGTCGTTCTGCTCGGGCTGTGGTCGGCGGCAACCGCCACCTATTTCGCCTTCCGCGACGACGTCCTGACCCGGCTGATCGCGCGCCAGGCCGAGATGCAGTACGCCTATGAAGACCGCATCGCCGAGCTGCGCGCCAGGGTCGATCGCACGACCAGCCGGCAGCTGCTCGACCAGGAGCAGTTCGACCAGAAGCTCGACCAGATCATGAAGCGTCAGACGGCGCTGGAGTCCCGGGCCACGGCGCTCGGCGCCATGCCTGATATCACCGGATCGATTCCCCGCGCAGCGCCGCAGCGCGGCGATTCGGCGCAGACGTCGCAAGGCACGCCAAAACCGTCACCGATCAGCGACACCGTGATCTTCGTGGCGCCGCCCGACCGCGAGGCGCGGCTCGAATCGCGCGCCCCAACCGTGATGGCCCAACCCGCCAATCAATTCGCCAGGAATCAGGGCTTTGACAACGTCCTGGTCCGGCTCACGAGCTCGCTCGATCAGGTTGAGCGCCGCCAGATCGCAGCGCTCAACGCCGTCGAGGAAGGCATGGATTCGCGCATGCGGCGGGTGCGCGGCGTGGTCAGCGACCTCGGCTTGAACATCGCCAGTCTCGAGGCGGCCGTGCCGCGCACCGCGATGGGCGGTCCGTTCGTGCCGGTGAAGCTCGCCGCGAATGCCGGCCCCTTCGAGAAGCAGCTCTACCGCATCAACGTCACCCGCGCCGAAATGGACCGGCTCAACCGCACGCTGGCGCAGGTGCCCTATCGCAAGCCTGTCGTCGGTGAGGTCGAATTCACCTCCGGCTTCGGCGTTCGCAGCGATCCCTTCCTCGGCCGTCCCGCGATGCACACCGGTCTCGACTTTCGCGCCGCGACCGGCGATCCCGCGCGCGTCACGGCCAACGGCAAGGTGGTCTCGGCCGGCTGGTCCGGTGGTTACGGCCGCATGGTCGAGGTCGATCACGGCAACGGGCTGTCGACCCGCTACGGCCATCTCTCCGAGATCAACGTCAAGGTCGGCGAGATCGTGAAAATCGGCCAGGTCATCGGTCTCGTCGGCTCGACCGGCCGTTCGACCGGTCCGCATCTGCACTACGAAACCCGCATCGATGGCGAAGCCGTCGATCCGCAGAAGTTCTTGCGCGCCGGCGTGCGGCTGAGCGCGGGCTAAGCACGCTTCCTGCGCTTCTAGATATTCGATCCCTAGCGCCGGCCGCCACCCATACCGCCGCCGGGACCTCCGAAGCCACCACCACCCATTCCGCCACCAGGACCCATCGGGCCTCCACCGGGCCCGCCAAAACCGCCGGGGCCTGACGGGCCACCTGGCCCGGACGGCGCAGCGCCGGGATTGCCACTGGGACCAGATCCAGGCCCACCCGGCTGCGTTCCGGGCTGACTGTTGCCGGGGCTCGGCGTGCCGCGATCGGGATGCATGATCGAACCGCCGGGCGACCGGCCGGGATTGCCGCCGCCGGACGGCGGTGCGCCCGGTCCCGGCCCAATTGCCCGGGTCGACTCGACCTGCAGGCCACGCGAGCGATCGAACACGCCGTTCACCACCATGCGCGCTTCGCCCGCCGCTGGCCCGAAGCGCGAGCTGTCGCGCGCAACGAGTCCCGAGCCGAGCCGGAGGCTAGAGCCCGCGCGCTGCACGTAGGCCTCGATCGACAGGCGGCTCGCACCGACCAGATCCGAGAAATCGTCGATGCGCGTATGCGCGGCCTGCATCGCGCCCCGGCTCGTGCTGCCCTCGATCTGGACACGCTGGCCGACGAGCAAGGGATCGACGCCGTTCAACTTCAACCCGCCAATATGTAGGCCGTCGGGCCCGCGCTCGACCAGACCTGTGACGCGTTCAACCGCGTCGTTGCGCGGCTCGACCAGACTCGCGACGATCACGCCGTCGGTCCGGCGCAGCCCATAGACAGCCACCTGCGTGCCCACACCGAGCTTGCTCTCTTTGCTGCCCGCGACGATCTTCTGGCCGAGCACGGTCAACTCGTTGCCCTTGACCTGCTCGATCGGGCCGGAGACCTCGCTCGCGATCGCGATGTTGCGGGTGACAAGGGTGCGGTCGGCCTGCCGCGTCGCGACCACGCGCGCGAGCTGGCCGATGCGTAGCGCCTTCGGGCTTGCGGCCTTACCGTCGATGCGCACCGGCACGTCGCTCGCATAGGTGACGCGCTCGCCATTGACGTAGATGCTGCCGAAACGCTGGATCACGCCGACGATGCCGGTGCCGCCGATGCCGTGATCATCGCCGCGCCTGATCCCGGTGCCGCCGATGCCTTGATCGGTGCCGCGCTTGACCTGCGCATGCGCAAGCGCAGTTCCGGCGAGCCAGAATCCGGTGAGCAACAGACGACGGGAGATCAGCGGCGGTCGGCTCATGAGGAGCTATCCTGCTTGCCGCCGTCCTGGCCCGCTTCCTTCTTGCTCTCCTCATCGGCGTCTTCGCTGTAGATGTAGATGCCGAAATTCCAGCGGGCGTCGCCGCCCTTGTCCTTGGCGAGCGCGCGATTGGCCTCGCGGTTGGCCGTCTTCAGCGCGTCCATCGCGAGCTCGCGCGAGCGTGCCTCGAGGCGCTTGGCAAGTTTTGGCGAGATGTTGTTGTAGTGCACCGCCCGTTCGAGGAAACGCGGCGCCGGCCCCGACACGTTTTCGGCGGCGGCCGCGATATGGTCGTGCAGATTGCGGCCAAGATAATGCCATTTGCTGTCGTCCGCACCGCTCGGGACGAAAGCCGCCTCCAGCAGCTCGATCTCGTCGGCGGCGTTGATGGTGACGAGTTTGCGGTCGACCCATTCGTCGAGCACCGCACGCGGGCGCACGTCCTTGGTGACGGAGGCGACGAGTTGCTCGAATGACGGCGCATCGCCTTCGGCCGTGCGCGGCAGGGCCAGCGGCTCGCCTCTCGCATCGGTGAACTCGGGCGCGGCAAGCCAGCGCGCGATCACCGCGCTGGTCAGCGACAGGGCCGCCGGCGCCTCGTGCACCGGCGCGCCCGCCCCGCGCAGCCGCGCCACCTCCTTGCGGTGGATTCCGGTGAGCAGGCTGACGCGGCTGTCGGTCTGCTCTTTGTCTTCAAGTGCGAAATCATGCTCGGCGACATTGACGAAGAGCTCGCGCAGCAGCTGTGCCAATGCCGGAAAGGTCATGCCGCTGCGGATACAGAGCCGCACGAGCGGGCGCAGCAGCCGCGCCAGCGGGGCGTGCAGCTTTGCGGCGGCGTTCGGCTCTGGTGCCGCCGCTTTGGGCCCGGACTTGGCAATCATGTCTGGATTCTATCGATCCGGCGCGTGGGATACAATCCCACTTTTTCTGCTTGCCAATTGACGTGGTAAATTTTCCCACATATACGAAGCGTCACTGAGGGCGACGTAAAGGGACTAACCCATGGCCGACCGCTTGGTCCGCATTTCCACTTCACCGTGTGCTGTCCCCGCTCCCAATTGGAGGCACAGCACGATCGAGCCTATGCTGCCGGCGCTGCTGCGCGGCGTGATCTTCATCTCGATGCTATCAGCACCGTTCGTCGCAGCACTGCTCGCGAGCTGACGCCATCATGCATCACGCCAGCCAATCCCCGCGCCGCCCGTCGGTGCTGCACATCTTCAAGATCTACTATCCCGACCTGTTCGGCGGCACGCTGACGGTGATCCGGGACATCTGCGCCAGCCTGAAGGACGCCTTCGCCTCCGCCGTGCTGGTCTGCTCTCAGTCGGCCGAGCGGCGCGAGATCGTCGTCAACGACATTCCGGTCGAACGCGTCCGCTCATTCGGCAATGTGCTGTCGCTGCCGGCTGCGCCCGCTTATCCGTGGCGGCTGTGGCAGACGATCGCCAAGCACGATCTGCTGGCGCTGCATGCGCCCTTCCCGCTCGCCGACCTCGTCTTCGCTCTCGGCTTCGGCCGCAAGCGGCCGCTGGTGGTGCACTGGCACGCCGACATCGTCAGCCATGCCGGCCTGCGCTGGTTCATCGAGCCCTTGATGCGGCGAACGCTGGGGCAAGCCAAGGCAATCATCGTTTCCGACCGCGTGCTGGTCGACGAGACGCCGTTGCTGCGGGAATTCGAAGACAAATGCCATGTCGTGCCATTCGGCATCGACACCAATCTCTATGACTGGCCGAAGATCGAGCCGCACCACGTCAACGATCGCGGCCGCCTCGTGCTCGCCTGCGGCCGGCTCGTGCCCTACAAGGGGTTCGACGTGCTGATCCGCGCCGCGGTCGACCGCCCGTTCGAGGTCTGGATCATCGGCGAGGGTGCCGAGCGGCCTCGGCTCGAGCAGCTGATCGCCGAGCTTGGCCTCGGCGAGCGCGTCCGCCTGCTCGGATCCGTCAATGATTGCGAGCGCATCAAGCTGATGTGCCTGGCCGACGTCTTCGTGATGCCATCCGTCACCAATGCCGAGACCTTCGGCCTCGTCCAGCTCGAGGCCATGGCCGCCGGCCGTCCCGTGGTGAACACCGCGCTCGACACGGCCGTGCCGCGCGTCGCCCGTCACGGCATGGAAGCGATCACCGTGCCGCCGGGCGACGCCGAAGCGCTCGGCGAGGCCATCGACGCACTGATCAGCGATCCCGAGCGCCGCCGCCGCATGGGGCTTTCGGCCCGGGCACGCGCCGTGAGCCGCTATTCCGCCACGGCCTTCAAGGCGGGCATGGAATCCGTCTACCGCGCGGCCGTTGCGGTCCCGTGCGACGAGCCGGCGGTCGCGGATGATCAACCGAAGGAGACCGGCTGGCTCGACAACGTCCGGATCGCCGCGGCGTTGGCCTGGTCTGACATGCGCCACCGTTATGTGCGCTCGCTGCTGGGTCCGTTCTGGATGTCACTCCAGATGGCGATCGTGGTCGCGGTGTTGGGTTCGGTGATTGGCCAGATGTCGAATGCCGACATGTTGGCGCGGCTGCCCATGCTGGCTCTCTCGATGACGGCTTGGACCTTTCTCAACAGCGTGGTGCTCGATGCGACCACGGCTCTCCAGAACTCCGCGAGCCTGATCCGCGACCGGGCGCTGCCGCCGGTGATCTTCCTGCTGCAATGCACGTTCCGCCAGGGGCTGTTCGCCCTGCATAACGCATGCGTGCCGCTCATTCTCTGGCTGCTGCTCACGCCGCACCATCTCTCAGGCGCGCTCGCGGCGCTGCCCGGCCTGTCGCTCTTCGTCATCTGCACCTTTGGCTTAAGCCTCGTCCTCGGCGCGCTGGCGACGCGTTATCGCGACCTCAAGCCGATCATCGAGTCCACGCTGATGCTCGCCTTCCTCGCCTCGCCCGTGATCTGGTCCGCTGACATGATCAATCATCGTTCGACCGTGATGCGGCTCAATCCGCTGACGCATCTGTTCGCAGTCTGGCGCGAGCCGTTGGCCGGCGGCCATGTCGATGCGACTAGCATCATCTATGTCCTGGTGGCGCTGGCGCTGCTGCTCTGTGCGAGCGCGCTGACGCTGGTTCATCTGCGCAAAGCCGCGTTCTGGATCTGACCGATGGCCTCGATCAGCCTGCGTAATGTCTATCTCGACTATCCCCTCTACGGCGCCTACGACTTCTCGCTGAAGCGGCGGCTGCTCGGCCACCTCATGCGTGAGAAGGGCGAGATGCGGATCATCCGCGCCGTCGACAACGTCACCATCGAGGCCGAGGCCGGTGCGCGCATCGGACTTGCAGGCCCCAACGGCTCCGGCAAGTCGACGCTGCTGCGGCTGATTGCGGGCGTCTACCCGCCGAGCAGCGGCCGTATCGCGATCAGCGGCAATGTCGTGCCCCTGCTCGGCCTCAATGCCGGCGTAAACCTCGATTTCGTCGCCGAGGACAACGTCGCCCTGCTGCTGCGGATCAGCGGCCGCAAGCCGACGCGCGCCGTGATCGACGAGATCTGGGCGTTCACCGAGCTCGATGAGCGCATGCAGCGGCTGCCCTTGCGGATGTTCTCCTCGGGCATGCTGATGCGCGTGCTGTTCGCGACCGCGACCGCCTTTCCGGCCGACATCCTCCTGCTTGACGAATGGTTGAGCGTCGTCGACGAGCACTTCGCGGAGAAGGCACAGCAACGACTGCTGAACATGGTCTCGCAGGCCGCGATCGTGATCATCGCCTCGCACGACCTGCCGCTGCTGCGCCGCACCTGCACCAGCATCATCAATCTGGACCACGGCCGCATCGCCTCGACCGTCACTGTCGAGCAACCCTCGGCTCTTCCCTTCGAATTCCGCGAGAAACGGGCATGAAGCAGAACATCCTTGTCGTGTCCGAGTCGCTCGGGCAACCCAACCACAAGCGCGGCATCTTCCATTTCACGCGGGAATTGACGCGTTCGCTGGCGTCGGAGGGCCACGATCTCACGCTGCTGGTGGAGACTTCGAAGCGCTACCGCAAACTATGCCGGCGCGAGCGACGCACGAAGCTGTTTCCGGCACAATCGCGCAATATCGAGCTGCTCGCCCTTTACCGCTTTCTGGACGAGATCAACGTGAGCGGGCCGGTGACGCTCGGCGGCACGCGCGGCAAGTTCGACTGGCTGCGCCGCAGGGCCGGCTTGTTGCTGTCGCGTGACAACATCTTCTGCCTCCTGCGCGCGATCGGCCTGCGAGGCCTGCAGGCGCGTCCGATCGAGAACCGGACCGCCGCGCTCGAATACATTCCGCCCGATCTCAGCCATCTCGAACTGTTCCGCGACTTTCAGCTCGAGCCCGGATTTTTCAACTATCAGGACTCCTCGGCCTTCTTCCTGCTGCCGCCGCCGCGGATCGACGCGCGCGGCTACGACATCATCCTCGTGGATACCCCGACGCGCGTCGTGATCAGGCGCAGGCCGGACGCCAAGGTGATCTGCGTGATCCACGATCTGTTGCCGCTCACCGACCTCAAGCTCAGCGACATCGCCACGCGGCAGTTCCTGGCGCGAATCCGCACCAGCCTGCACCAGGCCGACGAGCTCGCCTTCGTTTCAAATTATAGCATGATGCGGTTCAGGGAGCTGTTGCCGCAATTTGCACACCTGCCGGCGCGGGTCGTGTATCCCCGCACCCGGTTCGACGCCCCGGATGTCCTGCAACTCCCAGCCCCGTCGGGGCGTCCAGGGCGGCCGAGCTTCGTCATCATCGTGTCGAACGAGCCGCGCAAGAACGTCGCCACCGTCGTCCGCGCCTTCCGCAACATCCCGCAGGCCGATCTCCTCGTGATCGGCTATGCCGGCCAGATCAGCCAGATGCGCAATCTTCCGAGGAACGTCCGTTTCGCCGGCTATGTCGACGAGCATGAAAAGGCCGCGCTGATCGCGGAGGCACACGGCCTGATCATGCCGAGCCTGGCCGAGGGCTTCGGCATACCGATCATCGAAGCGCTCGCTGCCAATACGCCGGTGCTGTGCTCAGACATCGCGGTGTTCCGCGAGGTCGCCGGCGAGCTCGCGGATTATTTCGATCCATTCGCGACCGAGTCGATCGTCGCCTCCGTCACCCGCGTGCTGGCGCGGCAGGAGGAGTGTCGCGGCAAAATCCGGGCCCGCCGGTCTGAGCTCGCAGAGCGTTTTGGCTACCAGACCCAGGCTCGCGATTTCCTCGGACAAGATGTGCCGCCGGAACGCCTGGTCGTGGCGCAATAGGCTCCGCGACCATGGCCGACGAATCCGCAGCGTGCGCGGGAGCCGTTGTCGCTCCGGCCAGGCAAGGCTCAGCGCCGCTGATCCGAGCCGCCGACGCGCTCGCCGCACTGATTGCGGCGTCGCTGCCGTGGTCGACGACGGTGCCCTCTATCTTCGGTGGGTTCTGGCTGCTGGTGGTGACGCCGACGATCAACTGGCGGGACTATGCACGCCGGCTCGCGCAGCCCGCTTACGCCCTGCCCTTTGTTGTCCTCCTGCTCGCGCTTGTGGGTATGCTGTGGTCGGACGGCGAATGGGTCGACCGGCTGCATGCAATCAGGCCGGTCGCAAAGCTCGTGCTGATTCCGCCGCTGCTCTACCATTTCAGCCGGTCGGAGCGCGGCTTCCAGGTTTGCACGGCCTTTCTTGTCTCCTGCGCGCTGCTTGCGGTGTTCTCCTGGATCGTGCTGCTCGATCCCGCCTTGAAGCTGACCGCCACTGCGTCATCAGGCGTTCCCGTCAAGAACTACATCGACCAGAGCCAGGAGTTCACGCTATGCGCCTTCGCGCTGGCGTTGCCGGCACTCAGATTCTGGCGCGGCGGAAGCATGATCGCGACGGCGACCTGCCTTGCGCTGATCCTGCTGTTCGTGACCAACATGGTGTTCGTCGCTGCGGCCCGTACGGCACTGCTCTGCATCGCGGTGCTCCTGGTGTTATTTGCCTGGCGGCATCTCAGCCGGCGCGCGGCGCTGCACCTGCTCGCGGGCGCCATTGCCGCAAGCGCGTTGGCCTGGACGACCTCGCCCTATCTGCGCCAGCGCATCACCGATGTCGCCGTCGAGTACCAGCACGGGCGCGAGGACATCAGCCACGCCTCGACCGCGCAGCGCCTGACCTATTGGCGCAAAGCGGCCGCAGTCTTTGCCGAGGCGCCGCTGTTCGGCCATGGCACGGGATCGATCAAGCGCCAGTTCGAGCGCGCGGCTTCGGGCGAGAGCAGCCTCGACGCCGAGATCGTCAGCAATCCCCACAACCAGACCCTGCACGTCGCCGTGCAATGGGGAATGCTAGGCGTCGTCCTGCTCTACGCCCTGTGGATCGCCCATTTGCGCCTGTTCACGGGGGAAGGTCTTGCCGGCTGGATTGGCCTCGTCGTGGTCATGCAGAACATCGCGAGCTCGCTTTTGAACTCGCATCTCACCGATTTCCACGAGGGCTGGATTTACGTACTCGGCGTCGGCGTGGCCGGCGGCATGGTGCTGAAGACGAACGACGCCAGTTAGCGCTGACTACTGGCTGCGCTCGTGGCCGACCTCGCCGGTGATGACGTCACCGAACAGCTCCCAGGCCTGCCCGTTGAAGCGCATCAGCTGCATCTGCTCGATCGGGAAGTAATCGTCGGGCGAGGTGTTGACCATGATGCCGGGCAGCATCAGGTCGGTATGGAAGTTCTTCAGGTTTGCCGCCTGCTTCATCACGTTGTCGCGCGTGAGATTGTCGCCGCATTGCTTCAGGACCTGCGCCATGGCTTCGGCCTGCACGTATCCATACAGGTTGTTGGCGTTGGCCTTGTCGCCTTCAGGATAGTACTTGTCCATGAAGGCGCGCCACGCGATCACCGCCGGATCCTTGTCCCAGGTCGGGTCGGTCGGGTCCTTCAAATACGCGGTCGAGATGATATCCTTGGAATAGTCCAGCCCGGCAGGTTTCAGCACCGAAGCGATCGAGGTCGCCGTATTGGCGAGAAAGAATTTCGGTTTCCAGCCGAGCTCGCCGACCTTCCGGATCGCCTGGGCCGACCCCTTCGGCGCGGCCCATGAGAAGAAGATGTCGGCGCCGGAATCGTGCAAGGCAACGATCTGCGAGTCGATCGAGGGATCGCTGACCTCGTAGGATTTGTCGGCGATGATCATGTTGGCCTTGTCGCCGAGCCCGTCCTTCAGCCCCTTGAACTGATCCTTGCCGGCGTCATCGTTCTGCCAGAACACCGCGATCTTGCCGTTCGGGAAATTGTCGCGAATGTATTTTGCGTAGATGCGCCCCTCGCTCTGGTAGTTCGGCTGGAAGCCCATGGTCCACGGAAAGTTCTTGGGATCGCCGAACTTGGTGCCGCCCGAGGCGACGAACAGCTGCGGCACTCTCTTCGCGTTCATGTATTTCATGATCGCGGAGTTCGAGGGCGTGCCGAGCGCCTGGAAGATCAACAACACCTCGTCGCTCTCGACCAGCTTGCGCGCCTGCTCGATCGCCTTCGGCGGCGAATAGGCATCGTCATAGCTGATGAAGTTGATCTTGCGGCCGTTGATACCACCCTGATCGTTGATCATCTTGAAGAACGCGGCCTCGGTCTTGCCGATCACGCCATAGGACGACGCCGGTCCGCTATAGGGCATGATGTTGCCGATCTTGATGTCGGTGTCGCTGGCGCCGGGATCGTATTTCTTTTGCGCCGAGGCCGGTGTCGTGGCGAGCACTGCGGCAGCAAGCATGGCAAGGGCAGCAAGGCTGTTGCGACGACCCGGCATCGGTCTCTCCCCTATGTAGTTCTTGTTTTGAAGAGAGTGTCGCAAGGCGGCCGCCGACTGGCAAGCGGCAAGGTTTTCCGCGTGGTGAAATCGCATGAGCTGCGCGGTTCTAGTGCAGCTTACCCTCGAACCAGCGCCCTGATATCCACGTAAATTCAGTCTCTACTGGAGTGCGGTCAAACCACAAAGTCTTGTATCTCACCTGCGCCGTAATACGGGCATTCGCGACACCACCGATACGACAACGAAACCCATCGGTTTGCTTGCGGGCGACAATGTCTTTTGCACCCGAGCTACCGCCGGTCATTATCCCTAGATTTACAATTCCTGTCCGGCCATCGGGAGACCTCGCTTCGGATATGAAGCAAGTCCATGCGACCTGCTTCATGTCAAACCAATCGCTTGGGTTCGTAACCGTAAATGGAAGGGCGAAGGGATCGTTCGGGTTGCTGCCGAACACGTGGACTCGAGGAATCGTGTCCTCGTAAAGGCTGCGGCCGACGCCAGTAATTGTCCAGCCAGAGACTATCAAACTGCAAACGCCGCAGAGTAGTAGAAAAGGTTTCCCGCCAGGTAGGCCAGAAATCCATCGTTTTACGAGTTCAAGTAAGGCCGTGGGGCTGCTATAGTCGCGAGCAAGAGGCGCGGTCGAGAGTGGCGGCGGTATCGCCGTGCTACGTTGCTTTGCGCGCTTCCGGCTCTTACGTGGTCCCCCCATCTGCCCGGCTCCCGTAACGCGTCCTCCGCAGGCTTTTGCGACAAACTAGCCGTTATCTAGCACTCTTCTTACACTTCCCGCATTTCTGAAGGGCCATCTTCAGTGTTTTTGCCTGCAGCGGCAACCGCACCATCTATCATCTAATAATGGTCCACAGATCGCAAATTGAGACAACAAGGCGCTCAGCTAGCGCGTCATGACGGCTTCTTCGGTCGCGACACCAGCTCGATCATCCTGCCTTCGTCGTCGTCAGGCATCGCTGCCGTTGATCGCGCATAGGATTCGACCGCGGCGCGCGCGACCAGCGGCTTGTCGGCCAGCAGGCCCTCGGCAAGTTTGACGGCATAGGCGGCATCCTTGTGCCGCAGTGCGGCCGTGAACGTCGCGCCGCTGAAATCGCGGGCAACCATGCGTTTGGAATGGCGCTGCACCTGGGGACTCGCAGCGACGCCCGCCTGGATCGATTCCAGCACCAGCTTCATGTCGAGACCGGCCTGCTCGGCGATCGCCAGGCCCTCGGCGAGTCCGGCGATCTGGATCGCGCCCAAGAGATTGTTGATGAGCTTGTAGACCGTGCCGGAGCCGACCGCGCCGAAATGGCGGATGGTCGCGCCGATCGGTTCGAGGTAGGGGCGCGCTCGTTCGAGATCGGCCGCGTCAGCGCCAACGAGCAGCGTCAACTTTCCGGCCGCTGCCGCATCCGGCAACCCCGTGACGGGGCAGTCGATATAGATCAGCCCGCGCGCGTTCATCTCGCGGCCCATCTCGCGGGCGTGGTCATAGGAGACGGTGGAGCATTCGATCGCGATGGTGCCGGCCTTTGCCGTCTTGGCTGCGCCCTCGGGGCCGAGCCAGACCGCGCGCGAGGCTTCGTCGTCGGCGACCATGGTCACGACGGCGTCGGCATCGATCGCGGCATCCTCAGGCGAGGTCGCCCATGTCGCGCCGCGCGCGATCAGGTCTTCGGCCTTCGATTTGCTGCGATTCCACAGCGTCACCGTGAAGCCGGCATCGAGGTAGCGGCCGGCCATGCCTTGGCCCATCCGCCCCAATCCGATGAAGGCAATTCGGGGCATGATTAGTCCACATCCTCGATGTCAGCGCCGGGGATCCCGAAGGCGCGCTGCGCCAAGGTTGCGGCCATGAAGTCGTCGAGCTCGCCGTTGAGGACGCCCGACGTGTCGGAGGTCTGCACGCCCGTGCGCAGATCCTTCACCATCTGATAGGGCTGCAGCACATAGGAGCGGATCTGGTGGCCCCAGCCGATATCGGTCTTGGCGGCCTGATCGGCCGCGGCCTTCTCCTCGCGCTTCTTCAGCTCCATCTCGTAAAGCCGCGCGCGCAGCATGTCCCAGGCCTGCGCCCGGTTCTTGTGCTGCGAGCGGCCGGCCTGGCAGACCACCGCAACGCCAGTCGGGATATGCGTCAGACGCACCGCGGATTCGGTCTTGTTGACGTGCTGGCCGCCGGCCCCGCCCGACCGCATGGTATCAGTGCGAACATCGGATTCCTTGATGTCGATCTTGATGCTGTCGTCGATGACCGGAAACACCTGCACGCTGGAAAAAGACGTATGCCGCCGCGCGTTGGAATCGAACGGCGAGATGCGCACCAGCCGGTGCACGCCGGCCTCTGTCTTGAGCCAGCCATACGCATTGTGGCCGGAGACCTGGATCGTCGCGGACTTGATGCCGGCCTCTTCGCCCTCGGACTCTTCGAGGAATTCGACCTTGAAGCCGTGGGTCTCGGCCCAGCGCGTGTACATGCGGAGCAGCATCTGCGCCCAGTCCTGGCTCTCGGTGCCGCCCGCGCCGGCATGGACTTCGAGATAGGAATCGAAGCGATCGGCCTCGCCGGACAGCAGCGCCTCGAGCTCGCGCCGCGCCACTTCCTTCTTGAGGTTCTTGAGCGCGGCTTCAGCTTCGGCCACGACGCCGGCATCGCCCTCGGCCTCGCCGAGCTCGATCATGCCGATGTCGTCTTCGAGCTCCTGCTCGACCTTGCCGATGCCCGAAAGCGAATCCTCCAGCGAGGTGCGCTCCTGCATCAGTTTCTGGGCTTTCTGGGGATCGTTCCAGAGATTGGGATCTTCTGCGAGCTTGTTCAGCTCAGCCAGGCGCGCCGTCGATTTCTCGACGTCAAAGATGCCTCCTCAGCAGCCCGACCGACTGCTTGATCTCTTCTACCAACCGTTCGATTTCGGCGCGCATGTCGTTCTCTGCTCTCGCGGAAATGTTCCGCTTCTGATTGCAACGGGATGTAGCGGCGGCAGCGCCAAAGCGCAACCGCCCGCCTCGCCTGTCTCCGGCGTTATCCGCTAGTACAGCCCGCCAGTGCCCGGCCGCATGAAGAAGCCGGAATCCGGCGGCTGCTGTTGCGATGGCGGCACGCCACGGCCGTCGGCGTCGGCAACGCCGATGACGGAGTAATTATCCGGCGGCGCCGTGCCCGGCTTGAAGGCTTCCAAAATGGTTCCACTGGTCTCGCCGGGGCCGGCGCGCATGCCGGTCTTGGCGACGACGCGGATCAGCTTGATGCCGGCCGGCACCTTGAACGGAACGGCGGGCTTGTCGGCGAGCGCGAGCTTGAGGAAATCGCGCGCGATGGGCGCGGCCAGATGGCCGCCGGTCGCGGCGTTGCCTTTGCCGAGCGGTCGCGGCTTGTCGTAGCCCATGTAGATGGCGACCGCGATATCGGGCGAGAAGCCGACGAACCAGGCGTCCTTGGCCTCGTTGGTCGTACCGGTCTTGCCCGCGATCGGCTTGCCGACTTCCCTCACGACGGTTGCCGTACCGGCCTGGACCACGCCTTCCAGCAGCTCGGTGATCTGATAGGCGGTCATGGAGTCCAGCACCTGCTCGCGACGGTCGATCAGCTGCGGCTCGGGCTGGTTCTTCCAGCCGCCGGGCGCATCGCAGCCGCGGCATTCGCGCTGGTCGTGCTTGAAGATGGTGTGGCCGTAGCGGTCCTGGATGCGGTCGATCAGGGTCGGCTTCACGCGGCGGCCGCCATTGGCGAGCATCGAATAGGCCGTGACCATGCGCATCGCCGTGGTCTCGCCGGCGCCGAGTGCGTAGGAGAGATAGTTCGGCAGTTCGTCATAGACGCCGAACCGGCGCGCATATTCGCCGATCAGGGGCATGCCGATGTCCTGCGCAAGGCGCACCGTCACCGTGTTGAGGGATTGCCGCAACGCATTCCGCAGCGTCACCGGTCCCTGATATTTGTTCACCGAGAAGTTTTCAGGCCGCCAGACTCCGGCGCCCTGGCCCTGGTCGATTTCGATCGGTGCATCGAGCACGACGGTCGAAGGCGTGTAGCCGTTGTCGAGCGCGGCCGAATAGACGATCGGCTTGAAGGACGAACCGGGCTGCCGGTAGGCCTGCGTGGCGCGGTTGAACTGGCTCTGGTCGAACGAGAAGCCGCCGACCATGGCGAGCACGCGGCCGGTCCAGGGGTCCATCACCACCATCGCGCCCGACACTTCGGGAATCTGGCGCAGACGGTACTGGCCTTCGACCGGCTGTCCTTCCTTGCTGTAGAGCGGATCCGCATAAACCACGTCGCCGGGCTGCAGCACCTGCGCCACCGACGTCGGCGTCTTGCCCTTGGTGTTGCCCTGGGCCGCCCTCGCCCAGCGCACGCCGTCGAGCGTGACGAGGCCGGTCTCACGCTGCTTGCTGACGGCGCCGCCGAGCTCCCGGCTCGGCTGGAAGCCGATGCGCGCCGACTGGTCACTGGTCTCCAGCACCACCGCCATGCGCCACGGCGAGATGTCGGAGAGCGACTTGATCTCGGCGAGCTTCACGCCCCAGTCGCCCGAAATATCGAGCTTGCTGATGGCGCCGCGATAGCCCTGCTGCTCGTCGTAATTCACGAGGCCGGCAACCATGGTCTTGCGCGCCATGACCTGGATCTTCGGATCGAGCGTGGTGCGCACGGAGAGACCGCCCTCGTACAGCTTCTTCTCGCCATAACGCTCGAAGATGTCGCGGCGGACTTCCTCTGCGAAATATTCGCCGGCGAAGGTGTGGGCGCCGTTGGAACGGTTGGTGACGACCAGCGGCTCCTTGCGCGCCTTGTCGGCGTCAGCCTGCTTGATCCAGCCGTTCTCCTGGAGGCGGTCGATCACATAATTGCGGCGCTCGATGGCGCGATCGCGGTTGCGCACCGGATGCAGCGTTGCGGGCATCTTCGGCAGCGCCGCGAGGTAGGCGGCTTCCGCCACGGTGAGCTCGTTCACCGACTTGTCGAAATAGACCAGCGATGCGGCCGCGATGCCGTAAGCGCCGAGGCCGAGATAGATTTCGTTCAGATAGAGCTCGAGGATCTTGTCCTTCGAATAGGTCTTCTCGATCCGCATCGCGAGCAAGGCTTCCTTGATCTTGCGCGCGAACGAGACTTCGTTGGTCAGAAGGAAGTTCTTGGCAACCTGCTGGGTGATGGTGGATGCACCCTGCGGACGGCGGTTGGAGCCGTAGTTCTGCAAATAGAGCAGACCCGCGCGCGCCATGCCGGTGTAATCGATGCCGCCATGCTCGTAGAAATTCTTGTCTTCGGCGGCGAGGAACGCGTTGATCACGAGCTTCGGCACCGCCTGGATCGGCAAATAAAGCCGCCGCTCCTTGGCGTATTCGCCGAGCAGCGAGCCATCGACCGCGTGCACGCGGGTCATCACCGGCGGCTCGTAATCCTGAAGCTGAGAGTAGTCAGGCAAGTCCTTGGAGAAATGCCAGATCAGGCCTGCCACGGCTCCGACACCGACAAGGAACAACACCGTTCCCGCGGCGAACAGGAAGCCCATGAACCGCACAAGCAAGCGCATTATGTATTTATCCGTTCAATCCCTGGATCAGCCTCAAGGCGCCTTAACCAAAAAGCGGCGCCATCGTCACGTCGCGAATTCACCGGCCTACTCAATACCATCAATGCCGGACCGAAAGACGCTTGCCGAACGGGATTCTCGTCGATTCCGGAACCCCCTGCGTCGTTTCTATAAAGCGCCCGCTGTGGCCAAACTAGGGCTTAACAGCGGACCCGGCATTCCCTTCTCAATTACCGGCGCCCGCCGTCGCCATCCGCTTGGCCAAGAATGTGTCGATCGCCTGGGCCATCGCGCCCACCGCGCGCGACCGCCAGCCCTCGGAGACGAGGTGCGCGAGGTCGTCCTTGTTGGAGACGTAGCCGATCTCGACCAGCACCGAGGGCACGTCCGGGGCCTTCAGCACCCGGAAACCGGCCGACTTCAGGGGATGCTTGTGCATCCGTACGGTCGACTTCATTTCGCCCATCAGCAGATGCGCAAAACGATTTGAAAAGGTGCGCGTTTCCCGCTGCGTCAGGTCGATCAGGATGTCGGCGACGTCGGTCGGCTCTTCCGCGAGATTGAAGCCGGCAATCGCGTCGGCGCGGTTTTCGGCATCCGCCAGGCGCTGGGCCTCGGCATCGGACGCCTTGTCCGAGAGCGTGTAGATGGTGGCGCCCTGCGCGTCGCCCTCGGCTTTCGGCAGCGCATCGGCGTGGATCGAGACGAACAGCGCGGCATTCAGATTGCGGGCGACTTTGCTCCGGTCATTGAGCGGAATGAAGGTGTCGTCGTCCCGTGTCATCACCACCCGATATTTGCCCGCCTTTTCCAGCCGGTCGCGTAGCGCTAGGCCAAAGGCCAGCACCAGGTTCTTCTCGCTCTCGCCGCTCGACTGGGTCCCGTTGTCGATGCCGCCATGGCCCGGGTCGATCACGACGACCGGACGGCCATCGGAAGCCGCCGCCGGCTTCTGCTGTGCCGGTTCCGGGATAGCAGGAACCGTTGCCGGCGGTACCGCGGCGATGGTCGGCCGCAGCTCAGGACGATTCTCTGGAGCGGGTGTCGACACGAACGCCGCGCGGTCGACCTCCTCCAGCTCGAGCACCAGCCGGGCCGGCTGGCCATTGGCCGCCTCGAGCACGTAAGAATTGGTGATCTTGGCCGGTCCGGTCAGGTCGAAAACGATTCGGGAGCCGCCCGGCATGACCAACCCGTAGCGGAAGGCCTTGACCAGCCCTCGCCCGGCCCCGGTGCCCGGCGCCAGCTGAAAATTGACCTGGGGAACGTCGATCACGACGCGGTAGGGATCGGCGAGCGTCGTGGCGCGGAAGCTGACGGTCTGGTCGAGGTCGAGAATAAAGCGGGTCTGCTTGCCGTCGCCGGCCAGGCGCGCGGCCGTAGCAATCGGAAAATTTACCGTCGCAACAGAGGGTTGCGATGGGCTCTCGGCCGCGCTCAGACGCGTGGAATCGGCGCACGGCAATGCTGCGGCGCACAGAAGCGCAAACCCCAGCAAAACCCGTTGATTTGTGCGGCTCGCCACCGAATCCGTGCCTCCGAGCAGCCCTCTTTAACGCAATAGAACCACAGGGTTAATCGATCCTTAATGACGAAAACGCGAAACTCTGCGACTGTGACCGGCGTGCGACGCTCCCTTGCACGGATGGCTCATTCCTCGTATGTACGGAATGCTGACGGCCGATATTTCCGGTTGTGTCGCGTTCAGCCTCCCGGTGCAGCGCCGGAACGCCCAAGGTTTGGGAATTCCAGCGTTTTTCCGTTCCCCTCTAAGACCAGCGCGGTGCGCGGCAGCGAGGTGGAGCGGGGCAAGCCCCGGCGGCGGACGGTTTCCGGTTACCACTGTGTTTCCGGGACGGTTCTGACAGCGACGTAACCCGTTACCCGGTCCCTTGATCCCAAGGGAGCGGTTCGTAATTCCCAAAGGCGAGCGCACTCGCGCCATGCCTGGCCAGCAGCAACTGATTGAGGGGCGGCCCCGCCGCCCAATGTTTCATACGGGCCGACGCTTGATGCGCCAGACTGTGCCGACGAATTCTAAAGGACGTTTCGCGACGCTGCGGAGTGAAAATCCCGCGCGTCGCTTCGGTCCTGAAGCTTCCGGTTCGGCAAGGCGCGAGAGACGGCGTTTCGGCCTTCCTCTCACCCCCGAATCAGGTGGACCGTCGCGTCACCCGGCAGCGCTCTTCGCGCCCACGGTCGATCGCGCCCGCCGCCTCCAAGAGTTAAGACATGCCCAACAAGATGTTGATCGATGCCACCCACCCGGAAGAGACCCGGGTCGTCGTGGTCCGCGGCAATCGCGTCGAAGAGTTTGACTTCGAGACCGCACAACGCAAGCAACTGCGCGGGAATATCTACCTCGCCAAGGTCACAAGGGTCGAACCCTCGCTCCAGGCCGCTTTCGTTGAATATGGCGGCAACCGCCACGGCTTCCTCGCCTTCAGCGAAATCCATCCCGACTACTACCAGATCCCGGTCGCCGACCGGCAGGCGCTGATCGAGGCTGAGGAGCAGGCCCATCGCGAAGCCGAGGAAGAGAGCGAGAACCGCTCCCACGGTCGGCGCCGCTCGCGCCACCGCAACGCCCGTCGTCGCGGTCATGGCGAGCGCGTCCGCAGCGACATCATCGAGGGTCTCGACGTCGGCGCCGATCCGGCGGCCCAGCCGGTCGAAGGCCAAGCCCTCCCGCAGCACGCCGAGGGCATTTCGTACGAGGGCGAGCACCTGCACGCCGACGCGGAGCATCACGGCGAGTACGAAGATCACGATCATCACGGGCACGATCATCATGACCATGATCACGGGGATCACGGACATGACGATCATGAGCACGACGATCATCACGCCCATGATGACGAGCACGCTCACGATCATGACGACCATGGTCATGACCACGACCACGATCATGCCGACGAGACGCCCGCTCCTGTCGCGGCGATCGGCGCCGAGCCCGTGGTTGCGGCCGAGGCCGTCGCCGAGCCGGAGGAAGCCCTCGCCTCCGAAGCGCACGCCGATGCTTTGGCCGACGCCGTGACATCGGCTGCCGAGCCCGCCGATGCAGTTTACGCCGCCGGCGACACCGCCGATGCGCCGCATGCCGAGATCACGGAAACCGGCGACGAAGAAGACGACGAGGACGAAGACGGCGAGGACGCCGAAGAGGAACATGTCGAATCGGTCGGCGGTGACGACGTGCTCGAGGAAGTGCCGGAGCGCACCTTCCGGCCGCGCCGCCAGTACAAGATCCAGGAAGTCATCAAACGTCGCCAGGTGATGCTGGTGCAGGTGGTCAAGGAAGAGCGCGGCAACAAGGGCGCGGCGCTGACGACCTATTTGTCGCTCGCCGGCCGCTATGCCGTATTGATGCCGAACACTGCCCGCGGCGGCGGCATCAGCCGCAAGATCACCAGCGCCCAGGACCGTTCGCGCCTGAAGGAAGTGGTGCAGGATCTCGACGTGCCCGAGGGCATGGGTATCATCCTGCGCACCGCCGGCGCCGCCCGCACCAAGCCCGAGATCAAGCGCGACTTCGAATATCTGATCCGGATGTGGGAGACGGTGCGCGACCTGACCCTGAAGTCGCAGGCCCCGACCCTGGTCTACGAGGAAGGCTCGCTGATCAAGCGCTCGCTGCGCGATCTCTACAACAAGGAGATCGATGAGATTCAGGTCGCCGGTGAATCCGGCTACCGCGAAGCGCGCGATTTCATGAAGATGCTGATGCCGGCCAATGTCGGCGCGGTGAAGCAGTATCGCGACGGCCAGCCGCTGTTCTCGCGCATGGGGGTCGAAAGCCAGCTCGATGCGATGTTCTCGCCGACCGTGCAACTGCGCTCCGGCGGCTACATCGTGATCAACCAGACCGAGGCGCTGGTGTCGATCGACGTCAACTCGGGACGATCGACGCGCGAGCACCACATCGAGGATACCGCGCTCAAGACCAATCTGGAAGCGGCCGAAGAGGTCGCCCGCCAGCTTCGCCTGCGCGACCTCGCCGGCCTGATCGTCATCGACTTCATCGACATGGACGAGAAGCGCAACAACCGTGCGGTCGAGCGCAAGCTATCCGACTGCCTGCGGCAGGATCGCGCCCGCATCCAGGTGGGCCGCATCTCGCATTTCGGCTTGCTCGAGATGTCGCGCCAGCGCATCCGCGCCAGCGTGCTGGAATCCTCGACCGATCCGTGCCCGCATTGCGGCGGCACCGGCCATGTCCGCTCGGTGTCCTCGGTGGCGCTGCAGCTGCTGCGCGGGCTCGAAGAGATCCTGATGAAGGGCGCGACCCACAATCTCGTGGTCCGCACCCGCACCGACGTTGCGCTCTATGTGCTGAACCACAAGCGCGGTCACCTGCGTGATCTCGAGAACGGCTTCAAGGTCACGCTGTCCGTGATCGCCGATCCCAGCGTCAGCGGACCGCAGGCCTATGTCATCGACCGCGGCGAGCAGGTGCATACGCTCGAAGCCGCCAAGGCGCTGCTTGCAGCGCAGGCGGCTGCAAGCCCACCGCCGCTGCCTGAAGAAGCCTATGAGGACGAAGAGTTCGATGCCGAACTCGAGTCCGAGGTCGAGACCGAGGAAACCGAAGGTCTTAGCGAGGAGCAGGCGGCAGGCGAGGCCACGCCCGAGCAGGATGGTCAGCGCCGCAAGCGCCGCCGCCGTCGTCGTGGCCGCGGCGGTCAGCGCGATGGTGAAGCGCGCGAAGACGGCGCTCCAGCGTCTCCTGAAGGGGCGGTCGCAGGCGAAGGCGAAGAGGACGCCGAGGCCGAGCCGGAGGGCGAGGAAGGCGAGGAACAGGCAGCCCGTGGCGAACAGCAGGGCGCAGACGCGCGCCGCCGCCGGCGTGGTCGTCGCGGCGGACGTCGTCGGCGTGGCGGTGGCGAGGAAGGGCTCGCCGGATCGATCGGCGACGAACTCGGCGGCAATCCGCCGTCGGAAGCAACAGACGCCGTGGCCGATTTCGATAGCTCCGGCAGCGAGACGGCGCCCTCGATTGCGCATTCGGAGCACATCGCCCCGGTTGAGCCGCAGATGTCTCAGCCCGAGCCGTATACGCCCGCACCGGTTGAAACGCCGGTCCAGCCCGCACCGGCTGCTGCTGTCGCGGAAGAAGAGCCCACATCCGACGAAAAGGCGGCGCGGCGCCGCTCGACCGTCCGCGAGAAGGTGAGCTTCCTGTCGAGCAGCCCGAGCGAGCCCACAACCCCGGTTGCGGCGGCGCCGGAGCCTGCTGCTCCGCCCGCCCCTGCACCCGCGCCGGAACCGGCAGCCGAGCCGCGGGCAGCCCCGCGTCGCGCCGGCTGGTGGTCGCGCCGTTTCGGCGGCGGCGAATAAAGCGAAATACCCAAATAAAAAAACGCCCGGCCTGGCCGGGCGTTTTTCGTTTCATGCCTCGCCGGAACGCTACGGCGGCAGCTCGTCATCGCCGAGCGGCGTAATGTCGCGCGATGCGATCTGGCGAAGCTGATCGTAGAGATCGGGCGCTTCGCCGGTGCAGAGACAGACGCCCTTGGCGGACGGCGCCTCGCCGGCGTTGAGGTAGGCGTGACCCATGGTGCTGTCGAGATAGATGCCGTCGCCCTCGCCGAGAATCTCCGGCGCGTAGAACTCGGTGTGAACGGCGACACGTCCGCTCGTCACCAGAAAATACTCTTCGCCGGCATGGCGCAGCAGCGGGCCGAACTCGTCCAACGAGCGCGCGCGGACCTCTGTCACGATCGGCACCATGCGTTTGCCGATCAGGTCGGTGCATTGATAGGTGTGGGTGTAGAATTTCGTGGTGATCAGCTGGCCCTGCCCAGCCCGGCTGACACTCCGCCGCGCAGTGACCGGCCTGTCTTGCGCAGGGGCCGCTACCGCCGGATTGAACAGCTCCGCGATCTCCATCTTCAGGCCTGAGGTCAACTGGAGCAGCTTGTCATAGGTCAGCGACATCAGGCCGTTCTCGACCTTCGAGAGGGTCGACAGCGCCATGCCGGTCCGCTCCGCGACCTGCTTGAGCGTCAGGCCACGCGCCTGGCGCGCAGCCTTGAGACACTGGCCAAGCTGGGAGTTTGCACCTTCGGACGTCGTGATCTCGCTCATGCAACATCTTATCACGCCACCGGGAAAAAATGTTGGCCGATCAGCCTAATCTTTTCGATCCAAGTCACACCCCGATACCTCTATGGGCCATCTGCCGAGCACACGAGCCAGCGATTGTGCATGATTTGAGCCGGCCTTGACGAATATCAATGCGTAGAACACACTTTCCGATATGCTAAATCGTTTTCATAATCTGAAAGGGACCGGCGTTGTCCGAACTTTGTGACAAGAATGCCGTTGAGCTGCGCCGCCTGCTGGCCGCGCGGGCGATCTCGCCGGTCGAGCTTCTCGACGCCTGCCTCTCGCGCATCGCCACGACAAATGCCGCCGTCAATGCCGTCGTGACCCTGGACGAGCTCGGCGCGAGAGCCGCCGCAAAGGAAGCCGAGGCTGCCATCCTGTGCGGCGAGGATCGCGGCGCGCTGCACGGCCTCCCGGTTCTGATCAAGGACACGCAGGACACCGCCGGGATGCGCTCCACCTATGGCAGCCCCCTGTTGCGCGACAATGTCCCAGTCGCGGACCAGGGGTCGGTCGCACGGCTGCGTGCGGCCGGCGCCATCATCGTCGGCAAGACCAACACGCCGGAATGGGCGGCGGGCGGCAATACCCGCAATCCCGTGTTCGGCGCAACCGGCAATCCCTTCGACCCCATGCGCTCGGCGGCCGGCTCCTCCGGCGGATCGGCGGTCGCGCTTGCCTGCGGCATGGCTCCGCTTGCCTCCGGCTCCGATACCGGCGGATCCCTCCGCAATCCGGCAGGCTATGCCGGCATCGTCGGCATGCGTCCCTCCTACGGACTCGTGGCGAGCGAGAAGCGTGCCTTCGGCTGGTCCAATCTGTCCACCGACGGACCGATGGCGCGCAACGTCGCCGACACCGCGCTGATGCTGTCAGTGATGGCGAGCGACGATGCCCGCGATCCGCTCGCCTACACGCTTCCCGGCGAGCCCCTGCGCGGCCGCGCCGAACGTTGGACCGCGCCGCGCCCCGCCGAGCTCGGCAAGCTACGCCTCGCCTTCACCGAGGACTTCGGCTTCGCGCCCACCGAGCAAGCCATCCGCCGCGTGTTCCGCGATCGCGTGGCGAGGCTTGCGCCGCTGTTCGCCGAATGTCGCGAGGCGACGCCCGACTGCACCGGCGCGGACGATGCCTTCGCCGTGCTGCGCGCCGGCCTGTTCCTGGCGATGCACGGCAAGAATTACAAAGAGCGCCCCGAGATGCTCGGCCCCAACGTCCGCGCCAATGTCAGGGAAGGTCTGGGCTACACGCTCGAAGATCACGGGCGCGCCGCGGCGACGCAGACGCGGATCTATCGCGCTTACCAGACTTTCTTCCAAAGCTGCGACGTGCTGATCAGCCCGACCATCACGCTCAGCCCGCGGCCGTGGTCGGAGCTCTATCCCGCCGAGATCGACGGGGTGCCGACGAAATCCTACTTCCATTGGCTCGCGCTCGCTTACGCCGTGACGCTCGCCGGCCATCCCGCGATCAGCATCTCACTCGGCCGCGACGAAGCCGGCCTGCCCTTTGGCCTGCAGATCGTCGGCCCGCGCGGTGGCGATGCAATCGTGCTCTCGGTCGCCGCCAGCCTCGAGGCCGCGTTCGCGGGCGACCCACAATTGTGCCGACCGCTGCCCGACCTGGCACGACTTGCCGCGGCGCCGCCGCTGTCGTCCGCGCCCGGCTTCCTCACCTGGGAATAGACCCGCACAAACAGCAGGACCGCCGGGTCGCCGGCAAACCGGAGATCAGCATGCCCGAGTTGTCGAGCCGCAAGACCAGCATCGTCGCATTCGTCCTGCTCTACATCGCCTACTGCATCTCCTATATCGACCGCGCCGCGATCTCGCTGGCACTGGCGCAGATCGGCAAGGACTTCAATCTCCAGGCTGCCGATCTCGGTATCGTCATCAGCGCGTTCTTCTTAGGCTACGCCGCGATGCAGGTGCCGGGCGGATGGCTCTCCGACCGCTTCGGCTCGAAATATGTGGTGATCGTCACCATCGCGATGTGGTCGCTGTTCACGGCCTTCACGAGCCTCGCCTGGTCGCTGGCCTCGCTGATCGCGATCCGCTTCATCTTCGGTATCGCCGAGGGCGGCTTTCCGCCGGCGAGCATTCGCGCCATCGCCGAAGTGTTCAAGAAGGACAGCCGGCCCAAAATGTCGGCGCTGCTGCTGTCGTCGAACTATGCCGGCAGCATGGTCGCGCCGCTGATCATGGCGCCGCTGATCCTCTGGCTGGGCTGGCGCCATGCCTTCAACACCATCGGCGTTGCCGGTATCGTTTTCGCGGTGGTCTATTTCGTCTTCGTCCCGCATCTGGGACGTTCCGGCAAGGCCAATCCAAAAACATCGGCAAAGGCCGAAATTCGCGCGCCGATGCGCGAGCTCATGAAGAATCCGCTGCTGTGGCAGTTGATGGTGGTGTGGTTCGGCCTGAGCTGCGTCAACAAGGGCCTGGATTCCTGGATGCCGCTCTATCTGCTCCAACAGCGCGGGTTAGATCTCAAGACCGTCGGCGTGGTGGCGCCGATCCCGTTCGTGATGGCAACCTTCGCGACGGCGATCGGCGGCTGGGTGATGACGACGTTCTTTGCCGAGCGCGAAAAGTATCTCCTGATCGGCAGCTCTGCGTTGACCGGCATCTTCCTCTACGCCATGTACAAGGCGGAAACGATCACGATGCTGATCGTCTACCAGTCCGTGGTTTACTTCTTCAAATCCTTCGTGCTGGCTGCGGTGGTTGCGCTGCCAACCAAACTGCTCCGCGACGATCAGATCGGATCGGGCGTCGGCATGGTCAATCTCGGCGGCCAGAGCGCGGGCTTCGTCGCACCGGCCATCATCGGCTTCATCGTGACGGGAACCGGATCATTCGACGCGGCCTTCGGCTTCCTGGTCGGGATGACGGCAATGTCGGTCGTCGTCGCCGCGACCATCAACACGGCGCAGCCCAAGCTTGCGCCAAAGCCGGCCTGACAGGGAAAGTTCTGCCGATGCAAAGCGCAATCGTTCTCGGCGGCGGCATGGTGGGCGTCGGTGCCGCCTTGCATCTGAGGCAACGCGGCTGGACGGTCACGCTGGTCGACCGCAGGGAGCCGGGCCGCGAGACCAGCTACGGCAATGCCGGGATGATCCAGGCTGAAGCAATGCGGCCCTATCCGATGCCGCGCGACCTCTCTTCGCTGCTGAAGATCGCGACCGGCCGCACCAACGACGTGCGCTACAGCTTGTCCTCGCTTCATCGCCACATCGAGCCCCTGCTCCGCTATTGGTGGCATTCGGCGCCGAACCGGCATCGCGAAGCGATCGAGGCCTGGTCGCCCCTGATCGCCTATGCGACGTCCGAGCACGACATCCTGATCCGCGAAGCTCATGCCGACAACCTGATCCGCCGCGCCGGTTACCGTGTGCTGCATCGTGACGCCGCCTCCTTCGACCAGGCGATCAAGACGGCGGAGCAAGACCGCCGCGAATTCGGCGTGAACTTTCGCGTGCTGTCGGGCAGCGAGCTGACCGAGGCCGAGCCGATCCTGCGCGACGATCTTCCCGGTGCGATCCATTGGCTCGACACCTGGACGGTGTCCGATCCCGGCGCGCTGGTCACGGCCTATGCCGATCTGTTCGAGCGCCTCGGCGGCACCATCGTGCTCGGCGACGCACAGTCGCTGCAGCAGACTGCGACCGGATGGTCGGTCGAGACCGACAATGGCCGCATCGACGCCGCCAACGCCGTCGTGACGCTCGGGCCGTGGTCGCCCGATCTGTTGCACAAGTTCGGCTACCGGATTCCGCTGGTGCGCAAGCGCGGTTACCACATGCATTACAGCGGCGGCGCCTCGCTCGATTTGCCGCTGGTCGACAAGGGCGGTGGCTACGCCATGGGACCGATGGCCAAGGGCATCCGCATCACCACAGGTGCGGAGCTGACAGGGCCGGATGCGCTGGCAACGCCGGTGCAGCTTGCCAGCGCCGAAGCTTCGGCACGCGAGCTGATCGACCTCGGCAAGCGCGCCGAGCCGGAGCCGTGGTTCGGCACCCGCCCCTGCACGCCCGACATGGTGCCGGTACTCGGGCGCGCCCCGCACCACCCCGGCCTCTGGATGAACTTCGGCCACGGTCACCAGGGCTTTACGCTGGGGCCCGCAACCGGACGATTGCTTGCCGAGATGATGAATGGGGAGACGCCGTCAATCGATCCAACGCCGTATCGGCCGGAGCGGTTTTAACTGTCAGGTTTCGCGACAAGCGCGGCACGCGGCTGGGCGCCCAAAGAACAGGGCTGATCGAGGATCTCGACCAGCCCTGCTACTTAGCCCTGCTACTTCAAGACCTCACGGCCCGACAGGCACCGCCATAGGCGGCTTGCAGATTAGTCCGTCGTGACAGCGGTTTCCAAGTCGGTCGGATCGATCTGCTGGTTCAGCCGCGCGGTGAGCTTGTCGCGGTCGAGCTCGCCCTCCCACCAGGCGACAATCACGCAGGCGACGCCATTGCCGCACAGATTGGTCAGCGCACGGCACTCGCTCATGAACTTGTCGATGCCGAGCACGATCGCCATGCCCGGAACGAGCCGCGGATCGACGACGGCAAGCGTTGCCGCCAACGTGATGAAGCCCGCACCCGTGATGCCGGACGCGCCCTTCGAGGTCAGCATCGCCACGACGAGGATCGTGAGTTGCTGGCTGAAGGTGAGGTCGTAACCGAGCGCCTGTGCGATGAACAAAGTCGCCAGCGTCATGTAGATGTTGGTGCCGTCGAGATTGAACGAATAGCCCGTGGGCACCACGAGGCCGACCACCGATTTGGAGCAGCCGAGCCGTTCCAGCTTTTCCATCAAGGTCGGCAGCGCGCTTTCCGACGACGAGGTGCCGAGCACGATGAGGAGCTCGTCCTTGATGTAGGCCAGGAACTTGAAGATCGAGAAGCCGGCGATCCGCGCGATGATGCCGAGCACCACGAGGACGAAAAGCGCCGCGGTCAGATAGAACGTCGCAATCAGCCCGATCAGATTGAGGATCGCGCCGGTCCCGAACTTGCCGATGGTGAAAGCCATCGCGCCGAACGCACCGAGCGGCGCCGCACGCATCACGATGGAGATGACGCCGAACACCGCATGCGCGGCATCGTCAATGAAGCTGCGGATCACATGGCCGCGCTCGCCGAGACCCATGACGGCGAAGCCGAACAGCACCGAAAACAGCAGCACCTGAAGGATCTCGCCTTGCGCGAACGCGCCGACCACGGTGTCGGGAATGATGTGCAGGATGAAGTCGACGCTCTTCTGGCCCTCAGCCTGCTTGGCGTAGTTGGCGACCGCTTGCGCGTTGGCGGCGGCACTGCCGAAGCCTGCGCCCGGCTTCACGACGTTGCCGATGATGAGGCCGATGACGAGCGCGAAGGTGGAGACGATCTCGAAATAGACCAGCGCCTTGACGCCGATGCGTCCGACCTTCTTGGCATCCTGGATGTGGGCGATGCCGGAGACCACGGTGCAGAAGATGATCGGGGCGATCACCATCTTGATCAGCTTGATGAAGCCGTCGCCGAGCGCCTTGATCCAGTCGTTGGTGGCGATGGGCGGCCAGAGCCAACCGACGATCGCACCAAGCACGATGGCGATCAGCACCTGGACGTAGAGAATTTTATACCACGGCTTGGCCGTACGCGATGCGGCCGGCACGTCGGCCATCGTTGTCGTTGTCATTGTTTCGCTCCCCCTCAAAACTCAGAGCCAGCCAAGATCAACTTGGCCGGCCCTGTCAATTGGAACCACTTGGTATGGTGAGTTCTAGCCGCGGCGGTCGACGATCCGACGCGCCGCCGGCATCAGCGCGGCGCCCAGCGCGTTCTTGATCACGGAGGCCGCCATGAACGGCGCAACGCCGACCAGCCAGGCCTTATCCGCGCCGAGCCCGATGCCGTAGGCGAGCCAGCCGAAACCGCCGATGAAAATGACGACATGGCCGACCGCCATCGCCGCAAATAGCAGCACGACGTTGCGATCCCAACTGCGCTCAGCAAGCGCACCGGTGATGAAGGCCGCAGCCACGAAGCCGTAGAGATAACCGGCAGTCGGGCCCACCAGCGGCGCAATCCCACCGACCGGGCCGGCGAACACCGGAAGCCCCATTGCGCCTTCGGCGAGGTAGGCGATCATGGTTGCGCTGCCAAGACGCCAGCCATAGCCAGCGCCGATCATCAGCACGACCAGGGTCTGCAACGTCATGGGCACGTAAGGCAGCGGCAAATTCACTTTGGCTGATAGCGCCATCAACGCGCTGCCAAGCGCAATCAGCACGAAAGCGCGCAAGCTGCCGACGGTTTCGCCCGGTCGGGCGGGCCACACCAAGGCGGCGAGAGGAGAATGCGGCGTGGCGGCGGACTGGACTGTTCGGTCAGACAAGATGCACTCCGGAGCGTTATTTGAAAACTGGCGGCTATTTAAGCCAGTGAGCGATCCGGTCAACTGCCTCCCGCATCTCCGCGGCCGAACGTGCATAGGAGAATCGGATGAACGAGCGGCCATGAATCGGATCGAAGTCGACACCTGGTGTTGCCGCAACGTGGGCCTGCTCCAGCATCAGTTTGGCGAAGTCGAAACTGTCGGAGGTGAAGTCAGAGACGTCGGCATAGAGATAGAACGCTCCGTCCGCAGGCAGGAACTTGCTGAGCCCGGCCTTTGGCAATCCCTCGATCAGAATGCGCCGATTTTCCTGATAGCCGTGCTTGATCTGTTCCATCTCGGCAGCGCCGTCGAAGGCGGCCTCCGCCGCGATCTGCGATAGCGACGGCACCGAGATCGAGAGATTCTGCTGCAGCCGCTCGATCGGACGCACCAGGGTCTCGGGCGCGAGCATCCAGCCGACGCGCCAGCCCGTCATGCAAAAATACTTCGAGAACGAATTGATCACGACGGTGTGCTCGGACAGCGCCGCCGCCGTCACCGCCGGAAACGCGTAATCAAGCCCGTGATAGATCTCGTCGGAGATGAAGCGGATGCCCGCATCCTCAGAGGCCGCGATCAGGCCGGCGAGCGCCTCGCGGGACATCATGGTTCCCGTCGGATTGGCGGGGCTGCCGACCAGCACGCCCTTCAGGGGCGCCTTGCGATGGACGGCGAGCAGCGCCTCGCCGGTGAGCGCGTGGCGCGTTTCGTTGGTGGTCTCGATCAATACCGGTTCGCAGCCGAGCGCTGTGAGGATGTGGCGATACGGCGGATAGCCCGGCACCGTGACGGCAACGCGATCACCCGGCTCGAACATCGCCAGGAAGGCCAGGATGAACCCGCCGGATGAGCCCGTCGTCACCACGATCCTGTCAGGACTGACGGTGCAGCCATAGGCGTCGCGATAATGCCGCGCGATGCGCTCGCGCAGGGAGGGAATGCCGAGCGCCGAGGTGTAGTCGATCCGACCCGCCTGTAGCGCAACCTGCGCCGCCGCAATTGCGGTTTTCGGCGCGCCCGCCGCAGGCTGACCAACCTCCATGTGGATGACGTGGCCGCCGGCCGCCTCGATCCGAGCCGCAGCCGCCATCACGTCCATCACCATGAACGGGGGAACATCACTGCGGCGGGAGGGCTCGAGCCACTGCCCCACCCGGCTCCTCAATGTCGCATCGTGCATCGTTTCTGCTATTTCCGCTGGCGCACCGGCCTGTTCAGTTCCGGAAAACAGGGCGCTTGCGCCCCAGACTAGCCGCATTATACGGCTCATAAGGCATATCGCGTATCCGGTCAGCCGCCAATCGCCAAAACCAGTCACGAAACTGCTTTCGAAAAACCTTTGATGTTGCTCCAGATCGCATTGCGCAAGAAGGCCTCCGCTCTCACCGCCCTCGTCACGGCGGCTGCAATTGCGCTGCTGCCGATCCCGACGACGCAGGCGCAGGAAGGCCGCGGACCGCCCGTCCTGCGCGACACCGAAACCGAGCAATTGTTGCGCGAATATACCCGCCCGATCCTGCGCGTCGCCGGTCTGGAGAAGCAGAACATCCAGATCGTGATCATCAACGACAGCTCGTTCAACGCGTTCGTCGCCGATGGCCGCCGCATCTTCGTCAATTATGGCGCGATCATGCAGTCGGAGACGCCGAACCAGCTGATCGGCGTGCTTGCGCACGAGACCGGGCATCTGGCCGGCGGCCATCTGGCCAAGATGCGCGAGCAGCTCGCCAGTGCGCAGACGCAGATGATCATCGCCATGCTGCTGGGCGCCGGCGCCCTCGCCGTAGGCGCCAGCCGCGGCTCCAGCAGCGGTAACAACGGGCTCGCCAATGCCGGCGCGGCTGCAATCGCCGGACCGCAGGAGATGATCCGCCGCTCTCTGCTGTCCTATCAGCGCCAGCAGGAGGAAAACGCCGACCGCGCCGGCGTGAAATTCCTGACCGCGACCCAGCAATCCCCGAAGGGCATGTACGAGACCTTCAAGCGCTTCACGAGCGAGAGCCTGTTCGCGGCACGCGGCACCGATCCCTATCTGCAGTCGCACCCGATGCCTGCCGAACGCGTCGCCGCGCTCCAGGAATTTGCCAGCAGCAGCCCCTATTGGGACAAGAAGGACGATCCCGCACTCCAGCTCCGCCACGATATGGTGCGCGCCAAGATCTCCGCCTTCATGGAGCGGCCGGAGACGGTGTATCGCCGCTACCCCCTGACCAATGACAGCCTGCCGGCCCGCTATGCCCGCGCCATCAGCACCTATCTCCACGGTGATCTGCGCAGCGCGCTGACCCAGATCGATGCGCTGATCGCGGTGCAGCCGAACAACCCGTACTTCTACGAGGTCCGCGGCCAGGCTCTGCTGGAGAGCGGCAAGCCCGCCGACGCAATCGCCCCCCTGCGCAAGGCGGTCGCACTCTCGAACAATGCGGCCCTCATCGAGATGTTACTTGGGCAAGCTCTGGTTGGAACCGATAATAAGGCCTACACCGACGACGCTATCAGGATTCTCCGCGCCGCGGTGGCACGCGAGCCCGAGGCGCCGATCGGCTACACTCAGCTCGCGATGGCCTATGGCCGGAAGGGAGACTATGCCGAGGCGGATCTCGCCTCCGCCCAAGCCGCATACTTGCGCGGCGACAACAAGACCGCTCGCGAGCTCGCCACGCGTGCGAAAACCCGTTTCGCCATCGGTACGCCCGGATGGGTCAAGGCCGACGACATCGTGGCATCGAAACCGCCGCGCAACTAGAACGACATCTGATCAGGACAACTGCCACCGTCACGTCCCGACACTACGCATAGGTCCGCCGGGACGCTTTTTTCGAAACCTGCTCTGGATAAGAGGATTTGCCAATGCCTTCGCTGCGCCTGCTTGCTTCCGCGCTGTTTGCGCTCGCCATCTTCGGCGCAACGGGACCGGCTTCGGCCGACAGCTTCTCGGATGCCCAGCGCACCGATATCGAGGCGATCGTCAAGAATTACCTGGTCAGCCATCCCGAGGTACTCGAGGAGGCCATGACCGAGCTCAGCAAGCGCCAGGCTGACGCCGAAACCAAGAAGCACGAGGCCAGCATCGCGCAGAACTCGGATGCGATCTTCAACTCGCCGCGCCAGGTCGTGCTCGGCAACAAGGACGGCGACGTCACGTTCGTCGAGTTCTTCGATTACAATTGCGGCTATTGCAAGCGCGCGATGAGCGACATGCTCGACCTGATGAAATCGGATCCCAAGCTGAAGGTCGTGCTGAAGGAGTTTCCGGTGCTGAGCCAGGGCTCGGTCGAAGCAGCCCAGGTCGCGGTCGCCGTGCGTATGCAGGATCCCTCCGGCAAGAAATATCTCGACTTCCACCAGAAGCTGCTCGGCGGCCGCGGCCCGGCCGACAAGGCGCGCGCGATTCAAGCGGCCAAGGAGGCAGGCCTCGACGTCGCGAAGATCGAGAAGGACATGGCCAATCCCGAGGTGCGCGCCACCATCGAGGAGAACTTCAAGCTCGCAGAAGCGATGGGCATGAACGGCACGCCGAGCTACGTGATCGGCAAGCAGATCGTGGTCGGCGCCGTCGGCCTCGAGGGCCTCAAGGAAAAGATCGGCGTTGCCCGCTGCGGCAAGGCGACCTGCTGATGAGGCGACCTGCTGACAGCGCGACTTGCTGATCAGCCGCTTTGCAACTCACGCTCGCAACGAGGCCGGCTGAAAAGCCGGCCTTTTTCATTGGCCAAAGCGCTGCACAAATCCTGGCGTGAATCCGGCGCGAGCGTTCATCCCGCGTTTAGGAAACAAATGTTTGGGAACAGCGGATGTTCCGGAACAAGTGACACCTCCTCCCGTTGACGGCGCGGGCAATGACGCAAGAAACACGTGAGGAGAATACGATGTTGAACCGCTTTATGATCTCGGTTGCCGCGCTCTCACTCGTCGCAGGCACCGGACTGGCGAACGCACAAGGCACGATGAAGAACGAGAACGGCGGTGCAGGCGCGCAGCCGATGCAGCACTCGCAGTCTTCGGGCGGCGCGGCCGAGCGCAGCGGCTCGATGGGCAAGGAATCCACCCACGAGAAGGGCACCGTCGGCCAGGCTGGCGGCTCCAGCACGATGAAGTCCGGTACCTCGGCCGAGGAAAAGTCCTCCGGCGCCACGAAGGACGAGCGCTCCGGCCGTGAGATGAACAAGAACGCGGCCGAGGAGAAGTCCGGCGCCACCAAGGGCCAGCGCAATGAGGAACGCGCGCAGGGTCAGCAGGACAAATCCAAGAGCATGAGCCAGGACACCAGCAAGTCCGGCGCCAAGGACCAGAAGGACATGAAGGCTGAGGGCACCAAGAGTGGCACCAGCAGCACCAACAATGCCGAGAACCAGAAGGGCACCGAGACACGCACCAACCAGAACGCTCAGGGCCAGACCAACACCAATACGACGGTCGGTCAGGCCGGCGCCGGTGCCAAGCTGTCGACCGAGCAGCGCACGCAGATCACCTCGGCGATCCACGAGGAGCACGTGCGGCCGGTGACCAACGTGAACTTCTCGATCTCCGTCGGCACCCGTATTCCGCGCGAGGGCATCGAACTGCATGCCCTGCCATCGCGGGTCGTGACGATCTATCCGGAGTGGCGGACCTACAAGTACGTCCTCGTCAAGGATGAGATCGTGATCATCAATCCGGACACCTACGAGATCGTGGCGGTCCTGAACGCCTAAGGCCGGACGACGGCAACCTCGGAGGGCGGGCAGCGATGCCCGCCCCCTTTGCGTTTGGCGACAGCCACGCTTTGGACTGGTTAACAAGCAATTTCCGTAGTTTCCGCACAGGTTTTTGCACACTGGATGAGGTGCCTGAAGCCGTCCCGGAGACCCTTCAAGGCTTCCCCTAGGTCACTTTGTTACCTATAACCGCCGCCACGCCGAAACACCTTTCCGGGACAGGAATGGCCGAACTAGCAACCGACACGATCCTCGTTCTCAACGGGCCGAACCTCAACATGTTGGGGACGCGCGAGCCCGAGAAGTATGGCCACGCCACCTTAGCCGACGTCGAGGCGCTGTGCCGGGAGACGGCCGCGACCTTCGGCCTCAAGGCCGACTGCCGGCAGTCCAACCGTGAGGGCGAGTTGATCGACTTCATCCACGAGGCTCACGCCCGCAAGATGAAGGGCATCATCATCAATGCCGGGGGCTATTCGCATACCTCGATCGCGCTGCACGACGCGCTGCTCGCGGTGCAGATCCCGACCGTCGAGGTGCACGTGACCAACATCCACGCCCGCGAGAGCTTCCGTCACCATTCCTACACCGCGCGTGCGGCCTTCGCCTCGCTGTGCGGTTTCGGCATCGAGGGCTACCGCCTCGCCATCCAGGGCCTTGCCGCCAAGATCGGCATCAAGCCAAAAGCCTGACGCTCCCTCTCTCACACAGAACATTCGGATCAAACAACATGGCGCGCCAGCCAGACGACAAAGCAGCCGTAAAGTTTTCCAGCGAGGACTCCGCGCTCGTCCGTGAGCTTGCTCTGCTGCTCGATGAGACCAGCCTCACCGAGATCGAGATCGAGCGCGCCGGCCTGCGCCTGCGGGTCGCCCGCAATATCAGTGTCGCTGCGACGATGCCGGTCGCAGCCGCCGCACCCGCGCTCGTCGCGGCGCCTGCCCCGGCGGCCGCAGCCGCCGCAGCAGACATCTCCAAGCATCCGGGCGCCGTGACCTCGCCGATGGTCGGCACTGCCTATTGGGCGCCGGAGCCCGGCGCCAAGCCGTTCGTCGAGGTCGGTTCGAAGGTTGCGGTCGGCCAGACCCTGCTGATCATCGAAGCGATGAAGACCATGAATCAGATCCCCTCGACGCGCGCCGGTACAGTCACGCAGATCCTGGTCGAGGACGGCCAGCCGGTCGAGTTCGGCGAGCCGCTGGTCATTATTGAGTAACGGCACGGGCCGGCACGCCGCCCTCGCCGCTTTCCGCGCGCCAGTCCCTTAAGGACACCATGTTCGACAAGATCCTCATAGCCAATCGTGGCGAGATCGCCCTTCGCATCCTGCGGGCCTGCAAGGAGCTCGGGATCGCGACCGTTGCCGTGCACTCCACCGCCGACGCCGACGCGATGCATGTACGCCTGTCGGACGAGAGCGTCTGCATCGGGCCGCCGCCTTCGAAGGACAGCTACCTCAACGTCCCCGCGCTGCTCGCGGCCTGCGAGATCACCGGCGCCGACGCCGTCCATCCCGGCTACGGCTTCCTGTCGGAGAACGCGCGCTTCGCGGAGATCCTCGGCGAGCACAATCTGCAATTCATCGGCCCCAAGGCCGAGCACATCCGCCTGATGGGCGACAAGATCGAGGCCAAGAAGACCGCCAAGCGGCTTGGCATCCCGGTGGTGCCCGGCTCCGACGGTGCGGTCGGTCCCAATGACGACGCAATGGCGATCGCCAGGAAGATCGGCTTTCCCGTGCTGGTGAAGGCCGCTGCCGGCGGCGGCGGCCGCGGCATGAAGGTTGCGCAGAGCGAGGCGGATCTCCAGGTCGCGCTGTCGACTGCGGCCAACGAGGCGAAATCCGCGTTCGGCGACGCCTCCGTCTATCTGGAGAAATACCTTCAGAAGCCGCGCCACATCGAGATCCAGATCCTCGGCGACGGCCGCGGCGGCGCGATCCATCTCGGCGAGCGCGACTGCTCGCTGCAGCGCCGCCACCAGAAGGTCTGGGAGGAAGGCCCCTCGCCCGTGCTGGCCGCGGCTGCGCGCGCCAAGATCGGCGAGACCTGCGCGAAGGCGATGCGCGAGATGAAATATCTCGGCGTCGGCACCATCGAGTTCCTGTTCGAGGACGGCGAGTTCTACTTCATCGAGATGAACACGCGCATCCAGGTCGAGCATCCCGTCACCGAGAGCATCACCGACATCGATCTCGTGCTGGAGCAGATCCGCATCGCCGCGGGCGGCGAGCTGCCGGCCAAGCAGAGCGAGATTCAGATCATCGGCCACGCCATCGAGTGCCGCATCAATGCCGAGAACCCGCAGACCTTCCGGCCCTCGCCCGGCCGGATTTCGCAATATCATCCGCCCGGCGGCCTCGGCGTACGCATCGATTCGGCGGTCTATCAAGGCTACCAGATCCCGCCGTACTACGACTCCCTGGTCGGCAAACTGATTGTCCACGGCAAGACCCGGGCCGAATGCCTGATGCGGCTGCGCCGGGCGCTGGACGAGATGGTGGTCGATGGTATCGAGACCACCCTGCCGTTGTTCCGCGATCTGGTGCGCCAGCCCGCGATCATCGACGGCGACTACCACATTCACTGGCTGGAGCAGTATCTAGCCGGCAAGTTGGAACCCGCCGGGAAATAATCGTCTCGCCCATGGAACCCCTTGGCTCCAATCGCGTTTTGGACGCGGAGTCAGTTCCAAGGGGGCGTTTTGAATTCCACTCAGCCTGACAAGGCGAGACCATCGTGACGGCCGAGGCGCAGCGGAGGCGCGCATTTTGGCAGATCCTGCTGTTCGCAGCGGGACTCCTGGTGCTGACCGCGATCAGCGCCGGCTCCGTCTATCTCGTCAACAAGGCCCGCGACGACAGCAAATGGGTGATCCACACCGTCGAGGTGGAGAACCAGGTCAATACCCTGCTGCTCGAACTCCGCCGGGCCGAGAGCAGCGCTCGCGGCTATCTTCTCACGCTCGGACCGGATTTCGAGAGAGACCATCAGAACGCCGTTGCGGCAATCATTCCGGCGCTCGACAAGCTCGCGCGCCTGATCGGCGACAGTCCCGCGCAGCGCGAAATCATCGAGAAGCTCAGCGCAGCCATCAAGACCCGGCTCGACCAGTTTTCGCGCGAGATGGCTTTCATCAGGCAGGGTCAACCTGAACAAGCCAGGACGCTGGTCCGCGAGGCCGCCGGCGGCGACACGCCGACGACAATCAACAATCTTGCCAACGCGATGATCCGTGAGGAGGAACGGCTATTCCGGATCCGCACAGCAAATTCGGACCGGAGCCAGACGTTGGCGGCGTCGATGACCGGCATCGGCTCCGGCCTTGTTGTCGTGCTGGCCCTGCTCTCGATCTGGCTGGTACGCCGCTCCGCAATGGCCCGCGACGAAGCCGAGGTGCAGCTGCGCGACGCCAACCTCAATCTCGAGACGACTGTCGACGAACGCACCGCGGACCTGCGGGAAGCCAACAACGAGATCCAGCGCTTTGCCTATATCGTCAGCCACGATCTGCGTTCGCCCCTCGTTAATATCATGGGCTTCACCAGCGAGCTCGACGAATTGGGCAAAGACATTTTCCGGCGCATCAGCAGCCTCACCCATGTCCCGGCGGACGGGCCGCCGCCGGTGGCAAATGAAGCCGCTGAGATCATGCTCAAGGAGCCGGACCGGCAGCTCGCACAAGACTTTTCCGAGGCGCTCGGCTTCATCAAATCTTCGATCGCCAAGATGGATCGCCTGATCTCGGCGATCCTCAACCTCACCCGCGAGGGACGGCGCGAATTCGAGCCGGTCAGCATCGACATGCGCGAGCTGATCGAATCGATCGCCGCGACGGTCGCCCATCAGGCCGCGGAGGCCCAAGCCGAGATCCGGGTGGGCGATCTCCCGAACATCGTCAGCGACCGTCTCGCGGTGGAGCAGATCTTCTCCAATCTGATCGACAACGCCATCAAATATCTCAAGGCCGGCATTCCAGGCGAAATCGCGATCCGTGGCCGGACCAAGCTCGGCTATGCGATCTTCGAGGTCAGCGACAACGGCCGCGGCATCGACGCCAAGGACCACCAGCGCATCTTTGACCTATTCCGCCGCGCCGGAACCCAGGACAAGCCGGGCCAGGGGATCGGCCTTGCCCATGTCCGCGCCTTGGTCCGCCGCCTCGGCGGCACCATGTCGGTATCGTCAGAACTCAACCACGGAAGTACATTCACGATCACGCTGCCCGTCAAATGGAACACGAGTAACCGGAATACGGACAAATGACCCAGCCTGTCACCATCATCATGATCGAGGACGACGAGGGACACGCCCGACTGATCGAGCGCAACATCCGCAGGTCCGGCGTCAACAACGAGATCCTCGCCTTCGCCAATGGTACCGATGCGATGAAGCATCTGTTCGGCGCCGACGGCAGCGGATTTGTGCAAAAGGGCAATGCGCTATTGATCCTGCTCGACCTCAATTTGCCAGATATGTCGGGCATCGATATCCTGAAGCAGATCAAGGAAAACAAATATCTGAAGGCCTCTCCCGTGGTCGTCCTGACGACGACCGATGACAGCCAGGAAATCAAGCGTTGCTACGAACTCGGTTGCAACGTCTATATTACCAAGCCCGTCAATTACGAGAATTTCGCTAACGCCATTCGGCAACTCGGCCTGTTCTTCTCGGTCATCCAGGTTCCGCCCGCCGCCCCATGAACCAGCGCACGCCGACACTGCTCTATATCGACGACGACGATGCGCTGGCGCGCCTGGTCGATCGCGGACTGACGCGGCGCGGCTACAAGGTCGTTCACGCCGCAAGCGGCGAGGAAGGCCTCGAGCGCATCCGCCGCGCGGGAAGCGAAGGCGGCATCGATGTCGTCGCGCTCGACCAGTACATGCCGGGTCTCGACGGGCTCGAGACGCTCGAGCAGATCATGGCGATTCCGGACGCCCCGCCCGTGGTCTTCGTCACGGCCTCGCAGGATTCCAGCATCGCCGTCACCGCGCTGAAGGCAGGTGCGGCCGACTATCTGGTCAAGGACGTCAAGGGCGACTTCATCCCGCTGTTGCACGTCGCGGCCGAAGGCGCGCTGCGCCAGGCCGAGTTGCAGCGGGCGCGCGAGGAAGCCGAGGCCGAGATCCATGCCTCTCGCGACCGCTATGCCGCGCTTGCCGCCGAACGCGAGCTGCTGCTGCGCGAGGTCAATCACCGCGTCGGCAATTCGCTCCAGATCATTGCTTCGCTCCTGCATTTGCAGGCGAGCTCCGCCACCCAGGAAGAGGTCAAGGTGGCGCTGACCAACGCAATGGGCCGCGTCGCCGCCGTCGCCCAGGTGCACCGCCGCCTCTACACCTCACAGGACCTGAAGAGCGTAGTGCTGAACCAGTATCTGGATTCCCTGCTCGAGGATCTCAGGCGCTCCGCCGAAGGCAACCGGATGTCGCGCCTGACGGTGAAGGCCGAGCCGATCGAAATCGACCCGGACAGCGCGGTCGCCGTCGGTATCATCGTCAACGAGCTGGTGATGAATGCGGTGAAATACGCCTATCCCGATGGGGCCGGCCCGATCCATGTCGAGCTGAGCTCGCAAGGAGACGATCTGCTGCTGTCGATCACCGACGATGGCGTCGGCGACAGCGCCAAGGCCGATCCGCGCTCCACCGGCATGGGCCAGCGCATTGTCGCGGCCATGGCCGCCAAGCTCGACGCCACCGTCGAGCGCGATTCCGCGCATTCCGGAACCCGCATCGTTCTGCGGTTCCGCCGCATACCCGCGGCCCTCGGCAACGCGAACAGCGCCGCGACGGGTTGATCCCGCACCGTCCTCTTCGCACGCGTGTCGTGATCCTGCTATGATCGGATGCTATGACTTCGCGCGACTCCGCCTCGTCTGAAATCACGCCGGCCGTGCTGCTGCGTGCCTATGCCTGCGGCATCTTTCCGATGGCCGAGAGCGCGGACGACCCGACCCTGTTCTGGGTCGAGCCGGAAATGCGCGGCGTGATCCCGCTCGACGGCTTTCGCGTCGCCTCGCGCCTTGCGCGCACGGTGCGCTCGGATGCCTTCCGCGTCACCGTCAACACCGCATTCAAGGCGACCATCGCCGGCTGCGCCGCGCCGCAGCTAGGGCGTGAGGAGACCTGGATCAACAAGCGCATCCGCGATCTCTATGGCGGCCTCTACGAGCTCGGCCATTGCCACAGCGTCGAGGCCTGGCAGGGCGACGATCTCGTCGGCGGCCTCTACGGCGTGAGCCTGGGGCGCGCCTTCTTCGGCGAGAGCATGTTCCACACCGTGCGCGACGCTTCCAAGGTCGCCCTGGTGCATCTGGTCGCGCGTCTGATCCATGGTGGCTTCGAGCTGCTCGACACGCAATATGTCACCGAGCACCTGAAGAGCTTTGGTGCGGCCGAAATCTCGCGGCGGCGCTACACCGCGCTGCTCGACAAGGCACTCGCCGGTGAGCCCGGCGATTTCCTGCGGCTATCCGCTGGAGAAGCGATCCCGGGCGCACGCGCGCTCGAGATCATCGCCTCACGGCAATAGATCAGATTCTTTGAAGCAGATTGATTGCCGAACCCGCGGGATTTGGCCTAACGGCCAAACCCCGGGAGACCGAACAGACCCGGCCGCTGCTCCGGCGGCGGAGGTGGCGGTGCCGCCTGCGGCTGCTGCGGTGGCGGCAGAGGTTGCGGCGGACGCTGCACGGCCTGCCTGGGCGCGGCCCTCTTCTGCGCCGGAGGCGGCGGTGGCGACGCGGGCTTGGTCGCGGGATCGGGTGCTGCGGTCGCAATGGTCTGTTGCGGCTCTTTGCAGTCGGTGAGCCAGATGTCGTAGATCGGGTGCTCGACACCGTGCAGGCCCGGACTCGCGGCATACATCCAGCCGGAGAAGATCCGCTTCACCTCGCCCTGCAGGGTAATCTCGTCGACCTCGACGAAAGCGTCGGTGTTGGCGGCTTCGGTTGCGGGCCGGGTGTAGCAGGCGTCGGTCTTCACGCGCAGCGCGCCGAACTGCACGGTCTCGCCGATATCCTCGTCAAAATTGATGATGCGGCCGGTGATCTTGTCGAGGCCGGAGAAGGTCGCCTTCTTGTTCACGATCTTCTGGGCGGGCGGCTCGGTAACAACCTCGTCGCCAGGCTGAAGGCTGGCCGGGGCCTGCGGCACGGCGCCCTGCTGCGGCGCGCCCTTCTGCTGCGGCTGGCGCTGGCCAGGCGCGCCGCCCGGCGGTGCTACCGCGACGGCCGGCGGCTGGTTCTGCGGAGCGATGGTGCCAGGCGGTGGCGCCAGCGGCTGGCTCTCGACGGGACCGGGCATGACATTGCCCTGGCGGCTCGGCGGCGGCATCGGTCGCGACGGCAGCACGCGTCCCTGCGGCGGCAGCTCGGGCACCTCTTCGTCGTCATCAGGGGGCGGCTGCGGCATCGGCTGACCGCCACGGGGGATGCTGCCCGGCGGCCGCATCGGCGGCGGATCGGAGAAGATGGTGCCGATCTGCGCCTGCGCGGGCGTCGCGACCGTCAGCGCGGTCGCAGCCAGCAGCGCCGCAAGGCCCGTCAGGGTAAAGGTTTTGAACATTTCGCGCGGCTTCAACAGCGAATCGGGCTCGTTGGACATTCTACAGGGGATACCGCCGCTCGCAGGCCATCCGGTTAACACGGCGAATACGGCGGGGAAAGGGCGGCATTCCTGCCCTGCCCGGCGGCCGGCTGGCCAGATCGGCAGCCGAATGGGATAGTTGCAGGGGTCTTCGGTCCCAAAGGCTCCTCCCCCCGGGGCGTTCCAGGACGCCCGCCCCGCCTAGCACCGGGCTGACAACATCCGCATGCTGCCTGTTCTCCAAACCATCCTCGCCCTTCTGCTCCGCGGCCTGACCTGGCTTGGCGGCCAGGGCACACGAGCGGTCGCCGCCGTCGTGTTCATCGCTGCCGCCGTGCCGCCGCTCGGCGCGCTGCTTCGGCCCTACGTCACCGAGGCGATCCTGGTTCTGCTCTGCATCTCCTTCATGCGGGTGGACCTGGCGGCGCTGTACGGCCATCTCCGCCGGCCGGCGCTGGTGGCGGCTGCTACGGCCTGGACCACGATCGGCGTTCCGCTGATCGTCGGCCTGATCGCGCATGCGACCGGACTCACTGACCACGCGCCCGGCCTGTGTCTGGCGCTGATGCTGCAGAGCATGGCCTCGCCAATGATGGCCTCTCCGGCGCTCGCGGCTCTGATGGGCCTCGATGCTACGCTCGTCCTGGTCACGCTCGTGACCGCAACCGCAATCGTGCCCTTCACCGCATCGCTGTTCGCAAGCCTGTTTCTCGGCGGCATGCTGAGCGTCTCGCCGCTCACGCTCCGCCTGAAGCTACTTGGTATCCTAGCAGCGTCGCTGCTCGCCGCGAGCGTCATTCGATGGGTGTTCGGCACTGACGCGATCCAGCGCCACAAGCAGCCGATCGACGGCTTCAACATCATCATCCTCTTGATCTTCGCGTCCGCGATCATGGGCGATGTCGTGAGCGATCTGGTGGCGCGGCCGGTCTTCACCATCAGCGTCGCGGCCCTCGCCTTCGCGGTCTATTTCACCCTGCTCGCCGTCACGACCCTGCTGTTCCGTCGACCGCCGGCGCTCTGCCGGCAACGACCTGGCTCTATTTCGCGATGACGCAGTTTCCGATCCACCTTTCGCCCTACATGCTGACGCCGATCGCACGGCGATTGACGGCACGGGCGGAGGTGCCCCCCGCAGTCCCAGCCAGCCCCGTTTAACGCCTGCACAATGGCCTCGCTGGAAGCCTCCACAAACTCCGACGCTTCACGGATTGCGTGGTCTCTTTTTCTTGCACTCTGCCAATATCCAGTCCCGAAACGCTTTCATCGCAGGCGAAAGCCTTTTTGATTTCAGCGAGGTGAGCCAATACGATCCCAGAAAGACCCGACTGTCATAGGGGCAAACCAGCCGCTTGCGCGACAGATCGTCCGAAAACAACACGACCGGCAAAAGCGCGACCCCGGCGCCTTGAGCCGCCGCATGCGCCAAAGAGACCGACGAATCGAAGGTCGGACCGGTCATCCGCGGTTGCCTGCATTTGACCACCTCGAACCAGTGCGCCCATTCGCCCGGCCGATACGATCGCAACAGCACCTCCTTGTGGAGATCGACTGGATTTTTAAGGCGTTTCGCGACGGTTGGCGCGCACATCGGTGTGAAATGAGCCTCGACCAGACGCTCGGCATTCGTCCCGTGCCACGCACCGTCGCCAAATCGAATGGCGTAGTCCAATCCTTCGCCGCCGAGGTCCACACGGTTGTTGTTCGCAAAGATCCTGACATCGACCTGCGGATGGCTCGAGGTGAAGCTCCCGATGCGCGGAAGGAGCCAGCCGGACGCAAACGTTCCGACCACGCCGATTGCGAGACTCTCGCGCATTCGGCCGTTCTCGAACCGATCCAGCACCTGACTGATCTGACTAAAGGCGCTCGATATTGCAGGCTGTAGCGCCTCGCCTTCTTCCGTGAGAGCAAGGCCGCGGGTCAGTCGCTTGAAAAGCCTGACGCGCAGGCTCTCTTCCAGAGTCCGCACCTGCTGGCTCACGGCGGCCTGCGACACCCGAAGTTCGAGACCGGCCTTGGTGAAGCTGAGATGGCGCGCAGCCGCTTCGAACGAGCGGAGCGCGTTCAGGGGCAGACTGGAAATGTCGGCAGGGCGGCGGGCCACGTCTGATCCAAGTTTTACTTATGGATGGCCTTACGAACCATCGTTTGTCAATTGCGCGAGCGCGACGCAAAACATTCCGGCAATTCACGGGAGTTTTCGATGCTAACACGACGTCAATTCGCCTCGTCAGCACTTGCGGTCGCGGGAAGTGTTTTCCTGCCGAACGTTTCGGGGGCTGCGTCAGGCGGAACTGCACCGCTAATCGATGCCATCAAGCAGTTGGAACTGAAGAGCGGAGGCCGGCTCGGCGTCTCCGTGCTCGACACGACCACAGGCGTTCCGATCCATCACAAGGGAGACGAACGCTTTCCCATGTGCAGCACATTCAAGGTGCTGGCGGCGGCAGCAATCCTCAAAGACGCGGGCAGCAAGCTGGAACGCCTTGAACGGCGCGTTCGTATCGAGCAGGCCGATCTCGTCGAGTATTCGCCCGTCACCAGCGAGCATATCGGCGGAGAAGGAATGACGCTCCGCGAACTCTGCGATGCTGCCATCACCCGGAGCGACAACACGGCCGGCAACGCGCTTCTGAAAAATATTGGCGGCCCGGCCGGCTTGACCAGCTTTGCGCGGAGCCTCGGCGACAAGTTGACAAGACTGGATCGGACCGAAACCGAACTGAACGAGGCCGCGCCGGGCGATCCCCGCGACACCACGACCCCCAATGCGATGGCCGCGAATTTTCGGCGCTTGCTGTTCGGTGACGTCCTGCTCCCGGAGGGGCGAGATCAACTGGGCAAATGGCTCATTGCCAACAAGACGGGGGATACGCGTTTACGTGCCGGCCTACCGCAAGGCTGGCGTATGGGCGACAAGACCGGAGCAGGCGAGCATGGCACCACAAATGACGTTGCCATCGTGTGGCCGCCCGAGCGTTCACCGCTCATCGTCGCGGTGTATCTCACCGGCGCCACGCTCGACCCGAATGGACGAAACGATGTGATCGCATCGGTCGGACGCGAGGTCGGCAAGGCCTTTGGCTGACAATCGTGCGCGCGCCCTACCCCGCCCGCGCCGCGCGCCGCAGTGCCTGCGGCGGCTGACCGAAGGCGCGGATGAAGGCGCGGCGCATTCTTTCAGGGTCGCCGAAGCCGGTCGCTTCGGCGACGCGCTCGATCGCCTCGCGCGAGGACTGCACGCGCTCGCGCGCCACCTCGATCCGCAACCGCTCGATCGCCTTCGATGGCGTCGTGCCGGTCTCCGCGGCAAAGGCGCGGGCGAAATGCCGCGCGCTCATGCCGGCGCGATCGGCGAGGTTCTCCACCGTCAGCGGCGCGTCGAGATTTTCTCGCGCCCACGACAACAGCGCGCCGAAGCGGCCGTTCGGCGCTTTCAATTCCAGCAGCGATGAGAATTGCGACTGGCCGCCGCTGCGACGATGATAGAGCACGAGTTGGCGCGCAGTCTGTTGCGCGATCTCCTCGCCTTGGTCTTCCGTCACCATCGCGAGCGCGAGGTCGATGCCGGCGCTGATGCCCGCCGACGTCCAGACATTGCCGTCGCGGGTGAAAATCTGGTCAGGCTCGAACTTCACCTTCGGATAGCGCGCGATGAATTCGCGCGTCCGGCCCCAATGGGTGGTGGCGCGGCGGCCATCGAGCAGGCCGGCCTCCGCAAGCACATAGGCGCCCGAGCAGACGCTGGCGATCCGCACGCCGCGCCTGGCCAGCCGCTGCACCAGCGCGCGCGTGACCTCACAGCGCGCGGCGCTTGCCACGCCCGCGCCGCCCGCCACGATCAGCGTCGTGATCGCATTTGCCGATTTGAAATCGCGCGCCATCATCTCGACGCCGGAGGACGAGCGCACGGCGCCTGCGTTCAGCGCCAGCACCCGCAGCGCAAGCGGCTTGCCGCCAGAGCGTGCCGCGATCTCGAACACCGAGATCGGGCCGGCCGCGTCGAGCAGCTGGAAATCCGGAAAGATCAGGATGCCAATCATGGTCATGTCCGAAAGAGAGGGAATTATACCATTTCGGACAGGAGGGCACCATGCCAGTCTCCCGGCGTCAAGCGCATAATTGGAGGCTCTTATGTCGGTACCGCTCCAGATCGGACTTTTGGTGTTTCCACGCGTCACCCAGCTCGACTTCACCGGCCCATTGCAGGTGTTTTCATCTGTCCCCGGCGCCAAGCTGCATCTGATCTGGAAACGGATCGAGCCGGTGCCGAGCGACTCCGTTCTCACGCTGACGCCGACCACGACGTTTGCCGACTGCCCGCAGCTCGATGTGATCTGCGTGCCCGGCGGCGGCGGCATCGACGATCTGCTCAACGACGAGGAGGTGCTCGCCTTCCTGCGCCGGCAGGCAGAGGGCGCAAAATACGTAACATCGGTTTGCACCGGATCGCTCGCGCTTGGCGCCGCCGGCCTGTTGAAGGGTTATCGCGCCGCCACCCATTGGAGTGCGATGGAGATGCTCAACCAGTTCGGCGCGACACCAACGAAGACGCGGGTCTGTATCGACCGTAACCGCATCACCGGCGGCGGCGTCACAGCAGGGATCGATTTTGCGCTGACGCTGGTCTCGATCCTGCTCGACCGCGCGACCGCGGAAGCGATCCAGCTGCAGCTCGAATATAATCCGGCGCCTCCGTTCGATTCGGGCTCGCCCGATACGGCGTCTGCGGACGTGCTCGCCCTGATCAAAGAGCGCGGCGCGCCACGACAGGCCCGCCGCCTCGAAGCGGTGGCGCGCGCGTCGGCGCGGCTGGTGTAGTTTCCAACAGAAAAAGGCCGCCCGGTTTCCCAAGCGGCCTTTCCTGTCTCACGGCGGCGCACATTCTCATCGGGCGATTTCGGAGCTTCCAGACCGGGGGCCTATCTCCCGATCGAGTCCTTCCTCGGCGGCCGCTGCATCTCGGGACAGTCGCGAACTGTTGCCCGAACCGAACGCGATGGTTTCCCATCTCCGTAAGATGGGATGATTGAGCCGCATCGCTCGCGCAGGCGCAACGGCCACGCAGCCGGCGTCCCCGCTGTTCCCGTTGTTCACAGCGGATTGATGCGGATGCGCTTGCATCCATCCAGAGATGGAAGATCGCAGGCTAGCCGGGGGTCCAGGGCTGGTAGTCGCCGGTCGCCTTCGGCCGCTTGCCGCTGGCCAGGGTCGAGCCGGAGGGCCGATAGGCCTTCGGCGTGCCAGTGAGGTTCGGCTGGTGCGGCTTTTCCCACTCGCGCGGCTGGTAGTTGAGCTCGGTCGGCGGGGTGTCGACGACGTGATGGATCCAGCCGTGCCATTCCGGGGGAATGCGGCTTGCTTCCGCATAGCCGTTGTAGATCACCCAGCGCCGCTCGAAGCCAAGCGTCGGGTCGATCTTGCCGCCGGCCGTGCGGTAGTAGCGATTGCCCTGCTCGTCCTGGCCGACCAGCTCCCCGAACCGGCGGGTCCATAGTTGCGTGCCAAAGGTCTGGCCATTCCACCAGGTGAAGAGCTTCAGGAAGAATTGTTTCATGCGGCAAGGGCCCTGCTTTGTGGGGTCCTGATGCCATCCGGGCGGCCAAATGTCCAGTTCGGCGGGCGCGACCGTGCCCAGCCCGAACGCGGGGACCAGGCGGAGCCAAAGCGACCGCAAAAGAGCTGCCGCAAATCGGACGCGATCCATTCATGCCGGATACAGCGGGCGTAAGGAAATCTGCACCTCATGCGCAAAATGCGCAAACCGGCGTGATCCCAGGAACTGTAGCCCTTTCGAGGCATTTGCTTCCGGGAAAGGAGTTTGAACATGAACAGACTGAAAGTTTTGAGTGCAGCGGCAGCGCTGGCGTTTGTTCTTCCAATGGCGACCCCAAGCTACGCTCAATTCCATGGCGGCCACGGCGGTGGTGGAGGAGGGGCTCACTTCGGCGGTGGCGGTGGCGGCGCTCACTTCGGTGGCGGCGGAGGCCACATGAGCGGCGGCAGCTTTGGCGGCGGCGCCCGGATCGGCGGTGGCGGCGCCGCGTTCCATGGCGGCGGCGGCAGCTTTGCGGCCAGCACCGCGGTGCGTCCAAGCGGCGGCAGTTTCGCAGCTGGCGTGCCCACCCGTTCCGCTGTCTCGCCGTCCTTTAACGGCAGCCGCAGCGTCGCAACCGCCTCGCCCGGCACCTGGAGCGGCGGTGGCGGCAGATGGAGCGGTGGCTGGCGCCATCATCACGGCGGCTTCTGGCCCGGCTTCGCGGCAGGTGCGGCGATCGGCGGCCTTGGCTCATACGCCTATTATGGCGGCCCGTATTACGACGACTCCTACTATGACGACGGCTACTATGACGAAGGTCCGACCGTCGCCGTGGTACCCGACGTTGGAGCCGATTCGTCAGCCTATTGCGCCCAGCGCTACCGGTCTTACGACCCGGCGTCCGGCACCTATCTCGGCTATGACGGCCTGCGCCATCCCTGCCCGTAGCACAGTCTGAAGCATGTCAGTCATGGGCGGCGCTGTTGTCAGCGCCGCTGATGGCGTAGAGGGCGCAGCAACGGCGCGCCCATTGTCGATATGTCTTGCGATCATCTTAGCGGCGCTCTTGCACGTCTCTGTGCGCCCGCAGCGCCCGCCGTGACGAAGGAGCAGCTTGCGCTGACCGCGCGCCCTTTGTCTCAACCTTCCATTGAAAACCGATGAAATTCACCTGTCCGGGACAGCTCCAGCAGGTGGAACTTGCGATCCAGCTATGCATGGCGCCGTGCATATCCATCCTGGCCCAATCCAAAATTGACCCGGCGCACGATTCGCCTATATCACCAGATGCTGTGGGGACTTCGATCTGCTGGGAAATGTGATGCCGCGTATCCTCGTGGTAGATGACGATCCGATGGTCGGCGCGACCATTGAGGTCCTCCTCCTGCGTCAAGGCTTCGATGTCACGTTGACTGACGGCGGCGAAACGGGGCTTGCTGCGCTGGAAGCCCAGCCGTTTGATGTGATGCTGGTCGATATCTTCATGCCGCATATGCGCGGCTTCGAATCCATCCGCATCTTTCACGAGCGCGCGCCGGCGATTCCACTGATCGCCATGTCCGGCTACGCCTTCGCCTCATCCGCCTCGCCCACTCCGGACTTTCTCCGCATGGCGCTGGAACTCGGCGCATCGCGCTGCCTGCGTAAACCGTTCACGCCCGAGACGTTGCTGAGCACCATCCGGGAATGCCTCGCCGGTCCCGGCGCGAGCGCAGAGAAGGACAAGAAAGAAGCCCCTTGATCCCCTCGCAGCGCGTCATTCTCGGTGCCGGACTTGCCATCCTTCTGCTCATCACCGCTGCCTCGATCGGCCTCGACGTCAAGTCGCGGTCGGACGTCGCCTGGGTCAACCACACCGTCGAGGTGCTGAAGAAGATCTCGGATCTGCGCTTGCAGGTTCGTCGCGCCGAGAGCGCCGCGCGCGGCTACGAGATCTTCCGCAGCAACGGCTTCGTCGAGGAATTCCAGGCATCGCGGAGCCGGATCGCGCCGGTATTGGCCGACCTCAAGCTCGCCATCCGCGACAACCCCGATCAGATGAGGCTGCTGGAGGCGACCGAACCTCTCATCCTGCGCCGCATCGCCATTGCAGCCGAAGCGCTTCGGCTGCGCACAAGCGGCGATGCCGACGGCGTCAACGCGCTGCAAGACCGCGGCGAGGGACGCGGCCTGATGGAGTCGCTCACCGGAAATCTCGACCGGCTGGCCGCGGGCGAAGAGAAGCTGCTGGGCGCCCGCGAAGCGGACTCGCGCCGGAGCAGCATCGTGCTGCTCGGCATCGACGTCGTCGGCGCCCTGGTGATCCTGCTGCTGGTCGCCATGCTCCTGCGCGAGAGCCAGCGCACCACCGTGCAGCTCAAGAGCTCGCTGCATGAGAGCGAGGCCGCCAAGGAAGCCCTCGAAGCCGCCGTTGCCGAACGCACCGAACATCTCGTCACCGCCCATGACGAGCTGCGCATGTCGGTCAACGTGCTTCAGAGCACGTTCCGCAGCATGGCGGAAGCCGTGCTGGTGATCGACAGCGAAGGCAACGTCCTTTTGTCCAATCCGGCTGCGGAGCGAATGCTGCTGCACCGCGCCGGCATGAACCTGCGCAATCTGCGGGCGCTGTCCGACGTCTTCCACGGCGACGGCGTCACGCCGCTCAAATCCGACGAGCTGCCGTCCGCGCGCGTGCTGCGCGGCAACGGGTTCGAGGATCTGGAGATGATCGTCCGCCCGCATAGCGGCAACAACGTGCGCCATCTGATGGTCAGCGGCCGGCCGATGCGCGACGGGCAAGGTAACATCTCCGGCGCCGTGCTGGTCTATCACGACGCGACCTCCTCGCGCGAAACCGAGCGGCAGCTGCAGCAGTCCCAGAAGCTCGACGCCATCGGCAAGCTGACCGGCGGCGTCGCGCATGATTTCAACAACATGCTGACGGTGATCTCAGGCAATACCGAGACGCTGGTGGCAAGCCTGAAGGAGCAGCCCGAGCTGCAGCGCACCGCGCGCCTGATCGACGATGCCGCCGAGCGCTGCGCCGAGCTGATCCAGCATCTGCTCGCCTTCGCGCGCAAGCAGCCGCTGCAGCCGCGCGACGTCGAAATCAACGCGGCCATCGCCGACATCGCAAAGCTCCTGCGCCCTACCCTCGGCGAGCAGATCCAGATCGAGACGATTCTGGAACAGGGGCCGATGACCTCGCATATCGATCCGTCCCGGCTCACCAACGCCGTGCTCAACATGGCGATCAACGCCCGCGACGCCATGCCGAACGGCGGCAAGCTGCTGCTGGAGACCCACCGCGTCGTGCTGGACGAGGCCTATGCGCAGGCCAATCCCGACGTGCGGGCCGGCCCTTACGTGATGCTCGCTGTCAGCGACACCGGCACCGGCATGGCGCAGGGCGTCCAGGAAAAGGCGTTCGAGCCGTTCTTCACCACCAAGGAGGTCGGCAAAGGCTCAGGTCTCGGCCTTTCCATGGTCTACGGCTTCGTCAAGCAGTCCGGCGGCCACATCAAGATCTACAGCGAGGAAGGCCACGGCACCACGATCAAGCTCTATCTGCCGCCGGGCGAAGGCCTGACGGAAGCGACTGCCGCGATCGCGCCGCAGGCCGAAGGCGGCGCCGAGACCATCTTTGTCGTCGAGGACGACGCGCTGGTGCGCAACTTCGTCACCGCGCAGCTGCAGAGCCTCGGCTACAAGACGGTCGCCGCCGCCGACAGCAAGGCCGCACTGCAGATGATCGAGGCCGGCCAGGCCTTCGACCTGCTCTTCACCGACGTCGTCATCCCCGGCGGCATCAGCGGGCGCGAGCTCGCCGACGAGGTGGCGAAGCGCCGGCCGGGCGTCAAGGTGCTCTACACCTCCGGCTACACCGACAACGCCATCGTCCATCACGGCAAGCTCGACGATGGCGTGATGCTGCTGACAAAGCCCTATCGGCGCAACCAGCTTGCCGCGATGGTCAGGAAGGCGCTGAACGGCGGGATTGAATGAGCTAGCGCGTCGCCAGCACCACGGCCGCGAGCGTAAAAACCAGCGACGCGATCTGGCCCGGTCCCAGCGGCTCGTGCAGGGCAATCGCGGACGCGACAACGCCGATCACCGGCACGGCCATCGTGCCGATCGCGGCGACCGAGGCCGGCAGCCGCGCCAGCGCGGCAAACCAGCTGACATAGGCGATGCAGAACTGCACCACGGTCGAATAGACCAGCAGCCACCAGCCGAGCGGCGTCACCTTGTCCAGATGCGAGGTCTCGATCAGCAGGCCGACGATCGAGATCGGCAGGCAGCCGATCCCGATCTGCCAGGCGGCGGCGGTGATCGGCGGCAGGTGGATCGGATACTTCTTCGAGAACACGGTGCCGACGGCAAAGCCGATCGCGCCGCACAGGGCCATGATGATGCCAGGCGCTTTCTCGGTGCTGGCGGCAATGCCGTTGCCGCCCATGATCGAGGCTAGCCCCGCAAAGGCCATCACCAGCCCCAGCGTGCGCAACACCGTCGGCCGCTCACCGAGCACGGGCCAGGCGATCAGCGAGGCCCAGACCGGCATGGTGTAGGCGATCAGCGCCGCCTCGCTCGCCGGCAGCCAGAGCAGCGCCAATCCCATCAGCACCATCCAGCCGGTGACGTTGAGGACCGCCGCCGTCACCAACCGCGGCCAGATCGCGGGCGCGACCTTCAGGCTGTCGCCGCGCACCAGCGCAAGCGCGGCGAGCAGCACCGCGCCGAGCACGCCGGTCACGCCGCGCAGCGTCAGCGGCGGCAGCTCGCCGAGCAGGAATTTCGTCACCGGCCAATTGAAACCCCAGCCGATCGAGGTGATGGCGAGGAACATCAGGCCGGCGGGGGCGATGCGCGGTCGCAGCACCGGCCTTGTCGAATCAAGCATGTGGGGTGTCCGGCAAATCGGGCTCAGCTTGGCCCGGATTCGCAGGCGCGACCACCAGCCTAGCGGGCATGCCTGCCCTCACCTTCCGTAGCCCTACGTGAGTCCCGTTTGCGCAACCCCGGTCCCTAAAAATATACCTGCCCTGTGAACAGCGGGATGAAGGCTCCGCATCGCCACCGGATGCAAATTTTTTCGGTTGGGAATCCCTGAGGACTCACCGATACTTGGACCCACAACAGCGCGGGCTTGCCCCCTGTTATCCCCCGCAATCCACCATATTTAGTATTTGATTCAGGAACTCGCACTAATTCTTGACGGACGCAACGGAGAGTCCTAGCTTTCGGTCCGTTCGGCGCGAGTGTGTTTGCGTCCCGCCGGCACTCCCCCAAAGGGCCCGCAAAATAGCACTCCGCCAAGCCAGATGAAGGCAGCGGGATGAGGGCTTGTCTGCCCTCGAAGAGCGGACTTTTCGGGCGCCAGAACGGGCCGGTAACAGGCTCGGATGGCTTCGTAGACGTTGTGACGGTGTGGGCGTTTGAACGCATGTCGGGCTCATCCCTTGGGGCGGATGTGTCTGGACGTGCCGGCGGATTGATCGATGCGCGCATCGAGGAATCACGTCGGGAGAAACTGGGCCGGATCCACCGGCTGAACTGCGTTGCCCAAGGGCCGATCGGGCCTTGAGTGGAAACGCGAACTGAAATGTCGACCCGGCACGCCTGAACCGAGGCGGTCCGGTCAAAGAATAGGACGGGGCAAGACCATGCGGATTGAGCGGCGCCACACCACTTCAGGACAGTCACCTTACGCGGGAATCGAATTCCGCCTGACCACGTCGGAGATCCGGAATCCCGACGGCTCGGTCGTGTTTAAAATGGACGGCGTCGAGGTCCCGGCCGAATGGTCGCAGGTCGCCTCCGACGTGCTCGCCCAGAAATACTTCCGCAAGGCCGGCGTCGCCGCGCGCCTGAAGAAGGTCGAGGAGGAATCCGTCCCCTCCTTCCTGTGGCGCTCCGTGCCCGACACGGAAGCTCTCGCCGCTCTCCCTGAGAAAGAGCGCTATATCAGCGAGCTCTCATCGAAGCAGGTGTTCGATCGGCTGGCCGGCTGCTGGACCTATTGGGGCTGGAAGGGCAAGTATTTCTCGTCCGACGAAGACGCGCAGGCCTTCTACGACGAGCTCCGCTATATGCTCGCCATGCAGATGGTCGCGCCGAACTCGCCGCAATGGTTCAACACCGGTCTGCACTGGGCCTATGGCATCGACGGCCCCGGCCAGGGCCATTATTACGTCGACCCCTTCACCGGCAAGCTGACCAAGTCCAAATCGGCCTATGAGCATCCGCAGCCGCACGCCTGCTTCATCCAGGGCGTCGGTGACGACCTCGTCAACGAGGGCGGCATCATGGACCTCTGGGTCCGCGAGGCCCGCCTGTTCAAATACGGCTCCGGCACCGGCTCCAACTTCTCCCGCCTGCGCGGCGAAGGCGAAAAGCTCTCGGGCGGCGGCCGCTCGAGCGGCCTGATGAGCTTCCTCAAGATCGGCGACCGCGCCGCCGGCGCCATCAAGAGCGGTGGCACGACGCGTAGAGCCGCCAAGATGGTCGTCGTCGACGTCGATCACCCCGATATCGAGACCTATATCGACTGGAAGGTGAAGGAGGAGCAGAAGGTTGCCGCCCTCGTCACGGGATCCAAGATCAACCAGAAGCACCTCAAGGCGGTGCTGAAGGCCTGCGTCAACTGCGAAGGCTCTGGCGACGACTGTTTCGACCCCGAGAAGAACCCGGCGCTCCGCCGCGAGATCAAGCTGGCGCGCCGCAGCCTCGTGCCTGACAATTATATCAAGCGCGTCATCCAGTTTGCCAAGCAAGGCTACAAGGACATCCAGTTCGACGTCTACGACACTGACTGGGATAGCGAAGCTTATCTCACGGTCTCCGGCCAGAACTCCAACAACTCGGTCTCGCTCCGTGACGACTTCCTCCGCGCGGTCGAGACCGACGGCGACTGGAATCTGACCGCCCGCACCTCGAAGAAGGTGACGAAGACGCTGAAGGCGCGCGACCTCTGGGAAAAAATTGGCCACGCCGCCTGGGCCTCGGCCGATCCGGGCCTGCACTTCAACACCACCATGAACGACTGGCACACCTGCAAGGCGTCCGGCGACATCCGCGCGTCCAATCCGTGCTCGGAATACATGTTCCTGGACGACACCGCGTGCAATCTCGCCTCCGCCAACCTGCTGACGTTCTACAACACCGAGACCAAGCAGTTCGACGTGAAGGGCTACGAGCACCTCTGCCAGCTCTGGACCGTCGTGCTCGAAATCTCGGTGATGATGGCGCAGTTCCCCTCGCGCGCGATCGCCGAGCTCTCCTACGAGTTCCGCACGCTCGGCCTCGGCTACGCCAATATCGGCGGCCTCCTGATGACCATGGGCCTGTCCTATGATAGCAAGGAAGGCCGTGCGCTCTGCGGCGCGCTGACCGCCGTGATGACCGGCATCACCTACAAGACCTCGGCGGAGATGGCGGCCGAGCTCGGCACCTTCCCCGGCTACAAGAAGAACGCCGCGCACATGCTGCGCGTCATCCGCAACCACCGCCGCGCCGCGCATGGCGAGAGCTCCGGCTACGAGGCTCTCTCCGTCAACCCGGTGCCGCTTGACCACGCTTCGTGCCCGCAGCAAGACATCGTCGCCCATGCCAAGGCGGCTTGGGATGCGGCGCTCGAGCTCGGCGAAAAGCACGGCTATCGCAATGCCCAGACCACTGTGATCGCGCCGACCGGCACGATTGGCCTCGTCATGGATTGCGACACCACCGGCATCGAGCCCGACTTCGCGCTGGTGAAATTCAAGAAGCTTGCGGGCGGCGGCTATTTCAAGATCATCAACCGCGCCGTCCCCGCCGCTCTGCGCACGCTCGGCTATCGCGAGAGCGAGATTGCGGAGATCGAGGCCTACGCCGTCGGCCACGGCTCGCTCTCCAACGCGCCGGGCATCAACGCCTCGACGCTGAAGGCCAAGGGCTTTACCGATGAGGCCATCGCCAAGGTCGAAAAGGCCCTGCCGACCGCCTTCGACATCAAGTTCGCCTTCAACAAGTGGACCTTCGGCGAGGATTTCATCCGCGACCAGCTCGGCATCGGCGCCGAGGCCATTGCGGCCCCCGGCTTCGACCTGCTCCAGGCCGTCGGCTTCACCAAGCGCGAGATCGAGGCGGCCAACGTCCACATCTGCGGCGCAATGACGGTGGAAGGTGCTCCGCACCTGAAGGCCGAGCACTATGCGGTGTTCGACTGCGCCAATCCCTGCGGCAAGGTCGGCAAGCGCTATCTGTCGGTCGAGAGCCACATCCGCATGATGGCGGCGGCGCAGCCCTTCATCTCGGGTGCGATCTCCAAGACCATCAACATGCCGAACGACGCCACGGTGGAGGACTGCAAGTCCGCCTACATGCTGTCGTGGAAGCTCGCGCTGAAGGCAAACGCGCTCTACCGCGACGGCTCCAAGCTTTCCCAGCCGCTGAACTCGCAGCTCATCAGCGACGATGAGGACGAGGACGATGCCGTCGAGGCGCTCTACGAGAAGCCGATGGCGGCGCGTACCACGCAGATCTCGGAAAAGGTCGTCGAGAAGCTGGTCGAGCGCATTGTCGTGATGCGCGAGCGCGAGAAGATGCCTGATAGACGCAAGGGCTACACCCAGAAGGCGGTCGTCGGCGGACATAAGGTTTACCTGCGCACCGGCGAGTATGACGACGGCCGTCTCGGCGAGATCTTCATCGACATGCACAAGGAAGGCGCAGCGCTGCGCTCCTTCATCAACAACTTCGCCATCGCGGTGTCGCTGGGTCTGCAGTACGGCGTGCCGCTCGACGAATATGTCGACGCCTTCACCTTCACCCGCTTCGAGCCGGCGGGCCCCGTGCAGGGCAACGACAGCATCAAATACGCGACCTCGATCCTCGACTACGTCTTCCGCGAGCTCGCGGTGAGCTACATGTCGCGCTTCGATCTCGCCCATGTCGATCCGACCGAGTCGAACTTCGACGCGCTCGGCAAGGGTGTGGAAGAAGGCAAGGAGCCGGACGAGCAACACCACGCCAACAAGCTGGTGTCGCGCGGTCTCACCCGCTCCCGCACCGACAACCTCGTGGTGATGCGCGGCGGCTCGGCCGCGGTCGCCTCCACCAGCGACAACGCGCCATCAGGCGGCAGCAAGGTCACCTCGCTCGCCTCCCACGGCGCCACCGCCCGCGGCGCCGGCGATGCCCTCGAAGGCGCGGTCGCCTTGAAGCAGGAAGTCAGCCACGACCTCTCGCCCACCGAGAAGTTAGAGGCCCTCCAATGGAGCAAGGCCGGCAGCGCCGCCCAGGCGGTGCCCAGCAAGGCCGAGCGCCGCGCGGAAGCCAAGGCCAAGGGCTACGAGGGCGAGATGTGCTCAGAGTGCGGCAACTTCACACTGGTGCGGAATGGCACGTGCATGAAGTGCGATACGTGCGGAAGCACGACGGGGTGTTCGTGAGGGGTCGCGAAGATCAAGATATATCCAGGCGTGAACCGGATATCTACGAAGGGCGGCCAAGACGGCCGCCCTTTTGCTTAGAAGCAGGAGGGTTTCGTTTCAATTCTCCAAACGAATCCTCCATCCGTGAGACAATCCGAAGCAATTTGTAGGCGTCATCTTCAGGAGTCTTAAGATGCCGAAGGACAAGATTGGAATACTAAAATCGATCTGGAAGAAGAATGAAGCCGGCGTCTGGACCGGCCACGACCTTAAAAGCATTGACTTGAAACCCAGAAACGGGTTTGCGCAGGACTATTTCAAAATCGAAAATGAAGTGAACCTTATGACCCAGCGACCGGGTCAGATCATGAACAATTTCTTCGCCACATTTGGCACTACTGAATTTTTAATCCGGCAAAGCATCGTGCCCATCGTGTCATGGAATCACGGTGATGAAGAGATTCGCTGCATTGGCACAGGCTTTTTCATCAGCGCTTCTGGTTTATTGATGACCGCTGCTCACGTTCTCCGAGACCCTGTCGATGAAAACTACACATGCCTCACTCGAGTCGCGACCAATGCACACAGGTTAGGCGAGGACCTGCATTTTGGAGTTCTACTGCCAGCCAACCCAGCCATGAAAAATGCCCCCTTCGCAATTCATCCGGCGATGCGGGAAGCTAAATGGTTTATGTGCCCATTTAAGTGGGCATATCATTGGGGCAAAGATATTGAGAGTCCGCTGCTGCATAAAAAACCTGAGTTTAGACCAGACCTCGACGTGGCCGTTTGCAAGGTTGACGAACACCCTTTGATCGGCCCCTATCAACCACTGAACATTGGCTTGTATAATCTCAAGCTTGGCGACCGCGCTGTAGCGATCGGCTATCCCGAAATGAGAAACATCCGATTTGGGGGTGATGACTACCAGCCCGAGCTGGTTGTTTCGGTTGGCTCCGTGACGTGCATTCACCCGGACAACATAACCGAGAAGCAAAGTTCAACGCCGGGACCAAACTTCGAATTCGACGCAAAAATTCCTGGAAAAATGAGCGGCAGTCCCATTTTGGTTGGCGGGGGTATCATAACCAAAGGAATCGTAAGCTGTAGTTTAGGTAGCAAGGAGCATCACGCGAGCGGATGCTTGATTGCACCTATGATGGGGCTGCCGTTAATCGACGAAAAAAGCCTACTCGATCTAATGAAAAGCGGAAACGAAGGCATCGCTAATTTCGTTGGAACGGGCCTATAGCCTCCGGACGAGCTGAGCTCTTCGTAAAAGATATCGGCCGAGAGACGAGGGGTTTCGCAAAGAGCTTAAGCAAGCCCACGAGCTGCGCAAAGACTGGGATCACGCTGAGCTGCCTATTGGCAAGACAATTTCATCGGAGATTTGGCCAATGTCGATCAGGCTGGACGATGCACGGCAAATTGCGCGAACGCTCCTGGATGACCTTGAAACGGTCACGGTCAGAACAGAAGGTGTTCTGATGAAAGCAAAGCGGTTAGCCCGTTTGATGCGCGATACAGACGCACAGTGCTGGCTCGAATTGGAAACCTCTGGCTACCCAAAGCAGTCCTTCAATATCAGTACTCTGGGAACTTGCGAAAAATATGCACGTAGGTCAGGGCGCGTCGACCCCGAGGGCAAATACTATATTGCGAGTTTACCTCAACTCGAAGCGATCGGGGAAGGCTACAAGGAAAGAGCCGAAACTCTCAATCAGACTGTCGACAAGTCTGTAGTGATGGAAAACTTCACGGTAAAAAGGGCGACCGAGGAATTTTTAGCCAACCGCGCCCGACAACAAACCGAAAACCGAAAGCTCTACAACGAAAATCACGCAGTAGTCGTTGCTCTTCGGGCCGCAATCCACAGCTACGCCACTGACGTTTACATATCCATCGAGTTGGGTGATGCTGCGCAGGATATTTTTGAGCAGGCAAGGACTCGGGTTGATACCTTTATCAGGTCTTACGCACCCAAGGCGGCCGAACAGATCGTAGCCGTTAACGCGCGAATGGCTGAGGGGTCAGACGAGTCTTACTCGCAGGCTCTTACCACTTGCCGAAGGCTCTTGCTTACTATAGCGGACGCCACATATCCCGCGCGATCTGACCCATACGTTGATGGGGCAGGAAAAAAGCGTGACGTTGGCCCCGAGAATTACAAAAATCGACTTATGGCCTATTTGGAGCAGAGCACCGCAAGCGCGGGCTCGCGGGAGTTGATTGCATCAGGTTTGGAGCACTTGGCCGCCCGCCTGGACGCGGTGAACAGCAAAGTGTCAAAGGGGGTGCATGTAGACGTGACTGAAGAAGAAGCTCGGCTGGCCGTGATTCACACTTATCTATTCTTGGGTGAGATCGCCCAAGCCCGTAGGATGGGTTGAGTACTTGCGAAACGCATGATGTTCCGACGGGTGTTGATGGGTTTCGCTACCGCGCAACCCGTCCTACGCACTGGGCTTCGCAATCGCAGATCGGTTCCGTCTTCGATGCTCATCAATACTCTGCCTCCGAATTGCCTTTGCGGTCTCGCCCCTCCCCCCTAAACTCCTGACTCCACCGGCATGGGTTCCGACGGGCCCGGTAGAAGCGGAGTCAAATATGCCCAAACCGGAAAGCTTCCCGATCGAGAAGATCTTCGTTCCCACCAAGCAGAAGAAAGCCATCAAGCCCGAGACCGTCGGCGAGATCGCGGAAAGTATGTTGGACGTCGGACAACAGACCCCCATTTCCGTTCGGCTCGACGGAGACCGCCTCGTTCTGGTCGAGGGACTGCATCGGCTCGAAGCCTGCAAGGCGCTCGGCGAGACGACCATCATCGGTGTCCTGGTCCCGGCGGAGCTTGCTCAACACAAGCCGCAGCTCGCCGAACGACCCGAAGTCGAGGCCGAGCGCATCAAGATGGCGCGATTGAAACAGCTGCGCCTCGAGAGGGAAGCCGCAGAGGCATCGACTGCTGCCTTGAAGAGCGTCAACGCAACGGAAGCGCCGCACGGCCGTCCGGCGAAAGGCGTTCGCGATAATCCGAAGGCATCACCGGGCCGGACCGCGGGATCGGCACGGAAAACCTTGTCGGACTGGATCACGCAGCAGAAGGGCAGCGGCGGCCGCTATTGATAGCCGGCTCCAGAATGACGGTGACAGTGCTGGACTGCACCGTCACCGCAATCGCAGTTACGCCGCGTTGCTCCGCTGCGTGTGGCGCCCTTCCTTCACCTCTTCGATGATCTTTGTGCTGAAGGCCTTGAGGTCGCCGGGGTTGCGCGACGTGATGATGCCCTGGTCGACGACGACCTCGGAATCCTCCCACTTCGCACCGGCATTGGCGATGTCGGTCTTGATCGATTTGTAGGACGTCATCCTGCGGCCCTTCGCGATGCCCGTCTCGACCAGCAGCCAGGGCGCATGGCAGACTGCGGCAACAATCTTCTTGGCATCGAAGACGCTCTTGATGAAAGCCAGCGCCTTGGGCTCGACGCGCAGCAGATCAGGGTTGATCTGGCCACCTGGCAACACCAGCGCGTCGTAATCGCCTGCTGCTGCCTGATCGAGGGTCTTGTCGACCTTGACGGGGCGGCCCCAGTCCTTCTTGTCCCAGCCCTTGATCTCGCCGGGCTGCAGCGAGATGATCTCCACAGTCGCGCCGGCAGCCTTGAGGGCATCACGCGGCACTTCGAGCTCCGATTGCTCGAAGCCGTTGGTCGCCAGAATGGCAATCTTTTTCCCGGACAGTTCCATCCGTGTCTCCATTGATCGTAGGGTGATGCCGATCAATCGAGTGCTTTCGCATTTGGTTCCTCCTCGGCCTCCGACAAGCTCGTGATGCAATGTAGATACGATCAGAGGAGATCAATGCACGTCGTTTGGCATCCCGCACGGGAACTGGTGACAGGCCACGACATCGATAAATCGCTCGCGGCCCTCTCTTGACGCCAGAATGACGGCCGCAATCCTGAGATCGCGGCCATCTCTCCCCACCGGTCAATCCGTTCGTCTCACGCCGCCTTCGCCTGCTCCGGCGAGGTCGTGTCCATCGCGAGCATGTAGAGGTCGAGCAGGCTTTCGCGCTCGTCGCGCTCGTTCTTGTCTTCCTTGCGCAGCTTGATGATCTCCTTGAGGATCTTCGGGCTGCGGCGACGGGCACAGCCCGTCCTGCCAAAACTGCTCTACCTTGTAGGAACAAAACCCCGCCGTTGCCGGCGGGGTTTTTCGTTTGGGGTGCGTCGATGAGGTCGCGCAGCCAACTATCGCCCTGTGGTTGCCATCAGGTGCGGCGGGTAGCGCTCGCCCTCGACCGAGATCGCCGCAGCGGCCTCCTCGATCTGATGGAGGTCGGCGTCGTCGAGCTCAAGGTCGGCAGCCTTGAGATTCTCCTCCAGGCGACCAAGCTTCGTCGTTCCCGGAATCGGGACGATCCAAGGCCTTTGCGCCAGCAACCAGGCGAGCGCGATCTGAGCCGGCGTGGCCTTCTTGCGGTCGCCGATCTGCTTGAGGAGATCGACCAAGGCTTGATTGGCGGCCATCGCCTCGGGTGTGAACCGCGGCAGGAGGCTGCGGAAGTCATTTTCGGCGAGCTTGGTGTTCTGGTTCATCGCGCCCGTCAGAAAGCCCTTGCCCAGCGGGCTGTAGGGGACGAAGCCGATGCCGAGCTCCTCGCACGCCTGCAGGATCCCGTTGGTCTCGGGACCGCGCGTCCAGAGCGAATATTCGTTCTGAAGCGCCGCGACCGGCTGCACGGCATGCGCCTTTCGGACGGTCTGAGCGCCCGGCTCGGAGAGGCCGAAATGCTTCACCTTGCCCTCGCGGATGAGGTCCTTGACCGCACCGGCGACATCTTCGATCGGCACATTCGGGTCGACGCGGTGCTGATAAAACAGGTCGATATGATCGGTCTTCAGCCGCTTCAGCGAGGCGTCCGCGACCTCGCGGATGTGCGCGGGCCGGCTGTTCATCCCGGACTGCTTGCCGGTCGCGGGATCGATGTCGAAGCCGAACTTGGTGGCGATGACGACCTTATCACGGACGGAAGCCAGCGCCTCGCCGACCAGTTCCTCGTTGGTGAAGGGACCATAGACCTCGGCGGTATCGAAGAACGTCACGCCGCGGTCGTAGGCCGCGCGGATCATGTCCACCGCGTCCTGCTTCGCCAGCGCGTGTCCGTAACCGAAGTTCAGGCCCATGCATCCGAAGCCGATCGCAGATACTTCGAGGCCGCTTTTTCCGAGTTTTCGCTTCTTCATTCTCGATCTCCTATGAACGCGACGGGTATTGCTGGTCGCTGACTTTCTCGAGCCACGTGACCGGGCTGCCGTTCAGGGCCTCCTGGATAGCGATGTGGCTCATGCCGGTGTCGGAGGTGGCGCCGTGCCAGTGTTTCTCGCCGGGCTCGAACCAGACAACATCGCCCGGCCGGATCTCTTCGACCGGATCGCCGTCTCGCTGGACCCAACCGAGTCCGGAGGTGACAATCAGGGTCTGGCCCAGAGGATGGGTATGCCAAGCCGTTCGGGCGCCCGGCTCGAAGGTGACATGGGCACCACGTGCCCGCGCCGGCTCGGGCGCCTCGAATAGCGGATCCACGCGGACCGAGCCGGTGAAGTATTCCGCCGGTCCCCTTCCAGAAGGGCGAGAGCCGCTGCGCTTGATGTCCATGGAAATCTCCTCTGTTGGCATGCGCCCAACGAGCGATGGGAGAAGTGGCTCCTAATGCCGTCGATGGCCGGAAGTTAGTGCTCTGCCACCACGGCGATTAGGTGCTAGAACCCGCACGCTTCTATGAATGGTGCTCATAAATGCTGCGTGAGAATCTCAACGACTTCCTCAGCTTCCTTGCCGTCGCCCGTGAACGGAACTTCACACGGGCCGCAGCCAAACTCGGGGTATCCCAGTCGGCTCTGAGTCATGCGGTGCGTGGACTGGAGGCGCGCCTCGGCGTGCGCCTGCTCGCGCGAACGACGCGCAGCGTCGCCCCGACCGCGGCCGGAGAAAGACTCCTGCAGACCATCGGCCCCCGCTTCGACGAGCTCGAAACGGAACTGGCTGAAATGAGCGAGCTACGGGACAAGCCGGCCGGGACAATCCGGATCACGGCTGGCGAGCACGCGGCCGAAACTCTGCTCTGGCCGGCGATCGAGAAGGTGCTGCCCGCTTACCCCGATATCAGGATCGAGTTGGTCACGGACTACGCGCTGACGGACATCGTCGCCGAGCGTTACGACGCTGGTGTGCGGCTGGGCGAACAGGTGGCCAAGGACATGGTCGCTGTCCGCATCGGGCCCGACGTTCGGATGGCCGTGGTGGGTTCGCCGTCTTACTTCGCGAAGCGGGGTGCCCCGAAGAAACCGCAGGATCTTACCGATCACAACTGCATCAACATCCGACTTCCGACCCGAGGTGGCACCTATGCCTGGGAGTTCGAGAAACGCGGACGGGCTCTGAGGGTCCGGGTGGACGGACAACTGGTCTTCAACAACATGGCGATGCGGATGAACGCCGTCCGCGCAGGGCTGGGACTTGCCTACATGCCCGAGGATCAAGTGAAGGCGGATGTAGAGCGAGGCAGGCTAGTCCAGGTGCTCGAAGACTGGTGCGCGCCATTTTCGGGCTATCACCTGTATTATCCGAGCCGGCGACAGCCGACGCCTGCCCTCTCGATCTTAGTCGAAAGTCTTCGCTACCGAGCGCGGTGACACCGGCCACTTCAGAATTACGGTGACCTTGCACTCAACTCTCTGGCTCGGTCCCGTCTTGGTGGATCAAATCTCGAATCTCCACAAGCGCCTCTAACGCAATCTCGCAAGCTCTGTCGATGAACTCCTCACCCCGCGACGTCGCGTTGATCAGGCTTCTCATGTCCGATTGATACTGGCGCTTCGCGAGATTCAACCGGTTCAGCGCGGATAACACGACATGGCGGGTGATGGCCGGAGATTGCGCGACCTCGCCGAGCGCTGAACGATCATACAAATGGACCGCGGCAAGATCGAAGGCGTCGCGCGCCGTGAATGTCGATGCGCGATAGACCAGTTTCTTGGTCGCGATTTCCGCAGACCGCTCCGCCGCAATGGAGCGCTCGCCAAATTTCAGTTCATATGTCGGATTGTCGATGTATGACGGGGCGTTCAGAAAATCGATTTCACCGACGTCGCGCAGGATCAGTTTCAGGTACTTGCCCGGCCATTGCCACGTATCGCAAAGCGACTTCGTCACCGGGTTCGTGTTCGGCGCGAGGTTCCTCAAGGCCCTGCTTGAGTCCAGGAAAATATCGACGTCGTAGCTGATCCGATGACCCAGGATCTGCGCCAGAGCCGTGCCGCCGCCGAACGTCCAGGGTCCGGCGCCGCCCTCCAGGCTATCGAGTGCGATCAGCGCCTTCGCCAGGAGATCTTCCCACCTCGAAGGCAGCCATCTCCCTGACCCATCTTTCATTCTCGGACTCCGTGACCTGCCAGGTGTCGATCGCCTTCAATAAATCGTCGAACGTCACGATATGATCAACGACGAGATTGTGGATGACGGAAACATCGACTTCGTCGAACAACGCTTGCACGTACACGCGCCATTTTCGCTCGGAAATCTCCCCCTTCAGACATGCCAGCAGAGTGCCTTCGTCGATGCGCGAGGGCATCGGCGTGTTGATCGTCGTCACGGCCGCAATCAGGGTCTCAAGCGCACGCTTCGTCATCCCCACAATATGGGCCATTCGGAGAAAGACTCAACGGGCGCCCCGCGTCACCGTCAAGCCGAGGGCACGGCATCGCCCTACCCCGCAACTTCAATCAATTCCAAGCAACGCAGCCAACCGTTCGCGGACTTCGAGGAGCAGCGCGTCAGGCGCCCGTCCGGCAGGCGTGATCGGTCGTAGCTCCCAGGAGATACTCCGGGGCTGGTCTGCAAGCACGACGCCACGGACGCTTGCACCTTCTGGCAGGACGGCTTCGAACGGATAACCGCGCACGCGACTGGTGATCGGGCAGATGACGCAAAGGCCGGCGACGGTATTGTAACTCCGCGGCGACACGACCATGGCCGGTCGTCGGCCGCTCTGTTCGTGTCCGACCGTCGGGTCCAGATCGATCCAGATGACATCCCCGGCCTCGGGACAATAGTCACCAGGCTTCGTTGCCAACGGCCGGCCCCCAATCGGTCTCATCGTGACGGTTGGCCGGCGTGATCCCAGCGACCAGATCGTCGAGCGCATAGCGGCGTTTGCGCCGCTGCGCACGCGCGATCTCGATGACCAGCTTGCCGTCGCTCACGGTCATCTCCGCGGCCCTCCCGTCGCGGGCTCCGATTTCATCGGCAAACGCTTTCGGTATGCGTAGCGCGAGGCTGTTGCCCCACTTCTGAAATGCAACCTTCATCCTCGACCTCCGAAATCGATGATACAATGTAGATACATCGTTGGCGCTCGTCAATGGATGAGATCTCGACACGCCGTCACAGTGGTCGCTCTTACTTCCTTTTCTCTTCGCTCCCGACCAGCGCGTGCCGCAGTGCCGTAGGGTGGGCAAAGGCGCCCTTGCGCCGTGCCCACCATTTCCTGTTGAGATAGCGTTGGTGGGCACGCTTCCGCCTTCGCTCTTCGAGCTACGGCGGACAAGTCGCTTTGCCCGCCCTACGAACGATCGCTACCACCAATACGGCCACCGCCATCCCTCATAGCGAACATAGGACGGCACCAGCGGCGGACCGTAGGGATCGACGCGGTCGTCCTCGGGGCGATAACGATAGCGGGGAACGACGTTGTAATCCCACGGCGTGGGCCGGAGCACCGGCGCCGTGACGATCAGCCTCTGCTGCTCGCGAACGACATGGACCTTCCGCGTCCGGGCTTCGACACCTGATGTCCCAAGCAGCACCAGCGCAGTTCCTAGCGCACACGCCACAGTCATTGTCTTCATGCGTTGATCTCCTTCCGGCGGAAGAGTGCTCAAGGACGCAAGGCAAGGCAAGCGAATTCACCCTGACGCCTTTGTCGCCGATCCGTAGGATGGATAGAGCGAAGCGAAACCCATCATTTCATGACGAATTATTGATAGCTTCGCTTCGCTCTACCCATCCTACGAAGCGAGCGTAACGCTTCGGCACGGTCCACCAACCAGGATCACCTCATGGCCACTCTCGTCCGTATCGCAGCCTTCTCCGACGGCAACCGCGGCGGCAATCCCGCCGGGGTCTGGATCGGCGACGCCCTGCCGGATGCCGCGACGATGCAAGCGATCGCAGCCGAGGTCGGCTTTTCGGAGACCGCCTTTGCCGCGCCGGCAGGCGAGGTCTGGCGCGTCCGCTACTTTTCGCCAGGGATGGAGGTGCCGTTCTGCGGCCACGCCACCATTGCGCTCGGCGCGGCACTCGCGCATCGCCATGGCGATCGCAGTTTTGAACTGCATCTGAACGCTTCAGTCATTTCCGTGTCAGGCCAGCGCGACGGCAACATCATTGCAGCCGCGCTGCAATCGCCGCCGACGCGCAGCGCGCCACTCGATGTGTCGTTGCGGGATGCATTGCTGGACCTGTTCGGCTACGCGAGCACCGATCTCGATCCAGAACTGCCGCCAGCGAGAATTCACGGCGGGGCCGATCATGCCCTCCTCAGCTTGCGATCGCGCGAGGCGCTTGCGCGCATGGCCTATGATTTCGAACGCGGACGCGCCCTGATGGACAAAGCGGGCCTGGTCACGATCGCGCTGGTGACGGTGGCGACGCCGCGGCTGTTCCATCTGCGCAACGCCTTTGCCGCCGGCGGTGTCGTCGAAGATCCCGCAACCGGCGCAGCCGCCGCCGCATTCGCCGGCTATTTGCGCGACATCGGCTGGCCGCATGGCGGCGCCATCGACATCATCCAGGGCGAAGACATGGGCGCGCGTTCGCTGATCCGCGCCGAAATCGGCGCCGCCAAAGGCAGCTCGATCCGCGTCTCGGGCACAGCGCGCTTCATGAACGGAGCGTGAGCCCGTGGGCGTGCAAAGCTGCGCTCTGCGTGCCCTTGCATTCTCCGGCTTCGCCCCTACGGTGCGCCGCGTAGAGGCAGCCGGAGACGAGACCTATCATGACCGACGCCACCAAATGCGCCGCCTGCCAATCGGAGCACGCCTACCAGGATCGGGATCTCTGGGTGTGCCCGGAGTGCGGTCATGAATGGAGCGCAACGGCCGCCGCTGGCGCGGACGCGCCGGCGGAAGCCGGCGTACGCGACGCCCACGGCAATGGGCTCGCCGACGGCGACAGTGTCATCGTGATGAAGGACCTCAAGGTCAAGGGGTCATCAATGGTCGTGAAGGGCGGTACCAAGGTCCGCAACATCCGTTTGCAGGATTCAACCAACGGTCACAACATCGCCTGCAAGATCGACGGCATCGGCGCGATGAACCTGAAATCCGAATTCGTGAAGAAGGTGTGAGGCGCCCTCGGCAAATCGGCGGATGACGCCCGCGCCAATCTGCCCGACCGCCCACCATGGCATCATGCGCCTGTTTTGCCCGACGGGTCAACTCCTATTCGGTATTGCCGAAATCAGAAAATCCGCAAGCATTTCTACTGTGCATGGGGTTGTTTCGCGATTTCTTGTTAGATGCGGAATGCGAGGCCCGCATCACGGCTCCTCACCAAACACCATGCGCCGCGCTCGCAGTGCAACTCGGCATCTCATCGCGTCATCTCGCACGGCTGTTCGAGCGCCATGTCGGCGCAACACCACAACAGCTCGCCAAGACGCTTCGCGTCCAGCGTGCCAAGCGTCTGTTCGACGCCGGCGATCACAGCATGACGGACATCGCGTTCCAGTCCGGCTTCGGCAGCCTGCGCCGCTTCAACGCCGCCTTCGCCGAGTTCTAGGGCCATTCGCCGTCAAGCCTGCGCGCGGCGCGACACTTGCCGACCATGCGTGAAAAAGAAATGGCCGGGACAAGCCCGGCCATGACATCGTGAAAAGCTTTGCGACCGAGCCCTCAGCTCGGCGCGACAGCAGCTTAGTGAGCGGACCCCGTGGTCACGGTCGCGGTCTTCAGCTTGCGCGGCGTCAGGACGCTGGCCTGAAGCACAGTGACGCTGCTGGCGGGCGCCGCCACCTGCTGCTCGACATGGGCGGCTCCGAGCACGCGGACCTGCACGGGCGAGACCGGAATGGCGTTGGCCTCATAGGTCGGCAGCTCGGCAGCGAAGGTGGCAGTTGAGCCCGCAAGAGTGAGGACGGCGGCTGCGAACGACAAGGTCTTGTTCATGGTGATGCTCCAAAGGGAAGTTCGGAGCACATATAAGCTGGATTTGCTGCATTGCGATATGCGCCACCGCAACGCAATATCGTATGCCGCGCATGGCGATATGTTTAACGCCAACGCTGGAACCGCGTGAACCCGAGTTGCATTCGGGCAACATCCACCCGAAAAGCCACTTTTTCGCGATTTGCGCCATTGCACCGCCGCACCGTCCCCCGAACAATTGACGCGCCGCGTGCTTGGCTGTGCAATCTGGTTCGCTGACGAACTTGGAGGCAGGGATCATGAATGATCGGCGGTCTCTTATTGTGGCGGTCTCGTGCCCCTCGGCCGTGATGGTCGGCTGGCTCGCGCTCTGCCTCTTCGCTTATGCCCCGGCTTTGATCGAGAACAGTGGCGCCGATGCCGCCGCTGTCTCCCGCGCGAAAGATCTCACCGGCCTCGAGCTTGCCGACATCCCGCGCGCTGCGACGATCGACGATGGCATCACGCTGACCGCCGACATCGCGGCCGCCGCGGCTGCGACGCCGAGCGTCGCGCTGGTCGAAACGCCAGCGGCTGAGACGCCCGCCCCCTCCATCCAGCTCGCCTCGGCCGATCCGACCGACATGGTGCCGGCGGCCTCGCCCGCGCCTCAGCTCGGACCTGAACCCGCGCCCGTCGCCAGCGAGGCTGAGGCTGAGGCTGAGCCGGAGTCCAGCATCAAGCTCGCGTCCGCCGATCCCGGCGATGTCGTGCCGCAGGACGCGCTCTCGCCCGCGGCTATTGCGGGCGGGCCCGTGGCCGAAAGCAAGGCGCCGCCGCCCGCCGACACTGTGGCCGTGCTCGACGAATGCTTTGCCATGGATGCCTGCATCGACCGCTATCTCTGGACGCTCTATCAGCGCACGCCGAAGGAAGATTCCATCAAGGTCGAGGACCGCCGCGCCGTCACCATCAAGCGCAAGGGCAAGATGGTCACGGTGATGCGCAGCTTCACAAAGCTCGTCGATGAGGATTTCGCCTGGAAGGATCCGAAAGCGGCCGAGCACGCCAACATGCCGCTGATGGACTACGTCATCGGCGGCATGGACAGGAGCTTCAAGCAGAAGCTGTTTCACATGCTGCTGGCGGCGGAGGCCGCCGGTCTGTCGCCGGGAATCACCAGCGCGTTCCGCGACGACTACCGGCAATCGATCGCGAGCGGACTCCATGCGGCGTCGAACCGCTCCTGGCACGGCGGCAGTTTGCGCGGCGGCTATGGTCACGGGCTCGCGGCCGACATCGTGAGCACCAAGGGCGACAACCGTGCCCAGCGCTGGATCTCGACAGAGCTGCTGTGGAAATGGGTCGACGCCAAGGGCAAGGCGCTCGGCATCGGCCGGCCCTATCTCGACCACGACCCGCCGCATGTCGGCCCGATCGACGGCGCCGAATATATCTCGAAGCGCGGCGTTGGGACCGACCGCAAGGAAGCCGCCAACACCAAACCGAAGAAGGCGCGCGCTGTGGCCAGCACCAAGCTATCGAAGGCCCAGGCTGCGCGCGAGCGGAAGAACCCGGCAAAGTCGCAAAAATCGGCGCAATCCGCCACGAAGCGGACGACCTAAACCTGATCTTGCCCGCTTGACCCCGGCGACGGCACGAGTTGCATTTCGGCCGATCCCGCCTGCTGCGTGCGAACGAGCACGGCAAAGGTGGTCTCGACCGCGAGCGTCACCGCCGCCTCGATTGCGATGCCCTTGGCAAGGTGCGCCGCGATTAAGCCGGTGAGGAGGTCGCCGGTCCCATAGGGCCGGATCGGCAAACGCGCTGTCGCAAAGCGCGACAATTGCCCCTCGGCACACAGAACCGTCTCGACCTGCCCGGCCGGAGTGTCGGCAAGCGTGCAACCTGTGACGACCACGTCGACTCGGCGTTGCCCCGCAATCGCGGCCGCCGCAGCGCGCACGCCGCCCGTATCTGCGATCTTGACGCCGGAGAGCAGTTCGAGCTCGAACTGGTTCGGCGTGATCAGGTGTGCGGCCGGCAACAGCCGGTACCGCACCACGTCCAGAATGCCGTCGGCGACATAGACACGGCCATCATCGCCGATCACGGGATCGCAGAGATAGACGAGCTTAGAATTGCGCGCCAGCGCACGCTCGACGAAGCCGGCGATGACAGCGGCGTTGTCGGACGAGCCGAGATAGCCGGTGACGAGCACGGCGGCCTCATCGACGAGGTCCCGCTCCTCGACACCTCTGAGCAGATCGGCGACGAGCTCAGCATCGAGCACCCGCCCGCGCAAGGTCGGATAGCGCGGATGGTTCGATAGCAGCGTCGTCGGCACCGCAGCGACGTTCACGCCCTCCGCCTGCATGGCGGGGACGGCCGCGCTATTACCGACATGACCATAGACCACCTGGCTTTGAATGGAGATGACGAGCATGCAAAGGTCCCTAAAAGCAATAGCGCCGCGAGGCAAGCTTAGCCCGGATCACGAAGTGTCGTAACCGAGCCCCGGCCGCAGCGCGCGGCGGCCCTGTCGCAGCCTCGTCACTCGCAGGTGATACCTGCTCCCGACAAAAGGCACGTCCCGCGCCCTAAATATACCTACCGCGCGGTATCTTTCGCGTGCCCGAGACCGCCATGACATCCGCCTTCAATGCCTATGCAGCGCTTGCCCTCGCCATCGTATTCGAGGTAACGGCGTCCGCCTTCCTGCAGCAGTCGGCGCAATTCACGCGGCCCTGGCCGACTCTGGCGATGGTGCTGTTCTACGTCGCCTCGTTCTACGCACTGTCGGTCGCTATCCGGGTGATCCCCTTGAGTATCGCCTATGCGATCTGGGGCGGGGTCGGCATCATCCTGACCGCCACCGTCTCCTTCGTGCTGTTTCGCCAGATGCTGGACGCGGCTGCCTTCGTCGGCATTGCCCTGATCGTCTCAGGGGTCGTGGTCATCAACCTGTTTTCGCAGACGACAGCGCATTGATGCTTGCGAGCGCCTATACCCGCGCCAAGCAGCCCGAGCAGGTGCGGCGCGCCCTGCTCGACTGCGCCGCGGCCATCGCCATGGACCACGGCGTTCCGGCGTCACCATGCAGGCCGTGGCGGCAGCAGCCGGCGTCACCAAGGGCGGGCTGTTTCACCATTTTGGGAGCAAGCAGGCGCTGATCGAAGGCCTGTTCGCTGATCTCCTCGCCCGCGTCGATGCCGAGATCGACGCCGCCCTCGAGGCGGACCCGAAACCGCGCGGCAGTTTTACGCGCGCTTACGTGAATGCGGTGTTCACCGGAAAAGCCTTCGGCTTCGCCACGCCCTGGGCAGCGCTGAGCATGGTCGTCGTCACCGATCCGTCGCTGCGCAAGCTCTGGAATGACTGGATGAAGGCGCGCCTGAAACGCCACCGCGCCACCGATGCGGCGCCAGACTTCCAGATCGTCCGTCTCGCCGCCGACGGCGCCTGGCTGTCCTTCGTCACGACAGGACAGACCCGCATGAGCGCTGATTTGCGCACCGTGCACGACCGCCTGCTCGCACAGACCTATCGGCGCAGATAACCGGGCGGCTATTGGCTCTGCACCGGTTTGGGCGGACGCGGCCTGGATCTGGATGATTTTGCGCTGGACTTCGCCGGAGCACTTGGGGGCGGCGTGTCGACCGACACCAGATAGGCCGCGAGCGCCTTGGCAGAATCGGAGCTGCTCGAATAATGGTCTTGGAGGAACCAGGATAGCGTCAGACTCATGCGTCCCTTCGCAAGCCCCCGCGGGCTGCGATGGCAGGTCGCGCAGCCGTCGGCGAAGAGCTTTTCCGGCGACTTGCCGGCGTCAAGATTTTGCGCAGAGGCAAGCGGCGCCGTCAGCACCGCAGCAAAGGTTCCAAGAATCACCAGAGGCGCGATGATTTCGCGCCCCGGCCGAATGAGCGATCTCAATGTCGTCCCCTCGCCCGTCCCGCGATCACGCCGCCAGCAACTGATCGAACTCCGGCGGAGTATAGGCCTTGCCCTCCTCATCGGTGATGACGACCCGCCAGCCTTCGCTCGCCCAAACCTTCGCCTTCGCCACGATGAGCAACCGGCTCTCGCGGGCAAAACTGCACTTCTCATTATCGCGTTCTGCGATCATTTTATAGGCCAATGCGCATCCCCTTGCGTTGCCCTGCACCCATTCTCGTCGTGGCAACGTGCTTGGGCGGCAATTCGCCGGGAGCGTGGCAATTTGGTGCCGTCCACGGCAGCATTGTGCGCCGGCACCGGTTCCAGCCGAACGACGCCCGCGGCCGCGCGGAGCAACGATCCGCGCTATCCGGTCTGTATCGAGGTTTACAGCATCGCCGGCAGCGCCATCGACTGCGCCTTGCGCTCAGTGGACGCGGATCACGTGTGGGCGGCCGAGATCGATCAGCCCCTGCACGGCCGACAGACGATCGTCCAAGGCGGCAATGGTGAGTAGCAAATTGTTGCGGCGCTCATCCAGCAGGCCCATCTCGGCGCCCGAGAGTTTTGCGCTCGTCCGCTCCTTGTGGATGCCCTCGAGGGATTCGCGCAAGCCGGCGATCAGGCCGGCCAGTTGCTTGGCCTCTTTGGTCATCGACCGCTTCGCGACATTATGGCGGCGCGTCTCCGCCTGACTCTGTCTCATCGTGTCATCCTCCGGTGCCCCGCTGCCCCGAGTGGATGCTTACAGCTTTGAGTAGACATCTTACGATCGATGAAATCTGCTCGCGAAGAACTGACTTAAATTGTAGGCGCCGTTCAACAAAAAGCCCGGCACGAAGGCCGGGCTTTTCATAGCAGCTAGTGCTTCTGGGGGCCGCCGCCATGCGGGGCGGCGTTGACGTGCGGCGCGCCACCGCCACCACCTGGATGCGGCATCGCAGGGGCCGCCGCACGCGGCGCGGGCATCTGCGCATGGGCATTCATTGGTGCACCATGGCTGACGTTCGGCTGAGCCATATGCGGCATCGCGTGCGGCATCGCGGCCCGAGCCGCAGGCGCGGCCGACACCCGCGGCGCCTCATGTGCGCGCGCAATCGGTTGCGCGCGTACCGCAGCGCGGCCAACAGTCCGTTCATGCATCATGCGGGCCTGCGCATCGCGGGGATTGTGCGCTTGGACAGCAGTCCGCTCGTTGACGAAACGCTGGCCCCGATTGGCGCCGACCGCAGCGTCGCGCTTCGTGACGGCAGCATCGCGCCGTGCCGTCGCAGCATCGCGCCCGGAGATCGCGGCGGCTCCGTTGACATTGGCCTTGCTATGGATGCCTTCCCGGTCCAGCGCGACCGTAGCGTCACGCGTCGCCGCACGGCCGATGCGGGCGGCGCGCGGATCGATCGTCATTCGCGTCGCGAAACGCTCATGCGAGGTCCAGTAATTGTTCCAGTAGGCGTGGCGGCGATACCAGGGACGCCCCTCATAGTAGCTCGACCAGTACGAGCTGAGCACGAAGGGAACGACGGGCACGTCGACCTCGTCGGCATAGTCGGGCAGATAGACGTAGTGGTTGCGGTAGAGATATTCGAGATATTGCGACGACACCCAGCCGCGGTCGTCGGAGAAGCTCACGTCACACCAGGCATTGCCGCGCAGGCAACCATGGATGTTGACGCGGGCGCCCTCCGGGACGCGATCGACCAGGGGAAAGCCCGCACCCGGGCCGGCACGCAGACCGGTCGAGACGGTGACGATGCCCGGCGCGGCCAATGCGGCGGTCGGGGCGAACAGGAATGCGGTAACTAAAGCGGTTCTTAGTCTCATGGCGAAGTCCTCCTTTGAGAGGCGGAACGCGCGAGCGAAATGAAGCGTTCCGCGCGCAAAGGTCGCATCAGCCGAAAGATTAAGAGACACACCGCGCGCGGAGTTCAATATTCATCCGCCATTCATCGGCGCAGCACGCTTCAGTTCAGCTGCAAAATGAGCCGTCGAAATACGCGGCGAGCCCGGCAAAATCATCGAGCGGCAGCACCTGCGCGACGTACTGATCCGGCCGCACTACGACGATGCAGCCGGCCTTCCGATCGATGCCGCGCATGGCAAAAACGTCGTGGCCGCCCTTGAGGTCCGGGCAGAACATCTTTTCGTAGTCGAGCAAGCCGTAGCGGCCTTTGCGCGGCAGCAGCAACGGCGGCATCGCCCCGATGGCGAGTTCGCGGTGATCCTGCTGAAACACCGCACGCAGATCGATCACGGCATCGATGTCGGCGCCAATGGGCGTATAGCGCCGGATGGGTGATTCCCGGGACTCGGCGAGGAAATTGCACAAAGCGCGAATGGCCGAGTCCGAGGCTGCGGGATTCTCAGCAGGAGAAAACGCGTAGATGCGGAAGCGTCCGTCCGCCTGTGCGGCGTGGCCAAGATGAACCGGCTTTGCGTCGCCGAGCCGAATGACGGGCGCGGAGTGGAAGCGCTTGCCGATGACAAAGCCCTCGGCAAGATGCTGATGAGAGCCCGCGCCGGTGAGGATCGACGGCGTGTAGTGCGTCGCCGTACCCGCCGTGTAGCGGCCGTGCCTGACAAAATAGTCCTGCGTCTTCGCCGCATCGGCGCCGCCGGCCTTGGCGGCGGAGGCCAGGATCCCGGCCCATTCACGATCGAAATCGATCAGCTCTTTCGCAACCGCCTGCCGTTCGGCCGAATAGGAATGCAGCAGGCCCGGCGCGCACTGCTTGCGGAGGACGGCAGCGAGCTTCCAGCCGAGGTTGAAGGCGTCCTGCATCGAGACGTTCATGCCCTGCCCGGCCTTCGGGCTGTGGGTGTGGCAAGCATCGCCGGCGATGAAGATGCGCGGTTGCCGCGTCGCGATCTCGGCTTCCGGCACGTCATCGAACTTGTCGGTCAGGCGCTGGCCAATCTCGTAGACCGACCACCAGGCGATCTCCTTCACCTCGAGCGCATGCGGCTTCAGGATCCGCTGCGCTTTCGCGATCACCTCGTCGGCCGTGATGTTGCGGTTGGCGACGCGCTCGCCGGCATCGAGCTTTGCAAGCTCGACATAGAGGCGGACCATGTAACCACCCTCGCGGGGAATGATGAGCAGGCTGCCGTCCTTCGCCGACTGGATCAGCGCCTTGAAGCGGATGTCGGGAAAATCGGTCACCGCCAACACGTCCATCACGCCCCAGGCGTGGTTGGCGGAATCGCCATGCAGCTCGCGGCCGATCGACTTGCGCACCGTGCTGCGCGCGCCGTCGCAACCGACGACATAGCGCGCCTTGACGGTCTCGACCTGATCCTCGTTCGGACCATCGACGCACTCGAGCCGCACGGTCACGGCATGATCGGCCGGCCCCGCAGCCGGATCGACCCGGAGGTCGAGCAGACGGCGGCTGTAATGGGGCTCGAGCTTGGCCGGCGATTTGCGCATGACATCGAGAAAGCCGTCATGGATGCGCGCCTGGTTGAGGATGACGTGCGGAAACTCCGACAGCCCGTCCTCGACATCCTGCACCCGGCCGCTGCGGACGATTCTCTCCGGCGTCCGTTCGTCCGGCTTCCAGAACGTCGTCTCGTTGACCCAATAGGCTTCCTTCAGCACGCGCTCGCTGAAACCAAAAGCGTGGAACATCTCCATGGTGCGACAGGCAATACCGTCGGCCTGCCCGACCGCGAGCCGACCCGGCTTCTGGTCGACGATGCAAGTCTTGATGTCGGGGAATTGTGCGAGCTGCGCCGCGAGCGTCAGACCCGCAGGGCCGCAGCCGACGATGAGGACATCGACCTCGTCGGGCACGGCGCCCACTGCGCCCGAGGGCTGAACGCGATCGGCGGGATCGGTAATCTCGGGGTCGCCCGGCTGAAATCCGTTGAGATGGAATTGCATCAGCACCTCTCCCGATAACGTTCTGTTGGACATTAATCAGTATGCTGACTATCAGTATACTTGTCAACGATCCGCACCGTCCCTGCCCCAACGGAGAATTCGGTGAAAGACAACAACGACATGCCCGGCCATCTGGCACGGCGGTTCCAGCAGATCGCGGTCGCCGTGTTTCTGGCCGAAGTCGGCGAAGCCGGCTTCGACCTCACGCCGGTGCAATACGCAGCGCTTGCGACCATCAAGGCCAATCCGAGGCTTGACCAGGTCACGCTCGCCGGACTGATCGCCTATGACCGGACCACCATCACGGGCGTGATCGACCGTCTCGTCCAGAAGGGCCTTGCCGAACGCCGCGCCAGCAGCCGCGACCGCCGCGCGCGCGAACTCGAGATCACCGACGAGGGCCGCCGCACGCTGCGCAAGATCACGCCGGCCGTCGAAGCCGCCCAGCGCCTCATGCTGCGCGGCCTCAGCGCCGGGGAAGGCGAGGAACTGATGCGGCTGTTGCGCAAGGCCATTGCCGCCGGCAACGAGCTCAGCCGCGCTCCCTTGCGCGATGCGCAGGCATGAACCGTATTTTTATACGTATTTGTCGCAGGCCTGCGAAACCTGGAACTAACCTTCGTCTGCTACCGTCGCTCCCAATTCGGCGCTTAACGCGCGATTAACTTTGCCGGGTTGGAGTTTCGGATGTTCAGGTTCGTCGTTGCGACCGCTATCATCGCACTGTCCGCGGGCCCTGCGCTCGCGAACGGCCATGGCGGCGAAGCCCCTCCTCCGCCGAAACCCGACGCGACGAACGCGCCGGCGAAGGTGGTCCTGACCAAGCAGGGTCCCACGCTGGTCGATCTCAAGGGCATGACGCTCTATTACTACGAGCGCGACATCACTGGAAAAACCTCGAACTGCAACGGCAAGTGCACCGAGAGCTGGGTGCCGCTGCCCGCAACCGCTGATGCCAAGGCCATCGGCGATTTCACCGTGATCAGCCGCAACGACGGGAGCAGGATGTGGGCCTACCGCTACCGCCCACTCTATACCTCGCTCGCCGACAAGGCGCCGGGCGATGCCAACGGTAACGCCACGACGCTGCAATGGCGCATCGCTCGGCCTGACAATTAAGGCGCGAACGGCGCGCATCCGTCACCGCCCGACGCGCGCGTTCACCCGCGCCAGGCAGGCGCTGCCTCGACCTGCGCGCTTTGCCCGGGCGGCAGCACCACGACGGTCGCATTGAGCTTCACCCGGTCGAACAAGTCGATCACGTCCTCGTTGCGCATCCGGATGCACCCGGACGAGATCGCCTGGCCGATATATTCGGGCTGGTTGGTGCCGTGGATGCGGTAGAGCGTGTCCTTGTTGCCGACATAGAGATAGATGCCGCGTGCGCCGAGCGGATTGGCGGGACCGCCGGGCACGCGCGCCGGATAGGGTCCGAGCCGCGCCTGGATTTCTGCCGTCGGCACCCAGTCCGGCCATTCCGCCAGACGGCCGACGCGCGCGACGCCCGAGAAGGCCATCGCTTCCTCGCCGACCGCAACGCCGTAGCGGATCGCCTTGCCGTCAGGCAGCACGTAATAGAGATAGCGCGCATCGGTATCGACCAGGATGGTGCCCGGCTGCTCCTTGCGCGGATAATCGACGAAATGGCGGAGAAATTGCTCGGGCAGGTTGGCCTGGGCGTAGGGCACATGCGCCAGCAACTGCCGGTCGCGCGCGGTCATGCTTGCGTCCGTCGACGGCGAAAGGGTCGTCTGCATGCAGCCGCAAAGCGGCAGCAAAGCAACCACGAACAAAGCGAATAGAGATTTTGGCACCGCCGGCCCCCGGATAGCGGATAGCAGCCCCCAGCACCGCAAGATGCTGCCCAAATCGTGCTAAAAACAAGGCAGCGTGGAACACGTGCCCGTGTTCCGGACATCTGGTTCCATCACCACAAACGGCGGAAGACCGTCGCAGTCTCTCCATCGCCTCGCCTTGCTTTGGTCAAACCCGGCTGGACTCGTGCGCCATCGGGCTCGGGACGAGCCCACGTAACAGATCGGCTCGCGCCAATGCGGACGACGACCACGCTTCAGGGGAGCTGCGATGCTCGCGACGTTGAACAGCCGGCAGATCGTCGATGAGATCGTGAAGGATGTTGTCAAGGACAACGATCCGCACGATGCGATCCAGATTTCGCCCGAAATGGTACGGGCCTCGCGCGTGAGCAGCGAGGCGCCAACGCTTGCACCTGAGTTCACGGCTCGTCCGGAGCCGAAATTCGCGCCGGAGCCCAAACTTCATCTGGAGCCGAAGTTCACCCCCCTCTCGATGCCGCCAGCGGCAGCTGTCTCGGCACGGCCGGCGGCAGCGCCCTCGGTCGACACCGCCGTGCGCGTGACGGCGAGCGATGGCCAAAGCCGACCGAAGCGGTCAACCGTCGGCAAGTGGCTGCGCGGTGCGTTCGTCACGTTCTTGCTTGCGGGTGGCAGCGCGGCCGCCACCGTTGCCTGGGAGAAGCACGGCGACACTGCGACGCAGATGCTCGCCGAATGGACACCGGCGCTGGCGTCGCTGTTGCCTTCGACATCGTCGCTGCTGCCTTCGACATCGCAGACAGCCTCGGTCGCGGCGGCGCAGGCCGCACCGCCTGCGGCACAGGATCAGACCACCGATCAACCGGCGACGCCGCCCGCGGCACAGGCGGTCACTGCCGCAGCACCGGCGGTCACTCCCGATGCCGCACCTGCCGCGACACAAGCCGATGCCACGCAAAACGTGGAATCAATGACGCGCGATATCGCCGCGATGGCGCAGCAGATCGAACAGCTCAAGGCCAACATCGCCGAGTTGAAGGCCGGTCAGGAGCAGATGGTGCGAGAGATGGCGAAGCCGCCGGCGCCAAAGCCGGTCGCCGAGGCGAAACCGCCGATCGATCCGCGCGCGCGCGCATCTGCGTTGCCGCCGCGAGCCCCGGCGCCGACACCGGTTCGCAGACCGAAGCCGGTGGTATCGCACACCTACATGCCGGCCTACTCGCCGCCGCCGCTCGCGCCTCTGCCGCCGCCGTCGCAGGCCGCCGCTGTCCCGCCGCCGGTAGCACCGGTCGCGACGACCCAAAGTGTTGCCGATGATGACGGACCTGTCGTGCGTCCACCGATGCCGCTACGCTAGAGCCGCTCCAACCGAGAACACAAGCTGGCCGACTCGATGGGATGCGTTGAGTCCGTGCAACTACGGTGATGCGCAGCGCGGCGCAAAGAGAAAAGGCCGTCGGGATTTATGCCGCCGGCCTTCTCTTTCAGCTGCCGGTTCCCGGAGCCCGGTTCTGCTGCGATTCCATGCCTGATGATCGCGCAGACATATTTAATAAAAACTTAACGCACTTGAATGCTGCACATGATTTCTGCGCCATAAGCACAGAGATTGCGCGCTCCGTTCATCGGACAGATAGCGACTCAGTGGTACGATCCAGCATGTTTTTTGAAAACTTCCGTTGAAGGCTTCTTTGGAAGGTTTGGGTCGTCACATCGGGGAATTCAGATGCCTTACTATTCCTTCGATCTCGTGGTCGGTGAAGAGTTCAAGAACCAGGGCGGAATCATCCTTGAGGATATTGAGGTCGCTTCCGATCGCGCCGTTCAATTGGCCACCGAGCTGTCGCAGGTGAAGCCGGAGCTGCAGCGCAAGGGTTGCGCCGTGCGCGTCACCGACCGCGACCACAACGAGGTCTATCGCACGCCGCTTGATCCCGTGCCGGCCTGGCGGCGATAGCGCGTCGGCGGGGTTCACGGCCGCGCGCCCCATTGCGAAGCGGCGCTCCAGCCGCTAGCCTTTCCCGAAAATCCGGGGAGGTACCAAGGATGCGCTACAGTTTCCTGATGGCAGGCCTGTTGCTGATCGCAGCGCCAGCCCAAGCGGCAGACGACCATACACGCTCGACCTATGTGACCATGGTCTTGCAGGCCTTTGCCGCCAAGGTCGAATGCCCGAACACGGATGTCGCCTACCAGGATCTGGTGCAGAAGGCGCAGCAGATGCAGCTTCCCGACGGCACGACCGAGCAGGTCCGCAAGGCCATTGCCTGGATGCACACCGGCGGCAAGATGGGCGAGAAGCAGGCCGACGACATCATGGCGGAAGTTGCGGTCGCGACCCAGGCGACCGATCTCGACCAACGCCGACTCGGCATGAGCAATTGGTGCGAAAAGCAGAAGACCAGCCTTGCCGGCCTGATCCGCAGCAAGGGCGGCTAGGCACTTTCGGGCCGTTAACGACGCTGCGACGGAACCTCCGTCCCGGCCAAGAATCGTCACATTCCTGTCCAGCATGCGGGCTCTTCAATCTGGAGAACCCCATGCGGATAGTTCATCTCGTCTTCGCCGGCGCGCTCGTGGCAAGCGCCGCGCTGGCAGCGCCAGTGCTGGCGAAGAATTCCGATGCCCAGAAGGGCGAGGACAAGGCGACCTCCTCATCCTGCAGTGCCTATCAGCAGGCCGCGGATGGATCGTGGGAGCAGCTCCCCTGCAAGGAGACCGGCGAGCGCGCCCAGCCACAGACCCGGCACAAGCGGGTGACACAGGGCGCCGAACAGGGCGAGCGCTAAGCCGGCTCTGGTGGAACTGACCGGGCTAGTTCCGGTACATCAGCTCTGGTGCGGTCCGCGCATGATCTTCATGGCGTCGGCAATGTGACGCCACTCCTTGGCCTCATCCGCTTCGCCCCGGCCGTCGCAGGCCTGGGCCTGTTCGGCCGCTTTCGCAATCGCCGCGAAACCATGCTTTTCCAGCATCTGCCGCGCGACGGTGTGAACCTGGACCTCGGACATCATGGGGGCTCTCCCGGTTTGACGACCCGCGACGCATCGCTCGCGCGGATGCATCACAACGATTGAGCCTGGGACCTCGTTCCGCAGCGCTCAGATCAACACGCAAAAGCGGCCCGCCATGCCCAGCGGACCGCCTTCTCACCCACCCCAAAATGGGCCGTCGTCAGCCGCGTCCCTACGCGACCGCCACCCTCTTGCGCTCGAAATCGTTCGGCACTTCGATATCGACCTCCAGCGTCGACACCTCGTCGCCACGTTCGAGCCGTACGATGACCTTGGTCGGATCCAGCATGACATGCTTGGAGACGACAGCGAGAATTTCCTCGCGCAGCACGCCGAGCAGATCGGGCTGGCCGCGCAGTCCGCGTTCATGGGCAAGCAGGATCTGCAAGCGCTCGCGCGCCACGGGTGCAGAGGCCTTGTTGCCGCGGAGAAGCCGGAGCAGACCCATGCTCATGCAGCCCTCCGTCGCAGCAGACGATCCATGAATCCCTTGCGCTCGGTGGGCACCTGCATCGGCACGGTGTCGCCGCAGAGCCGCCGCGCCGCGTCGATATAGGCCCGCGCGGGTGCGCCTTCGGCGTTCGACAGCGTCACCGGCGTGCCGACATTGGAGGCGCGCAGCACGTCCTGGCTCTCGGGGATGATGCCGAGCAAGGGCGTTGCGAGGATTTCCAGGATGTCGTCGATAGTCAGCATCTCGCCGCGCGCTGCGCGCGAGGGATCGTAGCGGGTGATGAGAATGTGCTTCTCGACGCGCTCGCCCTTCTCGGCCCGCACCGTCTTGGAATCGAGCATGCCGATGATGCGGTCGGAATCGCGCACCGAGGAGACTTCCGGATTGGTGACGATCACGGCCTCGTCGGCAAAGCGCATCGCCATGGAGGCGCCGCGCTCGATGCCGGCCGGACTGTCGCAGATCACCCAGTCGAAGCGGCTGCGTAAGTCTGCGATGACCTTGCCGACGCCCTCTTCCGTCAGCGCGTCCTTGTCGCGGGTTTGCGAGGCCGGCAGCAGCCACAAATTCTCCAACCGCTTGTCGCGGATCAGCGCCTGCGGCAGTTTCGCGACGCCCTGCACCACGTTGATGAGGTCAAACACGACGCGGCGTTCGGCGCCCATCACGAGGTCGAGGTTGCGCAGGCCGACGTCGAAATCGACGACGACGACCTTGTCGCCGCGTTGCGCGAGCGCAGCGCCCAGCGCGGCGGTCGTCGTCGTCTTGCCGACGCCGCCCTTGCCTGATGTCACGACCAGTACCTTGGTCATCTCAAATATCTCCTTCTGGTCAGTTCAGTGCTGTAATTCGCATGGTATTCCCCTGCAGCCAGGCCTGCGCCGGCTTGCCGCGCAAGGCGGCGTCGATGTCGTCCGCAGTCTGGTAAAACCCATCGATCGCAAGCAGTTCGGCCTCGATCTTCTGGCAATAGATACGCGCGCTCGTGTGCCCGTTCACGCCCGCCATGGCGCGGCCGCGCAGCGCGCCGTAGACGTGGATGGAGCCGCCGGCGACGACTTCGGCCCCGGAGCCGACCGAGCCGAGAATGGTGACGTCGCCTTCGGGGAAGATCACAGTCTGGCCGGAGCGAACAGGGGCCTCCAGCAGCAGGGAGGTCGGCTTGGTCTCGGCCTTCGCCTCAACCTTCTTCGCCGCGCTCGACTCGATCACGCAGCTGCGCCCGCCCGAGAGCAGCGGCGGCATGGAGGGTGTCAGCCGGCCCTCCTCCACGCCTTCGATGCCAAGCACGCGGATGTTGCGGTCCTGAAGGCTGGTCAGCAGGTGGCCGATGCCGGACTGGCTGAGATCGACCGAGGACAGGTCGATCACGACGGGGCGGCCGGCGAAGAAGCCCGGCGAGCGGGCGATGGTGGCGTCGATCTCCTGAAGCCAGACCTGGATCGGAACCATCGGCACGAACACGAAGGCCACATAGGACCGCCCGCGCAGGCGCACCATCTGGCGTTGGACTTTTGCTACAGCCTCCATGGCGGCCGACTCGTTCCCTATTATTGAATGGTTAACGATGCGGCCGGGATGGTTAATGGCTGGTTAATTTCTCCGTGGGGCTACGTGGGCGGGATGGGCTCCGGCTAGGCGGCGTTGGGGCGGTGCTCGCGCCCAGCAAACGCTGTCGTCGCCCGCGAAGGCGGGCGATCCAGTACTCCGAGACGGTAGTGAGTCACTCGAAAGCGCGGCGTAGGGGATGCCCCGGTCAAGCCGGGGCATAGACGCGCCCGTGGGCGAAAGCCCCTTACTTCTTCACCTTGCTCGCATCCATCTTGATGGCCGGATCCAGCATCTTGGTCGTGAACGCCGTCGAGACATCGAACGGCTTTTCCATGCCGAGATAGGTCTGGACCAATTCGTAGTCCTTCTGCATTCGCTCGCCATCGATCCAGCCGAGACCCTTGGTCGTCGTGAACTCGTCCGTCATCAGATATTTGATGCGCTCCCACTGGCGCACCTGGTTCTCCTTGTCGAGACCGGAGACCTGGTCGAGCAGTGCCTTCAGGCACGGTGTGACGTCGGCGACGCAAGTCGCAAACGCCTTCTGCGAGACGCGCACGAACTCTTCGACAAGTTTCGGGTTCTTCTGCAGGTACGCGCCATTGACGATCAGCGAATTACCGTACGGATTGAGCCCGATGTCCTTCCAGTTGACGTAGCCGAGGTCCTGTCCGAACTCGATCACCTTCAGATCGTGCTCGTTGTAGAAGTCGCTGATGATGTCGACGGTGTGGCTCTTCAGCGCCGCGATCTTCGCAGTGGGGCCGATATTGACGAAGCTCACAGAGTCGGGCGCGATGCCTGCGGCCTTGGCAAAAGCCGGCCACATCACGCGCGAGGCGTCGCCGGGCGGATTGCCGATCTTGTGGTTCGGGAAATCCTTCACGCCGTTCACGCCATAGCTCTTCAGCCAGTAGAACGTCTGCCCGGTGTTGGCGTAGATGCTCATCAGCGCGACGTCGTCGGCGCCCTTGCTCTTGGCAACCAGCATGGTGGCAAGATCGGCGATGCCGAAGGGCGAGCCGCCGGAGCCGACCTTGGCGGCGGAGACGCCGGAGCCCTTGCCGAACTCGATGGTCAGGTCGATGCCGGCCTTCTCGTACCAGCCCTGCGCCTTGGCGTAATAAAAAGGCGAATGGTCCGCCGTCGGCGTCCAGTTCAGGATCAAATTGACCGCCTCGCCCGCGCTCGCCGGCGTCGCCGGCAAACCGAGCATCAGAGCCGCAAATGCCGCCTGCAAACGCTTCATTGCCTGTCTCCTCATTGCCGCGACCCGGCTTGTCGCTCTCCCGATGTGAGGCTACCAATGCAACAAGCCCGTCCTCAACTTGTCAACTGTTTGGTTGGAAATGCCCGCAAAACGTTCAGGCGGCACCGTGCCGCAGCGCCGCGACCCCGTCGCGACCCGCAACAAGCTGCTCACCGCGGCGCGGCAGGAGTTCGCCCGGCATGGTTTTGCGGGCGCCCGCGTCGACGAGATCGCGGAGCGCGCCGGCGTCAACAAGCAACTGGTCTATCACTACTTTGGCGACAAGGACGCGCTTTATCTCGCCGTGCTCGAATGGGTTTACGCCGACATCCGTGAGCAGGAGCGCCAACTCAATCTCGAAGGCCTGCCCCCGGAAAAGGCGATCCGCAAGCTGATCGAGGCCTCGTTCGATTACCTTGCAACCAATCCTGACTTCATCGTGCTGCTGAACGACGAGAACCGCGGCGGCGCGCGTCACGTCCGCGGCTCGACGCGGCTCGAGGCGATGCATTCGCCGCTGGTCCGGAGCGTGTCCCACATCCTGCACGAGGGCGTCCGCGCCGGGGTATTTCGCAAGGGGATCGACCCGATCCAGCTCTATATTTCCATTGCCGGCCTTAGCTATTTCTATCTCTCCAACACGCCGACGCTGTCGGCGATCTTCGGCAAGGACCTGTCGAGCCGCACCGCCCGCCGCGCCCGCCGCCGGCACGTCGCCGATCTCGTGCTGCAGTCGCTCCGGCCGTAATCAACCAATTGGTTGAAACTTGGCCGAAGCCCGGTTAGGCTCACGGTCGTGGCAGCGAGGCCGCGAGCAACAGGGAGCAAAAGGTGCCAGCTGACGGGGCACGCACCGCACGCAGCTTTGTGATCGTGCTGATCGTGCACCTCGCCGTGCTCGTGCTCTGGCAGGTCGCGGTCGACGCCTTCCACGTGCCGAAATTCATCCTGCCCTCGCCGCTTGCAACGGTGCAGACGCTGGGAACTGCGAGCTATTCCTGGGGCGCGAACACGCTGGTGACGGCGGCCGAGATCCTCGGCGGCTTTGGGCTCGGCGCGGTCGTCGGCGTCGCGCTCGCGGTGATCTTCAGCTGGGCGCCGCTGCTGAGCCTGATGCTGCTGCCGCTGTTCGTGACGCTGAACATGATCCCGAAGGTCGCGCTCGGCCCGCTCTTCATCGTCTGGTTCTCTTACGGCATCCTGCCGAACATCCTGATCGCCTTCAGCATCTGCTTCTTCCCGATCCTGCTCACCACCGCGCGGGGCCTGCGCGAGGTCGAGCCGGATCTGCTCGATCTCGTCAAATCGCTGCGCGGCTCGCGCTGGACATTGTTCCGCAAGATTCAGCTGCCGGGATCACTGCCCTACGTGTTCTCCGGCATGAAGGTCGGCGCCATTCTCGCCGTCGCCGGCGCCATTGTCGGCGAGTTCATCGCCTCCGAGCGCGGGCTCGGCTACCTCATGATCCAGGTGCAGTCCTCGCTCGACACGCCCGCGATGGTAATGGCCGTCGTGCTGCTGACGCTGCTCGGCGTCGCCCTCTACGGCCTGGTGCTCGCGCTCGAACGGATGTTCGTGGTCGGCGATGCAAGACAAAACTGAACGGCAGAACTAACGAAGGACCAATCCATGCTGCTCACCCGCCAGACCCTGCCAAAGACCATTCCTGACATCGCGGCGCTCGACGATCTCTTGTGCCGGCCGACCCAGGCGCTGATCGACGACCTCGCCAGCATCAATGGCGATATCATGATCCTCGGCGTCGGCGGCAAGATGGGCCCGACGCTGGCGGGGCTGGCCAAAGCCGCCGCACCGGAACGCCGCGTCACCGGCGTCGCACGCTTCAGCGACGCTAGCGTCAATGACTGGCTGCATGCGCGCGGCGTCGAGACGATCAATTGCGACCTGCTGGATGAGGCTGCAATCAAGGCGCTGCCGAAGGCGCCGAACATCGTCTTCATGGCCGGTCGCAAGTTCGGGGCTGAGGGCGATCTGTCGTTGACCTGGGCGATGAATGCGCATGTGCCGGCGCTGGTGGCGCAGGCCTTCTCCTCATCGCGGATCGTGGCGTTCTCGACCGGCTGCGTCTATCCGTTCGTGCCGGTCGACGGCAAAGGCTCGACCGAGGACATGGCGCCGAACCCACCCGGCGAATACGCCCAATCCTGCGTCGGCCGCGAGCGCATGTTCGAGTATTTTTCGCACAAATTCGGAACGCCAGGCCGGCTGTTCCGGCTCAATTACGCGATCGACATGCGCTACGGCGTGCTGCACGACATCGCCACGAAAGTTCTCACGGGCACGCCGATCGACGTCAGCCTTGGCCACGTCAATTTCATCTGGCAGGGCGATGCATCCGCGCAGGCGCTTCGGTGCCTGGCGCATTGCACGGCGCCGACTTCGCCGATCAATGTCAGCGGCCACGAGATCTTGGCGGTGCGCGACCTCGCGCAGAAATTCGGCGCCCGCTTCGGCCGCGCCCCGGTGCTGACGGGCCAGGAAGAGCCGACGGCTTGGCTGACCAACACGTCGAAAGCAGTCGAACTGTTCGGCCTGCCGATCGTCGACACCGAACAGTTGATCGCCTGGACCGCCGACTGGGTCTCCCGCGCCATGCCGAGCTTGGGCAAGCCGACCAAATACGAGGTGCGCGATGGCCGCTACTGACGGGCCTCCCGTCATCAAGCTCGGCCTGGATGATGCAATGGCCGGGCTCGTGCTCTCGACGGAAGCGCACTGGAACCAAACCGAAGAGGACTGGCGCGTCTTCCTGCGCGACGGCGTCGTCTTCGGCATCCGCACCGGCGTGCTGCTGGTCGCGACGGCCGCGCTGCTGCCCTACTCCGGCAACAACGCCTGGATCAGCATGGTGCTGGTGACGGCGAGCCATCGCCGGCGTGGCCTTGCGACGCGTCTCCTCGATGCCTGCCTGGAAACCGCGCGAAAGAACGGCCTGACCAGCTGGCTCGATGCGACGCCCGACGGCGCCGCGGTCTACGGGCCGCTCGGCTTCACCCCGACGCTGCAATTGCGCCGGCTGAAGCTGGCCAAGCCGACGCAGGCCCCCGCACCGGCGCCGCCAGCCGCAACGCTCGACGCGCTTTGCGCGCGCGACCGGCGCACCACTGGCTTTGACCGGACCGCCCTCCTGACCGCCCTTGCGCAACGCTCGGGGTCGCGCATCCTCGCAACGGGCGGGTCGATTGCATTGGTCCGCGACGGCAGGACGGCGCGCCATATCGGCCCGTTGTTTGCCGATCATGCTGTGGAAGCGTTGGCGCTCGTCCATGCTATCGCGCGATCGGAAACCGGACCGCTGCTGCTCGACGTCGTCGCCTCGCAGGCCGCGTTCCTGGATGGACTGACCTCAACGGGCTGGACCATCGAGCGCCCGTTCCAGCGCATGCGGTTCGGCCCCGCTACAGCCATGTCCGACGAAATGCCATTCGCCGTCACCGGCCCCGAATTCGGATAGGACATCATGCACCACAGCCAGATCAACAGCGACATCCGCAAGCTGATTGCCGAGGGCACCGTGCTGCCGGCGCATCCCCTCGCCCTCACCGCCGAGCGCCAGCTCGACAAAACCCATCAGCGCGCGCTGACCCGTTATTACGTCGACGCCGGCTCCGGCGGCCTTGCCGTCGGCGTGCACACGACGCAATTCGCCATCCGCGATGTCGGCCTCTACCGTCCCGTGCTGGAGCTTGCCGCCGAGACTGCCGCGAACTGGACCAAGCGACCGCTGGCGATGGTCGCGGGCCTTGCCGGCCCGACCCAGCAGGCAACCACTGAAGCCCGCACCGCGCGCGACATCGGCTATCACGCCGGCCTGCTCAGCCTCGCCGCGATGAAGAGCGCGTCCGAGGACGAGATCATTGCGCATTGCACGGCAGTCGCCGCCGAAATCCCGCTGATCGGCTTCTACCTTCAGCCGGCCGTCGGCGGCGTCATTCTGTCGAGCCGGTTCTGGCAGCGCTTTACCTCGATCGACAATGTGATCGCAATCAAGATCGCGCCGTTCAACCGCTATCGCACGCTCGATGTGCTGCGCGGCGTCGCGGCCGCCGGCGCGCTCGATCGCGTCGCGCTCTACACCGGCAACGACGATCACATCCTGCTTGATCTCCTGCTGCCGTTCGATCTGCGTGACAAGGGCGTCACCACGCGTACCTATTTCAAAGGCGGCCTGCTCGGCCACTGGTCGGTGTGGACGGCGAGCGCCATCAAGCAGTTCGAGCGTTGCAAGGCGGCACGGCACAAGGACAGCGTGCCGACCGACCTGCTCGCGCTCGATGCCCGCGTCACCGATTGCAATAGCGCCTTTTTCGACGTCGCCAACAATTTTCACGGTTGCATCGCCGGCTGCCACGAGGTGTTGCGGCGCCAGGGCCTGATGCAGGGCTTGTGGTGCCTCGATCCGAACGAGGGCCTCAGCCCCGGCCAGAAGGAGGAGATCGACCGGGTCACGCGCGAGCACGCCGACCTCAGCGACGACGCCTTCGTCGCGGCCAATTTGAGCAAATGGCTGGCATGAGCCCAAAACCCTTCATCAGCCTGCAAGGCGTCCGAAAGGTCTATCGCAGCGGCGGCGCGGAATTTCTCGCGGTGTCCGACGTGACCATGGACGTGCAGGAAGGTGAGCTGGTCTCGCTGGTCGGCCCGTCCGGCTGCGGCAAGACCACGGTGATGAAGATTCTGGCCGGCCTTCACGGCGCCGACGGCGGCACGGTGACAATCGGCAACGCCAACAGTCCGTTCGATCCGACCCGCGACATCGGCATGGTGTTCCAGCAGGCGCTGCTGCTGAAATGGCGCAACATTCTGGACAACGTGCTGCTGCCAGCCGAGATCGTCGGCCTGCCGATGAAGGCCGCGCGCGAGCGGGCACACGATCTGCTTAGCCTCGTCGGCCTTGCCGGCTACGAGCAGAAATATCCGCGAGAGCTCTCCGGCGGCATGCAGCAGCGCACTGCCATCGCGCGCGCCTTCATCCACGATCCAAAACTGATCCTGATGGACGAGCCGTTCGGCGCACTGGACGCGCTGACGCGCGAGCAGATGAACCTGGAGATGCTGCGGATCTGGCGCGAGAGCGGCAAGACCATCATCTTCGTCACGCATTCGATTCAGGAAGCCGTATTCCTGTCGTCGCACTGCGCGGTGCTGACGGCGGGACCTGCCAAGATGGCCGATTACTTCCCGATTGACCTGCCCTTCCCGCGCGACCTTCCGCTGAAAACCACGGACGCGTTCGGCGCCTATGCAAGGCGGATTTACGCGAAGCTGGGGCTGGGCGCGGCGTAACCGCCTCGCTCCCGTCCGCTCAGAGCAGCTTCGCGCTCACGAACAGCGCGCGCACCGCGTTGGTCGCCTGGACTGCGAGCATGGCGTTGTCGGCGGCGCCCTCCAGCGCCTGGACGGCGTCCTCATGCAGCGAGCGGAATTCCATCCACTCGACCGATTTGAAGTTGGTCAGGAATTGATAGGCCTGGCCGACGGTCGCGATTGCCAGCGTGTCACCGTTCAGCTTGATCTTGAACGTCGTGCGCAGCGGGGTCTCGGAGCTTGCTGGATCACTCATGGGCTGCTTCTGGACGACAACGGCTTAACGAAGGGAAAACGGCAGCCTCGCCCTCCGGCGAATATCAGGAGGCGGTGCTTCCACGCTGCGAAGCGGTCGCCGCCCCGCTCAGGCTCGGCACCACGACCAGGCGATTGAACTCGCCATTGTCGTAGGCCTTGAGGAAGCGATCATAGTCCTTGATCGAGACACAGCCGTTGGAATCGCCGCGCGGCCCGAGCATGTAGGTGTGGGTGAGCAGGCCGACGCGGCCGAGCGCGCTGGTACCGTCCGTCGGCGTCATGCGCAGCGCCCGAACGCCGTGGAACAGTTTTTCGCGCGGCTTGAGCTCGTAGGTCGCAGGCGGGGTCGCACCGACCATGCGCTGGTCGACATGGTCGGGGTCGTCCATCAGTGCGCCCATGCCTGAATGGGCCTCGATCACGACGCCACTCGGCAAATAGAGCGCCTTGGCCTTGATGTCATAGACCGCCGTCCGCGAATCGTAGCCGAGCGCGGCCAGATCGGGCGCCTTGCCGAACAGGCCGCTGTCGGGTGTCAGCGAGGCCAGCCTGATCTTGTCGGTGAATTTTTCGAAGAAGTTGCGGTTGTCGACCCTGGGATTGGTGTCGGCGTAGGCCTGGCTCGAGGCGATCTGGGCGGAGAAGTCCGCCTGGACCGGCCGCGAGCGCGGCATTGGAACGGCGTCGGCGTGCGGCGAGGGCTTCGCCGTCTCTTCGGTTGCAGGCGGCTGGTCGTTCTCGGTCAGGGTCGAGCGCCAGTCATCGCCCTGGAGCTTTTGGGCGAGCATCGCCTTGGCGTCGCGAAGCTTGAGCTCGACCGCATTCAGGGCGGAGCGCTCCAGCGCTCGCAAGCCAAGGTCTGGCGCGGGCGGGTTGCTCGGCAGCGAGGCGAAACGGTCTTCGAACGACGGGGCATTGGCCGGCGGCAGTGCAGCTGACACCAGCTGGGTCGAATCGCCAATATCCGCGACCCACGCGGCGGCGCCCAGCGCCAGCGCGATGGCGGCCATAGACAGCAGTATTGTCTCGGCTCGCCCAACACGGCGGCGCGACAACAGCCTCTCGGCGCTTGCGCGGTCGGAAACCATCAGATCCCCAAAATCGACCCCGGGGGACCCAACCACCACCCGGAGACTCTCTACCAGCTACCACATTGGGAGCCAAAAGTTAGGCATAATCGCGGCCGGCAAGCCCTTCCTGGGGTATCCAATGACCGACCTTTTCGATCTAGAGCGCTTCCTTAGGGCCCAGGACCCGGTTTTTCGCGTCGTTCAGGGCGAGCTGGCCCGGGGGCGGAAGCAGACTCACTGGATGTGGTTCGTCTTCCCGCAGATCGCCGGCCTCGGCTTCAGCGCCATGTCGCAACGCTATGCCATCGGCTCGCGGGCGGAGGCCAAGGCCTACCTCGCCCACCCCGTCCTCGGCCCGCGCCTGATCGACTGCACCCGCCTCGTCCTTGCCGTCGAAGGACGAATCATCAACGCGATCCTCGGCGCGCCCGATGATGCCAAATTCCGCTCGTCGATGACGCTGTTCGGCGTGGTCTCCGACCAGCCCATTTTCGACGAGGCGCTCGCCCGGTACTTCGCCGGCGCGCGCGACGGGGCGACGTTGGAGATCCTCCCAAACTCGACCGTCAGCCGTAGCGTCTCAGATCATCGGCCCTCGAAGACGGCTGCACGACGCTCGACCGCGCGTGCGCTCGCCGAGGGCGCGCAGAAGACGGCGACGTCGTCACGCTGATCCAGAGCATTGCGGTCTAGTACGGCGGCGCCCTGCGTGCGCGTTGCGCCTTAGCCGCCTCGATCCACCAATTGAGGTCATCGGCCAAGCGCGGGAACGACCGCTCCAGCGCCTTGCCGCCCTCGCCGATCGGCTCGCTTTCGGCTGACAGCGTCTGCGCGATCGGGCCGACGCCAATGGTGCTCGAGATCACCACCATGCCCATCTCCGATAGCGTGCCATGCCACGCGGTGGAAGCGCGCGCGCCAGACAGGCGGCCGGCGGAATAGCTCACGATCGCGGCCGGTCGCCAGAACCACTCCTCCAGGAAATGGTCGGTGAGGTTCTTCAATCCGGGCTGAATGCCCCAATTATATTCGCCGGTGACGAAGATGAAGCCGTCGGCGCCGCGGATCTGGCCGGCGAGTTTCTCCAGCGCCTCGGGCGCGGTGCCTTCAGGATATTCCTTGTACATGCGGTCGAGCATTGGAAGGCCGATCGCCTTGGCGTCGATGAACTCGACGTCGTCGCCGCGGCCGCGCAGGCGATCGATAACGAAATTGGCAAGGCGGATGCCCATGCGGTCGGAGCGGTAGGAACCGTAGAGGACGAGGATGCGATTGCTCATGGCCGGCAGGCTAGCACGAAATGGCGGGACGGCCCCAGCCAATTTGCCTCGCTATCGCCTGCGTCCGCGCTCCAGCGTTTCCGACGGCGTCTCACCGAATTGATCGCGGTAGCTTCCGGAAAAATCGCTGAGATGCCAGAAGCCGAACGCCAGGGCGACGGCCTTGACGCTGTCGGCACCGGCGAGCAGCCGCTGGCGTACCAGCCAGAGCCGGCGCAGGCGCAAATAGCGATGCAGGCTCATGCCGCGATAGCGGCGGACGACGTCGTGCATGGTGCGGACGGACAGGCCGAGCTTGCGCGCGATCTCCTCGCTGTAGATCGGCTGCGAGAGGTCGTCGGACAGCAGCGCGCGGATGTCCTGGAACAGCTTGAACTGTCGCTCGTCATTCGGGCGTAGGGCCCATCGCGCGGGCACGATGCTTTCGAAGACACCGTCGACGGCGCCGAGCAGAGACTCCTTCATGGCCGCGGCCTTCAACGGCACCTCGGCCGCCGCAATGGGCTCAGACGCCGCGGCCAGTACCTCCCGAACCACACTGCGTAACACGTTCAAGCCTGCAGCCGTCGTCTCGAAAATCTTGAAGCTGAGGGCTGCTTGCGGCCAGCCGCGATCCGTTACCTCCGGCCTGAATACGACCGAGGCGATTTGCCGCTGCACTTCCTCGATGGTGGTGTAAGCCGCGCCGCCGCTGCCGATGACGACGACCGGTCGTGCGCGCTGCGAACCATTGAAGCGAATGGGCGCGTTGAGGTCGTCCATCGTGAACCCGATCGCGGTACAATTGTCGACGAGCTGCGCGTCGACGACGCGGGGAAACGCGTGCGTCAAATTCACGTCGCAGCCGGGCAGCGACAGAACGGTCTGCTCGGCCGAAATCCTCCGGACGAAAGGCGTGAATTCGAAGCTCAGGCCTCGTATGGCATTTCGAAATTCATCAGCGTCGGAGAAGCGAAATGTCTTTGGCGCCAACCTTGGCGCATCATCATTGTTGTTCATGATAAATGAAAAACTGCGTCTGAAACGACGTGTGTCCGACAATAGCGCCGATCTCATTCCCCCTTTCGGTTGTCCCATCAGACCGAAAGAATCATCCTAGCCCCACGCGATCAATTGGCGAGCGTCCTCTTCAAAGAACAAGACGTCGCATCAAGCCTCGCCAAATTTCGATATCGTTTCCAGCTGTATCGGCGGTGCATTAATACCCGAGCGATGAAGGTCTAAATTTCAAATTAACGCCTTTGGTTCGCAATGAAGGGCGTTGGATAGCCGAAAATTCATTTAACTACAGGCTCTGCCATGATGGCAAATTCGCCTGCTGATATTCTGGTTGAATTGCAAGAGGCGGTCACAACGTACCCGCCGGACCGCTGCACTCGTATCCTCGAAGGCATTGTGCAGTTGCTCACCGGCAGCCGCGACCGGTCTCTAGAATTGCTCGCCGGTGTGGTCGACGGTGTTCTGCTGCGATTGACGGAACGGGTCGAGACCGGTGCGCTGATTCACCTCGGCACCGCGCTTTCCGGGCTCAAGGTGGCGCCGTCGCAGACGCTGCGACGTCTCGCCTCACACGACGATCCGGACGTGGCGTGTCCGGTCCTGCTCAAATCACAGGCGCTCGCCGCAGCCGATCTCGCGGCGGTCGCGGCGTCCTGCGGCGAGCAGCATCAGCGCGCGATCGTCGCCCGCAGCTCGATCGAGCCTGAAGTGACCGAGGCGCTGATTGCGCGCGGCGGCCCGATCTGCCTCGCGCTGATCAAGAACCCCGGAGCCAAATTCTCCGAGGCAGCCTATGCCGCGCTGATCGCCGGGGCTTGGCAGGACGGCGAGATCGTGAAGCCGCTGGCGCTCCGGCCCGGCGCACCCGACCTAGTCGTGCGGAAACTGCTCGCCGCCTCGCGCGACAAGACCGCGCCGGCTAAGCCCAACGCCTCTGCCGCACCGCCTGCGCAAGCGGCCGCGCCGGCTCCGTCCAAGCCGCCCTCCTCGGCCGACTATGCAAGCGCGCGGCCCGAGATCGTCGCGCTCAACCGCGTCGGCAAGCTCAACGATTCCACAGTGAACCGCTTTGCGATCCGCGGCGAGACCGCCAATCTGTTCACGGCAATATCGGTGCTGTCGGGCGCTCCGATCGAGATCGTCGAGCACGTCATGACCGATGACGACTGCGAAGGCATAGTCATGGCCTGCCGGGCATCACGGCTGAACTGGCCCACGACGCTGGCGATCCTGAGCAATCGCGGCCGCACACGGCTGTCCTTCGCCGACCGCGAACGCGCGCAACACATCTTCGAGACACTTCTTCTGTCGACCAGCCAATGGACAGTGCGCTGGGGGGAAATCGCAGCACGCGCCAAAGCGAACGGTCTGTGAAATCGCGGCGCAACAATGGGGGAATAGGCGATGAAGTTCGATGGTCGCAAAGCATCTCGCGTGAAAATGGACCACAAGCAGCCTGTCAATCTGATGGGCTCGGACGGCACTTGGCGCCGCAGCTGCGTCCTGCTCGACGTGTCGCAAACGGGCGCGAAGGTCGAGGTCGAGGGCACGCTCGACGTGCTCCAGGCCAAGGAATTCTTCATGCTGCTGTCGTCGACCGGCCTCGCCTATCGGCGCTGCGAACTGGTCTGGATCGACGGCACCATGGCCGGCGTCCACTTCATTACGGACAACAAGAGAAAACCGGCGAGTGCACAGCCCGCCGCGCAGAACTCCACTCAGAGCAAATAGGCCCGAGAATTCACCCCACGCATTGAACTCCAGTACGGTCAGGTCCAGGTCAGAACGTGCAGAACGCGCGAACCCTACACAGCCCTGTGAATCGCGACGACGGCGTCCGGGAGACGGAGACGGGCCGCCCGTTCGTGCACGTGCTGGCCGACACGTCCGACAAGCTGTCGGGCATCTGCTCGATCCTCGAACGGAAATTTATCGTCGCGGGCGAACGGCTCGACGCCGATGCCAAGCTGTCGCAAGTTCCATACGCCATCATTATCCGCGCGGAGCTGCGCGACGTCGACAACATCGCGGCCATCAAAAGACGCGCCGGCAAGCTGGCGAAGGCCAGCAAGCGCATCTTCCTGCTCGAGCACACCTCTCACGTCGGCATCTCGCAGGCTTACGCGCTCGGGGCGACGCTGGTGCTTCCCGGCACCATCAACCGGATCAAATTGCTGGCGGCGCTGTCCGACCCGGTCGACCCGGTGTCGGCCGCGTCAGGTCATCCGGCGCAGCTCGACAATGCCGTCGAGGCCGCCGCGACCGCGATCGCATCGATGTTCACGGCCGTCACGCTCGGCCAGCCGCTCGACGTCGACGGCGCCAGGAAGGCAGGTCGCCAGATTGCCGATCGCATCACCCAGCACGGCCTATCCGAATGGCTCAGGACGGTACGGCGCCACCACGAGGGAACCTATCAGCACTGTCTGCTGGTGACCGGCGTCACCATCGACTTCGGCCTGAGTCTTGGGGTCGGCAGAGCCGATCTGGAGCGCCTCTACTCGGCGGCCATGTTCCACGACATCGGCAAGGCCCGGATCCCGCTCGCCATCCTTGACAAGCCGGGCCGCCTCGATCCCGAGGAACGCGCCCTCATCGAGACGCATCCGGCCGCAGGTTACGAGGTTCTGCAGGGGCACGATGGGATCTCGCCTGAAATCCTCGACGCCGTGCGCCATCATCACGAATATCTCGACGGCAGCGGCTATCCGGATGCGCTTTGCGCCGCGAGCATCGGCGATGTCGTTCGAATCCTTACGATCTCGGACATCTTCGCGGCGCTGATCGAGCACCGCCCCTACAAGCCGACCATGCCGCGAACGGAAGCCTACAACATTCTCTGCGGCATGAATGGAAAGCTGGAGAAGGCGCTGGTCGCCTCGTTCAAGCAGGTCGCGCTCACGCGGTGAGCGCGTCGATCTCGTCTTGCGGACGAGCCTAATGCGTCGCCCGGTATTTGATGCGGCGCGGGATCGAACGAGAAGCCAGCCCTTCAGCAAGCAGCTTCATGTCCTCGCGCCGGCCGCTGCGAACCAGCCTGCTGAATTCTTCAGGAGTAAAAGGAAGACTGGGATCATCATCGATCGGACTCCGCATCCGCGGGCCGAAGAACCATCGAACCAGGCTAGCCAGCCGCCGCATGTCAATTCCCTCGCGCCAGCAACAAACCTTCGAGTCCGCATATTGTTCCTCCTGCAGGATGGAGATTGCAAGAGCCGCAAGAAGGCTGCGCGAAAAATTTCGTGGGGGAATAGTCTCCTCCGGCTTCTCTGCGTCAGTCGGCAAAGCCGACGTAGCGCACGAACTCGTCGTTGATTTCGCAATCCGAACGAACGGCCTTCGCGGCAAGTTGTCGCCGGATAGCTCATCGCGCCGCAAGTCAACCGCGCACGCTGCGGCGCGATTGGACCAGCGTTTCGAATTCCACCTCAAGATCTCCCTGCCCGTGCCTTCGCCGGCCTGGCAATTGCAGCATGCTTCAATTGCGTAGGTCTGCGGTTGCCGACGCGACGCGCGAAATCTATGCTAGCCTGCAAGCAAGACCAATAATCTCGTGAGGATCCGATCATGGCCGCACCGCTCGATCCCGTCATCGCAGAGATCATTCCGACGCTGCCGCTGCGCGATCCCGCGATGATGACGCCACAGAGCGCCCGCGATTCCTTGCGCGCGCTGGCCGCCTCGCGCGCCGCCGAGCCGCCGCCCGTCGATGCCGTGCAGGATATCAAGGTCAAAGGCGGCGCCGGTCCGCTTGATGCACGGGTCTACCGGGTCGGCGGCGCGCCTGCGCCCACTGTCGTGTTCTTCCATGGCGGCGGCTGGGTCGCGGGCGATCTCGAGACCCACGACCGGCAAGCGCGCAATCTCGCGATCGAGACCGGCGCGGTCGTGGTCTCGGTCGATTACCGGCGAGCGCCGGAAACACGCTTTCCCGGCGCATTCGAGGACGCGTTCACTGCTGCGAGCGACGTGTTTGGCCGCGTCCCGGAATTTGGCGGCGATGCCAAGCGGCTCGGGGTGGCCGGCGACAGTGCCGGCGGCAATCTCGCGGCCGCGACCGCAATCGCCTGTCGCGATGCCGGCATCAAGCTCGCAGGCCAGCTGCTAGTCTATCCCGTCACCGACGTCGCGGGCGGCTATGCCGACGCGGACGAGAACGCGCGCTTTCCATCACGCGCCGAGAATGCCGAGGGCTACTTCCTCTCGCGTGCCGTGATGGAATGGTTTTGCGGCCACTACCTGGCCGACCCCGGCCATGCTGCCGACTGGCGGGTCTCGCCGTTGCGCGCGCCATCCCTTGCCGGCGTAGCACCAGCGATCGTGACCACCGCATGGTTCGATCCGCTGCGCGACGAAGGCGTCGCCTATGCGCGGGCGCTGGAGGCCGCCGGCGTCCGGGTCAAGCATCATGAGGGGCCGGGCCTGATCCACGGCTATTTCGGCCTCGGCGACGCCTCCGAGGTCGCGCGCACCGAGGCGCAGCGCGCACGCGCCGACTTCAAGGCGTTGCTCGCGCGCGGGGCATAGAGGCCCTGGGCGGAGAAAAATCCGCAATGTCGGTCGTGCCCCGGGCCCCGATCCTGCTTGATTGCGCCGTGATTCCGGGCTCCAATTCCCACGCCAGCTTTTGGTTTAGGGAGACACCCATGATGAAGCGAATTTTCCTCGCCGCGATCGTTGCTACCTTTGCAGCGGGCTCGGCGCTCGCGGACGACACCTGCGAGAGCAAGGCAGTCGGCAAGGACGGCAAGGCCCTCGCCGGCGCCGCCAAGACCTCGTTCATGAAGAAGTGCAAGGAAGAGGCCTGCGCGCCCAAGGCGGTCGGCTCCGACGGCAAACCGCTTGCCGGTGCCGCTAAGAACAGTTTCATGAAGAAGTGCGAGATGGGCGCCTGATCGCTGAGAGTTCTACTCCCTCGCCCCGCAAGCGGGGCGAGGTTAAGACAGACCTTCGATCCCGCTTGATGCCGAACGCGCCTCCCCGCGCACCCAAGCCAAGTCATCCGATAAGATCACGATCCTAGACAGAAGCCGTCTGCTGGCGGATCATGGCGCACTGAGCGAATTGGGGCGCATCGACGAGCTTTCCAGGACAGGGACGTCAAGATGTGGCAACTTCGAGTGCGTCATCAGATCATGGCGACAGCGGCCTTGCTGTTCGCGCTGCTGATCAGTGTTCAAGCCGCGAACGCAAGGGGCCCCGGTCTGCCCAACGTCATGGTTCTGGCGACCGGCGGCACGATCGCCGGCACCGGTGCGAGCAGCACCACCGTGGTCGGCTACACCGCAGCCACGGTGGGCATAGAGACCCTCCTGAACGCCGTCCCCGAGCTGAAAACCGTGGCCAACGTTAAGGGCGAGCAGGTTTTCCAGATCGCCAGCGAGAATATGAACAATGACTACTGGCTCAAGCTCGCCAAGCGCGTCAACGCGCTCCTTGCGCAGGACGACGTCGACGGGATCGTAATCACACACGGCACCGATACGATCGAGGAAACCAGTTATTTCCTGAACCTCGTCGTCAAGAGCAGGAAACCTGTCGTCGTCGTGGGCGCGATGCGGCCGTCGACGGCGATCAGCGCGGACGGGCCGATCAACCTTTACAATGCCGTGATCCTCGCAGGCAGTGAAGAGGCCGTCGGCAAGGGCGTGCTCGTTGCCCTCAACGATCAGATCAACGCAGCGCGCGAGGTCACCAAGACCAACACCTCCACGGCAGACACCTTCCGCACGCCTGAACTGGGCTTTCTCGGCTACATGCAGGGAAACAAGCCGTACTTCTATCGTCAGTCGACGCGCCGGCATACGGCGGACTCCGAATTTGACGTCTCCAACCTCGATGCCCTGCCGCAAGTCGATATCGTCTACGGCTACGCCAATATGAACCGGGTCGCGATCGACGCTTTTGTCGCCGCGGGGGCCAAGGGCATCGTTCATGCCGGTGTGGGTGACGGCAGCCTTGCCCGGCCCGCGGTGGAGCCGGCCCTCGACGAGGCCCACAAGAAGGGTGTCGCGATCGTTCGCAGCAGCCGTGTCGGCAACGGCATCGTCGCGCGCAATGGCGAAGCCAAGGACGACGAACACGACTTCATCGTCTCGGATACGCTCAATCCGCAAAAGGCGCGTATCTTGCTGATGCTGGCGCTGACCAAGACGACGGACAGCAAGGAGATCCAGCGGATGTTCTACACGTATTAGGGCATCCGAGGCGCGGTCTCGGTGAGCGCGAAGATTGATCCCGGATTGCGCTACGCGCCATCCAGGCCACCGCTCATCCCTACGACCGCAATCCCGGTGCTTCCTGCCCGGTGCGCGCGACATATTCCGTGTAGCCGCCGCCGTATTGGTGGATGCCCTCCGGCGTCAGCTCGAGCACGCGGTTCGACAGGACGCTGAGGAAGTGGCGATCATGCGAGACGAACAGCATGGTGCCTTCGAAATCCGACAGTGCCGTGATCAGCATTTCCTTGGTGGCGAGGTCGAGATGGTTGGTCGGCTCGTCCAGCACCAAAAAGTTCGGCGGATCGAAAAGCATCTTGGCCATCACCAACCGCGCCTTCTCGCCGCCTGACAGCACCCGGCAGCGCTTCTCGACGTCGTCGCCGGAGAAGCCGAAGCAGCCGGCGAGCGCGCGCAAGCTCCCCTGCCCCGCGGTCGGAAACTGATCTTCCAGCGACTGGAACACGGTGCGCTCGCCGTCGAGCAGATCCATCGCGTGTTGGGCGAAATAGCCCATCTTGACGCTGCCCCCTAACGCCACCGTGCCCTCGTCGGGCTCGCTCGCGCCGGCGACGAGCTTGAGCAGCGTCGATTTGCCGGCGCCATTGACGCCCATCACGCACCAGCGCTCCCTGCGGCGGATCATGAAATCCAGGCCGTCATAGATCCGCTTGGTGCCATAGCCCTTGAACACCTGCTTCAAGGCGACAACGTCCTCGCCCGAGCGCGGCGCCGGCGGGAAGTCGAAGGCCACCGTCTGGCGGCGGCGCGGCGGCTCGACCCGCTCGATCTTGTCGAGCTTCTTCACGCGGCTCTGCACCTGGGCGGCATGAGATGCGCGCGCCTTGAAACGCTCGATGAACTTGATCTCCTTGGCGAGCATCGCCTGCTGGCGCTCGAACTGCGCCTGCTGCTGCTTCTCGTTCAGCGCGCGCTGCTGCTCGTAGAACTCGTAATTGCCGGTGTAGGTGGTGAGCGAGCCGGAATCGATCTCGACCACTTTCGAGATCACGCGGTTGATGAACTCGCGGTCATGCGAGGTCATCAACAGCGTGCCTTCGTAATCGTGCAAGAACTTCTCGAGCCAGATCAGGCTTTCGAGATCGAGATGGTTGCTCGGCTCGTCGAGCAGCATGACGTCGGGACGCATCAGGAGAATGCGAGCCAGCGCCACGCGCATCTTCCAGCCGCCGGAGAGCTTGCCGACGTCGCCGTCCATCATCTCCTGGCTGAAGCCGAGGCCCGACAGCGCCTCGCGTGCGCGGCCGTCGAGCGCGTAGCCGTCGAGCTCTTCGAACGCGTGCTGCACCTCGCCATAGCGCGCGATGATCTCGTCCATCTGGTCGGCCTTGTCAGGGTCGGCCATGGCGGCTTCGAGCTCGCGCAGCTCGGCTGCGACCTCGCTGACGGGACCTGCCCCGTCCATCACCTCGGCCACGGCGCTGCGGCCAGACATCTCGCCGACGTCCTGGTTGAAATAACCGATGGTGATGCCGCGATCGGTCGACACCTGCCCTTCGTCGGGCAGTTCTTCACCGGCGATCATCCGGAACAGGGTGGTCTTGCCGGCGCCGTTGGGGCCGACGAGGCCGATCTTCTCGCCCTTGTTGAGGGCGGCGGAAGCTTCGATGAACAGGATCTGGTGGCCGGCTTGCTTGCTGACGTTGTCGAGGCGGATCATGGGGGTCTTTTGGGGGAATTTTGCTTGCAGCGTAATAGGCCATGCCCATGCCCAAGGGAAGCCCGGCGGGGTACGGATTCCGCCCTCGCCGGACCTCAAAACCGCCAGTTCGCCCCGGAATTCAGGCCTTATAGACCTCGACCGTCTGCATCATGCCCATCTCCTCGTGATTCATCATGTGGCAGTGGAGCATGTAGACGCCGGTGAAATCGAGGAAGCGCGAGCGGAACACGACCTCGCCGCCCTTGCGCTCGACGATGACGGAATCCCGCCATTCCGGTACGGCCAGCGCCTTGCCGTTGACCGAGACCACCTGGAACGGGTTGGTATGGATATGGAAGACGTGGTCGTCATGCTCATGTGTGTTGACGATGGTCCACTCCTCGACGGCGCCGAGCTTGACCCGTTGATCGATCCGGCCGGGATCGAACTTCTTGCCGTCAATGAAGAAGCTGAACTCCTGCCAATGGCCGGCGGCATCAGCCTCCGGCGCGGTCGCCGACAGCACCACCTTGCGGCGATTGGTGATCTCGTTGTCCTTGATGCTCGCAAGCGGTGGTGCCGGCAGGGCCGCCGGCAGCTTCATCTCCATCGGTGCGCCCGACACCACGATCCGCGCCAGCGGTCCGACCGGTGACGGGTGGCCCTGATCATAGGGCGCCGCGTTGAAGGCGTAGGTGCCGGGGCTGCCTGCCTTGACCAGAATGTCCGCGCGCTGGCCGGGCGCGATCAGGACCTGCTTGGGCTTCTGCACCGCGCCGAGCTGGATGCCGTCATAGGCGATCGCATGCAGATCGTGCTTCTCGAGATCCAGCAGCATGTCGTCCTGGTAAGCGGCATTGAGGATGCGCCAGCGCTGCACTTCGCCGGGGCGCATCTCGATGACGGGGCGGCGCTGGCCGTTGATGGCGAGGAAGCGCGTCGCCGTCTCCGGAAACAGGGTCTCGAAATCCTCGACCATGCCGTTGGCGTCAAAGACGACCTGGGTCAGCACCAGCAGCCGCTCGCGCGCGGTGGTGATCTCCGGCACGTCGGCGAAATCGCCCTCGACGATGATGGCGCCGACCATGCCGCTCGACATCTGGATGTCGGCACTTCCGTGGTGGTGCGGGTGATACCAATAGGTGCCCCCGGTGTGGTCGGCCGGCAGCGCGATCTCGATGTTGTAGCTGTGGCCGGGCGCCATCGAGCGCATGACGTTGTCGGCGATCCCGCTCGGGCTCGCATGCGCGCCGTGGAAATGGAAATTGGTATTGTTGAACTGGTGCGGATGGCTGATATCGGCAGGCAAGCCGTCGCGGTTCGGCGGCAGATCGTTGATCAGCTTGATCCGCAGCGTCTCGCCCGGCCTCATGCGCAGGGTCGGGCCGGGACTGCCGCCCTCATAGGACCTGACATAAAGCCTGACGCCGCCGATCTGGCGATAGGCGTAGGCGCAGCGCAAATTCGTGCTCAGTACGCCATTAACCGACCTGCGAACCTCGGGCTCGACCAGCGGCTGGTCCATGGCCGGAACAGCGGCGTCCGGCACCATGCCCATCGTCGGCGACATGTCGGCGGCGTGAGCGCTGCCGGTATGGTCGTGCATCGCATGCTGAGCCTTGGCGGTGCCTCCGATCAGCGACAGCGCGCCCACCGCGCCGAGCAGTTGACGTCGCGACAACCTCCCGGTCTCTGGAGCGGTGCTATCCGGTGAGCCGTCGTTTCGATCGTGCTGCATGATTTTCCCGCCCCTCGCGTTGCGAACTCGTCTTATTCGATTCGACGGCAAACCAAGCGGGAAAACCGCGACTTCTCAATCCGCGCACGCGCGAGGCACGGCATCTTCATCGGATGGTAACGCCCTGCCGCTTCTATTCCTGGATGACGAATCATGACAGCTTCAGCCAGCGCTGGTTCGTATCGATCGCCGCGGCGCCGTCAGCATCGTGAGCCCTTAAGACCTTGTGCAAGGATGAGATCATGCGGCCGTCGCGACGCGAGTTCGTCAAATGGTTGTCGGCGGGAGGCATTTCGGTCAGCCTGTCACAAATTGCTTCGGCGGCGGAAGTCCCGTTCGCAGCGCATGAGACACTGCCTGGACGCGGCAAATTCAATCCCGCAACAAAGGGGGCAGGCCGTGTCGACGGTGTCGCCAAGGTCACCGGCGCAAAGCTTTACGCCTCCGACTTCCGGGCCAATGATCTGCCGGGCTGGCCACAGACCACCTCGCACGCGATCCTGGTGCGCGCCAATGATGCCACGCATGTCTACACCGGCATGGACCTCGCCCGCCTGAAGGGACTACTCAAGCCTTCCGTCGTCGTCACTGCCGCCGATCTCGACCGGATCGGCACGCAGGTGCCGGAATTCTATGCCGGCCACCTGTTCTGCACGCCCGGCAAGACGCCGCTTTATCTCGGACAGCCGGTCGCGCTGCTGATCTTCGAGAAGTTCGATGCCTTCGATCAGGCGCGCCTCGCCTTGCGCGACGGCACCTTCGTCAAATTCGGCGAGGAGACCGGACCGGTGGTGGCGCCCGATTACGGCTCCTACCGCTTCACGCGTGTGGCAGGTTCCTCGCCCGAGAAGCCGGACGTCTATTCGCCGCTCCAGGCCGGCTGGATCACGCCCAGGAAAGTGCAGAACGCAGCACTTCCGGTGTGGTCGCCGCTCGCGAAGGAAATGTCGCCCGATTACGTCAAGGGCGCCAAATATGGCGAGCAGATCCGCGCCGAGCTCGCCGCAGACGATGCTTCGCTGCTGGTGCTCGACCGCGAGTTCGAGACGCAATCGGTCGATCCGATGTTCCTGGAGCCCGAATGCGGGCTCGCCTGGTACAGTGGCAAGGGCGGCAAGCTCGAACTGGTGCTCGGCGTGCAGTCGCCCTATGAGGCGACCGAGTCGCTGGCGACTCTTCTGGCCAAGGCCGCCGCGCCTTACAAGCCGACCCATATCAACGCCCAGTTCGCCCATGTCGGCGGCGGCTTCGGCGGCCGCGATCACACCCCGTTCATCCTCTACGTCGCGCTGGCGGCGATTTGCTTTCCCGGCAAGCCGGTGCGGCTCGCGCACGACCGCTACCAGCAGTTCCAGGCCGGCATCAAGCGCCATCCGATCAAGATGCGCTCGCGCATCGGCATCGATCGGGCAACCGGCAAGATCAAGGCGTTTGTCGCCGACCAGGTGCTCGACGGCGGCGGCCTTGCCAATTTCTCCGCCAACGTCGCCACCACCGCGGCCGCTGCGTCGATCGGCATCTACGACGTTCCAAAAGTCGACGTCACCACCGTCGCGCTGCATTCGCGCGGCGTGACCGCCGGCTCGATGCGCGGCTACGGCACCCTCCAGACAATGACGGCCCTTGAAGCGCTGATTGACGAGGCGGCAAGCGAGCTCAAGCTCGATCCGATCGAATTCCGCCGCCGCAACGCGCTGACGCAGAACGGCCGGACCATGACGGGCAATCCGTACATCGTCTCGGTACGCACGCCGGAAATGCTCGACAAGCTCGAGCAGCATCCGATCTGGCAGCAGCGCGCACAGTTCAAGCAGAGTGCATCCGACCGGCTGGTCGGCACCGGCGTTGCCTGCGTGACCAAGGACTACGGCGCAGGCGCGGACTGCTCGCTCGGCCGCGTCGAGCTCGGACCCGACGGCAAGATCGCGATCTTCTGCGACCATGTCGAGATGGGGAACGGGATCGGCACGGCGCTGGCAAACCGCGTCGCCGGCCATCTCGGCGCCATTGCGGACGAAGTCTCGATTGCCCGGGTCGACGGATATGACGCCCTTGGCCTCGTCACGTCGGGCGATCCCTACACGATGGATCAAAAGACCCAGGATGCGGCGCAGAGAAATCCACGCTGGGTGCCCAGGATCAGCTCGGCGACGTCAGCCTCCGTCGGCGCGCATGTCGGGACCCATTCCGCGGCGGAAGCCGCTCACGTCATCTTCCGTTTCGGACTGTGGCCCGCGGCGCTGGAATTGTGGCGCATCCCGAAGACAGATCCACGCGCCAGGCAATGGGCGACTGCGACCTGGACGAACGGCCAGCTCACGATGGCCGGCCTCGAACCGCTGGCACTTCCCACGCTCGCGGCAACTGCCCACGCCCACGGCTTCGTCACTGGCGCGATCGCCCACAGCTTTTCGCGCTGGGCCTGGTCGCGCGCACGCTTTCCGTTGTTCGGCGAGCAATATCGTGCCGACATCGACGCACTCGCGATCCGCCGCGGCAACGGCAAATTCGAGCGGATCACCCGCACCAGCGTGAAGTTTCCACCGACCGACAATAACCGGATCGGCACCTCCTACACCTCGATGTGTGGGGCGCTGGTCCGTATCGAGATCGAGCGCACGACGGGCGCCTTGCGCATCGTCAAGGCTTACAGCGTGCTCGAATGCGGCACCGCGCTCGTGCCCGAGGTGGTGATGGGCCAGTCTCAGGGCGGGTTTGCCATGGGCGTCGGCTACGCGCTTCTGGAAAGTCTGCCGCCGTTCGAGGGCGGACCCGGTGGCGGCGATTGGAATCTCGGCCGCTATCTGGTCGCACGCGGCTCGGATCTGCCCTTGCACGACCTCGAGATCGAGATGCTGAAGCCGCTGACGCCGGACGAGCCGCCCAAAGGCATGGCTGAAGTCGTGATGGTCCCGATCGTTCCAGCGCTGATCAACGCTATCCACGACGCCACCGGCCACCGCTTCCGCGCGCTGCCGGTCACGACAAGCCTTTTGAAGGGAGTGCTCGCGTGACGACCCTCAGCCTGACCATTAACGGCCGCAAGCACGGCCCGATGGATGTCCGCGACGATCTCTCGATGAACGATTTCCTGCGCGAGATGCTCGGCATGACCGGCACCAAGTTCGGCTGCGGCGCCGCGCAATGCCTGAGCTGCGCCATCATCGTCGATGCGCCCGATGGCACCAGCTACACCAGCCCGACCTGCGTCGCGCCGGCGGTGAACTTTGACGGCAAGTCGATCCGCACCGTCGAGGGCCACGCCAGGGACGGCCAGCTCTCCGCCCTGCAACAGGCCTTCATCGATCATTTCGCCTTCCAGTGCGGCTATTGCACCGCCGGCTTCCTCAACGAGGGCCAGGTGCTGCTCGAACGTCTGGCGCGCGCCCCCGTCGCCCGCGAGGCCCTGGAGCAAACCATCGCGGACGCGCTCGACGGGCACATCTGCCGCTGCACCGGCTACGTCAAGTATCACGAGGCGGTACGTGACGTGATCCTGGCCGATTCAAGCCGCTATCTGGTCGCCACCAAATGAGCGCGCCAGCGATGATCAATGCGCGCATCAAGATCGCGGTTTTGACGGCAGCGCTGATGAGCAGCCTATGCGCCGGCTACGCCGCGTCGGACACGACGGGCCACGGCCTCGCCTCGCCCGAAAGCTTCGCCGGCATCGCCGACACCGAAAAGCGCTCGGCCGCGATCTTCACCGAGCTCGGAAAAGTGCTGACGCATCCGCGCTGCACCAACTGCCATCCGGCCGGCGACAGACCGCACCAGGGCGACAATTCCCGCCTCCATCAGCCGCCGGTGACGCGCGGCGCCGACGGTCATGGCCTCGAGGCGATGCGTTGCAACACCTGCCACCAGAGCGCCAATTTCGAGCCCGGCCGCATGCCCGGCCATCCCGACTGGCATCTTGCTCCACGCGAAATGGCCTGGGAAGGCAAGAGCGTCAGTGATATCTGCGAGCAGATCAGGGATCCCGCGCGCAATGGGGGCCGCAAGGTGGAAGACCTGATCGACCATATCGGCAAGGACACCCTCGTCGGCTGGGCCTGGAAGCCCGGCTTCGGCCGCTCGCCCGCGCCGGGCACGCAGGAGCAGGCCGGCGCGCTGGTGGAGGCGTGGGTGAAGACCGGAGCGGCTTGTCCGCCGCCGTGAGCGGGTGCTTCGAACCGGTCAAGCTTCAAACGCCGCAACACCTGCCGCAGCGACTTGCGCGTCCTGGGTCGATTGCATGCCGGATACGCCGATCGCACCAATCACCCTGCCATCGCGCAGGATCGGAAGGCCGCCCTCCAGAGGCATCAGGTTGGTCATGCCCAACAGCCGCAAGTGAAGGCCACCGTCAGCCAGCGCGGATTCGAATGCGCCCGTCGGCGGCCTGAAATCGACTGCCGTCTTCGCCTTCTGTTGCGCAACGAGCACGCTGCCATGCTGCGCCTGATCGAGACGGGACAGCAGAACGAGATGGCCGGTGCTGTCGGCGATAGCAATCACCATGGGCCAGCCATAACGCTGCGCCTCCGCACAAGCTGCATAGGCCACGGTCTTCGCCTCATCGAGCGTGATCGGGGCGCCATAGAGAGGCGTGAGGGCCGCTAGAGGCGCTCTTGCCGCGCAAGCATCTGGTTTCGTCATGGGAGACTCCAGGTTATTGGGGCCCCATTCACAACACATCGCAGACGTAATGATAATATCTGATAAAATGGATATATTATCTCATTTTTCGGGAGAATAACGCTGACCTCGCTTGCAGATTACGCGACGTTCCTGACCATCATCGATGAGGGGAGCCTGACGTCGGCGGCAACGCGTCTCGGCAAATCATTGCAGTCCGTGAGCCGTTCGCTCGCGCGACTCGAGGGCGACCTGGGCGTGGAGCTGGTATCACGAACGACGCGGCGCTTGCGTCCGACAGCGGTCGGGCTCGAATTTGCGGGCCGCATCCGCCTGGCACTCACGACTATCGACGCAGCGCGTGAAGATCTGCTCGCCAGCGACCGGCGGCTCGCCGGCACGATCCGCATTGGCACGTCGAGCCTGTTCGGTCCAGAATATGTGGCTCCCGTCCTCAGCCAATTTCTGACGCGCAATCCGGAAGTCGACGTCGAACTCGTGCTGTCTGACGAACGTGTCGAGCTTGTCGCCGAGAAGCTGGATTTCGCCATCCGCATCGGCCACCTGCCGGATTCGAACTTGCGCATTCGCCGCCTCGGCGGATTGAATTGGGCCGTGTTCGCCTCACCGGCGTATCTCGCCGCCTTCGGCCATCCCGAACGTCCGCGAGACCTGGCCCATCATGAATGTGTGTTGCGAACCAGCGACGACGACAGATGGGCATTCGGCGGTAACAAACGGCGCATCGAGGTTCAGGGTCGTTTTCGCTCGGAAAGTGCCGCGGCTCGCAACGCGGCTGTAGCATCCGGGATCGGCATCGGCCTCGCTCCGCTCTGGCAGGTGCGCAGGCTGATCGAGCAGGGCATCGTCGAACAAATCCTCGTGGGCCACGAGCCGCCGCCAATTCCACTCCAGATCGTTTGGATCAGGCCGAGCGCCGGCGCCTTGCCGCGGCGCATCCGCGCCGCGATGGAATTCCTTGCGGCACGGCTTTCGGCCCTGGGGATATGAATTGCGATGTCGCTAAATCCGCCTTGAAGCCTAAGACCCGCGTTGTTGGCTGCTTCGATCGCGAGTGCTCAGCAACGACGGCTTCCGGGGAATAGAGCGAAGCTATAGCCAATCCCGTTACAACGGAAGAGAATGACTACCGGATGACGGATGAGGCGGTGATGGATTCGCCACAAGCAGGCCCCTTTGCTCCATTCGAGTGGGTGCTCTCCGCGCGCTACCTGCGGGCCCGCCGCAAAGAAGGGTTTGTCTCAGTCATCGCCGGGTTTTCGTTTCTGGGCATCATGCTCGGCGTCGCCACGCTGATCATCGTCATGGCGGTGATGAACGGCTTTCGCACGGAGCTTCTCGGCAAGATTCTCGGGTTCAACGGTATCTTGTGGTGCAGCCGCTGGAAAGTCCGTTGATCGACTGGAAGGATGTTGCCGAGCGCATCAGTCAGGTGCAGGGCGTTCGGTTGGCGGTACCGGTCGTTGACGGCCCGGCGTTGGCATCGTCGTCCAATGCCTCCGGTGTCCTGGTGCGCGGCATTCGGGGGGCCGATCTCAGTCAGCTTCCCTCGATCGCTGGCGGCATCAAGCACGGGTCGCTCCAACATTTTGACGAGGGCAGGGTATCGCCGTCGGCCAGAGCCTTGCCGATCTACTCTCCGTCCACGCCGGTGAAAACATCACGCTCGTTGCACAGCGCGGCGCAGTCACGCCGATGGGCATGATGCCGCGCGTCAAGAAATATCAAGTCGCGGCCGTGTTCGAGATCGGGATGTCCGAATACGATTCGGGCGTCATCTTCATGCCGATCGCGGAAGCGCAGGCCTTTTTCAACCGCAATCAGGACGTCACTGCGATCGAGGTGTTTACGGCAATCCCGATCGGATCGACCTGCTTCGCAAGACGGTCGCGGAAGCGGCTGGTCGACCGATCTTCCTGGTCGACTGGCGGCAGCGCAATGCGACCTTCTTTGGCGCGCTTGAGGCGAGCGCACCTTCATGATCACCGGCGCTTCGATCGGCGTGGCGGGGACATTGGTCGGCTTCGTCGTCGGCTTTTCGTCTGCGCCAATATCGAGTCGTCCGACAGTTCATGTCCTGGCTGACCCGCACCGACCTGTTCCCGCCGAAGCTTTATTTTCTGTCCAAGCTGCCGGCAGAACTCGATCTGGTGGAGACCGCAGCGGTCGTGATCATGGCAGTGACCCTGTCGTTCCTCGCGACGCTCTACCCATCGTGGCGCGCTGCGCGGCTCGACCCCGTCGAGGCTCTACGACAACAAGGTTAGTCGCGACGGTTGTTTTCGACTTTTTGCGTTGACCGACCTCGCGTGGCATTGCTCGGACGTCAGTGCCGCTTGAAATACTGCACGTCGCGCTCGTGCTTCTCGGCCGCCGCGCGGCTCTTGAAGGTGCCGAGGTTGCGCCGCTTGCCGGTCTTGGGATTCACCTTGCGCGAATAGAGTCGGTATTCGCCGGATGCAAGTTTCCGGATCATGGTTGCGCCTCCTGCTTGTGACGATTCCAACGATCCGTGCCCGGACAGGTTCCTTTTCGAACCCGCGAAGTGCCGGCCGCAGTGACGCAGGCGCGGCGTTTTGAGGCTCGAATCCTGAGTGCCGCAGGACGGGCACAATCTCCGGCGATGCCAGATAGCGCAGCAGCGCCTCGGCGGCCTCGGCCTGCTCCGCATCCGCCATGCGGCCCGCGGAGAACACGGCCGGCGTCTGTAATTCGTGTGGGACCGCGCCGATCACCTCGATGCCGTCGACCTGCTTCAGCTCGCTGATCTGCTGCACGGCGAGATCAGCCTCGCCGGTGATGAGCCGTTCCGCCGTAAAGCCCTGCTCGACGATGGTAGCCTTGGCGTTGATCTCATCTGCGATGCCCATGCGCACGACCAGCTGGGCGAAGTAGACGCCGCTCGCGCCAAGCCGCGAATAGGCAACGGACCGCGCCGCGAGCAGCGTCTTGCGCAGCGCGGCTTCAGTGGCGATCTCGGGATGGGGCTGCCCTGCCCGCACGCAAGGCCGACATAGGAGCGCGCGAGGTCGGCGGCGGTGTCCGCGATCACCCGGCCCTCGCCGATCATCTCGTCGAGCCCTTCGCGCGTGAGGATCACGAGATCAGCGGCTTCGCCCGCGCGCAAGCGCTTGAGCAGCGCCAGGGTCGGCGCGAAGTCGGAGTCGACATGAATGCCACTCACCGCCTCGAAGGCGGAGGACAGGTTGCGCATCGCGCCCATCAGGCCGAGCGTCGAGAGCATGCGGATTTTTTCCATAGGCAATTTCCGTATCGATCAGGCGCGATGCATCAGCTTGAGCGCGGCGGTCAGGCGCAGGCTGCGCTTGCCGGCAAGCGCAGTGGCCTCCAGCACGGCGCCATCGCCGTCATAGCTGCCAGAGAAGCCGATGCCGACCTCATGGCCGCCGAAGATCGGATCGTCCTTGGCGGGCGTGTGCTCCTGGTTGAGGATCTGCCCCTTCCAGCGGCCGTTCGCGGCGGTGTAGCTGCCGAGATAATAGAACGAGGCATCGCCGCCGAGGATGCGGCCGCCCTTGAGCAGCATCACGCCGGTCAGCCCGCCATCGACGCCGTCGAGCATGCGCAGGTGAACAGAGTAGAGGCCATCGGCGATGCCGCCCTCGCCGACGCCGCCGGCGATCGGCACCTCGTCCTCCGTGATCGGCGTCATCACCGACTGGAAGGGTACGCCGGACAGCTCCTTGAGCTCACCCTTGAAGCGGTAGAGATCGCCGTCGGCCGAGCCTTTTGCGATCAGCGTCGCATCGTCGGTGCCGGCCATGGCGCGGTAGTTCGGATCGGGGTTGTGGCGAACGGTCTTGATGATGATGTCGATGCCGTCTGCGGTCTTCTCATAGCTGCCGATATGGGCGAACGCCGAATTGCCGCCCAGCATGTTGCCATTGCCGGCATGCATCACGCTCCGGCCGAAATTGTCGCCGAGCTGAAACCGCACCTTGTAGAAGCCTTCAAACACCAGCCGTGTCCCCGGCCCGCGCGCATCCGAGCGGCCACTCTATCCCGGTTTGGGCTGGCATGGACAGGCGTCAAGCCGGCATGGCGGGCAGACCCGCAACAAGGCTGTCATCGGAATGCAAAAATCCGCCGGAGCCTTGCAGCTCCGGCGGATTTGAAAGCTAACCCGGGCCAGCCCTCAAGCCCGGGCCGGGAGGATCTTAGGCCACGGCCTTCTTCTCGGTCGGCACGGACGCGATCGTCTTCAGGATCTGCGAAGCGATCTGGTATGGGTCGCCCTGCGAATTCGGACGGCGGTCTTCCAGATAGCCCTTGTAGCCGTTGTTGACGAAGGAGTGCGGAACGCGGATCGAGGCACCGCGGTCAGCCACGCCGTAGCTGAACTTGTTCCACGGCGCGGTCTCGTGCTTGCCGGTCAGACGCTTGTCGTTGTCCGGGCCGTAGACGGCGATGTGGTCCATCAGGTTCTTGTCGAAGGCTCCCATCAGCGCCTCGAAGTACTCCTTGCCGCCGACCGTGCGCATATACTCGGTCGAGAAGTTGGCGTGCATGCCGGAGCCGTTCCAGTCGGTGTCGCCGAGCGGCTTGCAGTGGAACTCGATGTCGATGCCGTACTTCTCCGTCAGGCGCAGCATCAAATAGCGGGCCATCCACATCTGGTCGGCAGCGGTCTTGGAGCCCTTGCCGAAGATCTGGAATTCCCACTGTCCCTTGGCGACTTCCGCGTTGATGCCTTCATGGTTGATGCCGGCAGCGAGGCAAAGGTCGAGATGCTCTTCGACGATCTTGCGGGCGACGTCGCCGACATTGGAGTAGCCGACGCCGGTGTAGTACGGGCCCTGCGGCGCCGGATAGCCGGAAGCCGGGAAGCCGAGCGGACGGCCGTCCTTGTAGAAGAAGTATTCCTGCTCGAAGCCGAACCAGGCGCCGGCGTCATCGAGAATGGTGGCGCGCTTGTTGGAGGCGTGCGGGGTCTTGCCATCGGGCATCATGACTTCGCACATCACGAGCACGCCATTGGTGCGGGCGGCGTCCGGGAACACGGCGACCGGTTTCAGCACGCAATCGGAGCTGTGGCCTTCGGCCTGCTGGGTGGAGGAGCCATCGAAGCCCCAGAGCGGAAGCTGCTCGAGCGTGGGGAACGACGCGAATTCCTTGATCTGAGTTTTGCCGCGCAAGTTCGGTGTCGGCGTATATCCGTCGAGCCAGATGTACTCGAGCTTGTACTTGGTCATTGAGCCTCTCTGTAGATGATGCGAAAGGTGGGGTTGAGAGCCCCCGCACGTTTGTACCCGGCCATCATCGGCCGGCCCTTCACAAGCATTTTGCGTGCCAAAAGAGCGCAACGCGGGAGGTTTTCCACCGCGGCCGACCTCCCGCGCGGTGGGCCCGCCATCCACCACGGTGTGCGTCATAGCCGCGCACCTTGCCGTGAAGGTGCATCGCAAAAATCCCCCGGAAAACGCCTGATTCCGCAGCAGACAGTCCCCTGCTGGAGGTTGCCGATGAAACGCGCATCAACGTCCGGCAACTTTCGAAAAGCGCCGGTCCCTGCGCAGCAACCTTTGGAATGGCCCAGACGTTGGTCACCAGCGCGGTGCCTAAAGGGATGCAGATAGTCGACTGCCCACAAATTAGGCAGAAACTGATTTCCTTTTCAGCACTTCCCAATCCGGGAAGCACGGCCGATATGGAGATTCCAGTAACCACAATCGAACGAGTCGGGCGCACCATGGAGGCCAAGGCGCTTCGACCAAGGAGCAATCGCAATGATGAACAATGGTCTGAGTCACGGATCGGCAACGATCTACCAATTCCCTGTCGGGGGCCGCGCAGCTCTCGCGGGACGCCGCTATGGTGAGACCCGCCTTCCTGCCGATCACGCTTCGCCTCCCGTGAACACCTCGATCTGTAGCGAGAGCTGGTACCACCAGGACGCGGTCGACGAAGCAAAGCCCAAATGGGACCGCTAATGCCAGTGTCTGGTCTGAGACCGCCGCGCTCTTTCAAGCGCCCGGCGGATGTTGAAAAAGGGTCGAAACAACGACGTTTCGACCCTTTTTGATTCCGGAACTGGCTGCGTCGTCTGCTCACCGCGCGGGCCGTGACGGGGCTGCCGCAGACGCTTGGCCGAGGCGGCGCCTCTTGCCGATCTTGAGCGCGATAGACTTGAAGGACGCCTTCATTGCGTCCAATGGAAGAACCATGTCAGATTCCCCTGCCCGTCACCTGGCTCTGCAAGGCGCCAGCAACTTTCGCGACCTCGGCGGCTACGCCACGAAAGACGGCCGCATCACGCGCTGGCGCCACATCTTCCGCTCCAACCATCTCGGCCAGCTCACCGCTGCCGACGTCGAGATCGTCCGCGCGCTCGGCGTCAGAAGCGCGTTCGACTTCCGCGGCGTCGAAGAGCGTGCGGCCGGCATCTGCGTTGTGAACGAGATCACCGTGCACTCTCTGCCGATCGAGCCGACGGTTGTCGCCGCGCTGCGCGCTGAACTGGCAAGGGGCGCGCTGACTGGACCGGTCGCGCTCGAGCTCATGCGCGAGTCCTATCGCAACTATGTCCGCCATAACACGCATAGCTTCCGCATGCTGTTCGGCCATCTCCTGGAAGACCGCGCCCCGCTCGTGATCCACTGCACCGCCGGCAAGGACCGCACAGGCTTCGCTAGCGCCCTGATCCTGAGTGCGCTCGGCGTGCCGGATGACGTGATTGCGGAGGATTATCTGCTGACCAACCGCCACTACAAGCGCGACGTATCGAGCGTATCCGATCTGCCAGCCGACGTCCTCGACGCGATCGGTTCGGTCGAGGCGTCCTATCTCAATGCCGCCTTCGATGCCGTCAGCCGCGACTATGGCGATCTCGAAACTTACCTGCGCGACGGCCTCAAACTGGGCGCAGCAGAACGGACCGCACTGAAAGCGCTGTATCTGCAATAGTAGCCGGCCGCGCCGGGAGATCTATGATGCAAGGCAAGGTTCTGATCGTAACCGGCGCACTCGGCGCGCTTGGCAAGGTGGTCGCCGATCTTGCGCAATCGCGCGGCGCGCGCGTTGCTGGCATGGATCATGCGCCCTCGCAAATGCCTGCGACGGCCGAGCGCATCGAGATCGGCGGCGTCGACCTGTCCGACCCGGCGCAGGCGAAGAGGGCGGTCGAGGCTGCCGCGAAGCATTTCGGCAGGCTGGATGCCTTGGTCAACATCGCCGGCGGCTTTGCCTTCGAGACCGTCGGCGACGGCGATATCAAGACGTGGCAGCGCATGCACGCGCTGAACCTGCTGACGGCCCTCAACACCTCACAGGCGGCGCTACCCCATCTCGCCGCCTCGAAGGCAGGACGCATCGTCAATATCGGCGCGATGGGCGCGCTGCAGGCCGGCTCCGGCATGGGGCCGTATGCAGCGTCGAAGGCAGGCGTGCATCGGCTGACCGAGGCGCTGGCCAACGAATGGAAGGGCAAGGTCACTGTGAACGCGGTGCTGCCGTCGACAATCGACACCAAGGCGAACCGCGCCGACATGCCGAACGCCGACTTCGCCAAATGGGTGACGCCCCAGGAGCTTGCTGAGGTGATCCTGTTCCTCGTCAGCGATGCCGCGAGCGGCGTCACCGGCGCGCTGATTCCGGTGAGCGGGAGGGTATGATCAATCCGGCACCAAGAGTCGCAGATTGCCCTTGAAACGGATGCTCTGCTTGCCGGCGAGCGCGATGCCCTCGCCATAGGCGGTCTCATCGGTGTAGGTGCCGCTGAAGCCGATGGTCACAACCTTGCGCCCCCACACCGGACGCTCGTCGAACGAGGGCGAATGCTCCTCGTTGGTCAGTTCGCCCTTCCATTTGCCGTCGGCGGACGTGTAGCTGCCACGGGCAAAGAAAAACGAATCGCCGCCGCGCATGGTGCCGTCGCGCAGCACCATCACGCCCTGATTGCCGCCCTGAACGCTGTCCAGGAACTCGATCCGGATGTGATAGAGCCCGTTCCTGATCGTCATATTCGCAAGCGCCCTGTTCCCCGCGCAAGGATATAGCTGGCTTGAGCCCGTCCGGGCAAATGCCGGTCAGCCAGAATCCGATCCGGGCTAGACTGCCAACCAACTGATTCTCCGATTCGGAACACCTGTGGAAACCGCGCTCTATCTCCCCGTCAAACGCTTCCTCGAAGGACTCGGCTTCAGCGTGAAAGGCGAGATCGGCGGCTGTGATCTCGTGGGCCTGAGCGCCGGCGATCCGCCGGTGGTGGTGATCGGCGAGCTCAAGCTTTCATTCAACCTCGAACTGATCCTGCAAGCGGTCGATCGCGCGCCAGCGGGCGACGAGGTGTGGATTGCGGCAAAGATGTCGGTGCGCGGCAAGGGCCGCGAGAGCGACGCACGCTATCGCAATCTCTGTCGTCGCCTTGGATTCGGCATGCTCGGGGTGACCGACCGCGGTCAGGTCGAGGTGCTGGTGAAGCCACCGACGGCTGCTCCCCGCCGTGAACCGAAGACGCGCTCGCGGCTCGTGACGGAGCATCAGCGCCGCCAAGGTGATCCCGTGCCCGGCGGCAGCACCCGCGCGCCGATCATGACGGCCTATCGACAGCAGGCGCTGGCCTGCGCATCAGAGCTCGCCACAGGCCCGCGGCGCGTGCGCGATTTGCGCCAACGCTGTCCTGATGCCGGCAAGATCTTGCTTCACAATGTGTATGGCTGGTTCGAGCGTGCCGACCGGGGAATCTACGGGCTGACCGAGGCAGGGCGTGCGGCGCTGAAGCGCTGGCCACAGCAACGCGTTGAGATTGATGCCGGTGTCCCGTCACCGGCGTGACACCCGACCGGTGCATAGCTGAGCTGCCACACCGATTTCATATTGCAATGCAACATGTACAGCACTAGGTATCCCGGCATCAAAAGAGGCCGTTATGAGCGCAGACTGGAATACCAAATATGGCACGCGGCGTGTCCGCCACGACCCGCCCACGCTGGATGAGGCGATCTTCGCCGCTGTCGGCATCACCGACGACCAGGAGCAGCAGGCCGAGATCGCCGCAGCCCTGATGGGGATGCCGCTGGAAATCGTTCAGGCCGAGGTCAAGAAACAGGCCCGCACCAACAGCCGCATCACCGCCACGCGCGTGATCGCCGGCGAACAGGGTGCGCAGCGCTCCGTGGTGGTTGAACGCCGTGTCGTCCGCCGCTTCGGCAACAAGCGCACCGGCACCTGAGCTTTTATATCCTCAGCTTCAATAAAAAAAGCGGACTGGCCTGGCCGGTCCGCTTTTTTGATTCAGGCCTTCAATTTCAGGCCGCGCGATTGCCGTACATGCTGGAGATCAGCTTCCAGCAGGTCGAGTTGAAGTTGAGAATCGCTCGTCCCGCCTTGAACGGCGCTGCGGCAAGATCAGCAAGTTCGGCCTCGGGCGTCTTGGCAAGATCAATCGTGCCGGTCGATTCGCCATAGCGGAACTGCAGATGCGCGCCGAACTTCTTGGCGAGCGCCCGCATGGCGTGATTCTCCGCGCCCGTGGTGATGCGCAGGCTCTTGTAGCCCTTCCAACGCGCTTCCGCGATCAGGCGGCTGAACAGCACGGTGCCGACGTTCTGACGGCGCGCGGACGCTTCCACGCTGAAGGCGACTTCGGGCAGCGAATCGCCCTCCGGCGGGTGCAATTCGGCCGCACCACGCACCACGCCGTCGACGATGTAGGCGACGATCACGGTGCCGTCCTCGGCGCAGCGCGCGGCGTAACGCTCGATGAAGCTGTCGTCGAGAAAACCGTTGAAGCGGTCATGCCGGCTTTGGGGATCGAGTCTAAGCAGGTGATCGCGCAGCAGCGGCAATTCTTCCTGCTGGATCAAGGTCCGCACATAGCCCGGAGCGGTGCGGAGAGTGTCTTCAAGTACCACGTCAAAACTCCTCTTGGTGTCCCTCGAGGAGGCGTTCGAATCCCTAGGCTCCCTATATTGTGCATCGCAGCAAGATTTTCAAGGTAGGACCTGCTCAATTTTGAGGCGGCGGAAGCCACCAATTCGTTAATAAAACCAAAGCTCCGTAGTCCTAGAGGACCAGCTGCGTCTGGGTCACCACAGCGACCAGCTTGCCGTCCTCTGTCTCCAACCGGGTCGTCCAGACCTGGGTTCGGCGGCCCCGGTGAACCGGGGTGGCGGTGGCAATGACAGTGGTTCCCTCCTTGGCCCCGCCGACGAAATTGGTCTTGCTCTCCAGCGTGGTCGTGCCCTTGGCGTCCTCAGGCAGATTGATCACCGTCGCGGCCGCGCCGACGGAATCTGCAAGAGCCATCACCGCGCCGCCATGGATGGTGTGATGCAAGGTGCAGAGATCGGGCCGCACCGTCATCCGCGCCACCACGCGATCCTTCTCGGCTTCGACAAATTCGACGCCCTTGAGCTCGGCAAACGGCATCTTCATCGCTTTAAGTCTCTCGAGCGGCGTCATCAGATCTCCTCCCAATTCCTTGTTGTCAGCGTGAATGGCTTCGCGTGGCAAAGCAATGACCTCGGAGGTCATAGCTGGGCGGGGCCCTTCCTCACGTCACCGCGTTGACGACCTGGTATTCCGGCCGGCGCCACACGTCGCCTGCGATCACCTCCTCGATGATCTCGGCAGCACGGAAAATCTCATCCTCTCCGATATAAAGCGGTGTAATCCCAAACCGCATGATATCTGGCGCGCGGAAATCGCCGATCACGCCGCGGGCGATCAGGGCCTGCATCGCGGCATAGCCGCCCTCGAAGGCGAAGGAGACCTGCGAGCCGCGGTGCTCATGCGCGCGCGGGGTGACGAGCTTGAGTTGCGGGCAGCGGCGTTCGACTTCCGCAATTAGCAAATCGCCGAGCGCCAGCGAGCGGGCGCGGACCTCATTGATGTCAATGCGGTCCCAAAGATCGAGCGACGCCTCCAGCGCCGCCATCGCCAGCACCGGCGGCGTCCCGACGCGCATACGCTCGACGCCGCCGGCAGCCGCATAGGCGAGCTCGAACGCGAACGGTTTTGCATGGCCCATCCATCCCGACAGCGCGGCGCGTGCGTCGTTGGCATGGCGCGGCGAGACGTAGAGGAAGGCCGGCGCGCCCGGCCCGGCATTGATGTATTTGTAGGTGCAGCCGGCAGCGAAATCGACGTTGCAGCCGGCGAGATCGACCGGCAGCGCGCCGGCCGAATGGGCGAGATCCCAGACGGTCACGATCCCCAGCGCATGCGCCTTCGCGGTCAGCTTCGCGATGTCATGACGGCGGCCGGTGCGGTAGTCGACCTCGGTGACGTAGAGCACCGCAATCTCTTCCGACAATGCGGCCTCGATCTCCTCCGGCGTCACCAGACGCAATTGATGCCCGCGCCCGAGCGTCGTGATCAGACCTTCGGCCATGTAGAGATCGGTGGGGAAATTGCCGGTGTCAGACAAGACGACCTTGCGCGAGGCATTCATGTCGAGGGCGGCGGCGAGCGCCTGATAGACCTTGAGCGACAGCGTGTCGCCGACCATCACGGAGCCGGCTTCCGCCCCGATCAGCGGCGCAATGCGATCGCCAACGCGGCGCGGCTGGGCATACCAGCCTGCTGTATTCCAGGCGCGGATCAGCTCATTGCCCCACTCGGCCGTGATCACGCGGTTGACGCGCTCGGCAACACCCTGCGGCAGCGCGCCGAGCGAGTTGCCGTCGAGATAGATCACACCGTCAGGCAGATGGAACAGCGCCTTGGTGTCGTCGTAGACGCGAAGCTTGGTCATGCGAGTGGATATCTCTAGAGAATGGTGCGGACGCGCCAAAGCTCGGGGAACAGCTCGATTTCCAGCATGCGCTTGAGATAGCTGACCCCGCCGGTGCCGCCGGTGCCGCGCTTGAAGCCGATGACGCGCTCGACCGTCGTGACATGGTTGAAGCGCCAACGGCGAAAATAGTCCTCGAAGTCGACCAGTTTCTCGGCGAGCTCGTACAGCATCCAGTGCGTCTCCGGCGCCTCGTAGACGATACGCCAAGCGTGAAGCACGCCTTCGTTGAAGCCGTGGGTCTCGCGGACATCGCGCGCCAGCACGGCGGCAGGCATCTCGAGCCCGTTGCGGTCGGCGAGCCGCAGCACCTCGTCGTAGAGGCTCGGAGTTGCGAGCTCGGCTTCGAGCAGCTTGGTCGTCTCCACATCGTGTGCGTGCGGCTTCAGCATGGCATGGTTGCGATTGCCGAGCAGATATTCGATCAGCCGGTACTGGCGCGACTGGAAGCCAGAGGATTGGCCGAGCTGCGACCGGAAGCGCGTATATTCGCTCGGCGTCATGGTGCGCAGCACATCCCAGGCGTTGTTGAGCTGCTCGAAGATGCGTGACATCCGCGCCAGCATCTTCATCGCGGGTTGCACGTCGTCCCTCGCGATGGCACGGCGCGCAGCGCTGAGCTCGTGGATCGCAAGGCGCATCCACAGCTCGGTGGTCTGATGCTGGATGATGAACAGCATCTCATCATGCGCCTCCGACAGCGGATGCTGCGCGCCGAGGATCGCATCCAGCGCCAGATAGTCGCCATAGGACATGCGCCGGGCAAAATCGGTCTCGGCGCCTTCGCGTGTGGGATCGTAATCGCTGGACGTCATGACAGACCCTTTCGATCGATCATCCCTGCCCTCGTTAGTCGAGGCCGATCAGGCGCGCGGTGATCTGCGACGACGGATCCTTGAGCGCGTCGATCACGGTGAAATGATTCAGCCCGGGATCGACGACGAGACGCGTCGGCACGTCGAAACCGGTCCAGACATTGGCCATCAGGTCAGACTGACGGATGAATTCTGGCCGCTCGCTGCCGCCGACCCAAGCCGTGACTGGCGAATGCCCGCGCGACGGATGCAGCGCCGCACTTTCGAGCGTAGATTCCTTCATGGTCATGCGCAGCGTCTCGTTCATCTTGGTCTTCAAGAGCGGCCGCAGATCGTGCAGGCCACTAATCGAGAGCGTGCCGGTGATGCGGTTGAAGACGGCGGGCTCAAGCCGGCTGTCGTCGCACAGCATACGCGTGACGAGATGGCCGCCGGCGGAGTGGCCGGCGAGCCGGATCGGCCCCGCGACGAGCGCGGCCGCTGTCGCAATCGCGGCGGTAATCTCCGCGGTAATGTCGGAGATGCGCGCAGCCGGTGTCAGCGTGTAGCTCGGCAAGCAAACCGTCCAGCCGTGGTGCCGCGCGCCTTCGGCAAGATCCGTCCAGCTCGATTTGTCGAAACGCATCCAGTAACCGCCGTGCACGAACACGACGAGGCCCTTGCTGTCGCCGTCCGGCAGGATCAGGTCGAAACGCTGGCGCTCACCGGGGCCGTAGGCAATGTCGGGACGAAAACCTCTCAGCCCGGCGCGGTACGCGGCCGCCCGCTCCGCCCACATTGCCGGCATCTTGTCCGAGCCCGGGATATGGGCCGAATTGGCGTAGGCATCATCCCAATCGCGCATTGTGACTCCCTTGGCGGACTCGGGCGTTCGGGCATCAGTCTGCCACCTGTCAGCGCGGCATCCTAGTCCTTCTTTTAAGCTTAAAGGATTTGGATGCAGTAGGTGCTGCGGCGTTCTCTGTAACCTCTCCCGCTTGCGGGGGAGGTCGGCGCGAAGCGCCGGGTGGGGGCTCTCTCCACACTGGGAGTCTTTCCAGCGGAGACACCCTCTCCTGACCCTCTCCCGCAAGCGGGAGAGGGAGCGCATCGCCGATGTCGCCCACCGTTACGCCTTTTCCACCCCGCACCACTCTGCGATGAACAGCGCCATCGCCTTGGTGGTCTTCTTCAGGGATTCCAGATCGACATATTCGTTGAAGCCGTGCATCTCGCCGCCGCTGGCGCCGAAGCAGAGGCTCGGAATGCCGTGATTGAGGCCGTAGAAGCGGGTGTCCGTGAGCGCGGTGAAGACGAGATCTTCGACCGCACCCCCGTAGACCTTGTCGAAGGCCTTGCCGAACGCGGCTTCCGGCGCGGCGGCGTCGGTCAGTTCATAGCCTTCCGACAGGAAGCCCGACCATTCGACCTCCGGCGGGTTGTTGGCGAGGAAGCGGTGGTTACGCGAGGCGGCCGCAACGCAGGCCAAAATTTCCTTCTGGTGATCGGCGACCGACCAGCCCGGCAGGATCGCAATGCGGCAATCGACGTCGCACCAGGCCGGCACGCTGGAGGCCCAGTCGCCGCCCTTGATGATGCCAGGGTTGAAGTTGATGGGATGGTTCAGCGTCTTGAAATGGCGATCAGCTTTCGCCCGCTCGTTCCACTCGATCTCGAGCTTCTGCAACGCGTGGACGAGGTGATACGCCGCCATAATGGCGTTGGAACCCGAACCGGCGAACGCGACATGGGTCGGATGGCCCTTCACACGCAGGCGAAACCAGATCACGCCGACCTGCGAGCGCACCATCTTGCCGCCGGTCGGCTCGGGGATGAAGCAGGCATCGGCGCGATAGCCGCGCTGCAGCGTCGAGAGTGCACCGACGCCGGTGCTCTCCTCCTCGATCACGGACTGGAAGTGAATCCGCGCCGTCGGCTTGAGACCGGCGGCCTTGATCGCATCAAGCGCGTAAAGCGCGCCGATGGTGCCGGATTTCATATCGCAGGCGCCGCGGCCGAACATCTTGCCGTCCTTGATAACAGGCGAGAACGGCGGCGTGTCCCATAATTCCAGCGGGCCCGCGGGCACCACGTCGCAGTGCCCCTGGAGGATCAGCGATTTGCCTGCCTCGGTCTTGGGCCGATAGGTGCCCACGACCGAGCGTGCCTTCGAGAAATCATGCGCGATCGGGCCGAAGCCGCGCAGGTCCTTCAGATCGTCGACATTGATGTGCCAGTCATCGACCTCATAGCCGCGCGCGCGCAGGAGGTCGCCGATCATGTCCTGGCACGGCCCCTCCGCCCCGCGGGTCGAGGGGATCGCGACGAAATCGCGGGTGGTTGCAAGCTGGGCTTCGAAGCCGGCATCGACGGCGTCTAGAATCCTCTGCTGCGTTTCGGCATTCATCAGGCAACTCCGGGCATCCAGTTGGTCTCGGGTGCACGCAAGCTAGCCGATTTCAGCCGTTCGGGTACTCCACAAAATAAGCATCCCGCAATGCATCTTCGAGCAGCCGGCCCTCCGAATAGCCAGCCAGCGTCGCAGGCCGCGTCACCCCGTCCAGCAGGCGTGGGCAGGGCTCGGGTGCACCAAGGATGGTGCGCACCGGAATGCGCTCGGCATAGATCGGCAATGCATAGTCCTCCTCGTCGTCACCGACACCCTTGCTGCGCATCTTGGCCGAGGCCTCCTCGATCTCCATTGCGATGAACGAGGTCGCCTTGATCTCCTGCGAGGTCGATGGACGCAGGCCCGCGGTGCGGTCGGGATAGAAGCGATTGACCATCGCGACCACCGCGCGCTGCTTCTCGTCCGGATCGGTCACAAGATAGGCGCTGCCGAACGCCATCACGGCGCGGTAATCGGCCGAGTGGTTGAAGCCGCAACGCGCCAGCACGAGACTGTCGAGATGCGCAACCGTCAGACAGACGCGCTCGCCCTTGGTCTGGTTGCGCAGCATCCGGCTCGCGCTGCTGCCGTGCCAATAGAGCTTCGTCCCCTCGCGCCAGAAGAAGGTCGGCGTGCAATAGGGCTGGCCGTCGACCACGTACGAGACGTGACACAGCATCGAGGCATCCAGGATGCGGTGAACTGTGGCGTGATCGTAGGCGCCACGCTCATGCAGGCGCTTCACCCGGTTGCGCTGGGAGATCGGATAAGACGCGGTGACCTGGTCTTCAGACACGGACTGCTCCTGTCGGGAATTGACAAATTCCAGACCAGTTGTAGCGGTGCATTTGGTCTGCGATAGTGCCAATTCCATGCAAAAAATTCCGACCAATTCTTCCTCACCAGCCAAGGCCGAGCTGCCGCTCGATCTCACCGGCCCCCACATCACAGCCGGCGCCTCCTCGGCACACCGGCTTTATCAGGCGCTGTGCGAGATGATCGTCGGAGGCCTCGTGAAGCCTGGCGAGCTGCTGCCGCCATCGCGGACGCTGGCAAAACAGACGGGATTTCGGCGCAATGCCGTGGTCACCGCCTATGAGCGCCTGATCGCCGACGGCTTTGCAGAAGCCACCGTGGGCTCAGGCACGTTCGTCGCCGCGCGCATCCCGGCGCGCGCCGCCGCACCGAAGAAGCCGAAGGTGATTGTCGAGGCGCCGAAGCAAGGCGCGCTCTCGCTCGGCTGCACCCATATCGACGCGCGCGCGGTGCAGCGCTTTCGCGCCTTCATCGGCCGGCGCGGCTTCGGTAACGAGCACCTGCATTACGGCGACCCGCGCGGCAGCCGCGAGCTGCGCGTCGCGATCGCCGATCATCTGTTGTCGGCGCGGGGCCTGCGCTGCGATCCTGACCAGATCATGCTGACATCGGGCACGCTGCACACGCTGCGCATCGTTCTCGGCGCGATTCTGAAGGTCGACGATCAGGTGTGGTGCGAGGATCCCGGTTATCCCATTGTGCGCAGGGCCATCGCGCAATGCGGCTATCGCACCGCCCCCGTTCCCGTCGACGCGCAGGGTCTGGACGTCGCAAAAGGCCGCACCGCCGCGCCGTCCGCGCGCGCGGCCTATGTGACGCCATCGCACCAGTTTCCGCTGGGGGTGCAGATGTCGATGCCACGGCGGCTCGAACTGCTGGACTGGGCCAAGCAGGCTGGCGCCTTCGTATTCGAAGACGATTACGACAGCGAGTTCCGCTATGACGGCGCGCCATTGATGTCGCTCGCCGGCATCGATCAGCTCCAGCGCGTGATCTACATGGGCACCTTTGCCAAGACTCTGTTTCCAGGCCTGCGCATCGGCTATTGCGCCCTACCCGAGCGCCTGCTCGGCGACGTCACGGCCGCGCGCGCTGCGCTCGACCGCTTTCCCGGGACCTTGATGGAAGGCGCGGTCGCCGACATGCTCAATTCCGGCGCATTTGCGGCAAACCTGAAGCGCGTGCGAAAACTCTATCGTGAGGCGCGCGATGCGCTCGCCGAAACACTCGAAGCCGAATCCGACGGCGCGCTGTCGGTGCCCGTGCCGTCGCAGGGCCTGCACCTCGTGGCGCGGTTCGATCCGTCGGTTGCCCCGGCGGTCGCGGCAGAGACGAAACAGGCATCCGGCGCCGAGGGCTGGCTGCTCGCCGAGACCTATGCGCGCGCGCGTCCCCAGCCCGGCTTCGTGTTGGGATTTTCCGGCCATGCGGTTCCGGAACTGGTCGCTTCGGCCGAAAAGCTCGCCCGGAAAGCGCGCGCGGCTTTGCGCGCGCAAGGTAAATCGGTCCGGCGGTGACGAAGGTTCACTATCAGAATCGCTTGCCGCTTCCTACATTGCGTCAATGCCGGGATCTCTCATCATGTCACTCCGCCGCGCGACCTGCCTCTCGCTTTTGATGTCGATCGCGCTCGCCACGACGGCGGGCGCCGGCACCCTTGGACGCGAACAGGACATCGTCGATCTCAAGCTCGGTCAGCGTGTGCTCGTGGATGACGGCACCTGCCCGGCCGGGCAGGTCAAGGAAGTGCGTGGCGCGAAGATGACCGACAAGGGCGTCGTGCGGACCAGTTCCTGCGTCGCGCGGTTCGGTCCCAAGTCGAGATGACGAGCTGAAACACTATTTCGCCGGGTCGAACATGCACTGCAATGTCGGCTTGGCGATCTTGGTGAAGGTCGCACCGATTTCGTTTTGCTTTGCCGCCGGCACCCAATCGGTTTCGATCGTGGGCACACCGGTCTCGCTGATGCCGCGCAGCAGCGCCTCGCGCAGGTCACGATCCTCGACGACGGCCGCGGCATGATCATGCAGACAGCCGCAGACCTCTTCCGGATGCTCCCAGCGCCCGAGCATGCGCGGGGCGCATTGGCGCACGAATTCCGTGCGCGGATCCGGCAATCGGCTCGGTGCCCGGACCTGCGCCTGAACGGAGCTCATCGTCAGAAGAAAGAGGAACGCCGCGGCGCAGAGACGACGGGACATGATGACCTTTGCCGGCTGATTTTTTTCTTGTTGCTATTCAGAAGCGCGCCGCGAGGACGATCGGCTGCGGCGCCGTGGTGGTGACCGGCGAGCCTGAGTACTGGAAGGTGCCGATACCAGGCAGATTGCCGTCCGGTGCACCAGCGAACGAGGAATCGGCAAGTACGAAGCCGAAAGCAAGGATGAAGCTGAGCGCGCGCATGGATTTGTCTCCAAATGGCGGCCGGCGGTGCGCCGTCGTCGTTGTGAAGTTGATAACCATCCGCGGTTTCTCCCGTGATGCGCGCAAAGCGGAAAATGGTTTCGTTCCCGATGAGAGTTGTTTCGTCACCGGTGGCGCGACGAAACAATTCCCGGAAAACATCGGTCATTTCAGATGGGGCGCAATTCCATCACTGAGTGAAGAAGTCACCGCACTTCTGGACGTTCGCGTCAGCCGGTCCCCACGGCATGATCGGCACGGTTGAGGTCGAATTCTTCGGCGACCCCTCGATCAGCTTGTCCGAATAGACCATGTAGACCAGCACATTGCGCTTGGCGTCGCAGCCGCGCACGATCTGCATCTTCTTGAAGAAGAGCGAGCGGCGCTTGCGGAACATGTCGTCGCCCTGCTCCATCTTGTCCCTGAACTTGATAGGACCGATCTGGCGGCAGGCGAGCGAGACGTCCGAGACCTCCTCGGCGAGACCGAGCCAGCCCTTGAAGCCGCCCTTCTCCGGCACCGTGAAATGACAGGCCACGCCCTCGACCTCAGGATCGTCGAGGCCATAGGTCGCGAGCTTGTCATTCGGGCTCATCCATTTGAACACAGTGGAGCGGCGGAAGATCAGATCCGGCTCGTCAGCGGCCCGCGCGGACGCCGCCGGGACGACCAGCAACAACAGGAATAAAGCGAAGTCTTTCAAGCGGATGCCGGAAAGACCGGGGAAACGAGATGACATGGAGTTCTCCGGTAAGAAGCCCCCACAATATAGGCATGTGACGTCCGGTCAGGAAGCTGATGGCAGCCGACCGCCGTTTACCGCTCCGTGAGGCTTTTTTGCTACGTCTGGGACAAAATTAGCTGATGGCAGAACTGCCGTGCTGGTGAACGCGTATCCCCTCTGCGACACTAATGTCTGATTTGGAATGCGGATTCGAGGAATGAATAGCGTGAACGGGTCCCGGTCTTCGTCCGCTCCGGTGCGGCTGTGGCAGGTCGCGATTTTGACGGCAGCGGGTGCGATCGGTACGGCGAGCCAGGCAGAAGCTGCGTTCTATTATTGGTCGGATTACTCCGACGGATCCTACGGCCGGCAAGAGCGACGTATTGAGGAGCCGCGACAGAAGCCGCAGAGGCGCGGCTCGGCAGTCGCAAAGAACAAGAAAGGGACGCTCGCCGAGAAGGAGGCCGGCACCAAGCCGCAAGGCCCGCTCGTCATCGTCGTCTCGATCGACCGCCAGAAGGTGACGATCTACGACTCCAACGGGGTATTTGCGGAGTCTCCGGTATCGACCGGCATGAAGGGCCACTCGACGCCGATGGGCGTCTTCAGCGTCATCCAGAAGCACAAATTCCACCATTCCAATATCTATAGTGGCGCACCGATGCCGTACATGCAGCGGATCACCTGGTCCGGTATCGCCATGCATGCCGGCGTCCTGCCGGGCTATCCGGCCTCGCACGGCTGCATTCGCATGCCGATGGCATTCGCGGTGAAGATGTGGAACTGGACCAAGATGGGTGCGCGCGTGCTTGTCACGTCCGGCCAGATGACGCCGCAAAGCTTCTCGCATCCCCTGCTCGCCTCCATGCGCGTGCCGCCGCAGCCCGCGGCGAGTCTCGAGCCAGCGACCACGGTTGGCGACAAGGCCGACAAGAGCGCGCCCGATAGCAAGGTCACGGAAGCGCAGCCGGTCGAGACCAAGTCTCTTCAAAACAAGTCTCTCGAAAATGAGGCTCTCGAAACCAATTCTCTTGAAACAAAGACTGCCAGCGCTGAGCGCGTGCTCGAACTGCGGCCCTCGGTCGGCCACACCGTGATGTCGGATGTCACGACCGGCAACGCGCCAATTCGTGAGGAAGCCGCCTCACCGGCCAACAAAGCCGAGGCGCCTCCCGCCGATGCTGCCGAAGCCCCCACGGCTACCGCTGACGACAAGCCCGCCGAGAAGGTCGATGCTGCCAATCCGGCGGATGCTGCGAAGACGGACGCGGCAAAGTCCGAGCCCGTGAAAGCCGAGCCGGCAAAAGCCGCGGCCGCGGCATCCGAGAAGAAGCCGGACCCGACGGTGACGGCGACGGCGCCCGCGCAGGCGGCTTCGCCGGACGCGAAGAAGGACGATCGCATCGCCGATCCCGCCCCCGCCGCGAAACCGGACCTGCCGAAGCGCACCGGCCAGATTTCGGCGTTCATCAGCCGCAAGGATTCCAAGCTCTATGTGCGGCAGAATTTTGCGCCGCTGTTCGAGGTGCCCGTGACCATCGCGGCTAGCGAGCGGCCGCTCGGCACTCACGTTTTCACCGCCGAAGTCGACAAGACCGATTCCAATGCGCTGCATTGGTCAGTGGTGTCGCTGCCCGCCGCCGTCCGTGCCGCCGCGCGCGGGGACGACGGTCACCTGACGCACCGCCAACGCGGCGCCGCTGTCATTCCCGTTGCCGCAAAACCGGTGATCACGCCCGACAGCCCGGCCGAGGCATTGGATCGCATCACGATCCCCGCCGATGCCATGGCGAAGATCAACGAGATGCTCACCACCGGCGGCTCGATCATCGTCTCCGACCAGGGCATCAACCAGGGCGAGACCGGGGAAGGCACCGATTTCATCGTGCGACTGTACTGAGTCTGAGGTTCCGAAGGGGAACCTCCACAAATACCTGATCGGCCGCGACGGTTACATTGCCGAGGTAGTTGTGGCGAAGCGCCAAACAGCCGTTGCAATGGCGATGGAGCACCATCTAGGCTAGGATCATCTGGGGCAGGATAAGTTTTGCCAATGGCGAAAAGCCGCGGCGGAACACCGGGATCAATCTCGAGGACAACACCATGCGTGTGGCGGCAGGACTGATTTTAGCAAGCGCGATATCCGTTGCGTTGACAGGTGCGGCATGGTCGCAAACCCCGGCCGCAAAATCCGCAGCCGCAACGCAAGCCACACCGGCGGCAACGCCGGCAGCTGCAGCTCCCGCCGCAGCACCGGCAGCCGCTGCCGCAGCGGCGGCCGCGCAACCGGCTTTCGTCAATCCGCCCCCGCCGCAACAGGCCCCACAGCCGGCGCGCGCCGCATGCAACAATCCGAACGCCCTCGGCGTCGCCCGCACCGTCGAGATTGATACCACAGGCGGTCCCGGCTTCGGCTTCGAGCATTTCAAGGAGCTCGACTTCCTGCGCGACCACGAGGTGGTCCTGACCTTCGACGACGGCCCCTGGCCGCGCAACACCCCCGCAGTGCTGAAGGCGCTCGCCGACCAGTGCACCACCGGCATCTTCTTCCCGATCGGCTTGCATGCGACCTACGAGCCGGAGCTCCTGAAGCAGGTCTATGCCGCCGGCCATACCGTCGGCTCGCACACCTGGTCGCACGCTAATCTCAACAACAAGAAGCTCACCGAACAACAGAGGAAGGACGAGATCGAGAAGGGCTTTTCGGCGGTGAAATGGGCGCTCGGCGGCATCTCGCCCTCGCCATTCTTCCGCTTCCCGGCGCTCCAGCATCCGCCGGAGATGGTCACCTATCTCGGCTACCGCAACATCGCGATCTTCTCCTGCGATCTCGACTCCTTCGACTTCAAGGCCTCCAAACCCGAGAAGGTGATCGACACCGTGATGAAGAAGCTCGACAAGCTCGGCAAGGGCATCATCCTGATGCACGACTTCCAGAAGCACACCGCCGAAGCCCTGCCCGAGCTGCTCAACCGCCTCAAGGCCGGCGGCTTCAAGGTGGTGGCGATGCGCGCCAAGAACCCGGTCGCGACGCTGCCCGAATACGACCAGGAGCTGCTCAAGGAGGTCAAGCTGCCGACGGTGAGCACGCGCCCGGTCAATTCCGTGGTGACGACCGTTTCCGAATAGTCGGCAATTGTCTCTCCGCTTCGAAGGCTACGTCATCGTCTCCGCGGACGGCATGCTTGCCGACGCCAGCCATGTGATGCCCGACAGCCTGAAGTTCGAGGGCGACAAGCGCTTCTTCGAGCAGGCGCTCGATCGTGCCGCGCTGATCGTGCACGGCCGTCACTCGCATGAGCACCAGGAGAACTCGCCGAAGCGCCAGCGGCTGATCGCGACCCGCAAGATCAAGGCCCTCACCGTCGATCCGGAGATGCCGAACGCGACCTTGTGGAATCCGGATTGCGCAAGCTTCGAGGAAGCCGCTGCCTTTGCCGGCGTCGCCTCCGGTACGGTCGCGATCATCGGCGGCCCCGCCGTGTTCGACATGTTCATGGACCGCTACGACACGTTCTGGCTGTCGGAAGCCCCGCATGTGCGGCTGCCGGGCGGCGAAGGCTGCTTTGTCGGCGTACCCCAGCGAACCCCGCAGGAGGTCCTGGCCGCGCACGGGATGACGCCGGGCACGCCATACCTGCTCGACGCGGCGCATGACGTGACGGTTACGCCGTGGCGGCGGGGCTAATTAGTGCTCACACGTCCCCGTACGCCGCCTCCGCCGGTCGCGTAGCCCGGCCATAGCCCATGATCATGAACAGCGCGCCGATGATCGAGAGATTCTTCAGCGCGTCGACCAGCATCTTGGCGTTGTCAGGCGCCGCCTGGTTCCAGAAATCGTCGAACAAGGCGGTCGCGACCGCGAGGTAGATGATCAGCAGCATCGCGAAGAACCGCGCGCCGAAATTCAGCGCAATCATCAGCCCCGAGATGATCTCGAGCACCCCGACCGCAATCGCCAGCAGTTGCGGCGTGGTCATGGCGGTCGCCGTCTCGACCTGCTTGGCGTAAGGCGCGATGACCTCTGGCACCACGATCTTGGTGGCGATGAAATCGGCCGTCGCCTGGATCGCGAACAGCTTCGTCGCGCCCGTGTAGATGAACAGCACGGCGAACAGAATCCGCCCGAAAGTCACGAACGCTGGCATGGTCGGCCTCTTGGCAAAACGCTGAGCACGGGACGCGCTTGCGGATTATGAAGAGTCATTCGCCGATTTACAAACGGGGAAATCGAAAACTGCTTTGAAAAGTACGGCGACGCCGGAGGTGCGCTCCCTCGCCCGGCTTGCGGGGCGAGGTGAAGACGCTGCCCTTACGTAAACAACGTCGGCTGCTGCCGCGCGGCCCGCTCCTGCGCTTCCACCACTGCGACCGCGGTCATGTTGAGGATGCCGCGCGCGGTCACGGAGGGAGTGAGGATGTGCGCGGGCCGTGCCGGACCGATCAGGATCGGGCCGACCGGGAGCGCGTCCGCCAGCGACTTGATCATCTGATACGCGACGTTGGCGGTGTCCAGCGTCGGCATGATCATGATGTTGGCCTCGCCCTCGAGCTTGGAGTGCGGCAGCACCATCTTGCGCGCCGCAACCGAGAGCGCGGTGTCGCCCTGCATCTCGCCGTCGGCCTCGATCTCCGGATGCTTTTCCTTCAACAACTGGGTGGCCCGCCGCATCTTGCGCGAGGACTCGGTGTCGTAGCTGCCGAAATCCGAATGCGAGACGAAGGCGATCCTCGGCTTCAGGGCGAAGCGCTGGACATGCACCGCCGCGAGCGAGGCGATCTCAGCGAGCTCTTCCGCACTCGGATTGGGCCTCACCTGGGTATCGGCGATGAAGAAGGCGCCTTTGCTAGTGATCAGCAGCGCCAGCGCCGCATAGTCGCTGACTCCCGGCGCGAAGCCGACGATCTCGCGGACATGGCGCAGATGGCTCATATAGCGGCCCTCGACGCCGCAAAGCATGGCGTCCGCCTCCCCACGCGTCACTGCGAGCGCGGCGATGACCGTGTTGTTGGTGCGCACCACTGTGCGCGCCGCATCCGGCGTCACGCCGCAACGGCCGGCGACCTCGACATAGGACTGCACGTAGGAGCGGTAACGCGGATCGTCTTCGGGATTGACAAGATCGAAATCCTTGCCCGCCTTGATCGACAGGCCGAAACGCTTGATGCGCGCCTCGACCACTGAGGGACGGCCGACCAGGATCGGCATCGCCAGCTTCTCCTCCAGCACCACTTGCGTGGCGCGCAGCACGCGCTCGTCCTCGCCTTCGGCGTAGATCACGCGGACCGGCTGCGTCTTGGCCTTCGCGAACATCGGCTTCATGACCAGGCCGGAGCGGAAGGCAAAGCGCTCGAGCAGCGCGGTGTATTCGTCGAAATTGGTGATGGGGCGCGTCGCGACGCCAGACTCCATCGCGGCCTTGGCGACGGCAGGCGCGATGCGCAAAATCAGCCGCGGGTCAAAGGGACTCGGGATCAGCGAGCCCGGGCCAAAACCTTGCGTCTCGCCGGTGTCGAAGCCCTGCGCCACCGCATCCGACGGCGCCTCGCGCGCGAGCTGCGCGATGGCCTCGACGGCGGCGTGCTTCATCTCTTCGTTGATGGCGCTGGCGCCGACATCGAGCGCACCGCGGAAGATGAAAGGGAAGCAGAGGACGTTGTTGACCTGGTTCGGGTAGTCGGAGCGCCCGGTGCAGATCATCGCGTCGGGGCGCACCTTGCGCGCCTCCTCCGGCATGATCTCCGGCGTCGGGTTGGCGAGCGCCATGATCAAGGGCTTGTCGCCCATCGCCTTGGCCATCTCCGGCTTGAGCACGCCCGGTGCCGAAAGTCCGATGAAGATGTCGGCGCCGCCGATCACGTCGGCGAGGGTGCGCTTGTCGGTCTTCTGCGCGTAGACCGCCTTCCAGCGGTCCATCGAGGTGTTGCGGCCCTCATGGACGAGGCCGTCGATATCGCAGACCCAGATATTCTTGCGCTGTGCGCCCATCGACACCAGCAGATTGAGCGTCGCGATCGCGGCGGCCCCTGCCCCCGATGCCACGATCTTGACGTCGGACAGCTTCTTGCCGTTCAGCCTGAGGCCGTTGGTGATGGCGGCTGCAACGATGATCGCGGTGCCGTGCTGGTCGTCATGGAAGACCGGGATCTTCATGCGCTCCTTCAGCTGCGCCTCGATCTCGAAACATTCCGGCCCGCGGATGTCTTCCAGATTGATGCCGCCGAAGGTCGGCTCGAGCGCCGCCACCGTCTCAACCACGCGGCTGATGGTGTCGGCGGCGATCTCGATGTCGAACACGTCGATGCCGGCGAATTTCTTGAACAGGACGGCCTTGCCCTCCATCACCGGCTTGGAAGCGAGCGGACCGATATTGCCGAGGCCGAGCACCGCGGTGCCGTTCGAGACCACAGCGACCAGATTGGCGCGGGTGGTCAGGGTCGCGGCTTCAGCCGGGTTCTTGGCGATCTCGGTGCAGGCGGCCGCAACGCCCGGCGAATAGGCAAGCGCGAGGTCGCGCTGGTTGGCGAGGGGCTTGCTCGCCTGGATCTCGAGCTTTCCGGGGCGCGGCAGTCGGTGATAGGCCAGCGCCGCTTCGTGGAGATCATCAGAATAGGACGACATGCGGTCTCTTGCCTCGCGTTACCGGCCTCAAAATGCATCATCCGGAGCCGCCGCCCGAGCGGACGGTATTTCCGGGTCGTGGAAACCGATGAAGCACGGCGGCCGCCTCGGTGGCAATATCCGATTGCGCCCCCATCAACAGGGCGCACTGTCAAATACCTGATAGCGCTAGCTTTCCCTGGACCGCTCGACATTTCCGGAATATGGCAGGTTGCGCAGCGCACAACCAACAACTGGAGCTGGGAATGAAGCGGATCCTGATCGGCCTGATCGCAGTCGCCGTGCTCGCCGCGGGCGGATGGTTCGGCTTCAGCCTCTACGCAAAGCATCGCGTCACCGCCGAGATCGAGGCGGCCCTCGAGCAGATTCGCAGCCGTGGCGGCAAGGCGAGCCATGGCAAGATCGGGTTCGATCTGCCGAGCCGCACCCTCACGATCGAGGATATTGCCGTCGATCCCGGCCAGCAGTCACAGACGCAGATCAAGATTGCCAACGTCAGGGCGACCGGAGTGCGCCAACCTGACGAGGGGCAGTTTTCTGCCGATACCCTTGAGGTCTCGGAGTTAGAGATCACGACAGAAGCACCGGGGCCCTCCCCATCGAAGGTCCGATACACGGTGCCGCTTGCGATGCTGCGGAACTATTCCGGTCCACTACACGGCCGGCCCGCACCAATGTCCGATTCGCCAATCGACATTTATCGATTTGCCATAGAGCAGCTCGCGGTCGCGACCGTCTCGTCGATCACAGCCCCCAGCATTGTCAGCACGCTCGATACAAGCCTCGGAAGATCGAGCAACAGCGAGGTCCGTTCTGTTGGGCTGTCCATTCAGGATATCAAAAATGGCAGGGCTGGGAGCTTAACGATTGACACTCTCGCCTATGTTGTCGACGCGCTGCACGACCCCGGCACCAAGATCGACAAACTCAGCGGCACCCTATCGAACATCATTGCATCCGACATCAATCTCGATGTCGCGGCGGCGACGCTGGACCCCCAGAAGGCCAACGACGAGAACTATCGCCGGATGTACCAGCATGTCTCGGCCGGACCATATGTAGTGACCTCGACACAAGGCGCGCACGCGCAGGTCGAGAGAATCAGAGCCGACGAGATTGATCTGCAGCCGTCAAGATTCAGGCCGGCGGAGATACTGGAATTCCTAGCGAAAGAGCGATCCATTCCTCCGACGCCTGCACAGGCGCGCGAGATGCTGGAAAAGTTTGCAGAGTTTTGTGAAGGCGTTCGCATCGGCAAGGCAGAGATCAACAACTCTTCGATCGACATGCCGCAAGGACAAGGGGCGACCAAGCTCAATTCAATTAGATATGATCAAGATGAGCTCGCGTTCGAAGGCCTTGACGGGCCGGTACCGCATGGTCACTTCAGGATGGAGCGTTTCGCGCTGAAGTCCTTCAGTGCGGTCAAGTTGATGCGCTGGGCGGTGCAGGCTTCCGATGCGGCGCAAAAGCCTGGCCTCTATCAGGCACTGGGCATATTCCGAGTGCTCCAAGGCGCCGAGATCAAGGGCATAGCCGCACCCTATAACGGCACCGACCGGCTACTCACCATCGACGTGGTCGGTCTCGACTGGGGGCAACTGGTCGGCCCCATACCCAGCAACGGCAAAGTTGTCGCGAGATTCGCCATCCCGACCAACGCGGGCAATCTCGCCATGGTGCCGTTGGCCGCAGCCGGCATCGACAAGCTCGCGATCGACCTCGATCTCGGCGCGGCCTGGACGGAATCATCGGGCGCGCTCGCGCTGACGCCCGCCACGGTCGATCTCGGCAATCTCGCCAGGGCGCAGGCCCGTTTCGCGCTCACCAATGTGCCGCGCGGGATGTTCACGACCGATCCGATCCAAGCCATGGCCCAGGCAGCGCAGATCGAGACAGGCGCGATCGAGCTCTCCCTACGCGATAGCGGCATCGTCGATCTCGTCGTGGCGCAGTTCGCGCGGATGCAGAACGTCAGTCGCGACGCCGCGCGCCAGGCGCTCGTCGAGAGCATCAAGGCTAAACGCGAGCAAGTTGCTTCCGCCAATCCGGCGGCGGGCACGGCGGTGGATGCGATCGCAAGCTTCATCGAGACGCCCGGCCAGACGCTTTCCATCAAGCTATCTCCGCGCGCCAAGGCGCCGCTGATGCAATTGATGCAGCTCTTGCAAACCGACCCACAGAGCGCGCTGGCGCAATTCCGGATCGAGGCGTCGACGGGGCTGTAAGAGAGAGCAGATCCCTCCTCCTCGTTATTGCGAGGAGCCCTTGCGACGAAGCAATCCAGGATCCGTCCGGGGAGGGACTCTGGATTGCTTCGCTCCGCTCGCAATGACTGCGTGGAAAGACTGGCGCTACGCGGTCTCTCCCCGCACGGAGGGAGAGGCAAAACAGAGCGTCATTTCTGCGGCAGGTTCACTCGCACATGCAGCTCCCGCAACTGCTTGGCGGTGGCTTCCGATGGCGCGCCCATCAGCAGGTCCATGGCCTGCTGATTCATCGGGAATAGCGAGATCTCGCGCAGATTCGTGGTGCCACAGAGCAGCATCACGATTCGGTCCACGCCGGCCGCCATGCCGCCATGCGGCGGCGCGCCGTACTGGAAGGCGCGGTACATGCCGCCGAAGCGATCGACCACTTCCTGCTCGCCGTAGCCTGCGATCTCGAAGGCCTTCACCATCGCTTCCGGCACGTGGTTGCGAATACCACCCGAGGCGATCTCATAGCCGTTGCAGGTGATGTCGTACTGGAACGCCTTGATGGTCAGCGGATCCTGGTCCTTCAGCGCCTCGAGGCCGCCCTGCGGCATCGAGAACGGGTTGTGCGAGAAGTCGACTTTCTTGTCCTCCTCGTTGTACTCGTACATCGGGAAGTCGACGATCCAGGCGAGCTCGAACCGCTCCTTGTCGGTGAGGTTCAATTCCTCCCCGACCTTGTTGCGGGCCAAACCAGAAAACTTCCAGAACTTGTCGGGATCGCCAGCGACGAAGAAGGCGGCATCGCCTTCCTTCGTGCCGATCTGCGCACGGATCGCAGCGGTGCGCTCAGGACCGATGTTGTTGGCGAGCGGGCCCGCACCCTCGCCGCCGTCGCGCCACATGATGTAGCCGAGGCCCGGTTGGCCCTCACCTTGCGCCCACGAATTCATGCGATCGCAGAATGCGCGCGAGCCGCCGCCGGCTGCCGGGATCGCCCAGACCTGGTTCTTGGGGTCCTCGAGCATGCGCGCGAACACCTTGAAGCCGGAGCCGCGGAAATGTTCGGAGACGTCCTGCATCTCGATGGGGTTGCGCAGGTCCGGCTTGTCGCTGCCGTACTTTCGCAGGGCTTCGGCGAACGGAATCCGTCGCCAGTTCTTGCTCACCGGCTTGCCCTTGGCGAACTCCTCGAACACGCCGGTGATCACCGGCTCCATCGCCGCGAACACGTCTTCCTGCGTGACAAAGCTCATTTCGACGTCGAGCTGATAGAACTCGCCGGGCAGGCGGTCGGCGCGCGGGTCCTCGTCGCGGAAGCAGGGCGCGATCTGGAAATAGCGGTCGAAGCCCGACATCATCAGCAGCTGTTTGTATTGCTGCGGCGCCTGCGGCAGCGCGTAGAATTTTCCGGGATGGATGCGCGAGGGCACCAGGAAGTCGCGCGCGCCTTCCGGCGAGGACGCGGTCAGGATCGGGGTGTTGAACTCGAAGAAGCCCTGCCCCTCCATGCGCCGGCGCATCGACTTGATGATCTCGACGCGCGTCATGATGTTCTGATGCAGCTTCTCGCGGCGAAGGTCCAGGAAGCGATACTTGAGTCTGATGTCTTCAGGATATTCCTGGTCGCCGAACACCGGCAGGGGCAGGTCCCCGGCCGGGCCGAGCACTTCGATCTCGCTGACATAGATCTCGATCTTGCCGGTCGGCAAATCGTCATTGTCGGTGCCTTCGGGGCGACGACGGACCTTGCCGTCCATCTTGACCACGAATTCCGAGCGCAGCTTTTCGGCCAGCGAGAACGCCGGCGAGTCCGGATCGACCACGCACTGGGTCAGGCCGTAATGGTCGCGCAGGTCGATGAACAGCACGCCGCCATGATCGCGAACGCGATGGACCCAGCCCGAAAGGCGGATGGTCTCGCCGATGTTGCTCTCGCGGAGCGCGCCGCATGTATGTGACCGGTAGCGATGCATGGTCGTCCCAAAATCAATGTCGGAGGAGTCGAATCGGACGGCCTGAAACGACCGGTCCGAAGTTGCGGCAGGGTTTACCCGACGTGACCGGAGGCGGCAACCAAGGGAACGGCCTGTTTTGGGCCTGGAGCCGCCAATTTTGGCCTATCGAGCCGTTGGCCTTTGCCATCGGGTGTTCCAGCCCTATCTTGAGGCCATGACGATCCATTTCCCCTTCCAGAACTCCTATTCGGCCCTGCCGGACAGCTTCTTTGCCCGCGTCGCGCCGACCCCCGTGGCGGCCCCCCGGCTGATCAAGCTGAACCGGCCGCTGGCGGTCGAGCTCGGGCTTGATCCGGATATGCTGGAGACCCCTGAAGGCGCCGAGATCCTGGCCGGGAAGACGGTTCCGGTCGGAGCCGATCCGATTGCGATGGCCTATGCCGGCCACCAGTTCGGACATTTCGTCCCCCAGCTCGGCGACGGCCGCGCCATCCTGCTCGGCGAGGTCATCGACAGGGACGGTATCCGCCGCGACATCCAGCTCAAGGGCTCGGGCCCCACCCCGTTCTCCCGCCGTGGCGATGGCCGCGCCGCGCTGGGGCCGGTCTTACGCGAATACATTGTCAGCGAAGCGATGTTCGCATTGGGCATCCCGACTACGCGCTCGCTCGCCGCGGTCGTCACCGGCGAGCACGTCATCCGCGAGACCGCGCTGCCCGGCGCGGTGCTGACCCGCGTCGCCGCGAGTCACATCCGCGTCGGCACCTTCCAGTTCTTCGCCGTCCGACGCGACACCGACGCGATCCGCCGACTCGCCGACCACGTCATCGTCAGGCACTATCCGGACCTGCTCCAGGCGGAACGGCCCTATCACGCGCTCCTCGCCGCAATCGTCGCGCGCCAGGCCGAGCTCATCGCGCGCTGGCTGCTGATCGGCTTCATCCATGGCGTGATGAACACCGATAACACTTCGATCTCAGGCGAGACCATCGATTACGGCCCCTGCGCCTTCATGGACGCCTACAACCCGGCGCAGGTGTTTTCGTCGATCGACGAGATGGGCCGCTACGCCTACGCCAACCAGCCGCGCATCGGCTTATGGAATCTGACGCGGCTCGCCGAATGCCTGCTGCCGCTGCTCTCCGAAGACCAGGAGAAAGCGGTCGCGGAAGCCCAGGACATTCTCGGCGCGTTCAGCGAGACGTTCAGCGCCGCCTACCAGACCGGTTTGCGCAAGAAGGTGGGCCTGTTCACGGAACGCGATGGCGACGACGCCCTGATCCAGGATTTGCTCGACGCCATGGCCAAGAACCAGGCCGACTTCACCCTGACCTTCCGCAAGCTCGGTGAGGCCGCAGGCGATCCGGCAGCGGACGACGCGCGCGCCCAGTTCATAGACCTCTCAGCCTTTGACGAATGGGCCAAGCGCTGGCACGAGCGCACCGCGCTAGAGCCGCAGACGCCAGCCGAACGGCGCGCCGCGATGCACGCCGTCAACCCGATCTTCATCCCGCGCAACCACCGCGTCGAGGCCGTGATTCAGGCCGCGGTGAACGGCGACAAGTACGCGCCGTTCGAGGAATTGGTGCAGGTGCTGGCAAAGCCGTACGAGGACCAGCCGGAGTATGCGGCCTACGCCGATCCGCCGCTGCCGGAACAGCGGGTGTTGCAGACGTTCTGCGGGACCTAAGCGCCTCGCCCACAATGCAATGGACTGAGCGAACAAACGCGGCTCAATGCTCGACGGCTGGCCAAGTCGTGACCGCGGCCGACCACTCGCAAAACCTGCCCGCTCGCACCGTGAGCATCTCGATACCGTAGACGTTCATACGCGCCTGGGACTCGGCGTCGATCCAAGAGCCCGTCCACGACGATGCGAACCTCGGGACGGATATGAACTCCAGACGCTTCGAGAGCCGGTAGTTGCGCATCCCGGCAAATCGCTGCTGGAGCAGATCACGAAGCTGGAGTTTGCCAACGAACGGGGGATGGGCGCCATACGGACTCGAACGTCGTCCGTAAAACCCTCAACAATGGCTTCGACGTCTCCTCGCGAAAACAGCTCCTCATATCGCGTCAGGGCGGATTGGATCGCCTGCTCCGTAAATTCTGACAACATCATATCGTCCTTCATTGGCGTGGCGCGACCGCCGTGCTGCCGCAAGATGCGGTTGCAACGGAGCCGAGAAGACTCAGGAACTCCGGCACCGAACGTCCTCGTGATCCGAGAAACGTCACCATCGGTCCGAGGACGGCGCGCACGGCCGGTCTGGCACTGATGCGGTCGCGCCAGCGCAGCACGGCCGGCGTTGCGCCGGTCGCCGGGGCCCCCATGCGAGCGCCGAACACGTGCGCCATGTAGAACGCGATATCGGCGAACGAGTAGCAGCCCGCCAGGTAATCGCGCTGTGACAGAAGCGCGTTCATGGCTTCGTAGTATCGGGCAGCGCCTGCGCGAGCCGACACGGCTGCCGGATCGTCGCTGTCCTTGGGAAGGCCCATCAAGCGAATGATGTGGGGAAAATAGACTTCGTCGGACTTGAGTTCGAGCAAACGCGCCTGCGCTCGTGCCTTGACGTCGGTCGGCCAGAGCGCCGGATCAGGTTGCAGATCCTCGAAATATTCGAATATCTGGGTGGAATCGAAGATCTCGAGGTCACCGTGAACGAGGATCGGGACCTGCCGCTTCGGATTGACGCGCAGCACGTCCGGGTGCTTCGGCTCGTAACTCATTTCGAACGGAACCATCACAAGCTCGAAGTCCAGCCCTTTTTCGAGCGCCGCGATTTGCGCTTTGGCACCGAACATGCTGAGCGGGCCAGAAAACAGCCGGAGCGGCGCCTTGACAGTGTCCATTGTTGCCTCCTGATGTGCTTCGGTTCGCCAGGCCACGCCCCACACGATGGCTGCCCTCTTGATGCAAACAGGTCGTCACGGGCGCAGTTGTGAGCGCGACGTCGGCGCGAGTCTGAGGATTTGTCGCCGCCCCTGGACACGCTTGAGCAGAGCGGGATGGATTTCGCGCCGCCATTCGGTGTTGTGACCGAGGATGGTCATGGACTGGTGGTAGGCCGCCAGGCTGTCGAATCCGACAAAGCAAATGAAAACATTCTCGCCCTCTCGAAGCGGCAGCGTGACGAAATTGTTGGGGCTGTGTTCAGTGGCGAATGCGCCAACGACATGCCCGCCCGCAGCGGTGAGCATCGGCCCGACATTCCGCTCGAAGAATTCAAGAAAGTCGGCATCGACCGGTTTGGGCAGAGGATAAACTGTGGCCACGATCAATCCCGGCGAGAGCGGTGAGTTGAGGGACGGCCGATCCGCTGCGCGCGCGAGGGCAAAGGCGGCATCCGGACGGATCGGGTGGAGCAGCAGCGCGTCGCTGCTGTCGATCATCTTGGAACGCGCGAGCGCGCTGAAGCGCCGCCAGGCCTCGCCCTGCTCATAGAATGCCGTCAGGGCCTCCTTGCGTGACGGCATGTCCGGAAAGCCTCTCATCCAGACGAAGCGATTGGGATCGCCCAGATCCCGGAACTGGCCGATGATCCGCATCCCGGCGCTTTCCTGCGTCTCGACGAACTCGCCATCGAAGAGCTCGATGAATTGGTCTCTCGTGCCCGGATGCAGCGTGTACTGGCGCAGATCGATAATCGGGCTGCAGCGTTCCATCGTCGTTATGGCCATGGGGCAAACTCAAAGGCCGTCATACATCCAAATCAGACCGGTCGTCCTGTTTCAAATACAAACCGGTTGTCCGGTTTTGTCAAGCTGCTAGATTGATAGGGAGGTGACCAGGACATGATCGGCGAGAAAAAACGTTCGTATGATCCGCGAGCGCTGCGCGCGCGCATTCTCGATGTCGCAGCGGCGGCGTTTCAGGCCCGGGGCTATCATTCGAGCAGCACGCACGACATCATGCGAGAAGCCGGTGTCACCGGCGGCGCGCTCCATCATCATTTTCCGACCAAAAAATCGCTTGGGCTGGCCGTAATCAAGGAGAGGGTCGCTCCGGCCGTTCAGGAAACCTGGATCGATACCGTCCGCGGGGCCCGCACAGCGCTGGACGGAATCCTGCGCGCTTTCGATGATATCGCCCAGTCGATTGACAACCGCGGCACAGTGCTGGGCTGTCCGCTCAACAATCTCGCGACCGAGCTGTCGTTGGCAGATCCCGAATTCCAGGAAGCGATGCGTCACATCTTCGCAGTCTGGAAGGATGCAATTGCCCACAAGCTCCGGAGCAAGAGATCGGATGCGGAGCATGCCCGGCATGCGGAGGAGCTGGCGACGTTTGTCGTAGCGTCCTACTCCGGCGCCATTGCGATCGCCAAAGCGCAACAGAACTCGGAGCCGCTGCGAACCTGTGCGCGCCAGCTTGCAACCATGCTGGGGCAGCGCCCGTCGGCACGGCGGCGCCTCGCGCCGGAACATCCGGCGCCCTGAGCTGCAACACGAGCAAGACCACTTGGTTCTGCCGTGTCGCCCGCAGCCATTCCACATAGCCGCTGATCGCCCAGCGGCCACCGCGCTCTGCGGATTTTCCGATAATGGCAATATGCCTCTATTTTGCCCGACGTGTCAACTTGCGTCGGAAAACGCGTAGGCCGTTGTCCCGGCAACCATCGGCTACTGTGCATGGGGTTGTTTTCGAGATTATTGGGCGGCGTATGGCTCCGCTCGCTTCCTGTGGAATTCGGAACGCCCGGAACCGCTGTCATCAAACTGAAACACACGCGCTCTAACGGCCTGTCAGGGCCGTCTTGCCGGAGGCGCCCGTCCTCCAACGTCCCGACAAGCGCGCCATGCCATTTAAATTCATCCACCTTACCGATACGCATCTGGCGAATCCCGGGCTGAAGCTCTATGGCCTCGACCCGCGCGCCCGGCTCGATGCCGCCATCGGCGATATCAACAAGCACCAGTCCGATGCCGCCTTTGCGATCGTGACCGGCGATCTCACCCATTGGGGCGAGCCTGAATCCTACGCCAATTTCGCAGATGCGATGTCTGCGCTGAAAATGCCGTACATCGCCATGGTCGGCAATCACGACAAGCGCGTGGCCTGCCTCGACGGGCTGAAGGCCGCGCCGCGCGACCCCAACGGTTTTGTGCAGGGCACCCGCACCACCGAGCACGGCCTCTTCGTCTTCCTCGACACGCTCGACGAGACCAGCCACGCCGGCGAAATGTGCGCCAAGCGCTTCGAGTGGCTTGCGAAGACACTCGCGGCCGCGCCCGCCGACCAGCAGTTCGTCGTGTTCATGCATCACCCGCCCTTCCCGGTCGGCGTCCACGCGATGGACGAGATCGCGCTGGCGCAGAGCGCGGAATTCGCCGAAGTGATCGCGCCCTACCGTTCGCGCATCCGCCATCTCTTCTTCGGTCATGTCCACCGGCCGATCTTCGGCAGCTACGGCAGGATTCCGTTCTCGACGCTGCGCGGCACCAACCACCAGGTCTGGTTCGAACTCGATGCAGCCGCCACGGACCATCTGGCGAGCCACGAGCCGCCGGCCTATGGCGTGGTGCTGATCGACGATCAGAACCTCGTCGTACACAGCCACGACTTCCTCGACACCAGTCTGCGCTTCCCCTTCGCCGCTCCGGCGGGAATGGACGACCGCGATTATGCGCTCAACTTCGCGGCGCGGTGAGATGAGCCTCGCAGAACCCGCGGCTCTCCCAGTCGCGGCATCGACGCCGCCGCGCCTGCACATCGTGACGCGGTTCACCGCCCGCTTCAGAGCGTCGCTGCCGGCCTATCTGCTGCTGCTGCCCTCGCTCGTCTTCCTCGCGCTGTTCACCTATGGCGCGATGGGGCGCGTGCTGATCGACGCCCTCTATCAGCGCGCCACGCCGAAGGCGCCGCTCCGCTTCGTCGGCCTCGACAATATCGCCGCGGTGCTGGCGGACCCCGCCTTCACCGGCGCTGTCGTCAACAATCTCATCTACGCGGTCGGTACCGCGGTCCCGAGCATCGGGCTCGCACTGCTGTTCGCCCTTGCCCTCGCGCGCACCAATGCCGTGACCAGCACGCTGCGCGCCGCTCTGTTCCTGCCGGTGCTGATCCCGATGGTTGCAGCATCGGCGCTGTTTCTTTTCATCTTCCTGCCCAATGTCGGCTTGCTCGATTACTACATGGGCCGCCTGCTGCCGGTCCTGCCGAACTGGCTTGGCGACCCCGACATCGCACTCTATGCCATCATGATCATCACGATCTGGAAGAACGCGGGCTATTACATGCTGTTCTTCCTCGCCGGCCTCCAGTCCGTGCCGGAGGACGTGATGGAAGCCGCGCATCTCGACGGCGCCGGTCCCTTCATGCGGCTGCGCTACATCATCCTGCCGGAGCTCAAGCCCACCTTCCTGTTCGTCACTGTTATCGCCACGCTCAATGCAGTGACGCAGGTCGACCACGTCTTCGTCTTGACCCAGGGTGGCCCGTCGAACGCAACCAATCTCGTGCTGTTCTATATCTACCAGCAGGCGGTCGAGCATTACGACATCGGCATGGCTTCGGCGGCAACACTGCTGACCCTCGCTGCTCTGATGGCCCTCACCGCGCTGTCGTTCCGCACCATGGCGAACCGCGAGGGCGGGCCATGAAGCTGATCGGTCGGCTCTATAGGCATGCCCCGCTCGCCACCCGTAACGAGATCACGCCAAAGCTCGGCTTCGCGCTGACCGTGCTGCTCGCGCTCGCTTGGCTGATCCCGTTCCTGTGGATGGGCGTGGCAACGCTGCGCCCCGCATCCGACGGCATCAATTTGATGGCCGAGCTGGTGCCGAGCCTGAAGCCGACGCTCGACAACATCAGGGATGCCTGGGAGATCGGCGATTTCCCGCGCTACTTCCTCAACACCACCATCATCTGCACCGGCATCCTGCTGGTGCAGTTCGTCACGATCACGCTCGCGGGGTTCGCGTTCGCGCGCCTCGACTTTGCCGGCAAGACGCCGATCTTCTATCTTTTCCTGATGCAGCTGATGCTGGTGCCGGTGCTGCTGATCGTGCCGAACCTGCGGCTCGTCGCACAGCTTGGCCTCTACGACACGCTCGCCGGCGTGATGATGCCGTTCTTCGCCTCCGCCTTCGGCACCTTCCTGATGCGCCAGGCCTTCGAAGCCATTCCGACCGAGCTCGAGGACGCCGCGCTGATCGACGGCGCCAGCCTGTTTCAGCGCATCCGCCACATCTACGTGCCGCTGTCGATCCCGAGCTTCTCTGCGTTTGCGATCATCTCCGTGACCAGCCACTGGAACGACTTCCTGTGGCCGCTGATGGTGATCAATTCGCCGGACAAGCGGCCCCTCACGGTCGGGCTCTCGGTCTTCACAAGAACCGCGGAAGGCACGCAGGCCTGGGGCACGATCGCCGCCGGCACGCTGATGGTGATCGCGCCGCTGCTCATAACCTTCCTGATCTTCCAGAAGCGCTTCATCAGTTCTTTCGTCACCTCAGGCATCAAATAGGAGATTTGTAGATGCTGTTTTCCCGCAGGCTCATGCTCGGCCTTGCTATGGCGGGCGCCCTCGCCGTTCCCGCTCTCGCCGGTGAAGGTCCGACCGAGATCGACTTGTTCTTCCCCGTTCCCGTCGACGGCAAGCTCGCCCGCGACATGGGCACCCTGATCAAGGAGTTCAACAACGGTCACCCCGACATCAAGGCGACCGCGGTCTACACCGGCTCCTATGACGACACGCTGATCAAGACGCGCGCTGCGATCAAGGCCGGCAAGCCGCCGTCGGCCGTGATCATGTCGGCGAACTTCCTGCTCGACATGCAGATCGAGAACGAACTCACCAACCTCGACAGCCTGATCGCCGCCGACGACACCACCAAGGAAAAGTTCTTGGGCCAATTCTTCCCGGCACTGCAGGGCAACGCGGTGATCAACCGCTCGGTCTACGGCGTGCCCTTCCACAATTCGACGCCGCTGCTTTACATCAACGCCGACAAGGCCAAGGAAGCCGGTCTCGATCCCAACAAGCCGCCGCAGACCTGGGCCGAGCTCACCGACTGGGCCAAGAAGCTGACCAAGCGCGACGGCGACAAGGTGACCCAATGGGGCATCGCGATCCCCTGCGCCTATGACTATTGCGGCTGGATGATGGAAACGCTCACCATGACCAATGGCGGGCGCTATTACAATGAGGAGTTCGGCGGTGAGGTCTATTACGACACGCCCTCGATGCTGGGCGCACTGACCTGGTGGAGCGACCTCGTGAGCAAGCACAAGGTCCACCCGCCCGGCGCCACGCCTGGCCCTGCCGTCAGCACTTCCTTCATATCAGGCAATGCCGCGATGATGATGCTCTCGACCGGCTCGCTGACCTATGTGCGCGAGAACGCCAAGTTCAACTACAAGGTCGCCTTCATCCCGCGCAACGTCCGCAACGCCGTGCCGATCGGCGGCGCCTCGCTGATCATTCCGGCAGGCCTGGAGGCCGACAAGCAGAAGGCCGCCTGGACGCTGATCAAGTGGATGACCTCGCCCGAGAAGAGCGCCTGGTGGAGCCGCGCCACCGGTTATTTCGCGCCCAACATGGCCGCCTACAAGACGCCCGACATGATCGAGTTCCTGAACAAGAACCCGGACGCCAAGACCGCCGTCGAGCAACTCGACGTCGCAAAGCCCTGGTTCGCGACCTACAAGACCGTACCCGTGCGCAAAACACTTGAGGACGAGGTGATGCTGGTCCTCAACGGCAAGAAGCAGCCGAAGGAAGCCCTCGTCGCCGCCCAGAAGGCCGCCGACGAGCTGCTCAAGCCGTACAATGCGGAGACCTCGCTGAAGCTGCCGTAAGGCCGCTGTCATCGGCAAACGACATCGGCGCCCCGTCATGCGGGGCGCCGAAATCGTTTTCGGCGCCCCATTAACCCGCCGTCCACCATCCCGCCCGGCCCGGCGCCGCTAACCACGAGAATTAACAGACCCTCAACGCACTCCCGACAAATCTACCGATGTTTCTGGAGATTTCCGCCGTGGATCTGTTGGTATTTGAGTTCCTGGGGCTGGCGCTGGTTGGCATGTGTCTGGTCGTGGTGGCGCTGCCCTGCGCCCGCAAATCCTCACACCGGATCCGCTACGAGTAGGAATTTCGGCCGACGGACGCGATTCCGGCCGAAATGCAAGGCTCGAATTTGCTTAGAGCCCCTTGACATCACAGCGCTTTCGGCAGAACGGCTGATGCCAAGTGTCATGGGCCGTTCATGGATCTGATTACCACCACCGCTGACCTCGCGGCTGCCTGCAGCCGGCTGGCGAAGCACCCCGTCATCACTGTCGATACCGAGTTCCTGCGCGAGACCACCTACTACCCGCTGCTGTGCGTGGTGCAGATGGCCAGCCCAGAGGAAGCGATCGTCATCGACACCCTGGCCGAGGGCATCGACCTCAAGCCATTCTTCGAGCTGATGGCCAATGAGGCCGTGCTGAAGGTGTTTCACGCCGCGCGCCAGGACATCGAGATCATCTGGCACCAGGCGGGCATCATCCCGCACCCGGTGTTCGACACCCAGGTCGCGGCCATGGTGCTCGGCTATGGCGACAGCATCGCCTATGACGCGCTGGTCGAGAAGGTCACCGGCCACCGCCCGGACAAGACCCACCGCTTCACCGACTGGTCGCGCCGGCCACTGACCAAAGAGCAGATGCATTACGCGGTCTCCGACGTCACGCATCTACGCGACGTGTTCGCAGCCCTCGATGCCGACCTCAAGAAGCGCCGCCGCAGCGAATGGGTCTCTATCGAGATGGAGGTTTTGACTTCGCCCAAGACCTACGATTTCCACCCCGAGCGCGCCTGGGAGCGCTTGAAGACGCGGGTGCGCAAGCCGAAGGATCTTGCCGTCCTGATGGAGGTCGCCGCCTGGCGCGAGCAGGAAGCGCAGAGCCGTGACGTGCCCCGCGGCCGCGTGCTGCGCGACGAGGCCGTCAGCGACATCGCCACCCACGCGCCGAACACACTGGAGAAGCTCGCCCATCTGCGCTCGGTGCCGAAGGGTTTTGAGAAGTCCAAATGGGGCGCGGATATCGTCGCTGCGGTCGAGCGCGGGCTGGCGCGGGATTTCTCGACGCTGCCGAAGCTGGAGAAGCCGCGCAACAATTCCAACGGTGCGGCGACCGTCGAGTTGTTGAAGGTTCTGCTGCGCATGACCGCCGAGCGTCATGCGGTGGCGAGCAAGGTGATCGCGACGGTCGATGATCTCGAGGAGATCGCGGCCGACGACGAGGCCGATGTCCCGGCTCTGCGCGGCTGGCGTCGCGAGCTGTTCGGCGATGCCGCGCTGAAGCTCAAGCGCGGCGAGCTCGCCCTCGCGATCGAGAAAGGCCGCGTGATTGGGGTTCAGCGGGCGTAGCGTCCCCAAGTGCCTCCCAATGTCGTCCTGGCGAAAGCCAGGACCCATACCGCGGAATCTATCGTGGCGGGCGATAGCGGTACCGAACGACGAATCTTCGCCAAACCACTCCCTGTGGTTATGGGTCCTGGCTTTCGCCAGGACGACACCGAGGGTGAGGTGAGCCGCTGAGCTTGCGATGAAACGCCCGCCCTACGCCGGCGTCAGCTTCGCCGCTTCGCCTTTCATATCCTCCAGCACACCCGAGATCGCCGCGATCAGCTCGTCGATCTGGGCCTTGGTGACGATCAGCGGCGGGCAGATGGCGATGGCATCGAGCATGTTGCGCGAGATCACGCCGCGCTCCTGAAGCATGCGGCTCGCCATGCCGCCGACGGCGCCGGGCGTCGCCGCTGCCGTCTTGCGCCCCTTGTCGAGCACGAGTTCGATCGCTGCGATCATGCCGACGCCGCGGACTTCGCCGACCAGCGGATGGCTCGTGAGCTCGCGCAGCTTGCCTTGCATGTAGCCGCCGAGCTCGGCGGCATGCGCAACGAGACCACGCTCCTCGATGATCTTGAGGTTTTCCAGCGCAATCGCCGAGCCGACCGGATGGCCGCCGGCAGTGAAGCCGTGGCCGAGCACGCCGATCTTGTTGCTCTCGTCGGCGATCGGCTCGAACATGCGGTCGTTCATCATGATCGCCGACAGCGGAAAATAGCTCGAGGTGATCTGCTTGGAGACTACGATCGCATCCGGCTTGATGCCGTAAGTCTCGCAACCGAACATCTTGCCGGTGCGACCGAATCCGCAGATCACCTCGTCGGCGACCAGCAGGATGTCGTACTTTTTCAACACGCCCTGGATCTTCTCCCAATAGGTCGCCGGCGGCACGATGACGCCGCCCGCCCCCATCACCGGCTCGCCGAAGAAGGCCGCGATCGTCTCGGGTCCTTCCTTCTGGATCAGCGCGTCGAGCTCCTCGGCGCGCCGGGTCGCAAACGCCTCCTCGCTCTCGCCGGGCGCACCGTCCTTGTAGAAATGCGGCGAACCCGTGTGCAGGATATTCGGCAACGGCAGGTCGAACGAGCGGTGATTGTTGGGGAGGCCCGTGAGGCTCGCCGACGCGATGGTGACGCCGTGATAGGCGCGCATGCGGCTAATGATCTTCTTGCGCTGGGGCTGGCCGAGCGCGTTGGAGCGGTAGGCGATCAGCTTGAGAACGGTGTCGTTCGCTTCCGAGCCGGAATTGGTGAAGAACACCTTGCTCATCGTGACAGGCGCGAGCGCCACCAGCTTCTCGGCGAGATCGATCGAGGGGCCATGCGTTTTGGCGGAGAATGTGTGGTAGAATGGCAGCGCCAGCATCTGCTTGTGCGCGGCCTCGACCAGTCGCCTTTCATTGAAGCCGAGCCCGACGCTCCACAGCCCCGCCATTGCCTCGAAGTAGCGCTTGCCCGACGCATCGAACACGTAGGGCCCCTCGCCGCGCTCGATCACCAACGGACCGGCCTGCTGATGGGCGCGCGCGTTGGTGTAGGGATGGAGCTGATAGGCCACATCGCGGGCTTCTTGCGAATTGGGCAGCATGGACATTTGCGGGATCCCTCAAGTCGTCGCGTCGCCGGCGCGGCCAACGCAATCACTTGGCTATTGCGACGAGGCAAAACTTGCAACGCCAATTCGTCGGCGGCAAGCGCTCAGCAGCGTTGCACAAAGCCGCACACAAGATGGCCGCTCAGGCTGCGCCGTCATCATTCCCGTCGTCATCGGCAGCGGCTTCCCTCACCTCGACCAGTGCCATCGACAGTAGATAGACCGTCGTGGGCAGGCCGATCCGGCGCGCCGCCTCGACGGCACGCGACAGATCGCTCGCCAGCTCCTTGAGCTCATGCTCCCGAGACAATGTCCCGCCCCATCCATCCGCCGATCGCGTCCGCCTAAACCGCGACGGCGCCGCTGCTTCTGATCAGTTCGGCGCTGGACTGGATTGTAGCAAAGCTGGCGATGACATTCACCACCGACTGTTCGTAGGCGGCCGCTTCGCCCGTGCCCGGCTGCCGGCAGGCCGCGGCATCGGCGACCACCTGATAGCGGTGGCTGCGGTGAAATCCCTCGACGATTGTGGCCAGGATGGTCTCGTCGAGGGAGAAGCCAATCACCACGCAGCGCACGTTGCGGATGCTGGACATGTAGTCGGCGAAACGCGACGAGCTGTAAGCCGAGGGTAACGGGTGCTCGAACATCATCTCGCCCGGCCGCGGCTTCGCCTCCACGATCCAATCGGTCAGCCTGAGTGACGGATTGAACCACGCCGCCTGCGCGATGCGCTTCAAATGCATCACCGGCCAGAGATTGTTGCGCCACAAGGTCAGCAGCTCCAAGCAGCGGACGATGGCAGCGTCGCCATCGAGAATCGCGTGGCGGCGCCCCTGGGTCAGATATCCGACTTGAAGGTCCGCGCAAACCAGGACCAGCGGATCGTCGTGGGAAATTGGCATTGTCTTGCGCGGAGCTGCACCGTTTCAGCCGTCGGCGAGCGCGAGGTCCCGCAGTGGCGAGGTCACAGCCCGCCCCGCCGAGGCATCGAGCACACCCGGACGGTCCCAGTCGCCCTCGGGGCGGATAATGACATAGGGATCGCTGTCCAGCGTAATGGCATCCGGCCCCGGCTCGATCTCCAGCAGCATTTCCGTGTACGAGAAATCCGAGAACGTGATCTTGCGATTATGGCCGAGCGGCTTGGCGCCGAAATGAGCCCAAAAATCGACCAGCCGGTCCTGGGCCTGACCATAGATCTTGCGGAACCCCTTGCGCCTCACATAGTCGACGCTCGCCTGCACCAGCTTGAACGAGACGCGCGAGCGCCGATATTGGTGGCGCACCGCGAGCCGCTCCACCTTGGCGAAATCGCCGAAGAAGCGCACGCGCAGGCAGCCGGCCGGCTCGTTGCCGACGAAGCCGATGAAATGCGCCGCAACCATATCGTTGCCGTCGAACTCCTCATCGAACGGACAATCCTGCTCGGCGAGATAAACCGCGGAGCGAATGGCCGTGACCAGCATGAGGTCGCTCGGATTGCGCGCAAGACGGATAGTGATGGCGCGTGAGTCAGGCTTGGCGAGAGGAATTCTAGTGCCGTGCATCTGCAAAACTCCTTGCTTGGATAATCGCGCCCGGCATGCGCATCGGCTGCCTATGCCACGGGCGCACGTAACACCAGAGATCGAGCTGGAAGCTCGAAACCGGCTCGAAGCCGGTCGCTCTCATGATCTCGCGTCCGGCCACGGTTGACGGCTGCGCATAGCAGTCAGCGCCGCGAAATCTTATTTGCCGTAAATGAGCCGCAGCCTTGCCAAGACCGGCAATACCGCGGCCGGTCGCGGCGATCGCCCAGATGTAGATGGCTGCGACATCATCATTCGCGGAAGCGAGATAGCGCGTCTCGGGCGCGGTCAGACAGATATCGTCGAGCAGCAATGCATCATGCCCGCGGTCACTCAGAAACAGGAAGGCCATGCCGCCGAGCAGTTTGCCTTCTCGGCTGAACGTCAGGATGCTCTGAGGATCGAAGGCGAAATACTTCGCGAGCTCCGTCGTCCCGATCTGCACACCCGGAACCAGCCGGTGCCCCATCTCCGACAGCGCTGCGATTTCGGAAAGTTGCGCACAACGGACATCCACCTCGGGGCTCAACGGCAAGGCGTCGAAATCATGCCTCACGGCAAACGAGCCCCTTTCCATACTCATGTCGTCCCTCTATCGTTCAGGGGTTTTGTACGCCGATATGAGGAGAAGCTTAGCGGCTGGAGATCAAGAGTATGCAGCAAGTATTGCACCGGGGCGCTGCACTGATGCAGCACCATGAAGAAGCCCTAAATGCGTCTTGGGACGATTTGAAGCTGTTTTTAGCTTGCGCAAAATTTAAAAGTTTCCGCAACGCCGCCGAAGAACTCGGGCTCACCTCCACCACATTGATGCGCCGGATCGATCGGCTCGAAGAGAACATCGGCTGCAAGCTTTTCCTGCGCGACCAGAGCGGCCTCACGCTCAGCGACGAAGGTACAGCGATGATCGCCGACGTCGCGCATATGGAGCGTCACGCCTTCAACATCTTCCGGCGCGCTTCGCGATCCTCGAACGATACGTCAGGCACGGTGCGCGTTGCGGTGACGGAAGGTCCCGGCAATTTCTGGATCCTGCCGCGGCTGATCGATTTCCAGAAGACCTATCGCAAGATCAGCGTCGACCTGCGCTGTGCGATGGAGCAAGCCGACGTCGCGCGGCTGGAGTCGGACATTGCGATCCAGCTCGAGCCGCCGATCAATCCAGATCTCATCGTCGCCAAGCTCGGCCGGCTGCATATTTATCCGTTCGTCTCGAGGGACTATGCGGACATCTATGGCATACCGGCGACGCTCGCCGAATTGCCGAACCATCGCATCATCAAGCAGAGCGCACCGCAGGTCGACGACAGCGCCTACGCCCGCGTGCTCGGATTGAAATCGCTGGAGGGCATTGTCGGAATCAAGACCAATTCCTCGGTCGGCGCGCTCTACGCGGTCGAGCGCGGCGCCGGCATCGGCTTCCTGCCGACGGTGTCGATCGCGCTCGGTGCGCCGCTCGTCGCCGTCGACCTCGGCGTCAGCCACCACGCCGACCTCTGGCTGACCTATCACAAGGAATTCCGCGCCTCCGAGCGGCACAAGATCGTGGTCGACTGGCTGAAGAAGATCTTCGATCCCAAAACCTATCCGTGCTTCCGTGACGAGTTCATCCATCCAGACGCGCTGGTGCCGATGATGACGGCGGCACGCGAGGGCTTTGGATTGACGGGTTATGTCGCGGCGACGCCGATTTGAGCGTGCCTCACCACCGATATTCGAAGCCGACCGTGCCCTGATGCGAGGTCAGCTCGTTGCGGAACTTGCCGTCGTAATTGACGTAGAGCCGTGCGGTGTTGGTCAGGCTGAGCGACGCAGAGGCGCCGGCATCCATGCCATAACGGCTCTCCCCGATTCCGGGAACCATGATGCTCTGGGTCCTGAGGCTGACCTGCACCGAGCCCAGGTCCTGGTAGAAATTGTCGACGAACTTGCCGTAGGCTGAGAGGTCCAGAATCTTCCGGTCTAAGATGAAGTAGCGCCCGATCTCGGCGCCGATCATGACGCGCGCGCGTGCGATCGCGCTCGAACCGACGTTGAGCGGATCAAGTCCGCCGGCCTCCTGGAACGCCGCGCCGGTGGCGCGCACATATTCGAGCGCACTCTTGGGCACGATCCGCATCTGGTCCTTGGTCCAGTAATAGCTGATCTCGGTCAGTGCGCCGTCGACTGCGGCGCGATAGCCCGCCGTCGCCAGCCCGAAGCCGGTGTCCCGGCTGGAATGGACCTTGCCAAAACCGTGCACCACCGCAAAGGCCCAGGTCCAAGGCCCCTTGTCGACGGAGCCGTTAAAGCCGATCTGGGTCAGGTCGAGTGTCGCCGATTGAAGCGCGAGCGGCACGTCGATGTCGGTATGGCTCTGGTCGACGGAAAAGCCGAGATTGACGCCCGGCACGATCCGCGCACCAAAGCCGGCAACGCCGCCGAACGTCTTTCGTTTGTCGCCGACGAAATCGCCCTGCGCATCGGTCCGGATCGAAATGCCATAGCCCTCGTACGAGGTGCGATAGCGTGGGTCTTCCGTACTCTCCGACGCGCCGCCGCCGCCAGGATTGGTGCGCGACACCCGGTTGATGCCGCCGGAGGCCTGGTTACCGAGGCGCTCCAAAAATCCCGAGCCGAGATTGAGCGCGCTGTTGCCGGCCGACTGGTCGTAATTGGTCGCGGTCGGCGTCGGGGTCGGGGTCGGCGATGCCGTCGGTGTCGGGGTCGGGGTGGGCGTCGGACTTTGGGCAAAGCTTGGTGTCGCCGACATGATCACGACGAGCGTAAACGCTATGGCGATCACCGTCACAATCCGGCGGACACGGTCCAGCCCGATCGTCCGCCGTAGCCCGAAGGGCTGCAAGGCGCAGCGCATGACGACAATTCCCAAAAGCAAAAGACGGCCCGCAAAAATGCAACACGAACGGCGAGCAGGTGCGGCGATTTGTGCTGAACTGCCACGAAGGGTCAACCATTTGCCGGGCGATCGCGGAGCCTATTGCACTCGGCTGTGGTTCCGCTGCCACAGGTCACAAATAGCGGATTGCGATACCCGGCATGGACTTGAAATCCGCGTACGGCTTGCTAACGCGCGATTTTCATGTTGCAATGTCAGACACAATCGGAATTGGCGCTCGGCTGTGCGTTTCGCGACATTGAGACTCGAACAGACTTCCGGAAGCCCGTTTGTGGCGTGGCATGCGAAAAGCGGCCGCGTTTTTTTGTATCTAGCGGAGGAGACTAGCGATGCCACAAAAGGGCACCGTCAAATGGTTCAACCCGACCAAGGGCTATGGGTTCATCAAGCCGAACGGCAGCGATAAGGACGTATTCGTCCATATCTCGGCCGTCGAACGTGCCGGACTCTCGACCCTGAATGAGAACCAGGTGGTTGAATACGACCTCGTGGAGAACCGCGGCAAGGCGTCCGCGGAGAACCTCAAGGTCTCCTGATTTCTCTCAAGCCTGAGGCGCGAGAGATCATGACCTTGCCCCCGGCTCTGCCGGGGGATTTTGCTTGGGGCGGTGAATACCAAGCTGCACTTCAGCTCGCCACCGGCGCAATCAGGAAATTCTCTGACGCCGCGCTGCCCGCCGTCCTGCAGACGTCGCCATCGATCCGGACCTTGCCGGTCGCAAGCAGGCGCAGCGCTTCGGGATAGATGCGATGCTCGACCTCGAGGATGCGCTCCGACAGGGTCGCCGCCGTATCGTGATCGCTGACGGGCACCGCGCCCTGCATCACGATCGGGCCGGCGTCGGTCTCGGGGATCACGAAGTGCACTGTCGCGCCCGACAGCTTGACGCCGGCGCGCAAGGCCTGACCGTGCGGATCGAGGCCGGGGAACGACGGCAATAGCGACGGATGGATGTTGAGCATCCGCCCGTACCAGGCCTTGGTGAACTCGGCGGTGAACAGGCGCATGAAGCCACCGAGGCAAATCAATTCGATGCCGTGCTGGTCGAGCGCTGCCTGCAATACCGCCTCGAAACCTGCGCGGTCCTTGCCGAACGGCTTGCTCTCGATCACCAGCGTCTTCACGCCGGCCGCCTCGGCCCGTTCGAGACCGAGCGCATCGGCCTTGTTCGAGATCACGAGCGATATCTCTGCCGGGAACTCTGCTGCGCTTGCTGCCTTGATCAGCGCGGACATGTTGGAGCCGCGACCGGAAATCAGGATGGCGACGCGGCGCTTCATCACAGCGCCAGATCGAGGTGGCCGTTGTAGACGACGCGATGCTCGCCCTCGGCCGGGATCACGGTGCCGAGCTGCGCCACCGTCTCGCCGGCATCGGCGAAGACCCGCACGACCTCGTCGACCTTCTCAGGCTCGACGATGACGATCATGCCGATGCCGCAGTTGAAGGTGCGCAGCATTTCGAGCTCGGCGATACCGGCTTGCGCGGCCAGCCATTTGAATACCGGCAGCACCGGCAGGCGCGCCAGATCGATACCGACGCCGAGATGGTTCGGCAGCACGCGCGGAATGTTGTCAGTGAAGCCGCCGCCGGTGATGTGGGCGAGGCCCTTCACCGCGCCGGTCTCGCGGATCGCGCGCAGACAGGATTTGACGTAGAGCCGTGTCGGCGTCAGCAGCGCGCCGCCGAGCGTCATGACCGGTGCAAACGGCGCCTGCGCCTCGAAGCCGAGGCCGGACTGTTCCACAATCTTGCGCACCAGCGAGAAACCGTTGGAATGCACGCCCGATGAGGCAAGGCCGATCACGGCGTCGCCGGCGGCGATGTCCCTGCGCGGCAACAGCGTGCCGCGCTCGGCGGCGCCGACGGCGAAGCCGCCGAGATCATAGTCGCCGTCCTTGTAGAGGCCGGGCATTTCGGCGGTCTCACCGCCGATCAGCGCGCAACCGGACTCGCGGCAGCCTTCGGCAACGCCCGCGACAATCGCGGCGGTCGCTTCGGGATCGAGCTTGCCGCAGGCGAAATAGTCAAGGAAGAACAGCGGTTCGGCACCCTGCACGACGAGGTCGTTGACGCTCATGGCTACGAGGTCGATGCCGATCCCGCCGTGCAGGCCGGTCTCGATCGCGATCTTGACCTTGGTGCCGACACCGTCAGTAGCCGCGACCAGGACGGGGTCCTTGAAGCCGGCCGCCTTGAGGTCGAACAGGCCGCCGAATCCGCCGATCTCGGCGTCGGCGCCCGGCCGCGCGGTGGCGCGCACCATCGGCTTGATCAGGTCGACCAGGCGGTTGCCCGCATCGATATCGACGCCTGAATCGGCGTAAGTGAGGCCGTTTTTGCGGTCGGTCATGCCCGATTTCCAGTGGGTTTGCGGCTGGTTACGTCGAATTCCGGGGACGCGCAATGGCAAGCGTGGCGCCCCGCCCTATACTATGTAGAGATATCAACCGGTTCAGCCTCCAAAGGGGCCGGATTTCGAGGTCAGATCGGGTGCCGGGAAGCGCCGTGTGAGTATTCCGAATATCATTACCCTGGGCCGCATCATGCTGGTCCCGATCATCGTCTGGGCCATCGTGTCGAGCCAAATGGAAGTGGCGTTCGCCGTCTTCCTGATCGCCGGCATCAGCGATGCCGTGGACGGTTTCCTCGCCAAGCGCTTCAACATGGCGAGCGAACTCGGCGCGTTGCTCGATCCGCTGGCCGACAAGGCCCTCTTGGTCTCCATTTACCTGTCGCTCGGCATCTGGGGCGACATTCCCCGCTGGATCGTGATCCTTGTGGTGTCGCGCGACATCATGATCGTTGCCGCCGTGATCGTATCCTGGTTGTTCGATAAGCCGGTCGAGATGAGGCCGTCGAAAGTATCCAAGCTAAACACAGCAGCCCAGGTCGCCTACGCGGCCCTCGTGCTGGCCGCGCTTGCCTTCGGCTTCAAGGCGGCGCCCTATGATATGATCCTGATGGGCTTCGTCACGGTGTTCACGCTCTCTTCAGTGTCGCTCTATCTCGTCGAGTGGCTGCGGCACATGAGTACGGTCGACGGCAAATGAGCCGGGATGCGGCCCCGCAAAAGGCCAACTCGCGCCCGATATACCGAATCTCTTTCAAACGAAGCCGGCGCGCCGGCACGGAGCACAGCAAGCGTGGCAGGCCGCGTTCATCCCCGACAATTGGCGTTCTCGCTTCCGCATGCGGAAAGCCTCAGCCGGGACAATTTCCTCGAAGGCCCCGCCAACGCCGCCGGCCTTGCTCTAATCGATGGCTGGCCGGAATGGCCGAACCGGATCATGTGGCTCGCCGGGCCCGAAGGCAGCGGCAAGAGCCATCTGGCCGCGATCTGGGCCGAAGGGGCCGGCGCCCGCTCGACAACGGCCAATGCGCTGACCGCCGCCGCCGTGCCCGGGGCGCTCGCGACCGGCGCCCTGGTGCTCGAGGATCTCAAGGCCAAGGAATTTGACGATCGCGCCCTCTTCCATCTGATGAACCTCGCCCGCGAGGACGGTGCCTATGTGCTGTTCACCGGACGGGAGCCGCCGGCGGCGCTGGACGTCGAGCTCCGCGATCTCCGGTCGCGGCTTCGGGCGATCCCCGTGATTTCGCTCGCGCCGCCGGACGATCAACTGTTCCGCGGCCTGATCGTCAAATTCTGTGCCGACCGCCAGCTCAATGTGGACGAAAGCGTCGTCAGCTACCTCGCGACCCGCCTGGAGCGCTCCTCGGCTGCCGCCCGGCGCGCCGTGGAACTGCTCGACGGTGAGGCGCTGCGGCTCGGCCGCCCCGTCACCCGGGCGCTCGCGGCGGAGCTGCTGCGGGACGCCTGACGCCAGGGCGCCGCTGAGCCCGGCTTGACGCGGTGCCGCTGCTGCGGAACATCAATGTCATCGAAACGTCATCGCACTAACACATGCTCCGGCCGGTTTTGCGCATAAGTCGCAAATTGGGGCGAACTGGATGGACCGACTTCTCATGGATTCCGCGCAAGCTATTGAAACGAAAGAGAAAGCCACGGAAGCCGAGGGCCTGCCGGCGATCGCCTCGAGCCCTGAGCGATTCATCAATCGCGAGCTGTCTTGGCTGCATTTCAACCGCCGCGTCCTGGAGGAATCGGTCAATTCCAGCCACCCCGTGCTGGAGCGGGTACGATTCCTGTCGATTTCGGCAAATAACCTCGACGAATTCTTCATGGTCCGCGTCGCCGGTATCAAGGCGCAGGTGCGCGAGGGTATTGCCGAACGCGCCCCCGACGGCCTGACCCCGTCCGAACAGCTCGCGCTGATCAACCGCACCGTCTCCCGGCTTGCCTCCGATCAGCAGGCGATCTGGCGTGACTTGCGCAGCACGCTTGCCGAGGTCGGTATCGTGCTGGTCGACGGCAAGGATGTCAGCAAGGCAGAGCGGACCTGGCTTGAGGACTATTTCCTCAACAACGTGTTCCCGCTGCTGACGCCACTGGCGATCGATCCGGCCCACCCCTTCCCGTTCATCCCGAGCCTCGGCTTCACCATCGCGCTTCAGCTCACGCGCGAGGCCGACGGCAAGCCGATGAACGCGCTGATCCGCATGCCCGGCAAGATCGACCGCTTCATCCGCCTGCCGGCCGACGGCAAGGTTCGGCTGATCTCGCTGGAGCAGGCGACCGGCCTGTTCATCAACCGCCTGTTTCCCGGTTACAGTCTCCATGGCCAAGGCGCCTTCCGCATCATCCGCGACTCCGAACTTGAAATCGAGGAAGAGGCCGAAGATCTCGTCCGCCTGTTCGAGACCGCGCTGAAGCGGCGCCGCCGCGGATCGGTGATCCGGCTCGAGATCGACGCCAAGATGCCGGAGGAGTTGCGCAGCTTCGTGCAGCACGCGCTGTCGGCAGCCGATGACGAGGTGTTCCTGGTCGATGGCGTGCTCGCCATGAACGAGCTGTCGCAGCTCACCCGGCTCGACCGGCCAGACCTTGAATTCACCCCTTACGTGCCGCGCCATCCCGAGCGCGTGCGCGAGCATGGCGGCGACATCTTTGCCGCCATTCGGCAGAAGGACCTGATCGTCCACCACCCCTACGAATCCTTCGACGTGGTGGTGCAGTTCCTGCAACAGGCCGCGCGCGATCCTGACGTGGTCGCGATCAAGCAGACGCTCTACCGCACCTCCAACAACTCGCCCATCGTGCGTACGCTGGCGGAAGCGGCCGAAGCCGGCAAGTCCGTCACCGCGCTGATCGAGTTGAAGGCGCGCTTCGACGAGGAGGCCAACATCCGCTGGGCGCGCGACCTCGAACGCGCCGGCGTGCAGGTCGTGTATGGCTTCCTCGAACTGAAGACGCACGCAAAGCTCTCGATGGTGGTGCGCCGCGAGGGCGGCAGCCTCACCACTTACGTCCATACCGGCACCGGCAATTATCACCCGGTCACCGCGCGTATTTATACCGACCTCTCCTACTTCACCTCGGAGCCGACCATCGGCCGCGACGCCGCGCGCGTGTTCAACTTCATCACCGGCTACGCCGCGCCGAGCGATCTGGAGAAGATGGCGGTATCGCCGCTGACCTTGCGCAAGCGCATCATCGAGCACATCCAGGGCGAGACCGAGCACGCGCGTCACGGCAAGCCCGGCGCGGTTTGGATGAAGATGAATGCGCTTGTTGACCCCGACATCATCGACGCGCTCTACGAGGCTTCACAAGCCGGCGTCCAGGTCGAACTCGTCGTGCGTGGCATCTGTTGCCTCAGGCCCGGCATTCCCGGCCTGTCGGAGAACATCCGCGTCAAGTCGATCATCGGACGCTTCCTGGAACACGGCCGAATCTATTGCTTCGGCATGGGCCAGGGCCTGCCGAGCGCGAAAGCGGCTGTGTATATCTCGTCCGCCGATATGATGCCGCGCAACCTCGACCGCCGCGTCGAAGTGCTGTGTCCGCTGCAAAATCCCACGGTGCATCAGCAGGTTCTCGAACAGATCATGGTCGCGAATCTCAAGGACAATGAGCAGAGCTGGCAATTGTTGCCGGACGGGTCCTCAACGCGTATGAAGACCGCGAAGGGCGAGGAGCCTTTCAACGTGCACAACTACTTCATGACAAATCCGAGTCTGTCTGGCCGTGGAAAGTCGCTCAAGGAATCCTCGCCGCGCCGTCTCACGCGCCGGAACGAACGCCATCAGTCCTGACCGGAGATTACCGTGAAACGGCCGCGCAAGCGTGGCGCCAGCGTCGCGGTCATCGACATCGGCTCCAACTCGGTTCGTCTCGTCGTCTACGAGGCGCTGGCGCGGAGCCTCATTCCGATCTTCAACGAGAAGACGCTGTGCGGCCTCGGCCGCGAGGTGCAGAGCACGGGCCTGCTCGCCCCCGACGCCGTCGACAAGGCTCTGACCTCGCTCAAGCGCTTTCGCGCGCTATGCCGTGTGATGCAGGTCGGTCGCGTGTTCGCGATTGCGACCGCGGCCTGCCGCGACGCCTCCAACGGCCCCGACTTCATTGCGAAGGCCGAGCGCATCTGCGCCGTGAAGATCGAGATCCTGTCGGGTCCGCGCGAAGCCAAACTGTCGGCGCTCGGCGTGATCTCGGGCATTCACCGCCCCGATGGCATGGTCGGCGATCTCGGCGGCGGCTCGCTCGAACTGATCGACGTGCGCGGAAACAGCGTGCGCAGCGGCGTGACGCTGCCGCTTGGTGGCCTCGCGTTGCAGGACCTCGCGCACAAATCGCTTAAGCGCGCCGACCGCATCGTGCGCGAGGCGATCGATGAGGTGCCGCAGCTCGCCGCCGGGCGCGGCCGCACCTTCTACGCCGTCGGCGGCACCTGGCGCGCGCTGGCGCGCATCCACATCATCCAGAGCGGCTATGCGCTCCAGGTGATGCACGGCTATTCGATTCCCGCGGCCGAGGCGCTCGATTTTGCCCGTCGCCTGCGGCGCCTCGCCGCCGTAGACATGCTCGCCGACATCGAGGTCGTCGCGGATGCGCGGCGCCCTCTCCTCACCTATGCCGCGCTGGTGCTCGAGCACATTATCCGGGTTGCAAAGCCCAAGACCATTGTGTTCTCGACCTTCGGCGTGCGCGAGGGCCTGTTGCACGAGAAGCTGGCGGAGTCCGAACGCAGCAAGGACGGCTTGATCTGCGCCGCCGAGGAGCTGAACCAGCTCCTGTCACGCTCGGCCAAGCACGCCCGTGAGCTGATCGCCTGGACCGATCGGCTGGCGCGGGTGGTGAAGCTGCGCGAGACCGAGGAAGATCGCCGCTTGCGCCACACCGCCTGCCTCCTGTCCGATATCGGCTGGCGCGTGCATCCCGACCATCGCGGCGAGCAGACGCTGAGTCTCGTGGTCAATGCCAATTTCGGCGCGATCGACCACCGCGAGCGCGCCTTCGTTGGCCTGTCGGTGTTCTATCGCTATGCCGGCTTGAGCGAAGAGAACCAGCCGCCGCTGACCATGCAGGAATTGTTGACGCCGGCGCAGCTCGAACGCGCCCGCCTGCTCGGCGCGGCATTCCGTGTCGCGCATCTGATCTCGGCCGCGCGGCCGGGCGTGCTGCCGGCGACGCATTTCCGCAGCCAGGGGCGCAATTTGATGCTGGTGTTCGAGCACAGGCTCGGCGATCTCGTCGCCGACCGCGTCGGCAGCCGCTTCAAGCAGCTCGCCCGCCTGATCAGCCGTACCGGTTCGATCGTGCGGCGCTAGGATCTACTCGGCAGACACTTTTGCATGCTCGAGCGCGGCCTGGTTCAGGCTGCGCCGGCGCCAGATTGAGCCGACCAGCAGCACGATGACGACACCAAGCGTGGCGCAGAGATATTCGGCGCCCGCGCCGCCATGGCCGAATTGCACAGGGATGTGCAAGCCCGTCAGCATCTTGTCGAGCGAGGCGCCGAGCAGGCCCTCCGAGAGCGCATGCAGCTTCGGCGCGACGCCGGGATCGGTCGCGATCACCTCGCCCGCGATCCAGCCGAGCAGAGCCGCACCGGCCCAGACCAGGACCGGCAGTTTCGAGAGCAGCGCCATAATCAGCGCCGCGCCGGCGACGATCAGCGGCACGCTGATGGCAAGTCCGAGCACCAGCAGCGGCACGCTGCCATTAGCGGCGGCGGCCACCGCAATGACGTTATCCAGACTCATAACGATGTCGGCAACGACGACGATCTGCACTGCCTGCCACAGATGCGAGGCCGACTCGACGTCGTCCTCGTCCTCATTTTCCGGCACCAGCAGTTTTGCCGCGATCACGATCAGCGCGAGGCCGCCGACCAGCTTGAGATACGGCAACTCCATCAGGCTCGCGACGATGCCGGTGAAGACGATGCGCAGCAGCACCGCGGCGCCCGCGCCGAGCGCCATGCCCCACAGCCGGTGCCGCGGCTTCAGGCCGCGGCAGGCGAGCGCGATGACCAGCGCATTGTCGCCGGAGAGCAGGACGTTGATCCAGATGATCTTGCCGACCGCGATCCAGAAGGTCGGTTCGGCCATCTCATTGCGAAACTGGGTGAAGAATGCCCCGATCGTGGCGGGATCGAAGATCTGCCAGAGCCAGTTCACAATGAGTCCTTTCGCTCATTTAACCTGTCGGCTCCTAGCCGACGATCTCGTTGCCCGAGAAGAACTGCGCGATCTCGATCGCGGCGGTTTCCGGCGCGTCCGAGCCGTGGGCGGAGTTCTCGCCGATCGACTTGGCGTAGAGCTTGCGGATGGTGCCCTCGGCGGCCTTGGACGGATCGGTCGCGCCCATCACGTCGCGATATTTGGCGACGGCATTCTCGCCTTCCAGCACCTGGACGACGACCGGGCCGGAGGTCATGAACTCGACGAGCTCGCCGAAGAAGGGGCGGGCCTTGTGGACGGCGTAGAAGGTCTCGGCCTGTTCCTTGGTCATGCGGATGCGCTTCTGCGCGACGATGCGCAGGCCCGCCTTCTCGATCACGGCGTTCACGGCGCCGGTCAGGTTACGCGCTGTCGCGTCGGGCTTGATGATCGAGAAAGTGCGTTCGATGGCCATGATCTTGTCCTTGAAGAGAAAAATGGGTGGTTCGGAGTTGCGGGGCTTATATCGGCGCCTTCGCGATCCGGCAAGCGAGCGCCGGAGCGGCCTCACGGACGCTTCGCCGCAGGGCCAAGTGGGAATTCCAACATGGATTACAACGATTTCATTCAGATGAACCCAATCTGAAGGCGCTATCAGGGTTTGGTTCAGCCTCGCTGGCGTAACGTCAGGTCCATCGAAACCAAAGCCTCCTCTCGAGGCGGACCGTTTCGGCGGCCTTTCCATCGACGCGATAGCCCCGCGCCGGCAGTTTTGAGGAGATCACCATGTTGAGGAAACTTTCGCTTGCTGCAGTCGCCGCGGTCGCGCTCGGCACCGCGCTGGCTCCCACCTCCGCCTCCGCTCACTGGCACGGCGGCGGCTGGGGCTGGCACGGCGGCTGGCATCACGGCGGCTGGGGCTGGGGCGGACCGCGCTTCTATGCCGCCCCCGTCGCTTACGGTTATGGCGGCTGCTATGTGCGCCGGCTGGTCCCGACCCCCTGGGGGCCCCGCTGGCGGCTGGTCAACCGCTGCTACTGAGCACGACAGCACTTTCCTGGACGACCTAGGGTACCGTTTCCGCCCTGCGGTACCCTCCAAGAGAGGCCCCGGTGTTCCCCCCACCGGGGTCTCATATTTGGGCAGATACGGCGAGCTCATACAATTTTTACTAGAATGCCAGGCGTCCCAACATGCGGCGAAACTATTTTGGGGGCCAATGACTTGGTACCGCGTCCTTACTTTGAACAGACGGAACCCCGAGATGGCTGGGCTTTTTGCCAATGACAGCGAACAGATCGACCGGCGCACCAGCCGCTCGATTTGCGATGCCATAGGCGAGCGGCTGCAGCAGAGCCTTCGTCCCGACCCCCACCTCCCGACACATCTCGAGCAGCTTCTCAACGAGCTGAAGCAACGCGACCGCGAATCGCACTGATCTAACCTCAAGAAAAACGGGTTGCGTTCCCTGCGCCTTACGGTGACAAGGCCGCATGCTCTCCATCAATGACCTCTCCATCCGCCTTGCCGGACGCCTTCTGATCGACAATAGCTCCGTGCAGATCGCGCCCGGCTCGCGCGTCGGTATGGTCGGACGCAATGGCACCGGCAAATCGACGCTGTTCAAGGTGATCCGCGGTGAGCTCGCGGCCGAGCACGGATCGGTGACCCTGCCGCCGCGCTGGCGCGTCGGCAGCCTCGCACAGGAGGCGCCGAACGGCCCGGAAAGCCTGATCTCCGTCGTGCTCAAGGCCGATCTGGAGCGCGACGCGCTGCTCGCCGAGGCCGAGACCGCCACCGATCCACACCGGATCGCGGAGATCCAGACCCGCCTCGTCGACATCGATGCGCATTCGGCGCCGAGCCGCGCCGCCGCGATCCTGTCTGGCCTCGGCTTTGCCGCCGCCGACCAGCTGCGCCCCTGCGCCGAGTTCTCCGGCGGCTGGCGCATGCGCGTTGCGCTCGCCACGACGCTGTTCGCAGCGCCCGATCTCCTGCTGCTCGACGAGCCCACCAACTATCTCGACCTCGAAGGCACGCTGTGGCTCGAGGACCACCTCGCGCATTATCCGCGCACGGTGATCGTGATCAGCCATGACCGCGACCTGCTGGAGAGCTCGGTCGACCAGATCCTACATCTGGAGCGCGGCAAGCTCACACTTTACAAAGGCACCTACTCCTCGTTCGAGGAGCAGCGCGCCGCGCGCGAGCTGCTCGACGCCAAGCAGGTCAAGCGCCAGGAGGCCGAGCGCGCGCACCTGCAAGCCTTCGTGGACCGCTTCAAGGCCAAGGCCTCCAAGGCGCGCCAGGCCCAATCACGCGTCAAGATGCTGGAGCGGCTGAAGCCGATCAGGGCGTTGGTGACGGAGGACGTGCGCGAGATCACATTTCCAGCGCCGGAAAAGATTTTGTCGCCGCCGATCATCGCCGTCGACAATGTTTCCGTCGGCTACGATCCGGCAACGCCGGTGCTCAGCCGCGTGACGCTGCGCATCGACAACGACGACCGCATCGCGCTTCTCGGTGCCAACGGCAACGGCAAGTCGACACTTGTCAAACTGCTCGCCGCGCGTCTCACGCCGTTCTCAGGGAAAATTACCCGCGCGGACAAGCTGTCGATCGCCTATTTCGCGCAGCATCAGCTCGACGAGCTGAACGAGGACGCCTCCGCCTACGACCACGTCCGCAAGCTGATGGGCGATGCGCCCGAGGCCAAGGTGCGGGCCCGCGCCGGCGCGATCGGCTTCTCCGGCAAGGCGGCCGATACTAAGGCCGGCAAACTGTCGGGCGGCGAGAAGGCGCGGCTGCTCTTGGGGCTTGCCACCTTCTTCGGCCCCAACATGATCATCCTGGACGAGCCGACCAACCATCTTGACATCGACAGCCGCGCCGCGCTTGCGGAGGCGATCAACGAATTTCCGGGCGCGATCATTATGGTCTCGCATGACCGCTATCTGATCGAAGCCTGCGCCGACCAGCTCTGGATCGTCGCCGACCGGACGCTGACGACTTACGACGGCGACCTCGACGAGTACCGCCGCCTCGTGCTGTTATCGCGCAATGCCGAACCCGCCCCGCGCGAGCGCAGTTTGGCAAGCGAGAAGCCGCAGCGTCCGAAGTCGGACAATCGCGGCTCGCTCAAGAAACGCATCGCGGAAGCCGAGGCCGAGATCGCCCGCGTCAGCGACATCATCGCCAAGATCGACACGGCTCTCGCGCTGCCCGACATCTTCACGCGCGATCCCAAGCAGGCCGCGCAGCTGTCGAAGGCCCGCGCCAATGCGGCGGACGCGCTCGCGCGCGCCGAAGAGCAATGGCTCGAGGCAAGCGCGCAGTTCGATGAGGCGGCGGGGTAGCCGCATCAAAAGCTGGAAAACAACCCCACGCACAGTATCGGTGTGATGACACCACACCTTTAAGCATTGAACTGAATGTCTTTTGTGGAGCAGCCGGCTCTGCCGACGCGCTCCCGAAAATCACGTGAAAAAGGCGTCGAGCTTCTGCAGCAGAAGCTCCGGCGCTTCCTCCGGCAGGTAATGTCCGCAGGGCAGGCTTCCGCCTTGCACGTTGTTCGCTTTGGCGCGCCAGGTATCGAGCACGTCATAGGTCGATCCGACCACACCCTTTTCGCCCCAAAGCACGAGGAGCGGGCAACCGATCCTCCTTTCGGAATCCGCCTCGTCGTGGATCAGGTCGATTCCGGCGGCGGCGCGATAATCTTCGCACACGGCGTGCAGAGTCTCGCGAGTGTAGCACCGCCGGTACTCATCGAGCGCAACCGGATCGATGGCTCCCGGCGTCTTGTTCTGCTTGTTGATATGGGTCTGAAGATAGAATTCGAGATTGTTGCCGATCAAGGTTTCCGGAAGTGGAGCCGGCTGGATGAGGAAGAACCACCACATGTAGCGCGTCGCGAATTCCTTGTTCGCCCTCGCATACATTGTCGCGGTCGGCGCGATGTCGAGCAGGACCGCCTTGGGGACGGCACCCGGGTGGTCAAGCAGCAGACGATGCAGAACGCGCCCACCGCGATCGTGGCCGACGGCGTGAAAACGGTCAAAACCGAGCGCGCGCATCAATTCGACCTGATCCCGCGCCATCGCGCGCTTGGAATAGGCAATGTTGTCCTTGCCGCCATCAGGCTTGCTCGAGTCGCCATAGCCGCGCAGATCGGTCAGCACCACGGTAAAGCGTTCCGCCAACCTGGGCGCGACCTTGTGCCAGCATGCGAGTGTCTGCGGATGGCCATGCAGCAAGAGCAGCGGCGGTCCCTCGCCTCTCACGAGTGCGTTGATCTCGGCTCCGCTGGTCTTGATCCGCCTCTGTTGAAATCCCGGCAGTAGCTTCTGGAGCGCACTGCTATTCATCGCATTATTCTCCTGTGCGAAGGCGCCTTGCGCCGCGACGAACGAGCCGACGGCTCCCGTTGTCAGCGCCAGTGACACCACATGTCGGCGAGTCAGGCCCGTCGTTGACGGGGTCGATCCATCTTGTTCATTGTCGAGCATTGAAACCTCCCTGGAATATTCGTTCGGCGTGGAGTCCAGCCGTGCAGATCAAGACAACGACTTCATCAGCAGCGTTGCGATCACGATCATGATGGCACCGCCGACGCGCGTTGCGATCTGAGCGAACGCCATCAGACCCATGCGATCGGCCGCTCCGAGAATGGCGACGTCGCCGGTGCCGCCGAGGCCCGAGTGGCAGGCCGTCACGATCGCCGCCTCGACTGGATACATGTTGAGCCACTTGCCGGCATAGAAACCTGACGCAATCATAGCCAGCACCGTTGCGGTGCAGATCGCGATGTAGCCCGGGTTGAAGGATGCCGCGAGTTGCTCCCACTTGACCAGCAACGTGCCCATCGCAACCAGGATGGCAAAGGTCAGGTTCGTCGACATGAACTTGTTGATCTGATAGGCGCCCAGCTCCATCTCGACAGGCAGGATCTTGGTCAGCTTCAGGGCTACCGCAGCGACGATCATCATGATCGGACCTGGAATCCCCGTGAATGGCGCCAGGGTCATGCCGAGCACGAAAAGCACGCAAGACAGCACGATTCCTGCGCCAAGCAATCCGAGATCGATCGGTTGGTCGGGTCGCGTCTCGCCAAGAATGTCCTCGTCGCCGGTCTTGACCAGCATGCCCTCACCGTTGAGATCCCGGCGCGTCTCGCCGAGGCGCGCCAGCAGACCTGCGCAGACGATCGCGACGACATTTCCAAGCAGCGCCGCCGGGACCATCTGCGCGACAAGATCGCCCTGCGGCTGCTGCAAAATCTCCGAATAGGCGATGGAGAGCGGCAGCACGCCCTCTGCGAGGCCACCTCCGATGATCGGGATGATGATGAAGAAGAACGTGTCCTTGGGGCCATGGCCGAACAACAGGCCGATGGCGATGCCGGCGGACACAGCCGCGAGCGTCCCGATCAGAAGCGGAACGAACATGCGGATGAAGCCCTGGACCAGCACACGATAGGGCATACCGAGGATCGATCCTGCAACGAGACAGGCGATGAAGAAATACTGGAAATTTGCCGTACGGAAAGTCGTGGTGATCGCTTTCAGGGCCGCCTCGGGCATCAATCCGTAGCTCACCAACGCCGCGGGAACGAACAGACAGAGAATCGCAGTTCCGCCGACCTGCTTCAGCACCGGAATGGTCTGACCGAGCTTGCCGAGCAGGAAGCCGAGCAGCATCAGGAGCGAGAGACCGCCGATCACGTCATTGGGCAGCTTGCCGGAATACACAGCAGCCGCACAGACTGCCGCAGCGGCAATGTAGACCCCGATGGGCAACGGACCGATCCTGAGGGCGGCGAGCGCTGCCGGAGTTCTGGTCTGTGACGAGGCGGCCGGCGGCGCAGCCGCGGTTCGGTATGTCGTGTCAGCCAAGAGTTCCTCCACTGTTTTTGTCATATTCGTAGGTGACGCGATCCGGCGCGCCTCGACGTGTTCGATCCGCAGTTCAGAACATCCAGGGGCTGGCCGCGCGATGGCGCGCCTCGAACGCGCGAATGTCGTCGGCATAGACCAGCGTGGACGCGATGAAGTCGCGCCCAGTCAAAAAGGCCTCCTTCCTCGCCGGCTCGATCTCGAACGGCATCGTGCGGCGGCCGCGATCAAAGCGGATGGTCTGGGCCGAAAGGTCCACGGCGACGTCGTTGCGGCTGCGGTCGGTGATGACAGAGGCAAGCTCCGTGACCCTCTCGGGATCGAGCGAGATCGTCAGGAGGCCGTTATTGGCGCAATTGTCGTTGAAGATGCCGGCGAAGCTGGTGCCGATCAGCGCGCGAATACCGAGCTGCTGGAGTCCCCACACCGCATGCTCGCGGCTCGAGCCGCAGCCGAAATTCGGGCCGACGACCAGAAAGCAGGCGTCGCGATAGCCGTCCTGGTTCAAGATGAAATCCGGATTAACCTTGCCGCCGCTGAAGCGCAGCAGGTTGAAAGCTCCCTCGCCCAGGCCGCTGCGGTCCACGCCCTTGAGAAACATCTTTGGCATGATGACGTCGGTATCGACGTTCGGGGCCATCATCGGTGCGGCGACCCCGGCGACTTGGTCGAACGGCGTCATTGGTGTGATCCTCCCAGGAGAGAGCGTACGTCGGTGATGCGGCCGGTGACGGCCGCGGCCGCTACCATGGCCGGGCTCATCAGATGCGTGCGGGAGCCCGGTCCCTGGCGCCCCTCGAAGTTGCGGTTGGTCGAGGACGCACACCGCTGTCCCGGGCTCAGCACGTCATCGTTCATCGCAAGGCACATCGAGCAGCCGGATTGCCGCCATTCGACCCCGGCATCGGTGAACACCTTGGCAAGGCCCTCCGCCTCCGCCTGGACCCTGACCTGGGTCGAGCCCGGCACCACGATCGCCCGCACGCCCGCCGCGACGCGGCGGCCGCGAAAGATCTCGGCCGCATCGCGCAAGTCTTCGATCCGTGCGTTCGTGCAGGACCCGATGAAAGCGAAGTCGATCGGAACGGATTGAATGGACGTCCCCGGCGTCAGGCCCATATAGCTCAGCGCGCGCATGGCCGCGGCCTTGCGATGGGGCTCGGCCTGCTTCACGGGATCGGGAACATTGTCGGTCACCGCGATCGCCTGATCGGGGCTGGTGCCCCAGGTCACCAGTGGCGCAACCTCGGAGACGTCGAGCGTCACTTCGCGGTCGAATTTGGCAGATGGATCGGAGGACAGTGCATGCCAGTTCGTCGCGGCGCGCTCCCACATCTCGCCCTTGGGGGAGCGGGGACGTCCCTTCAGATAGTCCAGCACCTTCTGATCCGGCGCGATCACCACACCGCGCGCACCCGCTTCGACAATCATGATCGACATGACGATCCGGCCCTCGACGCTCATGTCGGAGACGGCGGGACCGCTAAACTCCACCGCATACCCTGTCGCACCGTCGGCGCCGATCCGCCGAATCACCTCCATGACGATGTCCTTCGGCGTCACGCCGAACGGCGCCGCTGTCCCGGACAGGTGGATGCGCATCGTCTTGAGGCGGCGGTAGCGCACCGTCGAAGTTGCGAGATAGTGCTCGATGTCGGACGTTCCAATGCCGTAGCCGAGGGCACCGAACGCCCCATAGGCCGTGCTGTGGCTGTCGCCGGCTGCGATCACCATGCCCGGCATGACGAGCCCCTGCTCGGGTGCGACGACATGCTCGATACCCTGGCGAGGATCCAGAATGTCGAAATATTCGATACCGAAATCCCTAGCGTTCTCGGCGAAATAGTCGACTTGCCGCGTCGCTGCGCTGTCAGGCATCGCGCGGACGCGCCGCGCCGCCGTGGGGTTGACGTGGTCAACCACCATCAGCGCCGCCTTGGGATTCCAGACCTTGCGTCCTGCTGCGCGCAGGCCGGCGAAGGCTTGCGGGCTGGTGTATTCGTTCAGGACGGTGCGATCGACATAGAGCAGCACGAGCCCGGCATCGTCCAGATTGCGGACGACATGGGCGTCCACCAGCTTGTCATACAGCGTGCGCGCGGCCATTGCGCTCCCTCCGGAGAAATCTCGGTGCACGGTGGCGCCCGCGGCACTGGAAATCCAATGTCGTGTTCTGATATCATTATGCAAATAATGCATAAGCACATTCTAATTGTCAGGAGGCCGTGCGATGGAGATCAACTGGCTGCACGATTTCATCGCGGTGGCGACCACACGCAGCTTCTCGCGCGCGGCCGAGCAGCGCAATTGCTCGCAGCCCGCGCTGAGCCGCAGGATCCAGGCCCTCGAGGTCTGGACCGGCGCACCGTTGCTGGACCGCACCACGCACAGCGTCAATCTCACGCCGGCGGGTGAAGGTTTTCGCGAGATTGCCGAGGACGTCCTGCGCCGGCTCGCCGCCGGTCGGCTGGACGCTCAGGAGCGGGCGCGCGGCGCATCCGACGTGCTGAAGTTCGCCTCGACCAACGCGCTGTCGCTGACCTTCTTTCCCGATTGGCTGCGCGGCATCGAGACCAAGCTGTCGTTCGTTCCAAACGTGCAGCTCGTCGCCAATCACATGGAGGCCTGCGAACGCATATTGCTGGCCGGCGATGCGCATTTCCTGCTCTGCCATTACCATCCAGCGGCGGCTACTTCGCTGGCGCCGTCACATTTCCGCTCGCTGCATGTCGGCCACGACAGGCTTATTCCGGCATCGGTGCCGGTTTCAGGCCGAAGCCATAAGCCGCGTTTCAAGCTCCCGGGCACGCGAGGCGCGCCGGTGCCCTACCTGAGCTTCCGCCCTGAATCGGGCATGGGACGAATCCTCGAAGCAGTGCGCGCGACGTCGCCGCTGGACGCGCATCTGCGCCCAACCTTCACCTCGCATTTGGCGAAGCTGCTCGTGACAATGGTCCAGGCCGGTCGCGGCATGGCGTGGCTCCCGGAAAGCCTGATCGCAGATCAACTCGCCTCCGGCGAGATCGTGGCGGCCGGGGGGCTGGAATGGTGCGTGCCAATCGAGATCCACGTGTTCCGGCCGAAGCTTCGCCTGGCTCGAGCGGCGGAGGCGTTCTGGAATCACATCGCAAAAAGCGGTCGTCGGGTCTGACGCGGACAGCCTCTTCCTCGACTGGCTGGCGACGCGCCCTGGACTGGCCTGGCTGGATATCGGCGCAGGCAACGGCGCGTTCACCGAGCTCCTTCTTGCGAAATCCGCTCCGTCGTGGGTTTGCGCGATCGATCCTTCCGACGCACAGATTGCAACGGCGCGCCAGAAGTTCTCAGCAAAACAGGTTGAGCTGTCGATCGGCGATGGGATGAGCCTTCCCTACGACACAGGCCGCTTCGACGTCGCGGTGATGGCACTGGTGCTGTTCTTCGTCCCCGACCCGCGCAAAGGCGCTTCGGAAATGGTGCGCGTCACCAAGCCCGGCGGCATGGTTGCGTCCTACACCTGGGACATTTTGCGGGGCGGCACGCCGACGCAGCCGTTGTGGGAGGAGCTGGATGCGGTTGGCATCGCCGCAGCGCGCCCGCCGAGTGCGGACATCTCGCGCTTCGAGGCGCTGAAGGCACATTGGGCAGAGCTCGGTCTTCGCGATATCGAGACCCGCGAGCTGGTCGTCGAGCGGACATTTGCCGACTTCGACGACTACTGGCTCTCCATGGTCGTCAGCAGCCCGAGCGGCATACTCGGAAAGCTGTCGAACGCCGAGAGTGCGGAGCTGAAGCGCCGATTGCCGTCGAGTGCGACCGGAGAGATCACGGTTCATTCCTGGGCCACCGCGATCAAGGGACACAAAGCCGCTTGATGTGCTGGACGAGCATGCCCGGCTGATCGCGTTGACAGCCAATCGATCTTCGAGAGCGGAAGTTACGCACGACGAACCGGTTACGTCGCCGCCTTCTTCTTCGCCTTCGGCTTCACCGGCTTGGCAACGACCGGCGGCTCGGGATTGCCCTCGATCGAGGACAGGCGGCCGGACGTGAAGGTGTAGATGCCCGCGCGCGGACCCGTGGTCCAGGTGACGACTGCGACGCGCCGGCCGGCGGCATCACTGGACAGATTGACGGATGACGGCGCGCCGATGCCGCGCACCACGTCGCATTCGGTGTGGCCGAGCGCAACCGTGCCGCCCACGGGCGCCGTCGTCGAGGCATTGGCGTCAGCAGGGCCAGGCGGCGGCGCCATGCCGGGGCAAGCACCGTCGGCGCTGACTAGATCCTCGGCTGCCGCCGGCTTGTCGGGGGTCAGCGGCGGCGATTCGATCGAGATGTTCTTGATGAACAGGCGGCTCGGCTTGTTGAACCATTCGGCGTCCTTGGACAGCAGATCGGTTCCGGCCGAGCAACCCGCGACCAGCGGCGCGACAGCAGCCAACGCAACTATGAGCGACTTTGGAATCTTTTGATGTCGCACGATAAACCAAATTCCCCACGTCAAGGAGTAGCCCTAAGCGATTGTACCAACATCACTTTGCGGCACGAAGGTGGCCGAACCCAGTCTGCCTGAGAAAGTCCAAATTATCATTAATCGCAACGGCCGCTAACTCCGCCGCTGCCACCGGCCCCGTTCGTCGGCCTGCCAATACGTGACATCAAATCCGCGCGTCTTGCAATCCGTCCAGGTGCTGCGAGCCGCCGCGAGCGCATCCGGATCGTCGCCATCGAACAGCAGCACGATGCGCTCGTAGCCGTCCGCGTCCTGCGGCAACGCGGCGTTGTCGACCAGGAAGCGGACGTGGGCGCCGTTCGGATTGTCCTCCTCGATGGCCAGCACGATCGGCTGGTCGGCCACATCGTTGACGCGCCATGTCGCGTGCGGCAGGAAGGAATCGTCGCGATAGGTCCACAGATGCGCGTCGAGCGCATCGGCGCGCTCCGGCGAGGTCGACTGCACCACGACGCGCCAGCCGCGCTCGAGCGATTTCTCGAGAAGCGGCGGCAAGACGTTCTCAACCGTCATGTTTTGCAGATGATAGAACAGCACTTCCGTCATTTGCGCTCGTAATGATCTGCCACCAGGCGATCGAGCAGCCGGACGCCGTAGCCGCTGCCCCAGCTCTGGTTGATGTCTGTCTTGGGCGCGCCCATCGCGGTGCCGGCGATATCGAGATGCGCCCATGGCGTGCCGTCGACGAAACGCTGCAGGAACTGCGCTGCGGTGATCGAGCCGCCATGACGGCCGCCGGTATTCTTCATGTCGGCGAACTGGGAATCGATCAGCTTGTCGTATTCGGGGCCGAGCGGCAGGCGCCAGACCTTCTCGCCGCTCTCGATGCCCGCGGCGAGCAGGCGCTCGGCGAGCTCGTCATTGTTGGAGAACATGCCGGCATGATCGGTGCCGAGCGCGACCACGATCGCCCCGGTCAGCGTCGCCAGATCCACCAGGAATTTCGGCTTGGTTTTCTTGGCCACGTACCAGAGCACGTCGGCCAGCACGAGGCGGCCTTCCGCATCGGTATTGATGATCTCGATGGTCTGGCCCGACATCGAGGTGACGATGTCGCCCGGCCGCTGCGCGTTGCCGTCTGGCATGTTCTCGACGAGGCCGATGGCGCCGACGGCGTTAACCTTGGCCTTGCGCGCTGCGAGCGCGTGCATCAGGCCGACGACGCAGGCCGCACCACCCATATCGCCCTTCATGTCCTCCATGCTGCCGGCCGGCTTGATCGAAATGCCGCCGGTGTCGAAGCAGACGCCCTTGCCGACGAAGGCGACCGGTGCCTCGCCTTTCTTGGCTCCGTCCCAGCGCATGATGACGGTGCGGCTCGGCCGCGCCGAGCCCTGGCCGACGCCAAGCAACGCGCCCATGCCGAGCTTCTGCATCGCCTTGACGTCGAGCACCTCGATCTTGACACCGAGCTTCTTCAGCTGGCTGGCGCGGCGCGCGAACTCCTCGGGATAGAGTACGTTCGGCGGCTCGTTGACGAGGTCGCGCGCGATGATGACGCCGTCGACCACCGCGCCGGCCGATGCAAAGGCCTTTTTCGCCGAGGCAACATCACCAACCGCAAGTGAGATGTCGGCGCGCAAGGTCCTCTCCTCGTCGTCCTTCTTCCTGGTCTTGTAACGGTCGAACTTGTAGGCGCGCAGCCGCAGGCCCGAGGCGATCGCAACCGCCTGCTCGCTGCTCATGGCGCCGTCAGCCAGTTCCGCCACGACGGTCATGGCCGCTGCCCCCGCCTTGAGCTTGCTGGCCGCCATGCCGCCGAATTTGAGAAAGTCGTTGGCCTTCAGGCTTGATGCCTTCCCGGTCCCGATCACGATCAGGCGCTCGGCTTTCAGGCCCTCGGGCGCGAGGATGTCCAGGGCGGCGCCGTTTTTACCTTTGAATGAGGCGGCAGCGGCCGCCCGTTTCACGAGCTCGCTCGCCCCGCCGAGCGCCTTGGCGGTCGCCGGGCCAACCTTCAGAGTGTCGTCACAGAACACGACCAGGATGCCACGGACGGCGGGTGCCAACGGGACAAAGCCGACCTTGATGGCATCGGACATGGGTAACTCCTCGAAAATATGGGGCTTTTTGTCGATCAACCGATACGGCCTCAAGCCGGAGCTGAACGGCGATTCACTGGTCTCTCCCCACTATGGGCCAGAGGTGCGGTCAATGCCAAGCACCGCGCGTGGCAGGGACGCCACAACGAGGGAAATATTAACCACACAATGAGGGTGCCTTGGGTCAGCCATTTTGTTGACGGATCAAAGGGATGGTAGTGAGAGAGTCAGCCGCCGGAAGAGGTGATTGGCCGACCTTGGGGATCCCTGTCAGGGATTGGTCGGACAGAAGGAATTCCGGTGCGCGTTGGGGCTTTGGTGGAATTCGTGCGGTAGCGCATGGGGTCAATCGACAGGTATATTTTCCGCACGACGCTGGCGTCGTTTGCGCTCGTTCTGGTCAGCCTCACCGGCGTGATCTGGATTACGCAGGCGTTGCGCGGCATCGACCTGATGACGAGCCAGGGTCAGACCATCATGACCTTCCTCGGCATCACCAGCCTTGTGATCCCGGCGCTGGTGCTGATCATCTCGCCGATCGCGCTGATGATCGCGATCTCGCACACCCTGAACAAGCTCGCGACGGATTCCGAGATCATCGTGATGAATGCCGCCGGCTTCTCGCCGTTCCGGCTGTTCTATCCGTTCTTCTACGCCACTTGCGTGGTGGCGCTGCTGGTCGCCTTCATCGCCGCCTATCTCGCTCCCGACGGCATGCGGCGAATCAAGCAGTGGGACGCCGAGATCACCGCTGACGTGCTCACCAATATCCTGCAGCCCGGCCGCTTCGCCCAGCTCGACAAGAACCTGACGATCCGGATTCGCGAGCGGCTGCCCGGCGGCATCCTCGCCGGCATCTTCATCGACGACCGCCGCGACCCGAATGAGCGCGTCTCGATCGTCGCCGAGCATGGCGAGGTCGTGAAGAACGAGACTGGCTCGTTCCTTGTGCTCAAGGACGGCAATCTCCAGCGCTTCGAGGCCGGCAAGCGCGACCCGGCACTGGTGGCGTTCGGCCGCTATGGCTTCGACATGTCGAAGTTCTCGGGCCAGGGCCACGACGTCACTCTCGGCATCCGCGAGCGCTATCTCTGGGAGCTATTGTCGCCCGCCGAGGACGATCCGGTCTACAAGCAGATCCCCGGACAGTTCCGTTCGGCGCTGCATGACAGCCTGCTGGCGCCGATCTATCCCTTCGCCTTTGCCGTGCTGACCTTTGCTTTCCTCGGCGCGCCGCGCACCACCCGCCAGAGCCGTAACTTCTCGATTGGCGGCTCGGTGCTCGCCGTGTTCGGCCTGCGCATGGCGGGATTTGCCTGCTCGGTGATGGCCGTGAAGTCGTCTGGTCCGGTGCTGTTCCAGTACGCGATGGTTTTCGGCGCGATCGGCATCGGGCTGTGGATGATCATCGGCGGCATCGTGGTCGAGCCGCCGCCGGGTCTGATGGAAGCCATTAACAGATCGAACGCGCGTATCGCGCGGCTGTTCGGACGGCCGGCCGCCGCATGAGCATGCTCACCAACACGCTCGGGCGCTATTTCGCCGGCCGCTTCGTGGTCGCCGCACTCGGCGTGTTCGTAAGCATTTTCCTGCTGCTGGTATTGGTCGATTACATCGAGATGGTGCGCAAGACCTCAGGGCTGGCGTCGGCGTCCGCGATCATGGTGGCCGAGACCTCGCTGTTCCGGGTGCCGCAGCTCCTGGAGAAGCTGACGCCGTTCTGCATGTTGATCGGCGCCATGACCTGCTATCTCGCCCTCTCCCGTCGGCTCGAGCTCGTGGTGGCGCGCGCCGCCGGCATCTCGGCCTGGCAGTTCATCTCGCCGGCGCTCGGCAGTGCGCTGCTGATCGGAGTGATCGCCACGGTCGCCTACAATCCGATGTCGGCGAACTTACGCGAGCTCTCCAAGCGCATGGAAGCGGAGCTGTTCGGCTCGGCGCCGGGCGGCGGCATCCAGGACGCCTCGGGCTTCTGGCTCAACCAGGTGACCAGCGATGGCCAGACCATCATCAACGCGGCGCGCAGCGAGCAGCAGGGCGTCCGGCTGACCGGGCTCACCCTGTTCCGCTTTGACACGGAGCAGCACTTCAAGGAGCGGGTCGAGGCGCGCGAGGCGACGCTGGAGGCCGGCCATTGGTTGTTCAAGGGCGTGCGCCGCTTCTCCCTCGATTCCCCGCCGGTCGACCAGGCCAGTCTGGAGATTCCGACGACGCTGACCGAGGCGCAGGTTCGCAACAGCTTTTCCACACCCGAGACTGTGTCCTTTTGGCAACTACCGAGCTACATCCGTTCGTCGGAGAGCTCGGGGTTCGCGACAGCAGGATATCGACTCCAGTATCACAAGCTGTTGGCACAGCCGTTTTTGCTCGCCGCCATGGTGATGCTCGCGGCTTCCGTGTCGCTGCGCTTCTTCCGAATGGGCGGCGTACAGAAGATGGTTTTGAGTGGCGTGGGCGCAGGCTTTCTGCTCTACGTTCTGTCGAAAGTGACTGAAGACTTGAGCAAGGCTGAGTTGATGCATCCGATCGCTGCGGCGTGGTTGCCCGTAGTGGTGGGCGGCCTCACCGGCTTTTTGGCCTTGCTGTATCAGGAGGACGGATAGTGACGGCCGTCCGCCGAGGACAATTGCCTGGCTGGGCGCCGCGCATCCTGGTGCGTGCGAACGGGCGAGGTCTGTCCATCCGCAAGCTCGTGCTGGCCGTCGTTGCCGTCGCCTCACTCGCCGGCATGATGGATCTTGCCGCGGTAGCGCCTGCTGCCGCCCAGGGCTTCACCTACAATCCGCGGCCGGCACGTCCGACGCCGCCGAAGGCCGCCAATGACGGGCAGATGCTCGTGCAGGCGACCGAGGTCGATTACGACTACAACAATTCGCGCGTCTCGGCGGTCGGCAACGTCCAGCTGTTCTACAACGGCACCAGCGTCGAGGCCGACCGGGTCATCTACGACCAGAAGACCAAGCGGCTGCATGCCGAAGGCAACATCCGCATGACGGATGCCGACGGCAAGATCACCTATGCCGAGATCCTGGATCTCTCCGACGACTACCGTGACGGCTTCGTCGATTCGCTGCGCGTGGACACCGCGGACCAGACCCGCATGGCCGCGACCCGCGCCGACCGCTCGTCTGGCAACTACACGGTGTTCGAGAACGGCGTCTACACCGCCTGCGCGCCTTGCAAAGACGATCCGAAGAAGCCGCCGCTCTGGCAGGTCAAGGGTGCCCGCATCATCCACGACCAGCAGGAGAAGATGCTCTATTTCGAGACGGCGCAGCTCGAATTCTTCGGCGTGCCGCTCGCCTACATGCCCTATTTCTCGACGCCCGACCCGACCGTGAAGCGCAAGACCGGCTTCCTGATGCCGGGCTTTACCTCCTACACGGCGTTCGGCTACGGCGTCGAAGTTCCGTTCTATTGGGCGATCGCGCCCGACATGGACGCCACCTTCAGCCCGCGCATCACCTCCAAGCAGGGCGTGCTGTTCCAGGCCGAGTTCCGCCAACGCCTGCTGGACGGCGCCTATCAGGTCCGCGTCTACGGTATCGACCAGCTCAACCCCGGCAATTTCGTCGGCCAGCCGGGCGACCGTCAGTTCCGCGGCGGTGTCGAAACCAAGGGTCAGTTCGCGCTGAACGACAAATGGGTCTGGGGCTGGGACGGCGTCCTGCTCTCCGACTACTATTTCATGTCGGATTATCGACTGTCGGCCTACCGCGATCCGCTCGGCTCGTTCCTGAACCTGCCGACGGATGCGCTGTCGCAGCTCTATCTGACCGGCGTCGGCAATCGCAGCTTCTTCGACGCACGCACGATGTACTGGCTGAGCTTCTCGGGTAACCAGCAGCAGGTCCCGGTCGTTTATCCAGTGATCGACTATTCGAACGTGCTCAACTATCCGGTCTTCGGCGGCGAGTTCAGCTACAAGACGAACTTCGTCAACTTGACGCGTAACGATGCGGCATTCGATCCGATCACTACGACCGCCAACACCTCAGGCCTCTGCGCGATCGCATCGGCCGACCCCGGTGCACGCAGCATGCCGAATGGATGTCTTCTGCGCGGCTTCCCCGGCACCTACACCCGCCTGACGGCGGAAGCGCAGTGGCGCAAGTCGTTCACCGATCCGTTCGGCGAGATCTGGACGCCGTTCGCGATCCTGCGCGCCGACGCAATCAACGCGGATGTCTCTAACCAGCCGGGCGTGTCGAACTACCTGCCCGTCGGCGACACCCAGGCGTTCCGCCTGATGCCGACCGTCGGCCTCGAATACCGCTATCCCTTCATCAACGTTCAGCCCTGGGGCTCGACCACCATCGAGCCGATCGCGCAGATCATCATCCGTCCGAACGAGACGTATGCCGGCAAGCTTCCGAACGAGGACGCGCAGAGTATGGTGTTCGACACCTCGAATCTATTCAACGTCGACAAGTTCTCCGGCTACGACCGCGTCGAGGGCGGCGGCCGCGCCAATGTCGGCGTGCAGGCGACCACGCAGTTCGATAAGGGCGGCGCCGTCAAGACGCTGTTCGGACAGTCCTACCAGCTGTTCGGCATGAATTCTTACGCGGTTCAGGATACCATCAATACCGGCGTCGATTCCGGCCTCCAGAGGCCGCGCTCCGACTACGTGGCGAGCGTCGCCTACTCGCCGAACAGCACCTATACGTTCAGCGTCCGCTCCCGCATGGACGAGCAGACCTGGAACGTGCAGCGCTTCGAGGCGGAAGGCCGCGCCAATTTCAATCGCTGGTCGGTCAGCATGATGTACGGCAATTACGCGCCGCAGCCGGAGCTCGGCTATCTGACCCGCCGCGAGGGCATCCTGACCTCGGGTTCGATCAAGGTCGCAACCAACTGGGTGGTGACGGGCTCTGCGCGCTGGGACCTCGAAGCCAACAAGATCAACCAATATGTCCTCGGCGCCGGCTATGTCGACGATTGCTTCGTGCTGGCGGCGAACTATGTAACTTCGTATAGCTATTCCGCGGGCACCACGCCGCCCGTGCTGAGCCACGCGTTCATGTTCCAGATCGGTCTGCGCACGCTGGCGACCTCGACCGGGTCCAGTTCATCCGGCCTCCAGTGAACCCGTTTGAATTGCCGGCCGCCTGCTCCCGATCGCAGGATCATCTCGGCTGACATGCGAGCGACAACCATGACGACTTCATTGCCCGTCTTCCGCCTTCTCCTTCTGGTCCTCGGCACGGTCCTGATCCTGGCCGGCGCGCCGGCACGGGCGCAGAACATCGTCGTCATGGTCAACGGCGATCCCATCACCGATTTCGACATCGAGCAGCGCTCCAAGCTCGACACACTGACGACGCAGAAGACCCCGAGCCGGCAGGACGTCATCAACGTGCTGATCGACGACAAGATCAAGTTGAAGGAAGGCAAGAAATACGGCGTCGATCCCACCGCTTCCGACATCAATCAGTCCTACGAGGGCATGGCGCAACGCATGCGCATCACGCCCGATCAGCTCACCAAGTCGCTCGAGATCAAGGGCGTCCGCCCCGAAACGCTCAAGAGCCGCATGAGGTCCGAGATGGTCTGGACCAGCCTCGTACGCGGCCGCTTCAAGGAGAAGCTGATGGTCGGCGAGAAGGACGTCGCCGACAAGGTGCGGGAAAGCGGTGACGAGAAGCTTCAGATCGAGGGCACCGAATACAAGATGCAGCCGATCGTGCTGATCGTGCCGCGCGGCTCCTCCGCCGCTTTCCAGGAGACGCGCATGAAGGAAGCCGAGCAGTATCGCTCGCGTGTCGGAAGCTGCGAGGAAGCCAATTCGCTGTTCCGTTCGACGCCGAACGCCACCATCCGCGAGAGCGTCACCAAGACCACCGCGGACCTGCCGGAGGCGCTGCGCAAGGTGCTCGACGACACCCCGATCGGCCACCTCACAGCCCCCGAAGTAACCAAGGCCGGCATCGAGATGGTGGTGCTGTGCTCGCGCAAGCCGACCACCATCGATACGCCGAAGAAGCGCGAGATCCGTGAGAAGATGTATACGGAGAAGTACGAGAAGACCCAGAAGGCCTATCTCGACGAGCTCCGCAAAGCGGCGATGATCGAATATCGCAACCGCTGATGACCGCTCCCGCAAAGCCCCTTGCACTGACGCTCGGAGAGCCCGCCGGCATCGGCCCCGACATCACCATCTCAGCCTGGCTCAGGCGCCGCGAGCTGGGCCTGCCCGCCTTCTATCTGCTCGGCGACGAGGCACTGATCGCGCAGCGCGCCAGCGCCTTTGGCGCCGACGTCAAGATCGCCGCGGTGAGCCCGGGCGAAGCCGAAGCCGCCTTCGCGGACGCCTTGCCCGTGGTTGCGACCGGCGAGCACGCGACCGCCGCCCCCGGCAAGCCCGACGCTTCGAGCGCGCCGGCCGCGCTCGCCTCGATCCGCCAAGCTGTCAGCGACGTGCGCGCGGGCCGCGCCAGCGCCGTCGTCACCAACCCGATTGCCAAGAGCGTGCTCTACCGCGCCGGCTTCCGCCATCCTGGCCACACCGAATTCCTCGCCGAGCTCGCCGGGACCGATGGCCGCGAGCCGCAGCCGGTGATGATGCTGTGGTCGCCGCGGCTCGCCGTGGTGCCGGTGACGATCCACGTGTCCTTGCGGGATGCTCTCACCCAGCTCACGAGTGACCTCATCGTCTCGACCGTGCGCATCGTCGCGGCCGAGCTCACATCCCGCTTCGGTATCGCCCGTCCCCGCATCGCGATCTCCGGACTTAATCCGCATGCCGGCGAGGACGGTTCGCTCGGCCACGAAGAGCAGACGGTAATTGCGCCGGCACTCAAGGCGCTGCGTGGCGAGGGCATCGAAGTCAAGGGGCCACTGCCCGCTGACACCATGTTCCACGAGGCGGCGCGAGACACCTATGATTGCGCCGTCTGCATGTATCACGACCAGGCGCTGATTCCGATCAAGACGGTGGCGTTCGACGACGCCGTCAACGTCACGCTCGGCCTGCCCTTCATCCGCACCTCGCCCGATCACGGCACCGCGTTCGACATCGCCGGTACCGGCAAGGCCAATCCGGCGAGCCTGATCGCGGCGCTCAAGCTTGCGAGCCGCATGGCGGCTGCGACAACCTGATGAGCGCGATCGACGACCTTCCGCCGCTTCGCGAGGTCATTCGCCAGCACGCTCTGTCGGCTCGCAAGTCGCTGGGCCAGAACTTTCTGCTCGATCTCAATCTCACCGCACGCATCGCGCGCGCTGCCGCGCCACTCGAAGAAAGCACCATCGTCGAGATCGGCCCGGGCCCGGGCGGGTTGACGCGCGCGCTGCTCGCGCTCGGCGCCAGACGCGTCATCGCGATCGAGCACGACGAGCGCGCGATCCCGGCCCTTGAGGATATCTCCGCGCGCTATCCCGGCCGGCTCGAGATCGTGCATGCCGATGCCATGACCTTCGATCCGCGGCCGCTGCTCGGCGGAGAGCGCGCCAGGATCGTCGCCAATCTGCCCTACAACATCGCGACGCAGCTTCTGATCAACTGGCTCACCATCGAGCCCTGGCCGCCCTGGTACGACATGATGGTGCTGATGTTTCAGCGCGAGGTCGGCGAGCGCATCGTCGCACGCGAGGATGAGGAGGCCTATGGCCGTCTCGGCGTGCTCGCCAACTGGCGCTGCGAGACGAAAATCCTGTTCGACATCTCACCATCTGCCTTCGTGCCGCCGCCGAAGGTCACCTCCTCCGTCGTGCGCCTCAAGCCCCGCGCCGAGCCGCTGCCTTGCGATCGCAAGATGCTCGAGCAAGTCGCGGCCGCCGCCTTCGGCCAGCGCCGGAAAATGCTGCGCCAGAGCCTGAAATCGCTCGGTGTCGATCCGGCGCGACTTGCGCAAGCTGCCAGCGTCGACGCGACGCGGCGTGCCGAGACCATCCCCATCTCCGGCTTTGTTGCCATGGCGTGTGAATTGGCGGATATACGCAGCGAAGATGGATAGCAGGAATTTCGGAGGAAAGAATATGGCGTTGATGCGTCGGCAGTCGCTGGTCAAATTCGATGCGCCCTTGTGCGAAACCGTCGTCGATACGCCCAAGCCCAGGGCTGCCGAGGTGCTGGTGCGCATCGAGCGCTGCGGCCTCTGCCATTCCGACCTGCACATCCAGGACGGTTACGCCGATCTCGGCGGCGGTAAGAAGCTCGACACCACGCGCGGCATGACGCTGCCCTTCACGCTTGGCCACGAGATCGCCGGCGTCGTCGACGAAGTCGGTCCCGACGTGCCGGCGAGCCTCGTCGGAGCCAAGAAGGCGGTGTTTCCCTGGATCGGCTGCGGCCAGTGCCGCGATTGCAAGAACGGCGACGAGAATCTTTGCGCCAAACAACGCTTCCTCGGCGTCTCCATCGACGGCGGCTTCGCCACCCATGTGCTTGTGCCCGACGCGAAATACCTGCTCGACTACGATCCCCTGCCCGTCAATCAGGCCGCGACCCTGATGTGCTCCGGCGTCACCGCCTACGGCGCGCTCAAGCGCCTGGTCGACCGTCCGCGCCAGCGCAATCTGCTGCTGATCGGCCTCGGCGGCGTCGGCATGATGGGCCTGTCGTTCGCGCAGGCGATGTTCAGGCAACCGATCACGGTCGCCGACCTCTCGCCGGCCGCGCGCGAGACCGCGCTGAAGAACGGCGCAGCCAACGCCTACGATCCGTCCGAGCCCGACGTGATCAAACGTATCCTGAAAGAGACCGACGGCGGCTTCGACGAGATCGTCGATTTCGCCGGCAACGAGAAGTCGATGGCGTTTGCGGTGGCTGTTGCCGCGCGCGGCGGCAAGGTCGTGGTCTCCGGCCTGATGGGCGGCCAGTTCACGCTGCCGATGGTGCAATGGGTCTACAAGCGCCTCACCGTCGAAGGCTTCATGGTAGGCACGCTTACCGAAGCCCACGAGCTGATGGCGCTCGCCCGCGCCGGCAAGGTCAAGCCGACGCCGATGCGCGAAGAGCCGATGGGCGATGTCCAGAAATGGATCGACGAGCTGCGCGCCGGCCACGTGGTCGGCCGCATCGTGCTGAAGAACTGAGGCTCAGTCGGCGGCGGGATGCCTGTCTCGCCACGCCGCGGAACGGCTGCCCCCGGACCGCGTTGGCAGCGCATGTCCATTCGCTGCACCGTCGAGAGCGCATTCTTCATCGCCTGGAGCTTCCTCGAGAAGAGCGGCGAGCTCGGTCCGCCTGACACGTCCGCAAACATCATTCTCGACGCCATCGAGGCGCAGCTCAAAACCGGCGAGCGCCGGCCGCTGATGCTGGCCAACAGGGCGATCGACGCGTACCGGAACTCGAGCCGGCTGTCGACCGCGCGCGAAGTCCGCCTCGGCTAGCGACGTCAGCGGATGCTGGATTCAATGGCCTGGCGCCGTGGGTAAGGATTGGCCGTCCGTCGGGCAGAACGCACGAGCGCACCCGGCGGCCATGATGTTAGTTCAATCCGCGCTTGCCCTAACTCCTGAACAGAGCGCCCGCTCTCTTTCGAAACTCCGTAGTTCTCAGGTCAGGAAACTCCGTAGTTCTCCGGCCAAGAACAGAGTTCAACGCGTGGCAAGCGTGCAACGCGCAGATGGGCGGGACACGCCCGGCCTGCCGATTTCCGATAGTTGCCACCCCGAAATTTACGTCAAACGAAAGCACAGCTTGCATTGGCGTGTGAACGGCCGTTCAATGCCTGCTCAAGCTGGCAGCACATCAATGCAGACCGTTCTCGTCATCCTCGGCATCTGGCTCCTGATCAACGTGCTCTTCGTCGTGATCATGATCCCCCCGCGCAAGCCGGGGAAACCTGATCAGACGCGATCCTCAAGCGCGCTCGCGCCGGTCCCGATCGGCCGGAATGCCGACGCCTTCGATGAGGACGAGAAGATTTCTCTGCGCCACACCATCATCGCCATTGCGATGGCGACGCTGTTCTCCCTGACGCCGCTCTTGCTGGAAGCCCTCGACGACATCAAGCGGATGATCGGGAAGTACCGCAAGCCACGGCAACGCGCCGCCGCAGGAGAAGGCAACGGACGATCCCGGGAGATGGCCTCAGCGGGATCGCCGTGCGGCAGACTCAGACGTCAGCAAACGGAGCTTCGTCCGGCGAGTCGGACGCGTCGAAGCACTAGAGCGTGATCCGGACCCGACGGGCCGCGTTAGCGCAAAGTGCGCAGCGGCCTTCCGAAAGGATCATGCTCAAACAATGACCTGAAGCACCGCCACAATTACGTCAGACCCGAGCCTGGAACGCCCTGCGCATCCAGCGCGTTGAGCTTTCGTCAACGCAACGACGGATTCTGAATCGCATGACGAAGCCGCTGACAAAAACCGTGCAACCTGTTCCCGACGAGAACCAGAGCCACAAGGGCGCCGGCAGCGCGCCGACCGTTCCTGTCGACACTACCAAAGGCCATCGCGACGACGAGAAGCAGAACATCCGCGAGCAGGCCGCACACGGCAACCTCACCCAGAACACCAGCAACCGGCGCATGGGATAGCCAAACATCGGGGGATCGAACACGGGAGAAACGAAAGTGATCAATCTCGGCAAATGGTACGATCCGATCTCCGAACGCTGGATCGCGCCGCGCGAACATAACTCCGAAGCACCGCCTCTCCCTGCGACTGAGAACCACGTCGTCGAGCTTCAGAGGACGGTCGAGATTGAGCGCATCTGGCGCGCACTGGTCGATTGCTGCGCAAGCAAGTGATGCTTTTGCGCGCGCGACGGTGGAGAAGCGCGCTGTCCACCGCATGATTGCCATCCCGCATGACTGATCCCGCATCCCCCAGGCCCATCGCGCTCGCGATACGCTATCTTGCGATCCTCGCCGGCTGCGCCTGCCTGCTGCTCACCGCCCTCTGCTTCGCCATCGCGTGCCAGGTCTTCGTCCAGACCGGAGTGTTCGCGCAGTCCTACGCGATGGTCGGATTGATCAGCGGCGTGCTGGGACTGCTGGCGCTCAAGCTCGCGAGCGTGTGGAAGTAGCTGCCTCCAGTTCGATCCAGACTGCCGCCGCGGAAAGACTCCGGATTGCTTCGCCGCGTTCGCAATGACGGTGCGGCCGAGAGCCCGGCATAAGCCAGCACGCCGGTGCCCGGCCTTCCCTGCGCCCTTTGGTCTCCAGGGGCGATGAAGGAGGGAACGCCTCAGGGAGATCTGCTGCGAGGGGAGAAGGCATGCCCGACAGCTCATTGGCAACATGGAACCGCGAACCGGCATGGCGCCCTCGAAATGACCTTATTCACGACGGAACGAACACCGCGCAGGCCCGATTCAGGCCACATCCTCTCCGGATTTGCGGCTCATTGCCACCTAAGTCTTTGTTGAGAAAGGAAAGGTAGCAAGTTGCGTCATGCGTAACCGGGAGACCAGGATGGGCAACCGCACCGCAAATTTCATATCCGCACTCATTGGCAGCGTCATTGTCGGCGTCCCCATGGCCGCTGTTTCGCAGAACGCGCCGAGTGCGCCCGGTGCCACGAGCACGGCGAATGCCACAAGCGACTGCCTCGCCTCGCCGAAGGGCATCGCGCCGCAGGGACAGCATTGGTTCTATCGTCTCGAGCGCACGACCAAGCGGCAATGCTGGTATCTGCGCGCCGAAGGCGCCAAGGAAGGTGCCAAGGCCCCGCCCAGCGTGCAGGCGACAGCCGACGCATCGAACGCAGCTCCGGCCGCGCCGCAATCAGTGCAGAATGCGCATGCTGAATACGTCGCGCCGCAGGCCAGCGCCGCACCGAGCGCGCCGGCGCCGGCCGCAGTCGCGCCGCCGCAGGCTCCTGGCACCAACGCTGATGCCAATGCAGCGCAGCCCGCCGTCGTCACGCCTTGGCCCGACGCCGCCGCGGCAGCGGCTTCGCCCGCACCGCAACCATCGCCGGCAACGCCTTCCGCACCCGCGACGGCCTCGGCGCAACCGAGCGCGAAGCCGGCCCCATCCCCTGCCCCCGTGACGCTCGCCGCAGCCGATGCGCCCGCCGACAAGACGACCGGTTCGCTCCAGATGCTGCTGCTCGTCGTCGGGGGCGCGCTGGCGCTCGCCGGCATCCTTGCCAGCTTAATCTATCGCTTTGCCGGTGGACGACGCGCGCGCGTCCAGACGGCCGATCGCCGCGTGAACTGGGATTATCGGCAGGATGATGACGACAGCCGCGCGCCCTGGCATACCGAGCCCGTTCCGGCGCCGCGCGCGGAACGGCCGCTCCCGATGGACTTCGATGCGATGCATCCGCAAGCTCCGCAGATCGCCGCATTCAGCGACGCGATCGGCCGGATCGCAGCGCAGGGTCGTCCCACGGAGGCTGCGGCAGCAGAGCCTGACGAGACCGAGATCGACTATTTCGACGGCGCATTCGAGATCGAAGGCCCGGCGCCTCAGCTCGCCGCCGGCAGCCATGACGACGAAGAAGTCGTCGATCACGCCGCGGACGCGCATCAAGAGCACGCACGCCGCGCGGACGTGCATGAAGACCATGCGCACGACGAAAATGCCGTCAACATCGACATCATCACGGCGATGCTGGAGCGACTGGCGACGGAAGGGCCGCGGCTATCGCAGCCAGTTATTTCTCAAGCTGATTTCGCAGGCCCCGCACGAACCCTTCGAGGCCGACCTGGCGTTCGCGCTTAAGCTGCTCAGCCTTGAGAATCGAACGTACGGCCTCAAAGGCGATGCCGATATTATCGTTCACGACGATGTAGTCATAGGCGTCGAAATGGCTCATTTCGTCGCCAGCTTTCCTCATGCGGCCGCGGATGACCTCATCCGAATCTTGAGCACGAGTATGCAGCCGCTGCTCAAGCGCAGCGACCGACGGGGGCAAGATGAACACGCTGACAACGTCCTTCCCCGAGCGATCGCGCAGCTGCTGGGTACCCTGCCAGTCGATGTCAAACAGCACGTCATTTCCGGACGCTAGCGCAGCTTCGACAGGCTCACGAGGCGTACCATACCGATTTCCGAACACGTTCGCCCATTCTAGCAACTCGCCATTGCTCACCATCGTCTCAAAGCGACTTTGGTCGACGAAGAAATAATCCTTTCCTTCAACTTCCCCCGGCCGCATCGGCCTCGTCGTTGCCGAAACTGACATTTGGAGACCTGGCGTCTCCGCAATCAGCATTCGCGACAGCGTCGTCTTGCCTGCGCCCGATGGCGAGGACAGCACGAACATCAGCCCACGCCGCTCGACACCGTCAGCTCCGTGACCGCCAATCGTCATCGATCACTCCAGATTCTGGACCTGCTCACGGAATTGCTCGACCACGTTCTTCATGGCAAGCCCGGTATTGGTCAGCTCGATGTCGTTCGACTTCGAGCAGCAGGTGTTGACCTCACGGTGAAACTCCTGCGCCAGGAAGTCGAGCTTGCGCCCGATCGGCCCGCCCTTGCCGATCAGCTCGCGCGCCTGCGCGATATGCGAAGCGATACGGTCGAGCTCCTCGCGGATGTCGGCCCTGGTCGCGATCAGGATCGCCTCCTGCATCAGACGATCGGCATCGAAACGGTCAGAGGTGTCGAGCAGCGCAGCGATCTGCTCGGCGAGCTTGGCCTTGATCGCCTCGGGCTTGCGGCCGGGCGCCGCTTCGGCCTTCTTCGCGAGCTGCTCGACCTCGTCGACCCGCTGGGTCAGGATCTGGCCGAGCGAGGTCCCCTCGCGCTTGCGCATTTCGACGAGATCGGCGAGCGCCTTGTCGAAGGCCTCAGCAACGGCAGCGCGCGCGGCCTTGTCCTCTTCCTCGTCGCCCTCGGGATCAGCGACCTCGATGACGCCCTTGATGGCGAGCAGCCCGTCGACGCTCGGCGCGACCGCGTCGATCTTGCCGGCGATCACGGAGGCGGCCTTCAGGACGGCGTTGAGGACGTCCTCGTTGACGCGGACGGAGGCTGCGGCATTGGCGCGCTTGACGTTCAGATTGGCGTAAATGGTGCCGCGCGACAACAGCTCGCCGGCGCGTTTCTTGGCGTGGGCTTCGAGCTCGTCGAACCCCTGCGGCAGCCGCACCCGCAAGTCGAAGCCCTTGGCGTTGACCGACTTCAATTCCCATTCGAACGTATACGGCCCGCTTGCGCCGTGGCTTCGGGCAAAGCCGGTCATGGACGACAGCGCCATCAGGTCAAATTCTCCGGAAACAAGGGATTCGCGAGGCCATCAAGCCACGCGAATCTTAAGACTATTTTGCAGGAAAGTGGAATCCGCAAAGTCCCGTAAGCAGGTCTGCACAGGGCCTGACCCTGGACCGGGCCTAGCGCTGGATCACCCGCGGCGACGGCTGCACCGCGCCCTGGCGGGCGGGCCGTGCCGGCGGCTTCTTCTGCTGGGTGGGCCGGGGGGCCGGCGTGGTCGCGGTCGGCGTATCTGCGGCCGCGGGTGCCGCAGCGGCCGGCGCCTGCACGTCGTCGGCCGGCTCAACCGTGTCGTTCTGGATCTGCTTCTCCATCGCGCGCAGCTTGGCGACGTTCTTCTGGTGCGCGTCGTAGGTCTCGGTGAAGGCATGCCCGCCGGAGCCGTCGGCAACGAAATAGAGGTCGCGGGTGCGGGCCGGGTTGGCGGCAGCCTCGAGCGAAGCGCGGCCGGGATTGGAGATCGGGCCCGGCGGCAGGCCCTCGATCACATAGGTGTTGTAGGGCGAGGGCTGCGTGATCTCGCTTCGCTTGATCGGGCGTCCGAGCGTGCCCTTGCCGCCGACGAGGCCGTAGATGATGGTCGGGTCGGACTGCAGCTTGATTTTCTGCTTGAGGCGATTGACGAACACGGCGGCGACGCGGCTGCGCTCGTCCGGCTTGCCGGTCTCCTTCTCGACGATCGAGGCGAGCGTCACCAACTGCTCCGGAGTCTTGACCGGAAGGTCCTGACTGCGTCGCTCCCATATCTCCGCAAGCACGCGCTTGTGCGCCTGCTGCATGCGCTGGATCACCTGATCGCGCGGGGTCCCGCGCGGGAACTTGTAGGTCTCGGGCAATAACGTGCCTTCGCGCGGCACTTCGCGCACGCTGCCGGTGAAGATATCGTTGTCGGAGAGCCGCGCCACGATCTGCTCGGAGGTCAGGCCTTCCGGAATCGTGACCGCGTGCTGCACCACCTTGCCCTCGACGATGGTCGCGATGACGTCGCGCAAGGACGCGTTCTTCTGGAACGAATATTCACCCGGCTTCAGATCCGAGCTCGCCTTCAGCGCAGCAACGGCGGCGATGAAGATCCAAGGATTGACGTCAGTCACGCTTTCCCGGTTCAGCGTCTCGGCGATGTCACGCTTGCCGGCGCGCTGCGGGATGTTGACGATCTTGTCTTCCTTCAGCGGACCCGGCGCCTCGAGCACCTGCCGGCCGTAATAATAGACGCCGCCGGCGCCGAGCATGGCGATCAGCAGCAGCGTGATGATGGCGTTGCCGACCACGACGAAGGGGTTGCGCGCCCGCTCCGAACGCTTCGGCGGCGGCGGGACCTGCTCGGGCTCGAGCGCTGCCCGCGGACTCCGGGGCGAAATGGGCGGCCTTTCACTCATTGAAGCAACCTGAATCCTGCCGGTTCAATCGCAGCCTGACAATCGCTTGCCGAGCCAAATGCACGCGCCCACAGATATGACTATCGCCGAATACGGCAAAACGGTGGATTCGTCGCAAACACAAACTATTGGGCCAGACGCCGGACGATCACCGACGCATTGGTGCCGCCGAAACCAAAAGAATTCGACAACGCGACGTTGACGTCGCGCTTCTTCGCCTTATGCGGCACGAGATCGATCGCGGTCTCCACCGACGGATTGTCCAGGTTGATGGTCGGCGGGACGATATTATCGCGAATCGCGAGAATGGCGAAGATCGCCTCGATCGCGCCGGCCGCACCGAGCAGATGGCCGGTTGACGATTTGGTCGAGGACATCGCGATCTTGGAGGCGGCATTGCCGAGCAGCCGCTCCACTGCGCCAAGCTCGACCTCATCGCCGAGCGGCGTGGAGGTGCCGTGCGCGTTGATGTAGTCGAGATCGGATGCCGTGAGGCCGGCGCGCTTCAGCGCCGCCGCCATGCTGCGGAATCCGCCGTTACCGTCGGGCGACGGCGACGTAATGTGATAGGCATCGCCCGACAGACCATAGCCGATCACCTCGGCATAGATCTTCGCGCCGCGGCGCTGGGCATGCTCGAGCTCTTCCAGCACGAGGACGCCAGCGCCCTCGCCCATGACGAAACCATCGCGGTCCTTGTCGTAGGGACGCGAGGCCCTCTCAGGCGTCTCGTTGAAGCCGGTCGAGAGCGCGCGCGCGGCGTTAAAGCCGGCAATGCCAATGCGGCTGATCGGCGACTCGGCGCCGCCGGCGACCATCACGTCGGCATCGCCGAGCGCGATCAGGCGGGCGGCATCGCCGACCGCATGCGCACCGGTCGAGCAGGCCGTCACCACTGAATGATTCGGTCCCTTCAGCCCGTGCGCGATCGAGACATAGCCGGAGGCCAGATTGATCAGGCGGCCGGGAATGAAGAACGGCGACACCCGGCGCGGCCCGCGCTCCTTGAGCAGAATCGCCGTTTCGGCGATGCCGCTGAGGCCGCCGATGCCGGACCCGATCATGGTGCCGGTCGCGCATTTGTCTTCTTCGGTTTCGGGATGCCAGTTGGCATCGTCGAGCGCCTGGCCGGCTGCGGCCATGCCGAAGATGATGAAGTCGTCGACCTTGCGCTGGTCCTTCGGCTCCATCCACCTGTCTGGATTGAAGGTATCGTTGCTGCCGTCGCCGCGCACGACGGTGCAGGCGTATTTGGTTTGCAGATCGGAGACATCAAAGCTTTCGATCCTGCGCGCACCGCTTTCGCCGTTGAGGATGCGTTTCCAGGTCGGCTCGACGCCGCAGCCGAGTGGCGACACCATGCCGAGACCAGTGACGACAACCCGCCTCATATCCGAAAACTCCGCGTCGAAAGATTCACGGCCAATAACAAGAAACCGGCTGACCGCTGCGAAGCGGCCCGTCCGGTTTCAATGTTGTCCCCGCGAAAATGAAGAGCCTTAGCTCTTCGCGTTCTTCTCGAGAAACTTCGTGGCGTCGCCGACCGTGAGAATCGTCTCGGCGGCGTCGTCCGGAATCTCGCACCCGAATTCTTCTTCGAACGCCATCACCAGCTCGACGGTGTCCAGACTGTCGGCGCCGAGGTCATCGATGAAGCTCGCTGCGTCGACAACCTTCTCGGGTTCAACACCAAGGTGTTCGACCACGATCTTCTTAACCCGCTCGCCAATGTCACTCATTGCATAACCTCGTGTTGTTCCCTGTAGACCCGACCCCCCGGGACGATACGAGCCGTCGTGGTCGTATTACTGCCTTCGCTTACGAACTTGATTTGGCCCCATCCAAACCGATACAGGGCCCGGCGAACGACGGCCAAGGCACCGCATCGCCAATATACAGGGTTTCAAAAACCTGCAATGGCGTTCTTTGCCCATCCGTTGAGCGTCCGGTTATCATACTTCAACTGCCTTGACTACAAGCCTCATTTCGCTCCGGAAACGGCCGTTTGCCGCACCGGCCCGCCCATGTGGGCGGTGCGGGACGACGCGTCAGATCATGGCCATGCCGCCGTTGATGTGGATGGTTTGGCCGGTGACGTAGGCTGCTTCGTTCGAACTCAGATAGACGGCGGCCGCCGCAATGTCCTCGGGCGTCCCCAGGCGGTTGGCCGGAACCTTGGTCAGAATCGTCTCGCGCTGCTTGTCGTTGAGCGCATCGGTCATCGGCGTCTTGATGAAGCCGGGCGCGATGCAGTTCGCGGTCACACCGCGCTTGGCGTATTCGGCGCCGAGCGTCTTGATCATGCCGATCAGGCCGGCCTTTGACGCGGTATAGTTGCCCTGCCCGGGATTGCCGGTGACGCCGACCACCGAGGTGATGGCGATGATGCGGCCGAACCGCTTGCGCATCATCAATTTGGTGGCGGCGCGCGCCAGGCGGAAGGTCGCGGTCAGATTGACGTTGATGACCTCGTCCCAATCCTCGTCGCGGAGCTGAACGAACAGGTTGTCACGCGTGATGCCGGCATTGGCGATGAGAATGTCGACCTGGCCCATCGCCGCTTCCGCAGCCGGCACCAGCGCCTCGACCTCATCGGCCCTGGAGAGATTGCAGGGCAGCACATGGGTGCGCTCGCCGAGCTTGCCTGCAAGCTCGTCCAGCACTTCCTTGCGCGTCCCCGAGATCGCAACGGCGGCGCCCTGCGCGTGCAGCGCCTGCGCGATAGCGCCGCCGATGCCGCCGGTCGCGCCGGTGACGAGCGCCTTTTTGCCAGTCAGGTCGAACATTGAAAAACTCCTCTAGGCCTGCTTCGCAGCGGCCAAAGCTTCCTTGGCGGCGGCAATATCGTTGGGACCACCGACCGCAACGCCGACGGCGCCGTCGGCGATACGCTTGACGAGACCGGTCAGCACCTTGCCGGCACCGATCTCGAAGAAGCGGGTGACACCCTGCCCTGCCATATAGGCGACCGACTCGCGCCAGCGCACCGTGCCGGTGACTTGCTCGACTAGGCGGCGGCGGATTTCGTCGGGATCGGTGATGGCGCTTGCCAGCACGTTCGAGACCAGCGGCGCAGCCGGCGCCTTGATCGTGACCTTCGCCAGCGCCTCGGCCATGGCGTCGGCCGCGGGCTGCATCAGCTTGCAATGGAACGGTGCAGACACCGGCAGCAACATCGCGCGCTTAGCGCCCTTGGTCTTGGCGATCTCGACGGCACGATCGACCGCAGCCTTGTCGCCGGAGACGACCACCTGCCCGCCGCCATTGTCATTGGCGGCCTGGCAGACCTGGCCCTGAGCGGCCTCCTTGGCGACCTCCATGGCCCCCTCGTAATCGAGGCCCAGCAGCGCGGCCATGGCGCCAGCGCCGACCGGCACGGCTTTTTGCATTGCGAGACCGCGCGTGCGAAGCAGCCGCGCTGCGTCCGAGATCGATAGGCTGCCGGCTGCCGCCAACGCGGAATATTCGCCGAGCGAGTGGCCAGCGACAAAGGCTGCGTCCCGCCCCACGGAAAAACCCGCTTCATGCTCCAGGACGCGCAGAGTGGCCACAGATACCGCCATCAGCGCCGGCTGAGCGTTCTCGGTGAGCTGAAGGGTTTCGGCCGGGCCTTCCCAGATCGTGGCCGTCAGCTTCTCCCCGAGCGCGGCATCGACCTCGTCGAACACGGCCCGCGCCGCTGGAAAGGCGTCGGCCAAGGCTTTGCCCATGCCAACGGCCTGAGAACCCTGCCCCGGAAACGTGAATGCTGCCGTCATGGCGCTCCCTGCTTGTCGGGCGTGATCCTTGCGAGAACCGGCAGTCGATGACGCACGGCCTTAGGCGATGGTTCCGGATCATGCTCCAAAGGGGGCCGTAGACACTGTCCGGGACCGCAATGTCAAGCCAGATAGGAATTTCGGCCTGCATTCACCTGGGGATGCGCCCCTTTAGAATCCACCATTGGTCTGGTTGGCATCGACCGACGCCCCGGCCTGCGCCCGGCGCGCGCTGTTCACCAACTGGCCCGGACGGTCATCCCGATCGGGCTTCGCCGTCGCAAGCCGCAGCACCGCTGCGTAACCTGGCTGCACCTCCATTCGGCCGGCATGCTGACTCTCGCTGAGCAGGCGATGGACCTTCGGCAGGTTGTAGCAGGGCACATAGAACAGCAGGTGATGCTCGAGGTGGTAATTCACGTAATACGGCGCGATGAACAGACGCTCGAGGAAATTGGCATGCGTGGTGCGGGTGTTGCGCAATGGATCGCTGCTGTCGGGCACCACGGCGTGCTCGGCGATGTTGCGGATGCGGGTGATGACCATCATCCAGGTGAGCAGCGGCACCAGCCATAGCAGCGGATAGGCCCACCATATGCCGGCCGCCGCAAGCACTGCAAATATGGCGGCATTGACGAGGCATTGCGGGCCGAGCTTCTCCCAGAAATGCGCGGCGCGCTGCTGCCACGGCCAGTCCTTCGGACCGAGCGCGTTGAGCAATTGCGCCTTGCGCTGCTGGTAGCCGGTCTGCCCCGTGATGTCGCGAATGAACTTGCGGCGATAGCTCAGCTTGGTGATCGGAAACGGCGCCGATAGCACGAGATCCGGGTCGTCCTCCTGCTGGGTGCGTGCATGATGCTGCAGGTGGTAGCGCCGATAGCTGCGTGTCTCCGCGTAGATCGGATAGGCGCAGAACCACTGGCTCAGCGTGAGATTGGCCTTTTCGTCGGCAGACAGGCAACCATGGGCACCGTCATGCATCAGGATCGCCAATCCCAGCTGGCGCGAGCCGATGATGGCAACGGCGAGAACATAAGTAATCGGATTGGGCCACCACGCGACCAGCACGATCGCGCCAATGATCAGCGCCCAGGCGTGGGCGATCATGGCGACGCCCTTCCACGTCACGCGCTCGCGCACGTCAGCCAATTGATCGTTGGTCAGGAAATCACGGGCACGCATGCGAAGCGCAGTCATGACCTACTCCTCCTCATTAGACGAGTTGGACGCGTCGCGCTCGTCGACGAGACGCAGGCGCGCAGCATCAGCGGTGGATTTCGCCTGCTCGCCGAGCACGCGCAGCATCTCTGCGCAGAGTGCCTCTGGCGAGCGGCCCATCGCGTAGCCTTCGAGAATAATTCCGATGGCGACGGCCCAGAACCGCCGCGAGCTTTCGTCGGGCGCACGCAGCGAGCGCCAGCCGTGGCGCGCCACCTGGCTCGCATAGGCGCGCGCGCCTTCGCTGTGCAGGCGCTCGATGGTGCGCTCGACCAGCGGCGCGAGATCCTGGCGTCGGCGCGTCAGCGTCAGCGCCTCGGCGAAAAATGCGATCGAATCGGTCGCAGTCACGGTCTCGGCCAGCGCGCGGGTGTATTCCCGCGGCGTTCGCGCCTTCAGCGCCGCCTGCTCGGTCGCGCGCGCCAGATAGAGGAGATCGCGGCAGGCGCATTCGACGAACAGCGCCTCCTTGGTGCGGAAGTAATAAGTGATCTGGCTCGGGAACGCGTCCGCCGCGGTCGCGATATCCGTGGTCGCGGCGCCCGACAGCCCCCGCTCCCGAAACAACGGGCTGGCGGCATCCAGCAGCAGGGAACGCATCTTGCGCCCGGCCGAACGCGTCGCCCGCGCGGCATGCTTGGGGTCGCCAGCCGCCTCAAACGGCTCCTGGGCCGACTTTTCCGCCATCGGATCCTCTTTTTCTCATTTATTTGTATGATATACAAACAAATAGATCAAGCCGGATCTGGTATCGGAAGGCCGGTCCCCACCACCCCGCACCGGGGCGATCGGGGCCGAAAACACGGCCCTCAACCTTGCCAAGCCGGTCAAAATCCGTATAAGGCGCGCATCCGCAGACCCCGGCCGGGAGCTGAACGGACGGTCTCAGCAAATCATTCGTGATTTTGGTGTGGCAGGGCCAGTCGGTCCGTCGTCCCGTGTTTCCGCCTTCTGAGCTTAATCCCAGAGTCCTTTCCGAAGGTCTCTTAAGGGCTTGACGCCGGGCAACGCGCTAACACGAGGAAAGGACGACTATGGCTCTCTATGAGCATGTTTTTCTCGCGCGCCAAGACGCGAGCACGCAGCAGGTCGAAGAGCTGACTGCGCAGATGACCGGCATCGTCGAAGGTCTCGGCGGCAAGGTCACCAAGACCGAGAATTGGGGCGTTCGCTCCCTCACCTACCGCATGAACAAGAATCGCAAGGCGCACTTCGTGCTGCTCAACATCGACGCGCCGTCCGCGGCGATCGCCGAGATCGAGCGCCAGGAGCGCATCAGCGAAGACGTGATCCGCTATCTCAGCGTCCGCGTCGAGGAGCTCGAGGAAGGTCCGTCCGCGATGATGCGCAAGGCCGACCGCGATCGCGAGCGTGACGACCGCGGCGGTGGATTCCGCGATCGTGAAGGCGGCGGCTTCCGTGGCGACCGCGAAGGTGGTTTCCGTGGTGGCGATCGCGACGGTGGCGGGTTCCGCGGTGACCGCGGTCCGCGCCGTCCGCGCGAAGACGCTGAAACCACGACGGATGGGGAGTAAGACCAATGGCTGAAGCTGGTGCACGCCGCCCGTTTTTCCGTCGCCGCAAGAGCTGCCCGTTCACGGGAGCCAATGCGCCGAAGATCGACTACAAGGACTCCAAGCTCTTGATGCGTTACGTCTCCGAGCGCGGCAAGATCGTGCCGAGCCGCATCACCGCGGTGTCCGCGAAGAAGCAGCGTGAGCTCGCCCGCGCCATCAAGCGCGCGCGGTTCCTGGGCCTGCTGCCTTACGTCATTCGCTAAGACAAATTCGACCGGCGGCGATCACGCCGCCGGTCGTGACTTTTTGAACTCATAAGGCTTCCGGGTCGTCCGGTCGCCGATGGTTGGGGCAAAGCGCCTCTAACCGCTCGAAGGGAGCGGGACAGCTGATGATGGTATTTGGACTGATAGCCCTGATCGCCGGCGCTGCGTCGGCCCTGATGTTCGCCTCGATTTCGTCGGGCGTACTGATTTCGCTTGTCCTGTACTTCCTCGCACCACTACCGCTGATGGTGGCCGCGATGGTTTGGGGACCGCTAAGCGCGGCCCTCGGCGGCACCGCTGCCGCGATTGGTCTCAGCTCACTCCTTGGCTTTTCCGACGCGGTTGGTTTCACGGCGACGGTTGCCCTGCCCTCCTGCTGGCTGGGACACCTTGCGCTGCTCGGTCGCACCATCGGTGACCACGCCATAGGCCCCCCGGAGACGGAATGGTATCCGCTCGGCCGCATCCTGCTCTGGATTGCCGGGCTTGCGATACTCATCGTCATGGGATTGCTCCTCACGCTCGGAGCCGATGCCGACAGCATCAACCAAGCCATGCGCAGTGAATTACTCCGGGTCATGGCGCAGATCGATCCGGCAGCGACGAGCGAGCTTCCGGCTGTGATCGACGCGATCATCGTTCTTGGGACGATCACTGCGGCGATGATGATGGTGATCACCCTCACGCTGAATCTTTGGCTGGCAGCGAAGGTGGCGACGGCTTCCGGCCTGCTGCGTCGGCCTTGGCAGGACCTCAAGACCGTGACGCTGCCGACCGCAACACTTGCCGGTCTATGTGTTGCGATCGCTTTCTGCTTCAGTGGTGGAGTGGCCGGGATTCTGGCCCGGATCGTCACGGCCGCGTTGATGATGTCCTACGGGCTGACGGGGCTTGCCGTTCTGCATACGCTCACTCTCACACTCAAGAGTCGCCCTTTTTGGCTCGCCTCCGCCTACACATTGGCGTTGATACCGGTCTTTCCAGTGATTGCGATGGTGGCCCTTGGGCTCGCGGACGCCGTGTTCGGCTTCCGCGAGCGCTTCCTGCGCAACCGGCAACCGCCGCCATTGCCGACAACTTAAGTCCAACCCGAAAACTGAAAACCCAAAGCACTTCAAAGGAGAGCGAATATGGAAGTCATTTTGCTGGAACGCGTGAGCAAGCTCGGCCAGATGGGCGAAGTCGTGAAGGTTCGCGACGGCTATGCCCGCAATTTCCTGCTCAAGCGCGGCAAGGCGCTGCGCGCGACCGCCGACAACCGCGCCAAGTACGACGGCATGAAGGCCGACCTCGAAGCTCGCAACCTCGAGAGCAAGGGCGAGGCAGCCAAGGTCGCCGAGAAGATCCAGGGCAAGAACATCATCGTGATCCGTCAGGCCTCGGAAGCCGGTCAGCTGTTCGGGTCGGTCAACGTGCGTGACATCGTCATGGCGTTCGAAGCCGATGGCATTTCACTGTCCCGCCCGCAGGTCCAACTCGACGCACCGATCAAAACCATCGGCAAGCGCAGCATCACGGTTGCCGTCCACCCCGAGGTCGAAGTCGAGATCACCGTCACCGTGGCGCGCAGCCAGGACGAGGCCGAGCGCATCAACCGCGGCGAGGACATCTCGACCCGCAACGAGGACCGCGACGCGGCCGCCGAAGCGATCGCAGCCGCCGGCGAGTTCTTCGATCCGGAAGCTCAGCACGACGAGGCCGAGCCGGCCCCGGCTGTGGAAGAGACCGAGAAGTAAGTCTCGCCTTCAGGCAGATATTGAAGCCCGGCCGCCTCAGGCGGTCGGGCTTTTTCATTTTTGCGCGGGATTGTCGGCTTATCGCGAGATCGGCGGCGCCGGCGGACCGGAGGACTCGGCAGGTGTAGGTGTCGGCGCCGTGGCAGGCATAGATGCTGCCGGTTCTGCCGGCTTGGCCGCCGGTTCGGAACTGGGCGCGGGTTCGGCGGGTTTGGAGACGGCCGCTTTCGCAGGCGTGGGCCCGGCCGGTTCAGCCGGCTTTGCGGCCGCCGCCGGGGCCGGCGTCACTTGCGGCACCGGATCGGGGCGCAGCGCCGGCGTCTTGCTGCTGCTGCTCGGCTCGACCTTGGCGCTCTCCGGCTTGGCCTCCGCCGGCTTGGCCTCTGCCGGCTTCTCAGCCGGCTTGGCGCTGTCGGGTTTGGACTCGTCGCGACCGGAATCAACCTTGGCGCTCTCGCTCTTCGGTTCAGACTTGGGTTCGGTCTTCGGTTCGGTCTTGGGCTCAGTTTTGGAACCGACCTTGGGCTCAACCTTCGGCGCGGCTGCATCGTCCGTCTCCGGCTTGCCGCGCTTGCCCATGCGCTTTCCTTTGCGGCCCTGGGGCGGTTGGTCAGTGGCGGACTCGGGCTTTGCGCCTTCCTTGGCGCCCTCCTCGTTCGGGCGCGCCGCGCGCTTCCGGCGCCCCTCCGGCGCTGGGCCAGCGCCCTCACCCTCCGGCTTGGCGGCCTCCTGCGGGCGCTGGCGGCGGCCCTGATGCTCGGGCGACTGCCCCGGGGCCGTGTTGGCGTCCTTCTCCCTGGCGCCGTCCTTCTTGTCCTTGCCCTGGTAGCGGGTGTCGCCGGCGCCGTTGGAGACGAGATAGGAGGCCAGCACGCCGGCCATGTCGGAGCTGGTGGTGTAGTGCTGACGCAGGAAACCCGGCAGCGAGCCCGGCGCGACCGTCTTCAACAGACCTCGCGGGCTCTTGTGGCAGGCATTGCAGGTCTGCGCGAAAATCTGCGATGGGGCCTTGCCGGCCTCGAGGTTCGTCGCCTGCCCCAGAACCGCATCGACGGTACCGAAGCCAATCAGAAACAGCACCGTGGCGAGACTAAGCGCTCGGCTCGACATTCCCATCATCTCCATTGAAATCCGGCAGATACGCCGGCATGCGGCGCGACGGCGGTCACCTTTTAGCCGATTGCGGTGCGAATGGAAGCGCACTCCTCAAGCATGTGATCACGCGATTTTCGAATATCGGCTTTGAATACAACGCAATAGTGGGGCGGGAATAGGCTGCCTAGATTTACATGCGAACGCATGGGAACAGTATGGCCTCCCAAGCGTGAATCTGTGACCGGGGTGTTCGCTTCTTTTCGGGTCCGCTCGAGAGGTGTCCATGGACCGCTTGTTGCGTAGGTTCTTGTCTCAATTCATCCGCCGCGGGTCGATGACCGTGACCACGGCAGGCGGAACGAAGTTCGCAGTCGGCGACGGCTCCGGCGAGCCGGTCGAAATCCGTTTCGTCAGGGCCGACGCACAACGAAGAGTCCTCATCAATCCCGAACTCGGGCTTGGCGAGGCCTATATGAACGGCGAGATCATCGTCGAGCGCGGCAGTATAGCTGACGCCCTCGCCATCCTGCTCGGTCAAGCCGACCTGTTGCCGCACTGGGCAAAACCCTGGTGGCACCTGCGCTATCTCACGCGACACCTGAGGCAGTTCAACGCGCGGGGACGCTCGCGCAGCAATGTCGCGCATCACTACGATCTCGATGCGAGGCTCTATTCGCTCTTCCTGGACGCCGACAAGCAATATAGCTGCGCCTATTTCGAGACGCCGGAGACCACGCTCGACGACGCACAGCTGGCCAAGAAGCGGCACGTTAGCGCTAAAGTGCTGGTCAGCCGCGGCCAGCGCGTGCTCGATATCGGCTCGGGCTGGGGTGGGCTCGGCCTCTATCTTGCCGAGATCGCAGGAGCCGAAGTCACCGGCATCACGCTGTCGACCGAGCAGTTGCAGATTGCGAATGCACGCGCCGCCGAGAAGGGCCTGACCGGCTCAGTGCGCTTCCTGCTCCAGGACTATCGCGACGTCGAAGGCCCATTCGACCGCATCGTCTCGGTCGGCATGTTCGAGCATGTCGGAGCCAGTTTCTACGACACTTACTTCAAGCGCTGCGCCGAACTGCTCAGCGATGACGGCGTCATGCTGCTGCACTCGATCGGCCGCTCGCAGGGGCCGGATTCGACCAATCCCTGGATTGCCAAATACATTTTCCCAGGCGGCTACATCCCGTCGCTGTCGGAAGTGCTGCCCGCGATCGAGAAGGCGGGTCTGTTGGTTTGCGACATCGAGATCCTGCGTCTGCACTACGCCGAGACGCTGAAAGCCTGGCGGGAACGCTTCATGGCGCGCCGCGAGGAAGCCGTGCAGCTCTATGACGAGCGCTTTGCGCTGATGTGGGAGTTTTATCTCGCCGCCTGCGAGATGACGTTCCGCAAGCAGGGCATGATGAACTTCCAGATCCAGCTGACCAAGCGCCAGGGCGTGGTTCCGATGACCCGCGACTATATCGCGCACGAAGAAGCGCGTCTGCGCGGCCTCGAGAGCGGCGCCATGCCAAAACTGAAGCTTGCCGGTGAATAAGTCCTAGTGATGCAGGGTCGACATCTGGAAGAAGCGGTAGGACGCCGTTAACGCCAGCTGCGCCCTCAGTTCCGCAATCACGTTGGGTGCGACCGGCTGACGCCGGATTTCGGGCTGCTCGGCATGCTGCATGGCGGCGATCAGACCGGACAGCCAAACCCTGCTGACCGCCTCACTTCGCCAAATCTGGTGCTGCCGTTCTGGCCGCATCGCTTGCCTCGTTGCCTGTTGACGGGTTGCGAGAGACAATCCCCAGCCCCGCCCGCCTGTTCCCTGTGGTACCCCCGAAAGAATCCGCGGAGATGTGATCTGGTTCACATTCCTCTCGACGGCCCTGCCTTAGACCGTCGCCATGAGCAAAGAGACCCAAACCTCGTTCGACGTGCAGGACGACCTCCGCACCGATTACGCCCTGATCGCCACGGGCGTCGGCGCCGCCCTGGTTGCCCTGGTCTACCTCCTGCTGGTCTGACCCCGCATTTGGCGCGCCAGCGCGCCATAAATACGTCTGCACCGCAATCCATTAGGTTCACCGTATCAGGATTTTTCCGTCGCGCGATCGCGGCCACTTCCCCCGAATTCCGCGAAAATCCGTCAAGCGTGGCGCGTGCTGCGGCTGTTAGTCATCCACCGCTTTTAAGTTCGGTTGATAGCGGCGAGCTTTCGCTTCCGCTTTGGCCTGAGGCGGCGCTTTATCCCGGCCCCGCATCCGCCCCAGAAAATTGCTATCGCTCGACCATGGCCCTGACTGATTCGAACGTTCTCAAACTCGCGCCCGAACCGGGAACCCCCGCCTATCGGAGCGCCCCGCACAACATCGAGGCGGAACAGAGCCTTCTGGGCGCGATCCTGGTCAACAATGATGCCTTCTACCGGGTCTCCGACTTCCTGGAGCCGAAGCATTACTTCGAGCCGCTGCACCAGACCATCTACGAGACTGCCGGCAGCCTGATCCGGATGGGCAAGATCGCGACGCCCGTGACGCTGAAGACGTTCCTGCCCGCCGATACCGATGTCGGCGGCATGACCATCGGCCAATATCTGGCGCGGCTCGCGGCCGAAGCGACCACCATCATCAATGCCCAGGACTACGGCCGCACCATCTATGATCTTGCGCTGCGGCGCGATCTCATCGGCATCGGCGAGGACATGGTCAATGTCGCCTATGACGCCCCGGTCGACTTTGCGCCCCGGGCGCAGATCGAAGACGCCGAGCGCCGCCTCTACGAGCTTGCCGAATCCGGCCGGTATGATGGCGGCTTTCAGAAATTCTCGCAGGCGCTGACGGTCGCCGTCGATCTCGCGGCAAAGGCCTTCCAGCGCGACGGAAAGCTGTCAGGCATCTCCACGGGCCTGCGCGACCTCGACACCAAGATGGGCGGATTGCAGCACTCCGACCTCATCATCGTGGCCGGCCGTCCCGGCATGGGCAAGACATCGCTGGCGACCAACATCGCCTACAACGTTGCGCAGGCCTACGTTCCAGAGCTCCAGGCCGACGGCACCACCAAGGCCGCCAATGGCGGCGTCATCGGCTTCTTCTCCTGCGAAATGTCGGCGGACCAGCTCGCCACCCGTATCGTGGCCGAGCGCACCGGTATCCCCTCCTCCCACATCCGCCGCGGCGGTATCACGGAAGCCGATTTCGAGAAGATCCGCCAGGTCTCGATCGAGCTGCAGTCGCTGCCGTTCTATGTCGACGCAACCGGCGGCCTGTCGATCGCGCAGCTGATGGCGCGCGCGCGCCGGCTGAAGCGCCAGAAGGGCCTCGATCTCCTCGTGATCGACTATATTCAGCTGCTGTCCGGCTCCGGCAAGCGCGCCAGCGACAGCCGGGTGCAGGAAATCACGGAGATCACGACCAGCCTGAAGGCGCTCGCCAAGGAGCTCAACGTCCCCGTGATCGCGCTATCGCAGCTCTCGCGTCAGGTCGAATCGCGAGAGGACAAGCGCCCGCAGCTCTCGGACTTGCGTGAATCCGGCTCGATCGAGCAGGACGCCGACGTCGTGCTGTTCGTGTTCCGCGAGGAATATTACCTCGCCATGAAGGAGCCGCGCCCCGGCACCGAGGAACACGCCAAATGGCAGGCCGACATGGAACGCACCGTCGGCCGGGCCGAAGTCATCATCGGCAAGCAGCGCCATGGTCCGACCGGCACCGTCGAACTGCACTTCGACGCCTCGGTCACGCGCTTCGGCGACCTCGCCCATGACGGCCAGCTGCCGGATCGCAGCGAGTACTGAGTTTCTGGGGTAAGTTCCTTGGGTTGAACCACGCGGGCCTCTTGCGTAAAACGGCGCCATGACAGTAGCGTCCGACCCGAACATGAACCCGCAATCCGGCCTCCTCTCCGCGGAAGCTAATCAGGCCGCCGCGCTCGCAGCCTATGGCGGCGTGCTCACCGTCGATCTCGACGCCATCATCGCCAACTGGCGCAAGCTCGAGAAGACGGCGGTTCCCGCCGAATGCTCGGCGGTGATCAAAGCCGACGCCTATGGCTGCGGCACCGCGCAGGTCGCGCAGGCGCTGAATAAGGCCGGCTGCAAGACCTTCTTCGTCGCCACCATCGAGGAGGCGCGCACCGCGCGGGCGGCGGTGCCCGACGCCGCGATCTACGTGCTCGGCGGCTATTTCCAGAACACCGGCGAGCACTACGCCAGGATCAACTGCCGTCCCGTGATTGGCGACCTCAACGAGCTCGCCGAATGGGACGTGTTCTGCCGCCGCACCGGCTGGTCCGGCGGCGCGGCCATCCACATCGACACCGGCATGAACCGGCTCGGACTGACGCTTGCGGAGGCGCAGGCGATCATCCCCCGCATCAATGCCGGCGATCACGGCATCACGCTGGTCATGAGCCATCTGGTCTCGGCCGAGCAGCTCAACAGCCCGGTCAACGCCAAGCAGCTTGCGGCCTTCCGCAGCATCGCCAGCGAATTTTCCGGCGTGCCGGCCGCGCTCGCCAATTCATCCGGCATCTTCCTCGGTGCGCCCTTCCAGTTCGACCTGGTGCGGCCGGGCGCTGCGCTCTACGGCGTCAATCCGACGCCGGAGGCTGACAACCCGATGCAGCAGGTCGTCGATCTGAAGGCGCGCATCGTGCAGATCCGCACCATCGAGCGCGGCGAGAGCGTCGGCTATGGCGGCACCTGGACCGCACGGCGGCTGACCAAGCTCGCCATCATCGCGGTCGGCTATGCCGACGGCTATTTCCGCGCCGCCAGCTCCAATGACGGCACCCGCGGCGCCGAGGTCATCGTCGCCGGCAAGCGCTGCCCGGTCGCGGGCCGTGTCTCGATGGACCTGATCGCGATCGACATCACCGATCTGCCGCCCAACGCAGCGCGCCGCGGTCACATGGTCACGCTGCTCGGCGACGGCATCACCGTCGACGAGCTCGCGCATCATTTCGGCACGATCGGCTATGAGGTGCTGACCAGCCTCGGCCGCCGCTACGCCCGGGTCTACAAGGGCGGCAATGTGGTGGAGCCCGTGACGAAGCCCGAGCCCGCACAGGCGACCGAACGGCCGCCCTCCCCGCCGCCGGTCGAGCGGCCGACGGCGCCGCCGGGCTGAGCTCGCAACTTACTTCTTCTTCCTGTTGTCGAGAGCGGCCTTGCAGGTCGCGCTGAGCTGGTCGCGCTTGCCGTTGAGGCACGCGACGATGCCAGCGCCCGGTGCGATGCCGGCGCAGAATTTGTCGTAGTCCGCCTTGCACGCGCCGCGCGGATCGGACGATTGTGCAGAAGCGGCCCCGGAGAACGCGACGAGGACGATGGCGGCAAAGCTCAGCTTGGACATTTTATCTCCGGTGGTCGGAAGGTAAGAGGCGATCAGCTCTACATGAAGATTGCGACATTCAACATCAACAACATCAACCGTCGCCTGCCCAATCTGCTGGCATGGATGCATGCGGCGCAGCCGGATGTCGTCGCGCTTCAGGAGTTGAAGGCAAGTGATGGCGAATTTCCGGCGGCCGCGATCGAAAAGGCCGGCTACGGCGCGGTCTGGCGTGGACAAAAGACCTGGAACGGCGTCGCCATCCTCGCCCGCAATGCCGAACCGGTGATGATACGCGACCGGCTGCCCGGACGACCAGACGATCACGAGGCGCGCTACATCGAAGCTGCGGTGCGCGGCGTCATCGTCACCAGCATCTACCTGCCGAACGGCAATCCGCAGCCGGGGCCAAAATTCGAATACAAGCTCGACTGGTTCGCGCGGCTGAAGCGCCATGCCAACACCTTCATCAAGCAGGACCTGCCAGTGGTGCTCGCCGGTGACTACAACGTCGCGCCGACGGCCATTGACATCTATCCCACGCGCTCTTGGGACAAGGATGCGCTGATCCAGCCGAAGAGCCGCTCCGCTTTTGCTTCACTCGTTGCACAGGGCTGGTGCGACGCGATCCGGGAGCTAAACCCGGACAAGCGCATCTACACCTTCTGGGACTACAAGCGGAACCGCTGGCCGCGAGATGCGGGCCTCAGGCTCGATCATCTCCTGCTCAGCCCCGCCCTCGCTCAGCGCCTGGCAAAGGCCGGCATCGACAAGAAGGTCCGCGGCGAGGACGGCGCCAGTGATCACGCGCCGGCGTGGGTGATGCTGAAGCAGCGTTGATGCCGCAATGGGCCCTCACCATAAGTTCTTACCGTCGATCATGTTCACCGGCACGGCCTCCAGATCGAAATCGTCGAACAGGCGTGCGTTGACGCCGACCTTAGGATTGTCGAAGTCGGGCTTGCCGCTCGACCAGTCCGGCGACTCCGAATAGGTGCCGCAGCCGCAATTCGCGCAGAAATGATGTTTGACCGTGCGGCTGCCCCAGAGATAGGTCGCGACGTTCTCTGGCGGCGACAGCAGGCGAAATTGCACCGGCTTGTAATAGGCCCATAACGCTCCGCGCTTGGCGCAGAGCGAGCAGGTGCAGTGCGTCACGCTCGAAGGCGCCTCCGTCACCTCGAACACCGTCTCACCGCAATGACAGCTAGCCTCGATCGGCATGATCCGCTCCCCGTTTTGTCAGGAGAAGGTCGTAGCCCGCTCCTGCTGCCAACATACTGTCAGCAGCGGGATGCTCAAACAAAACATGAAAACAACCCCATGCACAGTAGCCGCCCCTTTCGGATCAATTCCTTACGGGTATTCCGAAATTCAATTTGACTCGTCGGGCAAAACACTGGCAGGATGTCACGATGGACGAACTCCCCGTGCGCTGCGAGCAGCGGGCAGTCATCGGGACTCGTCAATTCCCCGATTCCCGGAGCCTGCCCTCCTTTGGCTTTCCTGTTCGTCCTCACCGTCGGCCTCATCGCCGGCACCATTTCCGGCATCGTCGGCACGGGCTCGTCGATCATGCTGATGCCGGTGCTGATCTCAGCCTATGGACCGAAGGAAGCCGTGCCGATCATGGCAGTCGCCTCGGTGATGGCGAATTTTTCGCGCATCCTGGCCTGGTGGCGTGAGGTCGACTGGCGAGCCTGCGCGGCCTATTCGGTGACGGGCATTCCAGCCGCCGTGCTTGGCGCGCGCACGCTGCTGGCGTTGCCCTCGCAGGCGGTCGACTTCGCCATCGGCGTCTTTCTGATCGCGATGGTGCCGGCGCGGCATTGGCTGGCGCGGCACGAGCTGAAAGCGAATCTATGGCATCTCGCGATCGGCGGCGCGATCATCGGCTATCTCACCGGCATCGTGGTCTCCACCGGTCCGCTCAGCGTGCCGCTGTTCCTGTTCTACGGCCTGAGCAAGGGCGCCTTCCTCGCGACCGAAGCGGCTTCCTCCCTCGGCCTCTACTTCGCCAAATCGGTGACCTTTGAACGCTTCGGCGCGCTGACGCAGGACGTTTTCATCAAGGGCCTGGTCGCAGGCGCCTCCCTGATGTCAGGCGCCTTCATCGCAAAACGCTTCGTGCTGCATCTGAAGCCGGACCTGTTCCGCCTGCTGATGGACGCAATCATGATCGCAGCCGGGCTCTCCATGCTGTGGAACGCCACGCAGGCGTGAGGCGCCCGCGCCGTGGAGGCGCCAAGCGCGGCCCGAATGACCGATCGGCCGGCGCAGGAACCCGCAGCGCATCCGGTCATTTGTCCTGGATGGACAACCAGAGCAAAGAAGTCGCAGACGAGCGGCTGACATACGATCTCCTGTCTGCCGCAATACGGCAGCGTCGCGCTATCCTGTTCGTCGGTGCGGGTGTTTCGATGGCAGTTGGCCTGCCGTCCTGGCAGTCCCTCATCGACCATCTGCTTGACGATCTCGGCCTCGAGGCCGGCGTCATCGACGGCATGCACGGTGGCTACCAGATACTGGCGGAGTATTACCGGCTGAAGCGCGGCGGCATTGGCCCGCTCCGCAGCTGGCTGGACCGCAACTGGCGGGTCGATCCGGAGAAGATCGCAGCGTCACAGCTTCACAAGCTGATCGTCGAGCTCGATTTCCCCATCATCTACACGACGAATTACGACCGCAATCTCGAAACAGCATTCGATGTCCTCGGCAAACGCTACGCGAAGATCAGCAACGCAAAGGAGATCGCGAGCGCTCCCGCCGGCATCACCCACATCGTCAAATACCACGGTGACTTCGATGACGATGCCTCGCTCGTTCTGACCGAAACCGACTTTCTCAATCGGCTCGCCTTCAATTCGCCGCTCGACGTCCGGTTTCGCGCCGACGCGCTCGCCAGTACGCTCCTGTTCATCGGATACAGCATGTCGGATCCGAATATCCGGCTTCTGCTGCACCGGATCTGGCAGACATGGGAGGATTCGGGGCACCGCCAGGACCGGCCGAAATCCTTCGCTTTCGTGGCGCGGCACAACCCCGTGCAGGAGGCTGTATTGGCGAACTGGGGGATCACCCCGATCGCTGCGCCCGACGACGTGACGCCCGATGAGGGCCTCACCCGATTTCTGCAGGAGATCGGCAAGCGCCTCGATAGGAAAACGCAGGGCGACTAGGACATGGACTCATACGCGGCCAGCCATAGCCGGATAGATGCGAATTGGATGAAGGCATGGCAGTTTCCCGCAAGCCTGCCGCAGCGCGTCGCCACACGACGACATTGTTTGATCCTGTTGAAGAACCGTTCGACCTCATTGCGAGCGCGATAAAGGTGCGGGCTGAAGCAGATCGGATCGGCTCCGATAAGGCGCACAATTGCGGCTAAATGTCTCGCCTGGCTCTCGTCGTAGCAGCGGACGTCATAGTTGCCGCGTCGCTGTCGCGACCGGAGTCACAAGTCGATTTTCCTGCCCCTCCTTTCGTGCGAACTGACACGATTTGCGACGTCAAATGACAGAGGGGCGTGAATGAAAGCTAACTCGATAAGATCGACGGTGGTGTGTGCCGAAGCGCGGAGCTTGTATCGTTGATAGTCAGGGTGCAGTGGTTGTGCTAACTGTACTTACGCTTACAAAGTCGTGAATTGAGTTTGCCGTTCATCGGCTCATCCTTTGTTTTCGATCAGGTCGTCTCTTGTCTGACTTGAGGAATTTTTAGAACGGAGCTGGCGCGGTCCTCAACCTATTAGTCAGCCCCACCCTGACATCTTTCAGCGCGCTCCGAGGTAATCGCCGTGCTGCGCGTGCGGTTCACTACCGATCATCGAAGTTCCGGCGCGGCACGCGTCCGATCGCAAACACTCGTTTGTTCGCGAGGCTTTTTTGGTGACGTAGGCTTCAGCGGCCACGCAAAAAGTCAGCCATGGTGGACGACCTTATTGCCAAGTCAAAGTGTTGACGATGTCCATTCCACGATTTTTGATTCCGGAGGTAAGTTCCCGCCGAAGCATTAGCTATGCCGGGGGTCTGGTCGCAATTGGAGCGATCTATTTCGCCCTCGCAAAAGGCGGCCTTGCCCTCGCCTCTATTCATCCGAGCGCAACGCCAATTTGGCCGCCGACGGGTGTCGCGCTGGCGGCAGTGCTGTTGCAGGGATACCGGATTTGGCCCGCAATTTTTACAGCGGCGATGGTCGCCAATGCCACGACGGCCGGCTCGGTTGCCACCTCAATTGCTATTGCAACCGGCAACTCTCTCGAAGCTGTTGTTGGCGCTTACCTCATCAATCGATGGTCGGGCGGTTGTAACACATTCTCGACGCCAAATTCTGTCGCAAAGTTTGCTCTGATTTGCGTCGCGATCGCGTCACCGATCAGCGCAAGCATTGGACTAACCAGCCTGGCAACGGTCGGGTACATCGAACCCGAGAATTTCGCTGACGCCTGGATCACATGGTGGCTGGGAGATGCGACCGGCGCGCTGGTGATTGCCCCGGCTATTGTGCTTTGGGCAGCAGGCCACCACCATGCTTTCAGCCGAAACGAGTTTTTGGAGACAGTGGGCGTGCTCGCGACAGCGGCGGTAGTTGGCCTCATTGCTTTCAGCCCCCTGATCGAGCAAACGCCAGGCCGAGACCCGCTGGGTTTTCTTGCGATCTTGCCAATGTTATGGGCGGCATTGCGCCGCGGTCCGCGCGACACCGCAACGGTCGCGCTGGTGCTTGCGGGCACCACGATTTGGGGGACGCTCATGGGCGGCGGCCCCTTCACGAGCGGAGATCTCAATTCTTCGTTCCTGCTGGTACTGATGTTCTTGATCAGTATTGCCGTACCAAGCTTGTTGCTCAGCGCCGACGTGGAGGTACGCAAGAAAGCGGAGGAAAGTCTGCGCCGCGCACAGATCGAACTCGAGCGCAAGGTCGCAGAGCGCACGCAAGAACTGGAGCTCGCCAACGCCGCAAAATCGCGCTTTCTTGCCATGGCAAGCCATGATCTGCGGCAACCATTACATGCACTGGGCTTGTTCGTTGCCCAACTGCGCACGCCGCTCAGTTCGAGGGAAAGGACAAAGACGATCGAACGGGTCGATGCAGCGCGCAAAGAACTGGATGAAATGTTCAACTCGCTCCTGGATATCTCCAGGCTCGATGCCGGGATGCTTACTCCAAAAATTACCGAATTTCCAATCGCGCACCTGCTGCAAAAAATTGAGAGGACCTTTAATCAGGCAACGCGAGAAAAAGGCCTACAGCTACGCATCAGGCGAAGTAACGCCTGGGTGCGGAGTGACCCCATGCTGCTCGAACGCATACTGCTCAATCTGGTATCCAATGCCGTCCGCTATACGTTGCGGGGCGGGATCATCGTCGGATGCCGTCGGCGCGGCGAAACGTTGCGCATCGAAGTGTGGGATACCGGCCCCGGCATTCCTGAGGATCAGAAGCAGAATATCTTTGGCGAGTTCTTTCAAGTTCCCGGCCAAGAGCGGAACCGGTCCGGCGGCCTGGGGCTTGGCCTTGCCATTGTTGACGGGCTTCGCCTGCTTCTCGATCATCGAATCGACTTAGCTTCGCGTGTGGGCCGAGGTTCGCGCTTCGCGATCGAGCTTCCGATCGTCGATGAATGTGTCACGTCCACCGCGCCCGTTGACTCCCCGTACCCCGGAGCTTTCCCGGCTGAAGGGAAGCGCATTCTTGTTGTTGCTGACGCTCCAATGGTGAAGGAGGGAACGGGCGGATTGCTCGGCAATTGGGGATACTCCGTCCTTACCGCCGGATCCGACGAAGCTGCGCTTATGCGAGTTGCTCAGCGCCAAGAACGCCCCGATCTTATAATCTCGGATTATCATCTTGCGAACGGAAAGATCGGAATCCGCGCAATTGAACAAATCAATGCGGCGTTCGGTTCCTCAATCCCAGCTATTCTGATCAGCGGCGATACGGCAGCTGAACCATTACGTGACGCTAACGAGAGAGGATACATTTTGCTGCACAAGCCTGTTGATCCAATGCGGCTCCGCGCCGTCATGCACGAAGTCTTCAGGGATCATGGAGGATAGGAGCGACGCCGGGGCAATTTTACGATTCAGATTTTGGCGGCAACTCCCAGCCCATTTTTCCTACCTTTATGATCGCCTCGGTACGACTCGCTACACCGAGCGTCTTGAGAACGGCCGTGATGTGGTTCTTCACCGTCGGTACGGCCATATTGAGTGTCCTGGCAATGACCTTGTTGCTTCTTCCCTTCATCAGGAGCGCAAGCACCTCGATCTGCCGATCGGTCAACCCGATGCCCTTGAAAGAGTCGCGCCCCCCTGGATCATCTACAAGCCGGGGACTCCTCGTTTCCTCCAGCATTTGTGAGGGAATGTAAACGCCGCCAGAGAACACCAACTTGATAGCGTTGAGTATAACCTCGCGTTCGGTCGTTTTCGGGATGAAACCCAGAGCGCCAAGTTTGAAAGCGCGCTTGACTGTGTCTTGATCATCCGATGACGAGAGAATGACGATAGCAATGGTCGCATAGCGCTCACGCAGTTCGCGGAGAACAGAAAAGCCATCTCGATCGGGTAAATTGATATCAAGCAGAATGAAGCTGATGTCCGGATGTTCCTCGACGATGCGCATTGCCTTCTGGCTGTTCGAAGCTTCAAAAATGACTGCTTCTCGGTTCAGTTGCTTCAGAACAGAGTGCAAGGCCTCGCGAATCAATGCGTGATCGTCGACAACCAGGACCTTCATAAAAAGCTCTCCGTCATCCTGCACGGAGATCCAATTTGGAAATCATACACCCATCTTCGGGTCTTTGGCGACACGAAGGTGGCCGAGGATCGGCTTCCCGAACCGCCCATCCGCTATCCCTGACCCGACCAGCGGTTCCGTCAGGCACTCAAGGGAGCCAAAGGGCGTTGTGTCACGCAATACAACAGCGACAAAAGCGGGCGTGGACCTCAAGGGCCCGCGCGAGGCGGCCTCCCTTGGCCTGTGCGCAATGGTGACATGCCTATGATGTGGCCTGAGCGACGTCAGATGGAAATCGAGAGCTGTGCGATACCTTGATCATAGGACCAAGGGATCTCTCAATGTGGACCTCGGGCTGATTTACAAGCTGTGCGGGTTGAACGATGCTCCTCTACACACCGCCTCACCGCCAAGAGCTTCTGCCAAGCGCCACCTTACGATCGTCATCGCAATTGCGGTCATGGCGGGGTTCGGCGTGAATCAACTCTAGACTGCGGGGCCGTTATGATTCGCAGTGTGGTCGGATGTTTTTCTCGGCAGTGGCTTTCCCAACTGGTTCAGAGGGGATTGCACAAATGATGATGCCCAAAATTGCTGCTGCTATTATCGGCGCTGCTATCGCTGGCGGACTTCTCATCACGCTTGCACCGAATTTCAGCGCCGATTGTGCTCTCGCGGTTGTCGCGTGCTTTTCATCACCGTAGAGAGCTCGGCTTTTGTCCCTCTTGATCGTTCCTCTTGGAGACGGCTCGCACGCCGGACGGGCATCCCGATGCATGATCGACCAGCCACCCCGAAGCCAAGCGCGCTGCCGAGTCTGAAAGATTCTGGTCGCGATCTGCGAATTGATGCCTGCCGCGGTATCGCGCTCTGGTGCATCTTTCTCGACCATGTTCCCAACAACATCGGAAGTTGGCTGACGCTGCGGAACTACGGCTTCAGCGATGCCGCGGAAGTATTCATGTTCATCTCGGGTGTGACCTGCGCACTGGCCTACGGCAAGGTATGGCGCTGCGAGGGCTGGACCGGCCTGATCAGGCGGACGCTGCGGCGAAGTCGGGATATTTATGCCGCGTTTCTGCTGCTCACGCTCTCCTGTGCGATCTTGGTTTACCTCGCAGGCGGGGACCGTCTTGCTGACGAGAGCAATACGCGGATTCTGTTGGACCAGCCAGGCGCGACGCTCGTGCACGCGGCAATCCTGCAATACTGCCCGGTAAATACCGACGTGTTGCCGATCTTCGTGCTTCTTCATCTCTTGTTCGCGCCGCTGCTGTGGCTGCTGCTGCGAGTACCGAACGTGATGCTCGGCGCCTCGCTGGCGCTTTATGCCCTGGTGCATGTATTCGGCTGGACGATACCGGCGTGGCCGAGCGGCCACTGGGCCTTCAATCCCCTGGCCTGGCAACTGCTTGTTGTTCTTGGCGCGTGGTGGACGATCGAAGGCGAGAGAGCGCGGCCATGGGTGACGTCACGCACGGTGCTTGCGTCTGCCGCTCTCTATCTGGTCTTCAGCCTGATCATCGCATTGAGCTGGAGGGTGAAACTATTGGACGGGATGGTCCCACAGGCGCTGCTGAAACTGTTTTATCCCATGGATAAATCAAATCTCGACCCATCCCGGCTGCTGCATTTTTTGGCCCTTGCAGTTTTGGCGGTATGGTTCGTGCCTCCCAATCGGCGAGGGCTGACGGCGATAGTGATGCGCGGTGCGATTCTCTGTGGCAAGAACTCGTTGCCGATCTACTGCCTCGGCGTTCTGCTTACGCTCGCCAGCGTCCTGGCGCTGCTCAATGTCTCGGAAGGGCTGGCGATGCAGATCGCGCTCAGCGCTGCTGGCGTCCTCATGATGATCGTGGCGGCGACGCTACTGAACTTGATCAAAATCAAACGGACTCAGCAGCTGACCATCGTAGTGCCTATGAGTGCGCGCGTCGAGCAAGAAGGCTGGGGCGCCGTCGGCTGGCGTGCCTGGGGTGGTTTCGCCGAGGGCCACGCGAATTCGGATGGACCGGCGGCCAGAACCTCGTCAGCGATTTCCGGTTTGCGGACGGGCCAGCCGAGCCAGCCGCCCGACCTGCCAGACGAATTTGGTCGGGCTCAAGGCGGATGGGCGTCGCCGAAGCCTGCAGCCATGGCGGCCAGGGATACGACAGCGACGGTTCCGGTCGGAATATAGTTTTTGAGAACCGGTCCAGAAAGCGCTCATGACGAACCTTTCGCGCGGCGTGAATATCATCGGTGTGGCCTACGAGGCGGCCCGGAACATTTCGGCAAAGACGTCGAGCTGCACAGCGACGTCATTCCTCAGGTCCGACACATGCCGCTTTCCAACTCGGCCGGTCCGGGCCGCGCGCCCATAATAACCAATATCAAAATCGCGCCCGATTGTTTGGGCGTGGGTATAGGGCCCAGGCCAATGCAGGAGATCGCCATCAGCGGCGCACGCTGCAGACCTCGTTCTGGCCGGGAGCGAGCCATGCGGTATGTTGCATGTCCAGAAAACCCGCTCGCCATCTCTGTGCCATCGCGACGTCCGACAGGTCGAAGGATTTCTCCGGCCCGGCCTCCTCGGCGCCGGGCCGATAGCTCAGGAGATAGACCGTGTCGTTACAAGTCAGAGCCTGGAGTTCGGCGCGGAGCCGGCGCGCTTCGAGGGCGTGGCGAAGCCGCTGAAAGGTCTGGTTGCCGAACGTCAGATCGCTCTTGCGCTCGGCCGCGGCCTCGATCCCGTCAGGGACTTTGCCGTCCCGGGCATAGAGGTCAATGACATAGAGCCGCAGCGGATTCGAAACCTCGAGCACGGGATCAAACGGCGCATTGAGCGAGAACCCGCCATCGGCGAGCCATCTGCCGGCGACCTGCACGGGAGCAAACTCGGGCAGGAAACCGCAGCTGGCCAGGATGTGATCGATCTCGATTCGCTCAGACTGAGAATCGAACAAGACGGCATCCCCGCTTTCGACGTCCGTCGCGCAAATGGTGATACGGGGCTGGCCGGCGTTCAGGCGTTCGAAATCGATCAGGTGTCGCAGGCGCTCCCGCGTCGGGCCGAGATCGTAGAGTCCGCCGAAATGAGATGCTGGAATCGGCAGCCGGGGGTGAAAGAAGCCGGCGTGACCCAACAGCCGCGTGTTGATCGAGCTCAGCCAGGCGAACAGATGACGATTGCCGGTCTGTGCCGCAATCGAGCCGCTTGGCCCGTGCCAGTACCGCCGCAAATTCGCGACGCGATCGACCGCCGCACTCCCTGCGATCAGCGCGCCCGTGATTGCGCCCGCCGATGAACCGGCAACCCAGCCCACCTCACCGCCGGCAGACGTGAAGGCCTCGAACGCACCGGCATGGTAGGCGCCAAGCCCGAGACCGCCGGCGAAGACCATGGCCGTCAGGCACTGATCATCGGCCATGTCCACCTCGAATCCGCGGCCGGGCGCGCGGCGACGGCGACCGCCGATCAATTGCCGGGATAGGCCCAAATTCGGCCTCAAGAGAAGTGACGGTCTTGGGCCGCCGCAGGCGTGGACATGCCAAAGCCGGGCGCGGCGATCGACGCAACGCCGCTGCGAAAATTGCATGTTCCATGAGACGCTCCAGATTCCAATATTGAACGCAGGTTCGGAAGCGGCGTTCCCAAGCGCGGGCCCTCGCGGGCTCTCCATTCCGTGCTATGAGCACAGTCGATCTCCTCGACTCGCTGTCCCCATGGCCAAATCCACGCTTTCCTTCGTCTGCCAGAACTGCGGCGCGGCGTATAACCGCTGGCAGGGCAAGTGCGAGTCCTGCGGCGAGTGGAATACGCTCGCCGAGGAGGACACGACCGGCAGCGTGCCGGTCTCGATCCGCTCCAAGCGCAAGGGGCGGACGTTTGCGCTGGAGAGTCTGTCCGGCAAAACCCAGGACGCCCCGCGCCTCTCGTCCGGCATGACCGAGCTCGATCGCGTTACCGGCGGCGGCTTCGTCCGCGGCTCGGTGCTGCTGGTCGGCGGCGATCCCGGCATCGGCAAGTCGACACTGCTGACGCAGGCGACCAGCCTGATGGCGCGCGCCGGCCACCGCATCGTCTATATCTCCGGCGAAGAAGCCATCGCCCAGGTGCGGCTGCGCGCCGAGCGGCTCGGGCTGTCGGATGCTCCCGTGCAGCTCGCGGCTGAGACGTCGGTGGAAGACATCGTCTCGACATTGTCCGAAGGCGCCGTCCCGCGGCTGATCGTGATCGACTCGATCCAGACCATGTGGACGGACACGGTGGAATCCGCGCCGGGCACGGTCACGCAGGTGCGCGCCTCGGCGCAGACGCTCATTCGTTTTGCCAAGAAGACGGGTGCAGCTATCATCCTGGTCGGCCACGTCACCAAGGACGGCCAGATCGCCGGCCCCCGCGTGGTCGAGCACATGGTCGATGCCGTGATGTCGTTCGAGGGCGAAGGCTCCCAGCAATTCCGCATCCTGCGCGCCGTCAAGAACCGCTTCGGCCCGACCGACGAGATCGGCGTGTTCGAGATGACGGGCCTTGGTCTGCGCGAGGTCACCAACCCGTCCGAGCTATTCCTGTCCGAGCGCGATCTCGGCACGCCAGGCACGGCAGTCTTCGCGGGCATCGAGGGCACGCGGCCCGTTCTGGTCGAATTGCAGGCGCTGGTGGCCCCGACCTCGCTCGGCACCCCGCGCCGCGCCGTGGTCGGCTGGGATCAGAGCCGGCTCTCGATGGTGCTGGCGGTGCTGGAAGCCCATTGCGGGGTCAAGCTCTCCGGCCACGACGTCTATCTGAACGTCGCGGGCGGCCTGCGCATCCACGAGCCGGCCGCCGATATGGCCGCCGCGGCCGCGCTGGTTTCCTCCCTGGTTAACGCGCAGTTACCCACCGATGCGGTCTATTTCGGCGAGATTTCGCTCTCCGGCGTCATTCGCCCGGTGGCGCAGACCCCGGCGCGGCTCAAGGAAGCGGTCAAGCTCGGCTTCAAGCGCGCCGTGCTGCCCGAATCGGCCCGTGGCGGCGATACCGCCGGTGAGGCTGGACTGACGCTGAACGCGGTCAACAGCCTGACGACCCTGGTGGCCGAAATCGCTGCCCGTGGCTCTCGCCGGGGCGAAACGAACGCACCGGCAGAGAAAAATGCCACACCAGCAAGATTCCGCCGTGGAGAGGGGTAGGTGGAGGTGACGTCCCTCGCCTCCGCCGCTATACAGCCGTCACAAAAGCAGCATGGGATTGCGTGGTTGCGGCCTTGCCGGGAGCGCCGTCTGCCCCTCTTTTGGGGGCGCCGGCCAAACACCGATTCGCTGAGCACCTTTGAGAGTACGAGCGGACCAGACCAGCCGATGCCAGTAACACTCCTCGACCTGATCCTGCTCGGTGTGATGCTGATCTCGGGCCTGCTTGCCATGGTCCGCGGCTTCATGCGCGAAATCCTTTCCATCGCGGCCTGGGGCACCGCGGCGATCGTGACGCTGTACTCGTTCTCAAAGCTGCTGCCGACCGCCAAGACCTATTTCAACAACGACACCGTCGCGAGCGTGGTCGTGGTCGCCGGCGTCTTCGTCGGGACCCTGATCGTGGTCTCCGTGATCACGGTTCGGATCTCGGACATGATCCTGGATTCGCGCATTGGCGCGCTGGACCGCACCCTCGGGTTCCTGTTTGGGTTGGCGCGCGGGCTTTTGATTGTCGTGGTGGCCTTCCTGTTCTTCACCTGGCTGGTGCCGGACAAGCAGCGCCCTGACTGGGTCTCGGGTGCCAAGTCCCGCGTGGTGCTCCAGGGAACCGGGGATTGGCTGATGTCCCTCTTGCCTGACGACCCCGAGAACACCATCTTGAAGAGATTCAAGAAAAACAAACCAGATGATGATCAAGCTGACACCGAGCAGCAGCCTTCGGGCGGTGGCGACGGGTACAGTAAATCGGCTCGTGACGGCATGAAGAAGCTGATCGAGAAACCTGCGGCGCGTTGATTGCGCCAAGGTTAATTGAGCCAACAGAGAGGCGCGGACGAGATGCGACACCCTGACCAGGACGCCCAACTTGATCTCGATACCGGCCCAGCCGCGCTAGAGCTTCAGGACGACCTGGAGGGAGATACGCTCCGCGAGGAATGCGGCGTGTTCGGCATCTACGGACATCCGGACGCCGCGGCCATCACCGCCCTCGGGCTCCACGCCCTTCAGCACCGTGGCCAGGAAGCCGCCGGCATCGTCGCCTACGATGGCAGCCGCTTTCACTCGGAACGTCGCCTCGGCCTCGTCGGCGACACCTTCTCCCGCCGCGAGGTGATCGACCGCCTGCCCGGCACTATGGCGGTCGGCCATGTCCGCTATTCCACGACCGGCGCGACCATCCTGCGCAACGTGCAGCCGCTGTTCGCCGAGCTCAATGCCGGAGGCCTCGCGGTTGCCCACAACGGCAATCTCACCAACGGCCTGACGCTGCGCCGCGAACTCGTCAAGAACGGCGCGATGATGCAGTCGACCACCGACACCGAGGTGATCCTGCATCTGGTCGCGCGTTCCAGGCGCGCCCGCTTCATCGAGCGCTATATCGACGCGCTGCGAGAGATCGAAGGCGCCTATGCGCTGGTCTCGCTCACCAACAAGAAGCTGGTCGGCGCGCGCGATCCGCGCGGTATCCGCCCCTTGGTGCTAGGTGAGCTCGATGGCTGCCCGATCCTGACGTCGGAGACCTGCGCGCTCGACATCATCGGCGCGCGCTTCGTGCGCGACATCGAGCCTGGCGAAGTCATCGTGTTCGACGAGAACGGCCAGGACATCCACAAGCCGTTCCCGCCGATCGCGCCGCGGCCCTGCATCTTCGAATACATCTATTTCTCCCGTCCGGACTCCATCGTCCACGGCCGCTCGGTCTACGAGGTGCGCAAGGCCTTTGGCGCGCAGCTCGCACGCGAGAGCCACGTGCCGGTCGACGTCGTCGTGCCGGTGCCGGATTCGGGCGTGCCCGCCGCCGTCGGCTACAGCCAGCATTCCGGGGTGCCGTTCGAGCTCGGCATCATCCGCAACCATTATGTCGGGCGCACCTTCATCCAGCCGACACAGGCGATCCGCGAATCCGGCGTGCGCATGAAGCATTCGGCCAACCGCGCTGCGATCGAAGGCAAGCGCATCATCCTGATCGACGATTCGCTGGTGCGCGGCACCACCTCGAAGAAGATCGTGCGCATGATGCGCGATGCCGGCGCGAAGGAAGTGCACTTCCGCCTTGCTTCGCCCCCGATCCTCTATCCCGACTATTACGGCATCGACCTGCCCGACCGCGGCGGCCTTTTGGCCGCGACGCACTCCCTGGAGGAGATGCGCGAGATCATCGGCGCCGACTCACTCGCCTTCCTCTCGATCGACGGCATGTACCGCGCCATGGGCGAGCCCGGCCGCGATCCCGCCAATCCGAAATTCTCGGATCATTGTTTCACCGGCGCCTATCCGACCCACCTCACCGACCAGACCCAAACCGAGCCGCAGCCGCGGCAATTGTCGCTGCTGGCGGAGGCGAGCTAATTTTCGTCGTCCTGGCCTAGTGCGCAATTGCGCACGGGGGGCCAGGACCCATTGCCACAGGCCCCTGTGGTTCGGAGAAGGTGCAACAACCGTCTTCCCAAGCCATACGCGCCACGGCGTATGGGTCCAGGCTTTCGCCAGGACGACGCTGGATAAGAACTGTCTATGACAAAGCCCCTCGCCAACCGCATCGCTCTCGTCACCGGCGCCTCGCGCGGCATCGGTTTTGCCACGGCGCTCGCGCTGGCGAAGGCCGGTGCGCACATCGTTGCCACCGCGCGCACGCAGGGCGGGCTCGAGGAGCTCGATGACGAGATTCGGAAAGACGGCGGCAGCGCCACGCTGGTGCCGCTCAACCTCACGGATTCCGAGGGCATCGCGCGGCTCGGGGCCGGCCTGCACGAGCGCTATGGCAAGCTCGACATCCTCGTCGGCAATGCCGGTGTGCTCGGCCCCTCCTCGCCAATCGGCCATATCGAGCTGAAGACGTTCAACGACGTCATGGCCGTCAACGTCTCCGCGAACTTCCAGCTGATCCGCTGCATGGAGCCGCTGCTCAGGCAGTCCGACGCCGGCCGTGCCGTGTTCATCACCTCCGGCGCCGCCAGCAAGGCGACCGCCTATATCAGCCCCTACGCCGCCTCCAAGGCCGCGCTGGAGACGCTGGCGCGTGCCTGGGCGCAGGAGACCGCGAATACGAAGCTGCGCGTGAACCTGTTCAACCCCGGCCCGGTCCGCACCCGCATGCGCGCCACGCTGATGCCGGGCGAAGATCCGGCGACGCTCGACACGGCCGAGCAGGTCGCAGAATTCATCGTGCCGATGTGCGCGCCGGACTGGACCGAGACCGGCAGGTTCTACGACTACAAGACGCGAACCCTGATGAGCTTCCGCTCGCCGGCCTGACTGCACGCTCTATGACGCAGCACCGTCCGGCTTTAGGCGCATTGCCGCGAGCCCCGGGACAGGCTACGGAATCCGCCGGACCAAGGCTCCGCAAGAGAGCCGCCCGCATATTTGACAATGGAGGAGACGTTTTATGACGACGACATTCGCGCGCCGCTCTGCGGCCCTTCTGGCCTGCGCCGCCGCTTTCGGTTTTGCATCATCAGCCTACGCCCAAGATAAAGGACAGGACAAGACCGTCACGATCGGCGTGCTCAACGACATGTCCAGCCTCTATGCCGACATCGGCGGCCCCAACTCCGTGGTCGCGGTCAAGATGGCGGTGGAGGATTCCGGCCTGGCTGCCAAGGGCTGGAAGATCGAGGTCGTCAGCGGCGATCACCAGAACAAGCCGGACATCGGGGTCAACATCGCGCGCCAGTGGATCGACACCCAGAAGGTCGACATGATCACCGACACGCCGAACTCCGGCGTGGCGCTGGCGGTCAGCAACGTCGCCAAGGAAAAGAACGTCGTCCTGCTCAACAATGGCGGCGCCACCGCCGACCTCACCGGCAAGGCCTGCAACGCCAACACCATCTCCTACACCTACGACACCTACATGCTCGCCAACGGCACCGGCAAGGCGCTGACCAAGGCGGGCGGCGACAGCTGGTTCTTCCTGACCGCCGATTACGCCTTCGGCGCCGCACTCGAGCGCGACACGAGCGCGGTCGTTATCGCGAACGGCGGCAAAGTGCTCGGCGGCGTCAAGCATCCACTCAACACGTCGGATTTCTCGTCATTCCTACTGCAGGCGCAGAACTCCAAGGCGAAGATCATCGGGCTTGCCAATGCCGGCGGCGACACCACCAACGCGATCAAGCAGGCAGCCGAATTCGGCATCGTCGAAGGCGGCCAGAAGCTCGCCGCCCTCCTGTTGTTCATCAACGATGTCCACTCGCTCGGCCTCAAGACCGCACATGGCCTGACCTTCACGGAGTCCTTCTACTGGGACCTGAACGAAGGAACTCGCGCCTGGTCCAAGCGCTTCCAGGAGAAGGTGAGCAACCACGCGATGCCGTCGATGACCCAGGCCGGCAATTATGCCGGCGTGATACACTATCTCAAGGCGCTCGAGGCACTCGGCGGCAATCCGCATGACGGCGCCAAGGTCGTCGCCAAGATGAAGGAAATCCCGACCGACGATCCGCTGTTCGGCAAGGGGCCGTTGCGCGAAGACGGCCGCCGCATCATCCCGGCTTATCTGTTCGAGGTGAAGAAGCCGGAGGAATCGAAGGGGCCGTGGGATTATTACAAGCTGGTCGCGACCATCCCGGCCGAAGACGCCGCCAGGCCGCTTAGGGATAGCGAGTGTCCGCTGGTGAAGAAGAAGTAGGCCAGAGCTCGTAAGGCTTCGCAGGGCGGGTTAGTCTTACTGCGTCACGGGCGTCGACGTCCATTGGATGCTGCGCCGACGCCACAGCATGGACATCTCGGCAAGGTTTTGATGAGCGCGCGGAGCAATCGGGCGCGCATGGTTGCGATCGAGTTCGGGATGTGGCGTTCAGGCCGCGCGGGCGGAGCCTCTGGGTCGATAATCGTCGGGTAAGCGAGGTATCGGGATTGGCGTGGCGGAACGAGGTCCTGAGGGGGGAATCGTCGCCTGCTCGGCGATCAAGAAGCCGTAGGCGGCGATGCACAGAGTTGCGTGGTGATGGAAGCCGCGCCAGCCGCGTCCCTCGTAGTGACCGAGCCCGACCTCCTGCTTGAGCTCCTGATAATCACGCTCGATGCGCCAACGCAGCTTGGCGAGATCGACAAGTCGCTCAAAGCTGATGGTCTCCGGCAGCGTTGAGAGCCAGTATTTGGTGGGCTCCGTTTCTCCCTCCGGCCATTCGATCAGCAACCACTCCGGCGACAGCTTCTCGGGGATCAGTTTGTTGTGACCAACAGCAACGCGCACACGTGCGAAGCGCGAGGACAGCCAGTCGGCCGAACCTTCCCGCCACGTCACCGTGCGCCAGGCTTGCTTCGGTAGAGCAAGCATCACTTCCTTGGCCGAGACCAGATCTGGCTCGTCGCGTCGGCCGGTATTGTTCAGCGGCCTGTCCTTGCGGCGCGGGCCGGTGCCGGGTCGCCACATCAATGTGTTCGGCAAGATGCCGGCTACGTAGAGCACGCCCAAAGCTGTCATTCCCGCGCGTAACCGCGAGTCATTGCCGTAGGCCGCATCCATCAATCCGACACCGCGCGGCAGTCCGGCCTCGCAAGCCCGGCGTATCTGCTCCAGCGCGATCTCCGGTTTGGTCCTGAACTTGATCTCCTTCGGGACACCCGCCTTCTTCCGGCGTGCGCGGTCCTTTGCCCAGGTTTCCGGCAGATACAGCCGATAAGCCACCGGAAGACTTGCGGCATGGTTGGCAATCGACAAAGATACTGCCACCTGGCAATTGGCCTGCTTGCCGAGCTGACCGCAATATTGGTGGTGAACGCCGACCGAATGCTTGCCTTGCTTGGGGAATGACGTGTCGTCGATGATCCATGCCTCGATCGGTCCGCTCCTCTCGATCGCCGGCAATACCATCTCCCGGACCTTGGCCAGCACGTCCGCGTCCGACCAGGTCGCGTTACCGACAAAATGCAACAGTGATTGGTGCTGGGCTGCCGTCCGCGCGGGGGCCGTCCGCGCAGCCATCGGCTCGACGCTCTTGCGTTCACCCGGTAGTATCAAGCCAGTACAATAGTCACGCAGCGGCCTCATCCGCACCGCCGGACCGATTACGCTTCCAAGCCCAGCTACATACGCCGCAAATCGTGCCTCGCTGCCTTCACCATGATTGAGATTCATCTGGCCCTCCGCGTGCCAAATATTGAATCCCTTCAAATATTTGATTCTCCGCCCTCGCGGGCGCGACCAAATGACTCAGTAAGATTAGCCGCAGGCCTAACCCGCCTCTTCTCGCCTCGCCGGCCTCGCCGCTCACGATGGCCGCTTGCGCTTGTGCGCGAATGGATTGGCCTTCTCGCGGAGGGTGATGCGCACCGGCGTACCCGGCAGCTCGAACGCCTCACGCATCGAGTTGACGAGGTAGCGCAAGTAAGACTGCGGCACCGCGTCGGCGCGCGAGCAGAACAGCACGAAGCTCGGCGGGCGCGCTTTCGTCTGCGTGATGTAGTTCAGCTTCAACCGGCGGCCTGACACCGCGGGTGGCGGATTGGCCTGGACAGCTTCTTCGAACCAGCGGTTCAATGCCGAGGTCGAGACGCGCCTGTTCCAGAGCGCATAGGCATCCTGGATCGCCTGCATCAGGCGATCGATGCCCTCGCCCATCAGGCCCGAGACGGCGACGATCGGCACGCCCTTGAGCTGCGGCAGCCAATGGTCGGCATCGCGGCGCAGAGTGGAAATCGCGCCGCCGCCCTTGGTCTCCATCAGGTCCCATTTGTTGACGGCGAGCACGACCGCGCGGCCCTCGCGCTCGATCAGATCGGTGATGCGCAGATCCTGCTCCTCGAAGCGATTCTGCGAATCCATCATCATCACGACGACTTCGGCGAAGCGCACGGCGCGCAACGCGTCGGCAACCGAGAGCTTCTCCAGCTTCTCCTCGATGCGCGAGCGTCGGCGCAGGCCAGCGGTGTCGAACACACGAAATTCGCGGCCCTTCCAGTTGATCTCGACCGCAATCGAATCGCGCGTGGTGCCGGCCTCCGGGCTCGTCAGCAGCCGCTCCTCGCCGAGCAGATGGTTGATCAGCGTCGACTTGCCGGCATTGGGCCGGCCGACGATGGCGACCCGGATCGGACGCGTCGCGGCCTCTTCCTCGGTGAGCGGCTCGTCGTCCTCGGCGTCATCCTCGTCGACGGGCTCCGGCATCAACTCGCGGAGGGCGTCATATAGCTCGCCCATGCCCTCACCGTGTTCGGCGGAGATCTGGATGGGATCGCCGAGGCCGAGCGCAAAGGATTCCATCGCGCCGGCATCGCCATGCTTGCCTTCGCTCTTGTTGGCAATCAGCAGCACCGGCTTGTTGGCCTTGCGGGCGAAATCGGCGAAAGCGCGGTCCGTCGGCGTGAGGCCGATGCGGGCATCGATCACGAAGAACAGTGCATCGGCCTGCGCGATCGCAGTCTCGGTCTGCTCCTGCATCCGCGCCGTGAGCGAACCCTTGGCGCCCTCGTCGAGGCCGGCGGTGTCGATGATGGTGAATTCGAGATCGCCGAGCCTGGCCTCGCCCTCGCGGCGGTCGCGGGTGACGCCGGGCAGATCATCAACGAGCGCGAGCTTCTGTCCGACCAGGCGGTTGAACAGCGTCGATTTGCCGACATTGGGCCGGCCGATAATGGCAATCGTAAAGGACATCAGTCATTCGTGCGCCGCGGAGGTGGCGACTGTCAAACCTGTGAAAAATATCAGCGGGAGAAACTGCCGCTGGGCAGCGGCGCGGGGAAAGCTCCCTGCGTCTGCTGTTGCTGGGTGGTCTGCGCCGGTTGCGCAGGCTGCTGTGCGGATTGCTGGTCCGGCGGCGGCGCGGTGGTGCGCTTGCGGACGATCTTGTGCTTGGGCGGCGAGACGGCCGGCGCTGGCGCCGCCTCGGGCTGGGCCTCGCCGTCGACCTCGCCGGCCGGCGCTTCAGCCGGCGCAGCCGCGGTCGCGGGCGGCTGCCTGGTCTTCTTGCCCTTGGCGGATTTCGTTGGTTTCGCCGGCTCGGCGGGCGGCGGCTCGGCCGGGATTGCCGCAACGGCAGGCGCATTCGCATCCTGCTGCTGCTGCGCACCCTTGTACAGCTCCTTCGGCACACCCTGCTCAAGGCCCGGCACACCCTCGGGGAAGACCGGCTTGCGTTCGCCGGGCAGCTTCTTCTTGGTGTCGAGGAAATCCAGCAGATCGCTCGGATCGAAGCTGGAGCAGCCGCCCAGAACGCCCGTGAAGGCGATCAGGACGGCGGCTGCGATCAAGCGTGACGTACGGCGCATATTTGCTATCTCGTCTCAGCTCTCTTGGCTTAAGCTTACTTGGCCGTCAGCTCTTGGCGACGGGCGGCAGCAGGGCCTGGAGCGCCTCGGCGCGCGAGCGCAGGCTCGGCGGCGTTTCGCCGTCCTCGGCGATCGCGTCGAGCCATTTGCGGGCCGCGCTCATGTCGTTGTTGCGCCAGGCCGACAGCGCCAGCAGCTCGCGAGCGCTGTGGCGATAGGTCGATTTGGGCTCGGCAGAGGCCTCCAGCCGCTGCTGGATGTCGGCATAGGAAGCGCTGTCCACCAGCAGGCCGGCCGCGCGGATCTTTGCAAGATCCCGCCACTCGCTGCCGACGCTGCTGTCGGCGGCGATGTCGTCGTACATCTTGGCCGCAGCCTTGGGATCGCGGGCCGACGCCTCGGCGGCAGCCCGCAGCCGTGCCAGCGTGCGGTACCCATAGGGGGCCTTGGCAGCGAGATCGGCGAGGGCCGTCTCGGCCTCCGCGTGCTTGCCCTGCTCCGACAGCTCGACCGCCTTCTCGAAGACAGCGCCGGCTTCGGCGGCCTTCTTGGCCTCCAGGTACTGGTAGCCGCGCCAGCCGCCCACGGCCGCCACGATCAGCACCATCAGGGCGATGAAGTAGAGCGAATATTTGTCCCACAGCTTTTTGAGCTGCTCGCGACGTACTTCCTCGTCGACTTCATCAAATAATTCAGACACTTATGCCAATCCCATGCCCGGCCGGGAGCGCGCGCCAGATCGTGCGCGTCTAAAGCCCGTCCCCACGTCGCCGCGGCGATACCCTATCGATATGGCGGTGGCAAGGCAAAGCAAGCCCGATCAAGGCGTTAACACGCGATCCGGGATCTCCCGGAGCTCGGGGCCCGCTCAAGTCCCAGCGAGCAACTCCCGCAGCTGCCGCTTCACCACCTTGCCATTCGCGTTGCGCGGCAGGGGCTCGGCGGTGAGCGTCATCGTCTCCGGCACCTTGTAGTCTGACAGCCGTTCGGCGCACCAGGCTCGCAAATCGTCGCTGCCGACCTGCACGCGCGTGACCACGACCGCGTGGACGCGCTCGCCCAGCACCTGGCATGGTTTTGCGATGATCGCGCTCTCGACCACGGCGGGATGGCCGGCCAGCGCAGATTCGACTTCGGCCGAATAGATCTTCAGGCCGCCGCGGTTGATCATGTCCTTCTGCCGGTCGAACACCCGGACGAACCCTTCGGCATCGACCGAGCCGAGATCGCCGGAATGCCAGAAGCCACCGGTAAAACTCTCGGCCGTGGCCTTCGGGTTGTTCCAGTAGCCCTTGATGACGGAGGCGCCTTGGATCCAGAGCTCGCCGATCTCGCCGGGCGGCAGCTCGCGCCCCTCCGCCCCCATCGCGATGATCCGCGCCCCCGGACACTGCAGGCCGACGCTGTCGATGTGGCTCGCCGTCAGCTCGCCGGGCATGATGGTGGACGGCGACGTCGTCTCGGTCGCGCCGTAGCAATTCGCAAGCTTCAGGCCAGGAATCGTTGCCTTGAGCCTCTCGATGGTCGCGACCGGCATCGGCGCGCCACCGAAGCCGCCGATGCGCCAGCTCGACAGATCATAGCTGTCGAAATCCGGCTGCAGCAGGCAGAGATTGTACATCGCAGGCACCATCACCGTGTAGGTGACGCGCTCGCGTGCGGCGAGCTTGAGATAATCAGCCGCCTTGAATTCCGGCATGATGATCAGCGCACCGCCGCAGCGGATCATCGTCGTGATATTGGCGACGACACCGGTGACGTGCCCGAGCGGGACCGCTGCGATCGAGCGGTCGGCTTGCGTCAATTGCAGGCAGGACACGAACACCATCGAGGAATGCACGATATTGCAATGGGCGAGCATCGCGCCCTTCGGCTTGCCTGTGGTGCCCGAGGTGTAGAGGATCATCGCAGTGTCCTCCTCGCTCACCTCGACCGGAGCCGGCGCTGGCGCATTGTCGGCGAGCGCCGCGAAACACGACAGAGCCGGATCATTGTCAACGGCGATGCGATGAACCACGTCGGGAACATCCGCCGCATCGGGCAATCGATCCGTGAGTGCCGCTTCGTGGATCAGAATCCTGGCACCGCAATCGGCCAGCACATAGGCGATCTCCGGCTTCTGCTGCCGCGTGCTGAGCAGCACCGTGACCAGCCCCTCATGCGCGGCGGCGAACAGCAGCAGCGGAAATTCGATGCGGTTGCCGAGCAGGATAGCGACGCGGTCGCCGCGCTGCAGGCCGAGCTTGCGAAAGCCCGACGCAACCCGCGCGGCCTGGTCGAGCGTCTGCCACCAGCTCAGCCGGACACTGCCGCAGACGAGCGCTTCACCATCGCCGTTGCGCGCGGCAGCGTCGGCGATCATCGCCCAGAGACTCGCCGGTCGATCGGTGAACGCCGGCACCACCCGATCGCCGAAACGCGCCTCGAACCGCATCGGCGGAATCTGAGATTGCGACCAGTCCATCGGAGGGGCCTCGGCTTGTTGCTTTTGTTGTCTTCCGCGCATGCACACGCGGGTGCTGTCTTGCGGCGATCGGCTAGCCGCCCACAACGGGAACTCCGATCACGACAGGATGGAACGCAAATGCCAGCGCCAGATAAGCGACAAATCCGACCGCGACGGCGATCAGATCGTTGGTGACGCCGCCCACCGGAATCGGCGGGCCGCCGGCGTCCTTGCGGTGCTTGAATGAGATGCGGTCATACACCGCCCAACCAAGGAACGAGCCGAACAGGACGATCGAGCCGAGATCGCCATTGGCGAGCAGATGCGCGGCCGCCCACAGCTTGACGCCGGCCAGCATCGGATGCTTCAGCGTCGCATAGATGCGCCCGCGCAAATATGATGCGACCACCAGGATCACCGCAGGCAGCATCAGCGCGACCGTGATGTGCTTCATCGCCTTCGGCGGATACCAGACATCGATCCAGCCGGTCGCCCGATAGTGGCCGAAGCCCCAGACGATCAGCGCCAGTCCCGCGAGCGAGACAACCGAATAGAGGATCTTGTACGTCCCCTCGCCCAGCCGCGCGATCGCCTGCGCGCGCGCGTCACGTTTTGTTGTGAAAACATGGGGGGCGAAAAACAGCACCAGCCCCAGGATCATGACCAGCAGACCCACGATATCCTCCCCTTTTGCCAGCGCCCCCGCTGATGGCGTATCATCGATTGGCCGCCACTCGCAACTGATGCGCTACTTGCCGAGCTCGCGATTATCGACGTAGCGGATCGCGATCGGCCGCCCGGCCAAGGCGCCGCCGAGTCCATCGGTGAATTTCAGCGGCAGGCAGGCGTTCAGCGATGAATTGATCGCCTTGAGATAGGTCGTCCTTGTCTCGGCCGGCACGCCTGCGGTCGCGTAGGTCAGGCGCGGCGGGCCGATCAGGCCGCCCGCCTTGTTGAAGCTGAAGCGCACCGACATCTGCATCCCCTTTCGCGCATTGTCCGATGGCGGCGACCAGCAGGTGCGCAGCTCGGCGAACAGGTCGCCGATCGTATCGAGATCGTGATCCGGCTTCCGGTATTTGGCGCGGTCAACGTCTGATGGGGCACTTTTGATCGTGAGCTGCAGGTTCTCGCCGTAGGGATAATCAATCTCGGGGATGCAGGGCCCGGGCTCGAGCGGGCTGCAATAAGACGGCGTGCAGGGTCGGTCGTCGAGCACACTGCACGGCTCATGCGCAAACGGGATCGGATTGATCTGGCGGCGCTGCGCATTGGTAGCGACCGTCGAGATCGGCAGCAGGACAAGAACGAGGAGGCCGCGCCACATGCTTTGAGCTCGCGATGTCACGTCGGTTAAACGTGGCACCGTCCGCGACAGCGTCAAGCCCGCGACCGTTCACATGCTCGCGCCTAAGGCGCCGAGGCGCCCTACCCCTTCTTCTTGACGTCCTTGACGTTGGTGAACTCGATGCCCTCGGCGCGCTCCCGGGTGTAGCCGAGATAGAACTCGTTTCGGGCGAGATACACGGGGTCGCCATCGACGTCGTCGGCGATGCTCGAGGTATTCGCGGCGATGAAGGTGTCGAGCTTCTTGCGATCCTCCGAGGAGACCCAGCGCGCGAGCTGGAACTCACTGACCTCGAACTCGACCGGCAACGAATACTCCGCATCGAGCCGCGCCTTCAGCACGTCGAGCTGGAGCGCGCCGACCACACCAACGAGCGCCGGCGCACCGTCGCGCGGGCGGAACACCTGCACCACGCCCTCTTCCGACATCTGCTGAAGCGCTTCCTTCAGCTTCTTTGCCTTCATCGCATCGGTGAGACGGACGCGGCGGACGATCTCCGGTGCAAAGCTCGGCACACCGACGAAGTTGAAATCCTCGCCCTCGGTCAAGGTATCGCCGATGCGCAGCGTGCCGTGATTGGGGATGCCGACGACGTCGCCGGCAAAGGCCTCGTCCGCGACCGAACGATCCTGGGCAAAGAAGAATTGCGGGCTCGACAGCGGCATACTTTTGCCGGTGCGCACCAGCTTCGCCTTCATGCCGCGGCTGAGCTTGCCGGAGCAGAGGCGCGCAAACGCAATGCGGTCGCGGTGGTTCGGATCCATGTTGGCCTGAATCTTGAACACGAAGGCGCTCATGCGCGGATCGGTGGCCTCGACCTTGCGCTGGTCGCTGTCCTGTGCACGTGGCTCGGGCGCGAACTTGCCGAGCCCTTCGAGCAGGTCGCCAACGCCGAAATTGCGCAGCGCGCTGCCGAAATAGACGGGCGTGAGATGGCCCTCGCGGAACGCTTCGAGCTCGAACGGTTTCGACGCTTCGGTGACGAGCTCGAGCTCGTCCTTGACGGCACTGACGTCGAGATTGGCGTTGAGCTTGGCCAGTTCCGCGATCTCGATCTGCTGCGCCGCGCCGGTCTTGGCACCGCCGCCCTCGAGCAGGCGCACGCCGCCATTGGCGACGTCGTAGGTGCCGAGAAAGTCGCGGCCGCGGCCAACCGGCCAGGTCATCGGCGTGGTGTCGAGCGCCAGCGTCTTCTCGATCTCGTCGAGCAGCTCGAACACGTCGCGGCTCTCGCGGTCCATCTTGTTGATGAAGGTGATGATCGGAATGTCGCGCAGGCGGCAGACCTCGAACAGTTTTCGCGTGCGCGCCTCGATGCCCTTGGCAGCGTCGATCACCATGACCGCGGAATCGACTGCCGTGAGCGTACGATAAGTGTCTTCCGAAAAGTCCTCGTGGCCCGGCGTATCCAGCAGGTTGAAGACGAGGCCCTCGAACTCGAAGGTCATGACGGAGGTCACGACCGAGATGCCGCGCTCGCGCTCGATCTTCATCCAGTCCGAACGGGTGTTGCGCCGCTCGCCCTTGGCCTTGACCTGACCGGCGAGGTTGATGGCGCCGCCGAACAGCAGCAACTTCTCGGTCAGCGTGGTCTTGCCGGCGTCAGGATGCGAGATGATCGCAAAGGTGCGCCGCCGCGCCACTTCGGCGGCAAGCGGAGAACGGGCCGGCGATTCGGCTGTGGTGGCGGCAATGTCGGACATGGCGGGAGCGTTTGGCAGGGAAAATGGGCCTGATCAAGCCTGATCTGGTGATTGCGGAGCGTTCCGGCCAGTCCCATATCGCCCTTTCGGGAGGGAGGCCCCTCCTTTTCACAAATCATTGCACGCGGGGACGGCCCTGCCTTGAACCGAGGGTCGTCATGGCCTGGAGCATTCTGTTTGTTGCCGGTCTTCTCGAGATCACCTGGGCGATCGGCCTGAAATACACCGAGGGTTTTACCAAGCTTGTTCCATCCGTCATCACGCTCGCCGCCATGGCCGGCAGCGTCATCCTGCTTGGACTCGCTCTCAAATCACTGCCGGTCGGAACCGCTTACGCAGTCTGGACCGGGATCGGCGCGGTCGGCACCGCAACGCTGGGCATCGTCCTGTTCGGCGAACCGGCCACCGCGCTTCGGCTCGCCAGCATTGGGCTGATCGTCAGCGGCATCGTGGGACTGAAGCTCGTTACTTGAAGATCTGCACTGCCCACCAGGTCAGCGCGGCGACGATGGCGGAGGCCGGGATCGTAATCACCCAGGCATAAACGATCGAGCTCGCGACATTCCATCGCACCGCCGAGACCCGGCGAGCCGCGCCGACGCCGACGATCGCGCCGGTGATGGTGTGAGTGGTCGAGACGGGAACGCCGAGGAAGGTCGCCATGAACAGGGTCGCTGCTCCCCCGGTCTCGGCGCAAAAGCCCTGCATCGGCGTCAGCTTGGTGATACGCAGGCCCATGGTGCGGACGATGCGCCATCCGCCCATCAGCGTGCCCAGCGCCATCGCGGCCTGACAGGACAGCACCACCCAGAACGGCACCGAAAACTCGCTGCCGAGATGGCCCTGCGAATAAAGCAGCACGGCGATGATGCCCATGGTCTTCTGCGCATCGTTGCCGCCATGGCCGAGCGAATAGAGCGAGGCGGAAGCGAATTGCAGGATGCGGAAGGCGCGGTCGACCGCGAACGGCGTCGAACGCACCGAGAGCCAGGACACGATCGCGACCAGCGTCATCGCAAGCAGGAACCCGACCAGCGGCGACAGCACGATCGCCAGCACAGCCTTGGTCAGTCCGCTCCAGACCGCCGCCGAAATGCCGGCCTTGGCCATGCCGCCGCCGACGAGGCCGCCGATCAGCGCATGCGAGGACGAGGACGGAATGCCGAGCGCCCAGGTCACGAGATTCCAGACGATGGCGCCGACCAGCGCCGCAAAAATGACCTGGGCATCGACGATCGCGGGGTCGATGATGCCTGTGCCGATGGTCTGGGCGACGTGAAGGCCGAACACCATGAAGGCGACGAAATTGAAGAATGCGGCCCAGATCACCGCAAATTGCGGCCGCAGCACCCGGGTCGAGACGATGGTCGCGATCGAATTGGCGGCGTCGTGCAGGCCGTTCAGGAAGTCGAACAGCAGCGCGACGGCGATCAGTCCGACCAGGACGGGAAGACCCAACGCAGCATCCACGATGGGCCCCTAGACCTGCTCGATGACGATGCTGTTGATCTCGTTCGCGACGTCGTCGAAGCGATCGGCGACCTTTTCGAGATGATCGTAGATCTCGGCGCCCACGATGAAATCCATCGCGTTGCCGTCGCGATGCTTGAGGAACAGCTCCTTCAGGCCGATGTCCTGGAGATCGTCGACGCGGCCCTCGAGCTTGGTCAGTTCCTCCGTAATGGCGGTCAGCATCGCAACGTTCGGGCCGATCGACTGCATCAGCGGCAGCGCACGTCCGACCAGATTGGCACATTCGATCAGGAGCGCGCCGATCTCGCGCATCGGCGGCTCGAAGCTGCGAACCTCGAACAGCATCACGGCCTTGGCCGTCTGCTGCATCTGGTCGATGGCATCGTCCATCGAGGTAATGAGGTTCTTGATGTCGCCGCGGTCGAATGGCGTGATGAAGGTGCGCCGCACCGCCGTCAGCACCTCGCGGGTGATGTTATCAGCGTCGTTCTCGAACTGGCTGACGCGCTGGCAATAGACCGGCGTCTCCTCGCCGCCGTTCAGCACGCCCTGAAGCGCGACCGCGCCCTGGATCACGGTCTGGGCATGGCGGTCGAACAGGTCGAAGAACCGTTCTTCCTTGGGCAGAAAAGCGCGAAACCAACGCATCATGGGAATAGTCTACCGCTTGGAAATGGTACGGCCCGAACGGACCGTCACAAAACCGTCATAGACTATTTTCACTCCGCGCGCGTGTCATCTCGCGGCTGCGGTGTCGGATCATCCACTGGATTCGCGCACCAATGAAACTGGTGCGATATCAAACATTTAGAGCGAACGCCGGAAGTAATGCGCGATTTCGCCGACGACGCCACGGCGGAAGGTGAGCACGCAGACCACAAAGATCGAGCCCTGGATCACCGTCACCCACTGACCGAATCCTGCCAGATATTGCTGCATGGCGATGATCGCAAAGGCACCGACCACGGGACCGAAGATGGTGCCGAGACCACCGACCAGCGTCATCAGCACGACTTCGCCTGACATCGACCAGTGCACGTCCGTCAGTGAGGCATTCTGCGCCACGAACACCTTCAGCGCGCCGGCAAAGCCTGCCAGCGTCCCCGACAGGACAAACGCCAGGAACTTGTACTGATCGGTCCGGTAGCCGAGCGAGATGGCGCGCGGCTCGTTCTCACGGATCGACTTCAGAACTTCACCGAATGGCGAGTTGATGATGCGATAGATCAGCAGGAAGCCGGCGAGAAAGCCAACCAGCACGACATAATAGAGCACGGTCGGTTTGGACAGGTCGAGCACGCCGAACATGTGCCCCTGCGGAATGCCCTGGATGCCGTCCTCGCCATGGGTGAACGGCGCCTGGACGTAGATGAAGTAGAGGAGCTGCGACAGAGCCAGCGTGATCATCGAGAAATAGATGCCCTGGCGGCGGATCGAGATGTAGCCGGTGATGAGCGACAGCCCGAACGCCGCGGCTATGCCGACGAGGACGCCGAGCTCGGGGGGCAGCGCCCACACCTTCAACGCGTGCGCGCTGCAATAGCCGGCGGTGCCCATGAACATGGCGTGGCCGAACGACAACAGGCCGCCATAGCCGATCAAGAGATTGAAGGCGCAGGCGAGCAGCGCAAAGCACAGGGCCTGCATCACGAAGAACGGATAGACTCCCGTAAAGGGCACCGCCGCCAGCAGCAGCGCCATCACCACGAACACGATCATCTCGTCACGCATCGCGCGCGGCGTCATCGGCAGCGTGTCGTCCGTCAAGGCTGTCATATCAGGCTGCCCTTCCCGTCAATCCCGTTGGCTTCACCAAGAGCACCAGCACCATCAGCACGAAGACGACGGTGTTGGAGGCCTCCGGGTAGAAATATTTGGTCAGGCCCTCGATCACACCGAGCGCAAAGCCGGTGATGATCGAGCCCATGATCGATCCCATGCCGCCGATCACGACCACCGCGAACACGACGATGATGAGGTCGGCGCCCATCAGCGGCCGCACCTGGTTGATCGGCGCCGAGAGCACGCCGGCAAGCGCAGCCAGGCCCACGCCAAGACCGTAGGTGAGCGTAATCATGCGCGGCACGTTGATGCCAAAGGCGCGCACCAGCGTCGGATTTTCAGTGGCGGCACGCAAGTAAGCGCCGAGCCGCGTCTTCTCGATCAGGAACCAGGTCGCGATGCACACCACCAGGGAGAAGATGACGACCCAGCCCCGGTAGACGGGTAAGAACATGAAGCCGAGATTCATGCCACCCCTGAGCTGATCCGGAATGGCGTAAGGCAGGCCGGAGGAGCCGAAATAATTCTGGAACACGCCCTGCACGATCAGCGCGATACCGAAGGTCAGCAGCAGACCGTAGAGATGATCGAGCCCGGTCAGCCATTGCAGCATGGTCCGTTCCAGGATCATGCCGAAGATGCCGACGATAATAGGCGCGAGCAGCAGCGCCCACCAGTAGTTGATGCCGCCGAGGTTCAGCAGGAAATAGGCGACGAAAGCGCCCATCATGTAGAGCGCGCCATGGGCGAAGTTGATGATATTGAGCATGCCGAAAATGACGGCGAGCCCGAGACTGAGCAGCGCGTAGAACGAGCCGTTGATCAATCCCACCAGTAGCTGTGCGTAGAGAGCCTGCATCGATCCAGCACCCAGTCCCTTCGGCGTTCCCAAAGTAGGGCCCGCCGGCTGGCAGCCGGCGGGCGGTTGGTCTTATTTCTTAAGCAGCGCGCACTTGCTCTCGGACAGCGGCGTGAAGGCCTGGTCGCCCGGCACCGTGCCCACGAGCTTGTAGAAGTCCCACGGTCCCTTGGACTCGGAGGGCGTCTTCACCTCGAACAGATAGGCGTTGTGGATGGTGCGGCCATTGGGCTGGATCTCGCCCTTGCCGAACAGATCGTCTTCCGTCGGCATCGACTTCATCTTCTGGACGACCTTGACGCCGTCATGCGGATTGCCGCCGAGCGCTTCCAGCGCCTTGAGATAGTGGCGCACGCCGGCATAGACGCCCGCCTGCACCATGGTCGGCATTGCGCCGTTCTTCATCTTCGCCGAGAACCGCTTGGAGAAAGCCCGGGTCTGGTCGTTCATGTCCCAGTAGAAGGTCTCGGTGAAGTTCAGGCCCTGCGCGGTCTCCAGACCGATCGCCTTGACGTCGGTGAGGAACAAGAGCAGCGCCGCGAGCTTCTGGCCGCCCTTGACGATGCCGAACTCGGCCGCCTGCTTGATCGTGTTGGTGGTGTCGCCGCCGGCATTGGCAAGGCCGATGATCTTGGCCTTCGAGGCCTGCGCCTGAAGCAGGAAGGACGAGAAGTCCGGCGTGTTCAGCGGATGCTTGACGCCACCGACGACCTTGCCGCCGTTGGCGGTGATGACGGCCGTGGTGTCGCGCTCGAGCGCCGCGCCGAAGGCATAGTCGGCGGTCAGGAAGAACCAAGTGTCACCACCGGCCTTCACCAGCGCCTGGCCCGTGGTATGGGCCAACATGTAAGTATCGTAGGTCCAGTGCACGGTGTTGGGCGAGCACTGCGCGTTGGTGAGGTCCGAGGTCGCCGCGCCCGAATTGATGTAGACGCCGTTCTTTTCCTTGACGACGTTGTTGACGGCCAGCGCCACGCCGGAGTTCGGCACGTCGACGATGATGTCGACCTTGTCGACATCGAACCACTGCCGCGCGATCGCGGTGCCGATATCCGGCTTGTTCTGGTGGTCGCCGGAGATGATGTCGATCTTCCAGCCCTTGCCCGCGAGGCCGGAGTCTTCGACGGCCATCTGCGCGGCGAGCGTCGAGCCGGGGCCGCCGAGGTCGGCATAGAGGCCGGACTGATCGGACAGCGCACCGATCTTGACGGTCTTGTCCTGCGCGAAGGCGGCGCCTGTGGTGGTGACGGCCAACGCCGTGCCCAACAACAACGATGCAATCGACTTTTTCATGTGACTTCCCTTGAAATCCTCTTCGCCGTGTTCTTTTGGCCGTCCTGCCTTGGGCCGTCCTAGACGCCGAGATAGGTGTGGAGCTTGTCCATATTGGCGGCAAGCTCCGCATTGGAAAATCCGTCAATGACCTTGCCGTGCTCGACGACGTAGTAGCGGTCGGCAACGGTGGATGCGAAGCGGAAGTTCTGCTCGACAAGGAGGATCGTAAAGCCCTCCTTCTTGAGCCGCGCAATGGTGTGGCCGATCTGCTGAATGATGACAGGCGCAAGTCCTTCGGTCGGCTCGTCCAGCATCAGGAAGCTCGCGCCGGTGCGCAGGATGCGCGCGATCGCAAGCATCTGCTGTTCACCGCCGGACAGCTTGGTGCCCTGGCTGTTGAGGCGTTCCTTCAGGTTCGGAAATAGATCGAATATCTGCTCGAGTGGCAAGCCGCCCGGGCGCACCACGGGCGGCAGCAACAAATTCTCCCGCACGTCGAGACTGGAGAAAATCCCCCGCTCCTCCGGGCAGAACGCGATGCCCATGCGCGCGATCTTGTCGGAGGTCGCGCGGATGATCTCCTGGTTGTTGAATTTGATCGAGCCGGCACGCTTGCCGAGGATGCCCATAATCGACTTCAGCGTCGTCGTCTTGCCGGCGCCGTTACGTCCGAGCAGGGTGACGACCTCGCCCGCATTCACGTCGAAATTGATCCCGTGCAGGATGTGGGACTCGCCGTACCAGCCCTCCAGGTTCCGAACCTGGAGGATGTTGCCGCCCGTTGTGGCCTTTGCGGGAGCGTCCGCGTTGGCAGTCTCAGGCATGACCGGCTCCCAGATAGGCTTCCTTGACGCGCTCGTCTTTGGTGAGCTCGGCGTAATTGCCCTGCGCGAGCACCTGCCCGCGCGTTAGCACGGTGATGATGTCGGAGAGATTGGCTACGACGCTTAAGTTATGTTCGACCATCAGGATGGTATATTTCGCCGAGATACGTTTGATCAGCGCCGCGATCTTGTCGATGTCCTCGTGGCCCATGCCGGCCATCGGCTCGTCCAGGAGCATCATCTCCGGGTCGAGCGCGAGCGTGGTTGCGATCTCCAATGCGCGCTTTCGCCCATAGGGCATCTCGACCGCCGGCGTGTTGGCAAACTCGCTGAGACCGACATCGTTCAATAATTCCAGCGCACGATTGTTGTAGCGGTTCAGCACCGATTTGGAACGCCAGAAATCGAAGGAGCTGCCGTGCTGCCGCTGAAGCGCGACGCGAACATTTTCCAACGCGGTCATGTGCGGAAACACCGCCGAGATCTGGAATGAACGCACCAGTCCCAAGCGCGCCACGTCGGCGGGCGCCATCGCGGTGATGTCCTGTCCCTTGTACAGGATTTTTCCGGCAGACGGTTTGAGGAACTTGGTCAGGAGATTGAAGCACGTCGTCTTGCCGGCACCGTTCGGGCCGATCAACGCGTGGATGCTCCCACGGCGAACCTTGAGCGCAACGTCGCGGACGGCGAAGAAGCCCGCAAACTCCTTGGTCAAGCCTTCCGTTTCGAGAATGAACTCATCGGCCAAACAGATTTCCCCCTGCCCGCGCGAGCCGCGCGTGGCTGTCCTTGTTTACTTCGGCTTCCGGCGGCCTCGGAGCCTTGTCCCGGAACGCCGCCTCCGGGCGCGGAATATGCCGGAGGTGACGGGGGTTAGGCAAGGCGGAAAGCTGAGCAGGTCAGGCCTCCGGCCGGGAGACTTATGCTCCCTTAGTTGGAGGTTTGTGATGCCGCCTGCCGGCCTCCCGGTTCGCAAGGTACCGGTCATCAACGCGTCGTTAACGGTCTTTGGTCCCGCGCGCCAGCCTTCATCAAAAATTTTCCCGCAAGCGGTATTATGCGCGAGTTTCGTACGCCGGGGATATTATCTTGGATTTCGCCAGCGCCACTCCCTCCGTCGTCAAGTCGATCAAGCAGCGTGACCTCCTCAACACGTGGCTGCGACTCTATACGCGCCAGCAGATGACCCCAGCGATCTCGGAGTATCAGCCCGCGCGGCTCGAGGAAGAGCTGTCCGATCTCGTCTACTACACGGTGGACAATTCGACGCCGACGCCACGCCTGACCATCCAGAGCGAAGGCTCGCGAATCTCGCGCGCCTACGGCCACACCGGCAAGGGCGTTCTGCTGCAGGACTATGTCGGACTGCGGCTCGCGCCGTTCGTGATGCCGGTCTATCACAAATGCGTCGCGCGCGGGCTTCCGGTCTATAGCGTTGCGGACGTCGACGACATCTATGGTCGCGTCGTCGCTTATGAACGGCTGCTGCTGCCGTTCCAGGCCGACGGCAAGGTCAGCCATGTCATCGCCTCGCTCAAGACCTTCTGCGAGGACGGCGGCTTCGAAATCAAGAATCTGCTGCGCGGAAATGACACGCTGCCGCGGCCGAAGCTGCGCACGGTGATCGACCGCGACCTGTTTCACCGCGTCCCCGGCCGCATCGCCGCCGCCGAAATTGTCGAATTCGCCGATCAGCCGGCCGGTCCTGGCGTCACTGCCGAGATCATCGAGCTGAATTGACGCTTAGCGCGATTTGGCGCCGACTTCCTTGTCGTAGATGTCAGGCTTGAAGCCGACCAGGACCTTGCTGCCGATTTCAAGCACCGGCCGCTTGATCATCGATGGTTGCGCTAGCATCAGCGCGAGCGCCTTCTTCTCGGTCAGGCCTTCCTTCTCGGCATCGGGCAGCTTCTTGAAAGTCGTACCGGCGCGATTGAGCAGCACCTCCCAGCCGAGCTTGTCGCTCCATTGCTTGAGCTTGTCCTTCTCGACGCCCGCAGTCTTGTAGTCGTGGAACTCATAGGCGACGCCATGGGTGTCGAGCCAGGCGCGCGCCTTCTTCATGGTGTCGCAGTTCTTGATGCCGTAGATGATGTTGGGCAAGACGGTCCTCGCGCATGCGTCTTATCGTGATCCCCTGGCGTTGTACGAAACTCCGCCTCGCGCGACAATATTGCGAACAACGCCTTCGATCCTTCCGAACGGACCCATCATGCACGTCACCCACGATCCCGCCGCATCCGCCTCGCCGACCATCGACTTCAACACCTTCCTCGCGGTCGATATCCGCGTCGGCACCATCGTCGATGCCAAGCCGTTTCCGGAGGCGCGCAAGCCGGCCTGGCGGCTGTGGATCGACTTCGGCCCCGCGATCGGTGTGCGCAAGAGCTCGGCGCAGATCACCGAGAACCATCCGCTCGAGTCGCTGGTGGGACAGCAGGTCGCCGCCGTCGTCAATTTCCCGCCGCGCCAGATCGGACCTGTCGTCTCGGAGGTGCTGACGCTCGGCTTTCCCGATGCCGACGGCAAGGTCGTGCTGATGCAGCCGAGCAAGCCCGTGCCGAACGGCGGGCGCCTGTTCTAGGGATCGTCTCACGGACGCTTCGGAATATTCAGCCCACGCTGCACCGCCGGCCGCGCCAGCCCGCGTTCGAGCCAGGCGCCGACCGACTTGAACTGGCTGAATGCGACGAGGTCGGCAGCGCCGTAAAAGCCGACGAGGTTGCGGACCCAGCCGAGCATGGAGATATCGGCGATGGTGTAGTCGTCATCCATGAACCATTGCCGGCCGGCGAGATGCGTCTCCATCACACCGAGCAGGCGCCTGGACTCGCCGACGTAACGCTCCAGCGGACGCTTGTCTTCAAAATCCTTGCCGGCGAATTTATGGAAGAAGCCGACCTGGCCGAACATCGGCCCGATGCCGCCCATCTGGAAATGTACCCACTGGATCGTCTGGTAGCGCCGCGCAGCATCCTGCGGCAGCAGCTTGCCCGTCTTCTCCGCGAGATATTGCAGAATCGCACCGGACTCGAATAGCGGCAGCGGCTTGCCGCCGGGGCCGTCGGGATCGAGGACTGCCGGGATCTTGCCGTTCGGATTGAGCGAGAGGAATTCCGGCGTCTTCTGGTCGTCCTTGCCGAAGTCGACGAGATGGACTTCGTAAGGAAGCCCGATCTCCTCCAGCATGATCGAGACCTTGACGCCGTTCGGCGTCGGTAATGAATAAAGCTGAAGCAACTCGGGATGTTCGGCTGGCCAGCGCTTCGTGATCGGAAAGGCGGAGAGATCGGACATCAGGACCCAAGCTGCTTGCGTGAGATTCCAACTAATCTAGGCGAGCCGCAACATGGCGCAAGGCCGGACCGTCGTCACATCAAACGTCCTGCCGCGAATCCCGGTCACAATGGCCGCAGCAGATGAGCGGTGGCGTAGACCACGTCGCGCTGGGCACGCTGCTCGATGAAGAGCTGCCCGGTGACGAGCAGCGCTCCGGTAAAAACAAGCGCGAGCATCGCGGTTGCGAACTGACTGGCATCCTTCATCGCACGGGTTTCTCTGTCCTATGTTCGAACGGGAACGCCGGCCGACTATTGCCAGTTCCTGCAGGCTTCAAATAAATTGCCTATTTTTCCCGAATGCGGCTCGGCCCGCCGATCGCCTCAATAATTGATTTCCATCCGCAACCCGCGCGGATCGATCTCAACCCCGCCGACACGCTGCATGCTGTCCCGCGCCGCGACTGCGCAGGCGCAGGCATCGATGAGATCGTCGCGGCCGATGCCGGTGCCGTGGCGCTGCATCAGCCATCTTGGCAGGCTGGTGAACCCGTGTTGCGCCAGCAGCGCCATGCGCTGCTCGCGGCCTTCCGCCGAAGTTTTCGTCGCGAGCCGGACTCGCCCTGCCAGATTCCAGAAGATCAATTCCGGATGCGCCTCGCCGATCGTCGCCTGCCGCTCCGGCGTCATGATCTCATCGACGTCCTTGATCTTGTCCCTGATATTCCAGAGCTGGGCCGAGACACCCCTGCCCTTGCCCTCGTGCTCCCAATAGTGGCGATTGGCCGTCGCCATGTCGGAAAATGTCCAGAGATCGCGGCGGGCGCCGAGAAATACGGCTGGGCCCACCATTTCGCGCGCACGCAAATCGCACGTTCGATAACCGCTCGGGTTCAATCCGATCGGCATGTCGATCATCGCACGCGCATGCGGCATTGCGAGCAGACGCGCCAGGCCAGGCGAATAATCGAAACCATGATCGCCGCGTCCCTCGATCCAGGCCGCGACCCAGCCGAAGCGAAATCCGTCGAGGCCGAGATAGTTTGGCACGTCGTGCATCTCTGTCGGGTGCCCGTCCGAGTCAGCCTCCGACCGCCCGGTAGGCCAGGCGCTTGAACTCGAAGAAGAATGGATTCCAGAAGCCCATGTGGCGCTGGGCCATCAGGACACCGGCAGTATTGGCCTCGGGACAGATCCACCAATGTGTGCCGGCGAGCCCGCCCCACTGGAATTCGCCGGCGGAATTCGGGGGATCGAACGGCGTCGGCGCAAAGGTCACGGCGCCGCCGAGGCCAAAGCCCTTGCCGGGCATCGGCCCGAGATTGGCGAAGCGGATGGTCTGGCCTGACGGCAATTGGTTCGTCATCATCTGCCGCAGCGTTTCCGGTTTCAGAAGCGCGTCTGGACCGGGCACCAGCGCACGCACCAGTGCGAGCATATCCGGCAAGGTCGAGACCAGACCGCCGCCGCCGGACAGCCGCGGGAATGGCCGCACATATGCCTGCGGATACGGCAGATTGTCGGCGCGCGTGAGGCCCGGCTTCATCGGATCGAGCACGTCGGCGCCGGTGTAGTGCGCAACCAGCCTGCCCTGCTGCGCTTCGGGCAGGGCGAAGCCGGTATCGGTCATGCCGAGCGGATCGAATATCCGCGTCTTGAAGAAGGCGTCGAGGGATTTGCCCGAGACAACTTCCACGACGCGGCCGAGCACGTCGGTCGCTACGGAATATTCCCAAGACGTACCCGGATGATAGGACAGCGGCAGATCGGCAAGCTTGTCGATCATGTCGGTCAGCGGCGTCAGCGGATTGAGCACACGCGCATCGTTGTAGCCTTTGAACAGCACCGTGCCGGGATCGAAGATGCCGTAGCTGAGGCCGGACGTATGAGTCAGAAGCTGGCGGACCGTGATCGGGCTTTTCGCCGGCTCGACATCGGCCAGACTCGCCGCGCCCTGCTTCAGCACCTTGCGATGGCCGAGCCGCGGCAGGAATTTCTCGATCGCGTCATCGAGGCCGATGCGGCCTTCCTCGACCAGCAGCATGATCGCGCTTGTGACGAAAATCTTGGTGTTGGAGAACGCGCGGAAAATGTGGTCCGGGCGCAGCGCCGTCTTCGCCTCGCGATCGGCGAAGCCGACGCATTGCTGATCGACCACCTCGCGCCCCCGCAGCAACGCCCAGGACACGCCGGGAACGATCTCCTGATCGACGTAGCGCTGCATTGCTGTCCGCGCCGCGGAAAAATCTGGTGTTCTGGCATCCATGGATTGGCCCCTCCCCGAACGGCCCGGCGCACGCCGCCGGGCCGTCATCCCTACTTCATGAACGCCGTCACGTACAGGCGGCGACGGATGCGCATGCCCTGGCGCTGATAGAGTGCGGTCGCGGATTTGTTGTTCGTAAACACGTGCAGGAACGGAATTTCGTCACGCGCCTCGATCTGGCGCGCGACCGCCGCGAGCAGCGCCTGCGCGTAGCCGCGCCCGCGATAGTCGGGATGGACGCAGACCGCCGTCATCTCGGTGAATTTGCCCGGCTTCATCCGCTCGCCGGTCATCGCGACCAGTTCGCCGCCGGCGCGAATGCCCAGGAACGTGCCGAGCTCATGCGTCCGCGCGGCGAACGGCCCTGGCTTGGTCAACTCCGTCAGCGCCATCATCGCGGGAACGTCGGCTGCACCGAGCGTCACGATCTCGGCGTCGCGCAATGGACTATCGGCGGGCGAGCCGATCATCTGCTCGCCGGTCTCTGATAGCACGACCTTGAAATTGGCGGGAACGTCGACCGGCTCCGTCGTAAACAGCGCGGCAACCTGCGACGGCGACATGACGTCACCGAGCGCGGCGAAGCTTTCCTCCGACATGTCGATCATGTCGGCAAACGGCGTCATGTCCACGGGATAGCGCAGCGCGCGCGGCCCGCCCTCCGCCAGGTGCTTCTGGCTCGTCGTCAGCGCGCTCCAGATCGGACGATCCAGCAGCGCCACATCGCTGTCGGACACCGGCTCAGTCCTTGTCGAAGCTGACGATCACGGCCGCATTGGCGATGAGAATGGGGTCATTCGCCTGTTCCGTGGCCGAGGGAATCTCCAGCCCGCCCTTGACCGCGTTGACGGTCACGGTGCCGTAAGGGAGCTCCTTCGCAACCGCATCCGTGTCCACGCTTTCCGGGTTGGGCACGGCGATCGTGACATCGACGAACATGTCATTCGCGGTCTTGCCGATCATCCGGAAGAAGCCGAGGCTCGAATGCCGGATGGCATCCGACACCGCGCGCTTCGCCGCCTTGGTCGCGTCCCTGCCGTGAACGTCAACCCCCATGCCCATCTCAGTGATACAGCGAACGCGAGCCATTTCATATTCCTGTGGTTGGTTGGATGATTGGGAGTGTCGGCGATTGAAGATCGCGACACAAGTGCGGTTATCATGGCAGAAGGTCTCGACCACTCGCTCCGTCATTGCGAGCGCAGCGAAGCAATCCAGACTGCGTCCGCGGTAAGATTCTGGATTGCTTCGCTGCGCCCGCAATGACGATGAGGCGAGAGCGTCTAACAAATCACGTCTTCGACGTCTCGTGCGCGCGCAGCTCGTCAACGAGCACCCGCACGTTCTCCGAATAGTCGATCGGGATCGAGAGGAGGTGCACACCGCCCTCCCTAAACGCCGCGTCTAACGTCCGTCCAAAGCTGTCGATGCTCGTGATGCGGTGGCCCTTGGCGCCATAGGCCTTGGCATAGAGCGCAAAGTCGGGATTACCAAAGCTCATGCCGTAATCGGCGAAATGGTCGACGGCCTGCTTCCAGCGAATCATGCCGTAAGCGTTGTCCTCCAGCACCAGCACGACCAGGTTGAGCTTGAGGCGGACGGCGGTCTCCATCTCCTGGCTGTTCATCATGAAGCCGCCGTCACCGGCGACTGCGAGCACGCGGCGATCGGGATAAAGCATCGCCGCCATCATCGCCGACGGCAGACCCGCGCCCATCGTAGCCAACGCGTTGTCGAGCAGCAGCGTGTTGGCGACGCGCGTGCGGTAGTTGCGCGCGAACCAGATCTTGTACATGCCGTTGTCGAGCGCGACGATGCCGTTCTCGGGCATGACCTGCCGGATGTCGTGCACGATGCGCTGCGGCGTCGGCGGCCAGCGCCCCTCGCTGGCGCGATCGGCGATGCGGTTGAGGATCTCTTCTCGGAGCGGCAACAGCGCCGCCGCCTGCGGCAGCTTGCCTTCGAGCCGGTCGGCCAGAAGCTCCAGGCTCGGGCCGACGTCACCGACGACCTCGGCGTCGGGAAAATACACCTGCTCGACGCTGGCCGAGGTGTAGCTGACGTGAATGACGTTCGGACCCGACGGCCCCATGATGAAGGGCGGCTTCTCGATCGGGTCGTGGCCGATCGCCACGATCAAATCGGCGGCGTCGATGGCGTCGTGGACATAGTCGCGTTCGGACAGCGCCGCGGTGCCCATGTAGAGATTGGTGCCGCCGGGCACGGTCCCTTTTCCCATCTGCGTGGTGAAGAACGGGATGCCGGTCCGCCGCACGAAGCTTGCGATGCCGTGGGTCGAGCGCGGCCGGCTGGTGGCGGCGCCCATCATCACCAGCGGATACTTTGCGGCCAAAATCATTTCGGCCGCACGGTCGAGCGCGGCACGGTGGGCGACGGGGATTTCGATCGGATGGATCGGGATCACGGGAACAGCCGCCACCTTCTCGCCCGCGATGTCTTCGGGCAGTTCGAGATGCACGGGTCCCGGCCGCTCCTCCATCGCCACGCGAAATGCGTCGCGCACGACGGTTGGAATCGAGGAGGCGCTGACGATCTGTCGCGACAGCTTCGTCAGCGGCTTCATGGTCGCGACCACGTCCACGATCTGGAAGCGCGCCTGCCGGCTGCTCATGATCGGCTTCTGGCCGGTGATGAGGATCATCGGCATCGCGCCGAGATGCGCATAGGCCGCACCCGTGGACAGATTGAGCGCGCCGGGGCCCAGCGTGGAGAGACATACACCGGGCTTGCCGGTCAAGCGGCCATGGGTCGCGGCCATGAAGGCAGCGGCCTGCTCGTGGCGGGTCAGGACCAGCTCGATCCTGGAGGTGCGCAGCGACTCGACGAGGTCGAGATTTTCTTCGCCAGGCACGCCGAAGATCCGGTCGACGCCTTCGTTTTCGAGCGCCGCGACGAACAGGTCCGATCCTTTGAGTTTCCGTTCCTGCCCGCTCATGCCGCCTCCGCTTGCTGCTGGCTCCCGTGCTCCGAGAGCGGCCCATGGTAGCGGTCTGCGGCATATGTGCATACTCCACTGTTGTGGAGTCAACCGCGGTACCCTCCCCGCCACAAGTTCCTCGTCCAACAAATCAGCACCAAATGGCCGCATGTGAGTCCGCAACCTTCAGCGTTGGCGCGACTTCTTGGGCAGCGACCATTCTGTCGCGATCTCAACTGCCAACTCAAAGGAGTTCACATGGCTCTTCTCGGAAACCTGCTCGGCACGGTCGATGGCTTGCTTGGAACAGCAACAGGTGCGCTGTCAGGCAGCGCCGGTGCAGGTGGAAGTGTGACGGCCGGCGCCAGCGGTTCGGTCGATCTGTCCCACACGCTCGACGTGGGCGCGCTGATCGAAACCAATCCCAGCATTCACGCCTCAGCGTCAGGCCTTGCGGGAACCGGGGGCATCGATGCCTCGATCTCCGCACCGACCGCCGTCGGCCTCAGTGCCGATGTCGGCCATCTCGATGTCGGTGGTCTCCTCCACGGGCTGGTCTAAGTCGCCCTCCAGATGACAAACATGTGACGTGGGGCTCAGGCCCCGCGTCACGCTTCGTGTAAGTCCGCCAGCGTCCCGGCGCAGTTTCGTTTCACACCCTGAGGACATTCAGATGGCGGCAGCACTTTCGACCGTCGCGGATGAGGCGGCAGAGCCGCCGTATCGACGCAGCGACGAGGTTCGCGAAGCCTTGCTGAAGCTCTGGCCGCATTTTCTCTGGGCCGGATTGTTTTCGAGCGCGATCAACCTGCTCTATCTGTCCTCACCGCTCTATCTGATGCAGGTCTACAACCGCGTCCTGCTCAACGAAAACATCTCCACCCTCGTCCTGCTCACGCTCATTCTCGCCATTGCGCTGCTGACCATGGCCGGCCTCGACGCGGTGCGCGCCTGGATCCTGATCCGCTGCGGCATCCGGCTCGACATGGAGCTGTCGAGGCGCGTGTTCGAGGCGCTGGTGGTGCGATCCGCCGAGCGCGGCGCTTCGCGGGGCGCACAGCAACTGCGTGACCTCGACCAGTTCCGCACCTTCGTGACCGGATCCGGAATCTATTTTGCGTTCGACCTGCCCTGGATTCCGATCTACCTGCTGCTGCTGTTCTTCATTCATCCCCTGCTCGGCCTCGTCGCCACCATCGGCGCGCTGCTGCTGCTCGGGCTTGCCGGCGTCAACGAGGTCCTGACCCGTTCGCCGATGAAGCAAGCCGAGGCGTCCGGCAACCAGTCCTACGTCTTCACCGAGAATGTGCTGCGCCATGCCGACGTGATCCGCGGCATGGGCATGCAGCCGGCGGTCGAGCGCAACTGGCAGAGCCAGCGCTCGGCGATGCTGGTGCAGCAAGCGATCGCCAGCGACAAGAACGCGGTGATGACGTCCTCAATCCGCTTCTTCCGCCTGCTGTTGCAATCACTGATGCTCGGCACCGGCGCCTGGCTGGCGATCGACCATGCCATCACGCCCGCGACGATCTTTGCCGCTAGCATCGTCATGGGCCGGGCGCTGGTCCCGGTCGAACAGGCGGTCGGCACCTGGAAGCAGTTCATCGGCGCGCGCGATTCCTACACGCAGGTGCGCGAGCTGCTTGCGACCGTCGATCTGACCGTACCGCAGACCATCGTGCCGAAGCAGCGCAACACCGTCGAGGTACGCGAGCTCGTCTGCGAACTGCCCTCGCGCCCCGAACCTGTGCTGAAGGGCCTGTCCTTCGAACTGGCCGGCGGCCAGGCGCTGGGCATCGTCGGCCCGAGCGGCTCGGGCAAGAGCACCCTGGCGCGCCTCCTGGTCGGCGCGATGGCGCCCGCCGCCGGGCGGCTGTGCTTCGGCGGGCTCGACTACAATCACTGGAACCCCGTCGAGTTCGGCCGCCATGTCGGCTATCTGCCGCAGGATGTCGGCCTCTTCGCCGGTACCGTGCGCGAAAACATCGCGCGCTTCGGCGATGCTTCGACCGACGAGATCATCGATGCCGCGGTCCGCGCCGGCATCCACGACATGGTGCTCGATCTACCCCGGCAATACGACACGCGACTCGGCGTCGGGGGCGTTGGCCTGTCAGGCGGACAGCGCCAACGGCTCGGCCTCGCGCGCGCTTTGCTTGGCCGGCCGCCGCTGCTGGTGCTCGACGAACCCAACGCCAATCTCGACGCGCCGGGCGAGGAAGCGCTGAAGGCCGCTTTGCTCAAGGCCAAGGCCGATGGCGGCGCCGTCATCGTCATCACCCACCGCACCACCATCCTCGACATCGTCGACGTCATGATGGTGCTGAGGAGCGGCATGCTCGACATGCTCGGCCCGCCCGGCGAGGTCTACCAGGCCTTGCAGCAGCAGGCTGCCGCACGGGCTTCCGCATCATGAGCACCGCGACCTATATCGCCGATCGCGAGCGCGCTTATTATGCGCGGCCGGGACGGCCCGCGCTGGTCGGCGCCATCGTGATCGGCGCGTTTGCGTCGGCGATGACGCTGTGGGGCACTCTTGCGCCGATATCGGGCGCCGCGATCGCCAGTGGCAACCTCCAGGTCGAGGGACGGCGCCAGAGCGTGCAGCATCCCTATGGCGGCGTCATCCGCCAGCTTCTGGTGCGCGACGGCGCCCATGTCGAGAAGGGGCAGCTTCTGCTCGTGCTCGACGACAGCGATCCCCGGGCCAAGCTCGAGGTCCTCGTTGCCGATCGCGATGCCGCTCTTGCCGCAGAAGCGCGGCTGATGGCCGAGCGGGACGGACGAGCCGCCCCAGACTTCGGTGTCGATCCCAAGGACGCAAAGCCCGCGCTGCGCCAGGCGATGGCGAACGAGATCGCGATGATGGCCGCGCGAAAGCATCAGTTCGAAGCGGAAACGGCCGTGCTCAAGGGCAAGATCGCCGAGCTGAACGCGCAGATCGGCGGCACGCAGGCCCAGCTCACCGGCACCGAGAAGCAGCGCGAGCTTCTGGCCGACGAGATGAATGGTGCGCAGCATCTCTACGAACAGGGCTATACGCCGAAGACGCGGATCCTGGCCCTTCAGCGCGAGGACGCCAAGCTGCAGGCCGATATCGGCGCCCAGCGCGCCAACATCGCCGGCATGCAGCAGCAGATTGCGCAGAACGAAGCCGAGATCGCCAAGGCGGAGCGCGGCCGGATGAGCGAGATCACCGATCAACTCCGCTCCACCGAGAACAAGCTCGCCGAGCTCGGTCCCAAGGTGGACGCCGCCACCGATGTCGTGACGCGTACGCAGATCAGGGCGCCGGCGACCGGCTCGGTGGTCGGGCTGGACGTCTTCACCGAAGGCGGCGTGATCCAGCCCGGCGCAAAACTCATGGACATTGTGCCGTCGGATAACCCCCTGATCGTGGACGCCCAGCTCAAACTATCCGACATAAACGACGTGACGGTCGGCCGCCGCGCCGAAATCCGGCTGACCGGCGTCAATTATGTCGAACGCCCTCGCCTCTACGGCACCGTGCGGACGGTCTCGGCCGACCGCGTCACCAACGACAAGACCGGCGGCCCCGGCTACTACGCGGTCGAGGTCTCGCTGGAGCCGGAGGACGTCAAGAAATCGCGCATTGAATTGCAGTCGGGCATGCCGGCCGAGGTGATCGTGCCGACGCGGCCGCGCACGCTGTTCGAATATCTGTTCGGACCACTGCGCGACGAGCTGACCCGCGCCTTCCGCGAACGCTGAGGAGGAGCTGATGGCCGCATCCGAGCAGAACAACCGCCGCGCCGAGAAGGCGGAGATCGCCCGCCACATCACGACGGAAGAGACGATTGCGTTCATGACCGCGCTAGTCGCCTTCCTGAAGCAAGCCGAGGGCGCCGGGCATCATGGTGGCTTCGATGCGCAGCCGCTGCCGTCCGACGTGCCGCCCACGCCGGCGCACGCCGCCGATCCGGCACCTGTGGACGGGACACCTGCGGATGCGGCACCGGGCGATCACCAGCCCGTCTCCGACGAACAGCATGCCGATGCGAGCGCGCCGCCGACAGGTACGACTGCGACGGCGCTTCATATGGATGCGGCCACTGGCAGTGTCTTGCATGCCAATAGCAACAGCAGTGTCACCGCCACGGCGGATGGCCCATTCAGCACGAGTGTCCAAGCTGATAGCCACGAAGTCGCTCCCGTCGCGCATGATCATATCGGAGAAAACGGTGGCGGCGGCGCTCACGCAGATGTTGCGACGGCTGTATCCATCGATCCGCTATCGTCGCTGCATGATCTCGGCAGCACGATCACGAACTTCGTCGACACGTCGCTGTCCGCCGTCTCCCACACGCTCGACAACCTGAGCACGACGGTGTCCCAACTGACGTCCACGGTAACAGGAACGATCGGACAACTTGCGGACAGCGTCACCAGCCTGGTCGGCGGCTTGCTCCATTCTGGTGGAGGCGATGCGCATGAGGCGTCCTCCCCCGACTTGTTCAGCGCACTGGTCACGGATATCGCCAGCACGCCGCTGGCCTCGCCCCATGACAGCGCCGCGACCCACGACGTCGATATCGGCGGGCTCGACACCGCCGGCGCGGTGCCGATCGCGGCGCTGCCGACGGTGACGCTGCATCTCGGCTTTCTTGGCCAGCCGACCGATAGCCACGACATCCACGACGGCGCGTTTTCGGCACTCGGCGTGCACCATTTCTAGGCGACCTTCAAGGCCGTCGAGACAACGATCAGCGCGTGCAGCCGGCCCGCCACTCGCGGTGACATTGAGCTTTCATCGTCCCCGATATACTGTGCGTCCTGGATTCGGGTTGGGACATCGGCGTGGCGATTGATCTGAAAGCGGTCGAGCAACTCGCTACCGATCAATCCTCGCTCAAGGCGGCCGCAGGCCTTGCCAAGCCGGCCAAATGGTCCGGCGTCGGCGGCAGCCCGGATGGCGCGCTGATTTGGGGCGAATGCGCGGGCTCCGGCGCCAATCCCTACCGGGTGATGGCTGACCTGCGCGACCTCGGCAACAAGTGCACCTGTCCGTCCCGCAAATTCCCCTGCAAGCACGTGCTCGGGCTGTTGTGGCTCAATGCGGAAGCGATCGTGCCGTTCGCGCCCGCCGATACGCCGGCCTGGGTCAGCGACTGGCTGGGTCGGCGGCGGGGCACCTCCGCAGCCAAGCCTGCGAGCAATACACCGTCCGGTGAGGGAAAAGATTTGCGTGCCGCACGCACCATCGAGCCGGAAGCCGCCGAAGACCCCAAGGATGCGGCACGGCGCGAGGCGCAGGCGGCCAAACGAAACGAAGAGACTGAGCGCGCCATCCTCGATGCGCTGGATGCGCTGGAGCAATGGATCGGCGACCAGTTGCGCTTGGGACTGGCGGGATTCATCGACGATGCCACGGCGCGATGCCGCCGGATCGCGGCGCGGCTGGTCGATGGCAAGGCGGCCGTGCTTGCCGGCCGAATCGACGAACTACCGTCCCGTTTGCTCGCGCTCGCCGCGGGCGACCGGCCACGCGGCGCGATCGTCGAGCTCGGCAAGCTGGTGCTGCTCGCGCGCGCATTCCGCGCCGGGCCGCGCAATGCCGAGATCCGGCGCGCAATCGCCATCTCGGAGACGCGCGAGACGGTGCTGGCCGATCCGCAAGCGCCGCGCGTGAACGGGCATTGGGAGGTGCTCGCCGAGCAGGTGCAGACGCGCCGCGACGGTCTGGTCTCGCAGACCACGTGGCTGCTCAATCTTGCTGAGAACGGTCCTCGCTTCGCCATGCTGCTCGACTTCTTCCCGGCTAGCGCTGGACGGCGCGGTTCGGTGTTCACGCCCGGCGAGCGCTTTCGGGGCGAGTTGGTCTTCTATCCGTCGCAGCAGCCGCTCCGCGCCCTGCTGGTCCGGCGCGACGCCGGCGAGGAGACGCTCGGGCCGGAATGGCCCATGCCGGATCAAACGCTCTCCGATGCGTTGACACGGCCGCTGCTGGCCGAGCCCTGGACGATCGACATTCCGCTGCTGCTGCCATGCGGCCGGATCGTCCGCGACGATGCCGGGAATGCGTGGTGGCGATCCGGCGACGGGACCACGACGTTGCCGGTCGCGAGCAATGCGGAGGGCCTGTTGTGCGGCACCGATCTCACCTGCACGGCCGCGATCTGGTCAGGCAGCCGGCTCACGATCCTCGCCGCGCAGACCGAGTGGGGACGGATCGGCAGCCATGACTGACGCGATCAAGCCTGAGGCGATCTACGACGCGATGGGCTCAGTGCTGACGCGCTGGACCATGGGATCGGCGGCCGCGCCCGTAGCCTCGTTCTGGCGTGCCGAGCTCGGCGACGATCCGGCCGAGGCCGAATTGCGGCTGCTCGCTTTGTCCGGTCAGTTCCTCGGCATCGCGGTGACAGCAGAGCCGGTCTCTGCGCTCCGCATCCTGCCCGACATTCCTGCACTCGCCTTGCCGACATTGCCTGAGGCCCTGCGTCCGCTGGCGCGCCGCATCCTAGCGACGAAGAAGCAGGTCCAGGTCAAAACCGAGCTTGTCGACTTTCTGGCGGCACGCGGTTGGACGGCACATCCTGCCGACTGGATGCCAGAGCCCGGCGCTGATGATGTGCCCGACGTCTATGCGCCGTGGCGCGACTGGTCAGAGATTGCAGCATCCGGTCATGCCGCGCGGCAGCAGACGAGCGACCAGCTTACCGCGGCCAATTGGGACGACTTCTGGCCTGCTGCACGCAAAGTCGCGCTGACCGAGTTGCGGCGGCGCGACCCATCCGCGGCACGTGCCATGCTGGAGGCGAAGCTCGGCAAGGAAAGTGCCGACACCCGATTGCGCCTGCTGTCGCTGTTATCGGAGCGGCTGTCCGAGGACGACATCGCCTTCCTCGAAACCATCGTGGCCGACGACCGCGCGCCCAAGGTGAAGGCGCTTGCCGCCTCGCTGCTCGCGCGTCTCGGCCGCGGGTCAACGACCGGCGAGGATGCCGCCGAGCTCGCCGGCTTCTTCTCGGTGAAGACCAAGGGGATCTTGCGCCGCTCGCGCGTGATCGAGGCCGAACGTCCCAAAACGCCGGCGCAATGGCAACGCCGCAAGGCTTTGCTCGAAAGCGCCAATCTCGCGTCGTTTTCGGGCGCGCTCGGGGTCTCGGCGCAGGAGCTGATCGCCGCCTGGGACTGGAACGTCGATCCGGCTGCCGACATGGCGCTGGTCAATCTGATCGTGGCAACCGGGACAGACGCGCAAGTCGCGCACGCGGCACGGATCATCGGCGAGCACGACGCAACCGGCCTGGTTGTGGCGCTGGCGCCGCGGCTTTTACCTGCCGAACGCGGAAGGCAGGCGGAAGCCGCCTTAAACGCACACGGCATCCGCTTCGAGCTGGCGCAGCTGATGGCGGGACCTGCGGCACGGCTCGACGATCCAATGACCGCCCCGGCTGGCAAGGCCCTGCTGGCGGCACTCCGAAGCGACGACGCCAAGCCTTCCGACCAAGTCGCAGAACTCCACGCGCTGGGCCTCATCACCTCGCGCGAAGGCGCGCGACGAGCACTTGAACACCTGATCGGCGCAGGCTTGCTGCAAGGCGACCCGCGCCTCGACATGCTGCGGCTCAACGCCGCATTGGATGATAATGGAGAGAAACCATGAGCGAGAACTTGCGGTTGCCTGCCGAGGCGAGCTTTGCAGCCGAGCTGAAGGCGCTCGCCGCCGGCGAAGGGCATCGCCCGCCCGGCTGGACGCTGTCGCCGCGCCAGGTCGTGACCTATCTTATGGGCGGCAAGGCGGCCGACGGGACCGTGATCACGCCCAAATATGTCGGCGACAAGCGACTGATCGAGACTGCCGTCGCGACGCTCGCAACCGATCGCGCGCTGCTCTTGCTCGGCGTGCCCGGCACCGCCAAGTCGTGGGTCTCCGAGCATCTTGCCGCCGGCATCACCGGTGACTCCACGCTCGTGATCCAGTGCACCGCCGGGACCGACGAGAACCAGATCCGCTATGGCTGGAACTATGCGCAATTGCTCGCCCACGGGCCGAGCCGCGCGGCGCTGGTCCCCACCCCGCTGATGCGCGCGATGGAAGGCGGCAAGCTCTGCCGGTTCGAGGAGCTGACGCGGATGGGCAGCGACGTGCAGGACACCCTGATCACCGTGCTGTCCGAAAAGATGATGCCGATCCCGGAGCTCAATACCGCGGTCTATGCGCAGCGCGGCTTCAACATCATTGCAACCGCCAACAACCGCGACAAGGGCGTCAACGAACTGTCCTCCGCGCTCAAGCGCCGCTTCAATGTCGTCGTGCTGCCGCTACCCGACAGCGCCGAGGAGGAAGTGTCGATCGTCGTCAAGCGTGTTGGCGAGATGGCGCAGAACCTCGATCTGCCGGCGCCGAAGAACGTCGCCGAGGAAGTGGCGCGGGTGGTCGCGATCTTCCGCGAGCTGCGCTCGGGCTCGACCGAGGACGGCAAGATCGCGCTGAAATCTCCCACCGGCGGTCTCTCGACGGCCGAGGCGATCGCGGTGATGGTCGGCGGCATCAGCCAGGCGACCTTTTTCAACGAGGGCAAGCTGACCGCGGAAACGCTCGCCAGCAACATGATCGGTGCGGTGGTGAAGGATCCCGTGCAGGACACCGCCGTGCTCGGCGAATATCTCGAGACCGTGCTGAAGAAGAAGCGCGGCTTCGAGAGCTACTATGCCTCGTTGACCGATTTGATCTGAACGCCATGGCCGGCGAGGTTCACCTGTTCGGCATCCGGCATCACGGGCCGGGATCTGCGCGGCGGCTGGTGGAAGCGCTCGATGCGCTGAAGCCGATCGCGGTGCTGATCGAAGGGCCGTCGGATGCGTCCGAGCTGCTGCCCATGCTGGCCGACCCCGAGATGGTAACGCCGGTGGCGCTGCTCATCTATGCCGAAGACAATCCGGCCAATGCGAGCTTCTTTCCCTTTGCGGAATATTCGCCGGAATATCAGGCCGCGCGCTGGGCGGTGCGTCACGGCGGAACACTGCGATTCATCGACTTGCCCGCGTCCGACCGCTTGGGCGTCGCGGCCGGCGAGATCGCGGAGGAGACCGCGACGAAGGCCGACGACGATCCCATCAGTTACGACCCGATCGGGGCGCTCGCGACGGCCGCCGGCTATGATGACGGCGAGTCCTGGTGGTCCGACGTCATCGAGGAAAATCCGGCATCGAGCCCGGTGTTCACTGCCGTCGCGGATGCGATGACGGCTCTGCGCGCCGAGGCGAAGCTGCTGTCGGCCCGCGAAGCTGCGCGCGAGGCCCATATGCGGATCGAGATCGCCAAGGCGGCGAAGGAGTGCGATGGTGCTATCGCCGTTGTCTGCGGCGCCTGGCACGTACCGGCGCTCGCCGAACGTCGCAGCCTTGCAGCCGACCGGGAATTGCTCAAGGGCCGGCCGAAGACGAAGATCAAGGCCACCTGGGCGCCCTGGACGGCTCCCCGCCTGGCACGCGCAAGCGGCTATGGCGCCGGCGTCATCGCACCCGGCTGGTGCGCGCATCTGTGGCAGACGCGCGACGGCGACCGCGCCTCGCTTTGGCTGGCCAAGGTAACGCGCCTGCTGCGCGAGCGCGGTCATTTCGTCTCGACCGCCTCGGTGATCGAGGCGCAGCGTCTTGGCATCGCGCTCGCGGCGCTGCGCAAGCGGCCCTCGCCCGGCTTCGAGGAGCTGCGCGAGGCGGCGATCGCCTGCCTGTGCAACGGCGAGCGTGCCATGTGGAACGATGTCGCGACCGAACTCCTGGTCGGCGCGGGCGTCGGATCGATCCCGTCGGCGACGCCGCTGGCGCCGCTGCTGGAAGATCTCCAGCGCCAGCAGAAGCTGGCGCGGCTGAAGCCGGAAGCGCTCGAGCGGCCCCTCACGCTCGACCTGCGCAGCGAAAGCGGGCTGATGCGTTCGACGCTGCTGCACCGGCTCAACGCGCTCGAGGTGCCGTGGGGCCGGTTGACGGACGCAGGCCGCAGCCGCGGGACGTTCCGCGAGAACTGGCAATTGCGCTGGGAGCCGGAGTTCGCAGTGCGGCTGGTCGAGAATTTGCTCTATGGCTGGACCATCGAGGAAGCGGCCGCCGGACGCCTGATCGAAGCGATGAGCAAGGAGGCGGAGCTCGGCGCACTGGCGAGCCTTGTGCGCAACGCCATGATCGCCGATCTGGCGCGCGCCACCGCATCCGGCATCGCCGCGCTCGAGACCAAGGCTGCCCTCACCAGCGATGGCCAGTTGCTGCTCGACGCGCTGCCCCCGATGGCCGACATCCTGCGCTACGGCGAGGCTCGTGCCGGCACCGTCGAGCATCTGGCAAGCCTGATGCCCCGGATCGTGGTGCAAGCGGCGCTCGCTTTGCCCTACGCGGCGCGCAATCTGGATATTCCGGCAGCAGCCAAGCTGCGCAGCGCGGTCCTCGCAGCCGACGCCGCAATCCAGCTGGCCCAGCTCGATACCGATGTCATTGCCAAATGGCGCGAGGCGCTGACGGCCCTGCTGCACGACGACCAGACCACCCGGCTGATCGCCGGCACCGCGGCCCGGTTGCTCTACGAGGCCGAGCTGCTCGCCGCCGATCATACGGCCGACCTGCTGGCGCGGATGCTATCGCCCAGCACACCCGTTGCCGAGGCGGCCGGTTTCTTCGAAGGCTTCTTCGAGGGCGCAGGTCAGCGGCTGATCCACGACGCGGCGTTGCGCAGCGCGGTGGACGGCTGGCTACTGGCGCTTGACGACCAGGCCTTTACCGCCAGCCTGCCGCTGTTCCGCCGCGTCTTCTCGGCGCTCGACCGCAACGAGCGCAGGCGGTTGATGGATGCGTTGTTTGCGCGGAGCGCGGGTGGCGCGAGCGGATATCGGTTGATCGCCGATGTCGCCGTCATCTGGCCGCAGCACGAGGCGCGCGTGATCGCGCTGCTCAACTCCGGAGCCACGAAATGAGCGAGACCGACGAGCGCAATCGCCGCTGGACGCTTGCCCTCGGCGTCGACGCTGAGGGTGCCGAAAACTCGGTCACGCTGTCCGACAGCGACCGTCGCATGTCCGAGGCGTTGACGGCACTCTACGGCAACGAAGATGACGCGCCGAAGAAAGGCCGCGGCGGTCTCGGCGGCTCGGCACCGCGTGTCGCGAAGTGGCTCGGCGATATCAGGGAGTTCTTCCCTGCCGCCGTGGTTCAGGTAATCCAGAAAGACGCCTTCGAGCGCAAGGGGCTGCGTCAGATGCTGCTCGAGCCCGAATTCCTCGCGACTGTCGAAGCGGACGTGAACCTGATCGCCGATCTGGTCGCGCTACGCGGCGTCATGCCGGAGAAAACCAAGGACACCGCGCGAATCGTGATCGCCAAGGTGGTGGCCGAGCTGATGGAGCGGCTCGAGCGACGCACAGCGGACGCGGTCCGCGGCGCGCTGAACCGCTCGTTGCGGACCAACCGCCCGCGCTTTGCCGACATCGACTGGCCGCGCACCATCAAGGCCAATCTGCGCCATTACCAGCCGGAGCACCGCACGGTTGTGCCGGAACGTCTGATCGGCTTCCTGCGCCAGCAGCGTCGCATCGTCGATCTCGATGAAGTCATCCTGTGCGTCGACCAATCGGGATCGATGGCGACCTCCGTCGTCTACGCCTCGATCTTCGCCGCAGTGATGGCCTCGCTGCCAGTGGTCGCGACCAAGCTCGTCTGTTTCGACACCGCGATCGTCGATCTGACCGAGGAGCTCGCCGATCCCGTCGAGGTGCTGTTCGGAGTCCAGCTTGGCGGCGGCACTGATATCAACAGCGCGGTTGCCTATTGCGAGGAGCGCATCGAACGGCCCTCCAAGGCGCATCTGATCCTGATCACCGATCTCTATGAAGGCGGCAATGCGGATGCGCTGGTCGATAGGCTGGCACGGCTCGCGATGCGAGGGATCAACGTGGTCGTGCTTCTGGCCCTGACCGACACCGGCCGGCCCTCCTACGACCCCGTGCTATCGGCGAGGGTTGCCAGCCTCGGCATCCCCGTCTTCGCCTGCACGCCGGACCAGTTTCCCGATCTCATGGCGACCGCGCTGAAGCGCGAGGACATCGCCGACTGGGCAGCCGACCAGGATATCAAACTGATCCGGCCCGAAGCCTGAATGCGGAGGTGCCGGACGGCGGCTACAGCCGCGCCGATGAAGTGTTCGTGATCCCAGCGATTGACTGGCACAAAACATCTGACTAGAGTCAGATAATGCTCGATCCGGTCTCCCGTGTCCGCCGCTTCAACCGTGCCGTGACCTCCGCCGTCGGCGCGCTCGATAATTCGTTTCTCGGGCGCGGGCGGCCGCTCGGGGCGGCGCGCGTGCTCAATGCAATCGGACAGGGACGCTCCGACATCGGCGAGATCCGCGACTATCTCAGCCTCGATTCCGGGTTGATGAGCCGGCTGTTGCGCAGCCTGGAGGATGAAGGCCTGATCGAGACGCATGCGCATGAGGACGATGCGCGGCGGCGCGTGGCCAGCCTGACGCGCGCAGGCAAGCGTGAATTCGCGGCCTATGAAGCGTTGTCGAACACGCAGGCCGAAGGTTTCCTCGCCCGCAACTCGCAACGCGAGGCGCTGCTCGCGGCGATGGATTTGATTGCCTCGGCGCTGACGCGCGACCGTATCGCGCTCACCGAGATGGATCCGCGCAGCGACGAGGCGCGCTATTGCCTTGGGGAATATTACGCCGAGCTCGGCCGTCGCTTCAAACAGGGCTTTGACGTCTCGCTGTCGCGCGATCCCGATGCCAAGGACATGCGCCGCCCGCGCGGCAGCTTCATCGTCGCGATGTCGGACACGCTGCCGATCGGCTGCGTCGGCCTGAAGGGAACGGACCACGGCTATGCCGAGATCAAGCGGCTGTGGGTCGCATCGTCCGCACGCGGATTGGGGCTCGGCCGGCGCCTGATGGACGCAGCCGAGGATCGCGCACGCACACTCGGCATTGCGCTGCTGCGGCTCGACACCAATAGCGCGCTGCCGGAAGCCGGCCAGCTCTACCGCACCACCGGCTGGCGCGAGATTCCGCGCTTCAACGATGACCCCTATCCAGACCTGTTCTTCGAAAAACGCCTGTGAGCGCGTGTCGATTTCCCTGTCGCCACGTTATTGAGCCGCAGGAGCATCGCCATGAGGCCACCCGAACTCGCCAAGATTTACCGCGACTACATCGCCTGTCTGAACCGGCAGGATTGGCCTGCGCTCGGCCAATTCGTGCATGAGGAGGTCGCCCACAATTCGCGGCCGCTCGGGCTGAAGGGCTATCGCGCGATGCTGGAGCAGGATTTTCGCGAGATACCGGACCTGCACTTCAGGATCGAATTGCTGATCTCCGAGCCGCCGCGGATTGCCAGCCGATTGAAATTCGATTGCGCGCCGCTCGGGACATTCCTGGGACTCGCCGTCAACGGCAAGCGCGTCTCGTTCTGCGAGAACGTATTCTACGAGTTCCAACACCGAAAGATCCAGCAAGTGTGGTCGGTCATCGACAAAGGGGCGATTGAGGCGCAGCTCTAAGGCTGCGCCTCGATCCGATCATGCCGCCACTGGCGCTGCCGCGGCCTCGCCTTGCGGCTTCGGGAAGGGCCGGAACGTCATCGCCATTAGGAACGCACCGAGCCCCATCGCCCAGGAGCCGATATAGAGCCAGGCGTAGCTCGAGAACGCGTCGTAGATCAGGCCGCCGGCGAGTGGGCCGGTCGCCATGCCGAGGCTGCCGGCCATCGCGGTGCCGCCGATCACGGTGCCCATCATCTTGAGCGGAAAGTTTTCGCGGATGATCACGGCATAGAGCGGCATGGTGCCGGCATAGATAAAGCCGAACACCGTCGCGACCGCGTAGAAGGTCGTGAGCTGATGGGCGAAGACATAGCCGAGCGCGCCGAAGGCTTGCGCGAGCAGGCCCGAGACCAGCACGCGCTTAGCGCCCAGACGATCGCCCATCAACCCGAAGGCGATGCGGCCACCGAGGCCGGCCAATCCCTCGACGCTGTAGATCGTCACGGCAGAGATCAGCGGGATGCCGCAGCTCACGGCATAGCTGACGGTGTGGATGATCGGGCCGGAATGGGTGGCGCAGCAGAAGAAATTGGTGGCGAGCAGGATCAGGAATTGCGGCGAGCGCAGCGCTTCGCCCATCGTCATCTCGGATTGCGGACCGCCCTCGCCCGTTGCCGCGACCGGCGGATGCGCCAGCGCCGGCGGACGACGGACCAGGAGCGCGACCGGGATCATGATGACGGCAACTACCAACGCCACGATCTGCATCGCGGTGCGCCAGTCATGATGAGAAACCAGCCAGGCCGCGAGCGGCGCCATCGTCATCGGCGCCACACCCATGCCGGCCGACACCAGCGAAACCGCGAGACCGCGATGGGTGTCGAACCAGCCGGTAACGGTCGCCATCATCGGCGCGAAGATCGCTGCGCAGGAGGCGCCGACCAGGAGGCCGAACACGATCTGGAACACAAGCAGCGAGGTCGCTTGGCTGGCGGCGAACAGGCTCAGCGCCAGCACGGTCGATCCCGTCAGCACCACCGGCAGCGGCCCAAACCTGTCCGACAACGTGCCCCAGGCCATGCTGGTGAAGGCCATTGCGAGGAAGCCGATCGTCATCGCGCTGGAGATGCCGGTCACCGACCAGCCGGTGTCCTTGGCGATCGGCTGAAGGAACACCGGCAGCGAAAACATGCCGCCGATCGCGACGCAGCCGAGCAGGCCGCCGGCGGCGACGATCACCCAGCGATAAGAGGAAGCGGTCATTTTTGTCTCCCGTCAGGTCTGTCTCACGTGGAAGACGAATGGGAACAGCGACAGCAGACAGGTATTGCGACAATTTTTTGAGGCAAGCATGCGCGACCCGCCAACAAAACGTCGAAAACAAGCCCATGCACAGTAGCCGGCCACTGCGGGATCAATCACTTACGAGGTGCGGATTCGAGACGTCAGGAACCCCGCGCTGCCGAACCCGCGATTTGACACGTCGGGCAAAACACCGGCATCATGCCATCATCCGCCTGATCCAACTCACATCGCGCTGAAGGTGCCCGTCACCCCGCGCCGCCTAGGCGTCGAACAAGGCGTTCACATCGCTCTCCGTGAGGGCAGATGCAATCCCGCCATCGCGATCGAACAGGCCGTCGGCAAGCGCACGCTTTCTGGCCTTGAGCTCGTCCATCTTCTCCTCGATCGTTCCCGCAGCTACCAGCCTGTAAACGAAGACGGCCTTGTCCTGCCCGATCCGATAGGCCCGATCGATCGCCTGTTCCTCGACTGCGGGGTTCCACCAGGGATCGAAGATGACGACCGTATCGGCGGCGGTCAGATTGAGACCGACCCCGCCCGCCTTCAGGCTGATCAGGAACACGTCGGCCGCGCCGCCCTGGAAGGCTTCGATCGCAGCCTTGCGGTCCTTCGTCTGGCCGGTGAGCAGGCTATAGCGCAGGCCGTCGGCGTCGAAGCGTTTGCGGATCAGATCGAGCATCGAGGTGAATTGTGAGAAGACGATGATCTTGCGCCCTTCGCTCAACAGTTCTCCCACCATCTCGATCAGACGATCGAGCTTGGCGGACGGACGATCGACGCCGTCGTTCAGTTTCAGCAATGCGGGATCGCAACAGGCCTGCCGCATCCGAAGCAGAGCCTCGAGCACCACGATATGGCTTTTGGCGAGGCCGCGTTTTGCGATGGCCTCACGAACCTTCCGCGACATCGTGAGCCGTATCGAATCGTAGAGGTCGCGTTGCGGTCCCTCCAGCACGATGATCTCGACCATTTCGCTCTTCGGCGGCAGCTCGGTCGCCACCTCCGTCTTGGTACGGCGCAACAGAAACGGCTTGATGCGCCGAGCCAGGGCCGTCGTTCGCACCTTGTCGCCCCGCTTCTCGATCGGCGTGCGCCACTGGCGCGAAAAGGCAGCCTTATCGCCGAGATAGCCCGGGTTGGCGAAACTCATGATCGACCAGAGCTCCCCGAGGTGATTTTCCATCGGCGTGCCCGTGAGGCAGAACCGATGCTGCGCTTTCGTCTCGCGTAGCCAACGCGTTGTGGCGGCATCGGGGTTCTTGACCGTCTGCGCCTCATCCAGCACGGCAATGTGCCACTCTCGCGCCAACAGTGTTTCGCGGTCCCTTGCAATCAGCGGATAGGTCGTCAGAACGAGATCGTGGTCCCCGATGGCCGCAAACTTGTCCTTGCGATCTGCTCCGTGCAGCACGAGAACCTTCAGGTCGGGCGCAAACTTCTGCGCCTCGGCAGACCAGTTCGTCATGAGGCTCGTCGGCGCAACGACCAGCACGGGATTGGCAAGGTGACCTCGCGCTTTCTCCAGCGCGATCAATGCCAGTATCTGGACCGTCTTGCCCAGTCCCATATCGTCGGCGAGAATGCCGCCCAACCCGCTCTCGCGCAGCAGATCGAGCCACGCTACGCCCTGCGCCTGATACGGCCGAAGCGTGGCGCGAAAGGTCGCCGGTAGCTCGGGCGCAGTCAACCCTCGCGTCTGAAGCAGGACGGCGAGACGGCGAAGGCTGTCGGCGCCCCGAAATACGAAATTCTCGTTCTCGACGCCCAGCAGCGGAACCACGTCCGCACGCGAGAGCCTGATCTTGTTCGACGCATCCTGGAATGCGCCGCTCGCGTGCAGGCCATGCAGCGCCAGCACGAGCGGCAGGAAGCGATCGGCGGCCAGCGCGACGTGCCGGCCATCGGCCAGAGGCAGAAAGAAGCGTTCGCCCTTGTCCGCGAGTGCCGCCAGGGATTCGGGGTTGAAGCCGGGAGTCGAAACCAGCGCGGCGAGAAGCAGGGCGAGATCACGCCGCTCGCCGTCGATCTCGATGCCGAGTGACAGTTCGAACCAATCGATGCCGCTTGACTCCAACGCGGCGTCGAAATCGCCAGTGGAGTCCGCCAGTCGGAACGGAAAATCGTCATCGACCAGGATCTCGAAACCTTCGGACTTCAGTCGTTCGGCGTGCAGCGCGACAAAGTCGAACCAGTTGCTCTGGTCGATCGGCGTGAGATCCGTGGCATGGCGGTAGTCGAGCATCGGAAATGCCCGCCTGGCGTCGACGAGACCAGCGTCGGTAAGGCGCTTGCGTGCCTGCTTCTCCTTGGCCTGGCGGCGTGCGATCGCATAGACCTGCCCGCCTTGAAACAGCTCCAGCCGGCTCGCTCTCTGGGTCGGATCGATGTCGAACCCGCCATAGCGGAAGCCGAGGCTGGCCACGCCGGCGGGACCGGGCTGCTCGCTCTTGGTGTGATAATAGTAATAGCTTGCGCCGACATGTCCGCGCTTCAGCCGCAGCACAGGACGCGGATCCTCGTCGATCAGCACCGCGGCCGCCGGAGGCACCGGCAGGAGGCCGTGGTGAAGCTCAGGCAGCCTTTGGCTCAGGCGGCGCGACACCTCTTCGAGCTGCGTGCGGGGAATGGCAGGTGCAGCCAGAAACTGACAGGCGAGCCGCGGCGGCAGACCGAGCTGCACGGGTCCGATCACGCCACTGGCTTCGTCGACATAGACCGGCGGTTCGGCATTGAGTGCGACTGCCCCTGACACGACAAGGTGTGGTGCGACGCCGCGCCGGGTCCCCGGGCGCCATTCGATCCGGCCTTCGCGCGCCTCGCCCCAGCCGAGCGGCGCCCGCTTGTGGTCGAGCCAGAACGCGCGGCCGGTCGCGACGATCCGGCGCAGCAGCTCGTCCGGATACGGTCCTTGGAAGTAGTGATCGCGGATGCGGCCGTTCACCGCCGCCACGATGTCGACGTCGACATCACGGAAATATTTCGGCGCCCGTTCAGGCTTGAACTCGTAGAGGCTGGGGGTGCTGTAATTGTCGGCATAGTCTCCGCCCTTGCGCAGCCGAACCGATCGCAGCGACACCGCAAGATAAGGCATCGCCTCGTCCGACGGATGCAGGCAGTACAGCAATCGCTGGCTCTCGTCCGCGGCATCGTCGCTGCTCCGCGCCGCGCGGCCGACACTGTCGATCCAGGTGCTGACCTCGTAACCCAACAGCGGCGGAGCCGACGGCGCCTGCGCCTTGGCAGGCTTGGCTGCCTGCGAGGATGGCGCGGGCGGCTCCTTGCCGCTCAAGACCTCGAGCAGGGTCGCTGCGACGTGCTTGCAGTTGACGGCCATCGGGCAGCTGCAATCGCCGTCGAGGTCGGTGAGACGGTCGCCGCCAAACTTCAGCTGGATGTCGACGCGGTAATTCCTGGACTCGCTGCCGCGCACCCGCGCGCCGACGCGAGTCAGGTCGTCGCTGACCTCCACGGCCGAGACGCGGCCCTGCGCCTGGTAGACGACAGCCTTCTCCATCGCCGACCGGCTGAAGTAACTATAGATTTCCTTGCGCTTGAGAACGTCCGAGAGCACTTGCAACGATTCCGCGACCAGCGTGAGGCTTGCAGCATAGCCGCTTCGGCGGACGCGTTGTAGTCTTGAACTCCACTTCGCGCGTGGAGTGCCGTCCGGCGCGTCCCCCGAACCGCTGCGTGAGTGGCAGGAACCCGCATGGCCATTCGTCCCATTGTTCGTTATCCCGATCGCCGGCTTGCGATGCCGGCCCGTCCCGTCACCGCGTTCGACGATGGCTTGCGGGAGCTTGCGGCCGACCTGCTGGAGACCATGCGCGCCGCGCCCGGCATCGGCATCACGGCGCCGCATATCGGCGTGCCCTTGCGGCTCGTTGTGCTCGAGCTCGATGCCAAGCAGGGTCTGCAGACTTACGTCAATCCGCAAGTCGAATGGGCCTCGCCCGAGATGATCATGCATCGCGAGGGCAGCGTCTCGATGCCCGGCGTGAACGAGGAGGTGCAGCGCCACGCCCGCGTGCGGATCAGCTACCAGGATCTCGACGGCACCATGCAAAGCGAGGAGTCCGACGGTTTGCGCGCCGTTTGCCACCAGCACGAGATCGACCAGCTCGACGGGATGTTCTGGATCCAGCGGCTCTCGCGGCTGAAGCGGGAACGGCTGGTGAAGAGGTTCGAGAAGATGGGGCCCAAGTGAGATCGTTCGGCGGAACACGCTCGCGGCTCATGCAGATTTCGATTTCGCGTGGCGTTTCACGAGATCATTCGAGACGGTGTCGATGATTTCACCGGAGAGTGCCGGATCGGGCACGACGCGGGAGAGAACAACGGATCCCATCATCTCGGCGAGAGCAGCAATCGCTGCACGTCGCTTGGCTGCGGGATCACGCCCCGGCAGCAGCTTGGTAAGAAGCCCGATATAGTTGCTCACGATGCTCCCGAAGCATTCTCGCAGGGCCGCGTTATCATGACGTGCCGCGTCGGCCGCCATCGCTGCAAGGCCGCACCCCTGCCCCGGGTCGTCGCGGTGGTAGTCCGACACATAGTGACGCACGAGGGTTTCCAGCGGATCGTCGCTCGCTGCAATACGGCCTGCGATATCCTCGCTCGTATCCGTATAGGCCCGCTTGACCGCTTGAACGACGAGATCGTCCTTTGACTTGAACTGCCGGTAAAAGCCTCCGGGGGTGAGCCCGGCCGCCTTCATCAAGTCGACGAGCCCGATGCCGTCGATCCCCCGCTCCCGGAACAGCCTTGCGGCGGTTGCGATCACCCGCTCGCGGTTCTGCTCAACCGTCTCCTTGCTCACCTTCACGACAACATTCCTTCCATCGCGGGCGCCGACATAACGCCCGAGTGAACCCGCGCCGGGTGATGTCGCAAAAAGCCCCTTGACATTGATTATGATCGTAATCATAAGTCAACTATGATTACGAGCATAATCATTGCCGGTCACTGACGAGGGTATCGAGATGGCACAGCCACAAAAACGCGGCGCAGGTGAGAAGGTGGCGCTGATCACGGGCGCTTCCGGAGGCATCGGCTTTGCAGCCGGCGTGGCGCTCATTCGCGCGGGATACCGGGTTTTCGGCACAAGCCGCCATGCCACGCCCGGTGAGTTGCGCCAGGGCATCCATATGCTCCACTGCGACGTCACCGACGATGAATCCGTCAAGCAGCTGATCGCGGACGTCGTCAGGCTCGCTGGTCGGATCGATGTGCTCGTCAACAATGCGGGCCGCAGTCTGATCGGCGCTGCCGAGGAATCGTCACTCGCCCAGGCCCAGAGCCTGTTCGACATCAACGTCTTCGGTATCCTTCGCACGACCAGTGAAGTGCTGCCGATCATGCGCAAGCAGGGCCAGGGCCGGATCATCAACATCAGTTCGGTGGCCGGCTTCCTGCCCGGACCCTATACGGCGCTCTACAATGCCACCAAGCACGCCGTGGAAGGCTATTCGGAATCGCTTGATCACGAGCTGCGGACATTCGGCATTCGCGTCGCGCTGGTCGAGCCGGTCTTCACCCGCACCGCGCTGGAAGAGAACGGCGACAAGCCCGATCAAATCCTGAGCGTCTACGACAAGGGGCGCGCGGCCATGAACGCGACCTGGCGCAATGGCATCGCGGCCGGCGATCCCGTGGAAGCCGTGGCCGACAGGGTGGTGCAGGCAGCTACCGAACCACAGCCGAGCATTCGCTACACGCCCGGAAAAATGGCGGGCCGCCTCCGCCTGATGCGGCGCTTCGTGCCCGAAAAGATGTTCGAGAAGAGTTTTCGCAAGCAGATGGGGGTGGCTGATTGATCTCTCAACCGAGGAATCACCGAGCACGCTGAAACGTCTCTTTCGCCGAGGAGCGACGCATGAAGTACTATTTGTGCAAGTACATTCCGCCGCGCGCCGAATTTCTCGCGACCATCACGGCCGATGAGAAAGCCTGGATGAAACAGCACGGCGCGTTCCTGGATGACCTGCTCGAGAAGGGGCAAGTCGTCGCGCACGGGCCGGTGATGGACCCGAATGGCGGGTATGGCGTGTCGCTCTACCAAATCGCCGATGATCTCGACATCGCGGCGATCACGTCGGAAGACCCGATCGTGAAAAACGGCGCCGGTCACTATGAGCATCATCCGATGCTGCATCTGAAGACGCGCGGCTGATATCGCCGCTTCGAAGATCCTTCACCATCGACCGCGTAGCGCATCGCGCGTCCATCCAGCAGATGAGGCGAGATTCGCCGGGGCTGCGCGCTATTTCAGCGGCAGAAAAAGGTCCACCGTCGTCTCATGTTCCGGCACCTCCGGAAACAGGCTCAGGCGCTGGCAATAGATCGGGAAGTCGCGTGCTTCCTTGCCGCTGGATGGAAGCCAGTCGCGATAAAGGTAGAGCGCGGCGGGCTCCAGATTGTCGGTGTAGCCGACGACCCGCAGCACCGCGCAGCGTCCGCCGGGGATCTCGCCGGCCTTGATCTCTTCACCGTTCGCCTCGATCGGCTGATCGGTCCCGACGCAAAGGTCTATGCTGTAATTGCCAGGCGACACAGGACGCCAGACATTGAAGGTCGGATTTGTCCTGGGGTGCAGGCCAGCGGCTTTGCGCCAGGCGATGAAGCGCTGGATGGTGGCGGGAAGCGTCTCTGGGTCGCCCCGATGCTCCATCATCGCAACCTTCGTGGTGGGTACATCGCGGATCGTCACGTCGTCAGTGGTAAAGGTCTTCATCAGCTTGCTCCTTGCGTTGTCGAGAGGACCGAAGGCCGCAAGCCACGGCTCCCAGTCGGGAGACGTCCGGAACGACGACGGCGATTGCCCGAACCGTCGCCGAAAGGCGCGGGCGAAGGCGTCCGGCGCGTCGTAACCGGCATCCATCGCAATGTCCGTGACGCTGTGAGCGTCCATGTAGGCAAGCCGGTGCGAAGCGCGCTTCATACGGGCCAGTTGGACATAGCGATGCACCGACAGCCCGAAGGTCGCCGTGAACTGCCGGTGGAAATGAAACTTCGAGAAGGCCGCAACACCGCTCACCGTGTCCAGATCCAGATCGTGGTCAAGATGCCGGTCGATATAGTCCAGCACCCGCCGCATCCGATCCTGATAGTTTCGCAGTGCCGCCGTCATCGTTCTTGCTCCGTTGCGGGTTCAGTTAGGCGGTGACGGCCGTGATGCGCTCGACCGATCTTGCGGTTTGGCGTGCTGTTGCCCGGCTCGTGCACGCGCGCATCGCCGAACGCACTCGCCTTCAGCTCCGGCACATAATCTGTGATCGGCGCCTGCGGATCGATCTTGCCGTCCGCGATCAAGATGCCGGCCAGCGTACCGGCGAACGACTTCGTCACCGACATCGCGATATGCGGCTTGTGCGGCTTCAACGCGCCAAAATAGCGCTCATAGATCAGCTTGCCCCGATGCAGCACCGCGATGCCGTCGGTGTAGGTTTCCTCCAGCATTTTCGCGAAGGTCATGGGACGGCCATCCCATCGTGGTCGAGGCCGACGCGCCGATGTCATGGTCCACGCGCGGCAGCACCGATGCAGGCCCCGCCCCGCGCCAGACATTCACGGTCGGCACCAGCTGACGGATGTTGCTCCAAGGCCCAGCGCAGTTCGGGGAAGTTGCGGAAGGAGCCGTTCTGGAAGGTGATGAGGCGATCGGGGGATGGCGGGAAACCGCGCATCCAGCCGAGGGTTTCGGGGTCGGTGGAGGTGGGTGGGGTGGACGGGACGGACATCAACACGGCTCCAGAGAAGCGATGTTGAGGTCGTAGCACGGGACCGCGTGATCGACATCCGGCTAACGCGCTGGGCGCCTGCGCGGCAATTAGGTCTCGCTAGGATCTACCTATCCCGCGCGATCAAGAATTGCGAGACTATGAGGCGAGCCCGGCCTTTGCTCGCGCAACGATGCTGTCCCAATTGACCTGTTCGCCGGTGGCCAGATCGGTCTTGAAATAGCTGTCGTGGTGGCCGATATACGCCGAATGCGCCTTAGGCCCATGGGCACGCCACGCTTGGGCGAACCACTGCTCCAGAAGCTCTGAAGCCATTTCCCCCGGTTCAATCGCCTCGTATTTCTCATCATCGTAAATTTCGGAGGGAACGACGACGGCCCGATCCTTGAGAAACCAGTGCCCCTCCCGGTCGACAGGTTCGCCATCGGCATCCATCGCCCACAATGCCACAAAAAACTCATCGCTAAACTGTGACGCGTCGTATTCAATCAGCAGGAAGCTCGTCTCCTCATCCCATGACAGTTCTGAGATCATCGTCATTTCTATATTCAGTTGAGGCGTGATTTCCTGAAAGTGCCGCCGTACCCGTTCAACGAATTCCTTCTTCTTGTCGTCCTCACCCATGCATCCCTCCGCTACTAACGATATTGCCTGCTGCCAGAGTTCGAAGAACACGTGGAGCAAAACGATCCCCATCAATCCGACTCATTGCTTGAAGCAGTTCTCGCGGTGCCATTTCAAGAAGTGCGGATGAGGACGATCAGACGGTCTTCTCGGCTCAAGAGCACGACCGGTCCTATTGATGATTGATCGGACTCCTTCCTGGTCATTTGTCTGACGCGAGATAAGTATTTCGAGATCGTCGGCTAAGGTGATCAGACCACGGTCGAACATCCAATGAGCCGTACCTGAGAGGGCGATCCCATTGCTAACGATATCCGGCCCATTTGCCTCCACAGGCCGAATGTGCGCCGCCGCAACTTCTGCGCGCCCCATTCCGTTGATAAGCTTCAATCCGGTAATGGCGCAGCGTTCATCATAGGCGCGCAGTACGATCCGACGAAATACGCGATCGCGCAGAACTCGAGATACGGCAAGGCTGACGCGATCTCTTTGCTGCTCGAATACGAACGGCACCTGCTCTCTTTCGTCGAGTTGGGACAACCGAACATCGGCATCAACCCTGGGCAGCAGCGGAGTGCCTTCCGCGAAACCAAGCTCGAATATTCTATTGAAATCTTCGGGTGAGATGGGACGGACCGCCGACTGAGCACGTCCGGAAATTCGTCCCTGCTCATTCAAGACACCGCGCTCTACTAGACCAGTCGGCCCGTTGAAAGAAACCGGATTGGCAAAATCGAGATAGCTTCCGGGCTCGATCAGAGCGAGATACATCCCTGGAGTGCCCGGGTCAGGAATAACCTGCTGAACCCGAGCAATCGCAAAATAGCCGCGCGTCTCGACCACTTTGCTCGGCTCGTAATAGATGATCCAATCGCCTATGCAGGCTTCAACGCGGCGGAGATACTGACTGGGAAACTGATATCGTTCAGCGGGACTGTCATCGTAGATCGAGTCCGATCGATGGATGAATACTCCAAATCCCATGATTCAAGCGGCGTCGCCTCTCCGGAGAGTTAGGGATTGAACAATCATGCCCCTACTCCCACTCAATCGTCCCGGGCGGCTTGCTCGTCACGTCATACACCACCCGGTTCACGCCCTTCACCTCGTTGATGATGCGTGTTGCCGTCTCGCCCAGAAACTTCATGTCGAACTGGTAGAAGTCCGCGGTCATGCCGTCGGTGGAGGTGACGGCGCGCAGGCCGACCACGAAATCATAGGTGCGGCCGTCGCCCATGACGCCGACGGTCTTGACCGGGAGCAGCACGGCGAAGGCCTGCCAGATCTCGTCATAGAGGCCGTGCTTGCGGATCTGGTCGATGTAGACGGCATCGGCCTTGCGCAGGATGTCGAGCTTGTCCTTCGAGATCTCGCCGGGGCAGCGGATGGCGAGGCCCGGGCCCGGGAACGGGTGGCGGCCGACGAAGATCTCGGGGAGGCCGAGCTCGCGGCCGAGCTTGCGGACCTCGTCCTTGAACAGTTCGCGCAGGGGCTCGACGAGCTTCATGTTCATGCGTTCAGGCAGACCGCCGACATTGTGGTGCGACTTGATCGTCACCGAGGGGCCGCCGGTGAAGGAGACGCTCTCGATCACATCAGGATAGAGCGTGCCTTGCGCCAGGAAATCGGCGCCGCCGATCTTTTTCGCTTCCTGCTCGAACACCTCGATGAAGAGGCGGCCGATGATCTTGCGCTTCGTCTCGGGGTCGCTGACGCCTTCGAGCTCGCCGAGGAATTGCTTGGACGCATCCACGTGCACCAGCGGGATGTTGTAGTGGTGGCGGAACAGATCGACCACGGTCTTCGCTTCGTCGAGGCGCAGTAGGCCATGATCGACGAACACACAGGTGAGCTGGTCGCCGATGGCTTCGTGGATCAGCACGGCCGCGACGGCGGAATCGACGCCGCCGGAGAGGCCGCAGATCACCTTGCCCTTGCCGACCTGCGCGCGGATCTTGGCGATCTCCTCTTCGCGGAACGCGCGCATGGTCCAGTCGCCGGTGAGGCCCGCGATCTTGCGGACGAAATTGCGGATCAGCTTGGCGCCGTCGGGCGTGTGCACCACTTCGGGGTGGAACATCAGGCCGTAATATTTACGCGTCTCGTCCTGGATGATCGCGAACGGCGCGTTCGGCGAGGTGCCGGCAACGGAGAAGCCCGGCGGCATCCTGGTGATGCGGTCGCCGTGGCTCATCCAGACCTGGTTCTTGCCGCCCGGTGACCAGACATCCTCGAACAGCTTGCTCGGCGCCTTCACCTCGACATCGGCGCGGCCGAATTCGCGGTGATGGCCGCCCTCGACCTCACCGCCGAGCTGGGCTGCCATGGTCATCTGGCCGTAGCAGATGCCCATCACGGGCACGCCGGAATCGAAGATCGCTTGCGGGGCGCGGGGCGAGCCGGCCTCATGCACCGACTCTGGACCCCCGGAGAGGATCACCGCTTTCGGCTTCATGTCGAGGAAGGCCTGTTCGGCCTTGTTGAATGGGACGATCTCGCAATAGACGCCGTCCTCGCGCACGCGACGCGCGATCAGCTGCGTCACCTGGCTGCCGAAATCGACTATGAGAATCTTGTCATGCGCCGAGGCCACCGAGGGCGTCGACGCGGAGCGGTCGTTCTGTGCTGCTGTCATGGCAAGCAGATACGCGACCAGCCCCCTGCCCGCAACAGCGTCGGCCCGCGCGCCCACATTCTTCTTTGAGTCAGGGACAAATGGATATAGGTAAGTATTATTGACCTAATTGGCCTCGTGCTTGTCGTGTGCGGACGGTGCGCACCCCACCCACCGCTGTCATTCCCCGCGACCCGGCTACGCCAAGGCTTCGCCGGGGTTAAGGTCTAAGGCCGCCGAAGCTTTAGCGTAGGCGGCAAGCGGGGAATCCAGCACGCCGCGGCCCATCGGTTTAATCACGACCGCTAGTGGAATACTGGATCGCCCGATCAAAGTCGGGCGATGACACCGAGGGTGAGAGACGTTGTGGCGCACACTCACAGTGACGAAGACTGCGGCACCAGCCTGCGCTAACAAACAACACCGCCGACATCGCGACAGGATCCCATCGTGAAACTCCCCGCCTCGCCCTTCACCGTCACCGACTGGAGCAAGGTCGAGGCCACCACGCATCCCGGCGAGACCGGTGAAGCGAGATGGCGGACGCTCAACATCGGCGATTTGCGGGTGCGGATGGTGGAGTATTCGCCGGGCTATCTCGCCGATCATTGGTGCGATCGCGGCCACGTGCTCTATGTGCTCGCGGGCGAGCTGGACAGCGAATTGCGCGACGGGCGCACCTTCAAGCTGACGGCGGGAATGAGCTATCAGGTCTCGGATTTCGGCGATGCCGCGCATCGCTCGTCAACGGCGGTGGGCGCGACGCTCTTCATCGTGGATTGATGGAACCGTCCGCCAGGAAATGGTGTGCAGCGCAAAATAGCAAAGTGCGAGGCGCTCGCTAGGAGCGCGTGCCGCCTTGAAGTCGCCCCAAAAAATCGCTAGATTGTGAACCATCGATCCTTGGCCGAACGACTGGGCCGCTCCGTCTCATTTCCAATGGGCGAGCACGTTTCAGGTATTTCTCCAAAATCGACCAAACGGGACGAAGGGCGCGAACATTCGCGCAATAGTCCCCCTGAGTGCATCGTCAACGAAAGGAAATGACTATGGCAATGGGCACCGTGAAGTGGTTCAACAACCAAAAGGGTTTTGGTTTCATTCAGCCTGACAACGGCGACAAGGACGTCTTCGTTCACATCAGCGCCGTTGAGCGCGCTGGTCTGAGCACCCTCAACGAGGGCCAGAAGGTCTCCTTCGACATCGTCGCGGACCGCCGCAGCGGCAAGTCCTCGGCTGACAACCTCCGCGCCGGCTAGTTGACCGCGCACGCGATCTGACCGCGGACGTACCGGCGGATCGTTGAGTTCAGAGACCCCGCGACCGGGCTCCGGTTCGCGGGGTTTTTGTTTGCCTCGTCATTCCAGGGCGCCCGAAGGGCGAACCCGGAATCCATCATGCGGCAGTCTCTGCGGCCCGATGGATTCCGGGCTCTCGCTTCGCGAGCCCCGGAATGACGCCGTGTGATTAGCCGCCCTTCTTCAGCACCGAGACGAAGAACCCATCCGTGCCCGTGCGGCGCGGGGTCATCAGCCAACCCTCAGGCGATTGCAGGGCGGCTTCTGCAAATTCCTCGGCCTTGTCCCACAGCACGCCTGCGGTCTGCTCCGGCGGCACCACCGCGAACTCCGGATGCTTGGCGACGAAGGCCCTCACCTGGTCGCCGTTCTCCTCCGGCAGCACCGAGCAGGTGATGTAGGCGATACGGCCACCGGCCTTCACCAGCGGAACCGCGCGCTCCAGCACCTCTGCCTGGTCCTTCAGACGAATCTCCAGCGCGCCCGGCCGCATGCGCCATTTGGCGTCGGGGTTGCGGCGCCAGGTGCCGGTTCCCGTGCAGGGCGCGTCGATCACGACGAGATCGGCCGTGCTGCTGATGTCGGCGAGCGGATCGGCCTCGCCCTTGGGCGTGCGGACATCGGCATTGTGGACGCCGGCGCGCGACAGGCGCTCGTGAATCGGCGCCAATTGCCGCTTGTCGCTGTCGGTCGCGATCAGCCGGCCCTTGCCCTGCATCATCGCGGCCAGCGCCAGCGTCTTGCCGCCGGCGCCGGCGCAGAGATCGATCACCTGCTCGCCCGGTTTTGCCGCGGTGAAGAGGGCCGCCAGCTGCGATCCCTCATCCTGCACTTCAACGCCGCCCTTGATGAAATCCTCTTCGGCCTGGATTCCCGGGTTGCGCGCATCGGCGGAAAGCGCGATACGCAGGCCATTTGGCGACCACGGCGTCGGTTTCGCATGAAGATGAGAAAGCGCCTTCAACACCTTATCGCGGTTGGATTTTAGCGTGTTGACGCGCAAATCGAGCGGCGCCCGGCTCGCCATTGCCACCGCTTCTGCCACGCGATCCTCGCCGAACACTTTGGCCAGATGGGAATCGAGCCAATCCGGATAGTCGCCGGCGATTGCGGCGGGTGCATCTTTCAGCGACCGATGGCTGAGCGCGGCCTGCTCGGCCTCCGTCAGCGGCTCGGGTGCATACCGGCTGCCGTCGAACATCGCGGCCATGGTCGCGGTGTCCATATCGCGCTCGAGGCGGAGCATGCCGATCAGCCGCGCCCGCGCGGTATCGGCATCCATCAGATAGGCGCTCGAGGCATAGCGGCGCAGCACGTCCCAGACGAGGCCGGCAATGGCGGCGCGGTCGCCGGAGCCGGCAAAGCGGTGCGCGGTGCCCCACTCCTTCAGAGCCTTGGCCGCAGGCACGCGGTCACGTTCGATGGTGTCGATCAGCTCGATGGCTGCGGACAGCCGGGCAGCGGGAGTCATTTGAATCTTTCAGATCAGCAGCAGGATTTTCAGTGCGAAGTAGATCCACATCGCCAGCAGCACGAGCGCGCTGGCGAGCCAGACGGTGGAGCGCCGGCCGAAATCGTTCGAGGAGACGAACACGCCGGCATGCGCAAAGCGCGTCACCACGAACACCCAGGACATCAGCACGATGAAGAGATCGGCGTGGCGGAGCGGCAGCGCCAGCGCGATCAGGGCGTAGAACAGCACCGGCAGCTCGAACTGGTTGCGGTAGCAATTGGCGATCTGTGTGGTGCCTTTTGGCCAGTTCGGCTCGCCGAGCGCAACGTCCCGGATCCTGGTCTCGCCGGAGACCAGCGCCCGCCGGCGCCCGACTACCATGCCGATCAGCAGGGCGAAGGTGAGGCCGACCTGCACGAAGACCGGCAGCAGGACCATTTGGATAGACATCGGAACTTTCCCGTAAGGCGGCGTGCCGCGAACCGTCATTAGCCGCGACTTCTGGCGCTGACAATGGACGAGTTGAACCGCCGTTCCCGCAAACGGTCGCTTGCTTTAAACTTTGTTCGATCGCGGATTGTGTGCGCGCGTCATCGTTCCGACGTTTCAGCGGGCGATACTTTCGCGCATGTCCGAATTTCGCCTCACGCAGATTTCCGACACCCATCTCGGCCGGCGCTTTCCCGGCCTGATCGCCAACTTCCACCGCGTCTGCGAACACATCGACGCTGATGGACCCGATCTCGTCGTCAACACCGGCGACGTCTCCTTCGACGGGCCGACCAGCCGTGACGACGTCGCGTTCGCGAAGAGCCTGCACGACGCGCTGCCCGTTCCCTGCCGCTTCCTCCCCGGCAATCACGACATCGGCGACAATCCGACCGCACTCGGCCCGGCGCCCAAGCCGCCGGTCACGGAAGCGCATCGCCAGGAATTCCGCGACATCATCGGCGAGGACCATTGGTCGTTCGAGGCCGCGGGCTGGCGCTTCGTCGGTCTCAACTCACTGGTGATGAATTCAGGGCTCGCCTTCGAGGCCGAGCAGTTCGACTGGCTCGCCTCGGAGATTTCGCGCGCCAGCGGCAGGCCGGTCGCGCTGTTCATCCACAAGCCGCTGTTTCTCAACCTGCCCGATGACCCCGAGACACCGGAGACCTCGATCCGCTACGTGCCGCAGCCGGCACGCGCGCGGCTGATCGAGATGTTTGCGGATGTCGATCTGCGCCTGATCGCCAGCGGTCACGTGCACCAGCGCCGCGACTTCACGTTCGGCCATACGCGGCACGTCTGGGCGCCATCGGCCGGCTTCAAGATCAACGATGCACGCCAGGACCGGATCGCGATCAAGGAGACGGGCCTCGTCGAGTACCGCTTCGCCCCCGACAGCTTTGAAGTCCGCCATGTTCGCGCGGCGGGCCAGACCGATATCGACATCGAAGAGTTGTTCACCCAGATGGGCGGCGAGCACTAACGACGTTCGTCAGGCGACGCTCTTGAGGTCCTGCTGGATCGCGACAAGCAAGGATTGCAGCGCTTCGCTGGTCACCGGCTTGGCTGTCACCTCATCGGCAGGCAGATCGTTCGCCGGCTTCGCGGGCCTCACCGGGCGCTTCGGAAATGGCGGCGGAGGCGTCGGTATCGCGGCTTGCGCGATCTCGCCGTCGTCTTCGCTATGAACGAACTTGCCGTGGATGACGTCGTCGTGGCGGCCCATGACGTACATGGCCGCCCAATAGCCCGCGGCAAGCAGGATTACGCAGAAAATACCGATCTCTAACATCGCAACACCCAAAATATGCGCGATGATTCAACGCCTTCGCCGAGACGTCAAGGAACCGACGGTCACACCTTCGCCTTTTGCGAACAGGTGTGGCCGATCGGTGACTCTTTGTTAACCATCGATGTCCGGCGGGTGACGCCGGAGCAACGAGAGCCCGTTCTAGGCCTTGTCCGGCCCGACCCGGACCAGCTGCTTGCCGAAATTGGCGCCCTTCAGAAGCCCGATGAAAGCGGCCGGGGCGCTCTCCAGGCCCTCGGTGACAAACTCCTTGTACTTCACCTTGCCGTCGCGGACCCAGGTAGACATGTCGCGCAGGAAGTCGCCGTGGCGGGCAGCGAAGTCGGAGACGATGAAGCCGCGGAAGGTCAACCGCTTGGTCAGCGTCGCGCGCATCATGGAGGTCGCCCATTTCGGCGGCTTCGCCTCGGTGTCGTTGTAATGGGCGATCAGGCCGCAGACCGGCACGCGCGCGAACGGATTGAGCAGCGGGAAGACCGCCTCGAACACGGCGCCGCCGACATTTTCGAAATAGACGTCGATACCTCCAGGGCAGGCGTCCTTCAGCTTCGCTGCGAGATCGGGATCGCGGTGATCGACGCAGGCATCGAAGCCGAGCTCCTTCACCACATAGTCGCACTTGTCCTTGCCGCCGGCGATGCCGACTGCGCGTGCGCCCTTGATCTTCGCGATCTGGCCCACGGCCGAACCGACCGCGCCGGAAGCCCCGGCGACGACGACGGTCTCGCCTTCCTGCGGCTTGCCGATGTCGAGCAGGCCCGTATAGGCGGTCATGCCGGGCATGCCGAGCACCCCGATCGAGGTCGAGATAGGCCCGAGCTTGGGATCGACCTTGATCAGGCCCTTGCCGTTCGAGATCGCATGCGTCTGCCAGCCCGAACGGATCCGCACGATCTCGCCTGCCGCGAAATCAGGATTGTTGGAGGCCGCGACCTCGCTGACCGCCTCCCCCTCCATCACGCCGCCGACCGGCACGGGCGCCGCATAAGACGGCCCCTCGCTCATGCGCCCACGCATATAGGGATCGAGCGATAGCCAGATCGTGCGTAGCAGGACTTCGCCCGCGCCGGGCGAGGGAATCGCGAATTCCTCCAGGCGAAAATCGGACGGCTTGGGTTCACCGAGGGGACGCGCGGCGAGAACGATACGTTTGCCTTGGGACATGGTGGCTTCCTCCTGAGTTTCTTCGTCGGCGCGAGCGAAGCGGAGGGAGGTAGCCGCGTCAATACAAAAGCACTGGTTGCTTCGTCGCAACTGCTCCTCGCAATGACGCAATCGATGAAGCTTGCGCCACATACCCACTGTCATCGCCCGACTTGATCGGGCGATCCAGTACTCCGAGACAGTCCTGATTGAGCCGAGAGGCCGCGGCGTACTGGATGCCCCGGTCAAGCCGGGCGATGACAGCGTCATTGAGGCGAGTGGGCCGGCACCAACGCGCAGCCTGGAGCGGAGCGAGCCTAGCCCCCGCCCGGATAATTCGGCGCCTCGCGCGTGATGGTGACGTCGTGGACGTGGCTTTCGCGCAGGCCGGCGCCGGTGATGCGGACGAACTGCGCCTTCTCGTGCAGCTCCTTCAGGTCCTTTGCGCCGACATAGCCCATCGCGGCGCGCAAGCCGCCGGCGAGCTGGTGCATGACATTGCCGACCGGGCCCTTGTAGGGCACCTGGCCCTCGATGCCCTCAGGCACGAGCTTGAGCGCGTCCTTGATGTCCTGCTGGAAGTAGCGATCCGCCGAGCCGCGCGCCATCGCGCCAACCGAGCCCATGCCGCGATAGGCCTTGTAGGAACGGCCCTGCCACAAGAACACTTCGCCTGGTGTCTCGTCGGTGCCGGCCAGCAGCGAGCCGACCATCGCAATGTCGGCGCCAGCGGCGAGCGCCTTGGCGAGATCGCCGGAGAACTTGATGCCGCCATCGGCGATGACCGGAATGTCCGATTTCTTCGCCGCCTCGACCGCATCCATGATCGCGGTCAGCTGGGGCACGCCGACGCCGGCGACGATGCGCGTGGTGCAGATCGAGCCCGGGCCGATGCCGACCTTGATGCAGTCCGCGCCCGCATCGATCAGCGCCTGCGCGCCGTCCGAGGTCGCGACGTTGCCGGCAACGACCTGCACGGAGTTGGAGAGACGCTTGATGCGGTTCACGGCATGCAGCACATGGCGGGAATGGCCGTGGGCGGTGTCGACGACAACAAGGTCGACGCCGGCATCGATCAGCCGCTCGGTGCGCTCGAAGCCGGTGTCACCGACAGTCGTGGCGGCGGCAACGCGGAGCCGGCCCTGTGCGTCCTTGCAGGCGAGCGGATGGGCGACCGCCTTCTCCATGTCCTTCACGGTGATCAGGCCGACGCAGCGATACTGGTCATCGACCACGAGCAACTTCTCGATGCGATGCTGGTGCAGCAACCGCCTCGCCTCGTCCTGGCTGACATTCTCGCGCACCGTAACGAGATTTTCGTGCGTCATCAGCTCGGAAACTTTTTGCCGGCGGTCGGTGGTAAACCGCACGTCGCGGTTGGTGAGAATGCCGACCAGCTTGCCCGGCGTGGCCTTGCTCGCACCGGTGACGACGGGAATGCCGGAGATGCCGTGATCGCTCATCAGCTTGAGCGCATCGTCGAGTGTAGCCTCGGGGCTGATGGTGAGCGGGTTCACCACCATGCCCGACTCGTAGCGCTTGACCTGCCGCACCTGGGCGGCCTGCCCTTCGGGATCGAAATTGCGGTGGATGACGCCGAGGCCGCCGGCCTGCGCCATGGCGATCGCCATGCGGGCCTCGGTGACCGTGTCCATGGCCGAGGCCATGATCGGGATGTTGAGCGGGATGGCGCGGGTGACACGGGAGCGAATGTCGACCTCGCCCGGCATGACGTCCGACAGGCCCGGCTTCAGCAGCACGTCGTCGAACGTAAAGGCTTCGCGAATGCCTTGTTGCACCGTGGCCATATGCCAACTCCTTCCTGCGGCCTTGCCGCAAACGCTTAAGGATGAGCGCCGCCCTCGGCGTACCTTGCGGCATCGCCGGAGAATCGGAGCCCATCGGTGGGGTTGACGCGGGTCGATAGCACGGCCGGGTGACGAATCAAAGCAATTCGGACGGCTGGCCAGCCATGCACAGGCTTTTTACGTAAGTTCAGCGGGGATGGCCCGACCGCCCACTCGCTGTCATTCCGGGGCGCGACGAAGTCCCGAGCCCGGAATCCATCTCACAGCAGTCCTTGTGGCCCAATGGATTCCGGGCTCGCGCCAAGGGGCGCCCCCCGGAATGACGAGAGAGCGGGAACGGTGCCCACGCACGCTTTGCGGCTGAGCCGGTGCTACGCAGGATTTAGGTGCTATGCGTTGATGCGCAATGGTCGGGGGCCAGCGGCGGTGATAAGCCGCAATTCTCGCCCTTCCACCCTATTTCCATTACCAATCCGTCATGGTCGACAAGCAACGCATCATTCCGCTGATCGTGGCCACTGCTCTCTTCATGGAGAACATGGATTCCACGGTGATCGCCACCTCGCTGCCGGCGATCGCGGCCGACATCGGCACCAGCCCGCTGACGCTGAAGCTCGCGATCACCTCCTACCTCTTGTCGCTCGCGGTGTTCATCCCGGCGAGCGGCTGGACCGCCGACAGGTTCGGCGCGCGGCTGGTGTTCGCGATCGCTGTCGGCGTGTTCATGGTCGGCTCGGTCGGCTGCGCGCTGTCGGGATCGGTCACCGATTTCGTGTTCGCGCGAATCCTGCAAGGTATGGGCGGGGCGATGATGACGCCGGTCGGGCGCCTGGTGCTGCTGCGCTCGGTCGACAAGAGCGCGCTGGTCAACGCGATGGCCTGGGTGACGGTCCCTGCCCTGATCGGCCCCGTGATCGGCCCGCCGCTCGGCGGCTTCATCACGACCTACGCGTCGTGGCACTGGATCTTCCTGATCAACATCCCGATCGGATTGCTCGGCATCTTCATGGCACTGCGCTTCATCGATCCCATCAAGAGCGAGACGCGGGAGCCATTCGATCTCTACGGCATGATGCTCGCAGGGCTAGGGCTTGCCGGCATCGCGTTCGGGCTCTCCGTGGCCGGACTCAATTTGCTGCCCTGGAGCACGGTTGCGGCCCTCGTCGCAGGCGGCGCGACCTCGATGACACTGTATGTCCTGCACGCGCGGCGCACCGGGTCGCCGGTCCTGGATTTCTCGCTCCTGAAGCTGCCGACGCTGCGCGCGGCGGTGCTCGGCGGTTTCATGTTCCGGCTCGGCATCGGCGCGTTGCCCTTCCTACTGCCGCTGCTGATGCAGATCGGCTTCGGGCTGTCGCCGTTCCATTCCGGACTCGTCACCTTTGGCTCCTCGCTCGGTGCGATGGGCATGAAGACGCTGGCCGCGCGGATCATCCGCGCCTTCGGCTTCCGCAACCTCATGACGGTGAACGCGATCATCAGCGCGTTCTTCCTCGGCGTCTGCGCGCTGTTCACGGTGACGACCCCGCTGCTGATCATTATGGTGATCCTGGTGGTCGGCGGCTTCTTCCGTTCGCTCGAATTCACCGCGATCAACACGGTGGCCTATGCCGACGTCGAGAGCGCGCAGATGAGTCGTGCCACCACGCTCGTCAGCGTCAACCAGCAGCTCGCGGTCTCGGCCGGCGTCGCCGTCGGCGCGGCGTCGGTGGAGACGACGATGTGGCTCAGCCATGTCAGCGAGCTCAACGCCACTGTGTTCGCCCCGGCCTTCGTCGTGGTCGCGCTGACCTCGGCTGCCTCGAGCTGGTTCTTCTGGCAGATGCCGGATGATGCCGGCCACGAGATCTCCGGCCGCAAGGCGCTGGAGATCGCAAGCCGCAAGGGGGCCGGCAAGGGCGCAGCCACAGCTGCCGTCAAGACCGCGACCGAGGATACGCAGGACGTGCGGGATCAGCGGCTAGGGTAGTCTCTCCTCTGGTCATTGCGAGCGGAGCGAAGCAAATCCAGAATCTCCCCCACCGAAGCAGTCTGGATTTGCTTCGTCGCTTCGCTCCTCGCAATGACGGAATTGGTGGCTAGGTCTTCGCCTCGCCGCGAAATCCCGTCGCGAGCACATAGCGCTCCGACGAATCCTGCCGGCTCGCGGCCGGCTTCACGTGGCGCACTGTTGCAAAATCGCGCTTGAGCTGGGCGAGCAAATCGGCGTCGGCGCCGCTCTGGAACGTCTTGGCCAGGAACGCTCCGCCGGGCTTGAGCACGTCGCAGGCAAACGCAGCCGCCGTCTCGACCAGGCCGACAATGCGGAGCTGGTCGGTCTTGCGGTGGCCGGTGGTGTTGGCGGCCATGTCGGACATCACGACGTCGGCGCCGCCGCCCAGCATCGCGGTGAGCTTCTCGGGCGCGTCATTGTCCATGAAGTCGAGCTGCGCGAAGTCGACGCCGGGGATCTCCGGCATCTCCAGGAGATCGATCGCGACGACCTTGCCCTTGCCGTCGACCGAGCCGACGCGCTTGGCGGCGATCTGGCTCCAGCCGCCGGGCGCGGCGCCGAGATCAAACACGGTCATGCCGGGTTTCAGCAGCCGAAACTTGTCGTCGATCTCGAGCAGCTTGAACGCGGCACGCGAGCGATAGCCGGCCGCCTTGGCCTTGGCGACATAGGGATCGTTGAGCTGCCGCTCCAGCCATAGCTTCGACGACAGCTTGCGCTTGCCGCCGGTTTTGACCTTGGTCTTGACCTGGACGTGCAAGCGGCCGGTGGTGTCCTTGGCCATCTCACCAGCTCCCGAGCGCGCCGTCCTCGCGCATCATCTCGACCAGCATGCCCTCGCGCAGGCCGCGGTCGGCGACGCGCAGGCGCGGCAGCGGGAAGGCGCGGCGGATCGCATCGAGGATGGCGCAGCCGGCCAGCACGAGATCGGCGCGCTCGATGCTGATACAGCTGTTGCCCGCGCGCTCCTCATAGCTCATGCCGAGCAGCTTGTTGATGGTCGCAGTGATGTCGGAATCTTGCATCCAGATGCTGTCGATGCGGCGGCGATCGTAGCGTGCTAGGTTGAGATGGATGCCGGCGAGCGTCGTCACGGTGCCCGACGTGCCGAGCAGGTGCATATCGGCGAGATCGCTGCCGTGTGCTTCCGCGAACGGCGCGACATGGTTCGCGACCTCCTGCTCCATCGCGGCGTAGATCTCCGGCGTCACGTCGCGGCCGCCGAATTGTTCGGCCAGCGTCACCACGCCGAGCGGGATCGACATCCAGGCCTTGATGCGCGGCTCCGGATTTTGCGGATCGCGCTCGATCCGCACCAGCTCGGTCGAGCCGCCGCCGATATCGAACAGGATCGCGCCTCTGCCTTTGGGATCGACCAGCGGCGAGCAGCCGAGCACGGCGAGCCCCGCTTCGGTCTCGCGATCGATCACCTCGAGCTCGATGCCGGTCTCGACCGCAACACGGCTGCGGAACCCCTCCGCGTTCGAGGCCGCGCGGCAGGCCTCGGTCGCGATCAGCCGCAGCCGCCGCGCCTTGCGCAGATTGATCTTGTCGCGGCAGATGCTGAGCGCGGCGATGGCGCGCTCGATCGCGGCCTCGCTGATGCACCCGGTCGCCGAAACGCCCTCGCCGAGCCGGATGATGCGCGAGAAGGAATCGACCACGCGAAAGCCGTCGTGGGTCGGACAGGCGATCAGGAGCCTGCAATTGTTGGTGCCGAGGTCCAGCGCCGCATAGACGCCGGTTCCCGGCGCTTGCGCGGCGATGGCCGGCTCTGTGGCCAATGCCACCGCCGCCATCGACCCCAGCTCACCGTGCGGCGCAAGGCCGTCGCGGAGCCGCGTGTGGTCATTCATACGAACTGTCTTTCCGCGGCCGGTTGGGCCGAGCTGGAATTGCTTTTTCGCCTGAAACATTAGCAGCGCGGCAGGTCTGCGCAACAACGCATCACATGGGACCATGCCCATTCGTGCGTTGTCGTGAACGGACCCGTGGGTTATCTGAATAGGGGCGGCCACTCCAGGCGCCCGCGAAATCGCGCAATTGCCGGCTTTTCAGGTCGTTTCCATGCAAGAACACACCAAATCGTCCACGCTCGAAAATGCTATTGCACTGCAAAAATACGGCGTCGGACAGCCGGTCCGCCGCAAAGAGGACGACACGCTGGTCCGCGGCAAGGGCCGCTATACCGACGATTTCAACCTGCCCGGCCAGGCCCATGCCGCGATCGTCCGCTCGACCCACGCCCATGGCATCATCCGCGGTATCAACACCGAGGCCGCCAAGGCGATGCCGGGTGTGCTGGGCGTGTGGACCGGAACCGACCTGGACGCGGCCGGCTATGGCCCCTTCACCTGCGGCCTGCCGCTGAAGAGCCGCGACGGCTCGCCCCTGCTCCAGACCAACCGCCAGCCGCTCGCGACTGACAAGGTCCGCTTCGTCGGCGATCCCGTCGCCTTCGTGGTGGCGGAGACGCTGGCGCAGGCGCGCGATGCTGCCGAAGCCGTCGAGCTCGACATCGAGCCGCTGCCCGCGGTGACGGATCCCGAGGAAGCCACCAAGCCCGGCGCGCCGCAGCTTTACGACCATATCCCGAACAATATCGCGCTCGACTACCACTATGGCGACACGGACAAGGTGAATGCAGCTTTCGCCAGCGCCGCCCATGTGACCAAGATCGACATCGAGAACACCCGCGTTGCCGTGGTCTCGATGGAGCCGCGCGTGGGCCTCGCCTCCTACGACAAGGCCAACGAGCGCTACACCATCCAGATGCCGACGCAGGGCGTCGCGGGTAACCGCGCTAACCTCGCCAAGAACCTGAAGGTGCCGAACGACAAGGTGCGCATCCTCACCGCTAACGTTGGCGGCTCTTTCGGCATGAAGAACGTCAACTACCCCGAATATATGTGCATCCTGTACGCGGCGAAGGCGCTGGGGCGGCCGGTGAAATGGCTCGACGAGCGCTCGACCAGCTTTCTGTCCGACAGCCACGGCCGGGCGCAGAAAATTCATGCCGAGCTCGCGCTCGATGCCGAGGGGCACTTCCTTGCGGCCAGGCTATCGGGCTACGGCAATCTCGGCGCCTACATCACCGGCGTTTCGCCCAGCCCGCTCTCGCTCAACACCGGCAAGAACTTCTCCAGCGTCTACCGCACGCCGCTGATGGCGGTCGACATCAAGACGGTGCTGACCAACACCACGCTGATGGGCGCCTATCGCGGCGCCGGCCGGCCCGAGGCGAACTACTACATGGAGCGGCTGATCGACCGCGCCGCCGACGAGATGGGCATCAATCGGCTGACGATGCGCAAGCGTAACTTCATCAAGCAGAACCAGATGCCGTTCGCCGCCTCCTCCGGCGTCACCTATGACAGCGGCGACTTCCAGGCCGTGTTCAATAAGGCGCTCGAAATCTCCGATCACGAGAACTTTGCCAAGCGCAAGAAGGAGAGCAAGAAGGCCGGCAAGCTGCGCGGCATCGCGATCGGCTCGTATCTCGAGGTCACCGCGCCGCCGAGCGTCGAGCTCGGCAAGATCGCGTTCGATGCTGACGGCAGCGTGCAGCTCATCACCGGCACGCTCGACTACGGCCAAGGCCACGCCACGCCGTTCGCGCAAGTGCTATGCGCGCAGCTTGGCGTGCCCTTCGAGCGCGTGAAGCTGGTGCAGGGCGACAGCGACATCGTCCACACCGGCAGCGGCACGGGCGGCTCGCGCTCGATCACCGCGAGCGGCATGGCGATCGTGGGCGCCGCCAAGCTCGTCATCGAAAAGGGCAAGCGCGCCGCCGCGCATATGCTGGAGGCCTCCGAAGCCGACATCGAGTTCGCCGACGGCAGCTTCACCATCGCCGGCACCGATCGCAGCATCGACATCATGGAACTCGCCAAACGCTTGCATGACGGCAAGGTCCCGGACGGCGTGCCCGACAGCCTCGACGTCGACCACACCAGCGAGCCGGTGCCGTCGGCCTTCCCGAACGGCTGCCATGTCGCCGAGGTCGAGATCGACCCTGAGACCGGCGTGGTGCAGATCGTGCGCTACAGCGCCGTCAACGATTTCGGCACGGTCATCAACCCGATGCTGGTCGCGGGCCAGCTGCATGGCGGCGTCGTCCAGGGCATCGGACAAGCGCTGATGGAGCACGTCCGATATGACGAGAGCGGCCAGCCGATCACGGGCTCGCTGATGGACTACGCGCTGCCGCGCGCCGAGGACGTACCGAACATGACGATCGGTGACCACCCGGTCCCGGCCACCACCAACCCGCTCGGCAGCAAGGGCTGCGGCGAAGCCGGGTGCGCCGGCGGCCTGTCGACCGTGGTGAACGCGGTGCTCGATGCGCTCTCCGACTACGGCATCAAGCACATCGACATGCCGCTGACGCCGGAGCGGGTGTGGCGCGCGATCCAGGACGCGAAGAAGGCGGCGTAAGGTGAGCCCTTGCGCATCCACAACGGTGCTGTCATCGCCCGACTTGATCGGGCGATCCAGTACTCCGAGACAGTCGTGATTTCCGGATAAGCCGCGGCGTACTGGATTCCCCGCCTTCGCGGGGAATGACAGCGTTCTTGGAGTGGCAGCCTGCCCGCCTTCCCTATGCCGCCGCCTGCTCCCGGGGCTGGTAGATCGCGGTGTGCTGGCAGTGCGCCAGCGGCGTGGTGCCGTTGGCGATGACCAAGGCGTCGAGATCGACGAAGCGGTGGCCTTTCTTTTCGTAGTTCGCGGTGACTTTGGCTCGCGCGGTGATCTCGTCGCCGGCGCGTGCGGCTGACAGCAGCTGCATGCGGCTGCCGACATGAATCCACGGGCCCAGGATGGTGTTGTCGACCAGCACGCGGTTCATGACGCGCTGGATCAGGCCGGGATGGCCGAGGCCCTCGCGCACGAAGATCGGATCGGTCTCCCTGATATCGGTGAGATAGTCCGTCGCGTCCTGCCCGGCCCAGCGGCACGGTGAGGTGCCGAGCCATTTGCCTGTTTCAAATGTCGCGGGGCTGACCGGCTTGCGCTCGGCCACGACAGGTACCTCGACATAGTCGCTCAATGACACCGGGAGCGCTGCCGCCGGCAGCGACGCGGTCCCGGCGGCACAAAGCTCCCTGCGGCTGAAGACCTCGATTGTGAGCAGGCCGTTGTGCTCGGTCGCATCGACATCGGCGGTCTCGCCATCATAGACCGGCTTGATGAAGCGGGCTTCGATGAGCCCGCGCGACAGGAAATCGCGGCCCCAACGCGCCACCGGTACATGCATCATATAGGCGAAGACGTCGACGCCCGGGACCAGCCCGCCGGAAAAGCCGAAGCGGCGCGCCACCGTGTCGTCGTGCATCTTGTTTTCGGATTGCTTCGCCGTGTTGTAGGCCGCGACACGGTAGGTTTCGAGCCGGTTCGGCATGGCGGACGTCCCCAAATTTCTTGTTGTTTCGGGGCAATCGTAGGCCCTGAGGAACCGGGGTCAATCCCCTCGCCTTTGCGGCCCGAATGGGGTACCACGCGGCGAATGACTGACACCCCCATCCGCATCTATGTCGACGCTGACGCCTGCCCGGTAAAGGACGAAATCTACCGGGTCGCGCTCCGGCACGGCGTGCCCGTCAGCGTTGTCGCCGGCAACTTTATTCGTGTGCCGCAGGACGCGCTGATCGAGCGCATCGCTGCCGGCTCAGGCATGGACGCCGCTGACGACTGGATCGCGGAGCGGGCCAAGCCGGGCGACGTCGTCATCACTTCGGACATTCCGCTTGCCAGCCGCTGCGTGAAGGCCGGTGCCGATGTGATCGCACCGAACGGCAAGCCGTTCACCGAAGAGTCGATCGGGATGACGCTGGCGGTGCGCAATCTGATGACGGATCTGCGCTCGGCCGGTGAAGTCACCGGCGGCCCGCGCTCGTACGCACCACGTGACCGCTCCGCCTTCCTCTCGGCGCTCGACCAGACGCTGCGCCGGATCCAGCGCCGCCGCGCCGATCAGGCCGCGACAAGTCAAGGCTGAAAAATGGCGCCGCCGCTGATCCAACTCAAGGACATCAAGCTCACTTTTGGCGGCACGCCGCTGCTGTCGGGCGTCGAACTCAACGTCGCGCCAGGCGAGCGCGTCTGCCTGATCGGCCGCAATGGTTCCGGCAAGTCGACGCTGCTGAAGATCGCGGCCGGCCTCGTCGAGCCCGACGGCGGCACGCGCTTCGTGCAGCCCGGCGCGACCCTCCGCTATCTGCCGCAGGAACCGGATTTCGGCGAGCACAAGACCACGCTCGCCTATATCGAGGCGGGGCTTGCACCCGGCGACGATCCGTATCAGGCGCGCTACCTGGTCGAGCGGCTTGGGCTCACCGGCAACGAGAACCCGGCAAACGTCTCCGGCGGCGAGGCGCGCCGTGCGGCGCTGGCTCGCGTGCTGGCGCCCTCGCCCGACATTTTGCTGCTGGACGAGCCGACCAACCATCTCGATCTCTCCACCATCGAATGGCTGGAAAAGGAGCTCGACTCCAGGCGTAGCGCGCTGGTGATCATCAGCCATGACCGCCGCTTCCTCACCAATCTGTCGCGCTCGACCGCGTGGCTCGACCGCGGTCGGATCAAGCAGATTGATCGCGGCTTTGCATCGTTCGAGACCTGGCGCGACGAGGTGCTGGCCGAGGAAGAACGCGACCAGCACAAGCTCGACCGCAAGATCGTCGACGAGGAGCACTGGCTGCGCCACGGCGTCTCCGGCCGGCGCAAGCGCAACGTCAAGCGGCTTTCCAATCTGCATGCGCTGCGCGACCAGCGCCGCAACTATCGCGGCACCGCCGGCACCGCCAGTCTCGCCGCCGCGGAAGCCGAGCAATCCGGCAAGCTGGTGATCGAAGCCAAGGGCATCACCAAAGCCTATGGCGATCGCATTATCGTTGACAATTTCTCCACCCGCATCCAGCGTGGCGACCGGCTCGGCATCATCGGACCGAACGGCGCCGGCAAGACCACGCTTGTCAATCTGCTCACCGGCGGCGCGCCGCCGGATTCTGGCATGGTGCGGCTCGGGGCCAATCTGGAGACGGCGACGCTGGACCAGCACCGCGAAAGCCTCGATCCCAAATCGACGCTGGCCGACGCGCTGACCGGCGGGCGTGGTGACCAGATCATGGTCGGCGGCAAGCCGAAGCACGTGGTCGGCTACATGAAGGACTTCCTGTTCGCGCAGGAGCAGCGCGGCACGCCGGTGGAGGTGCTCTCGGGCGGCGAACGCGGCCGGCTGATGCTGGCGCGCGCGCTGGCGAAGCCGTCGAATCTCCTCGTGCTGGACGAGCCAACCAACGACCTCGATCTCGAGACTCTCGACGTCCTCGAAGACATGCTCGGCGACTATGAAGGCACTGTCATCCTGATCAGCCATGACCGCGACTTCCTCGACCGCGTCGTCACCTCGGTGATCGCGCCCGAGGGTAACGGCAAGTGGATCGAATATGCCGGCGGCTACAGCGACATGCTGGCGCAGCGCGGCGCGGATTTGAAGCGCGAGACGAAGGCGCAAGCACCCGCGGAGAAGAAAGAGGAGCGCTCCGCGGCTCCCGCCGCCGCACCCAAGCGGAAGCTAAGCTTCAACGAGAAGCATGCGCTCGAGACGCTGCCGAAGAAGATGGAGACGCTGCAGGCCGATATTGCCAAATTGCAGCGCGTGCTCGACGATCCCAATCTCTACACGAAGGATCGCAAGAAATTCGACGACACGTCGGCTGCCATCGCCAAGGCGCATGACGAACTATCCGCCGCCGAAGAGCGCTGGCTCGAACTTGAAATGCTCCGCGAAGAGATTGAAGAGGCATAACCAAATGACCACTCCCCTCGCCGCCAAAATCGCCCGCGAATACGGCACCCCCTGCGCCGTCATCGACATGGACAAGGTCGAGCGCAACATCGCGCGGATCCAGAAGGCCTGCGACGACGCAGGAATCGCCAACCGGCCTCACATCAAGACGCACAAGAACCCGACGATTGCGAAGATGCAGGTCGCGGCCGGCGCGAAAGGCATCACCTGCCAGAAGCTCGGCGAGGCCGAGATCATGGTCAATGCCGGCATCGAGGACATCCTGATCAGCTACAATCTGCTTGGCGAAGAGAAGATGGCGCGGCTCGGCGCGCTGAATGCGAAGGCTAATATGACGGTCGCTGCCGATAATTCGACCGTCGTTGCCGGCCTGCCCAAAGCTGCCGCGGCTTCGGGCCGGCCGCTCTCGGTCGTGGTCGAATGCGACACAGGCCGCAAGCGCGCCGGCGTCGAGACGCCGGCGGAGGCGATCGCACTGGCGCGCGAGATCGCGGCGTCCAAAGGGCTGCAATTCGCAGGGTTCATGCTCTATCCGACCGAGACCGGCTGGGGCGATGCGCAAAAATTCTTCGACGAGGCGCTGGCCGGCGTGCGTGCGCACGGGCTGGAGGCAAAAATCGTCTCCACCGGCGGCACACCGAACCTCGTCAATATCGGCAAGCTCAAGGGCGGCACCGAGCACCGCTTCGGCACCTATATCTACAACGACCGCATGCAGGTCGCGGCCGGCTCCGCCACCTGGGACGATTGCGCGCTACACATCTACTCGACCGTGGTGAGCCGCGCCGCGCCCGAGCGCGGCATTCTGGACGCCGGCTCAAAGACGCTGACGAGCGACACCGGCGGGCTCGACGGCCATGGCCTGATCCTGGAGCATCCCGAAGCCAAGATCGCGAAATTCGCCGAGGAGCACGGCTTCCTCGACCTCTCCCGCAGCAACACGCGGCCGAACGTCGGCGACGTCGTCCGGATCGTGCCGAACCACGTCTGCGTCGTCGTCAACATGATGGACGAAGTGGTGATGGTCCGCGGCGAGGAGATCATCGGCACGCTGCCGGTCGCGGCGCGCGGGAAGCTGAGGTAGGGGCTGGCACGGCCGTCATTGCGAGGAGCTCTTGCGACGAAGCAATCCAGACTACCTCCGCAGACATGGATTGCTTCGCTGCGCGCGCAATGACGCTGGTTAGCGCTTCAACCACTCCATTACACCCTTGCCCGCCGCGACCCCCGTCGCAAACGAGGCCTGCAGCAGATAGCCGCCGGTCGGCGCCTCCCAGTCCAGCATCTCGCCGGCGGCGAACACGCCGGGCAATTTGCGCAGCATGAAGTGGTCGTCGAGCTCGTCGAAGGTCACTCCGCCCGCGGTCGAGATGGCGCGCTCGATCGGGGCGACGCCGGTGAGCTGAACCGGAATTGCGTTGATCAGCTCCGCAAGCTCCGCCGGCGAGAGCGCTACCACCGGTCGGCCGGATGCGATGGCCGCCTCCTGCATCAGCCCGATACCGACCGGCGACAATTGCGCCGCCTTGCGCAGGAAGTTCGCCAGCGATTGCTTGCCGCGCGTGCCCGACAGGCGCGCAGTCAGCGCGGCGGCATCGAGGTCGGGCCGCAATGCGATCGTCAACGTCGCCTGCCCGATCCCCATTACCGCCTCGCGCAGCTCCGCCGACAAGGCGTAGATCGCACCGCCTTCGATGCCGCTGCGGGTGATCATGGCTTCGCCACGCACGGTGTGCGCGCCGATCGTCAGCGCCACGCCTTTGAGCGGCTGGCCTTCGAAACGATCGCGAAACAATTCGGACCATGCGACCGTGAAGCCGGAATTGGCCGGCCGGAGCTTGGAGATGGCGACGCCCTTCGCGGCGAGGCAATCGACCCATGCACCATCCGAGCCCAACCGCGGCCAGCTCGCGCCACCGAGCGCGAGCACCGTTGCGCTCGGGGCGATGGCAAGCACACCATCGGGCGTTTGAAATTGGAGCCGGCCGTCCGCGTCCCAGCCGGTCCAGCGGTGCCGAAACGCGAACTGCACGCCAGTCGCACCGAGCTGTCGCAGCCAGGCGCGCAGCAATGGCGAGGCCTTGAACGTTTTTGGAAACACCCGCCCGCTGCTGCCGACGAAGGTCAGCTGACCAAGTGCGGCGCTCCAATCGCGCAGCGCGTCGGGCGGAAACGCCTCGACTGCAGCGCGCAGATGCGGCACCGCTTCCCGATAGCGCTGAAGGAAATCCGGCAGCGGCTCGCTGTGGGTGAGATTGAGTCCGCCACGGCCGGCCATCAGGAATTTGCGGCCCGGAGACGGCATCGCGTCGTAGACGATGATGCGGGCGCCACCCTGCGCCAGCACTTCCGCCGACATCAGCCCGGCGGGACCGGCACCGATGACGGCAACGTCAGTCAGAGCTTGATCCCCGCCCGCGCCGCGGCTTGAGCCACGTACTTCTGCGTCTGCTCGAACGCGCCGGCCAGCGCCTTCGCCTTCGACATGTCACTGATCTCGGCGAAATGCGCGGCGATCGCGTCCGGGGTCCATTCGGATTCCGGCAGGTTGATGCCTTCGCTCTCGAGAATCTTGATCACGGCGAAGGAGCCGGCACCGGCGCCCATGATGGTGCGGGTCGGCGCGTCCTCGCTCAGCATGTATTCGACCGCGGGCGTGATCGCGTTCGGCTTCATCAGCTGGAGCGCCTGCGGCGGCAGCAGCTCTTCAGTCATACGGGTCGCCGCCGTCGGCGAGATGATGTTGACGCGGATGTTGTTCTTGCGGCCCTCTTCCGCCAGCACGTTCATCAGGCCGACCATGCCGGACTTGGCCGCGCCGTAATTGGCCTGGCCGAAATTACCGTAGAGGCCGGAGGAGGAGGTCGTCAGCACGATGCGGCCGTAGTTGCGGTCGCGCATGCCGGCCCAGACCGCCTTGCAGCAATAGAAGGTGCCGACGAGATGTACGTCGAGCACCTTCTGGAAATCGGCGGCTTCCATCTTGCCGAACGACTTGTCGCGCAGGATGCCGGCATTGGCGCACATCAAATCGACGCTGCCCCACTCCTTGGTGGCGCGCTCGACCATGGCGGTGACCTGCTCGAGATTTGAGACGTCGGCACCGTCGGCCATCGCCGTGCCGCCAGCTTTGCGGATCTCCTCGACCACGGCTTCGGCCGGCGACAGCGAGGCACCCGTGCCGTCACGCGCGCCGCCGAAATCGTTGACCACGACTTTCGCGCCGCGGCTCGCGAGGCCCAGCGCATGCGCCTTGCCGAGCCCATTGCCCGCGCCGGTGACGATGGCGACGCGTCCGTCGAACCTAATGGCCATGAGTGTGCTTCCTGGATGTTAAGCGTCGTGACCGGGCCTGGCCCGGCGATCTGTCAAAATCGAGAGGCTTTTGAGCAGCGATGCATGGCCGGGTCAAGCCCGGCCAGCACGGCCCGGACTTACGCGAAATAGATCAGGCCGAGCCAGTCCGCAACCAGCGCGGGCTTGTCTTCGCCTTCGATCTCGACCGTCACATTGGTCCGGGACTGCAATTCGCCTGCCTTGCGCAGCTTGGCCTCCGCCAGCACGAAACGGCCGCGGACGCGCTTGCCCGAGCGCACCGGCGAGATGAAGCGCAGCTTGTCGAAACCGTAGTTCACGCCCATCGTGGTGCCCGCGATCGCCGGCATCACCTCGTAGGACATCACCGACAACATCGACATCGTCAGGAAACCATGCGCAATGGTGGTGCCGAACGCGGTCTCCTTCTTCGCACGCTCAGGATCGACATGGATGAACTGGTGATCCTCGATCACGCCGGCATAGGTGTCGATGCGGGGCTGATCGATCAGGTGCCACGACGAGACGCCGATCTCTCTGCCAACCATGGCCTGATATGCCTCCAGCGTGATCGGCGGCTTCTTCCAGATTTCGTTCACTTAGTCGCTCCTCGTGCCGTCATTCCGGGGCGCGCGAAGCGCGAATCCGGAATCCATTCGCAGCAAACTCTGCGGCGAAATAGATTCCGGGTTCGATGCTGCGCATCGCCCCGGAATGACGACTTCCACTTAAGTCTCGCTCCGTGTTTTCGGCAGCTCCGGAAAATCCTCCTCACGGAATTCCCGGCCGCGCAGCGGATCGTTGCGATCATCGTCGCGTTCGAGCCGTCGTAGCTGCACGCGACGGATTTTGCCAGAGATCGTCTTCGGCAACTCGGTGACGATCTCGAGCCGGCGGATGCGCTTGAACGGCGCAAGCCGCGCGTGCAGATGCTGAAATATCGAGAGCGCGGTCTCCCGCGTCCGCTCGGCGCCGGCCGTCAGCAGCACGTAGGCCTTGGGGATCGCGAGCCTGATCGGATCGGGGCTCGGCACCACGGCGGCTTCGGCGACCAGTTCATGCTCGAGCAGCACGCTCTCCAGCTCGAACGGACTGATGCGATAGTCGGAGGATTTGAATACATCGTCGGAGCGGCCGACGAAGGTGAGATAGCCGTCTTCATCTTCGAACACGACGTCGCCGCTGCGATAGAGCTCGCCTTCGGCGCCCGAGAGCTTGCCGTCGTCGCCCTGATAGCCCTGCATCAGGCCGGCGGGCCGATCCGCGCCCAGCAACAGCGCCACCTCGCCCTCCCTGGCCGGATGGCCGTCGGCATCGCTGACCCGCACGCGATAGCCCGGCAGCGGGCGGCCCATCGAGCCGACCTTGATAGGCTGGCCCGGCGAGTTGCCGGCGAGCGCGGTGGTCTCGGTCTGCCCGTAGCCGTCGCGGATGGTGAGGCCCCAAGCGGCTTGCACCTGGTCAATCACTTCAGGATTGAGCGGCTCGCCGGCGCCGCAGACTTCGCGCAGGCTCACCTTGAAGGAGGCCAGGTCCTCTTGGATGAACAGCCGCCAGACTGTCGGCGGCGCGCACAGCGTGGTGACGCCGCAGCGGCCGATGGTGGCGAGCAAAGCTTTTGCATCGAAGCGCGGCTGGTTGACAACGAACACGGTAGCGCCCGCGTTCCACGGTGCGAAGAAGCAGCTCCAGGCATGCTTGGCCCAGCCGGGCGAGGAGATGTTGAGATGGACGTCGCCGGGCTTCAGCCCGATCCAGTACATGGTCGAGAGATGGCCGATCGGATAGCTGCGCTGACTGTGCCGGACGAGCTTTGGTTTTGCGGTCGTGCCCGAGGTAAAATAGAGCAGCATCGGGTCATCGGCGTTGGTCGGACCGTCAGGTGCGAAGCTCTCAGAGGCTTGCGCCGCCTCGTCGTAAGGCAGCCAGCCGTCCGAGGCCGCACCGACCACGATGCGGACGATGTTCTCGGCACCAAGGCTTGCGAATTTCGCAACCTGGTCCTCGGCCGCCACGACCGCCTTCGCCTTGCCGCGATCGAGCCGGTCGCGCAACTCCTCGGCGGTGAGCAGCGTGGTCGCGGGAATCACGACGACGCCGAGCTTCATCGCGGCCAGCATCGTCTCCCAAAGCGGCACCACATTGCCGAGCAGCAGCAGGAGATGATCGCCGCGCTTTAACCCTTGCGCGCGGAGAAGGTTGGCGACCTGGTTAGAGCGCTTCGACAGTGCCGCGAAGGAGAGCTTGGTATGCTTGTCCTGCGCGGCATCGACAATCCAGAGCGCGGGCCGGTCCTTGGCTTCGGCATCCTTCGCCAGCTCGTCGAACCAGTCGAGCGCCCAGTTGAAGGGAATCGGATCGGGCCAGCGGAAGTCTTTGACCGCTGTCTCGTAATCCGTGCGGTGAGCAAGAAGAAACGCGCGCGCTTCCTGAAATGTCGTCATTAGGCCTTCCCGGCTAGCCCTATAACGTGCTTGATAATTCCGGAAAAATCCACCCCGCCCTGGCCGGCTGCGTCGAAAGACTGATAGATCTCCTGCGCATGCTTGCCGAGCGGTGTCGCGGCGCCCGCCGCCTTCGCAGCATCCTGCGCCAAGGTCAGATCCTTCACCATCAGCGCCGAAGCAAAACCCGGCTTGTAGTCATTGTTGGCTGGCGAGGTCGGCACCGGGCCCGGTACCGGGCAATAGCTCGTCAGCGACCAGCACTGGCCCGACGAGGTCGAAGCGACGTCGAACAGCGCCTGATGCGAGAGCCCAAGCTTCTCGCCGAGCGCAAACGCCTCGCTCACCGCGATCATGGAAATGCCGAGGATCATGTTGTTGCAGATCTTTGCCGCCTGGCCCGCACCGGCGCCGCCGCAATGCACGATCTTCTTGCCCATGCTCTCCAGCACGGGTCTGGCCGCTGCAAACGCCTTCTCCTCGCCGCCGCACATGAAGGTCAGCGTCGCGCCCTTGGCGCCGCCGGTGCCGCCGGAAACCGGCGCATCCACCGACAGCAGGGCGTGCTTGGCGGCGAGCGCATGCGCCTGCCGCGCGCTCTCGACGTCGATCGTTGAGCTGTCGATGATCAGCGCGCCCTTGCTCATGGCGGGAACGACCTCGTTCCAGACACCGAGCACATGCTTGCCGGCCGGCAGCATGGTCACGACGACATCGGCGCCTTTCACCGCGCCGGCAGCGCTGTCAGCAATGCCGGCGCCGTCGGCCTTGGCCTGATTGCGGGAGGCCTCGACGAGATCGAACGCCACCACCTTGTGGCCGGCTTTGACCAGATTGGCGGCCATCGGGCCGCCCATATTGCCGAGACCGATGAATGCGATCGTGGCCATTGTCGTTTCCTCCGCTTCAATCGTTGATTAGTTGAACTTCAGCTCGTCGGCGCCAATCTCGGCAAAATACGGCGCAAGCATTTGCGGCGTCACATCCTCGATCCGTGGCGGCGACCAGGTCGGATTGCGGTCCTTGTCGATTACGGCGGCACGGATGCCTTCGCGGAAATCATCGCTGCGGAAGACCTCCAGCGCGGCGCGATATTCGCGCACCAGGCACTCCTCCAAGTTTGAGGCCGTGCGCGCGAGCCGCAGCAGTTTCAGCGTCACGACCATGCCGCGCGGCGACTTTTCGTTGAGTATCTTTAGGGTGGCCAGCGCGAATTCGGAGCCGTCGTGCTTGAGCGCAGCGACGATGTCTTCCATCCGGTCGAAGCCGAACAGAGCGTCGATGATCGGCTCCTTTGCGGCGACCGGCCCTGCCGCTTCACCGCTCGCAAATCCGTTGATGAGCCTGGTGACATCGGTTGGTGTCACGTCCGAACGAGCCTTCGTCAGCGCCTCGCGCAGCTCCCGCCATTTGGCAGCCGGCACTACAGCGTCCGCAAACCTCGCGTGGATCGCGTCGGGGCCGTTCATGGTCTGACCCGTGAGGCCGAAATAGGTGCCTATCTCGCCGGGCGAGCGCGACAACAGATAGGTGCCGCCGACATCCGGAAAGAAGCCGAGCCCGACCTCAGGCATCGCGAGCCTGGTGCGGTCGGTGACGATTCGATGGCTCGCATGCGCGGAGAGACCGACGCCGCCGCCCATGACGATGCCGTCCATGAACGCGACATAGGGCTTTAGAAACTTCTTGATCCGGGCATTGAGGATGTATTCCTCGCGCCACAAGATCTTACCGAGATCGCCACCAGCCTTCGAGCTTTCCCAGAGCGTGCGGATGTCGCCGCCAGCGCACAGGCCGCGTTCACCGGCGCCTTCCAGCAGGATGATGGCAACAGCCGGATCGGCTTCGAAGCGATCGAGCACCTTGTCGATGCCGCGAAACATCTCCAGCGTCACGGCATTGATCGCCTTGGGACGATTGAGCCTGATGATGCCGGCTGCGCCCTCGCGGCGAACGATGAGATCGCCCTCTTCTACCGAACTAATCACGCGCCCTCGATCAATTTGCGCGCCACGATGAGCCGCATGATTTCATTGGTGCCTTCGAGGATCTGGTGCACGCGCAGATCGCGCACGATCTTCTCGATGCCGTATTCGCTGAGGTAGCCGTAGCCGCCGTGCAGTTGCAGCGCGTGGTTGGCGACCTCGAAGCCGACATCTGTGCCGAAACGCTTTGCCATCGCACAGAGCATGGTGGCGTCGGGGTCCTTGCGATCGAGCGCCGCCGCTGCGCGCCACAAGAAGGTGCGCGCGGCCTCCAGCTCGATCGCCATATCGGCAAGGCGGAACTGCAGCGCCTGGAATTCGTCGAGACGCTTTCCAAAGGCCTTCCGCTCCTTCATGTACGCGCGCGCCTTGTCGAGCGCAGCCTGCGCGCCGCCGACTGAGCAGGCCGTGATATTGAGGCGGCCACCGTCGAGGCCAGCCATCGCGATCTTGAAGCCGACACCCTCCTCGCTCAGCAGGTTCGCGACCGGCACACGGGCGTTCTCGAACATCACGGCCCGGGTCGGCTGCGCGTTCCAGCCCATCTTGCGCTCGTTGGCACCGAAGGAGACACCCGGCGCCTTGCCGTCGATGACGAGGGTCGAGATGCCGCCGGGGCCGTCGCCGCCGGTGCGCACCATCGTAACCAAGAGATTGGTACCGCCGGCGCCGGAGATGAACTGTTTCTGGCCGTTGAGGATGTAATGGTCGCCGTCGCGTACCGCGCGGGTGCGCAGTGCCGCAGCATCGGACCCAGCACCCGGCTCGGTCAGGCAGTAGCTCGCGATGAGTTCCATGGAGCAGAGCTTCGGCAGCCATTTGTGGCGCTGGGTGTCGCTGCCGAAGGCATCGATCATCCAGCTTGCCATGTTGTGGATGGAGATGAAGGCCGAGGTGGTCGGGCAACCCGTCGCCAGCGCCTCGAAGATCAGCGCCGCATCGAACCGCGACATCGCGGATCCCCCGACATCGTCGCGGATGTAGATTCCGCCCATCCCAAGCGCGGCGGCCTCGCGCATCACATCGACGGGGAAATACTTCTCCTCGTCCCAGCGCAGCGCGTGCGGCGCGATCTTTTCCGCCGCAAACGCCGACGCCATGTCGCGAACCGCGATCTGATCCTCATTCAGGGCGAACTGCATGTCGAGCTCGCGCTGTTTGAGTTACTTCATCGTCGGGATCGAGAACTCCGCACCTTCCTTGACGCCGGACGGCCAGCGCGAGGTCACCGTCTTGGTCTTGGTGTAGAAGCGGATCGCGTCCGGGCCGTGCTGGTTGAGATCGCCGAAGCCCGACTTCTTCCAGCCGCCAAAGGTGTAATAGGCGATCGGCACCGGGATCGGCACATTGATGCCAACCATGCCGACGTTCACCTTGGCCGCGAAATCGCGCGCGGCATCGCCGTCGCGGGTGAAGATGGCAACGCCGTTGCCGTAGTCGTGATCGGACGGCAGCGCCAGCGCTTCCTTGTAATCGTGCGCGCGCACGACCGAGAGCACCGGGCCAAAGATCTCTTCCTTGTAGATCCTCATGTCCTTGGTGACGTTGTCGAACAGCGAGCCGCCGAGATAGAAGCCGTTCTCGTAGCCCTGCATCTTGAAGCCGCGGCCGTCGACGGCGAGCGTCGCGCCTTCCTTGATGCCGATATCGATATAGCTCTTGACCTTCTCGACCGCCTCGCGGGTCACGAGCGGACCGTAGTCGGCGGACGGATCGATCGAGGTGCCGATCTTGAGCGACTCGACGCGCGGGATCAGCTTGTCCATCAGGCGATCCGCGGTGGCTTTGCCGACGGGAACGGCGACGGAGACAGCCATGCAGCGCTCGCCGGCCGAGCCGTAGCCCGCGCCGATCAGCGCGTCGACGGCCTGGTCCATGTCAGCATCGGGCATGATGATGGCGTGGTTCTTGGCACCGCCGAAGCATTGGCAGCGCTTGCCGGTCTGGGCTGCGCGCTCATAGATGTACTGCGCGATCGGCGTGGAGCCGACGAAGCCGACGGCCTTGATGTCAGGATCGTCGAGGATGGCGTCGACGGCTTCCTTGTCGCCGTTGACGACGTTGAGGATGCCGGCCGGCAGGCCCGCCTCGATCATCAGCTCGGCGAGCTTCATCGGCACGCCGGGATCGCGCTCGGACGGCTTGAGGATGAAGGCGTTGCCGCAGGCGATGGCGGGGGCAAACTTCCACATCGGGATCATCGCCGGGAAATTGAACGGCGTGATGCCGGCGACGACGCCGAGCGGCTGGCGCAGCGAATAGATGTCGATGCCGGGACCGGCGCCTTCGGTGTACTCGCCCTTCATCAGATGAGGAATGCCACAGGCGAATTCCGCGACCTCGAGGCCGCGCTGGATGTCGCCCTTGGCGTCGGGAACGGTCTTGCCATGCTCACGCGCGAGCAACTCGGCAAGCTTGTCGTAGTCGCGCTGCACCAGCTCGACGAACTTCGTCATCACGCGGGCGCGGCGCTGCGGATTGGTCGCGGCCCATTCCGGCTGCGCGGCGCGGGCGTTCTCGACGGCGGCGCGAACCTCCGCCTTGGACGCCAGCGCCACCTTGGCCTGGACGTCACCGGTCATCGGCTCGAAGACGTCTGCCGTCCGGCCCGACGTGCCCTTCACTTCCTTGCCACCGATGAAATGTCCGACTGAACGCATGGAATGATCTCCTTGAGGGCTTGAACGCTTTGACAAATCCTATCGACCTGCATTTATTGGGATTCAAGTCTGAGATATTGCACCATAGATGTGCGAAAATGCCGGATCAAGGCGCTATCGACTGGGATGACTTTCGCTTCGTGCTGGCCATCGTAAGGGGCGGCTCGGTATCGGCTGCGGCAAAACAGCTCGCGGTCGACCATGCCACGGTGATCCGGCGCGTCGACCGGCTGGAAAAGCATCTGTCGGCAAAACTGTTCGACCGGCGCAAGACCGGCTACCTCCTCACCGAGGCCGGCCAGCGCGTCGCCGACAGCGCAGAAGCAATGGAATCGACCATCGTCGCCAATCAGGAGCAGGTCGGCGGCTCCGTGGCACGGCTGACCGGCACCGTGCGGATCGGCGCGCCCGACGGGTTCGGCACCGCCTTCCTGGCGCCGCGGCTCGCGCCCTTTGCCGACCGCTATCCCGACCTCGATTTGCAGCTTGTGGCCACGGCACGATTGTTCAGCCTCTCCAAGCGCGAGGCCGATATCGCCATCAGCCTGACCATGCCGAAGGAAGGCCGCATCGTCGGCCGCAAGCTGCTCGACTACCGCCTCGGGCTCTATGCCGCGCCCGCCTATCTCGACCGCTTCCCGAAAATCGCCTCGCGGCAGGACCTGCTGCAGCATCGCTTCGTCGGTTACATCGAGGAGCTCTTGTTCACGCCGGAGCTCGACTATCTGCCGCAGGTATCGCCGCGGATTTCCGCGCGTTTCCGCAGCGCCAATCTGATCGCCCAGCTCAACGCCACGCTCTCGGGCTTCGGCATCGCCGTGCTGCCGCATTTCATGGCGAGCGACTATCCGCAGCTCGCCCCGGTGCTGCCGGATGAGGTTTCGATCACACGGACGTTCTGGATGCTGATGCACGCCGACAGCAAGGACCTCGCGCGGATCAGAGCTGTGGCGGATTACATCGGCGAGATCGTGGAGCGCGAGCGGGCGTTGTTTGCGGGACGATAAGGCACCGATCCTGTAGGGTGGGCAAAACGACGAGACGCGCGAATGCGCGGCTCAAAGCATGCCCACCACGTCGACCGCGATCGCCGGAAGATGATGGGCACGGCGCAAGAGCGCCTTTGCCCACCCTACGACGTCTCGCCTAGTTCTGCTTCTCGCGCGGTTTCTTCGCAGCGGTCATCTTCGGCTCACGCTTCGCACCCTCAAGCGCGCTGTCCTTGCCCGCCTTCAGCACCTCGTCTGACAACTCACTGGAGCCGGCGACACGCGCCAGCAGCATGGTACCGGCCATCGTCGCCAGCGTCGCGATCGCCTGCTTGCGCGCGGCCTTGCGCGGCAGGTCGGGGATAAAGTCCGCCATCATCTCGATCATCTGGTCGAGCTTGCCGGCAAAGGCCTTGCGCGTCTTCGGGCTTTCGCGCGCGATCTCCGCGCCAAGCGCCGGGATCGAGCAGCCATGGCCGGGATTGTCGCGGTGCAAGGTGGAAAGATAGGTCTCGACGATTTGTCCGAGCTGCCTCTCGGGCGCGACTTGATCGGACTGCTTGCGCCAATGCTCCATCGAGCGGTCCATCGCGTAAGCAAAGGCCTCGATCACCAGGGCCTCGCGGGAATCGAAATGCGCGTAGAAGCCGCCGTGGGTCAGGCCGGCCTCCTTCATGAGGTCGGCGACTCCGATGCCGTGGGCGCCTTTTTCCCGCAGCCGCACGGACGCCTTCTTGACGATGCGGTCGTGGGTTTCCTGCTTGTGTTCCCGAGAATAGCGCATGCGGCTCTCATTGGATGTCGGAAATCATCTAATAACACGTATATCGGCCAAACGGCGCATTAATTCCCGATAAAATTGTTACCGATCATGGAAAAGGTTGCAGTTGCATGGACTGCAAGTACCCCGTTGCCGTCGTGGACGAAGCCTTCAGTGTAGCTGGTCTGGCGCCCGAGCTTGATGATTTTGCCCTCGGCCGAGATCAGGCCCGACCGGACCGAGAGCAGGCGCAGGAAGGTCAACTTCAGATCGAGCGTCACCGACGACTGCCCGGCTACCTATCATACTATGCTGCGGACTTCGCGCTGGCGACTCCCTCTCGCCCGCTTGACAAGTCCGGCATTTCGGCCCGGAAGTCATCCTAACCGGCGCGCCTTGCGCAGGTCCACGAAACCTTCGAGATCCCACGATGGAAATGCTCAACAACCACTGCGGCGTGACGCGCGATGCGCGCGGTGTCGTTCATGTCGCGATCTGCAACGCCGGCTCGCTCAACATCCTCGGCTCGCCCGTGACTGACGCGATGCGCGAGGGCCTGCAGCAACTCGCCACCGACCGCAGCATCCGCGTCGTCGTGCTGCGCGGCCAGGGCGAGAAGAGCATGATCGGCGGCGCCGACATCAAGGAGATGGCCAAGCTCGACCAGATGTCGGCCGAGGCCTTCATCAGCCGCCTGCGCGATCTCTGCGAGGCCGTGCGCCAATTCCCGGCTCCCGTGATCGCGCGCATGCCCGGCTGGTGCCTCGGCGGCGGCCTTGAAGTGGCGGCCGCCTGCGACTTCCGCATCGCCGCGCATGATGCGCATTTCGGCATGCCGGAAGTGCGTGTCGGCATCCCCTCGGTGATCCATGCCGCCCTGCTGCCGCGCCTGATCGGCTGGGCCCGCGCACGCTGGCTGATGATGACAGCGGAGAATATCGACGCGCCGACGGCGCTCGCCTGGGGCCTGGTCGACAAGGTCGCACCGGCGGGTGGATTGGACCCAGCGATCGAGCACCTCGTCAACGCGCTGCTCGAATGCGGCCCCGAGGCGCTGCGATCGCAGAAGGCGCTGCTGCGGCAATGGGAGGAACTCCCGCTGACAGAGTCGGTGAATTTGAGCGTGAAGGTGTTCGGCGAATCGTTTTTGACGGACGAGCCGACACGACTGATGCAGGCGTTTGTGAACCGGAAGCGGTAAGCAGCCTTCCTCCATTCGAACCACCGGTTTTCATCCGAATCACGACATTTTCTCATGGCGGGCGCGGTTGCATTTTTTGCAGCGCATCATATGATGATCGTAATTTAACTGATCATCACAGGGAGCCTTGTCATGGCCGAAACCGCCGATCCCGTCGTCATCGTCTCCGCCGCCCGCACCCCGCTCGGCCGCTTCATGGGCGAATTGTCGCCACTCGCCGCGCATAAGCTCGGCTCGCATGTGATCACCGCGGCGCTGGAACGCGCCAAGCTTGCGCCCGGGAAAGTGGACGAGGTCTTCATGGGCTGCGTGCTGCCGGCCGGCCAGGGCCAGGCACCGGCGCGCCAGGCGGCACGTAGCGCGGGCCTGCCGGATGCCACCGGCGCCACCACCGTCAACAAGGTCTGCGGGTCCGGCATGAAGGCGACCATGCTGGCGCACGATATCATCCGCGCCGGCTCGGCCGAGATTGTGGTCTCCGGCGGCATGGAGAGCATGAGCAACGCGCCGTATCTCCTGGCGAAGGCGCGCGGCGGCTATCGCGCCGGCCACGACCGCATCATCGACCACATGATGATGGACGGGCTGGAGGATGCTTACGAGACCGGGCGTTCCATGGGCGATTTCGGCGAGGCGACCGCCGAGGCCTATCAGTTCACCCGCAAGGACCAGGACGCCTACGCGATGGAAACGCTGAGCCGCGCGCGCAAGGCGGTCGAGAACGGCGCGTTCAAGGCCGAGATTGCGCCGATCACACTGAGTGAAAAGGCTGGCCCGCGCGTGATTGCCAATGACGAGCATCCGCTGAAGGTCGATCCCGCGAAGATTCCCGGATTGAAGCCGGCATTCCGCGCCAACGGCACCATCACGCCGGCCGCCTCCTCCGCGAACGCCGACGGCGCCGCGGCGCTGGTGCTGGCCAAGCGGTCGCTGGCCGATCGCGACGGTCTGCCTGTCCTCGCAGAGATCAAGGGCCACGCCACCCACAGCCAGGAACCGCAATGGTTCACCACGGCGCCGATCCCCGCGATCCGCAAGCTGCTCGACAAGGTCGGCTGGAGCGCCGTTGACGTTGATCTGTTCGAGATCAACGAGGCCTTTGCAGTGGTCGCAATGGCCGCGCAGCGCGATCTCGGCATCCCCCGCGACAAGCTGAACATCAATGGCGGCGCCTGCGCGCTCGGCCATCCCATCGGCGCGACTGGCGCGCGGCTGATCGTGACGCTGCTGTATGCGCTTGAGGCGCAGAATCTCAAGCGCGGCGTTGCGGCGCTCTGCATCGGCGGCGGTGAAGCTACCGCGATCGCCGTAGAGCGTCTCGCGCACTAGTCCCGCGACGTCCTAAAATAAGGGAAGTCTGTCATTTCAGACTTCCCGTTTCCGTGCCAGACTGCAACGATGACGCGGGTCTCCCTGAGCTCGCCAACCTGGATTGAGGGGCAATGATCTCCAACTGGCTTTCGGCCGCGCTTGGCCGTCGCAACATCCATTACGGCTGGGTGATGGTCGGCGTGACCTTCTTCGCCGCGCTGATCAGCGCGGGCACGGTTGGCGCGCCCGGTGTGTTCATCGTTCCGCTTCAGAAGGAGTTCGGCTGGAGCACGGCTGAGATCTCCTCCGCGCTCTCGATCCGTTTCATCCTGTTCGGGCTGATGGCGCCGTTCGCCGCCGCCCTCCTCAACCGCTACGGCCTGCGCAACGTCACGCTGACCGCGCAGCTTATCGTCGTCTCGGCGCTGGTAGCCTCGCTCGGCATGACGCAGGTCTGGCAGCTTGTGGCGCTGTGGGGCGTGGTGATCGGCATCGGCACCGGCATGACCGCGCTAGTGCTGGGCGCCACCATCGCAACCCGCTGGTTCGCAGCAAGGCGCGGCCTCGTCATCGGCATCATGACCGCGAGCGTCGCCACCGGGCAGCTCGTATTCCTCCCGCTGCTGGCGAGCCTCACCGAGCGCTTCGGCTGGCGTCTCGCACTCGGCTTCGTCTGCATCATGCTCGGCGTTTCTGCGACGGCGGTCTTGCTCATCATGCGCGACCGGCCGAGCGATGTGGGCTTGCGTCCCTTCGGCGACGAAGGCACCGAGCCTTTGCCCGCGCCCGTCAGCCACGGTTCGATCACGGCCGTTGCGCTCGGCACGCTGCGCGATGCCTCGAAGTCGAGTGCGTTCTGGATCCTGTTTGCGACCTTCTTCGTCTGTGGCGCCTCGACCAACGGCCTCGTGCAGGTGCACCTGATTCCGATGTGCCTCGATTTCGGCATCCCGCAGGTGCAGGCGGCGAGCCTGCTGGCGGCGATGGGCATCTTCGACTTCTTCGGCACCATCATGTCGGGCTGGCTGTCGGACCGTTACGACAATCGCTTCCTGCTGTTCTGGTACTACGGCCTGCGCGGGCTTTCGCTGATCTTCCTGCCCTTCAGCGACTTCTCGTTCTATGGACTGTCGATCTTCGCGATGTTCTACGGCCTCGACTGGATCGCGACCGTGCCGCCGACGGTCCGCCTGACCGCGCAAAAATTCGGACCCGAACGCGCCAATCTGGTATTCGGCTGGATTTTTGCCGGTCACCAGCTCGGCGCCGGCACGGCCGCGTTCGGCGCGGGCCTGTCGCGGACGCTGCTGCAAAGCTACCTGCCCGCCTTCTTCGTCGCCGGCGCGCTCTGCGTGTTCGCTTCGCTGATGGTGCTGGCACTATCGCGGCAGCCAAAACCGCAACCGAAGCCTGCTATGGCCTAGTACCTGATCGTGATGCTGACGCCAAACACCGCGGCGTCACCGATCCGCGCCACGCCGGCCGGATCGTTGGGATTCGGGATGCCGTCGGAGGTGCGGACCACATATTGAAAATAAGGTGCGATCAGCCAGCCTGGCCTGATGTGGGCCTCATAGATGATTTCGAGAAGGGCCTCGCCGCTGCGCACCGGGCTCTGGATGCCGCTGAAAAGCCGGGTATCTAGATCGGGGCTACGCGCCCTCGTGGCGGGCGGGGTGCGCACAACATGCGCTATTTCCGAAATTATGTAAACGGGAATCCTTTTGCACGAAGGGATTGACAGAGTATTTTGCCCGACGACATTTCCGCTACCGGCGATGTCGTCCGGCGTCAAATTTGCTGCCGCTTTTGCGCATTGCGCCCGCTTGCAATCTCCACAGCTCGTCAATGATGCTGACGGTAGTTCCCCGGAATTGCTGTTGCGCCTGACCCGGTCTGGGATGCGTCATTCAACGCACCCACTTCGAGACAGACGACTTCCCTGCATCCGCATCGTACATTGGATCTGGAGATGATCATGCGCAACATAGCATCGGTGATGACAATCGTGATCTCGTTGAGCGCTCCGGCTTTGGCCCAGAAGGCCGAGATTGACGCGAACAATGCGAAATGGATCGAACTGTTCAACAAGGGCGATTTTTCAGGGATTGCGTCCCTCTACAGCGCCGATGCGATCGCATTCCCGCCCGGCTCCGCGATGGTGAAGGGCCGAACAGCCATCGAGGCAATGTGGAAAGGTATGGCTGAACAAGTGACCGATCCGAAGCTCACAACGGTGGATGTCAAACCCCTTGGCTCTTCCGCGGCACGCGAGATCGGCACGTTCGTCCTGAAGACCAAGGGATCGGCACCGCAGGAGGTGACTGGCAAATATGTCGTTGTGTGGGAGAAAGTCGGAGACGACTGGAAGCTCGCCACCGACATCTGGAACGACGGCAAATAGCCGTCTTACGGTTTGCAGGTCCGCTCTGCGCCGGAAGGCAAGGCAACCGCATATGACGTCCGCGCTTTCGGTGCCAAAGCTTCCACGACCTGCTGTGAATATTTCAAATGCGATTGCCGTGCGCCGGAAGGATCGCGGCCGTGCCCGAGGACGGCGCGTTGGATCAAACCGACGCACCTGTTCATTCGCCGTTGTTATTCGAGACGCCGGCGCTATCCTGCGTATGCGGCACAGCCGCGACCTTCATCCGATAATTCTAGTGATGGGAGAATCGCATGAAATTCATAACCACCTGGAGCGTACCCCAAGGCACCTTCAATGCAGCCGTCGCCCGCTTTCTGGAGACCGGTGGCGCGCCACCCGAGGGCGTCAAGATGCTGGGTCGTTGGCATGGCATGAATGGACAGGGATTTGCGATCTCTGAATCGAGTGATCCAAAAGCCATGTATCGTTGGCTCGCGCAATGGTCTGACCTGCTCCCGTTGACCGTCACGCCTTGCCTCGAGGACGGAGACGCGGGCGAGGTAATGGCGTCACTCCCCAAACGTTGACCACCAAGCGTTCATCATCGATACACATGTCACTGCCGCCGCCGAAATCGGCGGTGGTACATGCTCACCAGTGATGACGTTGCCGCTAACGCTCAGACCGCGACCGAAGCTCCCATTGCTCGAGGCGGTCGATTGACGCGTGCCCTTCGTGAGCCCCGGTTCGCCGCTATTCGGTGAAGGTCCCGGAGGATTCGTCGGGATTTTCACCTGGATCCTTCGACAATTCGCGTTCGGCTTCTCGCCAAAACTCATCTTGGCGGCCCTCGGGCTTACCTGCGAGCTCCCACAGTCGGTGGGCGCGTTCCCGAATGCGTTCTTCACTGGCCTTTGCCATGCGATCCTCCCATGATTTTTCGCAGGCAACGTCATCCTGTCGCTGACGGTTCCAAGAGCTGCGGCACGGCACGTAACGAGATCTGGAACAATCATCGACTTGCTTCAGTTCACAAACAGCCCGGAAGGTATGAGAGTGTATGGATACCGCACGAGATGACCAATGTTCTGAAGCTTCCGACGTGGGCAGACGATGAACACGTGTTCGCAGTCGTTGAAACTCCGCGGTCGAGCACGTGCAAGCTGGACTTTGATCCGAAATTCCGCATTTTCACCCTCGCAAAGCCGCTGATGGCGGGGCTCAGCTATCCCTACGATTGGGGCTTCATCCCTTCGACGAAAGCTCAGGATGGAGATCCGCTCGACATCCTGATCATACATGATGCGCGCACCTACCCCGGCGTCGTTCTCAAATGCAAACCAGTCGGTATTCTGGAAGTGGAGCAGAAGAGCAATGGCAAGCGGGAGCGCAACGATCGCCTGTTCGCGGTACCCGACCGGTCACCGCTCGAAACGGACCTCACGGACATCCGCCATCTGCCTTCCCGCGCGCGAGATGAACTCGAGGAATTCTTCCGTGCCACCGACGTGCTCGAGAACAAGGAACTCAAGTTCCTGGGGTGGCACGGCCCCAGGCGCGCCCTCAAGGCCATCAAACGTTTGTCGAGGTAGAGCGCCAGAACATCAATAAATCTTAGATGCGCGAGGGGCCTGGGAGGTGCATTGTGACGCGAGGCAGGTATGGATTCTGCCCGCAATCCCGGGACGCCGCTTAGGTGGTTGCCCGGTCCGCGCCCAATCTCCCCATTTCACGGGTCTGCATCTTGTTGCGGTTCGAATTGAGCAAGTCAGCCAAGTGCCTAATACAGGCCGTGGCTCTTGCCAGCCTGCTTGCGGGCTCACATGCTGGTGCACAGGAGGACAAAAAGACCGACGAGGACAAGCCCGCTGATCCCGACACCGGCGAAAGCACGGTTGAAGAAAAGACGCTTGGACTTTTGCCGAATCCCCTTCAAAAATATGGAGTCAAGTTCGCCGCGACTTACATTGGCGAGACGCTCGGGAATATCTCGGGCGGCCTCAAGCAAGGCGCCATCTACGAAGGCCGGCTAAATTTGGCGGTCGACGCCGATCTGCAGAAGCTTGCCGGCATCGACAAGCTGACCTTTCACGCCAACATGTTCCAGATTCACGGCCAAGGCCTGTCGCGCAACTATCTCGACAATTTTTTGGTTGTCAGCGGCATTGAAGCACTGCCGTCCACGCGGCTGTACGAGGCCTATTTCGAGAAGCAATGGGGCGACAAGAAGGTGTCGCTCAAATTCGGTCAGCTCGCAGCCGACAGCGAGTTCTTCAATACGAAATACACCGACGTCTTCACCAACGCTTCGATGGGCTGGCCGGCGATCACATCGCTGGACCTGCCAAGCGGCGGCCCCTCACCGCCATTGGCGGCAATGGGCACCCGCCTGCTGGTCAACATGACCGATCAGCTATCTGTTCTCGGCGGCGTGTTTGATGGCAACCAGGCAGGGCCCGGGCCCGGCGATCCGCAGGAACGCGACAGGTACGGCGTCAATTTCCGCGTCAACGATCCTCCCCTTCTCCTCGGCCAAATCCAGTATGCCTGGAACAATAGGAAGGGCGATCCCAATCTGGCCGGTCAGATCAAGCTCGGTGGGTGGCGTCACTTCGGATCGTTTTCCGATCTGCAGCTTGCCAGCAATGGCGTGTCGCTGGCTGCTGCAGCCAGCAGCGGTACGCCCCTTATGTTGGCGGGCGACATCGGAGGATGGGCTGTTGTCGAGCAGCAGCTCTATCGCGTGCCGAAGAGCGACGATCGTGGGATCGGAGTGTTCGCCCGCATTTCGGGCGCGCCGGCCGACCGCAACCTGATCGATCTCTACGCGGACGCCGGATTTGAATTCGTCGGACTGAGCGACAAGCGGCCCGACGATAAGTTCGGCATTGCGGCAGGCTACGCGCACGTCTCGAAGCGAGCTCAGGCGCTGGACGCCGACTACCGGGCGATGATCGGATCCTCCTGGCCGATGCGCAGCTTCGAAGCACTTCTGACAGCGGTCTATCAGCACCAGATACGAGATGGCTGGACCCTTCAGCCCAATTTCCAATACATCATCCATCCCGGCGGCGGAGCGACAGACCCCTTGGGACCGGCGCCGGGCAAGGCGCTCAAGAACGCAGTGGTCCTTGGTTTGCGGACGACGCTGAAGTTCTAGGACATATCGCGGCGACTTCGCCTCGTTCAATCCGATCGCGATCTCCAACATTCAGGACCCGGGGCTTCCGTCAGAAGGACATTGTCCCGATGCTGCCGATATTGCCGTTAGACTTCGCCTCCCAAACGTGGACAATGCGGCCCAAGCGCTTCGCGCGCGCAGTGCACAGCAAGATGCGCCAGGGGAAACAAAATGCCGACTGCCTTCCCATCGCCCGTACCCGCCATTCCGACCGTTCCTTTGACCGACCAGCTACGCGATGCGTTGCGCGCGATCGTGGGCGAGAAAGGCTTTGTTGAGGACGAGCACGGCAAGCAGCCGTTCGTGACGGATTGGCGCGGCCTGCTGGTTGGCGGTGCCGGCGCGGTCGTTCGCCCCGGGAGTACCGACGACGTCTCGAAGGTCGTCCGGCTCTGCCATGAGCACGGCGTCGCGATCGTGCCGCAGGGCGGCAACACCGGCCTGATGGGCGGGGCTACGCCCTGGCCTGCGCACACCGGAATCGTGCTGTCGCTGGGTCGGATGAACCGCGTCCTCGACGTCGATCCCGTCGGCTATGCGATGACGGTCGAGGCCGGCTGCGTGCTAGAAACGCTGCAGGAGACCGCGGCGGCGCACGACAGGTTCCTGCCGCTCAGCCTCGGCGCGCAGGGCTCGTGCATGATCGGCGGCAATCTGTCGACCAACGCCGGCGGCGTGCAGGTGCTGCGCTATGGCAATGCGCGCAATCTCGTGCTCGGGCTCGAAGTGGTGCTGCCCAATGGCGACGTGTGGAATGGACTGCGTGCACTCAAGAAGGACAACACCGGCTACGACCTCAAGCACCTCTTCATGGGTGCCGAGGGCACGCTCGGCATCATCACCAAGGCCGTGCTCAAGCTATGGCCGGCCCCCAAGGACGTCTGCACGGCGTGGCTGGCTGTTCGCGATCCGCGCGCGGCGCTGGAGATCCTGTGCGAGGCGCATGCGGCGTCTGAGGACAACGTCGGCTCCTGCGAGCTGCTGAGCCGCGCGGCCGTCGACCTCGTGATGCGCCACATTCCCGGCGTCCAGGATCCGCTCAGGGCGGATACGCCGTGGTACCTGCTGCTTGAATGGTCGTCCTCGCGCCCGCGGCAGGACGGGGTCGATGGCATGTCCGAGAAGATGGAGCAGTTTCTCGCCGATCAGCTCGAAGCGGGTCGCGTGCTCGACGCCGTGATCGCGCAGACCGTCAGTCAGTCGCGCAACATGTGGCGCATCCGCGAGGCCATGGCCGAGGCCTCCCGCGCCGAAGGACCGGGGATCAGCTACGACGTGTCGGCGGCGATCTCCAAAATTCCTGACTTCATCGACAAGGGCCTCAAGGCCGTGCTCGACATTCTCCCGAGCATTCGCCCTTATCCGCTCGGGCATATCGGCGACGGCAATCTGCATTTTTCGTTCATGGGGCCCAAGGGCATGGATCAGCAGACGCTGGACCAGCACACCGCCGCCATCACCCGCGCCGTGAACGATCTCATCACTTCCATGGGCGGCTCGATCTCGGCGGAGCACGGCATCGGCATCGAAAAGCTCGACGAGCTCAGCCACTACCGCTCAAAGACCGAGCTCGACATCATGCGCACCATCAAGCGCGCGCTCGATCCGCAGAACATCATGAATCCCGGCAAGGTGCTGCGGGTGTGATCGAGGCCCGTGGCATTACGTTGAAGGGCGTTGGGGAGTGGCCGTAGAATTGAGGGCTCGAACTCCGCGCGTGCTGCGAGTTCGAGCCCTCTTTACCGTGTTGGTGCTTACAGACCGGCCAGCGACTGCGCTGCGGCGAGCAGTTTGAGACCTTCACCGATCAGCTGCCCGGAGTGCCCATTGGGCCCGAAGCGAGCTTCGTCGTGCTCGCCGCGGCCTTCCGCGATCGGTTGCGGGTCGAGCACGTCCTTCATCTGCTGGGCAAGTGCGTCGCGCTGCGCGGTCAACGCCTGGATCTTCTGCTCGGTGGACAGGTAGGTCGCATCGTCGGCCTTGATCGCGGCCGTCGAGGCGACAATCAGCGCGTGGGCGAACGCGCCGTAGGGTGCGTTGAGTTGCTTGTAGATGTCACCCAGCTTCGTAAACGGCTCGCCGTTCCCGCCCTTGGCCACCGACGGATGGAGGATCTGCGTGATCACGCGTCCGTCCGCCTGATAATCCGGCCGCAGCCCGAGCAGGGTATTCACTGTCGGGACGATGTCCGTGTGATCGGTCCAGGTCGTTTCGTCGATCGCGCCGTTCTTCACGCCGGGGCCGGCCATTCCGAGCCAGGTCTGACCGATATCGTTCGAGTAGTCGCCGTGGATCCAGGCAAAGGCGTCGTTTAGACAGCCCTGACTCTTTCCCGGGCAGGGGCTGGACGTCTGGAAGTAATAGTCCGGCTTTGAGAACATCGTGAACGACATGGTCCGCTGCGGATCGGCGTTGATCATGTGCAGCGCCTTCAGCGTCGGCCCGTCCACGAGGTAGTTCGCGACCGGCGTCAGCTGCGTGGCATCGACATAGGGATCGAACGCCTTCAGGCCCGCCGCTGCCTTCTCGAAGGCGCGCAGCACCGGGTTGACGACGACGTGCCCGCTGGCATCGAACGCCTGCGGCTGGCCGTAGATGTAGAAGCTCGGGGCCGAGTCAAACGAGATGTCGTAGCCGGTGCCCGAGATCGTCGTGCCGAGCAGCCATGTGATGTTGTAGCCGACCTCGCCGACAAGCGGTCCGCTGGCCGTGGTCGGCGGCCATGTCGACGGGCCGGTCCAGGCCGAGACGGGCTGGCCGTTGTTGGTCAGGTCGAATCGGCCGTGGCGCGGGTTGCCCGAGGCCGCGTTGTAGATGCACGGGGTCGTCACGCCGTTGCAGTTTTGCGCCTGCTGGCCGGCGAAGTGATCGTTCTCGTCTGCCGTGACGATAAACAGCGTGTTGCTCTTGTTGATGCCGGCCGCGGCGAGCCGGTCGAAGAACTTCGCGAATGCGTCATCATAGGTCTTCAGCGCCGCGACATAGTCGGCCTCGCCGGGTCCATAGGCACCGCCGCCGGCGTGGTTGTCGTGGAGGTCGGAGATGTAGGCGTAGGTGACCGGAATGCCCGCCTCTTGCATCTGGGCCACATAGCCCAAGGTGTTCGCCGCCGACATGCCATCGAAGCCCGGGAAGCCCGGATGCCCGAACTGGTCGGTAATCGGTACGCCGTTGATGTCATTCACCGCCGGCAGGCCATGCGTGATCACCGGGTTGACATACTTCGCTCCGAACAGAGCGCGGAAATTCTGATACCCGCCCGGCTCATCCGGCAGCAGATCGGGCCGCGCGGTGGGAGCGGTCGCGCAGAGGCTTGAGCTGCCATTGCCGCAGTGCACTGCAATGCCGACGAAGTCGGTCGTCGCCTTCGCCGCCGCGGCCGAGCCGAATGGCGCTTCCTGCGAGTCGAGCGCTTCGAGCCACTCGGACGAGTTGGCGCCGAAGATCGTCGTGATGTCGCCAGTGCGGTCGATCGGATCCGCGGCGGGTTCCCAGACGCTCACGCTCTGCGCGTGGTCCTTGGTGAGCGGGCTCGTCAAGACAGCAAAGAAACCGGAAAAATGGTCGATCGTGGCGGTCTCCTGGTTGGCGCCCTGATCGATGACGATCGTGTCCCCGACGTTGAATCCCTTGCTGCTGAACAGGTCGATCTTGGTGTCGCCGGCCTTGGCCGCGGCAAAGAGATCGGTCGGACCGGCCTTGAACGCGCCGGCTACAGCATTCTCGAGCACGGCGTTCGCGGTCGGGACGTAGCCGACGTCGCACCCGGCCCTTGTGTAGGTCACCCACGGGGCGGGCGTGTTCTTGCCGCCGGTCGTGATCATGTTCGGGTGGGGGTCGACCGGCGAGGCGACTGGAGCGGTCCAATATTTGAAGGCCGAGGTGAAGGTCGGAATGCCGGTGGCGGGGTTGTAATAGTCGTAGGAATTGGTGACCGTGAGTCCCATCCGGTCGGGATAGAGGCCGGTCAACGAGCTCGTGATGCCGGCGGTCGTATGCGAGATCAGCACGGTGTAGTGCTTGTTCAGGAGCGTGCCGTTGTCCTTCAGGAAATTGTAGAGGTGCGGCATCTGCTCCAGATCGGAGGGAACGTTGGGGTTGTCCCGCGTGAGATGCACGTTGTCGAACTGGATATAGATGACGTGCTGGACCTCGTGACCGGGCGATCCGAGCTGGCAGGATTTGCGCTCGTGCTCCTCGGCGCTCGCCGGCGTCAGCCAGAGCACCGTCGCAGCCATTGCTGCCACTCCGAACAGCCGATTGTGCAATGACGAAGTGTGATTCAGAAATCCGTTCACCGTTTCCTCCGCTTCAAAAACGAGGCCATAGCAAACCATCCCCTGACGCACGAACGTCAGAGGGTGTCGACACGGCCGATTGAGCTACGTGCAGGACTCTCGCGGAGACACAATAAGACACGCTATGTAACACTACGATAAATGATATGTGATGCGGAGCCGTCCGCGTTGGAGTTTCGCACAACCGCCGACGACCTGGACCGCCAACGGCGAGTCTGTTTGGGGGAATATGCGGCCGCAAAAACTCGATGCGCTTCTTCGCACCGCGACGCCGCGATGACGGCCGTGCCTCAGGGCCGGATCGTCATGTTCTCCGGCGGCCCTGCCTTCCGCAGCGGCTCAGCCAAACGCGCGAATTCGCACAGCAGCGAGCGCGTCTTGCGGGGATCGATGATCTCCTCGACCCAGAACTTTTCGGCCGAGCGGAACGGCGAGCGCAGCTTGTTCAGCCGCTCCTCGATCTCTTTCAGTTTTGCGACTTTGTCCTCGGCGGCATCGATGTCGGCGCGGTAGGCCGCTTCAATGCCGCCTTCGAGCGGCAGCGAGCCCCAATAGGCCGACGGCCAGGCGTAGCGGATCGAAAAGCGGTCGGCGGGCTGGTGCACGACACCGGCGACGCCGAAGGCGTTGCGCAAGATCACGGTGCACCATGGTACCGTGGTCTGGTTGACCGCGGCCATGGCACGGACGCCGTGGCGGATGGTCGCCGCCTTCTCGGCGTCGAGGCCGATCATGAAGCCGGGGCAGTCCATGAGATAGACGATCGGCAGATGGAAGGTTTCGGCGAAGTCGACCCAGCGCACCACTTTCTGGCAGGCGTCCGCCGTCCAGGAACCGCCATAGTGAAAACTGTCGCTGGCGAGCAGCATCACGGCCCTGCCCTCGAGCCGAGCGAGACCGACGATGATGGGCTTACCAAAATTCTTTGCCACCTCGAAGAACGAGCCCTTGTCGACGACGGACTCGATGATCGGCCGCATCTTGTAGACCTGCTTGCGGTTGCGCGGCACCCCATTCATCAGCGCTTCCTCGCTGCGCTCCGGATCATCAGTGCAGGGCAAGGTCGGCGGCAGCTCGTACACCGATGACGGCAGATAGGACAGGAAACGCCGCGCGCAGGCGAACGCTTCCTCTTCCGTGTCGACGGCATGATCGACCGCGCCGGCGCGGGTCTGGATATCGGCGCCGCCGAGTTCTTCCTTCGAGAGGTTTTGGCCCAGCGCCTTCACCACCGGCGGGCCTGCGACGAACATCGCGGAGGTCCGGGTCATGATCGAATAGTGGCTGGCGGCAAGACGTGCCGCACCGAGCCCTGCGACGGAGCCGAGACCGAGCGCCACCACCGGCACATGCGACAGATTTTCCGTCGTGAAGCGATACCAGCGGGTGCCGCCGATGCCGCCCGGCAGGTTCGCCGCGCCCTTGGTCTCGATGGTCTTGACCGAGCCGCCGCCGCCGGAGCCTTCGATGATGCGGACGATCGGTAGACGGAAGTCGTGCGCCATCTCCTCCGCCATCAAGGGCTTTGCAGAGATCGACGCATCCGCGGAGCCGCCGCGTACCGTAAAATCGTCACCGACGACCACCACGGTACGGCTGTCGATGCGCGCGCGGCCGAACACGCAGTTCGCCGGCGTCAATTTCGTGAGCTCGCCGCTGGAATCGTACTCACCGACGCCGGAGACGGCACCGATCTCGTGGAAGCTCCCGTTGTCGATCAGCCCGTCGATACGTTCCCGAACAGTCAGCCGGCCCTGGTCATGCTGTCGCTTGACCTTGTCAACGCCGCCCATCTCCCGCGCGAAGGCTTCGCGCCGGGCGAGCTCGTCGAGTTCCGGCTTCCAGTTCATTCACGCCCTCCGAATTGATCGGCTTGTTGTTGTTGTGCACGGCCATTGCGACCGGTTTGCGCGAGATGCGGTTGTTGAAGACGTCGCCATCCGCGCCTTCGATCAGGCTGCCGAGCGAACGGCCGAGCGCTGTCATCAGCGGCGCGACTTCGGCATGCAGGCGCTCTTCGTCATACATCGCCGAGAGAAGTCCGATCGTGACGACGACGAAGGTCTGGTACTGCGGCGACCAGATCGGCACCGCGAGCCCGTTGATGTGCGGGCTCCAGAGACCGCAGGCAACGACATAGCCGCGCTCGCGCAGCGACTGCCGGTTGGCCTCGATCCGGGGCTTGAGGATCTTCGCAGCCTCGGGGGCTTCCCGTTCCATGTCCGCAATGAAGGCATCGCCGACCTCGGGCGCCAGCGCTGCGGTGTAGGCGGCGCCCGCAGCGGTCGAGGCCATCGAGATGCGGCTGCCGGTGCCCTCGTGCAGGCCGAGCGCAGAGGCCGAGCGCGCGAACTGGAGATAGACGAGATGGAAGCGATCGGGCACGACGAAGCCGACCGTGCCCGGCAATTGCTCGGCAACTTCCTGGAGCCGCTGCCGGATCATGCTGCGCAGCTGCGCGCCCTTCATCATCGAGGCGCTCATCGCCACCGCGCTCGGGCCGATGCGATATTTCTGGTCGCGCGGCAGATAGACCAGCTGGCCCATCCGCGTCAGCGTGTGCGTGAGCCGTGACACCGTCGAGCGCGGCAGGCCGCAGCGATTTGAAATCTCGAGATTGCCGAGCCGCGCCTCGTGGCCCTCGAAGCATCGCAACACGTCGAACGCGCGCGACACCACCTGGATGACATCACCCTCGCCGGCATCGCCAGCGAGTGCACCTTGCCTGCTTAACCGCTCCGAACGTCGTCCCATGATCCCTACCGGTTGTTTCGCTGTGCGGAATTAAATTCCGCTTGCAGATGACGCTACCTCAGGCATTTTGCGACCACAACAAAAAGGCGATGGCATGCCAGAAATTAAGATCGTGACCGAGGTCGCCGGCCGCATCTGCGCAACTCCCGTGCAAGTTGGAGGAACCGTTGTCGATGGCGACGAAATTGTGCTGGTCGAAGCCATGAAGATGGAGATACCGGTGCCCTCGCCCGCGAGCGGCACGCTTAAGTCGCTGCTCGTGAAGATCGACGATCTCGTTGCCGAAGGCCAGGCGATCGCAATCGTTGCTAGTTGAGCACACACGTGTCGCCGGCGTGGTTGCGCAATCTTTTTGTGGCCACTCCTTCTGCTGTGTAGATCGTAGATCCTCATGGTGAGGAGCGCCGCTCGCGGCGCGTCTCGAACCATGGCGGCTCGAGCTATCAGGAGGCCGACGGGTTGCGCGTGCCCTGATTGCGTTGCACAAGGGAGGCGATGATAGCGCAACCGCCCGCCTCCGCATGGACCCGCTCGAAACCGCCGCTGCTGCGGTTTCTCGATACTTGCCTCAATCAATTCTCTGCGGAGACCTCCGGGGCGGTCGCCGACTACATTCCAGAGCTGAGCAAGGCTGATCCTGCCAGTTTCGGCATCAGCCTCGCGACGCTCGACGGCCATGTCTATGAGGTCGGCGACAGCCGAGTGCCGTTCACGATCCAGTCGATGTCAAAGCCGTTCGTGTTCGCGCTGGCGCTGGATCTGCTCGGCGCGGGTAAGGTCGAGAGCGCGATCGGCGTCGAACCGTCAGGCGATCCCTTCAACTCGATCCGGCTCAATTCCGACAACCATCCCTTCAATCCGATGGTGAATGCGGGTGCGATCGCCTGCACCGGCCTGATCTACGACAGCAAGGGCGCTGACGCCTTCGAGCAGATCCGCCTCGCACTCGGCCGCTTTGCCGGACGCGACCTCGCGGTGGACGAGGCCGTCTACAATTCGGAAAGCCAGACCGGCGATCGCAACCGTGCCATCGGCTATCTCCTCAAGACCAATGCGGTGATCTCTGACAACGTCGCCGGCGTGCTCGACGTCTATTTCCGGCAATGCGCGGTGCTGGTCACCGCGCGCGACATCGCGGTGATGGCGGCAACGCTCGCCAATCGCGGCGTCAATCCGGTCACCGGCGAGCAGGTCCTGACACCTTACGCGATCTCGCGCACGCTGTCGGTGATGACGTCCTCGGGCATGTACGATTATGCCGGCGAATGGATCTACAGGATCGGCATTCCCGCCAAGAGCGGCGTCGGCGGCGGCATTCTGGCGGCGCTCCCCGCCCGGCTCGGGCTCGGCAGCTATTCGCCAAAGCTCGACAAGCACGGCAACAGCGTGCGCGGCATCAAGGTCTGCGAGGCGCTGTCCTCGCACTACGATCTGCACATGCTCAACCGCAGCGACGACGCCCGTAATGCCGTGATCGCCGACTACGACATCGGCAAAAGCCCGTCACGCCGGGTCCGTCGGCAGCAGGAGCGCGAGATCCTCGCAGCGCATGAGCAGGAAGTGCGGATCATCGAGCTGGTCGGCACGCTCTCGCTGTCGGCGGTCGACTACGTCTCGCGCCGGCTCGCGGGCCGGCCGCGACCACAGATCGTGATCTTCGATCTGCACCGCGTCACCTCCACCACCCGCGCGGGCGCGCGGCTCGTCGCCGAGGCGTTCGAGGAGCTGGCAGCGCTGAACGTCACCGTCGTGATCTCCGGTGTCAGGCGCGCCTCGAAGGAGTGGGACAGTTTAAGGGAATGGACGGCGGAGCTGAAGAACGTCCGCGACTTCTATCTACTCGACACCGCGATCGAGTGGGCCGAAGACCAGATCGTCTACCGCTATGGCGGCTCGATCGATTTTCACGAGACCACGGAGCTGTCCGAACAGCCGCTGCTCGACGGCCTCGGCGCCGAAGAGCTGACGGACCTAGCCTCGATCTGCACGATCAGGACCTATCAGTCCGGCGCGAAGATCCTCACCACAGGCGATCGTGCGGACGCCCTGTTCTTCCTGCGCAGCGGCGCCGTGCATGTCACCCTGCCCGATGGCGTGCGGCTGGCGACCCTGACCGCCGGCATGGCCTTTGGCGAGATGGCGCTGATCGAGACCACACGTTCCGCCGACGTGTTTGCGGACATGGCGGCAACCGCATTCGAAGTCCCCCTGAAGGAGCTCGAGCGCTTTCGCAAACAGCACCCGCGGGCCAGCGAGCGCATCATGCGCAATTTGGCGGAGCTGCTGGCCGATCGCCTGATCGTGGCCAACACCAAGGTGGACATCCTGACGTCGACGTGAGGCGGGCTTAGCGGCTGGCCGCTTCGCCGAGCCGCCGCTTGATCTTGGCCGCGCTTGCTTTCAGCAATTCGGACGGCTGCTGGCCGGTCGCGGCGCACAGGCACGCCCAGTAGTAGATGACATCGCCGAGCTCGTCGACGAGACCCGCCTTGTCGAGCCAGTCATCGCGCAACAGCTTCTTGATGTGGTCGGCGACCTCGCCGGATTCGCCGGCGAGGCCGAGCCCGAGATAGGCGAGACGCTCGTTTGAAGGATGTCCATCGACTTTCGCAATGGTGGCGGCCCAGGCCGCATATTCATCGATCGTCATGATCATGCCTCGCAGCAAGCTTCGGATCAGCCCACCACTTCAGTGACGGGCTGGAGATCAATCTCGAACGTCTCTAGGAACTTTGAAGTCATGATGTAGAAGCCGACCGAGAGCTGCAGCTCGACCAGGGCGGCCGGCGTCAGCTTCGCGGCGATCGCCTTGAAAGTCGCATCCGTCGGCTTCTTCAGCTTGACGATCTCGTCGGTGAAGGCGAGCGCGGCGCGCTGCGTCTCGTCGAAACAGGTCGCAGCCTGCCAGTTCTCCAGCGCCTCGTTCTGCGCGTCGGTGACGCCGACATTCTTGCCGATGCGCTTGTGCGCGATGATCTCGTACGGCGCCTCGCACAAAATGCCGGTGCGCGTGATCGCAAGCTCCCGCACAACAGGATCGAGCTCACCCTTGTGGCGGATGGCGCCGCCGAGGCGGCAATACTGCTCAAAATAGCTCGGCGAATGCGCCATCATGCGGAAGATGTTGGCGTTGCGGTTCTTGTCGAGGATTTCGCGGGTGCAGTCGGATGCCTTGGACGGGTCGCTGTAACCGATGCGGGCCATATCTCTGATTTTTCCTTGAGCCTTTGATGCTTATTGTCGTTGTCGGCGAGAGTTCCGCGAAACTCTAGTTGCGAGCGGACGCGGGAGCAACAACATCGAGTCAAAATGCCGCCGCATTGCTGATCGACCTTGGGACAGTCGATATTCGCCGCGTGGGGACACATTGCGGTGAATGCTCGAAGTGGGGTGTTCCGAGTAAAAACAATTGGCCATCTTTGCGCTTCAAAAACGCAACGATGAGTCATGCCCAAGTCTAGGGAGAAAATGGCATGAAGGAAGCCACCAAGGGGGCGGCCTCGGGAGCGCTTGTGCATATGTTGGCGGTGACGGCGATGCTCGTCATCGCCAGTATCCTGTTCTACGGGCGTTGAGCTAAGCGTTTCAGAGTTTTCGTCATTTCCGGGGTGGCGCCTCGCACAGCGCCAGACCCAGAATCCCGTTCCAGGTTCGGTCCTTGGACCGCCCCCGAATGACGAATTCCCTCTACGATTCTCTCGTGAAAAACGGCACCAATCTCCCGGCAAACGGTTTGAAACTCGCAATGACCGCATCACCGATGGCGAGATCGTTCTCGCCATGGGCCATCATGCGAAACCCTTCAGCGCAATCGACCAGCAGGATATTGTAGGGCACGTGCGCCCGCGTCTCCGGCGTGGCGGCGCGGCAGACCAGCGAGGTCGCGTAGACCATGCCCTTGCCACTGGCGCGCGCCTCGCGCGGATCGCTCGTTCCGCAAGCTGCGCAGAAGGCGCGATGAAAATACTGCACATGGCCGCATGAGGTGCAGGTCTGGTAGGTGATGGCCTGTTCGCCGTTGGTCCAGTCGGCTCGACGCTCGCTCATCGCACCCGCTCCAGAAACATGCTGACATGGGACGACAGCACGCCGCCATCGCCGTGCAACAGCGCGATCGAGGCGTCGCGAACCTGGCGATTCGCGGCTCGCCCCGTCATCTGCAAATGCGCCTCGACCAGATGCGCCATGGCACCGCCGACGCCGCAATGGCCGTAGCTGAGCAGGCCGCCATGGGTATTCAGCGGCACCGCGCCATCGCGGCTGAAATGGCCTGATCGCACGCGGGCAGCGGCCTCGCCGCGACCGGCGAGGCCGAGGTCTTCCAGCAGCATCGCGAGCGTTATGGTAAAGCTGTCGTAGATCGCGGCGTAGCGCACGTCGGAGATCGCAAGCCCCGTGGCCTCCTTGGCGCGCGCGATGGAGATCTCGGCACCGAGCTCGCTTAAGCTTGGTGCTGCGGTGACATGCTGATGGGTATGCGCCTGGGCGCAGCCGCGGATGCGCACCCCTGGCTCGCCGGTCCGCTCGCGGCTGATGACGAAGGCGGCGCCTCCGTCCGATACCGGGCAACAGTCGAGCAGTTTTAACGGCATCGCCACCGGTTTCGAAGCCACCACGTCGGCGACCGAAATGGCGTCGCGAAATTGCGCGCCGGGATGCGTGCAGGCATGCGCGCGCATCAGCACGGCGAATTCGGCGAGGTCCTCTTCGGTCACGCCGTATTCGTGCATATACCTGTTGGCAACGAGGCCGTAATAGGCGGGAATGGTCGGTCCCAGCGGTACTTCATAGGTGGGATGGCCGACTTGCGCGAGCGCCTGGATCGAGGCGTCGCGGCTTTGTCCGGTCAGGCGGTTCTCGCCGGCGACGACGAGCACGTTGCGCGCGACGCCCGCCTCGACAAGGTGGTGGGCGAGCATGGTCATCGCGAGGCCCGTGGCGCCGCCGACCTGGACGGAATGGGCATAGGACGGGCGAATGCCAAAGTGCTCGGCGAAGACGGTCGCCAGCATGATGTGCGGCGAGACGGTGGAGTAGCCGCAAAGGATGCCGTCGATCTCGGTCCGCTTGAGCCCGGTATCGTCGAGCGCGGCTTGCGCCGCCTTGCTCATCAGGTCGAGCGAGGACGAGCCTTCGTGCTTGCCGAAGAAAGTGAGCCCGACGCCGGTGATGAAGCTCATGATGTCTCCTCCTCGTCATTCCGGAGGGCGACGAAACCGCGAGCCCGGAATCCCTCATGCAGCACGTTCGGAGGATAAATGGATTCCGGGCTCGCGCCCAACTGGGCGCGCCCCGGAATGACGGATGTGAGAGTTGCGGCCGGCGTATGGCCGCATGCGCGGCGAGGCCGCCACTATTTCTTCTGGCGGGATTCGCGAACCTTGAGGAGACGGTCGAGTTCGTCGTTCTGCTGGTTGATGCGGTCGGCAATCCGCGACTCGTTCTGCTCGCCGGAGGCGGCCGCAGCCTGCTCGATCAGCTGGCGGATATTGTCCTCGAGGATCGCGATGCGATCGTTGAGTTGGTCGGTCGAGAGATAGTCGTAGTCGTTGCTCATGATGTTGTCCTAGCAATCAGGAGCCATGGGGTGGGCAAAGCGGAGCGTGCCCACCATGATCTAGCGCAGGAAAAAGGTGGGCACGGCGCTTGCGCGTCTTTGCCCACCCTACGAGACCTACTTCAGCGGCTCAAGCACGGAGACGTAATTCGCAACAGCCGCGCCGCCCATGTTGAAGATGCCGCCGAGCTTGGCGTTCTTGAGCTGCATGCCCTCGGGCGCTTGCCCTGCGAGCTGCATCGCGGTCATCACATGCATGGAGACGCCGGTGGCACCGATCGGATGGCCCTTGGCCTTCAGACCGCCGGACGGATTGACCGGCAGCTTGCCGTCCTTCTGCGTCCAGCCTTCCAGAATCGCGCGGGCGCCCTGCCCCTTCGGCGTCAGGCCCATCGCTTCGTATTCGATCAGCTCGGCGACGGTGAAACAGTCATGGGTCTCGACGAAGGAAAGATCTGACAGCGTCACACCGGCCTGCTCCAGCGCGCGCTGCCAGGCGACCGTGCAGCCCTCGAACTGGAGGATGTCGCGCTTGGACATCGGCAGGAAGTCCTGGGCATGCGCAGTGGCGCGGAAGCCGATCGACTTGCCCATGCCCTTGGCGGTCTCGGCGTCAGCCAGCACCAGCGCAGCCGCGCCGTCGGACACCAGCGAGCAGTCGGTGCGCTTCAGGGGACCTGCGACGTAAGGGTTCTTCTCGCTCTCGGCGCGGCAGAAGTCGAAGCCAAAATCCTTGCGCATCTGCGCAAAGGGATTGGCAACGCCGTTCTTGTGGTTCTTGGCCGCAATCAGCGCCAGCGCGTCGGACTGGTCGCCGTATTTCTGGAAATAGGAGCTGGCGATCTTACCGAACACGCCGGCAAAGCCGCCGATGGTGTCGCCATCCTCAGGCAAATAGGACGCCTTGAGCAGGTTCTTGCCAATCTCCGGACCCGGCGTGCGGGTCATCTGCTCGACGCCGACGACCAAAACGATCTTGGCCGCTCCTGCGGCGATCGCGCGCAGGCCCTGGTGGACGGCCGCAGAGCCGGTGGCACAGGCGTTCTCGACACGGGTGGCCGGCTTGAAGCGCAGCTTCGGATCGGCCTGGAGCACCAGCGAGGCGGTAAAATCCTGCGCCGAGAAGCCGGCGTTGAAATGGCCGAGCACGATCTCGTCGACGTCGGACGCCGAAATGCCAGCATCCGCCAGTGCATCATTGGCCACACGGGTGACAAGGCTTTCGACGGTTTCGGTGTCGAACTTCCCGAAGGGCGTGTGCGCCCATCCGACGGTGCTGGCAGTCATGCTTTCTCTCCCTCGCAGTCTCTTGCTGACCTAAGTCTTAGCCGAGGGATGGCAAGACTTCACGCAGGTTTAAGGGCCTTGAGAGTGCGCTGGCAGATGGCAGTTATGCCGGCCCAGTTCCCCGCCTTGATCTCCGCCGTCGGGCACAGCCAGGAACCGCCGACCGCGACGACATTGGGCTCAGCGAGCCAGCTCGCCGCATTGGCCTCACTGATGCCGCCGGTGGGGCAGAATCGCACATTCGGGAACGGCCCGCCCAGCGCGCGCAGGCCCTTGATACCGCCGGCCTGCTCAGCCGGGAAGAATTTTGCGACGTCGAAGCCGTAGGACAACGCCAGCATCAGCTCGGAGGCCGTGGCAATGCCCGGTGCGAACGGCAGGGAACTATCGGCCGCGACCTTGAGGAGATCGGGGGTCAGGCCCGGGCTGATGCCGAACGCGACACCGAGCTTCTCGACGCGGGTGAAGTCGGCCGGATTGAGGATGGTGCCGATGCCGACGACCGCTTCGGGGACCTCCGACATCATCGCCCTCGCGGCCTCGATCGCGACAGGAGTGCGCATGGTCACCTCCAGCGTACGGACGCCGCCGGCCACCAGCGCGCGTGCCAGCGGCACGGCATCCTGGATACGCTCGATGGTGAGGACAGGAATAACGGTCGCGGCCTTGAACAGCGCGACGAGGTGGTTCTGTTGGGCGGCAGTGGTCATGGTTATCGCTTCTTCACTTGGTCGCCTGGCGAGAGGTCGCCGGCCGGTGCCGCTTCTTCGGCGGCATGGCATAGCCCGGAATGATGGCGCCGGGATAGCAGATCACGAGGCTAGCCAGCCGATGCCCGGCCCGGGCCGCCTCGACCGGATCGGAACCGCCGAGCCGGGCCGCGATATAGGCCGCGGCAAAGCTGTCGCCGGCGGCCGTGGTGTCAACGACAGGCTTCGTCATCGGTTCGGCGCGAACCTCGCGGGTCCCGCCGGGAAAACGCAGCAGGCTGACGGGCTCGGCAAGCCGGAACACCAGCTCGGGCGTGGGAATGGGCGCCATCAACTGCTCAGGGCTCTCGCCGGGATAAAGCGCGAGCAGATCCTCGGCCGAGGTCAGCACGATGTCGGCGGCCGCGAAGGCCGCGGCAAATACCTCCCGGGCGACGTCGCGGTCCGGCCAGCCGCGCGCGCGGAAATTGGTATCGAACACGAAGCGGGTGCCGAGCAGTCGGGCGCGCTTGATCGCCGTGAACAGGCGATCGCGCCCGGGGGCGTCGTAGATCGAGAGCGTGATCGCGGAGAGATAGACGATGTCGTAGCTCATCAGCGAATTGAGGAGCTCCTCCGTCTCCGGCAGGCTCATCAGCTGGCGCGCTGCAGCACTGTCGCGCCAGTGGAAGAACTGGCGCTCGCCCTTGGCGTCCAGCTGGATCATGTAGAGGCCGGGCAGCTTGCCTGGCAGCCGCGCGACGCGGCGCGTGCCGACGCCCTCCGCGTTCCAGGCCGCGATCATCTCGTCACTTAACGCATCGTCGCCGAGCGCGGTCAGGTAGTCGACCTTGACCTCGAGCCGCGCCAGATACACCGCCGTGTTGAGGGTGTCGCCGCCGAAGCCGCGCGAGTACAGCCCACCGCCCTGCCCGGCAGACTGTCCGCCTTGAGCCTGCCGGAGCTCGACCATGCATTCACCGATGCAAGCAACGCTCGCCATCGTCATATCCACGCTGTTTGATCCGACACGTCAGGCGACGAAATTACCGCCGAGCTCCTCTTCGATGTGAATGCGAATGATGTCGTCGAAGGACTTCTCTTCGGTGGTGAAGCCGAGCTCGCGCGCCCGCTTCGGATCGAAGTTGCGCGGCCAACCGCCGACGATGCCGACGATGAAGGGATCGGGCTCCCGCTTGATGCGCGTGGCGACCTTTTCGCCCGCGACGCGTTTCAGCGCGGCGATCTGCTCACCGACCGTGGCCGACAGGCCCGGCATGGTCAAGTTGCGGCGCGGACCGACCGTGGCGAGGTCCATAGTGCCGGCATGCAGCAGGAAGCCGACGGCGGAGCGCGGCGTGGCGTGCCAGTGGCGGACGTCCTCGGAGACCGGCAGCACCGCTTCCTTGCCGGCCAGCGGCTCGCGCAGGATGTTGGAAAAGAAGCCGGACGCCGCCTTGTTGGGCAGGCCGGGCCGGATGCAGATGGTCGGCAGGCGGATGCCGATGCCGTCGAGGAAGCCGCGGCGCGAATAGTCGGCGAGCAGCAGTTCGCCGATCGCCTTTTGAGTGCCGTAGCTGAGCAGCGGGGTATGGAAGAACTCATCGCCGATCGCATCCGGGAACGGCGCACCGAACACCGCGATCGAGGACGTGAACACCACGCGCGGCTTGTAGCCGCCGCCGACAAGGCGGATGGCGTCGAGCAGCATCCGCGTGCCGTCCAGGTTGATGCGGTAGCCCTTGTCGAAATCGAGTTCGGCCTCGCCTGAGACGATCGCCGCGAGATGGAAGATCACGTCGGGACGGCCGGCGATCAGCTTCTCGGCCGCACCTGGCACGGCGAAATCGCCCGAGACGGTCTCGATTGGGAACCCGGCCTTCTCCGGTTTCCTGGGCTCGACCACGTCATGCATGGTCAATTTCGTGATGTCGCTCTTGCCGAGCCGGCCGTCGCGCAACAGACGTTCACACAGCTTGCGACCGACCATGCCGGCAGCGCCCAGAACCAGAATGTGCAAGAGCAAGACTCCTTCTTATTGGTTAGAACGCGCCAGCTCAGGCGCGCCTTTATGGCAGCCCCGCAATCATTCCTTCACGGCGCCAGTCATCGCCGACACATAGTGTTCTACGAAGAAGGCGTAAAGGATGACTAGCGGCAGCGACCCCGCCAATGCGCCCGCCATCAGCGAACCCCAATGGTAGACGTCGCCATCGACGAACTCGTTGACGATCGCAACCGGCACGGTTTTGTTCTGGGTCGATTGCAGGAAGGTCAGCGCATAGATGAACTCGTTCCAGCACAGCGTGAAGCAGAAGATGAAGGCCGAGATCAGTCCCGGCACGGAGAGCGGCAGCACGATCCTGATCAGAATTTGCCAGCGGCTTGCACCGTCGATCAGCGCGCATTCCTCAAGCTCGAAAGGAATGGTCTTGAAATAGCCCATCAACAACCAGGTCGAGAACGGGATCAGGATGGTTGGATAGGTCAAGATCAGCGCCAGCGGCGAGTCGAACAGGCCGTACTGGAAGACGACGGTGGCGAGCGGGATGAAAAGGATCGACGGCGGAACGAGATAAGCAAGAAAGATCAGGCCGCCGACGAGGTTTGCACCCTTGTAGCGCAGCCGAACGATAGCGTAGGCGGCGAGCACGCTCGCAATGATCGAGAGCAAGGTCGAGCCGACGGCGACATACATCGTGTTCCAGAGCCAGTGCGGATAGTAGCTCTCGAACAACAGCTTGTGGAAATGCTTGAAAGTCGGACTCCAGGTCCAGAACGGACTGTAGGTCTCCATATCGAGCAGTTGCTCGTCCGGCTTCACTGCTGTCAGTCCCATCCAATAGAACGGAAACAACAGGATGATGAGAATGATCGACAGCGGCAGATAGACCGTGACCAGGCGGCGCGGCGTCGACTGCAGATAGCTCATGCCCTCGCTGTTATCGACCCGCGCTGGCCTCGACAGGACGGATTTGAGGTCAACCTTTGAGGCTGGGAGGTCAGTCATTGTTCTCTCCCTGTTGCCATTTACGACGCTGCAATCCGAACCAGGAGATCATGATCGCTGCCAGGAGGAATGGGATCATGGCGGTGGAGATGGCGGCGCCCTCGCCCAATTGGCCGCCGATGATGGCCCGCTGATACGATAGCGTCGCCATCAGTTGCGTGGCATTGACCGGGCCGCCGCGCGTCATCGCCCAGATGAGTTGGAAGTCGGTAAAGGTGAACAGCACCGAGAACGTCATCACGACCGCAATGATCGGGGTGAGCAGCGGGTAGGTGATGTAGCGGAAGCGCTGCCAACTGGAGGCGCCATCAAGCGTGGCCGCCTCATACAGTGACGGCTGTACGGTCTGCAGGCCCGCGAGGAGCGTGATCGCCACAAAGGGAACGCCGCGCCAGATGTTGGCGAAGATCACGCAGATGCGCGCCCAGGTCGTATCGCCGAGGAAATTGATGTTATGAGTGATCAGGCCGAGATGCTTCAGCGACCATGAGATGATCGAGAACTGTGCATCGAAGATCCACCAGAACGCGATCGCCGACAGCACGGTCGGCACGATGAAGGGTATCAGGACCAGCGCGCGCAGCATGGCCTTGAACGGCAGGTTCTCGTTCAACAGCAGGGCGAGATAGAGCCCGACCGCAAATTTGATCGCGCTGGCGACCACAGTGTAGAGCATCGTGTTGAACACCGAGAGCCAGAAGACGTCATCGTCCCACAGCCACTGGTAATTTCCGATGTCGATGAACTCGCCGGGTTGCCCGATCTTGGTATCGGTGAAGGATAGCCAGACGCCAAGGCCCAGGGGATAGGCCAGGAACAGGATCAAAAATCCCATGGCCGGCAACATGAACCAGAAGCCGAGCCAGTTCCTGTTGTGCTTGAGCTGATCCCACGTCGTGGCTTCGCGGATTTCACGCCTGGCACGCCGGGGTGCGAGTACAAGATCAGCCATAGGCGTTCATCCCGAGCAGGAGTTTGAGGCGCGGGCGGTGGCGGCCATCGCCCGCGCCACGAGATCAGGTGCGATAAATCCGCTTCAATTGCCGCTCGGCCTCGGCGACCGCGCCCTTGGCGTCCTTCGCGCCGGTGCAATAGTTGGCGAACATGTCGACGACGATGAAGTTCGCGATTGCCTCTTCCGCCTTCTCGCCGGGCGTGCCGATGCCGGAAATAGGAAGCGAGCGCTTGGAAGCCTGCGAGAACACCCAGTTCTTTGGATCCTCCTTCCAGATCGGTGCGTCATCATAGGCACTGAGCGTCTGGGTCAGATAACCGCGTGAGGCCTCCAGCCATTTGCCATACTGCTCCTTCTCCATCAGGAAGGCGATGAAGGCTTTGGCCGCATTGGGATATTTTGTGAAATTGAATGCCAGCATCGGCATGATGAGCTGCTGCTCGGTCGGCTTGCCTACGGGACCGACCGGCCACAGCGCGTGATAGGTGTCGTCGGCGAGCTCCTTCATCTTCGGATCTTTCGCCGCGGCATCCTTCTCTGCGATATAGATCGAGATGCCGTTGGACGTGCAATAGAGCTCGCCGGCGAGGAAGGCCTTGTTGTTGGAGGAGTCGTTCCAGGACGCCACACCGGGAATGAAGGTTTCCGAGAGCGTCTTGCAGTAATCGAGCGCCTTGAACGTCTCGGGCGAATTGATGCTCACCTTGTCGTGCTGGTCGACGGTGTAGGCCCCGTGGCCCCACAAGATCCAGTGCAGCCACGCGTTCGCGTCGCCGGTAGCGTGGCCGAGCGCAAAGCCGGCAGGCGTGTTGTTCTTCTTCAGCGCCTTGCACATTTCGAGAAAGCCCGGGAAGTCCTTCGGGAACTCCTTGAAACCCGCCTTCTCCACCGCGGATTTCCGGTAGGTCATATAGCCGCCGTCGGTGGCGATCGGGATGCCGAGCCAATCGTTGCCGTGCTTAACGGTTTTCTCCGGAGCGTCCGCCCAGCCGCCGTACTTCTTGCCGAGATAGTCGGCAACATCATTCATCTTCACGACCTTGGTCGGGAACAGCTGCGGCAGCGCGTGCAGACCCCAGACCAAATCCAGCCCCGAGCCGGTATTCGCGGCAACGGACGCTTTCGGCTGCACGTCCTCGAAGGATTCGCTGAACACGTTCATTTCCGTGCCCGTGGCCGCCTTGAAGGCCGCCACGATCTGCATGAACGCTTCATCCTCTGAAGGAACGAAGCGCTTCCAGCGCATCAAGGTGAGCTTCGCGCCGGGCTCTGCCTTGAACGGTGCTTCCTGCGCCCAGGCTTTAGCAAATTCCAACAGTGCAGGCCCGGTCAGTGCGCCGGTGGCGGCCAGCGCCGTTCCGCCTTGAAGCAATACCCGGCGGGTAAAGTCTTGCATGTTGTCCTCCCAATGGTGATTTTTTTGATTTAAGTCCGTCTTATGCGTTTAGTCGTTTTCCCGTCCCTTCGTCGAACAAGTGAACCACCGACGGGTCGGGCTTCAGCCGGACCTTGTCGCCCGGGTTGAACTGGTGACGCTCGCGGAAGACGGCGACGACCTGCTCGCCGCCAAGCTTTGCAAACACCTGCGTTTCGGAGCCGGTCGGCTCGACCACGACGATCTCGGCGTCCGCGCCGTCGTCGGCGATGGTGAAGTGCTCGGGACGTACGCCGTAGACCACGGGCTTGCCGTCGGAGCCCGCCGGGGCGGTCTTGAGCGGCAGCTTGACGCCGTTCGGCCCCTCGAAGGTGGCAACGCCGTTCACGCGGACATGGCCCTTGAGGAAGTTCATTGCGGGCGAGCCGATGAAGCCGGCGACGAACTGGTTTTCCGGCTTGTCGTAGAGCTCGAGCGGCGTGCCCATCTGCTCGACAATACCGTCGTGCATCACGACGATCTTGTCGGCCATGGTCATGGCCTCGATCTGATCGTGGGTGACGTAGACGGTGGTGGTCTTGAGCCGCTGGTGCAGCTCCTTGATCTCGGTGCGCATGGCGACGCGCAGCTTGGCATCGAGGTTCGACAACGGCTCGTCGAACAGGAACACCTGGGGATCGCGCACGATGGCGCGACCCATCGCGACGCGCTGGCGCTGGCCGCCGGAGAGCTGGCGCGGGTAGCGCTCGAGCAACGGCGTCAGTGCGAGAATTTCGGCGGCGCGCTTGACCCGCTTGTTGATCTCGTCGGAGCCCGCATTGCGCAGCTTCAGCGAGAAGCCCATGTTCTCGCCAACCGTCATATGCGGATAGAGCGCGTAGTTCTGGAACACCATCGCAATGTCCCGCTCCTTGGGCTGGACATTATTGACGACCCGGTCGCCGATCGAGATCGTGCCGGAGGTGATGTTCTCGAGGCCTGCGAGCATGCGCAGAAGCGTCGACTTGCCGCAGCCGGAGGGGCCAACCAGGACGACGAACTGGCCATCCTCGATCGGGATCGAGACGCCGTGCAGGACTTCAAAATTGCCGAACGATTTCCGCACGTCGCGGATTTGCACAGACGACATCTAGCTCGCTCCTCCGACTTAGACGGCGCAACCGTGGCGCCGCCACCGTCTTGTTTTCTGAACTTCGCCGACCCGAAGCCCCTCTTAACGGGCGACATTGTCGGCAGTTTATGCGGCTTTGGCAATTTGGTCTTTGGTTAGTCGCTGCTGGTAGCGCTGTCAACGTTCCTTTGTTTGCGGGACCGACTGTGTTAAGAGCAACAAATGGGTCGAAAGCGCACCAAGTCCGGCAAGATTCGGTTGGCGGAAGTCGCCGAGCTTGCCGGCGTGAGCCCGATTACGGCGTCCCGCTTCTTCCGCAATCCCGAGGCGCTGTCGGTCGCCAAGCGGACCCGGGTCGAAAGCGCGGCCCTGGAGCTCGGTTACGTGCCCAACCTTGCGGCACGCGCGCTAGCCTCGCAGCGCACCGAGGTGATCGGTGTCTTGATTCCGTCACTGACCAACAACGTGTTTTCCGACGTGCTGCGCGGCATCTACGACGCCTCCGAGCGCAGCCGCTACTCGATCCAGTTGTCCAACACCCGCTACAGCATTCTCCAGGAGGAGAAGCTGCTGCGCCTGTTCCTGGCACAGAAGCCGGCCGGACTGATCGTCACAGGCATCGACCAGACCGCGGAATCGCGCGCGATGATGGAGGCGGCCGACTGCCCGATCGTCCAGATCATGGAGATCGGGCCCAACCCGGTCGACATGATGATCGGCTTTTCCCATTATGACGCAGCGCGCGCGGCAATTGCCCATTTGTTCGCACAGGGCCACCGCAGGATCGGCTTCGTCGGCGCCCGCATGGACCCGCGCGTGCAGCGCCGGCTCGATGGCTATGTCGCAGCCATGAAGGACGCCGGTCTGTTCGAGCAAAGACTGATCGTGACCACGGCAACGCCGACCTCGGTGACGCTCGGCGGCGCGCTGTTTGCCGATCTGCTCGCGCGCGAGAGCGATATCGACTCGGTGTTCTGCGCCAATGACGACCTCGCGCTCGGCGTTCTCTTCGAATGTCGGCGCCGGGAGATCGCGGTCCCCGAGCAGATCGCGATCGTCGGCTTCAACGATCTCGAATTCATGGCCTCCTCGGTGCCGACGCTGACCAGCGTGCGGACCAATCGTTACGAGATGGGCCGCACCGCTGCCGCGATGCTGATCGAGGCGATCGAAGGGAAGCGTCCCGAAGCGCCCGTGCTCGATCTCGGCTTCACGGTGATCGAGCGGCAGAGTTCGCAAACGCAGCGGGCTGCAGCCGGCCCGCGTTCGCCGGAATGGTCGCCGGCCGTACAAAATGATAGCGTTACCAACGAGCCATGAGTAGTATCGCCATCGTGAGGAAACGTTCGCCAGCAGGCGGGCCGTTGTTACATGCTCGCGCTGCCGGGCATCGCACCGATCGACGCCCGAACGTCGGCCCGTGCGTTTGCATTGAAGGAGAAACCAATGACAAAAAAGCCAACCAATGGGCATGCGCCCGCCGGCAACGGCACCCGCCGTCACCTTCGCTCGCAGGAATGGTTCAACAACCCGCATAATCCGGGCATGACCGCGCTCTATATGGAGCGCTATCTGAACTACGGCCTCACCCGCGCCGAGCTGCAGTCCGGCAAGCCGATCATCGGCATCGCCCAGACCGGCAACGACCTCTCCCCCTGCAACCGCCATCACATCGAGCTTGCTCACCGGGTCCGCGAAGGCATCCGCGAGGCCGGCGGCATTGCAATGGAATTCCCGACCCATCCGATCCAGGAGACCGGCAAGCGCCCGACCGCTGCCCTTGACCGCAACCTCGCCTATCTCGGCCTGGTCGAAATCCTCTACGGCTATCCGCTCGACGGCGTGGTGCTGACCACCGGCTGCGACAAGACCACGCCCGCCTGCATGATGGCGGCGGCGACCGTGAACCTGCCCGCGATCGTGCTGTCGGGCGGCCCGATGCTCAACGGCTGGCATGCTGGCGAGCGCACCGGCTCCGGCACCATCGTCTGGAAGTCGCGCGAGCGGCTCGCCGCCGGCGAGATCGATTACGAAGAGTTCATGGAGATCGTGGCCTCCTCGGCGCCCTCGGTTGGCCATTGCAACACCATGGGCACCGCCTCGACCATGAACGGCCTTGCCGAAGCGCTCGGCTTCTCGCTGCCGGGCTGCGCGGCCATTCCCGCCCCCTATCGCGAGCGCGGCCAGATCTCCTATGAGACCGGCAAGCGCATCGTCGAGATGGTCTGGGAAGATCTCAAGCCCTCGGACATCCTGACGCGCAAGGCATTCGAGAACTGCATCGTCATCAATTCGGCGATCGGCGGCTCGACCAATGCGCCGATCCATATCAACGCGCTCGCCCGCCATATCGGCGTGGAGCTGTCGATCGACGATTGGCAGAAATTCGGCCATGACGTGCCGCTGCTCGTCAACATGCAGCCGGCCGGCTTCTATCTCGGCGAGGAATTCCATCGTGCCGGCGGCGTGCCGGCGGTGGTGCGTGAACTGATGAAGCACAAGCGCATCCATGAGGACGCGGTCACCGTCAATGGCCGCGGCATCGGCGAGAACTGCAAGGACGCGCCGGTCCCCGACAATGACGTCATCCGGGCCTACGACAGGCCGCTGGTGAAGGACGCCGGCTTCCTGGTGCTGCGCGGCAATCTGTTCGATTCCGCGATCATGAAGACCAGCGTGATCTCCAAGGAGTTTCGCGACCGCTATCTCAGCAATCCGAAGGACCCTAGCGCATTCGAAGGCCGCGCCATCGTGTTCGAGGGGCCGGAGGATTATCACGCGCGGATCGACGATGCCTCGCTCGACATCGACGAGCACTGCGTGCTGTTCATCCGCGGCACCGGGCCGATCGGCTATCCCGGCGGCGCCGAGGTCGTGAACATGCAGCCGCCGGCGGCCCTAATCAAACGCGGCATCCACTCCCTGCCCTGCATCGGCGACGGCCGCCAGTCCGGCACCTCGGGCTCGCCGTCGATCCTCAACGCCTCGCCGGAAGCCGCCGCCAATGGCGGCCTCGCGATCCTCAGGACAGGCGACAAGGTCCGCATCGACCTCAGCAAGGGCAGTGCCAACATCCTGATCTCCGATGAGGAGCTGAAGAAGCGCCAAGCCGAGCTCAAGGCCAATGGCGGCTTCAAGCATCCGCCGAACCAGACGCCGTGGCAGGAGCTGTATCGCAACACCGTCGGCCAGCACGCCACCGGCGCCTGCGTGGAGATTGCCACAAGATACCAGAATGTCGCCGGCACCTTTGGTGTGGCGCGGGATAATCACTGACAGCTGTCATTCCGGGGCGTGACGAAGTCGCGAGCCCGGAATCCATCAGGCCACAGAACCCGTCGCACAATGGATTCCGGGCTCGCGCCAAGAGGCGCGCCCCGGAATGACGAATTCAAAAGGAGAAAAACAACATGGCAGACCGCCTCAAGGGAAAGCGCGCCGTCATCACGGCTGCAGCGGCAGGCATTGGGCGCGCATGCGCCATCGCATTCGCGCGTGAAGGCGCAACCGTCATCGCCACCGACATCAACGAGGCCGGCATCGCGGGCCTTTCCAAGGAAGGCATCGCCGAGACCGCAAAACTCGACGTGCGCAACACCGCCGACGTCAACGCTTTTGCCAAGCGGATCGGCAAGATCGACGTCCTGCTCAACGCGGCCGGCTTCGTGCATCACGGCACCATCCTGGAATGCTCGGAAGAGGATTTTGACTTCTCGTTCGACCTCAACGTCAAGTCGATGCACCGGACCATCAGGGCGTTCCTGCCCGAGATGCTCGCGGGCGGCGGTGGCAGCATCGTCAACATCTCGTCCTGCGCGGCGCTGCGGCCGCCGGCCAATCGTTATGTCTACAGTTCCTCGAAGGCTGCCGTGTCGTTGCTGACCCGCGCGGTCGCGCTCGACTTCATCACCAAGGGCATTCGCTGCAACTCGATCTGCCCCGGCACCGTCGAGACGCCCTCGATGCTCGACCGGGCCGCCGCGCAAGGGCCTCAGGGCAAGGAGATGTTCATCTCCCGCCAGAAGATGGGCCGGCTTGGCACCGCCGACGAAATCGCGTCCATGGCGGTCTATCTCGGCAGCGACGAGAGCGCCTTCACCACCGGCGTCGACCTCGTCGTCGACGGCGGCTACATGCTCTGACGCCCCGGGATCAGGTCCCATGAACAAGATCGACCTCGACGGCCGCGTCGCTGTTGTCACCGGCGGAGCGCAGGGCTTTGGCCGCGCCATCACCGAGCGGTTTGTCGCCTCCGGTGCCAAGGTCGCGATCTGGGATTTCGATGCCGAGCTGGCTGAGAAGACCGCAAAAGAGATCGGCGACAGCGTCCGTGTCTTCAAGGTCGACGTCACCGACACCTCAGGCGTCGAGCAGGCGCGCGATGCGACCTTGGCCGCGTTCGGCAAGATCGACATCCTCATCAACAATGCCGGCATCGCCGGTGTCAACAAGCCGGTCTGGGAGACTGACCTGGAGGAATGGCGCAAGGTCCTGCACATCAACCTCGACGGCCCCTTCATCGTCTGCAAGGCGATCGTGCCTTCGATGCTCAAGCAGAAATATGGGCGCATCGTGAACATCGCCTCGATCGCCGGCAAAGAAGGCAATCCGAATGCTGCGCACTACTCGGCCTCCAAGGCCGGTCTGATCGCGCTGACCAAGTCGCTCGGCAAGGAATTGGCCGCGCACGACATTCTCGTGAATGCGGTAACGCCGGCGGCGGCAAAAACTGCGATATTCGACCAGATGACACAGCAGCATATCGATTTCATGCTGTCGAAAATCCCCAAGGGCCGCTTCGTGCTGGTGGAAGAGCTCGCCGCAATGGTGAGCTGGCTTGCATCCGAAGATTGTGCCTTCTCGACCGGCGCGGTGTTCGATATCTCTGGTGGACGCGCAACCTATTGAGGGCACGATGATCCGGCAAGGTGGATGCCTGTGTGGCGCCGTACGGTTCAAGGCAGAGGGCGAGCCGCTGAACGTGCGCATCTGTCACTGCCGCATCTGCCAGAAGGCGATGGGCTCGCCCTATTTCGCCCGCGCCCAGTTCGACCAGAAAGCGCTGACCGTCGAGGGTGATACCGGCCGCTATGCGTCGTCGGAGAATATCGACCGCGTGTTCTGTAAGACCTGCGGCACGCGGCTGTTCGCATGGCGCCGCAACGGCACGCTGGCCGGCGTGGCGGTCGCGACCTTCGACGACCGAAACGCCTTCGCGCCGACCGAGCACATCTGGGTCTCGGAAAAGCTCGCCTGGCTGAAGCTCGACGACGGCCTCACGCAATACGAGACGACGATCCCGGCCTGACGGCGATCATTTGCAGCGTGGCATTTCGGGGCCGCCCACCTTATGTTGAGCTGGAGCGTTGCTGCGCCGCCGGTCTGGCCAGGTCGTTTGCAAGGCGACGGGCAAAATCGGGACAGACGCGACGTGAACATTTCCTACTATGATCTCTCCGTCTGGGTGCTGCCGCTGGTGCTCGCCATCACCTTCCACGAGGCCGCGCACGGCTTCGTGGCGCACCGTCTCGGCGACGACACGGCCTGGCAGCTCGGTCGGGTCAGCTTCAATCCGCTCAAGCACATCGACCCGTTCGGCACCCTGATCCTGCCGGCGATGCTGCTGTTTGCACATTCGCCGTTCCTGTTCGGCTATGCCAAGCCGGTGCCGGTGAATTTTCGCAAGCTCAACAATCCGAAGCTGGACATGGTGTGGGTCGCCCTGGCCGGTCCCATCACCAACATCGTGCTGGCGCTGGTCGCAGGCCTCGGCCTCCACGCCCTGCCTTGGGCGCCAGCGGGTTCGGCGCAATGGATTTTCGATAACCTCAAGAATGCGCTGCTGATCAACGCCGTGCTGGCGGTTTTCAACATGATGCCGATCCCGCCGCTCGACGGCGGGCGGGTCGCGGTGGGGCTATTGCCCCGGCCGCTCGCCCTGCCCCTGTCGCGGCTCGAGCCGTTCGGCATGCTGATCCTCATCGGGCTGCTGATCCTGCTGCCGCTGGCAGGTTCCCAGTTCGGTCTAAATCTTGATGTTATTTCAGCAATACTGCGAACGTTGACCGGTTATGTGATTCAAACTGTTCTCTTGCTGACCGGCAATGCCTAGTTGAAGTTTCCATTTGAAGATCCTGCACTTGAAGACAAAGCCGAAGGGCTAGAGGCCAACTTGGTCAAAGCTGCCGATATGCTGATCGCGCGACGCGCCGACACCCGTGCCCGCGCCGATTTCGCCACCTGGAAGATGATGGCCAAGCTGAATGGGTTGTCGGCGCTGCCTGCGGACGCACAGGGCTTCCTCGACGGCTACAAAAAGCTGCTGGAGCGGATGAGCGAGGGTGAGGCGACCGAGGCCACGATCGCCGAGATCTACAAATCCTACTATCTGGAAATGGGCGGCGCCGGGAACCCGCCCGATGTGCGCCCGCGGCCGGCTAAGCCGGCGGCGGACAATGTTACCGCCTTCCGCCGCCCGGCGCCCAAGCCGAAGAAGACCGGCATATTCGGAGCGGCGGCGTTCGGTGGAACCCAGAACCGCCCTCTCCCGGTGGCGCTGATCTTCGTCTGCCTCATCGTGGTCTACGTCTCGATCAAGTTCTACTGGCGCTGACACGCCCACGTCGCTATCTCGACGGGTTCTTAAAATTCACCGGCAGGCTGAAGGCGAACTGATCGTCCGTGAGTTCGGCGGGGGGCGCCGGCACGGGATCCGAGCGGCGCACCATTGATACGGCCTCTTTGTCGAAGGCCGGATCGCCCGAGGACTCCGCCACGTCGACGGACACGACATTGCCGCGGCGGTTCAGGATCAGGCTGAGCTTCACCGTCGTCGTCTTGCTCTTGTCCTTGGGATAGCGCTTGTGCAGCTCGAAATAGGCGCTGATCCGCTTGCCCCATTCGGCAGTCAACTTGCGAATGTCCTTGCCGATGCCCTGATGGGGGGCGGCCGCCTTCTCGTCTTCGCGCGCGTTCTCGTCCAACGCCTGCCTTGCAGATTCCTGTGCGTTCGGCATCTCCTCAACCGCCTGGGTTTCGACCTTGGCCACCTTCGTGGTGTCCTCGACCGGCATCTTGGAGTCGTTCTCGGTCACGAGCCGATCCGGATCCTCGGCCTCCTGAGGCTGATCCTTCGGCAGATCGGTCTCTTCCACCTCGGCCTGCTGCTGCATCTGCTGCGGCTGGAATTGCGAAGCTTCGCTGTCCGGTCCCGGCGGCAGATCCGTCTCGGGGAGCTTTGGCGAGGTCATTTCGACGGCGTATTCCGCACCGTTGGCTCCCAGGCCTTCGTCACCGTCATCAGCACGAAGGTTGGCGAGCGCCAGCGCAGCCCCGCCAACATGCAGGCCAATCGCCGCAATAGCGGCCAGAATCCAGAGCCGCCGGGATGGTCTCGCGTCGATTAAAGGATCGGACATCGCCCGCCGCCGTCAGGGTTGGACCGGCCCTTGCGCCGGCCCGGCCGCCGCAGGAGGTGCTTCGAGCGCCACCAGCTTGATCCGAGAATAGCCGCCGGCACGGAGGATTTCCATGACGCCCATCAACTCGCCATAGGGCACCGCCTTGTCGGCGCGCAGGAACACGTATTTGTCCTTGCTCATGTCGGCGATCCCATCGAGCGAGCTGACCAGGTCGGTCCGCTTGACCGAGTCCTCGCCGATCGCGAGCGTCAGATCGGGCTTGATGCTGACATAGGTCGGCTTGTCCGGCTTCTTCTGCGGCGTCGCGCTCGAGGTCGGCAGGTCGATCGGCAGATCGACGGTCGACAGCGGTGCCGCGACCATGAAGATGATCAGCAGCACCAGGATGACGTCGATGAACGGCGTGACGTTGATGTCGTGCGTTTCCGAGAAATCGTCGTCGTCATCGTTGTCTGTGAGCGAAACCGCCATGGCCTACTCCGCCGCGCGCGAATGCGCGCCGCCGTGGCTGCGGTCGAGATCGCGCGACAACAGCCGGGCCGCGGCCCCCGAGGCGCGGCTGACGAGCTCGAGATAGCCCTTCGTGACGCGCGAGAAGTGATTGTAGACGATGACGGCAGGAATGGCGGCCACGAGACCGATGGCGGTAGCAAGCAGCGCCTCGGCGATGCCGGGGGCGACGACTGCAAGGTTCGTCGTCTGCGACTTCGAGATACCGATGAAGCTGTTCATGATGCCCCACACGGTGCCGAACAGGCCGACGAAGGGCGAGGTCGAGCCGATGGTCGCGAGCACACCCATGCCGATGCGGATACGTCGTGCTTCCGCGCGCACGATCTCCGAAAAGCTCGACGCCGCACGCTCCTTGACGCCGCTATCGCTGGACAGGCCGGCCGACATTCGCGCCTCGCGCAGCGCTGCCGTCAGGAAGGACGGCAGGATGCCCTCCTTGGTGCCGAGCGCCATCTGGGCTTCCGCGAGCGAGCGTACGTCCGCGACCTTCTTCAACGCCGAACGAAGCTTGGCGGAGGCGACCGACAGCTCGATCGACTTCGCGATGAAGACCGTCCAGGTCACGAGCGAGGCAAAGGCAAGCCCGATCATCACCGCCTTCACGATGATGTCCGCCGACATGAACATCACCCACGGCGACAATTCCTTCATGGCCGGGGCGATGCCAGCCTTCGGCGCGGCACCGCCCGCCCCGGGTGCCGGGACCACGGCAGCATCGGTTGAGGACGCGGTGGACGTCGCTGCTACGGGGGCAGCAGCCGCAGGCGCCGCAGCCCATGGCGCAGGTGCGGCAATTGCGCTTGGCTGGGCCGCGGCTGCGGGAGCAGCCGGAGCCGCGACAGGTGCCGGCGCCGCAACAGGCCGGGCCGGCGATGCCGGCTGGGTTTGTGTCTGGGCAGAAACGGGGACTGCGAGCCAGGCGGCCATGAGCAGCGCGGCTGCAGCGAGGCTTGCCTGGAAAGACGTGATCTTCATACTTCCGCCCAGGTGCGAATGAGGTTGTGATAGATACCCGTCAATTTGACCGTTTCGGGATCGTCACGCCCGAGGCGGGCCACCAGCCCCTGAATGGCGGTGTCGAGGTCAAAGATCATGCTGCGGGCTTGATCATCCCGTATCATGCTCTGGAGCCAGAAGAAAGACGCAACCCGCGCCCCCCTTGTCACCGGCGTGACCAGATGCAGGCTGGTCGAGGGATAGAGCACGCAGTCCCCGGCCGGCAACTTGACTTCGTGCGAGCCGTAGGTGTCCTCGATCACAAGTTCGCCACCGTCGTAATCCTCGGGCTCGCTGAGGAACAGCGTGACGGAAAGATCCGTGCGGATGCGAAGGCCGGTCAGGCGGTCGCCGCGGATCGCATTGTCGACGTGCAGGCCGAAATGGTGGCCGCTATCCGCCGCATAACGATTGAACAGCGGCGGAAAGATCTGCAGCGGAATTGCCGCCGCCAGGAATCGCGGATTCGCCGTCAACGCCGAGATGATGCGGTGGCCGAGCTTGCGCGCGACCTCGCTGTCCGGCGGCAACTGTTCGTTGCGCTTGACCATTGCCGACTGCGCGCCCGCGGTGGAACGGCCGTCTTCCCATTCGGCGGCGTCCATGGTGCGGCGAAACTCCGCCACATCATCCTTGCTCAGGACGCCTTCTATGCATGTCAGCATGGGACCTCGTCGTTACTCGATCAGTAGCGTGCGGACAGAACCAGATAGGCGGCGCGCCCCGGCGCCTCCAGTACGAACGGCGTCGCGCTCTGGTAAAGCGCGTCGTAGTAGCGCTTGTCGAAGATGTTGTTGACGAACAGCTTGACCTGCCAGTTCTTGTTGATCTTCGCCTCGGCGAAGGCATCGAAGCGCCAATAGCCAGGGATCGAAGTGCCCTGGTTCGCCGCGAGCAAGGTGCCACCGTATATCTGCGAGCGGTACACCGCCTGGCCGCCAAGCTCCCATACGTCGGTGAGCTGATACTTCGTGAGCAGGCTGAACGACTGGTGCGCGATGTTGGCGAGCGGACGCCCGACATTCGACGCATAAAGCGTGGTGTTGGCCGGCGGAGCCAGCGACTTCGTCACCTCCGACTGCATCAGCACGAGGCCGCCGAACACGCTCCACTTGTCCGTGATCTTACCGCCGATGCCGAGATCGATGCCGCGGACGCGATACGAAGCGCCGGCAGTGATGCAGGAGACGGTGGTTGCCGGAGCCACGGGAGCATAGGTGCAGCCAAGCGGCGCAGCGGTGGCCGCACTGCCGACGTTCTGCGCCTCACGCGCGTTTTCCTTGGTCGTCTGGAACAGTGCGGCGGTCAGAAGCAGATGGCGGTCGAACAACTCCCACTTGGTGCCGAGCTCGATCGCCTTGTTTTTCTCGGGCCCGAAGATCTGGTTGTTGCCACCGGCAAGATTCGGGTTGATGCCGCCATAGGCGGTGCTGGTACCGTCGAACTCGGCGCCCACCGGGTTCGCGGAGGTCGCGTAGGCCACATAGACGCTGCCGTTGGGCAGCGGCTTCAGCGTAAGGCCGAGGTTGAAATCCGGAACCAGGAACTCCGCCGACTGCTGGCCGAAGGCACCAGCCGCCGTGAAAGCCGACGTCTTGATGCTGTAATCGTCATAACGGAAGCCACCGTTGAGGATGAGAACGTCGCGATAGTTCGCGCTGTCCGTCACGTAGCCACTGACGGTCTCAATTCCGATCTTGGTCGGCCTGCCCGTGAGGCCTCCCGGTATCGGGAACGGATTGTCGGTGGCTTGCGGATAAAACACGCTGACGCCGGACGTCGATCCCGAACCCGTGAAAGGCGTGGTCCCCGTCGTGATCTCGGAGCCAAGCCCGGTGTAACTATCAATCGACGATCGCTCTTTGTCGTATTCGATGCCTGCGAGCAATGTGTGCCTGAAGCCGGCATAATCGACAAACTTGTAGGTCGCCTCGGTCTGATTGGCGAACACGTCCGTGGCCTGGTAGCGGCTCTGCGGGTTTGCGCTCACCGCATAAGCGGTGAACGGAGCCCCAGGGGCCAGCGTCGGCGATTCCGGCAGTGTGCCGATGTAGTTCTGAGTCGAGTGCGATTCCCGGATCTTGTTGGTGAGCAACAGATCGGGTGTGACCTGGACTTCCGCATTGATCGTGCCGATGTCCTGGCCGGTCCTGTAGAAGTCGCGGTTGACGAAGCCGTAGAAATTAGTTCGGTTGACACCGAAGTCCGGGAAAGGACCTCCAGCGGTCGACGACGTGCTCGGCCGATAGTACGGCACGCCAAAGTCGGGAATGCCCGTCAGCTCGGTGTGGATGTAATTGCCGGTGATCTTGATCGCATCGGTCGGCTTCCAGCTTGTGGCGACGAAGGCGCCATCGCGATTGTCCTTGACCCGAGCTCGCCCTGCGACATCGGCATCCTGGAACAGGCCGCCGGCACGAACGGCGAGCGACGGGTTGATCACCTGGTTGACGTCGAGCGTGACACGCTTGGTCTGGTCGGTGCCAAACGTTGTGTCCATGTTGTAGAAGCTGTTCTCCGTCGCAGCCTGCTTGGTGACGATGTTAATCGCGCCACCCGCCGTGCCGCGGCCGGCGAAAGACGAGGCCGGGCCGCTCAGGATCTCGACCTGCTCGGTGAAGAAGTTCTCGCGGACGCTGACGCCGGCATCCCGGACGCCATCGATGAAGATGTCGTTCCGTGCGTCGAAGCCGCGAATGAAGAAGCGATCACCGAAGGCATTGCCGCCCTCGCCGGTGCCGAGCGTGACGCCCGCGGTGCTCAGGATCGCCTGCTTCAACGACGTGGCGCCCTTGTCTTCCAGCACCTCTTTCGACAGCACCGTCACCGATCGCGGCGTGTCGACCAGCTTCTCTGGAAACTTGCCGCCAGCCTGGACGTGATCGACCTTGTAGGACGCCGCCGGATCCGCATAGGGATTGCGGTCGGGCGCTGGACCAACGACATCAACGACCGGGGCCGTTGCAGCCTGCTGACGCTGCGCTGCGCGGCGCAGCGCGTTGCGGGCGCGGACCTGATCGGGCGTCGGTTTCGCCGCGGTCGAGCGCGGCCGCTCCTTCGGCGCGTCGACGTTCACCGGAGGCAGATTTGTCTGCTGTGCCTGCGCGCCGCCTGAGACGGACGCCGCCGCAATCAAGCTTGCAACAGTGGAAACAGTCTTGCCGGCCGCAATATCGAAATTGCTGCCCAATGCTTGCCGTGCCGCGGTCGAACGCAACGACTGCGGAGCCCTCGCCATGCCCATCTGACGCCCCATTCCACTTCTGCAATGTGCCGCATGGTGACGATGCGACACACCGGTCGTATCGAGCGGGGCACAGAGGGTCAACGCAGTCCCGCCAAGAGCAACCTTGAATCTGTCCAGATCGAAACGATTCTAAATTCGAGTTTGAAACCGTTCTAAACTCGCGCTTGTGAGCGTTCCAACCTGGAGCTGATGTTGGTCCTTGCGATGCTATCAGCGGCGTTTGTATTCCCGCATCATCTCGCGCAGCCGTCAGTCGCTGCTCGGCGGCTTCATCAGCGAGAACAATTCGTCAACGGTGCGCTGTGCCGTCGCGCGCACCCGATCGGTGTTATCCATGCCGGCGATGTTGACGCCGTTGACGACGGCTTTGATCTCGTCACGGAAGTCGGTGAGGAAGCGCAAGGGATCGCGCTGCTCGCTGGCGACGCGCGCGATCAGCCCCGTGATCAGAATCTGACACGCGATCAGCTTGCCGTTCAGCTCGTCCATTCCTCAACTCCCAGTGTGGCGGCGCTGATATGGACGAGGCTGAATTTCCTGACAACCGAAACGCCGCTTGGCCGGTTTAGAACCGTTCTTGCAAAGTAAACCCACTCGCCTCGCAGCAGCGAGCCGCTCACGCCTCGCCCACGCCGCCTGCACGGATTTCCTTTTCTTCTGCACGCTCCTCGCTCACGATGGGAAATGCAGGGCTGCACAGCGCTGCGTCACCCGTTTGCCTACCGTGTGCAAAGCTTTCCAATTGTTTAGGATTCTCAACTGATAGTGCTGTTTACACTGGAACTTGGCGTGTATTATACAAGCCTGCTTGGAACCCTTTAGTAGCCCCACAATTCGTTGTTTTGGGCATAAAGCCGATACGCTCAGATATGAAAAAGTCACGGCCGATCCTGTGGATTGTCATCATCGCAGCCGTGGCTGGAGGCGGCTATTACGGTTGGCAGCGATTCTCAGGCGTTGAGGCCGGGAAAGCCCAGACCGCGCAGAAGGGTGCGCCGCGGGTCGCCGCCGTGCCTGTCAGCATCGCGCCAGTCCAGAAGGTTGACTTCCCGGTCTATCTCACCGGCCTCGGCACCGTGCAGGGCTTCAACACCGTACAAGTCCGTACCCGGGTGGACGGTCAGATCGACAAGATCGCCTTCACCGAAGGCCAAATGGTCAAGCAAGGCGATCTCCTGGTCGAGATCGATCCGCGCCCGTTCCAGGCCGCCCTCGATCAGGCCAAGGCGAAGAAGGCGCAGGACGAGGCCAATCTCGCCAACGCCAATCTCGATCTTCAGCGCTACACCAAGCTCGGTGAATTCGCGACGCGCCAGCAGACCGACACGCAACGCTCCACCGTTGCCCAGCTCACCGCCCAGATCGCCGCCGATGAAGCCGCGATCGCCAACGCCCAGACCCAGCTCGACTACACCCAGGTCAAATCGCCGATCACCGGCGTCGCGGGCCTCCGCCAGGTCGATATCGGCAACATCGTCAACGCCTCGAGCCAGACCGGCATCGTCACCATCGCGCAGGTCGAGCCGATCACGGTGATCTTCACCGCGCCGGAGGAACAGCTGCCTTATATCAGCGAGGGCCAGAAGTCCGGCGAGCTCAAGGTGATCGCATTCACCACCGACGGCAAGAAGACGCTGGCCGAAGGCAAGCTCGCGGTGATCAACAACCAGGTCGATACGACCAGCGGGACTATCAGGCTCAAGGCGGTGTTCGACAACAAGGAACACACGCTGTGGCCGGGGCAATCGGTGTCGACACGCCTTCTGGTGCGGACCCTGAAGGATGCGACCGTCGTTCCCGACGACGCGGTCCAGCATTCGACCAACGGCCTCTACGCTTATACTGTCGGCCAGGACAACAAGGCCGAGGTTCGCAAGATCAAGGTGAGCTACTCCATCGACGGACGGTCGGTCATCGATGAAGGATTGAGCCCCGGTCAGCAGGTGATCACCGGCGGCCAATACAAAGTGCAGCCCGGCAGTCTCGTCTCAACGAGCGTGGCGAGCTCGGATCCGGTTCAGAAAAACAAGGTTCAGCAGGAATGACCGAAGGCGGGATTTCGGCACCTTTCATCCGTTATCCCATCGGCACGTCGCTGCTGATGGCCGGCATTCTTTTTGTCGGCCTCGTCGCCTATCCCCTGCTGCCGGTCGCGCCGCTGCCGCAGGTGGACTTCCCGACCATCCAGATCACGGCCAATTTGCCGGGCGGTAGCCCGGAGACGATGGCCTCGTCGGTCGCGCAGCCGCTGGAGCGCCAGTTCGCCCAGATTCCCGGCATCGCGCAGATGACCTCGACGAGTTATCTGGGCACCGCCTCGATCACGATTCAGTTCGACCTCAACCGCAGCATCGACGGCGCCGCCAACGACGTTCAGGGCGCCATCAACGCCGCCAGTGGCCAACTGCCGAAGAACCTGCCCTCGCCGCCGACCTATCGCAAGGTCAACCCGGCCGACGCGCCGATCCTGCTACTGTCGGCGACATCAGACACGCTGCCGCTGACCAGCGTCAGCGACGCGGTCGATGCTCAGCTTGCGCAGCAGATCAGCCAGCTCTCCGGCGTGGCGCAGGTCTTCATCGGCGGCCAGCAGAAACCGTCCGTCCGCGTCCAGGTCGATCCGGGCAAGCTCGTCGCCAAGGGCCTGTCGCTGGAAGACGTACGCAGCGCGATCGGCATCACCACCGTCGACAGTCCCAAGGGCAATATCGACGGCGAGAAGCGCGCTTATACAATCTACGCCAACGACCAATTGTTGCAGTCCAAGGACTGGAACGACGTCATCATCGCCTACCGCAACGGCGGTCCCCTGCGGATCCGCGATATCGGCCAGGCGGTCACCGGCCCTGAAGACGCCAAGCAGGCGGCCTGGGCCAACGGCAAGCGCGGTGTGTTCCTGGTCGTGTTCAAGCAGCCCGGCGCTAACGTCATCGATACCGTCGATCGGATCAAGGCAACCCTGCCCCGGCTGGTGGCAGCGATACCTCCCGCGATCAAGATCGAGCTGATCAGCGATCGCACCACGACGATCCGCGCCGCGGTGCAGGACGTCCAGTTCACCCTGCTCCTGACCATCGCCCTCGTGGTCATGGTGATCTTTGTGTTCCTGCGCAGCTTCTGGGCGACCGTGATCCCCGCCGTCACGGTGCCGCTGGCGCTGCTCGGCGCCTGCGCACTGATGTGGGTGTTCGGCTATTCGCTCGACAATCTGTCCCTGATGGCCCTCACCATCGCGGTCGGCTTCGTCGTCGACGACGCCATCGTGATGCTAGAGAACATCACGCGCTACATCGAGGAAGGCGAAAAGCCGCTTGCCGCCGCGTTCAGAGGCTCGAAGGAAATCGGCTTCACCATCGTGTCGATCAGCGTCTCCCTGGTCGCGGTGCTGATTCCGCTGCTGCTGATGGGCGGCATCATCGGCCGCCTGTTCCGGGAATTCGCCGTCGTGCTGGCGATGACGATCTTCGTGTCGATGTTCGTGTCGCTGACCTTGACGCCGATGATGGCTTCGCGCTTCCTGCGCGCGCACGGCGAAGTGACCCACGGCAAGTTCTATCAATGGAGCGAGCGCGCCTTCGACGCGATGCTGCGCGGCTACGAATATGGGCTCGACCACGCCCTGAGCTGGCGCCGCACCACGCTCGTGATCTTCTTCGCGACCCTCGCCTTGTCGATCTACCTGTTCGTCCTGATCCCGAAGGGCTTCTTCCCGCAGCAGGATGTCGGCCTGATCACGGCAACCTCCGAAGCCTCCCAGGACATTTCCTTCAAGGATATGGTCAAGCGCCAGCAGCAGCTCGGCGAAATCGTCATGGCCGATCCCGACGTCGCGTCCGTCGCCATGGCGATCGGCGGCAGCGGCCGTGCCGGCAACAACGGCAATCTGTTCATTACCCTGAAGCCGCGTGATCAACGCGAGGCTTCGGCCCAGCAGATCATCGCGCGGCTGCGTCCGAAGTTCGACAAGGTCGAGGGCGCCCGCCTCTACATGCAGGCGGCGCAGGACGTCCGGCTCGGCGGTCGTCCGACCCGCACGCAGTTTGAATTCACCTTGCAGGATGCCGACCTCGGCGAGCTGAACGAGTGGGCGCCAAAGATCCTCGCCAAGATGCAGACGCTGCCGGAGCTGCGCGACGTCGCGACCGACCAGCAGACGCAAGGCACCACGGTCCAGCTCAAGATCAACCGCGATACCGCCGCGCGCTATGGCATCCAGCCGCAGCTGATCGACGACACGCTCTATGACGCGTTCGGCCAGCGCCAGGTCGCCCAATACTTCACGCAGCTCAACAGCTATCACGTCATCCTGGAGATCCTGCCCGAGATGCAGGCCAGTCTCGACAGCCTGAACAAGCTCTATCTGAAATCGCCGCTGACCGGCGACCAGGTGCCGTTGTCGACCTTTGCGATCTGGAGCACTGATCCAGTCCGCCCGCTCTCGATCAGCCACCAGGGCCAGTTCCCGGCGATCACGATCAGCTTCAATCTCGCCCCGAACATGGCGCTCGGTCAGGCCACGCAAGCCGTGCAGAAGGCGATGGCCGATCTCGGCGCGCCGGCAACGCTGAACTCGAGCTTCCAGGGCACCGCGCAGGCGTTCCAGCAGTCGCTCGGCACCGTGCCGCTCTTGATCCTCGCTGCGCTGGTCGTGGTCTACCTGATCCTCGGCATCCTCTACGAGAGCTACATCCATCCGATCACGATTCTGTCGACCCTGCCCTCGGCCGGCGTCGGCGCGCTGCTCATTCTGATGGCCGCCGGCTTCGACTTCAGCCTCATTGCCTTGATCGGAATCATCCTGCTGATCGGCATCGTGAAGAAGAACGGCATCATGATGGTCGACTTCGCCATCGCGGCCGAACGCGACGAGCACAAGACGCCGGAGGAATCGATCCGCCAGGCCGCGCTGCTGCGCTTCCGCCCAATCATGATGACGACGATGGCGGCACTGCTCGGCGGCGTACCGCTGATGCTCGGCCACGGCACCGGCGCCGAGATCCGCCAGCCGCTCGGCTACGCCATGGTCGGGGGCCTCATCGTCAGCCAGGCGCTGACGCTGTTCACCACCCCAGTGGTCTATCTCTATCTCGACAAGTTCTCGAACCTGTTCTCGGGCCGCTCGGCCGACGATGAAAGCCACGAGACGCCCGAGCGCGGTACCGTCAAGGAAGCCGCCGAGTAAGCTTGCGCCGCGGCTTCCGCGACGCTACAGCGAGGCCTCCGGTTCACGCCAACGCGGTCTCGCCATGCTCATGCAATCCAGACTTGCCGTTCTTGCGACCGCCGCTGCCCTGTTGTCGACGGCCGCCGCGTACGCCCAGCCGGGCGCCAAGAAGAACGCAGCTCCCCCTGCCGCGGCCACACAGCCAGCGCCGGCGCCGACCCAGCCGCAGGCCGAGGGCGCTCCGCCGCAGCCCGGCTGGATCGCGCGCTGCACCAGCGCCAGCCGCGATGCGCCGCTCGAATGCGCAATCGAGCAGAATGCTGTCCTGACCAAGACCGGCCAGACCATCGTCCTGGTCAACATCCGCATCGCCCCCGATACCCGTACGCCGGTGGCGCTGCTGCAACTGCCGCTTGGCCTCAACCTCCCGGTTGGCGCAAAACTTCAGGTCGACGAGGGCAAGACGGTCGATCTCCAGATCCAGACCTGCGAGAACCGCGGCTGCTACGCCTCGACGCCGATCGCGCCGGACCTGCTTGCGAGCCTGAAGTCGGGCAAGCAGTTGAAGGTCTCCTTCCAGAACATGGCGAAGGAGACGATTTCAATCCCGATGCCGCTGAACGATTTCGCGGCGGCCTACGACAAGATCAAGTAAGAGCCCGCCTCGGCCGTCGCGCCGCGTGCACGTTGCCGACGACAGCGCCGTCAGGCGTCTGGTGATTGCGTATGGCCGCACGCAAGTGTCCAGAGGCAGCCGGTCAGTCCAAGCCCAGATAGGCCTTCTGCACCTGCGGATCCTCGGCCAATGCCGCCGCCGTGCCGGACAGCACGCTCTTGCCGACCTGGAGCACGGTGGCGAAGTCCGAGACTTCCAGTGCGAGCTCGATCGACTGCTCGGCGAGCAGGATGGTCAGGCCTTCGCGATGCAGGCGGCCAAACGTTTCATACATGGATTCGACGACCGCCGGCGCGAGGCCGAGCGAGGGCTCGTCCAGCATCAGGAGTTTCGGGTCGCTCATCAGTGCACGGCCGACCGCGAGCATCTGCCGCTCGCCGCCCGACATGGTGCCGGCGCGCTGGTTCCGGCGCTCCTTCAGCCGCGGAAAGATCTCGTAGACGCGATCGAGCAGCATGGCCTGGCGCGATTTGTCGTGCAGCGGCGTGGCGCCGAGCATGAGGTTGTTCTCGACGCTCTGCTGCACGAACAGGCGCCAGCCCTCCGGCGACAGCGCCAGCCCCTTGCGCACGATCGCAAAGGCCCTCTCGCCGGCGATCTCCTCGCCGCGAAAGCTGATCGTGCCGGAATGCACGGGAATGAGGCCGGCGATCGCATTCAGCGTCGTGGTCTTGCCGCCGCCATTGGAGCCGAGCAGCGCGACGACGCTGCCCTCGGGCACTTCCAGCGAGACGTCGGAGACACCGATGAGATCGCCATAGCGCACCTCGAGGTGCTCGATCCTGAGCAGCGGTCCGCTCATAGATCCGGCCCGCCCATCAGCTCGACCGGCGTATGGCCGGCGGCGGCCTTCGCCGCGCGCTTGCCGAGATAGGCTTCGATCACAGCCGGGTCCGAGGTGACTTCGCGGGGTGACCCGCGGGCGATCTCCTTGCCCTGGTGAAACACCATCACGCGGCTTGCGAGCGACATGATCACTTCCATGATGTGCTCGACAATCACGAGCGTGATGCCGGAACGATGGATGTCGCGGACGAGATCGATCGCGAGCTTCACCTCGTGCGCGTTGAGGCCGGCCATGGCCTCGTCAAGCAGCAGCACTTTCGGCTCCGTCGCCAGTGCGCGCGCGATCTCCAGCCGCTTGCGGCCTGGCGTGCCGAGCGAGCGCGCCGGTGCGTCCGCAAGCCTGATCATGCCGACGCGCTCCAGCACGGCGCGCGCTTTGGTCTCGGCTTCCTTGCGATGCGCGGTGCGCAGGAAAGAACCGATCATGACGTTCTCAAGCACCGTCATGCCTTCAAAGGTCTGCGGTACCTGGAAGGTACGCGCGAGCCCGAGCCCGGCGCGCAGCTCCGGTGCGAAATCGGTGATGTCGCGTCCTTCGAACAGCACGCGGCCGGAGGTGGTCTTGAGATCGCCGGTAAGGCAGTTGAAGAAGGTCGACTTGCCCGCGCCGTTCGGGCCGATCAGGCCGAGGATGTGGCCCTGCTCCAGCGTCACGGAGGCATCGTCCACTGCCTTGAAGCTGCCGAACGCCTTGGTGATCCCGCGCGCCTCAAGGAGCATGGCTTGCTCCTGTCTCGCTCGCCGGCTTCCTGCGCCGCGTGAACAGGCTGAGCAGGCCACCGGGCTGGAAGCGCGCAATCAGCACGATGATCGCGCCATAGACCACGAAGGTGAGGCCTGCGCCCTTGCCGCCAAGCCAGCTGTTCGAAATCTCCTCCAGCGGCACCAGGATCGCGGCGCCCACCAGCGGTCCGAACAGCAGTCCTGCCCCGCCCAGCGCGGCCATGATCAGGATTTTGACCGAGATCAGGATGCCGAGCCCGGACTCGGGATCGACAAAGCCGAACATCATCGCATAGAGCGCACCGGCGACACTCGTGAGTGCCGCGCTCAGCATATAGGCATAGAGCTTTGTGCGGCTCGCAGGCGCGCCAAGCGAGCGCGCGGCGCGCTCGGAATCCTTGATCGCACGCAGGTAAAATCCCATCCGGCTGTTGGTCATCCACCAGGTGATGAACAGCGTGATCGCGAGAATGACCAGGAAGAGATAGTAGTACGGCAGCGACGACAGGAACGAGAGATCGAAGACATTGCGCGGCACGGCCGGACCGGAGAGGCCGACGGCCGCGCCCAGCCAGTCGGTGTTGGTGACGATCAGCCGCATCGTCTCGGCCACGGCGATCGTTGCCATGCTGAAATAATGGCCTGACAGCCGCAGTGTCGGCACGCCGATGATCGCGGCCAGCCCCACTGCCAGCACGATGCCGCCAGGAATGCCGAACAATGGCGACAGTCCGAATTTGGCGTAGGAGCCCATCGCGGCATAGGCGCCGCAGCCGAAGAACACGACATGACCGACCGAGACCTGACCGGCATAGCCGCCGACGATGTTCCAGGCGGACGCCGCAATCGCGTACAGCAGCACGAGCGCGCCGAGGCGCTGCTGGAACGGCGAGGACAACAGCAAAGGATATGCGATCGCAACGGCCGCGACGACCGAGAGCCAGATCAGGCGGCGCATTGCATCTTCCCCATCAGGACTTACCCATCAGACCTTGCGGCCGGAACCAGAGGAAGAACAGGAAGAGGATATAGACGATGATGTCCTTGTAGATCGCGCCGATGAGATAGCCGGACAGCGACTCGATCACGCCGATCAGGAGGCCCGCGACCAGCGCGCCCGGCACGCTGCCGAAACCGCCGAGCGACACCGTGACGAAGGCGACGATGCTGAGCGTCTCGCCGACCGTCGGCACGATGTAGAAGAAATTCGCGATCAATGCGCCGGCGAGCCCCGTGGCGCCGGCGGCGATCGCCCAGGCAATCGCCTGCATGGTGTCAGGCCTGATCCCCATCAGCTGCGCCGCGGTCTGATCCTCCGCCACCGCCAGCATTTTCGAGCCGAGCGAGGTGCGCGTCAGCAACAGGTGGAGGCCGAGCGTCACCAGCAGCGCGACCACGCCGGCCAGCAGCCGCGAGGCCTCGAGCCGCAGGCCCGCAAACGCATAGGTGCCGCCGACGATATCCTGCGGCATCGACAGGAAGTTGGCGCCGAACCACCAGAACACAGAATATCGCAGCAGGAGCGCGAGCCCGAAGGTGCCGAGGATCTGCGCCAGCATCGGCCCCTTCATGATACCGCGGATCAGCGCGAAGTAGACGACGACGCCGACCGTTGCGAGCACCAGCGTGGCCAGAGGCGCCCCGAGGATCGGCCCGGCTCCCATCAGGGTATAGACGACATAGGCGACATACATGCCGAGCATGACGAAATCGCCATGCGCGAAATTGACGATGTTCATCATGCCCCACACCAAAGTGAGGCCGGAGGAAAACAGGGCGTACACGGCGCCAAGCAGAAGTCCGCCGACAATCACCTGCACGAGGACAAAGGACATGAGCCGTGTTGCTCGATCAAATCATTTTGGGAAAGGCGGAGCGTAAAGCCCCGCCTTCAAAAATCTCACCAGCCCTTGTAGGGCAGCACCGGCGGCTTCTCGGCATTGGCCTTGGGCCACACCGAGACGTAGTTCTCGCCGTCCTGAAGCTGGATGATGGCGCCTGACGCCAGGATGTTCTGGCCCTTGTCGTCGAACTTCACGCCCTTGTAGCCAATCATGAGCTGGTCGGCCTTCAGGTCCGTCGCCTTCAGCGCGGCCTGGACTTTTGCCGGATCAGTCGAGCCGGCGCGGTCGATAGCATCAGCCAGCACGAAGAAGCCCTGCATCTGGCGGGCGACCGTGTCGTCCATCTCCTCGCCGCTCTTCTTCTTGTACATGTCGGCGATGATGGCCGAGGGTGAACCGGGCGGCCCCACAACCCATGACGAGCGGTTGAACAGGCCCTGCGAGATCTTGCCCACCGCCTTGATGAAGGAGGGATCGGAATAGCCGGCATCGTCGGCGAGCAGGATCGGCGGCTTGTAGTCGAGCGACTGCATCGTCTTGGCGAACAGGATCGCATCCGACGTGTAGCTGATCATGATGATCACGTCGGGCTTCTTGTCCTTGAGCTGGAGCACCTGGCCCTGCAGGTCGGTGGCATTGACCGGATAGGCGACGTCGAGCGCGACCGGCTGTCCCTTCTCCTTGAAGGTGGCGCTGATCGTGTTGGCGACCGAGGTGCCATATTCGGTGTTGTCGTGGACCACCGCGATCGCGTCGATCTTGGCGCCGGTCGCCTTCATGTCGGCGAGGAAATCAACGTAGATCTTGGCGAAATCCGTCGCGATCGGCGTGGTGCGGAAGAACCATTTGAAACCACGCTCCGTGAGATTGGCGGCAACCGATTCCGAATTCAGGAACGGAACGCCGTATTTCTCGGCGATCGCGCTTGATGTCAACGTCACTCCGGACTGGTACGAGCCGAACACGGCCGCGACCTTGTCCTCCGTGATCAGGCGCAGCGCCTGGTTCTGCCCCGTCGCCGGGTTGCCCTGGTTGTCGGCGAAGACGGCCTCGACCTTGGCGCCGCCGAGGCCGGCAAGGCCGGCGTTCTTGGCCAGCGGCAGATTGCCGAGCTCCGGATGGGCGTTGTTGATAATGTCCATGGCGACTTCGATCGCCGCCTTGGCGTGCGCGCCGATCGAGGCCGTGCTGCCGGACATCGGCATGATGACGCCGATCTTAACCACCTTGTCCTCGGCACGCGCGCCGGCGGCGAACGTCAGGGACATCGCGGCTGCGCAAAGCAGCCCTGTGACCTGCTTTAATGACATGAAATCAGACCTCCCAAAAGGGTTTCCCCAACCAGGATTGTTTGGAAACCCTGGGCGAAACGCCCCGCTTCCGTTTGATTATGCCTGGCGTCGAGAGGATGGCATGCCAGCGGAGCACCGGCAAGGTGAGCGGATACGACGATGCTGCAGGACGAGGCGCCTGATACGGCTTGGAAGAGATCGCGATCGGTTAGAGATAGTTCCCGCAATTTGAGGTAAGTCCCGACAAATCCGAATTTCGGTAAAGTGGAATATCTGCGCCGGATGGGATTGACGGCCCTTTTGCGCGTTTTGCCCGACGGCAGCACCAGGGATTGCGGCTACGTAGAATTGCCTGGCATGTAGTCTGCGTGAGCGAAGCGATACCCGGGGACAGCGGCGGCAGTACTCCCGGATGTTGCGTCGCTCATTCGGGCTACCCCTGCTCTGCTCGGCTCAATCAGACGTCGCTTGCTCGCAGCAGCGTCGTGAAGCCGCCGTAGATCATGCGCTTGCCGTCGAACGGCATGTCGGAGCCCTTGAGCCGCGGGTCGGCCATCACCTCCTTGTTGACGGCATCGCGAGTCTCCCGGTCGCTGTAAACGATCCAGGAGAACACCACGATCTCGTCCTCCTTCGCCATCACCGCGCGCGGAAAGGATGTGAGCTCGCCATAGGGGACATCGTCGCCGATGCATTCGACATAATCGAGCGCGCCATGCTCCATCCACACCGCGCAGGCCGTTCGCGCCAGCGCCTTGTAGGCCTCGATCTTGTCCTTCGGCACGGCCAGCACGAAACCATCGACATAGGGCATCACGGATCTCCCAGGGTTATGTGTCCCAAGGACGATCCGAGACGCGGCAATCCGACTGGCAATGGCAATGTCCGGATGAGGCAAACTGCCGCCAGGCCGAGTGGAACGCCATTCAGATTTTAGGAGAGCGCCCGGAACTGGCTGGGGAACCTGGATTCGAACCAAGACAAACAGAGTCAGAGTCTGTTGTGCTACCGTTACACCATTCCCCAACGGAATAGTCGAACAAATTCAAAGCCTTACTGATCTGTCCGACTGTGGCCGGAAGCGCGTTTGGCGCAAATCACGGCTCAGGCGTGGCAGGGTTCTACCTGCTCGTCCCCGGACTGGCAAGCGCCGCGGCGGGTGGATCACAGCCCACTCCATCGTGATATTCGCCGCCTTGATCACCCTCTTCCACTGCTCCGTCTGGGCCCGTGCGCGGCAGAGACGGCTAGAACGCGACCTCGTACATGCTCAGGATCGCATCCCGGCTTAGATCGCGCGGATTGTTGTCGAGCAGCCGCCGAATGGCATGAGCCTCGTCGGCCATCACGCCGAGATCATTTTGGGGCACGCCGAGCGCCGACAGCCGCATCTCGACGCCGAGGTTCTTGCAGAACGCGTAGGTCGCATCGAACGCCAGTTTTGGATCGTTCTGCTCCGGTAGCCCGAGCGCCGCCAGCACGGCCACCGTCTTCGCCTCGACCGCGGGCATGTTGAACGCCAGCGTGTGCGGGAAGATCACCGCACAAGCAAGACCGTGGGCGACGTGATGACGCGTGCCGAGCGGATAGGCTACGGCGTGACCGGCGGTGGTGTTCACCGGCCCGAGGCAATAGCCGCCATAGAGTGAGGCCAGCGAAAGGCCGGCGCGCGCCTCACGGTCGCCGCCGTCGGCGACCGCGCGCTTCAGATAACGCCCGACCAGCCGCGCGCCTTCAAGCGCATAGAGGTCGATGGTCGGATGCGCCTTGCGGCTGGTGTAGGCCTCGACGCAATGCGCCAACGCATCGACGCCGGTGGCAGCGGTGATTTCCTTCGGTACGGTCATCGTCAGATCGGGGTCGACGATGGCGATATCGGCCAGCATGAAGCGGCTCTGCACCGCCTGCTTGTTCTGGCTGACGGGATCGGTGACCAGCGCACGGGTGCCGGCCTCGCTGCCGGTGCCGGACGTGGTCGGGATCTGCATCAGCGCGACGCTGCGGCCGGCCACTTTCTCCGGCCCGATAATGTCGGCAAAGGCGACGTCACCCGTGCACATCACCGCGACCAGCTTGGCAAGATCCATGGCGCTGCCGCCGCCGAAGCCGACGACAAGATCGGGCTTGACTTCGCGTGCCATCGCAACCGCCTTCTCCAGATTGGGCAGGTCCGGCTCGGGCTTGACCTCGCCAAACACCTTCACTGCACCTGGCAGCGCGAGCGTGTCGACGCGGCGCGCGTTGAACGGATCTGAAATCACCAGCGGCCGCTTGGCGCCGATCCGAGCGGCAAAGCGCGCCGCAGCAATGATCGTGCCGTTGCCAAACTCCAGGATGGAGGGACGGAGGATTTCGATGGGCGTGAAGGCGTTGGTCATCGTGCGTTCGATCTCGTCACTTGGATGCAGAGGCGCCGGCGGCGAGCCGCTCGGCATAGTCGATGGCCTCGATCAGGCTGTGCTCGTTGGCGATGCCCTTGCCGGCGATGTCAAAGGCAGTGCCGTGATCGACGGAGGTGCGGATGATCGGCAGGCCTAGCGTAATGTTGACGCCGGAAAGCTCCTGCCAGCGGCCTGTGGCGGGATCGACCTGGAAGCCGAGCAACTTGACCGGGATGTGCCCCTGATCGTGATACATCGCGACCGCTGCATCGAACTGACCGGCGCGCAGCTTGACGAAGATAGTGTCGCCCGGCACGGGACCGACGACGTCGAGGCCGTCGGCGACGGCCTTGGCGATCGTGGGCGCGGAGATGTCGATGTCCTGCCGGCCGAAGAGGCCGCCCTCGCCGGCATGCGGGTTGAGCGCGGCGATCGCGATCTTGGGCTTGGCGATCCCGAGCCGACGCAGCGCATCGTCGGTGAGATCAATCACCATGCGCAGCCGCTCCGGCGTCAGACGCTTCGGCACGTCCTCCAGCGCCACATGGGTCGAGACGTGGCTGACGCGCATGTTGCCGTGGGCGAGCAGCATCACCGAGCCGCGCACGCCGGTGAGATGCGCCAGCATCTCGGTATGACCGGGGAAATGATAGCCGGCCTTGTTGAGCGCCTCCTTGTTGAGGGGCGCCGTGACGATGGCCCCGGTCCGGCCGGACTGCGTCAGCCGCACGCCCTGCTCAATTGCCTTGTAGGCAAAGCGGCCGCCGTCGGCGCTGAGCACGCCGGGCTTGATCGGGTCGCCTTCGGCGTCGGCTTGCAGGTAACAGAGATTAGGCCAGCCGCGATCGTCCGCCGTCACCTGCGGGATGGAAATGTTGGTAGCGAGCGCGGCCTTCGCGCCGTCGAGCGCCGCGCCGCTGCCGATGATCAGCAAACGCAGATCGCCGCTCGCGATCCGGTCCTTCAGGCCAAGGCAGGCCTTGACGATGATCTCCGGCCCGATCCCGGCGGGATCGCCCATGGTGACGGCAAGGTGACGAGAGGTCATGTCGGACTCTCCATATTGAGCAAATGATTGTCCCGGAGCAGATCGCGCCAGAGGTCGCGCGCGCCGAACGCTCCGGATTTCGAGATGACATCGACACCGGCCCAGCGGCCGCCTTGCAGCACCGAGCGCGGCAGCCCCGGCACGACACGTCCCGTCACCTGCAGCGCATGCGCGCCGAGGGCAAGGCATACCGCCTTCAGCGTCTCGCCGCCAGCAACGATCAGGGTTCCGGGCGCGTCGAGCGCAGTGATCAGCGTCGACAATTCGCGTGCGATCCGCTGGGCAGCTTCGGCGCGCGACAGGCCGTCGGGAAGCGCGAATTTCACCAGGGCTACGTTGTCGCTCGCCAGCTTGTGCTGAACGCGCGCCACGCTCTCACCTTCGGCCAGCGCGACCGTCGCCTCGCCGCAGGCCGCAAGCTGGGACGCGGTGGCAAGCTGATCGGAGCCGAACAATCCGAGCACCGGCCGTTTCAATTCAGGCGGCGTATCGGCCCGATGATTGCGGGCGAGCGCGCCGGCCAAACCGCCGCTGCCGCACCAGAGCACAGGTCCAGGCATGCGTCGCCCCATCTCGACGACGCGATCGAGACAGAAGTCGCTTTCGGCATCGAACACCTGGACGCCGCCCGGCGTCAGCGTATCGGCACCGGCCAGTCGCGCCTCGATGCCGTCCTGTCTCAATTGATCGATCAGATTATCGCCGACCCGATGCCAATCACCCTGTTGCGTCTGCGCGAATTGTTGACCACCGACGGTGCGGCGCCCTTGATAGTCGAACGCAGGCGCGACCACGCAGGACGCCCAGTGGCCGGTGCTCAGACACGCGCCAAGCTCAGTCGCCCAGGAACCACGGAGCAGGCTGTCCACTTTCTTGTAGGCAATCGTCGCATCGCGCAGCAGCGGCGCAAGCCGTCCGACGATCGCGACGCTCTCGGTTTTCGAACGCTCCCTTGTGCCGCTGTCGATGGCGAGGCTCCGCGGACCTGACGCCGCGGGCATATCCGACCAGATCACGTCGAACGGCCCGCACAGGCCGACGAACTCCGCCGCGGTGTCGAGCGCGCCAGTGAGATCGTCGGCAAGCAAACGGACGCTCGTCAACGCATCTCCGAAAGAGTCGGACATCGGATCGCCTCGCAGTCCGCCTCAGACGGCCGAGGCGAACGCCGCGGCACTCGCGATCAGCTCTTTCAATTGAGCCGCCGGCAAGGTCTCCAGCGGCGGCCGCAGGCGTTGCCAGCCGGCGTGACCGGTGCGCTCGGCCATCAGTGCCTTCAGGGAGGGCATCTGCGCGAAGCGCGAGACCAGTTCACGCGCTTTGACGATGCGCGCCTGCGCAGCGGCGAGCTTTGCGTCGTCGTCGCTGTCGCGGAAATGCTTGAAGACATAGCCGAGATCGCGCGCGATGAGGTTCGAGGTCGCGGTGATGCAGCCCGCGCCGCCCTTGCGCAGCAGCGGCAGCAGCAGCGGATCGGCGCCGGTCAGCACCGCAAAGCCCGGAAAGCGCTCGAGCATCGCAGTCATGTTGGCGAAGTCGCCGGAGGAATCCTTGATGCCGACGATGGCCGACGGATAGGCCTTGCGCAACCGCTCGATCAGCGCATGCGAGATCGGCTGCATCGACATCTGCGGGATGTGATAGAGCACGATCTTGAGCCTGGCATCGCCGATGCGCTGCACGATCTCGTTGTAGGCGGCATAGACGCCGTCGTCGCTGACATTCTTGTAGTAGAACGGCGGCAGCATCACCACGGTATCGACGCCAACGGAGAGCGCGTGGCGCGTCAACGCTACGGTGTCGGTGAAGGCGGCGACGCCGGTGCCCGGCAGCAGTTGGTTCGGCTTGATGCCGCCGGCGATCACGGCCTCCAGCAAAGCAGTGCGCTCGGCGACCGAGAAGGAGTTCGCCTCCCCGGTCGTGCCGAGCATTGCGATGGCATCGCAGCCTTCGTCGAGCAGGTAGCGGCAATGCGCGACGAAGCGCGCATGATCGGGCGCGAGTTCGGCGTCGAGCGGCGTCAATGCGGCCGAGAACACGCCATGAGGGTGCAGCGATGATGTCGACAAAGCTTCCTCCGATCGTTAGATCGATGTTGTTCGGAATACGAACATTTGTTATAATCTGATCCGTTGGTAAGATCAGGCTGTCGCCACGTCAAGGGCTGCGGCTGTCATGGCAGGGCATTCAGGCATGGCCAAGGTCGAAAAGAAGGCGGCGAAGCGCGCATCGGAAGCGTCAACTCCTGGGCCCAAAAACCTCAAGAACTACGTCGCGTCTGTCGGCAAGGCTTTTGCGGTGCTCAAGAGTTTCACAAGCGAGGCCTTCGAGCTCACGCTGAGCGAAGTTGCCGCACGCGCCGATCTCGATCGCGGCACGGCCTTTCGGCTGATCCAGACCCTAATCGAACTCGGCTATCTCCAGGCGGTGCCGCAGAGCCGCCGGTTCCGCCTCTGCGTCGCCTGCCTCGATCTCGGCTACACCGTGCTGTCGCACGGATCCCTGCGCGTCATCGTCGAGCCGCTGCTCCGCGATCTCGTGCCTGATGCCGGCGATGCCGCCTCGCTCGGCATGCTCGATGGCGGTGACGTGATTTATCTCGCGCGCGTCAGTGCGGGGCTCGACCGCTATAAGATGGATCGCCGGCCGGGCACGCGCATCCCCGCCTACAGCGCTGCGCTGGGCCATGCCATGCTGGCGCATCTTCAACGGGACGAGCAAATCGCGCGGCTGGAATCGCGCCCGCGCATCAAACTGTCGGAGCGGACGCTGACCGATCTCGATGCCTTGCTCGCCCGGCTCGACCAAGTGAAGAAGAAAGGCCACGCCGTCTCCGACGGCGAAAACGCCTATGGCCTGCGCACGCTGGCGACACCGATCCTCGACGCGCAGGGTTCTGTGATCGCAGGCCTGAGCGTCACCGTGGACGCGATGCGCATGGACATGCCAACCTTCCGTGACCAGGCGCTGCCAAGGCTGCTGCAGTTGACGAGCAAAGTGCAGGAGCTCGCGATCAAGTCAGGGCTGTTGAGCTGAGTGCATTCACCGCGACTAGATCGCGATGTGATCGAAATCCGAGGCGATCCGGGTGTTTGGAAAGATCTTTGTCGCCTCGGCCAGTATCTCGTCATCCGGATAGCGTCCGGACAAATGGTTGAGCACGAGCTGTCCGACATCGTTCGAGGCCGCAAATGCAGCTGCCTCTGCCGCAGTGAGATGGCCGTAGTCGCGCGCGGTCGACGCATCGCGATCGAGAAACGTCGCCTCGATCACCAGCAGGTCGGCGTCGACGACATATTCTGATAAATGTTCGGTGCTCTGCGCATCGCCGATCACCACGAGCTTCCTGCCGCCGCTCGGCGGGCCCAAGACATCTTCCGGATCGACCGTTCGGCCGTCCGCGATCACGACCGGTCGTCCTTGAGCCAGCTCGCCGCGCGCCGAACCATCGGGAACACCGAATGCCGCGAGGCGATCGGGCTGGAGGTGGCGGCGCGCGGGACTTTGGAAAGAGAATCCAAAACTGTCGGTGTCGCGATGGCGGACCGGAAAACAACCGATGGTGAATTCATCTGTGTCGATGACGGGTCCTTCGGTCAGCGGCACGAACTCAACCGGAATCGGTGCCCGGCCTGCACCCCAGACGCCCGCGAGCAGCTGGATGACGATGTCGAGCGTGCCCGGCCCGCCGTGAATGGTCATTGCCTTGGAGGTCCGCCGCAGCCCCAATGTCGAGAACAGGCCGGGAATGCCGAGAACATGATCGAGATGACCATGCGTCAACAGGATGCGGTCAAGGCGCCGAAAGCCGGCGCCGCTGCGCAAGAGCTGGCGCTGGGTCCCCTCACCGCAATCGATCAAAATGCGCTTGCCGGCTGCCTCGACGAGAAGCGCCGGATGGTTGCGCTCTGCCGAAGGAACGCTGGCCGAGGTCCCAAGAAATGTCAGGGCGAACATCGTTCTATTTCGACTGCGCCTCCACAGCCTGCACGGCCACGCTCGCGACCTGCCGCAGCGCCTCGCGGTCCGCGCCCGAAGAAGCCATCACGCCCATGCCGACGGAGACGGCCGAGACATAGCGCGCGAGCGCGGCGGGATCTGAGCTCGGTTTGAGATCACCTTCGGACTTGGCGCGAACAAAGCGATCGCGGAGCTGGTCTTCGTTCTGGGCTCTGCGCGCGGCGAGCTCGAAGGGAACGTTTTCGGAGCCGGAGCCGCAGGCGATGCCGCCTTGCACGAGCAGGCAACCGGGCGGATTGGCGGGATCGGTCTGCTTTTCGGCGATGCCCATCAGCATCCGTTCGGCGACATCGCGGGCGGTCGGCGCTGCGACCACCTCGTCCATCCAGGCTCCGCGCAATTTAGTGTAGCGCTCGAGCGCGGCCTTGAGCAGGCCTTCCTTGTTGCCGAAGCAGGCATAAAGGCTCGGCGGGTTGATGCCCATGGCCTCGGTGAGCTGGGCAATGGTGGCGCCCTCATAGCCATGGCGCCAAAACACTTCCATCGCCTGATCCAACGCCAGCTCGGCATCGAATTCGCGGGGGCGTCCCATGCCCATCTGCCCGTCCTCCTCGGAATTCACGTTCTGCCTGAGGCTTAACGCCAAATCCTATCTATTTGTTCTAGCTTTCTTTTCTCTTTCGCCTTCCAACTCTTGCGGTAAGCCGCTACAATTTTCTTAGCGAACGGTACATAAGTATCTTGCGCTGCGATATCCAGCTCCACATCTGTAGTGAACACTACATATCTGGAGCGCGCAAATGCCCCCCTCCCCAAATACCTCTCATCCCCGTCGTATCCGCCGTCTTCTCGGCGGTGTCGCGATCGTGGGCGCCCTCGCCCTGGCCGGCTCGATCGCGACCGGTCACTACTTCCATGCGGCCCAAGCGACCGTAACGGCGGCCGCGGCTGAGCAAGCCGTCTCCGTCACAGTGGCGATGATCGAGCCAAAACAGACCGTGCTGTGGGACGATTTCTCCGGTCGGCTCGAAGCGATCCAACGCGTCGAGCTTCGCCCGCGCGTTGCCGGCGCGATCCTGTCGGCCAACTTCACCGAAGGCGCCTTGGTGAAGGCCGGTGACGTCTTGTTCAAGATCGATCCAGCGCCCTACGCGGCCGAGGTCGACAAGGCCAACGCGCAGCTCGAGGCGGCAAAAGCGCGCGTGGTCTTTACCCAGAGCGAGCTCGATCGCGGCGCGCAGCTGGTCGGCAATGCCGTCGTCACGCGGCGCGATTACGACCAGCGCGATAACGCCAATCGCGAGGCCATCGCTAACATGAAGGCGGCCGAAGCGACGCTGCAGACCGCCAAGCTCAATCTCGACTACACCGAGGTGCGCGCGCCCGTAGATGGCCGCGTCGGCAAGATCGAGATCACCGTCGGCAACCTCGTTGCCGCCGGCACCGCCTCCCCGGTGCTGACCTCGCTGGTCTCGGTCAATCCGATCTACGCCTCGTTCGACGCGGATGAGGAGGTCGTGCTGCGGGCGCTGAACTTGATTGCAGACGCCTCCGGCAAGCGCGGCAATCTCGATCAGATCCCGGTGGAGATGACGACATCAGGCGGTCTTTCGGCAAAGGGTCACATCCAGCTCATCGACAACCAGGTCAACGGCCAGAGCGGTACCATCCGTGTCCGCGCGGTCTTCCCCAACGAGGACGGGCGCCTCATCCCCGGCCAGTTCGCCCGCGTGCGCATGGGCCAACCGAAGCAGCAGACTCTGGTGATGATCGACGAGCGCGCGATCGGCACCGACCAGGACAAGAAGTTCGTGATGGCGGTTGGCGATGACAGCCGCGCGGTCTACCGGCCGATCACACTTGGTGGTTCGGTCGATGGCCTGCGGATCGTCACGGCGGGCCTGAAAACCGGCGATCGCATCGTCGTCAACGGCCTGCAGCGCGTGCGTCCCGGCGCTCTCCTCAGGACCGAGGTGGCGACGATGGGCGCGCGCGGACAGCAGGCTTCCAACCACAGCAACCAGGACGTGGTGCAACGCTAGTGTTCTCCGTCATTACGGGGCGCGCGTAGCGCGAACTACGGTGCGCAATCGCGCACCTGAGAATCTCGAACATACGAAACTCCGATCACTTTACCTCTGGATTCCGGGTTCGCGGGCTTCGTCCACGCCCCGGAATGACGGCGGAGCTGTCGGAGAACCGCAAAATATTGCCGAGGGGCAAAGCCATGAATCTCTCAAAGTTCTTCATCGATCGTCCGATTTTCGCCGGCGTGCTGTCGATCCTGATCTTCCTCGCGGGCCTGATCTCGCTGTTCGCGATGCCGATCTCGGAATATCCCGATGTCGTGCCGCCATCGGTCGTGGTCCGCGCGACCTATCCCGGCGCCAATCCCAAGGTGATCGCGGAGACGGTGGCAACGCCGATCGAGGAGCAGATCAACGGCGTCGAGAACATGCTGTACATGTCGAGCCAGGCGACCACCGACGGCGCGATGACGCTCACGGTGACGTTCCGGCTCGGCACCGATCCTGATAAGGCGACGCAGCTTGTGCAGAACCGTGTGCAGCAAGCCGAACCGCGCCTGCCGGCGGTGGTGCGGCAGCTCGGCATCATCACCAAGAAGTCGTCGCCCGACCTCACGATGGTCGTGCATCTGTTGTCGCCGAACAACCGCTACGACATGACGTATTTGCGCAACTACGCAGTGCTCAACGTCAAGGATCGCCTCGCGCGGATCGACGGCGTCGGCGACGTCCAGCTCTACGGCGCCGGCGATTATTCGATGCGGGTCTGGATCGATCCGCAGAAGGCAGCCGAGCACGGCCTGACCGCAAGCGACATCGTCAAGGCGATCCAGGCGCAGAACGTCGAGGCGGCGGCCGGCGTGGTCGGCTCTTCCCCGAACGTCAAGGGGATCGATCTGCAACTCTCCGTCAATGCGGAGGGACGGCTCTCGAACGAGGAGCAGTTCGGCGAGATCGTGGTCAAGACCGGCACGCGCGGCGAAGTGGTGCGGCTGCGTGACGTCGCCCGCATCGAGCTCGGCGCGTCCGAATACGGCCTGCGCTCGCTGCTCGACAACAAGCAGGCGGTGGCGATCCCGATCTTCCAGGCGCCCGGCTCGAACGCGCTGGAGATCTCCGACCACGTCCGCGCCACCATGGCCGAGATCAAGAAGAACATGCCGGAAGGCGTGTCCTATCAGATCGTCTACGACCCCACCCAGTTCGTGCGCTCCTCGATTGAGGCTGTCATCCACACCCTGCTGGAGGCGATCGCGCTCGTGGTGCTGGTTGTGATCCTGTTCCTGCAGACCTGGCGCGCCTCGATCATCCCGCTGCTCGCGGTGCCGGTCTCGATCGTCGGCACCTTTGCCGTGATGCATGTGTTCGGCTTCTCCATCAACGCGCTCAGCCTGTTTGGTCTGGTGCTCGCGATCGGCATCGTCGTCGACGACGCCATCGTCGTGGTCGAGAACGTCGAGCGCAACATCGAGGCCGGATTGTCGCCGCGCGATGCCACCTATCAGGCCATGCGCGAGGTTTCCGGCCCGATCATCGCGATTGCGATGGTGCTGATCGCGGTGTTCGTGCCGCTCGCCTTCATCTCCGGCCTCACCGGGCAGTTCTACAAGCAATTCGCGCTGACGATCGCAATCTCGACCGTGATCTCCGCCGTCAATTCGTTGACGTTGTCGCCGGCACTGTCGGCACTGCTGCTCAAGGGCCACAACGACCCGAAGGACCGGTTGACGATCATCCTCGAAAAGACGCTCGGCTGGTTCTTCCGCGGCTTCAATCGGGTGTTCACCTACTCCTCGGAGAGCTACAGCGGCACCGTCACCAAGGTGATCTCGGGCAAGGCCGCGGTGATGGGCCTTTATGTGCTGCTGGTCGGCGTGACGGCCCTGCTGTTCCAGCAGGTGCCGAGCGGCTTCGTGCCCGGCCAGGACAAGCAATATCTGGTCGGCTTCGCACGCTTGCCCGATGGCGCCACCCTCGACCGCACCGAAGAGGTGATCCGCAAGATGAGCGACATCGCGCTGACCCAGCCCGGAGTCGAGAGCTCGGTCGCCTTCCCGGGCCTGTCGATCTCGGGCTTCACCAACTCCTCCAACGCCGGCATCGTGTTCTCGACGCTGAAACCGTTCGACGAGCGCAAGGATCCTTCGCTCAGCGGCCCGGCGCTCGCGGCCGAGCTGAACAAGAAATATGCCGGCATTCAGGAAGCCTTCATCGCCATGTTTCCGCCCCCGCCGGTCAACGGCCTCGGCACCATCGGCGGCTTCAAGCTGCAGATCGAGGACCGCGCCGGTCTCGGCTATGAGGCGCTGAACGATGCCACCAAAGCGTTCATGGCGGCGATGCAGAAGGCGCCGGAGATCGCCGGCGTGTTCTCGAGCTTCCAGGTCAACGTGCCCCAGCTGTTCGCCGACATCGACCGCACCAAGGCGCTCCAGCTCGGCGTGCCCGTGACGGAGGTGTTCAACACGCTCCAGATTTATCTGGGCTCCTACTACGTCAACGACTTCAACAAGTTCGGCCGCACCTACTCCGTCTATGTCCAGGCCGACGCGCCGTTCCGCGCCCGCGCCGACGACATCAGGCAGCTGAAGGTGCGCTCATCCTCGGGCGACATGGTGCCGTTGTCGGCGTTGCTCACGATCCGCCAGAGCGCGGGGCCCGAGCGCGCGATCCGCTACAACGGCTTCCTGTCGTCCGATATCAACGCGGCCGCTGCACCAGGTTTTTCGTCGGGGCAGGCGCAGGAAGCGGCGACGCGGATCGCGGCGGAAGTGCTGCCGCCCGGCTTTGCCTTCGAATGGACCGACCTGACCTATCAGGAGTTCATCGCCGGCAATTCCGGCCTCTGGGTGTTTCCGTTGGCGATCCTCTTGGTGTTCCTGGTGCTGGCCGCGCTGTACGAGAGCCTGACCCTGCCGCTTTCGATCATCATGATCGTGCCGATGGGGCTGCTGGCTGCGATGTTCGGCGTCTGGCTCTCGAAGGGCGACAACAACGTCTTCACCCAGATCGGCCTCATCGTGCTCGTCGGCCTCTCCGCCAAGAACGCGATCCTGATCGTCGAATTCGCGCGCGAGCTCGAATTCGCCGGGCGCACGCCGATCCGCGCCGCGATCGAGGCAAGCCGACTGCGGTTGCGGCCGATCCTGATGACGTCGATGGCGTTCATCATGGGCGTCTTGCCGCTGGTGCTCTCGACCGGCGCCGGCTCGGAAATGCGGCGGGCCATGGGCGTTGCCGTGTTCTCCGGCATGATCGGTGTCACCGTGTTCGGCCTGTTCCTGACCCCGGTGTTCTATGTGCTGCTCAGGACCATCACCGGCATGAAGCCGCTGGTGAATCACAGCAGCGGCAGCAGCGTGGTGCCGGTTCAGAGCGGTGGGCACTAAATCGGCCTTTCAATCAAGGCCCGCACTCCGTCGCGCCGCTCGCGCGGCTCTAGGCGCGGCGCGGAACGATCGCGATCGGGGTGAAGGTGTAAACCTCCTCGCCGTTCTGGTTGAACATCGTCCATTTCACCAGCGCGATGCCTTGCGGCTTCGATTTCGACGGCGTCAGGCTCATGACCTCGCCGACCAGATGCAGGCGGTCATTCGGCCGCACCGGAACGGTCCAGCGCAGCCCGTCGACGCCGGCACCGATCAGCGGGTGCGGGCCAAACGGACGGGTCTGGATCGCGAGGTTCATGGCGATCGCCGCGGTGTGCCATCCCGAGGCAGCCAGGCCCTTGAACAAGGTGTCCTTGGCGGCCTCGTGGTCGAGATGCATCGGCTGCGGGTCGAACTCCGCGGCAAAGCGCTTGATGTCAGCTTCGGTGACCTCGACCTCAGGGGATTCGAAACGCATGCCGATGGTGAGATCGTCGAACCAGGCGACCTGTGCCATGATTTTGCCTCGAAATGTCATGCGACGCGCGCATTATGCGCGACGAGGGGCGGATTGATGATGGGATGTAGCGGTTTGGCTGCTCGCAAGCCAGTTCCCCGCGAAACCTCTTTCCCAAAGCGACGAAACACGCCTGAAACAGAACGCCGGTTATCTGGTTATCAAAACCATACAGGGACGGCCACCATGCAATTCTTCCTCGACCTGATCAGCGAATATGCCTGCTGCCAGCATCTCGTCAGCCAGCCGCTCGGGGAGGACGAGCTATGATCGAGCTGATCTCCGTCCTGCTTGGTCTTTGCAGCATCGGGGTCTTTGCGGCGCACGCGCTGGATGCTTACCGCACCACGCACTTCTGACCGGCGCTGCCGCCGATCCTGATCGCTAGAACGGCCGCCGGTAAAAATGCTCTGAATGCGTTGCCGGCGGAAACCGGTTGGCGAGCGCCAGCGCCCCCTTCTCGTCCGTCTCGAGCGCGATCTTCTGCGCCAGCATCACGTCGCCGGGCACGAGGAATCCTGACGGGACGAAGCACCACCCCATCGTTGCAATCCCGGACTCGTCGATCTCGTGGACGTTGGCGGCGGTGCCGTAGTGGATGCGATACCGCTTTCCGCTGTCGCAACCGATCACGTCAAAATGCCGGTACTGCTCGAATTGCGCGCGCTGCTCGGCCGACAGCCATTCGGCGAGAAGCCGCCGGCCGCGCGCCTCGGGCGTATTCTCGCCAAAGAAGCGCCGGTAGAGCTCGCGGAGCGCATGCAGACGCGCTCGCGCGGGCGCACGAAGCCTGAAGACCGCGATCATGGGCCGTTCAGATCAACCGCCGACCAAGCGGGGATAGAACAGCGTTTCCTGCGCGGTCGGATCGAACGATTTGATACGCGTGACTTCGCCGGGCCCGGTCCGGTACGCGGCGGTAAAGCCCGCGCCGGTCAGCTCCCGAAAGCGTTGTTCGGCCCGCGCCAACGCCTCGGCATTTTCGGGATCAAACTCATGGCGTGTATCGCCGGCCTGGTCCATCACGATCTGGGTAGCCATGTCGAGTCTCCTCATGCCCAGCCCCGAACTTGATCAAAGCAAACCTCGTGCCCTCGGTTCCTGAATGCAACAACTTTCTCGGATGCGAGCAGTCACGCCTTGCGGAGTACCCCTCAACGGACTGCGGCCGCCCCGCCGCCCTGGTCGATCTGCCGGCCCATCAGCGCGATGGCCTTCTGATAGACGCCCGCCGCATTCCACGCCTCGATCGCGGCGAAATTCGGCTCGCCTGGCTGGTAACCAGCTCCCGCCCGCCAGCCATGGGCTCTCAGGAAATTGGCGGTCGAGCTCAGCGCGTTGGCGGCGACATCGAGATTTCCAGTGCCGTAAGCGAGGATATTCTTGGGCATGAATTGGGTCTGGCCGACCTCCCCATGCATGGAGCCGCGGGTCGATGCCGACAACATGCCGCGGTCGATCAGCTTCAGCGCAGCATAAAGCTGATCTGTGAAGAATTCAGGACGGCGGCAGTCATAGGCCAGCGTCGCGATCGATGAGAGCATGTTCTGGTTGCCGCGCTGGCTGCCGAAACCGGTCTCCATGCCCCAGATCGCGATCAGCGGTCCCGGCGGTACACCGTAGCGCTGCTCGATCGAGGCGAACATCGCGGCCTGCGACTGCTTCAGCGACCGGCCGCGCGCAACGATGGTGCTGGCGCCGCGCTTGGCCAAAAACTGCTCCAGGGAGAGCGAAAAACTGTGCTGGCTGCGATCGGCGGCGATGGTGGCACTGGCATAATTGGTCTGCATCAGCGCCGAGATCGCGGTCTGGCCGATGCCCTTGCCCTGAGCCTCCGCGCTGAACTCGCGTTTCCAGGCCTCAAAGCCGCCGGGCCCGTTGCCGCATTGTGCGGCATGGGCGTTGGGCATCAGGAAAAGCAGCAGCGCGGTCGCGCCGATCATGGCCGTCGCAACGGTCCTGCCCTTGGTCATTCCTGCGTTCCCTTTCCTCTATATTGCTATATTGCGCGACCGGCTCGCACCCGGGCATGATCCTACGTCAGCCGCGTCTGCTCAAGCCCCGACCGATGCAATCAATGCAAGCAATATGCTTGACGTGGGTCATCGTCCGCCGTCGGTCCCGAGCAGAAAATCCACCATGATGCCCTGGTGCTGCTGGTACATGTCGGTACCGGTCGCGGCGACACAGCCGAGCCTGCGGGCCGCTGCGATGAAGGGCGAAACTTCGGGCTTGGTGATCACGCAGCCACAATAGGCGGTCGGCGCGAGCCGCGTGACGTCGACCGGCAGCGCGTCACCGTCCTCCATCCCGGCGGGCGTGGCATTGGCGACGAAATCGAAACCTGCGGGATCGGCGGTTCCGGCCCGCGCACGCGCCTTACCAAGCCGGTTGAGCCAATGGACGAGCGCATCCCGCCGCTCGACCGAGCTGTCGTGAATGGCGAGCTCGCTCACACCGGCCTCGATCAGGGCAAGCGCGATGGCCGAGCCTGCCCCGCCGGCGCCGACAAGAAGGGCCCGCATCCCCTTGGGATCGATCCCCTTCGCCCGCGCGGCACCGACGAAACCGAGACCGTCTACCATGTCGCCATGCCACGCCCCGTCGGCGCGCCGACGCATCAGGTTGACGGTGCGCAGGAAGTGCGCACGTTCGGTTGCACTGGCACAGACCTGATAGCAGGCAAATTTGTGCGGAATTGTCACCACGATGCCGTCGAGGTTCTTCAACCGGCTTGCCACCGAGAGAAAATCGGACAGATCGGCGGTCGCGACCTGAGCCGGAACGAGAATGCCCTCATGGCCGCGCGCCGCGAACTCCGCGGAAACACCAGCGGGCGAACGCACCTGCGCAATGGGATCGCCGACGATGACGTAGAGCCGCGTCGCGCCTGATAGCGCCGGGATCATGCCGCTCATGCCGAGACCGGGACGCCGTCGGCCATCGCGCCCGCTCCATAAATCAATTCCAATCCGTCCAGGCTGCCCTCCTTCCGCCATTTGGCGAGCAGCCGCAGGAACGCCATTGGCCCGCGCCAATACTGGCTGTTACGCGCCGCGATCGGATCGAACACGCCTTCATTGTTGTAGTAACCGGGCGTGCATTCGGCGAGATAGGTCTGGCGGCCGACCGCGGCCTTCACTACCTCGTCGACCCAGGCATTCTCGGCGGCGAGCGTCGGCTCCAACGTCCTTGCACCGCGCTTGCGCGCCTCTGCGATCACATAAGCGATGTGCTGCGACTGCTCGTCGATGATATGCGGGAAGTTGGCGCTCTGCCCCGCCTGTACCGTCACGATCAGAAAGCAGTTCGGAAAGCCGCGGCTATAGAAGCCGTGCATCGTCTTGACGCCATCCCGCCAGCGCTCGGACAAGCTGATCCCGTCGCGGCCGTAAACCTCAAAGCCCATGCGGCGGGCATGGTCGGTACCGACCTCGAAGCCGCTGGCATACTGCGCCTTGCCTTCGGTGCGCAGACGCAGGTCGCGCTCATCGCGATAGCGTGCACGCAAGGCTTGAATGTCGATGGTAGCAGCGCCGGCTGCGCCGGTCTTGTGTCTTTCCGTTGACATCTATCTCCTCCGCGGCGGCCCGCTGCCTTGGCGGCTGCACGTGTCAGTTAGCGCTGAAAGAATGACCGCATGCAATCGCCAGCGCATTTTGCGTGAACCTCGCGCGGCGGCGCCCTCACCTCACTTCACCAGGTACACGTCCGGATCGGCGCTCGAGCTCGGGTTCTTGAAGGCTTTGCGCAAGGCGGCCGACATCGGGACATTGTAATTGAGGCCGTTCGGCGGGGTCGGCGATTCCAGCCACTTCCTGTAAAGCACCTCGATCTCCGGACTTGCATAGAGCTCGGCCGTGGCACGGTCGGCCAGCGCCTTGAACGGCGCGTCGTCCCGGCGCAACATGATCCCGTAGGGCTCCGGCTTGGAGAAGGTCTCCTCGCTGATCATGAACAGCGCCGGCTCCTTCGAGCGCGCAATGGCGACCGCAAGCTGGACGTCGTCGAGCGCGTAGGCCTGGGCGCGGTCGGTCTCGAGCAGCAGGAATGCCTCGGCCTGATCCGTGGCCGGCATGATTTTGATACCGAGATTGCGCTCGGTGTTGACCTTGGCGAGCTGGTTCAGGTTGACCGAGCCTGCGACCGCAGTCACGGCCTTGCCCTTGAGGTCGTCGATGGTGTTGATCTTGGCGGCCTTCTTGGCGGCGAACCGCGTCGCGCTGAGGAAATGCGTGTTGGTGAAGGCGACCTGCTTCTGGCGGTCGGCATTGTTGGTGGTCGCCGAGCAGTGCAGGTCGAGCGTGCCGTTCACCATCAGCGGGATGCGGTTCGACGAGGTCACGGCGACATAGTCGACGGCAATGTCGGGCATGCCGAGCTGCTTCTTCACGGCATCGACGATCTTGAGGCAGATATCCATGGCAAAGCCGACCGGCTTCTGGTTGCCGTCGAGGTAGCTGAAGGGGACGGAGGCTTCCTGATAGCCGAGCGTAATCTTCTTGGTCTCCTTGACCTTTTGAAGCGTACCCGACAGATCTTCGGCTGAAGCAGCACCTGCAAGACATGTGATGGCCAGAAGAACGGCGGGAAGACGCATGGGGGGCTCCTTAGGGGCGCTGCGCCTCCGTGCCGGGCGCAATCGATGGGGTGATAGCCCAGGCGCGTGCCAGCCGCCAGGCCGGCCTGCGTCTGGCAGGTATCGCGGCTTTCGATGGCGGCCGGCGATGCCGGGGGGACAGCACGCATATTTTTTTATCACATCCGCCGCTACATTGCTGCCGACCTGCATCCTCGCCGACTGCTATAAGTCGACCGTCAAAGATTCCCTGCCATGATCGCCCGAACCGCCTTCGACCTGATCTTCCGCAACGCCTTGTTGCGCTCATCCGCTGCACCCGTCGATATCGGCGTGAAAGGCGGGCGTATCGCTGCGATCGAATCAAAACTCGCCTGCGAGGCCGTCGAGGTCGATGTCGGGGGACGGCTGGCCCTGCCCGGCTTCGTCGACACCCACATCCATCTCGACAAGGCCTGCCTGCTCGAACGCTGCGGGCATATCCATGGCACGCTCGGCGATGCCATCCGCGCCGTCTCGGCCATGAAGCGCGACTTCAGCGCCGACGACGTCTATGCCCGCGGCGCAAGAGTGCTCGAGCGCGCAATCACGCATGGAACGACGCGGATGCGCACCCATGTCGAGGTCGATCCGCGCATCGGCTTGCGCAGCTTCGAGGCGGTCAAGGCGCTCAAACGCGACTTCGCCTGGGCCATCGATCTCTCGCTTTGCGTCTTCCCGCAAGAAGGCCTAACCAACGATCCCGGCAGTGACGAGCTGCTGGTGGAAGCCCTGCGCGAGGGCGCCCATGCGATCGGCGGCTGCCCCTATACGGACACCGCCCCGAACGCGCATCTCGCACGCATCTTCGATCTCGCCCAGCAGTTCGATCTCGATATCGACCTCCATCTCGATTTCGATCTCGATCCATCCTGGTCGCATCTCGACGAAGTCTGCCGGCAGACCGAACAGCGCAAGTACGGAGGTCGCGTCGCGATCGGCCATGCCACCAAGCTGTCGGCCTTGCCGCCGGAACGGCTGAAGGCGGCAACCGCGCAATTGACGAAGGCCGGCATCGCCGTCACGGTGCTGCCCGCAACCGATCTCTACCTGATGGGGCGCGATGCCATCCACAACGTGCCGCGCGGGCTGACGCTCGCGCACAAGCTCGCGGGCGACGGCATCGTGTGCTCGATCGCGACCAACAACGTGCTCAATCCCTTCACGCCGTTCGGCGATGCCTCCCTGCTGCGGATGGCGAATTTTTACGCCAATGTCGCCCACGCTGCCGTCGGCGACTTCGACACCTGCCTCGATCTCATCACCGAGCTGCCAGCGCGGCTGATGAATCTCAGAGATTACGGGATCGCGGTCGGCAAGCCCGCCGATCTCGTCGTGCTTAACACGCAGGACAGCCGCTTCGCCATCGCCGAGCTGCCGGATGTTTTGATGGGGTTCAAGAGCGGACGGCAGACCTTTGAGCGGAAGCGGGCGACGTTGCTTCCTCCGCAAAACTGAACAGCGCGCAACGATCGCTAAAACTCGACCACCGGAGCAACCGAATGGCGTTCGACACAATCTTCCTGAACGCGCGTTTCGACGGCGGAGCGCGGCACCACATTGCGATCAAGGACGGGCGCATCGCCGCGCTTCTGCCGGCTGAGGCGCCCGCAGACGGCGCCGAGACGATCGACCTCGGCAATGCCCTCGTCGTTCCCGGCTTCGTCGAAGGCCATATCCATCTCGACACCAGCTTCTATGGCGACGCCTGGCGTCCGCATAAGCCGTGCACTGACGGATTCGACGTGCGCGAACGCGTGGCCTTCCAGGCGCAGAACATGGCCGTCTCAGCGCCGATGGACGTACGGGCGCGCAAGCAACTCGATCTCTGCATCGGCCACGGCACCACGCAAATGCGCAGCCACGTCATGGTCGACGGCTCGGTTGGCCTGAAGTCGCTGGAGACGATCTTGCGCGTGCGCGAGGAATATCGCGGCCTGATCGATATCCAGCTCGTGGCCTTTCCCCAGAGCGGCATTTTGGCGAGCCCCGGCACGCCGCAATTGCTCGACGAGGCCATCAGGCTCGGTGCCAATCTGGTCGGCGGGCTCGATCCCGCAAGTTTCGATCGCGATATCGAGAAGCATCTCGATGTCGTGTTCGGGGTCGCCGAGAAGCACGGCGTCGACGTTGACATCCACCTTCACGATATGGGCATGCTGGGTGCCTTCGAGATCGAGCAAATTGCGGCGCGCACGCGTGCGCTCGGTATGGAGGGCCATGTCGCCATCAGCCACGCCTACGGGCTCGGCGATATTGCAGCAGATCAACTCAAGACAGTCGCCGACATTCTCGCGCGGTCCGGAGTCGCCATCATGACCAACGCGCCGGGCGCCAGAGCCTTCCCGCCGATCCTGGCGCTGCGCAACGCCGGCGTGACCGTGTTCAGCGGCAACGATAACATCCGCGATTCCTGGTGGCCCTATGGCGACGGCGACATGCTGCGACGGGCGACGACGCTCGGCTATCGTTCGGGCTTCAACGTCGATGAGGAATTGCGCGTCGCATTCGATCTGGTGACCGAGGCGGGCGCAAAAGCGCTGCGGCTCGGGGACTACGGCCTGCACGTCGGCGCCAAGGCCGATTTCGTAACGCTGAATGCGGAACATGTTCCCGAGGCCATCGTCGCCGTGCCCCAGGGGCGCGCGGTCTACAAGGAAGGCAGGCTCGTCGCATCCAACGGGAAGATAGTCGGGAAGCGCAGCTGATCCCGTCCGATTTTACCGCTGGTCAGAGCATCGGCTGAGTCCGGTAGAATCCCGGACCGTAGCCGAACGCGTTGCGAGAAAGGTCGCGCTAACCATAATAGATCAAGCGCACTGACCATCTGCGTTCTCTGGTGAAGTTATGGATATGTTCAGCGCATTCAGCAGCATCGATTATCATTCCATCCGGGCTAGCACGCCCGCCGAAACGGCCGTCAAGCGCTTGAACGGCATCGGCGCGGTGCTGTCCGGCCTCGATATCTCGGCAATCCACACCCAGGACGACATGGCCCGCGCGCTGCGGACGCTGGATACCGCGGACAAGTGCATTCGCATGATCCTGACTGAGTTCAGGACCGAGCGCACCAAGGACGTCGTTCGCAAGGCCAAAATCTTGATCGATTTGATCGAGGCCGCTCGCGACGAAGTCTCCGGTTTTCGCGACGGCAGCAGGGCCTGAGTTGAGGCGCCTGCTCAGCGCTTGATCTTGGCCAGGACGCGATCCGCCTCGGTGCGCCAATCGGCGCTGCGGGCGAACTCCTTCGTTCCCTTCGCGCCAAACAGGCCTTCGTCGGCGAGATCAGCCATCCAGGCCTGACGCTCGGCCGTCCCTTGCGCCGACCATGGCCTCAGCCCCGCCTCGCGCACGGTCTCGGCAACTTCGCGCACCTCTTCGGCGCGGCGGCGGCCGTGCTCGATCACGCGCTGGAAGAAATAGGCGCCCTGCTTCTCCCAATTGATCGCAGGAAAGGTCTCCGCAAGCGAAGCCAGCACTGCATCTTCGACGCCATAGGCCCGCGCGGTGGTGAAGCTTTCGATGACCATGGCCTCCAGGCCCTTGATCATGATGCTGCGGCACATCTTCACGGCCGAGGACACGCCGAGCTGGTCGCTCGCAACCTTGGCGGCAAAGCCGATCGCGTTCAGCAGCGGCTCGAGCTCCCTCGCCCCGGAACCGCCGAGCAGCAGCGGCACCTGGATACGATACGGCGGCACCGAGGTCATCACGGCACCCTCGACATAGCGCCCGCCGGCGCCGTCAATCAGCGCGTCGGCGCGCTGCTTGGCGCCGGGCGAGGCTGAATTGAAATCGAGAAACCAGGTGCCCTGGTTGATGGCCCCCGCGCAGGCCTTTGCGACCGGAACGGCCTGGCTCGCCGTGACGGCAGAGATGATGAAATCGGAGTTTGCGGTCAGCTCGGCATGCGAGGCTGCGAGCGTCACGCCGAACTTCGCTGCATGCTCCTTCAGCGCAGCGCCCTGCTCGGTCCCAAGCTTAATGTCATAGGCTGACACCTTGATGTCCTGCTGCCGCAAGTCCTCTGCCAGGATCCGGCCGACCTCGCCATAGCCAACCAGCCCGATCTGCCACCGCTTCGGATCCGCCATCAATTCAGTCCTCGCGTTGTCGCGTCGAACAGTTCCTCGACCGCGTAGCGGCGCGGGATCAGCGCCTGCTGGAATGCGTAGTCGACGATCAGCTCCAGCGGTTTTCTGTTCGCCTCAATGCCAAACGGAACGAGGTCGGGCGTTGCCGCGGGCCCTACCAGCTCCTTGTTCTGTTTTAGCAGTTCATAGACGCCGGCGACCACATCCGGGCGCGATTTTGCAAGCCGCTCGGTCACGACCACGAGATGATTGACCGGCACCACGCCGCGGCGGGCGTACCATTCGGCGGCCTCCACGGCCGGATCTGGGAACAGCGATTTCAGCTTGGCATTATCAGAGGTCTCGCCGAGCACGGCATCGAGCTCGCCGTCGAGCAGCATCTGCAAAATCTTCTTGTCCTTCGGCGCGCGCTCGGTGGTGTCGACATACTCGGCGACGTGCGGATCCTCGAAAGTAACCCAGCGTATCTTGTCGAGCTTGACGCCGTAGTCGTTGGCGAGAATGCCCCTGATCCAGGCGCCGGTCGTCGTCGTGAACGAGCGGATGCCGACGCGCTTGCCTTCGAGATCGGAGGGCCCGAGCGTGCTGTGCGCGGGATTGTACAGAGCATAGGCATGCTGGAATCGGCCGAGCATGGTCGCCGGCAGCAGCACCAGCGGCTTGCCGTGCGCCTTCGCCATCAGATAGGTGACGATCGCCATCTCGCAGACGTCGAACGCCTGCTCGCGCACCATCGGCTTGAACGCCGTGTTGGTCGGCGTGTGCTCGATGAAGTCGAGATCGAACTGGTCGGAGCGGAGCTCGCCGCTCTTCACCGCCTGGACATGGGGGTGATTGCCGAGAACGGCCTTCAGCTTGAGGCGATCCATCGTCCGCTCCGGTTCTCTTTGCTTCAGACGTCCTCGGGATTGTCGACATAGACGAGCCCGGCCTTCGCCAGGGCTTCGCGCATGCTGTACATGTCGAGGCCGAGCTCGCCCGAGGCAAGGCGTTTACGCTTGCCGCCCTCATCCGCATTGCGCTTCTTGGCCTTCTCGGCCACCTCAGCCGCATAGCGCTTCGGCACCACTACCACGCCATCGTCATCGGCCACGATGATGTCGCCGGGATCGACATTGACACCGGCGCAGACCACGGGAACGTTGACCGACCCGAGCGTAGCCTTGACCGTACCCTTGGCCGAAATCGCGCGCGACCACACCGGAAAATTCATCTCGTGCAGCGCCTTCACGTCACGGCAGCCGGCATCGATGATCAGCCCCTGCACGCCTCGCGCCTGGAGCGAGGTCGCCAGCAGCTCGCCGAACATGCCGTCGGTGTTGTCGGTGGTGCAGCCGACGACGAGGATGTCGCCCTTCTTGCACTGTTCGACGGCAACATGGATCATCCAGTTGTCGCCGGGCTGTGCCAGAACCGTAACGGCAGGACCTGCGATCGACGCGCCCGGCCACACCGGTCGCAAATAAGGCTTCATCAGGCCGATGCGGCCGTAGGCCTCATGCACGGTCGAAACGCCGTACTCCCCCATTCCTGCGGAATCAGCGCGCTCAATGTTGCGAACGACAACCGGCTTCATGCCAGCTCCTCCGCAACGGTCGGGAACAGGCGCTGATAGGCCTCGCCGTAAGTCATGGGCACTCCCGTGTTGCGGCTGCCTTGAATACCACGGTTGAGCGCGACCCGCTCGTAATAGCCCCAGAGATGCTTTTGCGCGGCAAGAATCTGGAACGCCTCGTACTTCTCGTTCCAGACCTCGTCGATCTTGAGGATCAAGTCCGGCTTGTAATTGCACTGCTCCGGCTGATGCGGCTCGAACAGGAACACCGGCGGCGCGGAATATTTGTACTGCGCGCCGGGCTTGTGGCCCATGGCCTGCGCGACGACGCGGGTCTCCTGCGCGAAATGCGCCGCATTGGGATGGTCGAAATTATAGGGGTCTTCCAGCGCGTGCGTCAGCACGAAGCTCGGATTGAGCTCGCGGTAGATGTCGACCATGCGGTCGAAATGCGCCTCGGTCAGCTTCAGCGGATAATCGCCGCAGTCGAAGAACTCGATCTCGGCCCCGAGCTGCTTTGCCGCGCGCTCCGCCTCGTCCTTGCGGCCGGCCTTGACCGATTCAAGCGTCGCGCCCTTTTCCTTCCAGGCGAACTGGCTCTCGCCGCGCTCGCCGAAGGACATGCAGACGATCTTCATGCGATAGCCCTTCTTCGCATGCAGCGCGATGGCGCCGCCGGCACGCCAGACGAAATCGCCCGGATGGGCGGTGATCACGAGACCTGTTTTCATGGGACAAACTCCCCTCTTTCGTTCGCAAGCATGATAAGTTCCTCAAGCGGCAGCGGCGGATTCGTTACGGTCGAGCACGCGCTTCAAGCGCTCGCCGTCGAGCGCGCCTTCCCATTTGGCAATCGCAATGGTCGCGACCGCGTTCCCGATCAGGTTGGTCGGCGTCAGCCCCTGTGACATCAGGCGGTGGATGCCGAGCACCAGTGCGACACTCGTCACCGGAATGGTGCCGGTCGCCGACAGCGTCGCCGCCAGCACGACAAAGGCCGCGCCCGCGATGCCTGCCGCGCCCTTTGAGGTCACGAGCAGGATCAGCAACAGTTCGATCTGCTCCGCGAGGCCGAGCGGCGTGTTGGTCGCCTGCGCCAGGAACACCGAGGCAGCGGCGAGATAGAGGCACGTGCCGTCGAGATTGAAGGAATAGCCGGTGGGGATCACGAGCCCGACCACGCTCTTCTCGCAACCGGCCTTCTCCAGCTTGGTCAGCATCCGCGGCAGCACCGTCTCCGACGAGGTCGTCGCGATGCAGATCAACAGCTCTTCCCAGATGTAGCGGATCAGCTTGAGCAGCGAGAAACCGCAGAGACGCGCGACGGGACCGAGCGCCATAATGATGAAGATCACGCAGGTGAGGTAGAACCCGCCCAGCAGCTTCCCGAGCGAAGCCAGCGAGCCGACACCAAATTTGCCAACCGTAAGCGCAATGGCGCCGAACGCGCCGATCGGCGCCGCCCACATCACGAAGCCGACGACGGCGAACACCATTTTGGCAGCGATGTCGATCAAATTGACCAGCGGCGCGGCGCGCTCACCGAGCTGCACCAGCGCAAAACCGCACAACACCGAAACGAACAGAACCTGGAGAATATTGCCCTCGGCAAATGCACCGATGAAAGTCGCAGGCACGATGTTCATCAGGAATGGCACGAAGCCGATCACGGCGGTCTGCTTGACGTAAGGCTCGACCGCGCTGGCATTGATGCTGGCGGGATCGATGTTCATGCCGGCGCCAGGCTTGAGCAGGTTGACCGCGATGAGACCGATGATCAGCGCGATCGTTGTCATGATCTCGAAATAGACGATCGCCTTGATGGCGACTCGCCCGACCCGCGCCATGTCGGCCATATGCGCGATGCCATGCACGACGGTGCAGAAGATGATCGGCGCGATCAGCATCCGGATCGCCCTGATGAAGGCATCGCCGAGCGGCTGCATTTTCGCGCCCGCCTCGGGACTGACGATCCCAAGCGCGATGCCGGCCGCCATGGCGATGAGCACCTGGATCCAGAGCTCCTTCCACCAGGCGCGCCCGCGCGGCTTGTCGATCGCCATCGCCGTCATGTGTCGAACCCGAACAGGCGCGCTGGGTTGCTGACGAGAATCTTCTGCTCGAATTCCGGCTCCGGCGCGAACACCGGGATCAGGTCGACAAGATCGCTGTCATTCGGCATCACCTTGACGTTGGGATGCGGCCAGTCCGTGCCCCAGATGACGCGATCAGGTGCCGTCTCGAGGATTTTTCGCGCGAACGGTACGGCGTCCGTAAATGGTGGACCAGCCGAGGAGACCCGCTCCGAGCCGCAGATCTTGACCCAGCATTTTTCATCGCGCTGCATCAGATCGATCAGGATCTTGAAGGGCAACTGATCGAGCCCCTCGGACGCTTTCACCCGTCCCATATGGTCGATCGTGTAGCTCAGCGGCAGCCTTGCCAGCATGTCGGCATATTCGGGCAGGTCGATCGCATCGAAATGCAAATCGATGTGCCAGCCGAGCGGCGCGACCATGGCGATGACGCGGTTGAACACGCTCTTGTCGGGGACGCCGCCGAGATGGCGGACGAAATTGAAGCGGCAGCCGCGGAAGCCGCCCTCGTGAAGCACGCGAAGCCCCCGCTCGGTGATGGTGTCGTCGATATTGGCGACCGCGCGATAAGCGCCGTCGCTTTGGGCAATCGCATCGAGCGCCACCGTGTTGTCGGTGCCATGTACGCTGGCATTGACGATGACCGCCCGCTCGACGCCGAGCTTGGCATGCAGCAAGCGGAAATCCTCCAGCGGAGCGTCGGGCGGCGTGTAGGAACGGTCAGGCGCATAAGGATATTTCGCGCCGGGGCCGAAGATGTGGCAATGCGCATCGCAGGACAGCTTCGGCAACTTGAACTTCGGCGTGCGCGTGTTCGGATCGGGCGGCGGAATGGTCGGCGTGTACATCATCGTCATCACTTGAACCGCCGAGCGAGACCGCTTCTTTCAAGTCTTGCTGCTTGCAACAGTGCGCCGCCGTGCCGGCGCGGCCTGATCCAAAGCTGGCGCCTGGAATGCGGCGACGGTCGCCTGCACCAATTGCTCGATGGCGTTGGCGGGATCGCTGCCGTCAGCCTCGCCGCGCGACAGGCGCGAGACGCGGTCCGGCGTCACCAACGAGTAATAGAGCGCCCCGAGCAGGAAGTGGCTGCGCCAGACGATGTCGGTGCGCGGAATGTGCGGCAAGCTTTCGTGGACCGCGTCGATGAACGCGTGGCTGGTGTCGTCAAACGTCTGCGCGATGATTTTTCGCGCGACCTCATTGCCCTCGGCCGACATCACGGCGCGCAGCCGCGTGAAGCGCGCACCACCGCCGGCGAGATCGCTGCCCGAGGTGAAGGCCGGCACCACATAGGCCCGCACGATCGCCTCCAGCCGGTCCTGCAGATCGCGCACGCGCTTGGCGGCGGCGAGCAGCTCGGAACGGCGGAGGTTCATCGGCCCGCAATGGCGCCGGTAGATCTCCAGCAGCAGGCCATCCTTGGTCTTGAAATGATAGGTGACGCTGCCGGGATTGGCGCCGGCGGCCTGCGCGATGTCGCGCACCGAGACGGCGTTGAAGCCGTTGGTAGCGAACAGCTCCTCGGCCGCGACGAGGATCGCCTCGCGCATATTCGGCTTGCGGGCCGTTTCCTTGCTGGTGGGCTTGCGTACCATGTGATTTGTACTATCGTACAAAAGATCAGGTCTCGTCAACAAGAACCATCGGTAACGGCCGGAAGCGGTTCTTCACATGGGACCCGTTCTGGGCTCCTCGCACCCACCGTGCCCGGGCGATGGGCCGGTACAAAGGATCGCACCGGTCAATTGTGCGCACTCGCCCTCATCTTCTCCGGTGATGCAGCGCGTCGCAGGAATTCGTCATCGTCGCCCCTGCCCGACGGAATCAGGATCGCGCGTTCGCGCGGCAGGGCTTCCGGCATCTCGTCGCGGATGAAGGCAATCAGCTTCTCCCTGATCTCGCAGCGCAGGTCCCAGGATTGCGATGCATTGCGCGCGCTGACCAGTGCGCGAAGCTCGATGGTGCGCGAGTCCGCGTCGATCACCTGAAGATTGACCACCGCACCGTCCCAGAGCTTGGACTCCTTCACCGCGCCCTCGAGCCAGCGCCGGATGCGCGGCACATCGGCGCGATAGTCGACGTGAAGCGAGATGACGCCAATCAGTGACGCGGTGTCGCGGGTCCAGTTCTGGAACGGCTTTTCGATGAAATAGGACAGCGGCACCACCATGCGGCGCCAGTCCCAGAGCCGGATCACAACATAGGTCGCAGCGATGTCCTCGACCCAACCCCATTCGTTCTCGATGATGACGGCATCCTCGATCCGGATCGGCTGGGTGATCGCGATCTGCAAGCCCGCGATGAGATTGCTCAGCAGCGGCCGTGCCGCAAGACCGACGATGATACCGGCAGCCCCGGCGGAGGCGAACAGGCTGACGCCGTATTGCCTGACCGAGTCGAAGGTCATCAGCGCGGTTGAGACCGTGATGGTGACGATGATGGTGTCGATGACACGCTTGAACACGCGGACCTGGGTCACGTGCTTGCGCGCGATGAAATTCTCGGTGACGTCGCGGAAATTCTGCAAATAGCGCGCCGCGCTCATGTCGACGATCCGGATCAAGATCCAGCCGATCAGCGCGATAAAGGCGACGACGAACAGGCGCATCAGCGGCGTTCGGATCGTATCGTCAAGCGGAGCAAGCGGCAGGACCAGAGCGACGGCAGCAAGGCACAGCGCCAATTGAGCCGGGCCGGAGGTTCGATCGATGAACACGCGTATGAGAGGCAGGCGGGTTCCGAAGGCGCGGCAGAGTAACCACACGGCGAGCCGGTAGGCGGACAGGGCGAGCAAGATTGCGCCGGCAACAAGGCCAAGGCCAATAAACCATGACGGTATCCAGCCGAACATCCTGTCGACGTCAGCCATGACCGCGTGCCAATTCATTGCTGTCCCTGCCGTTGCATTCACGTCAGCCCGCCCAACGTCTTCGGGCCAGCTTCGCTCCCACCTCTGGTGCAACGCAGTATCCCGCTGATGCAACGCTCGCCAAACTGCGCTAGTGTGAGGGGCTCATGACTCGACGTACCGGCAGCGCCGAACTTCCTCTGCACACCGGCCGGGTTCCATCCTGGCTCGCGAGCCGCATGGCTTCGCTGGGCGCAATCGTCACACAGGCGATCGTGCACCATTACGGCCGCGATGCGTTCATGCAGCGCTTGTCGCATCCGTTCTGGTTCCAGTCGTTCGGCGCCGTGATGGGAATGGACTGGCACTCCTCCGGCGTCACGACGTCCGTGATTGGCGCGCTGAAGCGCGGGCTCGGCCCGCTCCAGGACGAGCTCGGCATCTATGTCTGCGGCGGCCGCGGCCAGCACTCGCGCAAGACGCCGGACGAGCTGTTACAGCTCGGCAACCGCGTCGGCTTCGACGGCGCAAAGCTGACCCGCGCAAGCCGCTTGGTCGCCAAGGTCGACAGCGCTGCCGTGCAGGACGGCTTCGATCTTTATCTCCATGGCTTCTTCGTCACGAACGACAGCAAGTGGACCGTCGTGCAGCAAGGCATGAACGGCGACAAGCGGCAGGCCCGGCGCTATCACTGGCATTCCGAAGCACTGAAGAGTTTTGTCGACGCGCCACACAGCGCGATCGACGGCCCGCAGCAAGGAGAGATCGTCAATCTCACCGACCACCGCGCCGAGGTCTCGCGTATCGCGCAGCTCGAGCTGTTAAGTAGTCTCGGGCCCGATCGCATCCTTACCGAATTCGAGCGGCTCACCGGGACCGCGCCCGAACCCGCGCAAGCCATGCTGCCGCATCTGATCATGCCGGCGCATCACGACGTCCGGCCGAAGGACGTGTTTGCACGCCGCTTGCACGGTACGCTGGCTGCTGCCGCCGAGCGCGGGCCGGTCGACTTTCCCGAGCTGTTGCTCACGCCCGGCGTCGGTGCACGGACAGTCCGTTCGCTCGCAATGGTCGCCGAGGTCGTGCACGGCGCGCCCTATCGCTTCAAAGATCCCGCACGCTTCTCACTGGCCCACGGCGGCAAGGACCGGCATCCCTACCCTGTCCCGATCAAGGTCTATGACGAGACCATCCGCGTCCTGAAGGGTGCGATCCATCACGCAAAACTCGGGCGCGAGGAGGAGATGCAGGCCATCAAGCGCCTCGACGATCAGGCACGGCGGTTGGAGCGGACCACCCAAGGCCCCTCGGTGGAGGCCTACATCGCGGGCGAACGTGCCGCATCAACGGATCTCGATGGCCGCTCCGTGTTCGGCTGGGAGCGCGATCTTGCGCCGACAAAAAAGCGGACCGGCTGAATACCGGTCCGCGAGTCGGTCGGGAGGAAGGCCCCTCAGGTCTCGTCAGTCCCTGGCTCCTCGTCGAGCCGATTGGCTGCGTGATCCTGATACTGTTCAGTCTGAATGAACTTGCCGTCCATGCCGCGAATGTCCGAATGCTGCTTCTTGTCGCGGTTGGACAGCACCACGTTGTCGCCGATCTTGTCCTTGGGGATGTCGGCCATGGCGCCGGTGCCATCGCCCTTGCCATGCACGCCCGATCTGAAGTGCGTTTTGCTGCCGTGACCAGCTGGCATCGGTTTCTCCTCTTGCAGTGATCTTCCGAAGACTTAGTGCTTCTGTTGCGCCGGCATCGGCTTTGGCGGCTTGTGGCCGCTTTGGCCGGGATCGTTGTGCTTGTTGTGATCGCTCTCCTGATTGAGGCCACCGCGACTTACCGGGTGTTCGCTGTGCCGCGCCTCAGGCTGCGCACGGTGGACGGCGGCGTCCTCGACGTTGCGGCCCAACGCCCGATCCAGCTCTCGCGCGTCCGGGACATCGGGCTTGCGCTCGAGGATGCGAACCTGCTGCTCATGGGTCTTTTTGCCTTGCATGCTTGTTCTCCGGAGCTATCGACCTCTTCGGTGTGCGCCACCATGTGCGACGTCCTTGTCGATGCCGCCGCCGATGCCGACATCGTTCTCGCGATCACCTTCGATCGTGTTCTCGCCGAGAGCATCTTCGAGGTCGTCGGGGGATATGCCCGCGATCGTGGCCCCCTTCGATCCGCCGATCAGAGGGTTGTCGCGCATGTCCTTCTCGCTTGGTCTATACAATTTGGGGTGCTTGCTGCTCATGATTCACCTGCCTCCGCCCTTGCCGGCAGCGTCGTGCGCGTGATGGGAGTCGCGCTCGCCTCCGCCACCGGAGATGCGGCTATGGCTTCGCTGGGCATCCGCAGGCGGCTTCTTCACCTCAAGAGGCGCCTTCGCATTCTCGTGCGATGCGCCTGGCCCGCCTTGGCGAATACTGTTCGGTGTCTTGGTGGATGTCGACATGAAGCATTCTCCTCACCGGTCTTGCTGGTAGCCCTGATTGGTGGTGTTCTGCTTGATGTTGCCTTGCTGCCCCTGCTGATCCGGGTTCTGCACACGCTGGTGACCATGCGGCTTCTGGTCTGCCACCTGCTTAGTGTCGCCAGTTCCCTTTGGGCTCTGGTTGGCGTTCGGGACGGGGGGCATCTTGCTGGCCATGGAAACCTCCTTGTGGAAAGCGACGTCATGGCACCGTCAGTGCCGCTCCCGATCTGCGGGCGCGGAGATGTCTTTCAACGCGTCCTGCGCGCATTCATCGTCCGCCCTGCTGATGTCTGCCACAGCGACCACGCCGACCAGGCGCTTCTGCCGGTTGAGCACCGGAAGACGCCGGACCTGGTGCGTCGCCATTACCTGCGAGGCGCCTTCCACGTCGTCGTCCTCGAAGCAATAGCAGACGCCCTCGGACATCACCTCGCGCACTGACGTGCTGCCCGGCGATCGCTCCTCGGCGACCGCACGCGTGACGATGTCCCTGTCGATAACCATGCTGATAAGGCGATCATTCTCGCCCACCGGCAGCGCTCCGACATGATCGGCACGCATCCAGCGAGAGGCTTCCCGGATGGTCATATTGGGATCGGCGATGTGGACCGATGGTGTCATGATCTCGTGAACTTGCATGGCTGAATCTCCGATGATCTTTCGGGATGTCGCTTGGTCAACGCCAGCGTCGCGAAGAAGGTTTCCGTCGACCTAGTGCGACATATCCCTCTCGTCCGGGTTACCGGGTTCCATGCTCCAGATCGCCCTCACCTCCTCCGGCAAAGCTTCCCGGACCTTGCCGATCTGGCCCGCAGTCAAATGCCGGGAGAGAACATTGAACACCGCGCGCGCGGCATCCTTCGTATCGACCGGGCGCCCAAACTTCAGTTCCTCCGCGATGAGCAGAAGAAATTCGTCCAGCGAACGTACCCGCCTAGGCATCGTCGACGGCCGGAACTGATCATAGTACGCGCCACGGACCAGCAGCGGCAGCTGTGATCCCAGATGCGCGGCAAGCTCGACCGGCAGGCGATCACGTATTGCGCGCAGCACAGCGGCCGTCACGCGCCACGATTGCTGATCATCCAGACCGATTTCTTCGCCGATTTCATTGAGCCAGAGATGGGTCGTCTGTGCTGTCTTGTCGAATACTGGAATGGCACTGGAACTCATTGTGAACCTCCAGTTCGAATCTCGAGGTTTCGATCACAACAGGTGCGATTAAACACCGTTCCTGGTAACGACCCAACTTCAGATCAAATTTTGCCTCGGAATGATCGCGGTGCCGCAGGGCTGCGTTCCTTCACGCTGCTGCGTCGAGATTGCCGATGTGCCCATCGTCCACGACCGGAAGCCTTTCGAGTGCACGAATGCCGGGCCTGCGACGCCACCGAATTTGCGAAGGCTCAACGGACAGGCGAAGATTCGGCCAGCGCTGGAACAGCGCCTCTAATGCGCAAGCCGCCTCGATTCGCGCAAGCTGGTGGCCGAGGCAGAAATGGATGCCCGTGCCGAAGGACATGTGACGGTTGGGCTTGCGTTCGAGATCGAGATGGTCAGGACGATCATGCACCGTTGGATCCATGTTCGCGGCGGCGAGCATCAGCATGACGCGATCGCCCTTCCTGAGCTGCACGCCTTCAACCTCGACATCCCGCCGCACATAGCGCGGCTTGGAGAATTGCACCGGCGAGACGAAGCGCAGAAACTCTTCGACGGCGAGCCGGACGCGACTCCAGTCCGCCGCGAGCCAATCGCGTAACCCGGGATTCCTGAGCAGCTCGTAAACCGAGCCGCTGATGAGATGCGTGGTCGTCTCCGAGCCCGCCGCGAGCAGCAGGAACACCATCGAGACCATTTCGTCCGGCGTAATCTTGCCGCCCTCGCGTTCGACCTGGACCAGCTCTGCGATCAGACCTTCGCCGCCCCGATCGCGCGAGATCTGCAATTGCTCTTCGAGATACGCTCGCATCTTGCGCAACGCGAACAGCAGGCGAAAGAAGCTGACGATGTTCGTCAGCGAGGACATCGCATTGGCCCACGCGATGAAGCGCGGGCGATCGGCCGTGGGCAAGCCAAGCAACTCCGAGATCACCGACAGCGGCAGGATCCGCGCATAGCGCGCGACGAGATCGGCCGGGCTTCCGTTCGCGAACAGCTCATCGGCCAGACCGTCGGTAATGGCGCGGATGCGCGGCTCCATCGCAACGATGGCACGGCGGCGAAAGGCTTCGTCCACGATGCTGCGCAGCCTCGTGTGATCCGGCTCGTCCATCGTCAGCATGTTGTTGGCGATGGTCCTGACCAGCCTCGGCATCCACCAGCGCAGGCCGGCAACGTCGCCGTCTTCCTTGCGCAGCGTGAAGATCGTGCTGTCCTCAGCACCTGCGCAGTGGCGTCATGTGTGGTGGTGATCCAGACGTCGCCGACGAGGGGAAAGCGCGTCGCAACGACGGGGCCTGAGGCCCGCAGGGTCGCAATGACCTTCGGCGGATCACGAAAGAAGGCCTCGCTGGTGAAATCGAGGCGCGGTGCCATGGGATCACCGGAACGGTTGGTGGCGTGTCAACGAGATGGCCAGCGAGGCCCAAGAGGCAAGGGCTGGAACCAGTCCTCTTCTCGCGGAGCGGGACTAACCCCGTCCCGACGAGCGCGGCCCGGCCTTGCGCTGCTGCTGGTTGGTATAGGCGTCCCAATCACTCCAGCTGCCATTGCTCAGACTCTGCAGGTCAGTGCCGAGCGGACGGCGCGTGCGCTTGTCGTGATCGGCAATCACGCGCTCGGACTGCGTGATCTTGCGTTTCAGTTCCCCGATCGCCTTCTGGGTCTGGCCGTTCCGCTTCGACGATGCGATCTCGCCCATTGTGAAGCGCGCGGTCTCCAGCGCCTTCAACTCGGCGCGATTCTTCTTCAACTGGACCCGGTGCCAGGCGATGTTGCTGTCGCTGTCCGCAACCATGTGGGAACTCCGCTGATTCGCTCCCACAGTGTATCGTGCGCCGAATCGGCGCGGCAACGGGCGCGGCGCGGCGAAAATGCGGCTTTGTTGCGCAGGAATTCCGGGCCTAGCGCTCGGCGAAAGCCTTTTCGACCACGAACTGAGCCGGCTCGCCGTGATTGCCCTCAATGAGGCCGCGCTCGCCCAGCAGCGTGCGGGTATCCGCCACCAGCGCCGGGCTGCCGCAGATCATGACGCGGTCGTGGGCTGCTTCCAGCTCCGGCAGGCCGATATCGGCAAACAGCTTCCCTGACGTGATGAGGTCGGTGATGCGGCCGCGGTTGCGGAAGGGATCGCGCGTCACGGTCGGGTAGTAGATCAGCTGCTCCCGGATGTACTCGCCGATCAGCTCGTCCTTCGGGAGCGTCTCGGTGATCATCTCGCCATAGGCGAGCTCCTTGACGTGCCGGCAGCCGTGCAGCAGCACGATCTTCTCGAAGCGCTCATAGGTCTCGGGGTCCTTGATCACGCTCAGGAACGGCGCGAGGCCTGTGCCGGTGCCGATCAGATAGAGGTTGCGGCCCTCTTCCAGATTGTCGATGACGAGCGTGCCGGTGGCCTTGCGGCTGACGATGATCTCGTCGCCTTGCTTCAGGTGCTGAAGCCGCGAGGTCAGCGGACCGTCCGGCACCTTGATCGAGAAGAATTCCAGCGTGTCCTCGTAGTTGGCGCTGGCGACGCTGTAGGCCCGCAGCAGCGGCTTCTCGCCGACCTTGAGCCCAATCATGGTGAATTCGCCGTTGCGGAAACGGAAGGTCGGGCTGCGGGTGGTCTTGAAGGAGAACAGCGTGTCGGTCCAGTGGTGGACGCTCAAAACGCTTTCCTGATTGAAATTGCTCATCTCACCTTCCCTGTCGCGATAATTGCGGTTCCGAGGCGGGTAGCCATGCGTCGTTTGTACACGCTCATTCGTGTACTAATGAATAATCCTGCTTGATCCCGCGGTCAAGGCTGCCCAAGATCGCGAGCGTTGCAGTTAGGAATGAGGAGCCCTTCCATGGCGCATGACGCCCCCCAGGCCACCGGACCCACGAAGCTCGTGATCCGCAATATCGGCCTGATCCTGTCCGGCGCGATGGAAAAGCCGATCCTGGACGGCGACACCATCGTCGCCGAGAACGGCAAGATCACCGCGATCGGCCAATTCAAGGACGTCAACACGGACGATGCCACTACCATCATCGAGGCCAACGGCACCACGGTGGTGCCCGGCCTGATCGACAGCCACGTCCACCCCGTTGCGGGTGACTGGACACCCCGCCAGAACCAGATCGGCTGGATCGACAGCAATCTGCATGGCGGCGTCACCACGATGATTTCTGCCGGCGAGGTTCACATGCCCGGCCGCCCGCGCGACGTCGTCGGACTGAAAGCCATGGCGATCTTCGCCCAGCGCGCATTCTGGAATTTGCGCCCCGGCGGCGTGAAGGTTCACGCCGGTGCGCCCGTGATCGAATGCGAGATGGTCGAGGAGGATTTCAAGGAGCTGGCCGCAGCCGGTGTCAAGCTGCTCGGCGAAGTCGGCCTCGGCGGCGTCAAGGACGGCCCCACCGCGCGAAGAATGGTCGGCTGGGCACGCAAATACGGCATCCAGAGCACGATCCACACTGGCGGTCCCTCGATCCCCGGCTCCGGCCTGATCGATAAGGACGTGGTGCTGGAGGCCGACACCGACGTGGTCGGCCACATCAATGGCGGCCACACTGCGCTCCCGGACGAGCAGATCCGCTGCATCTGCGAGGGCTGCAAGCGCGGCCTGGAGCTCGTGCACAACGGCAATGAGCGCTCGGCGCTCTACACGCTCCGCATCGCGCGTGAGATGGGTGACCTGCACCGCGTCATCCTCGGCACCGACGCGCCTGCCGGCTCCGGCGTGCAGCCGCTCGGCATCTTGCGCATGATCTCGATGCTGTCCTCGCTCGGCGATTTGCCGGCCGAAATCGCGTTCTGCCTTGCCACCGGCAACACGGCACGGATGCGGCAGCTCGATTGCGGCTTGATCGAGGTCGGCCGTTCCGCCGATTTCGTCATCCTGGACAAGGCACAGCACTCGCCCGGCAAGAACATTTTGGACAGCGTCCAGCTCGGCGACCTCCCCGGCATCGGCATGACCATCATCGACGGCATCGTGCGCACCCAACGCAGCCGCAACACGCCGCCGGCGGGGCGGGTGCCGGAAGTGGTGGGGAAGTAACGGCTCTTGCCGTCATTCCGGGGCGCGCATTAGCGCGAACCCGGAATCTCGCGCAATAACCTCTGGATTCCGGGTTCACGCGCGATGCGCGTGCCCCGGAATGACAGGGTCAATTCACCGCAGCTTGTTCAACAACCCCATCAGCATCTCGCGCTCCCTGGCGTCGAGCGGCGCGAGAGTCTCGCGGGTGATCGCCAGCGCGTTCGGCGCGAGCTTCTCCGCAAGCTGCTGACCGGCGCGCGTCAGGCTCACCAGCAGGCGTCGCCCGTCCTCGGGATCCTGGCTGGTCTCGGTCAGGCCGCGAACCGAAAGTCTGTCGATCACGCCCTTGATGGTCGCGACATCCATCGCCGTCAACCGCCCGAGCTGGTTCTGCGAGCACGGTCCGGTCTCGGCGAGCTTTGACAGCGCCGCCCATTGCGTCGGCGTCAGATTGGTGCCGATCTCGCGGGAGAAGATTGCGCTGTGGCGCTGCCAGACCTGGCGCAGGATGAATCCGACCTGCTCGTCGAGCACATAAGGCGGTTTTGCCGGTTTGATGTTCTTCTTGGCCGCAACGCTTCTCGCCATCCGCTCCCCGCCCCTCACAACGACAGATGCGCGTCGCGGATATCCGGACGCGCGTCGAGCTCGGCCATGGTGCCGCCGAAACAGATGCGGCCACGCTCTATGATATAGGCACGATCGGAGATCAACCGCGCAAAGTGCAGATTCTGCTCGGAGACGACGATGCTGACGCCTTCCTTCTTCATGGTGAGGATGGCATCGACCATCTGCTCCACGATCTTCGGCGACAGGCCTTCCGAGGGCTCGTCCAGCAGCACCAGCGATGGATTGCCCATCAGCGTGCGCGCGATCGTCAGCATCTGCTGCTCGCCGCCGCTCATCCGGCCGCCGGGACGGCTGCGCATCTCGCCAAGATTGGGAAACAGCGTGAACAGCTTTTCACGGGTCCAGTGCGGCGCGTTCGGACGCTTCGGCTGGCGGCCGACTTCCAGATTTTCCTCCACCGTTAGATCGGTGAAGATGCGCCGCTCCTCCGGCACATAGCCGAGCCCATCGCGCACAATCTCATGCGTTGGCTTCACTGAAACATCCTTGCCCTCGAACATGATGCGGCCGGAACGCTGCGCGACGAGACCGACGATTGAGCGGAACGTCGTCGACTTGCCGGCGCCGTTGCGCCCCAGAAGCGCCACGACCTCGCCCTCGCCGACCTCGAAGCCGATATCGAACAGAATGTGGGCGGGTCCATAGTGACTGTTGAGGCCGTCGACCGTCAGTTTCATACCGAGGCTCCCCCGCGATGCGCGGCCTCGTAAAGCAGGCCCTCGCCGAGATAGACCGCCTGCACCTGCGGATTGCCGCGCACCTCGGCCGGTGAGCCCTCGGCGATCAACGTGCCCCGGTTGAGCACGATGATGCGGTCGGCATGCTCGAACACAACGTCCATGTCGTGCTCGGTGAAGAGCACGCCGATCGACTTTTCGCGCGCGATTTGAGCCGTGAGCCGCATCAGGTCGACGCGCTCGCGCGGCGCCATGCCGGCGGTCGGCTCGTCCATCAGCAGCAATTTGGGTTCGTTGGCGAGCGCCACAGCAAGCTCGAGCCGCTTGAGGTCGCCATAGGCAAGCTCGCCGCAGGGCCGATCCGCGTAGCCACTCATCCCGACCAGCTCGAGCAGCCGCCCCGCCTCGCCGCAATCGAAATGCGGCGCCGAGCCGAAGAGATTGAACAGCTGCTTCTCATGCGAGATCAGCGCGACCTGAACGTTCTCGCGCACCGTCATGGTAGCGAAGGTCGCGGTGATCTGGAAAGTGCGCCCCACGCCCATGCGCCAGATCTCGCGCGGCTTCTTGGCCGTCGTCTCCTCGCCGAGTAAACGGACGTGTCCGGAATCCGGCCGGTTCTGGCCGTTGAGCATATCGAAGCAGGTGCTCTTGCCGGCGCCGTTCGGGCCGATCAGCGCCAGAATTTCGCCTGATCGCAGCGAGAACGAGACGCCGCGCACGGCATGGATGCCGCCGTAGGATTTGGTCAGGCCTTCGACCGCGAGAAGTGGGGGTGCAACGCTCATTCGGCGGACTCGATCGGCTTGGCAAGCAGGGAGGATCCCGGTGGCGATGATTTCCTGCGCCGCTGCGCCAGCATCTCCATCATACCGACGATGCCCTTGGGGAACACGACGACGATGAGCACGATGAAGCCGCCGAGCACGAGTTTTGACAGATCCGTCTGGCTGACCAGCCAGATGTTGAGGGCCTTGTAGACGATCGCGCCAATCACCCCGCCCGACACCGTCTCGACGCCGCCGAGCAGCACCATGACCAACGCATCGACCGAGAGCGAGATGCCGAGATTGTCCGGGAAGACGCTGCCTTTGAGATAGGCGAACAACGCGCCGCCGATGCCGGCCGTCGTGCCAGCGATCACGAACGCGGTCCACTGCATGCGCTTGGCGTTGATGCCGATCGCCTCACTGCGCAGCGCCGAGTCGCGCGTGGCGCGGAGCGCGTAGCCGAACGGCGAGAACACCGCGATCCGGAGCGCAATCGTGACCAGCGCGGCGACGCCAAGCGCTAACCAGTAGAAATGCGACGGGCTCGCTGCCCAGCTCGCCGGCCAGACGCCCAGAATGCCGTTGTCGCCGCCTGTGACGCTCACCCACTGAAATGCGATCGACCAGACGATCTGCGCGAAGGCGAGCGTGAGCATCGCGAAATAGACGCCGGAGAGCTGCACGGCGAAGAAGCCGAACACGGCGGCACCCATACAACCGAGCAGCGGTCCGAGCAACAGGCAGACGATCATCGGCAGCCCCGCCATCTTGGCGAGGAAGGCCACGCCATAGGCGCCGAGCCCGAAATAGGCGGCATGGCCGAACGACGCGAGCCCGCCGACCGACATCAGGAAATGCAGACTGACCGCAAAGATCACGAAGATCGCGATCTCCGAGCCGACGGTCAGCGCGTAGTTGCCAGCGAACAACGGCAGCGTCGCCGCGAGCACCAGCGCCGCAAGTGCGGCCAGCCGCTCATTCGACGTCAGCGGCCGCCAGGGATTGACGGTCAGGCCCGGCGTCTTGCGCGCCGGCGCTTCAGGCCTGCCGAACAGGCCCCAGGGCCGGATGATCAAAACCACCGCCATCACCAGGAAGACCAGGATGATGGAAATCTTCGGGAAGATCAGGATGCCGAAGGCGTTCAGTTCCGAGACCAACACCGCCGCGACGAAGGCGCCGACGATGCTTCCAAGGCCGCCGATCACGACGACGACGAAGACCTCGACGATGATACGCAAATCCATCGCGTGATGCACGGCATCGCGCGGGATCTGGAGCGCGCCGCCGAGGGCGGCGAGGAAAACGCCGACCGCGAACACTGAGGTGAACAGCCATTTCTGATTGACGCCGAGCGCTGCGACCATGTCGCGGTCCTGCGTCGCCGCGCGCACCAGCACGCCCCAGCGCGTGCGCTGGAACAGCAGCCAGAGAATGCCGAGCACGGCGGGCCCGAGCACGATCAGGAACAGATCATAGCTCGGGACGTTCTGGCCGAAGAAATCGACCGCGCCCTTGAAGCCCGGCGCGCGGCGGCCGACGAGATCGTCAGGCCCCCAGATCAGCACCACCAGATCCTCGACCATTAGGGTCAGGCCGAAGGTGGCGAGCAATTGGAACAGCTCCGGCGCGTGATAGATGCGCCGGAGCAGGACCATCTCGACGAGGACGCCGATCAGCGCCACGGCCAGCGCCGCCACGACCACTCCGCCCCAGAAGCCGAACGCGCCGGAGAAGCGCTCCGTCAGCGTAAAGGCGATATAGGCGCCGATCATGTAGAAGGCGCCGTGCGCGAAATTCACGATCCGCGTCACGCCAAAGATGATCGACAGGCCCGAGGCCACCAGGAACAGCGACGCTGCGCTGGCGAGACCGGTCAGAAACTGTACGACGTAAAAGGCCATCGGCGGTCCGGGTTAGGCATAAGTCTCGGTGTTTGGCTTCATCCTTCGAGACGGCGCCGCGCGCCTCCTCAGGATGAGGTCCGGAACCCTCATGGTGAGGAGCGCGGCAACGCCGCGCGTCTCGAACCACGAGGGCCCCGGTCTCTCGTTGTATCAATCCTTCGGCCGCAGCTTTGCGACTTCGGCATCGCTGGGCAGATAGTCGGACCCCTTCTTGTACGTCGCGTCCACCATCACGCCCTTGCCGTCCTTCTGCGCGGTCTTGCCGACGAAGGCACCGAGCGTCGACTGATGATCGATCTTGCGGAAGGTGATCTCGCCGAACGGAGACGGCATGGAAATGCCTTCAGCCGCAGCGATCATCTTGTCGGTGTCGGTCGAGCCAGCCTTGGCGATGATCGCCGCCGCCGCCTTGATGGTCTGGTAGCCAACGATCGAGCCAAGGCGCGGATAGTCGTTGTACTTGGCCTGATAGGCCTTCAGGAAGGCGTCGTGCTCCGGCGTCTTGATTGAGTACCAGGGATAGCCGGTGACGATCCAACCCTCGGGCGTCTCGTCCTTCAGCGGATCGAGGTATTCGGGCTCGCCGGTCAGGAAGGACACGACCTCGCGTCCCTTGAACAAGCCGCGGGTGTTCCCTTCGCGCACGAGCTTGACGAGGTCCGGGCCGAAGGTGACGTTGAGGATCGCTTCAGGATTAGCCTGCGCCACCGCCTGCACCACCGGGCCCGCGTCGATCTTGCCCTGCGGCGGCCATTGCTCATCGACCCACTGGATATCAGGGCGCTTCTCCGACATCAGCTTCTTGAACACTGCCACCGCCGACTGGCCGTATTCGTAGTTCGGCGCGATCGTCGCCCAGCGTTTTGCCGGCAGCTTGCTGGCAGCTTCCACCAGCATCGCGGCCTGCATGTAGTTGGAGGGACGCAGGCGGAAGGTGTACTTGTTGCCCTTCGACCAGGTCACGGCGTCGGTCAGCGGCTCGGCCGCCAGGAAAAACACCTTCTTCTGGTTGGCGAAGTCGCTGACCGCGAGGCCGATGTTGGACAGGAACGTACCCGTCAGCATCGCCACGCCTTCGCTGGAGACGAGCTCGTTGGCCGCGGTCTGCGCATCGGCCGGCTTGCCGCCGTCGTCCTTGGAGATGACGACGAGCTTCTTGCCGTTGATGCCGCCGGCCGCGTTGATCTGTTCGACAGCGAGCTGCCAGCCTTTGCGATACGGTTCGGTGAACGACGGCAGCAGCGAGTAGCTGTTGATCTCGCCGATCTTGATGTCCTGCGCCAGGGCCGAATGGCCCATGCCGCCAGTCAGAAGCGCAAAGGCCGCGCCGACGACGTAATTTCTTGCTCGCATCCCAACCTCCAGTTTGAAAAATTAACGCAGTCCGTCTTCGCCCTTGATCTCCGCGACTGTCAGCCCGCCGACGCGCGGCAGCGGACGGCCGCTGTCGGTCACGGCGACCGCGACCATGATCTCATTGGCGCGCGGCGCATCGTTGATCTGCACTTCCATGCCGTCGAAATGGCTGCGCACGAAGGCCGCGTCCTTGTGCCCGAGGGGAATGTCCAACGGCGTGCCGGGCCCGCTACGCTTCTTCGACGACGGGATCAGTGCCGCGCCCTTGCTCAAAACTTTCCGCACCGGCGCGCCCATCTTCGGGTGCAGGATGGCGGCGGCATGCTCCAGCTCACCATTCTCGCCGACGGCGGCAGCCTTGCCGTAGCTCTGCGCCTTCGCGCCGTCGATGCCGAGCGCCGCCACTGCGCGCTTCGACAGGAGCTCACCGAGCTCCTCGCCGATCGCGATCAGCGGCGAGAGATCCTCGACATATTGTCCCGCAAAAGGATTTTCGATCACCGCGATCGCCGCGGCGCGCCGGGTCGGCGGCGAGACCTGGCGGCCCATCTCCATCTGCGTCTCTTCGACGACGGTGACGATCTTGCGGATGATCGCGCTCATGTTTCGTTCCCCTGCTCAGGCATGGACCGCGTTCTCAAGCGCAAGCGGGCGCGGTCGTTGCTCTTCTATATGCTTAGGTCCGATGACAAGCATATCACCACAAAGCTGCAACACGGCACCCTCGATCAATCCACAATCGAATAATTGCCGTGCACATTCCGCGCCAGATTCGAGCGCGGCAGCGACCTCTTCTTGCGACAATTCACGGACTGCGCGGGTCACGAGACGCGCACCGAGATCGCTGTCGGGCTGAAGTTCGTTGGCTGGTTGCCTTGCGATGGCAGGATGCCCGGCCAGATCGACGGCATTGGCGATGACGGTGGCCGCCGCATCGGCCTTCGACGCTGTCGCCGCCAGCACCGTCACCGCATCGGCAATGCCGAGCGAAAAGCTGCGGCCGTGGCGGCCACTGGTCGCGATGCCCCGCACGGGATCGTTCGCATCGACCTTCATGGACCGCATCACACCGTCGCGATCGGGCCGGTCCATCAGGCCGACCGAAAAATGCGCGTCCTCGCCAAGATGCAGCGCGATGTCGCCGCCATTGTTGACGTAGGCCTGATGGAGCGTCGCAGCGCCCTGCATCGCGCCAAGAATCTCTTCAGCCACGCTGCCAGCGACAGCAGCCATCGGCGTGATGAAGCAGTCGGCGGCATAAGGCGCGACAGCGGCGTGCATGCGACACGCCACCACGCCCTTCAGCGACGTCCGCTCAGCGGCGGTCCGCAGTTCCGGCAATTCCGCGCAGAGCTCGTCGAGCAGCCCGGTGAATCGCCGCGCCGCAGCCTCATAGGCCGCACGCACCTCGCCCGGCTCTCCCCTCGCCTCGACGATCAGGTCAATCGGTCCATCCTGCAAATGCAGCCGCCGGCCATCAGACAGCAATGCGATTTGCGGGAGCCTTGTCATGGCCGCGATCCCGGTATTGGGTTCTGCCAAGGCAATTGCCGGACATCATCGCCGCCCCTGACCTCGGAGAGCGGCTTGACGTAGTCCATGTGTCCGCCAAGCGCGGCATAGTCGGCCAGCTTCATCGTGAATTCGATCGGCGCGACCAGCGCCGGGGTCGGCACATAGCCGAACGCGCCTGAAGGCATCTGGGTCACATCGACCATATAGGTGATGCCGCCGCCCGGCCAGACATAGACCGGCGCGCCGCCGCTGGTGACGCGCGTCAGCGCATCCTTGACCGAGCGCGTCAGCCGCACTGGATTGTCGGTGACCCCCGCGCGTAAGGAACCGCCGGCCCCGGCCATGAACAGCACCGTGCACAGCGCCGGCTCGCAATTCTCCTGGATCCGCTCGACCGAGAATTTAAGGTCGGCCGGCATCTCCGTCTCGACCGGCTTCAAGGCTTCGTCCAGCACGTAATAGGACGAATGCTCGCCGGTCGTGGAGACCATCAGCATCGAAAGGCCGGGCTTGGCCTCCTTGGCGTCGAACGGACCGAGGATGGCTAGCGGGTCGGAGATGTTGGTGCCGCCCCACCCCGTGCCGGGATCGGCAACCTGGAAATAGCGGCCGGGGGTCGAGCGCCGGCCCTTCATCTTGATGCCGGTGTCGGCGATGTCGAGCAGCTTGCCGGCCTGATGCTCGCTCAGCACACCAGTGATGTGATCGTCGACCACGACGACTTCATCGACCTTGCCATGCCATTGCTTGGCGAACATGCCGATCGTGGCCGAGCCGCAGCCAACGCGCATGCGCTCTTCTTTGACGCCGTTGACGATCGGTGGTTGGCCGGCCTGCACCACCACGCTCGCGCCGCCGTCGATGGTCAGTTCCACCGCCTTGCAATTGGCGAGATCCATCAGCGTATCGCAGGTGACGCGGCCCTCCTTCTTGGAGCCGCCGGTCAGATGATGCACACCGCCGAGCGACAGCATCTGCGAGCCGTATTCGCTGGTGGTGACATGGCCGACCGCCTCACCTTGCGCACGCACGGTTGCGGTTTCCGGCCCGAGATAGCGGTCGGTGTCGATCTTCACCTTGATGCCGCAATAGGAGAAGATGCCCTCAGTGACGACCGTCACCATGTCGACCCCGTCGACCTCGGACGAGACGATGAAAGGCGCCGGCTTATAGTCCGGATAGGTCGTGCCCGCGCCGATCGCGGTGACAAAGGTCGAGGGCTCGTGGACGATCCTGCCGTCCCAATCTTCCGTGCGGCTGAACGGAACGAGCTTGCCGCCATGCGAGACGGTGCGCTCCAGGATCACATGGGGATCGACGCGGACCAGCTTGCCCTCGTGATTGGCGTAGCGGTCGCAGGCGCCCGCCGCGCCCGGCTTGATGTAGCACATCACCGGACAGGCGTCGCAGCGGATCTTGTCGGTGGCAGCGCTCGTTGTTTCCATCACCATGTCGAAGCCAGCGGATCACGACGCGTTATCATTCGTATACGAACGATGTTGCGCGCGGTCCCCGGGACTGTCAAGCGGCGATGCAGCGCAAAAGACGCGACTGCCGCATAAAACCTCATCTGCCTACCCGCGCCGTCCACAAAGAAGGCAATCGCGCTGCAGTGCGGCATGCCCGGCTTGCACGTTTGTGTACAAACGGTATCGTCGCGACGTAGAATTTTGCGATTGCTTGGTCGCTGGGCTTGGGAACGAGGATGACGCAAACACCGATCCGCTTCACCGTGAACGGCAGGATCCACGACGTCACGGCAGAGCGCCAGACGCCGCTGCTTTATGTGCTGCGCAACGACCTGCAGCTCAACGGCCCGAAATATGGTTGCGGCCTCGGTGAATGCGGCACCTGCACTGTCCTGATCGACGGCACGGCGGCGCGGTCTTGCGTGATTCCGGTCAGCGGCTGCACCGGGCGCGACATCGTGACGCTCGAAGGCCTCGGCACGCGCGACAAGCCCGACGTCGTGCAGCAGGCCTTTATCGATGAGCAGGCCGCGCAATGCGGCTACTGCCTCAACGGCATGATCATGACCACCAAGGCGCTGCTCGCGATCAACCCGCAGCCATCAGAGCAGCAGGCGCTCGCGGCGCTGCGCTACAATCTCTGCCGCTGCGGCACCCATATCGAAATCCTGCGCGCCGTGATGCGTGCATCGGGCCAGCTCGCCGAGGCCGGTGATTGATGGCCTCTCTTTTTTCGAACGGAGCAGAGCGAGGCTCGCTCGTCGTCGTCCGCACGGTGGACGAGGTCACATCCGAGACCTTCGTCCGGATCACCGCGGACGGTTCGGTCACCGCCTATAACGGCCATGTCGATCTCGGCACCGGCATCCGCACCGCACTCGGCCAGATCGTCGCCGAAGAGCTGGATGTGTCCTTTGCCCGCGTTATCGTCGTGCTCGGCGATAGCGCTGTTGTGCCCAACCAGGGCGCGACGATTGCCAGCGAAACCATTCAGATCACCGCCGTCCCCCTGCGCAAGGCCGCAGCTCAGGCGCGCCAATTCCTGAGCGCGCGCGCGGCTGAGCGGCTGGATCTGCCGGAGAGCGAACTCAAGATCGAGGACGGCCTTGTCCGCGGCCACAACCGCAGCGTCAGCTATGGCGAATTGATCGGCGGCGAGACCATCCGCCTCGAGCTTGCCGATGACGTGCAGGTCAAGGCCGTCGGCGATTATGCCATCGTCGGCCAATCGGTGCCGCGCGTCGATCTTCCAGCGAAGGCCACGGGCGAGCTGACCTTCGTGCACGACATCCGCGTACCGGGCATGCTGCACGGCCGCGTGGTGCGCCCGCCCTACTCCGGCATCGACGCCGGCCCGTTTGTCGGCTCCAGCCTGATCGGGGTCGATGAATCCTCCGCGCGCGACATCCCCGGCCTCGTGGCCGTCGTGCGCATCGGCGATTTCGTCGGCGTGGTCGCCGAGCGCGAGGAGAATGCGATTCGCGCGGCAGAGCAGCTTGCAGTGAGCTGGAGGCCGACGTCGGCACTGACTGATCTCGCCGATGTCGAGACCGCGCTCCGCGCCAATCCCTCGACGCCGCGCACGCTGATCGACAAGGGCAACGTCGATGCCGCCATCGCCGGCGCTGCCAAGCCGATGCAACGCACCTATGTCTGGCCGTATCAGATGCATGCCTCGATCGGCCCGTCCTGCGCGGTCGCCGATTTTCAGAACGGCAATATCCGCGTCTGGTCCGGGACGCAGAACCCACACGTGCTGCGCAGCGACCTCGCGCTGCTGATCGAACGTCCCGAGAGCGAAATCGACGTCATCCGGCTGGAGGCCGCTGGCTGCTACGGCCGCAATTGCGCCGATGACGTTACTGCCGACGCCCTGCTGCTGTCGCGCGCGGTCGGCCGGCCCGTTCGCGTGCAGCTCACACGTGAGCAGGAGCACGCCTGGGAGCCCAAGGGCACCGCACAGCTCATCGACGTCAACGGCGGCCTCGACGCCGACGGCGGCGTTGCTGCTTACGACCTCGCCACGCGCTATCCTTCGAACGCCGCACCGACGCTGGCGCTGTTGCTGACCGGTCGGATCTCGCCCGAGCCGGCGGTGCTGCAGATGGGCGACCGCACCGCGATCCCGCCCTACGATTACGAGCACATGCGCGTCGTCGCGCACGACATGGCGCCCATCGTGCGCGCGTCCTGGTTTCGCGGCGTCTCGGCGCTGCCGAACACGTTTGCACATGAATCCTATATCGACGAGGCCGCGACCGAGGCCAGTGTCGACCCGATCGAGTACCGCCTGCGCTACCTGAAAGATCAGCGCGCGGTCGATCTCGTCAACGCGGTCGCCGAGCGCGCAGGCTGGACGCCGAGACCGGTCCGCGAGGAGAAAGACGGCGAGATCGTGCACGGGCGCGGTTTTGCCTATGCGCTCTACGTCCACAGCAAGTTTCCCGGCTACGGCGCGGCGTGGTCGGCCTGGGTCGCGGACGTCGCGGTGAACAAGACGAACGGCGACGTCAGCGTCACGCGCGTGGTTGCGGGGCAGGACTCCGGGTTGATGATCAATCCGAACGGCGTGCGGCACCAGATCCACGGCAATGTCATCCAGTCCACCAGCCGGGCGCTGATGGAGGAAGTTTCGTTCGAACGCGGCGCGGTGGCCGCCCGTGAATGGGGCGCCTACCCGATCATCCCTTTCGCCGACGTGCCCAAGATCGACGTCTTGTTGCTGCCACGGCCGGACCAGCCGCCGCTTGGCGTCGGCGAGTCCGCGTCGGTGCCGAGCGCGGCGGCAATTGCGAATGCGATCTTCGACGCAACAGGCGTGCGCTTCCGCGAGCCGCCGTTCACGCCGGAGCGTATCCTCAGGGGCTTGCGCGGAGACGCACCGGCCACGCCGCAGGCCCTGCCATCGCCGGCCGCGTCTCAGCCGTCTCGCATCTGGGAAAATCCGTTTGCCAAGCGCGCGGGCATCTTCGCCACGGTTGCGGCCGTCTGCACTGCCGCGATCGGCATCGGCGCCGCGCTCCTGCCCGGACGCGCAATTGCACCGATCGCGCGGCCCGACGCATCGGTTTATTCCGCCGCAACGATCGCCCGCGGCGAGCAATTGGCCGCACTCGGCAATTGTGCGGTGTGCCACACTACAGCCAGGGGCGCTACAAACGCCGGTGGTCGTGCGATCGAGACACCGTTCGGCACGATCTACAGCACCAACATCACGCCCGACGTCGAGACCGGCATCGGCGCATGGTCGTATCCCGCATTCGAGCGCGCGATGCGCGATGGCATCCATCGCGACGGGCGGCAGCTCTATCCGGTGTTTCCTTATACGCATTTCGCCAGGACCACGGACGCCGATCTTCAGGCGCTCTATGCCTATCTGGTCGCGCAACCCGCGGTGCGCGCGACAGCGCCCGCGAACAGGCTCGCCTTCCCGTTCAATCTGCGGCCGCTGCTGGCGGGATGGAATGCGCTGTTCCCTCGGCCGCGCGAGATCAAGCCCGATGCCGCCAAATCCGAGCAATGGAATCGCGGCGCTTATCTCGTCGAGAGCCTCGGCCATTGCAGCGCCTGCCATTCGCCGCGCAATGCGCTCGGCGCCGAACTGCGCGACGCCTATCTCGCCGGCGGATTTGCGGAAGGTTGGGAAGCGCCGCCGCTGACCTCGGTTTCGCATGCGCCGATCCCGTGGAGCGAGGACGAGCTCTTCGCATATTTGCGCACCGGCCATTCGCGCTATCATGGCGTCGCCGCGGGCCCGATGGCTCCGGTCGTCAGGGATCTCACCGCTCTCCCCGACCACGATCTCCGCGCGATGGCCATCTACCTCAACTCGTTCAACGCCCCGACCGACCGGCCAGCGCAGGATGCGATCGCTCTGAAGCTCGAGAACGCAACACAAGTCACTGTCAGCGCGTCAACTGGCGCGCGACTCTATCAAGGCGCCTGCGCCGTCTGCCACGAAGTCGGCGGCCTGCCGCTGTTCGGCAGCCGGCCCTCGCTCGCGCTCAACAGCAATCTGCACAGCGCGACATCGGACAATCTCGTGCAGGTCATTCTGCACGGCATTGCCGAGCCCGTCTCCAGCGATCTCGGCTACATGCCGGCGTTCAAAAACAGCATGAGCGACGCGCAGGTCAAGGAACTCGTCAGCTTCCTGCGCAAGCAGTTCGCGCCCGATAAGCCGGCGTGGACCGACGTCAAGGAAACGATCGCGCGGGCGAGAGCCGCTGCGAATTGAACGCTATTTGTGCTCCACCGGCGGGGTGCCGTGGGTGTGGAACGACTCGATCGTCTTCAGCCCCCAGGCCTGGCCCTTCTTGCGCTCTTCCTCGGTCCACACGATCGGCTTCCAGTCCGGCGCGAGGATGAGGCGCGCGCCGGCATTGGCGACTTCGACGCGGTTGCCGCCGGGCTCGTAGACGTAAAGGAAGAAAGTCTGCTGGATCGCATGCTTGTGCGGCCCGGTCTCGATGTGAATGCCGTTCTCCAGGAAAATGTCGGCGGCGCGAAGAATCTCCTCGCGGCTGTCGAGGGCGTAGGTGACGTGGTGAAAGCGGCCCGGCGTGCCGGAATGATCGAGCGAATAGGCGAAATCGTAGCTCTTGTTCGACATCGTCAGCCACATCGCCGCTTCACGGCCGTCATTGAGCACGATCTGCTCGGTGAGGCGGCAGCCGAGATAATTCTCGAAGAACTCGCGGTTCGCTTTGATGTCGACCGCGAGGCAGTTGAGGTGGTCGAGGCGGCGGACATTGACGCCGCGGGCCGGAAAGCGCTGCGCCTGGTTCTTGAGCGCGGGCCTCAGCTCGGCCGGCGCCTGATACCATTCGGTCTCATAATAGAGTTCGACGACGTGGCCATCGGGGTCGCGGCAGCGGAACGTCGGCCCCTGCCCCATGTCGCCATCGATCCAACCGATGTCGAAGCCGGAACCCTTCAGCGCGGCAGCGCGACGCTCCAGCGCCTGCTGGCTGCGCGCGCGCAGTGCCATATGCTCCATGCCTGACGTCTTCGATGCCGTGAGCTTCAACGAGTAGCGCTCGTAGTCGTCCCAGCCGCGCAAATACACGGACTCGCCCTTTTGTCCGCTCACGGTCATCCCCATGACGTCGACGAAGAATTTCAGGCTCTCGTCGGGCTTCGGCGTCAGCAGTTCCATGTGGCCGAGATGGGCGAGATCGAGGATCGGTTCGGGTTGCATGGTCTCCTCCTGGGCGCGGCGGTCCGTCTCACGGAATCCCGCGCTCGGGTCGCGGGGCAATGTTCACGGGGCGCCCGACCAGCGTCCCGGTGGCGGGCTCATTTGGACTAATGTACAAATGATTAGGTCCCGTCAACAAATCAACGCATCGCGAGTTCGCGTCGAAGGCCGTGCCTGGTGCAACTCCCGCGGACTGCCCGGATGGTAAATTCTTCCTTAACTCGATTTGGGCCAAAACGCCTGGAACAGCAGCATTTTCGGGCTGTTTCCGCGGCAAATATGCATTCGGAACAAATCTCATGCACGAATTGTCGCGGATTTAACGAAGCGCCCACGCCTGTCGTTTAACCGTTTGTCCAGCGACAGCCACGCATAGTCGGGGAAAGATCTTGTCCTCTCAGGTTCATCCATCGTGACATCCTTTGGACGCGTGATTTCGGTACGCGGATCGCTCGCTCGGGTCGGGCTTCTGGCGGAAAGCCAGATGCCGGTCTCGGAGGTTCGGGCGACCGTCGGCCGTTTCGTCAGCATCCGCTGCGCCAGCTCGGTCATCGTCGCGATGATCACCGAGGTGTCCTGCGAGAATTTGTCGAGCAGCGACGATTATATTGCTATCGCCTCGGTCGACCTGCTCGGTGAGATCCTCAATGCTGCCGATAAGGCCAAATTCCAGCGCGGCGTCACCAATTATCCGACCATCGGCGATTCCGTCGACCTGATCACGAGCCAGGAACTGCGCACGATCTACGCGCCGACCGGATCGGACCAGATCAATGTCGGCTTCCTCCAGCAGGACCGGTCCGTCATCGCCTATGTCGATATCGAGGAAATGCTGTCCAAGCACTTTGCAGTGCTGGGATCGACCGGCGTCGGTAAATCGACCGGCGTGTCGCTGCTCCTGAACGAAATCCTCAAGGCGCGGCCGAACCTGCGGATCTTCCTGCTCGACGTCCACAACGAATATGGCCGCTGCTTCGGCGACCGCGCGCTGGTGCTCAACCCGCGAAACCTGAAGCTTCCATTCTGGCTGTTCAATTTCGAGGAAATCGTCGACGTGCTGTTCGGCGGCCGCGCCGGCGTGCCCGAAGAGCTCGACATCCTCGCCGAAGTCATCCCGATCGCCAAGGGCGTCTACACCCAGTACCAGAACGCCGACCGCATCGGCCTCAAGCGCATCGACCCCAAGCAGATCGGCTACACCGTCGACACGCCGGTGCCGTACCGCCTGGTCGACCTGATGTCGCTGATCGACGAGCGCATGGGCAAGCTGGAGAACCGCTCCTCGCGCATTATTTATCATAAGCTGATCTCGCGCATCGAGGCCGTGCGCAACGACCCGCGCTACGCCTTCATGTTCGACAACGCCAATGTCGGCGGCGACACCATGGCCGAGGTGATCAGCCATCTGTTCCGCCTGCCCGCCAACGGCAAGCCGATGACGGTGATGCAGCTCGCCGGCTTCCCGGCGGAAGTGATCGATTCCGTCGTCTCGGTGCTGTGCCGCATGGCGTTCGATTTCGGCCTTTGGAGCGACGGCGTGTCGCCGATGCTGTTCGTCTGTGAAGAGGCCCACCGCTACGCCTCCGCCGATCGCAATGTCGGCTTCGGGCCGACCCGCAAGGCTGTGTCGCGCATCGCCAAGGAAGGCCGCAAATACGGCGTCTATCTCGGATTGATCACCCAGCGCCCGGCAGAGCTCGACGCCACCATCATCTCCCAGTGCAACACGCTGTTCACGATGCGTCTTGCCAACGAACGCGACCAGGCGCTGCTGCGCGCCGCGGTGTCGGATGCGGCCGCGAACTTGCTGTCCTTCGTGCCGTCACTGGGCACCCGCGAAGTGCTGGCGTTCGGTGAAGGCGTCGCGCTGCCGACGCGGCTGCGCTTCAAGGAAGTGCCGCCGCACCAATTGCCGCGCGGCGAAGCCACTATCTCGAGCGTACCCTCAGTCAGTGCCGGCCACGATATGCATTTCGTCGGCGCCGTGCTCGAGCGCTGGCGCGGTGCCACCTCGCAGCGCGACGTGCCGAACGACCCAATGTTCTCGGCGCCGCCTGCCAAGACGCTCACCACCGCCGAAGCGCCGATGCTGCAGCCGTCGATGGGGCTGGATCCGGACCGCTTCTCGCTGCTGAAGAAGCCGCTGCGGTAGCACATATCTCGTGTCCCGGACGCGCTGCAGCGTGCAACACTGCTGCGCAGAAGCGGGACCCATGCCGCAATCATCACCGCCAAACATGCTGGACCCCGGCTCTGCAGCGCGCCGCTGAAGAAGCGCTGCGCTGCGTCCGGGACAAGCGAGCTGGAGCCCCTCTGGAGCCGCCCGCCCGCATCGACTATGGTTGCCGGTCCCCAAGCCGGAATCCATACAAATGACAAAACCCGCGCAACGCTTCCCCGCACCCGCCCTTAACACTTTGCCCGACGACATCCGCAGCCGCCTCCTTGCCGTGCAGGAAAAGAGCGGCTTTGTGCCCAACGTATTCCTCACGCTCGCCTACCGTCCCGACGAGTTCCGCGCGTTCTTCGCCTATCACGACGCGCTGATGGAAAAGGACGGCGGCCTCACCAAGGCCGAGCGCGAGATGATCGTGGTGGTGACCTCGGCCGCCAACCAATGCCAGTATTGCGTGATCGCCCATGGCGCGATCCTGCGCATCCGCGCCAAGAACCCTGTGATCGCCGACCAGGTCGCGATTAATTACCGCAAGGCCGACATCACGCCGCGCGAGAGGGCGATGCTCGATTTCGCGATGAAGATTTCGGCTGACGCACAGCGGATTTCGGAGGACGATTTCGCCGCCCTTGCCCCGCACGGCTTCAGCGACGACGACATCTGGGACATCGCCGCGATCACCGCCTTCTTCGGACTGTCGAACCGGCTCGCGAATTTCACCGGCATGCGGCCCAATGATGAATTCTATCTGATGGGACGACTGCCGAAGACATGAGTTAGACACGAGAATGACCGAACTCGACTGGTCCGAGATCCTGCTGCGCCTCGGCGTTGCGACGCTCGCCGGCGGCGCCCTCGGGCTTGACCGGGACCTGCGCGGCAAGCCGATCGGCCTGAAGACGCTCGGGATTGTCGGTCTGTCCACCGCAACGGTGGTCCTGTTTGCCGAGCAGTTCGCCGAGCCCGGCAAGATCACCGACGCGGCCAGCCGCGTGATCCAGGGTATCCTCACCGGCATCGGCTTTCTCGGCGCCGGCGTCATCGTGCGAGAGAGCCATCGCTTCCGGGTCCACGGATTGACCAGCGCAGCCTGCGCCTTTCTCGCCGCCTGCCTCGGCATCGCCTGCGGCGCCGGGCAATGGAAGATCGTCGCGGTCGCAATTGCGCTCGCCTTCGTGTTGCTCACGATCGGCCGCCGTATCGAGCGCTGCATGCACCGCATGCTTGGCGGCACGGAGCAGATGCACGAGGCCGAGGTGCGCGGACGGGACGGCCAGCCTGACGGCAGCTGAAGGGAGGCGCCGGCGGCGGTCGTCGGCGTTGACCCAGCCTTCGGGAATTCAGGACGTGTGTCCGTCGAAATCGCCCTCGACAGGCGTTTTCTTGGCGCGCTGTCGAGTCATCCTGGCCGGGTCAGGCTGACCGGGAACACCGCGCGGACCAAGCTGTGCGCGCTGAAGATCGTCCTCGGAGAACGACGGCTCGACTCCGTTTGGTTCGGTCCTCCGCGTGGCGTGAATGTCGTCTGGTCTGCTCATTGTGACCTCCTGAGCCGATGACTACCAATCGACCCCGGGCACGAGCGTTCCAAATCGCCCAGGCCGCCTGTCACGGCATGTCGAGCACTGAACTCGCGAAGCCGCCATAATGAAAAGCCCGCGATCGGCTGGGCGATTCCAACAAAAGTTAACGACGCGTCGCGCCCGCACATGGTTGGCTTTGCGCCGCAAGGGGCCAACCATGACCAAGAAGCGCAATCGCACGCGACCCGCCCAGTCCCTTCAGGAGCGCCTGAACAAGTTCACGCGGGAGGCGCGCGCCGCCGCGCAGAACCTGCCGGCAGGCGCCGAACGCCACGCGTTGCTGCAAAAGGCCCGCGACGGCGAAGCCGCCGCGGCGATGGAACGCCTGCTGTCCTCGCCGGAGCTGCGCGATCCAAAGTGATCGGCGTGACCCGCGGGTGCGACGCTCAGTGCTAGTGCTTTGTCATCAACGGAAGCGCGGGCGCAAAGCGCTCGGCAAACGTCAATGTTCTGGCCTGCTGAACTGCGGCAAACGAGGCCGAGATTCCGACAGAAGCGACCGCGAGCAAGGCAATTGCGAAAACCAGACGGCGCATGTTCGCCTCCTGTATAAGCTCGAGGCCCAAAACATGGGACGGCTCTGTTTCAGGACGGCTTCATTGGTCTGGAAAATGATTGCGTTCAAGCGGCTGTGATGAGATCCGCCTACCCCGGCACCAAACCCTCTAGCGCGACTGCGAGAAGCGCCGGCGCCTCAATCGTCGTCCGCCGGCCCGCACCAGCCGGGCAGATAGACCGCATCCTTGCTCTTGGCCGCGGCGAGGGCTTTGTCGAGCGCCTTGTCGAAATTGGCGTCCACCGCCTTGCGCGAGAGTTTTCGGCGCAGGAAGTCGGCCCACAGGAATTCGGAGAACGGCGTGGTGTCCTTGGCGAAGCCGCCGATGCGGCGGAGCTCGCCGGCGAGGCTGCGGTAAGGATCGTCCTTGAGGTCGACGACCGATTTCGGCAAATCGCGGAACGGCCGTCGCTCGCCCTTGGCGTCGTAAGGATAGACCCAGCGCTTGTTGTCCATCACGCCCCAGAACGCCTCGCGCTCGACCATGCGGAGATCGCCGACCACGGTCACCAGCACTTCCTTGACGCCCTCGTCGTGCAGCGCGCGGCCGAGATGGTGATGGTCGATGACGTAGTAGCGCCCGTCAGGTCCGGCGACGACGGGGATCATGTGGGTGCCGAGCAGGTCGGACTGCTTCTTCTTGTCGTGCTCGCGCCAGCGCTTGCGCTTCTCCTTGACCTCGCGCATGCCGACCGTGAGCTGCGTCGGCCGCAGCGACAGGATCGGCACCGGGTGCACTCTCGGCTCGCGCGGGTTGGTGGTCATGATCGAACGGCCTTTCGTCTGGTGGCAATTTGTGGTCCGGGTTCCCGATTACGCCACGAGCCCTGCGGCGGCAACATAGGTTCGAGGCTGGCAGCACCGTCTGTCCCGGCCGTTGTTGCAGCGCAACCCGGACGTCGCTGATGTCGAGAGGACAACCCCATTCCAACAATTCGTTCGCGGCGGCGAACGACGATCATGCGAGCGCAATGCGCGTGCGCGTCGAGAAGATTTTCTCGCAACCTGTTTGTCGCCTATGCTATCTAAAAGAGCTGCTTCGGAGTGATCCCCGCCCCATGAAATCCCAGCGGCCCATAACCTCGGACGACGAGCACCGGGTGCTCCAGTTCAGGCCGCGAACGACGCCCTCTCCGGTGATCCCCCGGGGCGGCGGTATCGTACAGCCACTGCATGCGGCAGCCCCCGAACCGCTCGACCTGTCGCGTTATGAACGGCCCCGCGATGAGCCGGACGATTTTCGCCATCGCATGCTTGCCAACATCGCGGCGCTCGCCTTCACCATCGCGCTGACCGCGATCGGGATCTGGCTCGCGGTCAGCATCGCCGATTTGCGCCGGACCCAGGATTGCGTGCTGATGGGCCGGCGGGACTGCGTCAAGATCATGACGCCGCATATCTAGACCCGGTGTGTCGCCGAGGGCCGCCTTGCGGGGGCCAACCCCGCCCGGAGCCTCCCAGCCGGCATCCCCAGCCCCGTCCCCGGGCCCTGTCCGGCTCCATTGAACTCAGGGCGGCGCTCCGATATACGGGCTTTCGACCCATCCAGAGGGGGGTTGAGGGCGTCATTCGGGGCGCGATGCGCACCCACCGTGCCACTCCTGGATATCTGACAAATACCAACAATATATCAAAGGCTTAGTGATGTCCTCCACATTCGATCAGGTCGCTACGATCATCGCTGAAACCTGCGACATCCCGCGCGACACGATCACGCCGGATAGTCATGCCATCGATGATCTCGGCATCGACAGTCTGGATTTTCTGGACATCGCATTCGCGATCGACAAGCAGTTCGGCATCAAGCTGCCGCTGGAAAAATGGACCCAGGAAGTCAACGACGGCAAGGCGACTACCGAGCAATATTTCGTACTGAAGAACCTGTGCGCGCGCATCGACGAGCTGGTTGCCGCCAAGGGCGCGAGCGCCTAATCGGGCGGTCATGCAACTCGAATACTTCCACATGATCGATCGCATCGTCGACCTCAATGTCGACGAGAAGAAGATCGTCGTCGAGGCCCAGGTCCCCACGGAAAGCACCATTTTCGAGGGGCACTTCCCGGGCTATCCTCTGATGCCGGGCGTGCTGCTGATCGAATCGATGGCGCAGGCCTCGGGCTGGCTTCAGCTCGGCGTGCTCAGATTCGAGCGCATGCCGATCCTGGCCGCCGTCAAGGAGGCCAAGGTCCGCGGCTCGGTCTACCCCGGCGATCTCATGAGCATCGAGGCGAGGCTGGCCCATGAGGGCTCGGGCTACGCCATGACCGAGGCCAAGATCCGCGTCGGCGGCAAGCTGCGCGCGAATTCCTCGCTCACCTTCACGCAGATTCCTTTCCCCAATGCGGATATGCGCGGCTACATGGACTCGTTCGCCAAGCGCATCGGCTTTCCGCAACAGGCCGTCTCGTCATGACTGACACCACTTCGAAGCCGGGCCAGACGGAAGTCTGGATCACCGGCATTGGCCTTGCCACCTCGCTCGGCGAGGGCCTCGACGCCAACTGGGCCGCGCTTCAGGAGAGGCGCATCAATGTCGACGAGAAGGGTTTTGCGCCCTTCATTGTGCATCCACTATTGCCTGTTAGCTTCGACAGCCAGATCCCGAAAAAGGGTGACCAGCGCCAGATGGAAGCGTGGCAGCGCATCGGTGTCTATGCCGCGGGCCTGGCGCTCGACTCGGCCGGCATCAAGGGCAACAAGGACATCCTGTCGAAGATCGACATGGTCGTGGCCGCCGGCGGCGGCGAGCGCGATCTCAATGTCGACACCGGCGTGCTCACGGCCGAGGCCAAGGGCGCCAATGCGCCGGGCTTCCTCAACGAGCGCCTGATGAGCGATCTCAGGCCGACGCTGTTCCTGGCCCAGCTTTCCAACCTGCTCGCCGGCAACATCGCCATCGTCAACGGTCTCGGCGGCACCTCGCGCACCTTCATGGGCGAAGAGGTTGCGGGCGCAGATGCCGCGCGCATCGCGCTGTCGCGCATCGCCTCGGGCGAGAGCGACATTGCGCTGGTCGGCGGCTCGCACAACGGCGAGCGCAAGGACCTCATGGTCCTCTACGAATTCGGCGACTTCAATCTAAAGGACAAGTTCGCCCCCGTGTGGGCGCGCAAGGACCACGCCGGCTTCGCGCTCGGCTCGGCCGGCGCCTTCCTGGTGCTGGAATCGAAGGCGCATGCGGAGGCGCGCGGTGCAAAGCCGTTCGCAAAGCTGTCGAGCGTGGTGACCGATCTGGCCCGGCGCAAGCAGTCCGGCGACATGGAAGCGACGCTCGAGAAGCTCTGGGACAAGCTGCCGGAGCGCGAGGGCAAGGGCGCGATCATCTCGGGCGCAACCGGCGCGGAGCCGGCGACATCAGAGGAGCGCGACTTCCTGAAGAAGCACGCCGGCTTCCCGGTGCGCGCGACCGGTACGATGTTCGGCCACACCATGGAAACGCAATTCCCGCTCGGCATCGCGCTCGCGGCGCTGTCGATCTCGCGCGGCGCGCTATTTCCGCCGAACGATTCCACGGGGACCGAGGTTGAAATGCAGGGGGCACCCACCCAGATCGTCGTGGTGGGAGCCGGACACTGGCGCGGCGAAGGCATGGCGCTGGTCGAGGCAGTTGGCTAGCGCGCATGATCCGGAAAAGTGTGAGCGGTTTTCCGACCAGATCATGCGCAGACAAGAACTTGCGGGGGATCGACATGACTGCACCACGCGACAAACTCGGGCGTCCCGTCGTCGTCGTCACCGGCATGGGCATCATGACCTCGCTCGGTGCCGGCAAGGCCGACAATTGGGCGAGGCTCGTCGCCGGCGAGTCCGGCATCCGCACCATCACGCGCTTTCCCGTCGATGGCCTGAAGACCACGATGGCCGGCACGGTCGATTTCGTCAGCGTCGATCCGTTCTCCTCCACCGGCCTCTCCGAACGCATGGCCGAGCTGGTCACCGAGGAAGCGCTGGAGCAGGCCGGCATCGGCGCCAAGGGCGATTTCCCGGGCCCCCTCTTCCTCGCGGTTGCGCCCGTCGAAGTCGAGTGGCCGCAGCGCCGCGAGCTCGGCCGCGCCGTCGGCTCGCCCGACTTCAGCTATGACGATCTCTTGCGCATCTCCGGCGGCGGCAAGTACAGCGCCTATCATCACCGCTTCATGTTCGGCTCGGTCGCAGCCCATCTCGCCGAAACGTTCGGGACCAAAGGCTCGCCGATCTCGCTGTCGACGGCATGCGCGTCCGGAGCCACCTCGATCCAGCTCGGCGTCGAGGCGATCCGCCGCGGCGAGACCGATGCGGCGCTGTGCGTCGCGACCGACGGTACCGTGAATCCGGAAGCGCTGGTGCGCTTCTCGCTACTCTCGGCGCTGTCGACCCAGAACGATCCGCCGCAGGCGGCCTCCCGCCCTTTCTCCAAGAACCGCGATGGCTTTGTCATGGCCGAAGGCGCCGGCGCGCTGGTGCTGGAAAGCTACGAAGCCGCCACCGCGCGCGGCGCAAAGATCCTCGGCGTGATCGCCGGCTGCGGCGAGCTCACCGATTCCTTCCATCGCACCCGCTCCTCGCCCGATGGCAAGCCGATCATCGGCTGCATGAACAAGACGCTGGCCGACGCCGGCATGACGCCGGACCAGATCGACCACATCAACGCGCACGGCACCGCGACGCCTGAAAACGACAAGATGGAGTTCAATACGACATCGGCCGTGTTCGGCGATCTCGCGCAGAAGATTCCGGTCACCTCCAACAAGTCGATGGTCGGCCACACCATCTCGGCCGCGGGTGCGGTCGAGGCGATCTTCTCGCTGCTCACGCTCGAGCATCAGCGCATTCCGCCGACCATCAACTACGACAATCCGGATCCCACGATCCTGTTCAACGTGGTCGGCAACAAGGCGCGCGACGCCCGCGTTACTGCCGTGATGTCGAACTCGTTCGGCTTCGGCGGCCAGAACGCCTCGTTGATCCTGACCCGCGAACCGGCCTGACCGGACGCAGCATGGCGCTGATTCCTATCAGCACGAAGATTCGCGCGCGGAATGCAGCCAAGTCGATCAGCGGAGGCCTGATCGGCGCCGCCACCGTCGGCATGCTGCGCAGCACGCGCTATTTCGATCCGGTGAAGACCTCGGACTTCTTCGCGCGCGTCACCAAGCTGATCGGCCCGCGCCTGCGCGAGCACCGCATCGGCCGCGCCAATCTCACCGCGGCGTTTCCCGAGAAGTCACCGGAAGAGATCGAACAGATCCTGATGGGCGTGTGGGACAATCTTGGCCGCGTCGGCGCCGAATTCGCCCATATGGACCATGTCTGGGATTACGACCGCGCGCATCCCGAGAACAGTCGGATCGAATTGCCGAAAGCCAGCATCGAACGGTTCGACCGCATCCGCGACGACGGCAAGCCGGCGCTGATTTTTGCCGCTCATCTCTCGAATTGGGAATTGCCCGCGCTCGCGGCCGTAGCCCACGGCCTTGACACTGCAATCCTCTACCGCCGTCCGAACATTGCCTCAGCCGACCGCATCATCCAGGAGATGCGCCAGGTCAACATGGGCACGCTGATCCCGGCGGGCCGCGACGCGCCGCTGCGGCTCGCACAGGCGCTCAAGGACGGCAAGCACGTCGCCATGCTGATCGACCAGTATCTGACCGGCGGTGTCGAGGTCACCTTCTTCGGCCGCAAGACCCGCGCCAACCCGATGCTGGCGCGCCTCTTGCGACAGGTCGAATGCCCGATCCACGGCGTCCGCATCATCCGCAAGCCCGGCGGCCGTTTCGCCGCTGAGCTGACCGAAGAGATCCCGGCGGTGCGCGACGCCGACGGCAAGATCGACATCCAGGGCACGACCCAGGCGATCACCAGCGTGGTGGAAAGCTGGGTGCGCGAGCATCCCGAGCAGTGGCTGTGGCTGCATCGGAGATGGCGGTAGTTACGCCATCATTGCAGGGAGCGAAGCGACGAAGCAGCGTCCCGGCGGAGAGATTCTGGATTGCTTCGCTTCGCTCGCAATGACGGGTGGCTCCTCACCTTCCCGTCTTCACCTTGGTCCACAGGCGGTTGATGACCCGCTGCGTCGCCGGCTCGCGCGCCGTGATGACGAACAGCTTTGCGAGCGTTGCCTCGTCCGGATAGATGTTCTTGTCGTTCAGGATCTTTGGATCGACCAGCTTCTGGCTGGCGAGGTTGCCGTTGGCGTAGGACAGGAACTCCGAATTCTCAGCGGCGACATCCGGGCGGTAGAGATAGTTGATCAGCTCGTAGGCCTCGGCGACGTTCTTGGCATCCGCGGGGATCGCGAGATTGTCGAAGAACATCTGCGCGCCTTCCTTCGGGATCGCGTAGCCGATCTCGATGCCGCTCTTGGCTTCGGCCGCGCGGGCGCGGGCTTGCATGATGTCGCCGGACCAGCCGACCACGAAGCAGATCTCGCCGGTGGCGAGCGCGCTCAGGTATTCCGATGAGTGAAACTTGCGCACGGAGGGGCGAACCTTGGCGACAACATCCGCGGCCTTCTCCAGGTCGGCCTGCTTGGTCGAGTTCGGATCGAGCCTGAGATAGTTCAGCGCCGCCGGAAAGATGTCGTCGGCGGAGTCGAGCATGTGGACGCCGCAATCCCTGAACTTGGCGAGGTTCTCCGGCTTGAAGACGATGTCCCAGCTGTCGATCTTGGCGTCCGGCCCGAGGATCTGCTTCACCTTGCCGACGTTGTACCCAATGCCCGTCGTGCCCCACATGTAGTTCGCGGCGTACTCGTTTCCGGGATCGTAGGTCGCGAGATGCTTGGTCACCATCGGCCAGGCGTTGGCGAGGTTCGGCAGCCTGGACTTGTCGAGCTTCTGGAAGATATTGGCCTTGATCTGGCGCTGCAGGAAATAGGCGGTGGGCACCACGACGTCGTAGCCGGACTTGCCGGCCATCAGGCGCGTCTCCAGCGTCTCGTTGGCATCGAAAGTGTCGTAGACCACCTTGATGCCGGTCTCCCTGGTAAAGGCCTCAAGGACACCAGGCGCCATATAGTTCGACCAGTTGTAGAAGTTGACGACCCGGTCCTCGGCCCTCGCGGAAGGCGAAAGCAATGTCAGCGCCGCGGCGATTGTGAAACCACGGCAAAGCCAGGAAAAGCAAAGCCTGGAGCGGCCGACGGTCGTCATCTTTCCTACCTCTTGCGTCCACGCACCGCGTCCGACAGTCGCTCCAGCGCGGTGTCGAGCGTCTCGTCCTTCTTGGCAAAGCAGAAGCGGACCACCGAGGTCACCGGCTCCTGCTCGTAGAAGGCGGAGACCGGGATCGCCGCGACCTTGTAGTCTTTCACGATCCGCCAGCAGAACTCGGCGTCGCTCTCGTTCAGCCCGAGCGGCGACAGGTCGACGGTCAGGAAGTAGGTGCCCTGCGACTTCAGCACGGGGAAGCCGAGGCTCTCCAGCCCCTTAGTGAGACGGTCCCTGCTCCGCGTCAGATCCTTGCGCATCGACAGGAAGTAGTCGTCGGACTTGCCGAGGCCATAGGCGACGGCGGCCTGGAGGTTCGGCGCGGTGGTGAAGGTCAGAAACTGGTGCACCTTGGCGGCGACGCGCAGCAGCGGCGGCGCGGCGCAGACGAAGCCGATCTTCCAGCCCGTCAGCGAGAAGATCTTGCCGGCCGAGCCGACCTTGATGGTGCGGTCGCGCATGCCGGGAATGGTGATCAGCGGGATGTGCTTGTGCTCGTCGAAGGTGACATGCTCCCAGACCTCGTCGCAGATCGCGACGACGTCGAACTCCTGGCAGTAACGCGCCAAGAGGTCGAGGTCCTCGCGCGGATAGACCACCGCGCTAGGATTCAACGGGTTGTTGAACAGCACCGCCTTGGTCTTTGAATTGAAGACGCTTTTCAGCATGTCCTCATTCAGCCGCCAATGCGGCGGCTCGAGCCGCACCAGGCGCGGGATGCCGCCGGCCTGGCGGATGATTGGCAGATAGGAATCATAGACCGGCTGGAAGCAGACCACCTCGTCGCCGGGCTGCACCACCGACAGGATCGCCGAGGTCAGCGCCTCGGTGCCGCCCGAGGTCACCATCACCTCGCTCATCGGATCGAGCTTGAGCCCGTGCCAATGGCCGTAATGGGTCGCGATCGCCTGGCGCAATTCCGGGATGCCCATCATCGACGGATACTGGTTGTAGCCGTTCAGCGAGGCCTCGGCCGCGGCGCGGCGGATGTCCTCAGGGCCGGGATCATCAGGGAACCCCTGGCCAAGATTGATGGCGTTGTTGTCGCGCGCGGCCTGCGACATCGCCTCGAAGATGGTGACGGGAAGGTCGGCGAAGACCTTGTTCAAGGAAGCGCTTTTGGACATCGGCCCGATCAGCCACCGACCTTGCTGGGAAGACCCGCGGCCTTCCAGCCCAGCATGCCGCCGGCCAGATGCTTGTCGTATGGCAGGCCCGCCGCCTGCGCGGCCAGCGAGGCGGTCACCGAGCGCTTGCCCGAACGGCAGGCGAACACGACCTCTTTGCCGGCGGGATCGGGGATCGCCTTCGGATCGAAGGCCGAGAGCGGCACGACCACACCGTAAGGATAAGCCTCGGCCGCGACCTCGTTCGGCTCACGGACGTCGACGAGGAGGTAGCGCCCTTCCGCCACACCCTTGGAGACCTCGTCTGGGGTCAGATCCTGTACCTGGTTTGCCACATCATCCTCCAACGTCGCGGGGCGCGTGCCGGGGCGATCCCGGCGGCCGGCAACCTCGCCTCTCGGCTCACGAAAATCAAGCGCTACAAAGGCTTGAGCTGCCTTGCGCAAGTTAAGGCTAAATCGCAGCGACTTGAAGTGGCGGTTTGGTTTGCCTGCCTAGATCGTCACCTGCGTGCCGACCTCGACGACGCGGCCAGACGGGATCTGGAAGTAATCGGTGGCGTCGTTGGCGGAGCGGCTGAGCGAGATGAACAGCCGGTCCTGCCAGCGCGGCATCCCCGAATGGGCGGCGGGCTTGAGCGCCCTCCGCGACAGGAAGAACGAGGTCGACATGATGTCGAACTGCCAGCCGAGCTTGCGGGCGATCGCCAGCGCCTTCGGCACGTTGGGCGATTCCATGAAGCCGAATTTCAGCGTCACCTTGGAGAAGGTCGGGCTAATCTGTTCCAGCTTCACCCGCTCGGCCGGATCGATGCGCGGGGTCTGCGCGGTCTCGATGGTGAGAATGACGTTCTTCTCGTGAAGCACCTTGTAGTGCTTCAGACTATGCATCAGCGCTGTCGGCGCGCTCAGGGGATCGCTGGTCAGGAACACGGCCGTGCCGGGCACCCGCTGCGGCGGCCGCTTCTCCAGCATCGCCACGAGGTCTGCGAGCGGGAATTCGAGCTTGCGCGACTTGTCGAACAAGAGCCGGCTGCCCCGCCGCCAGGTGTACATCATGAGGATCATGAGGGAGCCAAGCGCGAGCGGCACCCAGCCGCCCTCGAACACCTTGAGCAGGTTGGCGGCCAGGAAGGTCAGGTCGAGGAACAGGAACGGCGCGATCAGGGCGGCAGCCCACAGCGGCGACCACTTCCACGCCTTCCAGATCACGACAAAGCCCATCATGCCGGTCACCACCATCGTGCCGGTCACGGCGATGCCGTAGGCGGAGGCCAGCGCACTGGACGAGCGGAACAGCAGCACCATCATGATCACGGCGACCAGCAGCAGCTGGTTGATGCGCGGGATGAAGATCTGGCCGGAATGGGCTTCCGAGGTATGGCGAATTTCAAAGCGCGGCAGCAGCCCGAGTTGGATCGCCTGGCGTGTCAGCGAATAGGCCCCGGTGATGACGGCCTGGCTCGCGATGACGGTGGCGGCGGTGGCGAGCACGACCATGCTGCCGCGCATAAAACCTTGCGGGAAGAGCTGGAAGAACGGGCTCTCGATCGCGCCGGGATCGCCGAGCACGAGAGCGCCCTGCCCCAGATAGTTCAGTGCCAGCGACGGCAGCACGATGAACAGCCAGGCGGTCTGGATCGGCCGCTTGCCGAAATGGCCGAGGTCGGCATAGAGCGCCTCGGCGCCGGTGACCGCCAGGAACACCGCACCCAGCGTCACGAAGCCGATGATGCCGTGGTGGAACATGAACGACACGGCGTAGAACGGGTTCAGCGCAAGCAGCACCTGCGGCTGCGCGATGATCGGATGAATCGCCGCCACCGCGATCACCGCGAACCAGACGCACATCACCGGTCCGAAGAACGCCGCGACGCGGGCGGTGCCGCGCGATTGCACGGCGAACAAGACGACCAGGATCACGACGGTCAGCGGCACGATGTAGGGCTCGAACCGCAGCGTGATATCCTTCATGCCTTCGAGCGCCGACAGCACCGAGACCGCCGGCGTGATCACGGCGTCGCCGTAGAACAGGGCGCCGGAGATGATGCCGAGCAGGACGATGGTCGCCCCGCCGGTGCCGACCGCACGCTGGGCCAGCGCCATCAAGGCCAGCGTGCCACCCTCGCCATTGTTATCGGCACGCAGCAGGATCACGACATATTTGAGCGTCACGACGACGATCAGCGCCCACAGGATCAGGGACACCACCCCGAGAACAGCCGCCGACGTCGGCGTGCCTTCGGCGCCCGATGCCGCCATCACCGCCTCGCGGAACGCGTAAAGCGGGCTGGTGCCGATATCGCCATAGACCACGCCGATGCTGCCGAGCGTCAGCGCACCGAAGCCGGCGGTGGTGTGGGCGTCGCCATGCCCATTGGCCGCCGCCGTTTCCGGGGCGGGAACTGCTACGTCACTTATCATGGGAGAGCCTGGTGGCCTCTAAATGCTTCACTGCACAACGGCTGAAGAGAGCGCGCGGCTTATAGTCCTGCGCTGCCGGCATAGCCTAGGCCGATTTTGGGCCCTTGGCATGCAAAATCGCATGGGTCCGCCAGTTGCGTTCCGATGGGACTTTCAAATGGTGACCTGGGTTCCAACTTCAACCACCCGTCCGGTCGGAATCTGGAAATAGTCGGTGGCGTCGTTGGCCGACCGGCTAAGCGCGATGAACAGATGGTCCTGCCAGAGCGGCATGCCCGATTGCGCCGACGCCTTGAGCGAGCGCCGCGACACGAAGAACGAGGTCGACATGATGTCGAACTGCCAGCCCTGCTTGCGCGCGATCGCGAGCGCCTTGGGCACATTCGGCTGCTCCATGAAGCCGAAGCGCAGGCGGACCTTGGAGAACTTTTCGCTGATTTTTTCCATCCTGAAACGCTCCGACAAATCGACGCGCGGCGTGTGCGCGGTTTCGATGGTCAGGACCACATTGTGCTCGTGCAGCACCTTATTGTGCTTGAGATTGTGCAGCAGCGCGGTCGGCACGAAGGAGGGGTCGCTGGTCAAAAACACCGCCGTGCCCTTGACGATGTGCGGCGGCCGCTTCTCCAGACTGTGGATCAAATCGTCCAGGGGCACTTCGATCCGTCGCGTCTTCTGGATCAAGATCGCGGAGCCGCGCCGCCAGGTCCAGATCGTCGCCGCCATCGTCGCACCGAACAGCAGCGGCACCCAGGCGCCTTCGAGCAGCTTCAGCAGATTGGCGCTGAAGAAGGTCATGTCGACCATGACGAAGGGCAGGATCACGACCGCAGCGGTCGCGGCGCGCCAGTTCCACAATTTCCAGATCACGACGAAGCCCATGATGCCGTCGGCGACCATGGTGGTGGAAACGGCGATGCCGTAGGCCGAAGCCAGATTGCTGGGCGTATGAAACAAAAGCACCAGGAGCATCACACCGATTAACAACAGCCGGTTGACGCGCGGCAGATAGATCTGGCCGGCATGCGTTTCGGAGGTGTAGCGCACCTCGAAGCGTGGCAAGAGGCCGAGCTGCACCGCCTGATAGACCAGCGAATAGGCGCCGGTGATCACCGCCTGGCTCGCGATAACGGTCGCCGCGGTCGCGAGCCCGACCAGCGGCAACAGCAGATGCTCGGGCACCATGCGATAGAACGAGTGCTCGATCGCGCTCGGGTCGGACAGCACCAGCGCGCCCTGCCCGAAATAATTGATCAGCAGTGACGGCAGCACGAAGAACATCCAGGCCGACTGGATCGGTTTGCGGCCGAAATGGCCGAGGTCGGCATAGAGCGCCTCGCCACCGGTCACAGCGAGAAAGACGGCACCGAGCGTCACCAGGCCGATCGTGCCGTGAGACAGAAGGAATTGCAGCGCGTAATAGGGATTGATCGCAGCCAGCACCGACGGATCGTCGGCGATGTGAATGACGCCCAGCACGGCCAGACAGCTGAACCAGATCACCATCACTGGCCCGAACGCCGAGGCCACCAGCGCGGTCCCCTTGCTCTGGACTGCGAACAGCAGCACCAGAATCAGCACCGTGAGCGGCACGACATAGTTTTCGAACGCCGGCGTCGCGAGCTTGAGACCGTCGACCGCCGACAGCACCGAGATCGCCGGCGTGATCATGGAATCGCCGATGAACATGGAGGCGCCGACGACACCGAGCGCGAGCAGGAACCAGTTCCGTCTGCCCAGCGCGCGCTGGCCAAGCGCCATCAGAGAGAGCGTGCCGCCCTCCCCGTTATTGTCGGCGCGCAGCAAGAGCAGCACGTATTTGGCGGTGACGACGATCAGCAGCGCCCACAGGATCAGCGAGAGCACGCCCAGCACCATGATCCGCGACACCGGCTGGCCATGGGCAGCGCCCCTGACCGCCTCGTGGAAGGCATAGAGCGGCGATGTGCCAATATCGCCGAAGACGACGCCGATGCTCCCGAGCGTAAGGGACCAAAAACCGGAGGTGACCGGCCCGTCCTGGGTCTCGGTCGATGTGATGCTCGCCGTCATGAACGTGGAAAACGCTTCGTCCCTGGAATCGATCCGGCGCCTTTTGACGCTTCCGCCGCGCCTGTCAATCGGCACGCCACCATAACAGGCGCCGTGGCAGATGCTGTGGCGGCCCCGCCACGTTCGTCAGTTTCGCGACGAAACGTCTCGGGTAAAATGGTAGCGCAAGAAAATTACGGCTTCAAGTTCGGCGGCAGCGGCGGATCTTCGCGCATCAGGGTGATCGTGACGCGGCGGTTCGCGGCGAGCGACGGATCGTCGGGGAACAGCGGCTGGGTGTCGGCCTTGCCGGAAACGGCAAAGATGTGTGACGGCGGCAGGCCCTCGCGCTCGAGAATCTGGCGCACTGCATTGGCACGGTCGGCCGAGAGATCGAAGGCGCCGTAATCGCTACGGGTCGGCACGAAACCCGCCGCAGTGTGCCCCGCGATAGAGACACGCAACGGGGTCGCCTTGAGCGGGACCGCGAGCTTCTCGATCAGGCGACGGGTGCGGTCATAGGGCACCTTGGAGCCATCCGCGAACATCGAGCGGCCGTCCTGGTCGACGATCTCGAGGTTGAGTCCCTGCTTGGTCTCCTCGAACATGACGTGCTTGGACATCTCGGTCAGTTCCGGCATGTCCTGCAATGCCTGGCGCAGCGAGGCCGCAGCGAGCGCAAAATTGCGATCGATCTTCATCTTCGCGCCCTGGGTGCGGTCGCGATCCTCCTGGTCCGGCGTCGGCGTGTTGGAGGCGTCCTCGGGCTCGATATGGTCGACGTTCTTCAGCCGCGGGCGGGTCGGCAGACCGTCCGATTCGATGATGCCGGCATAGCGCGCTTCGCTCTGGACGCCGAAGGCGTCGCGCATGGAGCCCGCGACGACCTTGAGCTTGTTGGCGTCCTGGGTCGAGAACGCGACGAGCATCACGAAGAAGCTCATCATCAGTCCCATCAGGTCGGCGAAAGTCACGAACCAGCCGTGACCGCCTCCGTGTGCATCGCCACGCTTCTTCTTGGCCATGACCTAGATCCCGGCGTCCGGCTTCAAGCCGGAACCGGCTCGCCTTCGCCGTGGCGATGCTTCTCCGGCAGGTAGGCCAGCAGCATTTCACGCACGAGCGTCGGGCTCTTGGAGTCGCGGATCATCAAGATGCCGTCGATGATCAGCGTGCGATTGGTCTCTTCGTCGAGCAGCTTGCCATGCAGCTTGTCGGCGATCGGGATACAGAACAGGTTTGCGACAAGCGCGCCGTAGAGAGTCGCAAGCAGCGCGGTCGCCATGAACGGGCCGAGCTTGGAAGGGTCGGTCATGTTCGCGAACATCTGCACCATGCCGATCAGCGTGCCGACCATGCCGAAGGCCGGGGCGCAATCGCCGACGGCGCGATAGATCTTGCTGCCCTCGTCCAGATGCATGAGGAAATTGTCGCGGTCGCGCTCGAGATTGTCGCGGATGAAATCGAGGTCGTAACCGTCGGCGACGTAACGGATGCCTTTGGCGAGGAACGGCTCATCGGTCTCGACCTTTTCGAGGCCGACCGGGCCCTGCTTGCGGGCAATCTCGGCGATGCGGGCGAGTTCGTCGACGAGATCATGGGCCGACAGGCGGCTCATGGTGAAGGCGAACTTGGCCCCGAGCGGCAGGCCGTGCATCAGCGCCGAGAGCGGAAAGCGGATCATGGTCGCGGCGGTCGAGCCGCCGAAGATGATGATCATCGCGTGCTCGGAGACGAACATGTGAAGATCGCCACCCAGCAGCATCATCGTCGCAATGACGACAATGCCCGCCACGAGGCCGACGCCCGTCATGATATCCATGGGAGACTCCAACGCGCACGCCACTCACCGGCCGTCCTGGACGGTGGCGCGGTCCAACCCCGAACCGCATCGGAACCCTAGAGCGCCGCCCTTAAAGCCGCGTAAAGGTTAAGTTCAGCCGATGCGACCGAGCGGCGCGGTGCGCCGAATCGACAGCGGCCTTGCCGTCCTGCGGCATCAATCTCAACTCTTTGCTAACCATAAAGGCGGGTCAGGACGATAGTCCTGTTAGCTCCAGGCTGAGCCTTCTCAGGCGCCTGCGCGCGTCGGCATCATAGGCCTGCGGATTGGCGCGCGCCTCGTTCATGCCGTTGAAGAACAGGCCACTTCGGCCGGCGACGTCGTCACCTTCGACCAGATGCAGGATCGCCGCGCCGCCCTGTTCGACGGTCGACATCGGCGTGATGCCGCCGGCGCGGACCATCGTGGTGTTCATGTAGGTCGCTGGATGCAGCGCGTTCACGGTAACACCGGTGCCCTTCAATTCCTCCGCGAGATCGATCGTGAACATGATCTGCGACAGCTTGCTCTGCGCATAGGCGCGCGAGCCGCTATAGCCCTTCGTGATCATGACGTCGTCGAAATCGATCGGATGCTGGCCGAGCGAAGCGACATTGACGATGCGCGAGGGCGCCGCGGCCTTTAGCAACGGCAGCAGCAGGTGGGCGAGCAGAAAGCCCGAGAGATAGTTCACGGCAAAGCGCAGCTCGTAACCGTCGCGGCTCTCCTGCCCTTGCGGCCCGTCGTTCTGCGAGCCGATGCCGGCATTGCTGACGAAGACGTCGAGGCGCTGGTGATCGCGGATCACGGCTGCAGCAAGCTCGCGCGTGCCTGATATCGACGACAGATCGGCCTGATAGAAGGTCGGCGCAGCATGGCCGGCCTTCACGGTCTCATCGATCAGCGCTTTCGCGCGCGCGGCGTCGCGGCCATGGATCAGGACCTTCGCGCCTTCGGCGGCAAGGCGAGTTGCAACATAGCGCCCGACTCCATCGGTCGAGCCCGTGATCAGCACGGTCTTCCCGCGCATGTGCATGACGTTACTCCGAGCTCAGTGAATCTCCGCCGAGCGCTTCAGCGCGGCCTTGAGCTTCTCCAGCGAGAAGTCGGGGCTGCGGGCGATCTCGAGGATCGGCGTCTCGCGGCGGCCGCAGAGCTCGGCTGCCTCGGGCAGTTTTGCGGCGACGTCGAGCGGGATCACGATGGCACCGTGCCGGTCGGCATGGATCAGATCATCCGACTTCACGGTCATGCCGGCGACGCGCACCTGGCCGCCAAAGCTCTCCGCATGCACCCAGGCATGCGACGGGCCGATCGAGCCGGCCAGCGCCTGGAAACCAGGGGCCCATTGCGGCGTGTCGCGGATGGAACCGTCGGTGACGACGCCGAGGCAGCCCAGGGCCTTGTGCACGTTGCTCTGCACCTCGCCCCAGAACGCGCCGTAGCCGATGTCCGGGCCGTCGATGTCCTGGATCACCGAGATGCGCGGCCCAAAGCCGGTGCCGACATATTCGTAATATTCGATGCGGCGCTTCGACTGCTCTTCCGGGGGAAGCGATGACTTCAACACCGAGCGGATCGCAACCGTGCGGGCATAGCCGACCATCGGTGGCAGATCGGGGAACGGGCAGATCAGCGGCTTGGTCGTGTAGCCGATCAGCCGCCGCTCGGGCGCCACGATCTCCATGGCATTGCAGATCGTCGGCGTATCATAGCGGCCCAGCGCTTCGAGGACGGAAGCGGGCAGCGGCCCGGTCGCGGAATCAGTCACGGCGTTCTCTCCCAGATTGGCGGCCGCTGTTGGCGCGATGCGGCCGGCACAGGGCGATATAGCCGAGATCGGGCCTCAACCCAACTCAGGCGCTCTCATGGCAGATATCCGCGCGCGATCGCTCAGTGCAGCCGCCGGTCGTCATGTGGCGGCTCCGACAAGTTCGCCAATGTCGGTGCAGAGGGCGGCGATGGCACCTCGCCGCCCGCAGGCGCCGCGGCTTCCGTCGCACGCGCCTGGTCGCGGTAGGATTTGTAGCCGAGCGGCAGGCAGAGCAGATACAGTACCGTGCCGATCGAGAGCACGTACCACGGATAACTGATCAGAAGCGCGATGAAGAATATCACCGCGACGAACGCCGGCAACACCAGCTCCGGAGGCACCCGCATGCGCATGCTCTTGCCGGAGAACACCGGCAGGCGCGACACCATCAGGAAGGCAATCAGCAGCGTGTAGCCGGCCGTCAGGGCCGCCGGCCAGCGCCCCAGATCCAGGAACGCCGCGTAGATCGGCAACATCACGGTGATCGCGCCAGCCGGTGCCGGCATGCCGGTGAAGAAATTGGCGGCGAAGGCCGGCTTGTTCGGATCGTCCAGCGTGGCGTTGAAGCGCGCGAGCCGCAGGCACATGGAGATCGCGAACACCATGGCCGCAATCCAGCCGGCATTGCCGAGCTCATGCAACTGCCAGAAATACAGCATCAAGCCGGGCGCCACGCCGAAATTGACGAAGTCCGCCAGGCTGTCGAGCTCGGCGCCGAATTTGGACTGGCCCTTGATCAGCCGCGCGATGCGCCCGTCGATGCCGTCGAGCGCGGCCGCGAACACGATGGCGTAGACGGCGAGCGCCATCCGGCCCTCGATCGACAGCCGAATCGCGGTCAGGCCGGCACAGATCGCCAGCAGCGTGATGACGTTGGGCACCAGCATTCGCACCGGGATCGGGCGGAAGCGCCTGCGGCGAATGTCGGGATCTCTGAAGTCGTAGGGCGTCATTGGCTCGTCCTCACCTGCAGGCGAGATATAGCAAACCGTCTTCCCCTCCGCCATTGCGGCGGAAGGCCCCCGACAGCGGCTTCTTGGCTAACTGGCGCGGTAGGCGCGGCTCGGGTCGTCTCCGGTGAGATCCGCTAAAATCGTCTCGCCGGCAATCGCGGTCTGTCCTTCCGACACCAGCGCCTTGGTGCCGACAGGCAGATATACGTCGAGCCGCGAGCCGAATCGGATCAGCCCGAACCGCTCGCCGGCGCCGACCGCCTGCCCTTCCTTAACGAAGCAGACGATGCGCTTGGCGACGAGGCCGGCGATCTGGATCACGCCGACGCGGCCCTGCGGCGTCGAGATCACAAGCGAATTGCGCTCATTGTCGTCGCTTGCCTTGTCGAGCTCGGCATTGATGAACAGGCCGGGCCGATAGGCGATGCGATCCACTCTGCCCGCGATCGGGCTGCGGTTCACATGGCAGTTGAACACGCTCATGAACACCGAGATGCGTGGCAGCGGCCGGTCGCCGAGCCCGAGTTCGGCCGGCGGCAGCGCCATGGTGATCATGGAGACGCGGCCATCTGCTGGCGACACCACGAGCCCGTCGCGCACTGGTGTCACACGCATGGGATCGCGGAAGAACAGCGCGCACCACACGGTCACGATCGTGCCGATCCATCCCAGCGGCGACCAAAGCCAGAACAGCACCAGGCTTGCCAGCGCAAAGCCGCCGATGAAGGGATAGCCCTCCTTGTGGATCGGCGGGATCTGACGCTGGATCGAATCGAGAATGGACATCGCTATCTGCCGCTGAAGGGGTTGATGGCGCGGATCGTCTCGCGCACGGGGTTGTTTAGGCCAGAGTTGGGACCGGAGACAAGGTCACTCGGCGGCCGCTTGCGTGGTGAGGGCGTCCTCGACCGACGGCGGCTCCCGGTTGGGCGCCTCGCTGTTGTCGACCATCCGGGCCAGTTTCTCGCGCGCAGCCTCGGCCTCGCGCTGCCTGTTCCACATGCTGGCGTAGAGACCGCCCTGCGCGAGCAGGCTGGCATGGGTGCCGCGTTCGGCGATACGGCCCTGGTCGAGCACGATGATCTCGTCGGCGCCGACGATGGTCGAGAGCCGGTGCGCGATCACCAGCGAGGTGCGGTTCTTCGCGACACGATCGAGCGCGCCCTGGATCTCGTGCTCGGTGTGGGTGTCGAGCGCCGAGGTCGCCTCGTCCAGCACCAGGATCGGCGGCGCCTTCAGCACCGTGCGCGCGATCGCGACGCGCTGCTTCTCGCCGCCTGACAGTTTCAGGCCACGCTCGCCAACCTGGGTCTCATAGCCCTTCGGCGACATACGGATGAAATTGTCGATCTGTGCGAGGCGCGCGGCGTCCTCGACCTCGTCGTCGCTGGCGCCCCAGCGGCCGTAGCGGATGTTGTAGCGGATGGTATCGTTGAACAGCACCGTGTCCTGCGGCACCATGCCTATCGAGGCGCGCAAGCTGGCCTGCGCGACCTCGCGGATGTCCTGCCCGTCGATCAGGATCTTGCCGCTGGAGATGTCGTAGAGACGGAACAGCAGGCGCGAGATGGTCGACTTGCCAGCGCCGGACGGACCGACGATCGCGACCGTCTTGCCTGCCGGCACCTCGAAGCTGATGCCTTTCAAGATCGGGCGAGTCGGCTCATAGGCAAAGCGCACGTCCTCGAAACGCACCGTGCCGGCCGAAACCACCAGCGGCTTTGCGTCGGGTGCGTCCTTGATCTCGGCCTCACGTCCCAGCACGTTGAACATCTTCTCGATGTCGATGATCGCCTGCTTGATCTCGCGATAGACCATGCCCATGAAATTCAGGGGCTGATAGAGCTGGATCATCATGGCGTTGACCAGCACGAAATCGCCGACCGTGTTGGTGCCGTTGCGCACGCCGATCGCGCACATCAGCATCGTCGCGGTCAGGCCCAGCGTGAAGATCACCGCCTGTCCGGTGTTGAGCACGGCGAGCGATGTATAGGCCTGGACGCTCGATTCCTCGTAGCGCGCAACCGAGCGGTCGTAGCGCTCCGCCTCACGCGCCTCTGCGCTGAAATATTTCACGGTCTCGTAGTTGAGCAGCGAGTCGATCGCCTTGGTGTTCGCCTCGGTGTCGGAATCGTTCATCTTGCGGCGGATGCCGATCCGCCACTCGGTCGCGACGTAGGTGTAGTACATGTAGACCGCGACGGTGATCAGCGTCGCGATCACGTAGCGCCAGTCGAAATGGCAGAGCAGCACGGCCATCAGCAGCGAGACCTCAACGATCGTCGGTATCAGCTGCAGGATCACCATGCGCACGATGACCTCGATGCCCTCGCGGCCGCGCTCGAGCACCCGCGTCAGGCCGCCGGTCTTGCGCTCGAGATGGAAGCGCAGCGACAGCTCGTGCATGTGGATGAAGGTGATGGTGGCGAGCTTGCGCACCGCATGCATCGCGACGCGCGCAAAAATGCCATCGCGCCATTGCGTCAGCACCGCCATCAGGATGCGCATGACGCCGTAGCTCGCGGTCAGCAGCAAGGGCGATGCCACCACCCAGAGCTGCCAGTTGTCAGGCTGGAGCGGCGCGGTGTTGGCGCCGGTCAGTGCATCCGTCGCCCATTTGAAGCTGAACGGCACCGTCAGCGTGATCAGTTTGGCGGCAAGCAGCAGCACCATCGACCAGACCACGCGCATCTTCAGGTCGACGCGGTCGCCGGGCCAGATGTAGGGCCACAGATGCGCCAGCGTGCCCATCAGGGTGGCCCGCTCCAGCGGTCCCGCAGCTGAAGCAGGAACGTCGGAAGGGTCGAGCAATTGAGGTTGGTCCATCAAGAAAGCCTGAAAGCCCACCGGACGCGGGTGGCGCTGCGATTAACGATTTGCGCACACCATATAGAGACTTCCCCATGCCAACGCACCCCGCCAGATGGCGAATCTTCGATTGTTTGTCGCCATTTACCGGTAGATTTCCAGGATGTCCGAATCACCGATTGGGCTTGACGCCCCTTCGCTGCAATGCATCATGGTGTCAATGAGCACGATCAAAACCGTCTGTGTCTATTGCGGCTCCGGTCCCGGAACCAATCCCCACTTCACCGAAGGCGCCAAGGCGTTCGGCAAGGCACTCGCCGAAAGCAAGATCCGTCTGGTCTATGGCGGCGGCTCGCTCGGCCTGATGGGCTCGGTCGCAACCTCCGTGCTGGATCACGGCGGCACCGTCACCGGCATCATTCCCGAATTCCTGCGGAAGCGCGAGAACGCGCTGACCCGCGTGCAGGAAATGATCGTCACGCCCGACATGCACGAGCGCAAGCGGCTGATGTTCGAGCGCTCCGACGCCTTTGTGGCGCTGCCGGGCGGTGTCGGCACGCTGGAGGAGCTGGTCGAGCAGATGACCTGGAAGCAGCTCGGCCGTCACGCCAAGCCTGTGCTGCTCGCCAATATCGACAATTTCTGGGAGCCGCTGTTCTCGCTGCTGTCGCACATGCGCCAGACAGAGTTCATCCGCGCCGGTCTTTCGGTCGATATCCTCAAGGCCGACCGCGTCGAGGATATCTTGCCGAAGCTGAAATCGGCGGCGGCCCAGATCGCCGAGGCGGAAAAGCAGCTCGCTCCGGAGATCGCGCGCAAGCTTTAATCACGAGTGCGGAAATGTCACCGCCTCGATCCGGTTACCATCAGGGTCGATGACGAAAGCCGCATAATAGCGCACGCGGTCGTGCGGGCGGATGCCCGGCGCTCCGTCGGATGCGCCGCCGGTCGCAAGCGCGGCGGCATGAAACGCGTCAACCTCGCCTATTGTTTTCGCCCGCAGGCAGATGTGCACGCCGCTCTCCGGTGCTACGTGCGGCATGGCCTCGCGCAAATTGATCCAGAATTCGGGATAGGCCTTGCCGAAGCCAATTGTGCGCGGCCGTGTGATCAGGCGGGTGAGCCCAAGGGCGGCGAGCGTGGCCTCGTAAAATCTTGCGGCGCGCTCGAGATCGCTGACGCCGACGGAGATGTGATCGATCATGTCTTGGCCTCTCCCCACTCCCCACGTCATTGCGAGGAGCACTTGCGACGAAGCAATCCAGACTGTCTCCGCGGAGAGATTCTGGATTTGCTTCGCTACGCTCGCAATGACGGCGCTTGTGGCACCGCCGCAGCCTACGCCGGTGCGCCCGACTTCACGAGCTTGTAGATCACCGAATCCATCAGCGCCTGGAACGAGGCGTCGATGATGTTCGGGGACACGCCGACCGTGGTCCAGCGATCGCCGTTCTCATCCTCGCTCTCGATCAGCACGCGCGTGACTGCGCCGGTGCCGCCATTGAGGATACGGACGCGATAGTCGATCAGAGTCAGGCCCTCGATATATCTCTGGTATTTTCCGAGGTCCTTGCGCAAGGCAACGTCGAGCGCGTTGACGGGGCCGTTGCCTTCGGCGGCCGAGATCAGGCGCTCGCCGGCGACGTCGACCTTGACCACTGCAAGCGCCACGGTGACGCGCTCGCCGTGCGAATTGTAGCGCTGCTCGACATTGACGTCGAATTGCTCGACCCCGAAATAATGCGGCACTTTGCCGAGCGTGCGGCGCGCCAGCAGATCGAACGATGCGTTGGCGGATTCATAGGCGTAGCCTTGCGCCTCGCGCTCCTTCAACTCCTCGACCAGCCGGGTCAGCTTGGGATCGCTCTTCTCGTAGGGAATGCCGGCACGGTCGAGCTCGGCCATGACGTTGGAGCGTCCGGCCTGGTCGGACACCAGCACCTTGCGGTGATTGCCGACCGTCTCCGGCAGCACGTGCTCATAGGTCTGAGGATCCTTCATCACGGCGGAGGCGTGAATGCCGGTCTTGGTGACGAAGGCGCTCTCGCCGACGTAAGCGGCGTGCCGGTTTGGAACGCGGTTGAGCATGTCGTCGAGCGTGCGCGACACTTTGACAAGGGTCGCCAGCTTCTCTGCCGTGACTCCGATCTCGAAGGCATCAGCGAATTCCTTCTTCAATTTCAGGGTCGGGATCAGCGAGCAGAGATTGGCGTTGCCGCAGCGCTCGCCGAGGCCGTTCAGGGTACCCTGGATCTGCCGCGCGCCGGCACGCACTGCCGCGAGCGAATTCGCCACCGCCTGCTCGGTGTCGTTATGGGCGTGGATGCCGAGATGATCGCCGGGGATGTGCTTTGTCACTTCGGCGACAACAGTCTCGACCTCGTGAGGCATGGTGCCGCCGTTGGTGTCGCACAACACCACCCAGCGCGCACCGGCCTCGTAGGCGGCCTTGGCGCAAGCGAGCGCGAAGCTCGCATCTTCCTTGTAGCCGTCGAAAAAGTGCTCGCAATCGAGCATGACTTCACGGCCGGCCGCTTTCGCCGCCGCGACGCTGTCACGGATCGAGGCGAGGTTCTCCTCTTTCGTCGTCTCCAGCGCCACGCGCACTTGATAGGCCGAGGACTTGGCCACGAAGCAGATCGCGTCGGCTTTCGCCTCCAAAAGCCCGGCCACGCCGGGATCATTGGAGACCGAGCGCCCTGCCCGCCGCGTCATGCCGAAGGCGGTGAAGCGCGCATGGTTGAGCTTCGGTTTGCTGCCGAAAAATTCGCTGTCGAGCGGATTGGCGCCGGGATAGCCGCCCTCGATATAGTCGATGCCGAGCTCGTCGAGCATTCCCGCGATGATCTGCTTGTCGGCAAGCGTGAAGTCGACGCCATTGGTCTGCGCGCCGTCGCGCAACGTGGTGTCGAACAGATAAAGGCGCTCCTTGCTCATTGCGGCGCTCCGAGCGTCTTCTTCATGGTGGTGTTGGCGAGCCACTCATCGTTGATGGTGACGCTGTTGCGCTGCTGGGCGGTGTAGCCGCGCTTGGCAAAGAAGCTTTGCGCGTTGTCGCTGGCATCAACGGTCAGAGCCGTTGCGCCGCGGCCGGCGGCGAGCTTTTCGAGCGCATCGACCAGCATGGTCGCGATGCCCCGCCGGGGCACGGCCGGATGCACATAGAGCATGCGGATATGATCGGCGCCGCGCAGCGAGGCGAAGCCGACGGGGGAGCCGTCGAGCGTGGCGATCAGCGTCAGGTCGGCGGCGAGATGCTTGCCGAACTCTTCGCTTTCCGCGACCTCCATCCAGGCCTGCTGCTGCGCCTCGCTGTAGTCGTCGCCGGTCAGCTCCTTTATGCTGGCGGCGAAGATCGCGGCCAGCATCGGAACGTCATCAGGCAGGAACGGCCGCAAGCCGGGCTTGGGATGTGCTTGTGCCATCACGCAAGCTCCCAGGTCGTCACCGGCTTGCCGTCGGCGTCCTTGCCGTCCTTGATCACGACGCCCTTGGCGGCAAGCTCGTCGCGGATGCGATCGGACTCCTTAAAGTCTTTTCGCGCGCGCGCAGCCGTGCGCTCCGCAAGCAGGCGGTCGATCTCGCCGGCGTCAACGCCGCTCGCCTGTTGCTTGCGGGCTTCCCATTGCGCCACGCTCTCGGACAGGAAGCCGAGCAGACGCAGCGACGCCGAAAGGCCGGCCGCATCGGACGAATTGCGCAGACCATGCAGCGCCGCGATCGCCTGTGGCGTGTTGAGGTCGTCGAGCAACGCATCGACCACGGACGCCGCCGGCCTGGACGGCGCGATGTCAGCCGCAAAGCGATACCAGTCGTTGAGCGTCTTCGCGCTCTCCTCCAGCGACTTCATGGTCCAGTCGATCGGCGAGGTGTAATGCGTCTTCAGCATGTTCAGGCGCAGCACCTCACCCGGCCAATCCGCGAGCAGCTCATGGATGGTGACGAAGTTGCCGAGGCTCTTCGACATCTTCTCGCTCTCGACCTGCAGGAAGCCGTTGTGCATCCAGTAGTTCGCCATGCGCTCCCGGTGGAAGGCGCAGCAGGTCTGCGCGATCTCGTTCTCGTGATGCGGAAACACGAGATCGATACCACCGCCATGGATGTCGAACTGCTCGCCGAGATGCTTCCAGGCCATGGCCGAGCACTCGATGTGCCAGCCCGGACGTCCCTCGGCCTTGATGCCGGCCGGCGACGGCCACGACGGCTCGCCCGGCTTCGACGGCTTCCACAGCACGAAGTCTGTGGCATCGCGCTTGTAGGGCGCGACATCGACACGGGCACCGGCGATCATCTCGTCGAGCGAACGCTTCGACAGCGCGCCATAGCGCGGCAGTGTGGAATTGGCCGCATTCATCGCCTGCGGCGAGAACAGCACGTGGTCCTCGGCAGCATAGGCAAAGCCGCCGGCGACCAGCCTTTCGATGATCTCGCGCATCTCGCCGATATGCTCGGTCGCGCGCGGCTCGACGCTCGGCCGGAGTGCGCCAAGCGCGTCGACGTCGGCGTGAAACTGCTGTCCCGTCTGCTCGGTGACTTTACGGATCGCCTCGTTCAGCGGCAGGCCCGGAAAATCCCGCGCAGCGCGGTCGTTGATCTTGTCGTCCACATCGGTGATGTTGCGGACATATTTGACGTGGGCCTCGCCGTAGATGTGGCGCAGCAGCCGAAACAGCACGTCGAACACGATCACCGGCCGCGCATTGCCGATATGGGCGAAGTCATAGACGGTCGGTCCGCAAACATACATGCGGACGTTCTTCGCATCGAGCGGCACGAAAGTGCGCTTTTCCCGGCTCAGCGTATCGTAAAGACGCAATTCCATATGGACACCCGTCGGCTGTTGGCCGGGCGTCCAGTGCTCTCAATGTGTTTGAGAAAAGACGGCTCCAGCCAGCGAATCGCTAGCTCGTAATCTCGCGGCAAATAATGCAGATGGCGAGGAGACCGTTCATGCGGCGACATATGGGCCACGAAGGCGCCTTTCGTCAAGAGAGCCGCGAAAACGCCGTTTTATCTCCGCAATGCGCGCCGCCCGTCTTGATGGTTCATCATCCTTAACCTTTTGAGCTTAATTTGGAACCCGGCGGTCCCCAGCCCGGTGTCACCCATGCGATCCCTGTACGCGCTTGTCTCCTGTGCCTCCATCGTCGCGGCGTCCAGCGCGTTCGCCGAGACCCGCGTCTTCATTATCGCCAACCAGGCCGACGGCTACGGCGTCGACCGGTGCCTGGCCAAGGGCGAGACATGCGGCGCGCAGGTCGCCCGCACTTATTGCCAATCACGCGACTTTGCGCAGGCCTCGGCCTATCGCCGGGTTGATCCCGACGAAATTACCGGCTCTGTCCCCAAATCCGGCGCAAACTGCTCCCATGGCCATTGCGACGAATATGTCGCAATCACCTGCCAGCGCTGAATTCGCTCGGAACTGGCGGACCTTAGGACCCATCTTGGGCCCCTGAAACGACGTGACGATGCCGCAGGAAGCGGCTATTGGAGGGCGCGCTTCGGCCCCCCCCAAATCACATTGGAAAGTCACTTGGGGCCGCGACCTCGCTAGAATGGCGGATATGCCTGAATTTTTGTCTCTGTCCCGTCCCCGCTCCCTCCTTGCCTGCACCGTGCTTCTCAGCGTCGTGCTCGCCACTGACGCCTTTGCTCAGGCCGGACCGCCTCCGCCCGCCCAAAACGGGGCCGGATCGAACCCGATGTGCGTGCGGCTGGAAGGGCAGCTCGTCGCACTCGACCGCGGCGGCAACAGCGATCCTGCGCGCGAGGACCAGATCCGCCGCTACCAGGAGTCCCAGTCCCGCCAGCAGGCCGAGCTGGAGCGCGTCACCATGCAGGCCAAGCGCATGGGTTGCGATTCCTCCGGCTTCTTCTCGCTGTTCAACGGCCAGTCGGCGCAGTGCGGTCCGGTCAACACCCAGATCCAGCAGATGCGCGCCAATCTGGACCAGATCACCGGCAATCTCGAACGCCTGCGCGGCGGTCCCGGCGGCAACCCGGAACGCGACAGCCAGCGCCGCTCGGTGCTGATTGCGCTCGCGCAGAATAATTGCGGCCCGCAATACGCCAATGCCGCGCAATCGCAGGGCGGCAACTTTCTGACCAATCTGTTCGGCGGCGGCAACAATCCCAACAGTCCGCAAGCTGTGCCGCCCGCCGACCTCGGCCCGCAATCCGGCACCTATCGCACCGTTTGCGTGCGCACCTGCGACGGCGCCTATTTCCCGATCTCGTTTGCGACCGTGCCGGCACGCTTCCCCGACGACGAAAAGACCTGCAAGGCGCTGTGCCCGGCGGCCGAAGCCGTGCTCTACGCGCACCGCAATCCCGGCGAAGACATGAATTCGGCGGTCTCCATCAGCGGCCAGCCCTACACGTCGCTGCCGACCGCCTTCAAATTCCGCAGCGAGTTCAACCCGTCCTGCTCCTGCAAGGCCGCCGGCCAGACTTGGGCCGACGCGCTGAAATCGGTCGACGACAAGGCCGCCGCCGAGCAGCAGGGTGACATCATCGTCACCGAGGAGAGCGCCAAGAAGATGCAGCAGCGGCAACTCAGCAAGGGTTCGCCGGCGAAGAAGGGTGCTGCCCCTGCGCCGGCGACGGCCACTGCACCGGCTGCGGCGCCGCCGGCGGATACTGCCACCACGACCTCATCGGAGAAGAAGATCCGGTCGGTCGGCCCGACCTTCCTGCCGCAGCAGCAGAAGTAGGCCCGCGCGCTTCGGCACGTAGCCTGGGGCGCCACATCGCTCGAGCGACGGCGGCCGCGAGGCGCGGCCGTTTCGCTGTTCCTATTCGCCTTCGCGACTCCACGGGAAGAGATTGGCCGGAAAGTCCGCTGCATAGCGCTTTCCCTTCGGGGGCGGCGGCGGCGCATCCGGTGGATTCGGATTCGGCTCGACGACCCTCCGATAGAGATGCCAGGTCGCATGACCGAGCACCGGCAGGACGACCGCGAGACCGACGAAGAGGGGTAGCGAACCGATCACGAGCAGCGCCGCGACGATCAGCCCCCATCCGGCCATCGCAACCGGATTGGCGGCCACCGCCCGGAGCGAGGTGCGGATGGCATCGATCGCAGTCGCATGCCGGTCGAGCATCAACGGAAACGACACGACACTGGCGCACAGGGCCACAACCGCAAACAGGAAGCCGACACCACAACCGACGATGATCAGCGACCACCCCTCCGGTGTTGTCAGCACGCGCGTTGCGAAATCAGGAATACTCGCTGCCGGCGTGTGACCGAAGATTGCGACGTAGATCGCGTTCGCGACGCCGATCCAGGCCCCGAACAAGACAAGCAGGAACACGCCGAGTTCGAGCATCGCGCCGAACGAGGGCGCGCGCAGGACCTTGATCGCGTCCCACGCATCGACCTCCTCGCCGCGCTCGCGGCGACGGCTGAGTTCGTAGAGGCCGATCGCGGCAAAGGGACCGACCAAGGCAAACCCGGCAGCCAGCGGAAACAATAGCGGCAGGACCGAATGGCCAAGGACCATCCTGAACAGGACGAGACCAAGAACGGGATAGATCACGCAGACGACGACCGCGTGACTCGGCATCGCCTGGAAATCGTCCCACCCCAGGCGCAGCACCTCCCTCAAATCTGACAAGCCGATCCTGCGAACAGGATAAGTGACCGCCTCCCCGAATACATGCCGCTTCAAGACGTTTTGTGAATAAAGCGTGGCCATGGACACACCCTCCTCTGCTGAAAGTCGCGGCGGAGAACGGCCCGCTTTCCGGCCACGCGTATCCGCCCCTACGTGCGGGAGACGCGATCGAGCCGAGTACGGCAGTTCCAGCTCAACGAGGAAGGAGCTTAGCCGGACGAAACTCGTCGCGACCTGCGCCCCAAGCTTAGCGCGCGCGACTCGGAATGACCAGCGCTCCCGGCTGGGTGTGCGTCGCATATTTTGTGCGATGCATCACATCGAAAGGCGACTGACGCTCGACAGCTTGCACCGGCGACATGGATGGCCCACGCCGCCTAAGCGCGTTGACATGCTATTGACGCCAGGTTCGCGGGGGATCATCCTAAAGCTTCAGACGCCCGAGTTCGATGAGACTGCCGGGCGCGATCTATCTCTTGAGATCGCGACCGGTTGAATGGGCGAGGCAAGAGGCGCCGTGACGGCGAATTTGCCAACATAGAAAAGTTCGCCATCGCGACAGACGTGAGCTCCGCCCTGGATTCGTATCCGCAGCCTTTGACGGCAAGGATGGATCAGGATGGCTGTCGCACTGATACTGCTTTTGGTCGCAATCGGCTCGGTGCTGTTTCACCTGTTGAGCCCGTGGTGGTGGACGCCGATCGCCACCGACTGGAGCTACATCGACCACACGATCAACATCACGTTCTGGATCACCGGGTTCGTTTTTACCGCCGTCATCGCGTTCATGGCCTATTGCGTCCTTCGCTTCCACCACAGGGAGGGACGCCAGGCGGACTACAATCCCGAAAACAAGAAGCTTGAATGGTGGCTCAGCGTCGGGACCGGCGTCGGCGTCGCGGCCATGCTCGCACCCGGCCTGGTTGTCTGGCATCAGTTCGTGACGGTCCCGGCAGACGCCACCGAAGTGGAGGTCATGGGCCAGCAATGGCAATGGAGCTTCCGCTTGCCGGGCAAGGATGGCCGGTTGGGCACATCAGACGTTCGCAACATCAGCCCCGAAAACCCGATGGGCCTCAGTCCCGACGATCCGCATGGCCAGGACGATGTCGTGATCGACAATGCCGAATTGCATCTTCAGATCGGCAAGCCCGTGAAGGTTCTGCTCCGCTCCGTCGATGTCCTGCACGATTTCTATGTGCCGGAGTTCCGCGCCAAGATGGATATGGTCCCGGGCATGGTCACCTATTTTTGGATCAGGCCGATCCGAACCGGGACCTTTGACGTTCTCTGCGCGGAGCTCTGCGGCGCCGCTCACTATCAGATGCGGGCCAAGGTGATCATCGAGGACGAGAAGGACTATCACGCCTGGCTGGAGCAGCAGAAGACGTTTGCGGAATTGTCTGGCCACAACGCCGTTGTGAGGGCGACGTACCAATCCGGCGGCAAATAGGAAATGCCGCTGCGAGCTGAATCGGGCGCGTGGTCAGCTCATCGCCCGAAGGAAACGACCGAGGAGGTACTCTATGGTCGATGTTCCATATGACGAGATCGCAGGCATCCCGCCTGCCGAAGTGCCTGATGTCGAGCTCTATCATCCGAAGAGTTGGTGGACACGGTATGTCTTCTCGCAGGACGCCAAGGTCATCGCCATTCAGTACTCGCTGACAGCCACGGCCATCGGGCTCGTGGCTCTGGTGCTGTCGTGGCTGATGCGACTGCAACTGGGATTTCCTGGCACCTTCTCCTTTATCGATCCCAACCAATATCTCCAGTTCATCACCATGCACGGCATGATCATGGTGATCTACCTGCTCACCGCATTGTTCCTCGGAGGCTTCGGCAATTACCTGATCCCGCTCATGGTCGGCGCACGGGACATGGTCTTCCCCTATGTGAACATGCTGAGCTACTGGGTCTATCTGCTCGCAGTCCTGGTGCTGGCCTCGGCCTTTTTCGCGCCCGGCGGCCCCACCGGCGCTGGCTGGACGCTGTACCCGCCGCAGGCGATCCTCTCCGGCACGCCCGGACAGGATTGGGGCATCGTCCTCATGCTGTCCTCCCTGATCCTGTTCATTATCGGCTTCACCATGGGCGGGCTGAACTACGTCGTGACCGTGCTCCAGGCGCGCGCGCGCGGCATGACGTTGATGCGTCTGCCCTTGACCGTATGGGGCATCCTCACGGCCACCATCATGGCGCTGTTGGCATTCCCTGCACTGTTCGTTGGCTCGGTGATGTTGCTGCTCGATCGTCTGCTGGGAACCAGCTTCTTCATGCCGAATCTGGTTGAGATGGGCCAACTCAGCAAATATGGCGGTGGCAGCCCGCTCCTGTTCCAGCACCTGTTCTGGTTCTTCGGTCATCCCGAAGTGTACATCGTCGCATTGCCTGCCTTCGGCATCGTCTCCGACCTGATCAGCACGCATGCGCGAAAAAACATCTTTGGTTATCGCATGATGGTCTGGGCGATCGTGGCGATCGGCGCTCTCAGCTTCGTGGTGTGGGCGCACCACATGTATGTAAGCGGCATGTATCCATATTTCGGATACTTCTTCGCCACGACGACGTTGATCATCGCGATACCGACAGCGATCAAGGTCTACAATTGGGTGCTCACCCTGTGGCGGGGCGACATCCACCTCAGGGTGCCAATGCTGTTCGCTCTCGCCTTCATCATCACTTTTGTGAACGGCGGGTTGACTGGCCTATTCCTCGGCAACGTCGTCGTCGATGTCCCGCTTTCGGATACCATGTTCGTCGTCGCGCATTTCCACATGGTGATGGGAGTCGCGCCGATCATGGTCGTGCTGGGAGGGATCTATCACTGGTACCCGAAGGTCACCGGGCGAATGTTGAACGACGTTCTCGGCAAGTTTCACTTCTGGGTCACATTCCTCGGCGCCTACCTGATCTTCTTCCCCATGCACTATCTTGGGCTGCTCGGCGTTCCGCGCCGGTACTTCGAGCTCGGCGACGCCGCGTTCATTCCGCCATCGGCCCACTCGCTGAACGCCTTTATCACCGTGGTGGCCCTCACGGTGGGCTTCGCCCAGATGGTGTTCCTGTTCAATCTGGCCTGGAGCCTGTTCAAGGGTGAGCCCTCGGGTGGCAATCCATGGCATGCGACGACGCTGGAGTGGCAGACCCCGGAGACGCCGCCAGGGCACGGCAACTGGGGCAAGGATCTCCCGATCGTATATCGCTGGGCCTATGATTACAGCGTTCCAGGGGCTGCGCAGGATTTCATCCCGCAGAACCAGCCGCCCACGAGGACGGGGGCCGTTCAGGGAGCTGCTCCGTGAGTGCGATCGTCCTGTACCTGGCTGTGATCGCGGTCATCGCCGGTTGGTGGCTCTGGCAGCAGCGGCTGATGGCGAAACCGTGGCTGGAGGAAGGTCCGGTCGGTGACTTCCCGGGCACGGACACCATGACTTGGCCGGCCGCGAAGGTCGGGCTTGGCGTTTTTCTCGCCGTCGCGGGCTCGCTGTTCACACTTTTCATCAGCGCCTACTCCATGCGCATGAACGCGGTGGACTGGCGAGTGATGCCCGTGCCGAAGGTGCTATGGTTCAACACGGGCGTGCTGGTCCTGAGCAGCGTAGCGCTGCAATGGGCGTACGTTGCGGCGCGCCGGAACGACATGGACGGCGTCATCGTCGGACTGCTCGCCGGCGGAACATCGGCGATCACCTTTCTCGCCGGGCAGCTCCTCGCGTGGCAACAGCTCAGCACCGCCGGCTATTTCGTGGCGTCCAATCCGGCCAATTCCTTCTTCTACATGATCACAGCGGTGCACGGCTTGCATCTGACCGGCGGCTTGGTGGCGCTGGGCAGAACCACAGCCAAGGTATGGCGGCATGACGCCGTCACGGCCGAGATGCGCCTGAGCGTGGAGCTGTGCACCATCTACTGGCATTTCCTGCTACTGGTCTGGCTTGTCCTGCTTGGTCTCCTGACGGGCTGGACGGACGATTTCGTCGACATCTGTCGCCAGTTGCTGAGCTAGGGAGGGGAGGACGAGATGGCCGAGACCGTACTGACAAGTACAGGGCAAGGCGCCGGGCGACTTCCGGGCTGGCAAGGCATCGCTGCCGACTGGGCTTCGGATCAGCGCGCCTTCAAGAACGTGTCCTGGGGCAAGGCCATGATGTGGATCTTCCTCCTCAGCGACACCTTCATTTTCAGTTGCTTCCTGCTCTCCTACATGACCGCGCGCATGTCGACGACCGTACCCTGGCCCAATACCAGCGAGGTCTTTGCCCTCAATATCGGCGATACACACATCCCGATGATCCTGATCGCCATCATGACCTTCATCCTGATCAGCAGCAGCGGCACGATGGCGATGGCCGTCAATTTCGGCTACCGCCGCGATCGAATCAGAACCGCGGCCCTAATGCTGGTCACGGCAGCGTTCGGCGCAACCTTCGTCGGAATGCAGGCCTTCGAATGGACCAAGCTGATCACGGAAGGCGTCCGACCCTGGGGCAACCCATGGGGTGCGGAGCAGTTCGGTGCGAGCTTCTTCATGATCACCGGCTTCCACGGCACCCACGTGACCATCGGCGTGATTTTCCTGATCGCCGTTGCGCGCAAAGTCTTGCGCGGCGACTTCGACGTCGAGAGGCGCGGCTTCTTCACGAGCCGCAAGGGGTATTACGAGATCGTCGAGATCATGGGCCTGTACTGGCACTTCGTCGATCTCGTGTGGGTCTTCATATTTGCCTTGTTCTATCTTTGGTGAGGCCGGCGCATGACAAACGCGACAGTACAGATCGAGGGGCAGCTTCACGCTCATGCGCATGACGCAGTCGCAACTGGAGTCGCGCACGCCAAGGGCCAGCAGCATCCGATCAAGCTCTATCTCGTGGTCTGGGGGTGGTTGTTCGTCCTCAGCACCTGTTCCTTTCTGGTCGACTATTTTGGCCTGCATGGCTATCTCAGATGGTCGCTGATCCTGCTGTTCATGGTCGTGAAGGCCGGCCTGATCGTCGCCGTCTTCATGCACATGGCTTGGGAGCGGCTGGCCCTGACCTATGCCATCCTGGCGCCGCCGATCGCTGTGTTGGTCTTTGTGTCGATCATGGTGCTCGAATCCGAGTACACGCACTTGCTTCGCGTGCTGTTCTTCACGACCCCTTCGTAGGACCCGCGACCTCGCGCCCAAGGGCCGACTTCAACCTTCAAACGCGTCGAGCGAGGCGCGGCTGCCGTTCGACACCAGCGTCTCGTCGGGCGCAGGCAACGGCTCGCCCCGGTCGCGAAAGCGGTTGGTGATGGGATAGCGGCGGTCGCGGCCAAAATTCCTGGCCGTCACCTTCACGCCGGGCGCGGCTTGGCGGCGCTTGTATTCGGCGACGTTGAGGAGATGGTCGATGCGGGTGACCGTCTCCCGCTCGAAACCTGCGGCGATGATCCGGTCGAGCGGCTCCTCGCGCTCGACCAGCCGCTCCAGGATGGCATCGAGCACGTCGTAGGGCGGCAGGGAATCCTGATCGGCCTGGTTCTCGCGCAGCTCCGCCGTCGGCGGACGCGTGATGATGTCGGGCGGGATCACCTCGCCCGCAGGTCCGAGCGCGCCGTCGGGCTTCCAGGAATTGCGCAAGCTCGCCAGCCGGAACACCTGCGTCTTGTAGATGTCCTTGATCGGATTGAAGCCGCCGTTCATGTCGCCATAGAGCGTGGCATAGCCGACGGACATCTCCGACTTGTTGCCTGTCGTCACCACCATCAGCCCGATCTTGTTGGAGATCGCCATCAGCAGGGTGCCGCGGGTGCGGGCCTGCAGATTCTCCTCGGTGATATCGGGCGGCAGATTCTTGAAGAGGCCGGACAGGATGGTCTCGAAGCCGGTCACGGCTTCCGCGATCGGCAGAACCTCATAGCGGATGCCGAGGTGGCCGGCGAGCTCGCCCGCGTCGGCAATCGAGTGTGCCGCCGTGTAGCGATAAGGCAGCATCACGCCGTGCACCTGATCGGCGCCGAGCGCATCAACGGCGATCGCCGCGCAAAGTGCGGAATCGATGCCGCCGGAAATGCCGAGCAGCACGCCGGGAAAGCCGTTCTTGCTGACATAGTCGCGCAAGCCGAGCACACAGGCGGCGTAGTCGGCCTTGTCGCCCCCGGGCTGTTCGGCGATCGGACCCGTGCAGCGCCAATCGTCGCCGCTCTTGGTGAAACGGAGCGTGGTGATATTCTCTTCGAACGCCGGCAGTTGCGCCGCGAGCGAGAGATCGCCGTTGAGGACGAACGAGGCGCCATCGAACACCAGCTCGTCCTGGCCGCAGACCTGATTGAGATAGACCAGCGGCAGGCCGCTCTCGGTGACCCGCGCGACTGCCACCGACAGACGCACGTCGTTCTTGTCCCGGGCATAGGGTGAGCCGTTCGGCACCAGGATGATCTCGGCACCGGTCTCGGCCAGCGTCTCGACCACGTTCTCGTAATCCTCGGACTCTTCCAGCCAGATGTCCTCGCAGATCGGCACGCCGATCCGCACGCCGCGCACGGTGACCGGGCCCGCCGCAGGACCACGCGAAAACAGCCGCTTCTCGTCGAACACGCCGTAATTCGGCAGATTGCATTTGAAGCGCAAGCCAGCGATGCGGCCGCCATCAAGCAGCGCACAGGCATTGTACAGCTTGCCATCCTCGACCCAGGGCGTGCCGACCAGCAATGCCGGGCCGCCGTCGGCGGTCTCGCGCGCGAGCGTTTCGATGGCGACGCGGCAGGCGGCCTGGAAGGCCGGCTTCTGCACCAGATCCTCCGGCGGATAACCCGCGATGAACAATTCCGGAAACAGCACGAGATCGGCGCCGTCGACGATGGCGTGCATACGGGCGGCACGCACCTTGGCGGCATTGCCCTCGATGTCGCCCATGGTCGGATTGAGCTGGGCGAGCGTGACCGCGAATGCGTTGAGACGTTCGGTCATGGCCGCCCCGTCCAGCTAGAGGAATCCCAATCGCTCGACGATGGCGATGATCCAGAACGCGCCGGCCATGAGCAGTGCGACGCCGACCGCAGCCGAGCCCATGTCCTTGACCCGCCCGATCTGCTTGTCGCGATCCATGGTCAGGCGGTCGGCGAGCTTCTCGATCGCAGTGTTGAGCAGTTCGACCACCAGCACGAAGGCGACCGAGCAAACCAGCTCGACCGCGCGCGTTGCGGTGGCAGCGACGAACCACGCCACCGGCACCGACAGGATCAGCGCGAAGATCTCCTCGCGGATGGCCTGTTCCGAGCGGAACGCAAAGGCCATACCGTTGCGGGAGTTAATCGTGGCCTTCCAGATCCGCAGCAAGGTCTTAGAGCCCCGCTGCGGCCGGGATCGGTCTGACCTTGCCGGCGCGTTCCTGCTTAAGGAGCTCCGCGACGAGGAAGGCCATGTCGATGGATTGCTCGGCATTGAGGCGGGGATCGCAGACCGTGTGGTAGCGGTCGTTGAGATCCTCATCCGTGATGGCGCGGGCGCCGCCGATGCATTCGGTAACGTCCTGGCCCGTCATCTCCAGGTGCACGCCGCCGGCATGGGTGCCTTCCGCGGCATGGATCGTAAAGAACGACTTCACCTCCGAGAGGACGCGATCGAACGGCCGCGTCTTGTAGCCGGAGGTCGAGGTGATGGTGTTGCCGTGCATGGGATCGCACGACCAGACCACCACCCTGCCCTCGCGCTTCACCGTGCGGATCAGGCCCGGCAGGTGATCGGCGACCTTGTCGGCGCCGAAGCGGTTGATCAGCGTCAGCCGGCCCGGCTCGTTGTCCGGATTGAGCACGTCGATCAGCTTCAACAGCTCGTCGGGCTTGAGCGACGGACCGCATTTGAGGCCGATCGGATTCTTGATGCCACGGAAATATTCGACATGGCCGTGATCGAGCTGGCGGGTGCGGTCGCCGATCCAGATCATGTGGCCCGAAGTCGCGTACCAGTCGCCGGTCGTGGAATCGACCCGCGTCATGGCCTGCTCGTAACCGAGCAGCAGCGCCTCATGGCTGGTGTAGAAGTCGGTGGCACGCAGCTCCGGATGGCTTTCGAGATCGAGACCGCAGGCGCGCATGAAGTTGAGCGCGTCCGAGATGCGGTCGGCCAGCTCCTTGTAGCGACGCGACTGCGGGCTATCCTTGAGGAAGCCGAGCATCCATTCGTGCACGCTGCCGAGATTGGCGTAACCGCCGGTCGCGAAGGCGCGGAGCAGATTCAGCGTCGCGGCGGACTGGCGATAGGCCATCAGCTGGCGCTGCGGATCCGGCACGCGCGCTTCCCTGGTGAAGGCGATGTCGTTGACGATGTCGCCGCGATAGCTCGGCAGCTCGACGCCATCCACCTTCTCGGTCGGCGACGACCGCGGTTTTGCGAACTGGCCGGCGATGCGGCCGACTTTCACCACAGGGACCGCGCCGGCATAGGTCAGCACCACCGCCATCTGCAGCAGCACGCGGAAGAAGTCGCGGATGTTGTTGGCGCCGTGCTCGGCAAAGCTCTCGGCGCAATCGCCGCCCTGGAGCAGAAAGGCCTCGCCGGCCGCAACACGGGCCAGCGCCTTCTTCAGATTGCGCGCTTCGCCGGCGAACACCAGCGGCGGAAAGGTTGCAAGCTGCGCCTCGACGTCGGCCAAAGCCTTGGCGTCGGGATAATCGGGCACCTGTAGCACCGGCTTGCTGCGCCAGGACTCGGGCGTCCACCGCTCGGACATCGCAATCTCTCCGTGAAGCAAAAAGTGCAACCTGATCTGTGGGTTGCGAGGGCCGCCTTATACACAGGCTGGCCCCGCCCCGCCAGTTGTAAATCCATTTCGCATTGCAAACCCTTGCGGCGAAAGCCGAATTCGCATTTGCTGGGGATGGCAGAGGAAACCGGCAAGACAGCTTCAACCCATGGACGCCGCACTGGACGACGTTTTCATCGACGAGATCAGCTTCCCGGCGACCGACGGGTGTGCGCTGACCGGCACCCTGTTCCTGCCGCGCGGGGCCAAGCGCCACGCCGTGCTGATCAACTCGGCGACCGCCGTGCCGCGAAAAATCTATCGCGGTTTTGCCTCCTATCTCGTCCATCGCGGCTGCGCCCAAGGGCGTCTTCCTGCAATGGGCCGATTGGGTCTCGAGCCCGCGCTATCTGTTCGATTCCAAACTGCCGGCGCTGGAGAATTTTGCGCAGTTTAGGGGCGAGCTGCGCGCGCTCTGCTTCTCCGACGATCCCTGGGCGACGCGGCCTGCGGTCGAGCTGCTGACGTCCAGATTCACCGCGATCAGGCCCGAGGTGCTCGAGGTCAAGCCCTCTGACGTCGGCGCCAAGGCGATCGGCCATTTCGGCTTCTTCCGCCCCGATCACCGCGACACGCTGTGGCGCAGCGTGGCGGAGTGGATCCAGGGGGAATGACGGTTAGGCCGCCGCTGCAGGCAACTTGACCAGAACTCGCAATCCGGTTCGTCCACCTTCGGCAATATTCGAAACCTCAATCGATCCATCGAGCCGGTCGACGATCCGCTTGACGATCGACAGACCGAGCCCGACGCCCTCGCCTTCGGGACGCTGCCCGCGGAAGAACGGCTCAAAGATCCGGCCGATCTCTTCTGGAGCAACACCGGGCCCGCTATCCTCGATCTGGAGGATCGCCGTCTCGCTATCTCGATGGACGAAGGCATCGATCCGTCCGCCCTGCGGGGTGAAGCGGAGCGCGTTATCGAGGAGATTGCGGGCCAAGGCGGCAAGCATCACGGCTTCGCCGCGCACCGCCGCCGGCTCGACGCGCGCAAAACCGAGATCGACGCCACGAATGGCTGCCTCGGGTAACAACTCCGCAACAACCTCCTTCACAACGTCGTCCAACATCACAAGAGGCATGGTCGCAATCCCGGCTTGCCCCGCATCCTGTCTCGCGAGCGCTAGCAGCTGTTCGAGCAGATGCTTGGTTCGGCCGATGCCCTGCCGGAGCGCCGCCACGCGGTCGCCTGCGCCGGACTGCAGATCGACAGAATCGAGATTCTCCGCTTGCAGGCTCAGCGCCGTGATCGGCGTGCGCAGTTCATGCGCGGCATCGGCTACGAAGCGGCGTTGCTGATCCATCAGGAGGCGCACACGCTGCAACAGCCCATTGATCGAGGTGATGAAGGGATGCAGCTCGCTCGGCATCTGCGCCGCCGGCAGCGGCGTCATGTCGTCGGCGCGCCGATCGTCGAGATCTCCGGCCAAATGTACCATCGGCCGCAACGAGCGCGCGATGACGATGGCGGTGACCAGCAACAGGCAGGGAATCAGCGCCGCGATTGGCAGCACGGTGCGGAAGGCCATGTCGCCCGCGATCTCGTCGCGCACGGACGTGCGTTGCGCCACCGCGAACCTTGTGCCGTCAGGCCGCGTCCGCAGCAGCACGCGGATTGGCTGTCCCTTTCGTGTCGCCAGCGCTAGGCCGTCCTTGAGGCCCCAGAGCTGCCCGTCGTCTTCGGACGCTTGATCGATCAACCACACCTCGGCATCTTCGTCCACGCCATGGAGCGCGCGGCCGCCCGAGAGGCTGCCTGCCTGCACGAGTCCGGCGATCTGGATCAGGACGGAGTCCTGCATTTCGATCGCTTCGTCGAAGGCCCAGTGATGAGCGAACAGGCCGCCGACCAGTCCCGTCAGCAGAATGATCGCGGTGAGACCGGCAAACAGACGGCCCCGCAAGGACCTGATCATGGATGGTCCACCATCCAACCGACGCCGCGCACGTTGCGGATCGCATCCGTGCCGAGCTTCTTCCGCACCGCATGGATCAAGAACTCGATCGCGTTGCTCGCGACCTCCTCGTTCCAGCCGTAGATCTGACGCTCCAATTCGCTGCGCGACAGGATTGCGCCGGGCCGCGACAACAGGGCCTGAAGCAATGCGAATTCGCGCGCGGTCAGCACCGCGGATTTCGTGAGATACGAGGCTTCGCGGCTCGCGGGATCGAGGCGGAGCGTTCCATTGCCGAGCAGTGCCGGCGCGCCGCTGGCCTCGCGGCGCGTCACCGCACGCATCCGCGCCAGCAATTCGCGAATCTCGAACGGCTTCACCAGGTAATCGTCAGCGCCGAGATCGAGCCCCTCGATCCTGTCGTCGATGGCATCGCGCGCTGTCACGATGATAATGGGAAGCTTACGGCCATCCGCGCGCAGCCGCCGCAGGATGTCACGGCCATCAATATTCGGCAGGCCGAGATCGAGCAGCAACACCTCGTATGATTCGCTTTTCGCGGCGAGCAGCGCGGTCTCGCCGTCCCGTACCCAGTCGACAGCGTAAGCAGCATCCCTCAGCGCCTGCTCGACGGCGGCGCCAACCATCCTGTCGTCCTCGACCAGCAGCACCCGCAAAATCGATCCTCAAACACTAGCCGGACCATCCGGCCGTCAGATTCTGGCGATTCCGACTTAGCGTAGAGTTAGGAAGCGCCGGCAGGCCCAAATTGCGGCCAAGGCCGCCCTGCCCGGAAATTTCCCGTCGCTAAGTCGGGCCTAAGTCCTCGGCGCGACGGTCAGATGTCGCTACAGCGTTGGGAGATCTGGGCGTGTCGCAATATTCAGGCTTTGGCGCAAGGCGGTTGCCGAACAAGGTTCCGGAGGTCACCGCGATCTTCTGGGCCATCAAGATTCTCTCCACCACGGTCGGAGAAACCGGCGCCGACTATCTCGCGGTGCATGTCGGCCTCGGCGCCAACCTGACCGCGATCGGCATGACGGCGTTACTCACTGCGGCCCTCCTGCTTCAGCTGAGCCGCCGCGGCTATGTGCCCTGGATCTACTGGCTGACGGTCGTTCTCGTCAGCATCGTCGGTACGCAGCTCACCGATCTCCTCACAGACCAGCTCGAGATCAGCCTCTATATCAGCACCGCCGCGTTCGCATGCGCGCTCGCGGCGGCTTTTGCGGTCTGGTACCGCACCGAGCGCACGTTGTCGATCCAAAGCATCGTCACCACGCGGCGCGAGCTGTTCTACTGGACGGCGATCCTGCTCACCTTCGCGCTCGGTACAGCTGCCGGCGATCTTGCGACGGAGGCGCTCGGCCTCGGCTTCCAGCTCGGCGTCGTCGCGTTCGGCGGGCTGATCATGGCGGTTGCGGTGGCCTACACCATCGGGATCAATCCCGTGCTTGCTTTCTGGCTCGCCTACATCCTTACCCGTCCGCTCGGTGCCTCGCTCGGCGATCTGCTGTCGCAGGCGCGCGAGTATGGCGGCGTCGGTCTCGGCACGATCCAGACCAGCATCGCCTTCCTCACCGTGATCGTCGGCCTCGTCGCCTGGGTGACGTTCGAGGACGACGGCGCGCGCCGGGCCGGCCGCGCGCCGTAACGCCGATCACAAACTTCGCCGCTCCCGCACGGGAGTTTCAATCGGAGAAACGACATGATGAAACTAATTCCGGCCATGGCCGTCTGTCTGGTGACGACATTTGCAGCCGACCCAAACATGCATGCGAGCCAGCACATCAGCTTCGTCCCGCTCGCCGAAGCCGCGACCGCAAAGCTCGGCGACCTCATGCCGTTCCGCAGCATCGCGGTCGATGTCGCCGCGATGGTCGACAAGGGCGACCTTCCCGGCGCCAGGACGAGGATCAAGGACCTCGAAACCAAATGGGACGAGGCCGAAGCCGGCTTGAAGCCGCGCGCGGCGGCCGACTGGCACGCGGTCGACAAGGCGATCGATCGCGCACTGGAGGCGCTGCGCGCGAGCACGCCGGATGCCGCAAAGTGCAAGCAGGCGATCACCGATCTGCTCGCGGTGATGGACCGCGTCGCGCAGGTGTGATGCTTCCACGCAATCGCTCAGCAAAAGAGGACACTATGGAAGATCATACGCAGCGCAGCATCATTAGCGAGAGCAAGGTCCCCGAAGTCACGCTCGGCTTCTGGATCGTCAAGATCGCCGCCACGACGCTGGGCGAGACCGGCGGCGACACCGTCACGATGACGCTGAACTGGGGCTACCTCGCAGGCACATGCCTGTTTCTGGCGGCGCTGGTCGTCCTGGTCGCGGCACAAATCCGTGCGCAAAAGTTCCATCCGGCGCTGTACTGGGCGACCATTGTGGCCTCCACCACCTTCGGCACCACCATGGCCGATTTCGCCGACCGTTCGCTCGGCATCGGCTATGCCGGCGGTTCGACCCTGCTTCTCACCTGCCTCATGCTGGTGCTCGGCCTCTGGTATCGCGCCGAGGGAACGATTTCGGTCAACAGCGTCAGCACGCCGCGCGTCGAGGCCTTTTATTGGGGCGCGATCACGTTTTCGCAGACGCTGGGCACAGCGCTCGGCGACTGGATTGCCGACACCGGCGACATGGGCTACCGCGGCGGCGCATTGATCTTCGCGGCGGGACTGGCCGTCATTGCCGCGCTGTATTTCTGGACCCGGGTCTCGCGCGTCACGCTGTTCTGGGCCGCCTTCATCCTGACGCGTCCGCTGGGCGCGACCGTCGGTGACTTCCTCGACAAGCCGCTCGACCACGGCGGCCTGGCGCTGAGCCGTCCGCTCGCCTCAGTCGTGATCGCAGTGTTCATGCTGGTCTGCCTGCTGTTGATCCCGCAACGCGCAGGACAGCATCCCGGCGATCGTCACGCGACCGAGCAAGCCTGAGAGCGATGGTCCAATCAGCGAATGATCGTCGTCAGCGACGAATAACGCCTGTTCGGCTTGGCCTCGCTGGCCGAGAACTGTGCGAAAGCATCGCCGACACGCGCGGCCGGCGTGGTCCCGTCTGCAAATCGGAATTCCTTCGGCCGCGGAGCATAGAAGCTGGCGCTGTAATAGGAATCGTCGAAGCGCGCCTCGCCGACGCCGAACAATGCGTCGCAAACGAACAGGAGCGCGTAGACTCCCGCGACCGCAGCGACGATCTCCTTGAGAACTGACATATTGAGAACTGACATGCTGATGCCCCGCTCTTTTGTCGTGAGGATGCACGTCGGTTCCAAAGCGGAGGTTTAAGGCGGCAGCCTTCTTATCCGCAGGGTTTGCCGCAACTGAGCGGATTGCAGACAATTTTAGCGATCCTGAAAAGCGCGCCTTCCTCGATCTCCGGGGCCGGCCGCGCCATGGACATGTCCTACAAGCGCGGTGAGCGATTGACGCCGATCAGCAGCGCTCAGCCGTGGCCGTTCTCCTTGCGGTGCGCGTTGTCGGCGAGGCGGTCGACCCAGGCGATACCGATCGCAGAGACGATGAAGGTCAGGTGGATCACCACCTGCCACATCACACCGGTCTCGGTGAAATTGCTGCGCGTGGTGCCGAGATTGCCGGCCTCGATGAAGGTCCTGAGCAGCGAGATCGAGGAGATGCCGATGATCGCCATCGCGAGCTTGATCTTGAGCACGCTGGCGTTGACGTGGCTCAGCCATTCTGGCTCGTCGGGATGGCCGCGCAGATTCAGCCGCGAGACGAAGGTCTCGTAACCGCCGACGATCACCATCACAAGCAGGTTTGAGATCATGACGACGTCGATCAGTCCGAGCACGACCAGCATGATCTGCTGCTCGCTGGCGTCGAACGAGTGCGCAACCAGGTGCCAGAGCTCCTTCAGAAACAACAGCACATAGACCGCCTGCGCGACGATGAGGCCGACATAGAGCGGCAATTGCAGCCAGCGCGAGCCGAAGATCAGCCGCGGAAACAGGCCGACCGGCGGATTCGCCAAAGCTGCTTTGGTTTCGGACGACATCGATCACTCCAGGAAGACGAACGCGGAAGACGAAAGCGGAACACGAAGGCACGACTTAGAGGCTTGCGATAACAGGCGCGAGCTCGAGCAAGCCGCGATAAATCATCTCGAAGGCGACGTAGACGATGATGGCGAGGCCGACATAGGCGATCCAGCGCTGCCTCTGCAGCACGCGGCCGAGCAGATCGGCGGCGACGCCCATCAGCGCGACCGACAAAAGGAGGCCGAAGGCCAGGATGTAGGGATGTTCGCGCGCGGCGCCCGCGACCGCCAGCACGTTGTCGAGCGACATCGAGACGTCCGCTGCGACGATCTGCAACGCCGCCTGCTTGAACGTCTTGCGCGACGCCGGCGCGCTGGGCACGCCGCCGCCATGGCTGAACGCGAGCTCGCTCGCATGCCCGGCCTGCTCGCGCATTTCGCGCCACATCTTCCAGCACACCCACAGCAGCAGCACGCCGCCGGCGAGCAGCAAGCCGATCACTTGCAGGAGCTGGGTCGCAACGCCGGCAAAGACGATACGCAGCCCCGTTGCCGCAATGATGCCGACAACGATGGCGCGGCGGCGCTGCTTGGCCGGAAGGCCCGCCGCAGCGAGGCCGATGACGACGGCGTTATCGCCGGCGAGCACGAGGTCGATCAGAACGACCTGGAGCAGCGCGGTCAGCGCGTCGGCCGAGATGAATTCGGTCATGTTCGATCATTTTTCGAAATGGACGGGTCCAGCCAGTGCGGCTTGCGGCGCTCAATCCAATCGAAGACTTTTGAACGCGACGTACGCAGCGCCGGCACGTCCTCTGCGAGCAGCGCGAGGCCCAGCGGCAGCATCCAGATGCCAAGCACCGGCAGGAAGGACAGCACGCCGCCGACGACGAGCAGCCCGCCGGAGGGAATCCGGACCCAGCGGCTGGACGGTTGCAGCAGATAATCGACGGTCCCGGCAAGCCGCGGCGGCAGCCGATGCACGAGCGCGTCGAGCCGCGGGTCGCCGCCGGCCCGCTCGGATCTCGTGGTCTGCTCGTCAGAAGCTGCGCTCATGCTTATTCCTTTAAGGCGCCGTTAGTTCTTGCGGGTCCGACCGGCTTTGCGCGCGGCAACACGACTGTCAGCAGGCGCAACAGCTTGATCGCCTGCACCTCGTGCGGATACACGTCCTCGTCCGCGGCCGCGACGCGCTCCGACAGCTCGATGAGATGGGACGACAGCGGCAGCGCCGAAACCGGCCGCAGCGTATCGATCACCACATTGGCGAAATCAGGCTCTTCAAGCCGCTCGGCGAGCTCGTCGAACATCGAAAACAGGCACTCGTCGGCAATGTGCGGCGCCAGTCCGCGCTCCCTGATGAAGCGGATCACCTCGTCGCGCTCGACTGGCGACACGCACCGGTCGGCCACAGCGACCAGCGCGCCGGCGATCACCAGCGCCACCGCAGCCTGCTCGTTGAAGCTGTGCGGCTCGGTGATCTCGATTGGATTGGAAGGGTTGGCGTCAGACATCGTCGCTCCTCAATCTTGCGAAATGGCCGCGCGGAGCTGCGATGGGGACGATTTGGTCGGAGGGAATAGAGAAGGCCCGACAATCGGCCGATCCATCGCATTCGCGCGGGACAGGTCATCCGACATCGCAAGGTTTAGCCGACACAGTCGGCGTCCTCGCCAGAGGGGCCCGGATTCTTGTTCTGCCGAGAGATAGAGCCGGGCGTGCTGGAATCAAGACGATAGAACTGCGACCAGCCGCCGCATCAGTTCCACGCTGCCATGTTCCTCGCTGTTATCGCCCGCCGTGTGCGCAATTGCGCACTGGGCGAGCGATCCAGTGCGCCGAGACGTCCACGGTCTGTCGTGAGGCCGCGGCGTACTGGATTCCCCGCCTTCGCTGACAGCGGAGTGCTTAGCGTGCACCTACCCTACCCGCTCCACGAGATACGCGCGTGATGGTGCCGGGTCGAACCGATCGCCGAAATATTGCGTTTCGTGTGCCACCAGTCCGTCGCGAAACTCCATAATGCTGACGACGTAGGACGGCACGTCGTCATAGGTCAGAACGAATTCGCTCACCCAGAGATCGCCGCCGCCGACCATGCGCCGGATCGTAAAGCGCTTGTTGTTCGGCTGCACGAAGCGGCTCTGCTGAATGTTACGGCGGCCGCGGATGCGCTCGCCGGACTGCGGATAGTCGAGGACGGCATCCTCGCGATAGATGTCATGCTCGGCCTCGAAATCGTTCGCGTCCGACGCATCCCAATGGCGCTGGAGCGCCGCCAGTTTGGCTTGGTCATCCATCTCGATCTCCGCTATTGAAGCCGGCACCTACGGAATGAAGATATACAACGCGGCCTTTGCTTCGTACTGTCACGAGCGCGAGAGACCGCTCGGTGTCGAGACTATCGATGTTGACCTTGAATTAGTCGCCGTCCACGCCTATGCCCCCTTGGAAATTGTTCCAGGAGCGCCTGCTCGAAGCCGTGACGCGGCTGACCGACCGGCTGATGCACCGGCAGCGCCGCGTCAACGGTCGCCATGCTCGCGCTGCCGGTGGGCATGTTCCGCACCCCATCCGAGGCCGAGCGTCACCGAGACGAGTGAGCCCAGCAGCACGCCGAGCTTCGCAGCGTCCAGCATTCTCTCATCGCTGAACGCGAGCCCGGCGATGAAGATCGACATGGTGAATCCGATGCCGGCGAGGAGCCCGATGAGGCCGACGCCGGCCCATGTCACGCCCGGCGCCAGTCGGCATCCGCCTAAGCGCACCGCAAGCCAGGTCGCGCCGATCACGCCGATCGGCTTTCCCGCGCAAAGCGCAAGTCCGATGCCGAGCGTCACGAATTGGGCGCCGCCGATGAATTCGCCGCTCCGGAAATCGACGCCGGCATTGGCCAGCGCAAACAGCGGCATGATGCCGTAAGCGACCCAGGGATGCAGCGCCGTCTCGACGCGGATGACGGGCGGCACGATCTCGGGCCGCGCCGAGCGGACCGGCGTGATCAATCCAAGCACGACGCCCGCAAGCGTTGGATGGACGCCAGCCGTGAGGAATCCGGCCCAGACGACGAAGGCCGGCAGGACGTAGGCAAACGCGGAGCGCAAGCAGAGCCGTTGAAACCCGAGCGCCATCAGCACGCCGAGCGCGGCGACGATGAAACCGTTAAGATCGAGTCCGCCGCTGTAGAACAATGCGATGATGAGAACTGCAATGATGTCGTCGATGATCGCCAACGCCAGCAGAAACACGCGGACGTTGGCGGGAATGGATCGTCCCAACAGCGCGAGCACGCCGACCGCAAAGGCGATGTCCGTCGCGGTCGCTATCGCCCAGCCCTGGCTGCGGCCCGTGACGGTATTGAAGCTCAAATAGGTCAGCGCGGGAACGACCACACCACCGACGGCCGCCAGCACTGGCAGAATGGCCTGATCGAACCTGCTCAGAGCGCCCTCGTGGATTTCGCGACGGATCTCCATGCCGACGACCAGAAAGAAGATCGTCATCAACGCATCGTTGATCCAGAAATGCAGCGATCTGACGAAGACAAATCCGCCGAGATGAAGTGAAATCGGCAGGTTCCAGACTTCATGATACGAATGGGCGAAGGGTGAGTTGGCCCAGAGCAGTGCGGCAGCCGCAGCCGCCAGCAGCACGACCCCGCTGACGGCCTCGACGTGCAGGAAATGCCGGAGCGTGGAGAGCGCTCGCGCGACGAAAAACGGGGATTTTGGCAGGTGACGGCCGGGCAACCGATCGTTCATGGGCATACGCATCCTGCGTGGCGGCCCGACCATCGCTTGACCTGTCGCTGTCACATACAGCGAGCACCCGCGGCTTTTCTACATGGCAGCGAGCGTAAGGCAACCCACTTCGGATCGGATCATTTGACGCAGAGGGAACCCGGAGCAGTGCGGCTCGTTAGTGCACCTCACGACATATCACCGCCTGAGAATAAATGGCGCGCCCCACCACTACGGCACCGATTGCATCTTCGCCTCCAGGGACGGACGGGTCACGATCTCGGAGATGCTCTCCCGAATCATCAACGACACCACCGAGGACGCGGATGCATTGGGCTTTGCTACCGAGATCGCGCATTGCCGCACCATTGTGGACCGCGGCAGTTCGGCTGAATTCCAGCTCCGCGCTTATCGCGAAAACGGCGACGACATCGCAGCCGTGTCACGATGGATCGCTACATTGACGGTCTCCGGAACGAGCGCGCCCACCGCTCGCAGTGCTCCAGCGCCGTCATAGCGCTCGCGCAATCTCGCGAACGAGAACGTCATTTCTGAATCTGCCACGCCGTAAGGGAATGCATGACTGACATCACCTGGTGCGCCGGTTGCGGCCATAGCCTGGTCCCGATCCTGTCCGAGAACGGACGCGCGCGGCCCAGCTGCTTCTGGTGTGAGAGCGTCGACGCGCGGACCACGGAGATGGCGAAGTGGGCGGACAGTCCGACCGGCAAGCCAGAGAAGTCTGCGCCTCACGCCTTTGAGTGAGCAGATCTCCGCGTCAAACCCTCGCCACCAGGCGCGGACGGAACACGAGATCAGCAGTCGGGGCAACAGCAGCACGCGGCTTTCGCGTCGGCCGGCGCCGCGGAATGAAGAAGCTGCTCACGACGATCGGCTCCTGATCGCCGAGCGCGGTCCGCTCCTTCGCGAGCAGGCTCATGACCGAGCGCATCTTGATGACTTCCTGCGCCACGAAGCTGCAGTCCTCATCGCGATTGATCTGCTCATGCAATGGCGCTGGAGCGCCGCCAGTCTGGCTTGGTCATCCATCTCGATCTCCGCTATCGCAGCCGGCCCGCCAGGGAATGAAGATATACAACGCGTCCTTGGCTTCGTACTGATCACGAGCGTGAGAGACCGCTGCGCAAATCTCGGCGCCGCTCGGCCGCACCGAGACTTCCTTGACGATCAGCTTGCGCAGGAATGCGCGGTCACGCGCTCGCCCCTGACCGCCGTTTCGATCAGTTTGCGCGCGACGCCGCCAAAATCCGAGGATGTAAGGTAGCCCTGAGCATACGCTTCCTGGGTCAGGCGCTCGATCCGCTTGTCCTCTCCAGTCGACCACTGCCCGGCGATGTAGTCTGCGCCAGCCTTCCCGAACGTTTCAGGATAACGTTCCATGTCGTTCTGGCGGCGGTAGTAGTAGGCGTCGATGTTTCTCAAGAACTGCTTCCGCCCCTCGCCCGCGCAGCGCGATCCATAGGGGCGCTCGAATGCCTGAGCGGCGTCACGACGCTGGCTTGCGCGGCCTTCGACGAAAATCGCTTCATTGGAGCCATAACCCGGGTCATCGACCGCGGCTGCCGGCTGCTGGACTGCCTTCTGCGGAGCGAACGCCCACGCGGCGACCTGCCAGATGACAAGGGCCCACACGATGAACCAGACGCGGTTCATTTGGAGTTGGCTGTCGCGCGCTGCCGTGGCGGGCACACCGGAGACGGTTCAAACCACAGGCCAGGTCCGGTGAATGCGAGGACCGTTTCGCGGATATCCTCCGGGAAGTCTTCCTTGACGATGCCCTTTTGCTCGAACGCCTCGGCCAGTTGTGCCTTGACGCGAACATCCAGCGGCGTCGAATACGCGGCGTTTGCCTGATCGCGCTTCTGCTCGCTGCAGAACATCCCCATGGCCGGATTCGGGCAGTCGTAGATCTTCGCCCAGCCCCGCGCATAAGCCGCCGTAGCTGCAACCAGGTTCGCCTTCATGGTCTTGTCGCACGGAGACATCGCGTAGGCAGTGCCTGCCTGCAAAGCATCCATCCGCAGCGCGTCAAGCGTCGGATCCTTGTCGCTCTGCAGGGTGTGCTCGGCTTCCCACGCTTTCCGTTCCTGGGCCTTCGAATGCTCGTCGCCGAACGAGGAACTGAGCGTGGGTCTCAACTCGCCGACCAGCGAAGCGCGTGAAACCGGAAAGCCGCGAATAGCCCAGGAGATGCCGACGAACGCGGAGACGAACGCCATGCAGGTGAAAAGAACAAATCGGCTCATGATGCGCACCCAAACTCGCGCACAACCTAACCGTGTGGTCGTTAAGAGATGTATTAACGTACGGGCTCCCGCGATGCAGGGTAAATGAACGTCTAAAATACGCCGGAGAAATGATGCAGCTGTGCTGACGACGCGCGGACCACTGAGATGGCGAAGCGGGCGGTCCGACCGGCAAGCCAGACAAGTCTGCGCCTCACGCCTTTGAGTGAGCAGATCTCCGCGTCAAACCCTCGCCACCAGGCGCGGACGGAACACGAGATCAGCAGTCGGGGCAACAGCAGCACGCGGCTTTCGCGTCGGCCGGCGCCGCGGAATGAAGAAGCTGCTCACGACGATCGGCTCCTGATCGCCGAGCGCGGTCCGCTCCTTCGCGAGCAGGCTCATGACCGAGCGCATCTTGATGACTTCCTGCGCCACGAAGCTGCAGTCCTCATCGCGATTGATCTGCTCATGCATGATCGCCTCAGCCTCGCGCATGCTGACGCGGAGCGCTCGGATGGTCTTGCGGATTTCGTTGATGCGGTTGTCCATGGCTCTCCTCCATTTCGGTGGCAGCATAAGAACGAAACATGAACAGCTTGTCAATGATTGCGCGGCCGGTCTTTCCATCACTACAGGTCTTGCTCCTTCGCAAATGGTACTGGTAGTAGGCGATCGAGATGCGCCAGGAGCACCAGCTTCGCCTGTGAACTTCGACACCGCCAGAACCTGCGGAAGCTGCACGGCTTGCTGCGATGGCTGGCTGCAAATCGAGGTGCGCGGGCACAAGGTGCGCAAAGGGCAACCGTGCCCGTTCAGCGTCGCACACCGATGTTCGATCTATCCCGAACGCCCGCAACATCCCTGCCGCGAATTCATCTGCGGCTGGCTGGCCGCGTCGAGCCCGCTGCCGGATTGGATGCGACCGGATCAATCCAACATGATCATGCTGGCCGCCAATTTCTTCTGGCGCGGCCTGCCGGTTGACGTCGTGGTGCCCGTCGGTGAGCAGCCAAGGAAGAAGGCCCTGGATTGGCTGACGCGATTTTGCGCCGAGAATAGGCGGCTGCTCGTCTACCAGATCGGCGATGAGTGGTTCGCGTTCGGGCCGCCGGTGTTCCAGACCGACATTGCCAGCCGCCTCGAACGCGGCGAGACGCCCTGGGGCAATTGAAGCAAGTCTCGAAGCCAGTCGCCTTTTTGAGGTGAGCCGGCTTACCGCACCGCAATGCGGCAGATCGCCGCGCGGCGCACTTCGTCAGAAATAGTTGCGATTCAGACACACTTGCGCGGAAACGGGCGGGGCCGGCAGCATCCGCGTTGTATGTGGCATCTGGTATACAATAGCCTCCATTTTATCCCGGGCCCATCAGACGGTCTGCGGCGATAAAGGGGAAACGACATGAAGAAGGCCTTTCTGCTTGGAACGGGCTTTGCGGCCCTATGTGCAACAGCACTCAATCAACCGGTGCGAGCCGCAACTCTCGATGACGTTGTCGCGCGCCTCGACGCCCTCGAGCGCAGCAACGCAAAGCTTGCGAAGGAGAACGCGCAGCTCCGCGAACGCGTCAATCACATCCACGAGCCGCAAGCTGCGGTCGCCGTCGCCGCACCAGCCTCGTCCAAGGGCAATCCCGTCCTGCATGCCGCGGTTGCGCCCTCGCCGGCACCTGCGCCGGAGCACACCGTCGTCAGCATCGGCGGCGCTCCGCTTTACAGCAAGGCGCCTGGAGCCAATCCATTCATCGACAACACCACCGTGACGCTTTACGGCCATGTCGATCTCTCGGGTGACATCTTCAATCCCGGCGTCTACGACCAGGGCACAAAATTCGGCGTCGCCAGCAATCTCACTTATTTCGGCGTTCGCGCGCGGCACAACCTCGATCCCTATGGCTATCCCGGATGGGCCGCCATCGCGCAATTCGAATCGCTCGTCGAGGTCGCGGCGGTTCCGACCGAACGCGCAGCGTTCGGCACCCGCGACAGCTTCCTCGGCATGGAAAGTCCCTGGGGTACGATCAAAGCCGGCAAGGCAGATACGCCCTACAAGAGGGCGACGTCGAAGTTCGATCCGTTCTCGGCAACGCTCGGCGACTACAACTCAATCATGGGCAACACCGGCGGCGATCTCCGCGCCGAGTTCGATTGGCGCGCCTCGCATGCGATCTGGTACGAATCGCCGATATGGAACGGCTTCCAGGCCTCCGTCATGGTCTCACCGGGACAGAACACCGCGAAGGACAACAGCGACTACGCGCTCGGCGATTTCAACTGCCCGGCCACCTCGTCCCGCGGCAGCGGCTCTGGCTTCCCGCTGACATCGGCGCCTGAAGGTTGCACCGACGGCTCCTACGGCAATCTCTACAGTGCATCGCTGACTTACAACCAGGCTGGGTTCACGGGAATCGCCGCTTACGAATTCCACGAAGGAACTAACCGGACCGGCGACGAGGCGGTGACGCCCTTGAGCAATGGCGGCGTCCTGACTGTACCCGCGGGAGCTGTCGGCATCGCCAACGAATGGGCGGCAAAGGTCGGCGCAGGCTACAAGTTCAACGACATGATCGGCTCATTGCAGCTCTATGGCATCTACGAAATGATACGCCGCGAGCATACGGTTGCGGCCTTCAATGAGCGTTCGCGCGACGGCTACTTCCTGAGCGCGACCCAGACGGTCGACAAGTGGGACGTCAGCGCATCGTGGGCGCACGCCAACGCCTCGCCAGGCTCGCCCGGCACCGGCGTCATCAACGCCTACCCCGTCGCGGGAGTCCCGGTTTCGGCGCCGGCTGGTTCGGCCGACTTCGCGCTCAATACCGTGGACTCGAGCGCAGATCAGTATGCGATCGGCGTGAAGTACCATTTCAGCCCTTTCGTGAGCTGGTACATGGTCGGCAGCTATCTGCGCAACGGACCGGGCGCGCATTACTGCCTCGGCGCCAGTGGGCACGGCTACGCCGTCTGCGGACGCGACGCCAACAACAACGTCATTGCCGGCAACAAGGCCGAAGCGGTCACGACCGGCATGACGTTCGACTTCTGATCACGGGAGAAGACAGCGGGGAGCCGATCGCGGCTCCCCGTCGTTTGATGCCCTACTCCGCCGCCTGGCGCACGTGGCGCGCCGTTGGCGTGCGCATCGTCACCAGCTCTTCGGCCGCGGTCGGATGCAGTGCGATGGTCGCGTCGAAATCGGCCTTGGTCGCCTTCATCTTCACTGCGATCGCGACAATCTGCGTGACCTCGGCGGCACCATCGCCGACGATGTGGCAGCCGAGCACGCGATCGGTCGAGCCGTCGACCACGAGCTTCATCAGCACGCGGGTGTCGCGGCCGGACATCGTCGCCTTGATCGGGCGGAACGTCGTCTTGTAGATGTCGACGTGGCTGAATTGCGCGCGCGCCTCGGTTTCCGTCAGACCAACCGTCCCGACCTCCGGCTGTGAGAACACCGCGGTCGGAATGTGCGCATGATCGACCTGCACCTCGCGCTTGCCGAACACGGTATCGGCAAACGCATGGCCCTCGCGGATCGCGACCGGCGTCAGGTTGAAGCGATGGGTGACGTCGCCGATCGCATAGATGCTGTCGACCGAGCTCCTGGAGAAATGATCGACCGCGATGCCGCCATTCTTCGGATTGATGGCGACGCCGGCCTTCTCCAGCCCAAGATTGGCGACAGCCGGATGGCGTCCGATCGCGAACATCACCCGGTCGGAGGCGAGACTCGATCCGTTCGACAGATGGCTGGTGAATTCCTCGCCGTGGCGATCGACCTTGGTCACCGTGCAGCCGGTGAGGATGGTGATGCCCTGCTTCTCCATTTCGCTGCGGACGTGGGTGCGGACGTCCTCGTCGAAGCCGCGCAAGATGTTGTCGCCGCGATAGATCACGGTGACGTCGGAGCCGAAGCCGGCAAAGATGCCGGCGAATTCCAGCGCGATATAGCCGCCGCCCTGGATCACGATCCGCTGCGGCAGCGTCTTCAGATGAAACGCCTCGTTGGACGAGATCACGTGCTCGATGCCGGGGATCATGGCGCCATGATTGGGCGCGCCGCCGGTGGCGATCAGAATATATTTCGCGGTGATTTTCCTGTCGTTCTCGAGCAGGCGGACGGTGTGTTTGTCCTCGATCAGCGCGCGGCTCTTGACGATCTGCGCGCCCGACTTCTCGACGTTTGCCGTGTAGGCCGCCTCCAGCCGCGCGATCTCCTTGTCCTTGTTGGCGATCAGCGTCGGCCAGTCGAACGTTGCGGGCGGAACGGTCCAGCCGAAGCCGCCGGCGTCCTCGAGCTCCTGACGGACGTGCGAGCCGATCACGAACAGCTTCTTGGGCACGCAGCCGCGGATCACGCAGGTGCCGCCCATGCGGTACTCTTCCGCGATCATGACGCGGGCGCCGTAGCCCGCCGCGATGCGGGCGGCACGCACGCCGCCCGAACCGCCGCCGATGACAAAGAGGTCGACATCGAACTCAGCCATTGTCCACTCCGACCTCTCTCAAGGATGATCCAGACAGATAGGTACTGTCAGATTTCCTTACCACGCTTGCGCATCTCGGCGCGAAAGGCAGCCATGACGGTCTCGGAGAAGGTCTGGGCCCAGGAGTTCATGAAGGCCATGCTCTGGCCGATGGCGCGCGGCTCCGCCTCGATCAGCTTCTTGCCCAGCGGCGACTTGTAGAAGGTGACGAGATCCTTGAGCTCCTGCTCGGTGAACTCGCTGGCATAGATCTGCGCCATGCCGTCGCCGATCTCGTTCTGACGGCCGTTGAGCTGCTGGGCAACGATCGGCGCGACCTCGTTGAGGTCCTTTTGATAGTTCAGGTTCTGCTGCATCAGCGCGACCTTGGTCTTCTCGACCATGCCGGGCACCGCGCCGGCATACATCGCGGCGGCATTCTTGATCTGGAGGATTTCCTTGGCTGCTGCGATCGCCGCCGGCGAGGCCTTCGGCGCGGTGGCTTTCTGCGCAAGCGCCGGAGCAGCCGACAGGGCCAGTCCCAAGGCAAGGGTCGCGGCCGGCACGAATTTCAAAACACTCTTCATTCCTGGTCTCCTTTCGGCTTTCGCCGTTCAATCACGCGGATTCCCTCGCCACCCGCCAAAACAGCCGAGCTGGCCAAGCCGATGAACAAGCCATGCTCGACCACGCCGGGGATCGCACTCAACGCCTTGGCGAGGCTGGCAGGATCCGCGATACGTCCGAGCTGGGCATCGATGATCCAGTGGCCGCCATCGGTGACGAAAACGTGGCCATCTCCGGCCTTGCGGACCGCCATTTGCCCGGAAACGCCGCATTCCGCAAACGCCTTCTCGATGCCGCGGCGGGTCGCCCCGAGCCCGAACGGGATGACCTCGACCGGCAGCGGAAAGCGGCCGAGAGTCGGCACCCATTTGGTGTCGTCGGCAATCACGATCATGCGATCCGACGCAGCCGCCACGATCTTCTCGCGCAGCAGCGCACCGCCGCCGCCCTTGATCAGGTTGAGCTCGGGATCGATCTCGTCGGCACCGTCGATGGTGATGTCGAGATGGTCGATCTCGTCGAGCGTGGTCAGCGGCACACCGCAACGCATCGCGTCAGCGCGGGTCGCCTCGGAGGTCGGCACACCGATCACCTTGAGCCCGGCGGCAACGCGCTCGCCAAGGAGCTCGACGAAATGCTTGGCGGTCGAGCCGGTGCCGAGGCCGAGCTGCATGCCGTCACGCACCTCTTCCAGCGCGCGCGCCGCCGCCTGCCGCTTCAACTGGTCCATATCCACGTTTGCGCCCGCCTCTCAAATCAGGAGTGCCGCCAGATCGTCGGTGCGGCGGGCCTATGTAGCCTCGTTTTTCTCGCCGGAACAGGCTTATAAGCCGATCTTATGGCGGCGCCCCTTGCACTGGCCCGGCCGGGCCGGTAGCGCTTGAACCATGACTTCCCCAGACAAGACCTGCCCCTATACCCTCGTCTTCGATCTCGACGGCACGCTTGTGGATACGGCGCCCGACCTGATCACCGCGCTGAATTACGTGCTCGACCGCGAAGGGCTGCCGCCGGTGCCGATGCAATCGGCCCGCAACATGATCGGCGCCGGTGCCCGCAAGCTGATCGAGCGGGGCCTGGAGGCCGAGGGCCGCACGGTCGCGCCTGCCGACATGGACCGGATGACAGCGGATTTCATCGGCTATTATGCCGACCATATCGCCGCCGAATCACGCCCCTTCGAGGGACTCCTGGATGCGCTCGACCTGCTTGCGGCGCAGGGTCATCGGCTGGCGGTCTGCACCAATAAGCTGGAATGGCTGTCGAAGCGGCTATTGGACCAGCTCGACCTGACCCGGCGGTTTGCGGCGATCTGCGGTGCTGATACGTTTGGGGTTCAGAAGCCCGATCCGACCATTTTCCGCGAGACCGTGGCGCGCGCCGGCGGCCAGGTGAAGGCCAGCATCATGGTCGGCGACGCCGGAACCGACGTCGGCGTGGCCCGGCGCGCCGGGGTGCCGGTGATCGGGGTCAGTTTCGGCTACACCGACGTGCCGATCGCCGAGCTGAAACCGGACCGGCTGATCCATCACATGCGTGACCTGCCAGCCGCCGCCCGCAGCCTGATGACGGCTTAGCGGCCGGTAAGGCCCTGACGTAGCTGGCTTTATTCCAGGGAAACCCGCGTTAACCATCTGTTAACTATGCGTGGCCCGCCGGTTGCTTGCCCGGAACGACGCTTCTAAGGTCCGGCCGGGGTTATGTGGCGGTTCGTCGCAGTAGAAGTGGATGGTCATGCGTCGTGTCATCGCGATTGCGTTAGCGGGGGCGAGCCTGGGTGGCTGCTCCTCGATGTCTTGGGACATGTTCAAATCGACGCCGCCGACCGCCCAGGTCCGGCTAGAATCCAATCCGCCGGGTGCGGATGCGAGTACCTCGCTCGGACCGGGCTGCAAGACCCCGTGCTCCGTCTCGGTTCCCGCCCCCGACGCCCCGTTCACGGTTGCATTCGCGCTGCCCAAATACCAGCCGATCAGCGTGCCGGTGAACGTGATCAAGAATCCCGGCGATTTCACCACGCCGGCCTCGGTGATCACCGATCCGAATCCTGTGTTCGCGGAGCTTCAGCCGGCGGCGCCTCCCAAGCCCGTGAAGAAGAAGCCGCACCGGCCCAGGAAGCCGAAACCGGCCGCCGCCGCGCCTGTCGCGGCACCAGCCGATGCTGCATCGCCGGCCGCGAGCACGCCGTTCCCCGATCCAAACGCGGGCAAGCGCTGATCCAGACGTCAATCTGTGTATACCACCCGATTGTCTCAGCCGCGTCCGATGCTTAGATTGCGTCTACAGCACCGCTTAAGCAAAGGTGCGCCCGTCGCCGTAAGTGACAAGGCATTTGGTATGAACGGACCTTCTGCGAGCTCTCTCGCGTCAGCGAGCCCCGGCGCCGCGCTGTCGAGCGCGATGACCGATCCGTTCGGGCGGACCATCTCCTATTTGCGCGTCTCCGTGACCGACCGCTGCGATTTGCGCTGCTTCTATTGCATGTCGGAAGACATGACGTTCCTGCCCAAGGCGGACCTGCTGACGCTCGAGGAACTCGACCGGCTCTGCTCGGCCTTCATCGCCAAGGGCGTGAAGAAGTTGCGCCTCACCGGAGGCGAGCCGCTGGTCCGACGCAACGTGATGTCGCTGGTGCGATCACTGTCGCGCCATCTCACAAGCGGTACGCTGAACGAGCTCACGCTGACCACCAACGGCACGCAGCTCGCAAAGCATGCGAGGGAGCTCGCCGATTGCGGCGTCCGCCGCATCAACGTCTCGCTCGACACGCTCGATCCCAGGAAGTTTCGCGAGATCACGCGCTGGGGCGAGATCGACAAGGTACTCGAAGGCATCGAGGCCGCGCGCGCTGCAGGGCTCGCGGTGAAGATCAACGCGGTGGCGCTGAAGAACCTCAACGAGGACGATCTCCCCGAACTGATGCGCTGGGCTCACGGCAAGGGCATGGGCCTGACCCTGATCGAGGTGATGCCGATGGGCGAGATCGGCGCGGGCCGTATCGACCAGTATCTGCCGCTGTCGCTGGTGCGTGCACGCCTCGCTCAGCAATTCACGCTGACGGACCTCACTGAAACCACCGGCGGGCCCGCGCGCTATGTCAGCGTTGCCGAGACCGGCGGCAAGCTCGGCTTCATCACGCCGATGACCCACAATTTCTGCGAATCCTGCAACCGGGTGCGCATCACTTGCACGGGCACGCTGCACACCTGCCTCGGCCACGAGGATGCCTCCGACTTGCGCAAACCTCTGCGTGCATCTGACGACGACACGCTGCTTGCCGCCAGCATCGATCGCGCCATCGGGCTGAAGCCCAAGGGCCACGATTTCATCATCGACCGCCGCCACAACCGCCCCAGCGTCTCCAGGCATATGAGCGTCACCGGCGGCTGAAGATTCGGCGCCGCGTCCACTGCCTTAAGCTTTTGCGACGTTAAGCTTTTGAGTCGGCGTCAACTTGCCCATTTTCCGATTGACGGCGCACTAGCCCGCTGGTTTGGTGCGACCGCCTTTGCTTGCCCGGCAGCAATAAGCCGGCCCGCCCGTTGGCGGTCGCGGTCAAGACGGCAAGGCACGAGGGGAGGACTGACGCCGCAATCGCTCCGGATGACGATCCGTACGGTCGCGTGCTTTTCGCGCGCCGGCCCGGCGTTGCGTGCTGAAGTCTCCCGTAAAGTGTTAGGCCGCGACGGAGAGAAAGTAAGATGCGTCCATTGCTGGCGGTGAGCATCGCCATCGACGCCCTCAATGAAAAGATTGGGTACGTCTGTAACCTGCTCGTGCTTCTCGCCTGTCTGGTCAGCGCGGCCAACGCCATGATCCGCTACGCCTTCAGCTACTCGTCGAACGGCTGGCTGGAGCTGCAATGGTACATGTTCGCGATCCTGGTGATGTTCGGTTCGTCCTATACCTTCAAGCGCAACGAGCATGTGCGGGTCGAAATCTTCTATCTGACCCTGTCCGAGCGCGGCCAGCTCTGGCTCGACCTGATCGGCACGCTGTTCTTCCTGATCCCCTCCTGCCTCCTGCTCGCTTATCTGTCCTGGCCGTTCTTCATGCAGGCCTATGACGTCGGCGAGATGTCGGGCAATGCCGGCGGCCTGGTCCGCTGGCCCATCAAGTTCGTGATTCCCGCCGGCTTCGTGATGCTGGCATTGCAGGGAGTTTCCGAAGTCATCAAGCGTATCGCGGCTCTCCAGGGCTATGTAACGATCGACGCCAAGTACGAGAGGCCGACCCAATGATTACGCTGGAGATGATGCCGCCGTTGATGTTCGGCGGCCTGGTTCTGGCGATGCTGATCGGCTTCCCCGTCGCGTTCACGCTGGCGGCGGTTGGTCTGTCCTTCGGCTTCCTCGCCATCCATCTCGGTTTCTTCGACCTCAACTTCCTCCAGGCGATCCCCGGCCGCGTGTTCGGCAGCGTGCTCTCCAACGAGCTGCTGCTTGCGATCCCGTTCTTCACCTTCATGGGCGCCATATTGGAAAGATGCGGGCTCGCTGAGGATATGCTGGATTCGATGGGCCAGCTGTTCGGCCCGGTCCGCGGCGGCCTCGGCTATTCCGTCATCATCGTCGGCTTCATCCTCGGCGCCATCACCGGCACCGTGGCGGCGCAGGTCATCGCCATGGCGCTGATCTCGATGCCGGTGATGATCCGCTACGGCTACAACATGCGCTACATCACCGGCGTGCTGGCTGCCTCCGGTACGATCACGCAGCTGGTGCCGCCCTCGCTGGTGCTGATCGTGCTCGCCGACCAGCTCGGCAAGTCGGTCGGCGACATGTATCTCGGCGCCTGGGGTCCCTCGGTGTTCCAGATCCTGCTGTTCGCCGGCTACACCTTCGTGCTCGGCCTGATCAAGCCGGAGCACGTGCCGCCGGTACCGAAGGAAGCACGCACGCTGACCGGCTGGGCGCTGTGGAAGAAGTGCCTGATGGGCATCATCCCCTCGGCCGTGCTGATCTTCGTCGTGCTCGGCACCATGATGATGGGCCTTGCGACCCCGACGGAAGCCGGCGCCATGGGCGCCGTCGGCGCCATCGTGCTCGCCGCGATCCATCACAAGGACTTCTCCTCGACCGACCGCAAGGTGCTGATCATAGGCGTGATCGCCGCCGGCATCGGCACCATCGTCGCGATGCTGTTCACTGAGAACCTGATCTTCAAGCTGGCGTTCGCCGTCACTTATCTCGCGCTGGCCTGGATCTGCATTTCGGCCGCACGCATCCCCGACCTGCGCGACCTCATCAAGCAGGGCTACGAATCCACCATGCGCCTCACCTGCATGGTCACCTTCATCCTGATCGGCTCGACCTGCTTCTCGGTGGTGTTCCTCGGCGTCTCCGGCGGCGTCTGGCTGGAGCATCTGCTGACCTCGCTGCCCGGCGGCGTCTGGGGCTTCCTGATCTTCATCAATCTCTTCATCTTCTTCCTGGCGTTCTTCCTCGACTTCTTCGAGATCGCCTTCATCATCCTGCCGATGATCGCGCCGATCGCGCAGAAGATCCTGGGGCCCGTCGTCGGCGACGGACCGGCCTTGATCTGGTTCGGCGTCATGCTCTGCGTCAACATGCAGACCTCGTTCCTGCACCCGCCGTTCGGCTTCGCGCTGTTCTACTTGCGCGGCGTCGCGCCGAAGGAAGTGAAGAGCTCCGACATCTATTGGGGCGCGATGCCCTGGATCGGCCTGCAGATGATCATGGTGCTGATCGTGATCGCCTTCCCGATCACGGTGACGGGCCTGCTGGACAAGCCGGTCGATGTCGACCTCGATAAGGTCAAGATCGAGGTGCCGCAGATCGACCTGCCGCCGCTGGATTTCGGCCCGCCGCAGAAGTAGTAGCCAACGCTCGCCGTCATGCTCCGCCCGGGTGGAGCATGACGCACGTGACGCGCGCCGAAAATGCGGGCATACCGGACCTTCCTTCCAACCTATGGAATGCCGCGCATGTCCCGATCGCACCCTGCTCCGTCGCTCGTTCGTCCGCTGATGGCTTCGCTCTGGCTCGTCTGTGCCGCAACAATCGCGCACGCCGAGCCGGTGGCTGACGTCCACGCGCTGGCGCAGAAGGCAGCAGCCGCTGCTCGACACGTTGCGCGATCTCGTCAGCATCGAATCCGGCAGCAGGGATGTCGAGGGCCTGAACGTCATCGCCGGGCGCGTCGCCGACCAGCTCAGGCAGATCGGCGGCACGGTGGAGATCCTGCAGCCCACCGACATTTATCGCCTCGACGACACGCCCGAGAAGATCGGCCCGGCCGTGCACGCCACCTTCAAGGGCACCGGCAGCAAGAAGGTCATGCTGATCGCCCACATGGACACGGTTTACCTGAAGGGCATGCTGAAGGACCAGCCGTTTCGCATCAACGGCGACAAGGCCTACGGCCTCGGCATCGCCGACGACAAGCAGGGCGTCGCGCTCATTCTCCATACTGTGGCGATGCTGCAGAAGCTGAATTTCAAGGACTATGGCACGCTCACGGTGCTGACCAATGGCGATGAGGAAATCTCCTCACCCGGCTGGCGCAGCACCATCACCAAATTCGCCTCCGACCAGGATGTGGTGTTCTCGTTCGAGGGCGGCGGCGCCGAAGGCACGCTGCGGCTTGCCACCAGCGGCATCGGCTCGGCCTATTTGACGGTAACAGGCAAGTCATCGCATGCGGGCGCGCGGCCCGAGGGCGGCATCAATGCGCTCTACGAGCTCTCGCACCAGGTGCTGCAGATGAAGGACCTGTCCAAGCCCGAGCAGGGCCTGAAGCTGAACTGGACCGTCGCCAAGGCCGGCACCAACCGCAACGTGATCCCCGCCGAGGCCACGGCCCAGGCCGACGCGCGCGCTCAAGGTTTCGGATTTCGACGAGTTGGAGAAGGCGCTGCAGGACAAGATCAAGAACCGCCTGCTGCCCGAGTCCAAGGTCGCGCTGAAATTCGAAGTGCGCCGCCCGCCGTTAGCGGCCAACGACGCCTCGCGCCGCGTCGCGGCCTACGGCAAGATCATCTACCAAGAGCTCGGGATGCCCCTCAAGGTCGACGAGAAGGCCACCGGCGGCGGCACCGATGCTGCCTTTGCCGCCCTCAAGGCCAAGGGCGCCGTGGTCGAAGGCATGGGCCTGTCAGGGTTCGGCGCGCATTCCAACGATGCCGAATAATGTCCAGATCAACAGCATCGTGCCGCGGCTTTACCTGACGACGCGCATGATCATGGACCTGTCGACCGACAAGCTGAAATAGCCACTCCCTTTCTTCCTTCCCCCTCATGTCCGCCGAAGCCTTGGCGAAGGCGGATGTGGGAGAAGGTGGCGCGCTTAGCGCGCCGGATGAGGGGTTCTCTCCGCGCGTTCAACTCGGGGTCGGATTCGCGGAGAGAACCCCTCACCCGGCTCGCCGCTCGCGCGGCGATCCACCCTCTCGCACAAGGGGAGAGGGTGCAGCGGCGCTCTTGTCCGCCAGCCTGAACCGCAGCGTGAACTCGGCGCCGCCCCCGGGGAGATTGTCGACCGCAACCGTCGCGTCATGATCGTCGGCGACGCCGCGCACGATCGAAAGCCCCAGGCCCGCGCCGTCGCTGCGCTGGCGGTCACGGCGCCAGAAGCGCTGGAAGATCAGCTCGCGTTCGCCGTCGGCAACGCCGGGGCCGCAATCGCGCACGCGCACCGAACCGTCGTCGCCGACCTCGACCTCGACGGAGGTGTCTTTCGCAGTGAACTTGATGGCGTTTTCGGCAAGGTTGAAGATCGCGCGCTGGAGCATCTCGAAATTGCCGTGGATCACCACCGGCGCATCGGCGCCCTTCAGCGCGATGTCCTTGTGCTGCGCGATCGCGAACGGCGCGATGGCGCCGACCACCTCGGCGCAGACGGCGCGCAAATCCGCGGTCTCACCGGGATCGAGCACCAGCGTGTCGAGCTCGGCGATCTCCAGGAGCTGAGCGACGATCCGGCTCATGCCCTCGATATCGTCATGCAGCGCCTGCCTTGCCGCATCGTTGCCGAGCGTCTCGATCCGCGTACGCAGGATCGCGAGCGGCGTGCGCAGTTGATGCGCGGCATCGGCGGTGAACTGGCGTTGCACGCGAAAGCCATCCTCGAGACGATCCAGTGCCTGGTTGACGGCTGTGACGAGCGGCACGATCTCGCGCGGAATCTGCTCCGTCGGCAGGCGAATGTCGGTGCGTGACGGACCGATATTGCTCGCCTGCTCCGAAGCCTTCCAGAGCGGCGCGATCGCGCGGCGGAAGATGATGATATCGGTGGCGAGCAGGATCAGAAGAATGGGAATGGTGATCCACCCGACCCGGCGGAAGAAGTTGGACACGATGTCGTCGGTGATGACGTCGCGATGCGACAGGTCTTCCGCCACTTGAATGCGAACGGTGGTGTCGCCGATCGTCTGGGTCACGCCGGCACCGGAAATCGACTCTGATTCAACGCCGCCGGTCTTCTTGTGCGACGAGAACAGCAGGCGTCCGTCGGCATCGCGGATGTCGTACTGGTAGCGGCCATAGGCTTCCGAATAGAGACCGCGAAGGCTGTCGGGCAGATTGAACGTCACCTTGCCGTCGGGCCGGACCGCGATACGCTCGGCAAGCGTCTCGGCCTGGGCTCGCATCGCGGCGCGATGGAGCTGGTCGATCTCGGAGTTCAAAAGCCAGAACAAGACCAGCGGCAGGAAGATCGCAACCACCGCGACCGCGATGATGTGCAAGAACACGATGCGCGAGATCAGCGATTTGAACGACGGCTTACTAAATAACCCGGCGGCCACACTATTTCTCCTCGGCCATCATGTAGCCGACGCCGCGTATCGTGTGGATCACGACCTTGGCGCCATGTTCGGCGAGCTGCTTGCGCAGCCGGGAGACGTAAACCTCAACCGCATTGGAGGCGACCTCGCCCTCGAGCCCGAAGATGTGATCTTCGACGTTCTTCTTCGACACCACCCGCCCCTGCCGACGCAGCAGGATTTCCAGCACCGAGGTCTCGCGCGACGAGATGATCCGCGGCTTGTCGTCGACGAAGATCTGGCGGCTCTCGGTGTCGTAGACGAGATTGGCGAGCCGCAGCGAGCGGCCCAGCAACTGGCCCGGACGGCGCAGGATCGCTTCCAGGCGCGCCACCAGTTCCTCCATCGCGAACGGTTTTGCGAGGTAATCGTCGGCGCCGCTGCGCAGGCCGTTGACGCGGTCCTGCACCCCGCCCCGCGCGGTCAGCACCAGCACCGGCAGCGGTTCCATTTGCCGCCGCAACTCGCGCAGCACCGACAGCCCGTCGGCGTCGGGCAGGCCGAGGTCGAGGATCATCGCGGCATAGCTGACATTGCGCACCGCCTCGCGCGCCTCACTCGCGCTGCCGACGATATCGCTCTCATAGCCGGCCGCCGCCAGCCCGCTGGCGACGAGCCGCGACAGCTCGACATTATCTTCGACGATCAGAAGGCGCATGGCATTTCCGCCGGATGGTCCGATATCACGGCACCCTCGCACCGCATCCTCGCTCTCTTCCACCATTCGTCCGGTTTCAGCCAGCAAAAAAAAGCTGGGCGGGCAGATCATCCCGACCTGTCAGGCCCGTGTAAGCCAGCTGGAATGCGCCCTCACTTGGGCCCGCGAGGCAGCCCCTGACCATAAGGGAGCATCTCTAGCCGCAGCCCGATGGTTCGGCGAGTTCAACGTCGACTAGAAGCCCGGCCTCGCGCTTTGCGAGACCGAGCTGCTTGAGGAACGATCGTGCTGCGGCGCGATCAGCTCTGCGAGTGACGCGCCATGAAGATGTCGTAGCCGACTTCGCCGACCTGGAACCAGGCATAGCTATCGTTGGAGAACTTGGTCAGGGACTCATACACCTTCTTGAAGTTGGCATTGGTCGCCGAGACCTCGTCGTGCAGCTCCTTCGCCGCCTTGTAGCAGGCGTCCATGATCGGCGGAGAGAAGGCGTGCAGCTTGGTGCCATTGGCGAGCAGCTTGCGCAGTGCCAGCGGATTGGCCTGGTCGTAGCGCGCCATCATGTAGTTGTTGGAATAATGGCCAGCCTGCGTGAGCACGCTTTGATAATATTTCGGCAGCGCATTCCATTTGTCGAGATTGACGTAGGCGAGCAGCATCGGGCCGCCTTCCCACCAGCCTGGATAATAGTAGTGCGGCGCGATCTTGTAGAAGCCGAGCTTCTCATCGTCGTAGGGACCGACCCATTCGGCGGCATCGATCGTGCCCTTCTCCAGCGCCGGGTAAATGTCGCCGCCGGCAAGCTGCTGCGGCACGGCGCCGAGCTTCTGGAGCACGCGGCCGGCAAAACCGCCGATGCGGAATTTCATGCCCCTGAGATCATCGGGCGTGTTGACCTCTTTCCTGAACCAGCCGCCCATCTGGCAGCCGGTGTTGCCGGCGAGCAGCGAGATCACATTGTAGCTCTTGTAGAACTCGTTGAGGATTTCCTTGCCCCCGCCCAGCATGTACCAGGCCTGGTTGATGCGCATGTTCGGACCGAAAGGCACCGACGAGCCGAAGGTGAAGGTCGGGTCCTTGCCGAAATAATAGTAGGACGCGGTGTGGCCGATCTCGCACGTCGCGTTCTGCACGGCGTCCAGCACCTGGAGACCGGGCACGATCTCGCCGGCCGCGAACACCTGGATCTGAAATTTGTTGTCGGTGGCTTCCGCGACCATCTTGCTCATCAGCTCTGCCCCGCCATAGAGCGTGTCGAGCGATTTCGGCCAACTCGTCGGCATGCGCCATTTGATTTCCGGCATCGACTGCGCAATCGCGGGAGCCGCAAGCGTGGCGGCACCCGCCGCACCAAGTCCGGTGACCTTGATGAAATCTCTTCTCTTCATGATGTCCTACCCTGATGGATTTACGATTGTGGGCCTTCTTGTCGAGGCTTGGAGGGCAGCATGGCGCAAGGATTTGGCGAATGCCATCGTGATCGCACTGCGGCATGGAAAAAGGGCCGCTACGACTTAAGCGCTAGACCGACCGCGAGTAGCGAGCCGGTCATGATGCCATCAAGGCGGGGAATACAGGATGGCGGTCCTGCCCGCCCGGCATAGAGACAGGATTACAAATTTCGGATTAAGCGATCATAGACCTATGTCACTGTTTTGCCCGACGGGTCAAGCCCAACTCCATCCACACGTCATTGCGAGCGCAGCGAAGCAAATCCAGAGTCCCTCCACGGAAAGATTCTGGATTGCTTCGCTGCGCTCGCAATGACGGCGGAGAAGCAGTTGCGCGCTGAATGCTTCGTCGTGCTGATTTGCCACGCCGCATCAAGCTGTTGGCAGCATCCACCACGCAACGTGCGCTCGTGGGCCTCTACTATGCATGGGGTTGTTTTGCGGATTTTGAGTACGCCCGCCGCCTCGCCAATGAAAAAGCCCGGCCTCGCGAACGAGGCCGGGCCGTTCAGTCTGACGGCTTGAGCGGAAGATCAGCCGCGGGTGCGCGAGCGGATCATGAAGCTGTCGTAGGTGTACTCGGCGACCTGCCACCACAGATATTCGTCGGAGCGGTAGGCCTGCATGGCGTCGATCGACTTCTTGAAGTCGGCGTTCTTGGCCGAGATCTCCGCCCACAGCTCGTTGGTCGCCTTGAGGCAGGCTTCCAGCACCTCGTTCGTGAACGGACGAAGCTGGGTGCCGCCGGCGACCAGACGCTTCAGCGCCGACGGGTTCTGCATGTCGTAGCGCGCGGCCATCCAGCTGTTGGCGTTGGCCGTCGCGTTGGTGAGGATCGCCTGGTAGTTCTTCGGCAGCGAATTCCACTTCTCCAGATTGGTGAAGGCATGGACCATCGGACCGCCTTCCCAGAAGCCCGGGTAGTAGTAGTACTTGGCGACCTTGGCGAAGCCGAGCTTCTCGTCATCGTACGGGCCGACCCACTCGGCCGCGTCGATGGTGCCCTTTTCCAGCGCCGGATAGATGTCGCCCCCGGCGAGCTGCTGCGGCACCACGCCGACCTTCTGGAGCACCTGGCCGGCGATGCCGCCGATGCGGAATTTCAGGCCGGAGAGATCGGCAACGGTCTTGATCTCCTTGCGGAACCAGCCGCCCATCTGGGTGCCGGTGTTGCCGCAGGGGAATCCGATCACGTTCGACTTCTTGAAGAACTCGTTGCCGAGCTGCTCGCCGCCGCCCTGGTACCACCAGGAATTCTGCTGGCGCGCGTTGAGGCCGAACGGCACCGAGGCGTAGATCGCCCAGGTCGGGTCCTTGCCGACATAGTAATAAGACACGGTGTGGCACATCTCGACGGTGCCGTTCGAAGTCGCGTCGAGCGCCTGCAGGCCGGGGACGATTTCGCCAGCCGCGAACACCTGGATCTGGAATTTGTTGTCGGTCATGTCGGCGACGTACTTCGCCACCTGCTCGCCACCGCCATAGATAGTATCGAGCGACTTCGGGAAGCTCGAAGTCATGCGCCACTTGATCTCGGGCGAGGACTGCGCAATCGCCGGCGAGGCCACCGCGGCGGTTGCCGCCGCGCCTGCTGCCGACACTTTCAGGAAATCACGACGCTTCATCTTCAGGTCTCTCCTTGCTGGGGCGTTTCCCCGAACTTCCTCGTTACGGCCGCTCGTGCCGGCGACGCGGGTCAGGCCTGCGTCAAACCGAAGTGGCTTCGCTGCCGTGGGCGTTTAACACGGAAGCCACTTTCGCGGAACGCGACAATGGCATGACGGGGCTCGACGAAAGTCGCATGTCCCCAGACAATCGGCTTACGCCGCTGCGATGACGCCCTTGAGCTGGTCCCGAACCTGTCCCGCAATGGCGCGATAGATCGCCGCATGGGGTCCGTCCGGCTCGCTGTCCACGACGGGATTGCCGGCGTCCGAGCTGGCGCGAATCGCCATGTGCAGGGGGATCTCGCCCAGGAACGGGACGCCGAGCTTCTCGGCCTCGTGGCGCGCCCCGCCATGGCCGAAGATGTCGGATTTCGTGCCGCAATGCGGGCACTGGAAGTAGCTCATGTTCTCGACGATGCCGAGCACGGGCACGTTGACCTTCTTGAACATGGCAAGGCCGCGCCGTGCATCGATCAGGGACAGGTCCTGCGGGGTCGAGACGATCACGGCGCCCTTCAGCGGCACGTTCTGCGCCAGCGTGAGCTGGGCATCGCCCGTGCCCGGCGGCATGTCGACGACGAGAACGTCGAGCGTGCCCCATGCGACATCGCGCAGCATCTGCGTCACCGCCGACATGACCATCGGCCCGCGCCAGATCATCGCGGTCTCTTCCACGACCAGGAAGCCGATCGACATGATGGCGAGGCCGAAGCGCCGGAGCGGAATCATCTTGCGCTCGCCGTCCAGCTCCGGCTTCTGGTGCAGCCCCGTCAGCCGCGGCACCGAGGGGCCGTAGATGTCGGCGTCGAGCAGCCCGACATTGAGCCCGAGGTCGCGCAGGCCCAGCGCCAGGTTGAGCGCGGTCGTCGACTTGCCGACGCCGCCCTTGCCGGAGGCGACCGCGATCACCGCGGCGACGCCCGGGATTTCGGACTGCCGTGACATCGGCGATGGGCCGCCCTGCGGCGGCTTGTGCGCATGGACCGGCTGCACGCCAGGCGTACCGCGGCTCGGCTGCGGAGGTGGCGGCGGCGCAGAGCCCGGCTTGCGCTCGGCCGTCAGCGCCACCATGACGGTGGCGACGCCGGGAATAGCGCGCACGACGGCCTCGGCCTCGTCACGCACGGATTCCCAGGCCCGCGCCTCGGCGGCATCGACATTGATGGAGAAGAACACCTTGCCGTCGGACGCGCTGATCGCGCTCAGCACATTGGCATTGGTGAGCGCGACCCCGCGGGGCGACTTGATCTTGGCGAGGCTGTCGAGAACCTGTTGCTGCGTCACACTCAAAGCGCATCTCCTGAGTTCAAGATGCCCCATTAGAGCGGAAACGGCCAAAAGGCTACTACCTGCCGATATCGTCTGCCATCTCCGTGGGCGCCGCTCCCTGCTCCTTGGCCGCCTCGTAATTGAGCTCGATCATGACCCCGTTGGGGTCGTGGACGAAGATCTGCCAGAGATCGCCGCCGGGCACCTGGCGGGAGTCGAATTTCATACCCTTGGAAACGAGACGCTGCTTCATCCCGTCGAAGCCGCGGCTGGCGAAGGCGACGTGGTGGACAACGCCGGAATCCGGCTTTTGTGGCTCCTCAGTCGGGGAAATATCGACGAGGTGCACCACCGGTCTGCCCTCGCTGTACATCCAGGCTCCCGGGAAGGCAAAATTCGGCCGGGCGCCTTTTTCCAGGCCCAGCACGTCCTCGTAGAAGCGGACCGTCTCGGCCAGATTCCGGGTCCGGATGTTGAAATGATCGAGCACACCAACGCTCACGCCGCCCAGACCCGATGCCATGCTTCGCTCCCTTGTTTTGAAGTCCTTGAGGTCAGCCATCCTAGCACAGCGCGCCGCCAAACGAAGCCGTTGCCCTCAGCCCTCAAGGGTTTATGGTGCGCCCGGTCCGCCCTCAGGCGGAACCTCAGGATCTCGGCTGGCGCCCTTCGCCCGGCTGCAACCGTAAAACTCAAGCTACGGACACACACATGGCTAAAGTCGCTTTCCTCGGTCTCGGCGTGATGGGCTTCCCGATGGCCGGACACCTCGTGAAAAAAGGGGGCCATGAGGTCACCGTCTACAACCGCACCGCGGCCAAGGCGAAGGAGTGGGCGGTCAAGTTCGGCGGCAAGACGGCGGCAACTCCGAAGGCCGCCGCCGAAGGCCAGGATTTCGTGATGTGCTGCGTCGGCAACGACAACGATCTGCGCGCGGTCACGATCGGCGCCGACGGCGCCTTCGCCGGCATGACAAAGGGCGCGACCTTCGTCGACCACACCACGGCTTCCGCCGAAGTCGCGCGCGAACTCGATGCGGCCGCGACCAAGGCCGGCTTCAAGTTCATCGACGCTCCCGTCTCCGGCGGCCAGGCCGGCGCCGAGAACGGCGTGCTGACGGTGATGTGCGGCGGCGCGCCGGATGCCTATTCCGGCGCCGAGCCGATCATCACAGGCGCCTATGCGCGGATGTGCAAACTGCTCGGGCCCGCCGGAAGCGGCCAGCTGACCAAGATGGTCAACCAGATCTGCATCGCCGGCCTTGTGCAGGGTCTCTCCGAAGGCATCCACTTTGCCAAGAGGAGCGGCCTTGACGTCGCCGCCGTGATCGAGACCATTTCAAAAGGAGCCGCGCAATCCTGGCAGATGGAGAATCGCTACAAGACCATGAACGAGGACAAATACGATTTCGGCTTCGCGGTCGAATGGATGCGCAAGGACCTCTCGATCTCGCTGGCCGAAGCCCGCCGCAACGGCGCCAACCTGCCGGTCACCGCGCTGGTGGACCAGTTCTACGCCGAGGTCGAGAAGATGGGCGGCAAGCGTTGGGATACGTCGAGCCTGCTCGCGCGCCTCAATCGCTGACCTCTGACGGATTGAACCCGCCTTGCTGATCGCGATCGCCGCCATCTTCGTCCTAGCCTATGCGGCGATCGCGCTCGAACACCCTATCGCGGTCAACAAGAGCGCATCCGCGCTGCTTGGCGCGGGCGTGCTCTGGACCATCTACGCGTTCACGACGGGCGACCACGCCCTGGTCGGCCGTCAGCTCGACGAGTCCGTCGCCTCCACCGCGCAGATCGTGTTCTTCCTGATCGGCGCAATGACGATCGTCGAGGTGATCGACGCCCATGACGGTTTCGAGGTCATCACCTCCCGCATCAGCACGACGAGCCAGATCAAGCTGATGTGGCTGGTTGCCTTCGTGGCATTCTTCCTGAGCGCGATCCTGGATAATCTGACCGCCACCATTGTGATGGTCTCGCTGATCCAACGCCTGATCGCCAAACGCGACGACCGCCTGCTCTTCGCTTCGGTGATCGTCATTGCGGCGAATGCCGGCGGCGCATGGACCGTGATCGGCGACGTCACCACCACCATGCTGTGGATTGGTGGACAGATCACGGCGCTGAATATCATGGGCGCGGTATTCCTGCCCTCACTGGTCAATTTGTTCGTGCCTCTGATTTTTATCAGCCTATCGCTCAGGGGCAAAACGGTTGCGGCCCCACCAAGCGACAACGGATTGCTCGCCATCGACCGGTTCGAGCGCAACCTGATGTTCTGTCTCGGCCTCGGCGTGCTGGTCGCGGTGCCAGCCTTCAAGACGGTGACACATCTGCCGCCCTTCATGGGCGTACTGCTCGGGCTCGGCATCGTCTGGCTCGTCGGCGAGGTCGTTCACCGCGACAAGGAGGAGCATGTGCGTCAGCCGCTCTCGCTTGCGCATGCGCTGACCCGGATCGACATGGCCTCGATCGTGTTCTTCGTCGGCATTCTGCTGGCGGTCGCCTGCCTCGAACATGCCGGCCTCTTGACGATGCTGGCGAGATGGCTCGAGACAACCATCGGCCGCCAGGACGTCATTGTCGTCGTGCTCGGCCTGCTCAGCGCTGTCGTCGACAACGTGCCACTGGTCGCCGCGACCATGGGCATGTACGACCTCGGCCACTACCCACCGGACAGCTTCCTCTGGGAGTTCATTGCCTATTGCGCCGGCACCGGCGGCTCGATCCTGATCATCGGCTCCGCCGCAGGCGTCGCCGCCATGGGGCTCGAGCGGATCGACTTCCTCTGGTACGCCCGCCGCATCGCCCTGCCCGCGCTCGCGGGCTATCTTGCAGGCGCCGTGGTCTATGTCGCACAGCATGCATGGCTGCACTGAGCCGGGGGCTGCCGGATCAAATTAACGACGGGTTAACGTAATTCTTTAGCTCCTTAAGTCACCTCTTAAGGATTTCTTGCCAAAGATAGACAATGCAGAAGGCCCGCGTCCGGCGTGGGCAGGAATCGTTGTTGCTTGATGAGTAACCCCGCTGAAAAGCCTGAGGTAGTGCAGCTTCCGGCCGAGCCGGTCAGCGCGCCATCAGCGAGCAGTCGAAGGGCTGCGGCGCAGCGGGTGCGCGAGGCGCGCGATAAGTTAACCTCGACCAGCGGAACCCGGCCGGCCTTCGATGCCGAGTTGTTGCGCCAATATGCGCAAACGCGGCTGTCGGCCTCCTACGTCGTGATGCTGCTGGTGGTGGCCACCGGCGTCCTGTTCGGATTGTGGATGCAGCCGATTCCGGCCGCGCTCTGGACCATCGGGATGCTCTGCATTCATGGTGCCATGATCCGCAGCTGCCGTCGCTTCCTGGCCCAGCCTGCTTCGCCCATCGCGATGCGGGCCTGGCGGACGCGCTTTGTCGTGCTCGATCTGCTCTACGGCCTGTGCTGGATTGCGATCCTCATCCACCCCGTGCTCGATATGGTCACGGAAACCCTGATGATGTTCCTGATGCTGCTGGTGATCGCAGTGTCGAGCATGCTCGCCGCCAATCTGCCGATCGCAGCACTTGCCGCCACCGCGCCGGTTGCGGTCGCCATGGCGCTGAGCTTTGCGATGAGCGGCTCGCTGGACAACTACATTTTGGGCGCGCTCGCGCTTGCGGCCGAAGGTTATTTCGTGCTGCTAGCGCATCGCCTGCACTCGTCGACCTTCGCCACGCTCGAGGCGCGCGCCGAGAAGGACGCGCTGATCGGCGAGCTCGAGCAGGCAAAAGCGATCTCCGACGAGGCGCGCCACCGCGCCGAATCCGCCAACGTGGCCAAATCGCGCTTCCTCGCACAGATGAGCCACGAGCTGCGCACCCCGCTGAACGCTATTCTCGGCTTCTCCGAGGTGATGAAGAGCGAGATTTTTGGCGCGCATGCGGTACCCGTCTATAAGGAGTACTCGGCGGATATCCACAATTCCGGCGTGCACCTGCTTAACCTCATCAACGAAATCCTCGATCTGTCGCGGATCGAGGCCGGCCGCTACGAACTGAACGAGGAAGCGGTGTCGCTGGTCGGAATCGTCGCCGACTGCCATCATTTGATGAAGCTGCGCGCCTCGAGCCGCGGCCTCACCATTCACGAGGTGTTCGAGCTGGCCATGCCGCGGCTCTGGGCTGACGAGCGTGCGATCCGCCAGGTCGTGCTGAACCTGCTCTCCAACTCGATCAAGTTCACCCCGCAAGGCGGCGAGATCTGGCTCAAAGCCGGCTGGACCGCGTCGGGTGGGCAGTATCTGTCGGTGAAGGATTCCGGATCCGGCATCCCCGAAGACGAGATCCCGGTCGTGCTCGCCTCGTTTGGCCAGGGCTCCAATTCGATCAAATCGGCCGAACAGGGCGCAGGCCTCGGCCTGCCCATCGCCAAGAACCTGATCGATTTGCATGGCGGCACGTTCACGCTGAAGTCGAAGCTGCGTATCGGCACCGAGGTGATCGTCACATTCCCGCCGGAGCGCGTGATGAGCGCGCTGGCGCCGCTGTCGGAGGATGCGCCGCCGCTCCAGCCGGAGAGTGCCATGGTGCCCGACGAGAAGCGCAGGCCGCGGCACAGGCCGATCATGAGCGCAGGTACGGGCTCTTAACGAGATACTTGCCGACATGCCCGATGATCCCTCACTATGTCCGTATGAGCAAAGAAACACCGTGCCTCGCCGTCTGCATGATCGATCCCAAGACCAAGCTTTGCTTCGGCTGCGGCCGCACGTTGCCCGAAATCGCGCACTGGCACGCCATGGAAAGCGCGGAACGGCTCGCGGTGATGGCGCTGTTGCCCGCGCGGATGGCGGACGCTGGATTGCAACCGATCGCGGGATCGTCAAAGCGCGCCTGACCGGCCTGCGCACGATCGGAGGCGCAGAATGATCCGCTTCCTGCTCGTTCTCATGATGCTCGCCGGTACCGCGGGCGCCGTCGTCGCCTATGGCGATCCCGACCAGATCGCGCGCGCCAGCCACAGGGTCTCGCACATGCTGCGCGGATCGCCTGCGTCGCCCGGGCCAGCGCCCGCCGTGCAGATCCAGCGCGGCCAGGGCGGCGAATTCGCGCTGCGCGCCAAGATCAACGGCGTCGCCGCGCCGATGGTGATCGATACCGGCGCTACATCGGTGGTGCTGACCTGGGAAACCGCCAAAGCGATCGGGCTACCGCTCGATATGCTTGAATACGACGTCGACCTCGAAACGGCAGGCGGCCACACCAAGGCGGCACGGCTCACGCTCGATCGCCTCGCCGTCGGCCATCTCGTCGAGAAATCGGTGCCGGCGCTGGTGGTTCAGCGCGGCCAGATGAAAACCAACCTGCTCGGCATGAGCTTCCTCGATCGCCTTGAGAGCTGGGGCGTGCGGTCCGACACACTGATGCTCACCGGCTATCCGGAGCTTCAGAGCAGTCACCGCCGCCCGCGCACGGCGGTCGACTAGGACGATCTACGCAGCCGCCTCCGCGGTCGCGCGTGCACCGACGCGCGCGATCGCATCGCGCAGCACGCCCAGACCGGCCCCCGGCTTCACACCGTGCTCGGCGAGATGGCGACGGAAGGCGCGCGCGCCGGGCACGGCGTGAAATGCACCGACGAAATGCCGCGTGATCGCGTGGAGCCGCGTGCCGCGCGCGAGCTGCGCCTCGATATAGGGCATCATCGACTCGAGCGCATCCTGCATGGAGGGGTGCGGCGCGGTCTCGCCGAAAATGTCGGCATCGACAGTGAGAAGCCGCCATGGCTCCTGATAGGCGGCGCGGCCGAGCATCACACCGTCGACGTGTGCAAGATGCGCTTTCGCCTCGACGATACCGGCAATACCACCATTGATGATGACGGGCACATCAGGCATTGCGCTCTTGAGACGATAGACACGATCATAGTCGAGCGGCGGGATATCGCGGTTCTCCTTCGGCGACAGACCGTTGAGCCAGGCCTTACGGGCATGCACAATCAGCGCATCGCAGCCCGAGGCGACCACTGCGCGCGCAAGCGTATCGAGCGCGACTTCCGGGTCCTGATCGTCGATGCCGATGCGGCACTTCACCGTAACGGGAACCACGACTGCGCTTTTCATTGCATCGACGCACCGCGCCACCAGCTCCGGTTCGGCCATGAGGCAGGCGCCGAAGCGCCCATCCTTCACGCGGTCGGACGGGCAGCCGACATTGAGGTTGATCTCGTCATAGCCGAATTCCTCGCCGATCCGGGCGGCCTGCGCGAGCTCGCGCGGATCCGATCCGCCAAGCTGAAGGGCCACCCTGTGCTCGACCGTGTCGAACCCAAGCAGACGCTCCCGGTCACCATGAATGATGGCCCCGGTCGTCAGCATTTCCGTATAGAGCAGCGCCCGCCGCGTCAGATGACGGTGGAACACCCGGCAATGCCGGTCGGTCCAATCCATCATGGGTGCCACGGAAAAGCGATAGTCTTGATATTTCAAACGTTTATCCTACTATCTCAATGGGGTAGAAGAGGAACGTGTGCACTCCAAACTAGCCGAAATTGCACACGTTTGTACCCGTTTTGACCTCTCGGTGCACACATAGTGCACACGAAAGCCGGAGTGCACACGCGTGGCGACCTTCACTCAATTGACCTCCGGGAACTGGCGCGTTCAAGTCCGTCGCAAGACCCGTTATGTGGCCGAGACGTTCCGGCGGCGCAAGGATGGCGAAGAATGGGCGCTCGAAATGGAGCGCAACATTGACCGCAATGGATCGTCGAAGCCGCGCGTGGTGCGGAACGTCCGCACGTTTGGCGATCTAATTGACCTCCACGACGAAGACATGCGCGAGGTTGGAAAGCCCCCTCGCCGATCAAAAGCTGCTGTGATGGCGTCCCTCAAGACTGAGCTCGGCGGTGTGAAGCTTCCCGCGCTCAATCGAGAGCGGCTGATCGAGTTCGGAAGAAAGCGCGCCAAGCAGGGCGCTGGCCCCGCGACATTGGCGATCGATATGTCCTTCATCCGCACGATCATAACGCACGCCGCCGCTGTGCACGGCATCGAGGTTTCAGCCGAGGAAGCCCGCCTCGCACGCGTCGCGCTAAGTCACCTCAATTTGGTTGGAAAGAGCAAGGAGCGTGATCGACGGCCCACTCAAGACGAACTCGACGAACTAATCGAGTACTTTGAGACGAACCAGCGGCAATTCATACCGATGGGGCGGATCGTCCGATACGCCGTGGCAACGACATTGCGCCAGGAAGAGATCTGCAAACCCGAGTGGCCACTGGTTGACATGAAAAAGCGATTGGTAGCCATTCAAGATAGAAAGGATCCGAGAAATAAGGACGGAAATCACCAGAAAGTACCGTTGCTCAACTTAACGGGCTATGATGCATGGGAAGTCGTGCTTCAGCAGCGGATTGTGACTCGAGGCTATGGACGGATCTTTCCCCATAATCACCGATCCGTCAGTGCGGCATTCACGCGAGCATGCGATGAACTCAAGATCGAAGACCTGCACTTCCACGATCTGCGTCACGAAGGAACGAGCCGTCTGTTCGAGGCAGGACTCCCAATCGAAAAAGTCGCACTGGTCACCGGACACAAAGATTGGCGACAGCTCCAGCGCTATACCAACCTTAAAGTTGAGGATCTTCTCAAGCTGCAGTATGCGCAGCAACCGTCGATGGACGAATTCATCGCGACGTTGGCTGCCTTATAGCCGATCTACTCTGCTTTGCGACGGCAAGGCCAGCCGCTCATAATGGTCTGGTTGCAGGTTCGAGTCCTGCCGGGCCCACCAAAGAGATCAATGGCTTAGCTGGTTTTCATTTCACAGGCTGTTGGCCACCACACCAAAAATGCCTCGCTATTTTGCCTCGAGCTGTGTTTCCGCGAACTACCTCTGCGGCTTCGATCTGGCCACGATTTCCGTGCGATCGTAGATTTGGTGGCATTTTCGCTGAAGAAGTCCGAGCGGCACCTGGCACTTCTATGAGAGGAATTGCCTATCGACGATCGGAGAACCTGCAAGCGGGCGCGCCAGTCGGCGATGTCGGCAGAAGATGATGCGAGTGATGCGACGACCACAAATGATTACCAAGCTCTTCCCCGTTCGGTTTCTGGGGCGTCCCTCGGAACTATCCACGAACTTCGCGACGAACGCCCGCCTGAATTGAGGTTAATCGAGGCCGTGCTGTCTCCGATCAGGAGGCAGTGAGATGCCACTGCGATAGCAACATGGCAGCACCGAACGCCGGTGTTGTTCGAGTATGCGCCTGAAGGCGGCCGCTTCATAGCGCATCCTCGCGCCGCTCGATCTGCACAACACTAATGCTCGCGCCAAAAAAGCTTCTAGCTCGTTGCTATGCTGAGGGGAGCGAGCGAAACCGTCGGATCTCCAATGATGACCGTGGTTTGCCGGTCCATCCCGACCAGCTTGCAATATCTCGTCCGATCTTGGAGAGACGCGGGTTGGCCTTTCGCATTGGCAACGTCGTTCGACCAATCGGCGAAATAGGCTCCCGCCTCCTTGTAGATCTGTTCGAGAGCCCAACCGATCGGATTTCGCGCGTAGCCCTGGTAGAGCTTGCCGTAAAGCGCGTCCACGAGCTGGTGCGTCACGACCTGACCGTTCAGCGTGTCTCGCAACGTCCAGTCGAACGTCGGCTCGACGTGACCGACGAAGGCGCCAAGCGGCCTTTCTGCTCCCAGCAGAGTTCGCACGAGAGGCGCGACGATCGCGCCGGCGCCGGCTGAAATGCCGCGTAGCAGGTCACCGATATCGGTACCGGGCGGAAATAGATCCTGATAGCGCGACGCTCTATCCGATCCTGCGGAGCAACAAGCATGAGCGTACCAAATGGCCCCACTGGGATTCCAAGCTGCCAGATCGGACGATTTGATGACGGAGTAGTTGCAGTCTATTGGGCAGCCCAAGTGAGCGGAAAGTTGCGCGCCGTCGCCGAGAGGACCAGTCATTCCATGGCTGGTCGTAACGACCAGGCCTGGGTTCAGCTCCACCAGGGATTCGACAAGATCCTTCCCCGAAGCCCGGTCGTCGTACAGAAACCTTCGCTTCGAAAGGTCCGGGTTGGATTCGAGCTTTTCCCAGATCTTTCTACCGATGGCGCGCGCCATGAGCCTCGTGATGTCCCCAGCGCCGTGGTTAACGCTCCAGACGAGGGGTGCACGGGCATCGGCGAGTTGGCCGCCCCAATTTCCCATCAACGCATTGATGTAGTTCTCGAGCGCCCGTCCCTCCAGATCCAATCTGCCGACGTACGTAGACATGTTCAGTCCGTACTGAACCGACCAGGGAATTTGATGAGGCGTCGCGTAGATGAGCAGGTAACGCGGAATGCAGTTTTCTCCGGTGCCGGGGTTCGCCGATTTGATGGAAAGATCCTTGCCGCCGCCGCTCTCGTCATACCGCAGCAGGAAGTCCTCCACTTCCGAGCGCCACCGAAGCACGACCGCTCCCTGGCGGCTATCGAACAGTCGACGGATCGCACAGGGCGCATCGACGGCCGTTGAGCGCTCTCTGGGTGACAGCGCCGTATTTTCGGGAAGAATGAGACCCCAGCCAACGTCCGGACGCCTCCAATCGCGGTCTTCCACCGCTTCGGGCGCAGCCAGCGTCTTGATCGAGGCCACTTTGAAGTGGTGCTGGACTTCCCACGGTGTTTCCGACGGCAACGGCGACCGGAATGTTCTGGTGCCGTCCCAGGCGTTCACGGAGACGGAATCTGGACGAATGATCGAGTCCGTCATGCGCATCCCTACCTTATCGGCTTTGGTCGGCGGTCGAAACGCTGGCGTGCCGCGGCGAGCATCACGTCATCTGTGACCGCAGCGCCCAAGCGGTGTATACGTTTGCGACGCCTCCGTGCCCGTCGATCCTCCGTCCCGCAGAGCCGTCGAGTCCGACGATCGATGCTCCGTTGTCGACGATGTGCGGTTCGCCCACGTTTGGAATTGGATCCAGAAGCTTCTCTCCCGAAGTGCGCGGACCGTACCCCCCGAGGGCGGCGTAGTTGTTGGGAGGTGCACCGGCGGACGTTGGAGATGAAGCGCTCCGTATCTCCCCCACGTCCTTTTTCCTCGCCATGGCGTGATGGTAGACGTCGTGGAGGGGAAAGTCGTGAGCACTATAGGTGCAGAAAATCGGTCCTTCGACCATTGCGAACACGTTGCGATAGCCTCCCGGACCTTCGCGCCCGGGTATCGTATCGGCGAAGGCGAGATGGGATATCGCTGGCTGCAGGAGGAGGATCGAACCGACTTTGCGCGAAGGAGGGTCGCTCTCGGCAAGGGCCGATAGGAGTACCTTGCAGCCGAATGAATGACCCACCAGGTGCAATGACGCTCTGGTCTTTAGTATATCGGCGAGCAGCGAGGATACGCCCTTCGATCCCACCGTTCCAGCACGCCCTTTCATGAGGTAAAGCGAAGCCAATCGGAGCACGTTCTTGGGATCGAGACTGTACCCCGCCGCGGCAGCCTCGCTCGGTTCGCGGCTTCCTGGCCCATCGACCCGTCGGATCCGGTCGAAGTCGTCATCGTCTTCTCCCTTCTCGATCTGTTCGATCGCCTTGGCAGACGCAAGCACGCTCGCCTCGTCGGCAGCGGCGGCGGGAGGTCCCTCGTCGTCGTCGCCCCGCAAGATCGGCGAGATCAACCGGGCAAGATCGCTCGCACCCTGCAAGTTCAGCGATCCCGATCCGATCAGTTCGTGAAATCGTGCGCGATCGGCCGGATCGCTTATGGTCTTCTCGATCGACTTCGCGGCACCCCCGAAGGCTCCGGTCGGATCCGCGGACATCTTGGGACCTTTGTCGAGAGGCAGCCATATGCTCGGCCAGGTCACGCCGATAAATATAGGCTCACCGCCCTTCAGCGGATGAATCTGCTGGATCTTCTCGAATTCGACTAGGAAGCGGCTATAGAGATCCTCGGCATCGCTGAAGTCGTTGTTCCAACCGTGAGAGAATAGGATGACCGGACGATCACCCGCGGCCGAGACGTCATCTATGCAGGCTTTGCGTGTTTCCGGAGAACAACAGCCGCCATCCTGGTCGTATCTCACGATCCAAGTCTGCATCTTCACGCCGGGAAGGGGATAAGGTCCCGCAGCGCGAACTTCTGTCATGAGAACCTCCTTCGCGGGTTCGGGACGAACGTACGACGGCACACTAGTGATGAAGCAATCACGTCGGACGTTCAGCACGCAGACAAATTCGATACTTTATGGGTCGCGACAACGCTACTCCGCCGCTTCTGCGTAGCGACCGCCCTCTTCCATGCGTCGATTCAATACGGATACCTTTATACCTCGGCGGTCAGCGACGGCTCGCGGCGACTCCTGATGTTTAAGCGCATCGATCGTGGCCCGAACCATGTTGTATGGATTGGATGAGCCGATCGACTTCGCCACTACGTCTTATGCCAAGTGTCTCGAACACCGCCCGCATCGGACCGCCGGCTATGATTCCAGTGCCGGGAGGCGCCGACCGTAGATACACCTTCCCTGCTCCGTGACGACCGGCAATGTCGTGATGTAGCGTCCGACCCTCGCGTAACGGTACGCGAGTCAAATTGCTCTGGGCTGCCGCTGTCGCTTTGCGGATCGCTTCGGGAACCTCGCGCGCCTTGCCGTGACCAAAACCAACCCGACCTTTCTGGTCGCCGATCACGACCAGCGCCGCGAATCCGAAACGTTTGCCGCCTTTGACGACCTTGGCTACGCGATTTATGTGGACGAGCTTGTCGACGAATTCGTTACCTCGGTCGTTTCGCCCGTCGAAGCGTTCTCGTTTGTCGCGCCTGCGCGTGCCATCGACCCGATCGGCATTCGCCCTTTGTCTAGGAGAAGCAGTAGCGACGGGCTGCGAACGAACGGTTGGTGCACCTGCATCAATTGATACGGCGGCCTTCTCCCGCGCGGGTTCTTTTTCAAGAGCCGCAGCTTCAACGCGCGAAGCGAAATGATCCTCGATTAAACTAGACTTTTTTTTTGAGCCGCTTTCACCGACCGCTGTGCTGTCCGGTTCGGTCGGCGAATTTCCTCTGAATACGTTCACATCTCCTCGCCCGAAGCTGGCCCGAACTCGCGCGACCAGCAAACGCACCGCCGAAAGTGCTTCTTCGGCCTTTCCATCGGCACGGAATAATTCCGCTAGCACGTCCACATTCGCGTCCAACACTTCCATCGTGCAAGCGTAGCGAGGCGGAATTCTTGCAAGATTGATCACTGCCTTCTTGGCGACCGAGTACGCTTCCTCTCGATTGTCCATATCCATCATTCGGATGAGAGCAAGACAGATCTCCGCGTCGGGACTTTTGGACGAAGCTTCCGACAGCGCTTTCACTACCTTCGAACGATTGGACTCGGTTCGATCGGGATAAAGAATTACGCTCTGACCGGCGGCAACGACCCAATCTATCCTGTCTTCGCCTTCCTTGCATCGATTTGCGACCTCGACAGCGGCGACCTCGGCAGCATCCGAAATCCGCACACGCCGGAATGCCCACAGTGCTGCCGGGAACGTAAAGTTGGTCAGCACTCGAGGGCAGAGAAAGTCTCCGGTCTTGCCCTTTAGGATATCGATGTAGACGAAGATATTTCGATCAATCGGGGCAAAGATCTTCGGACCCTTGTCGTTTGAAACTTCAAAATACGAACTCGAAGCATCCAGCGGGACATTGAACTTGATGAACTTCCCGGCCAACCGGCCGAGCTCGATGTCGGACGGCTTTCCATCTATCCAAACACGACAGTCATGGTCGGGTTCTTGTGCCTTCTTTTTCTCGGGAAGCGAAGGCATCCAATCCGCGCTTGAGCCGAGAAGGCTCCTGCAGGCCTCGTAAAAGTTCGTTTTGTGAATATCGACCTTTATCTTACCTTCTCGTCGCGCGCCGTTAGGAGCGATGACGCGGACGGATGCTTCCTTCGAAAACCAAGCAGGAAACTCGTCGCTGGTTTGAACAATGCGTTTGTGCGCTTCTCCATCGCTTCCTACGGTCTCTATGAAGAGAAGTGGAGGAGGCGGAAGTGACTCGGATGTGGCTATCATTTTCATCGCGAGACCGTCACCTGCTGATGTGGGATCGCGATAGTCTCTCCGAGCGGCCTGCTATAAATGCCGCCCGCGTCCCGAACGTCTGCGTTGAAGTCGCCGCACGACACGAGGAATTCGAACGTGGGTGGTTGTGATCCTGGCACTGACACGCCGTTGGACGCGACCGCGCTCGCTGTCGAGGTCAAAGAACAGGCGATCGCGCCTTGCGACATGACGTCAACCGCCGACTGTGGCGTCGGACTGTGTATCATCGGGGTGAACCTTCCCGCATAATCCACAAACACAATATCCCTTTCATCGCCCTTTGCGACCGGCCTGCCAATCGCGTGCATCCACCTGCAGACTAACGCTCTCGACCCCTCTTCGATACGGTGCATTTTGACATCGTGCCGTCCCCGACCGGGGACATAATCCACTCCAAGTCCTTCAAAAGACTTAACAAACGCGCTCGTCGCGACCGGGCCGCCCGGGAAGTGGAGGTCAGCCGCGCGGTCGCCGTGATGGCGCATGTCGTCCCAAATGCCCGGACTTTCAGGCGCCACCCCATAAACGACTGCCGCCCGCCTGCTTGCGGGCCACACCGTACCGTCGAAGGCGGACTGGTATCCGGCCCTGCTTGGCTCCCAAACTCTACAGCTGTCGACGAAGCAGAACACCGGCCTTCCGCGTGTCCTGTCGTCAATCCCAATTCTCGTAGTGTTCCAATTAATACCTTCTCTTCGGTTTTCCAGCTTGTCGTCGGTGAACAAGATTTGAACACTACTGCTCTCTTGCGTGCCCTCGATATGGCCGTGACCAACCCAATGAAGGATGCCCGCGCCACCTTTCTGCACCCGAGAGCACCAGTTCTGGATAGCGAGGCGAGCATTGGCCCAATTCGGATTTTCAACAGTCTTGGTGCCGGATGGGATCCGAACGGTCACACCGCCGGCTTGATCCCGGTCGCTGGCAACTAGTTCGATCGTACTGAGAGACATCTCGTGCGCGAGTGACTCGTCCTCGTGCCCGATCCAGAAATCGACGATGTCCTGACAGAACGCTTGAGCGTTAAGAAGCGGAGAGTCCTTGTCATCGCCAACGACGACAATAAGGACGTGGAGCGGCCGCCGGCCTTCGAATACATTCTTCTCAAAAACGATCATGACGAACTGACTTACGCACCTAAAGTTCTTGCCGCGAAAATGTTGGACCGATGGCGGGGAGAAATCGACCGGAGGGACTTTGCCGGAAAAGCGACTCAAACGGTCGCACATCAGCGTGGCCATTCGGAAAGCCTCGAAGCTTCGAATCAAGCTATGCAAAAGCCTACATCCCCAAATCGAAAAGCACCAAGTCTAGTGGCCTTCCTCGCGATTGAGTCTTGGCTTTCCCACAGCCAAATAGGCCGCAGACCGACACGCACGAACCGATTGCATCACCTCCCCGACACACCTTTATCACAAAACCTTCAGAAACAAGCTAGTTTTTGGTCCCAACGGCGCTTTTTTGGCAGAACTAGCGCCAGCCTACTAGCTCTGGCTCTAGCCGTCTGAGCTCCCTTCGAAAGCCCTACCGGCCATCTCACTGCGCTCCGCGGAATGTCCCACAGCTTGTTGATGACCTCCCATACGCGAAGGAAGAGTCAAAAAATCAATCCGGCGCGAGCCAGAGCCGACGTCTCTATCTCGGCGTCGAAAGTGTTGCGCTTGGCGCTATCGTGAGCGCGCGGTTCGGCATCCACAAGCTTGCACTCGATGCTCTGCTGCAACTTGCGGCGACGACGGAAGACTCAGCGTTCTGTCTATTCCGCGCGACACGGTGTCGATCTGCCTGCACCGCGAGGAAGGCGCCTTCCCGATCCGGACCCAGGTCCTCAAGGCTGGCGACCGCTATCCGCTCGGCGTCGGTGCCGGCAGCCTGGCCATTCTTGCAGCGATGCCGGACGCGGATGTCGATCGGGTGATCGCGAAAAACCATTGCGCGGGTTGCCGAAGCCTTCCCACTCATTCGCCGAACCGACTGCGTCAACTGGTGGCCGAGACCCGCCGCGCCGGCTTCGCTGTCAACAGCGGGCTGATCGTACCCGGCTCATGGGGCATCGGCGCGGTTGTCATCGGCGCTGACGGAAAGCCAGCCGGCGCGTTGAGCGTGGCCGCGATCGAGTCGCGGATGGGCGAACCGCGCCGTTGCGAGATTGCGCGGTTATTGCAAGCGGCGGCAACGGAGCTATCGGTGCGGCTACGCGATCTCCACATCGTCAGCACCGACGCGACGCGCCGGCGGGCCTCGTTCAAGCAGGCACATGGGGCGCTGGGTGGGCGGTCGCATTTGCTGAAATTCCAATGGCTTATCGAGGTTGGCCAAGGGTTTAGGTGCAGTTCGAACCGAAAAGTACCTTTCTGAGCGGTTCCTCGGAGCGGTTTTACCGGTCGCCATGCCCCCGAGCGGTTCTTTCCCCCTGTACGATTTGGCGGCGCGGCGATCATCGGTCGAATTCATTGTGGCACCAACGTGTTGCAGTCCATATCTGTATGAGTGCCAGCTACCCAAGAGTTCTCAGATTCGCGGCAAACCGACCGGGTGGCTCACTTGGCGCGCTCGAACAGGCCCTCACGCTATTGGGGCCAATTTCTCGATCACACGTCGGTTCTGCAAGGACTGGCACAAGATATGGCAGTGGTATGCCGGAAGAACAGGAAGAGTTGGTTCCGGGCGCGGTGTTTCCCGAAGGGAACGGGCCGCTGCCCGTTGACGACGCCAACTCTGCTGACGGCAATGTCTTGGGGGACCGCGCTGATCTCGCTCGCGCGTTCGCCGACTCTTTTGCAAAAAATCCTCGGATCTTCGGCGGCGGCGATATCCTGACGCTTGAAATCTTCGACCCGGTAGAGCGCGCCGGAATTCTGGCGGCAGCCCTTGTGGGACTGGTCAACGAGAGCGGCAGGCGGGCGGTAAGACGGTTCGTGATCATCGTACCGCCCGGGACGGACACTCAGGCCGCCAACGCGGAGGCCGGCACGGCGATGGTTGCCGCTATCACCCTCTTGGCCGGGCGCGAGTTCTCGGCAGAGGAGCAGGCCGCATTGCCAAAGCTTCTCCGGCCGGTCGCCGCCGCGGACCTGAGGATCTCGTCGGTGCTTGATCTCATCCGCCAACAGAACGAACGGACCGCTGTTATCATTACCGAAGCGGCCGCCTATCGCGACCAATCGATTCAGCCGTATGTGCCTCCTGGCGCTGAGTCACCCCTTCTGCACCAGGATTTCTGGGTGCCACAGTTCCACTCGCTCGCGTCAGCCGCGACGGAGCTGGCACGCGAACAAAAGCTCTATGTCGCACTCGACGCCAATGAGCTCTCGCCGAGCAGGGACGAGCTTTCGAACCTGCTGACTTCGATTGATCGTTGCGGCGTCCTGGCAGGAAGTAGAGACGAGGATCCCGAAATCTTCCTGGCGCAACATGTCGGCCAGTGGGACCGCTGGATACGGGAGGGGCGGCTCGGTCGAGCACTACGCGATCTCGAACACCTGCCCCGGAGCCTCACCAGCCAGAAGGCCCTGATCCGCATTCAACTGACGTACCGGGCTGGGCACTATCCGCAGGCGCTGCAGGCCATCCGCGAGGAAATGGCGCCCGGTCGCAAGCTCGACGCAACCATTCGCGTGAAGCTCGCGCGTTTCGCACAGGACGCGAATGCATCGCTTCTCGCGGCGGAAGTGCTTGCCCCTGCGATCGCGGAGCTTGATCGGCTCGAGGAGTTCGAGAGCGCGCTCATGATCGCGCATGACATCGGTTCGAGCGAGCTTGAGGACCGCGTCGCGGACCGGATGACGGCCCTGTTTGTGGATAGTCCGGGCCTGCGGATACGCCACCGACGAGTCCTGCTCGCGGCCGGTGATTACGCCGGCGTGGCCAAATCGCTTGCAAAGGAAAGAGGAGCCGAGGCGAGAGCGGAATATTACGAGCGGCTGGCCAAGTACCTACCCGTGGCCGGCGTCCCCGACTATCATGGAATGATCGCCTCAGCTAAAGGTGAACTCCAATTGGCCGAAACGCTGCGCCTTGCGGGCGTTCGCGATTCGCTTCGGCGTCAGCTTATATTTCATGCGTTCGAATTGGCACTGCCGGCACCGAAGACCGCGTCCTTGTTGACAGAGTGGCAGGACCTGCTGTTGGAGGCCCTGGAGCGGTTGTTTCTGCTCTCAGGCCCTAGTGGATCGCTTGTCTTGCCGTTCGAGCGCATCTTGGTCGCACTAACTGCGCTGATCGACAGCCTTGGTGCCGACCCGTCAAATCAGAGCTTGAGGGTGCGTCTGGCCAAGCTCCTGGGGCCATCGATCGCGGGCATGACAGGGCTCGCACTGATGTCAGCAGTTGCGATGAAGTTGGCGTCGCGCTCCGTTCTGGCCGAGCCGACCATCACGCCCGGGACCGCTGGCGCAGATTGGCTTTCAGAGCACGAGCCATTCTTGCGAGCCGCTCTCGCTTGGCTTAAGGGCGAAGAACCTATCGTTATCGGTCGGACGGTGCTGCCGAAAGAGCTGGTTACTGAGCCCGCCGACGAGGTTCTTTCCGCCATCACAGAGCTTTTGTCCCATGCATCGCTCAGCTCTCGCGGCGACGCATCGGACCTGCAGTTCTGGCTCATGTTTGCGGCTGCGGTGGCGCCGCACTCGTCGGACCCGGATTTCGACCTACGCCTGATCCGACTTGTGTCGGAGCGGCTGGTGGGCGCTGGCTACAGCCAGTTGGCGCGCGATCTGGCCGAACAGGCTGTCTTGCACGCCACGGCTACGCCGCGCCGCCGGCGGCTCGGCTGGTTCGCGATGGCCGAGGTTTACCATCGTGGGCATAACCATCTCGAAGCTTTGGTCGCTCTGGCCTGCACGTTCGCTGCAGACAGCAAAGGCGACAGCGAGCAGATTTGGCAGGAGATGGTGGCGCTTGGACGCCTCTTGCGGGATTGCGGATTGTTCAGCAAGGCGAAGATCGCCATTGAACACGCCCGCGAGATGATCGGGCCGTTAGGCCTGTCGGAGCGCCATCGCAATCGGCTGGATACGCTCGAACTCCAGACCCGTATGAAAGAGCTATCGGTAAAGGGCTCGGGGCGCGCCGACGTTGAGCACTTGCTGACCGAAGTCGTACGCAATGGGCAAGAGGTACTCAAGGTTGGTGAGCTGGCAGAGCCGGTTGCCGTGATGCTCGGGCAGCTACTGCGCATCGCGCGAACACAAGAAATGGCCATTCCGCCGGAGGCTGAGGCGATCTTTGCCAAATTATGCGATCGGATGACCGGAAACACCGGCGTCCTCGTGAGGACGGTATCGGCAGACACCGTCTCTGCAAAGGACCTGCTTGAAGTCTTGAAAATGCGGGATCAGCCGCGCTATTCCGAGGACATCGGGTACGACCTGCATCATGTCGCGACGGTGGCGGGACAGGCGCTCGACGGAGACGAATTTATCAAGAATGCGATTGAAACCTCGTTTGCGCTGGAGCTTTTGGCTGATCGCGGGGTCGCCGTACCCGGTTGGGACGAGGCGGCCGCGCCGCCTCCCCTTCCCGGCCAGATCGAAGAGCCCGCTGAGATCGCACGCGCAATCTCACGCGATGGATTGAGCGTCGTCCAACTCGGACTTGATGCGCGCGGACGGCTCGTACGCATGGCTACGGTTAACGCCGAGCTCCAACCGCCCGTGCGAGAAGCTGAGACTGTTTTCAATCGCGAACGCTTCGGCCGCTGGGCATCGGACTATCCATACGCTTACGGCATCGATGAGAACACGGCGAACCTGTTCTACACCACGACGGCCGACCTGAGGTTATCGGACTTGCCGCAAGGACCAGTCATCGTTGTGGCAGACGCAAGCCTGCAACCCTTTCCTCCGAATATCCTCTACGTCGAGGACGAGTTCGCAGGCAGGACCCACCCGATTGCGGCTGCGCCTTCGCTCGGCTGGTTGCGCGCCGCCCGCTCAACGGGACCCATCGGTGATGGCCGGCTCTGCGCATGGATCTCGACGGCCGCGAGCCAAGCCGAAAGCCAGACGCTGTCCATGATTGCGCAACGCTTGGGGCCGAGCTTCGACTCTCACGGCTTCGTTGTCGACAACGGACCCCAGCTTCCGGCGACGTTTGCAGGGGCATCAGTCGCGGTGATCGCTGCGCACGGTAGCATTCACCCGGAGGGACGCTACTTCCAGCTCGTCTCCGACGAAGGAGTGTTGAAGGTGTCGGCGGCGGATCTGGCCGGCGCGCTCAGGAATGTCGACGTGGTCGTCTTGTTTGTCTGCAGCGGCGGACGGACCGACAAGCACCCCGCCGCAAACACTACGATTGGCCTTGCCAAGCAAATCTTGGATCGGGGCTGCCAAGCAGTCATCGCCTCGCCTTGGCCGCTTGATGCCCGGGTGCCCTCGCATTGGTTGCCGGCGTTTCTTGAGCAGTGGCAGAACGGCCGTTCCCTCGTTGAAGCCAACTTTGAGGCAAACAGGGTCGTCGACCGAAACTTTGCTCAAGATCCGGCTAGGGGGCTGGCGATGACGGTCTTCGGGAACGCAACTCTCCGACGTTCCAACTCATAGCCGTCGATGTCAGACATTTTCCGGACTACCTCGCACCGTCGTGTGCAGTGGGACCGACGGGCGTGGGGTCGGTAGACTGCCTCCTTCGGTGTTGAGTGCGCCGAACAGGCAGCGGATCGCGTCAATGTCTTTCGTCATCGAATAGAGAACATTCCGATAAGCCAGCAGCGTTGGACGCGGAACGATTTTCCAATCCCGGCCCAATATGCCTGGAAATTGGCTTCGGCAGCGGCCTCCAAGTCGAGCTTGGAAGTTGCGAATGTCCTTTGCAAGATTAGAAGCCATTCTGATAATTTACAGCGTTCTCGCTCGCTGAGTCTCCATCTCACGAGAGTGCTCAGACGCCCTCCAAATCATTCAAGAGATTGAGCGCTATTCGTGACTCCATCCGTTGCCAAGCAAACTTCATGGGCACGGGATGCCTGAATACGAGATGGCCTTCGACCTTTGGAGCATCGATAGAGACGTACCGGGCAACCTCATTCGGATGCGCTGTTATGATCTCGATCCGTCTTAGATGCCGAAGGAGGTGATCCGGCTTTCCGTCCGACTTCAACTCACCTCTGAAATCTGCAAGTTGCTCGGCTATTTCGCCTTCAATTTTCCGATGTTGAACGTCTTTGCACTCCATTAGCAGAACTCGACCGCTGACCTTATTCCATGCCAAGACATCGACATCCCCGTAATTTTGATCAAAGCCCTTTCTAAGAAGCTTTGTTACGGGCACTTCCGTCTCGACGCTCCAGCCGAGTTCTCGCATGCGCGCGGCGACCTCTTGGCAAAACTCATGACCGATCCGATCACGAGAACGACCAGACCACACGCGCATCTTGGGCTTCAACTGCCACAACGGAAAATCACCCCGATGGTAGTTCCGCACCATATATACGTAGGCGTCTCGCGCGATCCCCGGAGATACAATGAGGTCCGGATCATCGCCGCCGTCCCCCAATTGTACGAACGGCTTGCGCAGGATTGTCAGCCGCCGACGAAATCGCCATGGGAAACGGTCGCGCTCATCATAGCCACTTGGCACATCTCGCCAGCTAGGTCGGCTCTCGAAAGTCAGAAACTCAACTAGTCGCGACGCCTCCTCGGACACTATCCCATCCTGCGTCTTTGCAAGGTCAATTAGCTCACTCTTTTTGATAGTGAAGATTGCCTTGCCGCTCTTAATACCCAGATCCTCGACCAGATCGATAAATTTGCGCGAGGCATCAAATGATGCGCCACATTCCTCTTCGAGAGCGTGCCAGAACTCCTTCGGAAATGCACTCTCATCTGTCGGCTTCGGAACGGGCTGCTCAAGGTTTTTCGCATAATTTTTTACGGCCTCTCCAACGGTCAAATCACTGCCCGCACGAGCATAGGGCGCGAGAACCTCGTCCTGAAAACTGACATTCGCGTGAATGTCGCCAAGTGGCGTGATGCGCACGCGCGGCTCCATGGCGTCCCAGTGGATAGCGGAGGACCAGCCGCCCAGGTTCGATAGAGTCAGCATCTTGGCCATCAGCCGTGACATGTCCAAACGGCCTGGCTTGCGACCTCCGCTAAGTGGACATTCGCAAATCGCAAACTCCACAATCAGGCGCGAGCCGAGAAAAATCGCGTTGAGCTCAAAGTCGTGCTCGGCGATCGTTCGTAGTGTGGCCTCCTTGTCGGAATGAAGGGCAAGCACCGCCGAGGACGTGCGACGCCAGTTATCACGATCGTTAATCGCGGCCTCGTGATTGTTCAAGGCAAACATGATAACGGAACGACGATCTAAGGCCCGAAGATCGGCGCATATCTCGTCCTCAAGTTCTCTTACAACCGCATTCAAGTAAGTCGTACAATTCTCCTTGCCTTGAATATCTCCCCCTTCTTCTCTTGAGCGTTTTCGCCACCCGAGGCCGAGCTTTAGCCAGGCAGAATCATCCTCGTCTACCTTGATTGGCTTTTCCCAAACGGACTCACGCACATAGTCTCGAAAACGCCGAGCCATAAATCCGTGCGATTGACGTGCACTTGCGTCTTGCACGATCTGTTGAACTGCCGCGCGAACCTGTTCCTCAGTAAAGGGAGTGCCGCCCAGCCGGGCGAACGCTTCAACTGATCGAGTAACGAGCGCGCGTTCCGCTATATTCTCAGCGTGGTAAATCGCTTTCTCAAAATCCGGTCCGGCAGCCAGCACGACGGTCCGACCATCGCCCGGAAGGGAAATCGAGATCGCGTCCTGTGCCGCATCGAACGTTAAGAACTCCCGTTTGCCTGCCCCTTCGAGATCTCCAATTCTTCCTGAAAACTCCACACGCCATAGGAGAGCCCCGCGGGGCAACACTGGAAGGATGCTCTCCAAAACGGGCGCCATGCGGCAAATCCACGTCTTCAGCATTAAGGAGCGCTGGTAAGCCCAATCGCCGCTTGTGTCGCTGGTGGTCACGAGCTGCATCCACCACGATCTTGTGTCGGTTTCATAGACACCGCGAGGCCAGCGTTCGCCAGCCAATTTCTCCTCTGTCACATAAAATGGCGTATCGTTATCTTCAGCAAATAGCGCGCGGCCGTCCCGCCGTACGTTGATCCATCTCCCATCTACGCCCTGCGCAGCATGCGGGTTCCAGTGAGCAACGACTTCATGGCGAACGTCCTTGATGGCGTCTTGCTGCACCATGACAAACGCTGGAACTCCGCTCATGCCAAAATCATCTGGCATGTCGCCGTGAGGAATAAGATGACCGCCCAGAGAACGCGCCCAGCCGACGATGTTCAAAAGACCGTTGATATTTTGCAGCATCACGCCGAGTTGGGACAGCCGTTCGCGGGAGTCCATAAGACGCCACAGTGAAAGGGCCTTAAAATCTTCCAGCCAACTCAACGTCACGAGGTCATGCGCGCCGATGAACTCCAGTCGCCAATTCTCACGGCGTTTTTGCGGCTTGTAGACCGAGATTGCGCGGCCTATGCCGCAGCCGACCAAGATAGTTATGCACTCGCGAAAATCGGGCTCCTTGGCCGCCGCGTTGTAGGCCTCATCAATCCAACGTTCTATGAGTTGATCGAGCTTCGAAGCATCGCCGGGCGGATAAACGCCCATCATTCCCTCGCGCTCAAAATCTTCCAATGTGTCAGCGAAGAACACAAAACTAGTGTAGAGCCCCCGATCAGCGGTCGTCATGGCACCGGCTAGCAGACCATCATCCGTCTGCCTAAACTCGATGGGAGCACCTGATGCCATTCCCAATAAGGGCGTCTCGGCAAACAGTTGCGCGTGCTCATATGCCAACGTTGCAGCGAACACGGACGTGAGGCCCTTGCGCCTCATTTCTTCCACTAGAAAACGGCGTATAGCGACACTTACCGCCGTAGGCAGCAGAAGAACGCACTCTCCGTTTCTGTACGTAACGGGGAACCTCTCCAGGAACGAGTTTCCGACACGCTCGTTGGCAAGCTCTGCGCGCCTGTTTGGGTCAAATCCGAATTCGGCAAGAGTCTCCATCGAAATGCCGAGAGCGGCGAGGTCATTATCGCTAAACCGCACAATCCGCCGCAGGCTACTCAGCGAACCGATGATCTTGCTTGAAAGCGACTCCTGCGGAATCTCATTTCCTAGTTGATAGCGCTCTAGCTTAGCGCGGGCACAGACGGCTTCGGAAAGCTGCAACAAGGCGTAGACAGTGTCGCGCAAATGGTTGAACTGTGGTCGCGCGGGTGTTCGCTCAAGCGCATTAAGCACACGTTGGAGGTCAAATCCTGCCGACTCCCACGTGCCTTCTAAGATGCGGAAATTCCCACGCGGCGAGCGTATCAGGGAAACGAATACATCTTCTGCAGGATCTTCCTGGCGGCCCAACCTTCCTGTTCCGAATTCATGGAACAATCGCGCGACGACTTTATCGACCGGCTTGCGGCGACCCTGTCCAACGGCCAGCGAAATATGCACCAGGGCTTCTAGACGAATGCAGTTCGATTGAAGTTCTGGGACTGTTAGAAGCCCGGCGAAGGTCGCAGCAAGCCGAAGGGGATCAAAATCAGCCATACCAGCAAGAGCCTCACAATGCTCTTCAATGACCGTCGCAACGGGCACAACACCGACGCTCGCCGCAATGGCGCGCATTAGCTCTTCCAGGTCTGGCCCGTCATCGTTCAAATGCGACACCTTTGATAGCTAATCAAAAAAGAACTCTCGCCGCATCGATAGTTCATACTCACCGTAATCTGTCTTGCGGCTCCAGAGACGTAACTGAGCAACCCACCCAAGGCGCAAGCCATGACGCTTAGAAGCTTGCTCCAAAGCGGATTTATCCATCTCTGTCAGCACTCCGCAGCGTGTGTTGCCGCCGTCTTGAGCGTAGAGAGGGGTCCACTGGTCGTGCCAAATGGAAAGCTTCGCCACAATCGAACCATCTGCGTACACCGAAATTCCAGCTTCGTCGCAAGCGACGTCAGGAGGCGTAGGGAAGAGATAGGAAGCAGGCAGCGCGTACCCTGCGACAAGATAGTCAGATAACCAGTAGCCGTACGGCATAGGGAACATATCTAGACAAGTAGGCAAGCAACGTCCCAACTTCCCGTCGACGGCGTAGCGTTCAGTATCCTCCTCGTCTAACTTTCCCTCGACGGTAATTGAATCCGGCAAAGGCCATCCCGCTCCGGGGGAAAAGTACGGTTCCTTCATATCAGGCGGCACAAAGTCATCAGCAGCGAGGACCGCAGAGACGGTCAGGTCGCCAAATTCAAATAGGCTCGCTTTGATCGGGGTTAGCAAGCTCACGAACCGCATTTTTGAACCATTGGCGTTCGCCGCGATGAGCTTCCGCGCGCTTGCTTCGAGTGAAGCTCCTTCGGCACAACACTCTTCCGGGATGCCCGCCAACCAAGCAGGGCGATCGACCGGCATGATGTGAAACAAGCTGCGATTGATCGGCAGACAATCCATGGCGTAGAAACCGGTCTGCTGCGCCGTCATGGCTCCTTCGGCGACCGCACAGGCCAGCATCCGAAGATAGGCCGACCGCATCACGTCGCTCTGAGCCAGCTCGAACTGGCCGACGATTCCACTTCGCGCAAGGTTTCCGACGAAATGGTGCGGAAAGTCCGAATGGGGAATTCCGCCTCGATCCATTAATTTTTGCCACTCAAAGGCCCATTGCCGCGAAAACGGAAACCAATAGCGGCCCTCAAGTCGCCTAATCTGGTTGCTGAAGAGAAAGGGAACATTCTGGGTCTTATGGTCTTCGAAGTATTTCGACGGCACAAAGTCGTCCGGGGCCAAGCCGGAATGTGCGGTACGCCATTCGTCCTGCCGATGCCCAGCCCCATAAATATGTTGCAGCAGCATATCCACGATAATCGAAGGCTGATGGATCGCCTCGCTAACATCCTTGAATGGAGGCAAGTCTTCGTCGGGAGTACATAGGAGTACCGCAAGACCTGTTGCAATTTCGCTCTCAAACCTTCTTATCGAGAGCCAGTGCAGAAACACTTTAGTGGCGGCCTTCCTATGCACAGAGGAAGAAAGCAGCTTCGCATACTCACGCGCCGTGACCATCCGCACCATCCGGACAGGCCAATTGAGCCGCTCCAGCAGAATTTGAAGTGTGGAATCCAAGGAAGATGCTACCGAAGCCATGGAATCTCCAGCAAAGGTTGGTCCGCCGTCTCCTCGATCAGGATCGCGACGAGAGTGGCCGTGTAGCGCTCCGCAAGTTCGGTCTGGCCGACCAAGATTAGAAAGCGGACAAGGTATCTGAGCCCTAGGCTAAACCCATAGTCGCGCTTTTCCCACAATGCCTCGGGTTTCGAGCTGTCTCGAATGAATTCTTGCCAGCGGTCCTTATAATATTTTGCAGCCCATTCTAGACGCTTGATGACTTCCTCGCTCGAACTCCAATAGCTCTGCCAACCGCGCCGTACGGCGTGCGCCTTAACGAGCCATTTGTAAGCATCTCTCTTTCCCTGGACGGCCAAGCTCACGAGAAACGCGCTGTCTAGAATTATCTCCGTTGAATAGGTCCGTTCTTCATCCCGAAAGAACGCTTCAACAGATCTTAGAGCTTCCCGGCCTTTCTTCTTCTCATGCCAATAAGCGATCCATTGCCTGAGTGCTTCGTCGCGGTGATCATAGCCGAGATTGTCATTTCCAACGCGAGCAACAAGCTGTGCAAATTGTGCGGGGTTGAACTTTCGAACGTCCGGTGGCTTACCTCTGCGTCCGATATCGTCCGAACTACTACGATCGAATTCCCTACTGGGAGCGATGCCACCAAGAAAACGTTCCTGCTCGCCAAAGGCGACGCCTGCTGCTGAAACTCCAGCAGCCTTCAGGTCGGAGAGAATTAGAACATCTCGGCGTTCCAGGAATGTACGCGCCAACGCCTTCTCAACATCGTTGTCGAAACTTAGCCGCTTGCAGTGGGCTTCGAGTACATCTTCAGCCAAAGAGAGCCGATCCGCTTGAATATGGTGGGCGTAGCAATCGGGGAGCTTCTCCGGACACAACTCTGCAATTAGTTCGATAAGCTCGGAGCGCGATCCCCGGACCTCGTCGCCATCTGTCATATCCATTATTTGATCGACGACAGGCGCAACTTTCTTCAGCAAGCCGAGCGCTTTGGGCGACTTTGCTTTTTGAAGCAGCTCGATCGAGCCAAGCACGTCATAAATGTAAATGTCCTTATGGTATCCATAGCCGATTAGGCAATCCGCTGCGCGCTTCACGCACCCCGTGGCATCGGGCAGCCCATATAGGAGCGCGAACAGGGCGAGCTCCGTCCAGCGTTCCGCTCTCTCGTTGAAGGTCGTTACGGATCGGCTTTCCTTTTCACGCAGGGTATCCAAAAGAATTTGCGCACCAGGTCTTTCCACCAAGACGAAGCGACTTTCCAAATTGTCGTTGAGCCATGCTTCGTCCAGCCAGTGTCGAGTATCCCTCGCCGCCGCGAACTGAGCAGCCGGGATCAGTTCGCCGGGAGGGGATGTGATAAGATGCAGATCAAGGGCGATTTGCCGGAGTGCGCCTTTGAAAGACCAATATTGCGCGGAGTCCGCTTCGGTCGTTCGTCGACCGACCACCTGAGCGACGTTGTTCGCTCGCTCAAATACGATCGAAAAACTAGCCTGAGCGCTCCCATTCCCGATGCTGAGAGCGAGATCACGGAGGACGTCCACGACGGCCCTCATCCATCCCATTCCAGTTTCATCTACGCCGGGAAACACAAACGAGAAGCTCCCAACGGCGCTCCGGCATGTCGCAAGCGCAGAAAAGAACAGCCCGTGGAAAAATCTCTGCAAGCCGGGATTGGGACCCGGAGTGTATTCGTACCTTTCCAGCTCAAGAAAGCCGGGGTCGAACTCGAAATTGAGGACGGGGCAAGGCTCCCCTTGCAGAACGAGATAGCACCCCACAAGAGGCGATGCGCTTACAGGCCGTAAGTCGATACGCGTTTTAAGATCAGCTCCAGCGATGGAGCACGCACGGAGCAACGCATCGCCAGCCAATGCTCGCCAAGCCTTGTACTTCTCGCCTTTCAGGAGTCCGACGAGGTCTACGAGGGCGTCGAGCTGCAATCCGCGAGTCAGGCAATCAAGCAATGCGTGGAACATTGAATCGTTCGAGGAGAACCCTTCAATGAAGGTCAGTATCTTCTTGACGCTGATATCTGGCATCTGAGTCAACGCTTCGAAGGCGTTCCGCACCAACGCTCGAAATTCATCGCTGCGTCGATTGCGAAGTACAAGCCAGAGGTTCACGCGTCGCCGCAATTCGGCTTCGCACTCCGCGCCGATTTCATCCGAAAGGTCATCCGGAAGCGACCGCAGCAGCGCAATGATCTGCGCGTCAGGGAGTGAGCCGATCTCATCGGCCATGTTGAGAATCTGCTGGCGATTTTCGGAGGCGCGTAGCGTCGCCTCGAGCAGTTCCGGGTACCGGTGCATTTGGAATTGCGGCCCGTTCTGGAGACGGACTTTCAGGCTTCGAGCTTCGATGCAGCGGCAATAGTCACTCTTGGCGAAAGCGGCGTTTTCTGCCTCGCGAAGAATGGTAATCATCTGGCTGTCAGGCCAGCCGAGCGCGAGAGAGTCAATCACCCATTTGCGCGTCGTCTTTGAAAGGAGATCGTTGTCCTTGCCGATCCTAGCCTTCGCGATCCACAGCCAGCCCCAACGCCAAAATGGCGGTGCGTCACGCTCAAGCCACCTGATTACTTTCGGCAGGAGCGCTTGATAGGTACTCTCGTGATCACTCTGCTCGCGCGCATAAGCGACGATACTGCCATGAAATGGCATGACGCCTGTTCGGCGATGCTCGAGCAAATGGTCTACCTGATCGAGGCTTCCGCCGCAGCGCCTAAGGCCATCCGCGGGCCAACGAAACTCCGAACCGGCGACGAGATGTAACACTTGCTTGCCCTGAGGGCTTAGCCGCCGCCAAAGGCTCCTATAATAAGTGCGAATATCCCCGTCAGGGCAGCGAGGGAGAGTCTTTACTTCGTCAGAAGTGACGATCGTTCCTCTCCGCACAAGGGTCTCAAAGGAATAGATCAGATGAAGCGGATGCCCGCGAGATATTTTGAAGAAGGCACGGCTGATTTCATCGAGGGTTTCGTTTCGCTGTTCTCTTCTACGCGCATAATCAGGAAGCCGTAACCGCTTAGCCTTGTCCTGACCTCTTATCCAGTCATCGACAGCTCGCTCGTCCATCGGCGGAATTTCGATCCAAGCAGAGGCGCTGGCCCTTGCCAACAGTTTCGCGGGTAACTGTAGATCGGTGACGCGCTGCGTCCCAACGATCAACACGACATTCTTGGGACACGGGAGTAGATAGCTGAACAGATGATCCATCTGGTCGATGTTCATGCGTTCCCGCCAGACGTGATCAAGGCCGTCAACCACGACGTAGAACTTTTTGTTCTGAGCCGCGAAATACTCCCCGCACGCTTCTAGCCACTTGCGCAGTGTGTTGGGCGCCTCCTCCAAATTCCGGTCCTTCACGGCTTCGGGATAGCGAACCGCCATCTGCTCCATCATCGACGCCGCAATATCTGCGAACGAGATGCGGTCCGTTGTCGTGTCGTCAAGTGACAGGAAATAGTGGTGGCGAATGCACGGCAGCTTCTTCTTGCTTAGTTCGTTGACCAGGAAACTGAGATAAGTGCTTTTTCCGCGACCCGGCGTCCCCCAAAGAACGGAGAGAGCGGATCGTCCGGACGTAACGCGTTTGAGAAAGCGATCGTGGAAATCTAGGCTCGGAACCGCGTAGACATCCGGCACTAGAAAGTTCTGCGGTATTGGCCTTGGCCGCTTCTTAGAAATGGCCTGAACGAGATGGTCATGACGGATTTTGCCATCCGGTTCTGGCTGCCTTTTCTCCGTGGCCCATCTCCGAACTTGTTGACGGAGAAATAGCCAACCGTCCGTGGTCGTGTCGGTCGGCACAACGGACCCTTTGAGCCGTTGCTCCAGTCCTTGGACATCTGCGCTCTCGGAATGTCTGAACCGAAAGACCTTGAATAAGGCGCGCGTGGGGGCACTTCCGCCAAGCTCACGTTCAATTTCCGCTCGGCGAGACGGCGAGAGCTTTCTAAGTTGAACGAAATCCCCCTTGAGCACCTGATCAAATTCGGCATCAGGCGTGCGGTTGGTCCTGAGCTGAGCGAGGCCTACAATACCCGACTTACCGTGCTTTTGGAGCGACGCCGCCCACTTTTTCAGTCGCGACGTGCCATGCTCTTTCCGTTCGAGCAGCCAATCCCAGGTGAGTGGGTAACGGTCGGGATCAACCGTGAACTTGACCTGTGTGTATTCAAACTTTCCATCCGTACGCAATGCAACTACGTCATCCAGATGGCCCGCAGATCGATCCTCTGACTCAAGTTCGACCCACTGATAATGGCTCGGGTCGCGATAAAAATCGATCAAAACCTCAATACCAATGAGATCTTGATATTCAAAAGCCGCCCGAGTGATCGCGGCTGGTTTGAGGGGCGTTTTCGGCAAGGAGCCTCTATCAAATCGCAAGAATCAAGTGAGCATTCCATCTATAGCAGCAAATACGCACACCTTTGTTGCGCACCCGCCCCCGCCGGTTCGGCTCTCGTGAACCGAGCTCTGACGGTCTTGGCTATCCGGCTTCGATCCCTCGCGCGATCATGTGTCGCTCGCCAGGGGCACTCGCGCGAGCGGCTGCCGTTCCGGCACCGCTATCACTGCCCCTCAGCCGGTGCCTCCTCATTCGTTTGCTAGTCTAAGGGGCAAGCCCCTGCGCGCAAGGCATCCCGGCGCATCTCCGAGCTGTCGGACTTGTTGGGGAGCCAGCAAAAAACGGCGCGCAAGAACTCTTCGTTCAGGAATGTTCACGCGCTGGCGCGACCTGACGGCCAAACTGCCCCCCAATTCTCGGCCGTTCCTGAACGGCTGGTACAGGATCGACTACGCGCTCGAAGGCGATCTGAAGGAAACCGAGCTGCATCGGTTTCAAGACGTGCTCGGCAAGGCCATCACACGAAATACCGGCTGGCTCATGTTCTGGATACCGACGCGCGAAGAAAGTGCACCACGCGAACTTGATGGCGTGATCGAATGCTGGCTTGCCCCCAAGGACAGTGGGGTCGATCGTTAATTCAGCGATGCGGCTCATTGCGATTTCTGGCGCGCGGCGCCCACAGGACGCATGTTCCTCATTCGCGGTTATCAGGAGGACGCTCGGAAGACGTTCGCTCGCTCTTCGATACGGGCTCCCATCTGGCGTCTGGGCGGAGGCCTCTTGCATGCTGCACCGCTTGCAAAGCTCATGAAACGCGATGAGAGCAGTGAGATTACCGTCAAGTTTCGGGGAGCTCTACACCGGCCTCACCGGACGTATCCTTCGCATGAGCCAATTCCCTCACCGACATGCAGATGAAAAGGACGGCCGCGCGGAGCGACGAAGCCATGCTCGAAATCACCGCCCCCGAGGTGAACATCGAAAAATACCTCGCGGCTTACGTTTTTTCCGCTGATTGCATCGCCCTTTGAACGTTTTTGGCGTAGCGGGCTTTTTCATCAACAGCATAAGGACGGAAATGGAGCGTTTGCAGAAAGACCGGACATAAATTGCGCGAAAGAGCGAATTTCCCGTCTGCACAAGATCGCTAGTGCGATTTTTTCTTGAGCTGTCCGAGAATTTCCGAGGCGAGTTTTAAGGAACTCTTCGCTCTCTCCTGATGGATTTCTTTGGCACGCGCCGAGATCGCATCGGCTTCCCCCTGCGATTTTGTGCAAACTTGGCTATTGATCTGGACAGTATCGATGTTCAGCTCATCGGCTGCGCTTTGCACGCTCCCCGGCCAGATCGAGTCCCAGTATCCGCCCATACCCATTCGATTGCGGCGGCGCGCCGGGATTTTGAACTTGAACAGCTCGAGACGCTTAAGCGTCTGTTCACGAAGCCGCGCCCGGGCTCCATCATCGGCGGGATGATCGCCAAAAAGAATGCGCTTCGACAGGCTCACGGCTGACTAATCCTCTCGTTAGTGCTTGCACGGCGCAAGCCCGTATCCATGCTCGAACTGCAAATCGACGCACTCGAGGAAATTGTGAATACTCGCTACGACCCTTTGCAGATTGGGCAAGTCCACTTCGGTCACACCGAGTTTGATCGGTTGGCCCTTGGGATTGTGCGCGAAGCGAAACGCATCCGAGCCCGGATCGACCGCGTCGAATTCGGCGATCCGCGCTTCCACTGCATCCAGCGTTTCCCTGTCCGAACCATTGAGCGCGGCATCAAAGAACAGGATGATGCGTTTGCATTTCGCGAATAGCTCCCGCAGCCCATGCTTGCGGAAGTCAGGGGCTTCGTTAGCTAGCGGACCGTAGGCCATGATGAGGTACTTCAGTCGCAGCTCTAGCGACTGGCGATACGAGAAGATCACGGGGAACAGAAGATTCAGCGACCGACGCGGTTGAGCGCAGCTCTCGAAGACCAGCAAGTCACCCGCTTCATGAAAGCCCTTGATCATCCGGAAGAGACGTTCGTCGGTTGCTTTCGCAGCCCACGCACCACGGAAGGGCCCGGCTTCCACGAATGTCCTGTCATTCGCATCGGGCCAGTGCAGCTCCATATCGTCCGTTTGGTCTACTTCGCCGTCCGCCATTCAGGTCTCCCACGCCCCGAGCTTCCCGGCACACGATACATGAATCGGTGGGACGACTTGTGCAGGTCGCCCGCCATCCCCCGCTTCCGCAAATGCTATCCCGCTCGAAGGCCGACAGCAGAAAACAAAAGCCCAATCAATATCTTACCTCTAGCCAACGATATAATTCATCTGCATCGATGTTGATTTATGCAAGGTTTTGTATCACTATCGCCTTCCATGGTGAGTCTATCGACACGGCAGGAAGACCGCGCCGTCTCACTCCTTCAGGAGCGGGGCATGATGCGCCTGTCCGAATTTATCCGGGAAGGCATCACCGCCGCGACGATCTCGCGGATGGAGCAAAACGGTCGCCTAAATCAACTGGCTCGCGGGCTCTATCAGCTCCCCGACGCGCCGCTAGAGGCTCATCACGACCTGGCCGTGGCTGCCAAGCTCGTTCCAGATGGAGTCGTTTGTTTCGACTCCGCCCTCGCCTTTCACCAACTCACGGACCGCATTCCTCCCTATGTCTGGGTCGCAATCGGTCCGCGCGCGTGGCGACCGAAGATCGAGTTACCGAGACTCGAAATCGCGCGCTTTGGGCCCAAGGTCTTCGAGCGCGGCATCAAGGACCATACAATTGAAGGCGTGACGGTACGGATCTACTCACCGGCCAAGACCATCGTCGATCTCTTTCAGAGCGGCCGTCGTCAAAACGCATTCTACAAGTCGACTGGCGGCCTCCTACATGCCACCCAGGCAATGAAGGAGGCTCTGCGCCGCCGCAAGGCCACGCCCGCCGAGATTGCGCGGTTTGCGGTCGAAGCCGGAGTTTGGGAAACACTCGTCCAGCCCCGCTTGGAGGCGCTTACGATTGAAACGTAAATGGAAACCTGTATCTTCTGCGATAACCAACTGACCAAGGATACCAAGCCCGAGCATATTCTGCTCAATGCGCTTGGCGGCCGCAAAACGACCACGAAGGTCGATTGCTCGGCGTGCAATAGTGACTTCGGCAGCACGATCGATAAGGAAGTCGGCGAGCAGGTCACGATCCTTCGCAATATGTTGCAACTCGACTCCGGCACCGGCCGGGGACCGCCGATGCTCCGGAAAATTCCGTCTGGCAGTGACCTGCTCAACATCACGAATGATGGCAGGCCTGAGCTTGTCGCGAAGCCCTTCACGATCCGCGATTTGGGGGACGGCCAATTCCAGCTCAACATCACCGCCAAATCTCCCGAAGAGATGGCGCGCTGGATTCCGGATATTGCGGCAAGCCTTGGTCTAACCGAAGACCAGGTACTTAAAATCATCGAGGGGTCGCAAACAACCTACACCGCGCGGCGACCCGATACCGTGCACCATCAGCTTTCGTTTGGCGGCCCCCTCGCGCTCCGTTCGATCACGAAATCATGCCTCGTCCTTTGGGCGACGCTCGTCGGGAACGCCGAGGTCAAGTCCACGGCCTATGAAGCGGCGCGCCGCTTTGTTCTCGATGGGGACGAAACGTTCAACACGACGCGGATCTTTCTGGATTCGCGTTACCTTCCGCGCGCTGACGAACTCATGCAGCGGTTCGGCCCTTTCTTTAATCTTATCTACGTCAAGAGCAACGACGCCGGTCGGGTTGTTGCACACTTCACCTTGTACAATATCATCGGCTGGCAAATCGTATTGGCCGAACGGGGCGGCACCCCCAATCAACGCACTGCCCTGATTTCGAACCCGCTCGATCCTGCAAAATGGTCCGATACTCTGGCCGACGAGATCGACATCGACTTTGCCTGGCTGGTCAGCCCCGACTATTCCGACAATTTCGTGCGCGTGAAAGAACGGCTCACCGCGGTCATGAGACATCACGTCGAGACCGAAGGGCCCCGGGAGCTGAACCGGATTGCGGACGAGGTCTTCGCCAAACACGGCGTCACCAACCCCGATCAACCGGTCTCCGATCCAGAGATATTGAAGAAGATCGAAGGGGACATGCGCCACCGCTTTGGTTTGCATGCGCTCAGCCTGCCCTATGTCGAACATCTGAGCGGCAAGGATATCGTCGCTCGCGTGAGAGACGCGCTCTCGAAGAGAGATCGGCCCTAGCTTCAATCGGGTTCATCGCAGGCCCGGCATACCTCGGCACGCAGAAAGTCCCCGCGCTCGATGTCATCTCGCGCAGGTTGCGGTATCGTTGCCTAGCACGGGCCATGTGATTCGGGTTAGCCAGTTCCGATCCCGCTCGATAAGCGCCCCATTTCGACAGGTAACCGGCTGTGGCTGGCATAGAGCAACACAATATCCCCCAATTCTTCTCAAGGGGATTTCGCGTGCCCGGCGGCTCAAAACGGGACAGCAAAACCTGGCTGTACGAACGGGGCACTGAGCCTCGCCTTGCTCTGATCAAGACCGATGTTGGGGTAGAAGCGCATTTCTACTCCGAACTGTCGCCCGACGGGACTCCCACGCTCGACGACAAAATCACGGAGTACGAAGACGCCGCAGCGCAGCGCCTCCAGCTCCTCAAGGGGGGCCCCGCTCATGCGGAAGTTGACGCGGAAATCGCGGCCGAACTGGTCGCACATCTCACCATACGCAACGCCCATCTCCGCGGCACCTTCACTATGGCCGCAAGGAAACTGTTTGGGCAGGCTATCGATGTCTTCTGCGACGAAACGCGCACCCGGCAGATTCTAGGTATCGACGGCTCCTCGCCTCCGCAGGCGCTCAAGGACCTGATCGACGGACAATTGAACGACAATCCCGCATTTCGGGCCTTTGGACTACCGGCTCACGTCCTCTATCAGGTCGCGCAGATGACCTTGAGGGAACAATTCAAATCGTACTTCGCCGAGCAGGTCCTCCACATTGCCGCAGCAATGGACCACCTCGTTACGCAGGCTCCGGCCTATGTCCGGGACGGACACAACAAAGTCCTGTCCACTACCCTCGCGCCCGATCCGCGGATCGCGAAGCTGAAGGCACTCTCGTGGCGAGTCATGCCTTCTCCAGGCGAAGGCTTTGTACTCCCTGACTGCGTTGCGCTCGGACTCGACGATGCGACGGGTTTGAAGCCGCTTATGATGGCTGACCTCGACCTGGTCACCGTCGTCTTGATGCCGCTTTCGACCGACCGAATGCTTGCGGGCCTTCACTCTTCAGCGATCGTTCCAGATTTGAACGATTTCAATCGCGCTGCCGCCGCATCGAGTCACAACTTCTTCATAGCCGCACGGCGCGACGACAGTCTCACAAACCTTTCGCAAGTCATTGGAGGGGTTTCGACAGAGTTCGTTCGCTCGACGATCGGATCGGTGTTCGGCGAATTTCTGGCCTCCCGCGCCGTGTCTCACGATCCCAACGGTTCCGACGCGATCGGAGAGAGACCAAAAACGGATTTGCCCGACGCCGAGCGGCATGAGGCTTCGCCCGTCGCCCCGACCTACACAATCGAATTCCATTCCTGCGCCAATGAAGCCACGCGCGACAAGATTGCTGCAACTGTCCGCGTCATCACGGACAGTCTCGTGCAGATGATGCCGCTCGACCGGTTGGATGGCATCACGTTTTCACACGATATTGCCGTTTCGCTCCGCGATCTTGACCGTGGATTTGAGGCGAGCGCGCCGTTGCAGCCCACACGCGAAGACTACGGCACAGGCGTTGCCATGGCGCCGCTGGTCGTTCGCAATGGCGTTATCAAGTCACACATCGTCATTCAGGGCGAGATCGGACACGGACTGATCAGTGATGACGAAGCCCTCTGGCGTCTCTGCTTGCACACGGTCGCAAGACAGCTTGCTTTCGCAGCATCCGCCCAGATTCTGGACGAAGCCTTGCCAGGCGTATTGCTCAGGAAGTTCGATGAGCGGTTCGATGGTTTTCTGTATGGTACCGTCCATTCAGCATGGACCGGCTACTTCTCTTCCAGAGCCAGTGCAGCCCTGTATCCAGAGGCAGGAGACGCTCAACGGGAACTCCTCCTGTCCGTGCTGCACAGGGCAGCGAACGATATTCCAGCGGCCCGTCTTGCCTATCGCTTCCACGGTAACCTTGACCAATTTCTGGACGTCGCCATGCCCCGCATCGGGGATGTTCTTCAGTTCTGCGGGACGGTTCTTGGTCACTACGACGGACTTGAGAAATCAATCCTTGACGATTCCGTCGTTCTTGCCGCGCTCGAGCGTTCGGGATTGCGGGACTGGATAACGCTCTTTGATACGGATCTCTCCCGCCTTTGGGACCGCCGCGGCAACTGGGTTTCTTTCGACGAATTTCTGGCACTCAACCGGCATGTTGAGCGGCTGCTGTGGCAGTTTGGCCTCTTCCCATGGCGGACCGAGGACGGACGGATAAGCATCTCCGTTCCGCTCGGCACCGATATGGACAAACTGGTCGGATGGCGTCCGCGACTTCGCCTGATCCGGACAAGACTCGCAGGCCGCATTAAGCGCCTCTCGACCCGAATTGCCGTCGGTCTTCGCTAGCCCAAAACGCCTTGCAAACGATCTCACTTTTTAATCACGAGATATTTCCAGATGCGCAAAGTCGTCGATACGAATTCGCTCAAGTCGGATGAGTTGAAGGGTTATCTCGCAGACGCGGCCAACGTTGCCGTCCTTCCTGATTTTGTGATCATGGAGGCACTAAAACCTCGCGATCCAGCTTTGGTTGCGCAACAGTTTCAACTTCTATCCGAGCGTCCCAAACAGATTGTTGCCCTTAAGACGACGCGCGCCGTCGGCGGCCTGCGCTCTCGCCCCCGAAGCCGCGGACTGCAACGCCGTCTCATTGATGCGGGGCAAACGTCGGCCTTCCCGCTCTTCTGCGACAAGATCAAGCAGGCAAGGGACGGGGACGAACCGGCCCGGAAGCAACTCGCTGTGAAATGCGATGGTGCAATCGCAGAGCTGGCGACAATCGCCAAGGGGCAGGAAACCTACGCAGCCAATATCGCTGAGCATGCGAAACAATACACCGATGCCGAACTCGCCGTCCTGAGAAAAGGCGAGCCGATTTCAGTGGAATTGTTGGCAAAGATAACCGGTGAAATCCTGAAGCTGACCCTCGGGTTCTTTGCGGTACATCCCTACGGAAAGCAACCGCCCAAGTTCAAGCAGCTCCCGAATGCGTTTCTCTTCCGGTATGCCGTTGCCGGTTATGTTGTGGCGCTGCGTTGCATCAAAGAGGGTGGCCCGGGAGGCGCATCAGCCGAGAAGATTCGCAACCACCTCGTCGATGCGATGCTTGTGGCCTATGCGACCTACTTTGACGGTTTTCTATCCGCCGACAAAAAGGCGAACGAACTGTACGAGACGACGAGCGATCTCCTGAAGGTCTATCATCAGCATGCCAAGCAGTTCGATGAAAAGACGGCACTCGCGCAATTGGCCGCTGAAGCGGCCGGTACGAGCGCTGTTGCGACCGCCGCCGGATAGTGCCTAGCGCATGGCCCCGTAAAAAGGCGGCTTGATGTCGAACACGATCATGAGGTCCGGCACCGGATTCGTCGCAACGAACTCATCGATCAGGATTTGATATCTGTCGGCATATTCATGCAGAGAGTCGTCGAAGTTCACGATGACATAGACAATCTTCTGGGCCGCGGCGCCCTGATCGTAGGCCAGCATCTGGCTCCTTGCCTGCGTAAGGTCGGAGGTCAGCTTGTTGAAGAAGCCATCCTCCAGGCGATCGCTGCTGCTTCCGACCCCGCCAGTTCGTCGGCGCTCCGCTTCTTTCTGGGAGATATTGATCGTCTTCACCTCGCAAAGAACGGGAGACGCATTCGATACGGCCTTCAAATCTGGCGTTTGCTTCCCTTTGACCCGCGAAGGCGGGATGAAAGCAATCTCCGTGCATCCGGAACGCTTGAGATGGTTGTAGGCTTTAGCCTGATTGAGAATGTCAAAGAGCGACTGCCATCCACGCGCCGGATCATGCGCCGTCAAGCGCGGAACGGCCTCCGACTTTAGGAAGGCCCACGCCTTCTCATCGAGCCCCTGTAATTCTTGCTCGATGTCCCGATACTGCCTGAGCTTCTGGGGGATTTCGGTCAAGGATTGATCGAGATTGCGAAAATAGCCGTCCGGAGGCAACGGCGTCGAAAGCAGATCACGTAGTTCATAGATGCGCGGAAGCTCTTTTCGAAACATGAATTCTTTGCTCCGCCGCCACATCACAGCAACGATGAATATGCAGACGCACGCCGCTATTGTCAGCCACGATATGATCTGCCTGCTCAAGCCATCTTCCGGCGCGCATGCGACTGGGCCACCATCATCTTCTTAAACTTCTTTACCGTCTTGCCGCGGATATTGTGAACACCAACCACTTTCGCCTTTTGGCAGGCGAACGAGACGCCCGTCTTGCAATCCGGATCAGGCTCAATCTCGCCTTCGGGCTCAACTTCATAGACCACCGGCGTTTTGCTGCCTGAAGCAAAGAACTGAGCATGCTCCAGCGCCACGCTGACATAAACGCGATCCTTCCGATGAAGCTTCCCCGCGCCAAAATCGGAGGCTGACTCTTTGCCGGTCTCTGAGGCTGGCAAGATGCACTGGCCAACTTTAAGCCCCCGATTGCCTCCGTGATAATAGCGCACAACTTTCGCATTACTTTGCGGTATGGCCTCTCCCGTCATGTTCCTTCGGCTCGCTCATTATCTATAGCTATCCCGAGAATAGCAGTGCCACACTGTATGTTTCCAGGCCTCAGCACACCACAAACGTACTTCAAACGAGCTGCACAGCGGCGGTTTTTGGGCGTGCCCGGGCTTCGCCGGTCGGGCTCTAGGTGCTACGTGCCCCGAGCCCCCGCAGATCCCGGAGACCGGATGCCGGGTCTCGGCCATCCGGTAACGATCCCTCACGCTAGGACAAGACGATCTTCAAACCGCCCTTGCGTACAGGGTCGTTACGGTCGCCCTTCCCGATATCAGGAATATCTTTTCAAAGACATGAGGGTGCTCAATCTGCGTGAGCGCGAGCTTGTAGGTCTCGTCGTCGGCAAGAAAGTAGTCGTTGAATAAGGCAAGCCAGACAGGACCATTGGAAGCCAACACATCGCACTTACCGGTCTTCGTGACAATTCTCTCTTCCAATACGAGCCGGGCGTTCAATGTTATCCGGGGATCAGATTTTCGGTTGATGACGGCTGCATGTACCTTCCTTGGGTCATGACCATCATATGCGCTGAGCTGAATGCCAATAGGGTTTCCGAGAATATCTTCTTCGACATCAATTGTCTGATCCATGCTGCTCGCCAGGAGGCGCGTGATCCTGTTCTTGAGCTTCTCCTTTGTCTGTCGCGCTTTCAAAATGGGCGCTCGCAGTGTCAATATGACCATTCGCTCGTCGGGAATAGCGTTCAGTAAGTCTCCGTTCAATTCGTCGGCCAGCCAGAAAGCAGTTGAATCTTCAGAAAGGCGGGGTTTCATGCCGCCGCGCTCACTGACGACGTGTTGTGTCAGCGTCGATATCTCCACCGCGACCTTTTCCGCACCAATAGTCAAATAGGAATCGGGTGGATCCTCGCCCACCGACCACGTTGCGCTAAGGTGCTCCGCGAGAGCGCGGATGACGAATTGTTCGTCGGGCTTTAGTTGGCTGGTCATGGCGAGTTAAAGAGTTACCTGTTTTTGCCGCCGTTCGGCACTCTCTTCTAAGTCGGGGCCTGCGGCGCCCTCAAGGACAGGGCAAGCGACGGGGGCGCCTCCCCATTCTTACTGGCAAGGGCTTGCGCAGAACGAGTGATCCCTTTCCCGCCGTCGGCCTGTGAAGGACCAGCCCCGGTCATCGGCGCTAGCCTAGCGGCGGCAAGCAAAGCGGCGACGGCGACCTCGGAGCACATGTGCAGGAATTTCCTCTCGTCATCAGCCGATACGCCCGTCCGGCAGAATATAGTGAGCTCGCACGGCCGTGACCCGCTCGAAACCTTCCACGCTGATCGCTTCCGAGATCACGCCCAACAGCCGCCAGCTCCAGGCGCCATCAACGAAAACCGGCTGAAGCATGGGCCCGCCCGAGATCCCGCCGAGATCATAGCCCACCGGCGGCAATCCCATTCCACCCGTATCGATCCAGTCTTCGCGCGCGAACTGGCAGCAGAGCTGATGCTCGGTGAAACTGGTCAACCGCTGGATGGCCCGATGGAGGCCGAAGACCATCTCGTGCGGCCCGATCTGATCGCGCTCGGCGCCTGGAAAGCCGCCGAAAAACACGCCCACACCCTGGTCCGGTGGCGCAGGCCATGCGCCGTCGATACCCTGCACGACCTTCTTGCCAGTTGCGGCAATCTCCTCGGGCGTGACCCGGAATGTTGCGATGTCGAGTCCGAGATCCCTGCCCCAGGTGATCAGCCTTTCCTCGGGGTTGAACGGGATATTGGCGATCTGACAGCTTCTCATCCGGCGCTTGGCCCGATCCTCGACGAATTGCTCGAAGACATGTCCGGCCGACACCGCGAAAGGCCCCCGCCCGCAATCGAGAAAGAACATCGAGCCCTGGCGAGCCAGAAGCGGCGTCTCAATCGTCTTCGACTGATAGCGCCACACAAGGCAGGTGACGTGCTCAGCGCCACTGTCGAGCATGCGCCGGTGGAATTCCAGCATCTCTGACGATTTCCGGCCCTCCTCGCTGAGGCCGTTCAGCCATTCCGGCGTGAAGGGCTGCGGCGCCTCAGAGGGCGCAAGGTGCTCGAGTGGCGTGGGGATGATCAGGCGGGTCATGCCGCGCAAAGATAAGCAAGTTCGGCGGCACGGCAAGCAAATCAGTCGGGAGACATCCTCTTTCCCTGGTGGCTCTACTCGGCGTCGCCGCAATCGCAGCACCGGGCCGCAGCGCGTCTGGGTACCTTCGTCGGGAAGATCGCTCCGGAGCCACTCATCAACCAAAAGACCTAAGAACGGGTGCGGAAGGCTTGGTTCGAACCCGCAACCTCCCGGTTACGGACCTGATAGCTTCTTTTGGACAGGTCGCCTTCGACGAAATAGTTCCTCGGCATCGACCCCGAGCGCCTTAGCAATACGTTCCAATACCAGCAAGGACGCATTTCGCTTTCCGGTCTCGACGCCGCTCAGGTAGGTCTGGTGAATCTCGGCAATATGAGCGACCTCCTCTTGGCTGAGCTTTTTCGCCCGGCGCAAGTCCTGAATGTTTAGCCCGACTCGGTCCTGCAGTCGCATCCAAGCAAAGCAGAAGAACCGGCCGCTTTCGCCCATAGACTATGAGTCATAAAAAATGATACAGGGTAGGATGAACGCCCCCTAGCTAGACGCAGGTGCCCAGTGTACCCAGCCGTACAGATCGAACCCTTTGTTGAGCAGTGCGAGGAGATGTGCCGGGTTGGTTACCGGACCGTCACCAGTGGGGAGACAATCAGTTCACTAGAAATACCCGCAAGCCTGCTTGAGCAGACTATCGGCGCCGGCCTTTCCATCGACATGTCTATGTCGTGTGATGGCAGAATTATCGTGTCTGACATTCACTCTCGGCGGAATATCATTCCTTTGGACGAACTAGTATTGACATTGTTGGCAGAGGATAGCCTCCGAATGGAGGAACCAGCGATTACTGATCTACAATCTCTTTTGAAACGACTTCAACAGTCTGTCCTCGCTGTAGAGCATGCAATTGAGTCTCTGACGTCGAGGAGAACCTGAGCTAGCCCGGGATATCGCTGGCCTTCCTTTTTGATCGACGAAAATGCGGGTCACCATCAAGAAATGCTTCGAGCATAAACGGTATCAGCTCAGCTACTTCCTCCTTGTTGCCGTAGGTTTCTGAATAGAACGCAGCATACTCGCGCAGCCGTTGCGCCAGGCCTGGCGTAAGCACAACGTTCATCTTCACCGGCGTCCGATCAGGTAGCTTCGCAAGCTTCATCCTCTACCTGCCCTTCCCCAAAGTCTGAACGTCCTGATACGGCTTCAGCACCAGATCTTTCGAAACAATCACCCGCAAGGGCCAACCCGGCCGCACCGTAATCGTGGGCTGCACGTCGAGCTCGCGCTCCACCAAGCGCTGCCCCGCGCGGTTCGTCGTCTGCTGCGCGCTTTCCCGCAACGCCTTCACGAGATCACTCTCGTCGTTTCCGATCGAAAGCTGGGTCCCTACCCCGATCAAGGTCGCTAGCGCTACGCCCTTGAGCAATTGCCAGGTGTGGAAGTCCACCTCGTCCTCGAGCCCGGCGTAGCCCGCAACGTCCGTGGCGGGAAGGTTCTCGATCACGATCGAATTGCCGTTTGGCAGGATAAGTCTGGTCCAGACGACCAGCGCCCGCTTCTGGCCAAAGGCGACGACACTATCGTACTTGCCCATGATCCTTGTCCCCTGCGGGATCAAGAGATGCTCGCCGGTCACAGTATCATAGACGTTCTCGGTGACCTGGCCGATGGTAGCCCCGGGCAAGTCCGAATTCAGTCCCGTGACGAGGCTTGCCGGGATGATCGACCCCGCCATCACGGCATAAGTGGACGGTGCCGGTTTAAGGGCATGAGGATTGGTTGTTTCCGTGTCGGCTTTCGCTCCCACGAAGGCGAGCTTTCGCGCTTGCGACGAGGGAACAATCTCGCTCGATCGGTCGACCATTGCCTGGGCAGTCTTGGCAAGCTCTGCCGCGGACAGCCCTGTATCGGCAGCCGGGGGCCGGAACGCTGACGGAGAAGCAGCAGGCACTTCGGTCGTGCTAGCCTGCTTGCGTTTGTCCTGCTTCTCCGACAGGCGGAAGAACAGTCCCGACTCCTTTGCCTGCTGAGCTATCCGCGTCTGCCGGATTCGTTCAGCCCGTTCGGCGTCTTCCTCCGGATTGGTCCGGAAGCCCGTGTCCGACGCCACGCCGTTCTTCTTCTCGCTCTCGGCAAAGGCCCGACCGATGTCTCCGGGAGATGGTGGTCCAAGCCGCGGGGTCGACGGAGGCAGGTCCTCATAGGACTTCGGCAGCTTGCTCAACCCTTCGGCCGTCTGCTTGCGGTCCGTATTGTAAAGCTCGGTCCGCTCCGACTGCTTGAAGGCGTGCGGTCGGAGCGCAATGACGGTGGCCCCAGCAATGAACAGCGCGGCCACCGCGCAGCCGATCATGAGCGCGCGCCTGTTGAGGCGCCGAACCGGCCGCGGACGGGCTCGCAGTTCAAGCGGCTCCGGATCCTGATCCAATTCTGTCGTCATGAGGCGCTCCCGGTGCTGAAGGCCTGCGACACCGGTCGCGCGTCGATACGGATGATCCGGACGATGCGCTGCGGACCTTCACCAAGGCGAAGCTCGGCGGCACCGAACATCCGATCGACGATGTAGTAGGAACCGCGGACCCGGTAGTTCACGAGATTCGGCCGGCCATCGGCTCCGGCAACGAACAAGGGCGGCGCCTCTCCTTGCGACAGGCCGGACGGCATCTGGATATACACCTTGCGGCCGTCATCGAAGGCGCGCAACGGCCGCCACGGCGGATCGTCACCTTCAATGCGGTAGCGGAAATTCAGGCTATCGAGCCGCACACCGCGATCGGCGATCCGCTCCTCGCTTTCCTGGGCGACAACGTTCTGCTTGTGGAGCGCGACGAGCGTGTCCGTGGGATACGTCCACGAGATGGACGCCATGTAGGTCTGCTTGGTCGAGACGAGCTCGAGGTGATAGGCCCGCCGGTCAGTCAGGACCACGAGGTTGGTCTGGATGTCCGGAAGCGTTGGCTTGACCAGGATGTGAACCCGCCGGACGCTCCCCTGCCCGCTCGAGGTATCTCCAACCACCCAGCGAACTGTATCGCCGGTGGAGACGTCGATCAATTCCTCGCCGGGTTGCAGCGCGATGGTCGAGACCTTCTCCGGACTTGCATAGAGCCGGTAGAGCGCACCTTCAGTCCAGGGATAGATCTGAATGGCGTTGATGTATCCGGCGCGCGTCGGCTCCATCCGCGCCGCCTTGTTCGCCTTTGCGATCGCTTGCTCGGGCGGCAGCTTTTCCTCCTTGGGACCCTTTGTTGGAAAGGGCTTCAACTGGCCCGGCAAAGGCAGGAGCTTGGGTGTTTCGACGACTTGTACCGGGGCTGGCGGATCGGCGTCCGGAAGCGCCTTCTCAAAGGTCATCTCATCATAGGGCGCTTCGAGATTGAGCTTGGTGGCGCATCCGCCAAGCGCAAGCGACAAGGTGAGGACGCTGGCCGACGCGAGCTTGGTGAGGGCTTTGGAATTCATTTGGCGTCTCCAATGAGGTCGCGCGACCAGTTGAGGGAATGGACGTAGAGGCCGAGAGGATTCTTCCGGAGCGTTTCGGCATCCGCGGGCGGCTTGAGAACGGTGGTCACAAGACCGGTAAAGCGCTCTGTTTTTGCGATCGTGCCGTTCTCGTAAGTGTTCTCCTTCCAGCGGATCTCGAAGCTGTCGCCGGACGCACGCACCACCGAGGTGACTTCGGTCGTCACCGTCTTGGACCCGATCTTTGTGAATGGGTCGGCCTCCCGCGCGTAGTCGTTCAGCGCTTGCGCGCCGCGGTCGGTGACGAAGTCGTAGGCGTGCAGCCAGTTCGCCCGGACAATGATCGGATCGATCGACAGCGAGCGAACGTTCTCGATAAACCGCGCGAGAAAATGCGCGATCTGCGCGTCTGAAGGCTGGTAGGCTTCGAGCGCCGGCCCGACCGCTCGGACTTCGCCGAGCCGATCGACCTCGACCACGTAGGGAACGACACCCGAGCGAGCGATCTGGGTAAAGATCGCCAATCCAAGGACACTGGACAGGCCGATGGCCGCCAACGCTGCCAGCCGCCAGTTCCTGGCCTGAACCCGGGCGGACCCTAGCCGCTCGTCCCAGACCTGGGCTGCCTTCTGATAGGGCGTGACCGGCTCAGGCGTCTCGCCATAGCGAACCGACGCGCGCTGAAAGGGATGACTTGCCATATCCTACTCCTCCCCCAGCTTCGGACCCGAAGAATGCCCACCTTTGTCACCCTCCTTCAGGGTGTGAGCGGCGACCTGAGCTGCCTCCCTTGCGTGTCCCCGTGCCGACGAGGCGGGTGCTCGACCCGCGCCTGAAGCAGTCGCCCCGGTCGTTGCGCCGCCAGTGCTCGCACTTGAAACCTGATCCACGGTTGCGGCTCGAGCTGACGTGCCCGCAGCCGAAGATGCTCCCGTAAGCGATGCCGCTGAGCGGACGGCGGCCATTGAACCGCCTGCCGCAACGCGAAGGCCACCCGCGACCGCCGCTCCGCCACCGATCGCGACAGCCGCCGCGCCCGCGACCGTTCCTGCAGCTGCACCGGCGCCCAGCTGGGGCGCACCTGAGACCAATCCGGCCGCGATGCCTGGGCCGAAGATGCCAAGCCCGAACAGCGAAAGGGCCGCAAGCAACAAGCTCATGGCCGACACGATGTCGACCGGCCGCGTCAGCGTGCTGGCGAGCTGGCCAAAGATGGTCGAGCCGATGCCAATGATGATCGCAAGAACCATCACCTTCACCCCCGAGGCGACCACATTGCCGAGCGTCTTTTCCGCGAGGAATGCGGTCTTTCCCCATAACGCGAACGGCACGAGAATGAAGCTTGCAAGTGTCGTCAGCTTGAATTCGATCAGGGTGACGAAGAGCTGCACCGAGAGGACGAAGAACGCGAGCACGATCAGGATCCAGCAAAACAGCAGGATCAAAATCGTCGGGAGGTTGGTCAGGACATCAAAGCCTGAGAACTGGCCGGTCTCCTCCAGGAGAGGATGAGCGGCCGTAAAACCCGCGGAGGCAACAAAGCCTGGCCTAGCCAGGTCGGCCGCGCTTAAGCTCCCGCCGGATGCCTTCAGACCGATGCTGGAGAACGACGCAAAGACGATATCGGCGAGGCTCTTGAAGTTACCGATAATGAATGCGAAGGCGCCGACATAAAGCACCTTCTTGGCAAGCGTGACCATGATGTGGTCGTCCGCGCGCATGCTCCAGGCAAGTCCGGCAAGCGTCAGGTCGATGCCGATCAACGTTGAGCTCAAGAATGAGACATCGCCGGACAGAAGACCAAATCCAGAGTCGATGTAGCGCGAGAAGGTCTCGGTAAAGCGGTCAATGACGGAGAGATCGGCCATGGCGCCCTCACCTACTTGCCGCTGGTGTAGGCATGGCCATCGCCGATGAAGCGGTTAAATCGCTCCTTTGCGGCGGCCGACGACGCCTGCTGTTCGGCGGCGCGCAACGTGTCCGCGCGCGCCTGGGTTGCCATGAGCGCCTGGGTCTGCAACGACTGCTTGATCTGGAGGCCAAGCAGTTCGTTGCCGGACTGTTGGGCCTGTAGCGAGCCGACCGCAGCAGACGAATTCGCCATCAGCGTTCGGAGCGTCTGGCCGTCCTGATCCAAGCCACCGACAATGGCGGATTGAACGGTGAGCGACTGCTTCAGTCCATCGTAGCTGTTGTCCCAACGCACTGTGGCGTCCTGGACCATCTTGTCCGACGAGACGGCGGCTGCGTATTCGCGAGGGTAAAGCCGCCCAAAATCCTGCTGCGTCTTCTGAACATCGAACGAGATGTTCTTTGCCTGACTGATCAGGCCATTCATCTGATTGATCGTCGATGTGAGTTGACCGACGACGCTGGTCGGGAGGCTCGTAAGATGCTTGGCCTGATTGAGCAGCGACTGCGCCTGATTTTCGAGGCTCCTGACCTGGTTGTTGATCTGCTCGAGGGCGCGAGCAGCCGTCAGGAGATTCTGGCCGTAGTTCGATGGATCGAAGACGACGACTTGCGCCCCAAGCCGTCGCGATCCATTCACCGCAACGACGAGTGATAGCGCAATGATTGCGGTTGCTTTTAGCGTCCGGCATGGGACAGGTACGCCGAGGATTTTCAGCATGGGGCGGCTCCGTAAAGGTTGGGATTGGGTTCAGGCTTTGTGAGCCTGTTCGAAGGTGCTGATCAGGTTCGCGGCCCAGTGCAGGTCTCGTTCGGCGAGAAAGCGCTTGGCAAAATGATGGGGCCCGGAGCGGGACAGAACCGCGTCGATGGTCCGTTGATCCTCAGGCGAAGACGCCGCGGCGAGCGCGAGCGCCACCGGCCCTAGGCCGAGCTCGAACAGGCGATTGCCAGCGCGGGACTGCAGATAATAGTCGCGCTTGGGAAACGCTTCCGCGATCAGGCTGACCTGGGTGTCGTTCAAGCCGAACCTGCGATAGGTCTCGGTCTGGGTCGGCTCCAATGCACGAGGATTCGGCAGGAAAATCCTGCTTGGACAGGATTCGATGATTGCAGGCGCGATCAGGCTGTCGGCGATATCCGCGAGCGACTGGGTCGCAAAAATGACGGCCACGTTCTTCTTGCGTAGCGTCTTCAGCCATTCGCGAATGCGGCTCGCGAACAGTGGATCGTCCAGAAACACCCAGGCCTCATCCAGCACCAACAAGGTGGGCCGGCCGTCGAAGCGGTTTTCAAGGGTGTGGAACAGATAGGTCAGAACGGGCGCAACCAGGCCTGGCAACGCCATCAGTTCTTCCATCTCGAAGGTCAGCACGTCCGCACCGGAAAGACGGTCGGCGTCTGCATCCAGGAAACGGCCGTATGGTCCCTCCAACGTGTAGGGCTGCAGCGCTTGGCGCAACGCGTCGCGGGCCAGCAGCGCCACGAGCCCGGTCATCGTCCTCTGAGAGACGGGCGCAGACCCGAGGCTTCTTAACGCCGACCAGAGCGTCTCCTTGACTTCAGGCGTGACGGTCACGCGCTCATGGGCGAGCACGCCGCAAAGCCAGTCGAGCGCCCAGAGCCTCGCTCCCTCCTCCGCGAGATCCTTGAGCGGTTGAAAGGCAATGCCGCCCTTGGCGCCCAGCTCATACCAGGCTCCAGATAGCGCGAGCGTGGTAGCCCGTGCCGAGCGACCTTTATCAAATGTGATCAGTTGGGCGTGCGGATAGCGCCGGAATTGAAGGGCGAGCATCGAAAGCAGGACCGACTTGCCCGCGCCCGTAGGACCGACAATGATCGTATGCCCGACATCGCCGGCGTGGAGCGACAAGCGGAAGGGGGTCGCGCCCTTGGTCTTGGCGATCAGAAGTGGCGGTCCGTCGAGGTGCTCGCACCGTTCTGGTCCGGCCCATACCGCCGACAATGGGCACATGTGGGCCAGGTTCAGCGTATGAACGATGGGCTGGCGGATGTTGGCATAAGCCTGGCCTGGCAGACCGCCGAGCCAGGCCTCAACCGCATTGACGCTCTCACGGATCGCCGTGAACCCGCGGCTATTGATCACCCGCTCGACCGCGCGGATCTTCTCGTCTGCTTGATGCGAATCCTCGTCGCTTACAGTGACCGTCGTCGTGATGTAGCCGAAGGCAACCAGATCGTCGCCAAGCTCGGAAAGAGCCGCATCGGCATCGAGAGCCTTGTTGCTGGCATCGGTGTCGAGCAGTGCCGCCTGCTCGTTGAACATGACCTCTTTGAGGATTGCTGCGAGCGACTTTCGCTTGGCAAACCACTGCCGCCGGTAACGTGACAGCGTCGCATTTGCCTGCGTGCGATCGAGCGGAATGAACCGGGTGGCCCAGCGGTAGGCAACGCCAAGCCGGTTCAGTTCGTCAAGCAGGCCAGGAAAGGTAACGTGCGGAAACCCGAGGACGGTCAGCGCACGCAGATGGCTCCGCCCGATTGCCGGAGACAATCCGCCGGTTAGCGGCTCATCACTCAGGAAGCAATCGAGATAGGCAGGAGTCCTGGGAACGCGGACCGGATGGCGCTTGGTCGAGACGCAGCTATGGAGATAGGTGAGCGTCTCCGCATCGTTGAGGGGCCAGATCTCGGGCAAGACCGACGAAAGCAGATCGATCGCCCGGTCGGTTTCCTGGATGAACCGTTGGAGATGATCCCGGTAGCCCTGCTCGCTTCTCTCGGGCTTTTGCTGGCCGTCGATAACATCGGCGTGGGGAATGTCGCCCGGCGTTGCATTCTCGCGTCGATCAGCATCGGCGGCCGATTGATCCCGACGAATCCGCCGACCTCCTCTCACCGCGCGATCCTTCTCTTTCGGACGCTCTAGGAACAGGCCCTCAAGGCGCGAGATCCTCTCGGCCGGCGGCAAGTACATCAGGGTCAGATGCAGCACACTTTCAAAATGCTGCCCGCCCGGGCGTGACGGATCCTCCCATGCCACGCCGTCAGCGCCTTCGAAGGCGGCACGTCGTTCCTCATCGACCAGCCAGGACACCGGATCCGGAAACTCCGACCGCGGGTATTCGGAGGCCGGGATGCGCGTGGCATCAAAGAAGAGTGCCCAGCCTGAGCCGAAACGCTTCAGAACATTATTGACGCGGGACGCGACGCTCATCAGCTCGGCCTCGGTGGCACTGTCGAGGTCCGGTCCGCGGTAGCGTATCGTCCGCTGAAAGCTGCCGTCCTTGTTCAGGATGACGCCCGGTGCGACCAGGCATGCCCATGGCAGCCAATCAGCCAGCCGATAGGCAGTACCGCGGAATTCTCTCAAGTTCAGCATGCGAGCCGCCCCTTGTGCTTGGTGTGACGGATGGCGACTTCGACGAAGGCCGGGTCGCGTTTGGCGAGCCAAACGGCGGCGCTGTGCCCGATGACCCAGAGCACCAGGCCGGCGAGCCAAAGGCGCAGGCCGAGCGCCAGCACTGCCGAGAGGGTCCCGATCAGGATGGCGGCGGCACGCGGGGCGCCGCCGATCAGGATGGGCTCTGTCAACGAGCGGTGGAGCACGAGTTCAAAACCATCCGGGCGCATCAGATCAGAGCTCCGCCACCAAACGAGAAGAACGAAAGGAAGAAGGAACTCGCGGCAAAGGCGATCGAGAGGCCGAACACGACCTGGACCATCTTGCGGAATCCGCCGGAGGTGTCGCCGAAGGCCAGCGAAATGCCGGTCACCGTGATGATGATGACGGCGACGATCTTGGCGACCGGCCCTTGGACGGACTCCAGGACGCGCTCGAGCGGCGCTTCCCACGGCATGCCCGAACCGGCGGCGTGCGCGGCCGAGACGCTGAGGAGCACACAGGCCGAGGCCACTCCGAGCCCGGCCAAAGAAATCCTGCTGACCGAATAGAGGCCGCGAAGGCGCGAACGCACGTTTAGACGCAGTCGAATGGACATGTTGCAGTCTCCTTTAGGTCAGGGGCGATTGGGGGTGTTTGGAAGTCCGGGCGGGGTCTCAAGCAGGTAATCGCCTGACGGATCGAGGCCTTTGAGCTCGGCGACGGTCTCGACGCGCCGTGCGGGACCCCGCCCCTTGATGAAGACGATCAGGTCGATCGCCTCGGCAATGAGCCGGCGCGGCACGGTTGCGACCGCTTCCTGAATGAGTTGCTCGATCCTGTAGAGCGCAGCTCGTGCCGAGTTGGCATGGACCGTGGCAATCCCGCCAGGGTGGCCCGTATTCCAGGCCTTCAGCATGTCGAGCGCTTCGGCGCCTCTGACCTCGCCGACGATGATGCGGTCAGGGCGCAATCGCAGCGTGGAGCGCACGAGATCGGCCAGGCTCGCCACACCCGGCTTGGTTCGGAGCGTCACGGCATCCTTGGCGTCGCAACGCAGCTCGCGGGTGTCTTCGATGATGACCACCCGCTCTTCGAGGCCAGCGATCTCCGCAAGAAGGGCGTTCGCAAGCGTCGTCTTGCCGGACCCGGTGCCGCCGGCGATCAGGATGCTACGCGCCTCGGTGACTGCTGATGTCAGCACCTTCGCCATCAGCGGCGAGGCAATCTGCGCCTTGACGTAATCGGACAGGCGGAACGTGGTGGTTGCCGGCTTGCGGATCGAAAAGCATGGCGCCAGCGCAACCGGCGGCAAGATGCCCTCAAAGCGTTCACCGGTTTCGGGCAGTTCCGCCGAGATGATTGGAGACGATCCGCTTGCTTCCGCCCGCACGTGGCTGGCAACAAGTCGGATGATGCGCTCAGCCTCCTGCGGCGTCAGAACGACGCCGGTGTCAGTTCGTCCCGTCCCGTGCCGGTCAAGCCAAAGCCTCCCATCGGGATTGACCATGACCTCGACCACATCAGGCTCTTCCAGAGCAAGCGCGATCGCAGGTCCCATCGCGGTCCGCAGCATGCCGCGGCGTCGTTCACGGGTCTCTGGCGAGAGGAGATCAGACATTGCCGACCTCCTCTCGCCCTGCCGGAGAATGCTCCGGCGGCTCACCCGTCGCGTTCGGCGCGCGGGATCCTGTATCGCCAGGTTGGGCAGCGCCCAGAGGGGCGCCCTCCTCGAGGTTCCGCATGAAGAGATCTGGCTTCGAGGCGCTGACACGGTCCATGACGTCAGCGACAAGCCGGCCACCGGAGGCGACGCGTTTGCCGACCTGGGCGACGAACATCTCGAACCGCTCGCGTCCGAGCGCACGCGCCGCGTCCTGATCTTGCGAAGGCAGCGGCGGGGTGATGGTCAGGTAGTAGCGGATGAAGAGCGCGATGGTCTCCGCAAGGACGCCAAGGTCGCGGTCGGCCCGCTCCAGGTGCCGGCTCATCCGGTCCAATCTTCGGATCAAGGCCGCATCGCTGCTCGTGTCCCGCTCGGGATTGAGAAAGCGATCCAGGGCAGCATCGACAATGGCCGATTTGTTGGCTCCGGGGCGCTTGGCTGCGAGCTCAAGCCGTTGCGCCACGCTGTCGGAGACATAGGCCGATAGTTTTGGTTTCATTGGAGGTGCTCTTCAGAACGAGGGAAGGAGATCGTCGTCGTCGCGGGTGACGGCGTGGGCTCGACGTACGGAGCTGGACGCATTTGCGGCTTGCTGCATCTGGCTACGGTCGGCGGCGACATCAGATTCGTCGTCGAGCAATCGCTCGTCGAAGACCCGAGGCTCGTTCACAGCCGGTGCGGCCTCGTCGAACAACGGCAATTGCTGCTTGAGGCCACCCTCCTCGCCGCCCGTCTGCATGAGTTCGCGATACGGCAGGGTCGCAAGGCGAAGGTCGGTGGTGCGAACCTCGCCGCGCCAGTCGTCGGTTCGGGCCGGCGGCCGATCGGCATATTCGTCGCCCACCAAGGATGGCGGCTTGCGCAGACGACTGACGAAGTTTGCGTCCTCATAGTGCCGCAGCTTGATCGCCCGGACCGGTGCCAGGCCCGAAACCAGCACGATCGCCTGGTCGGGCGGCAGCTGCATCACTTCGCCTGGCGTCAGCAAAGGACGCGCGGTCTCCTGACGGCTGACCATGACATGGCCAAGCCAGGGAGCCAACCGATGGCCGGCATAGTTGCGCTGTGCGCGTAGTTCGGTCGCTGTGCCGAGGGCGTCCGAGATGCGTTTGGCTGTGCGCTCGTCATTGGCGGCGAAGGCAATGCGGACGTGGCAATTGTCCAGGATCGCGTTGTTCTCGCCATACGCCTTGGCGATCTGGTTGAGCGACTGCGCGATCAGATAGGCGCGAATGCCGTAACCGGCCATGAAGGCGAGCGCGCTTTCGAAGAAGTCAAGCCGGCCGAGAGCAGGAAACTCATCCAGCATCATCAGGAGCTGGCGGTGCCCGCGGTCACCGGTCTTGGTGTTCAGCGTCTCGGTTAGCCGGCGGCCGATCTGATTGAGGATCAGCCTGATCAGCGGCTTGGTGCGGCTGATGTCCGACGGCGGAACGACGAGATAGAGCGTGACTGGCTTCTGGGCGCTCACCAGGTCGGCGATGCGCCAATCGCAGCTCTCGGTGTTTCGACTGACCACGGGATCGCGGTAGAGCCCAAGAAAGCTCACGGCGGTCGACAGGACGCCGGAGCGTTCGTTTTCGGACTTGTTGAGCAGTTCTCGCGCCGTCGCGGCGACGACGGGGTGCACTTTCGGCTCGGCCTCGGTGCCAAGATGATTGGTCGCCAGCATGATCCTGAGCGTCTTCTCAAAGGACTGCGCAGGGTCGGCCAGGATCTCGGTGACCCGGGTCAACGTCTTGTTCTCTTCGGCGTAGAGAACATGAAGAATGACGCCGACCAGAAGCGAATGACTGGTCTTTTCCCAGTGGGTTCGGCGTTCGAGCGCACCTTCAGGATCGACCAGGATGTCGGCAATGTTCTGGACGTCGCGGACTTCGGCCGCCCCTTTGCGCACCTCAAGCAGTGGATTGTAGCGGGCGCTTCTTGAATCGGTCGGATTGAACAGGAGGCAATGCGAGAACGTCGAACGCCAACCGGAGGTCAATTCCCAGTTTTCGCCCTTGATGTCGTGAACCACCGCAGACGAGGTCCAGGACAGCAATGTGGGCAACACCAGTCCCACGCCCTTTCCCGACCGGGTCGGTGCAAAGCACATGACGTGTTCCGGACCATCGTGGCGCAGATAGTTGTTCTCGAGCCGCCCTAGGAACACACCCTTGGACGCGAACAGGCCAGCGGTCTTGATTTCCTTCGGAGTGGCCCATCGCGCCGAACCATAGGTCGTCACCAATTGGCTTTGGCGGGCGCGCCACACCGAATTGACGATCGCAAATAGCGCGCCCGCGATGCCGCCGGCGGCGGCGATGGCTCCGCCCTCCTCGAAGATCTCGGGCGCATAGGCCTCGTAGGCAAACCACCATTCGAACAATCGCCAAGGCAGATAAACGGGATGGCCGACGATCAAGAACCACGGTTCACCCAGGCGCTGCTGATAGCCGAGAGCCGCGGCGGTCCATTGCGTCGCGCCCCAGGTCGACACAGCGACGATGCCGAACACGACGGCAATCTGACCGACGTAGATTTTTGCTGGAAACATCCGGCTCGCCCCACTCACTCACCCCACGTGAGCGGCGCGATGAAAGAAGCGAATGCGCTTGGCGTTCAATCGAAATAAAAATCGCGTCCGGGAAGTGAGAGCAATGTCGATGAGGCGTGCGGAGGTGAGAAGGATCTGCGTCAAATCTCGGCCGAGATGATCCAACGCCTCAACAAAAGGTGAGTGACCAGCTCAATTTGGATGACCTTGCCGCGGACAGCGGCGCACCGGAAGCAGGTTACCAAACTGGGGCGGAACCAGCCAAACACCGCATGTGATGGGCAAGACGCGCCGATTCGGCGCGAAATCACGGTTAATTCCTATTATACTCACTCTGCGAAGTGAGTATAAACTCGCTGGACGCCCGGTTCCATGTCAATTATACTCAATCCGCGAGCTGAGTATATCTCGGGAAACGACCATGCCGGCCCCCACCCTCGTCGCCCAGACGACCTATGCCGAGCTTCTTGAGCGCACCGCCAACGCCGCCTTCCAGGATGCGTTCGCGGACGCCGGCTCGTTCACGGCCAAAAGCATCAATGGCCGCAAGTATTGGTACTTCCAGACTGGCACCGGCGCCGATCGGTCCCAGCGCTATGTCGGGCCGGAGACACCGGAACTGCTGGAGCGCATCGCCCACCACAAGGAAGTTCGCGAAGACGAACGCGAGCGCCGGGCGCTTGTCTCCACCCTGGTCCGATCGTTCAGCTTTCCTCGCCCCATTCCCGAGATCGGCGACGTCATCGCAGCGCTCGCCAAGGCCGGCGTGTTTCGCCTTCGCGGCGTGCTCGTCGGAACGATTGCCTACCAAACCTATGCTGCGATGCTTGGCGTTCGCCTGTCCGCCGGCTCGCTGCAGACCGGCGACGTCGACATTGCCCAGTTCAGGAATGTCTCGGTGGCGGTCGAGGACTCCACGCCGCCCGTTCTGGAGGTGCTGAAGGAAGTCGACAAGACCTTTCGTGCCGTTCCTCACGTATCTGATGGCCGACGCGTGACGAGCTATGCCGCCAAGGGCGGTTTGCGCGTCGACTTTCTCACGCCCCACGAAGGCAAGGAGACCAGTCGCCCCCAAAAGCTACCCGCCCTGAACACGGACGCCCAGCCGCTGCGCTTCCTGGACTTCCTGATCCGCGATCCTGAGCCCGCGGTGATCCTGCATGGTGCCGGCATCTACGTGCACGTGCCGGCTCCGGCGCGCTACGCTGTCCACAAGCTCATCGTCTCCCGTAGGCGCCCGGAGGGGTTGGCAAAGCGCGACAAGGACCTGCAGCAGTCCGAGGCCCTGCTCGCGGTTCTCGCCGAAAAGCGGCCCCAAGAGCTGAAATCTGCGTGGGAGGAGGCCCATAGCCGCGGCCCCAAATGGCGCCAACTGATGCTCGAAGGACTGGCTCTGCTTACTGCCTCCGTTCGTGACGTGGTGCTCAAAACCATTGGTGCACCTCGCTCGGTCATTCCAGGCCTCGATCTCTCCTTCGAAAACCCGCCTGCTCGGTATGATTTCAGCCGCGACGTCGTGACCTTCCAGGGCCAGGCACTTGGCGGCGCGGTCAACTGCGCGGTCAGCCGCGAGGCGCTGGACGACCATTTTGGTGCCGACGGCCTCGGGCAAGAGGGGCGCGTAGAAGCGTTCCTCAGGAACAGGTCGAGGATCGAGGAGATCGCTCGCGCCAAATATCTCTCCTCGCCGGTCGACGAGCCCGGCGCCGTTCTGGTCAAGACATCCGACGTCGGTCATTTTTCGCCGCAACGAGCCCCGAAACGGAAGTAAGTCCTTCGTCATCGTCCCATCCCGCGCCTGATGCCGATCGACCAGGATATGCCCTCCCCGCCGACCTGACCGGTGACCAGTTGCCCGCGCGCCCGCTCCAGCACCGACCGCCACGGCACGAGCACGAACTGATGGGATCGCTCGATCAGGGCGAACCGCCCGCTGTTCAGCGTCAGCATGCGCCGATAGACGCCGTCGATCTTGTCCCCGGCCTTCGCGTCGAGGTGTTCAAGGCCGGTGCGCGCGGAAATATCCGCCGCGGTCCGCGCCAGTTCGCGTGCCTCGAGGGTCTCGAGCATGTTCCGCGCGAAACGCACCTGGCCGCCTTCCTCTCGTGCCAGCCCCTGCTCGATCAGCCATTGCCGTCTCGCTCGCAACGCGGTCTCGACTTCCGCACCAAAGCCGGTCGACGCGAGTTCATCCGGCTCCTTCCCAACGAGCTTGCGATCGAGCCAAGTTGCCCCCAGCGCCTGCGGCAGATCCTCCAGCCTTTGCCATGACAGCATCGCGACCCGCACCGGATTACGCGAGTGCTGAAGTTTCTCGTACCGAAGCGCCCGGTCGAGATAGTCCCGTCCCACACTCCAATTGTCATCGGCAAGACGGCTTACGACCCCTTCGCGCCGCATCGCCTCCAGACGACGGACGTGGGCTCCGACAAACTCGCCCGATGCATGCGGGTCGAATGCTCGATGCAAACGCTCGCCATAAATCCCGTCATGCATGTCAGCTATCTCTGCGATCGTCCGGTCGGTCGCGCGCGGTTCAGCGACGCGCGATCTGAGCTCCAGAATCGTGTTCCGGACAGGCGGCTCCTCGTTGGCACCGAGGGCGCCGAGTTCGGCATAGTGCGTTCGGCCGTCCACCCCATCGATGACGACATAGCGGCGTTCCGTCAGTTCGTCAGCAAACCCTTCGCCAACAACTCGCCCAACCAGGCGATGAACGCCTCGCTCCGGATCGAATATCGTGTAGTCCCCGGCCGCCCGTGCAATGCCTGTCGCGGCCATCTCACGGTGCATGGTCTTGATGATGTCACCCCGTTCCCCCATGCGTCTGAGCTTTGGCTCGAGATCGGCGTCGATCCGCCACCGGCCGGGCTCACTCTCCTCTGCCAAGCCCATGCGTTCTAACGTTCGCAGCCGACCGATCCGCGCTGTTTGCCAGGCAGGTTCCCGTCCAGACAGCGCCCCCAGCTCAAGAACTCCGCTAGGGGCATCTCGCAGGATGCTCCGGTCAAGCCGCGTGAGCCGCTCGCCCGTGATCTCCTGCTGAAGCTTGCGAGCGACCTCGATCTCTGTTTCAGGGCCGAGCTCTCGCGTGACGAGTTCGGCCGCCCGCGCTCGAAAGCCATGAGCGATGTAATCACGCGCGATGACGAGGTCGTTTCCTTCGCCATCCTTGCCGCGTAACACGATGTGGGTATGAGGATGGCCGGTGTTGAAATGATCGGCAGCAACCCAGTCGAGCCTGGTGCCGAGATCCTGCTCCATCTGCCGCATGAGGTCGCGGACGAACGGCTTCAGGTCGGCCAGCTCTGCGCTGTCCTCCGGCGCCACGATAAACCGAAAGTGGTGGCGATCCCCAGTGCTGCGTTCCGTAAAGGCCTTGCCATCGGCGCGGTCATTGCGGGCGTCGTATAGTTCCCCTGGCTCGCCCTCGCGCGTGACGCCGTCGCGTTGGACGTAACGGAGGTGGGCTCGCACGGCGCCGGCGTCACCTGACTTGATCCGCACGATCCGTGCCTTGACCACGACACGGCGCCGCCCCTGGCTTCGTCCGCGCCCGGCCAACACCGCGCCTTGCGCGTGGCCGCGGCCGATGCGGCTGCCGCTAAACGACGAACCTGCCCGCGCGCCAACGCCAGCCTTCGCCGCCTCCTGACGGACGCGTCGAAGATAGCTGGTCGCCCTCGCAGGCCTGCGGTTGCCGATCCGCCCGAGCTTCACGTCGAATTCGTCGTCGATCTCTCGCATGGCATGCATCCACCGTTCGGAGAAGTTGCCGATATGTGAAGCCGATTAGCGCTCGCCAAGACGCAGACGCGATAGCGCAAGAGCTCCATGGCGTTAGGCCGAACGTGGCGACAGAGAGGCCCCCGAGAGCGCCAAATCTTGGATGTGCAGACAACGACTTAGGCGCTCTGTAGCGCCAGTGCTTTTATCTTGCCCTCCAGTTTTTTTCTCCGGCGTTTGACCTCAATGGAAGGGCTTACGAGCACGCTCATCTCGGCGCTCCACTACTGTCGTTGCGGCCGCATGCATGAGCGACGCGCGCGCCCTTTTTGGACGCGCACGACCGCCGTCGGATGCGTTTTTCAACTATCCGGATTCCATGTCCAGAGTGGACGCGCCACGCCGAGGATATCGCAGCGTAGGACCGATCCGAAATACCGCGAGTCAAAGGAATTCGGGTGCGGCTGAAGGAGAAAATACTCCCCCTCCACGAGTCTCATGCAGCCCTCCCAAGCTGGCAAAGGTCGCCCTTCCCTGTCCTTCTCGAGCACCTCGGCCACAACCTTCCCGTTGATTGAGATGGTACCAATCGGCTCTTTGGCGCGGCAGATTTCATCTCCGCCGACGGCCTCGACACGCTTCAAAAGCGGCACCGGTACGGGCAGTATGTTGTGCGCGATGATCAGGAGTTCGATTCCAGGAGGTGGCCTGAAGACGGCGAGTTCGCCACGCGCCGGCAGCCGTTGCTCCAGATAGTAGAAGCCGAGCGGCGCGCTGCCGGTGGCATTGTAGATCAGAAGCGGTAGAGCGGGCGCAGACGACATCAAAAGCGTGATGATGCCGGCGCACATGGCCGAAAGAGTGGTGGCCTGCCGCCACAATCTAGTGCGATCAATCCGCATCGGACGTCGACCTCCGCTTGTTCGCATGTGACCACTCGACAAGGTCTTCGATGTGGTAGCGAACGTAACGTCCGTGCTTGCGGTAGGCCGGTCCCCTACCGTTCACCCGCATCTTTTCGAGTGTATTCTTGGTGAGCCTGAGCCAGGCGGCCGCCTCCACCGTGTTAAGGAACGGCTTGTCTGGTTCCCTATCTTCGGTTTTCGAAGTCATTCCAACTTTCCTTCCCGCACCACGTACAACCAAAAGGTGCAAGAAGAAGCGTCGTCAGATCGGAGGGGTTTTGGGGAGTGGCGAAGATGCGAGCTACGCTTTCGCCATCCCGCGCCAGCCAAATTCGTCAAAACGAGAACGACAAAATTGATCAGCCCAGGAGATCGCGATAGCCGCCCTTCATCAGTTCAGTGCCCTTGGCGACAAGGCGTCGCGTGCGATCGCGCAAAAATTGACTATGCCCGTGCCATTCTTCAGCAACTTTTTTCTCTCCGAAGATCGCAATCGCGATTTGCCGGTACGTCTTGCCCTTGAGGCTCTCATCGAGCGCGATGAGGGCGTGATGAAGACGTTCATCGCTGGCAAAGGAGGGCTTTTGAACGACTCTAAAATTTGCATCCGTGAAGCGTTGCAGGCGCCTCAGGAGCTCGGTCTGAGCTGAGAGATCGTCAAGGTCATGCAGTTCAAAGACCGGGACGAATGGCGCTGTCAGGACGGAAAGGCCACGGATTTCGAGGGGAACACATACACCGTTGCGCTTCATCACGACCAGCGGGACACCATTGGCATCGATGACCACGTGTCGATGGGCGTTGAAGTCGGCGAGCCGGCGCACTGTCCCCTCTCGGGCTGCGGTAGGTCTCTTCGCAGTCAGCCTGACCACCCGCCTCAAGGCGTTGGCATGCCAGAACACAGTTGCCTTGTGAGCGCAGAGTCTTGGGTCGGCGAAGGCATGGAGTCCCCACTTTTCTGCGCGCAAGAACCGCCGCCTGAGCCGCAGCAGCTTGGTCCCGTCCTTCAACGTGATGCTAGGCAACAGCTGGGGCCCTGAGCTTCGCCAGTCTGCGATGTAGGCGGCATTCCGCCGCAAGAACTCCCAGGCCCAGTCGCCGCCATCATAGTCGGCGGCACCGCTAGGAGCCGCGAGATCGTCGGCGCGACGAACGGTCGAACTAGCCGAATGGTTCAAACAGATGCCCCCGCCAAGCACAATTCAAAGACAGATCGTTCCGGCCAAATAGGGCAAGAGAGCGGCACCGCGGGTAGTTCTCGCCGGGCCCGTAGTTGCGCCGCGTGCGCAGCTTTTCTTGAGCCGCGAAGGATGCGAGTCAAAGGCGCTAATGCGTGCGAGTTGGGGCCGCGATGTCAATCTCGCGGATTCGATGTTAAATTTATTTTGTGCATGCTGATTCCAGTCTGCACCCTTTAACTTTAGAGGATTGACGGAGGGCTCATGGCCAAAAAAGCGAAGAAGGCGAAGAAGACCACCGCGAAAAAAGCCAAGAAGAAAAAGAAGTAGCTCCGTGTACTGACCTGCAGCGCTTCCGCCAAGGCGTCCCCCGCGATCTCAGGCTCGCGTGAAATCGAAGCAATCGCTGTGGCGAGAGCGTGTAGCGCTGATGGCAAAGCCGGGCTGCGGGCGCTCTAGTGCTATGCGGTCCGGCTTTCATCTTGGGACGATCGACGCTGGAATAAGCCTGCGTGCGAACGCGCCGCGCTCCTCCTCAGTTCAACCCGCCCATCACGGTCGGCAGCACCTTCGACAACAGCACCGCGGTCGACGTGAGCGCCGACATGCAAACGGCTGCCTGAGCAAGACAGATGCGCCTCAGCGTTACCGCCTGCGGTTCGGGAAACGCCTCGAACGGGTTCGCCATCGTCGGCTCCATAATGCGGTGCACGCATTTGCGAGGCCGAGCTATAGGATGAGTCGCGGCCATCCCATTCGGCTAAATTTGCGATGCGCCAGATTGACTCCCAGGCGACTCGCGACGTGTAAAATCCGTGCAACAAGCGTCTTCGCGCACCGAATCGAGACGGCAAAGATCAGGTAAATAAAACGTTAATAGCCCACGCCTATCGGCAGTTTTGAGCACGGTGTTGAGGTCCCAATTGCGCGGCGGGAACGTCATATCGCGCGACACAAAGCCCCCCGCGGGCCTGAGTTGGGCAGGCACCGGGTCGAGGCAGCAGTCCCGGAGGAGATCGCGAAAGATGACAGCAGGCTGAAGTGCACCAGAGGCTCCTCCGAACGGCGGAGCGTCTTGGCCGGAGCGGCTTGCACCGGCTTAGGAGGGGCCCCGCCCGGTTGCCTTGGGCGGGGCCTGGATAAGCAGGGTTTTACTCGCCGTTCTTGCGCGGCCGCGACCACAGGAGCGTGTAGCCTTCGCCGCCTTCGTCGTCGAAGAGGTTGGCGTAGATCGGCGCGTTGAACGAGGGGTCGTCGAGCTTGAGCGAGAGGTAATCGCGGCCCTCGTCCGAGCGCTTCGACCAGGCTGCCCCGATCTCCGCACGGCCCACGTAGATGCGGTGGCTGGGGGCGTTATCGTTGGACCGGTTGGCCTCGGCGACGATACGGACGCCCTTGGCCTGCAGGCTCAGGGTGATGATCTCGCCCTGGAAATCGTTGCCCACCTTCTTGAAAGAACCGATGTTAGCCATGTCACTTCTCCTGTTGTGTTTCGAGCCCGCGACCACCGCGGCCTCGATGGCGATGGACAGGCCGAGGACGATCGGCGACGCACCCGCTTTCCAAGGGCCGGAGCGCAGCGGAGGACGCCGTTGTGGCGACTTTCTTGCCTCGCGAGGAATGGGCGTAAGCCCAGGGGAAGAAAGTCGCAGCAACGGCGTTGCGGCTCAGACGATCGAGGCGAAGCCGGTCTTCGGCCAGATCAAGCCATCACTGAGGCCACGTGCGTCCGCGTGCTGAACAGCAACCTTAAGGAGAAGCTTGGCGAATCGCGGTTGAACTGCACAAGATGTTGGAACGGTTGGGCGGAGAAACAGAAACAATCTGCCGCAAAGGGCGGTATCGTCCGTCCACGAAAGAACGATCGAGGGCGGCGCGCCGCACCACCCCAGCTATGTGGGCCCGACGGAAATGGGCGCGGCTCGATCGAAAAGCGCGCCGAAAGGAATCGCGACTGCCTCTCGCTCTAGTCACGGTGTTCCCGCGTTCAACAAGCCGATCTAGGCGCACCTGTTTGACGCGGAAGGCAAAGGATCATCCCTCGCGCGTGGCGGCCGTAAGAACGGGTTGAGACGGTTGCTCCACCAGCCCACCCGGCTCGATTGGGCGGGTCTCGACGAGCACCGTCATGCGCGTCCACGTCGTGCCGCCAATGCAAACCGCGCCCAGGTAAGCGAAAACCTCACGCCAGGCCGGCGAAGGCACCCCGATCTGCGATAGGGCGAACACGATGTGATATCCCGCGACGCCGGCGGGAACAACGAATGCGGTCGCGATCGCGATGCGCAAGCCCAAGGATCGAGTAGCAGCGAGGGCGGTCTGACCTACGGCAAGTGTCAGTGCGCCGGCGGCAATTCCGACGAGCAGCGCGCCCAAGACGCCGGCGCCGCCATGAAACGCCATCATTCCGATACTCAGTGCGATGAAAAACGGCAAAGCATATACCGCGAGCGCAAAGATCAGCCAGCAGAATAAGCCGAGACCAAGAGTGTTGAGGACAATCCCAAGGGCGAGCATGGTGGTGGCTCCACGTGCAAAGGTCTAAAGGTCGCGCCTTCCACCACCACCGCGGCGCAACTTCGACCATATGCAATCGAAACCAGGCGGAGTTGCGGCGTGCGACTCCACCAGGTTTTATCAGCGAGACGACGGCGCTCACGCGCCGCCGAACTTCCAGACGGGGATGCCGAGCCGCTTCGCCTTGTCTGCGAGATTGTCCTGGATGCCCGTGCCCGGGAAATGCATGACACCGATCGGCAGGAGTTCGAGCATGGCGTCGTTGCGCTTGAAGGGGGCCGCCTTGGCGTGCTTGGTCCAATCGGGCTTGAAAGCGATCTGTGGCACGTTGCGGTTGGTCGCCCATTTGGAGGCGATCAGTTCGGCGCCCTTGGGCGAACCGCCGTGGAGCAGGACCATGTCGGAATGCTTGGCATGAACCTTGTCAAGGCGATCCCAGATGAGGTGGTGGTCGTCGAAGTCGAGCCCGCCGGTGAGCGCGATCTTCGGTCCTGCCGGCAGCAACACCTCAGTCTCGGCGCGACGCCTGGCTGCGATGAAGTCGCGGGAATCGATCATCGCTGCGGTCAATGTGCGGTGGTTCACCAGTGATCCCGATCGAGGGCGCCAGGATGAGCTGGTGTGCGCCTCGAAGCGCTCGATGGCCTGGTCGCGGAACAGCTCCAGGCAGTTGCGGCGCTCGATCAACGTGATGCCTTCAGCCGTCAGACGCTCGAGTTCGACCGATCGCACCTCCGAGCCGTTCTGCTCGCGCTGGCTTTTCTGCTGCGCCTGTTCATTCTCGTCGAGTTGGCGTCCAATGCGGTCGACGGCACGATGGAACAGGTTGACAGTCGACCAGAGCAGATCATTAAGGTCCGGCTCGAGTCGCGTGTCGCTCAGTGTCGCAACCAGGGCGTCGAACACATCGGCAACGGCACCAGCGATCATCTTGCCCTCGGGAAGCGGTCGTGGGTCGGGTTGGTCGTCGAATGGACGGTAGCCGAAGAGCTGCAATTCGGTGAGGACGTGGTCCGTAGGAGAAGAGGCGTGTGGCGGTTCGATGTCGTCGTGGTCGGTCATTGGAGGGATCCTTTGCCGGATCGGCCGCGCCCATCGCGGCCTTCGTGGCGATCACTCAGACGGCGGGCGGAGTGGGCCAGAACCCGGAGCGGAGCGGAGGGCCGAAGCGGCAGCGGAGGATGGCGGAGGCCGGCTATTTTGTTTCGCGATGCAAAGCGCGCTGGTTTGATCGCCGATGTGTCTTCTCATCGCCGGCGCGCGGCGGAAAATAGCCGGGCGTAGCCATTGCCGGCCTGGTCCGGTTGCCGTCCGATCGCCCTCTAGAAGGCCGAGGTCGCGTCCTCTTCCGGCAATGGCCTCGTTATGACCGAGCTATCAACGTCGATCAAGGCACGGGCCTATTCTGCAGCTTCCGTCGACGAATGCAGGAAGCGGACGACGTCCTCTGGTACGAGTTGAAGCCGCAACGCTGCCCGGAGAGTCTCGAGACCAAAGATGTGCAGGTCTTCGTTGAAATCGCCTAGCCGGGGCGACAACGCGATCGCCTCAACGCCGACGGCTTCTGCACGCTCGGTGAGAGTAGCCTGCACAGCATCGCCGGCGGCATCGGCGTCACGGGCGATATAGAGCCGACGTAGGCCAGACGGCAGCATCATGGCTGCGAGGTGATTGGCTGAAAGCGCGGCTGCCATCGGCAACGTCGGCAGCACGTAACGCAGCGAGAGTATGGTCTCGAGACCCTCGCCGGCAGCGAGCACGTCGTCCACCGCGCCGAACCGAACGGCGTTGCCGAGCAAGTCCCCCATTGCCCGTCGTGGCGTGTCGATTGGAGCCTTGCCGAGCCGCACGCGATCAAAGCCGTCGGGGTCGAGCCAAGTGCGGTGCACGCCGGAGATCCGCCCATCGAGGTCCGTGACGCTAGCTATCATCGCCGGCCAGGTCTCGGTCGGCAAATGCTCGCCCGGTCGGTAGTAGCAACGTGGGTGGAAGCGCAAGCTGCCGCCATGATGGATGCGGGCTATTCCGCGGCGCTGCAAATACGTCTCGACCACCGTGCCTTCGATCGGGCTGGAGATCGCAAAGAGCCGACGGGCGGATTCCTGCGATCCGGCCAGTGAAAACGAACGAACGGGCTTCGAGGCCAGCTGCGGCGCAGGACGAGGCAGCTTCAAAAACCGCCTCGCTTCCTCGGCGGCCTCGCTGAAGTCGCGCAAACCCCGGCATTCGCGGATGATGTCGAGGAGGTCGCCATGCTCGCCGGTCGCAGCATCGGTCCACTTGCCGGCCGGACCCTTCGGCGATTCCTGGAGCCGCACGAACATCGAGCGGCCGGGCGTGTTGTGGACGTCGCCGACCACCCAGTAGCGCCCCGCCCGCTTGCCATTGGAGAGATAGTGTCGGCACACCGCCTCGGCCTCGCGCGCGAGCCGGCGTGCCAGTTCGGAGGCGTCGGGGGCCATCACGCGGCCTCCCGCTCACTGACGCGCGCGACCGGATAGGTGTCGAGCACCTTTGTCAGGATCCCGACGCCGCTTGCGTCCGTTGGCACGAACATCCGCAGCTTCCACGAGATGATCTCTCCGAAGAGACCGCAAGCGCGGAGGCGATCACGCATCGTGTCATTGAATCCCGACAGCTCGATGCGACATGCGCCCATAACCCGGACGCGGCGAAGCTGGAGTCCCTCCGCGAGATCGAGGACGATGCGTCCCTCCATCACCGCGGCAAAGGCAGCGTCCGGCGTCAGCGTGGGCGCGTCCGCCGAGAAGGCTTTTGCGACCCACGCGGCAGAAACCTTGCGGCCGATGATGCGTTCGCCCGCATCTGTTTGAAGCCGATAGACGCGGGTCGATTCATTCGGCAGCCGCTTCCAGATTGGGAGCAGCAATCCCGCCACCACGTGGATCGTGCTTTCCGTGAACTCCGGGACCTCGGCAAGCTCCGCCAGCCAGGCTGCGGCAAAGCATTCACGGTTCGCATCTACCCAATGGCTCTCCGCCATCATGGTCAGAGGGACCCTGTGCTGCTCCATAGGCCGGATCAGGCGGACGCGGCGCTCGATCTCGCCGTCGTCGAGCATAACGCTCGGGGCTGGGACCTGCACGGCGGCTCGCCCCGAGCGGTCATTGATCAGCAGGACAGCATGATCGGAAAGACGAGCAAGAGCGTCATCCAGGCTCACAGGATGGTTGCGCTGGCGCTGGGTGATGGTGAGCAGCCGGGTCTCGGCGCCAGTGCTAGGATGGACATAGATCTTCCGCCGCTCGGCGACGACAAAGCTTTCGGCCCGGAGCGTTTCCAGCCCGAGGTCGTAGGTGCCCGAGGCGACAGCGCCTTCTATCCGGGCGGCCAAGAGCTGCTCGAAAGCGGTAAACAGGACATTCTGCAGGTTGATGGTGAGGGCCAATAACCTGTTCAGGAAGGTCGTGATCGGCGGCAGATCATCCCTGAGCCCATTGGCGTCCGTCAGCTTCAGGCCGGTCGCATCCTCGAACTTCTCGAGCGAGCATCCCTCCACCCTGCCTCGCACCAGCAGCGTGTAGAGTTGGCGCAGTGCATCACGCCCGTACTGGCTTTCGAGATTGTCCTCGGGCCGGAACAGGCCCTGCCCTCCGGTCTGGCGCTGGCCGCGCGTAATGGCCCCCAATGTGTCGAGCCGACGTGCGATGGTGCTGAGGAAGCGCTTTTCGGCCTTCACGTCGGTCGCTATGGGGCGAAACAGCGGCGGCTGCGCCTGATTGGTCCGGTTTGTCCGGCCGAGCCCCTGGATCGCGGCATCCGCCTTCCATCCGGGCTCGAGCAGGTAATGAACCCGCAAGCGGCGATTCCGGGCCGACAGTTCTGCGTGATAGCTCCTCCCCGTACCGCCCGCGTCGGAGAACACGAGTATCCGCTTGACATCATCCATGAAGGCCGAGGTCTCGGCGAGATTGGCCGAACCGGCTCGGTTTTCGACCATCAGCCGGTCGCCCTTACGAATGATACGGCGCGAGCGGCCGGTCACTTCGGCGACCATGTCGGTGCCGAAGCGCTGCACGATTTGATCCAACGCGCCGGGCACCGGAGGCAGCGAGGCGAGCTTCTCGATGAGGCGGCCGCGTCGTGCTACGGCTTCCCGGCTCTCAACCGGCTGGCCATCGCGATAGACAGGCCGCGAGCAGAGATTGCCCTCCGAGTCGGTGAAGGGCTCGTAGAGCTGGACCGGGAAGGAATGGGCGAGATAGTCGAACACGTACTCGCGCGGGGTGATGTCGACCTGGACGTCGCCCCAGTCTTCGGTCGGGATCTCGGCGAGCCGGCGCTCCATCAACGCCTCACCCGTTGAAACAATCTGGATGACAGCGGCATGGCCGGCGTCGAGATCTCGGTCGATCGATCGGATGAGCGACGGCGTCTTCATCGAGGTCAGCAGATGACCGAAGAAGCGCTGTTTGGCTCTCTCGAATGCGGATCGGGCCGCGGATTTTGCCTGCCCGTTCAGCGTTCCGGTTTCGCCGGTGATGTTGGCGGCCCGCATCGCCGCGTCGAGATTGTTATGGATGACGCTGAACGCACCGGCGTAGGCGTCGTAGATGCGAACCTCTTCCGGTGTAAGCTGGTGTTCGACGAGCTCGTACTCGACGCCCTCGTAGGACAATGAGCGTGCCGCGTAGAGGCCAAGTGCCTTGAGGTCGCGCGCCAGCACTTCCATTGCCGCGACCCCACCCTCCTCGATCGCTTCGACGAACTCGGCACGTGTGGCGAACGGGAAGTCGGCGCCGCCCCAGAGGCCGAGACGTTGGGCATAAGCGAGGTTGTGGACCGAGGTGGCGCCCGTCGCCGATACATAAACGACGCGAGCATTCGGCAAGGCATGCTGGAGCCTCAGGCCCGCGCGCCCCTGCTGAGAGGCCGCCTGGTCGCCGCGCTCGCCCTTGCCGCCGACCGCATTTTGCATGGCGTGGCTCTCGTCGAAGACGATCACTCCGTCGAAATCGGAGCCCAACCATTCAACGATCTGCTTAACACGCGAAAGCTTTTCGCCGCGCTCGTCGGTGCGTAGCGTGGCGTAGGTGGCAAATAGGATGCCTTCCGAAAGCCTGATCGGTATCCCCTGGCGAAAACGTGATAGCGGCGTAACAAGCAGCCGCTCCATACCGAGCGCGGACCAGTCGCGCTGCGCGTCCTCGATCAGCTTGTCGGATTTGCTGATCCAGATTGCACGACGGCGGCCCTTGAGCCGGTTGTCCAGCAAAATGCCGGCGACCTGCCGCCCCTTGCCCGCGCCGGTGCCATCGCCCAAGAACCAGCCGCGGCGGAAGCGGATGGCATTGTCTGCATCGTCGCGCGCGGCCATCACGACGTCAAAGGTCGCATCGACCGTCCAGGCGCCCGCGAGAAATTCGGAATGCGCCTCGCCGGCATAGACGACGCACTCAAGCTGCGCGTCCGACAGGGTGCCATCCGCCACGAGATTAGCCGGCAGGTGGGGCCGATAGGAAGGTTTAGGCGGCGCGACGGATGCCATCGCAGCCGACTGCACGAGCTTGGTCGGATGCGCATGTGCGCCGGGAATACGGATCGATTGCAATCCGTATTCCTCGTAAAGCGCATCGGTCAGTCGGGCGCCTTCCGGCGGCCACCATTCAACTGTCTCGTAGGAAAGTTCTACGCATTCTGGCGCTGCGCCTGCTGAAGTGGACGATGGACGGGGCGCAGAGGCGCCGACCGGCCGTGGCATCTTAGGGCGCCTGACAACATCGACCACGACGGGGGCGGCAACAGCCAGCCTCGGAGGAACATGCCGGCTCACCCAGCCGAGCAAGGTAGCGACATCGCCCGCCATGCCGAGCGAGGCCGGAAAGAATTTCGGGTCTGACGCGGGCTGCTTGTCGATCACGAGCAGACTTGTGTCGGTGTGGGTTCCGTGTTTCGTATAAACGGCTCCGGCGATCGCGGCAGTGAACACAACTCGCCCGCATTCCTGAAGGCGAACGAAGGCATCTCGCCATGCCGGATTGTCGGGCCCGAAGCTTGCGCCGGTGATAGCGACGAGGCGCCCACCGTCGCAAAGACGGGCCAAGGCCGAAGCGATGTGCCGTAGCGCCGCATCCGCCATTCGTCGATCAACGTTCGCCAGCGCCGAGAACGGCGGGTTCATCAGGACGACGCTCGGTGCGACACATGCATCGAGGTGATCGTCGATCTGCGCGGCGTCGAACCGCGTGACCTGAACGTTCGCGAACAGTTGGTCGAGCAATGCCGCGCGAGCCTCGGCCAACTCATTCAATGCCAACGCGCCGCCGGCGAGCTCGGCGAAGATGGCGAGCAAGCCTGTCCCGGCGGAGGGCTCCAGAACGCGATCGGCCGATGTAATGGCGGCTGCGGTACATGCGGCGAGCCCCAGCGGGATCGGCGTCGAGAATTGTTGAAGCGCCTGGCTGTCCTCGGAACGCCGCGTGTGGGTCGGCAGACAGCTCGCGATTTTCGCGAGCATCGGCAGCATCGCAGCCATCGAACCAGCCTTGGTGCGCATTACCGGACCGAACTTGCGAAGGAACAGAACGGTCGCCGCCTCGCAGGCGTCATAGGCGGTCTTCCAATTCCAGGCACCGGCCGCGTCGGAGGCGCCGAAGGCCGCCTCCATGACGCTGCGCAGGATGGCAGCATCGATGCGACGGCCGCGTTCGAGATCGGTCAGGAGCAGTCGCGCGGCCCCGACGACGGCGGAGGTGATACTTGCAGCGGCACGCATCGAGACGGGCGCGGCGGCAGCGCCGCCTGCGAGAGATTCGGTCATGGCAGGATTTCTTTCGGAGAGCTGGGACGGGCTGAGCCGCCCGGCGCTCTCCTGCAACCGCCGCGGCTCAAACCCTTCCCGGCCCCACTCTCCCTCTCAGTCGTTCCCAATAAAAATGGGGACCGATGCTGGACACCGGTCCCCAGGCAACTGCGGGACGGCCAGGGCCACCCCGCTCCACCATGTTACTCAGCCGCGTCGAGCTGTTCCGGATCCTCGTCGCTGGCATTCTCCGGATCCTCCTCATCGTCGAGGAATTCGGGCAGTGGACCCGCTTCACTCTCCTGCTCCACCGAAGACACGCTGGAGTCGACGGGACGCAGCGGCTGGGGCAACCAGCCCGAACCATCCAGAAGACGCTCGGCCTCTTTCGCCATGTCGGTCTTCTTCAGGTGGTCGATCAGCTGCGCCGAGGATTCCCCCCTTGCTTCCCGCACCGCCTCGAGAATGCGAGGCTTGGTAACCCGGCCAAGATAGTTGTCGACGGTGGGTCGCCAGCCGGCCTGCACCATGTCGAGCCCGACCGCGCGCGCCAGCACATCAGCTTGGTCGAGCCGCGTGCGGACACTATGGACGGAGACACGGCCCTGATTGTAGCGGCTAGCCGGCTCATAGACGGCGTTGACCGCAAATGACGCACAGTGAGCGAATAGGGATCCTTGTGCGGTGGCGTCCAGGGCTGCGAGCGCATCCCAGAGATCGTGCTCGCTTTTCGGCAACCGTGCCTTCCAGGCCTCATGCCGCGCCTCAACAGCGTTTGCAGACACGCTGTCCCTCAGCCCGGGAGCTTGAGCGGGAATGGTCGGCGTGCGAAGGCCGATCTCAAGGCAGCTCGTGGACGATGCGAACCGGTAAAAGGCCGTCAGCACGAAGTTATGCAGCACCGCCTGAAACGCGATCGCTGCATTTTCTGCCAGCGCATTGCGCAATGCCAGCGTACGATGCGCCGTCAGCTCGGTGATCAATCGATCCGGCAATGGCCTTGTCGCATCGTCATCATCCTCGTCAGTTTCCGGGCTGCCCGCAACCGAGACCACTGTGCGCGCACCGGAAGCACCGGCCTCCCGTCCCTCGGTTGATGACGTTTCGCTGCGGTGTCCGCCATCAGGATCGGTTGCCGGCACGTCGTCCTCCGGCCGGACGTAACCCCGGTCGATCGCGAGACGCCCTTCTGAATCGATGCTGACGAAGGCACCGGCGCGGACGATCTCGGCCGGATCGTAAATCATCGACCGCTCTTCGAACGCGACCAGTGCCGCCTCGATTTCGCCGAGACGCTTGTCGACCTCGGCGGGCAACTCCTCGGCATCCTGATATTCGGATTCAAGCCTGGCTTGCTCCGCGTTGAGTGCGTCGATGGTGGCCTGCTCCTCTGGCGAGAGATCGACCGGTTTGCCTTCGATTTCGCGCAGGCCGTTGGTATGGCCGTACGGAAAATCGACTGCCACCGAAATCCACTTCCACCCCTCGGCGGCAATGGTCTCAGCTTGGGCCTTGAGTTTTTCGGTCACGAGGCGGTCGAGCAAAGCGACGTCTTGAAGCCAGCCGCCATCATCTTGCTCGAACAAATCCCGCAAAACGCCGCCGCCAGCCCGCTCGTAAGCATCCAGCCCAATGAACTGCACGCGGCGACCGGATGCGCGCACAGTATTTTCGGTCAGCATTCGGCGGATCTGATAGGGCTCGTCATAGCCGGATCGGCTGACGTTTTCCCAGACCTGCTCCTGTCTGGCGTGGTCGGCAACAACTGAGAAGGCCATGAGCTGCTCGAGGGTCATGCCGTCTTCGGCATAAACGTCGTGCAACTTCGGCGACACGGACGCCAGCCGCAGTCGTTGTTTCACGACGGCCCGCGTCACGAAGTGCCGAGCCGCGATCTCCTCCTCGGACAAGCCCGCCCCGCTCAATGTCTGGAAGGTTCGGAACTGATCGAGCGGGTGAAGCCCTATCCGCTCGTCATTCTCTGCAAGCGAGTCGTCTTCGGCGATGCCCCCTTCGCGCACGACACAAGGAACAGCCTGCGTCTTCGCCATGCGCTTCTGCTTCACGAGAAGTTCCAGCGCGCGATAACGCCGGCCACCCGCCGGCACCTCGAACATGCCGGTCTCATTGCCTTCCGCGTCCACAACCGCCCGCACGTTGAGACTTTGCAGAAGCGTACGCTGCGCGATACTTTCGGCGAGTTGCTCGATCGAAACGCCCGCCTTGACGCGCCGAACGTTCGACTGGCTGAGCACCAGCTTGTTGAACGGAATGTCGCGTGAGGGCGACAGGGTGATCTTTTGGACTGCCTTCGTCATCTCGAGTCTCCACGACGGGTGGCCGGGAGCCTCTCTCTCGGCCTCCGACCCGTCGCGGAAAACCGCCGCACCCCTCTCACTCTCTTGTTCGACGCAACCGGCGGGACTTCACGCTGCCTCCCACTCCGCCCTCTCGGTCGTCGTGTCGACAACGGGCTCCGGCAAGAATCCAATGAGATAGTCTGCGACCTTGCTGGCCTGTGATGCAGCTCGCACAATTGCGCGATTGTCCTCTCGCAGCACGTCAAGCCAGGAGCCGATATAGTCGGCGTGCCGCACCGTCGGCACGATACCGAGCGAAGCGCAACTGAACGCAGACGATATCTCCGCGATGAGCTCCTCGAAGGCGTACTTCTTGCTACCGTAGCCGCCTGACAAGTCCCGGTTGAGGCGTGACGGATGGCCGCTGGCATGCGCCAGCTCATGCAAGGCCGTTCGATGCCAATTGATCGGCTCGAAGTAGGCTTGCGGTGGCGGCACCTGCACATAATCTTCTGCCGGCACATAGAAGGCGCGGTTGCCGCCAATGCGGAAGTCGATCCCGGTCGCCTTGATCAGGGATTCGACCTGCGGCTCGATCAGGCCTGGCGGCGGTGGCGGTGCCGTCGTTGCGACCTCTGAAGGCAAGTCGTCGCACTGATCAATATTAAAGAGCGTGAAGCGCTTGAGGAACGGGATGGCCTGCGCTTCGTCTCCTATTTCGCTGGCGCGCCGCTTTTCATCGCCCGGCACAAAGCGGTCGGCATAAACGACGGTGGTGCCGCGTTCGCCCTTGCGAACGTGACCACCAAGCGACAGCGCCTGGCGGAAGGTAAGCCAGCTCTGGCCTGTGCATGCGCGTTCGGTGGCAGCCCCCCAGAGGATCAGAACGTTGATGCCGCTGTATCGATGGCCCGTCGCGGCGTTTTTCGGCATGGCCAAAGGCCCCTTCGCCGAAGCAGTCCCCCAGGGTTGCACCCACGGCACTCGGCCAGCCTCAAGTTCGCCGATAATCTTGTTGGTGATTTCGTCATAAAGGCTTGTCCAGTCCTCACCGGTGCGCGCCCGAAGATAGTGTCTGGACATCGCGGATCTCCGCGACGGGCGCCGCGAGCCTCTCTCGCAGCCTGTAACCCGTCACGGCAAACCCCGCGACACTCTTACTCTCAACTTCTAAAGCGAGAGGATACGAGATCTGCGACGCGGCCCCGCCTTCCGTTCAAATCTTCATAGGACTTGGCATTGAGGCGCCCTGGGGCGTAGGCCCCAATCAGGCGTGCGCCAAGGGCGCATCGCCGCATCGGAAGATGGCACCCGCAGGAGCGTGAGCATAGCGACGCCGAAGGCGGCACGCGGGACCGAGTGTAGCGACGAGACCGGTTAAGAGGGTACCCGGGAACGGGGCAGTGATAGCGACGCCGGCATACTTCATGACGGCGGGACCCTTTCCCGAGTGCCCCCGGCGAGGAGCTCCGCAGTCTTTGCGCGAGGGATCGAAGCCGGATGGCCGAGACGCAGAGCGGCTCGGTTCACGAGAGCCCGATGCGGCGGAAGCCGCGCGCGCCAAATTAACGCTCAGGCCGGGCAGGCACCTAACTCATGACAACAGCTGCCGAACGTGCTGCTTCAGCAGTGGATCGTTCAGGAAAACCGCCCATTCCAGCAACAACTGACGAACGGTCGTAGCGAGCACGCCATGAAGCGCTAACCGATCAAGGACGAGCGCTCGGTCCGCTTCGACGCGAGGCGCTGTGAGATCCGAAAGCAACCGGACATCAAACCCCTGCCTGGCTGCCTCCAAAGCCGCAATGAACACGTCTTCCTCAAGCCAAGCGCCTCCCAAGACGATCGCGCCCGCCGTGGATCCTTCGAGCGCTTCCGCAAACTGTTGATCGTCCCAAAAATACAGGCCGCTCGTGTTCACCAGCTTGAACGAATGGGCAACATGCTCGGGAATTTGCGACAACTGAACGTCTCCAACGACGATCAGCTCAGTACCGAACAGGTCGGCCCCGGCCTGCAGCAATGAAAGAGTAGCATCACGCGCTGGTCCTTTCGATGTCGCAGGAGTTTCGCCGCGCGCCGGATTGACGAGAACGACACGACTACTCCGCGGGTCTAACAGCATCTCCGGTTCCAGACCGAGCCCCGTTCGGACTTTACGTGTATCACGCGGCGACGGACGCGGGATCCGCCGCCAAGATAACAGGTCCGCTGACATTGGCGTGCCGATAAATCGCCTGAAGAGACCGCTCGGAGGCTTCCAGATAGCCCGCGACTGCCATCGTGCTGCCGATGCGCCGCGGTACCGCGATGCGCTGCAGCGGCCATCCCGCTCGTCGCAGGATACGCTCCATGCGCGTGTCCGTGACGGTGACAATCAGGTCTGCGTGTGCGGCACGGGCCGCCTCGACCATGGCAGCGAACAACACCAGAGTCACACGGCTCAGTCCATTTCCAGCGGGTTCAGCCGCAAGATTTGTGTCAACGCAAAAGCGTGAACTTTCGATGATCTTCTCGTCCCTTGGGACGGGATGTTCGTCGAGGAGCATGGGAAATGTATCGGCCAGCATGGTAGGTCCCGCTGTCGGTAGCAAACGAACTGTTCCAACCACGCCACCAGCGTCCGAGATCGCAAGGAGATAGGTCGGCCCGAGCGCATCGTAGACGTCGAGTTCGAACTCACCGGAGACGGATACCGACCAATCAAGCCGATCCTTAAACACGCGTCGCCGCAGCCGATACATCGCTGCCAGCAAGTCTAGATGACGACCGAACTGCGAAGTGTGAAGTGCGATGGCATGCATGCCGACCTCCTTGAATTATTGGAGGCCTTGAGAAGCAGAAAATGGTTCAGCAATCGCCTGTCAGATTTTGCAGGCCCTGCACAATCTGCTTGATCACGCTAGACCGGTTTGGCTGAGACACAATGCACCATTCGTCGGGCTCGGATTTGCGCCCGCGCATTCTCGCTCATTTCGTCGAGTGAAGTTGACCGGAAATCGATCAGGTCAGCAGGCCGCGGCGCAGCGCGACCGCGACGCACTGGGCAATCGACGCCGCGCCCAGTTTGCGACGGGCGTTTTCGAGATGAAAGACGACGGTACGCGGCGAAATGGCGACCAGAACTGCGATATCTGCGGCCGTCTTACCTTGAGCTATCCATGCGAGGCACTGGCGCTCGCGCTGAGTCAATTCACTTCCAGTATGCTGCTGTGCTCCAAACGACGCGTCGAGCCTAGCGGCCACGTGGACGTGGAAATATAAACCTACTTGCTGGACGATGTCCTTCCATTCACCAATCCGCCGATCCAGATCAATCTCGCGATCGCCCGTCGCCAACGTAAAGGCAGCCATTCGTCCGAAACCGCCTCTGATCGGCACCGTGATTCCGGATCGAATACCAAAGGTCGTCGCCTCATCAAAGAACTGACGCTGCGCGCGCGACCCAGCCGGCGCGCGAGCCGTCCCTCCCCAACTAAAGAGATCTCGCTCGACCCTTGCGCGGAGGACCACCGGATCGAGTTGCTGATATCCAAGATGAAAGTAGCGGCTGGTCCAAGAATCCGGATAGGACGAGATAAGCATGGGCGCTTCGCCGCTCAGGCACAAATAGGCAAATCGCTGAAATCCCAACTTCTGGGTCAGCCGCATGGCAATCCGTTCAAATGAGTTTGCATCTCCCGCCGTTTGGATTGCGTCAACAAATTCTTGGAACGCATTCTCTATTCGGTAACGATCGTCCAATACGCCTCTCCCTGGTCCAGCTCGAGTGTCCGTTGCAGCGGCGGCCTCAACTATGAGGGATACTCAATTAAGCGTACTTCTCGACTGTGCCTCCAAGCACAGGGCGCCACCATTCGACAAAGCCGATGTACCGGTGCGACATTGCCTCGCGCAAAAAAGGCCGCGCCCGACGAATTAGGAGCGCGGCCAGTATACCGCCACGGGAGGGATGAGGCGGTTGAGAGGTATCCCGGCACACTATCTACACAGTCGTCCTAGCAGTTGTCTGTCGGCGACTTGCAGAAGCGACGCCGGGCTAGCGCAACCGGCTTTCCTGGCGGGCGCTAGTTCTAAGCTCGCGGCGCCGCTCGCTCAGTGCCGCGCCGCTTTAATCGCTCTGCAAGTTCTGGGACGTTCGAAAGCCAACTAGAGCGCAACACCGATCGATTTCGTCTCTGTGTAAAGATCAATCGCCTCAGCGCCCATCTCCCGGCCCCAACCAGATTGTTTGAAACCTCCGAAGGGTAATGCCACATCAAGAACGTGGTGCGTGTTGATTCCGATGGTGCCCGCCTTCAATCGGCGTGCGACGCGATGTGCAGTGCTCACGTTTTTGGTGAATACACTAGCGGCCAAACCATAAATCGAGTCATTGGCCTCTTTGACGATCCTTTCCAGGTCGTCATCATCGAACGACATGGCGCATAGGACCGGGCCAAAGATCTCCTCCCTTATGACCGACATCTCCCTGGTCGTATGGGTCAGAATTGTTGGCTGAAGAAAAAATCCCTCGGTACCGAAGCGCGAACCTCCGACCCGTATGCGGGCCCCCGCCTCCCGCCCCTCACCAAGATAATGCTCGACTCTATCTCGCTGTTTCCTCGATATGAGGGGGCCGATCTGCGTTGCTGGATCCAGGCCGGGACCGATTTTGAGATTTGAAGCCTTTTCTGCAACCCCATCAACAATTGCGTCAAAGGCCCTCTTATGAACGTAGAGTCGGGTGCCGGCGGTGCAGGTTTGTCCCATATTGTAGAAAATCCCGGACGACACTGCGTTCACCGTTGCTTCCCTATCGGCGTCGGGGAATACGATCATAGGTGACTTGCCGCCGAGCTCCAGGGAGACTTTCTTCAGGTTGCCTTGCGCCGCCGCAAGAATTTTGCGGCCGACTTCCGTTGAGCCTGTGAACGCCACCTTGTCCACCGAAGGATGAGCAGCGAGGGCCGCCCCCGCCGTCGCGCCAAAGCCAGTTACGACGTTTAGAACCCCGGCAGGAAAGCCGGCCTCTTGGACGAGTTCTGCCAAACGCAGCGCCGTCAGTGGCGTCTGTTCCGCCGGCTTGAGCACAATCGTGCATCCGGCAGCAAGCGCCGGAGCGATCTTCCATATGGCCATCATGAACGGAAAATTCCACGGAATAATCTGGCCAACCACTCCAACCGGTTGGCGGAGCGTGTAAGCGTGAAATTCACCCGGCCCGGACAGCGATATTGTTTGCCCCGTGATCTTGCTGCTCCATCCCGCCATATAGCGCAGCAGCTCATAGGAGAATGCCACATCCCCCCACCTGGCGTCGGTCACCGGCTTGCCGTTGTCGAGAGCCTCGATCTCGGCAATTTCGTCCGCATGCCGCTCAACGAGGTCGCCCAGCCGCCAGACGAGTTTCCCACGATCCATAGGGGACATCCGTGACCATGGCCCGCTGTCAAAGGTGTCGCGGGCGGCATTGACTGCGAGGTCGATGTCCGCAGCTTCCCCTTGCGGGACACGGTCGAATACCGAGCCGTTGGCGGGATCGATCACCTCAATTGTCTTGCCGCTTACCGCGTCTACCCACCGCCCCGCGATGAACATCTTCTTCTGCTTCGTGGCAAAGTTCCGCGCGGCTGACGATAATCTATCCATGTGCGCCGTGGTCATCGAAGTTTACTCCTGAAGGCAAGCCGGTGATCGCAAAACGCGCCGAGCGAAAGAAGTCTCACTTGGCCGCAATTTCCGTGGATGTGACGATGATGACTTCGCCGTCCAAAATTGGCTTGGCAACGCCGAAAAAGCGCGCCACGACGTCGGAATTGTTGTGACGGTCCATGGCGGATTGGTCGACAAACCGCTCATAAGTGGTGAACAAACATGGATCAGAGTTGTCTTGAGAGACGAAGAACCCCACCGTCGTCGCCTCATTCGCGCGAACATTATCAGCGACCTCCAGCAGCGCCTGTCGCATCGCGGCTTCGTAGCCTTTCTTCGCCCGGATGATTGCAGTGATCGTCAACATAAAGAGCTCCTTCCAGGCTCGTGATTGCTGTCTCCAAGGCCAACGAACTCGTCGATGGCACTCTTGTCTTCCAATTGATCCGGTCGAATGGCTGCCGACAGACGTCCCTTGCGAATGATGAAGATGCGGCGCGCCACTGATCGAATGAGCTCGAGATTCTGCTCGACCAGAACGACTGACAGCCGATGATGAGACGTCAGCCGTCGCAGAACGTCCTGAATCTCCGCGATGATCGATGGCTGTATCCCCTCGGTCGGCTCATCAAGCAGAACCAAACGAGGCGACCCCGCCAGGCACCTCGCGATTGCCAGAATCTGCTGTTCGCCGCCGCTGAGAACGCCGCCTGTACGCCCCAGGATGGGTTTCAAACGCGGAAAGTCCTCCAGAATACTCTCGATCTTTGGGGCTCTCTCCCTCTTCTCGAGTTGAAGCGCGCCCATCCGCAGATTTTCAAGGACGCTTAAGGCAGGAAAGATCTGGCGTCCCTGCGGCACATATCCGATGCCGGCGCGCGCTCGATCGGTCGGCGAGGCCTCGGTGATATCGCGCTCGTCGAGCTTGACCTGACCTCCCGTCGTCTTGAGATGTCCCGTCAGCGTCCGCAGGAACGTCGTTTTGCCCATTCCGTTGTGGCCGAGGACAGAAACGAACTCCCCCTCCTCGACCGTCAGATCAAGGCCGAACAGAATCGGAATGCGCCCGTAGCCACTCCTGAGCTCGCGGACGGTCAGAATGCTATTAGCCATGGGGCTTTCCCAGATACACGTCCCGGACCGTGGTGTCGCTCAACACCCTTTCAACCGGCCCCTCGACCAGAATTCGCCCCTGATGAAAGACCGTCACGTCCTTCGCAATCATGCGAATGAACTGCATGTCGTGTTCAACCACGATCAGCGCATGTGTCTTGTTGATCTGACGGATGGTGTCAGCCAGCACGCCGACCTCATCGTGCGTCATTCCTGCAGCCGGTTCGTCCAAGAGGACGAGTTCGGGATCGGCCGCGATGACGAGCGAGAGTTCAACCAGCTGCCGCTGCCCATGCGCCAGCTGTCCAACGACGAAACTGGATAGATGAGCAACACCCATACGCTCGAGGATGGCGTTGACATGGGATTTCCGTTGCTTTGATCCGCCCAGTCGACGAGCCGCCAACCACACGTTCTCGTTGACCGTTAAACCGTCAAAAAGATTTGGAACCTGGGTCTTGATCCCCATCCCCGCACGCGCGATCTCGAAAGACTCGGCGTGCGACATGCTTTGTCCCTTGAACGCAATTCGACCAGCAGTCGGATGAAGCTGACCGGTGATGCATTTGAAGAAGGTCGTCTTTCCGGCTCCGTTGGGACCGATAAGACAGCGCAGCTCGCCGACCCCGAGTTTGAAGTCGATGTTGTCGAGCGCCTTGACCCCGCCAAACTGGACGGAAACGCCGCTCACTTCGAGAATCTCAGGCTTGGTCATGAGCTGACTCCTCAGGACCAAGGCGTTTCTTCCTCGTGACTGTCTTCAGCAGCTCGAAAACATGCATGAGCCCCTTGGGAGCGACCAACACAACGGCGACCAAGACAACGCCGAGAACGAAGTTCGGGTTGATCCATTCGACGGTCCCGAGGGCGCTGGTCAGCATTTGGACGACGATGCTGCCGATAATCGGCCCCACAAGCGTGCCCAGGCCTCCGACGATAACCCAGATAAGGACCTGCGCAGCTGCACCCAGACTGAACATTGTGGGACTGACGAAGACCGTCGTCGCGAACACCGCGCCGGACAGACCGGCGATCGCAGCACCGATCGAAAAAATCGCCAACTTGACTAGTCGCGAGTTGTAACCCAGCAACTCTGCGCGAACCTCATTTTCGCGGATGGCAATGACAGCTCTGCCGAAGCGTGTCACCAACAACCATTTGCAAAACGCATAGAGCAGGACCAACGCAACAGATGCTGCGACATAGGTCTCTCCCGGAGTGGCGATGTGATCCGGCTGAAATGGCCAGTTCAGCGGCGGCGTGTTTGGGATTCCGTTGAACCCGCCCAGCCTTGCCTTACCGACTCTATAAGCGTCGCCGGCCGTGCTATTGATGAGCTTGAAGAGGATCAGCGTCACCGTCAACGTGATGACGCCGAGATAGACATCACCCAGTCTTCCATAGAATAGAAAATAGCCCAACATTACCGCGAAGATAGTCGCCGTTGCGACTGCAATCGGAATGGCGAGCGTGGTGTCTCCGAAATTGATGGAGGTCAGCGCGTATGCATAGCCGCCCAATCCGAAGAAGGCCGCTTGCCCGAAGCATAGAATTCCACCGTACCCCCAGATCAGAGCCAGGCTAAGCGCGAAGATTGCCGCACTGACGTAGATGGTCGCATTGATGAGCGTATACGTCTCCGCAACCAAGGGGAGCGATATGGCTACTCCGCCGACGATGAGCGCCCACAGAATGGAACGTTGATAATCGTGCAGCTTCATGGAGCGCCTCTGAAGATGCTGCCGGTAATCCCCTTGGGCAGAAGGCGAAGGAGCACGATGGCCGCGACCAACAGCACGACATCGCCCACAACGGGGGTTGTAAACAGGGTCGCAACCGTGCCGATGGTCGCGAGCAGCGATGAACTTAATGCGGTTCCAACCAAGATGCTCAGACCACCCGTGATCACTGTGATGAACGCGCGCGCCACGTAAGCGACGCCCATCGTTGGCACAACGCCTGACAGCGGCGCTAGAAACCCGCCAGCGAGGCCACTTAAGGCAGCTCCAACACAGAATGTGAACGAATAAACACGGGAGGGATTCACGCCCAGTGAAGCCGCCATCGCGGGGTTCTGCATAGTCGCGCGCGCTACGAGGCCAACCTCCGTGTACTTGAGAACGAGGTAGCCGGCGGCGAAGAGAACAAGAACGACCCAAACTTCGACTTGCCCATAGAGGCTGATGCTATATTGGCCAATAGAGACCCCGCCGAGCGGAGCCGCCACGCCTTCCACCCGATTGCCGAAGATCATCGTCGCAGCCCCGATCAAGGCCAGACTGAGGCCCCAAGTCGCGAGCATCGTGTCGACCAAACGTCCGTAGAGGTGACGTATGACGAGCCGCTCAAGGACGTAACCCACAGCAGCAACAAAGAGGGGAGAAACGACAAAGATCGCAATCCAGATGTTTATGCCCATTCGCGCGGCATAGATCGTGGCGAAGCCACCAAGCATGATGAATTCGCCATGCGCGAGATTGATGACGCGCATCATTCCGAAGATGACGGCCAGACCTGAACTAATCAAAGCGAGATTGGCTATCGCCGCTAACACATTTAACAACGTCGTGATTGCAAATTCCACCTAGAAACCTCTTCCCCCTGAGATGCCACCCAATCACCCGCAGAAATCAGCCGCGAGCAGCGCAACTTTCGAATGCGCTAGCATGGTGCGCCGCCCAGCTTTGGCCAGGCAACGCGCCATGCACTAGGCAAAGTCAGTTACCGACCGAAATCACGTACTGCTGATTGTCGTTGGGGTTTTTCTTGAGATCACAGACCGCGGCGGTATCGGACGGCGCTTGTTGGGCATAGGACTCCAGCACGACGAACGCGTGGTTCTTCACCTCTCCGATGTGCACATCCATTTTGCAGTGATGCGTGGAGGGATCGATGGTGGACTTGCCACCTGGACCGTCGATGGTCGAGCCCTCCAGTGCAGCGAGAACGACATCGCGATCCAATTTGCCGGCTGCCTTCACACTGCGCGCCCAGTGAGCGACGGCGTACCAGGTCTCGGCTGCCAGCTCGTTCACATACGGCGTCTTGTCCCCGAACTTTGCCCGAAGGCGGCTGAGAAACGCCTTGTTCTCCAGATTATCGAGCTCTTGGAAATAGGCATAGGCGGCGATGACGCCGTTGGATTCCTTTGGGGTCAGCACGATGTGCTCATTACCGACGCCGAAATCGGTTGAGGCCATCGGGATCTTGCCGCTCATACCTGCCGCGGCCCACTGCCTGAAGAAAGACATGTGATTTCCGCCGACAAGCAGGGAGTAGACGAGGTCGGGCTTAGCGGCCTGGATCTTGCTGATCGTCGTTCCGAACTCGGTGACATCGAGCGGGAAGAATTCCTCGCCGACGACCTCCGCCCCGTTATCCCTCGCGTACTTGCGTACCCACTTTGCTGAGATTTGACCGTAATTGTAATCCGCAGCGATGATGTATATTTTTTTCCCCCATTTCTTCGTAACGAAGGGGATCAGCTTCTCGATCGTCTGTGCCGGCGTCGAGCCGGTCATGAAAGCGTTTCGATCGCACACTCCGCCTTCGTAGAGGGCCGGATAGAAGTAAGGCGTCTGGTAACGATGCAGAATTGGTCGGATCGCCTCACGCGAAGCACTGGTGATGCCGCCGAAGACAACTGCGACCTTTTCCTTGGTGGCCGCGGCGGTCGCGTATTGCGTGTAGAGTTGAATGTCCGATTGCGGATCGTATTTCACCAGTTGAAGAGGACGGCCAAGCAAGCCGCCGGCGGCGTTCAACTCGTCGATCGCAAGATCAAGGCAGGCAACCATCGGCTGCCCATAGATATCGAGACCACCCGAAACGTCGAAGATGCCCGCGACTTTTATTGGATCGGCGGCGAACGCGCTCCGCGCGACATAGGGAACCGCAAGCGTCCCACCCATCACCTGTAGCATCGCACGACGAGAAATAGTCATCGAATACCCCCTTTGCTCGAACTTCGAGAATTCGGAGGGTAGACATGATAATTGAAAAGTCAACTATTGATCATTCACCTTTCAGAGGGAACGATCTGAGGATGCGAAATCGCATCCCGTCAGCTTGGGCGAGATGAGAGTCGGCATGGAGAGCCTGGCCACGAGCACGCGTCGAACCACGAGCGCCGCGATATTCCAGACCATCCCAAGCGTCGGCCAGGGCGGCTGGGTTCAGATTGCCAGCGCGCGCCACCAGGGTTTTGAAGAATCCGATCGCCTCATAGCAGGACATGCTGAGCACACCCTGGACCGGTGCAAATTCGCCAAACGCGAGGCGATACCGCTCGAGAAAGGCACGATTTTCCTTCGTGCGGAGGGCGCTGAAATAGCTTGCGGCACAGAAGAGGTTCCTGGTGGAATCGGCGCCTATCCCAAGAAGCGTGTTCTCTTCGATCGAGCCCGAGAGCCGCAGGATCTTCGACGAGAGGCCGCTACGCGCGAATGCGCGATTGAAGGCGACTGAGTCGCTCCCGACGAGCGATTGGAACACGACATCCGGCTTAGATGCTTCGATTTCAGCGAGAACGGCGCGATGAGAATTCGCGCCAAGTGGCAGGTAATGATCGGCGATGACCTCGGCCCCCGCTTCCCAAATGAAGCGGCTCACCGCCCCGTGCGATGCGCGAGGCCAAACGTAGTCGTTTCCGACCAGGAACCAGCGGCGCGCGCCGCGCTCCTGGATCATATAGTTGATTGCCCCAGGGAATTGCTGCTCCGGTGTTTCCCCAATGGCAAAAACGCCTTTCGTGCTTTCCCCCCCTTCGTACAAGGGAGCAAAAACATAAGGAATGTGTCCAGCGAACGCTCTCCGCAGGGCAAGACGAACGCTGCTCAGATGGACACCGATAAGAGCATCTAGGCCTTCTTCGTTGACCATGGCCCGGGCGCGATCGACAACGAGGTCCGGGTCACCTCCGGCATCGATTGCGAAGAGCTCGACTTCCCGATCGAGGATACCGCCGGTTTCGTTAGCTTCCGCCGCGGCAAGAACTGCACTGCACTGGCACGATGGGCCCCAAATAGCATCCGCTCCCGAGAATGGGACCAAAAGACCAATCCGCAGACGGTTGGTGCGTCTTTCGCCAAACCACGGCGCCGGCGAAAGAAGCCCACCTCGGCTTCGCCCCGGCAGATACCCCCTAGCGTATAATTCCGCCTGCTGCATCGCCTCGCCGACCCACGCCTACTCGCAGTGTGAATAAGGGCTCCATTGCCAATGGCGCCGAAAGGCCGAGCCACATCAGAACGATCCTCATTCGTAGGCCCAATTGATTGAAATCACAATTCTTGAAAATTACCAAATTTTGGGCACACTGCCTCCATGAACGACCGTCCAATCAACGAATATCTTGCGCACCTTATCGCTCAGGCCAACCGCCAGTTGAGCCGGCAGCTTACCGAAGAGGGGGTCCCTCTCGATCAATGGCGCATTCTGAAGATCCTTATCGACACCAACGGCCTTTCAATGGGAGAAGCCGCAGACCTTGTGGCTATGAATAGCTGGACCTTGACCAAGATTATCGATCGGATGGTATCGGAAGCGCTTGTTTATCGCATTCCCGATCCCGACGACCGTCGCAAGGTCAGACTGGCCGTCTCCGAGAAGGGTCGCAGCCTCTTTGCTCGCCAGAACGCGCTTGTGAGCGAGCATCAGACAAATCTTGAGAACTCCTATGGCGACAAGCAGACTCAACAATTGAAGAGTTTGCTTGAATCGTTCATCCGGCAGATCTCGTAGCCAGCTACAGCTTGCGCCCCGCGATGGACGTGAACTCCAAACTCATCGCCTAGGCGAGCATGGCGTCGTATTCGATGACTGCGTTGAGCAGCGTCTGGGCTCCTGCCGCACAGTCCTCTTTGGTTGCGCTTTCAGCTTCGTTATGGCTAAGGCCGTTGAGGCAAGGCACAAAGATCATCGCAGTCGGCGCAACGCGTGCGACATTGGCCGCGTCGTGCCCGGCTCCTGAATAAATATCGAGCATGGAATAGCCTGCCGTCTCAGCTCCCCGCCGGACCGCTTCGACACACTTGGCATCGAAGTCTATGGCGGGATTCTTCCACACCGGCACCAGATTCGCCTTCCCGTCCGCGGACATCTCAGAAACGATCCCGGTCAACTCTCCTTCCATCGCATCGAGCTGCGCATCGGATGCATGCCGAAGATCGATCGATAACCGAACCGATCCCGGTATCACGTTCCGGGAATTGGGCATCACACTCAGCGAACCAACCGTTGCCACGCTTTGGGGATATCGAGCAGCAAGATCCCTCACCTTGAGAACGAGATGGGATGCCTGCACCAGTGCATCTTTTCGATAATCCATGGGAGTCGAGCCGCTGTGAGCTTCCTGACCAACGACTGTCGCGTCGTACCAGCGCATGCCTTGAACGCCGCGAACGACCCCAATGGTCTTTTGTCGAGCCTCGAGAACCGGTCCTTGTTCAATGTGAAGTTCGAACATCGCCGCAAACCGTATCGTGCCTGGCTTGGCGGTCCCGCAATAGCCGATGGCAGCAAGGGCATCGACAAACCGTGTGCCGTCAGCAGACGTCCTGGCATCGGCGAATTGGCGATCGAAGATGCCGGCATGTACGCCTGAACCAAGCATCGGCGGAGCGAAGCGTGCGCCTTCCTCGTTGGTCCAGTTTACGAGCATTAAGGGATGCCGGGTACTCCGACCGGCCTCCTTCAAAGTTCGCAGCACTTCGAGTCCGGCGAGAACACCAAGTATGCCGTCGAACTTTCCTCCCGTAGGCTGGGTATCAAGATGACTGCCGATAGCAATCGGCTCAGCCAAAGGATCGGCACCTGCGCCGAGTGCGAACATGTTCCCGACCTGATCGATCGTGAGGATGCACCCCAGCTCGTTGCAGCGCTCGGTGAACCAATCGCGGATCCGACGATCATCATCCGTCAGGGCGAGCCGGTTTATTCCGCCCTTCCGATTGCCTCCGATCGAGGCGGTATCCATCAATAACTTCCAGAGGCGCTCGACATTGATTTTCGGTGAATCTGACATCGTTGCCTCTTCAACCGGACGCCGCGAGACCCGACAGCCCGAGACAGGCATATTTCAGCTCCGTAAACTCCAGGATGCCATGGTGCGAGCCTTCGCGTGAGTTGCCGCTCTGCTTGACGCCGCCAAACGGTGCAAGCTCGGTTGAGATCAGGCCGGTGTTGACGCCCACCATCCCGAAATCCAGCTGCTCAAGCACGCGGTGAACCCGGTTGACGTCTCGCGCGTAGAAGTAAGCGGCCAGTCCCGAAGTCGTAGAGTTGGCAGCGGCAACCACCTCCTCCTCAGTCTCGAAGCAGAAGACGGCCGCCACGGGACCGAACGTTTCCTCCCGAGACAGTACCATCCTATCCGTTGCCCCTTGCAGGACAGTGGGCTGGAAAAACGTGCCGCCGAGGGCATGACGCGCCCCACCGACGAGAACTGACGCTCCTTTGGAAACGGCATCATCGAGATGCGCCTGAACCTTCGCGAGGGCGCGCTCGTGGATCAACGGCCCTTGATCGACGCCCTCTTCAAATCCGTCGCCCACGCGCAGCGCGGCGACTTTCTCCGAGAGTTTCGTGACGAACGCATCATGAACGCCTCGGTGCACGTAGATCCTGTTCGTACAAACGCAGGTCTGACCTGTATTTCGGAACTTTGAAACGATCGCCCCTTCCACAGCCGCATCGAGATCGGCGTCATCAAAGACGATAAACGGAGCGTTCCCACCCAACTCGAGGGCGACTTTCTTCACCGTGCTCGCTGCTTGGCTCATGATCAACTTGCCCACTTCGGTGGACCCAGTAAATCCGACGAGCCGAACGTCAGGATGCGTTGTGAGAACCTGACCAATCTCCTTTGCGTCGCCAGTTATGACGTTAAGTGTCCCGGCCGGAAAGCCGGCACGGTCGGCAAGCTCTGCCAACGCGAGCGCTGTAAGCGGTGTCTCGGGCGCAGGTTTGACCACGGCCGTACATCCAGCCGCCAGCGCGGGAGCGATCTTTCTCGTGATCATTGCGGCCGGAAAATTCCATGGGGTGATCGCGGCCACAACTCCAATCGGCCGCCGCTGCACGAGGATGCGCGCGTCCGCACGATGCGACGACAGAAGTTCGCCAGCGATGCGCTTGGCTTCCTCCGCATAAAATTCGATGTAGGCGGCCGCGTAGTCAATTTCCCCCAAGGCCTCTTTCAGAGGCTTGCCTTGTTCGCTCGTGAGGATCACTGCGAGATCGACCCGTGAGCTTGCTACCAGCTCAAACCAACGACGTAGTATGGCGCCTCGCTCTTTGCACGTTTTCGCCGCCCAAGAAGCAAAGGCGACCGAGGCAGCCTCCACTGCGTTAGCGGCTTCCGAGGCTCCGATACGCGGCACGCCTCCAATCACCTGGCCATTCGTAGGATTAATCACACACGTGCAGGGGTCGCCGACGAATCGGCCATTTACGTAAGCCTGTGATTTCAGGAGCGCGGCGTCGGACAGTCGTTCTGTAAGTGAGGCGGGACGAAGCATCTCAAATCCCATCAATGGACCGCAGTCAGCGCGTGTTCGAGTTTCGCGAGCCCCTCGATCAGCATCGCGTCCGAAATGGTCAGCGGCATCAGCAAGCGGATGGTGTTTGCATGCACACCGCAAGAGAGCAAGATCAATCCGGCTTCGAGAGCCGCTTGGATCACGCGCCGGGTCGCATCTGGATCGGGCTCCGCCCCGCCGTGCGATTTGACGACGTCGAAAGCAACCATCGCGCCGGGGCCTCGGGTGTATGCGATCGGTATGGTGTCGTTACGCTGGGAGATGCGCGTTAGTTCATGACGAATCACGGTGCCGATCGCAAGGGCGCGATCAAGGAGCATCTCGTCCTTGAGCACATCCAAAACTGCCAACGCCGCCGCACAGGCAATGGGATTTCCAGCATAGGTACCGCCCAGACTTCCTGGGTCTGGCGCGTCCATGATGTCCGATCTTCCAATGACCCCTGAGAGTGGAAAGCCACCGGCCAGAGATTTGGCAATGGTGATCAGATCGGGTTCGACGCCGGAATGCTCAATACCAAACATCTTACCGGTGCGGCCGAAGCCGGTTTGCACCTCGTCCGCGATGAGCACGATCCCATTTTCGTCGCAGATGCGTCGAAGAGCGACAAGCAACTCGGTCGGTGCTGGGTGAAATCCGCCCTCGCCTTGCACTGGCTCGATGATGATCGCAGCGACATTTGCCGGATCGACATCGGCACGAAACAGATAATCGATGGCCTTGAGCGTATCCGTGACTGACGTGTCATATTGCGGCGCAGGGAACGGCGCATGCCACACGCCCGCGGGCATGGGCCCAAATCTCTTCTTGTAGGGCGCGACTTTACCCGTCAAGGCGCTCGTCATAAGCGTGCGACCGTGAAAGCCTCCACTAAAGGCGATGACGTTTGTCCGGCTTGTATGCGCACGCGCGATCTTGACGGCATTCTCAACGGCCTCAGCGCCAGTCGAAAACAGGATGGTTTTGGCTGGGCCTTTGAATGGGGCAATCGTGTTGAGCCGCTCGCAGAGCGTCAAATACGGCTCATAGGGGATGACCTGGAAGGCCGTGTGCGTGTAAGAACTGAGCTGTGCCTGGACCGCGGCCATCACAGCCGGATGCCGGTGCCCCGTATTTAGAACTGCGATTCCGCCGGAAAAATCAATGAACCGCCGGTCGTCTGCGTCCCAAAGTTCCGCATTCTCCGCGCGTCCGGCGAAGATTGGAAATGCAGAGGCTAGACCGCGCGGGATCGCAGCGGTACGCCGCGAGTGGAGTGAAGCGTTTTGAGACAAGAACGTTTTCCTGGTTGGACAGGGAAACCTATCCATGCTCGCCGCGCGCTAGGTATTGGTTTGATTGCTCCACGGCGGTGCTATAGAAGCACCACTAGACGATCATGGGGGGATGTCTTTGGACGAGAGGCGGTCTCGACAGGCACAATGGCGGCCGTTGCCGCCACTGATCATGCTGCGCGCTTTCGAAGCCTCCGCCCGTACTGGATCAATGCGACGAGCTGCCGACGATCTCGGAGTAGCGCATTCGGTCATTAGTCGGCACGTCGCCGGCTTGGAGGCTTGGATTGGCGCCAAGCTGATCATTGCCGGCCCGCGCGGTGTTCATCTCACACGGGAGGGTGAACTCTACTTTGCAAAGGTGACCAAGGCGTTCGATCTCATCACCGCCGCGACCGCAGAACTGAAGCCTCCAACGCGTCGTGGCTTCCTTCGCATTTGGTGCGTTCCAGGTCTTGCGGCACGATGGTTGACGCCACGATTGCTGGAGCTCCAGAGTGTGGTCCGCGGCTCGGAATTAACGCTACGGGCGATCGATCGGCTTCCCGATTTCGAAAGGAGTGAGGCCGATCTCATGATCGGCTTCGGGGATCTTACGACCATGCCACCGGACACGCTTCCGCTCATCAGGCCACGGATGTTTCCCGTCGCAAGCCCGGAATGGCTTGCACTAAACAAAATGCCAAAGCTTGCGGACTTAGCCCGGTTGCCGCTCATTCATGAGGAAAATCACCGGCAATGGGAGAATTGGTTGCGCGCGGCAGGGGTTGCTTCGGATCGCCCTTTGGTCGGACCTCGGCTGTGGGACGCAAATCTTGGCTTCGACGCAGCCATGACCGGACAAGGCATCGCATTGGTTAGCCGCCTGACGGCATCTGAATATATCGACGACGGACGCTTGGTAGAGCTGTTCGACACGGATATCCGTCTGGGAGGGTATTACCTCACTGTCGCACCTTCGCGACGAAGTGGCCGGGACACGCTAGCGCTCCGACAATGGCTTATGTCCAACCTCGATACCACGGAGAAGGGTTCGACCTGACGATAGACCGGTCTTATTGCGTACACCGACCATGACTTGACGACCTAGCCGTTTCGATAGAGAGCGCAACTTCTCCAGATGCCCGCTTAACCCATACCCGCCGATATTGTCCCGGCAGAACTTAAAGCCCGCTCTTCGCGGGCTTAGTTTCACTTAGATGTTTGCAGACCAAGCGACGAAAGCCAGTCGCAAACGTGATCGGACGTTCATAAGTCGCGCCCTTTTAGCCGGGCGGCAATCGGAAAGCCTGCTCTTCCAGTCCTTTTGCGGCTTGGGAGATGCGGGCTTCGAATGAAGGTCCTGGCCTGAAGACTCCTGCTCTGCCTCATTCCAGCGAGTGGTGCACAGAGACGCGTAAGTAAAACCGTGGGTGAGCTACGGAAACAGCCCACGCAACTTCTTCCCTTCGCGGACCTTCTCAACGCCTATTGTCATGGCAGCCATACGATGGGAAACGCCATCCTGACGGGCGCGCCGAATGACTCGATCGAAAGTCACATCCAGGATCTCTTTCAATCGTTCATTGACCTCCTTCTCGGTCCAGAACAGCCGCTGCAAGTCCTGAACCCATTCAAAATAGGAAACGATCACCCCGCCGGAATTGCAGAGGATGTCGGGGATTACGAAAATGTCTCCCCGTTGTTCGATGATCGCATCGGCGTCCGGCGTCGTGGGCCCGTTCGCACCCTCGGCCAGGATTCGACACGAAAGACCCGAAGCATTGGCTGCTGTGATCACCTGTTCGGTCGCGGCGGGGACTAGAATGTCACACTTGCGGGTCAATAATTCAGAGGGATCGATCGCCGATTCCTTGGACCAGCCCGCCAGGTTTCTGTGCTCTCTGACGTACCGTTCGATTGCGTCTAACGGCAGGCCGGCGGCATCGTAAAAAGCGGCCGTGTGATCGCCCAGGCCGACGATTTTCACGCCCATCTCTCGAGCAAGAATATGGGCTGAAACGCTACCGACGTTACCGAAGCCCTGCACGTTTGCCGTCGCATTGGAGGGACTGAGCTGGACCTGCTCGAGCGCACGCTTGACGAGGTGCGCGACACCGCGCCCTGTTGCTTCCCGCCGTCCGGCGGTGCCACCAATGGCGACTGGCTTGCCTGTGACAATCTCATTGATCGCGTGCCCCTTGTACATGGAGTAGGTGTCCATGAACCAGGCCATGACTTGTTCGTTCGTCCCCATATCGGGTGCCATCACGTCTGTGTTTGGCCCGACGAACGGTATCATCTCCTGCATGTACCGGCGACTGACGGCCTCCAGTTCGCGCAGAGAGAGTTTTTGCGGATCGCAGGCGACGCCGCCCTTCGCGCCACCGTAAGGCAGCCCTGCCAACGCGCATTTCCAACTCATCCAGATCGCCAGAGCCGCGACCTCGCCGACATCGAGGTCTGGCGAAAAACGAGTTCCGCCTTTGGTTGGCCCGAGCGTCAGGTGATGCTGAACGCGATAGCCCTGGAAGACCCTTGTTTGTCCGCCATCCATGTTGACTGGAATCGAGACGGCGATCGCTCGTTTGGGATACAGCAGGCGGTCGCGCGCCTCTTCTTCGATCCCGATGTGATCGGCAACAAGCTGAAACTGCTCTCGCGCCATCGCAAAAACGGGCCCGCTGTAGATGCTCATGTCGGATTTCCTTCGAGAGTAAATGAGCTGAATGTTCGCTGCTACCCTGCGTTGCCATTGACGGCCGCAACCAACAGACGGCAATTCTTCAGAAGCTCAATTGAACCTTCATCGACCGGCTTCGATCTCCTGCAACGTTGAAGGCCGTTTGCACCTCGTCTAGCCCGTAGCAGCCTGTCAGTAGGGGCTTCACAGCGACGGCTCGTCGATTGATGAGGTCGACAGCGACACCGAACTCTTCATGGAATCTGAAAGTCCCGCGAACCTCAATCTCCTTGGCGACTACGACGTTCTGCGGAATGGAAACGTCGCCGCCGAGGCCAAGTTGCAGCAGCACGCCTCGTGGCTTTAGGACCTCAAGCCCCGAACGGATGGCGCGCTCGTTCCCGGAAGCTTCGAAATGCACGTCGAAGTAGCCCTTGTTGGCCGCGTAGGCACCTAGCCGCTCCGGATGGGTCGCAACATTGATGGTGCGATCGGCTCCGACTTGTTCCGCCTTGGTCAAGACTGGATCCATAACGTCCGTCGCGACGATCTCCCGCGCTCCGTGGGCGCGTGCCGCAATGATTGTCAAGGCGCCGATAGGGCCACAGCCGGTGACCAGAACACGCTTGCCGAGCAATGACCCGGCCCGCGCAACCGCATGCAATGTCACGGCGAAAGGTTCAGCAAAGGCGGCCTCGTTTATCGAAATGCCGTCACTGACCTTGTGACATTGCCACTCCTCAGCAACAAGGCGCTGCCGGAACGCCCCTTGGATGTGCGGCGTTGGCATGGCGCTGCCATAGAAGCGCATATTCAGGCACTGATTCTGCTGGCCGCGCAGGCAGTAGTCACAACCATTGCAAGGCCTGCTCGGCGAAATCACCACCCGATCACCCGCCGCGAATTTGGACACGACGGCGCCGGTCGCCTTGATCGTGCCTGCTATTTCGTGGCCCAAGATCATCGGCTCCCGAATCCGCACCGTGCCGAAGCCACCGTGATTGAAGTAGTGCAGGTCGGAGCCACAGATGCCGCCTGCTTCGATAGCCACTTCGACCTGACCCGGTCCCGGCGTTTCCGGTTCGCGGTCCTCAACACGGAGATCGCGAGCGGCGTGAATGACGACGGCTTTCATCGCCTTCTCCTCAGAGGACGCGTGTGATTAGCGCGGCGCCCGAGAAATGCGCGGCAAGATTGTCCCGCACCAGCTTCCCCATGGCCCGCCGTGTCTCCACCGTACCCGAGGCATGGTGCGGTTGAAGGATGGCGTTATCGAGGACCTTGAGCCGTTCATCGATGTTCGGCTCGTTCCAGAATACGTCCAGACCAGCCGCCTTGATCACCCTCGCCTCGAGGGCACTGAGGAGCGCCTTTTCGTCGACGGTCGATCCTCGCGAGACGTTGATGAGAATGCCGTCCGGCCCGAGCGCCTCAAGCACGCCAGCGTCGATAATGCCTTTCGTGGCCTCGCCGCCAGCAAGCGTCACGATCAGGAATTCGGCGCGGCGAGCCAATTCGACCAGATCCGCGACGAAGGTGTAAGGTAGATCCGCGCGTCGGGAGGCGTCAAAATATGCGATCTCGCAATCGAAGGCGGCCAGCCGCCTTGCGACCGCCGCGCCGACGCGTCCCATTCCGACGATACCGACAGTCTTGCCGCTGACGCGGGTCACGAGCGGCATATTCCCGTTGGGCCACTCCCCCTCGCGCACGAACCGGTCGGCCTGCGGTATCTTCCTTGCAGCTGTCAGCAAAAGACCAACGGCCATGTCGGCGACATCAGCGGTTAGCACGTCCGGCGTATTGGTCACCCGGATCCCGTTCGCCCTCGCATGGGCTAGATCTATGGCGTCGGTGCCGACGCCATAGCACGACACGATCTCAAGCGCCGGCAGCCGCTTCATGAGGTCGGCCGATGCGCCGAGCTCGCCGCGGGTAGCGATCGCCCGGATCGTGCCGCGATAGGCCTGGATCATGCGATCGCCATCCGCCGCCTCCCACAGCTTGTGCACCACATAGCGTGCGTCGAGATCCTCCATGTCCCAGATGGGATAGGGTCCGATCATCAACACTTCGGGCTTCATCGGCATAATGCGGCGTCCTTTCAAGTCCGGTCAGGGAGCGTGCAATTTGTTGAGCAGCGATTGACCATCGCCTACAGACAGGTCGTGATCCCGCCATCGACGTAGAGCGTATGCCCGTTGACGAAGGACGACGCCTCGCCCGACAGGAACACGGCGGCACCAATGAGCTCGTCGACACTGCCCCATCGTGACGCGGGTGTCCGCTTCTCGAGCCAAGCCGAGAATTCGGGATTGTCTACCAGGGCCTGATTCAAGGGAGTCTTGAAATAGCCAGGCGCGATCGCATTGACCTGGAGACCGTGCTTGGCCCAATCGGCGCACATGCCGCGGGTCAGATTCTTGATCGCCCCTTTGGTCGCTGTGTACGGCGCAATCCCGGGCCGCGCCAATTCACTCTGAACCGACGCGATGTTGATGATCTTGCCTTTGCCACGCGGGATCATGTGGCGCGCGACCGCTTGGCCGACGTAGAAGGCGCTGGAGACGTTGGTCGTTAGCAATTCATCCCACTTCTCCACCGGAAATTCCTCCAACGGGGCGCGGAATTGCATGCCGGCATTATTGACAAGAATATCGATCGGCCCGATCGCTTGCTCAATGCGTAAGATTCCGCCGCGAACGGCCTCGGCGCGGGTTACATCGAAGCTCGTCACTGCGACATCGTGACCGCAGGCTCTGACGCTTGCCGCAGCCGCATCCAATTTGTTGCGATCGCGTCCATTCAGCACCACGGAGGCGCCATGCGCAGCCAGCCCGCGCGCGATCGCAAGCCCGATCCCTTGCGACGACCCCGTAACCAGCGCCCGTCGGCCGGCAAGATTGAACAGTTCGAATGCCATGGTGTTCCTCCCGCAGCACGGGCCGCGGCGTCCGCGCTCAACGCGCGAGCAGCTTCTTGACGCCGGCCAACCCGACACGCAGGAACGGATCGGAGTGGATGTAGAAATACCGCACACCCTGCTCGAGCCATGACGGCAGTTCGTCCGACGTCACGAGCGTTCCTGCCACCTTGCCGGCCGCTCGGATCTTCTTCACCGCATCGGCAACCCGTTCCATCACGGCCTGCGGCCGCGGCTGACCGAACGGCGGTGCCGGCGGATAGCCCATGTTCTGCGACAGGTCGCCGGGCCCGATGAAGAAGACATCGATCCCTTCGACCGCGAGCAACTCTTGGATGTTGTCGACCGCCTTCGGCGTCTCGATCATGGCGATGACCAGCCGCTTCTCGCAGTCGGCTGGGCAGGCATACCGCACCGCGTCGACGATGGCGCGCGCCTGGTCCGCGGTATCCACCATCGGCACCATCAGGCCGTCGGCGCCGGCATTGAGATAGCGGATCAGGAGCGGCCGCTCATGGGAGTGCGGGCGGACGATCGCCGCACCGCCCGCGCCGCGGATCGCCTGCGCGGTCACGCGGACATTCTCGAAGCTCCAGGTGCCGTGCTCGCAATCGACGAAGATCGCGTCCGCACCGAGCTCGACCAAACGGACGGCGAGGCCCGATGACGCATGATGCGGCGTGAACATGGTGACCGCCTCGCCCCTGGCAAGGCGCTCGCGCAATTTGGCTCCGTTCATGGGAGATCCTTTCTCAATTCTTCGGCTTGTCGCTGAGGCCTTCGGGCGCGCCGACCCAGCGGGCCGCTTCGATATCGGCGGAGGTGTCGCGCATGAAGGTCGGACAGATGTGCAGCTCGGGGATCACGGCGCCCTTTTGCAGACTGGCGCAGAGCAGCACCGCGCGCGCGACGTCATGCGGATTGAGCATCACGGCCCGCTCGCCTTCGAGCGGCGGCCGCGCGCGATTGTCCATGATCGGCGTATCGGTCTCGCCGGGCAGGATGGTCGTCGCGCGGATACCCTGATTCCTATAGGTGTTGTGCAGAAAGGCCATGAAATTCTTCACGCCGGCTTTGGCCGCACCATAGGCCGCGCCGCCGAGCAGGTTCGGATTGACGACCGCGAGCGACGACACGGTGATAATCGTGCCCTCCTGCCTGGCAATCATGTCCTCAAGCACGGCCTGGGTCAGATTGAACACCGCTGTGAGGTTGACATTAACCGTGGCGTTCCACTCAGCTTCGCTGATGAAACGCGCATTCAGCACCTTGCTGGCGCTGCCGGCGTTATTGACGAGAATGTCGACCGGCCCGACGTGGCTCTTCACCCAGGCAACCGTCTCAAAGATCGCATCCCGCGACACCAGGTCAAACGCACGCGCGACAGCCTTGCCGCCCGCCTTCGCGATCAGGGACGCGACGTCCTCCAGCGGCGCGATGCGGCGTCCCGTAAGGACGACCGTTGCGCCTTCCCGCGCGAGCAGGATTGCGCTCTCGCGTCCGATCCCAGTTCCCGCGCCCGTAACGAGCGCGATCTTTCCGTCAAGCAGGCCCATGGCTTTCCTATTCGGCGGCGGTCGCCGCCAGGCTCGAGCGTTGATGGCCGTAAATCTGCCGCGCAGCCGCCGGCGTGATCAAGCCCTCCGCAAGGTCGAGTTCGATCGATGCCGCGCTGCGCTCGGACGTTTTCCCCCATCCGCCGCCGCCGGGTGTCTCGACCTCCAAGCGGTCTCCCGTCTTCAGAACCACCTTGCCCTTGGGAAATTGCGGCTCGCCGTTCCTGAAAACCTTGCCCGCGCTGCCGGACTTTCCGCTGACGACACCGAAGCAGGGATGGCGCACGCGCTCGGACGCCAGGTAGATATTCATCGGGTTACGGCCGAGATTGCGCAGCACGACGCGCTGGCCGAGGCCGCCGCGGCTCTTACCGGCGCCGCCAGAGTCCGGGATCAGCTCCTTGCATTCGGTGAGAACAGGCACGGCGATCTCGAACATCTCGATCGCGGTGACCTTGCAGTTGGACGGGAAGCTCAGTGTGTCCAAACCGTCGAATTCGGCGCGGGCGCCCTGCCCGCCGTGGAAATTCTGCACCGAGCTGTATTGCGAGCCGTCATCGCGCCGGCCGACACAGTTGGCGGCCCAGATTGGCGCGCCGCCGCTGTCGCCCATCACCTTGTCCGGCACCACGCCTTCCAACGCCCTAAAGATCAGTGAGGGAATGACGTGGCCGATCAGATTGCGCGAATTGCCGGCCGTCCATTGCTCGGGATTGAGGATGGAGCCGAGCGGCGCCTCGTCGGTGATCGGCGTAATGCAGCCCTCGTTGTTCGGCGTATCCGGATCGAGCAGGCATTTCAGCGCGTAGACCGAATGGGCGTAACGATAATTGGTGCGGCAGTTGATCGAGTGAAGGATTTGCTCCGATGTTCCCGTGTAATCGACGTGAATGGAATCCTCGCGGACGATGACGGACGCCTTGAGCGTAACATCGGTGTCGTAACCGTCGAGCAGAACCTCAGCGCTGTAAGTGCCGTTCGGCCATTGCCGGATCGCGCGACGGGTCTGCGCTTCGGAGCGGGCGTGGATCGCGTCGGCCAATTCATCGATACCGTCGAGATCATACTCATCGAGGAATTTGACCAGTTCGCGGCCCATGACGTTGTTGGCCGCGACCATGGATTCGAGATCTCCCATAACCTCCGTCGGCAGGCGAACGGAGGCCGCGATGATATCGAGAACATCCTGGTTGGGAACGCCCGCCTTGTGCAGTTTCACGATCGGGAAACGGATACCCTCCTCGAAGATGTCGCTGGCCTCGGAATGCAAGGGAGCGCCGCCGATGTCGGGCAGATGCGCGATCGAACCGGCATAGGCCACCACTTTGCCATTCTTGAAGATCGGCGTGATCATGGTGACGTCAGGCAGATGGCCGGTGCCGATCTCGGGATCGTTAGTGGCCAGTACGTCGCCTTCCTGGAGGCTTTCGGCCGGGAATTTGGGCAGGAAGTATTTTTGAGCGGCGACCGGCAGCGAAGTGATGAACACCGGGATGGACCAGGTGCATTGCGCCAGCGCGCGGCCGCGACTGTCGAGCAACACCGTCACGTAGTCGTGGTTCTCGCGCACGATCGGCGAGAACGCGGTGCGGCCGAGCACGATGTCGGCCTGGTCGGCGATGAAGATCAGGCGATTCCACATCACCTGGAGGTTGATCGGATCGTTGAAGTCGGCAGCGTTCATGGGCATGGAGGCGTCGTCCTCAGGCGATGTTGATCACGAGATTGCCGTTGATGTCGACGTGCGCTGTGCCGCTCGGTCCGACCACCGCGGTGGACTCCCGCTGCTCGACAATGGCTGGTCCCTCGATCCGTTCACCAACCGGCAACTTGTAATGATCGTAGACCGGCGTATCGGCGAAACCGCCTGCCTCGCTGAAGTAGACGAGGCGCGTGCCCTTTTGCGCTCGCGCCACTTGCGAACGATGCGGCCGAGTGACCTGGTCCTTCTGGCCGCTGGAGCGCAACCGCCATGTAATGACCTCCACCGCAGAACCCGCGACGATCCGACCAAACAGTTCACGGTAGAGCTTGTAGAAATTACCGAGAAGCTGCTCGACGAATTTCTCTCGAGGCAGACTGCGGTCAGGCAACGTCACGGTGATCTCGTGTCCCTGACCGACGTGACGCATATCCACGGTGTAGGTGTTCGTGATCGTCTCCGGCGCGACGCCGGCGGCACGGACGACCTCCTCACCCTGACCCGCGAGGTCGCCAAGCAGGCGATCCATCGCGGCAAAATCCCAATTGTCGACCTGCATCGGGAAGCTCGCGGAGAGATCGACCGCGACCGGCGCGATCAGCAGGCCAATCGCCGAGGTTACGCCGGCTCCCGTCGGGCAGATGATGCGCTTGATGCCGAGCTTGCGCGCGATGCCGTAAGCATGCACCGGTCCGGCGCCGCCAAATGCGACCATCGGAAGACTGCGCGGGTCGACACCAAGATCGGTCGCGTGGACGGCCGCCGCCTTGCTCATCGACTCGTTGACGAGGTCGTGAATACCCCAGGCGCAGCGCGACACGCTGACGTCAAGCGAGGCGGCGAGCCAAGTCATGGCTTCGCGCGCCGCATCCTTGGAGACCTTGAAGGAACCACCGACGAAGGATTCCGTACCCATGTAACCGAGCAGGATGTCGGCGTCCGTCACGGTCGGCTCCGTGCCGCCCCGCTGATACGCCGCCGGCCCTGGCAGCGCGCCGGCCGAACGCGGTCCAACGTCGAGCAGGCCGAGCGGGTTCTTCACCGCGATCGAGCCCCCGCCGGCTCCGATCTCGATCATGCGGATCGACTGGATTTTCAACGGGAAACCCGAGCCCCTACGGAAGCGATGGTAATGCGCGACTTCCAGGTCGGTGCCGACCGTCGGCTCGCCGTTCGGGATCAGACACAGCTTTGCGGTCGTGCCGCCCATGTCAAAGGACAAAACACTGCCCTCGCCGGCGATGCGGCCAAACTCGGCGGCGGCAACGGCGCCGGCCGCCGGCCCTGATTCAATCAGGCGCACGGGCAATTCGGCCGCGCGGCTGCTCGGCACCAGGCCGCCCGACGAAGTCATCCAGAGCACCTGGCGGTTAATGCCCTTGGCGGCAAATTCGCGTTCGAGATGGGCGACGTGGCCGGACATCTGTGGCCGGGTATAGGCATTGACGACAGTGGTCGAAGCGCGGTCGAACTCGCGGACCTCAGGACAAACCTCTGACGACAACGACACGAAGATCTCAGGATCTTCCTCACGCAGCAGCGCCGCGATGCGCTGCTCGTGACCAGGATATTTGTAGGCGTGCAGCAGGCAGACGGCGACGGACTTGATGCCCTCCGCGCGCAACCGGCCGGAGATCTCGCGGACCGTGTCCTCCTCCAGTGCCGTGATTATCTCGCCGTCGGCGGACATGCGCTCGACCGCGCCAAAGCTGTTGGCACGCGTCACGAGCGGGTCGGGATATTTCAAATTGAGATCGTAGAGATCGTAGCGTCCTTCGTTGCGGATGCGCAGCATGTCCTGAAAGCCGGCGGTCGAGATGAAACCGGTCTTGACGCCCTTGCGCTCCAGCACGGCATTGGTGACGACGGTGGTTGCACCGAGCACTTGCAGCTTGTCGAGATCGACGGCATCGCCAAATTGTTCGAGGAGCTCGGACACGCCGCGAACCACGGCTTCGGCCGGATTGGCCGGCGTGCTCAGCACCTTGTGAAGATGCAGCTCGCCCTTGTTGTCGAGCAGCGCGAAATCGGTAAAAGTTCCCCCGGTGTCGAATGCGAGCTTGGCCATCTGTTTCCTCGAAGCGATTGTCTTCGAGCGTAGGAAATGCAATTGCAGCAGACCAGCACAACTCCCGTCTGCCGCCATAGGTTTTGTTTATGGCCTGACGAAGCCGGCAATGCAGCCACCGCTGCACGCTGGTGCGCGGGCTTCGACGTCCAGGAGCATTGCTTAGACCGCCTTGATGCCCTGCGGATGGCTGCGCATCAGCTTCTCGACGACGGTCAGAAGCACCGATCGCGTGGCAAGCGCTGGCTCCGACAGCGGCAGATGATCGGAAACGCACAGCGAAACGGTCGCCTCGATCGCGGGGCGAACCAGTCGCCGCACTTCGACACCGCCAAAGCTCGACGCGGTCGCGGCGACCGAAGCCGGCAGGATGGTCGAGCCGAGCCCCTCGGTCACGGCCGCGCCCAGCGCGGAGACGGATTCGATCTCGGAGACGACGTTCGGCGTGACCCGCGCACGTGCCAGCGATTCATCGATCAGCCGTCGCAGAAAATGACCCTGGCTCGGCAGCAACAGCTTGACGTCGGCCAGCGCCGACAGCGGCAGCGGCTCATCCGTCGGCTTCTTAGCAACCGGCAGCGAAGGGGATACGAGATAGAGCTCCTCGCGGAACAGCGGCTGGAGCTTGACGCCCTTGATCGGGCCGGAGCCGTAGATCATGGCCATGTCCATCCTGCCGGTCATGATCAACTCGCTCAGCACATGACCAAAGCTATCGTTGATATGAATGATGATCTGCGGATGAAGTTTCGACATCTCCTTCAGAAGCGGTAGCGACAGCGTGCTCGAGGCCGAATAGGTCGCAAGCCCGATCGACACCCGTCCGGCCAGCGCCTTGGTCGATTGATCGATATCGATCTGCGCCTGCTCGATCTGCTTCAGCAGGAGCTGCGCGTGACGATAGAGAATGAGGCCAGCCTCGGTCGGAACGATGCCCTGGTTGCTGCGAAGCAGCAGCTTGTGCTTGAAGTGACTCTCAAGGGCCGCGATCTGCTGTGAGAGCGCTGGCTGCGCCGTCCGCAACAGACCGGCCGCCCGCGATACGCTGCCGGCGTCGACGACCTTGACAAAGCTCTTCAGCTTCCTGAAATCGACGCTCATGAGTCGCGAATGCTGCTCCTGGAAACACGGTCTCGATGGGCACTATCCTTTATCTAGTCCATTGATTTCAATGAGATTCTTTCGAGGCTCGCGGATTTTGGCAGTACATCGATTTCGCGCTCAGCGCAGTGCCTTGCAGGCCTTTTCAATGCGGTCGCAAGCTTCCTTGATCGTATCCATGGAGGTTGCGATCGACAGACGGAAATATGGTGAAAGCCCGTAGGCTGCGCCCTGCACGGCGGCCACTCCTAAGTCGTCGAGCAGATAGAGCACGAAGTCGAGATCGTTCTCGATGACCTTGCCGTCAGGCGTGGTCTTGCCGATCACGCCGGCACAGCCGGGATAGAGGTAGAAAGCGCCATCCGGCACCAGGCAGGATAGGCCCGGAATCGCGTTCAGCCGCGCGCAGGCATAATCGCGACGCTCCTTATAAAGCTTGACGCTGTCGCGAACGAACGTCTGGTCGCTGGTCAGCGCGTGGGCCGCGGCTGCCTGGCTGATCGACGACGGGCAGGATGACATCTGCGACTGCAGCTTGTTGATGGCGGCGACGAGCGCCGCCGGCCCTGCCGCATAACCGATCCGCCATCCGGTCATGGCATAGGTCTTGGACACGCCGTTGGTGAGCAAGACACGATCCTTGAGGGCCGGCACCGCTGCGGCCAGCGTCGTCGCGGGCTCATCGCGGTACCAGATCTGGTCATAGATATCGTCGGACAGGACGAGGACGTTGGGGTGACGCAGCAGCACGTCGCCGATTGCCTTGAGGTCTTCGCGAGAATAAGCCGCACCCGTCGGATTTGAGGGTGCATTGAGGATCAGCCAGCGTGTTTTCGGCGTGATCGCCGCCTCCAGCGCGTCTGCCGTCAACTTAAATCCCTGGTTCTCGGAGCAGCGAACGATCACCGGCTTGCCGTCATTGGCAATGACCATATCGGGATAGGAGACCCAATAGGGGGCGGGAATGATCACCTCGGCCCCCTCCTCCACGCTCGCCATTAGCGCGAGGAACAGGATCTGCTTGGCGCCGCCACCGACGCAGATCTCATTGTCGGCATAGTCCAATCCCAAGCGCCGCTTGTAGTCCGCGATAATCGCCTTGCGCAGCGCGACGGTGCCGTTGACGGCGGTATATTTCGTCTCGCCGCGATCGATCGCCGCGTGCGCCGCCACCTTGACGTGATCCGGCGTGTCGAAATCGGGCTCGCCGATCGCCATGTCGACGATGTCGCGGCCTGCGGCCTTCAGCTCGCGAACGCGGGCGGAGGCCGCAGTGGTCGGAGATATCTTGATGCGCGAAACGCGCCCGGCCGGCACGAAGATGGTCAATGTGGTCGTCCTCTAGTTTGCAACTGCTCGCCAAAGCGTACGCCGTATCAATGTTCCACGTCGGTCTCACCGCGCATGCGGCCGGTGAGGAAGAGTTCGCCGAGCTCGTCATGGGTGATGTCGGCAGGACGGCCGTCCCAGATCACCTTGCCGAGCCGCAGAATGACGGCGCGCTGCGCCACCGCCATCGCTTTCTTGGTGTTCTGCTCGACCAGCAAGATGGTCTGGCCGGCCGCGTTGATGCGCAACAGCTCGTCGAACACGATGCCGATCGCGGTCGGCGACAGACCGACCGAGGGCTCGTCGACCAGCAGGATTTTTGGCCGCTGCAGCACGGCCATCGCGACCTCGAGCAATTGCTGCTCGCCGCCGGACATGTTGCCCGCCAGCGTGTTGCGCCGCGTTTTCAGGATCGGGAAGAGGTCGTAGACGTAGTCCCGCTCCGCCTTCACCCTGCTGTCGCGCAGCGTATAGGCGGCCATCTGCAGATTTTCGTCGACCGTCATGACCGGAAAATTGCAGCGACCCTGCGGCACCCAAGAGATGCCCTCGGCCAGGATCGCGCGCGATTTCAGGGCGCTGATGTCCTTTCCTCGCCAGTTGATGCTGCCATCCTTGACAGTCGTCATGCCATAGAGCGTCTTGAGCAGCGTTGACTTGCCGGCGCCGTTCGGCCCCATCAGTGCGACGAACTGGCCCTGCGGCACGTCGAGATCGACACCGTTGAGGATGTCGAGCGAGCCGTAGCCGGCGCGCAGGCCCTTGATCGAGAGAGAGGGTTCAGCCACCGAGATAAGCCTCCCGCACAGCCTGGTTCTGGACGATCTCGTCGGGCGTTCCTTCCGCGAGCTTGCGTCCCTGGTCGAGCACGACCACGCGCTTGCACAGGCTCGTGACCACATCGATGTTGTGCTCGATGATCAGGAAGCTGACGCCGAAAGAGGTGTTGGCGAGGCGGATGCTGTCCACCACACGCTCGATCAGCTTTGGATTGATCCCTGCCATGGGCTCGTCGAGCAAAATCAGTTTTGGTTCCGGCATCAGCATCGAAGCGAACTGGATCAGCTTCTGCTGGCCGCCAGAGAGTTTGCCGGCGGGTTGGAAGCGCACGTCCCAGAGGCCCGCGATCTTGATCAGCTCGCGCGCCCGCTCCCGCAGCGCCGCGACGCGATTGCGGGCGGCGGCACCGATCCCGAAGGTCGACCAGATGCCGGGAAATGTGAACATCTGGCCGGCGATGACGAGGTTCTCCTCGATGTCGAGCGCAGAGAACACCACGGTCCTCTGGAACGAGCGCAGCATGCGTCCCTCGCGTGCGATGTCGTTCAGCGACCAGCCCGTAATGTCCTGACCGTCGAGCTTCACGGCGCCGGCGCTTGGTTTGGCAAGCCCGGTGACGCAGTCGAAGAAAGTGGACTTGCCGGAGCCGTTGGGGCCGATCAGGCCGCAGATCTCGCCGCGATCGACATGCAGGTCGACGCTGTCGACCGCACGCACTGCGCCGTAGGATTTGCAGAGGCCGGAAATATCAAGGATCGGCAGCACGCTCATTTGCGCTTCTCCAGGAATGACGAGACGCGGCCGATCAGCGGCGCGAACCCGCTCGGGAACCAGAACACGAGGCCAAGGAGGAAGAAGCCGTAGGCGATCATGCGCAGCTCAGGTGCGACGCGCAGGGCCTCGGTGAGACCGACGAATAGCAGGCTGCCGAAAATGACGCCCGAGATCGTCCCCGCCCCGCCGCCGAGCACGATGATGAGCATCGTCGTCGAATAGTACATCTGGAAGGTCAGCGGGCTGACCACGGTCAGATAATGCGCATAGAGGCTGCCGCCGAGCCCGGCAAAGGCGGCGCTGATCATGAACACGACGAGCTTGTAGTGCCACGTCGGGATGCCCACGGATTCGGCCAGCGTCTCGTTCTCGCGAATGGCGATCATGTTGCGCCCCGCAGGCGATCGCACGATCAGATAGACGAACAGGGTCGCCAGCGTCGCGATAACGAGCACCAGATAGTAGAAGGCGACGGTTCCGGAGACCGTAAAAGAGGCCGGTCCCAGCGCGAAGTATGGCTTCGGCACGCCCGCCAACCCCATGTCACCGCGCGTGAGGCTGATCCAATTCTTGGCGATGGCCTGGCCGATGATAACGAAACCGAGCGTGCACATCACGAACGACGTCGAGCGCAATCTCAGCGCCGGAATCCCGAGCGGCAGCGCAATGGCACCGGCCACAATCCCAGCCGCCAGGAAGTTCACGTAGAACGGCGTACCGAAATGTACCGCCAGCAGCGCCGAGGTATAGGCACCGATGCCGAAGAATGCGGCCTGCGCCAGCGACAGTAACCCGGTATAGCCAAGCAGCAGATTGAGACCGTGCGCCGGCAGCAGGAAGATCAGCGCGATGATGATCGCATGCAGCGGATAATTGCCGAGGAACAACGGCGCGATGCAAGCCAGCGCGATGAGAGCAAGGCCGAAGGGAGCGCGGAGATCCCGGCCCGTCGTCACAGCTGAGCTGTCGACTGTGGTCATGGTCTGCTCTCGGACGATCTCGGTCATGTCACATCCATGGCAATCAGAACCGCGCCTGCGCGGAGAACAACCCGTAAGGACGCCACATCAGCACCAGCATCAGGGTCGCAAACCCGACCGTGTCGCGGAACTGCAGCCCGACATAGGTGGCAACGAGACTCTCCGCGATCCCAAGGATCATCGCCGCGACGAACGTACCGCGGACATTGCCGAGCCCGCCCATGATGATGATCGGCAGCGTCTTGAAGGTGATGAGTTCGCCCATGCCGCCATAGACGCTGACGTTCACGGGCGCGGTCAGCACGCCCGAGAGCCCCGCAAGGGCGGCGCCGAGAATGAAGGTCCAGAGCGCGACATGGCGGACGTCGATGCCGACCACCGCGCAGCACTCGATGTTCTGTGACACCGCGCGCATCGCCTTGCCGATCCGGCTGTAAGTGACCGCCAGCTCGAGGCCGACGAACACGATTAGGCCGACGATGATGATCAAGATGCGCTGCTCGGCCAGCGTGAAGCCGAACAGGCTTACCGGCTCGATGTAACCTCCAGAGAAGAATTTGTACCCGCCGCCAAAGACAAAGATGGCCGTGTTCTGAAGGATTAGCGAGACACCGAGAGTTGCGAGGACGCCAGCCTCCGCCGGCGCCCCCACGATTCGCTGCATCACCAGATTTCCTACCACCACTGCGATGATCGCCGTTGCGACCACGCCGATCACGACCGCTACTGGATAGGGCAGATCAAAATAGTCGATCGCAAACCACGCGCCGAAGGTGCCAAGCATATAGTATTCGCCGTGGGCGAAGTTGATCGCCCGCAGAACGCCAAAGATCATCGTCATGCCGACGGCAACGATCGCGTAGACCGATCCGGACACGATCCCATTAACAATCTGTTCGATGATCGTGTAAAACATCGGGCCCGCCGCCTTACTTGGGATAGTCGATCTCGGCTGAGTACGCCCCTTTTATCACAGGCTTGCCCTTCTCGATCTCGAGCAAAATCATCGGCAGGCGGGCCTGGTTGTGGTCGTCGAAGGTGACTTCGCCGACGGCGCTCGCGTAGTGGATGCGCGAGAGAGCTGTCCGGACCTTTTCACGGTCGATACTGTTGGCCTCTTCGATCGCCTTGGTCAGCAGATGCACGGTCTCCCAATGAACATAAGCGTGATTGTTGGGAGCCTCACCATATTCGGCGATGAACTTGTCGACGAAGGCCTTGCTCTGCGGGGAATCGTACGACGGCAGCCATGCCGCCGCCTCGATGGCGCCTTCGAGTGCCTTCGGCGCGGCCTTGATCGTGCTCGCCGTATTGAACTCGGCGTTGCCGATCAGCGGGATCTTGCCGGCGATGCCGACTTCGATCATCTGGCGACCGACGATCGGCGTGGTGTCGGCGTTGCCGTACATGATGATCGCCTGAGCGCCGGAATCGCGGATCTTGGAAAGTACGCTGCGGAAATCCACCTCGCCTTCCTTGTAGTAATCTTCCGTCAGGATCTCGCATTTGAAGCGGGGCAGGTACTTTTTCGTGAACTGGATCGCCGCCCGTCCGTAGTCGGTGTCGACCGAGAGAACAGCGTACTTCGTAAAGCCCTTCTTCTCGGCGGCGTATTGCAGCACGATCAGAGCCCGATTCTCGTCGGTGGGATAATTACGGAACGTCCACTTGAACCCGCCAACGCCCGCTTTGTAGGTGATCATCGGGTTCGACGAGGCCGCGTTGAGGAGCAGGACGCCGGCGTCTTCAACGACCGGCTGCATGGCCAGCGTGACTGAGCTCGAGACGTCACCAATCACGAAGTCGACCTGGTCCTGGTCGATCAGACGTTTGGTCGCCGATACGCCCTCTACGGGCGTGCCCTGGCTGTCGCCGGGCAGGATGTTGATCTTGCGCCCGGCCGCGCCACCGGCCGCGTTGATCTCCTTCACCGCCATCTCGGCACCGCGCAGCGAAAAGGCCCCGTAGCGGGCGTTCGGACCGCTCATCGGCGCAACGAGGCCGAGCTTGACGGTACCGTCCTCGCTTCGGGCGAAAGCTCCGGAGGAGAGGGACTGAAGTCCAATCAGGGCCGTTCCGATACAAAATCCGCGCCGGCTCAACTCGATCGTCATGTCCCACTCCCTTGCTGCTGCAAATGATGCATGTGCCAACACCGCTTTTGTAGGCTTGCTCTTGGACTTCTTTTGCTGCGGTCGACGGTAAAAATAGATTTACGTTTGATGACAGGGGAAGCACGAGTGCGGTCTGCCGCCATAGCGAATTCTTATGGCGGGCAGCGGGTGCCTGAATCGATCAGAAGTGCAGCCGGACCGAAGCAGTAGGCGGAGCGAAGGTCTTCGGGTGCGGAGACACTCCGCGCGACGCTCGATGATCGATGGGAGGCCTCGCGCGCATCTGCACTCCCGATCTCGCGGTTGAGGACTGTGAATGCAAGCGATAAATGAATTCGCGGTGTTCGCACATACGGCGTTCGCCGGGAAGGATGTCATTCGGCGCGGGGTCCGGACGCCGATCGGCGCCGGCTTCTTCGCGCCGATGTGAGTAAAGTCAAGTCCTTGGCCCCGGATCTGCAGTCGACTGAGGGGTCAAAGTTGGATCAGCATCCAAACGTAGGCCGTCTGCTGCACGTTGCGGGCAATCGCCGCTCTGCTACGGCAATCTGCACTGAAAGCTTTCCGTCTTGTTCACATCGCCCCTTTGATAGTGCGGATAAGTTGGATAGCGACACATCGGGCGTGCAGCAGTGACCTCGAACGGAGGTTCCGTACTCTGCTGCACTTGCACCAGCTCACCAGGCGCTTTGCCTTGTTCAACCCATCGGGTGAGCACTTCGAAGAGATTTACGCTCGAAGGTGCGCCTACTCCCATGTGGTCTGCGCCAGGAACAGTGTACAGGCGGAGGAAGCCATCGATCTTTTCCGATCCCATCCTTGATACGACAGACTTGTAGTAGTCGATCCCGGCGTACGGACTTTGAGCGTAGTCAGCCATGTTCTCGTAGATGATCAGCTTGCCACCGCGGCTCGCGAATGCCGACAGATCCGGATCGGTCGAGTCCATCAACGTCGAAACTTCCTTCATTCGGTCAGCAAAACTGGATGGAGTGAATTTCGTGACGTCGTAACCTGGATCGCGTGCGAAGAAGTACTGCACGGCCCCGCTCCCGTACAGCCACGCCCGGCTGCTCTTTGGTCCCGGTGGAAGCGTTGGCGGAGCAGTTCCAGTCTGCCAGCTTACCCATCCACCAACCGGCCCCGTGCCAGCGGCCGCTTCGCCGCCGCGCCCCCAGCCCGGATAAGTATGGATGCCATTGGCCAGCGTGACATTTAGTTCCGATGGCTTTTGAAGCGAATTGACCGCTTCGAGCTGAGATCTGGAAAAACAGGCGGATTCGGCACCGGGACGACATGCAAACTTTGCGGGGTCGAACACCTGTTCGCAGCGCTGATAATTGCTGACGATCCCATCGGCCAATCCGTCCAACTGGTCGCAGGCGGCAATCACTCCATCTTGAACGAGTTTCACCTTGTCCGGACTGAGCCAGCCTTCCCCCATCTGCGCCGAGCCGACGCGGGCAAAGGCCGTCATCAGGCCGACCCAGTTAATGACAGGCACGCCACTCAAGACGCCATCAAAGTCATTCGGGAAGCGTTGCGCCATCGTGATGCCTTCGCGTCCCCCCTCGGAGAAGCCGACATAATAGAGCTTGGAGGGACCGCGGCCGTAGCGCCGCTGCATGAGCACGACAGCAACATCGCGCACTTTCTTGTAAGCGGCGTAGGCGAAATTTATGAGCGCTTCGTCGCTGAGGGCAAAGGACTGAAGCGGCATGCCCTGCGCATTCTGATGACCGGAGTCCGTACCATAGGTGACAAACCCGAGCGCAAGCGGCGAAGGTTGATCGGCAGGCGTGAGCGGCGGCAGGCCGAGTCCGGTGATCAGCACCCCGTTAAAGCCGCCGCCACCAAACTGCACGGACGATCCGTTCCAGTTCGCCGGTAGGTTAACTTGGAATCGGACCGGCGGCGCCTTGGGATCTACCGGCGCGATGGAGCCGAGCACCTTGCAGTATTCAGGCGTGGCGGGGCTGACAGCGAGATACGGCGGTGGGGGTCCGAATGGCAGTTGCGCCGGTGCGAGCGGCATGGGCTGGACAAGTTGGACGGACTCGATGGTGGCCCCCGAAGTCGGCAATCCGATCATGGCGGGCGGGACTGGTTCCTTCAGCCGAGCGCATGGACTGGCCGCAGTCTGAGCGACACAGAGCGACGGGCCAAACATGGCTAGGGCACATCCGGCAATAGCTAAACCGATCCGCAACAATTGTTTCCTCCCGATGCTCATTACACTTGGTTCAAGGTGTACGCGCAATTTGCGACCGACCACAAAAAGCCGCCACAGCCTAGCCCGCTTCTTACGTCTCCCATCGGCAGGAACTCTGGCCGATCGCAGTTTTGAACAATTCAATTCATAGTATCAACCGGTCTGCGTCTAACGAAAAGGGCACTATCACCGTAGCTACCGGCCTTCTCACCTTTCCGGCCGCGTGCATCAACGCCTATGCGACGCCTGTTCTGCTTGGCGGCGCGCAATTTCAGATGATGGCGCCAGCGGTCTACGATCAATTCAGCCGTGTCAGCAACTGCTCATTTGGAGCACCGCTCGCCTTCATCCTGCTCGCCGTCACGCTGGTGATGACAATCGTCGGAAGCACCGCGCTCAGCCGCAAGTACCGCAGCAGCTAGGAGAGCATTTGCACGCTCGATTGAAATTGATCAATCTTGACTCGACCAGGCTCTTTCCTTCCGTTATCAGCGATTGCGTCAAGCCGCGTGTCGATTGAACTTCGACTTCGAGATCGAGGTCGCCGCGACCTGGACATGCTGTACCAGCTCCGCCTCGGCGCGCTCTTTCGTCCAGCGCGTCGTCGGCACCGAGATGTTGATCGCAGCGACGGCGCGGCCATGCTCGTCGATGATCGGCGCGGCGACCGAAATGTCGCCCATCACGGTCTCGTTCATGATGACGGCATAGCCGCGCTGCGCAGCGACGCGAGCCCGCTCCAGGAGCGCCTTCGGATCAATCACCGTGAACGGCGTCAGCCGCTCGAGCGGCGTGCGCTTGAGAAGATCGAGGCGCTCCTCCTCGGGCAATGCCGACAGAATCGCGGTTCCGGACGCCGTGAAGAAGGTCGGCAGCCGGCTGCCGATCACAATGTCGACGTTGATGAGATGCTGCCCCGGAAAGCGCGCCACGAAGACGATCTCGTGACCGTCGAGCTCATGCAGGTTGCAGGTCTCGCCCAGATTACGGCTGATCTCGAGCAGATGGGGCGATGCCCGATCGATCAAGTCGTTGGCCTTGAGATAACTGTGGGAGAATTGCAGCACCTTCGAGGTCAGGCTGTAATTGCGTGTGCCTTCAATACGTCTGAGATAGCCGAGCGTCTCGAGTGTGTAGACCAGCCGCTGGGTGGCGCTGCGGTCGAGGGCTGCGGCACGCGCGATATCGGCGAGTGTCATGTAACGCTGTGGCCCGTCAAAGGCGTGCAGGACCTGAAACGCCTTCTCGGTCGAACCGACGAACAGGGAAGAGCGCGGCTCGGCACCCTTCGCCGCACTCTTCTCGTTTACCTTCGCGTTCCGCGCCTTCGCGGTGCGGCCGCTCCCGTCCCGGATGCTACGCACCATGCCGCCACCCCTCAAGCAAGTCCCTCCGAGATCGCCAGCTGCCGGCCGAGTTCGGCCCGGAATGACGCGACCAGCGCCGGCGCCGGCTGCACCAGCGGCGCCAGCATGCGCGGCGCGTCGACGCCAACGAGATCCATCACCGCCTTCATCGGTCCCGGATTGGTTTCGGCGAACGCCATGTTCATGAACGGGATCAGGCTGCGGTGCAGCTTCAGCGCGTCCGCCGTCCGGCCCGCGCTCGCCGTCTCGAAGATCTGACGCCAGGCGCGCGGCAACAGGCACGCGGTCACGATGATGCCGCCCCTTGCGCCGGCCGCGAGATGCAGCGGAAACAGGCTGTCCTCGCCGCTCAGCACCGCAAAGCTTTCATCGACGCCGGCCACGACCTGGAGGAAATGATACATGTCGAGATTACAGGCCTTCATGCCGATGATGTTGGGATGCCTGGAGAGCTCATGCAGGATCTTGGGCTCGATCGCGATCCGGGTGCGGTAAGGAATCTCGTAGATCAGGACGGGCACGGGCGAGGCGTCGGCGTAACGCAGGAAATAGTCGCGAATGCCAACCTGAGTCGGGTTGGTATAATATGGCGTAAGAACCAGAAGACCGTCCACGCCCTCGGCTGCGAATTCCTTGCCCGCCTGCAAGGCATCGTGGAAACCGGTGTCGAGCACGCCGGCAATGACCGGCCCTTTGCCCACCATCGCCTTGACAGACAAGCCTGCCATCTTGATGCGCTCCGACCGCGCCAGCGCGCCGTACTCGCCGGTGCCGCCGAGCGGCACGACGCCGTCGATGCCCTGCTTGTTGAGCCAGGCAAACAGGGCCGCGACTGCGCCCGCGTCGATGGTGTCGTCGACCTTGACCGGGGTCGGAATGGCCGGAAACAGGCCGCGGAGACGATTGGCAGTGAGCATGATTGAGAACCTCTGGTTGGAAGGCGGAGCTGCTATCTCGCGGCGGCACGCCGGCGCAGGCGTTCGGCAACGAAGATCAGGAGTCCCATGAAAACGAACAGACAGGTCGAGACAGCGGCGATCGCGGGCGAGACCTGAAGTGTCACCTCGTCCCAGAACTGTTTCGGCAGCGTCGCATTGAGGCCGCCGGTCGCGAACAGCGCAATGGTGAGCTCGTCGAACGAGGTCGCGAAGGCGAACAGGAACGACGACATCATGCCGGCGGCGAGGATCGGGAAGGTGACGTAGCGCAGCGTCGCTAGTGGGCGCGCGCCGAGGCTCTGCGCGGCATGGTCGAGCCGCATGTCGTAATTGCGCAGCACCGCCATCATGGTCATCACTACATAGGGCACCGCGACGACGGTGTGCCCGAGAATGAGGCCGGCGGCGCTACCGACGAGGCCCATGCGCGCGAAGACGTAGAATAGACCGACCGCGATGATCATGCGCGGGACGACGATCGGCGACAGGATGAAGGCGAGCCACGCCGCCTTGCCCGGAATGTCGCTGCGCACCAGCAGGAATGCGGCCGGCGTACCGATCAGCATGGCGAGCACCCCAGTACCGACGCCGACCAGCAGCGAGCGCAGCAGGGCTTGGGTCCAGACTGGCGAGTTCAGCACGGTCTCATACCAATGCAGAGTGAAGCCCTGCGGCGGCCAGTTGAGGCCGCCGCTGCCGAACGACAGCGGGATCATCAGGATGGTCGGTGCGCTGACGATGAGCAGCATGGTCCAGACGAAGGCCTGCAAGCCAAGGCCGGCCTGATTGGGATTGCGGCCGCAACGCCGGGACGGCAGCAGCAGAATGATTCGGTCGGAGATCGCACCGAGCAGTGTGAGCAGCGAATCGCCCGCCTTCTGAACCGGCCCCGACAGACGCGACGGCGCCGCGTTGCGCGGTGCGGACGCGCCGGTCATGGTCGAGAGGCCGAGCAGCCGGTCATAGGCGGCAAAGACGATGAGGACCACGAACAGCAGCAGCACGGAGATCGCGCCGGCAAAGCCCCAATTCATGGTCTGCTGGACCTGGTCGATGATCAGTTGCGTGATCATGGTCTCGCGGCGCCCGCCAAGCAGCGCCGGCACGATGAAGAAACCGATCGCGGTCACGAACACCATGATGCCCGCGGCGGCGACACCGGGCAGCGACAGGGGAAAATAGATCTTCCAGAACGCCATGCCAGGACGCGCCCCGAGGGTCGCGGCCGCGCGCGGCAGGGTGCGGTCGATATTCTCCATCACCGAGAGCATGGTCAGCACGGCGAGCGGCAGCAGCGCATTGACCATGCCGACGAGGACGCTACCGAAATTGTAGAGCAGGCTCGCAGGGCTCGAGATGATGCCGAGCGAGATCAGCAGCTTGTTGATGACGCCGTTCCGCCCGAGCAGCACGATCCAGGCGAAGGCGCGGACCAGGAAGCTGGTCCAGAACGACAGCAGCACCCAGAACAGCAGCGTCGCTTTGCGCTCCTTGTCGACCACCGAGATCAGATAGGCGATCGGATAGCCGGTGACGACGCAAACCAGTGTAGTGACCAGCGATATCTTCAGCGTGATCAGGAGGACATCGATATAGACCGATGAGGCGAAAAGCTGGCGGTACGGAGCCAGCGTGAAGCCATTCTCGCCGTAGACGCTGAGCAGCAGCAACTGCCCGACCGGATAGACCAGGAACAGCGCCAGCAGCAGGACGAGCGGCGCGCCCATCGCAGCTCGCGTCCAGGCCAGATTGCGCTGTTTCGTCCGCAAGACGGCCAAGCTCAGATCCCCTTCCCGTCGCTGATGGCGACGGCATCCGCCGCATGCCATCCGAGCGACAGACGCTGTCCGATCTCGTAGGGCGCCGTGCCGCTGCGGGTCGGATGCGCGGCGACGAGCTGCGGCAGGCCGGCCATCTCCGGCGCGATGTAGAGCCGCGTCAGGCTGCCGCTGATCATCACGTCCACCAGCCGACCGGAGAGCTGACCGCCTCCCGCCTCACCCACCACGAGGTTCTGCGGGCGCACCATGACCTTGATCGGCTGGCCGGCGGCAAAACTCGCACCATTGCCGACCGCGCGCGACGGCGCCGCCTGCTCCGTCAGGACGATGTCGAGCCCGTCGCCATCGACGCCGCGCACCATGGCGCTGAGCAGATTGGACTCGCCGAGGAAGTCGGCGACGAACACCGAGCTCGGCCGGAAGTAAAGATCTTGGGGCGTTCCGAGCTGCTCGATCGCGCCCGCGTTCATCAGGCAGATGCGATCCGACAACGTCATCGCCTCTTCCTGGTCGTGAGTGACATAGACGATCGTGGTGCCGAGGTCGCGATGGATGCGCTTGATCTCGAGCTGCATCTGGTCGCGCAGTTTCTTGTCGAGCGCACCGAGCGGCTCGTCCATCAGGATGATCGCGGGACGGTAGACGATGCAGCGCGCCAGCGCGATGCGCTGCTGCTGGCCGCCGGACAATTCGCGCGGATAACGCTTTGCGACGTGCGGCAGGTGCACCGTTTCCAGCGCCTCGGCGGTGCGCCAGCGCGCTTCCGCATCCGACACCTTCCGCATCTTCAGAGGAAACGCGATATTGTCCTCGATCGTCATGTGCGGAAACAGCGCGTAGTTCTGGAACACGACGCCGATATCGCGGGCATAGGCCGGGCTGTGCGTAACGTCGGCGTCGTCGATCAGGATCCGCCCCTCGTCGGGATGGGCAAGACCTGCGATCAGGCTGAGCAGCGTGGTCTTGCCCGACCCCGACGGGCCGAGCAGCGTGAGGAATTCCCCCTTCGCGACGTCGAGGCTGGTCGGCGCCAGCGCGACGAAGTCACCATAGCGCTTGCACAGTTCGTGAATGCGCAGGCTGGACGAGACCATGGGCCGCTCCGATCCCTTCGCGCGGGTCAAGCCAGGATCCAGCTGTTGAAGCGCTCGATGACGGCGGCCTGGTTGTCGTACCAGAACTTCGCATCGATCTTCAGGCCCGCCTTGATGTTGTCAGGATAGGTCGGGCAATTCCTGGCGACCTCAGGCTTGACGTAGTTGAAGGCCTCCGGCTGCGTGAGGCCGGCCGGGAAGTATTCGACCAGCGCCGCCTGCCGCTTCGGATCGGAGGCGAACTTGATGAACTCGCGGCAGGCATCCGCGTTCGGGGAGCCGGCCAGGATCGACCAATTGTCGGCGCCCCAGATGCCCTGGTTCCAGATAATCTCGACCGGCGCGCCGGCCGCCTGCGCCGACTGCGCGCGGGACACCCAGGTCGGAAGCATATCGATCTCGCCCGAGGTCAGCATCTGCTCGACCTGCGCACCGCTGGTCCACCACACCGCGACCTGTGACTTGATCTTGTCGAGGGATGCAAAGGCCTTGTCGACATTGCAGGGATAGACCTGCGCGGTCGGCACGCCGGCGCCCATCAGCGCCTCCTCGATCGTGTCGAACGGATGCTTGCGCACGGCGCGGCGCCCGGGGAAATCGGCCACGTTCCAGAAATCGGTCCAGGACTGCGGCGCCTTGCGGCCCTTGAAAGCATCCATGCGATAGGCGAGCACGGTGGTGTAGACGTTGGTGGCGACGCCGTAAGGCGAAGCATATTCGGCCGGAATCGACTTGATGACCGGCTCGGAGTCGAGGCCGTGCTTCTCGAGATATTGCTTGCTGCCGGTGGTCAGCAGCAGGATCGCGGGCCAGGAGATCTTGGCCATATCCCAGGTGTAGTTCTTGGTTTCGACCATGGTCTTGATCTGCGCGACCGGCTCGGCGTTGGCCTGGACGCCGACGACCTCGATTCCGGTCGCTTCGGTGAAGGGCCGGTAGAACACCGCGCCATAGGCCTTGGTGTAGATGCCGCCATCGTCGCGCACGACGATGCGTTTTCCGGCGGCGCGGGACGGCGACCAGACGGTCGGCGCCGCAAGCGCAACGGCGCCAGCTCCTGCACCGAGCAGCAGACGGCGGCGGGAAGTGATGATCTTCGGTGCGTCGGTCATGTCAGTTCCCTCTTTGTAATGTTGCGGTGGTCGGTGAGGAAGCGGCCATATCGGCCGCGGATGACGGCGGCAGAACGCGGCCGGGATTGAACAGACCTGATGGATCGAAGGCCTGTTTCACCGCCCGCATCAAGGCGAGCTCGACCGGCGGCTTGTAGCGGGTCATCTCGCCGGTCAGCGTGCGACCGACGCCGTGCTCGGCGCTGAAGGTGCCGCGGAGCGAGCTTGCGACATCGTTCATGGCGCGGCGGATTCGCTGCCCAACGGCGTCGCGCTCCAGCAGCGCGTCCCATTCGGCGAAGCTGAAGAAGGGAATGAGATGGATGTTGCCGTCGCCCATGTGACCGACGATGACGAACGGTAGATCCGGCACGATCGCGCGCACGGCCGCCATCGCCTGGTCGATGAAATCAGGCACAGTCGACACCGGGACCGCGGTGTCGGAGGTCAGGCCGACGCCCGCCTTCTTGTTGGCTTCCGACACGCTGTGACGCACCAGCCACATCGCCTTGCGCTGCGCCTCGCTGGTGGCGACAACGCCGTCGCTGACGAGCCCGGCTTCGAGCGCCTGTTCGAGCACCGACTGCATCGTCGCGGCAAGCGCTGTGGCATCGCCGGTGTCGGAGAGTTCGACAAGGACGTGCCAGGTGTCGATCTCCGCGACCGGGCAGCGCCGGCCCGGCACCTGTTCCAGCACGAGTTCGATCTGCTTCGCATTCATCAGCTCGAAGGCGGAGAGCCGTGAGTTGCAGGCGGCCTGGAACAGGCCGAGCACGTCGAGCGCCTTCTGCGGACTGTCGACTGCAAGCCAGGCGACGGCCTCCGCCGTCGGCAACGGATGCAGCTTCAGCACCGCGCCGGTGATGATGCCGAGCGTGCCCTCGGAGCCGATGAAGAGATGCTTGAGGTCATAGCCGGTGTTGTTCTTGCGCAGCGCATAGAGGCCGTCCCAGACCGAGCCATCCGGCAGCACCACCTCCAGCCCGAGCACATTGTCGCGCGTATTACCGTAGCGCAGCACGCCAGTGCCGCCGGCATTGGTGCCGATATTGCCGCCGATCTGGCACGAGCCTTCGGCGCCGAGGCTGACCGGATAGAGCCGGCCGGCGGAAACGGCGGCCTCCTGAATGGTCGCCAGCACGCAGCCGGCATCGACGACGATGGTGTTGTTGACGGGATCCAGCGAGCGGATCTGACGCATGCGCGTCAGCGCGATGATGACCGGCGGCTTGCCCTGCCCCGATGGCGTCGCGCCGCCGCACAGGCTGGTGTTGCCGCCCTGCGGTAGCACCGGAACATTGTGTTCGACGCAGAGGCGAATGATGGCGGAAACCTGCTGGGTGTTGGATGGCAGCACCGCGCAGAGCGCGCGTGCGCGATAACGGCCGCGCCAATCTTCGGTGAGACCCGCGAGATCTTCCTCGCGCGTCAGCACGGCCGTGTCGCCCAGCAACCGCTTGAATGCCTCGATCAATGCCATCAAACAGCCCCCCGGCGTCCCGGCAGCGGACTCGCCATTTATAATCGCATTGCAATTACTTCGATTGCATTATGCTGACTATGAGTTTGGGATTTGGCGGAGTCAAGCTGGCACCGAGTGAGCGCGGCAGACTTTTGAGATGACCGCTTCCGCTTCGAACCGACCGTACGCAGCGATATCCTTCCCGCGAACGCGTGGCGCTATCGGCGGCGAAATGCAACCGATACGCGGCGGCGTATGTGCGGACGACAACGGCGGTGGAAGTGTGGTCACGCGACGATCCACCGTGAAGCGGATCCATCACAGTGCGGCGGGCGCGTAGCCGACGGTTTCGATTATGGCATGAACCGCAATGGTACGCACCGAGCCGCCCCCTGCTCACGTCGCGAGATTTTTCTTGATCTCTCGGTGCACACGACGTGCACACGGCGCCATCTAACCAATTGAAAGACTTGAACTCTCGCTCTCGCTCCAATCCATCATAAGGAAATTTGAGCTAGGTCCAGCCAGCGGGAGACAGCCAAATCTAACCGCCCGTCATCAACGACCCATTTGCACCCGCACCCAAGGGTCGACTGATCGCTAGTTGACGCAGCTTCCGCTATCCCCGTCATGCGTCGATGACGAGATCAGAAAGCGGGACGGCCTGACATGTCAAGCAATGTCCCTCCTCCAACTCCGAGCAATCGACGAGATGGCGAACCTCGCCGGTCTTTACCGGCACGGCGCAGCTCTCGCATTGTCCGACACGGCAACCGCTCGGAATCGCAATGCCCGCGCTTTCCGCCGCTGCGAGAATACTGGCAAGCGGTGCCTGCGGCGACCACGTCAGCGTGCGGCCAGAGCGGGCGAAATAGATTTGGCGCGCCATGAGGCCCTCGAGCGCGGGCGGCGCGGGCGAGCGGAAGCGCTCCTTGAATATCTCGAAAGCCGGCACGCCATGCGACTGCAGGCCCGCGCCGACCTCTTCCATCATCGCATCCGACGCACACATGTAGAACCGGGCGCGCTTGCGCAGCAATTCCGCGTCAATATCCGACACGGTGAACCGGCCCAAGCGGTCGAAGCGGTCGCCGCTCCGCGGGCGGCTCAGATGCGTGACGAGGGTCAGGTTCGGCAGCCTCTGCCGCAGCGCTTCAAGCCGATGATGGAACGGCCGGCTTTCGCCATCCCGGCAGCCATAATGCAGCGTCACTCTCGGCTCGCCGGCGCCGCCCTCCAGCGTTTCGAGATAGGACAGGAACGGCGTGATGCCGATGCCGCCGGCAACCAGAACGACCGGAAACTCGTTGCGCAACGGCAGCACGAACCCGCCCTTCGGTGACTGCAGTTCAACGATGTCGCCCGGTGCGAGCACGTGCCTGACCGCAGTCGAGACCTGCCCGCCTTCGATGTGCCTGACACCGATGCAGTAGGCATCGGGCGCCGCGACGGCAGCTCCGGTGAGCGAATAAGAGCGGATCGCCTCGCCAGCCCGGAAGCTAACATATTGGCCGGGGCGGAAAGCAGGAAGTGAACCGCCGTCTGCGGGCTGCAATGTCAGCGCCACCACATCGCTACATTCCTCGCGGCGCTCTGCGACAACGAATGACCGCCAGCCCTGCCACGAGGTGCTCTCGTCACGCTCGACGTCGCAGGCAAAGGAGCGCAGCGCCAGCGATCCGCTGAGCGGATCGCGCTCGTGTTCCGAGATGATGGCGTTGAAGCTCGCACCGACAGGTCGCGTCGCGTCCGGCAGATAGCCCGGCTGGCCAAGATCTGGTGCAGGCTGCCACCAGCCATAGTCGCTCGCCACGACATCTCGCGCGAGCGCGTCATTGAGAGCGACGCGCATTCGGATCGCGCCCTTGCGACTGCGCACCAACATCCAGTCACCCGCCAAAATATTCTTGCGGCGGGCGAGTTCGGGATGGATCTCGGCTGTCGGCTCCGCGCGCTTGCGGCGCAGCCCATTGATGCCGCGATGTTGGCTGTGGCAGAAATAACCGCTGTTGGCGGAAAACAGCGTCAATGGAAACGTTTCGTCGCGCCGCTCAGCTGGCTCGATGAAGCGTGGCACCGCCGGATAGCCATGGCGATGCAGCAGTTCCGAATAGAGCTCGGCTTTACCGGTTTGCGTGGCGAAGCCAGTCGTCTGATATTTACGATGGCTATGCCTGAGCGGCACGCGGATGCCTTCGGGCCTCGCCCGCAGCGCTGCGAGATTGAGGCCGAGCGGGGCGAGCAGATGCTCAAAACCCTTCTCAACATCGCCGTCAAAGAACAGCTCGCCCATGCCGAGCCGCTTGGCGAGCTGGAACACGATCCACATGTCGGAACGGGCCTCGCCCTGACGCGGAATCATCTGCGGGCGCAACTGCACCAGTTCCTGCGCCTCGGGCGAGATCTCGAAGCCGAGGCGCAACGCCTCATGCTCCCAGGGGCTCGAGACCGGCAGCACGATATCAGCCATCTCGGCGGTGGGATTCAAGAACAGATCGCAATGGACCTGAAAGTCGAGCGCCTTCAGCGCCTCTCGTCCGCGCTCCGGCGCCGGATGCGAGACCAGCAAATTGGAGCCGAACGCGAACAGCGCACGCACGCGGTAAGGTTTCCCGGTCAGCGCCGCGTCGTAGAAATCGCTGGACGTGATCCAGCCGTCGACCGGCGGCCCGAGCGGGCGATCGGATAGCCCGAGCGTGCGCGCTCGCGTCTCCGGCGGGATCATCGCCATGGAATGCAGCGACGGGGCCGGAAGGTTCGGCATCCTGACATTGCCGCCTGGCGCATCGAAACTGCCGGTCAATGCATAGAGCGTTGCGACGGCGCGTTCGGTCTGCGCAGCATTGGTGTGCTGTCCGAGCCCAGTCCAGCCGTGATAGCAAACCGATGATGCCTGCGAGATCCCAGCCGCAAGTTCCTCGACCTGTGCCGCCGGAATGTTGGTGATGCGCTCGACCGTCGCAGGATCGTAGGGCTCGGCCGCCGCGCGATAGTGATCGAAGCCGGTGCGGCAGGCGATCGGGCCTTGGAGGCCGATGACCTCAAAACATCCTTCGAGCGCGGCTGCTGCGAGGCCGCCTTCGGCCAGCACCGCCTTGCCCGCGACTTGGTCCCAGACCAGAAAACCGTCACCTTCGAGCCCGGCATCGCCGGCACGCAGAAAGCAGCCGTCGCTGTCACGGACCAGGAAGGCGGCATTGGTCCAGTGCCGCACGAAATCGGCGCTGTAGGCGCGGTTGACGATGAGCCAGCGCGCAAGGCCTAGCGCCAGCGCCGCATCGGTGCCGGGACGGATACGCAGCCACAGATCGGCGTCGTGCGCCGAACCGGTCCGGCGCGGATCGATCACCGCAAGCCTCGCCCCGCTCGCCCGCGCGGCGCTGATCGCCTCCGCCTGGGCAAGCCAGACATTGGCAGGATTGTGGCCCCAGAGCAGGATCAGTTCGGAGTTGCGATAATCCGCCGTCGGCAGACCGCAGCCGAAGGTGAAGGCGTGGGCGTGATCCTTGTGCCAGTTGCAGATCTCGGTCGAGAAGCAGTTGTTCGGGCTGCCGAAGCCACGGATGAAGCGCTGAATCCAGTCCAGGCTGTCGGATGTCGAGGACGACGAACCGGAGGTCACCGCGAACGCGACCGATTCCGGCCCGGTTTCTTCCCGGTAGCGCCCCAGCCGCTCCGCGATCTCGGTCAGCGCTTCGTGCCAGGATATCGGCACGAAGCCCGGATCGGCGGCCCCCTTCGGTGAGGTGCGTCGCAATGGCGTCTTCAGACGGCGGGCCGAATGCGCGATCTCCGGCGCGGCCCTGCCTTTCGGGCATATCGCCTTGCCTGTCGGGTGGGCCGGGTTCGGCCGCACCGCGACGAGCCTGCCATTCTCAACGGCGTTGATCGTGCCGCAACGGGAGCGGCAGAGCGTGCAGAAGCCGGGCTTTTCCTGCGTCGACATTGCTAGGCCTTCGTTGCCGCGCACCCTCGTTCAGGAGGCTGCGCGTGTGAACTCGGATTGCCCTCGCTCACCAGCAGGCTCGCGGCCGCGAGATCCTCAATCGCCGCCCCGACTGACTTGAACAGGGTGATCTCGTCAGCGTCAAGGCGTCCCGGTTTCGCACCGTTTGTCAGTTCATGGAGATCGCCGCAGATCCTGTCGGCGCTCCAGGTTCCGGCGGCAATGGGTTGCAGCAGATCTCCCGCTTCGGCGAGCGCGCCAGCATAGGTATCGACGAAGACGCGGCTGCGCGAAACGACATCATCGTCGCTTTCGCGCATCTGCGGCGTGAAGGCGCCGACCAGGTCGAGATGGGTTCCCGGCCGCAGCCATTCGCCTTTGACCAAAGCATCGGTCGAAGTCGTGGCGCAGCTCACGATATCGGCCTGCGACAAAGCCTCGGCAAGGTCCACCATCGGAGCTGCGTTCACCCCCTGCCGGACAAGCGTGTCGGCCAGTGCCCGCGCGCGCTGAGGACTGCGTCCCCAGACCAGCACCTCTTCGATCGGACGCACGGCGCGGTGCGCGGCGACGAGTTGGGGCGCGAGATGGCCGGTGCCCACCATGAGCAGCGTGCCGCTGTCCGCGCGCGACAGATAGCCGGATGCGAGTGCTGAAGCAGCCGCCGTGCGGCGGTTGGTCAGCGCCTCGCCGTCGATCATTGCACGCGGCTGGCCGGTCTCACCGTCGAGCAGGAAATAAAGCGACGACACCGCGCCGAGGCCGCGCTCGGCATTCTGCGGAAACACTGTGACGAGCTTGACGCCGAGTGCCTCGCCGCGGATCCAGGCTGGCATCGTCAACAGACGCGCCGGCGAGCCATTGACGCCGACCTCATAGGCCTGCCGCAACGGCATCGGCTCGCCGTCGCGCTTGAAAGCCTTGCGCAATGCCTCGATCAGGCTGGGAAAAGTGAGTGCATCATGGACTTCGGCAGCAGAGTAGCTGCGCAGCATCGGGCTTATTCCTGTCTTACAAAATCATGAGAGCGCGGTGATGGCGGTGCATATCCAGATCACCTCGGCATCTTCCTTGCTCAACGACACGATGGCGTGGCCCATCTTGCTGTCAAAATAGGTGCTGTCACCAACTCCGAGCGTGACCGGGGCGTAGAATTCCGTGAAGACTTGGACGGTGCCGGACAAAACGCACAGGAACTCCTCGCCCTCGTGACGTACCCAGCCCGGGAAATCGTCGAGGCTGCGCGCTCTGATCCGCGCCTTGAAGGGCAGGATGTCCTTTTGCGAAAGGTCGGTCGCCAATACTTCGTAATCATAGGTGTCGGTCCGGTGCGGCTTGCCCTCGCCGCTGCGCGTGACGCTGCGGCGGCCGAACGGCGCATTCTGGCGACGCTGGTCGAACAGTTCGACGATGTCGAAATCGACGCCGCGCGTGATCTTCTGCAGCACATCATAGGTCGGCGACATCTGGCCGTTCTCGATCTTCGACAGCGTCGAGCGCGCGACGCCGGAGTGTTCGCTCATCTCTTTCAGCGTCCAACCCTTGTCGATCCGTATGCGCTTCAACCTGTGACCGAGGTCGTCGCTTCCCTCGGTCGGCGCGGCGTCGGCCGAGAAGCGGGCAGGCACAACTTCCGTGGCCGCGGCCTCCCTCAGCGACGGTCGCGTCGCGGTCTTCTTCATCGCGGTTCTCTCCCCTTTTTTACGCATGCGCGGTCCCGGCGGCGCGCATCACCACCGGGACCTTGCCTCACTTCTTGACGAGCGGGCATTCACTCTGGGCAAGAGATTGGAAGGCCTGCTCGCCGGGAACGGTCGCCACGACGTTATAGTAATCCCATGGCTGCTTCGATTCGGAAGGTTTCTTGACCTGGACGAGCAGCATGTTGTGGACCATGCGGCCGTCCTCGCGCACCTTGCCGCCCTTGGCGAAGAAGTCATCGACCGGCAGCTCGCGCATCTTGGCCGCCACGGCCTTGGCCTCATCGGTACCCGCGGCCTGGACCGCCTTGAGATAGTGCGTGATCGAGGAATAGACGCCGGCCTGCGGCGCGGTCGGCATGGCCTTGCGCGCCTCGAAGAAGCGCTTGGCGAAGGCGCGCGTCTCGTCGTTCTGGTCCCAATAGAAACCCGCGATGAAGGAGATGCCCTGCGCGGTCGGCAGGCCGAGGGCGTTGACGTCGGTGATGAACATGACCGGCGCGGTGATGGTCTGGCCGCCCGCGATGATGCCGAACTCATTGGCCTGCTTGATCGCCGTCGTCATATCCTTGCCAGCAGTGGCGAGAAGAATGACCTTTGCTTTCGATGCCTGCGCCGGCAGCAGGAACGACGAGAGGTCGGCTGCACCAAAGGGGTGGCGGACGGTGCCCACGACCTTGCCGCCGTTCGCCTGGATCGCCTCGCTCGCGATCTTCTCCAGCGAATGTCCGAAGGCGAAGTCGGCGGTAATAATGAAGAACGTTTCGTTGCCCTTGTCGATCAGCGCTTTCAGTGGCCCGACTGCGTTGGAATAGTTGTCATAGACCCACTGAAAGCCGGTGGGCGAGCACTGCTTTCCGGTCAAATCCGTCGTGCCTGGCGACGAGAACAGCGCCACACGGTTGGTCTCGCGCGTCAGCTGCTGCACGGCAAGCGCGATCGCACTATTGGTGACGTCCGAGATCGCGTCGACCTTCTCGTTCTCGATCCAGCGCCGGGCGATGCCGATGCCGACATCGGCCTTCTGCTGATGGTCGGCGCCGATGATCTCGATCGGCTTGCCCAAAACCTTGCCGCCGAAATCCGCTGCCGCCATCTGCGCCGCCAGTAGCGAGCCGGGTCCATTCAGATCGGAATACTGGCCGGACATGTCGGTCAGCACACCGATCTTGACGACGTCGTCGCTGACCTGGGCCGCGGCCTGGCCGGCGACGATGAGCGAACCGAGGCAGAGCGCGGCGGCTGCACCGCGCAGGAGGCTGAAAGGCATCTCACGCATGATCTATCCCCTGTTGTCGGGTCCGCTCTTTCGAGCGGGGTTTGGTTCCGTCCTGCTTCACTTCCCCGGATGGCGAAGTTTCCTTATCGAGACGTCTCGGCTCATTCCTGTGGCGCGACAGCCACCTTGTGGAGCACGGCGGGTGTGGCCGCCGGTGTTCGGCGCAGGCGATGCCATAATTCGATCAGCTCGCCGACGATGCCGCGGCGGAAGGCGAGCACGCAGAGGACGAAGATCAGGCCGTGAATGACGGTCACCCATTGTCCGAATGCCGCGAGATAGTTCTGCATGGCGACGACGACGAAGGCGCCGACCAGCGGGCCGTACAGCGTGCCGACGCCGCCTAGAAACGTCATCAGCAGCACTTCGCCGGACATCGACCAGTGCACGTCGGTCAAGCTGGCGAGTTGGCTGACGATCGCCTTGGTCGAACCAGCAAGCCCCGCCAGCGCTGCCGAAAGCACGAAGGCAGCGAGCTTGTAGCGGTTGGTCTCAAAGCCGAGCGACTGGGCGCGCGCGTCGTGATCGCTGATCGCCTTCAGCACACGCCCGAACGGCGAACCCACCAGGCGCATGATCAGGAAGAAGCCGCCGAGGAATATCACCAGCACGAAGGCGTAGAGGTTAGCGGGCTGCGACAGGTCCATCAGGCCGAACAGCCTGCCACGTGGAATCGCCTGAAGCCCGTCCTCGCCGCCAGTGAAGGGCGCTTGCAGCGCGACGAAATAGACCATCTGCGCGAAGGCGAGCGTCACCATGGCAAAGTAGATGCCGCTACGGCGGATGGCGAGCCAGCCGGTGACGAAGCCGAGCATCGCCGCCGTTGCGGTTCCGGCCAGAATCGCAAGTTCGGGGGACAACCCCCAGACCTTCGCGGCGTGGCCGCAGACATAGCCGGCCGACCCCAGGAACATCGAGTGGCCGAAGGAGACGAGCCGCCCATAGCCGGCGACCAGGTTGAAGGCGCAGGCAAACAGCGCAAAGATCATCGCCTTCATCATGAAGCCGGGATAGACGACGAGTGGCGCAGCCGCGAGGCAGCAGGCGACGGCCAGGAAGATCAGGGTCTGCGTCCGCACTGATGGCGCCGGTGCCAACAGGCTGGGCTGCGGTTGCCCCTGCGCGGCATCGAGCTTCGATCCGAACAGTCCCGCCGGGCGGATCAGCAGCACCACCACCATCACCACGAAGACCACCGTCGTCGAGCCTTCGGGATAGAAAGCCTTCGTCAGCCCCTCGATAACGCCGACGAGGAAGCCGGTCACGATCGAGCCCCTGATCGACCCCATGCCACCGATCACCACCACCGCGAAGACGACGATCAAGAGATCCGCGCCCATTAGTGGACTGACCTGGTAGACCGGCGCGGCCAGAACGCCCGCTAGCGCGGCGAGCGCAACGCCGGCACCGTAAGTCAGCGTGATCATGCGCGGGACGCGGATACCGAAGGCCTGAACCAGCATCGGATTTTCCGTCGCGGCGCGCAGATAGGCGCCGAGCTTGGTCCGCTCGATGACGTACCAGGTGCCGAGGCAGACTACGACCGAGGCTGCGATCACCCAGGCCCGATAGTTTGGCAGAAACATGAAACCAAGATTGTGCCCGCCCGTCAGCGCCTGCGGAATCGTATAGGGCTGGCCCGAAGAACCGAACCAGTTGCTGAGCGCGCCCTGCACCATCAGCGCGAGACCGAAGGTGAGCAGCATGCCATAGAGATGGTCGAGCTTGTAAAGGCGACGCAGCAGTACCACCTCGATCACGATGCCGATCGCACCGACGACGAGCGGCGCCAGGATCAGTGCCCACCAATAGCCGACGCCGAGATAATCGAGCAGCAGCCACGCGCCCATAGCGCCCATCATGTACTGCGCGCCGTGGACGAAGTTCACGATGTTCATCATGCCGAAGATCACCGCGAGGCCGAGGCTCAGCATGGCATAGAAGGCGCCGTTGATCAGCCCGAGCAGGAGCTGGCCATAGAGGACTGCGGAGGGGACGCCGAGGATCGTGGTCATGATGCCCGTTCGGTTAGAGTCCGAGATAGCTTTTGAGCGAATCGAGCCTGCCTTCGAACTCAGCGCCCGGAATTTCCTCGACGACGCGGCCGAGCTCCACGATGTAGTGCCGGTCGGCGAGGCCGGCGGCGAAGCTGACATTCTGCTCGACCAGAAGGATGGTGAACCCGAGCGTTTTCAGTTCGGTGATGGTGCGGCCGATCTGGCGGACGATGACGGGAGCCAAGCCCTCGGTCGGCTCGTCAAGCAGCAGGATGCGCGCGCCGGTATGCAGAATGCGCCCAAGCGCCAGCATCTGCTGCTCGCCGCCGGACAGCTTGCTGCCCTGGCTGTCGAGGCGCTCCTTCAGGTTCGGGAACAGGCTGAGGATCTGCGCGACCGTCATGCCGCCGGCGGCCACCTTCGGCGGCAGCAGCAGGTTTTCGCGCACGCTGAGGCTTGCAAAGATGCCGCGTTCCTCCGGGCAGAAGGCGATTCCCTTGCGCGCGATATCGTACGGCGCGGCATCGATGATCTCATTGCCGTTGAGAGCGATCGAACCCGAACGCTTGTCGAGCAGCCCCATGATCGCCTTCAGCGTCGTGGTCTTGCCGGCGCCGTTGCGGCCGAGCAGTGTCACCACCTCGCCGGCTCTGACGCTGAAATCTATTCCGTGCAGCACCTTGGACTCGCCGTACCAGGCCTGGAGGTGGCCGACCGTGAGGGTCTCAGACATGGGCCTGCCCCGTATAGGCAGCCATTACGTCGCCGCGCGACGAGACCTCGGCATAGGTTCCCTCGGCAAGCACTTCGCCGCGCACCATCACGGTAATGGTGTCGGCGAGCTCGGCGACCACATTCATGTTGTGCTCGACCAGCAATACCGTGCGGCCCTTGCCGGCCTCGCGGATCAGTTGCGTCACGCGCCCGATATCTTCGTGACCGAGCCCCGCCATCGGCTCGTCGAGCAGCAACACCCTGGGTTCGAGCGCAAGCGTCGTCGCCAGTTCGAGCACGCGCTTGCGTCCATAGGAAAGGCTGCCCGCCATCGTCTCGGCATATTCCGACAGGCCGAAGCGCGCGAGCACTGCATCCGCGCGATCCAGCACGCCGCGATGACGCGAAATCCGGCCGAGCAGATTCCAGGCGAGACCGTTCTCGCGCAACAAGGCGAGTTCGATGTTCTCGCGCACGGTCAGCCCGGCGAACACCGCGGAGATCTGAAAGGAACGCACCACGCTGCGCTTAGCCATCGCCGGCATGCCGAGGCGGGTGACGTCATGGCCATCGTGCAGGATCGCACCGGCCGAGGGGGGAAGGTATTTCGTCAGAAGGTTGAACAGCGTTGTCTTGCCAGCCCCATTGGGACCGATGACGGCGTGCATGCTGTTGCGGGCAAGGCGAAAGTTGACGCCGTTGACAGCGAAGAAGCCGCCGAACTCACGGCTGAGACTGCGGGTCTCCAAAGCGTAAACCGCGCCGTCCGTCATGCCTTTGCCCCCGCTGACGCCAGTGTCTCGGATTGGAAGACCGGTCCTACGCAAGACCGCAAGTCTATCTTTGACTCATAAGTTTCCTATCGTCAACCTTATTTCCGATATGATCCTTTTGTCGTTTTCCTGAATTCCGAGCCTCCATGATGGGATCTACCGCCGTGCCTCGATCAGATGAACGAACTGGGCCCCGACCTCATAAAATGCCGACTTGGCGTTCCGGAAGATGGGCTTCCTCGGCGACGATGCCGGAAGCGGGAGGTCTTTCTCGTCGAGCCGTCCCAGAGTGTGGAGGGCAAGTAACCGTCCGAAGGTCGTTCCGGGCGCAATTCCGCGCCCGTTGTAGCCGCTAAAGCCGATCACGTTTTCAGCGAGCTTGTGAAATCGAGGAAGATTATCGTCGGTCATGCCGATCAGGCCGTACCATTCCGATTCGAATGTGACCTGGCCGATTTGCGGGAAGAGCTTTTTGAGAGCCCGCTTTGCCCACGATCTGTGAACCCCGGCACCGGTCCCTCGCAGGGCACCCACGCTTCCGAAGACGAGGCGGCCAGCACGGTCGAAGCGAAACGAACTCAGCACCTCATTGGTGTCCCAGGCCCCCTGTCGTTCGGGAAGAATGGACGCGCGAATGTTGCTCGACAACGGCTGGGTCGCAAAATTGAAATAGGGCAGATGGATCTGCTCGGTCCTGACTTCGGACCAGGGCCCCATCGCATAGGCATCGGTGGCCACGATGACACGATCGGCGATGACGTGACTATCCGCGGTTTGCAGCTTCCACTTTCCGCCAATTCGCTCGGCAGCGGTAATTGCGCTGCGGGTGAATATCTTCGCGCCGGCATCCAAAGCCGTGCGAGCAAGGCCCCGCGCATAGGCCAGGGGCTGGATCGTGCCCGCGCGTCGATCCCACAGCGATCCGGCGTAGGCCGACGTGCCGACCTTCGCTTCGGTATCCTTTGCATTCAACAGCTCTACCGGCGCTCCGCGACGGCTCCACTGAACTGCGCGCTGCTCCAGTTCCTGCAGCCCTTTGAGGCCAACGGCGCAATGGAGCGTGCCGGCACGCTCGACCTCGCATTCGATGCGGTGACGTTCGATCAGATCGAACACAAGTTTCGGGGCATCGCCCAGCACTCCGAGCAGACGCTCGCCGTAGTCGCCGCCGAGCATGCCGGGAAGCACATCGGGCATCACCCACATGCCGGCATTGACCAGGCCGACGTTCCGGCCGGCACCGCCAAAGCCGATTTCCGCCGCCTCCAGCAATGCGACGTTGGCACCCCCCTCGGCGAGATGGAGCGCAGCCGACAGACCGGTATAGCCACCCCCGACGATGATCGTGTCGACCTTGATCGATTCACGTAACTCGGCCGTTTCCGGCGCCGGTGGTGCGGTCAATTCCCAGAGACCATGGGATTTGGCGTTATTGAGCATCGTCGCGACGTCCTCGTGCATTTCCGCCGGCGCGATCGCGTACCGGGGCGCGTCGACTGGTTCATTCCAAATCGACAAGTTGGTTGTCGACCGCGGCAGGGCACGCCAACCAACTGGCTGCGAGGCCGGCCGGCAATTCAGCTAATCTAGCGTTGCCAGCCGCGCCGGGCCTAGTAATGTTTCGTCAAGACCTCATTCGGCTGGAGAATGACGTGCAGGGCCCTCGCCGCTTTTTGCCTTCGCTGCCGCTGCTGTCCGCCTTTGAAGCGGCGGCGCGAACCGGCAGCATCACGGCCGCGGCCAAAGAACTGTCGCTGACGCAGAGCGCGGTGAGCCGCCAGGTTAAGGCGTTGGAAGAACAACTCGAGGTCGAGCTTTTTCATCGCGAGCGGCAGACTATCCGCCTGACCATGGCTGGCGACGCCTATGCCCGCGAGATACGCGATGCGCTGCGCAAGATCAGCACGGCCTCACTCAATTTGCGCGCCAATCCATTCGGCGGCACGTTGACCTTGGCCATCCTTCCAACCTTTGGCACCAGATGGCTGGCGCCGCGGCTGCCCAAATTTCTTGCGGGCAATCCCGGCATCACCATCAACCTCGTCACGCGGCTATCGAATTTCGACTTCAGGCTGGAGCCTGTCGATGCCGCGATCCATTTCGGGCCACCGGAATGGCAAGGGGGTGAACTGGCGTTGCTGCGGCCGGAGACCGTGATTCCCGCATGCAGTTCCGAGTTGCGGAGCCTATATGGTTTCAAGAAAGCTAGCGACCTCCGGAAAGCCCCTCTGCTGCATCTAACGACGCGCCCGGACGCGTGGGAACAATGGTTGACCCAGCACGGCGTGGACGCCCATGCCGTCCATGGCATGCTGCTGGACCAATTCGCCACCGCATCGCAGGCGGCGATCTCCGGGCTCGGCGTCGCGCTGCTTCCTGAATTTCTCATTGAGGAGGAGTTGAGCGTCGGCAAGCTGGTGCGCGCCCTCGATCTGCCGATGAAAAGTGCCGAGGCCTACTATCTGGTCTGGCCGACCGATCGGGCGTCCCATCCGCCACTTGTTGCCTTTCGGGAATGGCTTCTCCTTGAAACGGCACAAGATCGCTGAAAGTCGCCCCTGACAAGGTCGGGTCCGCGGGCTTGCCCTCAACGCCCAAGCCGTTTGCGGCTAGTCCCGAAGTCATTCATTGCTGGAATGACTTGTTGAACTTCTATTGCTTGAAAATGTGGGATTATTGCCCTCTCTAAGAGGCGAGGCATGACGCGGTTAAATGAGCTTGCCGACGGCGCCGTGGCCAAAGTCCGCGATCAAGAGGTCCGAATGTCTGCGCATGATCATATCCATCCCGACGAGATCCGCACGCACTTCTCGCGCGCCATGTCGGACATGTTCCGGACCGAGGTCCCACAATACGGCACCCTCACCGAACTGGTCGATGACGTGAATGCCGACACGCTCGCCAACGATCCGGGTCTTCGCGATCGCCTCGTCCGCAACGACGAACTGGAGCGCCTGAGCGTCGAACGCCACGGCGCGATCCGCCTCGGCACCGCTGACGAACTCTTCAAAATTCGAAGGCTGTTCGCGGTGATGGGAATGTACCCGGTCGGATATTATGATCTGTCGGTCGCCGGCGTGCCGGTGCATTCGACGGCGTTTCGGCCGATCGACGATGGCGCGCTTCGCAGCAATCCGTTCCGCGTCTTCACCTCGCTATTGCGCCTCGAACTGATCGAGGACGAGGCGCTGCGTGCCGAAGCGGGGCGCATTCTCGCCGCTCGCAGGATTTTCACCCCGCGCGTGCTCGAACTGGTCGGCGTGTTCGAATCGAAAGGTGGCCTGACCCGTGCACAGGCTGAGGAATTCGTGCGCGAGGCGGTCGCGACCTTCCGGTGGCACGGCGATTCGACGGTCAGCCTCGACACCTACAAGAAGCTCCACGACGCCCATCGACTAGTCGCCGACGTCGTCAGCTTCAGGGGTCCCCACATCAATCACCTGACGCCGCGGACGCTCGATATCGACGCCGCCCAAGCCGCCATGTCGAGGCGCGGTATCACGCCGAAGGCCGTCATCGAGGGGCCGCCGCGCCGCGACTGCGCGATTCTGTTGCGCCAGACGAGTTTCAAGGCGCAAGAAGAAGGAATCCTCTTTGAGAACAGCAGCGGCGAGAGCGCAATTGGCACGCACACCGCACGCTTCGGCGAGATCGAGCAGCGCGGCGCAGCCCTCACACCGAAGGGCCGCAAGCTTTACGACGACCTGCTGGCCTCGGTGCGCCGCGACGTCCAGGTGGGCGCTGCCGGATCGAATGCACGCAACTATGACGCGGAACTCGCCGCACGCTTTGCCACCTTCCCGGATGACTGGGCGACGCTTCGCTCCCGCGGGATGGCATTCTTCCGCTACTCTGCGACATCAGCGGGCATTGCCGCAGGCGAACGCCACCGGTTGCCGGCTACAATCGATGCCCTGATCGAACAGGAGTTCCTCCGCTTCGATCCTATCGCCTACGAGGATTTCCTCCCGGTCAGCGCCGCCGGGATATTCCAGTCGAATCTCGGCACCGACGAACACCATAATTATGGTGAGCACTCCATGCGGGCGGCATTCGAAGCAGGACTCGGCGCCGAGGTCCACGACGAACTGGAGCTCTACGCGAGCGCAGAAAGCGCCTCTTTGGAGCAGTCGCTGATCCGGCTAGGGTCGCCGCACATCGCATTCAGGGCCAGCGCCTGACGGGAGAACGATTGTGAAGTCTCCAGCCAACCGCTGAAGCAGCCCCCTTCGAAAACAACGCTAGCTTTTGGAAAGAGCCTCTCATGCCAGCCAATACGATCAAGCCATCCGCCCAGGCCGGAAACCTCTCGCTTAAGCGCGAGGTCGACGCGCTCCTGGCTGAGCTTGGCGTCGATCCCATGAGCTATACCGGCGGCACATTGGACGCGAAAACCCCGATCACCGGCGAAACCGTGGCGCATGTCAGGGAAGTCAACGCCGCCGGCGCGACCGCGGCCATCGAAAAGGCTCACGCGGCTTTCCTCGAATGGCGTCTGGTCCCTGCTCCCAAGCGCGGCGAACTGGTGCGGCTGCTTGGCGAAGAGCTGCGCAGCAACAAGCGCGCCCTCGGCCGACTCGTATCCATCGAGGCCGGCAAGATCGAGTCTGAAGGACTCGGCGAAGTCCAGGAGATGATCGATATTTGCGACTACGCCGTGGGGCTTTCCCGGCAGCTCTACGGCTTGACTATCGCTACGGAGCGGCAAGAGCACCGTATGGCGGAGACCTGGCATCCCCTCGGCGTCACCGGCATCATCTCGGCATTCAATTTCCCGGTCGCGGTCTGGTCATGGAATGCTGCGCTGGCGTTGGTCTGCGGTAACAGCATCGTCTGGAAGCCGTCGGAAAAGACGCCGCTCACCGCTTTGGCGACGGAAGCGCTGTTCGGGCGCGCCCTGCGGCGTTTCAAGGCCGACGGTGGCGCAGCGCCCGACGGGTTATCCGCCGTGCTGGTCGGAGGACGCGAGATCGGCGAGGCCCTCGTCAACAACACCAGGGTTCCCCTGGTCTCGGCCACCGGTTCGACCGCAATGGGACGCTCCGTCGCTCCGAAGCTCGCGCAGCGCTTCGCTCGCGCCATTCTCGAACTCGGCGGCAACAACGCGGCGGTGGTGACGCCGACGGCCGATCTCGACCTGACGCTGCGCGGCGTTGCCTTTGCGGCAATGGGCACCGCCGGCCAGCGCTGCACCACTCTGCGACGCCTTTTCGTTCACGAGAGCGTCTATGACAGCTTCGTGCCGCGCCTGAAGAAGGTCTACGCGTCCGTCTCCGTCGGCAATCCTCTCACCGGCAATCTGGTCGGCCCCTTGATCGACGGCCTCGCTTACGCATCGATGCAGCGCGCCCTCGGCGAAGCCAAGGCCGCAGGTGGCGCGATCATCGGCGGAGACCGCGTCGTCGTCGCAGGCGCCGATGAGGCTTTCTATGTCCGCCCGGCGCTGGTCGAGATTGGCGGTCAAGCCGGACCAGTCGAACGCGAGACCTTCGCGCCGATCCTCTATGTCATCAAGTACAGCGACTTCGATGCCGTGCTCGGGCTGCACAATGCCGTTCCGGAGGGCCTGTCGTCTTCGATCTTCACCAACGACCTACGCGAGGCCGAAGCCTTCCTGTCGGCACGCGGCTCCGATTGCGGGATTGCCAATGTGAACATCGGCCCCTCGGGCGCCGAGATCGGTGGCGCATTCGGCGGCGAGAAGGAAACCGGCGGCGGCCGTGAATCCGGGTCGGATGCATGGAAGGCCTACATGCGCCGCGCCACCAACACGATCAACTACGGCCGCACGCTGCCGCTCGCCCAAGGCGTCAAGTTCGACGTAGATTGAATGGAAATCGCCGTGAACGCTCCCCTCCAGACATCATCGCTGTTCCGGCCGGCCTCCCGTCTTTCATCGATCGGGGTGTCGGAGATCCTGAAGATCACCGGCCTCGCCACGGATCTGAAGCGCCGGGGCAAGGATGTCATCATCCTCGGCACGGGAGAGCCCGATTTCGACACTCCCGCTCATATCAAGGACGCGGGCGCGCGCGCCATCCACGCTGGCGCGACGAAATACACCGCGCTCGACGGAACGCCCGAGCTCAAATTCGCGATCCGCGCCAAGTTCCGGCGCGATAACGGCCTTGAGTTCGCCCAGGACGAGATCACAGTTTCGGCCGGCGCCAAGCAGGTCCTGTATAATGCCATGATGGCTAGTCTCGACCCGGGCGACGAGGTCATCATCCCGACGCCGTTTTGGGTGAGCTACGCCGACATCGTCCTCATTGCAGGAGGCAAGCCGGTTCTTGTGCCATGTTCGGAAGCCAATGGCTTCCAGCTTACCGCCGGCGACCTCGAAGGGGCGATAACGCCGCGCACGCGCTGGGTGATGTTGAATTCGCCATCGAATCCCACCGGAGCCGCTTATTCCGAAGCGGACTACCGGCCAATTCTCGACGTGCTATCGAGACATCAGCATGTCTGGCTGATCGTTGACGACATCTATGAGCATATCGTCTACGATGATTTCCGTTTTGTCACACCGGCCGCTATCGAACCGGCACTTCGCAACCGCATACTGACGGTCAACGGTGTTTCCAAAGCCTATGCCATGACCGGCTGGCGCGTTGGCTACGCGGGCGGGCCACATGCGCTGATTCGAGCCATGGCCATCGTCCAGAGCCAATCGACGTCCTGCGCTTCATCGATCAGCCAGGCCGCGGCTGCGGCAGCCCTGAACGGTCCGCACGAAATCGTGCGCGACCGTTGCAGGTCGTTCCAGGCGCGCCGCGATCTCGTCGTTTCTGCATTGAATGGGATCAGCGGGATCACCTGCCGCGTGCCCGAAGGGGCGTTCTACACCTTCGCCAGCTGTGCGGGCCTCATCGGCAGGAAAACGCCTGATGGCAGCATCATCGAGAGCGATACGGCCTTTGCGGAATACCTGCTGCGCGCCGTCGGCGTCGCGGTCGTTCCCGGTTCGGCCTTTGGCCTTGCGCCGTATTTCCGTATTTCCTACGCAACGTCGGTCGCGGAACTCAAAGAGGCCTGCCGTCGCATCGCGACAGCAGCTGCACAACTATCGTAGGACAGAAATCAGTACGACCGCCCTGGCGTGCACCGTCCAGCGATCGTCTTTCTCACGGCTGGCGCCGGCAACGGCGCCGTCATCGTCCACCAGCAATTCGAGCGCGGGGCTGTGATCGAGAAGGTGACACCAGCCTGCTTGGTGCGCTTGCGCATCAGCGAGGACATTTCTTGCTAACTTGTCGCAGCGCGTCGCGATGCGGCGAGAGTCCTTGAGGCGGGCACATGCGCTCGATCAGACTGCGCTGGCGGTAGAGCGTCTTGCTGTAGGGATCGGCTGCCGGCCTTTTGACCAGCCTTCGCAGTTCCCTGGTGCAATTGCCAGGAGCATGCAGTGATATGTAACCTCCCTTGACGGACTTTTGTCCGGGACGTTGCTGCCGATCGCGGCTCCCGTCGGTCGGTTGCCTTGATTACTATTGTGCACGTGCGGCCTAAATTATCGGCTTTCCCTTCCATTGGACTTGACGTCATCCTGCTGTCCTCAGCAAGCTGATGACGGCGACGGGGGTGGGTATGAGTGCGGTCATCAACGATCGAACAGAGGATTTTTTTTGCGGGCGCCGCGACATCGGCGTCGCGAAGGAGAAGCGAAGGCCAACAGTGGACGGCAGTCACGGAGCGCAGGATGCAGACCACTTTCGCGACCAACGATGTTCCCTCGCATCATCGCCGCGAGTTCTGGCAGGAGATCGTCTCCAAGATTTACTTCCCGCTGGACCTTCGCTTCCGCGGAGGGCATGACTTCTACGGTAGCCTGCGCGCCTGGTCCCTCGGACCGGTGTCGGTGTCACGCCAAATCTCGGACGGTGTGCTCTACAAGAGGCATGAACACCAACTCCTGAATGAACGGGAAGAATGCTTCCTGATCACAGTACCTGAGCTCGCGGAAATCCGCTTCGAGCAAGACCGCAAGGACGTCCGGTGCCGGCCAGGCGCTTTCCTGATCGAGCGCAGTCATCTGCCCTATGAGTTCAGCCATCACGATCCCGCGGCACTCTGGGTGCTGAAGATTCCGAGCGCGGTGCTGCGGGCGCGGATCTCCCGTCCCGAACGTCTTGCGACGCTGCAAATCGACGCCACCCGCAGCGTCGGCGCGCTGTTCGTCGATACGCTGCGCCTCGCCGGCGAGCGCATCGGCGAAATGGACGAGTCCGCCTGCGCCATGATGGGCAAGCATCTGATCGACCTGCTGGCGATGGCGGTCGAGTCCGACGAGCGCGTGCTTGCCGGGCACTCGTCCACCGTCCGCAATGCGCACCTGCATCGCTGCGAGCATTTCATCCGCACGCGCCTCGACGACATGCGGCTGACGCCGCAGGTGGTGGCGGACGGTTGCGGCATTTCTCTGCGATATCTGCACCAGATCTTCGAGGGCGAAGGCATCACCGTGAGCAGCTATATCCGCACCCAGCGCCTCATGATGTGCGACGCGATGCTGCGCGATCCGCACTGCCGCAAGAGCATTTCGGAGATCGCCTATCACTGGGGCTTCGGCGACCAGGCGCAGTTCAGCCGCAACTACCGCGGCCGGTTCGGCTGCTCGCCGAGCGAGGCGCGCGCCGCCTCGCGAGCGCCCAATCCGTAGGCGACACAGCTTTCCGTTTGCCCTGACTGCCTGTTAGGCGGGTGGCGATTGGACATGCGCGTTTGAGCCCACCGTGCTCTCAGACACAAATTCTTCTGCGCTCAGCGTCAAGAGCCCCGCCGACGATCTCCCTATAGTCCTCCCGACAGTTTCGAAATCCGCCGGTCGAGCTGAGCGTTCGCGGCGCCCTGATCAAGCGATCTGGGCGATCCCGCGCGCTCGCCCCCAACCTCGGGCCGGCAAAAGCATGTTGGAAGGAAGCCGCATGGTGCAGAATCTTCGCGTGGCCGTTGACGTCGGCGGCACCTTCACCGACATCTGCATCATGGACGAGGCCACCGGCCTCATCCGCATCGAGAAAACCTCATCCACCCGCGATCCCATCGAAGGGATCATGGGCGGCGTTTCCAAGGCCGGCATCGACCTGTCCAAGGTGGCGCTGTTCTCGCACGGCACCACCGTTGCGACCAACGCGCTGATCACGCGCCGCCTGCCTCGCACCGCCGTCGTGACGACCGAAGGGTTTCGCGACGTCATCGAGATCCGGCGCGCCAACAAGGAAGACCTCTGGGACACCTACAAGGACGTCGTCAAGCCCTACGTGCCGAGACGCGACCGGCTGACCGTGCCCGAACGCATCGACGCCGGCGGCAAGGTGATCCAGCCGCTCGACGTTGATGCCGCGCGCAACGTCGCGCGCATCCTCAAGCGCCGGGGGGTGGCCGCGATCGCAGTCTGTTTCATGAACGCTTATCTCAACGGCGCCAATGAGCGCGCCATGCGCGACATCCTGCTGCAGGAAATGCCGGACATCCCGGTTTCGATCTCATCGCAGGTGCTCCCCGAAATCTTCGAGCACGAGCGGTTCTCGACCACGGTCGCCAATGCCGTCGTCAGCCCCGTCGTCGTCAGTTACACGAGCCGCCTTGGCGAACGCCTCGCCGATGAAGGCTATACCCGCGATCTCTTGCTGCTGCACACCGGCGGCGGCGTCATGACGCCGGCCAGCGTGAAGGATTTCGCAGCGCGCCTTGCCGGCTCCGGCATTGCCGCCGGCGCCATCGCCAGCCGCTACATCGCCGGCCTCTGCGGCTTTCCCAATTCGATCGGCCTTGACATGGGCGGCACCTCGACCGACGTGTCGCTGGCCTATGAGGGCCAGTCGCGCATCACCAAGGACTGGCACATCGAGTTCGGCTACCCGATCCGCTTTGCCTCGATCGAGGTCCTCACCATTGGCGCCGGCGGCGGATCGCTGGCCTGGACCGATCCGGCCGGCTCGCTCCGCAACGGCCCGCAATCGGCCGGCGCCTATCCAGGCCCCGCCTGTTACGGCAATGGCAATACGCAGCCGACCAATACCGATGCCAACGTCACGATGGGCCGGCTCGGCACCAGTCTGGCCGGCGGCAAGGTGATGCTCGACCCCGAGGTTGCCCACAAGGCCGTCGAGGATGGCGTCGCAAAGCCGTTCGGGCTCGGCTTGCATGAGGCGGCGGACGCCATCCTGAAGGTCGCCAACGCCAACATGTCGGACGCCGTCAGGCTGATCTCAATCAGCCGCGGCTACGATCCACGCGATTTCGCGCTGGTCGCCTTCGGGGGTGCCGGCGCCCTGCACGGCGTCGACGTCGCGCGCGAACTCGCCATTCCCGTCGTGATCGTGCCGCCCAATCCCGGCGTGACCTCGGCGCTCGGCTGCCTGCTGGTCGACATGCAGCATGACTTCTCGCAAAGCTGCATGGTCGACGCTGACGAAGCTGACGCCGCCGACATCGAGGTCCAGTTCGGCGCGTTGGAGAAGGAAGCAATGGCGCGGCTGACCCATGAAGGGGTCGCGCCGCACGACATCGTGCTGCAGCGGTCGATCGACATGATGTATCGTGGCCAGTGGCGCTCGCTCGCCGTCACCGCGGCTCGCCCGATCGGCGTGATCGCCGACCTCGTCCAGAGCTTTCATGCCGAGCACCAGCGCGAATACAATTTCCGCCGCGACGACTCGCCCGTCAGCTTCTTCCGCCTCAATTTGAAAGCCATCGGCGTCGTCCCCAAGGCCGAGTTCGCCGTCCACAAGCCAACCGGCGCGATCCCGGAGCCGGTCGACCGGCGCCGCGTCTGGTTCGACGGTAACGGGCTCGATACGCCGGTCTATGCGCGCGACGACCTGCCCTGCGGTTTCACTTTCCAGGGCCCCGCGATCATCGAACAGGTCGATGCGACGACCGTTGTGCCGCCCGGCGCCAGCGCCGAGGTCGACAAATATCTCAACATCATCATTCGCGTGAAGGAGTGAGCCGATGGCCGGCGATCTTGCGCTCGACCCCGTAACCTTCGAAGTCCTCAAAAACTCCTTCATCACCAGCGTCGACCAGATGGGCGAGCAGGTGCTTAGGACCTGCTACTCCTTCGTGATCTACAACCGCGATTTCTCCAGCGCCCTCCACGACGCCAAGGGCGAATGCGCCGCCCAGGGCAATCAGGACATCGCCGTCCATGTCGGCACGCTGCACTTCACCTGCCAGGACGTCATGCGCCACTTCGAGGGCGACATGCATGAAGGCGACGTGTTCGCGATCAACGACCCCTATGCCGGCGGCACACATTTTTCCGACGTCCGGCTGGTCCGGCCGATCTTCGCCGACGGTAAGATCATCGCCTTCAGCCAGTCGAACGGACATTGGTCCGATGTCGGCGGCAGCGTGCCCGGATCGTTCGACGTTGCCGCCCGCGAGATGTTCCGCGAAGGATTGCGCATCACGCCGGTCCGGCTTTTCGACAAGGCGGGCCTGCGCAAGGACGTCGCGCATTTGATCGCCTCCAACACCCGCGACCCGGCCTCGATCATCGGCGATATCCAGGCGCAGGCCCAGGCCACGCAGGTTTGCGAGCGCGAGATCTTGCGCCTCGTCAACAAATATGGCCGCGACACCGTCGAGACCGGCCTCGCCGCGGTGCAGGACTATGTCGAGCGTTCGGCGCGCCAGCGCATCGCGGCACTGCCCGACGGCGAATGGGAGACGGTCGACTTCATCGATCGGGATCCCGCCGGCGGCGAAGGCATGATCCCGATCAAGATCAAGATGACGATCAAGGGCGACCGCGCGATCTACGACTTCACCGGCAGCCATCCGACCATCGGCTCGATCTACAATTCGGCATTCGGCGCGACGTTCTCGGCGGTCGCGGCTGGCATGAAGACCTTCTTCCCCGACCTGCCGCTGAACTCCGGATTCTATCGATGCTTCGACATCATCGCGCCCGAAGGTTCGATCGTCGATGCCAAATGGCCGATCGCCGTCACCGGCTTCCTGATGCCGTTCGAGAAGATCATGAACTCGATCTATGAGATGTGGTCGAAGCTGATGCCGGAACGCGCGCTCGCCTGCGCCTTCAATCTCGAATATCTGCTCACCGGCGGGTTCGACGGTCGCAGCGCCGACAAGCCGATCTTCATGTTCTACGACTGGCTGCCCGGCGGCTGGGGCGGCCGCAACGGCAAGGACGGCAGCAACGTCACGACCGCCTGCTTCGGCACCGGGCTGATGTCGCAGCCGGTCGAGGGCCAGGAGCGCGCCAATCCCATCCTGACCACCAAGTGCGAGATCCTTACGGACTCGCCTGGCCCCGGCAAATGGCGCGGCGGCGCCGGCGTCATGAAGACATCGCGGATGCTGCAGGCCGAGAAGACCGTGATCTCCTACATCTGTGACCGCGAGCGCGCCGTGGTGTGGGGCATCGAAGGCGGCCTGCCCTCGATGCCCCACGGCCTGACCCTGACGCGCGCCGGTGCCGATCGCGAGGAACGACTGGGCTCGATCTTCTCCGACGTTCCGATCGGCGAAGGTGATGTGTTCTCGCGGCCGACAGCCGGCGGCGGCGGGTTCGGTGATCCGCTCGAGCGGGACCCGCGCCTCGTGATCGAGGACATCAAGGACGACTACGTCTCGGTCGCACGCGCCGCCAAGGACTATGGCGTGGTCGTGCAAACCATCGACGCCGAGCTCTGCGAATATGAGGTCGACAAAGCCGCGACCGACGCGCTCCGCACCAAGCTCAGGACCGAGCGGGTCGCCAATGCCCGGCTTGACCCGGAACTCGTGGCCCGGCGCTATCGCAGCGGCGAGATCGACGTGCTCGACGTCATCCGCCAGCACGCCGTGATCCTCGACTGGGGCAACGGCACGCTACTTCCTGAATCCACCCGTCAGTTCCGCGAGGGTTTCGAGCGGCGCTCGGTCGCTATGTGGGCCGCCGGCTAAGGCCGATGGCAAACCGTGCTTCTGCCGGGCAGCACGGATCGTGCATACAGCGAGGATCGAAGTCGTCGGCCCTCGCCCTTTCCTTCCAACCCCGAGGATCGACCTATGACAAGTTGCACGACGTCCCTCACCGCCAGCCAGCGTCAGCCGGTCCGCGCTACACTGGGAGCTCTCACCGGTCTCGCTTTGGCCGTATCAATCGCCCCCGCCGCGGCCGACACACCGTGGTTCCCGATGAAGGTCTATGATGCCTCATCCGGCACGCCAAAACCGGCGGAGTACACGGCATTGCCGAAGGCAGAGAAACCCTACAAGCTGTGCGTCCTCTTTCCGCACATGAAGGACAGTTTCTGGGTGGCGGTCGCCTACGGCGTCGTGAAGCAAGCCGAGGCGATGAACGTCAACATGACGCTCTATGAAGCGGGTGGCTATGAGAACCTGCCCAAGCAGCTCTCGCAGTTCGACGATTGCATGGCGAGCGGTCCCGATGCCATCATCGTCGGAGCCATCTCGGGCGCCGGGCTGAGCAAGAAATTCGAAGAGGCCAGGGCCAAGGGCGTTCCGGTCGTCGGCGTCACCAATCCGCTGCCGCCCAACGCCCTGCCGGCGGCCAACTATGTCGACTTCGTCGCCATGGGCGAAGTCACCGGCGAAGGCCTGCTGGCGCAGACCAAGCCCGGCGACAAGCTCAACATCGTGACGTTCCCCGGACCGGCCGGCTCGGGATGGGCGGAATCGTTCAACGAAGGCTTCAAGAAGGCAATCGCCAGGAACGCCAGCGCGAAGATCCTAGCCGAAAAATTCGGTGACTCCGGCGTCGCGGTGCAACTCCAGCTCATCCAGGACGCGCTGCAGGCCTATCCCGGCATGAACGTGATCTGGGGCACCGCGCCGACCGCCGAAGCCGCGATCGGAGCCGTCGCCGAGGCTGGCCGAAGCGACCTGAAGATCGTGTCGTCCTACGAAAACCAGGCCATGCTCGACGCGCTGAACCGCGGCGACATCCTCGCCTTCGCAACCCAATATCCCGTTGGCGAAGGTGCGATCGCGATCGACCAGGCGGTGCGTCTGATCGAGAGGAAGCCGGTGATGAGTCTTGTCCAGCCGGTAGCCGCGGTGATCGACAAGACCACCGTATCGAAACTGCAGATGGATCTTGTGCTGGCGCCCGGAAGCTGGACGCCGGTCTATTCGGTCAAGGCCAAGTAAACCGGCAACAACGGCGGCGGGAGACGAGAACTCCCGCCTGCCTGCGCCGACGGAGACGGGAATGGATGTCGAGACCGATTTGACGCGAGCCGAGCCGCTGCTCGAACTGCGCGGGATATCAAAACGATTCACCGGCGTCCGTGCGCTCGATCGGATCGATCTCGATGTCCGTGCCGGCGAGTTGCATGTCCTGTTCGGCGAGAACGGCGCCGGCAAATCGACGCTGATCAATGTGGTCTCCGGGACGTTTCCGCCCGACGAAGGCACCTTCCATTTCGGCGGCGAGGAAATCCGCCACCTTAGCCCGCAGCGGGCGCGCGCGATCGGCATCAGCCCGGTGTTCCAGGAGTTTTCGCTGGTTCCTAGCCTGACGGTGGAAGAGAACCTGTTTCTCGGCCGCGAGGTCTCGAGCGGCGGCGTCTTGCGGGCTCGCGAGATGCGCAAGCGCGCGACGGCACTAATCGACGAGCTCGGCTTCGATCTCGATCCTTCGCAGCGGGTCGACGACCTCTCTCGCGCGCACCAGCAGATGGCGGAGATCGCGAAGGCCCTGCTCGGGCGGGTGCGCCTCCTGATCCTCGACGAGCCGACCGCGTCGCTGACCGAACGCGAGACCGGTCGGCTGTTCGAACTGATTGCCCGGCTGAAGAGCCAGAATGTCGGGCTGATCTATGTCTCGCACCGCATGCGCGACATCCGCGCGCTGGCCGATCGCATCACGGTGCTGCGCGATGGCCGTCACATCCGCACCCTCGACGCCGCCACCTCGACCGACGGCGAACTCGTCGAGCTGATGACCGGCCGCAAGATCGACTTGATGTATCCCGCTATCGCGCACCAGCCGGACAAGGTCATGGTCGACGTCGAGAACCTCACGCTGGCCGACGCGAGCGTGCGTGACGTAAGCTTCTATGCCCAGGCCGGCGAAATCACGGGCATCGCGGGGCTGGTCGGCTGCGGTAAATCGGAACTGATTCGCGCTATCTACGGGCTCGAGCCGATCGCATCGGGCGTCGTTCGCCTCGACGGCCTGCCTTACGAATTCCCGGCACCGCGACGCAGCCTGAAACACGGCGTCGCCTATTTTCCCGCCAACCGGATCGCCGAGGGACTCGCGCTGTCGCGTCCGATCCGCGAGAACGCCTCGATGACCGGGCTCGACCTGCCTGCCTTCGCCCGCTTCGGCATGCTGCGGCAGGCGGCGGAGCGCGTCACGATCGCCGGCATCATGGAACAGTTGCAGCTCAGGCCGCCCAATATCGAACGCGCCGCCGGCGCCTTGTCTGGTGGCAACCGCCAGAAGGTAATGCTCGGCCGCGCGCTGACCCGTGAGCTCACCGTGTTCCTGTTCGACGAGCCGAGCGTGGGCATCGACGTCGGCGCCAAGCTCGAGGTCTATGAATTCATGAAACGCCTGGTCGAGGCCGGCGCGGCCGTGATCGTCGTGTCGTCCGAATTGCCGGAGGTGCTGGCGCTGTCGAACCGGCTTTACGTGATGCATCACGGCCGCATCGCTGCCGAGCTGAAAGGGGCCGAGAAGACCGAGCAGAACGTGCTGGCAAGCTTCTTCAGGGATCATCTTGTGGCGGAGGTCGCATGAGCACGGCCCTCACCGCCTCTCAGCCCCGGCTGTCGATCGGTCTTGGCCGATTGATCGCCGGGCGGATCGGCTTCCTGCCGGCGCTGCTGGTAGCGCTTGTCGCCGGCATGTCGGCGACCGATCCTCAGTTCTACGGCCTCATCAACATCCTCAACATCCTGCGCAACGCATCGTTTCTGGCCATCGTGGCCTGCGGCCAGGCCCTGGTGATCGTCGCGGGCGGCTTCGACCTGTCGGTCGGCGCCGTCGTCGCGCTCGCGAGCGTGGTGACCGCGAAAACCATGGCCGCTGCTGCGGTCGCGTTTCCCGGCAACAATGCCGTGATCATTGCGAGCGGCGTCGCGGCGGGGCTCGGCTCCGGCCTGGTCGTGGGGCTCGTCAACGGCTTCTGCGTAGCGAAGCTCAAGGTCTCCGGCTTCGTGGTGACGCTGGGCACGATGTCGGCGACCGCCGGCGTCGGCCTCATGATCACCAGCGGCATCCCCGTCTACGGCATGCCCGAAGTCTTCGTGAAGGGCTTTGGCCGCGCCCAGGTGTTCGGCCTGCCGACGGCGGTCTATATCGCGCTCGCCGTCATTCTCGCGACGATGTTCGCACAGCGGCGAACGCTGTTCGGCCGCTATGTCTATGCGATCGGTGGCAATGTCGAGGCGGCCGTGGTGTCGGGCGTGTCGATCCAGCGCCACATCGTCGGCACCTATGTGCTGTCCAGCGTGCTCGCGGCGCTCACCGGCATCCTGCTCACCGCACAGGTCGGCTCCGGCCAAGCGAGTTTCGGCGGCGACCGCATGATGCTGCAATCGATCGCCGCCGCCGTGATCGGCGGAGTCAGCCTGCGCGGCGGCGTCGGCCGAGTCGAGATCGTCGCCGTCAGCGCGCTGTTCCTGATCATCCTCGGCAATGCGCTGAACCTGCTGCACATCGACTCCCGCCTGCAGCCGGTCTTCCTCGGCGTCATCATGGTGACTGCCGTGGCGCTGGACGAACTCAGCCGACGGAGGACGTTGCGTGTCTGACCTCGAATTGTCAGTCCCGGCCAGCGACACGGGTCACGCAAAGCGACTTGCGGGAGAATGGCTCTGGCGCGCGATGCTGCCGATCGCGCTTGTCATGCTGCTGCTCGGCTTTGCCGCGGTCGACGGCCGCGTGCTGTCGCCGGCCAATCTGCTCAACATCGCACAACAGACCAGCTATCTCGCGCTCTTCGCCATGGCGCAGACGGTGGTGATCCTCACCCGCGGCTTCGACCTCGCGCTCGGCCCGACTGTATCGATGGTCAGCGTCGGCACCGCGCTGGCAATGGCCGGTGCGACGGCATCGGGCCATGACATGGCCACCGTGCTGCTCGCTGGACTCGGCGCCGGCTTCGGCCTCGGTATCGCCTGCGGCCTGTTCAACGGCGTGGTGATCGCACTGCTCGGCGTGAATCCCTTTGTCGCCACGCTCGGCAGCTACAACATCGCAATCGGCGTCGCAACGACGCTGTCGGCCGGCCGGCCCGTGCAGGGCGTACCAAAGCTGTTTTCGCAGATCTTCTACGGCGGCACTCTGTTCGGCGTCCCCGCCGCGATCGCGATCACCTTCACGGTCGGCATCGTGCTGCATCTGGCCCTGGCGCGCACCGTGTTCGGCCGCTCGCTCTACATCATCGGCACCAACCCGCGCGCCGCCGCGGTGGCCGGCCTGCCGGTCAAACCCATTCTGGTATTCACCTATATGCTGTGCTCAGCGCTCGCCGCGCTCGGCGCCATCATGATGACGGCGCGCACCGGCTCTGGCGAACCTAACCTTGGCGGCTCACTTTCGCTGCAAGCGATCGCCGGCGCCGTGGTCGGCGGAACCAGCCTGGCCGGCGGCCGCGGCGGGGTGGGCACCGCGGTGCTCGGCGCCCTGTTCGTCACCATCCTGTCCAACGGCATGAATCTCACCCGCATCGACGGCTACGTCCAGATGGTCGTGCTTGGCGCGATCGTCATCATCGGCGTGCTGCTCGATCGCCTGCGACTGGAGCGCAGCCAATGATCACCGGCTTTCCCGTGCAAGCTGCGCCAGCCGAGACACGCAATGCGACGTCGTCGGTCTATATTGCTCCCACGCTCGAGGCGGCACTCGATGCGCTGAGCGAATACGGCGCGGCCGGCTCCGCCTTTGCCGGCGGCACGTGGATCATGAGATCGCCGATCCGGCACGAGCCGCTGAGGGCGCACTATGTCGCGATCGGGAAGATCGCCGAACTCGGAGCGGTCCGTATCGGGTCCGATGTGGTCGAGATCGGGTCGGCAGTGACGCACGCAACGCTCGCAGCCGCGTTGGCGGACCTCCCCGAATTCGGTGTCCTTGCGGCCGCCGCCGCTCGCTCCGCCAACCCGGCGATCCGAGCGATGGCGACGATCGGCGGCAATCTTGCGACGTTGGACTTCGCCGCTGCGGATTGCGTGCCGGCGCTGCTCTGCCTCGATGCCGAGATCGAGGTCGCAGGCCGGGACGGTCGTGAACGGATGAAGCTGGAGCACTTCCTCGAGATCCGACCGACCTTGGCGCCCGGCCGGCTCGTCACGCAGATCGTCGTGCCCCGCAGCGAGCGCAAGACTGCCCATGTCCGCCTGCCCTTGCGCAAGGCCGGGGACTATCCGGTCGCCATCGTCAGCCTTTCAGCCAGCGTCGATGCAGCGGGCCGAGTGCGGGCTGCCCGGATCGCCGTCGGCTCGGTCGAACCGGTCGCGCGGCGGTGGGAGCGGCTCGAGGCCGCCCTGATCGGACGTCGGCTCGACGCCGAGGGAGCTGCGCGGACCGCAACCGAACTGGCGAACGAATTCGTCGGCCGCGACGGCGTTGATGCACCGGCCTGGTATCGCGTCAGCGTGCTGCCGGGTCTCGTTCGCCGCGCGGCGGCTGCCGCGCTCGGCGCCTAGATCATCGGGGATGCACATGGGTCTCAGCCTGACCGTCAATGGCGACCGCCTCGCCTCCGCCGCCGATCCGACCACCCCGCTCGTCGATATCCTTCGCGAGGAGTTGCATCTGACCGGCGCAAAGCCCGTCTGTCGCGAGGGTTTCTGCGGCGCCTGCATGGTGCTCATCGACGGCAAACCCACCCCCTCCTGCCTGATGCCGGCCGCACTCGCCGATGGCTGCGAGATCCACACAGTGGAAGGCCTCACCACACACGGCCAGTTGAACCGCATCCAGAGCGCGCTCGAAGCCAGCGATGCCGTGCAATGCGGCATGTGCTTTCCCGGCATGGTGGTCAGCCTGACGCATCTCCTGACGACCAGACCGGACGCCACGCGCGAGGACATTCGTGCGGCGCTGACCGGCAATATCTGTCGCTGCACCGGCTACGAACGCATCGTCGATGCGACGCTGCTCGCATTGGCCACGAAATGAACGGGAGGCGCTGACATGTCCGATGTTTCCGCGACCATGGATTTCCGCCGGCGCGACGCCGCCGACAAGCTGCGCGGGCGCACCCGCTACACCGTCGATCGCTATCTGCCGGGCATGCTGCACGCCGCAGTGCTGCGCGCCGGCGTGCCGTCGGGGCGGATCGTCCGTCTCGACACCTCCAGGGCGGCCCGCATGCCCGGCGTGCGCGCGATCGTGACGGCTGCCGACGCCCCCGGCATGATGGGGATCGGCATCGCCGATCATCCGCTCTTCGCGCGCGATGTCATCCGCTATGACGGCGAACCGCTGGCTGCGGTTGCGGCCGGCACATTGGCGCAAGCGCAAGCGGCGCTCGCGGCGATCGACGTCGAGATCGAGCCCTTGCCCGCCGTCATCACGATGGCGGACGCGCTGGCGTCTGACGCTCCGCTGGTCCATCCCAACTGGCGCGACTATGAAGTCCTGCTCGAAGGCGGCGCGCGCAAAGGCAACGTCGCCTGGGAAGCTACGGTCGTCCGCGGTAATGTCGACGCCGCCTTTGCTCGAGCAGACGTCGAGATCATCGAGAGTTCCTTCCGCGTCGGCCGCCAAAATCACGTCGCGTTCGAGCCGCGTGCCGTGGTCGCAAGCTACGAGGACGGGCGGTTCCACATCGAGACGTCGACGCAAGTGCCCTGGGGTATCCGCAACGCAACCGCGCGCCTTCTGGGTGTGCCGCCATCGCAGGTCCGCGTCACGGTGCCGCCTGTCGGCGGCGGCTTCGGCTTAAAATTCGATCTGGCGATCGAGCCCTTTGCGGCCCTCCTCGCCCGCGCCAGCGGCCGGCCGGTTCGCCTCGTCAATTCGCGCGAGGAAGAGATGCTCACCTGCCTGTTCCGGGAAAATGCCGATGTCCGGATACGCTCGGCGGTGACGCGCCAGGGCGACATCGTCGGCCGCGAGGCGGTCGTGCTGATGGACTGCGGCGCCTATGGCGGCGAGCAGATATTCCTGACCACCATGACAGCGCACACGCTCGGCGGAAACTACAGGCTCGGCAGCGTGCGCCTGGTCTCGCGCGCCCTCTACACAAACACCGCGCCGAACGGCGCCTTTCGCTGCTGCAACGGCGTCTACAACACCTTTGCGCTGGAACGGCATACCGACGAGATCGCGGCCAGGATTGGCATGGATCCGCTGCTCTTCCGCCGCCGCAACGTGCTCGGCGACAAGGACCTCGGTGCCACCGGCCAGGTTTTCGAAGCCGACGTGCTCAGCCCGATGCTCGAGCGGATGGATACACTGCGCGATGCCGCCGCACCGCGGCCCGCACGCACCGACGGCCGGCTCTATGGGCGCGCGACCACCGTCGGCACCTGGTTCGTCTTCGTCGGACCATCGGCCGCGACCGTGAACATGAATGCCGACGGCACGGCGACGCTTGTGACCTCAGGCGTCGAGATCGGATCCGGCTCGATGATGCAAGGCCTGCCGCAGATCGTCGCAAGCACAGTCGGCATTCCGCCGGAGAGTGTTGTCGTCCGCGCCGCCGATACGGATGCGGCCGGTTACGATGTCGGCGTCGGCGGCGGCCGCACCACCGTCTCGCTTGGTGCGGCGAGCCTGTCGGCGGCGCAGGAGGTGCGCGCAAAACTCCTGAAAGTTGCTTCAGAGATGATCGAGGCGGCGCCCGAGGATCTCGTCATGCGCCACGGGCGGGTCGAGATCGCCGGCGCGCCAGGCTCGGGCCGCACCGTCGCGGAGGTCGCGACCTATGCCCAGGCAAAGCATGGCCCGGTCTCCGGGACCGGCGCTTTCACGGGCACAGGCGTGCCGGCCATGCCCGGCTGTGTCGCCGGTCATTTCATCGACGCGATCGACATGCCCGTTTTCGCCGTCCACGACTGCGAGGTCGCTGTCGATCCGGAGACCGGGCATGTCGAGGTACTGAACTATCGTGTGGTCCAGGACGTCGGCCGCGCACTGAACCCGCGCGCAATCCACGGCCAGATCCAGGGCGGTGTCGTGCAAGGGTTGGGGTATGCCTTGCATGAAGAAGTAACCATGGGCAGCAACGGTCGAGTCTGCCAAAGCGGCTTCGAAACATATCGCGTGCCACTGGCGCTCGATGTCGTGCCGGTCGAGATCAGTCTTTACGAGGGCGCGCCCTCGATGGGACCGCTCGGTACCAAAGGTGCCGGCGAGGTGCCCATTTTAAATGTCGGAGCGGCCATCGCATGCGCTGTTGCAAACGCCACAGGAAAGCGCATCCAAGAGCTCCCATTGACGCCGCCGCGCGTCCTCGAACTTTTGCTTGATCGGAAGCGCGACCTGACTCTTCCCCACATTGCCGAGGCATGGGCGGACAATCTAGTGCGCCCTCACAAAACTCCCCAAGGCAACGCATAGGAGTCGATCACGGCAAGAGGCTCCTATCTCGCACACGCGTTTCGGTTCGCATGCGCATAGCGCGGACATCCAACCGCCCCAGAATCGGACAACCGATACTGGCTCACGTGCGATTTTTCTTGATCTCCCGGTGCACACGTCGTGCACACGCAGCCTTCCAAGCGATTGAAACACTTGAACTCTCGGTCCAATCCATCATGGGGGCTGTAGAAAACTTCCACTGCAAGCCATTCATTTCATTGATCTATTTTATCTCCGGTCGATCCTATATGTGATTGGATCGACTGAGGAATTCCGTAGGACACGCTTCCGAAGATTGCTTCTTTTAGGATCATACATATCCGGATTGGAAGCAAAAATCGTGATTTCGGATTCTCGGTGCACACGTCGCCCAGAGCGCTGCCGAACGCTACCTTGAATTTCGGCGTCGCTGAAGCCGACGATTCTCGCTCGCGGCTGTCCGGTGCCCGCGTTAGCGCGGTACGACGGCCGTCGCTTCGATCTCAAGGCGTGCGGAAGGCTCGACGAGACGCACGACTTGAACGAGCGCCATGCTGGGGTAGTGGACGCCGATGACGTCACGATAGATTTTGCCGAGCGCCTTCAGGTTGGAAATGTATTCGTCCATATCCACGACATACCAAGTCAGGCGCACGAGATGATCCGCACGCGCGCCGCCTTCGGCCAGGATCGCGACGATGTTTTCGAGCGTCTGCCGGACCTGCGCAGCAAACCCTTGGGCAAATCGGCCTTCAACGTCCCAACCGACGACACCGCCGGTCACAACCAGGCGCCCCTTTGCCATGATGCCGTTGGCATACCCCTTCGGCTGCGGCCAACCGCTGGGCTGAAGCACCTGCAAGCCACTGGTCGCGGCAGTGGCTACGGTTTCTGGCCTTCTGATCGTACTCATTCGGGATCTTATTCTCTCAGCGCGGCTTCAAGAGATCGCGAGCGACAATCAGTTTCTGCACTTCGGTCGCACCCTCGTAGATGCGCAGCGCGCGGATCTCGCGGTAGAGGCTTTCGACAATTTCTCCCTTGCGCACGCCGCGGCCGCCGAACATCTGCACTGCGCGGTCGATGACGCGCTGCGCGGTCTCGGTGGCCGTCAGCTTTGCCATCGCTGCCTCGCGGGTGGTCGGCAGCTTCTGGACGTCGCGGCGCCAGGCTGCGCGATAGGTCAGAAGCGCGGCGGCATCGGTATCGGTCGCCATATCGCCAAGCGCGGCCTGGGTGAGTTGGAGATCTCCGAGCGCTGCGCCGAACATGTGACGGCTGCGCGCGTGGGACAGCGCCTCGTCAAGCGCACGCCGCGCGAAGCCGAGGGCTGCGGCGGCGACCGAGGCGCGGAAAATATCGAGCGTCTGCATGGCGAGCTTGAAGCCGGCCCCAGGCGCACCAAGGCGGCGGGCCGCCGGGATTCGGCAGTTCGCAAAGCGCAGCGTCGCCAGTGGATGCGGGGCGATAACGTCTATACGGTCCGCAAGACCGAAGCCGGGATCATCCGGAAACACCACGAAAGCCGAGATGCCGCGAGCACCCGGCGCTTCCCCGGTACGCGCGAACAACGTATAGATATCGGCAATGCCGCCATTGGAGATCCAGGTCTTCTCGCCATCGATGACGTAGTCGTTGCCATCGGCGCGCGCGGTACAGGACATAGCGGCGACGTCCGACCCAGCCCCTTTCTCCGACAGTGCGAACGCCGAGAGCCATTCGCCCGACCGGACTTTTGGCAGCACAGCGTTGCGCAACTCGGCAGAGCCGCCGAGCGCAATCGCGCCGGAGCCAAGTCCCTGCATCGCGAAAGCAAAATCGGCGAGCCCGTCGGCATAAGCGAGCGACTCGCGCGACAGGCAGATCGAACGCGAGTCGATCGTCGTAGCGTCACCGTCTGGGGTCGCGACCGCGCAGTCGAGCAGCCCCGCCTCGCCCATTCCACGCACCAGCTTGCGACAGGCGCCGTCAACGTCGCTGTGATCGATCCTGTCGATGACCCCCGATTGGATAAATCGATCGAGCGCGCCGGCGACCACCTGGTGACGCGGTTCGAAGAACGGCCAGTCCAGCCACTCCCGCTTGATGACCTTGGCAACCGAACTCATCTGTCATCTCCTCCGTTCACTGCACTACGCGCTGCGGCAGCACGCGCCAGATTGGTTTTAACCGTCCCTTGGCGGACACCTATTGCTTCGGCCAACTGATCGAGCTGCGCCGCAAATTACTTTAAGCATAAAATAGTTCGTAATGACCACTGATTGTCAAGGCGCTTCTCGGTAGACCGCGCAGACGGTTCGCTTCTGCAGCTCCTGTTCGGCCCGCGACTTCAGATGCGATACGCAACAGAGCCGACCCGGCGCGTCCGGGCCGAGCCTTGAATTTACTTTTGGCACGAACTATCTTAATCGCGATCGACGAAAGCCACCGGCTTCAACGGTCCATGAGCCCTCCGGGAGATCTGATTTGGCAGTCGCAAGGGAGTCCCCGCCGGTCTTGACCAGGAATGGGACCGATCAGGAGGCCGAATACAGGGCTCAAACGCGGCTTTGGCTGCGGCTTCTGGCCTGCACGACCCTGATCGAGGGGGAGCTTCGGCGCCGGTTTCGCGAGGAATTCGATTTCACCATGCCTCGCTTCGACGTTCTTGCTCAGCTCGACCGCGAGCCGAGCGGATTGGTGCTGGGCGAATTGCCAAAACGCCTGATGGTCTCCGCCGGAAACCTGACGCCGATCGTCGATCGCTTGGTCGAGGACGGCTACATCACCCGCACGCCTTCAAACCTGGATCGGCGCGTGCAGATCGTGTGCATGACCGTCGAAGGCCGGAAAGCCTTCCGACGCATGGCCAAGAGCCATGGTTCGTGGCTCGCTGAGCTCTTGGCTGGATTCCCGGCCGACAGGCTCGACGGGTTGACCGGCGAGCTCGACCAACTCAAGGGCGCCGTCAGGGACGCGATGCAGAAGTCGTGAGCCGAGGCCACGGCTAACGCCGCACCCGGATGCCGGCCGCCTCGCGATCCCATGTATCAGAGGTCACGCCCGCATCGCGCAGCACACCCTTCTTGATCTTGCCGTTTTCGGTCAGCGGCATCTCTCTCACGATGCGCACGTAGCGAGGAATGGCGAAGTAAGCTATCTGCCCTTCGCAGTGCCTGATGACGTCGACGGGCTGCAGCGATTGACCCGACTCGAGCAGGATCGCGGCTGCGACCTCGTCCTCCCCCAATTCGGACGGCAGCGGGTAAATGGCGCAAGTCGCCACAGCAGGATGGGATTGGATCGTCTGTTCGACCTCCCACGAGGACACGTTCTCGCCGCGCCTGCGGATCGAATCCTTCATGCGATCGATGAAGCGATAATGCCCATCGGAGTCGCGAACGACGCGATCACCGGAATGGAACCAGAGATTTCGCCATGCCTCGACCGTCTTCTCAGGCATGCCGAAATAGCCGCTGGCGAACGCAAAAGGCTCGCGGGCGCGCAGGACGAGCTCGCCGGCCTGTCCCGCAGGCAACTCTGAATCGTTCTCATCGACAATGCGCGCTTCAACGCCATCAGCCAGATAGCCCATCGTCCCGGGACGATCCGAGGGAATCGATCCGGCGAACACGAAATTGGTCTCCGTCGAGCCGTAGCCGTCGACCAGCGGCACGCCAAAGCGTTCGAAGAAAGGTCGGTGGATTTGCGGCGGCACGCCACCGCCGAGCGCAACGCGGATGCCATGCCCCCGATCGTCTTCGCCCTCGGGCTGCGCCAGAAGCATCGACGCCATCGCACCGAGCAGATAGCCGACCGTCGCGTTGTGCCGTCGCGCGGTCGTCCAAAAACCAGACGCCGAGAATTTGGGTTCGAGCACGTAGGTGCATCCGTTCAGGATCGCCTGATAGAACGCATTGAGCGCATTGGTATGGAACAGCGGCAGTGTCGTGAACAGCACGTCACCCTCTCGGATACCTAGCGCCCGCGCCGAGTAGATGCCCCACCAGAACAATTGCGCCTGCGGACAGCAGACGCCCTTTGCCGGCCCCGTCGTGCCCGACGTATAGAGAATGGCGACAGTGTCGCCGGGATACACCGCGCTCGCAGGCACGCCGTCGCCAAGAGCAGGCAATGGCGCTGACAATACCCTCGTCTCGGTGACACCACCGATCGTCCATGTCCGAGACGGAAGCTCGACGTCGGGGTCGATGGTCTCTATCGCAGCGGCAAACTGCGCCTCGACGACGAGCAGCGCAGGCCGAGCGTTACGGAAGATATGGGAAAGTTGGAAGCCGCGCAGCGCGGTATTGATCGGCACCACGATCGCACCGAGCCAGGCGCAACCGAGATAGACCTGGAGAAATTCCGGCCGGTTCGAGCACATCAGCGCGACCCGGTCGCCGGGTTTGATTCCAGCGTCGACGAGCGTCTTGGCAGATGCCCTAGCGATCGCCGCGGTCTGCGAATAGGTCCAGCGGGTGTCTCCGGCCACTAGCAGGGCACGATCGCCGTAGTGTTCCGCCTGCCGCGTTAGGATGGTGGAGAGGATGCGATCCGGCGACGGAAACAGTTCGACCGCACGCGCCCAGACTGGCTTCGCGTCGCCCTCCCCAACTGGATTGCTCGCATTTGCTCCCACGCTATTCTCCGTCAAATCCCCGCTCAGGGCAGCAGCTTGTATCTGCCGTCCTCGATCTGAACCAGAACGCGCGCGCGATCATCGACGCCGTGCCGATCCGCAGGCGTATAACTGTAGACTCCCTGCGTTCCCACCACGTCCTTGGTCGTGAACAGCGCCTGTCGCAGCGCGGTGCGAAATTCCGGCGAACCTGGCTTCGCGCCTGTTGCCATCGCGCGCTTGGCCGCATCGACGAACACCAACCAGCCGTCGAACGAATAGGACGAGAACGAGTCCGTCGGCGCCTCGCCGTTAGCCTTCTCGAACGCCGCGCGGAAAGCCAGGGCTACCTTCTGGATTGGGTTGCTCGCCGGAAGCTGCTCGGCTGCAGTCACCGGCCCGGTCGGGCAGATGATGCCGTTGGCGGCCTTGCCGGCGAGGCGCAGGAAGTCGGCGCTGATAAGTCCGTGGTTGCCGTACAGCGGCCCCTTATATCCGCGCTCCGACAAGGCGATCACCGGTAACGCGCCTGGCGTTCCGGTACCGCCGAACATGATGGCATCGGGCCGGGCCGCCAGCGCGCGCAACACCTGGGCCGTCACCGACGAATCCGATCTGGCGTACCGCTCGTTGGCGATGACCTTGATGTCGCCCGCCTTGGCGGTTTGCAAGAGCGAGTCGTACATGAGGTCGCCAAATGCATCCGAGAAGCCAATGAACGCGACGGTCTTCAACCCGCGCGCCTTCATGTGATCGACGATGCCCTGGACGAGCAGCGGCGTCGGTTGCGGCGTCTGCACGACCCAGGGCCCGCCATCACCTGATGGCACCGGCGCGATCGGCGACACGGCGATCATCGGAATCTTCATCTCGATCGCGGCAGTTGCCATCGCCAGCGTCTGCGGCGCGCCCGACGTGCCGATGAGAATATCGACCTTCTCCTGTTCGACGAGCTTGCGCGCGTTGCGCGTTGACGCCGTCGGGTCCGAGCCGTCATCGAGCTGAATGACGCGCACCTTCTCGCCGCCGACCTCACCGACATAGGCCTCACCCGCCGCGATTCCCTTCGCGTTTGGGATCCCGATCGACGAAACCGGCCCGCTGAGGCCGGTGACGAACCCGACGAGGATGTCCGCCTGGGCGACCTGCGGAAGGGCCGCAAACAAAGCGGCCGAGGCGAGCAGATATTTCATCGAGATCATGGCGCTTGTCTTTCGCGGTTCGCGTTTCTTCTGTTCGGCAAGCGTCACCAGTTGCTTCAGCTCGACGAAACCAGCGCGATCACCCGCAGCGGACTGCCGGAACCGTTCTGGATCTTCAGCGGGGAGGCCACGATGACGGCGCCGGTTGCGGGAAGCTGATCGAGATTGCAGAGGCATTGAAGGCCGTAGCGGCCGGCGCCATGCAGGAAGTGATGCGCCGGATAAGGCGGCTCGAAATGTCCGGCCTGCCCAGCGTCAGTGCCGATCGTCTCGGTGCCGAAGCCGATGATGCCGCGCTCCTCGACCAGCCACTTCATGACGGCCGCGTTCGGACCCGGCGTGTGCGCGCCGTCGTCCCGCAGATTGGAGTAATCGCGCCAGCCCTTCTTCGACCAGTCGGTCCGCAGCAGGACCCAGTGACGCTCGGGAATCCGTCCGTGCTGCGCCTCCCAGGCCTCGACGATCGGCACTGTGAGCAGAAAATCCGGATCCTTCGCCGCCTGCGCCGAGCAGTCGATCACGCATGCCGGCGCGATCATGTCCTTCGCCGGCATCGTATCGACGGAATTGTTCGGCAGATTCTTGCCGGTGAACCAGTGGATCGGCGCATCGAAATGCGTGCCGGTGTGCTCGCCGAATGTCACGTTGTTCCAGTACCAGGCCGGACCGCGGCCATCGTAGCGCGATATCTCCTGGATGCGGACCGGCGCCGCCTGGCCGAACTCCGGCGGCAGCACGATGACCGGAAAATCGGGGCTGAGCGTGAAGGTCAGATCGATGACGCGCACCGCGCCGGAAGAGATCGCACCCGCCAGTTCCAGGAGATTCTTGCTTTGCATTGTCACGTCCTCCGGCTTGGTTGAAATCTCTCTCACCTGTCTAGCTCGCGCTCGAGCGCTTTCGGATTGGCCGCGAGACGTTGCCGGATCTCCTCAGCGACGTCCCCGACATACATTTCTTCGAGCCCGTTCCTGAGCCCCGACACGATCGCCTGCGCCACCGCGCGCGGCGCGACCTTGGGCGGCGGCACCGTCTGGAACCACTCGCTGTCAACCGGCCCCGTGAACAGGTTCATGACCTTGACGCCGCCGGGCCTGAGCTCTGCGCGAAGACAATGCGACAGCGATAGACAAGCCGCTTGCGAGGCCGAATAGGCGCCGAAGGCCGGCCAATTCGCGAGCGCATAGACCGAGAGGATATTGACCCAGGCCACACTGCTGTTGATACCGTCGGCGCCGCGCATCCGCATGGCGGGCCCGAAGGCCTGCGCGAGATTGATGAAGCCGAGATAAGCCTGGTCGACTTCGTCCCGCGCGATGCTCGTGCCCCGGCGATCTAGCAAGCCGCCCGCTCGAATATATTCAGTCGTGTTGACGAGGATGTCGACCTTACCACCGATGTCGGCGGCAAGATCCGCGGCCGATTTTTCATCGGCTGCGTCAAGAGTCACGACTTCGACCCCCTCCTGCCCGCGCAACAGCTTCTCGCCGGCAAACGGCCGCCACGGTTCGGCGACCCCGACGAACACCGTCTTGGCACCTGCCGCCTTCAGCGCAGTGACGGCTTCCTGGCCGATCACGCTGCGGCCGTTGGTCACGAACACTCGCCGGAATTTCGGATCGGCCGTCATTTCCCGCCACTGCCTGTCGTCTGCCATGTTGGGAGTCTCCCCCTCGGGTCGGGCAAAGGCCACCGCCTGCCCGCTCTTGTCGAGCTGAAACGACATGCGGACAGGCGCGCCCTCGACACAGTCGGCATGGAGATGCGTCACGATGGTCGGGCCGCAATCCATCTTGACGAGACCGATGCGCCAGGGCGCCCGTTCGCGGAAATACACATCGCTCGGCACACGCGTTGACGTCTCGGCTAGTAAAATGCCGCGACGCGGCGCATCGACGAAGGCGAGCTCCGCCGACAGACAGGAGGGGCAGGCCTCGCGCGCCGGATAGGCGAAAGTACCGCAAGCCTCGCAGCGCTGGAGCATGAAGCGTCCTTCGGCAGCCGCGCGCGTCAGTCCGTGCGATTGCCTGCTGCGTGGTCTGGGCGGCGACGCGGGCAGCCGCGTCCGCAACAACGGATTCTTGCGGCGAGGCGGCTCAATCGGATCGATCATCGCGAAGGCCCTGCAAAGATCACAGCGCCGGAGGCCAGACCGCGATCATAGTTGATCATGCCAAAGCCCGACGCCAGAGCGAGATTTGCATCCTTCACCTGCGTGGGACCGGCTGTTCCCAGAACCTGCCGCAATCCTTCGACGAGGCCAAGATAGGCGCCGGCGGCGCCGGCCTGCCCGGCCGAAAGCTGCCCACCTGATGTGTTGTGCGGAAAGTCACCGTCGATCGTGAGGTCGCGCTGGCGCACGAAGGCCGCACCCTCACCCTTCTTGCAGAAGCCGAGATCCTCGAACTGCATCATCGTGATGACCGGATAGTCGTCATAGGTCTGCACGACGTCGAGATCGTCAGGCTCCACGCCAGCCATGGCGTAGAGCTCGCTGATGTCCATTGCCCAGCCGCCGCGCACCTGCATCAGATCGTCGGCGAAGGCATTGTGGCGCTCGATCGTCGACAGCAGTCGCGCTGCCGGCAAACCCAGCGACGCGGCGGTCTCGTCGCGCATCACGAGGAAGGCTTCGGCGCCGGCACAGGGCATTACGCAATCGAAGAGATGAATGGGATCGGAAATGGGGCGCGCCGCCAGATATTGCTCGATCGTCAGCGGCGTCTTCATCAGCGCGTGCGGATTACGCAAAGCGTTGGCGCGCTGGGCAACCGCAATCCTGCCGACGTCCTCGCGCGTGACACCGAAAGTCCGCATGTAGTTGCGCGCGATGAGCGCGAAGCTCGAATTGGCGCCGCCCGCGCCATACGGATAGACCGCATCCTGGTTGAAGCGCGAGAAATTCTCGAGCGTCAGGCGGAAGGAATCAACGTGGTTGGTATCTGCGGCCATGCACGCCACGATGTCGGCGTCACGGGCCTGCACGGCACGCGCCGCCTTCCGCACGGCCGCAATGGCGCTGGCCCCGCCGAGCGGGATCGTGTCCAGCCATCGCACACAGAGCCCGAAATGCTGAGTAAGACCGATCCCGCTGTCGGTGCCCATGGTGAAGCTCGAGACGCAGAGACCGTCGATATCGGCCGCCTTGATGCCGGCCTGCGCGACGAGCGCGCTCAGCGCGCGCCCGATCCACCACTGAGCGCTTTCAACGGAATAGCGCACATAGGGAATCGTGACGGGCGCGGCCATCACGATGCCGTCGTACAATGTGCGCAGGGAAGTCTTCACCGATCGCCTGCCTACCTGCTTGCCTCAGATCACTGTCAGTCTGACGTCAATATTGCCGCGCGTTGCGTTCGAATAGGGACAACGCTCGTGCGCGCCTGCAACGACCGCTTCGGCCACCGATTTCTCGACGCCCGGCAGACTGACCTTCAATTCGACGGCCAGCGCATAACCGACGGGAATCGGTCCCATCGCTACCTTGGCGGTCACGGAAGGCTCCGCCGACGGCACGATCTTCTGCGTGCGCGCCACGAGCTTGACCGCGCCGAGGAAGCACGCGGCATAGCCAGCGGCAAAAAGCTGCTCCGGGTTGGTACCCTCGCCGCCGGGGCCACCAAGCGATTTCGGCAGCGACAACGACACCGACAGCAGGCCATCGGCGCTCGCGGCCATGCCGTCCCGGCCCCCGGTGGCGGTGACCTCTGTCTCGTAGAGAATTTTCTCGGGTGTCATCATGTCTTGCTCTCCAGAACTGGTCGCTGCTTCCGGCGCTAGCGTTTGTTGCGGGCCAACAGTGCGCGGAAATCCTCGCGAGCCACTGCGCTCGCACGCTTGAAGCTCGGCCCGCGGCTCGGCTCGGTACCATTGAGCTGCCTCAGCTGCACCCACATCTCGGCGCTCTTCAGCGCCACCGCCGCGCAATTGACGACGGGCGCGTGTCCGATCTTCAGGCCGCGCTCGCGTCCGATCAGAAGGCCCGGCAACACGCCGGCGGGGATCACCACATCGGCGCCGCGCTCCACGAGCGGAACGGCGCAGGCAACGAAATCCTCGATCATGCGGGCGTGCGCGGCTTGATCGCCGCCAAACGCACTGGCGAAATCTTCGGGCTTGCAACCGAGAGCGGTGACATGCGCGACGCGATCACCGAGGCCGTAGCGCTCGGCCTGCTCATAGTGCCAGACCTCGAAGACCGGATCGAGCGTCACCAGGCCAAGACGCCGGCCGAGCTGCGATGCCGCAAGCAGCGTCGCCTCACCGGTCCCGATTACGGGAATGTCGAGTGCCGAGCGAAGCTCGTAGAGACCAGGATCCTGGAAATGCCCCATCACGAAGGCGTCGAACCCGGCCTCCTCGGCCGTGATGCCGTTGTCGATCGCCTGAACCGCGCAGCGCAGTTCGGCGAGCCGGCCGAACTCGCGGTCCGGCGGCGACATCCCCGCGACATCAACTGTGGTGCCCGGCGCTGCGATGTCGTTGAGATACTCCGACAGTCGCGCGATGTAGGGCGCATTCACGCTCGCATCAACGAAGCTCTGCCAGAAGATGCGCATCGTCCTTCTCCGGTCATGGAGGATCGGTCGTCGGCTGCCGATGGATATATTTCAACCATAAACTAATTGGCGCGTCAAATGCCCTCCGCACCCGCTGAGCGCGCTTCCTCCGCCTCGCCGCGAGAGGGCCTTTTCCTGGACCTGCGGGGAACGGAAAACAGGCACGTCCGGCGAAATTATATGCAAGCACTTTTTTTCTGACGGGCCTGTGACACGTGTTGACGGCTCCCGTGAAAATACTTTAGGCTTTAAGTAATACGTCACCGGCCAGCCAGCCGTGGCTAAGACAATGATGTTGCAGGGCACCGATTTTGAGAAACTCGATCGCGTGGACATTCGTCGGGCCTGGAGAGCCGGCAGCAGCATCGCCGGTCGCGTATCGCGACCGCGGCAACCACCCTTCATCGCTTCGAGCGACATCCGCCCGTTTCCATGAATGGGCCCGCGACTTGAGCGGCACGCCTTGCCATGGCTGCTGACGCCCGGCCGAGCGAACTCTCTTTGGTCGCGCCCGACATTCGGCGCCGCAGCAATGCTTTCCATCGGTTCGGCAACTCGGTCTTCCTGATCCGCTTCCACGCCTTCAGACCCAGCATCAACGGAGGAGAGAGCAAATGCGCAGGACACTGAGCTTACTCGTACTTGTCGCCGGCGCCTTCGTCGCACCGCCCGCGCAGGCCGACATCATCATCGGCTTCGTCACGTCTTTGAGTGGCAACGGCTCGTCAATCGGCATCCCCTACGGGCGCGGCATCAACGCCGCCTACGAATACAAGAAGACGATCAACGGCGAGACGATCCGCCTAATCCAGCTCGACGACGGCTCCGACCCGTCGGCGGCGACCCGTAATGCGCGCAAGCTGGTGGAGGAAGAGAAGGTCGACCTCCTCATCGGCACGGCCACGGCGCCCTCGACCATCGCCATGGCGGCGGTGGCGAGCGAACTGAAGGTGCCGATGATCGCGGTCTCGCCGATCGGTAAGCTGCCGGAATCGCCGGAGCAGTGGGTCGTCTCGGTGCCGCAGCCGGCATCCCTCCTCGTCAAGATCGTTGCCGACCGTATGAAGCGCGATGGCAAGAAGAACATCGGTTACATCGGCTTCTCGGACGCATGGGGCGACCTCGTCTACAACGGCGCCAAGGCCGCCGAAGCCGCCGACGACATCAAGATCCAGACCAACGAGCGCTATGCTCGCACCGACACCTCGGTGACCGCGCAAATCCTGAAGGTGCTTGCCGCACGGCCGGACGCCGTCCTGGACGGCGGCTCGGGGACGCAAGGTGCGTTGCCCCTCCTCACCCTCTCCGAGCGCGGCTTCAAGGGCAATACTTACGGCACGGTGGCGCTGGTCAATCCGGACTTCGTCAATGTCGGCGGCAAGGCGGCTGAGGGCATTCAGGTCTCTGCCGGCCCCGTGATCGTCGCCGAGCAGCTGCCCGACGGGCACTTTGCCAAGAAGATCTCGCTGGACTTCCGCGCCGTCTACCAGAAGACCCACAACATTCCGACCACAGACGGATTCTCCGCCTATTCCTTCGACGCCTGGTTGATATTCGCCAACGCCGCCGAGCGCGCGCTCAAGACCGCAAAGCCCGGCACGGCCGAATTCCGCGCGGCGCTGCGGGATGCCATCCTCAGCACCAAGGAATTGCCGGGGGTCCATGCCGTCTACAACTTCAAACCGGGTTCCGTGACCGGCGTCGATGAGCGCTCGCTCGTCGTGGTTCGTCTCACCGGCGGCGCCTGGAAATACGCGCCGTAGCCGAAAGGACAGGCCATCAAACCGGGAGAACGGCGTCTCAATGACGAGCGACATCGCGGCCATTCTTGGGATCGACGGGATAGCCACCGGCGCAGTTTATGCGCTGGTGGCAATCGGAACCGTCCTCATCTTCACGGTGACGCGGGTCATCTTCATTCCCTTTGGCGATATCGCGGCGTTCACCGCGCTGACGCTTGCCGCGCTCGATGCAAAGCGCTTTCCTGGCACGGGCACGCTGGTCGTCATTCTCGCGTGCCTAGCAACCCTGATCGAGATCATCTCGTTGCTGCGCGCCAGCGAGCTTCGGCTGCTTCCGCGTGCGCTGTTCTTCTATCTCGCGCTTCCGCTGGCCGTCGTCGGCATCGCCTGGCTGACGATGCGCGCCGAGCCGCCGCTCGGCATCAGACTCGTCCTGGCCTTGATGCTGATCACACCGATCGCCCCGCTGCTGGACCGGATCGTCTTCCGCCCCATCGCGGATGGAACGGTGCTGTTGCTCCTGACCGTCTCGGTCGCCCTGCATTTCGCGCTGGTTGGCCTTGGGCTGCTGTTCTTCGGTCCCGAAGGCGTCCGGACCGAGCCGCTGACCTCGTTCTCCACCGAGTTCGCGGGCGTGCTGATTTCGGGCCAGACCATGCTGATCGTGATCGCAGCACTCGTCTTCTCTGGCCTGCTGTATCTCTTCTTCGACTTCACGCTAGTGGGTAAATCGCTCCGCGCCACCGCCGTCAACCGGACCGGCTCGCGCCTGATGGGCATACGCCCCGAGCGCGCCGGCACGATCGCCTATCTGCTGGGATCGTTGATGGCCGGCGTCTCCGGTATCCTGATCGCGCCGGTGAACACAGTGTTCTACGATTCCGGCTTCCTGATCGGCCTCAAGGCGTTCGTCGGCGCCATCGTCGGCGGCATGACCAGCTATCCTGGAGCTGCGATCGGCGCCGTCGGCGTCGGCATTCTCGAAAGCTTCGCATCCTTCGAGAGCAGTGCGCTGAAGGACGTTATCGTGTTCTCGCTGCTGATCCCGATCCTGATCTGGCGATCGCTCGTCTCGCTGCATTCCGAGGAGGAGATCGAGGAATGACGCGCGTTCACGTTCAGCTCGCGGCGGTGGCAGCGGTGGTGTGCCTCGGGCTCGCGCCTCTCGTCCTGAGCCCGTTCAGCATCACGCTGATGAACTACATCGGCATCTATTCGCTGGTCGCCATTGGGCTGGCCGTCCTCACCGGTGTCGGCGGCATTGTGTCGTTCGGACAGGCTGCCTTCGTCGGCATCGCGGCCTATGCCACTGCCTGGGTCTCGGCGCTGAACGGATATTCGCCGTGGCTCGGGCTCCTATTTGGCGTCGCCCTGACCTGCGGCGTCGCGACCGTGATCGGAGTCGTCACCCTGCGGCTTCAGGGTCATTTCCTCTCGCTCAGCACCGTTGCCTGGGGCCTCGCCATCGGCTTCCTGTTCGGCAATGTCGAGGGGCTCGGCCGCTTCAACGGCATCTCGTCGATCCCGCCGGTCAGCATCGGATCGTTCGCGCTGGTCTCCAGTGTGCAGATCTATTTCCTGATCTGGGGCGTCGTCGCGGCCGTTCTGGTCCTCGGCTACAACCTCCTCGACTCGCGGCTCGGACGCGCCATGCGCGCACTGCGCGGCGGCAATATGCTGGTCGAGAGCCTCGGCATCAACGCCTTCCGGATCAAGCTCGCGACCTTCGTAATCGCGGCCTTCCTGGCCTCGCTCTCCGGCTGGCTCTACGCCCATATGAGCCGCTTCATCAGCCCGGGTCCGTTCGATGCCGGCATGGGCATCGAATATCTGATGATGTCGATGGTCGGCGGCGCCGGCAGCCTGCTCGGCGGCGTCGTGGGAGCTGCCATCGTGACGCTGCTGAAGAACAGTGTGCAGGACTATCTGCCGCTCATCGCCAGGGGCGCATCCGGCCAACTCGAGATCGTCGCCTTCTCCGCGCTGTTCATCCTGTTCTTGCAATGGGCGCGGCAGGGCATCGTGCCGTTCGTCGCGCGCTACTTGCCGAAGATCAAGCGCGAGCGGCCGCTAGCCGCGCCGCCGCTGCCCCGCCGCCCCCAGCCGAAGCCGGGCGAGCTCCTTCTGAAGGTGGATGGCGCCGAGCGCCGGTTCGGCGGCCTCGTCGCCGTCAACAATGTCAGCTTCGAGGTGCTATCAGGCGAAATCCTCGCGGTGATCGGCCCGAACGGCGCCGGCAAGAGCACGATGTTCAACTGCCTGACCGGCGCGCTCCGCGTCAACAAGGGCGAGATCGTGTTTGCGGGACACCCGATCACAGGCGACGCGCAATCCCGCATCGCCAAGGCCGGGATCGCGCGGACCTTTCAACACGTGAAGCTGCGACCGCGCATGGGCCTTTTGGAAAACGTCATGCTCGGAACCTATGGCCGTACCAGCACCGGCCTGTTCGCCGGCGCCTTCCGGCTCAACCAGCGCGAGGAGGCGAGCGCCCGCCATGAGGCGCTGATGCAACTCGAGCGCGTCGGGCTCGGTGACAAGCCGTTCGAGCTCGCTGGCAATCTGCCGCTCGGCAACCAGCGGATCCTGGAGATCGCGCGTGCCCTTGCCGCAGACCCGGCGCTGCTGGTGCTGGACGAGCCAGCAGCGGGCCTGCGCCGTCAGGAGAAGCTGCGGCTTGCGGAGCTGCTCAGGTCGTTGCGGGCGGACCATCTGACCATCCTGATCGTCGAGCACGACATGGAGTTCGTGATGTCGCTGGTCGACCGCATCGTGGTGCTGGATTTCGGCTCCAAGCTCTGCGAAGGCGTGCCGAGTGAGATCCGCAGTGACGAGCGGGTTCAAGAAGCCTATCTCGGAGGCGTCGCGTGAGCGAGATGTTTTCGATGACTGACGTGACCGTCTGCTACGACAATGTCGAGGCGGTCCGCAATGTCTCGCTGTCGGTCGAGGAAGGGCAGATCGTCACCGTGATCGGCCCCAACGGCGCCGGCAAGACCACGCTGCTGATGGCAGCCATCGGGCTGCTCGCATCGCGCGGCCGCCTCGTCTTCCAGGGCAACGACATCGGCAGGATGTCGGTCGAGGACCGCGTCGAGCGCCGGCTGTGCCTAGTGCCGGAGAGGCGCGAGCTGTTCTCCGACATGTCCGTCGCCGACAATCTCCTGCTCGGCTCCTACAGCCTGCGCGACCGCTCGGGCGTCCAGAAGACACTGGACGAAGTCTACGATCGCTTCCCGCGCCTGAAGGAGCGGCAGCGCCAGGCGGCAGGCACCCTCTCCGGCGGCGAGCGCCAGATGCTTGCGCTCGGCCGTGCGCTGATGGCGAGGCCAAAGCTGCTCATGCTGGACGAGCCGAGCCTTGGCCTTGCGCCACTAATCGTGCGCGAGATCTTTCGCACCATCGCATCGCTGCGCGACCTCGGCGTGTCGATCCTGCTGGTCGAGCAGAACGCCCGCGCCGCGCTGGAGACGGCCGACTATGGCTATGTGCTCGAGACCGGCGAGATCGTGCAGTCCGGCCCCGCCAAGGACCTCATCCACGATCCCCGGCTGATCACGGCCTATCTCGGCGGACACTAGAACCCGTGTGAATCAGGCCCGGCGAGCCGGCCACACTAAAACAGCGAAAACAACCCCATGCACAGTAGCCGGTGATAGCGATATCAGCGGCTTAACGTCCGGCACTACGGATTTTACGAAAATCACTTGATCCGTCGGGCAAAACAGTGGCACAATGCCATCATCGCCGCCCATGGATAACGGATCGCCTCGACCGCCGATCTGGACATTCCAGATTTGCGATATGAACCTCAAACGCCAGCTTGTTGCACCATGACAACAGTCTCGGTGTGCTGCGGCCTTCACACATACGGCAAAAGCTCCAAAACATTGACCCTTGCGCTCGGCTCGTATGCGAAGCCCATACCGCCGCAGGCGGTTTGGATGAATTTCGTGCGGGAACCTTGCCCTACCTGGGATGTTGGAAAGCGAAGCGATAACTCAGGAGGAACTCGTATGAGAACTCTGTTACTGGCTGGCGTGCTGGCGGTTGCCGGTTTCGCTATCGCCACGCCGATGTCAATTGCACCCGCGTCAGCTCAAGTTGCCGTTGATACTCCGTTCGGCGGCGTAAGAGTGAGGCCGGAGCGTCGTTACTACCGTGAGTACGACCGACCTGCTTATCGCGCCTACGGATATGATCGCGGATATCGCGGTGGATGCCGCACCGTCACGATCGAGCGCGACGACGGTTCAGTCCGCAGAATCCGCCGTTGCGACTAGCGGGACCGGACTAGAAAAGATTGATCTCTGGCGCTCACAAGAGCGCCAGAGCCGAAGGAACTGGGATAAGGCCGCTTCAGTTGGCGGCCTCTTTTATTTCGCGAATGAGATCACGTTCTGAACCATTGCGCCCCCTCCCGAGTTTTAAGACTGGAGCAGGCCGTTGTGGGTTATCTGTCATGAAACGCCTCCGGTTCAGACCGAAAGCCTCCTTGAAAGCCCGGCTTGACTTAGAAGCTCAACAGCTACGCGACGAGGCCAGGTCATGCCCGCCGGGACACAAACGAGACAGCTTGCTTAGGAAAGTCCGGCAGATCGAAATCACCTCCGACATTACGGAGTGGCTTACGTCACCCGGATTGCAGCCTCCGAAGTGACGAGTTTGGCTATGCTAGGAAGAGCCAGCACAATCGCGATTGTTACGTCGTTGATCGTGCTGTCCGTGGCAGCCGACTGGCTGATTCAGGCTGGCATCCGCCAAGACGTATCCGCGGCCAGAGCCAGCATGGTTGCGGTGTGGAGGTGCGAACCAAATCCGGGATCACCGGGCACTTTGGCTGCCCAGAACTGTGCCAATCGCGGCCTTTAGCTTCGAAATCTCGACCGGCTTTTCGACTAACAACCGGTCGCCAAACAGCGCGGGAAGGTCCGTGCGCTTGTACCCGCTCACAAAGAGGAACGGCAAACCCCGTTTCTCGATGGCCTGCGCGACCGGCAGAACGTTCCGCCTGCGGACATTGATGTTGAGGACTGCCAGATCAAATTCAGTATTCTCCGCGAGCGACATGCCCTCGAGAACGTTTCCGGCCTCTGCAACCACACGGTGACCAAGGCCACCCTCAAGCATGTCGACCAGCATCGGGCGAATTAGAGCCTCATCCTCGACCACCAAAACAGAAGCCGCGCGCGCAGTCATTGTTTGACGGTTCTCCAAGATGCCGCATAGAGCGTCACACGGGCACGCTTGTTCCAGCTGCAATACTGTAACTCGCGAACCATCCTCCGCATAGTTCACTTTTGTACTTTCGCTGCGGAACGGAATCCCAAATCTTGGATTTGAGAAAAAAGGTGTTTCGTGTCTCAAAATCACTATCACGCCCGCTTAGCGGCGGCGGCGCTACTCAAGATGGCTAAGGCTGCTTCCGACCCCGCTTTCGTTGCGGGAGCTGTTGAGGCGGCCGCCAGCCTTAAGGAACAGGTCGGCGAGTTGCCCGCGCCGGATATTCCCAAAGCGCCCGACGTAGAGACAGAAGAATAGGTCTGTGTTATTTGGCGGCCTCTCCAAGATGTCCGGATGGGGGCCCTTAGCGGAGACGAAGTCAGTCCCAGCGATGCCGGCTTTTGACCCAAACGAGACATCCGGCGGCTCAGTTGCCCACTTCGACCGCAATTTGCACAGTGCCGTTGCGGCCTCGGTCTTGCGTGAGAAGCCGGCCGGCACTGCTAATCGAAGGTTTGGCGTGAGCGATTCGACTTTCCGCAGAAACGACGGTGTGTGGCTGAATGAACCGAAACGATGGGGCCGCGCAGCGCGACAGCCTTCAGATCGTCACGGACAAAGCACCGATTTCTGGCGCAAAGCTCATCACGGCTTTAACAGCGACAGCGGGCATTTTCTATGGTTTTTGCCGTCGCGTTACGCGCGTGTGGCGTCTTGCCTGAAAGTTGCGCCTCATTTCGCTACGCGCGCTTCCTGCTGCTTGGTTACATGCCAGATCACGAAGTGATAGTGCGGCATCTCCGCTCCCGGGTGACCTGGGTTAAAGTAGAAGCTGATGTGGTCAACTTGCCCGGCGAACCCCGGCGCATCCAATCGCTTGTGATCGTCGATGTCTTTTATCGGGACCATATACACGGTCGCGACCAAACGATCCTCGCGATCGAAGCACAGGAAAGGGCCTACCGGTAAGGTTTCGGGTTTAACAAACAGGATGCCGAGCTCAGGAAAGAACTTCGGGAAGTTCACGAGGTCACTGAGCCGCTTGTATCCATTCTTTTCGGCAATCTTCCGCTGATTGGGGAGCGAACGAAGGGCGTGGTGCTTCCTGTGCGCTCTTTCCCCCCGGCGACCACCGACCCTCGACTGCACATCGTCGGCCGAGTGCAACCTCATCATTGCGGGGGCCTCCCGCGCCGCGCGTTTGGCTTGAGCAACTTGCGGGGCAGGCCCGCTCACGTCGGCGAGCATCCCGAGCAACACAATTAGTGCTGTGGTGGCTACTCGACTACGCATTGAGATCTCCCAACGTTTGCTCACCGGCCCTGCTTGCGTTCTAGCCATCGCAGGAACTCCTGCAACAAGGCTTCGCGGTCAGGCAGTTTGCCGGTCGATTTCTCTTTGATGAATTGGTCAAACGCGCTGGAGAGTGCGGCCCCGGTTTGGCGCTGGAGCCAGCGCTCTGCAGGAGGAAATCGCTGCCACTCAGGCAGCCGCGCCGACAAGTTCATCTCATCCCACTTCGGGTGGTGACCGTTACCGAGAAAATCGTGAAAACGGGAAAAGAATGTCCGCACGAAGAATTCCAACAGCCTGAACCGCTCGTTGCGGACCGGCCAGTTGTAAGCGAAAAGAGCCGACTGGATCGCGATCGTCTCGACGCTTTCACCTTCTGCGATGATGTTTGGATAGTCCTCGTGACGGAAAACAGAAGGCAGGTAATCACGCTCCAGTGCCGGAGGATACGGGATCGGCAGGACGCGAATGCCATCAGATTGCGGGTAGTGCGCCAGGAAGTTGACCGGCTTCCCCGACAGCAGCAGGGTGGCGAAGATTTGCCCGTTCCGCATCCCATCCAGTGCGGCGTCCAGCCCCAGGTTCCTTTCGCTGATGTTCACGCCCAGACTGTTGAACACCTCACGGCCAAGTACAGCGCTGGCGCTGCCTTCTTCACCCAGATTGACCGTCTTTCCCGCAAGATCTGTCAGACTTCTGATCTCAGGGCGGACGAGGAGATGGAACTCTTGGGTAAAAAAGGGAGTGATGTAGACAAGCTTGTTACGAATATCCCCGAATGTCCGCGCATCCCGTAGCCGGTTGACGAGGACAACAGGCGCGATCGCCATGTCGGCACCTGCTAGCGTGAGTACGTCCAGGATGTTGTCGCTGCCGCCATTTCCCGGGATGGGCATCACCCGCAATGCGACCCCGCCGCGAGGGCCGGTCTCCTGGCCGCTGGCCAATGTGGTCGCCATTTCTTGAGCTGCGGCGAATTCGGTGCTGTGCGGTGCGCCGGCTACAAGTCCGACTGTGTACCGGTTCTCAGATCGTCCAGCTTCCTTCCTGGGGACGTTTTCCTTCCGCGGAGACACATTCGCGGGTTCATTCGCGGAAAGGGCCGGTCGTGTTTGCGCGAAGGACAGCTCGACATCTCCGCCGAACGAGCCCGCTGCAACCAATGCAAAGAAACAGACCCGAACCGCTCCGGCGGCCATCATCGCCGAACCTGTTCTGCAGGCCGGTCCTCGCCTGAGCGTGACAGGCTCTCACAAGAACCATCGGTGGTGTAGCTGCTGCCGCTATAGATAGGGCCGCGGCAAACGGCGTTGTAGTAGTAGATTCCGTAAATCTAGTCTGAGCCGCTGATGCTTAGCTCGGTGACGCAATCGATGGTGAATGGAACATCCATCGCTCAGTGGCTCTCTGGCGGCCAGCCTACACTCCAACCTTGGACCGGCGGAGACTTCACCGAGCAGTGGAGCGCGACCGTATTCGCACCTGATCCGGCCCTGCCGCTGACTGATCGGACCATGCGCCGCGACATAGTCGAAACCAACCATTCAAAGTGATTACCCCTTTTGAAGTGCACCAGGCCGCTCGGATTGGGTGCGCGCATGGAGTCACGGTGGGCCAGGCCTTCCTGCGGGGCGTCGAGCTGCCGGGCATGCCTGCGACGCGAACCGATGCGCCTCGCCCCGCATGTTCCGCGTCCCCGTCGAGCATTCGTAGCCCACAGCAGCTAGGTTAGATTAATCTAGTCCGCTGTTGGCCCTTTTCGGACGTGCCGTCACCTGCAACTCGAGTCTGAAATGACCGCCAAAGCGGACATCCGGCGATCAATCTGAACCTGCGGGCTCACGCCATATTCTTTCACGCTCTCGGCCTTCTAGGCTTAGACATAACCGTCCGCGTCAGCATCGGAAAATGCTTGTTGCCGCCCGTGAATGGCGGGAACTGGACGAAGTCTGCGCGCATGCGTTTGATTACGTCGGAGCCGAGCGCGCGCGCGAGGGCTTGGGGGCTATCGAACACCAGCTTGTTGCGCTGCATGTGCTCGACGCGCTGCGACGGCAGCCGGTCGACCCAGTCGATGCGGGTGTAGATTTCGATCTGGCGGACATCGGGGAAGGTCCGCATGATCGCCGGGTGGTGCTCCAGATAATGCAGATTCCAGGCGTTCATGTCCTCGGCCGGGCCGGGATAGTGCACGAGGTAACTGCACGGAGCAGTCGTATCCGCAGGATGTTCGGCGACATCGACGGGGAACGCGCGTGTCAGCATCACCTGGTGGGTGACGTTCAATCCCGTGAGGCCGGATAGTCCGGCTCCCGTCGCGAGGCGGACAAGGATGCTATCGCGGTCCATCGCTGCCTCGCACGCGAACAGGTCGGGAAACCGCAGTTGGAGCGCGAACACCGGGCCAGAACCGTCGGCCTTGTAGGGGTGATCGACCGACTGTTCGAGCGGCGTGAACAGCAGGCCCTCGGTCATGTCAGGGATCGATCCGACCAGCTCCGCCACGACTGCAACCTCGTCAGGATGAACTCGCCGCTCACCTGCCGGATCGGAGAATGTCATGAACAGCGAGATCATGCTGGCGTTGCCTCGGTACCCTTGCCCACATTCGCCATCAGCGCGGCGCGGATGTCATCTGACCACGGGATCGCATGGTGACCCACCAGTGAGGTCGCGGCCAGAATCTGTCGCGCGCGCCAGCGCATGCCATTCGCGCCCGAAACGACGTGCTCCAGATGGAGAGATGATCCGCCGACCTGATCGATGCGCAAGTTGAAGGTCAGGAGATCGCCGAACATCGACGGCCGGGAGAAATCGCAAGTCAGATGCACCGTCGGCGTCCCGATCTTCCGGACCGTGATCAATTCCGGCCACGGAAAGCCGATCGCCGCCCAGAAGTCTTCGACGACGCCGTTGAGGATGTTCAGATAGGACGGGAAGTACGCGATCCCGGAGGGATCGCAGTCTCCAAACCTGAGCTCGCGGTCGAACGAAAACTTCGTCATCAGATCGCAACAACGGGATGCCTGAGGACACCGACACCGTCGACCCCGGCCTCGACCACGTCACCTGGCCACAGCCATTCCTGCGGGCTCATGCCGGCGCCAACGCCTTCCGGCGTTCCCGTTGCAATGATGTCGCCTGGCTCAAGCGTGATGCCGGACGAAATGTCCGATATCAGAACCGGGATGTCGAAGATCATGTATTTGGTGTTGGAGTCCTGCTTCATAATCCCATTCTTGGTCAGCCAGAGCCGCAGATCATGCGGATTGGGAATCTCGTCCGCGGTGACGATGCAGGGGCCGAACGGCGCATAGGTGTCCATGCCCTTGGAGAAGATCCATTGGCCGGCGCGGCGATTGTCGCGCGCGGAAATATCGATCATCACGGAATAGCCGAAGACGTGGTCCATCGCCCTCTCGGTCGAGATGCGCGTTGCCGTCTTGCCGATGATGACGGCGAGCTCGACTTCCCAGTCGAGCTGCTGCGTCATCTTCGCGTTGTGCTGGATCGCCGCGCCGAGGCCGATCACGCAGGTCGGCGGCTTGGAGAAGACCACCGGCTGCTTCGGCAGGTCCTTGCTCGTATCGAGGCTCTTGGCCGATTCCGCCACATGCGCGCGATAGTTCAGCCCTATACCGAAGATGTTTTTTCGGGGCCGCGGGATCGGGGCTTGCAGCTTGACGTCCTCGATTGCAACGGCGGAACCGGCCGGGAAGCGACCGTTGGCCTCCTCCAAACGAGCCCTGAGCGCTGGCAGCAGGGTCACACTGTTGTCGATGAAGGACAGCATATCGCTCGACCATGTCACGCCGCTGGACGCACCGAGGTGCTCGACATCGACGACCAATCCGTTGACGAGAACGCCGAGACGGGCTCCGCTGGAGCCCAAGGTGTAGGTGACGAGACGCATGGAAGCTTTTATCCGGCTATCCTGGTTGAATTCTGCAAGGACGTCTCAGGCCGCCGCCGATTGGTAGCCGCCGTTGTCGCCATAGGCCTCTTCCCGATAGAGTCCGAGGCCTTCGATGACGGGCAGATCGTTGAAGCAGAAGAGGCAGGCGTCTTCGTTCGCTGAGGCATTGCCGTGCTCGTGCCAGGCCCAGGAGGGAACGCAAAAGATGTCGCGCTCCTCCCATTCGAGCCGCTTGCCGCCGATGATCGAATAGCCTTGCCCCTTGGCGACCTGGTAGATGAAGCTGCCGGTGTGGCGGTGCGACTTGGTCTTTTCACCCGGCCGCAGCAACTGCATGCTCGCGCCGATCGTCTGCATCACATGCCCTCCGGTGACCGGATTGACGTAGTTCATGAGGATGCCGTCGTAAGGCGAGCCATCCGTCGCCGCCGCATATTTTTGCAAGGAGTCATAAGTCGGCTCCCACTCGTATTTGAACATGGGGGAATAGCCCTTCGACCAGCGCGAGTCGGCCGGCCGAAGACCGGGATTGCCCCAGGTCCTGCTCATGTCGTCCACGGGATAGCCGGATGGCTCCTGCTGGATTTTTGGATGCACGGCGAAGAAATTGGCTTCCAGCGCGTTGACCAGCGGAATGTCGAGACCATCCTGCCAGATGCAGACCGAGCCGTTGCCTTCGACACCGTGCTCGTGCCAGGTGCCGTTCGGCGTCAGCACGAAATCTCGCGCACCCAGCGTCATTTTGTGACCGTCGACGATGGTGTAGGCGCCCGCCCCTTCCATGATAAAGCGGAGCGCCGAGGCCGAATGGGCATGGGCCGTGGCCACTTCGCCAGGATGCATCACCTGCAATCCCGAATAGAGCCAGCCGACCGCGGCCGACACGTCGCGGCGGCCGGGATTGTTGAGGTAGATCACCCGCCGTCCCGCCTTCTCCGGCGAGACCAGCTCGACCGATCGCAGCACGTGCTCGCGCAGATCCTTGTAGCGCCACAGCACGGGAACTGAGGTCGATTGCGGCGCCCATGGCTCGATCTTGTTGGCGACCGTCCAGAGCGCACCCGCTTCGTGCTTTTCGAGATCCTTGTAATAGGCCTTGAGCTCGGGCGTATCCTCGACATTGGCCCGGCCGATCACGTTCTCGCGCATGCTACCTCCAAGTCCTGTCTCGTGGCTTCGCCTAAAGCCCAATGAGTTTGGGCTGAGTTGATTGGGCCGCGGCGGGCTCCGCCTCTCCCGCTTGCGGGAGAGGCCGACGCGCCCCGGGCGATGCGAAGCATCGTCCCGAGCGCGGCGGGTGAGGGCTCTCGCCACGCTGGCACGTCCTCCGCAATCCCTGACAATCCCGACGCGGACACACCCTCTCCCCAGCCCTCCCCCGCAAGCGGGGGAGGGAGTGCACCTTCTTCGCGGCTCGCAGCCAGACTTCATCTCATCAAGCTTCCGAATTGAGTGGGATCGGCGTGAAGCCCTGCTCCGCCGCCTCGCCCGCCATGCGCTCACCGAGGCCCAGCGGCGCGAGCGGACGGCGATTGACCCGCAGATCGAAAATGTCGAACCGGTTGTAGTGCCCGACGATGTCATGCATCTGCTTCGGCTGGATGCAGCGATCAAGGTCGATGTCGGCGTAGACGATGCCTTCGTCGTCGATCAGTGCTGCGCCGACCACGCGCCCATCGGGACCGATGATCCCGGAGAACGCGCTCGACTTCCGTTGCAGACGCGCGCGTGCGTCGGGAACGACGCTCTCCATCGCGGTGATGATCTCCTCCGACACCGTCGAGCAGGAGACGACCGTGAAGATCTTCCCTTCGAAAGAGTGGGCAATCGCGCGCAACTTGATCGCCTCCGCCATGTCGTAGTCCGGCGGCGCCACGGGAAGCGAGATGTAGCTCGCGACATGTACGAGCTCACCTTGGCCCAGCAGCGCAAAACGCGCGAGCGTGTTGGTGTTCTCGCCGCAGGCAAGGCCGCCGAGACGCCCGATCTCGGTATCGTAGACGCGCAGGCTCGACCCGTCACCGCCGGTCCAGGTCAGCTTCTCTGCCCAAGTCGGAACCAGCTTGCGGTGCTTGCCCAACAATGCACCGTCCGGCCCGATGAAGACGAGCGTATTGTAGATCGTGCCGAGCGAGACCGGGCTGCGCTCGTTGACGCCGAGCACGACATAGCATCCGCTATCGCGCGCCGCATTCCGGACGATATCAACCTCCGGACCCGGCACCAGCACCGATGCTTTTGCGAGCTTTTCGAACCACGCGCTGCCGGTGACGGGATCGGTGATCCAGTTCCAGTAGGGGTAGCCGGGCACGAACACCTCGGGGAAGGCGACGAGCCTTGCGCCATTGGCCGCCGCCTCACGCACCAGTGAGGCTGCCTTCTCGGCGGTCGCGCTGGCATTGAGATAGACTGGTGAAGCCTGGACGGCGGCGGCTCTAAAGCGAGGCAGCTTCAGCATCGGCCCTACCCTGTCGCCGGCTCATGGCCGCCTTGCCGGAAAGAGGATTCGCAAGCGTGCTAGCATGGCGCGGCGTTGACTTACTTCACATATAAACGTATGCTATCGCATATTTCTGGAGGGTGCAATGGCTGAACGGTCTTTTGCTCGCGAAGTCGAGGATCTCCGGCTCGGCGATGGCGACACGTTCCGCGGCGAAGGCATCCTCGCCATCACCAAGGCACTTCTGCAATCCGGCGTCGCCTATGTCGGCGGCTATCAGGGTTCTCCGATCTCGCACCTGATGGACGTGCTGGCCGACGCCAAGGACGTGCTCGACGATCTCGGCGTCGTCTTTCAGAGCTCCGCCAATGAAGCGGCGGCTGCAGCGATGCTGTCGGCTTCGGTGATGTATCCGCTGCGCGGCGCGGTGGCTTGGAAGTCGACGGTCGGCACCAACGTCGCCTCGGACGCGCTCGCCAATCTCGCGTCGGGCGGCGTCACCGGCGGCACCATGATCATCGTCGGCGAGGACTATGGCGAGGGATCCTCCATCATGCAGGAGCGCACCCACGCCTTTGCGATGAAGTCGCAGATGTGGCTGCTCGATCCCCGCCCCGACCATGAGTGCATCGTCAATTTGATCGAGAAGGGGTTTGAGCTCTCCGAGGTCTCGAACACCCCGGTGATGCTGGAGATCCGCGTCCGCGCCTGTCACATGCACGGCAGCTTTGCGTGCAAGGACAATGTCCGGCCGGCTCACACCATCAAGGATGCGCTCAACAACCCCAAGCGGGACGTCAATCGCATCGTGCTGCCGCCGGCGGCCTATGAGCACGAGCAGGAGAAGATCAAGACGCGGATGCCCGCGGCGATCGGCTTCGTCAGAGACAACAAGTTGAATGAGTGGATGGGGCCGAAGCAGGGCAAGGTCGGCATCATCATGCAGGGCGGCATGTACAACAATGTCATCCGCGCGCTGCAATATCTCGGGCTGTCGGATGCCTACGGCAACACGCAGGTGCCGCTTTACGTCATGAACGTCACCTATCCCGTGATCGACGCCGAGGTCGCAGAATTTTGCCTCGACAAAGACGCCGTCCTGATCGTCGAGGAAGGCCAGCCGGAATATCTGGAGCAGGCGATCAATACCATCTTGCGCCGCAAGGACCTCAACGCGCGCGTCCACGGCAAGGACGTGCTGCCGATGGGCGGCGACTACACGGCGCAGGTCCTGCTCGGCGGCGTCAGGGAATTCCTGGAGAAGACCGAGCCGCGGCTGCTCGGCAATCGGCCGCCGGCGCCGGATGCCGCGCCCGTGCTCAATCACCCCGCGGTCGAGAAGCTCAAGCAGTTGGTGCCTGCGCGCCCGCCCGGGCTTTGCACCGGCTGCCCGGAACGGCCGATCTTCGCCGCCATGAAGCTCGTCGAGGAGGAGCTCGGCCAGCACCACGTCTCGGCCGACATCGGCTGCCATCTGTTCTCGATCCTGCCGCCCTTCAACATCGGCGCGACCACCATGGGCTTCGGCCTTGGCCCGGCCTCGACCTCGGCCTTCAACGTCAAGGCCGACAAACGCTCGATCGCGGTGATGGGCGACGGCGGCTTCTGGCACAACGGACTGACGAGCGGCATCGGCAATGCCGTGTTCAACAAGCATGACGGCGTGTTCGTCATCGTCGACAATTACTACACCTCGGCGACCGGCGGTCAGGACATCCTGTCCTCGCGCGCGATCAATAAGCGGCGCGACACCAATAATTCGATCGTCAAGGCCGTGAAGGGCATCGGCGGCCAATGGGTGCGGCAGATCGACCGCACCTATGACGTCGGCAAGATGCGCGACACGTTGAAGGAAGCGCTGACGACCAGGGACGAAGGCCCCAAAGTCATCGTCGCCTCCTCCGAATGCATGCTAAATAAGCAGCGCCGCGTGAAGCCGCAGATGACCAAGGCGATCAAGGACGGGTTGCGCATCGTCAAGGAGCGTTTCGGCGTCGACGAGGACGTCTGCACCGGCGACCATGCCTGCATCCGGCTCTCCGGCTGTCCCTCGCTCTCGGTGAAGCAGCTCGACGATCCCTTGCGCGATGACCCTGTCGCGGCGATCGACAATTCCTGCGTCGGTTGCGGTAATTGCGGCGAGGTCGCGGAGGCTGCCGTGCTGTGCCCGTCGTTCTATCGCGCCGACGTCATCCATAACCCGACCCGCTGGGACACTTTCAAATCCAAAATCGCCATGACCGTGATCGGCTGGCTGCAACGGCGGCGCGACCGCCGGCGGCCGGCACTCGAGGCGCTGGCATGAGAGACGAAACGGTCCGACTGGCGCTTCCCGCCGCAGGTGAAGCCACCGAGCGGCCGATCTCGATCGCGATCGTCGCGATGGGCGGCCAGGGCGGCGGTGTTCTGACCGACTGGATCGTCCAGCTCGCCGAAAACCAGGGCTGGGTCGCGCAGTCGACCTCGGTGCCCGGCGTCGCCCAGCGCACCGGCGCCACGATCTACTACATCGAGGCGATGCCGCCGCTCGCCGGCCGCAAGCCGATCCTGTCGCTGATGCCGACGCCCGGCGATGTCGACGTGGTGATGGCGGCGGAGTTCATGGAAGCCGGTCGATCGATCCTGCGCGGCCTCGTGACACCGGATCGCACCACGCTGATCGCGTCCAACCACCGGTCGTTTGCGATCGGCGAGAAGATCGCGCCGGGCAACGGCATCGCCGACGATGGCGCCGTCACCGGCGCCATCGGGGTCGCCGCCAAGACCGAGATCATCTTCGATTTGAACGCGCTGGCGATCGCGCATGGCAGCGTCATCTCGGCTGCGATGCTCGGCGCGCTCGCGGCCACCGATGTGCTGCCGTTCGGCCGCGACAGCTATCTCGACGTCATCCGCGCCGGCGGCAAAGGCGCGAAGGCCAGCGTCGAGACGTTCGAGGCCGCCTTTGAACGGGTCAAGACCGGCCGGGCCGAGGTTGCAGCGCCGACGCAACCGAAACGGGCGGATAATATCCCCTCTCCCGCAACGCCCGATCCGCATCTCGCCGCGCTTGTTGCGAGATTGAATCAGGATCTGCCCGAGCCCGCGCTCGCCATGGCCCGCGCCGGCTTGAGGAAGATCGTCGACTTCCAGGACGTCGCCTATGGCGGCGAATATCTCGACATCCTCAAGGCGCTGCACGCGGCCGACCGAAACGCCGGCGGTGGCACGCGGGGCTATACCTTCACGCAGACCGCGGCAAAGTACCTCGCCAACGCCATGACCTACGACGACGTCATCCGCGTCGCCGACCTCAAGACGCGCGCAGGTCGGCGTGCGCGCATCGAGAGCGAGCTCGAGATGTCCGAAGGACAGGTGCTCCAGACCACCGAATTCATGCATCCCCGCATGGAGGAGGTGATGGGCATGCTGCCGGCCGGCCTCGGCCGCTGGCTGGGCGCGCGGCCGCGCCTCCTTGGCTGGCTCGATCGCCGCGTCAACAAAGGACGCCGGGTGCGGACCTATTCGCTGCCGTGGTTCCTGGCGCTTTATGTCGTGGGCGGGATGCGCGGCCTGCGCCGGCGCTCGCTGCGTCACGCCGTCGAGACGGCGCACCGGGACGCATGGCTCAAGGTCGCAACCGAGGCAGTCGGCACCAATTACCAGCTCGGTGTCGAAATCCTGCAATGCCGCCGCCTGGTGAAAGGCTATTCCGATACCCACAGCCGGGGGCTGTCGAAGTTCGACAAGACGCTGGCAGCGATCAAGCTGATCGAGAAACGCGATGATGCCGCCGATTGGGCGCGCCGCCTGCGGGAGGCCGCACTGAAGGACAGCGCCGGCACGGCGCTCGACGGCGTGATCCAGACCATCAAGACCTTCGCATGATGCGATCGCGCCCGGCACAGGATTCGATTGCCGTACGGATTGAAGGACGTCAGGATCAGGCGGCTTGACTACGATTCTGAGGTTGCTAATCGGAGCGAAAGACCCGCGATAATCCCCTCAATTGACGAGACACTTTGTACTCGATGGTCATGCGATGCCGGCAGCACTCAAAGAGAACATTGTTTCCGTCCCTGGGCAGATCGAAACCCGGCTCTGGCTTCAATTGCTGTCGCTGCATGGCGAGCTGTTCGCCTCGCTGAATTCGATGCTGAACTCCGAGTTTGGCCTGTCGCTCGCAAAGTTCGACGTGCTGGCCCAGCTCGATCGCTACAGCGACGGCCTTGCGCTCGGGCAATTGTCGCAAAATCTGAAGGTCACCGGCGGCAATGTCTCGGGGCTGGTGCAGCGCCTGCTCGCCGACGATCTCATTAGCAGGGAGATGTCGAGCGAGGACCGCCGGTCGTTCATTGTGCGCCTCACGCCGAAGGGTGAAGCGCTGTTCAGGAAGGCAGCCGCCGTCCACAAGAAACATCTCGGCAAACGGCTCGAGAACGTTCCGGCCCAGGAGCTGGACATCGCATTGTCGGTGTTGAAATCCCTCTCTTCAAAAATTCGTACCGAGAGCAAGAAGCAAAGTCGCAAGAGATAATGGCCAGAGAATCCAAGAGCAGATGGAAGTCGGGTCCGCCGAGGACCAGGGATCAACTGCAAACCTACATCCCATATCTGTTCAATCGGCTCGCCAATCGCTGGAACCTCGACCAGAACCGGGATCTAAGTGAGCACGGCATCAATAACGTCGTGTTCCGAACGCTGTCGGTCCTGTTCATCTACAGGACCCTGACCGTCAACGAGGTCGCCGTTCTTGCGGTGACCGAGCAGTCGACCGCCAGCCGCATGGTCGAATCCATGGTGTCCTCGGGCCTCGTCAAACGCGAGATCGCAGAAGAGGACCAGCGTCGCCGCGTCGTGGGATTGACACCTGAGGGCGAGGCCCTGCTGCGCAAGATCTGGCCGATCATGGAAAAGAACTATGAACGGCTGACCGCAGGCATCGACCCCGACGACATCGAGGTGTGCGCACGCGTGCTCGCCAAGATGGTCGACAACATCCGCCAGAACCAGATCTGACTCTGTTTGTTTGGAGCATGATCTTTTCGGAAAATCGCTTCACACTTTGCGCTAACGCGGCCCTCCGGGTCCGGATCATGCTCTACGGCCCGAGGCCGACCAGGCTGGTGCCGCCGCAGACATAGAGCACCTGTCCCGTCACAAAGTCGGAGCGCTCGTCGAGGAAAAATTCGATCGCGTGCGCCACGTCCTCGCGCGAGCCGAGCCGCCCGACCGGCACGTTCCGCGCCATCCGCTCCTGCTGCTCGGAACCCTTTGGGATGATGCCCCAGAAATTGTCGGTCAGAATCGGCCCCGGTGCGACCACGTTCACCGTGATGCCGCTCGCGGCAAGCTCCAGCGCCCAGGTCCGCGCCATACCGTGCATGCCGGCCTTGGTGGCGGAATAGGCTGAGCGCGTGGCCGCGCCCATCGCGGCGCGCGAGCTCACGAACACGATGCGCCCGAAGCCGCGCGCACGCATCCCGTCCAGTGCGGCCTGGGTCAAGAGCATCGGCGCGCCCAGGTGCAACTGCGCCAGCATCAGAATGTCTTCCGGCCTCGCGTCCGGCAGCAGGTTCGGCAGGATGGTGCCCGCATTGTGCACGAGACAATCGACGGCGTGATCCCGACAGATCTCCTGCGCGATCGCGCGCGTCGCCTCGATGCTGGTCAGATCGGCGCGATAGGCCGCGAGAAGATCATGCGTCCAGCCCGGCTTCTCCAGCCCGACCGTAACCACGCGCTGCCCCTTCTCGATGAGCTTTTTCGCGAGGGCCTCGCCGATCCCCGAATTCCCCCCGGTGATGAGTGTCGTACGGATCTCGCTCATGATCAAACCTGCCGCTTCTTGAGATCGCGGAGATCAACGAACGCCCCATCGCGCATCAGCCTGGCGACAAAATCCTTCAACCCGCCGCGCTGGATCTTCTCGGTTGCCGTCAGCGGCAGGCTCTCGACGAAGCAGATCCATCCCGGCGCCTTGTAATAGGCCATCTGCTCCAGGCTCCAGCGGACGATGTCCTCGGCCAGCGCGCGGTCAGCGCCGGCCTCCTCGGTGATGATGACGGCGGCAACCTCGTCGCCGCGCACCTGATCGGGCGTCGCCGCAACCGCAGCCTGCCTGATCGCGGGATGGCGATTGAGGACGGACTCGACCTCGACTGCGGCAATGTTCTCGCCGGAACGGCGGATCACGTTCTTCTTGCGATCGACGAAGTGCAGATCGCCGTCCCCATCGCGCGACACGATGTCGCCGGTATGCAGCCAGCCGCCCTCCCACGCCTCGGCGGTGGCGGTCGGATTCTTCAGGTATTCCCGGAAGAAGCCGTAGCGTGGATCGGCGCCGGCGCGCCGCACCAGGAGTTCGCCCGGCGTCCCGGCCGCCGCGTCGTTTCCGCTATCATCGACGATCCGAACGTCGACTTCGGGCGCGGGACGGCCAAAACAGCTGGTGCCGATCTTGCGCGGTTCGACATTGGCGGCGATGACGCCGCCGCTGCCCGTCTCGGTCATCGCCCAGGCTTCCAGCAGCGGAAAACCGAAGCGCTCCTCGAACGGCGCATGCAGGAGCTTGTCGACGCCGGCGCCGAACCCGAAGCGCACGGCGTGCGCGCGATCCAGCGCCGATGCCGGCGCGCTCATCAGCATCGAGGGCATCACGCCGAGATAATGCAGGCAGGTCGCGCGGCTGTCGCGCACGGAAGCCCACCAGGTGCGCGGATGGAAGCGATCGAGCATGGTCAGGCTGCCACCGACCGACAGCATCGCCATCAGCGACACCGCCATCGCATTCATGTGGAACAGCGGCAGCGGCGTGATCATGCGTTCGCCGTCCGGCTTGAGATCAATCAGCCCGCCGGCGTCGCGATACCAGTTGCCGGAATGCAGGAAATAGGTGTTGGTGAGCACGCAGCCCTTGGGCTGACCTGTCGTTCCGGACGTGTAGAGCAGCGCGCATTCGGTCGAGCCGTCGCCTTCGCTCGCCGCCCGCGCGCCACCGAGTGGCGCGGGGACGTCGTCCTCGCCGGTCACGACCGAGATCGGCCGACCGGCCTGACGTGCCGCCGTCTCCATTTCGCCACGACGCTCGGCGAGGACGAACGCCGCGTTCATCTCGGAATGCGCAATGATGTATTCGAGCTCGCTGATCCGCAGGTCCGGATTGATCGGCACCACGGAGACGCCAAGCGCATTGAGCGCGAACCACAGCTCGACGAACGCCGGCCTGTTCTGGAGCAGCAGCCCGACCCTGTGGCCTTCGCCATAGCCCCGGCTCGCAAACGCTGTCCGCCGGCGCTCGACCCGATCGAGCATGGCGCGATAGGACATCTCGCCTGCCGAGATGCCATAGATGTCGGCCGTCTCCGGCAGCACGTTGAGGAAGCCCGCCTCCCCCCGGCGAAGGGCGGTCTCGCGAAAGCGGGCGTAAACTGTGGTCGCTGCGGTCAAGTCAATCTCACATGAAGAGCTGAATGTTGCCGAACGGCGCGTCGAAATTGACGAGATCGACGCGCTTGAGCTTGATCTTGAGGGCATCGCCGACCTCAACGAGGTCGTGCGAGGCCCATCCCGAATACCGCTCCAGCATGTCACCGCGCGTTTCGGTGTAGATATAGGACGTCCGCGCCTTGAAGATGCCCGCAGTCGTATCGCACGCCACGATCTGCGGCGCCTGCAGCAGATGATGGCAACGGCTCTTCGGCTTCTGGCTGAAGGTCCGCTCGCCCGCCAGACGCTCGACCCGCACCTTAAGCAGCAGCAGGTCCTCGTACATCAACGAAGGCTGGAGCACCGGATCCTGCTGCTGCCATTCCAGCGGAATCCAGTAACGTCCCTCCGGGTGAAACAGATCGAGCCAGGCTTGCCACTGCATCGTGTCGAGAAGCTCGGCCTCCCGGTAGATAAAATCCGTGATGGTCTTCTCGCTGATCATTCCGCGGCCTCGACGCGCTTGTCCATGTCCATGGTCATGAATTTCGCCCAGGCATAAAACTGGTTCCGCATCTGGCGCTCGGACGTACCGTTGATGACCGCCGTGACGTCCTGCTCTTCATGGCTCTCATAGAGGCGCCGCAGATTGACCCAATGATTGCCATTGGACTTCAGCCCCTCCTGCGCTCGCTCGTACATCTCGAGATCGTCATGGCCCACGATCGAGGTCGGAGCATTGATGAATCGGTTATACATCAAGGCGCGCTCGTAGAGCTTGTCGGGCGCGCCGACCAGGCGATAGACCCAGCTCTCGACCAGGGTCTTGTCGACCGCGATCGGGACGAAGTTGCGCAGGATCTGGACCGCGCCCTTGACCATGATGTTCGGGAAATACACGGTGTTGTGCCTGATCTCGCCGAGGATCTCGTGCGCCCGCGTCTCGCCATAGGCCGCGACCATCTGGTGAAGATAGCCTGGGATGTCCTGATAGTTCGAATGGATGGAGTTGGCGACGCCGGTGTGGCCGTGGCCATTCGGCCAGATCCTGATGCCGCTCTGCTCGTAGAACTCGTACGGGCTCATGAAGGGACCGTAGAGCTGCACCGCCATCGGCACCTCCGTGGAATCACCCTGCTCGCGCTTCCAGACCCTGACCGCGGTGCCGGCCGAGCTCTCATGCGCCACCATCGGATGGCAGGTGTCGGTCTGGTTCTCGACCAGCATCTTCCAATTGCAGGTGTGCATGTAGCGGATCGGCGTGGCCTCGACTGCGAGCTTCCCCTCCGGCGAGCGATCGACCATGTTGTCGATCGTTGAAAGGCTTTCGCCGAAATAATCCTCAAAGGAGACGCCGTCATCGTTCAGCCGCGCGAAAATGAAATCGCGATAGATGACGACGTTCCTGACCTTCGACAGTCCCTCACTCGCCTGGGTGTCGCCGAAGCCGGTGCCCTCGTATCCCTTCTTGAGAGGAATCGCGAGCAACGAGCCGTCGGTCTTGAACGACCAGGCGTGATAGGGGCAGCGGAAGAACTTTCCGGTGCTGCCGCATGGTTCGGACGCGATCTTCACGCCCTTGTGCGGACAGCGGTTGTAGAACACGTGGATGGAGCCGTCGCTGTGGCGGCTCGCCAGCACCGGCTGCCGGCCGATGTTGGCGGTGATGAAATCGCCGGGCTTCGACAACTGGCTCGCATGCCCAACATAAACCCAGCTGTTCGGGAACAGATGCTCCATCTCGAGCTCGAAGATCTCGGGGTCGACATAGACGTCGCGATGCACCTCGGCCTCGCGCACCAGCGCCGCGATCGCGTGGGCATTCCGTCCGTATTTCGTCATGGCGTCCCTCCCCTCTCTCATAGATCCAGCACCAGCCGTTCCGACTTCGCGCGTGACACGCAGATCTGCATGACCTTGTTGGACGCCTTTTCGTCGTCGCTGAGGATGACGTCGCGATGGTCGGGCACCCCTTCGATCACGCCGCATTGGCAGATGCCGCAGTCGCCGCGCTGGCAGTCGTAGAGCACGTCGAGCCCCGCCGCCTCCAGCGCCTGGATGATGGTCTGACCGGCCGCGACGGCGACGACCTGCCCGGTCGATTTGAGCTCGACCTCGAACGGCACGTCGGACGGCGATGGCTGCTCCGCCCTAAAGAGCTCGTAGTGGATGCGGTCCGCTGCCACACCGGCGGCAGGCGCGGCCGCCTTCACTGCGTCGATCATGCCCGAAGGGCCGCAGACATAGACGTGGGCGTTTGCGGCGGCATGGCCGAGCGCTGCTGCAATGTCCAGTCGGGACTCGTCGCTGTCGTAGTGAATGGATAGATCCTTGGCGCAAATCTCCTGCAACTGCGGCAGGAAAGCCAGCAGTCCTTGCGCGCGACCACAACAGTGCAAGCGAAACGGACCTGCGCGGGCCGTGAGCTCCGCCGCCATCGACAGGATCGGCGTGACACCGATGCCGCCCGCAAACAGCAGCGCCGGCGCTGTCCCCTCGTGCAGCTGAAAATTGTTGACCGGTGCACTCGCCTTCACGACGTCGCCGATCTTCAGGGCGTGCATGAACTGCGAGCCGCCGGTCGAAGTTTCCTCGCGCAGCACCCCGAGTGCCAGCGTTCCCCCGCGGAGGCCCGGCAAAGCCATCAGCGAGTACGGCCGGTCTCCTCCATTCGGCAGCGCCACGCGGATATGTGCGCCTGGCTGCCATCGCGGCACAACGCCGTTCTCCACGTCAAACACAAGGCTCCGTATGAGCGGCGTCTCCGCGGCATACGACCTCACCTTGAGCTTGAGCGGATGCGCGTCCATTCAGGCATCTCACAAATTGTATGAATTTGCATATTTTTAGACATGTAATAATTGCGTGTCAATCGCCAATATGGGTTCAAGCTCGACTTGGCAGGCCGAGGCACGTCTCATCGGTGCAGGGAGGTTGATGCGGAGGCCTCAGCGCCTCGGCGGGCCGAGCCGATACGTCTTCGCCTGTAAGAAAAACCGAGCCGAGAGTTGGGATCAAACACCCCAACGCAAAGCTGCGGTGTGCACAGGGGCGTCCCACAATTTCGTCGCCTGACCATCGAGCACGGAGACGGTGATGGACGCACCCGCCATATCGAGCGATGTCACATAAGAACCGGTCAGGAAGCGTGTCGCCGTGATCCCGGCGCCATCCAGAATTCGCTTGGCGCTGTTGGCCATCAGATAGAGTTCGATCAGCGGCGTCGCGCCGAACCCGTTAATGAGAAGCAGGACCTCGCTGCCCTTGCTCGGCGCGAGATCGCCCAGGATGGCGTTGAGCATCTCGGCAGCAATGTCATCGGCGGATGCCAGCGGCACCCTGCGGCGACCCGGCTCGCCATGAATGCCGACACCCATTTCCATCTCGTTGTCAGTCAGGGTGAAATTCGGCCGGCCCGCCGCCGGAACAGTGCACGGCGAGAGCGCCACGCCCATCGAGCGGGTGCGCCGGTTGACATCATCGCCGAGCGCTTTGAGAGCGGCGAGCGGCATTCCGGTTTCGGCCGCGGCGCCGACCATTTTTTCCACGATCAGCGTCCCTGCGACGCCGCGACGGCCGGTCGTGTAGGTCGATTTCTCGACCGCGACGTCGTCGTTGGTCACCACGCTCGCGACCTCCCGCCCCGCCATCTCGGCGGCCATGGTGAAATTCATCACATCGCCTTCGTAATTCTTGACGATGAAGAGCACGCCTGCCCGGGTGTCGACGGCCTCCGCCGCCTCGATCATCTGATCCGGCGTCGGCGACGTGAACACCTGGCCGGGACATGCGGCATCAAGCATGCCGTGGCCGACAAAGCCGGCATGGAGCGGCTCGTGCCCGGAGCCGCCGCCCGAGATGAGCGCGACCTTGCCCGGATTCAGGGTGCGGCGGCGCACGAACTTCCTGTCAGCACCGAGCAGCAGAATATCGGCATGTGCAGCCGCGAGTCCGTCGAGACTCTCTTCGAGCACCGTGTCGGCGCTGTTGATCAGCTTTTTCATCGCGTCCTCCCGGTTATCTCTTTGCAGTCCGAATTCGTCAGCCGATGGTTTCGGCGTAGCGCGCGAGCTGAGCGGCTAAGTCGATGATGAGCTGCTCGAGCGCGCGATTCTTCTTGTCGTCACCGAGATCTGGCACCGTCACCATAACTGTGCGCGTGCGCGCCTCGCGGTGGGCGCCGCGCAGCCGCCCCGGATGCGCACGACCATAAGCTTCGATGAATGCCGCACGCTCGGCGCCCGAGAGATGGCAGACCTCGAAGATGATCGCCACATGCTTTGCCGGGATCGGCACCAGATAGGCCGGATTGGTGATCTGGCTGACGAAGGAGCGGTTCTTGCCGAGCGCCGCCGCGAGCTTCAACCGGGTCCCGGATGGCCGGTTGTCCAAGGCCCGCCGCAGGATGAGCTTGTAATCCGCGACATTGCTGTCGTCGGGCCGGCTTGTGTCTTCGCCTGCATCGTCGCTCATGCGGTCACCCCGGCGATACCAGCCTTGAGCCGGGCCACCGCAATTGGCGAGACCGAGAGGGTCGTCAGGCCCGCCGCCAGCAATGCTTTCGTCAAGCGGGTATCGGCCGCGGCATCGCCGCAGAGCGAGACTTCGACGCCGCGCGTGCGTCCGGCTTCGACTGTCCGCGCGATCAATGCCAGCACCGCCGGATGACCGGCATCGTTGAGGTCGGCGACGGCGCCGATGTCGCGCGCCGCAGCCATTGTGTACTGGGTTAGGTCGTTCGACCCGATGGAATAGAACGCCGCACCAAAGTCCGCCGCGCATAGCGCTGCCGCCGGAACCTCGACCATGATGCCGAGCGGCGGCCTGGCGCAGGCGATCCCCTCCGCCCTGAGCGCTGCGAACTCCGCATCCAGCATGGCGTTGGCGCGATCGAGCTCTGAGGGGACCGCGATCATCGGCAACATCACCTTCAGGGTCCCATGGACGGCCGCTCGGCACAGCGCGCGCAACTGCACGCGAAACACCTCCGGCCGCGCCAGCGAGAGTCGGATCCCGCGCAGACCCAGGAAAGGATTGCGCTCGCCATCGATCGTCAAGCCGGCAATCGGCTTGTCGCCGCCGGCATCGAGCGTGCGGATTGTCACCGGCCGTCCTGCGGCCCATTCGAGAATGCGCTGATAGACCGCATATTGCGCATCCTCGCCCGGCAGGCCCCTTGAACCCTCGAACAGAAACTCCGTCCGCACGAGGCCGATGCCGTCGCAGATGGCGGGATCGAGGCCCGCGAGATCTTCGGGCGCGGCAATATTAAGAAGAATGGCGATGCGCCGGCCATCCGCCGTCACTGCCGGTTTGAGGCGGCCGGCATCGGCCGCAATCTGTGCGGCGTTCGCCGTCGCCATGCGACGCTCGAACAGACGACGCGTTTCGGGCTTCGGATCGAAGATCACGGTCCCGGCGTCACCGTCGACCAGCGCCAATGACGGCGGCTGTCCGTTCCATGGCAACGGTCCCAATCCGACTACCATGGGAGCGCCGCGCGCCCGCGCGAGCATGGCGACATGCGAGGAGGGCGATCCGGCGGCCAGCGCGATGGCACCGCCGCGGGTCCAATCAACGGCGAGGAATGTCGATGGCGAAATATCATCCCCTATGACGACGGAATCGCCGGAGATCTTTGCGATCGGATCCGCACCATTCAGTCCCGCGAGCACGCGGTCGCGGATGTCGATCAGATCCGCGGCACGGGCCCGGAAATATTCCTCGTTCGCGGCGCGATAGCCGGCGATCTCCGCGTCGAGTGCGGCACACCAGGCCGCATCGGCAGCCGCGCCGCCCGCAATAGCTTCGTAAGCCGCCTCAGCAAGCGCATCGTCACCCAGCATCGCGACCTGAAATTCCAGGATCTCCGCGGCTTCGCCATGAACCGTCGCGATCAGTCCGGCGAGCTCCGCGGCGGCTCCCTTGATCGCCGCGTTCAGCGCTGCAGCCTCCTGCGCAGGATCGCCCTTCGTCACCCTGCTCACCACTTTCGTCGTCAGCACAGCGACCGGGCCGATGGCGAGGCCTGGCGAGGCGGGATGGCCGGTAAGATGGATCTCGCCCACGATCTCACGCCTCGCCGAAACCGTCATGCACCAGCGCCAGCATGGCCGCGAGCGCCGCCTCGCCATCTGGACCTGCGACCCGGAAATGCAGCGTTGCGCCCTGCGGCGCCTTCACGCGCATCACCTTCACCGGGCTCTTGGCATCGGTCCAGGGTCCATCGGCAACAAGCGCAATTTCGATCTTTGCGGCAAAGCCCTTCGCGCATTGCGTGAGCTTCACCGACGGCCGCGCATGCAGGCCGACCGGATTGACCAGGACCGCGGAGGCGGTCAGCGGCGCAAATGTCTGAGCCGCGCGGCTGGCGTTGGCATCATGCATAGAATTCCTCCGCACTGCGCTTGACGGCGGCCAGCGACGAGCCGCCCGAAGACTCGGTCGCAGCGATTACAGCACCCTCGACCACGGGGGCATTGCAGACCAGGACGCGCGCGCGCCGATCCTCAGGTAGCATCTCCACCGCCATCTCCGAATTGGTCTCGGCTCCGCCGAGATCGACGAGGATCGCGACGCCTGCCGGTGACCAGGCCGTCTCGATCGCTTCGAGTATCCCCGCAACATTGGTACCGAGCCCACCATCGACATCACCACCGGTCCATGCCAGCGGCACGGCGTCTCCGACCATCTGGCGCACCATATCGGCCGCACCTTCCGCGATCTTCGGCGAATGCGATACGATGACAATTCCAACATTGCCGGGACGTAAACTGCTCATGTATTGACCTCGAACTCCAGTGTCTCAACTGCTGCGCCGATCAGAAGGGACGCCGAGCGCGAACCGGGGTCCATATGACCGATGGAACGTTCGCCAAGGAACGACGCGCGACCGCGGATCGCCTGCATCGGCGTGGTGCGATCGGCCGCTTGGGCAGCCTCGGCCGCGATCGCCTTGGCATCACCGCCTCCCGCAAGGACCGCGTGAACCGGCACCAGGACATCCAGCAGCGTCTTCTGCCCCGCTTCGGAACGGCCGCGCGCCTTGACGGCCTCTATCGCCTTCTCTGTCGCCGTCACAAGATCGGCCCGGCTCGGCTGCTCCGGAAGGGCCTTGCCGAGTTCCATGAAGAAAGTTCCGACCAGCGGCCCTGATGCGCCGCCGACCTTCATCACCAACGTCATTCCGATCGCCTTCAGCATTTCCGGGAGCGACTTGTCGGCAAGGCCCGGCAGTGCCGCAAGCACCGCCTCGAAACCGCGCTTCATGTTCAGCCCGTGATCCCCATCGCCAATCGCCTGGTCGAGGCTCGTCAGTTCGTCAGCGTGTTCGATCACTGAACCGGCCAGCGCTCGCACCAATCTTTCCCTGGCTACCCGATCAAGGCTCATGCCGCTACCCTCCAGCCCTTTGAATCGAAAAACAGCGGTTTGTTGAGCCGGAGCGACACGACATCCCCGGCGCCGAAGCCCGCCTCGGGATCCGCCAGGGTCACAACCGGCCGGCCGGCGAGATCGAGGTGGAGATGGCTCTGGTCGCCGAGGTGCTCGACCCGCTTGACGGTCGCCGAGACATCGCCGCCGCCACGCGCAATCGTCAGGTGCTCGGTCCGCGCACCGATCGTCTCAGCACCATCAGGTGCGCCGCCGAACAAAGCCGCCGGCAACAGATTGATCGTTGGCTGCCCCAGCCGCGCCGCGACATGGGCGTTGATCGGGTTCTCGTAGATCTCGCGCGGCGATCCGATCTGCATCAACCGCCCGCCTTCGATCACGCCTATACGCGAGGCCATGGTCATCGCCTCGGTCTGATCGTGGGTGACATAGAGGATCGTCGCGCCGAGATCGACCTGGATCCGCTTGAGCTCGAGACGCAGCTGGCCGCGCAACTTGGCATCCAGCGAGGAGAGCGGCTCGTCCATCAGATAGATCGAGGGCGAACGGACCAGGGCCCGGCCGATCGCGACGCGCTGCATCTGCCCGCCCGACAGCTGCGTCGCTTTGTTGTCCAGCTTGGACTCGATGTGAAGGAGACGCGCGACCTCCCGCACCTTGGCGTGGATATCGGCTTCGGGCACGCGGCGGGTCGGCGCACGCAACGCGAATGCCATGTTCTCGAACACGGTCAGGTGCGGATACAGCGAATATTGCTGGAAGACAAAAGCGACATCGCGATCGGCCGGTGCATCGCCGGTTACGTCGCGCCCGTCGATCCGGATCGAACCGCTATCCGGCTGCTCCAGCCCGGCGATCAAGCGCAACGCCGTCGTCTTGCCAGCGCCCGTCGGCCCGAGTAGTGCGACGAATTCGCCGTCGCCAATTCTTAGCGACAGATCGCTCACGGCCTGCGTCTTGCCGAAGGCCTTGGAGACGGCGTTGATCTCGACCTCAGCCATGTGCGCCTCCCTCATGCAGTGCGGTGCGTATGGCCCGGCCCGAGGCCTTGTCGAAGATCGACAGCGTGTCGGGCCGGAAGTCGAGGCCGACACTCTCACCAGTGCGAAAGGATCGGCTGCTGGCTGAGCGGGCCTTGAGTGCGCCGTAGTGCGTCGTGACAGTCACGATCTGCGTCGTTCCCAGATACTCCGTCCCATAGACTTCGCCGCGCACCATGCCGCGATCCGCGAACCGCACATGCTCGGGCCGCACGCCGAGCACGAGCTCGCTCTCCACCATCGCCTCGCGCGCGGCAGGAATTGCAACGTCGCGCTCGCCGAGCCGGATCGCCTTTGCGCCGGGCTGCAAGCCACCACGGAACGGGAGGAAGTTCATGGGCGGCGAACCGATGAAATCGGCGACGAACAGCGACGCCGGACGGTCATAAATGTCGCGCGGGCTTGCGACCTGCTCGACGACGCCATTGTTCATTACGGCGATCCTGTCCGCCATCGCCATCGCCTCGAGTTGGTCATGCGTGACATAGACGGTCGTTGCTCCCAGCCGGTCATGCAGAGCCCGCAGCTCATGAATCATGGCCTCCCGCATCTCGGTATCGAGCGCGCCGAGCGGCTCGTCCATCAGAAAACACTTCGGCTTTCGTACAATGGCCCGTCCAAGCGCAACGCGCTGCCGGTCGCCGCCAGCAAGCCCTGACACCGACCGGTGGAGAAGGTGCGAGATCCGCAAGATACGCGCGGCCTCGACGACGCGACGGTCGCGTTCGGCCGCACCGATACCTTCGCATTTCAGGGGAAAGCCGATGTTGCGCCGAACATTCATGTGCGGATAGAGCGCGAAGAGCTGGAACACGAAAGCGATGTCGCGCTCCGATGCGCGGTTCATCGTCACGTCCTCGCCATCGAGCCGGATCGTGCCTGATGTCGGCAGTTCCAGGCCCGCGATCATGCGGAGCGTGGTCGTCTTGCCGCAGCCGGAAGGTCCCAGCAGGCAGAGGAACTGGCCATCCTCCACCGTGAAACTGGCAGCCTTGACCGCGTGGAACGCACCGAAGGATTTGTCGAGCGCCTCGACTTTGATCTGAGCCATCGCGCCTACTCCCGGACCTTCGACACGATGGTAAACATCACCGTGCCGAGCAGAGTCGTCGCAAACGACCAGGAATACAGCGTCAAGGAGAATGGCTGCATCAGCATCACGACACCGGCCGCGATGAGCGTGGTCGCCACCGCTTCGAGCGGGCCGCGGCGCAGAACGCGATCCGCAAGACCGCGTCGCGCAGTGGCTGGGGTGATATCGACACTCATTTGCGGACAGCCCCAAAAGTGATGCCGCGCAGCAGATGCCTGCGCAGAAGTACCGTGAACACCACGATCGGCACCAGAAACAGCGTCGTGCCGGCGGCCACCGCGGGCCAGTCCTGTCCGCCCTCGCCGATGATGATCGGAATGAAGGGTGGTGCCGTCTGCGCGTTGCCTGAAGTGAGAAGCACTGCAAAGGCGTATTCGTTCCAGGCGAAGATCAAGCAGAAGATTGCCGTCGCCGCGATTCCCGTGGTGGCCTGCGGCAGCACCACCTTCACGAAGGCCTGGAAGCGAGTGTATCCATCGACCATCGCGGCTTCCTCGTATTCCCGTGGGATTTCGTCGATGAACCCCTTGAGCAGCCAGACCGCGAGCGAGACGTTGACCGAGGTATAGAGCAGGATCATCCCGAGCCTGGTGTCCGACAGACCGATGGTGCGGTACATCAGATAGATCGGGATGGCGACAGCGATCGGCGGCATCATCCTCGTCGACAGGATGAAGAACAGCAGATCATCCTTCAGGGGCACGCGGAAGCGCGAAAAGCCGTAAGCCGACAAGGTGCCGAGCGCGACGGCGAGCACGGTCGAACCGAACGCAATGATCAGCGAGTTGATGAAGCGTGGCACATAGTTCGAGGGACCGGCGACCACCATGTTGCGGTCGCGTGCGATGCTGTCGCAAAGCCCCTGCGGCGGTCCAAGCGAGCGGATGAACTCCGGCGTCTGGCGCGAGCGTGTGGTGAAAAGGTTGCAGAAGCCTTCGAGCGACGGCTTGAACATCACCTTGGGCGGATAGGAGATCGCATCATCCGGCGACTTGAACGCGGTGAGCATGATCCACACCAGCGGAATCATGGTGATGATGGCATAGAGCACGACGAGCGAGCCGGCAAAACGCCGCGTAGTGGCCGACGGCTCGACGATCGAATGGGCTGTGGTGGCTGAGGTCATCGGCTTTTCACCTTGTTCAGCGCCTTCACATAGATGTTGGCGAGGCCGAAGACCGTCACGAAGAGGATGATCGCGAAGGCCGAGGAATAGCCGGTGCGCCAGCTCTCGAACGCCGCACGCTTGAGCGTGATCGAGGCGACTTCCGTGGTTGAGCCGGGCCCGCCGCCGGTGAGCAGATTCACCATGTCGAACATCTTGAAATTCTCGATGCCGCGGAAGAGCACCGCCAGCATGATGAATGGCAACGCCATCGGCAGCGTGATCGACCAGAACTGTCGCCATTTCGACGCGCGATCGACCTCCGCCGCCTCATAGATGTAGTCCGGAATCGAACGCAGGCCAGCCAGACAAATCAGCATCACATAGGGCGTCCACATCCAGGCATCGACGATGACGATGGCCCAAGGGCTCAGTGTGACGTCGCCCAGCATCTGGAAGGACGAGGCATCACGGCCGGTAAAGAACGCGACCACGTAGTTGAACAATCCGATCTGAGGCTGGTAGAGAAACGTCCAGAAATTGCCGACCACGGCCGGCGAAAGCATCATCGGCAGCAGGATGATCGTGGTCCATAGGCCATGACCGCGGAACTTCTTGTCAATGAGGTAGGCAAGCCCGAATCCAAGCACCGTCTCGATCACCACCGTCCAGATCACGAAATGCGCCGTCACCTGCATCGCCGCCCAGATATCGGGATCGGTCAGGATCGACTGATACCAGTCGGCGCCCAGCCATATCGTCGGCACGTTTGCACGGTTGGCGCGGTAATTCGTGAACGACAGATAGATCGTCCAGAGCAGCGGGAAGATATTGATCGCCAGCAGCAGCACGATTGTCGGCGTGATGAAGAGCCAGGCGAGCGTCCTGTCAGACAGGCCCCGGATACGACGCGCCGCGCCTGGCCGGACCATGACGGCCCGATACGTGATCTGCGAGGAGGCACTCAGTTCATTCATTGCGTTGGCCGATCCTGGCACCGGGGCATCGACAATGCGACAGATTCCGGTCATCTCGAAAGAAAGTCCGGAGCGCGAGCGCGCGCGCTCCGGACGGCTTGTCTTTAGAACTTCTTGCCTTCTTCCTTGAAGATCGCCTTCCAGTCCTTCACCAGACCGTCGAGCGCTTCCTGTGCGGTTCCTTTGTCGGCCACCACATAGTCATGCACGCGCTTCTGCTCCGCCTGCAGCAGCTGGGCGTAGGAAGGCTCGGCCCAGAAATCGACGACCATTCCCATCGACTGCAGAAACTCCTTCGCAAAGGGCGCGCTGTTCGGGAAGCTCGGATCGTTCAGCACGGACTTGGCGCAGGAATAGCCGCCGAGCGCCCACCACTTCTTCTGAACGTCGCCGCCGGAGAACCACTTGATGTATTGCAGCGCCTCGGCCTGGTTCTTGGAGTAAGAGACGACCGAAATGCCCTGTCCGCCGAGCTGCGTCGCCTGCGCCGCAGGACCGGCCGGATTGACGAAGAAGCCGATCTTGTCGCCGCCGACATTCGGGTCCTTGTAGAGACCCGGGAAGAAGGCGAAGAAGTTCATCTGCAGCGCGACCTGGCCGGACTTGAAGGCATCAAGCCCCTCCGACATGTAGGAGTTGGAGGCGCCGGGCGGCGTGCAGCACTTGTAGAGCTCCCTGTAGGCCTCGAGCCCCTTCACCGCGCTGGCCGAGTTCACGAACCCATCCATCGCATAGGGCTTCTTCGGATCATCGTATTTGAAGCCGTAGTCGTAGAGATAGTTCGAGACGCCCATGGTGATGCCTTCGGAGCCACGCTCGGTGTAGATCGAGGCGCCATAGACCTTCTTGCCGTCGATCTCGCGGCCCTGGAAGAATTGCGCGATATCGCGGAGCTCATCGAGCGTCTTTGGCACGGCGAGATCGCGACCGTACTTCGCCTTGAAGTCCTTCTGCACGTCCGGCCGCGCAAACCAGTCCCTGCGATAGGTCCAGCCCACCGCATCACCCATCGCCGGCAGCGCCCAATAGTTCGGCGTGTTCTTCGGCCACTCGGAATAACCGACCACCGTTGCCGGCATGTAGTCATCCATGCTGATTCCTTCCTTCTTGAAGAAATCGTTGAGCTTGACGTACTGTCCGTTCTCCGCAGCGCCGCCGATCCACTGGGAATCACCGATGATGAGATCGCACAACGACCCGTGCGAATTGAGCTCGTTCAGGAAACGATCGGCGTAATTGGTCCACGGCACGAACTCGAACTTCATGCCAATGCCCGATTTGGCGGTGAAGTCCTTCGAAAGTTCGACCAGCGCGTTGGCAGGATCCCATGCGGCCCAGCACAGCGTGATGGTCTTGCCCTGTGCCTGCGCGGGCGTGGTCCCCGCTCCGACACCGAATGCGGAGACAACGACCCCGCATGCAACAACAAACGATCTCAATGTCCGTTTCATTACGCGTTCCCTCCGAGTGGGCCGGCCATCGACATGGCGCGGCTTTCCTACCCGCTCGAATGCTTCGAGCAGAGCAACACAGTCCTTGATCGGCTGAATAACTAAACTGGCGTTTCCTCGCGCCACCCGGATTCTAGAGGCCCGGCAGGCTCGATTTGTTTAGTGAACCATCATTTACTAAACATTGCAAGCGGCCTTATCTGGTTCTTCGATGCAAGCGTCTCAGAGCTCCCAGACATGCTGATTAACAGAAAAGCGAATTCATCGACTTGGAAATCAAGTTTGACTACTCGGCCGACCACCACATTGTGGGCCGTAGCAACAACGGCTCAACTCGCTGCCATTCCACATCGCTGACCTGGGCCACGCGCGAACCGGCCGATGAGATAGCTATGCACCGCGTAGCACGAAAATTGCGTAAATTCTGGGCGAAGGGGACGGCTCATGAACCTTATCAGCCTCGACATCCGCATGTTTCGCTCGCTGATCCCGGTGGTCGACACCGGCAGCATCACCGAGACCGCGCGACGGCTGGGCCGTCCCCAGCCGGCGATCACCCTGCAAGCGGCTGGAGGAGCTGACCGGCAAGCAATTGTTCGAGCACGCCGGGCGACGGCTGATACTGACCGAGGATGGCACCACGGTTCTCACCTACGCCAAATCCATCCTGCGGTTGCATGACGAGCTGATTTCGCAGCTGGCTTCGCAAGAGATCGAGGGTCAGGTCGTGCTCGGCACGCCCGATCTCTACGCGGCGTTCATGCTGCCGTCGATCCTCAGCGTGTTTCGAAAGTCCTTTCCGCGTGTCCAGGTCGAGCTGAATTGCGCGCTATCGACGCCGTTGGTCGGACTTGTCAAGCGCGGCGACATCGACATCGCGCTCGTCACGCGCATGAACGATTTTACTGGCGGCCAAGTGGTGCGGCGCGAGCAGCTGGTCTGGATCACGGGCGAGCAATCCGCCGCGCACCAGGAACGCCCGGTCCCGCTGGCGCTGTTGCCGCCCGGCAACATCTATCGCGACTACGCGATCGATATGCTGGAACGTGCGAACCTGCGCTGGCGCATCGCTTGCGTCAGCGAAAGCGTCGGCGGACTTCAAGCCGCCACTTTTGCCGGGATGGCGGTCACCGTGCTCGGCCGCAGCGCACTGGCACCGGCGATGCGTGGAATCGGGCTGAATGAGGGCCTGCCGCCGCTGCCGAAGATCGAGCTCCTGCTCTACAAATCCAGCGGCGCGACTTCGAAAGCCGTCACCGCGCTGCACGACTATCTCGCGCACTATTTGCATCTCGATGAAGAGCTCAGCGGCAGAGGTGTGCCGATCGAGCTGTCGTGAGCTCACCCCTTCGCTCGTGCCCGTCCGTTCTCGCGCAGCGCCAGCGACGGCCAGAAACTCGACCAAGGCTGCGCCCGCTCGAAAGCGGCAGCGATGCGGAAGATGGCTGGCTCGTCGAGCCAAGGCGCGACGATCTGAAGGCGGATCGGCATGCCCTCGTGATCGAATTCGCAGGGCAGCGTAGCTGCCGGAAGGCCAACCAGATTGATCGGCCAGGTGAACGGCGACCAGCCGAGATGCGGGTCGACCCTGCTGCCATCGATTGTGCCGACGCCAAGCTCGCCGGCCTCGAACGCGGTCACCGCGACGGTCGGCGTTACCAGCGCATCGACGCGCTCGAACAGTTTCAGAAAGGCGTTGCGCGTTTGGCCGCGCCGGTAGCCGGCTTCGATATAGTCAGTACCGCTGTAGCGACGGCCGGCGGTCACGACGTCGCGATAGTCCGGCTCGGAGCTTGCAACATCGGCAGCAGTCTTGGTCGCGACTGCCGCGGCCTGCTCGATGAAAGCGATCGGCTTCAGCGTATGCTCGAGAATGCGGGATCGAGGCCCGGGTCATCGATGGTGACCTGCGCACCGCAAGTGTCGAGAATGGCCAACGCCCTATTGAAAGCCGCGCGGACATCTGGGCTGACGGCTGCATAACCGAGATCGGCGCTCGCACCGATGCGAATACCGTTCAACGAAGCGGCGTTGGTATCGAAGCGGCGCGGCGAGACCGGCAGGCCTGCGGGATCACGCAGATCGTAGCCGGCGATGATCTCGAAAATCAGCGCGGCATCCGCGACCGTGCGCGTGACCGGGCTGTCCGCCGTCAGCTTGTAGCCGGACTCACAGGTCGTCGTCTTGCAGGTGATAATCGCACCCGACGCCTTGCGCCGAGGCGACCGCAGCATCGATGTCGGGCACGAATGTCCTGTTCATCGGCGAGCCGCCATAGGCCGGCACACCCGAAACGAAGACAAGATCCTTGATCGTGACGGGCACGCCGGCGAGCGGTCCCTTTGCTTCGCCCGCACGCATCTCCATGGTGAGACGATCGGCCTCCGCCCTCGCCTGCTCGTACATCGGCGTCACCACCGCGTTGCAGGCCTCGCGCGCGGCGAGAGAATTCTCCGCCGCGACGCACGGCGGGAAAACCTCTTGCGGACGGCACTTTACGTTGCCGTACCGAACCCGCTCCTCTCCGCCCTACGGCCTTGCCTTCCCCTTTCGCGCGGCGATCTGCTGGAGCGCCCAGCGCGCGTTTTTGCGAACGTCGGGATCTGGATCGTTGGCAATCACCGCGAGGTACGCCTCACCCTCGGGGACGGCGATCTCGCCGAGCGCGGCAGCCGCCTCCTTCCGCAAATTCGCTTGCTCGTGGTTGATGCAGTTGCCGATCGCGCGCACAGCGCCCTCGACCTTCATCTTGCCCAGGCTGCGGATCGCCTTCAGGCGTACCTGCCAGAATTCGTCGGCAAGCGAGCCTATGAGCTGATCGGCCGCGAGCGAACCGTTGACATTGAGACCGAGCGTCTCCGCAGCCATCTCGCGGACCATCCAATCGGTGTCCTTCAACGCGCGGGTGATGGTCTCCGCCGCGGACTTCATCTGCGAGAACGCCTGCGCACTCACCGCGGCACGGCGCACATGGGCGTCGGGATCGTTGATCGCCGCGGTCAGCGCGGGAATGGATTCTTCCAGCTTGAGAAACCCGATCACGCCGATCGCCTGCACGCGCACGGCGGCGTCGGAATCCTGCAGCGCTTCCAGCGCGGGCTTGAGCGTATCCTTGCGCCGCAACTCCTTGAGCGCCCGCAACGCGCCCGTGCGGACGAAGGCGTGGGCGTGCTTGATCAAAGGCAGGATGATATCGGCGCAGGCAGGATCCTTGAACTCGGCCATGCTGTCCGCCGCGGCTGCCGCAACGATCCTCTCGGGGTCGACCAGCAGCTTCACCAACGCGCTTGCGGCTTCCGGCCCGTCGAATTCGCCGAGCGCCATGGCAACCTGTTGGCGCACGCCGGCATCGGGATCGGCGACCATGTTGGCGAGATGGGCGACGGCCGCGGGATCGCCGGAATGACCGAGTGTGATGATGGCGACGCGGCGCTCGGCGGGATCGGCGGCCTGAAGCCGCTCGTCGGCGTCTTCGAGATCGTCGTAGGATTCGAACGGGCTCGACATGATCACCTCAACAGATAGGGAATGTTGACGGTGACGGCGCCGGTCGGGCAATCAGCCTCGCAGGGCATGCAGTACCAGCATTCGTCATAGGCCATGTAGGCCTTGCCAGTCATGTCGCTGATGCGCAGCACGTCGAGCGGGCAGACGTCGACGCACACGGTGCAGCCCTTGTCGGCGATGCATTTGGCGTCGTCGACGACCACCGGAACCGATGTCTGATAGGACGCGAGAGGCATTTTATGTCTCCTATTGCTATGGTGCGGTGGCTCAGGCGGTGGCCCGGATGCGGATGCGCTGCTTGTCGTAGAGGTCCTTCTCGTCGTCGGCGATTGGTACGACGTAGGGCTCGACCGCGCGCTTCTCGCTGGTCATCTTGCCGTTCTGCTTCGACAGCAGCGTGTGGCAGAACCAGTTCTCATCGTCCTTCTCCGGGAAATCCGTGCGCCAGTGGTAGAGACCCCAACGGCTCTCCTCCCGATAGAGCGAGGCATGCACGGCCATGTCGGCGCAGTCCATGATCGACTGCACTTCGAGCGCGCGAAGAAGCTCATGCGCGTTGCGTGCCATCATGTGCTCCTGCATGTCCTCCCGCACCTCGGCGAGGCGGCGCATGCCGAGCTCGTATTTGCGCGTCACCTTTGGCGGCTGGAGATAGTCGTTCACCAGGCGGCGAGTCTTGTATTCGACCTGGTTCGGCGGAATGCCGTCCTCGCGCCTGGTCGGCGCCAGCACGCGGTCGCGTTCCTTGGCCACATCGGCCGCATCAAATTCCGCAACATCATGGTTGTCGGCGAACTCCATTGCGTCGATGCCGGCGACCGAGCCGTTGGTGAACGCACCCAGCATGTAGTTGTGCGGCACGCTCGCCATGTCCCCCGCGGCGTAGAGGCCCGGCACCGTGGTGCGGGCATTGTCGTCGACGAACACGCCGGAGGCGCTGTGGCCGGAGCAGAAGCCGATCTCGGAGATGTGCATCTCGATCGAGTCGTTGCGATAATCGACCCCGCGCCCCTGCTGGAACAGGCCGCGCGTCGGCCGCTCCACCTTGTGCAACGTGGATTCGATCTCCGAGATGGTATCGGGGTGGAGATGCTTCAGCTGGAGGAACACCGGGCCCTTGCCGGACAACAGCTCGTTGTAGAACTCCAGCATCATCTGTCCCGACCAGTAGTCGCATTCGATGAAGCGCGAACCCTCGTTGTTCGCCGTAAACGCGCCAAAAGGACCGGCGACATAGGCGCATGCCGGGCCGTTATAGTCCTTGATCAGCGGATTGATCTGGTAACATTCGAGATTCGCGAGCGCGGCGCCGGCGTGATAGGCCATCGCATAGCCGTCGCCGGAATTGGCCGCATTCTCATAGGTGCCGAACATGTAGCCGGAGGTTGGCAGGCCGAGGCGGCCGGCGGCGCCCATGCAAAGGATCACCGCCTTGGCCTTGATCACAAGAATTTCGGCAGTGCGGGTGTTGACGGAGATCGCACCGGCAATGCGACCGCCGGGGGATTTCAGCAGCCGCGTCGCCATGTAGCGGTTGGAGATCAGGATGCGCGCGCGGCGGAGCTGGCGGTACAGCGCCTTCTTCACGGTCTCGCCATTCGGCATCGGCAGCACATAGGTGCCGATGTGGTGCACCTTCTTGACGGCGTAGTCGCCGTTCTCGTTCTTCAGGAAGCGGATGCCGAAACTGTCGAGCTCCTCGATGATGTCAAAGCAGTTCTGCGCGTATTTGTAGACCGCCTTCTGGTCGACGATGCCGTCGTTGGCGATGGTGATTTCCTTGGTGTACTGCTCCGGAGTCGCATAGCCGGGAATGACGGCGTTGTTCAGCCCGTCCATGCCCATCGAGATTGCGCCGGAGCGCTTGACGTTGGCCTTTTCGAGTAGGACGACATTGGCCTTCGGGTTCTTCAGCTTCGCCTTCAGCGCCGCCATCGGGCCGGCCGTTCCGCCACCGATCACGAGCACATCGCAGGAAACCTCCGAAAGTCCGTCGACGATCTGATCTAGTGCCATCGCTTGCTCCTGGTTCGCCGGCGCACCGGCGCCTCCGCACCAGCTTTGTTCAGGGGGCCTTCCGGCGATAGCAATTAGTTGTCGCCAGGAAGCGATTTGCGCCTCAGCGCGCGACGAAGGCCTTCTCGATGACGAAATGGCCGGGCTGGCTGTGATTGCCCTCGACGAAGCCGCGCGCGGAAAACATCGCGGGGAGCTCCTCGAGCATCGCCGGGCTGCCGCACAGCATGATGCGGTCGGTCTCGACATCGAGGCCGGGCTGGCCGATATCGTCGAACAGCTGGTTCGAGGCGATCAGATCGGTGATGCGGCCGCGATTCCGGAACGACTCGCGGGTGACGGTCGGGTAGTAGACGAGCTTGTCGCGGATCAGCGGTCCGAAGAATTCATGATCGCGCAGGCCGTCGACGAGCTGCTCGCCATAGGCGAGCTCGGAGACCTGGCGGCAGCCATGGGCGAGCACAATGGTCTCGTAATTCTCGTAGACGTCGGGATCCTTGATCAGGCTCGCGAACGGCGCGAGGCCCGTGCCGGTCGAGAGCAGCAGCAGGCGCTTGCCCGCAATGAGGTTGCCGGTGATCAGCGTGCCCGTCGCCTTGCGGCCGACCAGGATGATATCGCCTTGCTCGATTGTCTGCAAACGCGAGGTCAGCGGCCCGTCCTGCACCTTGATCGAGAAGAATTCGAGCGCTTCCTCGTGATTGGCGCTGGCCATGCTGTAGGCCCGCATCAACGGCTTGCCATTGACCTCGAGGCCGATCATGGCGAACTGGCCGTTCTGGAAGCGGAAGCCGGGATCGCGCGTTGCGGTGAAGCTGAACAAGGAATCGGTCCAGTGCCTGACCGACAAAATGGTTTCCTTCTGAAATGCGCTCATGACGTCTCCTTGGCCCTCGATGGCGCACAAGGTTTCGGAGAGACGGCACTTCGGCAATGCGGAAGTGAAATTCCCGGTCGATTAGTTTCACATTTCGCCCGCAGTGGCGCGTCGGCAATTAGTTGCTATCCGCGGGTGTCGCGCCGACGTAGAGAGAAGCCGGAGATTCGTCATGACCATGACCTTGGTGGCACCGACCGTGGCCAACTATGAGGCAAGCCCCGATCTGGCGACACTCCTCGTCCGCACGACCGAAGGCGACGCGCTCAGCGTTCCCGCCGAAAGACTCCGCCTCTCCTGCAAATGCGCCCACTGCACCCGCGCCCGTTTCGATGGCCGATTCCCCGAGCGCTTTCCGGGCATCGCCATCACTGAGATCGGCGATCTCGGCTATGGGCTGAACATCTCGTTCTCTGACGGCCATAATCGCGGGATTTACCCCAAGCCGTACCTGCTGAGCCTGGCGGGGCGGTAGGCGGCCGCCTCGCCATCTGGCACGGACATTGCTCCTCCTAAGAGCGGTTTCAACGTTCCGGAGGCAGACGATGTTGCAGGCGGCGAATGCGGTTCGCGGTAGTGTTTCCCCGGCAGTCCGGCCTGCGGGCAGTTCCTCGTTGCTGCTCACCGAGAACCAGCAATGGATCGGCGGCCCGCCGCCGCTGATGGACAAGCTCAGCCAGCGGGAACGCGAAATGGTGCTGAAGCAGGGCCGGCGAAAAGTGCTGAACCGCGGCCAGACGCTGTTCAGCCAGGGCGGCAAGCACGATGGAATCTGGCTGATCGAAAGCGGCCGTATCAGAGTGTTCTACACCTCGCCGCTCGGTCGCGAGATTACGCTCGCCTACTGGCATGTCGGCAATTTCGTCGGCGGGCCCGAAGTGTTCGAAGGCACTGCGCATCAATGGTCCGGCGTCGCATCCAGCAATTGCAGCGTGGTGCACCTGCCTGGAAAGGAATTGCGATCCCTTGCCGCAGAGATCCCGAACCTCGCGATCGGTCTCATTGAAGGCCTGACCTTCAAGGGCAAGTGCTATTCTGCGCTGGCCCAGATGCTGGGGACACGCTCGATCACGCAGCGCCTCGCGCACCTCCTGCTGCATCTCGTCGATCTCTATGGCGTCGAGGACGCCGACGGGCGCGTGATTGCGGCCGCCTTCACCCATGCCGACATCGCCCACATGGTCGGCGCCACCCGGCAGTGGGTCACGATCAGTTTGAAGCGGATGCAGGAGAAGGGAATCGTCCTAACCAAGCGCTCGCAGATCGTGGTGTGCCGGGCCGACGTGCTGGAGGAGATGCGCGGCCACGCATCCGACTAAGAGAATTTGCAAGTAAAGCCGGTGCGCAGGCAAGCGGCTTTATCGTGCAGGACTGCCCAAGGAGTATGCAATCAACTTTTCCCGGCAACTAATCGACTACGGTCATCATTCCGGATTTGCCCTGCCGGTGGCCTCACCCAATCATGGCAACCACAGCACATCCAACCGAATGAGGATGAGAATGGTCCGCCATCTTCCCACGCTCTCGATCGCGATGTCGGTGACGTCGCTGGCACTATTCCTGGCGCAGCCGGCCTCAGCGGAAACCGTCACGCTCGGCATCGGAACGCAGGACACCACGACCAACACGGTGACGGCGGGCGTCGTCATCCGCCAGCTGCACCTCCTGGAAAAATACCTGCCAAAAGACGGCAAATATGCCAACATCAAGTTCGAGCTGGAGTGGCAAAACTTTACATCAGGCCCGCCCGTCACCAACGCGATGATGGCAAACAAGCTGCAGATCGGCATGATGGGCGACTATCCGCTGATCGTGAACGGCTTCACCTTCGACAGCAACCCAGAGAGCAAGAGCCGGCTGATCGGCATTGCCGCCTACAGCCTGTCCGGCTCCGGCAACGGCATCGTTGTTCACAAGGACTCGCCCTACTACGATCTCGCCGATCTCAAGGGCAAGCTCGTCAGCGTGCCCTTCGGCTCCGCCGCACACGGCATGGTGTTGAAGGCGATGCAGGACCGCGGCTACACGGCCGATTTCTTCCAGCTCGTCAGCCAGAGTCCCGAGGTCGGCTCGACCAACCTCCAGGAGAAGAAGATCGACGCGCATGCCGACTTCGTCCCCTTCGCCGAATTGCTTCCCTTCCGCGGCTACGCGCGAAAAATCTTTGACGGCGTGGAGACCAATCTGCCGACCTTCCACGGCATCGTCGTCCGCACCGACTTTGCCGAGAAATACCCCGAGGTCATAGTCGCCTACTTCAAGGCGCTGATCGCGGCCAATCAGTGGCTGCGCGACGATCCCAAGCTTGCTTCCGAGAAGATCCAGGAATGGACCGGCATCAACAAGGAAGTCGTCTACATCTTTCTCGGCCCCAGCGGCAACATGACCACCGACCCGACGGTCAAGCCGGCACTGATCGATGCGGCCGCAACCGATGTCAAGGTGCTGCAGAACCTCGGCCGCATGAAGGAGTTCGATCCGAAGAAATGGGTCGACGACAGCTACATCCGCAAAGCCTATGCCGAGATGAAGCTCGATTATGACGCGCAGCTTGGCAGCACCAAGAATTATGAAATCACCGGCGACGACGCCTTCTGCAAGAAACAGATCACCGATCCGCGCAAGGCGGGCGAGGTCTGGGTCGACGATGCCGGCATCATGCCGTTCTCGTCCGCCGCCTGCACGTTAGCGGCTTACGCCGACTTCAAAGCGAAGGGCAAGAAGCTCAACGTCGCCTATGTCTTCGACACCACCCGCGGCATCAAGCTGTTCGCCGACCAAGCCTTCTTCGCGGTCGGCAATGGCGACCTCGCGCCGTTCCTGCTCAAGAAGGACGCCGAGGCCTACGCCGCCAAGATCAGCGGCAAGGTGCTCGGTTTCGAGGAAGCAGTAAAAGCGGCAGTCGGCGGAGGCAAGACGTGAGCAGCCCCGCCATCCTCAGACATTCAGAGGACAGCAGCATGCCAGCAGCCATTGCCGAGGCGGGCCCCTTGCCCACCGTCACGCCTCCGGCCACACCGCCCTCTTTCGGCGCGCTCGCACTACGCTGGTACCGGCTGAATCACGGCCGGCTGCGCGCGACCGCCATCGGCATCATCTCCCTGCTCGCCTTCCTGCTGGTCTGGCATCTGCTGACGACTTACCGCGTCGTGTTCTTCGTGCGCTTCACCAACGTGCCCTCACCGGTCGCGGTCTATGCGAGTTTCACCAAGGCGATCCACGATCCCAAATTCCTGCTGCACGTGCTCTTGAGCTGCCGGCGCATCTTCATCGGCTTCTCGCTCGCGGCGATCGGTGGCGTGCCGCTCGGCCTGATCATGGGCCGCTTCAAGCTGGTGCATGAGATCGTCTTCCCTGTCGCCGAAGTGCTGCGGCCCATCCCGGCGATCGCCTGGGTGCCGATGGCGATCATGCTGTGGCCGACCAACGAGCAGAGCATCGTCTTCATCACCTTCCTCGGCTCATTCTTCCCGATCCTGGTCAACACCCTGCACGGCATGTCCTTGGTGGATCCCGTGCTGGTGCGCGCCGCGCAATGTCTCGGAGCCCGCGAACGCTCGATCTTCCCCGAGGTGTATTTCCCGGCATCGCTGCCGCACATCTTCACCGGCCTCACCGTCGGCATGGGCGTCGCCTGGGTATCGCTGATCGCGGCCGAGATGATCTCGGGCCAATATGGCATCGGCTATTTCACCTGGGAGGCCTATTCGCTGGTCCAGTATGCCGACATCGCGCTCGGCATGATCGCGATCGGCGTGCTCGGACTTGGATCAAGCCTGTTGATCCGGGGCGCCGGACAATTGGTGATGCCATGGAGGTCGAGATGAGCGAGATCGTCGCCAAGGCACCGCAAGGCCAGGTCGAGGTCAGGAATTTTTCCCTCAGCTACGACAGCATCGAGGGAGCGGTTGAGGCCGTCACCGACACGCAGATCCATGTGAAGCCGGGCGAGTTCGTCTCGATCGTCGGCCCCTCCGGCTGCGGAAAGTCGACACTACTCAATGCGGTCGCGGGCTTCCTCAAGCCGACTACGGGCATCGTTACCGTTGACGGCGAGCGCGTGAACGGCCCCAGCGCCGAGAGGGGCATGGTGTTCCAGCAATATTCGCTGTTCCCCTGGAAGACGGTGCGGGAGAACGTCGAGTTCGGCCTGAAGATGCGCGGCATGCCGCGCTCGCAGCGCGAGCGCGCCGCGCGCACGCTGCTCGGGCTCGCGGGCCTAGACGCTTTCGAGAAGCATTATCCGGAAAAGCTCTCGGGCGGCATGAAGCAGCGCGTCGGCATCGTCCGTGCGCTTGCGACGGGCCCAAAGGTGTTGCTGCTGGACGAACCCTTCGGCGCGCTCGACGCGCAGACCCGGGTCATCATGCAGCAGATCCTCACCAACATGTGGCAGCGGCTGAAAATCTCAGTGCTGTTCGTCACCCACGACATCGATGAGGCGATCTTCCTGTCGGACCGCGTCTACTGCATGACCGCCCGCCCCGGCTCAATCAAGGCGGAGATCCCGATACCCTTAGAGCGCCCCCGACAGCAATCGATGATGATGTCATCTGAATTCCTGGCGCTGCGCCGCGGCCTGATGTCCTTGATCCGGGAGGAAAGTCTGAAGGCGATGGGCGGCGAGATCAACGATCTCGGCATGCAGGGATTGAACATCGAACTGCAAGGCCATTCGCTGGCCGAGGTACTTTAGCCGAGAAACACCAGTGGCCCGCGCTCACACCGGCTGGAATAAGACACGCCTGCCGGTGCTCATAGCCGTACCCTGAAGAGCCGCTCCACCAAGATTATGCCTCGCTGGCGGAATTAGCTGGTAGCACTCCGCCGTAGCCGCCGAGTCCGGCGTTGCTTGCCATCGGCTCTCTTTGCATCGATCGTCGTTGCTATAATTTGATCGAACCGACATCGGCTATCTGTTCGGCTCTTGGACGTTCACCAACCACGCGAGCTTTGACGTACGCCCACGCGTACGTCACGACGGAAGCGGCATCCGTCCAGTATTTTACCTCGTCGACATCCACGGAAAGGACCACAAGGTCGGGATCATCGGGACCCGACCGAAACCAGACACGGAAGGCTTCCGACCAAAGCTCCCTCGCCTTTCGATTGTCTCTGGTGACTCGCGCGCGCCCCGGCAGCGATACGTATTCGTATTCGGCAGGACGCGCGTAGGACACCAGAACGTGGCTGTCGTCGGCGATTTCCTTCACCTTCGACGAATTTGCGAACGTGAGAAACCAGACCGTTCCTTGGAAGCCGTGTTGGACGCATTCCATCGGGCGGGAGTCAAGCGTGCCATCGCTGGTGGCAGTCACCAGAAGGGCGGAATGGGCCTCGCTGATCAGGCGCCAGATCTTATCGAGCTTCTCATCGTGCTGCATGGTCGCGTCCGGTGTCGCAGCGGACATGGCTAACCTCCACGTTTTGAGAGCCAAGCCTGAAGCTGCTTGAACTCCTTCTCTTGTTCGCCTGTCGTTTTTTGAGCCATCTTCCGGATCTTCGGGCCTTTGCTCACTTCAGGACAACGATCGGCGATCATCACGCGGCGCGATGACGTGCTGTCGATTGGCGTCGATAGACTCGTGCGGCGCCGCGCGCGACCGCCGCGTGCGATACGCTTCCCATTTAGGAACAGTCCAACACAGGGCTGCGTTGGCATGTGCAGCCTCATGATGGGAGCTGCGTCCAGCAATAGGAGCTCGCATGTGCGACTATAGTTTGCACGCTGTGGCGTCTCGCCCCGCCCAACTGGGCGAAACTCTTGTATCGACTGATTTTCGGGGAACCAGCACACGCGGTTTTGCCAACCCGGCAGAGATGGAGTTCGCCGTGTGCCTTCTTCCGGGAACGGAGCTCGCTTTCGAGAAAAATGTCAGATATCGCGGAAAATGGTTCGGGTCGTATTCCGTGCCGTTCAGTGTGGCACAATTCTGCAAAGTAAACCTTGAGAGCCAGTCGGAGCACCATGACGCGCTCGGCTTTCCGGACGGGACCAGGATTCTCCTCAATCTGCTGGTAAGAAATCAGCACGCGCGCGTATTGCAGCTTCCGGCTAAAGCCGCCGATACGGTCGAGCGCAAAACTGCTGTCCAGCATCTTGGTGCAGGCGTAGTCTAATCTTCGGGCGCAGAAAATCCGTCGTCGTAAAGGCTCGCCGCCGGCAGGCGAGCCCTTGCTATTCATCCCACATATCGGGGCGAGGACAATCGCGCCTGTTTGGCGGCCCTTGAGGCCACCCGCATCGGCAGGCCAGTTGCCGGACGCAAGGTGATCTTCTGCACGGGCCAGACTCTGGCATTGGACATGAGCTTCAGGTCGAACCGTCGGATGAGAACGGCAAGAACGATGGTTGCCTCCTGCAGCGCAAAGGAGGCGCCAATGCAGGTCCTCGGACCTACACCGAAAGGCAGATAAGCAAAACGAGGAATTGCACTTCTCGCCTCCGGCAGAAACCGAGCCGGATCGAACACGTCGGGTCGCTCCCAGAGCCGCCAGTGGCGGTGCAATACATATGGCGCGATCACAACCAGCGACCCGGATTTGACGTACAGATCCCCGAGCGTGTCGGCTCGATGTGCAGTCCGGCTGATCGCGGCGATAGGCGGGTAAAGCCGCAGCGCCTCCTCCACCACCGCCCTGGTCGCGATGAGCCGCTCCGCAAGACCATTGACCGGCCCATCCAGCTCGCGTTCGGCTTCCTCCTGCACATGCGCGCTCCATTCCGGCGATTGCGACAGCAAGAAGATAGACCAGGCCAAAGTATTGGCGGTGGTCTCGTGACCTGCCGATAGGAATGTCAGAATATTGGAGCGCACCTCGTCGAGGCTCATCAGCTCGCCGATCGACGGATCGAGTGCGCGGAGAAGCAACGAAAGGAGATCGCTCGGCTGTTCCGAACCGACCGACATTCGGCGTCTTCGCTTCTCGATGATTTCATCGATGATGCTTTCGAAGTACCCCATCGTCCGTCGCAAGCGCGCGCGCCCCCGGTCGCGGTATGGCCGGCGGCAGCCCGAGGAGATCGAGCGCACCTATGCGCCCGATCACGCCGAGATAGGCGTTCATGGCTGAACGGAACGAGAAGATGGTCGCCGCCAGCACATTGAGGGTAATGAGGGTCATCTCTGCCGCAATGTCGAGAACCGCTCCGTTGCCCAACCTGGTCCATTCATCCGCGAGCTGCTCGGCGACATTCAGCATCGCCGCAGCGAACGAGTTCACCGTTCGTCTTGCGAAGATGGGTGCGAGCATGCGGCGCTGCGTTTGCCAACGCTCGCCTTCCACGCTCAAGAGGCCGTCCGCAAGACCGCTAGACAGAATCCGGCGCTGGATCGGGTCTTTGCGGTAATTTGTCTGCGTTATCCATCAGCACGCGCCTGGTCGCCTCAGGCTCGTTCACGACAAATGCGCTCATCAACGGGAGCTTGATTTGAATGATTGGCTGGTCGAAGAATTCAGCGCTCCAGCACTCGAGCGGATTGCGCCGAAGCCTCCTGAGAAGCTCCAGCAATCCCGGTCGTTGCTCCAAGGGCTCCGGTCTCGGCGGGCGATAATCGGCAGGTCCTGGACGATACAGCATCAAGGTGCGTCGGCTCCCGCAGTGGTTGCGTCCTTCGACCGCCAGGCGGTCTCGGGCACAGCCGATAACGGGAAAATGTGCAATTGGTTCCCAGTAGATCAATGCAGCGCGTCGGGTGATCGTCTGCGTCGCGATACCATCGGCAGACCACAGGACAGGCCCGAGACAGCGGTCGCGTCGAAGAGCGGGGCCAACGCAAGTCTCAGTGCGGTCGCCCCGGACGAAATCAGACGCAAGGCAGCCCCTCCCTGGCCGTGAGCCCGCTCCCGAGCTGCAAAATGAACTCGCCGATCTCCGCGATCGCGGCATGGGCTTCCGGCAAGATTGGGACGAACAGTTGAAACACGTGGGGCATGCGCGGCCAGATCTGCAACCGACTGCCCGGATTGCCGTGTTGCAGCTTCTCGGCCATGCGTACGGCGTCGTCCCGCAAGATCTCGTCGCTGCCGACCTGAATCAGCACAGGAGGTAAGCCGGACGGATCGCCATAGAGCGGCGATGCATAGGGATTTCTGGGATCACCACCGGCGAGATAGCAGCGGACAAAGTCCGGCAGGTCTTTCGTATTCAGCATCGGATCGGCAGTAGCGTTTTCGACGAGCGACGCGCCGGTCAGTGCGAGATCGGTCCACGGCGACATAGCGATCGCGGCGCGGGGGAGCACCCTGCCCTCATCGCGCAGCTTCAACAGCAGGCACAGCGCGAGCCCGCCTCCGGCCGAATCGCCCATCACGAACAGATCGCGAGCGTCGCCTACGTCATCGAGGAGCCAGGTAAAGCCTGCAACCGCATCGTCGAGCGCCGCCGGCAACGGGTGTTCTGGCGCCAGGCGATACTCGAGCGCCCAGATACGGGCTTTGGTCGCATTGGCAACGCGCCAGAAGAAATGTCGGTAGTAGACCGGCGCGCCCGAGATGTAGGCCCCGCCGTGCAGGTAGAGCATGTTACGTCCCGGGAGGGACGCAGGCGTCGTGGTGCGATGAAACCGGAGCCGGCCTGCGTTGATTACGGTCGTTTCGGTACTCGGCGGCGGGCGCGGGACAAGCCGCTCCATGCCGCGCATGTTGTCGCGCCAGGCTTCGAGGTCGAACGGTTCACTGTGCCGCTTCAGGAACAGGCGCAAACCCAATCGCAGCAATTCGCCGCGGAAGCTCATGATGCATCCTCATGATTTCAGGCCCTGAAGGCGGCTGCCTTCGGCATGCGCTGGTGCTCCGGTCCACCGGATTTCTCGTCGACCAGAAGGCCGTCCTCGATCTGGATGATGCGATCGGCGAACGGGACGACGCGCGGATCATGGGTCACCACCAGAACGGCCCTGTCGCGCTGATGCGCGGCATCGGCGAGGATGCGCATGATGGTGCGCCCATTATCGCCGTCGAGCGCTGCGGTGGGTTCGTCGGCGAGAATAGCGGAGGGATTGGCGACGAAGGCTCGCGCAATGGCGACCCGCTGTTGCTCGCCACCGCTCAGGCCCCCCGGCGGCGCCGTTGCCTTTTGCTCGAGCCCGACCAGCTTCAGCGCCTCATGGGCCTTCTTGGCCGCGCGCCTGCCGTACTCGCCGCGGATATCGAGCGCGAGCTGCACGTTCTGCACCGCCGTCAATGTCGGGAACAGATGATAGGACTGAAACACAAAGCCGATATGGTCGCGCCGGATGCCGGCGAGCCCTTCCTTGTCGGCATCTGCGGTGGACGTGCCGCACACGTTGACCACGCCCGCGCTCGGCGCCAGCATGCAACCGAGGATCAGGAGCAGCGTGGTCTTACCGCTGCCCGACGGTCCCATCAGAAGCGTGAGCTCGCCGCGGCGAAGTACGAGATCGACGCCGCGCAGCGCCTGCACCTCTCCCGCGCCTTTACCAAGCGTCTTCTTGACAGCTCTGGCCTCGATGATGACGTCTTTCATCGCATGAACACCGTGGCAGGATCGATGCGGACAACGCGAACGATCGCCCCGATACCCGAGGCGACGCACATGACGATCGTCAGTGCAAGAAGCGCAGCGACGAGCCAGGACGTGATCACGATCGGCAGTGCGCTCTTGGCCGTCATCTCCACGACGACGTAGCCGATGCCGGCGGCGATGACGAACCCGATCGCCGCATTGATCAGTGCCTGGTAGATGATCACGGTATAGATGTAACTGTTCGACGAACCCATGGCCCGGAGCGTGGCGAATTCAGGCAGGTGATCCTTGGTGGATGAATAAAGGGTCTGCGCGACAATGATGGTGCCGACGATCACCCCAAGCAGGGCGCCGGCAAACAGTGCCGCTCCGGCTCCGGTGCCGAACAACCAGAACGAACGACTGCGGCTGCGGAATTCGTCCGAGCTCAGCACTTCGGCATCGCCTGCCTGCGCGCGGATCGCCTCCATGACCTTGCCGCGATCTGCGTCCGGCTTGAGCCGGACGATCAGATCGCTGGCCCGATCGGGAAACGTTCCGGTGTAAAGCCGCGCGTTTTTCAAATCGACGAAGACATAAGGCGTCGTGGTGAAGGAGCGAATGCCGTCGGTGAGGGCGACGACCTTGACGCGATGGCCGCGGATTTCGGCAGTGTCCCCAATACGATTGATACCGAGCCGATCGAAATAGGAGCGATCGACCGCAACAGCACCCGTCTGCGCTAGGGCCTTGACGTCACCCTCGTCGACATTCCACGGCTGCAGTGCACCATCCTTCAGATCGGCGCCGACGATAAAGACCGGCGTCATCTCGCCGCTGTCGAGCCGCCAGTCGGAAAAGCCGATCACCAGCGGCACCACGGAGGCAACGCCGGCAACGGACGCGACCTTGTCGCGCAGCTTCGCGTCGAGCAGTGACGGATCCTCGAAGCATTTCGCGCCCTTCGGCAGCACCCAAAGGTCGGCGGAGGCATGGTCGATCATGGTCGTCACCATGCGACCGAAGCCCAGGAACAGGCCCATCTGAATCATCACCAGCACGACCGAAAACACGATGCCGACCATCGTCGCGACGAAACGCAGCCGGTCATGGAAGAGATTGCGGGAGGCAAGCGTCAAGACCAGGGACATGAGCGCTCCTCTACCGCCGTTGATCGGCGATCACGCCCTTGCGGGCGATCCCGGCTGGCCGGCGCGCAAACAGTCTGATCGCTGCCTTCGCGCCGGCACTCACGCCCCAACTGAGTGCAAGCCCAACGACGAGAACGATGATCACTTTCCCGACGGCGTTCAGGTTCGTTTGCAGTAGCGCATATTGCAGCCACAGCACGAAAACATAATGCACGAGATAGATGCCATAAGCGTTATTTGAAAGGCTGTCGAGGATGCGGTCGCGCGTGCACAGGAGACGGAGCGCGATCGCCAGGTAGGCGATAACGCCGGTCGCGCAGGCCAACGGAAAGGCGAAAGCCGCGCCCAGCCGATAGATCAGGGGGCTTGCATTGAAATCCGGCAGGGTCAGCGACGTCAGTCCGCCCCACACGCCGAAGCAGACGATGGCCGCGGCGAGCCAGGCCAGCGAATGCCTTGCGATGCGCCCATCGCTGCGGAGCACGCCGCGGTCGCGGCCGTAGTCGCCGATGGCGAAGGCCGCCAGGAAATAGACGAGATAGTGCACAGGCCGGCTGAGCTGCAGCGAGAACGGACCGAGATAGGTCCACTCCCATGGCGTAAAGGCCATCGCGAATGGGACGTAGGCCAGACACGAAAGCGCCGTCAGTCCGGCGAAGAAGATCAGCGGACGATCGCTCACGCGTCCGGCGAGACGGCTCAGGCGATCTCGCCATTGCGGCGCGAGCCCATGCAGGGCCGCTGCCAGCGCGCTCAAGACAAACAGCTGCCACAGAAACCATTGCGGCCCCGCAGGCCACATCGGCAGCGCGCGCCAATGCTGCCAGAAGGCGCCGAGCGAGGGGTCCGCCGCAGTCACACGATAGGAGGCGTAATAGGCGAGCGGACTAAGAATCGCGACCGCGAGCACGAACGGCAGGCCGATCCGCCACCAGCGCTCCGAGAGGTAGGCAATGCTTCCCTTGTGGGCGAGACTCGCCGGCGCGAACAGGCCAGCGAGAAAAAACATCAGCGTCATCAAGCTGATATCTTGCCAGGCACAAAACAGATCAAAGCCAAACCACCGGTGCGGATCGATGATCGGGAACGCGATCCAGCGATAAGGCCGCGCATCAAATTGGAATGGGATGGGCGGCTGCGAAGCGAGGTACGGCAGTGCCGCATGAAACGCGACTACAATCACGATGACGACAGCACGCAGATTACTGAATGGAACGTTCACGCTCGCAGTCATGCGACGGCCCAAGCACATGGAACATGGTTGGAACCAACTTGGAGGCGACCAGCGGGTTCCTAACCGGAGGATTGCCGCTCCCGAGATCACGGCCGTTCGTGCGTTGCCGTCGCTCGCCATAACGACGTGGACGCGCCAGATCCGTTTCCGCAATCACATTTCTAGCAGCGCACGAATTGATGCAGTATCGCTGCTCCTGGTTCTCCCGATGGAGGTCGTCGACCCGGATCTGCGGCATGCCACCCCTTCTTCGGGGCGTTATCGATCGATCTCCCCAAACACGATGTCGAGCGAACCGATGATCGCCGAGACATCGGCCAGCAAGTGCCCGCGGCAGAGCATGTCCATAGCTTGCAGATGTGCGAACGAGGGGGCGCGTATCTTGCACTTATAAGGCTGGTTCGTGCCGTCGGAGACCAGGTAGACGCCGAACTCGCCCTTGGGAGCTTCCACCGCCGCATAGACCTCGCCGGCAGGTACGCGAAATCCCTCCGTGTAGAGCTTGAAGTGATGGATCAAGGCTTCCATCGAGCGCTTCATCTCGCCGCGGCGCGGAGGGAAGATCTTGTTGTCTTGCACCGCGACCGGCCCCTCTCCGTCAGCAGCGCGGAGCTTGGCGATACACTGCCTCATGATGCGCACCGACTGGCGCATTTCTTCCATGCGGATCAGATAGCGGTCATAGCAGTCGCCGTTCTTGCCGATCGGAATGTCGAAATCCATCTCCGGGTAACACTCATAGGGCTGCGCCTTGCGCAGATCCCAGGTCGCACCCGAACCGCGCACCATGACGCCGGAAAAGCCCCACTCCCAGGCTTCCTTTAACGTCGCTTTTCCGATGTCGACATTACGCTGCTTGAAGATGCGATTTTCCGTGAGCAGCCGATCCAGATCGTCCACCACGCGCAGGAATGGATCGCAAAAGGCTTCAATGTCGTCGATCAGCTTGGCGGGAAGATCTTGATGCACGCCGCCGACACGGAAGTAATTTGCATGCATCCGGGCCCCGGAAGCGCGTTCGTAGAATACCATGAGCTTCTCGCGCTCTTCGAATCCCCATAGCGGTGGCGTGAGCGCGCCAACATCCATCGCTTGGGTCGTGATATTGAGAAGATGCGAAAGCAGGCGTCCGATTTCACAGAACAGCACGCGGATCAATTGGCCTCGTCGCGGCACTTCAATCCCGAGCAGCTTTTCTGCCGCCAGGCAGAACGCGTGCTCCTGGTTCATCGGCGCGACATAGTCGAGCCGGTCGAAATATCCAATCGCCTGCAAATAGGTCTTGTGTTCAATCAGCTTTTCGGTGCCGCGATGAAGCAGGCCAATATGAGGATCGACGCGGCGGACAACCTCACCGTCAAGTTCCAGCACGAGCCGGAGCACGCCGTGAGCCGCAGGATGCTGCGGGCCAAAATTGATGGTGAAATTGCGAAGGCCGGCTTCTGGCATGATGAACTCACGGTTCCTGCGCTGCCGGGCTTGGCTACGCATCTCGGATCCCGCGGGATGCGGAAATCAGATCGTAAGTTGCCAGAACTGATGCGGATCAGTGGCGACGCCGGTGCTGTTCGGGTTCATTGAACCCAATTAATGCCAAACACCACCCAATCCCGCGTTGTTCCTAAACTCTCGTAACTTCGCCAGCCACAGGGCCTTGGCTGGCGACGTCGGAGGAACGCCCGACAAGCGCATGAGTTGCGTTTTCAAGTGACGACATTGCCGTCTCCGGTTCGCCCCGACCGTTCAGGTAACGGGCTCCAGAACCTGGCAGTGACGCCCCACATGCGAGATCGGAGGAACTTGATATGCCGCTTTCGCCCGCCGCCGAGCGCATTCGCGAGAGCAGCGATCGCGAGTTGATCGATCTCCTGCACGTCGCGGGCGAGCCTCTTCCCGCGCCTGAACGGGAGGACTTTGGGGCCTATTTCGATCGGTTCGGCCGTGCAAAAATCGTATTGCTCGGGGAATCGAGCCACGGCACATCGGAATTCTATCGTGCTCGGGCTGCCATCACGCGGCAGCTTATCGAGCGCCATGGGTTCAATGTCGTGGCAGTCGAAGCCGACTGGCCCGACATCGCGGCACTCGACCACCTCGTACGGCAATTGCCGTCCGCACAGCCCAAGGAGCCGCCGTTTCAGCGCTTCCCGGTCTGGATGTGGCGCAATCTGGAAGTCAAACAATTCATCGATTTTCTGCGCATCCACAACGACGGCTGCGCAATGGATCAGCAGGTCGAGCTGCGAGGTCTCGACGTCTACAGCCTCGGCAGCTCAATCACGGCCGTGATCGATTATCTCGACCGCGTCGATCCAGAGCGCGCCCGCGAAGCGCGCGAGCGTTACGGCTGCCTGACGCCGTGGCAATCGGACCCGCCCCGCTATGGACATGCGGTCCTGTCCGGCCGCGATACCTGCGAGGATGACGTGGTTGCTCAGCTTCGGGAGTTGCTCGACCGTCGCCTTGCATATACCCAGCGCGATGGCGAGGCGTTCTTCGACGCGGCGCAGAACGCACGCATCGTGCGCGCAGCCGAACGCTATTACAGGATCATGTATCGCGGCTCGACGGAATCCTGGAATCTCCGGGACCGGCACATGTTCGACACGCTACAATACGTAGTCAAGCAGCGCGGACCAAACGCGAAGGCCGTCGTATGGGCGCACAATTCGCATATCGGCAACGCCGCGGCAACCGCCATGGGTTGGGCCGGCGAGTTCAACATCGGCGAATTGACGCGCAATGCATATGGCGATGATGCCGTGTTGATCGGCTTCGGCACCGACCGCGGTACGGTCGCGGCAGCGACCGACTGGGGCGGCGAAATGCAGATCAAGTCGGTACGGCCAGCACGCGAGGACTCTTACGAGCATCTGTTCCGGCGCACGGGGCTCGCTCGGTCGTTGACAGACTGGCGGACACCCGGCCGCAGCGCTGTGCGTGACGCCCTAGCCGCTTCGCGGCTTGAACGGGCCATTGGGGTCGTATACCGCCCGGAGACGGAATTTCTCAGCCACTATTTCGAGGCGGTGCTGGCCGAACAGTTCGACGCATTCGTCTGGTTCGAGGAAACGCGGGCCGTGACCCCGCTTGCGACGAGGGGCTCCCACGGCGCCGCCGAGACCTATCCATTCGGGTTCTGATCGATGAGAAGCGCACCAGAGCAGCTCAGCGAAGTCTCCATCGGACCACACGGCCTAGCAGGGATTCTGGGCATCCCGGAAGGCGCTGCCGGGATCGTGATCTTCGCCCATGGAAGCGGTAGCGGCCGCCTGAGCCCGCGCAACAACGAGGTGGCCGCCGGCCTGCGCGAGGCTGGTTTTGCGACGTTATTGCTCGATCTTCTGAGCCCGAAAGAGGAACGCGACCGCCGCAATGTCTTCGACATTCCGCTTTTGGCGTCACGGCTCTCCGAAGCAGCCGACTGGACCCGCGACAGGCGAGAGCTCGATACGCTTCCGATCGGTTACTTCGGCGCGAGCACCGGTGCCGCAGTTGCACTGGTTTCTGCGGCCAAGCGGCAGGATGTCGCCGCCGTGGTGTCGCGAGGCGGCCGACCAGAGCTTGCCGCAGACGCACTGCGCGCCGTCAACGCCCCGACGCTCTTGATCGTCGGCGGAGCCGATCTCGCGGTCATCCCGCTCAACCGCTCGGCGCTTGCGCAGCTGGCTTGCGAGAAGGAATTCGTTATCGTTCCCGGAGCGACGCACCTCTTCGAAGAACCCGGTACGCTTGAGCAGGTCGTGCAACACGCGAAGCGATGGTTTCAACGATTCCTCTCCTCGCCGCTACGGGACCCCGGCTCCACGGTTTTCGCCGACCGACATGAAGCCGGACGCAGGCTCGTCCCAGCTCTGTCGAAGTTCAAGGACCTGAACCCGATCGTGCTCGCGCTGCCACGTGGCGGCGTGCCCGTCGCGTTCGAAGTCGCACAGGCGCTGAACGCACCCCTTGATGTAGTCCTTGTTCGCAAGATCGGGGCGCCCGGACACGAGGAGCTCGGACTCGGTGCCGTCGTGGACGGCGCGCATCCGCAGGTCGTCATGAACGAAGAAATCGTTCGCGCGGTTCAGCCGCCAAGCGGCTATCTGGAAGGCGAGACGTCGCGGCAACTCGCCGAGATCGAGCGTCGCCGTCGCATCTACCGCGGCGGCGAAGCCCCCCTCGAGGTAACCGGCCGCACCGTCATCGTGGTCGACGACGGCATTGCGACCGGCGGCACCATGAAGGCCGTGCTCAAGGCCGTTTCGAGCGCGAAAGCCGCTCGTTTGGTGCTTGCAATTCCGGTCGCGCCCGGTGACTCAATTGCCAGCCTGAGTGCGGATGCCGACGAGATCATTTGCCTGATCACTCCCGATCCGTTCTTTGCAGTCGGCATGCACTATCGGGATTTCAGACAGACCTCCGACGGTGAGGTCATCCAATTGTTGCGTCGCGCAAATCTCACCCGCCAAAGGCAGGCGCCGGCGTGAATTCGACTCTGGAGGCAGTAGCCTGAAGCTGAACACCGCTGCGATCAAACTTGGCGCGCAAGTCAAGGAAGCCTGGTGAACAGTAGCAAAACTCGAACCCGCATCATGGGCGGCCGAGGCCAGAGCCGCCGCCAAGATTCCTCGACCGATTAACACAGTTAAATCTCAGGGCGAAGAACCTGCTCTAGAATGTGTTTTTCCGCTTGGGGGTCTCCCATGTTCGATACCGCTACCACCGCGCTTTTGCGCGCGGTGCTCGACGAGGTCTGCGAAACTGTGTCCCGTCACGAGACCAGTGCTCGTACCCACGTGGCCTCGAAAATCCTGGAAGCCGCTACCAGAGGCGAAACGTCTCTTGACAGCCTCCGGGAGGTCGGCCGCGAAGCGCTCTCGGAGGCGCCGACGATGTGGCGGTGATCGCGAGGAGGACCGGGTGAACTTCCAGGTCACCGTGCTCAAGATCCTGGTGAGCTATCCGGGTGGGGTCGCCGTGATGGCGGATCTCAAGCGCGACATGGCGATTCTGGCGACCAGCGGGCGAGACTGGGCCGAGCGCACCCGACGGCTGGCTTCGCGTGTGCCCGAACTCGACATTTTCTCGCAGGGCCTGATCGTACGCATGAACGGCGGTTGGCGCATAACCGAAAAGGGCCGCGCCGTATTGGAATTCATGGAAGCGCGTCCCGAGCATTCGGAGTCGGCGACCCAAAACGCTCAACCCGAGTGCTCCGGACCCGCGGCCGCGCCAGCGGTTACGTTGCTGGCGCGCCCCGGTCGGATCGAACGCCGACAGCGCCGACGCATTTCCCGCGAACGCACGAGGGCGAACGCTTCTTGAGGCCCTGAAAGTTGCGGCCCGAAGGCCGACCGATTTCTCGCCTGCTCGGATGCGAGAACCGCTATTGCCGTTCGGGAGTTCCATCCCGCCAACTGCGGATGGTCGTCACTATGTTCTCCCAACACACAGTTCGTCCAGAACCGTTCGTCGTGCTCCGGCGCACATGCGTCGAGCGGAGCTGGGCGGGTATTGCCGTTCGTACCCATTGGAGTAGCCCTTGAATCAACGCGTGCTGTTTCTAATTCCATGGCTGTACGCACGAGCAATCGTGAAGGACCGGGTGCCAGCGGCCGCGGACGCCCTCTTGAAAAGGAGCCCTCTTAAAAAGGAGACAACAATGGCTAGGACCAATCTTATCCCCTGGGGCCGTGATCGTGATCTGAGCACGAGCCGCAGCGAAGATTACAATCCGTTCCTGACACTCCATCGGGAGATGAATCGCCTGTTCGATGACGCTTTCCGAGGTTTCGATCTCGCCCCCGCCAGCGGTAGCCTCTTCGAGCAGTCGGCGAGGTGGCCGAGTATCGAGGTTAATGAGACCGACAAGGACGTAAAGGTCACGGCGGAATTGCCGGGACTTGAGGAGAAAGACGTCCAGGTCGAACTCGCCAACGGCGCTCTCTCGATCAAGGGAGAGAAGAAGACCGAGACGGAAGACAAGGATCGCAAGTTCAGCGAGCGCTACTATGGCAGGTTTGAACGGCGCATCCCGATCGAAGACGTGGATCAGGACAAGATCTCTGCCGCGTTCAAGAACGGCGTACTGACGGTCACCATGCCAAAGCTGCCGCAAGCTGAATCCAAGGTGAAGCGTATCGCGATCAACTCGAAATGAGCGCAGATCGACGGGAGCGGGGCGCCGCTCCCGTCAGCACCCGGGAGCATTCGATGGCGGCACTCTCGAGCAGTTTAGCTCTTGTGCTCGGGACAAGACGGCGCGCGCAGAGCATTGCGCCGAACAATCTGCGAGCTCGAGCTGTCTTGCGCCATGCTGCGGACGGGCTTCGCTACACTGCCGATGCCATCAACCTAGACTTGAAGACAAATTCGCTTTCAGTACGCTACTGTCGTCCACTGGAGCGCCCTGACCGGTTCGCGATGCCCGGCAAGCCGGCTCTGCTCCCGACTTTCGGGTAAAATTACCTGCCGTTCTCCTTGGCCGGCTTATCGATCAGCTTGCCTTCATGCACTTCGTGACTGGGCGGGGTTTCGCCTGACGATGGCTGCTCCGTCGAGCTCTCATTTGAATGTCGCGCAGATTCCGCTTGTCTCGATACTGCGGGTCGTCCCTTGCGGGTCTTGTCGGATTTACGAACTCGCATGTCGTTCCTTTGGCGCGACCACATCGGAAAGCAACTCGGCGATGTGCCGGGTCCTCCGGCCGGTGCACTGCTCGATCTGCTCGCGGCAGCTGAATCCATCGGCCAGAATAATCGCATTGGAGGCGGCCTCCCGGATCAGGGGCAACATGGCGCGTTCGGCCGCCGTGATGGACACGTCATATTTGTCGCGCTCGAACCCGAACGCCCCGGCCATCCCGCAACAGCCGGATTTCATGATCTCGTAGTTGAGCTTGAGTTGATCAAGAACGTGCTGCTCCGCCTCCGGCTCGAGAACCGCATGATGATGGCAGTGAAACTGCACCAAGGCCTCGCCCGAGGCACGGCCGAACTCTCGATCTGGAACATGCCGAGCGAGAAACTCGGTGAAGAACAGGGTCTGGTGCGAAAGGCGTTCGGCATGCTCGTGACCGGGGAAGAGGCCTGGAAGCTCGTCTCGGAAGGCGCTGACGCAAGCCGGCTCAAGACCGACGATCGGCATGCCTGCCTTCATCGCGGGAGCGAGCGCAATGAATGTGCGCTCCCAAAGCTTTTTCGCGCGGTCGAGCATGCCCCAGTCGTAAAGTGGCCGACCGCAGCAAAGGATGCGGTCGGGAATTGTCACGGAGTAGCCGAGCGACTCGAGGACCTCGGTGGCCGCGATTGCTGTCTGAGGTCTGAAAAAATTGTTGAACGTGTCCGGCCACAGCATGACGGGATTACCGCTCCTGCGCGCGCCACGCGCGTGAAACCACTGGACGAACGACTGGCGCGCATAGCTTGGGATCCTGCGCTGCGGCGCAATTCCTCCCGCCCATTTGGCGGCCGCGGAGAGTCCCGGCCATTGGAAGACGGCGTTGGCGAGCCATGGTGCGGAGCTGGCAAGGCGCGACCATTCATGGATCAGCCCCATGGAATAGGCGGCACGCGGGCGCAGGCGGCCTTTATAGTGATGCGCCCGAAATTCCGCCTTGTAGGTCGCCATGTCCACTTGCACGGGGCAGTCACTCTTGCAGCCCTTGCAACCGAGGCAGAGATCGAGCGCCTCCTCCACCTCCGCACTTCGCCAGAGGTCGTCGATCGGTCCGCCATGCAGCATCTCGAACAGCAGGCGTGCGCGGCCGCGCGTCGAGTGCTTCTCCTCATTGGTCGCCATGTAACTCGGGCACATGACCCCCTTGTTGCTGTCGCGGCGGCGGCAGGCGCCAACACCCACGCAGCGGCGCGTCGCCTTGCCAAAACTGTTGGAGTCCTCCTTGTAGGAAAAATACGTCCGCAGCTCCGGCGGCTGATAATCGGGGCCGATCCGCAAGTTCGACGTTGGCGGGAACGGATCGATCACCTTTCCCGGATTCATCTTGCCGGCCGGATCCCAGATCGCCTTGAACTCACGGAAGGCCCGCATCAGCTCGGGCCCATACATCTTCTCCAGCAGGCTCGCGCGTGCCTGGCCGTCGCCGTGCTCGCCCGAAAGCGAGCCGCCATAGCGCACGACGAGATCGGCGGCTTCGTCGAGGAAGCGCTGCCAATTGGCGAGACCAGACTCGGTGCGCAGATCAAACGGCACGCGGCAATGCACGAGCCCGTCGCCGAAGTGGCCGTAGACGGAGGCTTCGTAGCCATGCTTGTGATAGAGCGCCTTGAGCTCGCGCAGGTAGCGGCCGAGATTTTCCCGGCTGACGGCGCTGTCCTCCCATCCGGGATGGGTTTCCGGAAAGTCGGGCACATGCGCGGTTGCCGCCAGTGCCGCCTCGCGGACCTCCCAGATCTTCGCTTGCTGCTCGGGATCGACGACCAGCTTCGCGTCGCGCCCGCGCCGCCTGAATTCCCTGGCCAGCGGATTGCCCTTGGCCGTCGCATCGTCACTGGTATCGGCGCCGAATTCCGCAATCAGCCATCCGCCTCCGGCCGGCAGCACCTTGACGTCTTCGGGGTGAAGGTGCTTGCGCTGGACGAATTCCACGAGCAGGCTGTCAAAGCCTTCGAGCCCGATCGGCTCGTAGGCCAGCACATCGGGCACGGCATCGGCGGCGCTATAGACATCGTCGAACCCGATGATGACGAGCACGCGGCGTCTTGGGCTTGGCACCAGATTTAGCCTGGCACGGAGAACGACCGCGCATGTGCCTTCGGTTCCGACGAGCGCCCGCGCAACATTGAACCCGCGCTCCGGCATGAGTTCATCCAGATTCTCATAGCCGGAGACCCGGCGCGGAATTTTCGGATATTTTGCCAGGATGAGGTCACGATAGCGGCTGCGAAAGTCGTCGAGTTGCCGGAAGATCTCGGCCCGGCGCCCGCCGGCTGCGAGATGCTGCCGGAATTCGTTTTCTCCGGTGCGGCCGACCTCGAGGCGAACGCCGTCATAGGTGAGAATGTCCATCGAATCGACGTTGTCCGACGTGCGGCCCGCCATCACCGAGTGAACGCCGCAGGAATTGTTGCCGATCATGCCGCCGAGGGTATTGTGGTCATGCGTGGCAGGATCCGGCCCGAAGGTAAGGTGATTGCGTTCAGCCGTCGCGCGCAGATTGTCCAGGATGCAGCCGGGCTCGACTTCCGCGATCCGCGAAACTGTATCGATGGCGATCACGCGGTTGAGGTATTTCGAGCAATCGATCAGGACGGCGAAGTTGCAGCCCTGGCCGGCAAGACTCGTCCCGCCGCCGCGCATGACGATGGGAGCCTCGAACTTGCGACAGAGCTCGACGGCTCTGGCAATCGCTGCGGCCGAACGCGGGATCACCACACCGATCGGCACCTGCCGATAATTCGATGCGTCAGTCGCATAGAGAGCCCGGTCACCCCTGCTAAACCGCACTTCACCATCCACCGCGCCGGCAAGCTCGCGACCGAGATCTTCGAACTGTCCGGGAGCAGCAGGAGCACTTTCCGCGCTGATGATCCTGCCGTCGGGCGCACGCTCGATACGGCGCTGCGAACCGCGCGCCTTGCCATGATCGACTTCAAGAATATGACTCATCAGATGTCCTCTGCCGCAGGACGACGTCCGGACGCGAGCCGCGCAGTCCGCTTCCGCCCAAGCAAGGCGGCGCTTCACTCTGGCGCGCTATCGCTTCATCGCGAGCGGCGCCTCCGCCACAATGCGCGAGGCGCTGCGCGCCCTCAGGTAATTTCGCGAACGATGTCCGAGGCCACCGTCCAGGCGATTTTCCCGCCTGCCGGCGTGCCGCGGGCGAGCGACTCGGCGAAGTTCTTGACCTGCTTCATTGTTGCCTTAGGCGGCATCGGCGGCTCGTGCGGATCAACGACCGCCTCGATCAGGACCGGGCCGCGCGTGTTCAGCGCCTCGCGCAGCACCTCGCCGCAGCGTGAGGGATCGTCGACACTGAAGGCACTGACGCCAAAGCCGCGCGCCACGGCGGCAAAGTCGATCGGCTGGAGGTCGCAGACATATTCCGGGTTGCCCAGGAAGACCATCTGCTCCCATTTGATCTGGCCGAGCGCGTTGTTCTTGATCACCACGACCTTCACGTCCAGATCGTATTTGATGCAAGTCGCCAGCTCACCCATCAACATGGTGAGGCCGCCATCACCGACAAAGGCCACAACCTGCCTGCCCGGGTGGGCGACCGCGGCGGCGATTGCATAGGGTAAGCCGCAGGCCATGGTCGCCAGATTGCCCGAGCATGAGAACATCATGTTTCCGCGCATCACGAGGTGACGGGCGATCCAGGTGGTGATCGTTCCGGAATCGGTTGAAACGATCGCATCGTCGGACAAGAGCTTGTTGAGCTCGTAAGCGACGACGTCGGGCTTCATGGGCTTGTCGTTCCGCGTGCCCCGCTCCGTCATCAACTGGTTCCATTCCTTCATGCCGGATTGTGCGGTCTCCAGGAAGGATCGATCGTCCCGGTAATCCAATCGGGGTAGCAACGCCTGGAGCGCCTTGCCGGTATCACCGACCAGACCAGCCGCAACGGGATATCGCAAGCCGATCCGCATTGGATCGATCTCGATTTGCACGGCCTGCGCCTGGCCCGGTTTGGGATAGAACTCAATGTAGGGAAACGTGCTGCCGGCGATCAGCAGTGTGTCGCAACTCTCCAGTGTCTCCTGAGCCGGCTTGGTGCCGAGCAGACCGATGCCGCCCGCTGAAAACGCGCTATCATCAGGAATGACGCCCTTGCCCAGCAGCGGCTTGATCACCGGCGCACCGAGACGCTCGGCGACTGCGAGCACCTGGTCGCGCGCATCGAGTGCGCCGCGGCCCGCGAGAATCGCCGTCTTCTTGCCGGCATTGAGGATTGCAGCAGCCCGGCCGATCTGTTCATCGCTCGGTGCTTGCGCCGAGCGGGCCATCAGTTCAGAAACATGATGCGGGACATTGCGTTCCGATCGCTTTCCTGCGCTCACGGGCTGAGACTGCATATCGACGGGAACCGTGACGTGTGCGACGCCACGATAGGCAAGTGCCGCGCGACAGGCGAGTTCCACCACATTCTCGACGTGCTGCGGCCCCATGATGCGGCTGTTATAGACGCAGACATCCATGAATAGCTTGTCCAGTTCCACATCCTGCTGGGTGAAGGTGTGAAGCAGGTCGTGGAACTGCAATCCGGTAATGGCGAGGACCGGCTGCCCATCGAGCTTGGCGTCGTAGAGCCCATTGAGGAGATGAATGCCGCCGGGGCCGGAGGTGGCAATGCATACGCCAAGCCGTCCGGTCCATTTCGCGTAAGCGCAGGCGTTGAAGGCCGCCGCCTCCTCGTGGCGCACCTGGATGAACTTGATCCGATCCTGGTGGGTGCGCAACGCTTCAATAATGCCGTTGATTCCGTCTCCCGGAAGGCCAAAGACGGTGTCGACGCCCCAGTCGAGCAGCGTCTCGACGAGGACGTCCGATGCAGTAGGAGAGGTCATGGGCTGGTCCACCAATTTCAAGTCGCCCGTTATCGCAAAACAGACTTCAGCGAGCAGCGTTCCAACCGACTTTAGATCGAGCCCCCAACATTCTTGATCGTTCAGGAACTCTTGAGAGCCACTCGTGGTTGGCTTGGCGACGGAGGCCTTCAGATGCGCCACAAGCTTCTGCATGAGACTAGCGGACAAAGAACTTATGCGGTGATCCTGGATACCGGCGAGGAGGTGATGGCTTGCCTGAAGCGCTTCGTTGCCGCCGAGAAGGTGCGCGCGGCACAGCTCACCGCCATCGGTGCCTTCAGCGAAGCTGTCCTGATGTATTTCGACTGGGGCAGGAAAGAATATCAGCGGATTCCCGTGACAGAACAGGTCGAGGTGGCCTCGCTCCTCGGTGACGTGGCAGAGGGCCCCTCGGGCGAGGCCGCACTTCACATTCATCTGGTGCTCGGCAAGCAAGACGGTACGGCAATGGCCGGCCATCTCGGCGAAGCGCATGTTCGCCCGACGCTCGAGATCATTGTCACGGAAAGCCCCGCCCACCTGCGTAAGCGAAAGGATCCGGAGTCGGGCCTTGCGCTCATTCGGCTCGACGCGTGAGGCAAGTCGATGATGTCCTTGGTATCCTCTGATGCCTTTCGCAACCGTACCGTTGTGATCACCGGCGCATCGGCCGGCGTTGGGCGGGCCGCGGCGCATCGCTATGCACGGGCCGGCGCCTCGGTCGGTTTGATTGCGCGCGACGAAGACGCCCTGAACGTCGTGAAGGACGAGGTTGAACGGTTAGGCGGCCGGGCTTTTGTTGCGCCCGCGGATGTTGCCGATGCGGATCAGATCTTTGCAGCGGCGGACGCCATTGCCGGATACCTCGGACCGATCGATGTCTGGATCAACGATGCGATGGTCACCGTCTTTTCGCCGGTCTGGGATCTGACGCCGGACGAATTTCGGCGCGTGACCGAGGTAACCTATCTCGGCGCGGTTCACGGGACGATGGCAGCCCTGCGCCACATGCGCCCGCGCAACCGCGGCACGATCATCCAGGTCGGCTCCGCGCTGGCTTATCGCAGCATTCCGTTGCAGGCCGCCTATTGCGGTGCGAAACACGCCATCCGCGGATTCACGAATTCCCTTCGCACCGAGCTGATCCATGCGAACTCTCGGATCAGACTGACGATCGTGGAACTGCCGGCCGTCAACACGCCGCAATTCGACTGGGCGCGCACCCACAGGGCACATCGACCCCGTCCGGTGCCACCGGTGGTTCAGCCGGAAGTGATCGCGGACACGCTCTATCGCGCGGGGCTGCATCCGGCGCGGGAATATTGGATCGGCGCGAGCACGCTGGCAGTCATTCTTGGAAACATGCTGGCCCCCGGCCTGTTCGATCGCTACCTCGCGCGAACGACCTTCGGCGGACAGGAGACCGGTATGCCTGTCGCGCCCGACCGCAGGGACAATCTTCGCGAGCCGGTTCACGATCTGCATCGCACCCGCGGCAGCTTTGGAAGCGAATCCAGAAATCATGCGGTCGTGGTCCGCGGCGCAGTCGCGCGCGTCGCACCGATCATTGCATGCGGAGCAGCGCTCCTGACGCTTGGCCTGCTGGCCCGTCCGCATCCGCGCGCAATGTTGCGCACGCGCTACCGCTAAGAATTCCTGGTTTTACGCGCCTGCCCAATGCGCGATCTGCGCGAAGCCGCCGAGCGTTGCGCCGTAGACGATCTGGGCAATCAATGTGCTCAAAGGCGTGTGATAGCCGTAGTTCATGGCGAGGAATCCGGGCGGCTCGAGCTGCCGGATCGCGCTTACCGAATGATACTCTGACGCCATCCTTGGGTGCACGAACGGCAGGAGGGGAAGCGCGCAAGTCAGAAGAAACATGCCATGGGCAAGGCCCGCGATCGCACCGAACCACCATGTGTAGATCCGAACGCTCGAGAACAGCAGGAAATAGACGAATGCAAACAGCCATCCGCCGATCGTGTACACGGCGAAGCCGACGATCACTGCGCGTCCTCGCCGACCCGTGAAGAACGTACCGATCAGGAATGGGAGGCTGAGACGGGAAAATCCAAGCCCGCGGCTGGTTTCCAGAATGGATGTCATTGCCAGGGTCGCGACCAGCGCCCAAAGAGACAGATACCACGGTGCGTTCACTGGGCGGTTCTCCGACGTGCCCGCTCGATGACGATCGCGGAATAGATCAGGCCGACATGGGTGAAGGCTTGAGGAAAATTGCCGAGGGCTTTTCCGGAACGGGGTTCTATTTGTTCACCGAAGAGTCCGACATCATTGGCAAAGTCGCACAGATAATCGAAACGGCGCACCGCTTCCTCGACCAGGCCGCGCTCGGCCAGGTGAGCGACAGCAAAGAAGCTGACTAGACCAAACGCGCCTTCCGTGCCCTTCAGACCATCATAGCCCGGACGATATCGATAGAGCAGGCCACCGCAATCGAGCTCGTCGTGAACTCGATTGTAGGTCGCGACCATTCGCGAGTCTGATGCGGCCTTGTAGCCAAAGCAAATGAGCAAGAGCAGCGCCGCATCCATCTCCTTTCCATCGAGCTCGGCGGTGTAACTGTTGAGAGCCGCGTTGAAACCTCGGGCTTCGATGCAATCGCCGATGTCCGAACGGGTCCGCCGAAAAATGGCTTCGCGCGCTGCGAGATCAATGATTCCGCGCTCGTGCAGGGACAGCAGCCTGTCCAATGCCACCCAGCACATGGCTTTCGAGAACGTGTACGGGCGGCGCGCGCCAGGTATCTCCCAAATGCCGTTATCCGGCTCTCGCCAGCGCTTGCAGATCACGTCGCCAAAGCCGATGAGCATTCGCGCCTCCAAAGTGTCGAGTTCACAGCCCGCGGCGGCAAAGATTTGCGCTGCGGCGATCACCTGGCCATGCGCGTCGAGCTGGAGCTGCTTGATCGCGTCATTCCCGATGCGGACCGGAGCCGTGTTCAAATAGCCGGCGAGCCAATCGGCAATCCGCACGCGCAAGTTCGTGCGCCCGTAGACATCATAGAGACTGCAAAGATTTGGTCGCGTCAGACGCGTCGCGTGCAACAACCACCCCAAATAAGCCGCGGCCTCCTCGTGGAACCCAAGATCGACGAGCGCGCTCATGGTCAATCCCGCATCACGGAGCCAGCAATATCGATAATCCCAATTGCGCTCGCCGCCGATCGCCTCCGGAACCGAGGTAGTGGGCGCGGCCACGATCGAGCCGGAGAGACAGAACGTCATGAGCTTGAGCGTGATTGCGCTTCGTAACACGATGTCGCGCTCACGCCCGGCAAATCGGCAGGTGCGGCTCCAGTCCTGCCACCAGGCGATCGTGCGATCACAACGCGCGTCGGCGTCTGCTCCGACCGGAGCGATCGTTCCGACGTCGCATTCGACATAGGAGAGACTGAAGTGCCGGCGCTCGCCGGCTGTCGTATGCAGTCTTGCCGTGAGCATCGATCCGTGGTCAGCGAGCTCGACATTGCTGTTCAGCAAGAGCAGCTCGCGGCCGCCTCCGCAGCGCCACACGGCATCGGTCAGCTTGCGGAAAGTGGATCGCATACGCCCATAGTCGAGTCGCGGTGCGAACTCGATCTCCAGGTCGACTGAACCGGCGACGCCCTCGATAATGCGCAATATCTCGCGCATGGGAAGGAGAGACCCGATGCTATCGGAGATCGGGCAGAGATCGATCAACCGTGCGATGCCGCTGTCCGTCTTGAACGTCGTCGCGAGCACGGCTGTCGCGGGCACATAGTGGCGTTCGACAGTGAAGGGAGCAGAAGGCCTGATCGAGAAGTGGCCGGCATTCAGGTCAAGCAGGCGGGCAAATGCGCTGGTGCTGGAGAAATTCGGCAGACACAACCAATCAAGCGAGCCCTCCCGCGAGATCAGGGCCGCCGTCCTGCAGTCGCCGATGATCGCGTAGTCTCTGATCTCCGGCTGAAGAGGTCGTCCGGCGCGGGACATCTGCCGGTCCAAGATCGGCCTCCGTGGCTTCATATGATTGGATCGGAACCAGCAATGCTGGTCCGGCGGCTGGGACTCTTGCATCAACTGCAGCCGCCAGCACAAATCTGACGCGGCTGGCTTGCTTTGGTTCCCGAAGCGGCTGCTCAGGCCACGCGCCCGGCCTGCGCGAGCAGGTGCGGACCAAGCTCGTCGATCCGGTTCGCTCCCAACAAGCCCATCGCGTCCAATGCCTCAGTCTTGAGGATCTCGAGCGCGCGGGCGGCGCCTGCGACGCCAGCGGCAGAAAGGCCATACAGTGGCGCCCGCCCGACCCACACGGCGTCTGCGCCCAACGCGCAGGCCTTGAGCAGATCGGTTCCTCTCCGGACGCCACCGGACATGTAAAGCGCGATCTTTCGACCAACGATCTCTCGGGCGACCGGCAGCAGATCAAGGGGTGCGATCGTCCAATCCAACTGGCGGCCGCCATGGCTGCTCAGCACAATTCCATCCACGCCGCTGTCGAGCGCGCGCCGCACATCGTCGGCACAGAGAATGCCCTTCAGGATGAATGGCTTGTCCCAGCGCTGTCGTATCTTTGCGACCGTGTCCCAACTCAGTGAGGTCGGCTGGTGCGCTCGGATCCAATTCGAGGCCGCGAAAAAGCTGCGTTGGTCTTTTGGCACGAAGTCGATGATGTTGGCGAAGCTCGGCATTCCCTGCGACAGCAGGTTTTCGGCAAACCAGAGCGGGTGCGTCAGGCTTTCGAGCGCTGCGGAGGTCGAAAGGCGACTCTTTCCGATCTGATTGCGCCGCTGCCATTCGCGATCGCCAAAGATCTGGGCGTTGGTCGTCAGTACGAGGGCCTCGCACCCGACACGCTCGGCGCGGCGAAGGAGCTCCTGCCAGATCTCGTCTCCGCCAAAGACATAAAGTTGCCACCAGTGGCGCACACCCGGCGCAGCTCGGGCCACCTCTTCCATCGTGTCGTTCGACATCGTGCTCTGGACGAACGGGACGCTCGCGTGCCGTGCAGCCTGAGCCAGCAGGCTGTCACCACGCGCATGGAGGATACCGTTGAGACCAGTCGGCGAAATCACCAACGGCATTGGGGCAAATTGACCCAGGATTCTGGTTGCGAGCGTGCGGCGGGAGACATCGACCAGGGTCCGCGGCAGGAAACGCCATTCGGCAAAGGCACGTCGCTCACCGAACAGGGCGGCTTCATCCTCCGCGCCGCCTTCGAGATACTCGAGTGCAAACCGCGGCAGGCGCTTGTGTGCCATCGCGCGCAGATCGGCGATCGCAATGGCGCGCTGCGGATTGAAGCCGGTGTAGTAGCGCCGCGCGGGCGTATCATCGAGCTCGGCCAATCGCGTATGGCGATTGGGCTCGTATCCGACCGGATGTGACCGACGCACGAGGGTCGCGCCGGCAATGGCGCCGGCCAGACCGGCCAACGCGCAGGCCAGCATGCGGGCCAGATCATCGTCACCTGCGCGGTGAGAGTGAAATTTGTTCAACGTCTGCATTGCAGCCTCACGCCTGCGCGCCGGGCAGCGGCGGTCCCGAATGCAAACAACCTGCTTTCCGAGCGCAAGGCACCGCTCGATCAAGGAGCTACTCGATCCGCGTGCGCCCGCGATATGTGATAATTTCCCGCGACTTGCTTTCGTTCCTGCGCGCCGGGCTTCCATGCGCAGATCGGCCATTTTCGATCATTTGGCCCGACGTCAGACTCCAGCCCAAACCGACGAGATGCGCTCGTCGGCATTGATTGATGCCACGTGGATCGAAGCACCGCTTCATCTGCATTCCCAGTGCACACATTGTGCACACGAAAGCCCGAGTCCACACGCACGGCAGCGTTCACCCACCCAGTGCCTTGAGAAATTTGCTGTTGTTGCTGGAATCTCCGCACGCGAGCCGCAATTCTCACGCTCCAGCGACACTTGGGGAGACAGATAGGTTAATCCCCCAGGTGCTAGCCCTCCTTCATCGTGTTGCCCAAATATGTTTCCGCTGCTCTATCGGGCACAACACGCAACCAATTTTCTTCTTCAAGCCAGATTTCTTCGAGGTATGCCGGCACAGCCTGCACCGCTTTCGGCGTAGAGCACGTCGAACGAATCCTTGAGGTAGCTAAAGAACTGATCGCCGCTGTTGAAGCCCTGAGATGTCGCGAAGCGCATGTCATTGGCCTCTAACGTATCAATCGCTGGCGACCTGCGATGAGCTGCCAATAGGGCACTCACATCCGCCACAGCCGCCAGCATCCGACAGGCCAACCGTATTCGCAAATCGATTCCATGTTGACGTGTCGTTGCCCCGGCCACGGCTGCGCGCGGAAATTGTTTACAAAATGTAGTTCGATTGTTGACAATCGTGAGGCGGACGCGTTTGATCGGGTCCAAAGACCTGCGACGGGGTGGTCCCGGAACGTCGGGCGTTGACCATTATTCAGCGGAGGAGACGTGTGATGATCAGGAAGCATTCTGCTGTGCAATCGGCTCTGATCGGAGCCTCGCTGCTTTGCTTGATGGCGGTCGGCGCGCAGGCGGCGAATACCGAATTGAAGATCGGCTTCGTCGGCGTGACCAGCGGTCCCGCCGCGGCCTGGGGCACCTCGAACGTACGCTCGATGCAGACGCTTGCGGCGCAATGGAACGAGGCCGGCGGCGTCAAGATTGGCGATCGCACCTACGACATCAAGATCGTCACCTTCGATGACCAGAAAGATCCCAAGCGCGCCATTGCCGGCATGGAGAAAATGGCCCAGGAAGGCATCCACTATGTGGTAGGGCCGAATGTCGACGACGGCGCTGCCGCGGTACGCCCCGTGGCGGAAGCCAAAGGCATCATCTATTTTCCATACGCTTTCCCGAAGGCGCTCTACACCAAGCCCGCCGAGAATGCAGTGCTCGGCATGGTCGCAAACTATCAATCAGGGCCGGCAATCTACAAATATCTCCGCGACAAAAAGGGCGTGAAGACGATCGCCTTCGTCGCAGCCAATGAGTCTGATCCGCTTAGTCAGCGCGACGGCGGCGTCGCCGCGGCCCGTGCGCTTGGCCTCCAGGTGGTCGCCGACAAGGACACCTACCAGAACGACACACGCGACTTCACACCGGTGTTGACGCCGATCGTCAAGCTGAAGCCCGATCTCCTGGTGCTGTCCGGCGTCTCCCCGGCTAATGCGCCGCTCTTGATCCGCGCCGCGCGCGAACTCGGCTATCAGGGCCTGCTCTCGACCGAAACTGCGCAGGATGCCAAGGTGCTCGAGGAAGGCGCAGGCGAACTTGCCAACGGCTTCATCTCGGTCGGCGGCGCTTCGACCCCGGAGATCCGCTCCAAGGCGATGGACGACTTCATCGCCCGCTATACGAAAATGTTCGGCGAATATAACGATGAGTCGAACACCAAGGTCTACGCTCTCCAATACATCATCGATACTCTGAAGGCGAACCCCAAGGCGATCGATGACATCGCCGAGTACAAGAAAACCATTGACGGATTCTCGGCGCCCAACCCCTACGTCAAGGGCGACAAGATGCTGCACTACGTCGGCACCACCTCGTTCGGCCAGAAGCGCCAACTCGCCGTGCCTCTCGTCGTCACGGAATACAAGAACGGAAAGTTCGAGACGCTGTTCGTCGCCGACGTCGATTGACACGTCTGACCGGGTGCGGGCGGCGCCAGCTTAGTGCTGGCATCGTTCGCCCTCGCCTCGCCGCCGCTCACGCAAGCCGCAGCGCGCAACGGATTGCGCGCGCTCCCTCGAACGGGACCGGACATGACACAAGTCATCGTAAACGGCCTCTACCTCGGCGCACAATACGCCTTGATCGCGCTCGGCCTGACGCTGATCTTCGCGCTGATGAACGTGCTGAATTTCGCGCATGGCCAGATGTACGTGTTCGGCGGCTTCATCACCTACACGGTCTACGGCCAGTTGCACCTTCCGTTCGTGGTGGCGCTTGCCTGTTCAGGCGTGACGCTGGCGATCATTGGCGCGCTGTTCGAGCGGTTTCTGTTCCGCACAGTGATCCGGCGTAGCGTGCGCGACGAGAGCACCATGCTGCTCGCCGCCGGTACAGCCTTCTTCCTCGATGCGGTAATCCTGCTGCTGTTCGGCGAGAAGCAGCGCGGAGTGCCGAAGATCGTCAACGGCGTGCTCAACGTCGACTGGCTCATCATGCCTTATGACAAGATCGTCGTCGGCGTCATTGCCTTGGTGTTGATCGCGAGCTTCATGGCTTACATGCAGTTCAGCCGTCCGGGACGGGCGATGCGGGCGCTGGCCCAGGACCGCGTCGCGGCGCAACTGATGGGCGTCAATGTCGATCGCTATTCCATGATCGGATTCGCGCTTGGCGCGATGTTGGCCGGCGTGGTCGGTGGCTTGCTGGTCGCTATTACCGGCGTCAACTCCGGCATTGGCGGGCCGATCTCGATCAAGGCCTTCCTGATGGTGATGATCGGCGGCGCCGGCGTGGTCGGCGGCGCCATCGCCGGCGGCTTCATTCTCGGCATGCTGGAGTCGGTGGGCCTGTCGGTACTGCATGCCTACGGCGACATCACTTATCTGGTGATCTTCGCCGCCTTGATGGTGTTCCTGAGTATCCGTCCCAACGGGCTTATGGGCAAACCATGGGGCTGACAATGACGAGCACCGCATCCAAAGTTTCGGCCCTGGCGCTGTTTCTGGTCGTCGCCTTCATCCTCGTGCCCTGGCTGATCGCGGTCAGTGGCCGCAGCGATCTCTATTATACGCTGACCTCTGTCGCGCTTCTGAGCATCGCCAGCGCAGGCGTGTGGCTGACCTTCTTCATCGGCCGCATCAATATCGGTCAGGGCGCCTATGCGTTGCTCGGCGGCTACGTCTCGGCCATCCTCGTCACGGCCGGTGGCGTCTCATTCTGGCTCAGCTTGCCGCTTGCCGGACTGCTTTGCGCCGGCGTCAGCATCCTCATCGGGTGGCCGATCCTGCGACTCCGCGGCGTCTATTTCGCGATGGTGACGCTTGTTCTGACAGAAGTGGCGCGGCTCTCCGCGCTCGCGGTGCCGCTGACCAACGGCGCCAAGGGCATCACCGACATCCCGCCTCCAGGCGCGATCCGCCTGTTCGGGCTCACGCTGCTGCCGGATTTTGCAACGCTATCCAACCCGCGCCAGGCATTCTATTTCGTGACGGTGGCGCTGATGGTGCTGGTATTCGCAGGCGTCTATCGGCTGGTACATTCCCGCATCGGACAACTCTGCCTTTCGCTGCAGCAAAATGAGGAGCTGGCCTCCTCGATCGGCGTCAACGTCGCCGCCTTGCGTATCATCGCCTATGCAATCTCCTCGTTCCTGGGCGGTATCGGCGGCGCTATGTTCGTCGCCATCGCGCAATCGATCTACCCGTCGAGCTTCGCTGTCGCCGACTCCATAAATTTCATGCTGAACTGCTTCCTCGGCGGTTTGGGGTACGTGATGGGCCCCTTGGTCGGCACCTTCGTGTTGTATTTCGGTTGGGATTTCCTGTTCAGGACGAGTGAATTCCAGTTGCTGATCTATTCCACGATACTGATCGCGCTCATGCTGGTGCTGCCCAACGGCATTCTCAGCCTATTCGCGCCGCGGCGGAAGGAGAGCTGAGCCATGCCGGAGTTGCTTGAGGTCAAATCCCTGACCAAACGCTTCGGTGGCCTCGTCGCGGTCAATGGCGTCTCCTTCTCCGTTCGCGAGGGCGAGATCCTTTCGGTGATCGGGCCGAACGGCGCCGGCAAGTCCACCCTGTTTAAGCTCATCGCCTCGTTCATGCGTCCGACCGATGGAGAAGTGCTGTTGCATGGCGCCCGCATTTCCGGCCTCGCCCCACACGTCGTGGCGCGTGCCGGCGTCGTGCGCACCTTCCAGGAAACCACCATATTCAAGACCATGAGCGTGCGCGACAACGTCATCATCGCCCACCATTTGCGGTCGCGCGCCGGCTTGCTCGGGTTCTACGCCGGCTCCACAACCGCGCGCGCGGACGAGCGCGAGTTTGCCCGATCTGCCGATGAGATCCTGGATTTTCTCGGTCTCGGCGCGATCGCCGGACAGTTGGCCAACACACTGCCGCAAGGCCATCTACGCGCGCTAGGCATAGCCATCGGACTTGCCACCAACCCTAAAGTCCTGCTGCTCGACGAGCCGTTTGCAGGCATGAACCATGACGAAACGCGACGTGCTGTCCAGCTGGTGCGCGCGGTACGCGATCGCGACGTCACCATCCTCTTGGTGGAGCACGACATGCCTGCCGTCATGAAGATTTCCGACCGCATTGTCGTGCTGAACTTCGGCGAGAAGATCGCGGAGGGAACGCCTGCGGAGATCCAGCAAAACCCGCGCGTGATCGAGGCCTATCTCGGCAGCGCCGACGAATCGATCGGGATGTAGTCGATGGAGCCGCTGCTCACCTTCTCCGGCGTCGAACTCTACTACGATCGGGTTTACGCCCTGCGGAACGTCTCGCTTGAGGTCAATGAGGGCGAGACGGTAGCGCTGATCGGCGCCAATGGCGCGGGAAAGACCTCGATCTTGCGCGCCATCACCGGCCTTCGCAAGATCCGCAAAGGCGAAATTCGCTTTCGCGGCCGGCGCATTGATGGCTGCGCCCCCGATGAGCTGGTGAAGATGGGTATCGCCATGGTTCCGGAGGGACGCCGTTCGTTTCCCCTGATGTCGGTGAAGGACAATCTCCTGATGGGCGCCTTCACTCGCCGCGACAAAGCCGAAGTCGCGAATACGCTGGAGGCAGTACTCACGCGCTTTCCGCGGCTACGCGAACGTTATAGCCAGGCGGCAGGAACCATGAGTGGCGGCGAGCAGCAGATGCTGGTCATCGGCCGCGCGCTGATGAGCCGTCCGACGCTGCTCCTGCTCGACGAACCCTCGCTCGGCATCGCGCCCAAACTGGTGCAGGACATCGCCCGGTCGATCGTCGCCATCAATCGCGACGAGCAGGTCAGCGTGCTACTCGTCGAGCAGAATTCGCGCATCGCGCTCAAGATATCCGCCCGCGCCTATGCGCTCTCGACTGGTGCCGTCGCGCTCTCCGGGCCTTCGGCCGAGCTAGTCAACGATGAACGCATCAAGACGCTCTATCTTGGCGGTGAATTGTGAGTTCAGGTCGAACATCCATGCGCATTCTGGTCATCAATCCCAATACTACCGCATCAATGACGCACAAGATCGGCGCGGCGGCCCAAGCGGCCGCAGCCGCCGACACCGCGATTCAGGCTGTCAACCCGTTGTACGGCCCGCCGAGCATCGAAGGCTACTATGACGAAGTCTTCTCGATTCCAGGCCTGCTGGCACAAATGCGCGCCGCGCCAGACGTGGACGCCTACGTGATTGCCTGTTTCGACGACACTGGGCTGGATGCAGCGCGCTGCCTCACCACCGCGCCAGTTATCGGCATTGGCGAAGCCGCTTTCCACATGGCCAGCCTGCTGGCAGGTCGTTTCAGCGTTGTGACGACGTTGTCGCGCTCGGTCTCAGCAATCGAGCACAACCTCACCAAATACGGCTTGGCCGGCCGCTGCGCACGGGTACGGGCATCGGAAATACCAGTGCTCGATCTCGAGATTCCCGGCTCGGACGCACGCCAACGCATCTCGGCCGAGATCGCAAAGGCCGTGGTCGAGGACCGGGCCGAAGCGATCGTGCTGGGCTGCGCCGGCATGGCCGATCTCGCTGCGGAGCTATCGCGCGAGCACAGCCTTCCCGTCGTGGACGGTGTCGGCGCGGCGGTGAAACTCGCTGAAGGCCTGGTGAGCCTCGGCCACAAGACATCAAAGCATGGCGGCTATGCCTCGCCGCGGATCAAGCCTTATGATGGTCTGTTCGCCGCGTTCGCGCCGGAAGCTCCGCAGCCACAGCATGCGCCGGACGTCCCATCGCACCCGCTCGCCACTTCACCTGCGGGTAAGCACACGATATGATAACGATGAAAGCGCGTGCACAACTCTAATCGTACCTTGCATCGTCGCAATCTCCGTCTAGCTCCTGATGCCATGCGCACGCCCGAAGACAGACAGACTCACTCCTTGAAGCCGACGGCGCGGTGGTCCGCGACCTACACCCGCCTGCGGGACGCGATCTTTGCCCATCGGCTGGCGCCCGGCACCAAGTTGCCCGAAGACGAACTCGCCTCGATCTACGCGGTGAGCCGTACGGTGATCCGCTCCGCGCTGCAAGCGCTCGCGCACGATCGCCTCGTGCGCCTGGAGCCGAACCGCGGCGCCTTCGTGGCACACCCCTCGCAAATCGAAGCCCGCGAGATCTTCGAAATGCGCATGCTGGTCGAGCCGCGTGCGGCAGCTCTTGCCGCCGCACGCGCCACCACTGCCGACGTGGCGCGGCTGCGCGCTCATCTCGATCAGGAGCACGAAGCGGTGCGCGAAGGACGCGACAGCGACGCGCTGATGCTCTCGGCCAATTTCCACGTTGAGGTCTCGCAGATCGCCTCGCAATCGATCCTGTGCGAGTTCATCGCTGACCTCGTCACGCGCTCGTCGCTGATCATCGCATTGTACTGGATCAGGCGCGACACCATCTGTGCAAGCCATGCTCATCATCACCTGGTCGACGCTATCGCCCGCCACGAGACCGACGCCGCGGCCGAACTGATGACAGACCACCTCGGCGATCTGCTGGCCGGACTGGACCTGACGCCACGACAACGCGACGAAAAGAGCCTGACCGACATTCTGATTCAGGATGCTTAAGATCCGTGCGTCGCAAGCTCGCCTTCGAGGGTTTTTAGGCCGCTCGTGGTGCATTGCGTCATCGCGGCAGCTACCGCGATGACGGCTCCATAGCCTTTGTCGCTGACAGCAGATGGCCGTGTGCGCGACGGGAGACGTTGATTTCGATCTCGGTTGCGCGGGGAACTTCGGATTCCGGCAACGCTAAAAGTCGCGACACAACTACCAGAGAAACAGCGACGCTTTGGGGTGTTTGCTCTTCAAATCAGCCGTAGGTGCAATTCTTCAGAGCAAGGACTTTGTCCATTCCCGAGAGTTCGAGGATGCTCCCCTTCGCTTCCAGGGCGGCCATCATCCGCGCTTCCTTGGCCTCGCGCTCTGCCGACGCTTTGACAACCGCTGCAATATTGCTTTTCGGGACCACGACGACACCATCGTCATCCGCGCTGATGATGTCGCCGGGGTTAATGGCAACGCCACCGATCACGATCGGCTGGTTGATGGTACCGAGTGTCTCCTTGACCGTTCCTTTCATGGACAAGCCATAGCAGAAGACGTTGAATCCGCGTTTGCGGATCGCCAGGCCGTCGCGCACGCCCGCGTCTGTGACCAGGCCGACGATGCCTTTCGCCATGCAGGCCGTCGTCAACACCTCGCCGAATCCCCCCTGCTCCGGATGATCCCCGGCGCTGACGATCAAGACGTCGCCGGGCTGGGCGAGGCTGATCGCCGTAATGAGCATCAGGTTGTCGCTCGGATGACAGCTTGCCGTCAGCGCCGGCCCGCAGGCGCGCATGCCCGAATAGATCGGCTTGATCCGAGATGTCAGCGCGCCCGTACGGCCCTGCGCCTCGTGCAAGGTCGAGGGCGCATATTGCGAGATGTCCTTGACGGCAGCCGGATCCGGCCGTTCAAAAGATCGAATGACGTGCACCATTGTGTCGTTTCCGTTGTTTCGTTGGTCGAAATTGGTTGAGCCCGGATGGCAGAGACCACCATCCGAGCCGTACGGGTTGGCTATTGCGGCGTGAGCGGCTCGTCACGGTATCGGCGTGAACTTCAACTCGCTGAGCGGTACGACCTTTTCGGTCCGGGTCAGGCGATACTCGGTCTCCGGACCCAGCCACTTGTTCCAGAGCTGATTGATCTCGCCGGCGCCGTCCATCGCGACGAGCGTCTCATTGATCTTGGCGAGCAGCGCCGGTTCATCCTTCTTCATCCCGACACCGATCGGTTCGAGCAGCATGGGGTCGTCGATCATCTTCAGTTCGACACCTCCCTTCTTGGATTCAGCGACCAGCTTCACGATCGTCATCGTATTGGCGACCATTCCCGCTGCCTTGTTCTGCTGGACCGCCATGAAGACCGATCCGGTGTCCTGAAATACGAGAGGATGGGACCCGTTGAGCTTGACCGACAACTCAGACGTCGAACCCTTGGTAGCGGCCAGCCGCTTGCCCTTGAAATCTTGCGTGGTCTTGCCGGGGTCGCTTGCCCGCACCGCCAGCATTTCCTTGGCGATATAGTAGGGATCACTGAACTGGATCTGCTCGGCACGGCTTACTGTGTAGGCCAAGTTGGCCACGGCAATGTCGACGTGCCCGAGCTTGACCTCGGGAACTCGCGCCTCGACCGACAGTGGCGTGATCTTGGCAGTCACACCGAGCCGCTTGGCGATGGCGCCGCACAGATCGACGTCAAACCCGACCATCTCGCGCGTCTTGGGATCCGGCGCCGCGAACGGCGGCACATCGGCGAACGTCCCGCAACGCAATTCCTTGCGCTGCATGATGTCCTGGAGCTGATCAGCTCGCGCCGCGCTAGCCCCTACGAGGCTCGCGGCAACGAGCGCGGTTGTCAGTAACGGGCCGGTCAAATGCATGTGGTCCTCCTCCAACAAATCGACGATGAAACTAGTAGCGCGTGCGCAAGTCCGACAGGAAGCGTTTGGCGCGGGGATGCTCCGGATTGCCAAAGAACTTGTCCGGCGTCGCAATCTCGACGATGCGGCCGGCATCCATGAACCAGACGCGGTCGGCCACTTCGCGCGCGAAACCCATCTCGTGGGTCACGCACATCATGGTCATTCCTTCGTTTGCAAGGCTGCGCATGACCGCGAGAACCTCGCCGACCATTTCCGGATCAAGCGCACTGGTCGGCTCGTCGAACAGCATCGCCGGGGGCTCCATCGCCAGCGCGCGTGCGATTGCGACGCGCTGCTGTTGACCGCCAGATAGCTGCGCCGGATACGCTGACGCCTTCGATGCGAGCCCGACGCGGTCCAACAACTGCATCGCCTTGTCATGGGCCTTGGTGCGATCGACGCCTTTGATCTTCATCGGCGAGAGCATGATATTGTCGAGGGCCGACAGATGGGGAAACAGGTTGAAGCTTTGGAAAACGAAGCCGATGTGACTACGCAAGCGGTTGAGCTGCGCTCCACTCATCTTGGCGTGGACATTCTGGCCGTCGAACATGAGCTCACCGGACTGAATCCCCTCGAGCCGATTGACCGTCCGGATCAGGGTCGACTTGCCCGAACCGGACGGACCGCACACAACCACGACCTCTCCGCGCTTCACCTCGGCGTTGATGTCGGCGAGCGCTTGATAGCTGCCATACCACTTGTTGACGTTGCAGAATTTGATCATTGTATGATCTCCTGAACGGTCTCGGGCCCAATCACCGCAGCGCCAACCGCGCTTGCCTGTTGAGCGGTGCCGTGTCCCGCACGCTTTGCGGCGATGCGGCGCTCCAGCCAGTTAGCGAGCTGCGTCAATGTCCAACAGACCGCGAAATAGATGATGGCAAGAACGAAGAAGACCTCGAACGGCTTGGTCAGGAGCTGATTATTGATCTGACTGGCGGCGAAGGTCAGCTCGGGAACGTTAATGACGTACGCGAGCGTCGTTTCCTTGATCGTGGCTACGAACTGGCTGAGGATGCTCGGGATCATGTTGTAGAGCGCCTGCGGCAGAATGACGTAGCGCATGGCCGAAAAGTGACCGTGGCCGAGCGCGCGCGCCGCATCCATCTGTCCCCTGGGGAGAGCCTGGATGCCGGCACGAACGATCTCGCTCAGAAATGCCGACTCGTAGACGACTAGTGTGCAGACCATCGCCACAAAGCCGGGCACGATGCGTCCGATCAGCAGCGGCAGCAGAAAGTAGACCCAGAAGATGATCATCAGGAGCGGTACGCCGCGCATGACATAGACGAGCGCCGTGGCGGGCCAGCTCAACATCGGCCAGTGAGAAATCCGGGCGAGCGCCACCAGAATGCTCAGCGGAAAGGCCAGACCGATGCCGAGAATCGACAGCAGCAGCGTCGCGGCAATGCCGCCAAGCGGACCATTCGGAAATTGTCCGATCAACAGCAGGAGCCAGTTATCCGCGACGATCTGGTAGATGTTGATCAGCATGGGGTCAGGTGGCTCCCACCGGACGCGACCGACGGCTCAACCAGGCGCCAACCCCCATCAGCAGCAACGAGCAGGCGAGATAGACGATCGTCGCGATCAGATAGGTTTCGAACGTACGAAAACTCTGGTTTTCGACCTCCTTCACGGCATGCAACAGTTCGGTGACGCCGATCGCGACCGCAAGGCTGCTGTTCTTGAACAGCGAAACCGTATGGTTGATGAGCGGGGGCAGCGCGTTTCGTACAGCTTGCGGCATCATCACATAGCGCATCGCGCTGATGTAGCCGTGCCCGAGCGCCTTTGCCGCCTCCATCTGTCCGGCCACAACCGACCGCAGGCCAGAGCGCAGGTCTTCGCTGAAATAGGCCGCTTGACACAATCCGAGCCCGATCACGGCGAAGATCGCTTCGCCGTTATGCATGCTGATCCAGTCCTGAAGGACGAGAGGGAGCAGGCTCGAGATGCCGAAGTACCACAGCATGAGCTGCACGAGCGTGGGTACATTCTGATGGTAGGAGATGTAGGCGGCCACGGCGCGGTCCGCGATCCGGCTCGGCGCCAGCCGAACGACGAGCAGCAGGATGCCGAGACTCATCGCCAGCAGCCAGGAGCCGATCGCTACTATCAGCGTCATCTCGAAGCCGTCGAGCAGCATCCGGCTATATTGGGGGTTGAGCAGGATCGCTGAGAGGTCGAGACTGCTCATTGCGCGGACTCAGCGGCTCGGCTCGGCAGCGGACGCGGCACCCTTCGCCGTCGACAGTCCGCCGGGAACCTGGAGCGTCGGGGTGATCTCCATGTATCCGACATTCACCGCAATGGGCGCGGCAATCGCAAACGCGATGGCGCCCGCGATGTCCTTCGCTTCGGGCAGCTCGTAGCCTTCAATGAAGCGCTCTTGGGTTTCCTTTGAAGCGCCGTGGACATGGGCGAAAATGTCGGTCGCGACGCGGCCCGGACATATCTCGGTGACGCGAACCCGGCGGCCGAACACGTCGATGCGAAGCTGACTCGACAACATGCTGATGGCTGCCTTCGTCGCGTGATAGGAGGAGTTTCCCCCGAAATTGTACGCACCGGCGATCGAGCTGATATTGACGATGTGGCCGCGGTCGCGCGCGACCATGCCCGGCAAGATCAGGCGGCAGAGATGCAGCACCGCGCGTAGGTTCACATCGACAATGAGGTCGATGTCCTCGGCGTCGGCCTTGAGGAATGGCTTCGGCCGATCGACGCCGGCATTGTTGACGAGAATGTCGAACTCAACTTCGTTCGCCAGCTTCGTGACTCCGGCGAGATCCGTCACATCGATTGCATGGGCAATGCAGCCGGTCCGCTGCTTCAGCTCGCCAAGGGCATTTGCGCTACGGGCCAGCGCGTGCACTTCCAGGCCCTCTCGGCGCAATCGTTCGACGGTTGCGGCTCCAATGCCGGAAGAGGCGCCGGTCACGAGGGCCTTTCGATAATCTGAAAACGGCATGGCTGTCTCTCAGCTCGATGGTTCAAGTTAGCCGTCCGCCATCGCTCCGGCTAAGACGGATTATCTGTGGCGCGATAAGGCTGCCTTATGTCCGGGCACGCCCATTTCAGCGGCATCCTTGTCGCGAAATGGGTACAATGCTGGCACCGCTGGCCACCACCTCCTCGCGGATGGCTCTCGCCAGATCGACGGCGCCGTCGGTATCACCGTGCAGCAGAATGCTGGCGGGGCGCAGCGCCAGCGTGTTGCCGCTGTGGGTCACGACCTCGCCCTGGCGCAGGATGCGCTTGACCCGCTCAAGCACCTGGGCACGATCGTGGATCACCGATCCGGCAAGCTTGCGTGACACCAAGAGGCCATCATCGTCATAAGCGCGATCCGCCAGGAAGGTTATCGCGGCCCGCAAGCCGCAATCGCTGGCGGCCGCTTCCATGGCGCGGCTTGCCGAGGTGAGCAGGATCAGTTTCGGATCGAAGGTCGCAACCGCGCGCACCAGGGCGGCCGCCAGGGCATGATCTGCCGCAACCATGTTGCCGAGCGCACCGTGAAAGCTCATATGCGTCATGCGCGCGCCGCGCGCGCGGCAGATGCCGTCGAGCGCTCCAAGCTGGTAGGTCACGATCGCTGCGAGCTCGGTGATATCGATCTGCATGACGCGGCGTCCAAAGCCCTGGCGATCGGGGAAGCCGACATGGGCGCCGATGTCCACGCCGCGCGCCATGGCGAGCTCGACGGTGCGCTGCATGATCAGCGGATCGCCCGCATGAAATCCACAAGCCAAGTTGGCCGACGACAGCACGTCGAGGAGCGCGGTGTCGTCGCCCATGCGCCAGGGCCCATAGCCCTCGGCAAGATCGGCATTGAGGTCGATGTTCATGGTCAAGCCTCGCTCGCGATGTCCGAAAGTCGGGTGATCTCGGCGCCAAACCCGACGAGCGCGCCCTCTTCTGCCAGCACCTCGACGACCACCCCGTCACAGGGCGCGTCGATCGGAACCAGCAGCGCGCCAACTTGCAATAGCGCGACCGTCTGGCCGGCGCGAACCAGGCTCCCACGGGGCGCGAGCGGAACGCGCCGCATCGGATGGCTATGCAGCAGGGTCCCCACCATCGGCGCCCTCACGGCGTGAGTGACCGCGCGCGCGGGGTCCGTGGGCTTTGCTTCAAGCCCCTGCTGGACGGTGCGCCCGAGACGCAGTTCGCGGTCTGGGCCGCTCAGTTCGAGGGAGTCGATGCCCGCTTCGGCAAGCCACAACGAGAGCTGGTCGACATGCTGGAACGGCATCATCGCCCTCCCCGCCGTACACGGAAAAGACCGACGAGGCGCCGCGCTTCGGCAAGCCAGCGGTCGTTCGCATCCTGGGCCGCGACAGCGTCATCCCAGGTCACCTCGACAAAGCGAATGCGGCTGCCAATCGGCGCCTGCCCGAGGCGCCACAAGTCGGCCTCGATGACGGTTCCGATCTTGGGATAGCCGCCGGACGGCTGGGCATCGCGCATCTGCACGATGGGCTGACCGCCATGCGGCACCTGAATCACCCCCGGCACGATCCCGTGCGAGCGCAATTCGAGCGGCGCCTTCGGCATCAATGGGGTGCCCTCGAGCCGAAACCCGTAGCGATCGCTTTGCGGCGAAATCCGCCATGGCTCGCTCCACAGACTTGCCTGAGCCCGCGGCGTATAGGCCTCGTACTCGGCGGCGCGAAGCACCCGTACGGCCGGCAGGCCATCCACCATCAGCGGCATCGCCAACGCTGGCGGATTGAGGCCCACGCGTGCACCCGCTGCTCGAAACGGTCCGGTCGCAATCTTGTCGCCTGTGCGAAGGGCGCGTCCTTCGAGACCACCAAATTCACCACGCAACTGCGTGCTGCGCGACCCCAGCACCGATGGCACATCGACGCCGGCGGCAAGGCAAAGATAGGCGCGGCTCGCGGCCCAACCGTCGCGCCGGGGAAGTCCGAGATGAAGCACCTGTCCGGCGCTGGCATGATGCACGCACCATGGCAGAATCGCGAGATCATCGAGCCTCCCGTCGCAATCTGCTCCGGTCACAGCGAACGTTGTGTCCTCCTGGAAGTGGATCCGAAACGGAAAAAGCTGGACCTCGATCGCCGCCGCGTCATCGGGATTGCCGAGCAGGATGTTGCCGGCCGCGACTGCAAGGTCATCCATGGCACCCGAGGTACCGACGCCCCATTTGAGCGCGCCCCTGCGACCAAGATCCTGAATAGTCGCAAGTCCGCCGGTGGCGATGACCTCGATCATCGGATCACCGCCGCGATGCGAAAGCGGATGCTGTCACCGGGACGCAGCAGCGCCGGCGGGTCGCTGGCCGGGTCAAAGAAATGCATCTCCGTGCTGCCGATCGTATTCCAGCCGCTCGGCCCGGGCGATGCGGACACGCCGGTCTGACCGCCGCCGATTGAAACGGCTCCTCCCGGAATCCTCAGCGTAGGGGTCTTACGCCGCGGCGTAGCGATCCGCTGGTCCATGCCGCCGAGATAGCAATAGCCGGGATGACTGCCGAGAGCGTAGACGTGATAGATCGGCGCACTATGGATTTCGGCGATGTCGTCGAGGCTCAATCCCGTATGTGCGACGACGTCGGCGACATGCGGCCCGCCCTCGCCGCCATAGACCACCGGCAGCTCGATCAGCCGGCCTTCCAGCTCGAGCGCCGGGGCGCTGGCCCAGGCCGATCGTAGCCTCGCTCCGATCGACGCAAGCGAACCGGGCGGCCGCTTAAAGCTGAGCATGACGTTGTTCATGCCCGGCACGGCCTCGCGAATTTCAGGCCAATGCGCGGCCTCTTCGGCCAGTGCCCAGATCCGCCGCTGCGTGTCGAGCTCCGTCGGACCGGGCGCATCGAACAACAAGGCGCTCGTTCCAAGCAGACTGATCCGGGGCTCATCGGCGCTCATGCGTGAGGTGCTCCCTCGCGCAGGCGGCGTTCGAGATAATGGATGTCAACCGCCCCGGAGCTGAATGTCGGATCCGACACGATGCGGCGATGCAGCGGCAAATTGGTGGAGATCCCCGAGACGCTCATTTCATCGAGCGCGAGCCGCAAGCGCGCCAGCGCATCGGCACGGTCGTCGCCATGGACGATCAGCTTTGCGATCATGGAATCGTAGTGCGGTGAGACGGTGTAGCCAGCACCGGCGTGGCTGTCGACGCGCACGCCATAGCCGCCCGGAAGCTCCCAGCCGGTGATGCGACCCGGTGACGGCGCGAAGCTATCCGGATTCTCGGCATTGATCCGGCACTCGAAGGCATGTCCGCGGCAGCAAATATCAGCCTGCGTCAACGTCAGTCGCTCCCCGCGCGCGACGCGGATCTGCTGCTGGACGATGTCGATCCCGGCCGTCATCTCGGTGACGGGATGCTCGACCTGCAGCCGCGTGTTCATCTCGATGAAATAGAATGCGCCGTCTTCGAACAGGAACTCGAAGGTGCCGAGCCCCTGGTACTGGATCTGCTGGCAGGCCCGCGCGCAGCGCTCGCCGATCTCGGCAATGAGCGCATCCGCGATTCCCGGCGCGGGCGCCTCTTCGATGACCTTCTGGTGCCGGCGCTGCAGCGAGCAGTCCCGGCTGCCGAGCCAAAGCGCCTGGCCATGCCCATCCGCGAGCACCTGGATTTCGACGTGCCGGGGATGGGTCAGGAATTTTTCGATATAGACTTCGCCGTTGTCGAAGGCGCGTCGCGCTTCCTCACGCGTGACCGCGAGCGCATCGAGCAGCGCGGCCTCCTCGGTGACGATCCGCATCCCTCGCCCGCCACCTCCGCCTGCGGCTTTGACGATGACGGGATAGCCGATCTCTTGAGCGAGACGACGAACGGCCTCGGGATCATCCGGCAAGGTTGCATCGGGGCCGGGAACGCAGGGCACGCCCGCTGCGCGCATCGCCTTCTTGGCGGCGACCTTGTCACCCATGGTCCGAATGCAGGCGGCGGAAGGACCGATGAAGGTCAACCCAGCCTGGCTGACACGCTCAGCGAACAGGGCGTTCTCGGCCAGAAATCCGTATCCGGGGTGAATGGCTTCAGCACCCGTCGCCTTGGCCGCCAGCAAGATGGCGGCCTGATCGAGATAGCTATACGTCGCCGCGGGCGGACCGATGCAGACCGCGACATCCGCGCGTTCGACATAGGGCGCATCGCGATCGGCCTCGGAATAGACGACGATGGTGCGCAGGCCGAGGCTCCGACACGCCCGCTGGATACGAAGCGCAATCTCCCCGCGGTTTGCGATCAGAACGGACTCGAACATGGCTCCTCAGACGGTGCGCATCAGCGGCTGACCTGCGTCGACAAGGGTTCCGGGAGCGACGAGGATCGCTTCGACGATCCCGTCCCGTTCGGCGCGGATTTCGATGAACGTCTTCATCGCCTCGATAACACAGACCGCCATGCCGGCCTTGATCGCCTGACCGACCTCGACGTAAGGAGGCTGATCCGGTCCGGGGCGCAGATAGACGATGCCGGAAAGCGGCGCACAGATCTCCGGCGCCGGGGCCGCTTCAACAGGGGCATTTGGACGAGACGGCGATCGGTTCGCGGCCGCGACCGGAGTCACGGAATGGCTTCGCACACCATTGCGCACCAACCGAAGCGTCCAGCCGTCTTTGCTCGCCTCGAGCTCGGCAAGGTCGGACGATGCCATCGCGTCAATGAACGCCTTGATCTGCGCCAGGTCCATCGGCGCCTACCGATCGGAGAAATGGGTATCAAACATGAGCAAAGGCTAGCGCGCGATGCGGACGCACACCAAGACGGAATGTGTTTGACCCGATAAGGGGTGCTTATGTCCCCGGCCTCACATCCGCGCTATACGCGCGGATCGTGTCACGAGAGGCTCGCGACGAGTTCCAGCAAAATTTCCTTGATTGCCGAAGCCGGCTCCGACAGCGGCAAATGATCCGACTGGCAGAGCGCCAAGGGCGCCTCGATGGTCGGCTGGATGATGCGAGACAGCCAGGCGTTGGAGGATCGGGCAACCTCACGTGCCATGGATTCCGGCAAAATCGTCGCGCCGAGGCCGCTGGCGATTACGGCCGACAGTGTTCCGGCCGATTCGATTTCCGCGACCACGCGCGGCGTCATCCCGAGTCCTGCGAATGCCTCGTTCACCATTCTTCGCACGACGTTGTAGGGCCGCGGGAGGTAGAGATCCAGATCAGCGATCGTGTGCAGCGGCACTTCGCTGGGGGACGCGACCATGCTGTCGGGACCCACCAAGTACAGTTGCTCCTTGAACAGCGGAACGAACCTCAATCCATGCACGGTGGTCTGGCCGCCATAGAGCACCGCGATATCCATCCGCCCATTCATTACGAGCTCCGACAGCGTCGTGCCATAGGTCTCGTTGAGATAAAGCAGGATGCCGGGGTGACGCGCCCGCGCAGTGCGCAGAAGAGGCAGCGACAGACGCGCGGCAGCCGTTCCCGGCGCGAGCCCCACTGACACAGCGCCGGAGAGGCCCTGCCCTGCCGCCTTCATGTCGGCGTTGGCCTGGTCCCATTGCCGCAAGATGAGCTGGGCATGCCTGTAGAGAACCTTACCGGCTTCGGTTGGCACCACACCGCGCTTGGTGCGCAACAATAGCTGCTGACGTACCTCGCCTTCCAACGTTGCCAATTGCTGGCTGAGCGCGGGCTGCGCCACGTGAAGAATGTCGGCGGCCTGCGTCAGACTGCCGATATCGACAATCTTCACGAAATACTGCAGGCGCCTCAAGTTCACGTCGTTTCTCCCGTTCCGCTGACCATCGCTCACCGAAGTCTAGTCGATTTCCGCACCAGCCATAAGAGGTTCTTATCGAGGGAGATCGAAGTCATCTTGGCCACGGCTTCCGCGGAGGACTAGACCTTTCGACTTCAGCCTCAAAATCAAGGGATGCCTGCCGTGAACTCCTACAACCTCGCAGGGCGCATCAGACGCATCAAGCCGTCACCCAGCACCGTGGCCGCCGATCGGGCCAATGAGCTACGGCGACAGGGCAAGCAGATCGTGAGCCTAGTGGTCGGCGAGCCGGATTTCGACACGCCGCCCCACATCCGCAAGGCGGCCGCATACGCAATGGACCATGGTGCGACCCGCTACACCTCGATGCGGGGAACGCAGGAATTGCGGGAGGCGATCGCAGCCAAGCTCAAGCACGAAAACGCGCTGAGCTACGGTGTCGACGAGATCATCGTGACCAACGGCGCCAAGAGCGCGATCTACAGCGCGCTCGCAGCGACCGTCGAGGAGGGTGACGAGGTCATCATTCCGGCGCCGTACTGGGTATCCTATCCGGACATGGTGCTGGCTTGCGACGGCACGCCGGTGACGATCTCCTGCGGCGAGAACCACGGCTTCAAGCTGTCGCCCGAGCAGCTGGAAGCCGCCATCACTTCCAAAACGCGCTGGCTGCTGATCAACTCGCCGAGCAATCCGACCGGTGCCAGCTATAGCGCTGCCGAATACCGCGCGCTCGCGGACGTGCTCGTCAAGCATCCGCACGTCATGGTCATGACTGACGACATCTACGAGCACATTCGGTTCGACGGCAAGCCGACTCCACATCTCCTCAACGCCGCGCCCGAACTGCGCGATCGCACCCTCGCCATCAACGGTGTCTCCAAGACCTATGCCATGACCGGCTGGCGCATCGGCTGGGTCGCCGGCCCGCGAGCTCTGATCGGCGCGCTCGATACGTTGTTGTCGCAGTCCGCCGGAACCTGCTGCGCGGTGAGTCAGGCGGCTGCGGCCGCGGCGCTCAACGGCGATCAGTCGTTCATCGCGGAAAGCGTCGCCATCTACAAGCAGCGGCGCGACGCCATCCTGCCGCTCCTGAACGCAATTCCCGGTCTGAGCTGTCGGGCGCCAGACGGCGCATTCTACCTGTTCGTGAATTGCGCCGGCCTGATCGGCAAGACCACGGAGGACGGCAAGCGCATCGAGACTGACAACGATGTGGTGCTTTACTTCCTCGACACCGCCGGCGTGGCGCTGGTAGCTGGCGCGGCCTACGGCCTCTCACCTTACTTCAGGCTGTCAATCGCGACATCTCTGGAAGCTCTGACAGAGGGGGTTGAACGCATAGCGCGCGCCACCGCGACGCTCCGAGGCCTCCCATCGAGGCTTGATTGATCCAAGGAGGCTCACCAATCCCACGGAGTAGGATCACCTGACCATTTGCCATGCATTCATATGCCTCCGTGGCCGTGCAGTTTCCACGACCGGATGCCTTGATCCTCTAAACCCGCGCTGCAGCAAGGCCGTGAGTGCGCATCGGAGCTAACCCGTCGTGGTATTGCAACGCGTGGGCGCAGGTACCAAATGACGACCCATGGGAGGCGGCATCGCTTGGAGTGAGAGCGTGGCCAGCAACAGGACAAATCAAGATCTGCCCGTGATCGCGCGCTTTGACGTGCGCTACCGCAATTATCTCGCGCCGGACGGCTCGATCAACCGTCCCCTCCCCGCCTCCGCCTCGGATGCCAAGGTGCTCATCGCGCTTTATCGGTCCATGGTGCTCGTGCGACTTTTTGACCGAAAGGCTGTTGCACTGCAGCGGACCGGCCGGCTTGGGACGTATGCCGTCTCGCTCGGCCAAGAGGCAGTATCGCCTGGAATAGCTAGTGCGATGCGGGAAGAAGACGTGCTGTTGCCCTCCTATCGCGACAATGGCGCGCTGATCTGGCGTGGCGTCAAGCTGGAGGAGATCCTGCTGTTTTGGGGCGGGGACGAGCGGGGCAGTCATTTCTCCGGGCCGACGAATGATTTCCCGTTTTGCGTTCCCGTTGGATCTCAGGCGCCACACGCCGCCGGTGTTGCTTACGCTTTCAAGCTGCGTAAGGAGCCGCGTGTCGCGGTTTGCATGTTCGGCGATGGCGCCACGTCGAAAGGTGATGTTTACGAGGCGATGAATTTTGCCGGTGCGCACAAGCTGCCGGTCGTGTTCGTCGCCACCAACAATCAATGGGCCATATCGGTACCGTTGCGGCTACAGACTAGTTGCGAAACGCTGGCGCAGAAGGCTATCGCCGCCGGATTCACCGGCGAGCAGGTCGATGGGAGCGATGTGCTGGCGGTACGCGCCGCAGCCGAAGAGGCCATTACCGCAGCCCGCGATGGCAACGGGCCCCGCTTCATCGAGGCAGTCACCTACCGGCTCGGCGATCACACGACCTCCGACGATGCATCACGCTATCGTTCGCCTGACGAAGTCCAGGCTCATTGGAAGAAAGAGCCGATTGCGCGCCTGCGGGCCTATCTTGTCGGACAAAAACTCTGGAGCAAATTGGACGAGGAACGGCTATCGGCCGAGTGCAATGAGCGCATCGAGGCAGCGGTCGAACACTATCTGACGACCGCACCGCGCCGGCGCGAAACCATGTTCGATCACCTCTATGCCAATCTGCCGGAGGTTTATGCCGCGCAACGTCGTGAGCTGGCGGGAGGGCACGATGCCTGAAGTGACCTTGGTCGAGGCCGTCAATCTGGCGCTCGGACGGGCGATGGAGGATGATCCAAGCGTGGTCGTGCTCGGCGAAGATGTCGGCATCAATGGAGGCGTCTTCCGCGCAACCGTAGGCTTGCAAAAGCGCTTTGGACCGGAGCGCGTGCTCGATACGCCGCTGGCCGAACTCCTGATCAGCGGGCTTTGCGTCGGCATGGCCGCGCAGGGACTGAGGCCGGTCGGCGAGATCCAGTTTATGGGATTTATCTATCCCTGCCTCGATCAGTTGGTGAACCACGCATCCCGGATGCGCAACCGTACCCAAGGACGGCTCACCTGTCCGATGGTCCTGCGCACGCCGCATGGAGCCGGCATTCGCGCTCCCGAGCACCATTCTGAGAGCACCGAGGCGATGCTCGCCCATATTCCCGGCTTGCGGGTTGTCATGCCTTCGTCGCCGGAAAGCGCCTATGGCCTTCTTCTGGCTGCGATCCGCGATCCCGATCCGGTGGTGTTTCTGGAGCCAACACGCCTCTACCGCGCGGCGAAAGGCGAGGTGGAGGACAATGGCGAGGCCTTGCCGCTGGATCGTGCCTTCGTGTTGCGAGATGGTCGCGACATCACGATGATCAGTTGGGGCGCGGTGCTGAAGGAAACCGCGGCCGCGGCCGATGCACTCTCTGACGAGGGGATTTCCGCAGAGGTGATCGATCTAGCCACACTCAAACCCTATGATGAAGACACCGTGCTGCGTTCCGTCGCGAAGACCGGCCGGTGCATCATCGTGCACGAGGCGGCACGCACCGGCGGGTTCGGAGCCGAGATCGCCGCCACTGTCGCTGAATGCAGCCTTGCCTCGCTGCTTGCCCCTGTGACCCGCGTCACCGGCTATGACACGATCATCCCAATGGCACGCCTCGAGCAACACTATATGCCATCGGTTGACCGCATCGTGACCGCAGCGCGCAAGCTGTGCCAGTTTCGCTAGATCTCGACGGACCTTGTCCCATGCACCAGTTCATCCTGCCAGATCTCGGAGAAGGTCTCGAAGAAGCTGAGATCGTCACCTGGTATGTCAACGAAGGCGATCACGTTGTCACCGATCAACCGCTGCTCGCCGTCGAAACCGATAAAGCGGTAGTTGAGATACCCTCGCCGTCGAGTGGACGAATCGCGCGCCTCTTTGGCGCTAAGGGAGATCTCGTGAAGGTGGGCACGCCACTGGTGGAGTTTGCCGAGGGCACCGAGCAAGATACCGGCACAATTGTCGGCGAGTTGGGCAGCGGCGAGCCTCCACTCGCGACCGGAACGCCTTCAGCGCGACCGGCCGGCCAGGAACCGCAAGTGTTTCCTGCGGTGCGCGCACTCGCACGCAAGCTCAACGTCGCAATTGAGCTCGTCGAGGGCACAGGGCCGGACGGCACTATAACCCGCGCCGACGTAGAACGGGCCGTCAAGAGCATGTCTCAGAGCGGTCCCGCCGAACCTCTGCGCGGCATGCGGCGCGCGATGGCTCAACGGATGACGGCGGCCCACTCCGAGATCGTTGCCGCTACTGTCACCGATGAAGCCGATATCGACGATTGGCGGGAGGGCGAGGACGCGACAATCCGTCTGGCGCGGGGCATCTCTGCCGCCTGTAAGGCAGAGCCTGCACTCAATGCCTGGTACAATTCCGGCACGCGAGAGCGGCGCCTGGCCGAACGCGTCGATCTCGGAATCGCCGTCGATACCGAGGGTGGTCTCATCGTTCCGGTGTTGCGCAATATCGCCGAGCGAAGCGTATCGGACTTGCGCGCCGGACTCGACCGGCTAAGGGCTGACGCTATCGCACGCTCGATACCCCAGGAAGAATTGCGCGGCGCAACCATCACGCTGTCGAATTTCGGAATGATCGGCGGTCGATTTGCCAATCTGATCATCGTGCCCCCGCAAACGGCCATCATTGGCGCGGGCCGGATTTCCCAACGGGTGGTCGCCCATCGAGGCCAGCCTGCGGTGCGGCGCATGCTGCCGTTGTCGCTCACATTTGACCATCGCGTGGTGACCGGTGGCGAAGCCGCGCGTTTCCTGGTCGCGCTCAAGTTGGACCTTGAGCGAGCTACGTGAGCTGGAAGACGTTCCGGGGCCTCGCCATGGGCGTACACGGCTCCGTGACAAGGGACGGCGTAGGCCTGGCTCGCCAAACGACGTATGATTGCGATCTCTTCGCGCAACATGATCAACGTACCGTGGAGGAGACCATGAAATATGTGCTGCTCGGAAATCTGAGCCCGGAGTGGGCAAAAAAGCAGTCGGATCGGGTCGGTAGGGCCACGGCGAAGCTCGAGAAGTTGGGCATCAAACTCGAGTCCGTTCACTACACGCAGGGCCATTACGATTTCGTCGACATCGTCGATGCTCCGAAACCGGAGGCGGTCCTTGCGTTTTCTGTCTGGTATTCCACCGAGGGTCTTGGGCGGATCCAGAGCATGCCGGCCTTCGAGGCAAAGACCTTCGAAGCCGCGATCAAGCACGCAGCGGACTGAGCGGCGGACAGGAAGTCGACTGTGCTCACAACTGTGGAGCGGGTATGGCGGTGCGCTACACCGACAGCGGCCTCGATCAGCATTGCGGCCATCGAGAGCCGGCTGCCGCCCGAACGCATCGAGAACATCGCGCTCCTGCTGCACACGGAAGTCCGCAAGATCGAAAAGATGCTGCACGCAGCCTGATGGAGTGATCGCCCAGCCACCATCCGACAGCGTTGAATGGCGAGTTCGCGCGGGACACTGCAGGCGGCCAGTGAGCACACAGAAATCTTCAGGAAGGGCGTGATCCCGCATGCGGCATGAGCCGCGCCAAGGCATCCGCGGCCGCACGGGCTGCGCTACGCATTCGGCGCAAATATGACGGCGACGCGACATCCCTCGCTGGCGTACTGCAGCGCAAGAACGACGGCATCGTTTGCATTGCATGATCGCGCCCGCCTTGCGCGGATTCGTTGACATTGATCGGTGCCGTTGCATACTCGACGCGGCTTCTCGCACCACCGCCGCGACTTGAACTTCGGCGAGCGTCACTTCTCCATGGTGCTTAGGCGGCCCAATCTGACCTGACCAAGACTTTGATATAAGCAGCGTCAAAAAACGGGAGGATTTCGTGACGAAGCAGCAAGAGCATGATCAGCATCCCGCAATGCACCCGAGCCGGCGCACGGTGCTCAAGAGCGCGGCCGGAGCCGCCGCACTTGGCACTAGCGGCGCGCTTGGCACCTTCTCCGATCTGGCATTCGCGCAAGCCAATTTGCGCGCCGAGATCACGAAAATTCCAGGCGTCGGCAAGGGTGCTCCGACCGACGCCGACTGGCAAAAGGTCGGTGAGCTCTGTCTTGGCCCGACAAAGGCCAGCATCAAGGAGGGCGAGTTCAAAGGTGTCGAACTCTCCTTCATGGGACTGAACAATCAGAATCTACATAACCTGTTGTTTCGCGGCTTCCTGAAGCCATGGCAGGCCTATACAGGCGCAAAGATCTCCTGGATCGATCTGGCGCAGGCCGACTACAACCCACGCCTGCAACAGGCGATCGCGACCGGCACGGTCGACTTCGACATCCTCGAGATGGGCGCGCCGTTCGAGGGTGATGTCTGCGGCAAGGGGCTCGCCTCGGAGATGCCGGACTGGGTCAAGAAGCAGATCGATATCGACGATTACGTCGACTACCTGAAGCCGCCGGTCGGAACCTGGAACGGCAAGACCTATCGCGTCACCATCGATGGCGATTGCCACAACTTCAACTATCGCACCGATATCTTCTCCGACGCCACGCTCGCGAAGGCCTGGAAGGACGCCGGCAACACGAGCGAATGGGGGGTGCCGAAAACCTGGCAGCAGGTGCAGTCGGTAACGAAATTCCTCAAGGGCAAGAAGTTCAAAGGCCAGAACGTGTTCGGCTACCTCGACGCGCCAAAGCCTTGGGGCGGCTTCGGCTTCTATTTCCTGGCGAGCCGCGCCTCGGCCTATGCAAAACATCCCGACGACAAGGCCTGGTTGTTCGACATCGACACGATGAAGCCGCGCATCAACAATCCGGCGTGGGTGCGCGCCATCCAGGACGTGGTCGACGCGCTGCCCTCGGAGCCCGCCGACCAGCTCAACGCCGATCCAAACACCACCGGCTTCCAGCAGTTCCTTGCCGGCATCGGCTCGATGATCCCGTGGTGGGGCGACATCGGCCAGGTCGCGAAGGCGAGCGACACGTCCGTCATCGGCGATGTCGTCGGGTTCGACATCCTGCCGGGATCCGACGATGTGTACAATTCCAAGACCGGCAAATGGGACAAGCTGCCGAGCGGCGCGAACCATTCGCCGAACTGCGCCTATCTTGGCTGGGGCGTCTATGTGATGGCCCGGGTCAATGGCGACGAGAAGAAGCACAAGGCGGCCTGGAGCGCGGCCGCGCATCTCGGCGGCAAGGATTTGTCGCTCTGGACGGTGATGTATCCATCGGGCTTCCAGGTCCACCGGACCAGCCACTCCAACATAGATGAATGGGTGGCGGCAGGTTACGACAGGAAGTACATCACCTCCTATCTGAACTCGCAGTTCAACTCGTATAACCACCCCAATCGGGCGGTCGAGCCGCGCATCCCCGGCATCTTCCAGTACTACAGCATCGCGGAAGACGAGCTGACGAAGATCTTCGCCGGCAAGGTCGACGCACAGACCGGGGCGAACAACATCGCGGCAGCCTGGGAAAAGCTGACCGACCAGATCGGCCGCGAACGGCAGATCGGGCTCTACAAGGCCTCGTTGGGCGCGTAGTCGCGTCATGACCACCGTCATTCCGGGGCGGTCCGAAAGGACCAAACCCGGAATGACGAATCGAGAAGGGCTGCATCGTCGCGGACAGCTGCTCTTTAGGTAACCGCAGGCCCGGCAGAGTTCGATACGGATGCAGATTCTCGTTGACACCCCACCCCGGAAAGTGGCGCAGAAGCGCGCAGCCGGCCGGCGGAAGACGGTTGGCCGCGCACTGATCGGCCTCGCCTCGCTTATCTTCCTGCTAGCGGTCGTCATGCAGATCCTGCACGCGACCGGGACGATCGCGACCGGATTTGCCAACTGGCGCCCGATCCTTGTCGCCTATTTGCTCTGGGCGGTTGCGTACGGCGCGGGACAGGTTTTGATCCGTGGCGAGCGCGGCCAGCGTGCGCTGTTCCTGCTCCCTGCAGTTTTCTTCACCGTGGCGGTCGTGATCTTTCCGACAGTCTTCGGGCTCTACATCGCCGCCCTGGATTGGAATCTCTCCTCGATCGAGGGACCGCGCTTCAGCGGGTTCGACAATCTCAGGAGCATGTTGACCGACACCTATTACTGGAATGCGCTCGGCAACATGGTCTTCTACACGGCCGCGGTGCTCGGCGAATACGCCATTGCCTTTGCGCTCGCGCTGCTGCTGAGCATCGAGATTCGCGCGCGAAAATTCTTTCGCGTCGTGTTCCTGCTGCCGATGATGCTAAGTCCCGTCGCGGTGAGCTGGATGATCGGCAAGTCGCTCCTGGAATATCGCTTCGGCCCGGCGGCGACCCTGGCGCGCTATCTCGGCTGGGACAATCCAGCCTTCTTTGCGTCGCCCTGGATGGCACGCTTCACGATCCAGGCGATGGACGCCTGGGTATCGATTCCCTTCATCATGATCATCCTGCTCGCGGGCCTTCAGGCCATGCCCAAGGAAGTGCAGGAGGCTGCTAAGGTGGATGGCGCGAATGGCTGGCAGTCGTTCTGGCACGTGACCTTTCCGATCATGCTGCCGGTCAGCGTCACTGTGCTCATCATTCGCATCATTTTCAAGCTGAAGCTCGCTGACATCGTCATCAACGTCACGGCCGGCGGCCCGGGCGGCGCGACCGACACGGTGTCGAGCTTCATCTACCGCGTCTACCGCGACCGCTCGAATGTCGGATACGGCACGGCGCTCGCCATGGTCTACCTGGCGTTGATCATCGTGCTGCTGACGCTGATGCTGCGCTTGTCCAAACGCTGGACGCAGAGAGTCGCATAGCGAACGGAGTTACGCTTGACTGCAATGACCGCATCGGATTCCGGCCGCAGACGTCGCGTCGCCCCGCGTGCGCGGCGCATCTTCGGCCGCACGGCGGTCTACGCCGCGCTGCTGCTCTGGACATTCATCTGCCTGTTCCCGATCTACTGGACCGTCACGACCTCGTTCAAATCGGCAGTCGACGTGACGCAGGCCCATCTGATCCCCTGGCTGGACTTCCAGCCGGACTGGAAGGGATGGCGCTCGCTCGGGTTGTCGCCGGACACGCTGTTCGGGATCTCGACAGCGCGCTCGGAATTCGTCAACCGCTTCGTCAATAGCATCATCACCTCGGTCGGGGCATCGACGCTAGCGTTGATCCTCGGATCGCTGGCGGCGTACGGCCTCAGCCGCTTCCGCTATAAGTTCGCATGGATGCGCAATGACGACATCCTGTTCTTCTTCATGTCGCAGTTAATATTGCCGCCGGTCGTGCTCGCGCTGCCATTTCTCGTCCTCTACAAAGCCCTGGTGCTGCTCGACACGAGCTTCGGCCTTATCCTGCTCTATACGTTGACGGTACTGCCGATCGTCATCTGGATCATGCGCGACCAGTTCAATTCGATCCCGATCGAACTCGACGAAGCTGCCTTCGTCGACGGCCTGTCGACCTGGGGCGCGTTTCTGCGCATCATCCTGCCGCTGGCCGTCCCTGGTATGGCGGCGGCCTTCATTCTCTCGCTGGTGTTGTGCTGGAACGAATATTTCTTCGCAGCGCTGCTCACCAGCACCGACGCCAAGACTCTGCCTGTGATGGTCGCGAGCCAGACCGGCTCGCAGGGCATCAACTGGTGGTCGATGGCGGCATTGTCGACGGCTGCAATCGCGCCCCTCGTCCTGATTGGCATCTTCCTCGAGCGCTACATCGTCAGCGGGCTGACGACCGGCGCGGGCAAGTAGGCGGCGAGCGACCTGCTTACGCCGGCACAGGCGCGTCTGCCTCCAGCAAGCGCGCAGCCTTCAGATCAGCCCACAATGCGGCCGGCACGCTGGTCGTAAGCGCCGCCACGTTGCGCTCGACCTCCGCGGGGTTCTGCGCTCCCAGGACCACGCTCGCCACCGCCGGATGGCCGAGCGCAAAATGCAATGCAGCTGTCGGCAGAGCAATGCCATGCGCCGTGCAGATGCGCTGGATCTCGGCAACTCTCGCCAAGATCTGAGGTGGCGCGTCCTGGTAATTGTACTTCGCGCCAGCGACGGGGCCCGTCGCCAGGATACCGGAATTGAAGACACCGCCGAGCAGAACGGCGATACCCTGTTTCAGCGCCAGCGGCATGAACTCCTCCAGCGCGGGTTGCTCCAAGAGCGAGTAACGCCCGGCGAGCAGCATCACGTCGAAGGTCCCAGCCTGCGCAAAGCGCACGCACATTTCGGCTTCATTGACGCCGATGCCTATTCCTGAGACCACGCCCTCGCTACGAAGCTTGTCGAGCGCCACATAGGCACCTGTCATCGCTTCACGAAACCGGTCCTCGATCGCCTCCTTGCCATGGGTCCAGACATCGACATCGTGGATCAGAAGCAGATCGATCCGGTCGGTGCCGAGCCGCAGCAGCGACTGCTCAACCGAGCGCATTGTCCCGTCGTAGGAATAATCGACGACGGCCCGGTGCGGCTGCCCGCCGACAAAGCCCGACCGGGTCTCCGGCAGGTGAAACGGATCCATCCAGCGGCCGGTCTTGGTACAGAGGACCACGTCCTGGCGCTTTACTCGCCGGAGCGCGGTTCCGCAGCGGTGCTCCGACAGACCGTTGCCGTAATGTGGCGATGTATCGACTAAATTGATGCCGAGTTCGAAGGCGCGGCTTGCGGCGGCGATCGCCGTGTGATCATCGAGCTCAAGGAAGAGATCGCCGAGCGGCGCAGTTCCGAACCCGAGGACGGAGACTTGAAGTTCGGTCCGGCCAAGTCTGCGGCGCGGCAATGCGGATTGCGAAGCCATGGTGGATCCTTGCTCTTCCCGCGCCCCTTCGGCGCGCTGGGCTCATCGTCGGAACGTGCAGACTATGTCTTCGCCGCCGATGCGCAAAGCCATTTCGCTGATTTGCGCCGCCGCTCCGTATAGCGCCTGCGGGCTCAGGCAAGCCCAGCCTCCTTCAGACTCTGCTTCAAATGAGCAAACCCCTTCTTGGCATAGGTCAGCGGATGTGCCTTCTGCGGGTCCTGCTCCGCCTCGACCACAATCCAACCGGAATAGCCAGAAAGCTCGCGGAAGACAGCCGGATAATCGACCACGCCGTCACCGGGCGCCGTGTAGACACCGAGCTCGCTGCCCTGCCCCAACACTGCATCGAGGAAGCTCCAATCCTCGCGCCGCGCCTGGTCCATCACGGCTCGACGCACGTCCTTGGCGTGGACATGGCTGATGCGGGCGCGATAGCGCCGGGCCAGCGCAACCGGATCGGCGCCGCCCCACGTAGCGTGGCCGGTGTCGAGCAGGAGATGAGCAGCCTCGCCGCTCGCCGCCATGAAGGCGTCGATATCATCAGCGCTTTCCACGATGGTGCCGATGTGATGATGGTAGACCAGCCTAATGCCCTCGGCGAGGGTACGCTCTGCGACCTCGGTGATGCGGCGGCCGAACTCCGCCCAGTCGCCCGCCTTCATGACCGGCCGCTGCGATAGCGGCTTGCTGCGATCGCCATGGATCGCATTCGAGGTCTCGGCGAAGACCAGCACGGTCGATCCCATCGCCTTCAGCAGATCGAGATGCGGGCGCAGATGCCGCATCTCCTCATCGGCATCGCGCTTCAGAAGCTCCGCCGAATACCAGCCGGAGATGCAGGCCATGCCGAAAGGCGCCAGCGCAGACCTCAGGGCCTGCGGCTCTCGGGGAAATTTATGGCCCAGCTCCATGCCTTCGAAGCCCGCCTCGCGCGCTTCGGCAAGGCACGTCGCGAGCGGTGTCTCGCCGCCAATCTCCTGCAGATCGTCGTTCGACCAGCCGATGGGGTTCGCTCCGATACGAATAGGCATGTCGTCCTCGCTCGATCAGTAATTGCGGCGCACGAGCGCCTCGACATAACTGCGCCTTGCGGCCTCGACCTCGGCGCGCTCCGAGACCTCCGGCACCGCCACATCCCACCAATGACCGCCGGCATCGGTCGAGCGCAGCGGGTCGGTGTCGATCACGAGGACGCTCGTCCGGTCGTGGCGTCGCGCCTCGTCGAATGCTGCTTCGAGCTCCGTGATGCCCACGACCTTTCGCGCAATCGCCCCCATCGCGGCGGCGTGGGCTGCGAAGTCGATCTCGGGTAGGGTCTGGTGGCGGGCGTCGCGCAGGAGATTGTTGAAAGAGGCGCCGCCGGTCGCGTTCTGGAGCCGGTTGATGCAGCCGAAGCCGCGGTTGTCGAGCACGACGATGATGAGCTTCGCACCGAGCATCACCGAGGTCGCGATCTCGGAATTCATCATCAGATAGGACCCGTCGCCGACCATCACGACGACTTCGCGCGAGGGATCGGCGAGCTTGACGCCCAGCCCGCCGGCGATCTCGTAGCCCATGCAAGAATAGCCGTATTCCATATGGTAGCCGCCGGGCGCGTCAGGCTGCCAGAGCTTGTGCAACTCGCCGGGCAAGCCGCCGGCTGCGCAAAGCACGACATCGTCAGGCAGGCTGCGGCGTTGAACGGCGCCGATGACCTGGGCATCGCTCGGGAAGGTTTCGTTGCCGGCCGCGGTGTAGCGCGCTGCCGTTTCCAGCCAGGCGGTGCGGCCGGCCCTTGCCTGCTCGCTCCAGATGGCGGGTGCTGCCCAGCCCTGAAGTGCGATGCCGAGCTCCGCCAGAGCGACCTTGGCATCGCCGACGAGTGGCTGCGCACGGTGCTTGCCGGCATCAAAGGTCTGCGTATTGAGGCCGACGATCCGGCAGGCGGGATCGGCGAAGAGCGAGCGTGAGCCTGTGGTGAAATCCTGCAGCCGGGTGCCGATCGCCAGCACGAGATCGGCCTGCCGCGCCGCATCGTTGGCCGCGCCAGTGCCGGTGACGCCGATCGCGCCGAGATTGAGCGGATGGTCGTGAGGCAGCGCGCTCTTACCGGCTTGCGTTTCCGCCACCGGGATGCCGTGCGCCGTGCAAAAGGCGGCAAGATCACCTTCCGCCTCACTATAGAGGACCCCGCCGCCGGCGACGACGAGCGGGCGTTTGGCCGCCATGAGCAGCGTGACGGCCTGAGCCAATTGCGTCTCGTCGGCCCGCGCCCGGCGCGGCTGCCAGACGCGCTCGGCGAAGAACCAGTCGGGATAGTCGAACGCTTCCGTCTGCACGTCCTGGCAAAGCGCGAGCGTCACGGGTCCGCATTCGGCCGCATCCGTCAGAACCTGCATCGCGCGCTCGAAAGCGGGCATGATCTGCTCGGGCCTGACGATGCGGTCGAAATAGCGCGAGACGGGCCGGAAGCAATCATTGGCGGAGACAGTCCCATCGCCGAAATCCTCGATCTGCTGCAGCACCGGATCCGGGCGGCGTCCGGCGAAGACATCACCCGGCAACAGCAGCACCGGCAGGCGATTGACGTGAGCGACGGCAGCGGCCGTCACCATATTGGTCGCACCGGGGCCGATCGAGCTCGTCACCGCCATCATGCGCCGGCGGCGCGAGGCCTTGGCAAAGGCGATGGCGGCGTGTGCCATCGCCTGCTCATTATGCGCGCGCAAGGTTGGCAGACGATCGCGTGCGGCATATAGCGCCTCGCCGAGACCCGCGACATTACCATGCCCGAAGATCGCCCAGACGCCGGCGAAGAGTGGCAGCTCCTGCCCGTCGATCACCGTCCTCTGCGCGGCCATCGCGGCGACGAGCGCCTGCGCCATGGTGAGCCTGATCGTCGCCATTGCTCGCTCCCACTCAACCGCGCCGCCCGGCCTGAACCAGCCCGTCAAAATGTTCCATCATCACGCTGACCAAGCGCACGTGCTCGCGCAAATGTGCCGCGACTACGTCGTCGACCGGTCTGACACGATGCTGTGACGCGGCTGATGACATCGAGAAGGGCACGCTCCGACCTTGACTAGGCGGCGCAGAGAATGGAATGCTTATTCGAATAGTCAAGCAATGATGACGACAATGCGGTTTGGACTTCTTGGCGCCGGCAGAATCGGGCGCATTCACGGACTCAATGTCGCGGCGCGGGGCGATGTACGTCTTGTCGCGGTGGCCGACGCATCGAGCGAGGCCGCGTCCTCGTTGGCGCAGGCTGCAGGCGCGAAAGTGGCCGATGCGGATGCGATCATGAGCGATTCCGGCATCGACGCCATCCTGATCTGCACGCCGACCGACACGCATGCCGACCTGATCGAAGCCGCCGTCTCGACTGGCAAGGCGGTGTTCTGCGAGAAGCCGGTCGATCTGGATTCGGGCCGCATTCGCCGCTGCCTGGCCACGGTCGAAAAATCCGGCAAACCTCTGATGATCGGCTTCAACCGCCGCTTCGATCCGAACTTCGCGGCGCTCGAGACGCGGCTGCGCAGCGGCGAGGCCGGCGAGATCGAGATCGTCAGCATTATCTCGCGCGATCCCGGCCCCCCACCGGTCGACTATGTGAAGCGCTCGGGCGGACTCTTCCGCGACATGATGATCCATGACTTCGACATGGCGCGCTTCCTGCTGGCTGAGGAGCCGGTCGAGGTCTTCGCGCTCGGCTCGGCGCTGGTGGATAAGGCCATCGGCGAAGCCGGCGACGTCGATACCGCCGCAGTGCTGATGAAGACGGCCAGCGGGCGCATCGCACAGATTTCGAATTCGCGCCGTGCCACTTACGGCTACGATCAGCGCGTCGAGGTGCATGGCTCGAAGGGAATGCTGAGGGCCGGCAACATCCACGAGACGACCATCGAGATCGCGACCAGCCAGGGCTTCCGTGCCGATCCCGTGCAGAACTTCTTCCTCGAACGCTATGCCGCCGCTTATCGCGCCGAACTCGCCGCCTTCATCGATGCCTGCGTCGGCAAGGCTGCGCCCTCTCCGTCCGGTCTCGACGGGCTGCGCGCCCAGATGCTCGCCGACGCGGCGACCGAATCGGCCCGCACCGGCCGCCCTGTCGCCGTCAGCGCCACCTGACGATGATTCGGGCCGAGCGCGAGCGCGCATGTTCGACCCAGTGCGCGACGCGGTCCTTGAGGATTTCCTCCTCGGCGCGGCAAGTCGCCCAGGAGAGATTTGGAATGCCATCTCCGAAATTGCTTCGAGGATTGCCGGAAAGCGCTTTGGCTGGGTGCCAAGGAAGGGGCGGCAGCCTCATGTGCTCCGTTACTGTTGTCGCCAACGCACAGAACGACTTCCCTGTTTCCACTATATGCGGGTTCGTAAAGCCAGCGGCGAGGAGGCTTGCGCTTGTATCTCCTCAGTTGCGCACAAGGCTCGTACCTTTTCGAAGCTGGACCGAACGGTCTTGAGTCGATGCGGGTGATTGAGGGGCGCTGCGGCAGACCAAGCAAAAAGGCTCGCGCGACAATGAGTTCCTTCCGCTACATCGCATTTGCCGTCGCGGTGGCGAGCGCCGCGGCGATGTTCTCTGTCGGGCTGTACCACAGCCGCCTGGTCGGTCGCCTGATCTGTCCGTTCCTTGGCGAGCAGTGCGAGGGCGTCGCCGACGCGCCCTTCGCCCGGCCTTTCGGCATTCCGGACGGCTACATCGGAGCCGCCCTGTAAATCATGATCCTCGGTCTGTTGCTCGCTCCGCCAGTCCGCTGGGTCTGGATCGCGCTGATCATCCTCGCCGCTGCGGCGACGGCTGCCAACGTGCTCGGCGTCCGCACATGATGAATTTCGGCGGCTACTGCTTCTACTGTCTGACGACCGCGGTGTTGTCTCCGGTGCTACTCTACTCGGTCTGGAAGCTCGGCCGATGTCTGAGGAGCCCGCCATGGATGCGAAAATGCCCCCTGACCGCCGCAAAGAACGCCGGCCCGTGCGCCGGTGGAATTGGAGAAGCCGACGGTTCGTCTCCAGGAACATCTTGAAGACATCGGGCAGCGTCGCGTTCTTGCAACGACGGCAGATAAGCCATTCGCGGTCTTTTCCGGACCTAACTCCTAATGTCCGGGCGCGGCGCGATCCACTCGAACATGCGACGACCGAATAGGCTGCCGAGGCCGACGAACACGGCCGCAGTTCCAATATTGAACATGATGATCATAAGGGTCGCGTCGGCGGAATGAAAGAGCGAGAGGGCCGTCGCGGTTATCGCCGCCACCGACAGGCTCCCCATGAACGTCACGGCCGTCGGACGCAGCGGCGCCGCGTACCGCAGCATCACCATCATGGCGAGCGACAACGGCAGGCTCGTCAGAACCAAGGTCGCAAGACAGCGGGTCGTTTCGCCAAGACTGACCCCGTTCGGTCCCATCGATATCCACTGCGTGAGACACTGATAGCCGATGTTCGACAGCCAGATCGCCACGGCCGGCGCGGGAAGAAGCAGCCACAGCCGCGAGCGGTCCGGCAGACTGACGAGGAATGCCGCAACCGCCGCGAGCACGCCCGTCAAGGCAGCTCCGGCCATGCCGGCGGAGAACGCAGGATCGTGCAGCCGCTCCGCCAAGTCCGGACGGATACCCTGGCTGACCGCGAGAAGCACCACGACCAGGACTGCGAGCAGGAGCCAGCAGACCGCCCGCGTCACCGGCGGCCGCAGCCGTCGCACCGGTTTCATGTTCGCGGCGAGGGACTCGATGAGGTCGGATGTCGCAATCATGGTTCGCTCCGATCGCCCAGGATATTCCGCAGGCTCTTCACCGCGCGATGCACGTTGACCTTGAGCGAGGCGATCGACATCCCGCTCGCCGTCGAAGCCTCCTTCAGCGACATCTCGTTGAGCTTGAGTAGTTGTACTGCCTTGCGCTGCATGGGAGGAAGCTCGCCGATCGCCCTTTCGAGTTCGTGTCTATCCGGTCTCTCTTCGAGGTTCGCTTGAGGCTCGGAAAAGGTTTCATGCTCCGGCATCAGGGCCGTTTCCCGGCGTCGCCTGCGCCCTTGCCGCCGAAGCCGATCGATAAATCGCCGGTTCGCGATCGTCACCAGCCAAGGTCCGAACGGCCTGCTCGGATCGAAGGTATGGCGGATCGCGTGGATGGTCAGCAGGATGTCCTGCACCGCGTCCTCAAGGTCGCTCGGATCGCGATGCCGTCGCGCCGCGAGCGAACGCAGATACGGCGTGATCTCCTGCAGGAGACGTTGATAGGCTGCCCTGTCGCCATCCTGGGCGTGAGCCATCAGGATCGCCCAATCGGTGTCGCGCGTCGTGGGCTCGGGGACGTCCGGCGCCGCGCCACCTTCGTTGCCGACGAGCCTGAGCTGCGGAGGGCGGCCGCTTCGCTCGGTCATGGACGGCCTCTGCCAGGGACTCGGGGCCGATAGAGCGAGGCGGCGAGATGGTCGAGCGAAAGCTTGCCGGGACCGAGCGCCATGAGGGCTACGGCGAGCGCGGCCCAGGGCAGATGGAAATTCGCCCACCCCTCCGGCACGACGAGTTGGATCATTCCGGTCATGACCAACAGCGCAAGCGCGCTGAAGCGCGTCGCGAATCCCAGGATCAGCAATACCGGCAATACGATCTCCGCGATGCCATCGAAGTACGCGAACACGGCGGGAAAAGGAAAATCGTAGGCGTTTCCAAGGATGTGCAACTTGAATTCGTCTTCGAAAAGATATGACGCCGCAGGCGACAGGGACAGGAAGCCGTCCCACTTCGTCAATCCCGATTTGAAGAATGGTAGGGCCAGAGCGATGCGCAGCACCGGGGGCGCCACGATGCGGGCGACCTGCGCCAGGCGTTTGGCCGCGTCCCGCACGATTCCGTCCACGGCAGTTATGGTGGCGAATGGACTCATCTCTGCATCGGCTCCTGCGCGAAGCTGAAACCGACCACCGTCCTGACCTGTATCAGATCGGTCAGATTCGCCGTCAGGTCGAAGCGAGGGTCGGCAACGATGGCTTCTACGAACGCGGCCAGCACGGATCTCCCGGAAACGAGCGCCCGGATGAAATCCGCGGAGCCTGCCGGAATCGATCGAACCTCCACGTCCGCCTCCGGCCGCACGATGAGCGCGTCCTCGCCGCCTGCCGTCAGGTCCACCGGCGCCGGAATGGCGCCGTCGATGTTCATCTGCCAGATCGTCAACACGGGAAACCGCGAACGGACGATCCGGATCGACGGATGCAGAGCCAGGCTGAGGGTCGGAAGCCGGTCCGGGGCGATCTCCGCGAATGCCGAAGGACCGATCGGCGAGGCCTCCGCTTCATGATAGGCCTCCGTCCAGGCGCGCTCGATGCGCGCCACGTCGGCAAGGTACGGCAAGTTGGCGGAGGGCGCGAACCGGCCAACGAAGTCCGGGAAGCCCTGCCCGTAGTCGAGCATGATCGGAGAGCGAGGCGGCTCGATCGCGACGTAGGCTCGCGCTATAACCTGGAAAAACTCCGCTCCGACGATCCGCTGCACGACTGGAAAGGCATCCTTCAGAGTCTGTGCCAGACCGACGACGACGTTGTTCCTGTAGACTGCGAACCGCTTGCCGCTCGCCTCCCCGTCCGGCCCGACCAGGCCGGTCGGAGGCGGCAGATCGGGGTCGAGGATCGCCGCGGCAAAACCCCGTTGCCGCTCAGCAAGCGACTGCATGACTCACGGTCTCCTCGCTGGCGTACATGATGGACTCGGCCCGCCGAGCCTCCTGCTCGAGGGTCGCCCACGCCGGCACGTCGGCGTCCCATTCGATCAGCGTGGGCATCGGTCCGACGAGCCGCACGGCAAGACCGTAGAGATCCCACACGATATCATCGACCGGTCGGTCGTGCGTATCGATGAGCAGCGGTCGGTCCTTTTCATCGGCCTCGCGTTTGTGACCGGCCAGGTGAACTTCCTGCACATGAGCAAGCGGATAGCTTTCGATGTATGCGACCGGATTCCACTGCTGGTTCGTCGACGCGACGAAGACGTTGTTGACGTCGAGCAGGAGACCGCAGCCCGTGCGTCGGACTACCTCGGCGATGAAGTCGATCTCCCAATACGTGCTCTCGACGAAAGCCACGTAGCTCGACGGATTCTCCAACAGCATCTGGCGGCCCAACGCGGTCTGCACCAGGTCATGTGCTCGACGACCTGCGCCAGCGTCTGGGCGGTGTACGGCACCGGGAGCAGATCGTTCAGAAATCGATCATCGTGCGAGGACCACGCCAAATGTTCGGAAAACAACCCTGGCTCGTAGCGTCGGATGAGCTCCCTGAGCCGACGCAGATGATCTTCGTCCAGCGGGCGATCGCCGCCGATCGACAGGCCGAGGCCGTGGAGCGACAGCGGATACTGCTCGCGGATGGCCGAAAGGTAGCGATGCGGCGGCCCTCCCGCACCCATGTAGTTCTCGGCATGGACCTCGAAGAAACCGACATCCGGCGACGTATCGATGACCAAGCGATAGTGCTCGGCCTTGAGCCCTATTCCCCCGCGTGGTGGGATTCGGCTGTCCAGATGCGGCGACGGAAACGACACGGGCTTCTCCGTTGAAGGAAGACGGGTGGGCCGTCCGACGGCCCGCCCGTCGGGGCGCGATCAAGCCTTCGGGGTAAGGCTTCCGGCGCCCTTCGGCGTGTTCATCGTCGTGCAGGTGCCCTTCGCCTCGAGCTTGAAAGCATTACCCTGATAATCGGTGGTGCTGGTCCCGGCGCAGGTGGTGCCAGCTCCGGCGTAGCAGTCGTTCTGGCCCTTAAGGGCGACGCCGTAGCACTTCTCCATCTTGCCGCTCTTTATGGCTTTCATGGTCTGGGCTTGCTTTTCCTTCATCATCTTTTCCATGTCGCCCTTGTTCATTTGAGCATTGGCGGATGTGGCGAGTGATCCGATGGCCACGGCGAAAGCGCCGGCGACCATTGCATTGAGGGTGCGATTGGACATCTATCCTTCTCCGAGTTGGTGACGAGGTTGTGAAGTGCGTAGTCGCCTTCCTGGGGGCCGATCGCCCCACCTGAAAGAGGTTCGCCCAGAATGCGGAAAGGTTACCCTGCCGTTTCGAAGCCGGACGCGCCGCGATCGCGACAGCGGGAATCGGTTACGTCAATCGCCGGCCGATGTTTCCACATCGGCAAAAACGAACGTGACGCTTCCCCATCGGGGCGTCCTCGCCGTGAGGCCGACCTCGGAGGCGCGCCCAGGCGACCGTTTTCTTCGACAGGATGGCCGTCGACGTTCGATGTCTCCTTGGGTTTGAAATGTCGGCGAGCATCATAGGCGCGTCGTCACGGTCACCAGCCAGTCGGGCATGGCGCGCGTCAGGGAAGTCTCGACGACCTTGTCGAGGCCGGTGAGCACGAAAAATCCGATGCCGAAGAACGCCGCCCCCATCACGGGCTTGCCGATGCGCGACGCGCGCGCCATCCAATCCCGCCGCGCCATGATCGCCTGTCTGGATCCGTAGGCGAGCGCCAGTATCGGCGTTGCCGCGCCGAGCGCGAACGCGGCCATCGTCGCGGCCCCCGTACCGAGATTGTCGCCCTGCGCCGCCAGACCCACCGCCGCCCCGAGAGTCGGTCCCGAGCAAGGCGACCAGATCACTCCGAGCACGGCGCCGAGAACAAACTGCCCCCACATGCCCGACGGACCAAGCCGATCCAGCAGAACCTGCCCCCTGCCGGCGAGCGGGGACGTCATGGAGGCAACCCCTTCCTCAAGCGTCGGCACCAGAAGGATCACTCCGACGGCGCCGATCAGGCCGGCGACGGAGAGACGCAGGACTTCGGGATCTATGCCGATGCTGAAGCCAATCGTCGCGAGAGCGATCCCGACCCCGGCGAACGCCGCCGCCAGGCCCGCGGCAAGCGCGACCGGTCCCCACGGATGCCGCTCAAGCGCACCGAACAGCACGATCGGAAGGATCGGAAGCACGCACGGTGACAGCGTCGACAGCGCGCCGGCGGCGTAGCCCAGCGCCAGACTTGCGGACACCTCAGAACGCCTTCGCCACCAGCGAACGGAGCGGTGCCGGGTCGGTCTCGCCCGTCGAGCGGGCGACCTCCTTCTGCCCCTTGAACACGATCAACGTGCTCTGCTGCTGGACGCGAAACTGGCGCAGCACGTCCTTGGCCGTATCGAAGTCGACGTCATAGACGACGAGATCCGGATGCTCCTTCTCGATCTCCTGCACGATCGGACGCTGCTGCCGGCAAGTCGGGCACCAGGGCGCGGTGACATCGACGAGGATGGACTTCCCGGCCGCCTGCGAGGCATGGAAGGCCTTGGCGTCGAATGGCTGTCCGGCTGTCGCCAGCGAAGGCATCGCGACGACCACGGCGATCAGGACGGCCTTGCAAAGGAAGTTCGAGGACATGCGGTCGGTTCCCTGAGGGTGCTGAGACATCTCGCCCCGAAGGTTCGCCGACCACGGAGAAAGGTTACGTGGGGCCTGGAAAAATTTCGGAGGTGCCCGCCGGCGCGGCACGCTCTACACATGCCCCTGGGCTTTCGCACGGAGCGGGCATGATGGCAGACATGATCGTCGATTCCACGATTCGCTGCCCGAATTGCGGCACCGAGTCGACCGAGCGGATGCCGACGGACGCCTGCCAATTCTTCTACGACTGCAGGTACTGCGGCGTCCGCTTGAAGCCCAAGGATGGCGACTGCTGCGTCTTCTGCTCCTACGGGACGGTTCCGTGTCCGCCGGTCCAGCAGTCCGGCGGCTGTTGCAGGTAGCTCTCCTCGCCTGTTTCAGCCGCCTGCATTCGCGACGATCGCCCGTCCGATGCCTTGGGTCGCCAAACGACGGAACATCTCGTCGATCTGCGAAGGCCGCAATTTCGGTCGCTTCTCGAGGCTGCACGATAGCCTTCCCGGTACGCACAGGCATCCTCGAATATCGCGAGGCTGAACGGCAGCGGCCGCCCCCTTTTGCTTCGATGCTGCGGCGGCACCGAGAGGTGGTCTCATCGTCCACCTAATTTGTTTCCCGCACGTAACATCGGGGCGAGCTCCGCCGAACTGATTGGTCAGGGTTCCGTGCCGCCTGGCGCCTTGTATGGTGGCGGGCGGACACGGCGTGTTCGTTTAGTCACCTCGAAAGGCAACGATCCCAATGAAGACAACGCTCAAACGAGCTCTGTTCCTATCTGCCGCAGCGGCCGGATTGCTTTTCGCTTCCGTCGGCGGCGTCTTCGCAGCCCCGCCCCTGAGGCTTGAGTTCGTCACGCACGCCGCTTTCTTCTCTGCTGAGACGAAACAGCCGAAGGTGATCGATCCGCAGGCCTTCGTCGAGGATTCTTCCGCTCCGGAAGCCACCGGTCCGCAGGGCATCAAGCACGTTGCCGGCGTTCGACCGCCGTTCATCGACCAGGATGTAAAGCCGTCGAAGCTGTTCAACGCCGAGCACAAGCCGCTGGGCTTCGACCTCGGGTCGTGGCTCTCCGCCACCGGCATCGCCACGATCGCGGAGAAGGATGGCAAGGTGACGCTCGAGGCGACGTTCAAGAACCTGCAGCCGAACGCGAACTACAGCCTCTTCGAGAACCATTTCGACACGAAACCGATCAGCTTCACGCCGATGGACGGCGCCGGGAAGACGAACAGCTTCACCGCGAAGGGCGACGGGACCGCCAGCATTACCGTGACGCTCCCGAGCATGCCGACGCACGACAACGCCGTCCTCGTCATCTACAACAGCGGCGGCCTGCCGCACGGAATGGAGCGCGGCCGCATCGGGGTGGACGCCCATCACCTGATCATCGCGCGTCCGCAATGATCCTAAAGTCCCGTTTGGAAGCGATCCGGCCGCGCCCCCTCGCGGTTCGCACCTCACCAGCCGGCGTCTCACGTCGTTCAACGCAATGACGATGTCCGGGGATCGGCCAGAAGCTGCCACCCGCGAGGCCACGTTTGATGCCGAAGCAGAATGGCGCAATGCTCACGTTGCAGCGAATGTGAGGAACCAACATCGGTGGTTCGCGATCAGCTCTTGCTCCGCCCCATCCACCGCCTGACCACAAGGCTGCTTTTTCAATCGCAACGCCCGCGGTCATGAGAAATCGTCGCCGGACGGTCACAGCTCCTTTTCGGCGAGTTCGCGAAACGCGTCGGGAACGGAGCGAGAGATGCCCAGCGCCACCGAGCCGTATCCGATCGCGTCCCATCCGAAGCGACCGCGGATCTTGTCGATGGCACGATCGGCCGCCAATCGTGCCATGCCTATCTTGGTCCCGGGGCGGCGGGGTTCATCTTGAAGTCCAAGTGGAAGTTCGAGCTCCAGAGCCCAGCGCTCTTCCAGATGCGACACGGAGATCGCCAGCAGCGAGATCGTCTTCTCATCAGGGTGCTCTGCGAGGACCGCGCGCACGAGATCCTCGGCGATTTCGGCAAGAATAACGGTCGCGAAAATCGGTGTGTCGAGCGTGATTGACCGGGTTGCCGAACTCAGATTTGCGAAGCGAACGCGGGCCGTCACGGTTCGGCCAGGCCTGGATTTGGCACGGAGCCGGGCGCCGATTCGGTCTGCGAGGTGAAGCAGGGTTGGGCGAAAAACGACCTCTTCGGCAGGCTTCCTGCCAATTGCCGATTGCGCTCCTGCCGATCGGGCCCGGCGATGAGCCTTGATTTCCCTTGGATCGAGATTCCACGCCAGTGCGGCAAGTTTCTCTCCTGCCGCCGGACCGAGCAATCGTTCGAGCGACCATCCCGGTGTCCGTGCCAGTTGACCGATCGTTAGCACGCCGATCTCGGCGAGCCGTGTCTTTGTGACCGGGCCCACTCCCCACACGAGTTCGACGGGCAGGCCGTGGAGGAATTCCAGTTCTGTGCCGGGGTCGACGACTACAAGCCCGTCAGGCTTGGCGACTTGTGAGGCGATTTTTGCCAGATGCTTGGTGCGTGCCACTCCAACTGAGATCGGAAGGCCGAGCTCAGTGCGCACGCGCCGGCGGATTGCGCCGGCAATTTCGGCAGGTGAACCGAAGAGATGGGTGCAGCCCGCAACGTCGGCAAAGGCTTCGTCAATGGAAATGCGTTCCACAAGCGGCGTGAAATCACCGATCACCTTGATGGCGGTGTCACCCAACCGTCGGTATTCCCCAAAATGCCCGCTGACGAAGGTGATCTGCGGGCAGAGCTCGCGCGCCTGTCGTCCCGGCATGCCCCCGCGCACTCCGAAGGCCTTGGCCTCGTAAGAAGCGGCAAGCACAACCCCACTGCCGACGGCGATTGGTTTGCCGCGCAACGACGGGTCGAGCAGTTGCTCTACCGAGGCATAGAAGGCGTCGAGGTCCGCATGCAGGATGGTGGCTGGCGTAGCCATCCCGATCGTTTGCCCGTGGCGTTAGGAGTTGCAGCACCAGAACATAATGAGAACATTCGTGACGGGTGTCAAGCGACAGAGTGCGATCGAAGCAACATCGACCGCGCGGCGACATCACAGCTCTTCGAGGCGACGCCACGCATGCAGCACGCGACGGCCATGCGAGCTGAACGCGAAGAAGCAACCGCCGCCAGCGGGTTGGTCGTGGGCGCGATCAATCTCCAAACCGGAATAATGGCAGTACAAGAGCGTACCCACGCCACCGTGGCCGACAAAGAGCACGTCGCCCGGCTTATTGCGCGCCAGCACGTGCTCGACCTCGCCGACAATGCGCAGCTGGGCGTCAACCGCGCGTTCCCAGCCACGAATGCTGATGTGGGGTTGCCCGAAGAACTGATTGGCCACCGCCTCGAACTCGTCGGGGACGAGGAAGCCTGTGGCCGATCGGTCGTTCTCGTGCATGGCCTCGCGCACCTCTATGTCGACGCCCAGCTTTGCGGCAACGATTTCAGCGGTCTCAATCGCCTTGCGCTCTCCACTGGAGATGACCTGCGTGGTGGCTGACAGCCGACCCATCGCGGTCACGGCTTGCGTACGCGCTTTCCCGATCTCACTGAGGCCCCAACACGGAACGGGAATTGACGGATCGATATTCACCTGAGGATGGGTCAGATAGCGCACGACATTCGTCATGATTGAATGATCACGCTCCCAGGACTGTTTGAAATCCACATCGTGTCGCCTCCGTCAATCGGCTTGTGTCACAACACGCAGGCCGGAGGCGTCGAAGACGTGGACGTCGGGACTCGCCGCAGCGAGCGTCACCGTTTCTCCCGGCGACGGCGTCCGGCGACCGCGGAACTCTGCAACGAATATCCTGCCGTCGACGCGGCGCACATAGGCGAAGGAGGCCTCGCCAAGTCGTTCGACCAGTTCGACGATGCCTTCGGCGGCGAAGGGACCGTCGACGTCCCGGCCAAGATGCTCAGGACGGACACCGACCGTCAGCGCGTCGCCGACTTTCAATGAGGTCGCCGGCAAATCGAAGCTGCGAAAGCCAGGTCCAACCACACGCGCGCATCCGCGCTCGACACTATCAACCTTGGCTTCGAAGAAATTCATCGCCGGCGAGCCAATGAAGCCGGCGACGAACAGATTGGCGGGCGAATAGTAGAGATCGAGCGGCCTGCCGACCTGCTCGATGCAGCCCTTGTTCATCACGACGATGCGATCGGCGAGCGTCATCGCCTCGACCTGGTCGTGCGTGACGTAGACGATCGTCGATTTCAGCAGCCTGTGCAAATTCGCGATCTCGACGCGCGTCGAGACGCGCAAGGCTGCATCGAGATTGGAGAGCGGCTCGTCGAACAGGAAAACGGCGGGCTCGCGCACGATCGCGCGGCCGATCGCAACGCGCTGACGCTGGCCGCCGGAGAGATCGCGCGGATAGCGATCGAGCAACTCCTCGAGCCGCAGCATGCGGGTCGCCTCCGTGACGCGCCGCTCGCGTTCGGCAGGCGGCACCCCGGTGAACCTCAGCCCGAACGTCATGTTCTTGCGCACATTCATGTGCGGATAGAGCGCGTAGGACTGGAACACCATCGCGATGCCGCGCTCGGCAGGCGCGAGTGTATTGACCAGCTTGCCCGCGATATGGATGTCGCCGCCCGATGCGCCATCGAGCCCGGCAATCATGCGCAGCAGCGTCGACTTGCCGCAGCCTGAAGGGCCGACCAGAACGACGAATTCACCATCCTCGATCTTCAAGTTGATGTCGTTGAGAACTGTCATCGCGCCGTAGCGCTTGTTGAGATGCTCGATGCGCAGATGGGCCATTATGACAACCTATTTGACTGCGCCGGAGGTGAGGCCCGCGATGAGCTGGCGCGAGAGGATCACGTAGATCACGACGACCGGCAGGATCGCCATCGACAGCGCGGCCAGCACGGAATTCCAGTCGGTGATGTACTGGCCCAGAAACTGCTGCACGCCAAGCGTGACCGTATGCGTCGAGTCGCTCGACGTCAGGATCAGCGGAAACCAGAGGTCGTTCCAGATCGGCACGATGGTGAAGACGGCCACAGTCGCGATCGCCGGGCGCAGCAGAGGGGCGACCACTTCGAAGAAGATGCGAGCTTCCGGCACGCCGTCGCAGCGCGCGGCGTCGCGCAAGTCCCTGGGGACCTGCTCGATGAACTCGCTCAATATGAAGATCGACATCGGCAGACCTTGCGCCACGTAGACGAGGATCAGGGCCGTCAGTGTGTCGTTGAGGCCCGCTGACCGCATCATGTTGAGGATCGCGACAGAACCAAGCCGGATCGGCACCATGATGCCGATCGACAGAAACAGCGCGAGCGCCGTCGAACCGCGAAAGCGGTATTCGGTCAGCGCCCAAGCCGCCATTGCGCCAAACAGCAGCACGAGCGCCATGCTGACGAGGGTCACGATCAGCGAATTCGAATAGTAGGTCAGGATGTGAGAGGAGCGAAAAACCTTCTCATAGCCGATGAGGCTGAAGGTCGCAGCGTCCGGCGGCGCGAGCGGGCTACCGAAGATGGCGCTGCGCACCTTGAACGAATTCATCACGACGAGCAGGATTGGACCTACCGCAAGCAGGCTGTAGGCGATCAGGACGAGATGGACGCCTAGGCTCTTTGCGCGCTGTTCCGCCGCCATGCCGGCTCCTAGAACGCATAACGGCGGATGCGCCGCTGCACGAGGAAGAGATAGAGGCAGAGGCCGACGAGGATGATGAAGAACATGACAGTCGCGACTGCGGCTCCCATCGTCGGATTGCCGAGCTGGAGTTGGTTGCCGAAGAAGGTGCGATAGAAGAACGTGCCGAGAATGTCAGTCGCGAAGTTTGGCCCGGCAAGCGCGCCCTTGACCGAATAGATCAGATCGAAAGCGTTGAAGTTGGCGACGAAGGTCAAGACCGAGACCAGGCTGATCGTCGGCAGGACGAGCGGAAGCTTGATGTGGAAGAAGATGCGGAATTGTCCGAGCCCGTCGACGCGTGCTGCGTCGATCAATTCTTCGGGGATGTTGAGCAGCGCGGCATAGATCAACATCATCGGGATGCCGACGAATTGCCAGACGGAAATGAGGGACAAGGTTACGAGCGCGCTCGATTCGAGCCCCAGCCAGGGAGCAAACAGTGAACCCAACCCCACGGCCTTCAAAGCGCCGGAAGCTACGCCCCAGAGCGGGGAAAGGATCAGATTCCAGGAAAAGCCGACGATGACCACCGACAGCATCGTCGGGAGAAACATGACGGTGCGATAAAAGCCTTTGAGCCTTAGGCCCGGCAGGCTCAGCAATCCTGCGAGCGCGATACCGATCGGATTCTGCATACACATGTGCACTGCGAAGAATATCAAATTGTTGCCGAGGGCATTCCAGAACGGCTTCGACCAGAGCGCGTCACCGAGCAGCGTTTCGAAGTTGGCCGGCCCGACGAAGTGCCGGGCTCCGGACGGATCGCTCGTGTAAGTGGAGAGCGCCATCGTCGCGACGAGAGGATAGATCGAGAACAGGAGATAGATCACGACCGCCGGTCCGAGAAAAAACAGCAGAAGACCCGCGAGCTTTGCGCGAGGCATCTGGGCCGTGATGTTCGAGACCGATTCAGGCATGACGGAAAGAGATTGAACCTATTGTACGTTATCGCCCCTCTCCGCTCTTGAGGCTCGCGCCACCTGTTAGCGGAGTATCCATAGCTGTCGAATAACAAAGGAAAGTCCCTCTCCTCGCGAAAGCAGGGAGAGGGACTGGCGTCACTTGGCAGGCTTGTACCACTTGTCGAGGCCATCCTGGAGCTGCTTGCCCGCAGCATCGGGCGTCAGCTTGCCGTTGACGACCTGCGCGGAGACGTTCCAGAGCTCGTTTTCCAGATTCGGCGTGCCGCGCGACAGGATCTGATACGAATTGCGGATCGTCGACTTGCAGGTCTGACGCCATCCGACCATCGTCGCAGCGACATCGTCTTCGACCTTCACCGGAGTCTTGGCGAGGGGGAAGAAGCCGGGAAGCGCATTGGCGTAAATCGTTGCGAATTCCGGTGTCGTCAGCCATTCCAGGAATTTCTTCGCGTCTTCCTTGTTCTTCGACGCTGCATTGACGCCCATCGCGATGTCGGTGTGATCGGAGATATAGCAATCCGTCGTGCCCGCCGGCCGCGGCGGCGGGAATGCCCCCATAGCGAATTTCGCCTGGCCGCGGAACGTCGAGATATCCCACGACCCTGCCGCATAGATCGCGCCCTTGCCGAGCGAGAACAGGTTCTGACTGTCGGCGTAGGTCTGCGCCTGGAAGCCCGATCCGAGATACGGCGCCCAGCTTGCGATCTCCTTGAAGGCCGCGATGTATTGCGGGTCGGTGAACTTCTCCTTGCCAGCGATCAGATTGGCTCGCCCCGTCTCGCCTTTCCAAAAGTTTGGTCCGATGTTCTGGAAGCCCATGGTCGCGGCCTCCCACTGGTCAGCCGTGCCCATCACCAACGGGACATAGGTCCCGTCCTTCTTGAATTTCTCAAGCACGGCGTGGAATTCGTCGAGCGTCTTCGGCTCGGAGACGCCGACCTTGGCGAAGGCCTCCTTGTTGTAGATGAAGCCGGCGATGACGGAGGCGATCGGAACACAGAAGGCGGTCTTGCCATCGTCGGTTTGCCATGCGGCCTTTGCGACATCGGAGAAGTTGTCCATGCCCTTGATGCCGTCGACGCTATCGAGCTGATGTTTCTGATAGAGCGCGAGCGAGGCGTCGAACGGACGACACGTAATCAGGTCGCCGGCGGTGCCGCCATCGAGCCGCGCGTTGAGGGCGGCATTGTATTCCTTGGGCGCCGAAGGTGCGAATTCGATCTTGATATCGGGATAATGCTTGTTGAAAGCGGGAATGATCTTCGAGTTCCAGATGTCGGCGTCGTCATTGCGCCAGCTCTCGATTTTCAGCGAGCCTGCCTGAGCCGACGCAAGCCCCGCGAGCAACGCCAACGCGGCAACTTCAGCTCCCATTGCAGCCTTGAATGTCCGTCTCATGCTTCGCTCCCTTATTCGGCCCTTCGCCCTTGATCCCGTTGATGCCTGCGCGGCGCAACGCGTCGTCTATTCGGCCTTCCGCAGCAGCGAGCCACCTGAGGGCCTCGCTCATGCTGACGATCCCGCAGGCAATCAGGATCGCCGGCTTGACCTCGCCGCCTGCCTCGCGCAGCGCCGCTTCTGCTTTGGCATCGCTGACGACGGCGATCGTTGCGACGATCCCGCGCGCCCGCTCGCGCAATTTCGTATTATCGGCTTTTAGATTGACCATCAGGCCTTGATGGATATGACCGAGTTCGAATCCCATCAATGATGAGAGCATGCCGAGCGCGGCCTTTTGCGCAACGCCGGCTGCGAGCCGGGTCGAGCCGCGCAGCGCCTCCTCCCCGCTTTCGAGCATGATCGAGGCGTCGGCGCCCACGAGCAGAGGCGAACCTTGATAGTGCGCAATGCCGATCACGAAGGCGCCGCAGCGGCGCGCCTCGGCGGCGGCGGCGACGGTGAAGGGCGTCGAACCGCTCGCCGATACGGCGATCACGGCGTCGCGGGAGAGATCACCAAGTTCGGTTATAGCCCGCTCACCAGCTGCGGCATCGTCCTCCGCGGCTCCATCAATGCGGAACGGCTCGGCGGTCCCTCCGGGCAGGACAATTGCGATGCGGCTCTGCTCAAGACCAAACGTTCCGGGAAGCTCGGCGGCATCTTCGGCCGCCGCGAGACCAGAGGAGCCCGCACCCACATAGACCAGTCGCCCGCCGGCTCGCCAGATTGCGGCGAGGCGAAGGCCAGCCGCACGGATTTCGCAAGAGGCAGCCGCCACGGAGGCAATCGCCCGACGGTAAGATGCGAGCATCGCATCCGCGAACATCGTTTCATCGGCCACCACGACGCCAACGGTGTCGTGCCCCCTCTCCGCGTCCGTCTCCGAGCTCGGCAGTACCGACATCGTGAATACCAGTGGTAGATACCTCTTGTATTTGTTTTAGCCACGTGACATACCACTTGTCTAGAGGCGTTAAGAAATATTTTAGGAGGCTCCTTGGCGACGGCCCAGTTCTTCCTTGGCGTGGATGGCGGCGCGACCCGTTGCCGCGCAAGACTGCGGGACTCGTCGGGCCGCGAGCTCGGACGCGGCCTCGGGCCGGCTTCGAACATCTATCTCGACTTCGACGAGGCGATGCGGGTCGTCCGTGAAACGATCGAGTCCACCATCGCCGGCGCGCCAAGGCACGAGATCGCAGTCGGCCTCAGCCTTGCCGGACTTTCGGACGACAGGGAAGCAGAGCGTGTCTCCGCCGCCCTGCCCGGCTTTGCGCGCATCGTCGCTGTCAATGACGCTATTGCTGCCTGCGTCGGTGCCAATGGCCTCGGCGACGGCGGCCTGATCATCGCTGGCACGGGGTCGGCGGGCATCGCCCGCGTGGGCGCTCGAACGACTATCATCGGCGGACGCGGTTTCTGGCTCGGCGACGACGGATCGGCCGCACGCCTCGGCGAGTCGGCGTTACGCGCGACGCTGCGTGCGATCGATGGCCTCGAGCCGATGAGCGGCCTAGCGCAAGCGCTCGGGCACCATTTTGATGACGACCCATTACGGATGAGCCGCTGGGCAGCGGAGGCGAGGCCCAGAGACTACGGCGCCTTCGCACCCGAGATTCTGGAGGTCGCCAGGTCCGGAGATATGCGCGCGCGCGAAATTGTCGCCGAGGCAGCCAGCGCAATAACCACGCTTGCGAACGCGCTGGCTGCACTGGGCGCCGAGCGCATTGCGCTCGCCGGCGGCTTCGGTGAGCCTTTGCGTCCCTTTTTGCCGCCTGATGTGGCCAAGCGCCTTAGTCCACCGCAGCGCGACGCAGTTGACGGCGCAATCCTGCTCGCTGGCGGAACGCTCGCGGAGGACTCGGCATGTCCTTGACGGTCGAAACCGCGCCGGGCCAGAAGCTCTATCTTGCCGTGGTCGACGCGCTTCGGCGAGAGATCGAGACCGGGCGCTTCGCGGAGACGCAATTACTTCCGGCCGAGCGCATATTGTGCGAGTTGCTCGACGTTTCGCGCACCACGCTGCGCAAGGCGATTGCCGATCTGATTGCCGAAGGCGTGCTGTTTCACCGTCATGGTGCCGGTACCTTCATCCATCGCGCAACGCCGCGCGTCGAACAGCCCTCGTCGCGTCTGACGAGTTTCACGGAAGACATGCGGCTGCGCGGACTGGAGGCGAGTTCGCGCGAACTTGAGCGCGGCGTGTTCCTGCCGACTCCGGAAGAGGCCATGATGCTTGGCGTACGGCCGAACGAACGCGTGTTCCGGCTGGGACGCTTGCGCCTGGCTGACGGTTCGCCGATGGCAATCGAGCGCGCCGCCGTGCCTATACGCTTCCTTCCCGAACAGGACTCGGTCGGCGGCTCGCTTTACGAGGCGCTCTCCGCGAAAGGCTTTAGGCCCACCCGGGGCCTCCAGCGCTTGCGCGCGACACTCGTCGATCATGCCGATGCGGAACTGCTCGGCGTCGCACCGGACAGCCCGGCGCTCTATATCCAGCGTATCGCTTATCTCGCCGACGGATCCTGCGTCGAGTTCACGAAATCCTGGTACCGCGCCGACGCCTATGATTTCGTCTCAGAACTCACGCTGTCGCCGCCGGCCCGAAAGACGCATCGATGACGACACACATGCTTGAGGAGATCGGCGAAGCAGGCGAAGCGGCTGCGCGCCAGCTCAGTCAGAATGCTGAACGGCTCGCGGAACTCGGAGCGCGTCTGCGTGCCCTCGATCCGCCGCTCGTCGCAACCATCGCCCGCGGCTCGTCGGATTGCTGCGCGCTCTATCTGAAATACCTCGTCGAGATTGTTTCGGGGGTGCCCTGTGCCTCCATCGGCCCCTCCATCGCGACACTTTATCGCACGCCGATGCGGCTCGAAGACAGCGTTTCCGTCGCGATCTCGCAATCGGGACGGAGCCCGGACATCGTCGAAATGCAGCGCCATGCACGACGCGGCGGTGCGTTGGCCCTCGCATTGGTCAACGACGTGGCCTCGCCGCTGGCGCAAGAGGCCGAAGTGCTGCTGCCGTTGTGCGCAGGCATGGAACGTTCCGTCGCCGCGACCAAATCGATGGTTGCAGGTCTCGTCGCGGGCGCGAGCCTCGTTGCGGCCTGGCGCGAGGATCGGCAACTCGCAGACGCCCTCACCGCTCTGCCGGACGTCCTCCGCGGGCAAGGGGCGCCGCCGCCCGCGGCGATGCTCGATAGCATCGCAAATGCCCGCAGCGCTTTCGTGCTTGGTCGCGGCGCGACGCTTGCGATCGCCGTGGAGGCGGCTCTGAAGCTCAAGGAAACCTGCGCGATCCACGCCGAGGCCTACTCCGCGGCCGAAGTGCTGCATGGCCCGGCCGAACTTGTGGCCCCAGGCTTCCCCGTCATCGCCTTCCTGCCGTCCGATGCAGCACGCGAAGGCATGCTGCCGACCCTCACGGCGCTGGCTGATGCGGGCGCCGCGGTGATTGCAATCGAAGCAGGCGGCGCTGACGAGGAGGATCGTCTAGCGACGGCAAAAGTCGAGCTGGCGCTGCTGGAGCCCATCGTCATGGTTCACCGCTTCTACCGCCTTGCCGAGGCGCTAGCGCTTCGGCTCGGGCGCGATCCCGACCGCCCGCGCAACCTGCGCAAGGTGACGGAGACTATTTGATGACCGTTCTCTCCGGCGCGCGGATTTTTGATGGCGAGCGTTTTATCGACGACCATGCAGTTGTCGTCGAAGGCGGGCGCATCGCGGCAGTCGTTCCTCACTCCGAGAGGCCCCCCGGCGCCGTACGCGATCTCGACGGCGGCCTGCTCGCGCCCGGCTATATCGATGTGCAGGTCAATGGCGGCGGGGGCGTCCTGTTCAACGAGGACCCGACAGCCGAAGGCATCGCCCGCATCGCCGCTGCACATCGCCGACACGGCACCGTCGGACTACTGCCGACGCTGGTGACCGACACACCGCAAGTGATGGCGGCGGCGATCGCCGCCGCGCGCGAAGCGCGGCACTCGACCGCGGCGACCCTCGGCATCCATCTGGAAGGACCCTTTCTGGACCCGCACCGCAAAGGCGCGCATGAGCTCCGATACATCCGCGGCCTCGAGCCCGGCGACATCGCGACCATCGCCAACGCGAATTGCGGGGCGGTCATGCTGACGCTCGCGCCCAATCGGGTCAGCGTGGAGAGCATTGCCGAACTCGCGCGGCACAATGTGCTCGTCTCGCTCGGGCACTCGGATGCAAGCTACGCGGAGGCATGCGCGGCTGTTAAGGCCGGCGCACGGGCGTTTACCCATTTGTTCAATGCCATGAGTGCGCCCGCCGGGCGCGCGCCAGGCATGGTCGGCGCCGCGCTCGATCTCACCGAGGCTTTCGTTGGAATCATCGCGGATGGTCATCACGTGCACGAGGCGAACTTGCGCATCGCCTTCGCCGCCAAGCGACATGATCGCTTCATGCTGATTACGGATGCAATGCCACCGGCGGCCGGCGGGCCCGATCAGTTCGATCTCCAGGGCCGCCGCGTGTCTTGTGCAGACGGCTACCTGCGCCTCGAGGATGGAACGCTCGCAGGCTCGGTTCTAACCATGGATGAAGCGGTACGCTATGCTGTCAACGTCGTGCGTCTCGATCTCGCCGACGCCCTCACGATGGCGTCGCGCGTTCCGGCGACCTTTCTCCGACGCGACGCGGAACTTGGCCGTATCGCACCAGGCTATCTCGCTAGCCTCGTCCATCTCGACGATGATTTGCGCGTGCTCGAGACCTGGATCGAAGGCCGGCCGACCGCCGACGACTCCAAGCGCGACGAGCCGCAGTAATACCCGACCGAAGGACCCGATCGAGCCATGTACTCGCCCTCCATTTCGACCACACCGAATGTTCGCGTTCTCGTGGTTGGCCTCGGCACCATGGGAATCAGTCACGCCCGCGCCTACCGATCGGTCGAAGGATTTCAGCTCGTCGGTCTTTGCACCTCTCGCGCAGCCGATCGCGACGATCTCGAGGCCGAGTTTCCCGCTCTTCCGCGCTTCGAAAGCTTCGACGAGGCGCTCACAAGTTTGCGTCCCGATGCCGTTGCAATCTGCTCCTACACGGAGCATCACGCCGCCATGGCTTCGCAGGCTTTCGCCGCAGGTGCCCATGTTTTCTGCGAAAAGCCGCTGGCCGACACAATGGAGGCTGCGCGACAGGTCGTCAGCGCTGCACGTTCGGCAGGAAAGGCGCTGCTCATCGGCTATATCCTGCGCGTGCATCCCGCATGGTCGCGCTTCGTCGAGATCGGCCGGACGCTCGGAAAGCCGCTCGTGATGCGCATGAATCTCAGCCAGCAGTCGGCGGGCTCCTTCTGGGAGGTGCACAAGAGACTCATGCTGTCGACTTCACCGATCGTCGATTGCGGCGTCCATTACGTCGACATCATGTGCCAGGTGACGCGAGCGCGTCCCGTCGCGGTCCACGCGGTCGGGGCGCGGCTGACAAGCGAGATCGCGCCGGCCATGTACAATTACGGCCATCTTCACATCATGTTCGACGACGGATCCGTCGGATGGTACGAGGTCGGCTGGGGTCCGATGATGAGCGAGACTGCTCATTTCGTGAAGGACATGATCGGCCCGAACGGCAGCGTGTCGATCGTCGCGAAAGAGAGCATCGATACGGGGGCGCATTCGGCGGACCATAACACCCATACGCGGACCAACGCGCTTCGTATCCATCACGCAGCGCGCGACAGCGAAGGCCGCTTTGCCAAGCCCGATGAGTTTATCTCGACCGCAGACGAACCTGGCCATCAGGAACTCTGCGAGCGCGAGCAGCGGCTGTTTCTGAGTGCGATCCGGGGCGACATCGACTTGTCCGAGCATCACGAGGACGCGATCAACTCACTCCGTATCGTCTTTGCCGCCGACGAGAGCGTTCGGAGCGGTGAAGTCGTCCGCCTGTAGATCCGCACCGATCGGATGCGTCGGCCGCGCGCCCGGAGCGGAAGGATTTCCTCCGGCCCGTCAAAAGCGGCGCGCTTGCAGCCTTCCTGAACACGAGGAATCCCTTTCCTACACGATGCCTGCCGAAGTCCCGCCGACGGTGGGACGTTCCCTCGCTTTTTGCGTCCGGTAATTGGACGCGCGATAGGCTGCGATTGGTGCGATCGCCCCTCCGGCCCGCATACGGGCGACGGCCAGAAGCGGTGAAACGTCGGTTGTGAAGGCGCGCTTCAACTCGAGATGTGCGCCAAGTGCATCATTGATCTCTTGCGCAGCTTCGAGCGCCGCGCGATCGACCACGAGAGCCTGCGCAAAGGCGCGCTGCAATTCGATCGCCGATTGCATCAAGCTCTCGATCGGATCGGTCACGTTATGTGACTGGTCAATCATGTAAGCAGGCGCGAAGCCTTCCGCCTTGCGGCGCTCGGCGTCGATCAGCTCATTGAAGACGAGAAATAGCCGGAACGGGTCGACCGAGCCGCTGTCAAGATCGTCGTCGCCATATTTCGAATCGTTGAAATGGAAGCCTGCGAGCTTCCTAAAGCGCACGAGCCGGGCGACGATCTGCTCGATATTCACGTTCGGCGCATGGTGGCCGAGATCGACGAGGCAATAGGCCTTGGGCCCGAGCTCCTGCGCGACCGCGAAACTCGTGCCCCAATCCGAGATCACGGTCGAGTAGAACGCCGGCTCATAGAGCTTGTGCTCGAGGAACACCCGCCAGTCGGCGGGCAGCGCCGTGACGATCTCGCGCATCGCGTCGATATAGCGGTCGAGCGCCTTGGTCAGATTCGATTGGCCGGCAAAGTTCGAGCCGTCGGCGATCCAGACGGTCAGCGCTTTCGAGCCAAGCTTGCGGCCGATCTCGATGCATTCGACGTTGTGGGCGATGGCCTGTGCACGCACACGCGCATCGGTATGCGACAGCGAGCCGAACTTATACGAAAGCTCTTGCCCTGGCTGATCCTGGAACGTGTTGGAGTTGACCGCGTCGAAGGCAAGGCCGTGCGTCGCGGCCTGTTCACGCAAGGCGGCATAGTCGTCGACCTTGTCCCACGGAATGTGGGGCGAGATCGTAGGGGTTGCTCGCGCCAATCGCTGGATCACGGCGCAATCGTCGATCTTCTCGAAGACGTTGCGCGGTTCACCCGGGCCCGGAAAGCGGGCAAATCGCGTCCCCCCGGTGCCGATGCCCCAGGTCGGAATTGCGACGCCGAAGGCCATGACCTTCTGCACCAGCGCTTCCGCGTCGATCCCGTGCCGCGCCAGCGCGCGCTTCAGGGCGTCGTAGTCTTCCATAGACGCGCTTTCGAGACGCGCGTTGTGGTCGGCGATAAAATCCGCGCTGATCGAGAATGGTGTGCTCATCGCGTGAAGGCCTGGGCGTTGCCGGCGTCAACATTGAGGATGTTGCCGGTCGATTTGGCCGAAAGGTCGGACGCGAAGAAGTAGATCCCTTCGGCAATATCCTCGGGGAAAACGGACAGTTTGAGCAGCGAGCGCTGGCGGTAGACTTCCTCGAGCTGGTCTTCGCCGACCTTGTTGGACGCCGCACGCTGCTGGCGCCACTCGCCTTCCCAGATCTTCGAGCCACGCAGCACCGCGTCGGGATTGACCGTGTTGACGCGGATGCCGTGCGCCGCGCCTTCCAGTGCCAGGCAGCGGGCGAGATGAATCTCCGACGCCTTGGCGGCGCAATAGGCCGAAGCGCCGGCCGAAGCGGCAAGGCCGTTTTTCGAGGCGACGAAGATGATGGCACCGCCGACATTCTGACGCTGCATCAGCCGGAACGCCTCGCGCGAGACGAGGAAATAACCCGTGGCGAGAATGTCCATGTTCTTCTGCCACAGCCCGAGACTCGTGTCTTCGATCGACGAAGCCGAGGCGATGCCGGCATTCGAGACGACGATGTCGACGCCGCCAAAGGCGCGCGCGGCCTCCTCGAACGAGGCGATCACCGCCGCCTCGTCGGTTACATCAAGCTTCACGCCGATGGCCGCGTCGCGGCCATGGCGTTTCGTGATAGCCGCAATGCGCTCGCTTAGCGCCTTCTCGTCGATATCGGCAATGACGAGGCAGGCGCCTTCGACGAGCAGCCGCTGCGCGGTCGCCCCGCCGATGCCGCCGGCGCCGCCGGTCACATAGGCGATGCGTCCGGCGAGCGATTTCGGCTTAGGCATGCGCTGGAGCTTAGCCTCCTCCAGCAGCCAGTATTCGATGTTGAAGGCCTCCTGCTCGGCCAGGCCGACATAGGTGCTGACGCCCGAGGCGCCGCGCATGACGTTGATGGCGTTGACGTAGAACTCGGCGGCGACACGGGCCGTCGCCTTGTCCTTGGCAAAGGTGAACATGCCGATTCCCGGTACGAGATACACGACCGCGTTGGGATCGCGCATGGCCGGCGAGTCCGGATGTTTGCAGCGCCCATAATAGGCGGCGTAGTCGCGTCGGTAGGCGGCGAGAATGTCGTCGAGACCTACGATCACCTCGTCGAGATTGTTGCGCACGGCATCGTATGGCAACAACAGCGGCCGGATCTTGGTACGAAGAAAGTGATCCGGACAGGAGGTGCCGAGCGGCGCCAGCTTCGTCAGCGCATTGGAGTTGACGAACTCGAGCACTTCCGGGGCGTCAGTGAAATGGCCGATCTTGCGCTCGTCTGCGGAGATCTTGCCGCGGATCAGCGGCATCAGCCTGGCCGCGATCGCGCGGCGTTTTTCCGGCGAGGCCGCTTCGACCTTGCCGCCGCCGAACGCCGGCTTCTGCTCATGTGCCGCAAGCCAATCGGCGGCCTGCTGAATCACGCGCAAGGTCATCTCGTAACAGGCCTTCGACGTCTCGGCCCAGGTGAAGAGCCCGTGCCCGCCGAGGACCACGCCGACATAGTGGGGATGGCGCGTGGCCATCTCGCCGAGTTTCAGGCCTAGATCGAAGCCCGGCCGCTGCCACGGCAGAAACCCGAGCTTGCCGCCGAAAACCTCGTGGGTCAGACGCTCGGCATCGGCTGACGCAGCAATTGCAATGACGGCGTCGGCATGGACGTGATCGACATGCCGGTGCGGCACGAAGGCGTGCAAGGGCGTATCGATCGAAGTCGCGCGCGGATTGAGATCGAAGGTGCAGTGATTGAACAAGGCGACCATCTCGTCCTCATGGGCGAGGCCGCGATAGAGGCCTTTCAGGCTCTCGAGCTTGTCGAGGTACAGCGTCGCAAAGCCGTCGCGCTTCATCGAGCCGATGTCGCCGCCTGAGCCTTTGACCCAAAGCACGCGGACGTTCTCGCGCGTCAGTGGGTCTTTCATCTCGATCTTTGCCGAGGTGTTGCCGCCGCCGAAATTGGTGATGCGTAGATCGGCCCCGAGCAGGTTGGAGCGGTACAGCAACTGACCTGCCTCATCGAGCCCGGCGGCGAGCGCGTCGTCCCAGAGATTTGGCAGGGGCTTGGCCGCGACCTCGCTCATTAGGCATTCTCCCTGTGCTTGATGTCCGGGCAGCTTAGGCCGTCGATTCAATCAAGGTCAATCACCGACACTCAATTCTGCGACGCAATATGATTGATGCAGCGCGATATTGAGCGACTCTGACGGTTTGCAGTTGACCGTTGGTCGAGAGCATGACCTATTTGCTGCCAAAGGGAGGGCGACAGTGCACGAGCGGGAACGCTGGCAGGTCATCAAGACGCTCTTGCGTGAGCGGTCGCTGGTGCGCATCGCCGACGCTTGTCGCGCGACCGGCGTCTCTGAAGCCTCGATACGGCGCGATTTCGCCAAGCTTGCCGAGCAAGGTGTCGCGACCAGAGTGCATGGCGGACTCGAAGCCCTGCCGGAAACCGCCAACGCACCTGGCGACGTCCTCTCCCTTGCCACCCGCTCCTTCGACGTCAGCCAGACGCTCAATATAGATGCCAAACGCGCCATTGCCAAAGCGGCGGTCGCCCTCTGCGCCGATGGCGAGACGATCATCATCAACGGCGGCACGACGACGTATCAGATGGGCGAGTATCTGCGCGAGCGCCGTCTGAAGGTATTGACCAATTCCTATCTGCTCGCCGACGCGCTGATCCACACGTCGAAATGCCGCGTCGCCCTGCCGGGCGGCGAGGTCTATCGTGAACAGGGCATGATCGTCTCGCCCTTTGACGAGGATGCGATCCAGCATTATTCGGCGACGCGGATGTTCATGAGTGCGATTTCGATCGGACCGCTCGGCGTGATCGAGGGCGACCCCCTGCTCGCTCGCGCCGAATCCAAACTGCTGAAGCGTGCCGACAAGCTGATCGTGCTCGCCGATTCCTCGAAATTCGTCTCGCGCGGCAGCCTTGTCGTCTGCCCCCTCTCCCGCATCGATACGGTCATCACCGATTCCGATGCGCCGGGCGACGCGCTTGACATGCTGCGCGGGCACGGTGTCCGCATCATGGTCGTCGATGCAGGCACTCAAACCAATGCGGCGGCCTGACCATGACAACTGACCCGCGCAGTGAAACTCCCGCCGCGTCCCTTCTATCGGTGCGCGCCATCGAAAAGTCCTTTCCGGGCGTGCGGGCGCTGTCCGGCGTCTCGTTCGACGCCGCCAGGGGCGAAGTCCACGCCTTGCTCGGCGAGAACGGCGCCGGCAAGTCGACGCTGATCAAGATCGTCTCGGGCGTGTTCCCGCCCGATCGCGGCGAGGTGGTCATCGACGGCAAGCCGGTCGATCTCGCGCGGCCGGACGATGCAAGGCGCGCCGGCATCGCCACGATCTATCAGGAGCTGCTGCTGTTTCCGGAACTCACCGTCGCCGAGAACATATTCATGGGCCATGCGCCGCGCGCTGGCCTCGGCCGGCTTGACTGGCGTGCGATGCACGAGAAGACGAATGCGCTGCTCGCTTCGCTCGAGATTCATGACCTGCAGGCCGACCGAGTCGTCGGCTCCCTCAGCGTCGGCAATCGCCAGCGTGTCGAAATCCTGCGCGCGCTGTCGCAGGATGCGCGCATTCTCATCATGGACGAGCCGACCGCGGCGCTGACCGAGTACGACGTGACGCGACTGTTCGATATCGTGCGCAAGCTGAAAGCTCGCGGCGTCGCCCTGATCTATATCAGCCATCGGCTCGATGAGATTTTCGCGATCGCCGATCGTGTCACGGTGCTGCGCGATGGCGCGCATGTTGCGACCAAGCGCGTCACTGAGACGGACGCGGCCGAGCTCGTTCACCTGATGGTCGGCCGCAAGATCGAGAGTCTGTTTCCGAAGATCACGGTTCCGATCGGCAAGCCAGTGCTGGAGGTAAAGCATCTCGAACGGCGGCCGCTGACGAAGAACGTCTCGCTCACGGTGCGCGCAGGCGAGATCGTCGGCCTGGCGGGCCTCATCGGCTCGGGTCGCAGCGAGCTGGCGCATACCATTTTCGGCGTCACACCGGCCGAGAGCGGCGAAATCCGGATCGCCGGACAGAAGGTCGACATCCGCTCCCCGGCACAGGCACGATCCTTGGGCCTCGCCTATGTTCCCGAAGATCGCGGCACGCAAGGCCTGGTGCGGCCGATGACAGTGCGCGAGAATTTCAGCCTCGCCGCGCTTGGCAAAGTCGCGTTCGCCGGCTTCATCGATCGCGGCGCCGAGCGCGAGCTTGCTGGCGATGGCGTCAGGCGCTTTGCGGTCAAGGCCAGCTCGCTCGAGCAGGTCGCGGGCAAGCTCTCCGGCGGCAATCAACAGAAGATCGTGCTCGGCAAATGGCTCGCCAACGGGCCGAAGCTATTGATCCTCGACGAGCCGACGCGCGGCATCGATGTGGGCGCCAAGGCGGAGATCCATCGGCTGATGGGCGAGCTTGCGGCGCAGGGGCTCGCCATCCTGATGATTTCGAGCGAGCTGCCAGAGGTGCTCGGCATGAGCGACCGCATCCTCGTGATGCGCGAAGGCCGTATCGTTGCCGAATTCTCGCGCGAACAAGCAACCCAGGAGTCGGTCGGCGCAGCGATGATGGGCAGTCATGACGACGCGGAGAAAGCGGCATGACGGCGGTGACCTTAACCGGAGCCGAGGCGGATCCGCGGCGGCGGCTGAAGGTACTTGCTTCGCAGGAGGCCTTGCTCGCGATCGCGGTGATCGGCCTCGCCATTGCCGTTGGTCTTGACAATCCGCGCTTTCTGGCGACGCGCAATCTTTCCGACGTGCTGCTCGGCAACGCCTATATCGCGGTCGCCGCGGTCGGCATGTCGATGGTGATCGTTTCCGGCAACATCGATATCTCTGTCGGAGCGCTGATTGGCGTCCTCGCGACGATCAGCGGCACGCTCGCCGTGAACGGCGCGCCAATCGTGGTCGCCTGGTTGGCAGCGCTTGTTGCCGGCATCCTCGTGATGGCCTTGCAGGGCGCCATCATCGCCTATCTGCGCATTCCGGCAATCGTGGTCACGCTCGGCATGCTGTCGATCCTCAAAGGTGGCCTGATCAGCGTCACCGGCGGCAAATGGATCACCGACCTGCCCGACAATTTTCATCTGGCCGATGTCGAACTCTTCGGTGTGCTGCCCGTTCCGGTTTTGCTCATGATCCTGGTGACGATCCTGGCAGCGTTGTGGATGCGCTATTCGGCCTCGGGACGCGCCATCTACGCCGTCGGCGGCAACGCCGAAGCGGCGCGGCTCTGCGGCATTTCGCAGCCGCGCACGGTCGTCATGGTCTTCGCGCTGCACGGCTTGTTCGCTGGAGCGGCCGCCCTGCTCTACGCGACGCAGCTGCGCGTTATCCAGTCGACCGTGCCGCCCAATCTCGAGCTGACGATCATCACCGCGTCGGTCGTCGGAGGCGTCAGCATCCTCGGCGGCGTCGGCACGGTGGTCGGCTCGACCCTTGCCGCCGTGCTCATCGCCGAGATCGCCAGCGCGCTGGTCTTCATCGACGTCTCGCCCTACTGGATCCGCGCGGTCCAGGGCGCGCTCATCCTCATAACCGTGATCGCCGACATTCTGCGGCGCCGGCGCATGGCCGGAGCATGAGCGCCATGAGCGAAATCCCACTTCCCCAGACCGTCAAGCGCGCAGTGCCTTGGTGGCTGCTGCGTCACGAGACCATGCTCGCGGCGATCCTTATCGTTGCATTGATCGGGCTCGGCGCCTTGAACAATCGCTTCCTCACGATCGACAATCTGCTCAATCAAGGCAGGCTGACGACGGAGGTCGGGCTGATCGCGCTACCGATGACTTTCATCATCATCACCGGTGGCATCGATCTCTCGGTCGGCTCGATAGTCGGACTCTGCGCGATCATGCTCGGCTATTCCTGGAAGAGCTTCGGCTTTCCTCTGCCGCTGGCGATCTGCTTCTCGCTGCTCGTCGGCGCCGCGGCGGGCTTTCTCAACGGCATCGTCATCACCAGGGTGAAAGTACCACCACTGATCATGACAATCGCCACACTCGCACTCTATCGCGGCCTCGCCGAGGGGATCAGCCAGGCGCGTTCAGTCCGCGGCTATCCGGAATGGTTCTACTTCATCGGGCAGGAAAACCTCTTCGGCGTGCCGGCGCAACTCTGGCTCTTGCTGATCGCGATCGTGGTGTCGGCAATCGTTCTTGACCGCACGACCTTCGGCCGGACACTCTATGCGATGGGCAACAACGAGACCGCCGCGCGCTTTTCCGGTTTGCCGGTCGATCGCGCAAAGCTGATCATCTACACGCTGTCGGGCCTGATGGCCGGCCTCTCGGCCTGCGTTCTCGTCTCGCGCGTAACCACCACCCGCTCGGACATGGGGATCGGCTATGAGCTCGACGTGATCGCGGCGGTGGTGCTCGGCGGCACCAGCATATTCGGAGGCGTCGGCACGATCTGGGGCACGGTCGTCGGCCTCGCCATGATCCAGCTCCTGAAAAACGGGCTGGCCCTGACCGGCGTCAAGGGCGACGCGACGATCGTGGTCATCGGCGCGGTGCTCATCCTTTCAACTCTTGTGGCGAGTTCGCTCCAGCGGCGACGCGAGGGCGTTTGATGGCGTGTCCGGCCGCGAAAAAGCGGCTTCAACATGGGAGGAAACAAAATGAAACTCGGATTAGCTGCTGCATTCCTCGGCGCGACGCTGCTGGCCGGAACGGCCTCGGCGGCAGACAAGAGATGGGACGGCGCGGACGACCTGCCGGTCAATCCGCTTGCCTGTTCGGCCGGTGAGGCCAGCGCCGCGCCCGCGGCCAAGCCTTATGACGGCGGCCGGGCAACCAACGCGGCCGACAAGTCGGGTAAACCGATCACGCTGGTCGACGTGCCGAAGCTGATCGGCATCGGTTATTTCAACGCGACGTCGAAAGGCATGCAGGAGGCCGCCAAGGCGCTCGGCAATGTCACGGTCAAGACCGACGGCCCGACCGAAGCAAAGATCGATGAGCAGATCAAGTTCATCGACAATTACATCACGAGCGGCGTCGACGGCATTCTCTTTGCCGCCAACGATCCGGTGGCGATCGCACCGGTGCTGAAGAAGGCGCTGTCGAAGGGCATCCATGTCGTCGGCTATGACGCCAACTCGACGCCGGATGCGCGCGAATGGTTCGTAAACCAGGCCGAGTTCAACGGCATCGCCAAGGCGATGATCGACTCGATGGCCAAGGAGGCCGGCGAGGACAAGAGCTTCGCGATCGTCACCTCGACCTTCACCACGCCGAACCAGGCACGCTGGATCGCCGAAATGTGGGCCTATGCTCAGAAATGTCATCCCAAGCTGAAATGGCTCGAGACCGTCGAGGCACAGGAGGACAACAACCTGTCCTTCAACCAGGCGACCACGCTGATCAACAAGCATGGCGACAAGCTCGCCGGCCTGTTCGGCATGACCTCGGTCGCGACGCCCGCTTCGGCGGAAGCCGTGACCAAGGCCAAGCTCTGCGGCAAGGTGGCGGTGGTCGGCCTCGCCACGCCCAATGCGATGAAGCCGTATGTCAACGCGGACTGCGTCAAGTCGGTCGTGCTGTGGAACCCGGTCGATCTCGGCTATGCCGCGACCTACGTGATGCGTGCCGTGGTCGACGGCAAGCTGAAGCCCGGCGCAACGTCGGTGGAGGCCGGCAAGCTCGGCAAGCTGAACGTGGTCAATGGCAGTGAGGTCCTGCTCGGATCGCCCTTCATCTTCACGAAGCAGAACATCAAGGACTTCGATTTCTGATCTCGGCTCGTTGCCCGGCCGCAGAACGCGGCCGGGCACACGCTTAGGCCTTGTTGAGATATAGCTGACGATGAGCCAGACGGTTGCAGTGCTCGACATCGGCAAGACGAACGTAAAGCTTGCCTTGTTCGACAATGGCCGGCTCCTCTGGGAAAAGTCGGCGCCCAACCGCGTCCTGCCGGGCCCACCCTATCCGCACGAAGATGTTGAGAGCGCGTGGACCTTCTTCCTCGATGCGCTTCGTGAGGCCGCACGCACGCATCAGATCCGTGCGATCGTTCCGACCGCGCATGGTGCAGCCGGCGCCTTGATCGGCGAGAGCGAGTTCGCCGCTCCGGTCATGGACTACGAATTCACCGGCGTAGACGCGATCGAACCCGACTATGCCGGGCTGCGTCCCCCCTTTTCGGAGAGCCTGTCGCCGAAAGTGCCGGCCGGCCTCAATCTCGGCCGGCAGCTCGCCTATCAGAAGTGGCGCTGGCCGGACCTCTTCGTCAAAGCGAAGCATTTCGTCGGCTATCCGCAATATTGGGCCTGGCGCCTGAGCGGCGTTGCGGTCTCGGAAGTCACCTCGCTCGGCGCCCACACGGATCTCTGGGCGCCGCGGCAGGGACACGTCTCCAGCCTCGTCCAAGCTCTTGGCGTCGACCATTTGCTGCCGCCGCTGCGCCGCGCCTTCGATCCGCTCGGTCCGATTCGACCTGAAATCGTCGCCCTCACCGGGCTTGCGCCTGAAACGCAGGTCTTTTGCGGTATCCACGATTCCAACGCTTCACTTCTGCCCTACCTCGTTTCGCGCCAAGCACCGTTCACCGTGCTGTCGACCGGCACCTGGGTGATCCTGATGTGCGTGGGCCTTTCGCTCGATCAGCTCGATCCCAACGACGACACGCTCGCCAACGTCGACGCGCTGGGCCGCCCCATCGCCTGCGGACGCTTCATGGGTGGACGCGAATATGCCTTCATCGCGGGCGGCGGAGGCAACCCGGATCTTGGCGCGATCGAGCGCGTCATCGCTTCGGGCGCGATGGCCCTCCCCTGTTTCTCCGGCCAGGGCGGGCCTTATGCGATGACCCACGGAGTCATCCGCGGCAACGTCGCAACGCGCGATCGGACGGCACTTGCGACGCTCTATTGCGCGCTGGTCAGCGATCTGATGCTGACGCGGATGGGAGCGGCCAGCGGCGATCTCATCGTGGAGGGAACCTTCGCGGGCAATCTTTCCTTCTGTCAGACTCTCGGCGCATTGCGACCGACGCAGCGCGTCTTTGCGGCGGAAGACGCCGCAGGCACGGCACGCGGCGCTGCAATGCTTGCGCAATGGCCCCCCTCTTACCATATCGCGGAGCCGGCGCCCGTTGATCCGATTTCGATGACCGGCCTTGACTCTTATCGCAAGGCGTGGACGGCAGCAGTCGACATGATCGCTCGGTGAGGCAGACGACGAACGGGCGATCAGCTCTCGCGTCGTTGCGTACCGCGCCTCGCGACCTGACTCTCAAACACATCTAAAGATCAACGGAGGGGCGCGCAGCCCCTCCGTCTGTTGCTGCGATGCGATGTTGTTCAGAACGGCGAATCCGGAAAATAAAAATCTTTCGCGTTGGCCTTGGTGATCAGTGTCGCGTCGAGGATGTAGCTGCCGCGAACCGGGACCTGATTGTAGAAGTTGGCGGCGGTCAATTCCATGGCGGTTGCAACCATGGCGGGCGGGTAAAGCACGTCAACCGGGATCAGCTTGTCGCCGTCCATGACCTTCTTGACCATATCCTTCGAGCCGGCGCCGGCGATGACATATTGAATGTCGGTCCGCTTTGCCTGATCGATCGCCTGAAGCACGCCGACTGCCATGTCGTCATCCTGGCACCACACCACGTCGATCTTGGGGAACTTGGTGAGATAGTCCTGCATGACCTTGAAGGCATCGTCGCGATTCCAGTTGCCGAACTGCTTTGCGAGAACCTTCACGTTGGAGCCGGCGATCGCCTTGTCGAAGCCGTCCTGGCGCTGCTGATCGATGGGGATCGGCAGACCGCGGATAACAGCGACCTGAGCATTCGGCGTGTTTTTCTTGATGTATTCGCCTGCGGTGGCGCCGAGTGCCGGATTGTTACCGGCGACATAGAGATCGCGAACCGAATTGTCGTTGGTGCTCGGCGCCCGGTCCACAAGCGCGACAAATATGTTTTTGCTCTTTACCTCCTTGATGGCGTTGACCAGGGGATCGGGATCGGATGGCAGGATCACCAGTGCGTTGATGCCCCGGGTCACGAGATCCTGTACGGAATTCGCCTGCGTTGCTGGATCGGGAGCCGTTTTCACGATGACGTTCAAGCCCGGATGTTGCGCCATCAGCAGCTTAGCCATCCGTTCGGCATGGAACACCACGCCGGCGGTCCATCCATGATCGGCGGCGGGGATGGAAACGCCAATGGTTACCTTCTTGTCTTCGGCGTGAGCTACGCCCATCAAAGCCGTCACGACGACGGCCAATCCCAGTATTCGCTTACGCATTGCTTCCTCCCAAGAGCGGGTCTTGTGATCCGCGACCGGCGACCCGATAGCCCGGCCGTTTACGATTTCCGTACCAGGGACCGTTGCACCAGCATCGCAACGATGATGATGGCGCCCTGGATCGCGCCGATCAGATATTCGCTGACGAAATTCGAAAGCAGCATGATATTGCCGACGATCTCGAGTATGAACGCCCCGCAGATTGTGCCCCAGACGCGGCCGACGCCGCCGCGCAGCGCGGTGCCACCAACCACGACCGCGGTGATGGCCTGCAGCTCCCACATGAGGCCGGTCGTTGCGGACGTGGATCCCAGCCGCGGGATGTAGAGCAGACACGCCACGGCCACGCACAGGCCCTGGATGACGTAGGTCATCGTCCGCACGCGCTCGACCGGGATGCCGGAATAGCGCGCCACATCATCATTCGATCCCACGGCCAGAACGTGGCGGCCATAACGCGTTCTGTGCAGCACGAAGGCGCCGACAGCGGCCGTGGCGACGATGATGATGACGGGCACTGGAATTCCCAGAACCGAGCCGAAATAAGCCGGGCGATACAGGGATTGGATGTCCGGGGACCGCAGCGTGATGGCGCCACCTTGCGACAGCCAGGTCGTAAGACCGCGATAGATTCCCATGGTGCCGAGCGTGGCGATGAAGGGCTCGATGCTGCCTGCCGTGGTGATCAGCCCGTTGGCAACGCCGCAAGCAGCGCCAATGACAATGGCAAGCCCCATCGCGACGACGAGCATCGTCGCGGGATCGGCGATCACGCCGCTGTTCATGAACATGATCGTCAGGCTGGCGACGAACGCGACCATGGAGCCGACGGACAGATCGAGGCCGCCCGCCGATATCACAAAGGTCGCACCGACGGCGATGATGGCGATGAAGGCGCTGCGGGTGATGACGTTCAGCAGGTTGTCGATGCTGATGAAGTTCGGGTTTGCGATAGCCCCGAGTATCAGAAGGAGGGCCAGCGCCAGGAAAGGAGCGACGGCGCGCAGGTCAATGTCTTTCCAGGACCTCTGCACTTTTCGAGTATCTGCTGCGAAGTCGGCCATTTCAGTTATGCAGCCTCCCCGGATTTGACGCCAGTCGCCAGCACGACGATCTCGTTCTCGGTCATGTGCTCGCCTGTGACCGCACCGACGATCCGCCCCGACCGCATGACCACGATGCGGTCGCAAATGCCGATCAGTTCCTGCATTTCGGACGAAACCACGATGATCGAACGCCCTTGCGAGGCGAGCGCCGCGATGAACTTGTAGATCTGTTCCTTGGTGCCAATGTCGATGCCACGTGTCGGCTCGTCGATGATAATGATGGAGGGGTTCGTCATCATCATCTTGGCCAGCAGCAGCTTCTGCTGGTTGCCGCCTGAAAGCTGGCCGACGAGCATGTCTTTGCGGCTGGCGCGGATGTCGAACTCGCCGATCGCCTTCTCCAGCGCGGCGCGTTCCTTGGTCCGGTCGATCTGGAGCCCATGCCGGAATTTGTCCAGTGAGGCGAGCGTGAGGTTGACGCACAGATCCTCGGCCAGCAGCAGGCCCTTGCCCTTTCGATCTTCGCTGAGATAGGCGATACCGGCCTTCAGGCTGGCTCCGACATGCGGAAACTGCACCGGCTTGCCGTTGATGCGGATGATGCCGTGGCCGAGCCGCAGGCCGACGAGGCCTTCCATCAATTCCGTCCGCCCGGCGCCGACCAGACCGGCAAAGCCGAGGATCTCGCCCCTCCCCAGCTGGAACGACGCATGTTGCGCGAAGCCCGGGACGGAAAAGTCCTCGATTGCCAGAATTGTATCGCGGGCGGTCGTTGCGTGGCGATCAGGATAGAGCTTGGCGACATCGCGACCGACCATCAGACGAGCCATATCGACCGGTTGCAATTCGCTCGTCGAATTGGTGGCGACAACGCGGCCGTCGCGCAGCACGGTCACCTTGTCGGCGATTTGCTTGACCTCCGCCAGCCGGTGCGAAATGTAGAGGACGCTCACGCCCTTGGCGCGGATATCGGCGATGACCTTGAGCAATGCCCTGGTTTCGATTGGCGTGAGCGATGCGGTCGGTTCGTCGAAGATCACCACGCGGTGAGGAACCAGAAGGACCCTGGCAATCTGCACGAGCTGACGTTGCGCTATCGAAAGACGTCGCACCACGACGTCGGGATCGACGTCGGCACCGAGATTGCGTATTGCCTGACGCGCGCCTTCATTCATGGCGCGGTCGTCCACGACGATGCCCTTGGGCAACTCCCGGCCGAGATATACGTTCTGGGCGACCGTGAGATCGGGCGCAAGAAGGATCTCCTGGTGGACCAGGACGATGCCGCGACGCTCAGCATCGACCGGCCCCGTCAGTGTCGCGGTTTCGCCGTCGATCTGCAATTCGCCACGCGTCGGCTGCAAATGGCCGGCAAGCAGCTTCATGAGCGTCGACTTACCGGCACCGTTCTCGCCGATAATCGCATGAACCTCCCCGGGATACACCGCCAGGCTGACATCCTTCAGCACCTCGACCGGACCGAAGGACTTCGACAGCCCGACCGCTTGCAGCATCGAGGCGCCGGTGGTGACGGGCAGATCGGCGGCGAGCGCCTTCATCCGACCTTGGTCCATATGTTGCCGGCTTGCGAAGACGCCACCGCTGCCTCGATGAAACGCATGCCGGCCAAGCCGTCATGCACGGTTGGATAGATCGTTCCAGCATCGGGCGAAGCGCCGGTCCGCGCGGCGCGGATGGCCCGCGCAGCTTCGGCATAGATGGTAGCAAAGCCCTCCAGATATCCCTCGGGGTGTCCACCCGGCAGGCGCGAGACGCGCGCGGCTTCAGGCCGCGCCCCCGCGCCAGCACGGGTGAGCAATTGCTTCGGCTGACCCAAACGGGTGAACCACAGATAGTTCGGATCTTCCTGGCTCCATTCCAAACCAGCCTTGGTGCCGTAGATGCGCAGCTTGAGGGCGTTCTCGTTACCGACCGCCACCTGGCTTGCCCACAGCAGGCCACGCGCGCCGCCCTTGTAGCGCAACATGATCTGGACGTGGTCATCGAGCAGGCGGCCAGGCGCGAAGGTGGTGAGCTGCGCCAGCAGTGCATCCGTCTCCAGCCCGGTGACGAATCCAGCGAGATGATAGGCGTGTGTTCCGATGTCCCCGATGCAGCCGCCGGCTCCCGATCGCTTCGGATCGGTGCGCCACTCGGCTTGCTTGCTTCCGGAAAGCTCGGCGCGCTCGGTAAGCCAGTCTTGCGGATATTCGACCTGCACGACGCGAACGTCACCCAGCTCGCCTTTCGCGACCATGGCGCGCGCCTGCCGTATCATCGGATAGCCCGTGTAGTTGTGGGTGAGGACGAACACCTTGCCGCTGCTTTCCACGAGATCGACCAGCCGCTCCGCCTCCGCCACCGTGGTCGTCATCGGCTTGTCGCAGATCACATGGATGCCGGCCTCGAGGAAAGCGCGGGCAGCCGGCGCGTGCACATGGTTCGGCGTCACAATCGCGACCGCCTCGATCCCGTCTGGGCGCGCGGCCTCGGCCCTCGCCATCTCCTCGAATGACCCGTAGGATCTTTCGGCTGCAATTCCGAGCTCCACGGCCGACGCCTTCGCCCGGGCAGGTTCCGAAGACAGCGCGCCCGCAACCAGTTCGAATTGCCCATCGATCCGCGCCGTTATGCGATGAACGGCACCGATAAATGCGCCCTGACCACCGCCCACCATGCCAAATCTGATGCGGCCGCTTATGCTGTCGTACCCGCTTGCTTCAATCGCCATGCCAAACCTCCTAAGCCAGGCCGAGCATCTTGCGGTTCGCCACTTCGTCGGTACCCGCCCCGGCAAAATCGTCGAAGGCGCGCTCGGTCACGCGGATGATATGGTGCTTGATGAATTCCGCGCCTTCGCGCGCGCCGTCCTCGGGGTGCTTGAGCGCGCATTCCCACTCCAGCACCGCCCAGCTGTCGAAATCACAGGCTGTCAGCTTGGAGAAGATGCCGCCGAAATCGACCTGTCCATCGCCGAGCGAGCGGAATCGCCCTGCCCGATTCACCCAACTCTGGAAACCGCCATAAACGCCCTGCCGGCCCGTCGGATTGAATTCCGCATCCTTGACGTGGAAGGCCTTTATGCGCGCGTGATAGATGTCAATGTAGTCGAGATAGTCGAGCTGCTGCAGCAGCAGGTGAGACGGATCGTAGAGCAGATTCGCCCGCGCGTGGTTCTTCACCCGCTCCAGGAACATCTCGTAGCTGACGCCGTCATGCAGATCTTCGCCGGGATGAATCTCGTAGCAGACGTCGACGCCGTTCTCGTCGGCATAGTCGAGCAGAGGGGTCCAGCGTCTCGCCAGCTCATCGAACGCTGCTTCCACGAGTCCGGCCGGACGCTGCGGCCAGGGATAGATGTAAGGCCATGCCAGCGCACCCGAGAAGGTGGCATGCGCTTGCAAACCGAGATGTTTCGATGCTCGAAGCGCGCGCTTCACCTGGTCGATCGCCCATTCGGTACGCGCCGACGGATTACCGCGCACTTCCGGCGCCGCAAAGCCGTCGAAGGCCGCATCATAGGCAGGGTGGACCGCGACGAGTTGTCCCTGAAGATGAGTGGAGAGCTCGGTGATCTCCAGGCCGTGCCGTGCCGCTACGCCGCTGATCTCGTCGCAATAGGTCTTCGAGTCGGATGCCCTCTTCAGATCGAACAGGCGCGCATCCCAACTTGGGATCTGCACACCCTTGTAACCGAGCGATGAAACCCATTCGCAGATCGCGTCAAACGAGTTGAACGGAGCCGCATCGCCGGCGAACTGCGCCAGGAAAATGGCCGGGCCTTTTATCGACTTCATGAGTTTTCCTCCCGAACGTCCGATAAGTTTTGCTTGCGATGTTGTCGAAGTTTTCTGAGGTGCGCAACGCATTTTAACAACTCGAGATTACGGCAGGTTGTCCCGCAGAAAGATATCGATCCGGATGCGCTCCTGGTCGGGGCTGATGGGCTCACCCGAACAATGCGCAAGCAGGGTTCGCGCCGCAGACCGTGCCTCGTGGCCCGGATCTTGGTTGATGATGGCATCGAGCGTACCGCGGACCAGGAAACGCCGCGTGTGCGGAGTCAGCTCATGAGCGATCCAGACCACCTCGCGCGCGCGGCCCGAGGCCTCAAGCGCATCGGCGATGCCCCGGTTTCCTGCGCCGCAGCAATATATGCCGCGGAGGTCGGCATGCCGCGCGAATAACGCAGCAGTGAGTTTCCGCGTGCGATCACTGTCATCGCGCCCCTCGATAACCGGCAGCGTCGGCAAGTTCGGATACTCGCTCGACAGGATCTGGTGGAAGCCGAACTGCCGTTCGGTGTGATCGCGTAGCGACAGCGATCCCGCAATCACGGCGACGGTCCCCTCGCGCCCGGCAAGGAACCGTCCCATCAGCGTTGCGGCTGTGCGCCCCGCGGCCGGGTTGTCGATCCCGACATAGTGCAAGCGGCGTGAGCTTGGCGCGTCCGACACAAGGGTCACCACGGCAATCCCGCGCGCGACGAGCTCGTCGATTGCGGCGCGAACCCTGGGATGATCGAGCGCGATGACGGCGACGCCCTGATAGGTGGGCGACAGGTTCTCCAGCGCACTAGCAAGCACATCCGGGTCGAACACGTCGACATGGAGGATATCGATGAAGCCGCGCTGGCCGGCGAGCCAGTCCGCGGTGCGCTGCACCTGCTCGGTCAGGTTGGTCATAAAGCTGTTGCTGCCTGTCGGCAGCACGAAGGCGAAGCGGAACGTCTGCCCGCGGGCGAGCCGCGCGGCCGCGACGTCAGCGCGATAGCCCAGTTTTGCCACCGCGGCCTCGACGCGAGCAACAGTCTTGGCGCGCACGCCCTCGCGCCGGTTAACGACGCGGTCGACGGTGGCGAGAGAAACGCCCGCCGCGCGTGCGACGTCTTCAAGCGTGGGGCGAACCATCGGCTGGGTCGCGCCAGCCGTCATTGGCGCGCTGCCCACAGCATGCCGCGGGTCATCAACGTTCGTATCTCCGGGATGTCGAGCTCGTAGGCGCGGTGGCCGAGCGAGGAGTAGAACACCCTACCCGCGCCGTAGCGCTTCTTCCACACCACCGGCATCACTACGCCCTCGATCCAGGGTGCATGCTCGCCGGTGAAGGTCGTCGTCGCCAACACCTCATTGGCGGGGTCGACATGCATGTAATATTGCTCGGAACGATGCTCGAAGCTCTTCAGCCCCTTCATGATGGGGTCGTCTGGCTTCGTCACGTCGACCGTGTAGTCGATGATGTTGCCGGGATGCGCGACCCACTGCCCACCGCACATGAACTGATAGTCGACGGACTCGCGGAACGCATCGCCCATGCCGCCATGATGGCCGGCGAGCCCGACGCCGCTCCGCACCGCCGCACAGAGATTGAGCGCCTCCGGTTTCTCGATCTTCGCCATGGTATAGATCGGGATGATCAATGAGAGATCGTGGATCGCGGGATCGGCGAACGCCGCCGTCGAGGTCTCGATCCTGACCTCAAAGCCTTCCGCCTTGAGCCAGCCGCGGATCATCGAAGCACAGAGATCGGGATCATGTCCCGGCCAGCCGCCCCATACAATCATTGCCTTGCGCATGTTTCTGCCCTCAGTCGATCTGTCCGGTTTCGCGTCCCGCCGGCAGCATCGCCGGCCGCTCGACGCGGCTCTCGATCTTCACACGCCGCCCCTCGTCGGCTGAGGTCTGGAACGCCTCCATTACCTCCAGCACGTGGAGAGCAAGTGCGCCGCTGGCGCGATGCGGCCGGTTGTTCAGGATCGCGGAGGCCATGTCGGCGACGCCGATCGAACGGAACTCGCCCTCGACATGGCCGTGCGTCAGCGGCGCCGGCTCCCATTCGCCGCCGGTCTTCGCCACCTGCACCTCGCCGCCAAAGCGGTTCGGATCCGGCACCAGCATGCTGCCCTTGTCGCCGTAGATCTCGATCGGCGCATGGCGATGCTTCGGCACGTCAAAACTCATCGCGATCGAGACCACCGCGCCGCTTTCGAACTCCAGCGTGCCCGCGACATGGGTCGCGACCTCGACTGGAATCAGCGCGCCATTCATCGGCTGGCTGGTGATCAGGCGCTCGGATCGCGGACGCGCCGTCGAGCCCATCACGCTGGCGACCGGGCCCAGCAATTGCACGAGATCGGTGATGTAATACGGCCCCATGTCGAGCATCGGCCCGCCGCCGCGCAGATAATAGAAGCCGGGCGCCGGATGCCAGCGCTCATGGCCGGGGCAGCCGAAGAAAGCGCTGCCCGCAACGGGCGTGCCGATCGCGCCATCATCGATCAGCTTGCGCGCAGTCTGATGCCCGCCGCCCAGGAACGTGTCGGGCGCGGAGCCAACGCGCAAATTCTTCTGTTCGGCGAGATCTATCACTTTGCGCGCTTCGGCGACGTTGATGCCGAGCGGCTTTTCGGAATGAACGTGCTTGCCCGCGTTGAGCACCGCGAGGCTGACATCGGTGTGGGCCAGCGGCACGGTGAGATTGATGACGATCTCGACGTCGTCGCGCTTCAGCAGTTGATCGACCCGCATCGCCGGCAACCCAAACGCGGCGCCTTGCCGTTCCGCAACATCGCTGCGCATGTCCGCCAGCGCCCTGACCTCCATGACCGGGAAGCGCTGGGCGGCCTTGAGGTAGGCGGTGCTGATCACGCCGCAGCCGATGATCCCGATGCCGACTTTTCTCATTGTGATCTCCGTGAAGTCTTGCTCATCCCTTGACCGCGCCTGCGGTAAGGCCGGCGACGATGTGCTTCTGCGCCAGCAGGAACAGAATGATCGTCGGCAGGATGGTGAGTGTGATGAAGGCGAGGATCAGGTGCCATTCGGACGAATACTCGCCCTGGTAAACCATGATGCCGAGCGGCCATGGATAGAGCGCATCGGTGTCGAGCATCACCAGCGGCAGCAGATAGGCGTTCCAGCTGTTGACGAAGGTGATGGTGCCGACGGTCGCGAGAATTGGCCGTGACAGCGGCAGGGTCACGTAGCGGAAGAATTTGATGTAGCTGCAGCCGTCGACCAGCGCGGCTTCGAGCAGCTCATAGGGGATATCTTTGAAGAAGCGCCGCAGCAGCAGCACGCTCATCGCCAGGCTGAACGCGACCTGCGGCAGCGCGACGCCAAAGTAGGTGTCGAGCAAGCCGAGGTCGCGGACCTTGATGAACAGCGGCAGCACCGCGGTTGCGGCCGGAAACAGCAGGCCGAGCGTCAGATAGCTCAGCAGCATCGATGAGCCGAAGAACCTGACATGCGCGAAGGTGAACGCCGCCATCGAGGCAACGATCAGGGTCAATGTCACCGTGAGCGTCGAGATGATCAGCGAGTTGCGCAAGAGCTGCCAGTAGCGGGCGGAGAACAGGATGTCGGCATAGTTCTGCCACTTCCAATGGCTGGGCAGGCCGAACGGATTGACACGCAGTTCGCCGAGCGACTTGAAGCCACCGAGCAGGGTCGCGAGCAGCGGCACCAGCACGAAGATTGCAACGAGCGCAAGGAACAGCGCCTTGAACAGAACGGCGGGATCGAACGGTTGGCGGGTCGACTCTGCGTTACTCATCGCGCATGAACCATCGCTTGTAGGTGAAGGCAAAGGTCACGCAGATCGCGAACAGGATGACGCCGATGGCACTGCCATAGCCGACCCGCATCCGCGAGATGCCGTTGTTGTAGAGGAAGCTCACCATGGTGTTGGAGGAATCCGCCGGCCCGCCGCGAGTCAGCGGCATGACCAGATCGAACAGCTGGAGCGAGCCGACGATGGCGAAGAACACAGAGAGGCGGATGGTCGGATAGAGCAAGGGGATCACGACGTGACGCAGCGTCTGCGTCCGCGTCGCGCCGTCGATCCGTGCGGCCTCGATCAGGCTCTTGTCGAGGCTTTGGAGGGCCGCGATGAACAGCATCATGTGGAAGCCAAAGTACTTCCAGACGATCACGATCAACACGGCCAGCATCGCCGTGTCGGTCGAGGCCAAGAGATGCGGCGGCTCGGCGCCGAAGGCGTGCCAGATCGAGGCGACGAGGCCGTAGTCGCCGTCGTAGACGAAAGAGAAGATCAGCCCGGTCGCGATCTCGGCCAGGATGTAGGGCATGAAGAACAGCATGCGCAGCGCCACAGCCCCGCGAAGGCGTTCGGCGAGCATCAAGGCCAGCGCGAGCGCAAGCGGCAGCTGGACGGCGAGCGAAACGGCGATGATCAGTCCGTTGTTGCGCAGCGCGAGCCAGAACGCGCGCGTCTCCAGCACGAAGCGGTAATTGTCGAAGCCGATCCAGTTGGTCGGCTTGCCGAACCCGTTCCAGTTGAAGCCGGAATACCAGGCGGCCTCGCCGATCGGCAGCACCACGAACAACGTAAACAGCAGCAGCGCCGGCGGCAGGAATAGGATCAGCACCGTGAAGCGGCCGTCCCAGCTCGGGCCGCGGAGCGCGAGCGGCGAGAATGATGTCTTCGCTCCCCCCATCGCCGGCACGCTCGCGACCGGTCGTGCCATGGTCAGTTGCCTTGCTTCCGCGCCGCTTCGATCGCTTTCGCAGCCTCCTGCGGGGTCATGCTGCCGCCGGCGATCTCCGCGGAGACGTCGTTGACGACGCGGCCGACCGAGGGGCCGAGGCTCTGGTCATAGAAGTTCTGGTGATAGTTCGACTTCGCCAGATTGGCCGCGATCAGCTTCATGAAGGAATTGTTGAGGCCTGCGTCCGCACCCTGCACCACGGGGATGATGAAGTTGCCGGCGGCAAGCCGCGTCTGCACGTCCTTGGAGATGAAGTATTTCAAGAAATCGACCGCTTCCTTCGGCGAGTCCTTGGTAATGAGCCAGCCGGTGATACCGCCAAGCGTATCCGTCGGCGCGCCCTTGCCGCCGGCCACGACAGGGAAATCGAACCAGCAGATCTTGTCCTCGCTCAATCCCACCTTGTCGGCGGCGAGAGCGCGCTGCAAATTGTAAACCGTGCTGATCGCGAGCGTCATCGCCGCCTTGCCGTCGCCGAAATAGCCGACGGCCTGAGGGTTTTTGAATCCAAGAAAACCGTTCTGGAATGGCTGGAGATCAATGAGCTGCTTGAACAGCTCGCCGGATTTCTGGAAGGTCTCGCCGGCAAAGCCGCCATTCTCGCCGCGCACTGCAGCGTCGAAGGCCGACTTGCCGCCGATGCGCACCGCAAGATGGGTCCAATAGAAGTGCAGCGGCCATTTGTCGGCACCGCCGACCACGATCGGCGTCACGGCGGCCGCCTTCAGCATTTTCACTGCGGCGAGCAGATCGTCCCAGGTTTTGATTCCGGCGGGATCGACCTTCGCCTTGGCCATCAGCTCTTTGTTGCAGAGGAAGCCGACCTGCGACAGCGCGATCGGCAGACCGTAGATGCGGCCATTGCTGGTGAAGGCAGCGAGCGCCGCCGGCGTGAGGCTGTCGCTGTAGCCCTTCACCTGATCGGTGATGTCGTCGAGGACGCCGGCCTCGATCTGTGTCTCCAGGACCCCGCCGGCCCAGCTGTAGATGATGTTCGGCCGGTCCTTGGATTGCAGGATGGTCGGCAACTTGGCCTTGTAGGCCTCGTTCTCGAGGAACTGCATCTCGATCTTGACGCCCGGATGCGAGGCCTCATAGGCACGCGCGACTTCCTCCCAGATCTTCACCTGGGCCGGATTCACCTCGATGTGCAGCCATTTCACGGTCGTGTCGGCTATGGCGACGTTGGCCATAAGGAGGCATGCAGCAGCGGCGAGTCCCAGCTTCTCGAGCAGTCTCATCACAGTCCTCCCAATCGGCTCTTATTCTTTGGCCGCAATCCTGCTCCCGATTTTTGAGGTACGCAACACAAATTCTGACCTATGCACCTCACGGAGGGAATGGCTAAGGTCTGGAAAAGAGTCGGGGCCGCCGGTCGCGCTGCCCGCAACAAACTGAGAGGTGCCATGGCTGCCATCTATTCCGACCTCGCCGGCAAGGTCGTGCTAGTCACCGGAGGCGCAGCCGGGATTGGCGCTGCGATCGTGCGGCGCTTTGCGGAGCAGAAATCCAAGGTCGTGTTCTTCGACATCAAGGTCGATGAGGGACAACGCCTGGCACGCGCCCTATCCGATCAGCGCCTGGCTGCGCATTTCCAACGCGTCGACCTGACCGACATCCCCGCGCTGCGCGCCGGCGTCACGGAAGCGCGCAAGGCGCACGGTGCGATCAACATCCTGATCAACAACGCGGCGCATGACGAGCGGCACAACACCGAGGAGATGACGCCGGAATATTGGGACGACCGCATCGCGGTGAATCTGAAGCACCAGTTCTTTGCCTCGCAAGCCGTGCTGCCGGACATGAAGGCGGCAAACGCCGGCGCCATCATCAATTTCGGCTCGGTGTCGTGGATCGCCGGACAAGGCGGCATGGCGGCCTACACCGCCAGCAAATCAGGCGTGATCGGCCTGACGCGCTCGCTGGCGCGCGACTACGGTCCCTACAATATCCGCGTCAACGCGATCGCGCCGGGCTGGATCATGACCGAGCGCCAGCTCGAGAAATGGATGACGCCGGCGGGCGAGACCGAACTGCAGCAACGACAGTGCCTGAAGCGCAGGCTGGTACCGGACGAGGTCGCGAAATTCACGGTCTTCCTCGCTTCCGACGAAGCCTCCGCTTGCACCGCTCAGCACTACATCGTCGATGGCGGCTGGGTCTGAGACGCTTTGATGGTGGGGATCGCCTGTCGCGGTCCCGCTCAAAGCCTTTCAGCCAGAAACGTGCTTCAGTTTTAACCGCGGTCGCCGGTACCGGTTGGCAAGGCCGCCGGACCGCGTGGCGCGCCCGGCTCTCCCTGCAAAACAGTGGGTTTGGGCGCCGTGCGGGCGAGACCGGCCAGCGCCAGCTTGCGCCGGCGTCGTTCCTGCAATTGTTGATCCGCCAACACGCCGATCAGAATCACCGTTCCCATCACGGCGAAGTTCAGGGAATTGGGGATGCCCAGGATATTGACGAGGTTCTGCAGCACCTGCAGCAGCGCAGTCCCCAGCACGATACCGAGAATTGAACCCTCGCCGCCGCGCAGGCTGCAGCCGCCTAGCACGGCAGCCGCGATCGCGTAGAGCTCGTAGAAATTGCCGAAGGAGCTCGGAGACACCGAGTTCGTGTAGAACACGAACAAGACCGTCGCAACTCCAGCGAGCCCTCCACTGATGATATAGGCAGTTGCGATCACCATATTCGTGTTGATGCCGGAGAAGCGCGCCGCCTCCTCGTTCTTGCCGACGGCATAAAGCCAGCGTCCGTAGACCGAACGGTGCAGCAGCACACCGAGGACGAGCGCAACGATAATCAGGAGGATGAAGGTATTCGGGATGCCCGCCACATTTCCGGAGGCAATGTTGCTCAGGGTCCCGGCCTCGTCGCCGTAGCCGAAGCCGCGTGTCGAGTCAGTCGTATAGTAGCGGGCGGCGCCGCGATAGATCAGCAGCCCGCACAGCGTCACGATGAAGGGCTGCATCTTCAGCCTGGTGATCAGGACGCCCTGAACGGCCCCCAGCGCCAGTCCGCCCAGCAACACAGCCAGCAGCGCCAGGGGCCAGGGAACCTGGTAAGTCGTCAGAAGATCGACAAAGACCACACCGAGCAGCGCGAACATCGAGCCGAGCGAAAGGTCGATGCCGCCGGTGATGATCACGAGCCCTTCGCCAAGCGCAAACACGCCGAACAGGCCGATCAGATTGGCCATGTTCAGCAGGTTCACCACCGACAGGAAGGCCGGATTGATCATGCCCGTGATGGCGGAAATCACCACGAGCAGAAGGCCGAGGCCGAGTTCTTTCTTGTTCATTGCGCAGCGGCTTCCACGGTTTCCAGCGCCTGGCCCATTGCAAGCCTTAGCACGTTGTATTCACTGAATTGCGGGCGTTCCAGCACGCCGCTGACGCTGCCTTCATGCATGACCGCGATCCGGTCGGAGACGCCGATGACCTCCTCCATATCCGAGGAGATCATCACGATCGCGACGCCCTGGTCGGCGAGTTCGCGCATCAGCGCGTAGATCTCGCTCTTGGCACCGACATCGATGCCGCGGGTCGGCTCGTCGAAGAACATGACGCGCGGCTGCATGGAAAGCCACTTGCCCAGCACGACCTTCTGCTGGTTGCCGCCGGAGAGCGTCACGGCCTCCATGTCGATGCTCGGCACCTTGATGGAGAGCCGCCTGACCTGCTCCTTCGCGATATTGCGCTCGGCCGCACCATTGACCAGCCACATCCGGGCATAGTTCAGCAGGCTCGCCAACGTCACGTTCTCGCGGATCGGCAGCTCCAGCACGAGCCCGGTTTTCTTGCGGTCCTCCGGCACCAGATAGATGCCTTGCCTGATCGCGTCCCGGGGCGATGCGATTTCGACCGGCGCGTTGTCGATCCTGATCTCGCCGCCCAGCAGCGGGTCGACGCCAAAAGCCGCGCGGGCAAGCGAGGTGCGACCAGCGCCCACCAGCCCCGCCAGTCCGAGGATCTCGCCATGCCACACGGAAAGATCGATCTGCCGGTCGGGGAACGCTGACGTCACGAGGCCGACGATGTCGCAGCCGCCCGGCTGCGGCGGCCGTTTCGGTGGTGTATGCAGCGCTTTCAGGTCGCGGCCGATCATCAGCCGGATCATTGCGGCATGGCTGAGCTTGTCCCGCGCCAGCTCTCCCACCGTGCGCCCGTCGCGCAGCACCACCACGCGGTCGGCGCAGGTCATGATCTCGCCGAGCCGGTGGGAGATATAGATCACTGCGATGCCGTGTGCCTTCAAATCGGCAATCACCTCCAGCAGCCGCTCGGTCTCCGAAATCGTCAGGCTCGAGGTCGGCTCGTCCATGATGATCACGCGGGCGTCGATCGAGAGCGCCTTGGCGATCTCGACCATCTGACGTTCGGCGATCGACAAATTGTCGACCAGCGTGTCAGGGGTGAAATCGGCACCCAGCCGCTCCAGCAGCGGCGTCACGCGGGCGTGCATATCTGCGCTGTCCACCAGCTTCAGCGGGCCGCCTACGAGCTTCTCGCGTCCGATAAAGACGTTCGCGGCAACGTCGAGATTCTCGAACAGGTTCAGTTCCTGATGCACGAAGGCGATGCCGACCCGCGTCGCCTCACGCACCGTCATTTGGGGATACTCGTCGTCGCCGACGCGGATCACGCCCTCGCTCGGCGCGATCACACCGCCCAACACACGCATCAGCGTCGATTTGCCGGCCCCGTTCTCGCCGATCAGGCCCACCACCTCGCCGCGGCGCACGCACAGGCTGACATCGTCGAGGGCCCTGACACCAGGATAGGTCTTGCTGATCCCGGCAAGCTCCAGCAGCGTCTGCGCCATTCGGCGTTCCCTCCGGCACAACGCCCGGCGGCCAATGGCAGCCGGGCGTTGAAGCACTTACTTCTTCAGCAATTCCTTCATCTGCGCGGTGAACTCCGCGACGTTGGACTTGCTGATCACCTTTGTCGGCACGATCAGCTTGCTATCCGCCGGAATCCAGGACTTGTCGCCGTTCAACGTCTTGATGATGTTGGTGGCGGAGAGGTAACCGAACTCGTACGGCTGCTGCACGACCGTCGATTCGATGGTGCCGTCGGAAATCCCGCGCAGCGTACGCTGATCCTCGTCGAAGCCGACGATCTTCACCTTGCCGGCCTTTCCAGCGGCCTTGACTGCGTCGTAGATCAGCGGCGTCTCGTAGCTCCACAGGCCGGACAAGAGCGCAATGTCGGGATATTTGACGAGCACGTTCTCCATGTTCGCCTTGGCCTTGGCGGAGTCCACTTGATCGGTGTACACGTCGACCAGCTCGATCTTGGTGCCGGCGATCGCTTCCTTGATACCCTGCACCCGCTCGCGGGCATTGTCGGCGTCCATCGTGCCGACGAACAACGCAATCTTGCCGCCGTTCGGGAGCGCTTTCTTGATCTCCTCACCGGCCTGCCGTCCGGCCGCAACGTTGTCGGTGCCGATATAGGCAAGACGCTTGCTCTGCGGCGCGTCGCTGTCCGTGGTGATCAACACGGTCTTGGCCGCGACCTTGTTGAGCTCTTCGGTCGCGTGCGCGGCATCGTCGACAGAGATGGAGATGCCGGCGACGCCGCGCACCAGCAGGTCGTCCAGCTCGCGACGCTGGCCGGCCGCGGTCCCTTCGTTCGTGACGATCAGCTCGATGTTGTAGTCCGGATGCTCCTTCTGCGCCTTCTCAAGCCCGCGGCCGGCGATGGTCCAGAAGTCGGCCGCGACATTGGTCACCAGCGCGATGGTCTTTTTCTGCTGGGCCTGAGCCCAACCGGTGGTCATCGCGAGCACCGCTGCGCTCGCGCAAAACGGCACGATCCATTTCTTCAGTGAACTGTTCATATGCACCTCCCTTTCGTCAAGCCGGTATCCGGGGTTGACGTCCGGCGCTTATTGCGCCTTTATTTTATTTCCCGCGCGAATAAATTAGGAAGAGGAAATTGGCTCGTCAAGCGTGATTTTCGTTACAACTTCACGCACCAATAGCAAGCGCGGTAGGATGTGCCCTATTTGGCGCGACATCGCGACATCGAACGGCATGCACCAAAGTCGAATGTCGAAGATAATTTCGACAAGCGAATTAAAGGATTATCCCATGGGCGATGAGCTCAAGCCGGTGCGCGGTCCAGGCCCGGCGCGCGGATCAAATCGCGGCCGTCTCATCGAAGCCCTGCGGCGTCAGGGGCCCATGCCGCGCGTGGAGCTTGCACGAAACACCGGGCTGAGCTTCCCGGCTGTTTCGGCCATCACATCGAGGATGATGGCCGAAGACCTGGTATCCGAAACCGCCGCGGTGACGTCCTTGCCAGACGATACCAACGACGAGGATGCGGACGGGCTGAATGGCCGTCGTCGCGGTCGGCCGGCCATACAGCTGACCCTGAATCCGGAGTTTGGCCGCATCGTTGCGGTCTCGCTGCGCATGAACCTGATCGAGACATTGATCGCGGATTTCAGTGGCGCTGGCCTGGCGCAATCGCGGCTCGCACTCCAGACCCGCGCGCTCGGCGCCGACGCGCTCTGCAACATCGTGATCGCGCAAATCGATGCCACGCTTGCCGCGACGGCCACCCCGCGGCGCCGGCTGCTGGGAATCGGAATCGCGCTGCAGGGCATCGTCAATGCCGACACCGGCCACCACCTCTGGAGTCCTGCGCTGTCCGTCACCGATGTCGATCTGGCGACGCCGACCCGCAAGGCGTTCGAGGTCGACGTCGTGACGGCGAACGACGCCGTCCCGGTTGCACTGGACCTCGCAGCGACTGAACCGGCCCTGGCGGAGGGCGTGGCAGCCACGATCATGGTCGGCCACGGCGTCGGGATGGGCGTCCTCGTCGACGGCGAGGCACGTTGGGGCGGCGGCGCCAGCAGCGAGATCGGCCACGTCAAGTTCGCGCCGAACGGGCCGCAATGCCGCTGCGGTCAGCGTGGCTGCGTCGAGGCCTATCTCGCCGATTACGCGCTCTACCGCGACGCCCGCACCTTTATCGACCTGCCGCCCGCGACCTCGCAACAACCCTCGGAGGCGCAGATGGCCCTGCTGCGAGACAGAGCGCGGGACGGCGATCCCCGCCTCGAGCAATTGTTCCGGCAGGCGGGCAACGCGCTTGCCGAGGCGGTCGCCGCAACGATATCGGTGCTGCGCCCGCACCACGTCGTCCTGGCCGGTCCCGGCTTGCAGGCTTTCGACATGATGCGCAACGCTTATGAGGAGCGGCTCGAGCAGGCGGTGTTGCCGTGGCTGCTCAAGTCCACCGCGATATATTTACGTCCAAGCAAGTCGGCGGCAATCGTCGACGGCATGGTGCGGCAGACGCTGCGGGTCGTCGACCGAAATTACATGGAGACGACCGAGCGAACACCGAAAGCTGCGGCTCTGGTTTGAGTTTTGACAACGCAACCGCGCGCGCCGCCGCGACGGCCTGCCATCACTCTCCGTCCGGCGCGATGACGCCCTTGGAGAACAGGAAACAGCCGTAGAAGCGCCGCTCGCCGGTGGCGATCACGCAGTAGGCCGTCTTGGCCTTTTCATAGAAGGTATGGCGCTCGACCCCGACCAGTGGCCAGGAACGCCCCTCGGCGCGGTCGATCACGGCCTGCACCTCGCGCTGCACCGGCGGCACCTCCTGGGGCTGGCCGACGATCTCCATGCGGATCGCGGCATCGTCGACGAACGTATCGAGCGGCAGCACCGATAGAATGGCCTCGATCGCCTTTGCCGTACTGACGTTGTCGATGCGAAGCAACTCACCGAACGCGGTCTGGCGCGCGATCGAATCGGCAGGGAAATTGGTATCGCACACCACGAGGCGATCTCCGTGCCCCATTGCACGCAAGGCATAGAGTACGTCGGCGTTGAGCAGTGGATTGATGCCCTTGAGCATGTTGTGTCCCTCCCTTAGTCTTCAAAATCGCCCGAACTCTGACGGTCCGGACCTTCGCCGCCGCCTTGTCGTACCAATCGAGCGCGGACACGCGCAAGCATTTCCGCAGCCTCGATCGTCCATCCCGAGAGTCGGTCGGTGCCCCGCGAGCCATGCATAGCGCTCGCCTCAGCCTCTCCTTATTGTACAGGCAAATCTGTGCAACAGAGAGCAAATCTGTGGAGCACAGAGATCGGGTGGTGCGTTGAGCGAAATGACCAACGGGATCTGCGTGGAAATTCGCGCGCCAGATCGCCGCGGCTTTCGGAACTGCTCCGTTCGTTCCCGCTTGATAATCTCTGTTCCTCGCCTCACCCGCAATTCCCTTCGCGGAGTTTCATGAATGACTTCAGCCGACCGGCCGGCGACGCGGCTCGCCACGCGCCTCTCGTTCCTGGTCGCCGGATTCGGCCTCGCATGCTGGGCGCCGCTGGTGCCGTTCGCGAAGGAGCGACTCGCGGTCGACGACGCCGTCCTCGGCCTGCTGTTGCTCAGCCTCGGCATCGGCTCGGTCCTCGCGATGCTCGCGACCGGCATTTTGAGCGCACGCCACGGCACCAAGCCGATCATCATCGCCGGCGGGATCGGTCTCGCACTAGCTCTGCCCCTGCTGGTCAACGTCGGCACGCCCGTGACATTGGCGTTAGCGTTGCTCACATTCGGCGCGGCGCTCGGCTCGATCGACGTCGCCATGAATATCCATGCCGTCGAGGTGGAGCGCGCGGCGGGACAGCCGCTGATGTCGGGCTTCCATGCGCTCTTCAGCATTGGCGGGTTCGCCGGATCGGCGGTGATGACAGCGCTGCTGTCGTTGCACCTTGGACCGCTCGCAAGCGCCTTGATCTGCTCGGTCCTGATGCTGATCACGATGGCGCTTGCCGCTCCGCGCCTGCTGCGCAGGGCACAGGCACAGGAGGGACCGCTGTTCGTGCTGCCGCACGGCATCGTGCTGTTGCTGGCGCTGCTGGCTGCTGTCACCTTCCTGATCGAAGGCGCGATGCTCGACTGGGGCGCGCTGCTCGTCATCGGCAGCGGCCTCGTCAGCGAGGCGCAGGGCGGGATCGGTTACATCGTGTTCTCGATCGCGATGACCGCCGGCCGGCTTGGCGGCGATGCCGTCGTGGCGCGTATCGGCGACCGCGCAACGCTGGTCGGGGGAAGCTTGCTTGCGGTTGCAGGCCTTGCGGTGCTGTTGCTCGCGCCGAGCGCGGCGATTGCCGTCGCCGGTTTCCTGCTGATCGGTCTCGGCGCCTCGAACCTCGTGCCGGTGCTGTTCCGCGGCGCCGCTGCGCAGACCGCAATGCCCACGGGGCTCGCGGTGGCGTCGATCACCACCGCCGGCTATGCCGGTGTTCTGGTTGGCCCCGCCGGCATCGGTTTTGTCGCCCATGCCGTCGGCCTGCCGACGGCATTCTGGATGCTCGCCGCGCTGATGTGCCTCGTCACGCTGTCCGCGCGCGCCGTGACCAGAAAATAGCAAATCGCGCCACGGCATGCCGTGACGCGCTTGCAATAGACGTCGCGCGAGCCTTACGCGCTCGCCTGGGTCACGAATTTGGTGTTGAGGTAGGCCTCGATCGCCTCCAAGCCGCCCTCGGAGCCATAGCCGGAATCCTTGATGCCGCCGAACGGCACCTCCGGCAGCGCGAGGCCGTGGTGGTTGATCGAGATCATGCCGCTCTCGACGTCAGCGCCGATCGCCTGCATCGTCTTGGTCGAGGTAGTGTAGGCATAGGCCGCCAAGCCATAAGGCAGGCGGTTCGCTTCGGCCACGACTTCGTCATAGCTGCGGAAAGAGGTAATGGGAGCAAGAGGTCCGAACGGCTCTTCGTTCATGATGCGGGCATCGCGCGGCACATCGGTGATGACGGTCGGCTCGAAGAAGAAGCCCTCATTGCCGATGCGCTTGCCGCCGGCCTGGAGCTTGGCGCCGCGCTGGACCGCGTCGGAGACCAAACTTTCCATGGCATCGACACGGCGCGGGTTGGCCAGCGGGCCCATGCGGGTGTCCTTGTCGAGACCGTTGCCGACCTTCAGGCTCTTGGCGGCCGCGACAAACTTGTCGACGAAGGGCTGATAGACGCTTTCATGCACCAGGAAACGCGTCGGCGAGACGCAGACCTGGCCGGCATTGCGGAACTTGTTGGCCGAAAGAATCTTCGCAGCGTTGTCGAGATCCGCATCCGCGAACACGATCGCCGGCGCATGGCCGCCGAGTTCCATGGTGACACGTTTCATGTGCAGGCCGGCGAGCGCCGCCAGATGCTTGCCGACCGCGGTCGAGCCCGTGAAGCTGATCTTGCGGATGATCGGATGCGGAATGAGATATTCCGACACGTCCGACGGCACGCCGAACACCAGCTGGACGACACCGGGCGGAATGCCCGCATCGGCATAGGCGCGCACCAGCTCCATGCAACTTGCAGGCGTCTCTTCCGGGCCCTTGACGATGATCGAGCAGCCGGCGGCGAGCGCGGCCGAGATCTTGCGCACCGCCTGGTTGATCGGGAAATTCCAGGGCGTGAACGCGGCGACCGGGCCGACCGGCTCCTTGGTCACGAGTTGGGAAACGTTGCCCATCCGCGGCGGCACGATACGGCCATAGGCGCGGCGGGCTTCTTCGGAGAACCAGTCGATGAGGTCGCCGGCCAGCATGGTCTCGCCATGCGCTTCCACGACCGGCTTGCCCTGCTCCATGGTCATGACCGGGGCGATCTCGGCGGCGCGGGACCGGATGATGTCGGCAGCCTTGCGCATCAGCTTGTAGCGGTCGAACGGCGAGGTCTTGCGCCAGACCTCAAAACCGGCCTTGGCCGCCTCCAGCGCACGATCGAGGTCGGCCTTCGAGGCGTGCGGAGTCTGGCCGATCGGCTGGCCGGTTGCGGGATTGAGGATGTCCTCCGACTTGCCGGAGGTGCCGTCGGTCCACTCGCCGGCGATGAACATCTGAACTTTCGGGTACATCCTTGCCTCTCCTGCATGATATCGGCGACCCGATTGGCGGCCACCGCTTAGGTGGCGCAGAGCTACACTGAAAGGCGGCCCGCGAAAAGAGATCAATGACGCCGCGGCCGGGCATCGCTGATCTTCTCGCCGGCCATGCGCGTCATGCAGCTCAGGTTGCGAATTTCGACCGCAAGCGCCGCCAGCCGATCACGATGCCGGTGACGGAGAACACCAGGCCGAGCGCGCAAAGCCCGACGATCAGCACATCGCGCAGGCGCGGATGCGCCAGGAGGGCAGGGAAATCGAGCGTGTGTAGCGCGCTATAGAACCAGCGATAGGCCCGTCGCGATGAATCCAGTCGTTGCAGCACGGTGCCGTCAGCGGCGTCGATGTCGAACCAGAGATCACCGCAGCGGGTACGGTAGACGGGCGCGCCGGGAACGCTGGACTGCGCAGCGTAGTCGTCGTTATCGGCAAGAGCGGCCGGTGCGCCGCAGCCCCCCGCGAGCCTCGTCACCAGGCCGCCGACCTCTTGCGCGCTGAGGAATGCCTGCCCTTCGCCCGCTGGCCGCACCAGAACCTGTTCGGCGAGGTCCGTCCGCTCGCGTCGATAGACTTTGCCGTCGAAGGCAAACCACTCGATTTCCCGGACCGCCAGCTGCTTCCGGTCAGCCAACGGGGCCGTCTTCCAATCCGGCGAACGATTTATCACGCCCGCTTCAGCCGAGGTCAGCTGCCCGCGTGAAAACAGCCGGCCGTGATCAATGGAGAGCCAGCCGCTGAAAATCCAGGTCAGCACGAAGGCGGTCGCAACGAGACCGATGATGTGATGCAGAGCGTGCCAGCCGCGATAGGGCGAGCCGATCACCCCTGCTCGCAACTTGATCCGCGCAATCCCCAGCACCGCACCCAATGCCGCAGCGATCAACGCCAGCAGCGACAAGGTCCAGACCGCCCGATCCCACAGCGCCCAGTCGCGTCTCAGAATTGTCGGATAGATCCAGTGCAACACGCTGCCGGCGAGATTCCAGCCTCGCTCGGCCCGCGTTGTATCCAGCACGACCTCGCCCGTGAGCGACGAAACGTAGAGGTCTGTCCCGGGCGCGTCGCCGAGAGCGATGCGGAACAGAGGTCGGTGGCGATCAAAACCATTGGGGACTGTCCATTGATCGTAGTCCGCGCGCGCAACGATTGCGGCATGTGCGGCATCGAGCCCACGGCTGCGGGCGTGCTCCAGGGCGATGGCGAGCGCGACATCGGCAGATTCCACCGATGCATCGACCCCGTCCGAAGCACGGACCGCCCGCATACGCAACGGCCCCGACACAATATAGACTGGCCCATCGCTGCGCTGAATCAGACGAACGCGCGTGGCATCCGCGATTCCGCTCGTGACCACGGCATCGGCCACTGCCATGACCGGCTGCGTGCGTTCCACCGGCGCGAGCCCGGCAAAGCGTTCCGCTTCTGTCAGCGACGGAAACGGAACGAAGTGCATGACGATTCCGCTCGCGAACCACATCGCGAACAGGAGGCAGAACGCAATTCCGAGCCAGCGGTGCAGCAGGACGATGGCGCCCATCATGTGGTCAGCGCCCTACCATTTGAACGCCGCGGAAATTTCATACGTCCGCGGCGCGCCCAGCAGGATCTGGTCCGGATAGAACGGGTCGCCCCAGATCGCGTAGCGCTTGTCCATAAAGTTGCGCACGCGGAAGGTCAGGCGGGCCTGATCGACGGCATTGAACACCGTCTTGGGGATGTCGACGAAGGCGTAGACATCGCCGACCGTGTAGGCATTCATGGTCACGGTGTTGGCGTCGCTGTTGTAGCGGTCGCCGACATGGCGGCCGGTGATGCCGATCTCTACCGGCCAGAGAGTGAAGAAGCGCCAGGACGCGCCGGCATTAGCGACGATGCGCGGTACGTTCGGCGGCGTGTTGCCCGAGAACGAGCCGCCGGCGAAATCATAATCGGCATAGCGCGCATCGACATAGGCGATGTTGCCCCACAGACGCAAAGGCTCGATCGGGCGGATTGATCCGGCGAGCTCGACGCCCTTGGACTCCTGCCGTCCCGCGATGTTGAGCTGCATGCCGCCCGCGGCGGCATAGACGTTCTTGCGCAGGATATCGTAGGCCGAAAACGACCACTCCGCCCTGTTGTCCCAAAGCACGTGCTTGACGCCGGTCTCATAGGTGCGCGCAGTGGTCAGACCGAGCGGCTGGGTGGGCGAAAGCAGGAAGATATTGTTGGCCGAGATGTCGGCGCCGGTGGCGTACTGGCTGAAGAAGGTCAGGCCCGGAACGGCCTCCCAGGTATAGCCGATGCGGCCGGTGACTGGTGCCCAGGATTTCGAGAACGGAAAGCCTACGTTCTCCAGACCGAACTGGTCGGTCGAATTGCGGTCGAGCCCGATATGCTCGACGCGCAGGCCGCCGATCAGCGAGAAGGTGCGCGTGAGCTTCAGCCGGTCCTCGAACGACAGCGCCTCGTTGTGGATGCGAGCGGTCTGCTGCTTGGTCGTCAGCAGGCCGTAGAAGCCGCGGTTGGGATCAACGAGATCAACGGAATCGCCGGGAAACTTGGCCGCGCCCGGCCGGACAAAATCGAGATAGCTCGACGAGAGCGTCGTAACCAGGCGATTGTCGAAACCTGCGATGTTCGCATCCCAGGTCAGATCTGTGATGTTGCCGACAAGGCGCTGACTATGTGCCACGTAGAACCGGCTGCGGTCGACCGTATTCGTTGCGGTGTTGAACGCCTCCACCTCGTTGTTGAACCAGCTGCGCTCGGCACCGTAGGCATAGGCCTGGCTCTTCAAGATCAGATCGGGCGCCAGCTTCAGCTCAAATCCGCCGCGCAGCCACACCTCCTGCGCCACGTTGCGATTATCGAGGACGTTGTAGTTGGTGTTGAAGGTGCGATCGTCGATCGTGATCGGTCCGAGATTGGTTCCGTTAAAGCTCGAGACATAAGTGCCCGAGACGATGCCTGCCGTGGCATGCGAGCCACTAAAGGCCACCGGCACTAGTGGCGCGCCCCAATAAGCCTTGGAGCGGTCCTCGCGATATTCGATCGCGCCCCAGACCTTGAGGCTGTCGGAAATCCGATAATTGAGCTGGCCGGAGACGTCGAACGTCTTGGTGCTGGTGTCGTCGGCAAAGCCATTGAGCGCGGAGCGGTTGATGTCGAAGCGATAATCGAGACCCTCGACATTGGTGCTGCCCCCCGAGCCGTAATGGGCGCGATAGGAGTTCAGCGAGTCCCAGGAAAAGTCCGCCTCGTTCCGGATCGGCCCGGTGTGCGGCTGCCTGGTGACGAAATTGATCGCGCCGCCGGCAGCGCCCTCACCCGAGATCAGCGAGGCCGGCCCTTTCAGGATTTCCACGGCTTCGAGATTGGCCGTGTCCATGATCCGCGAGGTCATGTTCTGCGGGCCGATCTTGATGCCGTTATAGAGCGTGTTGATCTGGCTGTTCGTGAAGCCGCGCATCGAGAAGGCCGAGGGCTCGGCCGGATTGTCGCCGGCGGTGACGCCGACTGCACCCTGCGCCACGTCGGAGACGGTGCGGTAGCCCTGCTCGCGCATGATTTGCGCCGAGATCACCTCGACCGTCGCGGGCGTCTCGCGCACGGTGAGGCCGAGGCGCGAAGCGCTTTCGGCAACCGCGTTGCTGTTAAGCGGCGTCGCAGCGTTCGGCACGACCGGCTTGGACGCGACCGCTGCTGCCGCGGCAGGCGTGCGTGCGGTCATGCGGCGTGCGCTTGCCGCGTCCCGGCCGGTCGGCTTGGCGAGCTTGCGGGATTGCGGCGGCGACACTTCCACCGGCGGCAGAGGCTCGCGAGCCTGCTGCGCCAAGGCAGCCGGCATGTCGATGACGGCAAAAGATGTCAGAGCGGCGGACGCCAGCAGAAAACGGCGTGGTCGTACAGTATGGATAGAAGACACAGTCTTGGACCTCGGTGTGACGTCAGTGGCACGTCACCGCGAACCAAGGTCCCACCATCCGGCTTTCAGCCTTCCGATGAAGCCGAATGTCTGTACTCCCCGACCGACATCTTCGCGTGTGACCACGGCTGACGGCAGGTCTCCTGGCTCGCGGGTCGTGACCACTTCGACGCCTTCCCGGGACCGAGGACCCAGTGGCTTCTGACGAAGGATTCACCGCTTACAGTTGCGGGGGCAGCTACGGCATTGGGGACAACGTCCCCGCACCGCATTCCCTTTTCATCCCCTCTCGGGAAAACCGTCAACGCCATCTAGGATTACGGCGCAGATAGAGTCAATGTGCCTGTCGCGGCGATAGTGCAGCAGCCACCAACTACCTTGGGAGATCTGCATGGAAGGCGAGACCTTCCTCTGGTTGATACGGCATGCCGCCGTCGACGGCGTCGCAGGGACCATCCATGCCGATGATGCGCCATCCGACCTTAGCGATCGCGTACAACTGGAGGCGCTGCGCCGGTGTCTGCCGCCGGATGCGGCGAGCTATGCCAGCCCGGCGCGACGTACGGTCGAGACGGCGCGCGCGCTGGGGCTCGAGCCCGAGCTGATGCCCGAATTCGGCGAGCAGGATTTTGGCGGCTGGACCGGCCGGCGGCATGACGAGCTTTCCGCGGCCGGCGGCGAGGCCTATGCGCAATTCTGGAGCGATCCGGCGCGCGGTCGGCCGCCTGATGGAGAGAGCTTTGAGGATCAGGTCGCGCGCGTCCGGCTGGGCCTTGCGCGGATCGGCGCCGGCCCCGCAACGCTCGTCATACATTCCGGCACCATCCGCGCCGCACTCTGCATCGCACTCGACCTGGCGCCGCAGGCGGCGTTGCGTTTCGCGATCGATCCACTGTCGCTGACCCGGATCGATCGGCTCGCGGCCGGCTGGCGTGTCGTCTCCGTCAATCAGCGGATCAGTTAGGGCGATCCGGCACATTGGCCTGCGCGAACGTCGCCATGTCGTTGTGAAGCGCACAGGCCGCGCGCACCAGCGGCAGCGCGATCGCGGCGCCCGATCCCTCGCCGAGCCTGAGATCGAGGCTGATCAGCGGCTGCACGTTCAGCGCGCGCAGAACCAGCCGATGCCCCTGCTCCGCCGATTGATGCGAGGCGAGCTGGAACGGCTGGCACGATGTATTGAGCCGGACCGCGGCGAGTGCGGCAACCGAAACGATGAAACCGTCGATCAGCACGGGAATGCGTGCCTGCGCGGCCGCAATGATCGCGCCGGAGATCGCCGCAATCTCGAGGCCGCCGACAGCGCACAGGATATTTTCGGGCGCTGCACCGGCGACCTGATGACGCGCGATCGCCGCGTCGATCACGCGCGCCTTGTGCGCACGGCCCGCCGCACCGACGCCGGTGCCGCTGCCGGCGATCTCCTCGGCGCTGATGCCGAGCAGGCTCGCGGCGATCGCCGCCGATGTCGTGGTATTGCCGATGCCCATCTCGCCGAAGATTAGCAGATCGGGCCGATTGGCAACGGCCCGCGCCACTGCGCGCCGTCCGGCCTCGAAGGCGAATGCCAGCTCCGACTGCGTGAGCGCAGCTTCGAGGCTGAAATCGCGGGTACCATGGCGCGGCTTGTCCGTGATGATGCCTGGCATCGCCGCCTCGGCCAGCGTTCCGGCGTCGACCACCTCCAGACGCGAGCCGAGCTCGCGCGCCAGCACCGAGATCGCGGCACCGCCTGCGGCAAAATTCGCCATCATCGCGATGGTGACGGCTTGCGGATAGGCCGACACGCCCTGCGCGACAATGCCGTGATCGCCGGCGAAGATGATGATCGGCACGCGGGCGGCAAGCGGGCGTTCGGTCGCCTGCAGGCCCGCAAGCTCGATCGCGAGCTGTTCGAGCCGGCCGAGCGCCCCGGTCGGCTTTGTCAGTTGTGCCTGCCGCGCGATTGCCGCTTCGCGATGGAGCGCGGAAATTTCTGGACATTTCTGAGTGATCCATTCAGGGAGCATGCTGCCTCGCTTATGGCCTGCGCTTGAGAATGTAACTATCCATGATCCAGCCATGCCGCTCGCGCGCGGCCAGTCGCGCGGCGACGATGCGCGGGCCGACCTCGGCCAGCGCGCCGGACATGATGATCTGATCGGCCATGCCGAGATAGGCGCCCCACCAGATGTGCAGTCCTTCCGGATCGAGCAGTTGGAACGCCGTGCCGCCGTCGAGCATCACCACCACGGTGTCGACGCCTGCCGGCCAGCCGCCTTCGCGCAAGCGGCGTCCGGTCGTGACCAAAAACGGCTCACCGATATCGTTGAGCGGCAGCGCATGCGCCGCGCACAGCGCCTGGATCGAGGTGATGCCGGGCACGACCTCGATCTCAGGCGAGGGGTCGAGCCGCCGCGCGATGCGCAGCGAGGAATCGTAGAGCGAAGGATCGCCCCAGATCAGCAGTGCGACCCTGCCCTCACCGCCGAGATGACTTGCGATCGTCTGCGACCAGATCGCGGCGACCGCGTCGTGCCAATCGTCCACGCCTTTGCGGTAATCGGCTTCCGCCGCGTCGCGCATGGGCAAATCGAACTCGGCGATGCACGTGGCGGTGTTGGTGAGCACATCGGCGCAAATCGTTCGCCTGAGATCGGCGATGTCTGATTTTGCCGTTCCTTTGCGCGGAATCAGGACAACATCGGCGGCGTTGATCGCACCGATCGCAGCGCGCGTGAGCTGCCCGGGATCGCCGCAACCGATGCCGATCAGGGAGAGCGTCATCATGACGATCCGCCCTCCGACAGCGCGCCGAACATGATGACGGCTGCCGTGGAGGCAGCGCCGCCACGTGCAAGCTGCACGGCGAGCTCGGCAATGGTGGTGCGCACCAGGTGCTCGTCGGCGCGACCGAGGGATTCGGCGAACAGCGCCGGCGTGCTCGGCGAGAGACCATGCTCGATCAATTTGGCAACCAACGCCGGAAAGGTGCGCCGGCCCATATAGACGACGGTCGTCGCATCAGGATCGGCCAGCGCTGCCCAGTTCAAGTTCTGCGGCAGCTCGCCCGTGACGTCGGCCCCGGTGACGAACTGCACCCGGCGCGAGGTGTGCCGACGCGTCAATGGAATGCCGGCTTGCGCGGCAGCAACACAGGCCGAGGTGACGCCGGGAATGATCTCGTAGCCGATGCCGGCCTCGCGCAGCGTCTCCAGCTCCTCCTCGAGCCGGCCAAAGATGCCGGCATCGCCCGACTTCAGCCGCACGACGCGCACGCCCGTGGCAGCATAGTCGACCAAGAGGCGGTTGACGTGATGCTGTTTTGTCGACGGCCGCCCTGCCCGTTTCCCGACCGCGACGAGATTGGCGCCCGGGCGCGCCAAATCGAGGATCGCGCCTGAAGCAAGATCGTCATAGAGCACCACGTCGGCCTCGCGCAGCCGCGCGGCGCCCTTGAGCGTAAGAAGCTCGGGATCGCCGGGGCCGGCGGAGATGAAGGAGACAAAGCCGCTCACCGGTCCTCCGCGATCAGATGGAAGAACGTGCCGGTGGCGCGGCCGCGCCGCGAGCCGGTCTCGGCGATGACGGCGCCGGTTGCGTCGTGCACGACTGCCAGCGGCGTATCGGGCTGGGCCAGGATCGTCGAATAATGAAATTCGTGGCCACGCAGCCGCGCACCGACCTGATGTCCCGGCATCGGCGCTGCGAGCGCGGCGAGACGATAGCCCAGGTGCATGCGGCGCTTGGCAAAGCTCGTCTCAAGTCCGAGCAGGCCCGTCATCTCATGACTGATACCGTCGGCGTCGGTCAAAGCAGTTCCCAGCACCATATAGCCTCCGCATTCGCCGTGCACCGGTCGCGTCTCGGCGAAGGCGCGCAGGCCGCTGCGGAAGCGCGCATTGGCCGCGATCTTGCCGGCGTGAAGCTCGGGATAGCCGCCGGGCAGCCAGCAGACGTCGGCGCTGGCGTCAGGCGCTTCATCGGCGAGCGGCGAGAAAGTCGAGATTTCGGCGCCTGAGGCGCGCCAGGCTTCGAGCATATGCGGATAGATGAACGAGAACGCCGCATCGCGGGCCAGCGCGATGCGCTGGCCCGGCGGCGTCAAGTTCAGGCCATTCGTGGCAGGTTGCGGCGACCAGACGGCAGCCGATTGCAGCACCGCGTCGAGATCGACATGCTCGAGGACGAACCGCGCGGCCTCGTCGATCAGCTTGCCGATCTCGGCCTGCTCCTCGGCCTGCACCAAGCCGAGATGCCGCTTCGGCAGGCTGATCTCGGCATGGCGCGGCAGCGCGCCGAAGACCGCGATGTCGGCGTCGTTGAGTGCGCGCCGCACGAGGTCTTCGTGACGCGGACTGGCCACGCGATTGAGCACAACACCGGCAAGGCGCACGCCGGGCCGATAGTCGCGCAACCCCGCAGCAATCGCCGCCGCCGTCTGCGCCTGTCCGGACGGATCGATCACCAGCACCACCGGCCAGCCCAGCATCTCCGCGATATCGGCGGTGGCGCCGATGCCGGAGACACCGCGCGCGGCGACGCCGTCGAACAGGCCCATCGAGCCTTCGGCCAGCACGATGTCGGCATCCGTCCCACGGCTGACGAGGCGTTCGATGGTCGCGCGGTTCATCGCCCAGCTATCGACGTTGACGGAGGCGCGGCCTGTGGCGGCAGCATGAAAGGCGGGGTCGATATAGTCCGGGCCGCTCTTGAAGCACTGCACGCGTAATCCACGATTGCGCCAGGCGCGCGCAAGAGCCAAGGTCAGCGTGGTCTTGCCGACGCCGGATGCCGGCGCGGAGATGACGAGCCCTGCCGGCATCACGATGCCTCCGGAAAGCGCGGTTCGGCACCAACCGGCCGATAGCGGCGGTCGTAGTCGGCGGCGTAGAGCCGGCTCTCGTCAAAATCCGCAGCGCCCAGCGTCTTGCCGACCAGGATCAGCGCGGTGCGCTCCATCTCGGTGCCGACGGCCGCATCGAGCGTTGCCAGCGTGGCGCGGACGATGCGCTGATCCGGCCAGCTCGCGCGCCAGACGATCGCGACCGGGCAGTCTGGGCCGTAATGCGGCGTGAGCTCGGCGATGACGTTGTCGAGCAGATGGACCGACAGATGGATCGCAAGCACCGCGCCCGTCGCTGCAAAGGCAGCGAGCTTTTCGCTCTCGGGCATCGCGCTGGCGCGGCCCGGCGTGCGTGTCAGCACCACCGTCTGTGCAAGACCGGGCAATGTCAGCTCGGCTTCGAGCGCCGCTGCGGCGGCCGAAAAGGACGGCACGCCGGGCGTGACCGTATAGGGAATGCTGAGCGCGCGCAGGCGGCGAAGCTGCTCGCCCATTGCCGACCAGATCGAGAGATCGCCGGAATGCAGCCGCGCCACGTCCTTGCCCGCGGTATGAGCAGCAGCGATCTCCGCGATGATCTCGTCAAGCGACAACGGCGCGGTGTTGACGATGCGCGCGCCGGCCGGGCAATGCGCCAGCACACCTTCGGGCACCAGCGAGCCGGCATAGAGGCACACCGGACAGGCCGCGATCAGGTCGCGTCCGCGCAATGTGAGAAGATCGGCGGCGCCGGGCCCGGCGCCGATGAAATGCACAGTCATGGACCGTCTCCTTCAGCGATCGCCGCGGTCGCGGTGCGATCCTGAGAGACAACCCGCGTTGCGATCAGGCGGGCGTGAAGGCCGGCGGCTGCCAACGCGGCTGCTTCAGCGATGGATCCCGTCCCGAACTTTTCCGCGATGAGCTTCGACTGCGTCGGCGTGTCGATGCTGGCCAGCAGGCCGACCGGAACAGCCTTGATCGGCACGCCGCATTCGCACGCGAGCTGCTTCAGCGCCTGCTCATCAGCCTTGTCGCTGACAGTCGCCACCGCGGCAATGCCTTCGGGACCACCGGCCGCCAGCAGCGCTTCACGCAGCGAGGCGAGCGTCACGTCTTTCTTAAATCCGAGTCCGGCGACTTTCATCGGACCGTACTCCATTGCACCACCGGCCGTGCCGCCTCCCAAGAGCGATAACGGCCGAGCGGGCCAGCATATGCAATCTCCACCCGCATCAGCTCGCCGCCATGGCGCCGGTGCAGCTCGCCGAGCAGCGCTTCCGTCTCCAGCGTCACCGCATGCGCGACAAGCCGCGTACCGGGCGAGAGCCGCGACCACACAGCATCGAACATCGCGCTATCGAGGCCGCCGCCGATGAAGACGGCATCCGGCGTTTCGAGCACAGCAAGAGCCTCTGGCGCGATCCCCCTGATGATAGTGATCTTGTGTCCCAACCCGAACGCCTCTGCATTGCTGCGGATATTGGCTGCCCGATCATCGCGCGCCTCGACGGCGATCGCCGTCCCGCCACACAGCGCCCATTCGATCGAGATCGAGCCTGAACCGGCGCCGATGTCCCACAGCCTCTTGCCAGGACACGGCCCCAGCGCCGACAACGCGAGCGCGCGGATCGGCCGCTTGGTGATCTGGCCGTCATGAGCGAACAGAACATCCGGCAGCCCGGAGCTACGGGACAGCCCATCCGCCCCACTCGCCTCCAGCGCCACAGCAATCAGCTTTCCCGCGGCAGTGCGTGTATAGCTCTCGGCGCGATACTTACGAACGCTTTCATGTGGTCCGCCGAGCGCGGCGAGAGTCCAGAATGCCGAGGCGCCCCATCCTCGCTCGCTCAACCATCTGGCGAGCTCACCGACGGCCCTACCGTCACGCACGAGACAGATGATGCGCGCACCTCGCACCAGATGCGGCACGAGACATTCAAATGGTGCAGCATGAAGGCCAAGGCACGCGACCGCTTCGAGCCGCCAGCCTAACCGTGCAGCGGCGAGCGAGAAAGTCGACGGCGCGGGATGCGCGATCCATTCGCTTGCCTCGAGTTTTTCGGCAAGGATCGAACCCGCGCCGTACCAAAATGGATCGCCGGAGGCGAGCACCACCGTCGGCCGGTCACGGCAGCTCAGCACGGCATCTGGGTCGAACGGCACCGACCACGCGCGCCCGCGGCTTGCCACATCTGCGAGTGCAAGATGACGCTCGCCGCCGAAGACGGTTTCTGCCTTGGCAAGCGCCTTTCGGCTTGCCTCGGACAGCCCGGCAAGGCCATCTTCGCCGATACCGATGATGGTCAGCCAGGGATCAGCCATGATGCGCGCCCTCATTCTGGGCGGAACGAGCGATGCGAGCCTGCTCGCCGCGGAGATTGCACGCGCGGGCATTGACGCCGTCTATTCCTATGGCGGCCGCACCCGCGCGCCTGCCGATCAGCCGCTGCCGACCCGCATCGGCGGTTTTGGTGGCGTAAGCGGGCTTGCCGATACCATCAGGCGCGAAGGCATCACGCATGTGATTGACGCGACGCATCCCTTTGCCGCCGAAATGAGCCGCAATGCCGTTGAAGCCTGCGCGGAAACCGGGACGCCGTTGATTGCGCTGGAGCGTGCGCCGTGGACCAGGGCCCCCGGCGACAGCTGGATCGAAGTCGGTGATGTCGCTGCTGCGGCCGCTACACTGCCCGAAGCATCCGCAAACGTATTCCTCGCCATCGGCCGCCAACACATCGCACTCTTTGCGAGCAGGCCGCAGCACACCTACACGCTGCGGTTCGTCGACCCACCCGAAGCGGCCCTGCCCTTCGCAGCCGATGTGATCGTGTCGCGCGGGCCGTTCACGCTTGATGGCGAGTTGGAGATGATGCGCAGGCGCGAGATCGCGTGGATTGTCGCCCGCAATTCCGGCGGCGATGGCGCGCGCGCCAAGATCGATGCCGCCCGCATGCTGGGGCTGCCCGTGGTCATGATCTCGCGTCCGCAACTGCCCGAGCGATTGCGGGTCGAGAGCGTCGCTGAGGTGATACAGTGGCTGGGTCATCGGACCTGCCTCGGCGCATAGACCCACCGGCCGACACGGCGCGTCTGCGAGTTACCGACGATGACAAGCGTGCGCATGTCGGCCATATCAGGCGTCGCTTCGTTCAGGGTCACCGTGACGATCTTCTCGTCTGGCGCGCTGATCGCGCGCGCGAAGATGACCAGGCGCTCGCCGCAGCCCGCTTCCTTCAATACCGTCAGTGCGCGGCCAAACCCCTCCGGCCGGCTTGTCGAGCGCGGATTGTACATCGCGATCGCAAAATCCGCTTCAGCGGCGAGCCGCAGCCGCGTCTCGATCACCGCCCACGGCTTGAGATTGTCCGAGAGGTTGATTGCGCAGAAATCATGGCCGAGCGGCGCACCCGCACGCGCGGCCGCTGCCAGCATCGCGGTGATGCCGGGCAGCACGCAGATCGGGAGCTCGCGCCATTGCGGCGCCTGTTCGAGCGCCTCGAACACGGCGGAGGCCATCGCGAAAACGCCGGGGTCCCCGGAGGACACGACGACGACCTGCCCCCCTTCGGCAGCCAGGCGCAACGCCTCGCGCGCGCGCTGCAGCTCTTCGCGGTTGTCCGAAGGATGCAGGGTGAGACCGGCTCGCGGCGGTATGCGCGCGACATAGGGCGCATAGCCCAGAATGTCGGTCGCGGCTGCAATCGCAGCAGAGACTTCCGGCGTCACCAGCGCCTCACTGCCCGGCCCGAGGCCTGCGATGGTCAGCGTGCCCGTCATTCGGCGGCGTCCAATTGCCGGCCCTTGCCGTGCACCAGCACGATTGCGAAATAAGGACAGTCGGCGGCATCGATCTCGGCGAGCTTGACAACGCGCTCGTTCGGCGTGGTGCCGCGCTCGACCAGCCAGGCATCGTTCAGCCGGCCGGCGGCGGCGAGCGCGCGCCGCACTTTTGCGAGATTGCGGCCGGTCTTCATGATGACGAGCGCATCGGAATCGCGCATGCGCCGTTCGAGCTCGTCCTCGGCCAGCGTGCCCATCAGCACCGTCGTGACGTCGTCGCCGAGCGCGATCGGCTGTCCGACGCCGTTCCAGCAGCCGACCATGCCGGGAATGCCGGCGATCACCTCGATCCCGACGCGGCCCTGCAGGCGCGCGTGCAGATGCATGAAGGAGCCGTAAAAGTAAGGATCACCCTCGCAAAGCACGACGACGTCGACGGCGCGCGCCAGCCGCGCCAGGCGTTCCGCCCATTCGTCGTAGAAGCCGGCCAGGAGCTGCACATATTCGGCGCTGTCGAAAGCGATCTCGGTCGTGACAGGATATTCCATGGGATATTCTGTCACGTCGACCGCCAGCATGCCCTCGACGATACGTCGCGCCTGGCCTGGCCTGCTCTTTTTACGGAAATAGGCAACGTGCTTTGCACCGCGCACCGTGCGATCCGCGCGCACGCTCATCATATCAGGATTGCCGGGGCCGAGACCGCAGCAGATGATGCATCCCATCTCTATTCGCTCCGGCTTGCGAGCGCGTTCACGGCGGCAACCGTGATCGCGGAGCCGCCGAGACGGCCCTCGACCGTTAGCGCGGGTACCGGCGGATGGGCCATCAGCGCGGCCTTGGATTCGGCGGCGCCGACGAAGCCGACCGGGCAGCCGATGATGGCCGCAGGCCGCGGGCAGTCGCGGTCCTCAAGCATGTTGAGCAGATGAAACAGCGCGGTCGGCGCATTGCCGATCGCGACGATCGCACCATCGAGATGCGGCCGCCACAGCTCCAGCGCCGCAGCCGAGCGCGTGTTGCGCATGGACTGGGCCAATGCCGGAACGGCCTCGTCGCCGAGCGTGCAGATGACGGCGTTGGTCGCAGGCAACCTGGCGCGCGTGATTCCTTCCGAGACCATGCGCGCGTCGCACAGGATCGGCGCGCCTTTCTGCAACGCCGCGCGCGCGGCCGTCGCCATACCCGGTGTGAAGCGGATATGCGCCTCGAGGCCCACCATGCCGGCGGCGTGAATCATCCGCACCACGACCTGCTCCTCATCAGGCGTGAAGCGCGCCAGGTCCGCCTCGGTCCGGATGGTCGCGAAGGATTGCCGGTAAATCGCGGCACCGTCGGTCTCGTAAGTATGCGGCATCAGTGCCCTCCCATCAGGATGGAGGGATCCCGAACGATGTCCTCGCCGAGGAGCCCACGCAGGACGGGCTCGTCGCGGATCGATCCGCCACGGATGAGATCGAAGCCTGCAGCGGTCGCGACCAGCGTGATCGCGGCCGCGCCGGAATGGGCGCAGCCCTTGGCGCAGCCTGAGACGTGAAGCTGCGAAGCCGCTCCTATCTTGGGCGCAAGCGCCGCGGCAAGCGCGCGGGTGTCGGCATGGGCCTCACGGCAGCGCGGCGCGCCGCTACAGGCGATGACGCGCAACGCCGGGTCGTAAGCCTCGGTGATGAGGCCGACTTCGGACGGCATCGTCCGCGTCCCTTCGCTCAAGACCATCCGCCATGGCGTCAGGCGCAGCGGACGCCCGCAAGCGGAGAGCCGACTGAGCGTCGCATGCGGCATCTGCCCGAAGGCGACGCCGACCATTGCGCCCTGCGGATAGAGACCGGGACGCGCGACAGCCATGATGGGCGCAGGCTCCGCCTCGCCGCGCAGGGCCTCAGGCAATGCCGCGCCGGCGGCAAGATGCGTTGCCATGCGCCCTCGCCCGCCGCTGGTGACGAACCAGCTTGCGACAGCGAGCGCTGTGCTCACGGCTTCGCCGCGCGTGACGGTGCGGCCAAATCTGGCGCCATCCGCCCGCACCATAAGGCCGCCGGCTGCTTCACGCTCGATCCGCACGTCAGCGGAACTGCCCGCGAGCACGCGCGAGGTGCCGTCATCGATGGCGAAGCCGAACTTCGTGGGCAGTTCGAGCGTCGAGTCCGCCAACGCCTCTTCGAGTTCGGCGGCGAGCGCCTGGGTCTCGTCGCCATCGCGCCAGAACGGCGTGACCAGAATGTTGCGCCGGGATTCGGTGTCGGCATTCGGATCGAGCAGCGACAGTTGCGCAAGACCGTCAAGCAGCAGCCGGTGGCTGGTATCGCTGACGCCCCTGATCTGCAGATTGGCGCGGCTGGTGACATCGATCAGCCCATTACCGTGGCGTTCGGCGAGATGCGCGAGCTTGGCGGTCTGGGCCGCGTCGAGCCGGCCACCGAATGGGCGCACACGGACCACGAGCCCGTCGCCCGATTGCATCGGCCGCAGCGCGCCGGGACACCGGCCCTTCACGGAAGTCGCGCTCATGACGCCTCCTTCAGGGCCGCCGCGATTGAATTGCGGCGCGTTCGCCAGAGCGAGGCCTCGTGCAGGCGCGTGAAGCAAACCTCCATTGCGGCAAGCGCCGCCGGATTCTCGCGCGCCATGAAGGCTCGGACGTCGTCATTGCCGAGCGTCGCGTCATAATAGTGATCGAACAGATGCGGCGGCACGGCATCGGCCAGATGGGCGAAGGCGGCCATGTGCTCCAGCGTCGCAGCGATCTCGGCGGCGCCGCGAAACCCATGGCACATCATGCCGGCGATCCAGGCCGGGTTGGCCGCACGGGCGCGGACGACGCGGGAGATTTCCTCCGTCAGCGTACGCGCATGTGGCCGCTCGGGGCGGGTTGTATCGAGGTGATAGAGCGATGGCCCTGCGGCGCCGAGATGTGCGGCTGCCGCGGCAACACCTGCTTCATGCGCTGCGTAGTCGGCAGCGAGCAGAAGGTCGGTTTCCGGCAGATCCTGGACGTGAACAAAAGCGTCGGCGGACGCGAGCCGCTGTTCGATGCCGGCACGATCGTGCCTAGCCTCGCCATCGGCAGCAAGCGCCCAGGACGAGGCCGACAGCCAGGCTTCGCCGGCCGCATCGCGGGTCTCCGGCGTGAAAGCATCGGGGATCGCCGAGAGACCGACACCGTATTGTCCGGGGCGCGGCGCGAACACGCGGGAGGCGCGGTGACGATACGGATTCTCCTCGCCCTCCTCTTCGCGCGAGGCGAGCGCTTCAGTGGCGGCTTCGAACAATTGCGCCAGACCTGAGAAGACATCTCGGAACAGGCCTGATACCCGCAGCGTGACGTCGATGCGAGGCCGGCCGAGCTCGGCCGGCGCGATGATGTCATAGCCGGTGACGCGGCCGGAGGCGTGGTCCCAGCGCGGAGCAAGTCCGGCCAGATGCAGCGCCATCGCAAACTCCTCGCCAGCGGTCCGCATCGTTGCCGAGCCCCAGAGATCGACCACGAGGCCCTTGGGCCAATCGCCGTGATCCTGCAAATGGCGGCGCAGCAGCTCTTCCGCGAGCTTGATCCCTTGCGCATGCGCCGACGGCGTCGGCACCGCCCGTGGATCGACGGCAAAGAGATTGCGTCCCGTGGGCAGCACATCCTGCCGCCCGCGATACGGCGAGCCCGATGGCCCCGGTGCAACGCGCTGCCCCGCAAGCGCGACGCGCAGTGCATCGCGCTCCGCCTCGCCACAGGCGCCGCGACCGAACACGTGCAGGCCGTCGCCGAACTGGCTCTCCTTGAGATCGCAGACAAAGCGGTCGATGCGCGGAATGGCCTCGGCTGGTGCAGCCGATGCGTCGAGGCCGAGATCGTCGTCGAGGCCTGCCGCGCGCGCCTCGTCGCGGATCGCGGCGATCAGGCGCTGGCGGCGGGCGGGATCGAGACCATCGGCGGTCGAATATTCGTCGAGCAGGCGTTCGAGCCGACGCAGGCCTTCCGGCACGGCAGATTGTTCGAGCGGCGGCGGCAGATGGCCGATAGTGACCGCACCGATGCGCCGCTTGGCCTGCGCCGCCTCGCCGGGGTCGTTGACGATAAAGGGATAGATGACGGGCATGTCGCCGACCAGTGCGTCCGGCCAGCAGTGCGAGGACAGCGCCACGGATTTTCCTGGCAGCCATTCCAGCGTGCCATGTGCGCCCATGTGCACGACGGCATCGATCCCCTGCGCGCGGAGCCAGAGATAGAACGCGACATAGGCATGGCGCGGCGTGCGGGCGAGATCGTGATAGTCGGAATCGCGCGTGGTGGCATCGCCGCGCTCGGGCTGAACCGCGATGATCGATTGGCCGCAAGGGATCGCGGCGAAATGGAACGCACCATCACGGCAGCTCGGATCGCTCTCCGGCGCGCCCCAGGCTTGCGCGAGATCATCCTGCAAGGCTTGTGGCAGGCGCGCCAGCGCCGCGCGGTAATTGGCGAGGCTCCAGGTCAGATGCCGGTTCAGCAGCGTCTCGCCGAGCGCATGGACCGGTACGATATCGTAACCGGCCTCCGCTAGGTCGGATAGCAAGGCCTCGACTGAGGCGAGCGCATCGAGACCAACCGCATGCGCGGTCTGGTGCGGACGGCCCGGATAGTTCGACAGCACAATCGCCAGCTGCTTTTCGGCGGCAGGTACTTCCGCGAGCCGCCGCCAGGCCGCGACTCGCGCGGCGACGGCCTTCACGCGCTCTTCATCGGGCTTGTGGGCCAGATGGGAAAACTGCAGATCTGGATCGCGCACCGCGGCCGATTTGAAACTCACGACGCCCGTGAACAGACGGCCATCAACCTCGGGCAGCACCACATGCATCGCGAGATCGCCTGGCGAGAGGCCGCGCAGCGCCTCCGCCCAATCCTCGCGCCGCGCCGATGAGAGCGCGACCTGGAAGACGGGACATGCCGCCGCATCGAACGGCGTCGTGCCGTCCTCGCCCATCGCCGAGAACGCCGTCGCATTGACGATCGCGGCCGGCGGATTCTTCGCAAGATAATCCCGCAACCAGTCCGCAACGCCGGGCGCCTTCAATGAGGCGACGAACACGCCATACGCGTCAAACCCCTGTTCGCGCAGCGCGGCGATCAAGGCATCGACCGGGCCGGTGTCGGCGGCCGTAAGGTAGGAGCGATAGAAGGTCACCAACGCGCGCGGCTTCCCGTCACCGCCAGTCGACGCCGCAATCACGCCGCGTGCGGGATCGTAAAACCCCATCTCGGGCACGGTCATGTCGCCGGCGACCGGGCCGGCATAGAGGCCAGAGGCCAGCGCAAGCTGCGCGATAGCGGCCTGCGCCGCGACCGGGCCGCCGGTGTCGCAGAGCACCTTGAGCCGGCGCAGCGTCGAGACCGGCAAGCTCGAGTACGCGTCCAGCCGCGTGTCGTCACGGCCGTCGGCCGGCAGCACGGCGAGCACGATGTTGCGGTCCTTCGCGAGCTGTCGAAGCGCCGCGAGCCCATACGACCAATAAGACTCGCCGCCGATCAGGCGCACCAGAATGCCGCGCGCCTGCGACAGCGTGCGCTCAACATAGGTGTCGACCGACAGCGGATGACGGAGCTCCGCGAGATGGGCGAGCCGCAGCGACGGCAGGCTGTCGCGGCCACGCCGCCAGCCCGCGGCGAACGCCGCGAGATCGGAGTCCGAGTACGAGAGCACCACGAGATCGGCCGGATCATGGCCGATGTCTCGTGGCGTCGCGGTCTCGTCGAGACCGCGGCTCTCGCGGAAGACGACGTGCATCAGGCTGCCAATCCCGCTCTTATCGCGACCTCATCGATGTCACCGTGCTCGCCGATGACGACGAGCTTCGATTGCCTGAGACCTGCACCCCAGGGCTTGTCGAACTGGTGGCGCACGCGCTCACCGACCGCTTGCAGCAACAGCCGCATCGGCTTGCCCGCCACCGCGATATAGCCCTTGACGCGCAGCACGTTCTGCTCGCGCGCCAGCTTCTGGACGGAAGCGACCAGCGCATCGATGTCAGTCACCTCAGGGAGATCAATCACGACGGAGGCGAAGTCATCATGCTCGTGCTCCTCCTCACCGTCATGATGCGAGGGACGCGCGGCGAGATCGTTCTCGGCGGCAGCGCCGAGACCGAGGATAACGCGTGCATCGATCGCGCCGTCAGTGATGGGCAGCATCGGCACACGGCGCGGCATCTCGGCGGTGATCACGGCCTTGGCGGCGTCGATGCCGGCCGCGCCGGCGAGATCAGCCTTGGTCAGCAGCACGATGTCGGCGCAGGCGATCTGGTCCTCGAACACTTCCGACAGCGGCGTCTCGTGATCCAAATTCTCGTCGGCTGCGCGCTGCGCTTCGACCGCATGCGGGTCCGGCGCGAACCGTCCGGCGGCGACGGCCTCGGCATCGGCAAGCGCAATCACGCCATCGACCGTGATGCGCGAGCGGATCTCCGGCCAGTCGAACGCCCTAAGCAGCGGTTTTGGGAGCGCCAGGCCCGAGGTTTCGATCAGGATGTGATCGGGCCGCACCGGGCGCGCCAGCAACTTCTCCATGGTCGGAATGAAATCGTCGGCGATGGTGCAGCAGATGCAGCCATTGGCGAGCTCGACGATGTTCTCTTCCGGGCAATTCGCGTCGGCGCACGACTTCAGAATTTCGCCATCGACGCCTTCGCTGCCGAACTCGTTGACGAGCACGGCGAGCTTCTTACCGTTGGGGTTGGCGAGCAGATGCTGGATCAGCGTCGTCTTGCCGGAGCCAAGGAAGCCTGTGACCACCGTAACAGGGACTTTTGCGAGCGAATTCATTCAGCGGCCTCTGGCACGATGGCGATGGGAGGAATGCGGGCAAGCGACTGCTTGCGGAAGATTTCCGGCCGGCTGCGCCAGGGCACGAGGCCGTCGGGCGCGGCGGCGTAGGCGGCGGCGCCGGTGACCACGTCCTGCGCGTGGGCGTCCGAGAGGCGGCCATAGACATAGCACCAGCGGCCGGGCGCGCTGAGCGCGACCGAGCAGCCCTGGCTGCATGCAGAGAGGCATTCGACGGGAACTACGCTGACGCCCTCGGGCACGCCGGCCTCGAGGATCGCAACATGCAGGCGCTTGCCCGGGGTCGTCTCGCCCTCGCCAAGCGTCTGGCCGGCACGACAGGTGATGCAGACGTGAAGTGTGACGGTCATCGCCTCTTCCAAGTAACGGCGGGAGGCGATGAGGTGCACGGACCGTTCTTGCGAAAGCCCGTTTCCCCGTCGCGGAACACCCCGTCCGCCGGTCCAAAAATCGTCCGCGCTGGCAGGTCTCCCGGCTTGCGGAGCAGGGTTTCCCCTTCGATCCCCGCCTTCCCGATCCCCAGGGGATCAGTGGCTTTGGGCATCTCTCCGGTCACGGTCGCGGGGGCGGCTGCATTTCGGACCCAAATCTTGCCGATTCGGACCCTATCGCATTCCCTCTTCGCCTGTCATAGGACAGGAACCAACGCCGGGCCACCATTTGCCCCCGGCCGCCTCTTGTCAAGCCGAAGGACCGGGTATGATGACGCCTGAACCGGATACAAAAACCGTCGAGGACACCGACGCTCGACACGCCGCGAAGATGGCAAAGATCAAGGTTGCCCGCGACAAGATCATGGCGACCAAGAGCGGCGAAAAGGGCCTCATCATCGTCCACACCGGCGCCGGCAAGGGCAAGTCCTCCTCCGCCTTCGGCATGATCGTGCGCTGCATCGCGCACGGCCTCCCCTGCGCGATCGTGCAGTTCATCAAGGGCGCCTGGGACACCGGCGAGCGGCGCCTGCTCACCGGCCATTTCGGCGAGCTCTGCCAGTTCCACGCGATGGGCGAAGGCTTCACCTGGGAGACGCAGGACCGCGCCCGCGACATCGCGGCCGCGCGCGCCGGCTGGGAGAAGGCGAAGGAGCTGATTCGCGATTCCAGTCTGCGCATGGTCGTGCTCGACGAGATCAACATCGCGCTGCGTTACGATTATCTCGACATCACTGAGGTCGTCGACTTCCTGAAGACCTCGAAGCCGCCGATGACGCATGTCGTGCTCACCGGCCGCAACGCCAAGGACGAGTTGATCGAGATCGCCGATCTCGTGACCGAGATGACGCTTGTGAAGCATCCGTTCCGCTCCGGCATCAAGGCGCAGGCCGGCGTCGAGTTCTGAAGCACGATGGCGCGCGCGTTGATGATCCAGGGAGCCGGCTCGGACGTGGGCAAGTCGCTCATCGTCGCCGGGCTCGCGCGCGCCTTCACCCGGCGCGGCCTGCGCCTGCTCCCGTTCAAGCCACAGAACATGTCGAACAACGCCGCCGTCACCGTCGACGGCGGCGAGATCGGCCGCGCCCAGGCGCTTCAGGCGCTCGCCGCCGGCGTCGAGCCGCACACCGACATGAACCCGGTGCTACTCAAGCCCGAGACAGACGTCGGCGCACAGATCGTAGTACACGGCAGACGCATCGCGACTGCGCGTGCGCGTGAGTACGCTGCGATGAAGCCACAGCTGATGGGCGCGGTGCTGGAGAGTTTTGAGCGGCTGAAGGCGCGCGCCGATCTCGTGCTGGTGGAAGGCGCGGGCAGCCCGGCCGAGGTGAACTTGCGCAAGGCCGACATCGCCAATATGGGCTTTGCGCGCAAGGCCGATGTGCCTGTGGTGCTGGTCGGCGACATCGACCGCGGCGGCGTCATCGCCCAGCTTGTCGGCATCAAGACGGTGATCGACCCCGATGATGCCGCGATGATCCAGGGTTTCGTCATCAACAAGTTCCGCGGCGATCCCACGCTGTTCGACGACGGCTACAAGCTGATCGAACAGAAGACCGCATGGCGCGGACTCGGCGTGTTGCCCTGGTTCGCGCGGGCCGGCGAGCTGCCGGCCGAGGACGCACTGGGCCTCAACGACGCGCGCAAGCCGGGCCAGTGCAAGATTGCATGCCTCGCACTATCTCGGATCGCCAATTTCGATGATCTCGATCCCCTCAAGCTCGAGCCAGGTGTGGATCTCGTGATGGTGCGTCCGGGCGAAGCGATCCCAGGCGATGTCAGGCTCGTCATCATCCCCGGGTCAAAATCCACCCGCGGCGACCTCGCCTTCCTGCGCGCGCAGGGCTGGGACATCGATCTCTTCGCGCATCACCGCAGGGGCGGCCATGTGCTCGGCCTCTGCGGCGGCTATCAGATGCTCGGGCACAGCGTTGCGGACCCGGATGGCATCGAAGGACTCGCGGGCGACACGCCGGGCCTCGGGCTGCTGGATGTGACGACGGTGATGAGCCCGCAGAAGACGCTGACCCGTGTTACGGCCGTGCATGCGGCGACGGATCAACCGATCGAGGCGTACGAAATCCACATCGGCCGAACTGATGGGCCCGACCGCGCGCGGCCGTTCGCGAGGCTGAACGGCGAGCCGGAAGGCGCGATCTCCAGCGATGGGCGCGTGCAGGGCAGCTATTTGCATGGCCTGTTCACGTCGGACGATTTCCGCAGGGCATATCTCGCGAAGCTGGATATTCCTGCCGGCAGCGAGCCCTATCACGCGAGGGTCGACAGCGCGCTTGATGCGCTTGCCGAACACATCGAAAAGCATCTCGACGTCGAAGGCCTGCTCGCGCTAGCGCGCTAGCGCCTTGGCAAGGCGCGACCATTCGGTCTCAGCGCCCGGAAGCCCGAGACGCAGCCATGTCGGATTTTGCGCGAAGATGCGCGACCAGATTTCACCGCGCGCCAGCGTCGCCTGCGCGGCAAGCGCATCAGGCGTCTCGTAGAGACGAAACAGCGGTGCACCGCCGATGAGCCGCCAGCCTTGCGACTGCACCATCTCGTCGAGGCGAACGCAGTCCCGGGCGAGCCGCGCCGACGTCGCCTTGGTCCAGGCATCATCGCGCAGGGCGCGGCAGCCGATCGCGATTGCTGCGCCCGATATCGGCCACGGACCTGATGCCGCTGCGAGCCTGGCGATATCATCCGCATGGCCGATCGCAAACCCAAGCCGCAGTCCGGCAAGACCATAAAACTTTCCGAACGAGCGCAGGATCAGCAGCCCCGGCCGCCCCGCTCCCGAAGCGAGCGAGAGCTCGGGCACGGCATCAACAAAACTCTCGTCGATGACGAGACGACCGACGCGCGGCAACAGCGCGAGCAAATCCTTCGACGAGTAACGGCGGCCGTCCGGATTGTTGGGATTGACGATGATGGCAAGGTTCGCGCCTGCCAGCGCATCGAGCGCCCCGACCTCCTCCACCTCCCATCCTGCGGCCGACAGAACGGGAGCATATTCGTTGTAGGTCGGCGCGAGGATGCGCGCTCGCCCGCGCGGCGCAAGCTGCGGCAGCAGTTGAATGGCGGCTTGCGCACCGCCCATTGCGACGATCGGTGCGCTTGTCGCATAAGCGTGACGGGCCGCTTGGTGCAAGGCTTCGATCTCGGACCGGGACGGCAATGCCTGCCAATGATGCGCGTCGATCTCGCCCAGCGGGTAAGGCAGCCGGTTGATTCCGGTCGACAGATCGATCCAGTCCTCCGCGTGCCCGCCAAAACGCTGTCGGGCCAGATCGAGATTTCCACCGTGCTCGCGCATGCCCTGTTCTTTCACGCGAAGGCCAGGATCGCAAGCACACCTGCGAACAGTAGCATGGCGCGGCGGTAGAGCGTCAGTCCCTCAACAATGTCCGCGGCGAGCGGATCGCGCGCCCCTTCGTTGAGCCATGATTCCTTGGCGATGCTGCCGTGATAGATGCGGGGGCCGCTGAGCCGCACGCCGAGCGCGCCAGCCATCGCCGCTTCCGGCCAGCCAGCATTGGGTGAGCGATGGCGGCGCGCATCGCGCGTCATGCACGAGAGCGCCTCCGATCGTCGTGGCGCGAGCAGCACGAACAAAAATCCGGTCAGGCGTGCCGGAACAAAGTTTGCGACATCGTCGATGCGCGCGGCGGCCCAGCCGAAGGCTTCATGCCGTTCGCTGCGATGGCCGATCATGGAGTCCAGCGTGTTGATCGCCTTGTAACCCAAGATGCCGGGCAGACCGAACAGCGCGCCCCAGAACACCGGCGCCACGATGCCGTCGGACGCGTTCTCCGCAAGGCTCTCGATCGCGGCACGCGCGATCCCGGCCTCATCGAGCGCAGCGGGATCGCGGCCGACGATGCGCGAGACCGCCTCGCGTGCAGCCGCAATGTTACCGCTCAGCAGAGGATTGGCGACGGCGGCGACATGGTCATGCAGCGAGCGGAGCGCCACCAGCGGCCAAGCCAGGATGCCGACCAGTGCGATCTGCATCCAACCGGCGGGCAGCAACGACTGAAGCAACCAACCGAGCGCAACCGCGATCACAATCACCAGAAGCGCTCCGGCGACGCCGGCGGCGCGCCGCAGCGCCGGCGGGTCAGACTCGCGATTGCAGGCGGCATCGATGGTAGCGATCAGCCGACCTAGCCAGGTCACGGGGTGGCCGACCCACACGAACAGCCTTGCCGGCCACCCCAGCAAGGCATCCACCGCCATCGCCACCATCATCGCGCCCGCAAAATCCACACCGGCCTCCTGTGCCGCCCCTGTTGCGCAAAGCGAGGGACGAGCGCAAGCCCCCGCCCCCTGATTTCGGCTTTGTCTTTGGCCGCGATTGGTGATTAGTCAGGCCCACAGGAGACCTCCATGGCCGTCATCTTAATCACGGGCGGAGCGCGATCGGGCAAGAGCAAGCGTGCGGAAATGCGCACGCGCGCCTTTCCCGGACAGCCCGTCTATGTCGCGACGGCCGAGGCGCTCGATGCGGAAATGGACGCGCGCATCGCCAGGCATCGTGCGCGGCGCGGAACCGGCTGGATCGAGCGCGAGGTGCCGCTCGATCTCGCGCCCGCGCTGGTCGCAACCGACGGCGGCGGCGCACGGCTCGTCGACTGCCTGACATTGTGGCTCTCCAACCTGATGCGTGCCGAGCGCGACTGGGAGCACGAGGTGAACGCGCTTGCCGCCACCCTGCCCCATCTCAAGAGCCCGGTCGTCTTCGTCACCAACGAGGTCGGCCTCGGCATCGTCCCCGACAACGCATTGGCGCGCAGCTTCCGCGACGCCGCCGGGATCATGAACCAGATGATCGCCGATGTCGCCGACGAGGTCGAGTTCGTCGTCGCCGGCCTGCCGATGAAAGTGAAATGACGCCGCGCGCCGATATCCTGAAAGACGTCGTCGCCGATCTCAGGATCGCGGCGTCGTTCGTCACGATCGTACCGGTGGGCTCGTCGAAGCCTGCCGGCGAAGGCGCCGTCGCGCGCGCGACCTGGGCGCTCCCGATCGCAGGATTGCTGGTCGGCCTTGCAGGCGCGATGGTCTACGCGCTCGCGCGCAAACTGGGACTGGCCCCCGGCATGGCTGCCCTGCTCGCGCTCGCTACAACCGCGCTCATCACCGGCGCGCTGCACGAGGACGGGCTTGCCGACACCGCCGACGGGCTCGGCGGCGGCCGGACGCGCGAGCGCAAGCTCGAGATCATGCGCGACAGCCGGATCGGCAGCCATGGCGTCTGCGCGCTGATCCTGTCGTTCGGCCTGCGCTGGAGCGCGCTTGCTGTGATCGCCAATCCCTGGATGGTGATGCTCGCTCTGTGCGCTGCGCATGCCGCGGCCCGCGCGGGCCTGCCCGCCTTCATGTCGCTGGTCTCACCGGCGCGGCCGGACGGGCTGTCGGCGAGCGCGGGATCACCGCCGGGCCGGAGCGTCGCTACCGCCTTTGCTGTTGGCACGCTCGCGCTTGTGCTTGCGCTCGGGCCGGCCAAGGCGTTGGTCGGCCTGGTGCTGTTGTCGCTCGCCGGGCTGATCCTGGCGCGGCTCGCCATTCGTCAGATCGGCGGGCAGACCGGAGACATCCTTGGCGCATTCGAACAGGTCGGCGAGATTCTCATCCTGCTGGTCGCCGCGGCCTTCATTCACACGGGAGGATGATCCCATGGTCGAGTTCGACGACGGCTTCCGCCGGCAATTGCGCGAGCTGTTCGTGTGGCGCCGCGACGTGCGTCACTTTCGCGCTGATGCACTGCCTGATGGTGCCGTGGAGCGGCTGATCGAGACGGCCTGCCTGTCGCCGTCCGTCGGCCTCAGCCAGCCCTGGCGCTTCGTCACCGTCGATGATGCGGCCCGGCGCCGCGCCGTGGTCGACGATTTCAAAGCTTGCAACGCCGACGCGCTGAATTGCTATTCCGGCGAGCGCGCCGGCCGCTATGCCACGCTGAAACTGTCAGGCCTCGAACAAGCCCCCAGCCACCTCGCCGTGTTCGCCGACAAGACGAGCGACATCGGCCACGGCCTCGGCCGTGCGACCATGCCCGAGACGACCGAATATTCCGTGGTCGCCGCCATCACCGCGATGTGGCTCGCCGCGCGCGCGGAAGGTATCGGTCTCGGCTGGGTCTCGATCCTGAACCCGGATCGCATCCACACCGTTCTCGACGTGCCGCACACCTGGAAATTCATCGCCTATCTCTGCATCGGCTATCCCGAGGCCGAATGCGACCGTCCCGAGCTCGAGCAGGCGAAGTGGGAACACCGGCGCGACGCGGACGAGTTCACGGTGCGGCGCTAAGCGGGCCGCCCCAATCTCGCCGCTTGCGGCCGGCGCATTGATCGACCGGCATTTCCTCGGTCAGCTAGGGAAGGCTCAGACCAATTGCCGAGCCCGCACCATGCCGGATTTGGCCCTTAGCGGACCTTTTGATCCCTGCGCAGCTTCCGCTTAAGACCCTAAGCGGCCCCGGATCGCACCAACTGCGCTTCATCGAGCGAATCTTACTTTCGAACGAAATCGTAAGCATTCAACTCGTTGGCAAGCGTAGCGCCGGAATACAATCGCTCGCCGTCCAGCTGAGTCTTCATCGACGTTAGCCACGGCAACTTCGCTTCGATACCAACTGTGACAGGGTCGTCCGTCACCTCGATGACGGCGTCGCGAAGTAAAATTCCAGAGCCAAATTTTCCAGCTAGATTTGTCGGATCAACCTGTTCGACCGACTTCGGCTCGTCAAGATTACGAAAGCGGACCAACATTGGGATTTCGTCCGCATGTAGGACACGGCGCGGGCGCTGCTCTTTGAACAGTCGCACCTGAGGAAGAGGATCAGCCTCGCGCTTGAGCAAGTCGGCAAAAGCATGAAACAGCAGCCATGCGGGAGCGCCGACACTGCCAAGGCCAACTTTCGGACCGCGCAGTAGCGCGAAGAACCGGCCGTTGGAGCCGAGGTCGACTGTAACAGCTTCCCCGATCACCTCGTTCCCGAAACCTCCCATAGGTCCAAAGAGGGCTCTCGTGTCGGACTGCTTGACCTGAATGACCCCAGAGCCGCTCACAAGCCTGCCATCAATATCCACGTTGAATGTCAATCGGTATCTGATGGTCTCGCTGAACGAGCCGCCGCAACCTATTAGAATGCCCCCAGAACGAAGAGCACAGGCAGCCATCTCGCCCGCAGTAGAGCCATCACCTAAACAACACCACTAGACGCCTTGAAGCTTGCCGTTTTGAACGCACCAACATCCTTTGGTTGTGCATAGGAAGGAGCTAAGGATCGGTAAATCATAGCCTGACCCCTAAAAAGGGAGAAGCTGGCCAGGGATACATGTCGCCTCTTGGCCCTTAGCCGAACAAGGCTGCCCCTGTTGCGATGTCGGCTCTCGGTGGCAGACCGGACGCCGGGCCGCGCTGGCACTGACGGCTGCTTGTGACCCACAGCCGACAATCGCCCTGCCAGCCAGCCTCTAACTGTTAGACTATTGTGCAAGTATTTCGCGAATTGCCGTTTTGCAATAATCCGTACGGGCGGGCTGCTTTGTTCGAAGGGAGAACGTCATGAAATCAGGCAACATAGTTTTTGCTTTGCTATCATTGGCAATTGTCCTTGGATGCCCAATTGTTGCCTCTTCCGAAGATGCTCCTAAGGACAACAAGGGATTTACGGCGAGCAAGACAACCGTTGTCGACCTGGGTCCTGAAATTGAGGGAATGACGGGGCGACAACTACGACTACGATTGCTCACTATTGAACCGGGAGGTCACATCGGATTGCACAGTCACAAGGACAGGCCCGCCGTAGTTTATTTCCTCGAGGGGCACGATACGGTCACCCTTGCGGACGGCACGTCGAGGGCCTTTGGTCCGGGAGATACGTCTTCTGCTACAAAAGACACTACTCATTGGCATCATAACGACGGTAAGGAGCCCGTCACTTTATTAGCAGTCGACATATTCAAACCCGCCAAGTGACGTGACTTCAGAACGGATTTGACGAGTGGTTGATTGAGGTGGCGGTTTGCTGCGTTGCATTCGTCGGGTCTTGGCCCGTTTGCGACTTCCCCGTCGGATCTGATGATGCCCGCTTATGGGGGTGGAACGGAAGCTCCCTAGTGAAGGGCAAACCGACGCGAATGACCCAGAGCGGAAATTAGTCCCCTTGGACAATATGTTTGTTGAAGTAGTAACCGGCGAACAGTGGCAAAAAGAGCAACGGAACGCCGAGCGCGTGCTCCCATGTTAGCCACTGCGTAGCATGAGAATATCCCGGCCGGATGGCATCGAAATAGAAAAAGATCATTATTGCCCCTTCCCCGACCACGGCGCACCAGACGGCTCGGAACTTGAACTGATACAGAAGAGCCCCAACAATAAAGGCCGCCGCCGGAACGCGGAGAATTCCGAAAACCAAACTCAAGATGAGATCGCCTAGCATAGCTAAACTGGGTAGCGCCATTTCAACGCGCGGCGCAGAAAGAGTAAAGCCACGATGATCGCCAGGGCGACAAACCAGAGGAAGGCCGGAACGGGCGAGTGATGGTGAATATGGGCGATGTACAGAACGAGGGCCAACAGAATAGCTACGAGCGCGTTCGACACCCGATATAGTGGTGAGCGGCCAATTTTAATAACTGTCAATTCGGCAGCTCGCTTGCGCGCTTTTGCCGCGCGCCACCAACAAAAGCCGAAGAATGCAAGAGCAATAAGCCAGTTCATTCCAGCACAATCAATTGGACTTGCGTCGTTCGTCTTCGAACGGCGGACGACTGAGATGCCTTGTGAGACGCCCTTCATTGCCCCACCCGTAGCGCTTAGCGAATGGGACGTACAGAAGGCAGGCCGGGCCCAACGCTATCAGTACCATAATCAGGTTGAGGCCGAGGAACACGTAGATGCTGGACGTGCCTCCGACAATGAGGACGAGCATAAGGGTGGAACGAATGCGGAAAGGCGACATGCTCGCTAAGGTAGCACGAGGATGGTGTTAGCTGGCAGCTCTCTGACGATTAGGGTTTGCAGACCATTAAGTCTGCTTCTGGCCCTCAGCTGAATAACGAACGGGTTGCCGCGATGTCGGGTGTCTGCGTGAGACCGGACGTTGTACGATGGTTGCGTTGATGGGTGGCCGATTGCCGAAGACCGTATGGACGATGCTTAGGTCGGCTCTCCGGGATTAACCGGACCTGGGTCGGCCCGAGCGTGATCGCCGCTCGTGACCCTGAACGGACGTCGCGAGCCGATTGCTGCATGCAGATCACTGAGGCAGCGCCACCCCGGCGATTTGCATGATACCAAGCTGGTCGAACAACTCAATCCGTTCACCGTTCAGCACTGGAATGTAGCAGCGACGTCTGGCACCCAAGATCAAGATACAGAGCTTATCCTCCGCGACCGTCCATGTCCCGGCCGCAGGTCCAAGGGCCTCGTTCCAGTGCGGATAGGTCATCCGGCCGTCGGGCTCGAATCGCATTGTGAACGGACCATCCCTGAGCTTGGTACCGAAGCTGATCGTCTTGCCCTGGAATATTGCGGCCAGGGTCTCACCTGTCGGTCGTTCGCCGGTCGCTGCGGTGAGCGAGGCATCGGGCCCCGGATCATAGCCCTCGGCCTTCAGGATCAGCCAGAAGAGCCTGGCAATACTACGCACAGAAGGTTCGGTGAAGGGCATGTCGCGGTCGACACGATGCACCACGACGAGGTCGAGTGCGGGCACGACTAAGGCGTATTGGCCGCCGGCACCTTCGGCCAAAAAGCTGCCCTCGGGCAAAGTCACCGTAGGTGCAACGGCACCGCCCAGAAAACCGATCCACCAGAGATAGCCATAGCCCTGCCCGGACGCCGCTCTCGAATAGCTGCGCGTGCTCTCTTCCACCCACTCCCGCGGCACGATCTGGTGTCCGGCCCAATTACCTTTGTGCAGATAGAGAAGTGCAAAACGCGCCAGGTCCCGTGCGCTCATGCGGATCGCATAGGCGGGGTGGATAGATGCTTCGCCGCGGACGTAGCTGGCATCCTGTTGCCGGTAGTCCTGCATGCCGATCGGCTTTGCGATCTTCTGGTCGAGCGCCTGGAAGATGCCGGTGCCAGTTGCGTGCTCGTAGATCGTGCCGAGCGCGTTGAAGTCCCAATTGTTGTAATACCAGAAGGTGCCGGGCGGGTGGCTGCCGCGCGGCGGTCTCATCTTGGCCATGTCCGGCGTCTCATAGAGCGCCGCGTGGTAGACCCCGGAACGCGCTTCGAGGAGTTCGCGCACCGTCGCGCCCTTCTCGATCCCGGTCAAGCCAGGCGGATTATCGTCGATGCCGAGTTCGCCAAGCGTGCTGTCGAGGTTGATCAGGTGATCCGACACTGCGACGCCGATCAGGGCGCTGAGTAGGCTCTTGCGGATTGAAGCGAGTTCCATTGGCTTCGTGGTATTGCCCCACTCGGCCACCACCCTTCCGTGCTGAACGATGACAAGCGCGCTCGAGCGAATCTGATCCGAAAAGGATCGCGCTTGGGCCAATTCGGTCTCTGACCAGCCCAATTCTGCAGGGGTGACGCGCTCCCACTCCGCTGCTGGGAAGCCATCTCCAGCTGTGGCGGGCCCGAACCGAACCAAAGCGCCGAGCAGCACGACGGCGAAAACAATCTGGCGAATATACATTGGATCCCACGCGCTGCGAGCTTGACCTGATCGCAGCATAATACTCATCAACGGAGCTAGGCAGAACGCCTATTGAAGTATTTTCTTTGGATTCTCGCCAACGCGTTCTCATAGCGACGTCTCTTGTTGGCCCAAAGGCGACATCGCAGCACGACCCGTTTTTCGGCCGCTGTTCGGGCTAAGCAGACATCGGCCGGCTTGTCGCTTGATGAGACGGCGCCTTCTCCTCAGCGCGTCCGCACGCTCGCATCTTCGTCACGACCAAAGCGCTCGACCAGAAAATCGATGAAGAGCCGCACCTTGACCGACAGATGCCGCGTCGGCGGATAAACCGCATACAGCGCGAGCGGCGGTGCGGAATAGTCGTCCAGCACCGTCCGCAGCTCGCCTTTCCTTAAAGCATCCGCCGCAATGAACTCGGGCAGCAGCGCGAGCCCTCTGCCCTTGATCGCGACGTCGCGCAGCACTTCGGCGTTGTTGACGCAGAGCGACCAGGCGGGCTGGATCCAGTGATCGCCATCCGTGCCGGTGAGCTTCCACTGATTGCCTGTCAGCAGGAAGCCGTAAGTGAGCGATGCATGCTCGCGCAGATCCTGCGGATGTTTGGGTGTGCCGTGACGCGCAAGATAATCCGGCGAGGCGCAGATCATGCGCGCCACCGGCGTGATCTTGCGTGCGATCAAACTCGAAGATTCCAATTCCGCGATCCGCAACGTCACGTCAAAGCCGTCCTGGACCGGATCGAGCAGGTCGTCGCTGAGCACGATCTGGAGCTGAAGCTCGCCATAGCGCGCCATGAAATCGGCGAGCACCGGCCCGAGCCGCAGAGTACCGAACGACATCGGCGCGTTGACCCGCAACAATCCGCGCGGCGCCGACTGTGCCTGCGTCACCGCCTGGTCGGCGGCCTCGATCTCCGAAAGGATGACGACCGCGCGTTCGAAATAGCGCTGGCCGTTCTCGGTCGGGCTGGCGTGCCTCGTGGTCCGGTTCAAAAGCTGGACGCCGAGGCTCTCCTCGAGGTCGGCGATGTATTTGCTGATCGCCGAGCGCGACAGCCGCAGCTGCCGGCCGGCCTCGGCAAAGCTGCCGGTCTCGACCACCTTCACGAAGGCCCGGAGACTGGCGACCTTATCCAAGGGCGGGCTCCGGCGATTGTTTCCAAATCGTAGACATAGCCGTCATATTTGCATGGATTGTCTCCAATCTAAAGCAGAACGATATTTCCGTCCAAGAGCAAGACCGCTCCTGCGAATTCTGGAGGATGACAATGTCTGGACTGCACCACGTCACCGCGATCGCCGGCGACCCCATCCGCAATTTCGGCTTCTACACCCGGGGTCTCGGCCTGCGCTTCGTCAAGAAGACGGTCAATTTCGACGATCCCGGCACCTATCATTTCTATTATGGCGACGAGACCGGCCGCCCCGGCACCATCCTGACCTTCTTCCCCTGGGCCGGCGTGCCGGCCGGGCGCCGCGGCGTCGGCGAGACTCATCAGACCGCCTTCCGCGTGCCGCAGCGCTCGCTCGGCTATTGGACGCAGCGCTTCATCGAGAAGGGCATTGCCTATGAGGCGCTGGAGAAGCGCTTTGGCGAGTCCGTGCTGCCATTCACCGATCCCGACGGCATGGCGCTCGCGCTGGTCGGCATTCCCGGCGCCGAGAACGAGCCCGGCTGGAGCAATGGCGGCGTGCCGGCCGAGCACGCGATCCGCGGCTTCCACGGCGTGACGCTGCTGCTCGACAACGCGGCGAAGACGGCTGCCGTCCTCACCGACGTGTTCGGCTTCAAGGAGACCGGGCGCGAAGGCTCGGTGATCCGCTTCAAGGCGACCGGCGATGGCGAGGGCAGCGTCGTCGACATCTACGAAGCCAAGGGCTTTTTGCGCGGGCACCAAGGCGGCGGCTCGGTGCACCACATCGCCTTCCGCGCGGCTGATGACGCCGAGCAGGGCAAGATGGCGCAAAAGCTCGTGAGCAATCATGGCCTGCACCCGACCGAGCAGAAGGACCGCAACTATTTCCGCTCGGTCTACTTCCGCGAGCCCGGCGGCGTGCTGTTCGAAATCGCGACCGATGTCCCCGGCTTCGCCGTCGACGAACCCGTCGCGACGCTGGGGCGTGATCTGAAGCTGCCGAGCTTCCTCGAAGCGCATCGCAAGCAGATCGAGGGCGTTCTGCCGGGCCTGGAAGAGAGCGCGTCATGAGCGACTTCATCCATCGATTCGAGCCCGCGACCAGCGCGGGCTCCCCTCCGCTGCTGCTACTCCACGGCACCGGCGGCGACGAGAACGACCTGCTCGGGCTCGGCAAGATGATCTCACCCGGCTCCGCTTTGCTCTCGCCGCGCGGCCGCGTGCTCGAACACGGCATGCCGCGCTTCTTCCGCCGCCTTGCAGAAGGCGTGTTCGACGAGGAGGATGTGCGCCGCCGCGCGCTCGAGCTTGGCGACTTCGTCGCGGACGCGCGGCAGCGCTATGGCATCGCGGCACCGGTCGCCGTCGGCTTCTCCAACGGCGCCAACATCGCAGCCGCGCTGTTGCTGCTGAAGCCGGACGTGCTGGCAGGCGCCGTGCTGCTGCGCGCGATGGTGCCGTTCTCGGCCCCGCCTAAAGCCGAGCTCGGCGGCAAGCCAGTCCTGCTGCTGTCCGGGCAGGCTGATCCGATCGTGCCGGCAAGCAATTCGTCGCAGCTTGCAGCGGTATTGTCGAAAGCAGGTGCGCGGGTGGATCACAAGGTCCTGCCGGCAGGCCATCAGCTATCGCAGGCCGACGTGGCACTCGCCCGCGACTGGATCGGCAACATCGGCGCGGAAGTGGCCTGAACGAACAAGCGGCGCATCGTTTTCGAACGGTGCACCCCGCGCTCACTCGAACCAGCCGCGCCGCCAGCCCATTTCTTCGGAATTACCGATGACGGCATCATGCCAGTGTTTTGGCCGACGAGTCAATCGAAACTTCGGATTTACGAAATCTACCAAGTCGACAGCGCAAGGCCTTGAAAGAATTGGCCCGGGCTACTGTGCATGGGGTTGTTTTGCAGGTTTCGTTGTAGCGCCACAAAAAATGACCTCTCCCGATGGGGAGAGGTCAAAAATTCAGGCATCAGATTTGACTTGAATGACTGGTTTACTCCCAGGACCAGGCCGAGAAATCGTTCTCGAACTGCGGGACTTCCTTCCAGACACCTTTCAGCTTCTTGTTGATGACCGTGGGCCATTGCGGCTGGAACAGGAAGCCGGCCACCGCATCGGTCGCCAGCATGCGCTGGGCATCGCCGAGCAGCTTGGCGCGGCCTGCCTCGTCGGGCGTCGACACGATCTGCTTGTAGAGCCCGTTGAACGCCTCGTTGTTGTAGCCGAGGTAATAGTCGGGCTCGGTCAGCTTCACGAGATCGAACGGCTCGACATGGGAGACGATGGTGAGGTCGTAATTGTGCGGGCCGTTGGGGGCGAACACCTGCGACAGCCATTGCGCCCACTCGACGTTCTCGATCTTGGCGGTGATGCCGACCTTGGCGAGCTGCGCCGCGAGGATTTCGCCGCCCTGTCGCGCGTAGGGCGGCGGCGGCAGCTTCAGGCTGAGTTCGAGCGGCGTGGTGATGCCGGCCTCGCTGAGCAGCTTCTTCGCCTTCTCGGGATCGTAAGGATTGATGCCGGTGGTGTCGACATAGCCGAGCGATCCCGGCGTGTAGAAGCTGCCGATCGGCGTGCCGAACCCCTCGGCGGCGCCCTCGATCATCGCCTTGCGATCGATCGCGGCGAGAATGGCGCGGCGAACGCGGACATCATCGAGCGGCTTCTTCCGCTCATTGATGGCGACGATCGTCTTGGCCTTGGAACCGCCGATCAGCACGGTGAAGCGCGGATCGCTCTTGAACTGGGCAACGACGCGGGTCGCAATGCGCGGAAACGCATCGACGTCGCCCGAGAGCAGCGCCGCGGCTTGCGCGGCGGGATCCGAGATGAAACGGATCGTCACCTTGGACAGCTTGATCGCAGAAGCGTTACGATAGTCGGCCCATTTGTTCAGGGTGATCGAAGAGCCCTTGACCCAGGCACCGAGCTGATACGGGCCGGTCCCGACCGGCTGAGTGATGTTGGTGGCAGCGCTCTTCGGCTCGACGATCGAGGCGGTCGCCTGCCCCAGCAGGAACGGCAGGTTCGGCTCGGAATATTTGAGCGTGAGCACGACCGTTCCGGCGTCGGGCGCATCGATCTTCTCGAAGCTCTGGAACAGGCTCTTGTCCTTGTTGGTGCTGTTCGCGGCGGCGTTGCGTTCGAACGAGAATTTCACCGCGGCGGAATCGAAGGCTTCGCCGTTCTGGAATTTGACGCCCTTGCGCAGCTTGAACGTATAGGTCTTCAGGTCCGGCGACGCGGTCCAGCTTTCGGCCAGCAATGGCGAGGTCGAGCCGTCCTCGTTGATCTTGGTCAGGGTCTCGTAAATATTGTAGAGCGTGACCTCGGCGATCGCGGCAGCGGCCGCGTTGGTGGGATCGAGCCCCGGCGGCTCCAGTGTCATGCCCATGACGACGCTGTCCTTCTTGGCCTGTGCCAGCACCGGCAACGGCGCCGCGGCCAATGCTGCGGCAACAGCGACGATCGATAGCTTCTTCAACATGCCCAACTCCCCGGTCTTCCTCTGTCTTCTTGAGACTACCCAATCCTGTAGCCGACACTAACCTTCCATGGCCGCCTGCGGCAATGCCATCACGGCCTCCGCCTTGTGGCAGGCGGCGAGGTGCCCCTCGCCCACGTTCCGTAGCAAGGGCGGAACCTCGCGGCAATGCTGGTCGGCGAGCGGACAGCGCGCCGCATAGGGGCATCCGGTCACGACGGCCGATTGCGAGGCGATCGCCTGAGCCCCGCGCCGGCGCCGGCCGCCAACGGCGCGCGCCCGCGGCACGGCATCCAGCAGCGCCCGCGTGTAGGGATGGGCACAATGCTCGAACAGATCCTCGGGCCGCCCCTGCTCGACGATGCGGCCGAGATACATCACCGCGACCTCGTCGCAGAGATAATCGACGACGGCGAGGTCGTGGCTGATCAGGATGTAGCTGAGGCCGAACTGCTCCTGGAGGTCCTGCATCAGGTTCAGGACCTGGGCCTGCACGGAGACATCGAGCGCGGAGACCGGCTCGTCGGCGACGATCAGTTTTGGTTGGGTGATCAGCGCGCGCGCAATCGCGATGCGCTGGCGCTGGCCGCCGGAGAACTCGTGCGGATATTTGTCCATGTCCGCGTCGCGCAAGCCGACCTGCTTCAGCACTGCAGCGACGCGGGCGCGGAACGTGGTGCGGTCGGCGTCATCAAGCACCGTGAGCGGCTCGGCGACGATGCGCGCAATGGTCTGGCGCGGGTCGAGCGATCCGTAAGGATCCTGGAACACCATCTGGAAATCGCGCCGGGCGCGGCGCAGGTCGTCGGCCGAGATTTGATTGAGGTCGCGCCCGAGCAGCGTAACCTGCCCCGCGGTCGGCCGCTCCAGCGCCATCACGACGCGCGCAAAAGTGGATTTGCCGGAGCCGGACTCGCCGACGATGCCGAGGCTCTTGCCAGCGGCAAGTTGCACGCTCACCCCGTTGAGCGCACGTACATGCCCCGGCGGGCGGAACAAGCTCTCGCGAGGCAGCGTGTAGCGCTGCTGGAGGTCTTTAACGTCGAGCAGCGGCCTGGAGACGACGGTCATGCGGACAGCGCTCCGACGCGTTCGGTCATCGACACGTCCGTCCGGATGCAGCGCACGCCATGGCCAGGCCCGACATCCACCATCGGCGGCAACGCGGCGCGGCACTGATCGATCACGAGTGGGCATCGATCCGAGAACGCGCAGCCTCCCGGCAGATCGGCGAGCTCCGGCACCGTGCCCGAGATCGTCGTCAGCCGTGTTCCCTTGCGCGCGCCGAGCTTCGGCCGGGCGCGGAACAGGCCTTGCGTATAGGGATGGCCCATGCGGCGGAATACCTCGTCGGTCGGGCCGCTCTCGACCACGGTGCCGCCATACATCACCATCATCCGCTGCACGTTCTCGGCGATGACGCCGAGATCGTGCGAGATCAGGATCATCGACATGCCGCGCTCCTCGACGAGATCGGCGATGAGATCGAGGATCTGGCCCTGGATGGTGACGTCAAGCGCCGTGGTCGGCTCATCCGCGATCAAGAGGTCGGGCTCGCAGGCAAGCGCCATCGCAATCGTGACGCGCTGGCGCTGGCCGCCTGAGAATTGGTGCGGATAGGCATCGATGCGTTTGGCCGGATCCGGCAGTCCGACCCGATCGAGCAAGGCGATCGCTTCTCGCCGTGCCTGCGACGCTGAGAATTTCCTGTGACGCCGCAGCGGCTCGGCGACCTGATGGCCGATCGTGTGCATCGGATTGAGCGCGGTCATCGGCTCCTGGAAGATCATGCTGATGCGGTTGCCGCGCAGCTCGCAGTAATCCGCATCCGGGAGACGCGCGAGCTCACTGCCATCAAGCTTGATGCTGCCGGTGACGAGCGCGCTGTCCGGCAGCAATCCCATCAGCGACAGCGCCGTAACCGACTTGCCGCAGCCGGATTCACCGACGAGCCCGAGCGTCTCGCCGCGCTTCAGCGCAAAACTGACGCCGCGCACCGCCTGTGCCGGCCCGCGGCTGGTATTGAGGCGAACGCCGAGATTGTCGACGTCAATCAGCAGCATGGTTGCGGGATCAGCCATCGTCACCGCTCCCGCGCCAGTCTCGGATCAAGCAGATCGCGCAATCCGTCGCCGAGCAGATTGAGGCCGAGCACGGCGATCGCGATCGCAGCACCCGGATAGACTGCGAGCATCGGCGACTGGAACAGCATGGTCTGCGCATCGTTCAGCATGCGGCCCCAAGACGGCTGCGGCGGCTGCGTGCCGAGGCCGAGATAGGACAGTGCGGCCTCGGCGAGAATGGCGAGCGCGAACTGGATGGTTGCCTGCACGATCAGGATCGACAGGATGTTGGGCAGCACATGCTCGACGGTGATGCGGAACTTGCCCTTGCCCGAAGCGCGCGCCGCCAGCACGAATTCTCGCGCCCAGATCGCGTTTGCCGAGCCCCGCGTGAGCCGGATCAGCGTCGGTATCTGGAAAATGCCGATCGCAATGATCGAGGTCACCATGCCGGGCCCGGCGACCGCAGCCAGCATGATCGCCGAGAGCACCGCCGGAAAGGCGAAGGTGAAATCGGAGAAGCGCATGATGATCTCTTCGGTCCAGCCCCGCTTGGCCGACGCGATCAGGCCGAGGCAGACACCAAAGGTGAGACCGATGCTGACCGCGATGATGCCGACCAAGATGGTCGAGCGGGCGCCCGCGAGCAGCAGCGAGACGATGTCGCGGCCGAAGGTATCGGTGCCGAGCCAGTGCGCCGCCGACGGCGGCCGGAGTTTCGAGGCGATGTCGATCTCATAAGGCGACCATGGCGTCCACACCAGGGAGAGCAGCGCCGAGGCGACCACCAGCAGGCTGAGTGCGCCGCCCAGCACAAAGCTGCGGTGGCGCAGCGCGCGGCGCCAGAACGTCCGGGCCGGCACGCGAGGCGTTGCGATCGGCACGTCAACCGGGGTGGTGAGGGGCGCGCTCACAGATCGTGCACCTTGATGCGGGGATCGATCAAGGCATAGAGCACGTCGACCGCGAAATTGACGATGACGACCATGGCGGCCAGCAGCATCACGCAATTACGCACCACGATCAGGTCGCGATTGGCGATCGACTGGAAGATCAGCCGTCCCAGGCCCGGCAGATAGAACACATTCTCGATCACGATGGTGCCGGCGAGAAGATTAGCGAATTGCAGGCCCATCACCGTCATGACGGGAATCATGGCATTGCGCAGCACGTGGCGCCATAGCACCTCGCGCTTGCCGAGTCCTTTCGCGCGCGCGGTGCGGACAAAATCTTCGCGCAGCACTTCGAGCACGGCCGAGCGGGTGACGCGGGCGAGGATCGCGGCCTGCACCACCGCAAGCGAAATCGACGGCAGCAGCAACGATTTGAGGCCGGGCCAGATGCCATCATCCCAGCCGGCAAAGCCGCCGGCGGAGAGCCATTGCAGCCGCACGGCGAACAGGAGCACCAGAAGGATCGCGAACCAGAAATTCGGCAGCGCGATGCCGATTTGCGTCAGCGACATCACGCCGACATCGCCGAGCTTGTTGTGGTTGGCCGCGGTGTAGATGCCGGCCGAGAGAGCCAGCACCACCGTAATCAGCATCGACACCATCGCGAGCGGAATGGTCAGCACCAGCCGCTCCGCGATCAGGCTCGCGACCGGCGTGCCGTAGACATAGGAGTTGCCGAGATCGCCAACGAGGAGGCCCTTGATCCAATGCAGATAGCGGATCGCCAGCGGCTGATCGAGCCCGAGCTTGACGGTGAGCGCGCGCACCGCGTCGGCAGAGGCGTCGGCGCCCATCAGCATCTGCGCGGCATTGCCCGGCAACGCATCCAGCACCAGGAAAATGATCACGGATGCGCCGACCAGCGTCACCAGCAATGTCAGGACACGTCGGAGGACAAATACGCTCATGCGCGCTCGGATTCAGGACCTACCCGCGGCACGATCAACATGTCCAGGCGCCGGACGCAAGCCCTTTGCGGCTTAGCGGCAACGCCTTAAGCCGGCCGGCGAGACAGGAGATCGTGCGAGGCTTCGAACAATGCGCTGATACGCAGCAATTCCGCATCGGCCCGGAAGCGGCCGACGAGTTGAAGCCCGATCGGCAGGCCGTCGCGGCCGAAGCCGCAGGGCAGGCTGATCGCGGGGTGGCCGGTCATGTTGAACGGCATGGTCCAGGGGAACCAGTGCGGCCGGACGCTGTCGAACTGCTGGCCGTCGATCTCGATGGTGCCGAACAGGTCCTGGTCGATCGGCAGCGCGGTGCGGTTGATGGTCGGCATTACCAGCAGGTGCCCGCGAGCAAGCAGGGATTGCACGCGGCGGAACAACGCCGTGCGCGCGAACATCGCCTCCTGATAGGCGACGCCGCTGACATTGGTCGCGAGCGCGACCTGCTTGACGAAAGCTTCGCTGAGGGCATCGCCATGGTCGGCCACGAGCTTCGTAAAACGCGTGCGCCAGACCGTGTGGTTGATGGCGCGCCAGATCGGCTCGACGTCGAAGCCCTCGCCGGAGAATTCCTCGAGCTCGGCACCCAGGGTCGCGAGCCGATCCAGGCTCGCCTTGAAGGCGGTGGCGACATCCGACGATACCGGGCGTCCGGGCGGCGAGGTGCAGAACAGGATTTTTTGGCCGTGCAGATCGCGGCGCGGGGCGGCAGTGCCGATGAAATCGGGCACGGGCACGCCGATCGACCAAGGATCGCAGGAATCCTCGCCCGCCATCGCCTGCATCATGAGTGCGGTGTCCGTGACGGTGCGCGTCATCGGCGTGACGGAGGTCTGGTTGCCGAATGCGTCCAGCACCTGGCTGTGCGCGATCACGCCGTTGCTCTGCTTCAGGCCGACCACGCCGTTGCAGGCGGCGGGAATCCGCGTCGAGCCGCCTCCGTCTGTGGCAATCGCAAGCGGCGCGATGCCGCTGGCGACCGCCACCGCTGCGCCGCCGCTGGAGCCGCCGGAGGAGCGCTCCGCGCTCCAGGCGTTGCGGGTGCGGCCGAACAGCGGCGAGTCAGTCAGGCACTTACTGCCGAATTCCGGGGTCGTGGTCTTGCCGATCAGGATCGCGCCTTCCGTGCGCAGTTTCGCGACCGCGACGGCATCCTCAGTGGGCACATTGTCCTTGTAGGGGACAGCGCCGAACGTCGTCTTCACGCCCTTGGTGTTGACGATGTCCTTGACGGTGACGGGAAGGCCATGCAGCAGGCCAAGCGGCTCGCCCGCCATCACCTTGCGCTCCGCCTCTCGCGCCGCCGCCATTGCTTCATCGCCGCAGAGCGTGATGAAGCAGTTCAGCTCAGGCTGGAGCGCCTCGGCACGTGCGAGCACGGCGCTGACAACCTCGACCGGCGACACCTTCTTGCTGCTGATGCGTTCGCGCAGCTCGGTGGCGGAGAGGAAACAGAGATCGTTGCTCATCGGGACAGGACGTGCGGACCTTGCCAGTGCGCAGCCCACCTGTCCATTTCGGCCGGCGCATGGCGGCAGTCCGCCCGGACATCGCGAGGCCCTGACGCGGCCTACCAATGCCAGCTGATCTCGTGGCTCCAGGGCGGATCGGCGCCCGGGCGGGTGCAGGTCAGGCCGGCACAATTGGCGGCAAAGGACAGCGCGCGGCGAAGCTCCTCAGTGCTGGTGTCCTTCAATTGCGGCCGGGCGAGGCGCCCCTGCTTGTGCAAGGCGAACAGCAATGCGGCCTGAAAGCTGTCGCCGGCACCGATGGTGTCGGCGACCTCGACCTTGGGCGCCTCGACCTCGATCTCCCCGGCCTTTGCATGCCAGGCGATGGCGCCGTTATTGCCGCGCGTGATCACGACTAGAATCGTGCCCTGCCCCAACAGTGCGCTCGCGCGCTGTTGGTACGGCTCCTCGCCGAAGAGATAAGCGAAATCGACATCCGACATCTTGACGAGATCGGCAGTGCCGGCGAACTCGGTCATGCGAGCGAGGTAAGCCGGCTTGTCCTTGACGAGGTTGGGGCGGCAGTTCGGATCGAAGGAGATCGTCGACGACGCACGTGCATCCGCTATCAGGGCCTTCGTCTCGGCAGCACCCTGATCGTTGACCAGGGTGGTTGAGCCGACATGGACAGCCTCGACGTTATCGAAAGGGACGGTGCCGCGCGGAAAAGTCCAATTCCGCGTCGCCGTCTCGGCGTCATAGAAGGCGTAATGGGACTCGCCGGCGACGATGCGGACGAAGGCGAGCGTAGTCTGGTGATCGCTGCGGGTGGCGAGGCTCAGCTCGACGTTCGATGCAGCGGCATGGTCGGCGATCATGCGCCCGAACATGTCTGTCGAGATGCCGCCGACAAAACCGGTCGGTGCACCGAGCCGCGCCATGCCAATCGCAACGTTGAGGCAGGAGCCGCCAACCGCCGGCATCACCGCCTCGCGTCCCTCCCCGCTTTTCGTCGGCACGAAATCGATCAGCGCATCGCCGCAGGAAATCAGCATGTCATTCAACCCTTGACGATGTCGCGCATCGCCGTCCGGCTGCCGCGATCGAGCTCGCGCAGTAGCTTGTAGACCTCGCGCTTCTTCGTGTGAAACGCGGCCATGTCAGCTGCAGTCGGCTCGCTCTTGCGTCCGAGCGCCGACATTTTCGCCATGGTCTCGCCAATCGAGGCATAGGCGCCGCCAGCGACCGCGCCGAGCATCGCGGCGCCCAAGAGCACCGGCTCTTTGGTTTGCGGCAGCGCGACGATGAGGCCGGTGGTGTCCGCCATGATCTGCCGTACCAAGGGACTGCGGCTCGCACCGCCGCCCATGATCATGATGCCGGCATGCACGCCATGCGCGGCAAAGGCTTCGATCACCTCGGCGAGCCCATAGGCGAGCCCGCATAGGCCAGCGATGAACAGCCGCTCCATCGAACCGACATCGGTGTCGAGATCGAGGCCCGCAATTACCGCGCGCGTGTCGGGGTTGGCATAGGGCGAGCGATTGCCGATGAATTCGGGTAGGACATGGACGTCGCGGGCAACTAGCGCGGCGCGGCTGGCATCGCCCGCGCGCGCGATGATGCGGCGCTCGAGGAACTCGATGAGGTCAACGCCCTCACTGCGCGCCGCGGCGCTCGTCTCGGCATGGCCCGGATGCGACTTGAGCAGATGGTCGATCGCCGCGCCCGCGGCCGACTGGCCGCCCTCGTTGAGCCAGAAGTCCGGCACCATGCCGGAATAATAGGGACCCCAGACGCCGGGCACGAAGCACGGCTGTTTCGTCGTCGCCATGATGCAGGCCGACGTTCCCATGATGTAAGCGAGGCGATCGCAGACATCGGTCGTTTCGCCCGATCCGTCACGCCCCCCGATCGCGCCGATACCGCCGGCATGCGCGTCGATCAAGGAGGCGCCCACCGGCGTGCCCGGTAACAGGCCGAGATCGGCCGCGCCCGCGCGGGTGAGACCGGCGCCGAGCCGCGTGCCGGGCGCAACGATCTCGGTGCCGATGCGGGCGTAGTTCTCGCTGACGAAATCGGCTAGTCCGATGCGCTTGAAGAATGGGGCACTCCACCCGCCGCCATCATGCGCGAGGTAGTTCCATTTGCAGGTGACGGTACAGGTCGAGCGCTGCAGCGATCCGGTGGCGCGCCAGGTCAAATAGTCTGCCAGATCGAAGAAATGGCCCGCCGCATCGAAGCTCGCGCGCAGGTGCCGCTTGAGCCACAACAGCTTCGGCATCTCCATCTCGGGCGAGATCGAGCCGCCGACATAGCGAAGCACCGCGTCTTCGGTCTCGTTGATCAGCCGCGCCTCGGCAATGGCACGATGATCCATCCAGACGATGACATTGCGCTGCTTGTCGCCGGAGGCGCTGACGGTGACCGGCTCGCCCTGGCGGCCGAGCACCACCAGGGAACAGGTCGCGTCGAAACCGATGCCGCCGACGCTGTCGGGCGCAATGGCCGCTTCCGCCATCGCCGCCCGCACCGATTTGACACAGGCCTCCCAGATGTCCTCCGACGACTGCTCGACGATGTCGCCGGCCTCGTGCCAGATCCGGATCGGATGCCTTGCAGTCGCAAGCATCGTGCCGGCCTCGTCAAACACCCCTGCCCGCGTGCTCGTGGTTCCCACGTCGACGCCGATATACGCTCGCGGCATTGTCGCTCCCGGTCGCTTCCGCCAATTTGACGCAAGCCTACCAGCAAGTGTAGCCGCCATCCACCAACACGATGCTGCCGGTCATAAGGCTCGCCGCCTCTGACGCCAGGAACAGGACGACCGAGGCGATCTCCTCGACCCGCCCCATCCGCGCCATAGGGGTTCCGCCGATCCAGGCGTCGTACATTTTGGCGTTGCTCTTCACGAAGGCATTGAGCGGCGTCTCGATATAGGTCGGGGCCACCGCATTGACCCGGATGCCGCGCGCGCCCCATTCGGCGGCGAGCGACTTGGTCAGATGGTGCACGCCGGCCTTGGAGGCATTGTAGAAGCACTGCTCCTGCGGCTTGTTGACGATGAAGCCGGACATCGAGCCGACATTGACGATGGCGCCGCTCTTGGCTTTGAGCATGTGCTTGCCGAATTCGCGGCAGCACCAGAAGGTGCCGTTGAGATTGACGTCGATGACGTTGAGCCAGTGCTCGTCGGTGACGGTCTCCGCTGGCGTCTCGCTGCGGGCAATGCCGGCATTGTTGACGAGAATGTCGACCTTGCCGTGGCGGGCGACGAGGTCGTTCGCCACCTCGGCCACCCGTTTGGTGTCGGTGACGTCCATGATCGCGGTCTCGATGTCAAAACCCTTCGCTTTCAGGCCGGCTTTGGCATCGCCGGCGACCTTGCTGTCGCGGTCGCCGATGATCACCTGGGCGCCGGCTTCGGCCAGCGCTTCGGCGCAGGCAAGCCCAATGCCCTGCCCGCCACCGGTGATGAACGCGGTCTTGCCGCTGAGCTTGAATTTTTCCAGGTACATTTTGGTCTTTCCGTCTTCTTGCCGTTTCTTGTTAGCCTCGAAGCGCGTTGCCGCTAGCGTCGAAGCGGTGAATGCGCGCGGGGTCCGGCACCAGCGAGACACGGTCGCCGGCATGCAGGCTCAGTTCGCCGATGTAGCGCGCAGTCAGCATGCCGAGCGGCCCGGCATCGACATAAAGAAAAGTGTCGCTGCCGAGATGCTCGGCGACCGCGATCGTGCCCGGCCAGCCGCCGGCCGCGTCGCGCTCGATCTTGATGTGCTCCGGCCGCACGCCGATTGTTGTCGCGCCCTTTTGCGCGGCATTCTCGCCAGTGACGAAATTCATCTTGGGCGAGCCGATGAAGCCGGCGACGAAGAGATTGGCGGGCCGCTCATACAGCTCCAGCGGCGAGCCGTACTGCTCGATCTTGCCGGCGTTTAGCACGACGATCTTGTCAGCCATGGTCATGGCCTCGACCTGGTCGTGGGTGACATAGATCGCGGTGGTGCCGAGCTGCTTCTGGAGCCGCGTCACCTCGATGCGCATCTGCACGCGCAGCGCGGCATCGAGATTCGACAGGGGCTCGTCGAACAGGAACGCCTTGGGCTCGCGGACGATGGCGCGTCCGATCGCGACGCGCTGGCGCTGGCCGCCGGAGAGCTCGCGTGGCTTGCGGTCAAGATAAGGCGTGAGATTGAGCGTTGCGGCCGCCGCCTCGACCTTGCGGTTGGTTTCATCCCTGGAGAGGCCCGCCATCTTCAGGCCGAAGCCGATATTGCCGCGCACGCTCATATGCGGATAGAGCGCATAGGACTGGAACACCATCGACAGCCCGCGCTTGGCGGGCGGCGTGTCGACGACGTTCTTGCCGTCAATCAGGATGCTGCCGCCGGTGACGTCCTCGAGACCTGCGATCAACCGCAGCAGCGTGGTCTTGCCGCAGCCGGAGGGACCGACGAAGACGACGAAGGAGCCGTCGGCGATGTCGAGGTCGGCGCCCTTGATGATGTGCACGGGGCCGAACGATTTTTGTACGTCCCGAAGTGTGATCTGACCCATGATCCGGCAGCCCCTTTTACTTCACAGCGCCGAAGGTGAGCCCGCGCACGAGCTGCTTCTGGCTGAACCAACCGAGGACGAGAATGGGCGCGATCGCCAGCGTCGAGGCTGCCGACAGCTTGGCCCAGAACAGTCCTTCCGGACTGGAATAGGACGCAATGAACGTGGTAAGCGGCGCGGCGTTCGAGGTCGACAAATTGAGCGTCCAGAACGCCTCGTTCCAGGCCAGAATCAAATTGAGCAGCATGGTCGACGCCAGACCCGGGATCGCCATCGGCGTCAGGACATAGACGAGCTCGCGGCCGATGGTGGCGCCGTCCATGCGTGCCGCTTCCAGGATGTCGCGCGGGATCTCCTTGAAATACGTGAAGAGCATCCAGATCACGATCGGCAGATTGCCGAGGCAGAGGATGAAGACGAGGCCGATGCGGGAATCAAGCAGGCCGAAGGTCTTGTAGATAAGGTAGATCGGTACCAGCACGCCGACCGGTGGCATCATTTTGGTCGAGAGCATCCAAAGCAGGATGTCCTTGGTGCGCTTGGTCGGCGAGAACGCCATCGACCACGCTGCGGGGATCGCGATCAGCAGCGCGATTAAGGTCGAGCCGCCGGCGATGATGATCGAGTTCATCGCATGGAGCAGATAGTCGCTGCGCTCCTGCACGGTCGCATAGTTTTCCGTGGTCCAGTGGAAGAACAGGAAGGACGGCGGTATGGCGAAGGCCTCGAGCTCGGTCTTGAAGCTCGCCAGCACCATCCAGAGGATCGGGAAGAAGATCAGGAAGCCAAAGAACCACGCTCCGATCGTCGAGACCACCACCCGCCGCGTCGTTGACTTGCGCGCCATGATCTTAGGCTTCCAGGTTGCGGCCGACGATGCGGACGAGGAACAAGGCGACCACGTTGGCGATTACGACCGCGACGAGGCCGCCCGCCGAGGCGCTGCCCACGTCGAACTGGATCAGCGCCTGCGAATATATCAGGAAGGCGATGTTGGTGGTTTGCAGGCCGGGCCCGCCGCCAGTGGTGACGAAGATCTCGGCAAACACCGTCAGCAGGAAGATAGTCTCGATCAGGATCACCACCGTGATCGGGCGCGCCAGATGCGGCAGCGTGATGTAGATGAAGGTCGAGACCGCGCTGGCGCCGTCCATCTCGGCCGCTTCCTTCTGCTCCTCGTCGAGCGATTGCAGCGCGGTGAGCAGGATCAGCGTCGCAAACGGCAGCCATTGCCAGGCCACGATCAGGATCACCGAGAACAGCGGCAAATCGTTGAACCAGTCGACCGGCGTCAGCCCGACCAGCTTGGCGAGCCAGGCGAACAGGCCGGACACCGGGTGCATCAACAGGTTCTTCCAGACCAGCGCACTCACCGTCGGCATCACGAAGAATGGTGCGATCACCATCAGCCGCACGACGTTGCGGCCGATCACGGGCTGGTCAAGCAGCAGCGCCAGCGGAATGCCGAGCAGGATCGTCAGCGCCAGCACCGAGCCGACCAGCACCAGCGTGTTCTGGAGCGAGGCGAGAAAAGCGGGATCGGTGAGGAAGTAGCGGAAGTTTTCGAACCCGACGAACGATTCCGAGCCGGGATCGAGCAGGCTGTAGTGCAGGGTCGAGAAATAGAGCGTCAGCGCGAGCGGGACGATCATCCAGATGAAGAGCAGCCCGACGGCCGGGGTCAGGAGCGACCGCGCAAGCAATTGCGTTTGCCGGGTTGCCATCCGCAGGCTCTCCGCTTCGAGGAAGAAGGCGGCCATCCATCCGGGGATGGAAGGATGGCCGCAAGTTTGAGCTCAGGGAGAGCTCGGGTTTACTTGATGTAGCCGGCGCGCTTCATCTCGCGCTCGGTGGCGGATTGCGCGGCGGCGAGCGCCGCATCGACCGTCATCGATCCCGCGAGCGCGGCGGAGAACTGCTGCCCGACCTGGGTGCCGATGCCCTGGAATTCGGGAATCGCGGCATATTGCACGCCGACATAAGGCACCGGCTTCACGGTCGGATGGTTCGGATCAGCCGCATCGATCGAGGCCAGCGTCATTTTTGCGAAGGGCGCGGCCTTCAAGTAGTCAGGATTCGTGTAGAGCGAGGTGCGTGTGCCGGGCGGCACGTTGGCCCAGCCTTCCTTCGACGCAACGAGCTTGGTGTAGTCCTTGCTGGTTGCCCAGGCGATGAACTTCTCGGCCGCTTCGGTCTTCTTCGAGCCGGCGGGGATCGCGAGATTCCAGGCCCACAGCCAGTTCGCGTTCTTGCCGAGGCCGGTGTTGGGCGCGAGCGCGAAGCCGACCTTGTCGGCGACCTTGGAATCCTTCGGATTGGTGACGAAGGACGCCGCGACCGTCGCGTCGATCCACATGCCACATTTGCCGGCGTTGAACAGCGCGAGATTCTCGTTGAAGCCGTTCGAACTTGCACCGGGAGGTCCGGCGTCCTTCATCAGGTTGACGTAGGTCGTCAGCGTCGTCTTCCATTCGGGCGTGTTGAACTGCGGCTCCCACTTCTCGTCGAACCAGCGCGCGCCGTAGGAATTGGCCATCGCCGTGAGGAAGGCCATGTTCTCGCCCCAGCCGGCCTTGCCGCGCAGGCAAATGCCGTAGACGCCGGCGTTCTTGTCAGTGAGCTTCTTGGCAGCGTCGATGACGAAATCCCAGGTCGGCTTTTCCGGCATCTTCAGGCCGGCCTTGTCGAACAGGTCGGTGCGGTACATGACCATCGAGCTCTCGCCGTAGAACGGCGCGGCATAGAGCTTGCCGTCGACGGAGACGGCGTCCCTGATCTTCGGCAGGAGGTCGGCGACATCGTAATCGGCGCCGAGATTGGCGAGCGGCACCAGCCAACCCTTCTTGGCCCAGATCGGCACCTCATAGGTGCCGATGGTCAGCACGTCGAACTGGCCGCCCTTGGTGGCGATGTCCGTGGTGACGCGCTGGCGCAGCACGTTCTCTTCGAGCGTCACCCATTTCACCAAGATGTCGGGGTTCTTCTTGGTGAACTCGCTGGTCAGCCCCTGCATGCGGATCATGTCGCCGTTGTTGACGGTGGCGATGGTCAGGGTCGTTTCGGCCATCGCGGGGACGGCGAGCAGTACGGACGCGCCGCAGACGGCGCCCAGAAATTGTTTCACGGTGTCCTCCCTCAACTCGCGTTTTGAGCATATGCCCACGCGTTGGGCGTATGTTCGGCTCAGGTGCGACGCTTGTCAAGCAGGCGCGCCCACACTCCAGCAACTTATGAGTGCTGCGGTGCGGCAACCTTCCCGTCATGCCCCGCGAAAGCGGGCATCCAGTACTCCGTGCAGTCAGTTGGTTTGCCCTAAGCTGGGCCGCGGCGTACTGGATCATCCGCTTTCGCGGATGATGACGGCCGCTCAAGCGGCGAAACCGCCGCCTACCGCTCCAGGACCGCTCTTGCAGTGGCCTCGTCCGTGATCAGGCCGTTGATCAGGCGCCCGTTCAGCGCCGCCGTGATCGCCGGCACCTTGGCTGCGCCGACCGCGGCGCCGATGGTCGTAGTCTTGGCCGGCACCTCCGGCGGAATGCTGGTGAGGCGCTTGTTGGTGCCGGCCTTGAGCAGGCGACCCTTGGAATCATAGGCCCAGCCGGTGATCTCGCCGATGGCACCCTGCCGCATCATCTCGAACAGTTCGTCGCGGGTAACGAAGCCGTCGATATGGACCTGCGCCTTCTGGTCCATCTGGCCGATGCCGACGAGGCGTAAGTCCGCCTTGGCGGCCACTGCCTTCACCTTCGCGATCGGTTCGATCCGCACCATCTTGTTGCGCTCGTCCTCCGTCGACATCAGGAACGGCAGCGGCATCGGATAGTGCCGCGCACCGGTGCGGTCGGCGAGCCGGCCAACGGTGTCGTAGAAGCTCGCCGAGCCGTCGGCGGAGATGTTGCCGACCAGCGAGACGATCTGGTGGTTGGGCCGGTCGATCGGCGTGACGCGCTCGACCGCGGCACGCACCGCCCGTCCCGTCCCGAGCGCGACGATGACAGGCGTCTCCGAGCGCAGCGTCGCGTCGAGCAGATTGGCGCAGCGCTCGGCGATGCCCGCGGTCGCCTGCGGCGCCGCAGGATCGGCCGGCACTACCTCGCAATGGCTGAGGTCGAACCGCTCTTTCAGGCGTGCCGCCAGCTCCATGCAGGCGGCGATGGGATGCTCGAGCCGGAAGGTGATCAGCCGCTCGGCGAGGCATAGCGAGACCAGCCGCTGCGCCGAGGCGCGCGACACCTGGAGCATCCTTGCGATCTCGTCCTGCGTGTGGCCGGCAATGAAATAGAGCCAGCCGGCACGCGCGGCATCGTCGAGCCTGGATTTTTCGTTCTCGGCGGCCATGCGGCCTTATGCCTCCCAGAAATCGCCCATGCGCGCGAAGACCCGATCGGCTCCGGCGGCGGACAATATAGCGCGGCCGTCGCGGGTGCGATAATGGCTACCGCCGACAAATCCCCAGACCGTCATGCCTGCCGCCTTGGCGGCCTGTACGCCACTGACACTGTCCTCGATCACCAGCGTGCGCGCGGCGTCAGCCTGCATCTTCCCGGCGGCGTGGAGGAAAAGATCCGGCGCCGGCTTGCCGTGCCTGACCATCTGCGCAGTATAGAGCCGCTCGCCGAAATGCGGCGCGAGGCCAGTGACATCAAGCGACAACGAGACGCGGTCGAGGTCGCTCGACGATGCGACACAGAATGGCATGGATAACTCCGACACCACGGCAGCAACTCCGGGAATCGGCCTGAGCGAGGCTGCGAACGTCGTCAGCACACGCGACTTCAAGCGCGGCAGAAAGTCGTCCGGCACAACCTGTCCGAGATCACGATAATGTTGCTCGATCGCGTTCGTGCTGCGTCCGAGGAACAGCTCCAGTGCCTGCTCCAAGCTTAGCGGAATCCCGAACTCGGCCAGCACCTCGGACAAACAGCGACAGCTCAACAGCTCGCTGTCGACGAGCACGCCGTCGCAATCGAAGATGATCAGATCGGGTTCTGGCCGGCCCTGGTCCATCCGGCCATTCGATCATATACCCAATTGATGAGCAATAGTTCACAGGGACAGGACCGCCACGGCCGGTTCCACCTCGAATTGTTCACGACGGTGGGGCACGGCGCACCCGGCACTCCCTATCGCCGCTGATTATACACGTCGATGCACACCGCCCCCAGCAGCACCAGGCCCTTGATGACCTGCTGGTAGTCGATGCCGATGCCGAGGATGGACATGCCGTTGTTCATCACGCCCATGATCATGGCGCCGACCACGGCGCCGCCGACGCGTCCGACGCCGCCATAGGCCGAGGCGCCGCCGATGAAGCATGCGGCGATGACGTCGAGCTCGAAGCCGAGCCCCGCCTTAGGCGTCGCGGTGTTGAGACGCGCGGCAAAGACGAGGCCGGCGAGCGCGGCGAGCGCGCCCATGTTGACGAAGGTGAAGAAGGTCAGCCGCTCGGTCTTGATGCCCGACAGGCCGGCCGCCTTGGCGTTGCCGCCGACGGCGTAGATTTGCCGGCCGATCACGGTGCGGCGGGTGACGAAACCATAGAGCGCGATCAGGGCGCTCATGATGACCAGCACGTTGGGCAGGCCGCGATAGGTCGCGATCAGATAGGTGAAATAGAGCACGGCACAGGCGAGCACGACGCTCTTGCCGAGGAAGAACGCATAGGGCTCGGCCTCGATGCCGTGCGACACTTCACGCGCGCGGCTCTTGGCGCTGGCGTAGACCAGCCCCAGCGCCAGCACCGCGCCGATCAGCATCGAGGTCGGATGCAGCGTGCCGGATTCCGGCAACAGCTCCGGAATGAAGCCCGACGACAGCTTCTGGAACGTCGACGGGAACGGCCCGAGCGACTGGCCTTGCAACACCGCGAGCGCGAGCCCCTTGAACACCAGCATGCCCGCCAGCGTCACGATGAAGGACGGGATCTTGAAATAGGCCACCCAATAGCCCTGCGCGGCGCCGATGGCCGCGCCGACCGCGAGGCAGACGATGAAGGCGAGCGTGTAGTCGACCTTGTAGGTCACCATGAGCAGAGCGGCGACGGCGCCGACGAAGCCCGCGACCGACCCGACGGACAGGTCGATATGGCCGGTGACAATCACCAGCAGCATGCCTAGCGCCATGATGACGATATAGCTGTTCTGCAGCACCAGATTGGTCAGGTTGAGCGGCTGCAGCAGCGTGCCGCCGGTCATGACCTGGAAGAACAGCATGATCGCGAGCAGCGACATCAGCATGCCATAGTTGCGCAGATTGTTCTTGATGAAGCTGCCGTGCCGGCGCTCCTCGGGCAGCGACACCGTCTTGTCGGTCATGGCTGCGATCCTCCCATCTCCGCGGCCTCGGCCGCGCCGTTTCCATTGCTTCGTTCGTTGCGCATGATGGCGCGCATGATCTTTTCCTGTGTCGCCTCAACGCCCGGGAACTCGCCAACGAAGGCACCGTCGTTCATGACACAGATGCGGTCGCAGATGCCGAGCAGTTCGGGCATCTCCGAGGAGATTACCACGACGCCGCGGCCGGCTTCTGCCAGCTCGTTGATGATACAGTAAATCTCGTATTTGGCACCGACGTCGATTCCCCTTGTCGGCTCGTCCAGGATCAGAACCTTGGGGTCGGTCATCAGCCATTTCGATAGCACGACCTTCTGCTGGTTCCCGCCGGAGAGCTGGCCGGTCTCCTGGTAGACGTCGGAACAGCGGATGCGCATGCGGTTGCGGTAGTCGCTGGCGACCTTCAGCTCGGCGATATCGTCGATCACCCTGCCCGGCGCGACCTGGTTGAGGCTTGCCAGCGTAATGTTCTTGCGGACGTCGTCGGCCAGAATCAGACCAAGCTGCTTGCGGTCTTCAGTCACATAGGCAAGGCCGGCGTCGATCGCCGACGCGACGTTCGGCAGCACGATCTGATGGCCCTCGAGGGCGATGCGGCCGCTGATATTGGTGCCCCAGGACCGGCCGAACAGGCTCATGGCGAACTCGGTGCGGCCGGCCCCCATCAGCCCCGCGATGCCGACGACCTCGCCACGCTTGACGCCGAAATTGACGTTCTTGATCACCTGCCGCTCGGAATGGATGGGGTGATAGACCGACCAGTTCGAAACCTCGAGCACGGGTTCGCCGATCTTCGCACTGCGCTCGGGGAAGCGATGGGCGAGATCGCGGTTGACCATACTGCGGATGATGCGGTCTTCCTGGATCGGCTCGGCGCGGCAATCGATGCCGTCGACGGTGCGGCCGTCGCGCAGCACGGTGATGTGGTCGGCGACGCGGGCGACCTCGTTGAGCTTGTGCGAGATCAGGATCGAGCCGATGCCCTGCTCGCGGAATTTCATCAGGCGTTCCAGCAATGCGGCGCTGTCGGCCTCGTTGAGGCTCGCGGTCGGCTCGTCCAGGATCAGCATCCGCACCCGCTTGGACAGCGCCTTCGCGATCTCGACAAGCTGCTGCTTGCCGACGCCGAGATCGGTGATCAGCGTGTCCGGCGATTCCTTCAGGCCGACCTGCGCGAGCAGCTCACGGGTGCGCCGGTAGACCTCGTCGCGATCGATCACGCCGAGCTTCGACGGCGGGTGCGAGAGAAAGATATTCTCCGCAATCGACATCAGCGGGATCAACGCCAGCTCCTGGTGGATGATGATGATGCCGAGCGCCTCGGAATCGTTGATGTCGCGGAAGCGGCGCTCCTCGCCCTCGAAGATAATGGTGCCCTCGTAGCTGCCCGCCGGATAGACGCCGCTCAGCACCTTCATCAAGGTCGATTTGCCGGCGCCGTTCTCGCCGACGAGGGCGTGGATCTGGCCAGCCTCGACCGAAAAATTGACGTCGCGCAGCGCCTGAACACCGGCAAAGCTCTTGCTGACGTTACGCATCTCCAGCATTGCGGTCATCGCGTCGTGTCCTTTAGTGCCCGTGCAGAGAGAACTCCTCACCCCGACCCTCTCCCCGCACGAACGGGGAGAGGGAGAGAAGAGAGAGAGTCTTACTGGAATTGCGACTTCTTGTAATAGCCGCTATCAACCAGAACCTTCTCCCAATTGTCCTTGTACACCACGACCGGCTTGAGCAGATAGGACGGCACAGTCTTGGCGCCGTTCTCGTAGGTCTTGGTGTCGTTGACTGTGACCTGCTTGCCGGCAAGCGCAGCGTCGACCATGTCAGCGGTCACCTTGGCGAGATCGCGGGTGTCCTTGAAGATGGTCGAGTACTGATCGCCGCGCAGCATGGCCTTGATCGAGGGAACCTCGGCGTCCTGGCCCGAGATGATCGGCATAGGCTGATCGGCGCTGCCGTAGCCGACGCCCTTCAGCGAGGAGATGATGCCGATCGAGAGGCCGTCATAGGGCGACAGCACCGCGTTGACCTTCTTGTTGCCGTAGTAGGCGCTGAGGAGGTTGTCCATGCGAGCCTGGGCGGTGGCGCCGTCCCAGCGCAAGGTCGCGACCTTGTCCATGCCCATCTGACCGGAGGCGACCACGAGCTTGCCGCTGTCGATATACGGCTTCAGCACGCTCATCGCGCCGTTGTAGAAGAAGTAGGCGTTGTTGTCGTCGGGCGAGCCGCCGAACAATTCGATGTTGAACGGACCCTTGCCCTCCTTCAGGCCGAGGCCCTTCTCGATCGACTGCGCCTGCAGCACGCCGACCTGGAAATTATCGAAGGTCGCGTAATAGTCGACATTCGGCGTGCCGCGGATCAGGCGGTCGTAGGCGATCACGGTGATGCCTTTTGCTTTCGCCTGCTTAAGCACGTCCGACAGCGTGGTGCCGTCGATCGCGGCGATCACCAGCGCCTTGGCGCCCTTGGTCACCATGTTCTCGACCTGCGAGAGCTGGTTCGGAATGTCGTCCTCGGCATATTGCAGGTCGGTGTTGTAGCCGCGCTCCTTCAGCACCTTGACCATATTGTTGCCATCGTCGATCCAGCGCGCCGAGGACTTGGTCGGCATGGCAATGCCGACGGTTGCCTTCTGCGCGGAGGCGGTGACGCCTGCGGCCATCGTTGCGGCGCCGGCCAGCGCCAATGCGAGAAATGTCGTCTTCAATTTCAACATGCTTTACTCCCTTTGGGTGTCAGACTGTTTCTTAGGTCGTCGAGTACGTCGGTAGAGGTCGGCTTTGGATCTCCTATGCGAGCTTGACATCAGGTTCCGCACGTCCACGTGCGGATGCCTCCAACAGAAAGGTGCACCCTGCCTGCGGATCGGTGGAGCGCGCCTCCGCGTCCATGTCCTGCCAGGCGGACGTAACGAGCAGGCGCGACAGATCGGGGCCGACGAAGGCGGGGCAACTCGCCTGCTTGGCCGGCACGCGCAGCGAGCGCAGGCGCTCGCCGTGTGGAGAATAGACATCGATGCGGCTGGCGCCCCAGCAGGCGTTCCAGATCTGCCCGTCGGCGTCGCACACCGAGCCATCGAAGCCGCCGATGCCGGTGTGGCGCAACAATACCTCGGGCTCGCCGCGCGGCAGCCCGGTGTCGGGATTGAGCGACACTGAATAGAGCACCGCGCGCGCGGTATCGGCGAAGTAGCCCGTGGCACCATCCGGCGAGAAGCAGATCGAGTTCGGAATGCTGATGCCGGGAAACAGCATCGAGATCTTGCCGCGGTGGAGCGCGTAGATCGCGCCGAGGCCCTGCTCGGCCTTGCGCCCCATGGTGCCGATCCAGAATGTGCCGGATTGATGCACGCGGCAATCATTGGAGCGCGTGGCGGGATCATCTGCTTCGAGCGGACAGAACAGCGTCATCGCGCCATCGGCCACGTTGCGGATGTAACACCCATCCTCTGCGACGACCAGCTGGCGCTCGGCATCGATCCGTCCGAGCGCGCTCGCCATCCGGCCGACCGCGTGCACGCGGGTCGCGCCCGTACCGAGATGCGCCTCGAACAGGCGCCCTTCGCGAATGTCGAACCACCAGGCGGTATCTGTGGTGACGTCATAGGTCGGCCCTTCGCCGAGGTGACATTGTTCAGCAGAGAGAACGGACGTCGTTACCTCTTCCATCATGCCGTCCTCACTGCGAAGCGATAGACGGTATGATGCCGATAGACATCGCCGGGATCGAGGCGGGGGCTCGGAAAGTCCGGCCGGTTCGGCGCGTTTGGCCAGATGTGCGGCTCAAGGCATATGGCGTCCGATTGCCGGATCAGCTTGCCGCCCTTGCCCGAGATCGTGCCGTCGAGATAGTTGCCGGAATAGACCTGAAGGCCGGGCTGGTCGGTGAACAGCTCCATGATCCGCCCCGAACGCGGCGCCTCCAGACGGGCCGCCAGCGCGAGCTTGCCGTCGCGCGCAAGGCAATAAGTGTGGTCGTAGCCTTTGCCGTTGCGCAATTGCTGATCGCTCTCGCGGATGCGCGCGCCGACGGCGTGAGCCTCGCGGAAGTCGAACGGCGTGCCGGCCACCGAGCGGGGCGGCTCCGGCAGCGGAATGGCGGTGGGATCGATCGCCAGGAAATGTTCGGCCTTCACCGTCAGTGTGTGGTCGAGGATGGGCGTGCCCGAGGTCGCGCCTTCCAGATTGAAGAAACTGTGGTTGGTGAGGTTGACGATGGTCGGGCGATCGGTCCGCGCCTCCATCATCAGCGACAGCTCGGCCGGGCCGGTAATGCGATAGGTCAGACGTACATCCAGCTTGCCGGGGTAATTCTCCTCACCATCCGGGCTGGTGTAGGTCAGCGTGACCGCAGGGCTCGCGCCGTCGGCGATCTCGGCAATGTCCCAGAGCTTGCGGTCGAAACCGTCAAGTCCGCCGTGCAGCGCATTCGGGCCGTTGTTGATGGCAAGCTGGAAGCTCTCACCGTCGAGCGAAAACTGGCCGTTGGCGATGCGGTTGGCATAGCGGCCGACGGTGGCACCAAAAAACTTTCGCTCAGCGAGATAGCCGGCGAAAGCGTCATGGCCAAGCACAACATCGTCATACCCGCCCCTGCCATCCGGCGCGATCAGCGCCTGGATCACCGCGCCATGGGTGATGATGCGGGCCTCAAACCCGCCCTCCCCCCGCAGCACGATACGCTCGACATTGCGTCCGTCCGGCAGCATTCCGAATACGTCTTTTGTTGTTTTTGAGCCGGTCATGCCTAGTCCACAAACGGTTCGACGACGTTACGCTTGCCAAGCAGGAAAGCGTCGGCGACGAGACGAAGCGGCGCCAAGTCGACATCGCGCTCGCCAGTCGCGGCGAGCTTGACAAAGCGCCGGTACAGCTCGCGATATTCCTCATCGGGCGCGTCCGCAACAACCTTGCCGTCGACTTCCATGATCCTGCCACCACGGGACAATGTCATCCGGCCCTGATCGGTTTCCGCGACGATATCCCAGCTTTGCGGTCCGGTCTGGCGAAAGTCAAATTCGGCGGTGACCGGCAGGCCGTCAATGTTAGTCAGCGTCAGGCTGGCGGCAATCGGCGACTGGCAATTGGCCGGAAAGGCGAGTTCGGCCGCGGTGACGAACACGGGCTTTGGCAGAATGCGGGTCAGGATCGACAGCGCGTTGATGCCGGGATCGAACACGCCGAGCCCGCCCGGTTCCCAGATCCAGGCCTGGCCGGGATGCCAGACGCGAACGTCTTCCTTCCAATTGATGTGCACCGATTTGATCCGGCGTGCGGCGAGCCACTCGCGTGCCGGCTCGACCGCCGGTGCATGGCGCGAGTGCCAGGTCGCAAACAGGGTCCGCTTTGTGTCCGCCGCCATCGCGATCAACGGGTCGAGTTCGGCGACGCCGATACCCGGCGGCTTCTCCAGCATGACATGCTTGCCGGCAGCAAGCGCGGCGACGGCCTGGGCGCGGCGCACCTGCGGCGGCGTGCAAAGTGACACCGCATCGATCGGCGGCCCCTTCGCCAGCAATTCCTCGATGGTCGCGAAATGCGGCAGGCCCGGGAGCGAAGCGTTTCGGCTGGCAATTGCGGCGAGCATCGCGCCTGGCGTCGCGGCGATCGCACCGACATGCTGGTCGCGCGCGATCTTGCCGAAGCCGACGATGGCGATGCGAAATTCAGTCACGCTTGTTCTCCACTCTCCGCAGACGGCAGCGTCTCGCCGGGTGCCGTTTCGATCACGGTGCCCTCGTGACGGCGCATACCGTTGTGAATGACATAGACCATCGCTTCCGACGCCGTCCCGGCGTCGCCGGCCGCAATCGCATCGACAATCTTCTGATGCCAGAGCAGCACGGTGTCGCGGTCCTCCGGCTCGACGGGGGCACTGAGCAGGAACGAGGCGCGCAACGCGGCCTCGATCACATGCCCGATCGAGCGCATGAACAGATTACCCGATGCCCGCGCCACCGCAACGTGGAGCGCGAGATCGGCATCGGCAAAGCCGACGGAATCGGAAGCCTCGAGCCGCATGCGTTCCATGCTCCGGCGAAGCTCCGCGAGATCCTCCTCCGACCGCTGTGCTGCCGCCAGCGCCGCGGCGCGCGGCTCGACGGCGAGGCGGATCTCGGCGAGGTCGTCGAGAAAACGCTTGTCGATACCGGCGTCGAGATGCCAGGCCAGCACGTCGGCGTCGAACATATTCCAGGCGGCACGCTCGCGCACGACAGTGCCGACCCGCGCCTTGGTGGTCAGCAGCCCCTTGGCGACCAGCGTCTTCACGCTCTCCCGCAGCACCGGTCGCGACACCCCGAACATCGCGATCAGCTCGGCATCGCCCGGCAGCCGCGTCCCCTCCGCATAGCGGCCGGCGATGATGTCGACGCCAATCGAGCGGGCCACCTCCGCGTGGTTGGAATGGGCCCGCCGTGTCGGGATGACGACGATACGCGAGGTCATGAGACGGCTCCCGCGCGCTTCGCCACCGGCCGCCGCGCCAGCGCGACCAGCCCCTGCTGAAGTGCGATGAAGGCGAACAGCAAGACGCCGGTCGCGATCTTGGTCCACCAGCTCGACAGCGTCCCGTCGAAATTGATGTAGGTCTGGATCAGGCCCTGGATCAGCACGCCGAGGAAGGTGCCGATGACCGAGCCCTGCCCGCCCGTGAGGAGCGTGCCGCCGATCACGACGGCGGCAATAGTGTCAAGCTCGACGCCGACGGCGGAAAGCGAATAGCCGGCGCTGGTATAGAAGGAGAATACGATGCCGGCGATGCCTGCCAGCAGGCTCGACAACATGTAGATCTTCACCGTCATCTTGCCGACGGCGACGCCCATCAGGCTCGCGGTCGCCCGGCTGCCGCCGAGCGCATAGACATTGGCGCCAAACCGGGTGAGCTGCAGCAGCAGGGCGCCGCCGATCACGATGACGAGCATGATGATGGCAATCGCGGTCAGCCGCCCGCCGTCAGGCATGCGCAACGCAAAGTCGGACACCGTCGAATAGATCGGCGCGGTGATCGGCACCGATTCCGTCGAGAGCAGGAAGCTCGCGCCCCGCGCCAGGAACATGCCGGCGAGCGTCACGATGAAGGGCGGTAGATCGAAGACATGGATAACGGCACCCATCGCAGCGCCGAAGGCTGCCGAGAGCGCGAGGATGGCGACGAAAGCGACCAGCGGCGGCACGCCCCAGCGCTCGATCGCGAGCGCCACGAACACGGTGGTGAAGCCGATTACCGAGCCGACCGAGAGATCGATGCCGCCGGAGATGATGACGAAGGTCATGCCGGTCGCGACGATGCCGAGGAAGGCATTGTCGGTAAGGAGATTGCCGACGACGCGCGTGGAGGCGATGTTGGGAAACTGCAGCGCGCAGAGGACGAAGCCGGCGACGAGGACGATGGCGGTGATCAGGACAGGCGGCAGGCCTCTCATGGTTTCGCCCTCCGCAGCCGCGCCATGATGTCGGCAAAGCCAGACAGTTTCGGCGATTGCAGCAGCAGCACCGCGAGCACCACCACGGCCTTGACCAGCAGGTTGAACTCCGGCGGATAGCCCGACAGCAGGATGCCGGTATTCATGGTCTGGATAATCAGCGCACCGAGCACGGCCAGGATAAGGCTGAAGCGGCCGCCGAACAGCGATGTGCCGCCGATCACGACGGCTAGGATCGCGTCGAGCTCGAGCCAGAGGCCGGCATTGTTGGCATCCGCGCCCATGATATCGGCCGCGGCGATCACGCCGGCCAGCGCGGCGCAAACACCGCACCAGACATAGACCGAAAGGATCATCGCGCGGGTGCCGACGCCGGCAAGCTCGCTCGCCCGCGCATTCCCTCCGGTCGCTTCGATCAGGAGCCCAAGCGCCGAGCCGCGCACCACTGCAGCGGTCAGGATCAGCATGCCGAGCGCAATCGCGATCGGCATCGGCACGCCGAGAATGGCGCCATTGCCGAGCCAGACCAGGTCCGGCGAGGTGAAGGTCACGATGCGCCCTTCCGTAATGAGCTGGGCGATGCCGCGCCCGGCGACCATCAGGATCAGCGTCGCCACGATCGGCTGGATGCCGAGCACGGCGACGAGAAAGCCGTTCCACAATCCGCAGATCAAACCAGCACCGAGTGCCGCCGCCAGTACCACCGGCAGGCCGTGGCTGTCGGCGAGGCTTGCAGCGATCGCGCCGCAGATCGCCATTACCGCGCCGACGGAGAGATCGATGCCGCGCGTCGCGATCACCAGCACCATGCCGAGCGAGAGTAGCGCCACCGGCGTACCGCGGTTGAGTACGTCGACCAGGCTGCCGAACAGACGGCCGTCCTGGAGGCGCAGGTCGAAGAATTGCGGCGACACCACACGGTCGACCGCGAGGATGACGATCAAGGCCAGGATCTGGGCCAGGCCGCGGCGCGGCAATAGCGCTGTCATGCCCGGGCCTCTTGCATCGCGGCGCCATCGGCCGCGATGGCGGCGAGAATGTTGGTGACGTCGATTGCTTCGCCCGAGAGCTCATCGACATGGGCGCGATCGCGCAGCACGACCACGCGGTCGGAATAGGTCACGATCTCGTCGAGCTCGGAGGAGATCACGAGCAGCGCCAGCCCGTCGTCGCAGAGATCGCGGATCAGGCGGATGATCTCCGCATGTGCGCCGACATCGATGCCGCGCGTGGGTTCATCCAGCACCAGCAGCCGCGGAGAAGTCGCGAGCCAGCGCGCCAGCAGCACTTTTTGCTGATTTCCGCCGGACAAAAGGCCCACCGGGCGTTCGGGATCGGGCGGGCGGATGTCGAGCATCTTGACGTAACGGTTCGCGATCTCGTCCTGTTCGCGACGCGACAGCGGACGGTGCAGACCGCGCTTGGCCTGGAGCGCGAGAGCGATGTTCTCGCGCACGGTGAGCTCGGCGACGATGCCGTCGGTCTTGCGCTCCTCCGGACAATAGCCGAAGCCGTGACGTACGCCGTCACGCGGCGACTGGAGTCGCACGGAGGCGCCTTCCACTCTCGCCTGCCCGCCATCGGCGCGCTCGGCGCCGAATACCAACCGCGCCGTCTCGGTGCGGCCCGAGCCGAGCAGCCCGGCGAGGCCGACGACCTCGCCATGGCGCAGCTCGAGATTGAATGGGGCGACGTAGCCGGCCTTGCCGTAATTCTCAAAACTGGCGCAGACCTCGCGCGCCTTGTGTTCGCCCGCTGCCGCCCGCGCGCTGGTGGTCTCGGCGAGTTCGCGGCCAAGCATCATCCGAATCAGCTCCAGCCGCGGCAGCGAGGCGGTCTCGCGCTCGCCGACCAGCCGGCCGTTGCGCAGCACGGTGATGCGGTCGGAGATCTCGTAGACCTGATCGAGAAAATGGCTGACGAAGACAATGCCGATGCCGCGCCTGGCGAGGTGACGCATGCTGCCGAACAGGATCTCGACCTCGTGACGGTCGAGACTCGCGGTGGGCTCGTCCAGGATCAGCACGCGCGCGGACAGATCGACGGCGCGCGCGATCGCGGTAACGTGTTGTATCGCCACTGAATAATTGCCGAGCGGTGCAGCAACATCGATCTCGAGGCCGAAATCCGCGAGCAGGGCTTTCGCACGGCGGCGCATCTCGCCTTCGCGCACGATGCCGAAGCGCATCGGCTGGCGGTCGAGAAACAGGTTCTGCGCCACCGACAGGTTCGGCAGCAGATTGACTTCCTGATAGACGGTGGCAATGCCGGCCTGGAGCGCCGACTTGGCCGAACGCGGCGCGACTTCTTCGCCGCCCAGACGGACGACACCGGCATCGCGCGGGAACACGCCGGTGACGACCTTGATCAGCGTGGATTTTCCGGCGCCGTTCTCGCCGAGCAATGCATGGATTTCGCCGGCGCGAAGCGTGAAGTCGACGTCCTGCAACGCGCGCACCGCACCGAAGCTTTTGCTGATCCCGCGCACCTCCAGCAGGGGCGGAGCAGGATCAAGGCTGTTCTCCATAACGACGTCACTCCCACCGGCGCCCGCTTATGCTGCGGACAGCCAGCCTATTCGTTCGCGCAGCGGATTCGAAGGGGGATCGCCGGACCGCTGGAAGCGGTCCGGCGAGGCGCCCGCCTCAGTAACCGAGGCCCTTCTTGCTGTCGTAGATCTTCTGCGGATTGTCGGCGGCAGTATAGAGCTTGGATTCGGTCTGGATCCATTTCGGCGGAACCGTGCCCTTGTCCTTGAAGGCCGCGACGGCATCGAGCGCGGGGCCCGCCATGTTCGGCGTTAGCTCCACCGTGGCGTTGGCTTCACCCGCCGCCATCGCCTTGAAGATGTCCGGAACCGCGTCGATCGAGACGGTGAGGATGTCCTTGCCGGGCTTGAGGCCGGCCTCCTTCATCGCCTGGATCGCGCCGACCATCATGTCGTCGTTGTGCGCATAGACCGCGCAGATCGTCTTGCCGCCGCCTTCGGCCTTGATGAAGCTCTCCATGACTTCCTTGCCCTTGGCGCGGGTGAAGTCGCCGGTCTGGCTGCGCACCACCTTCAAATTGGCGTGCTTGGCGATGGCGGTGTCAAAGCCCTTCTTGCGGTTGGCGGCGACGCTCGCGCCGACCGTGCCCTGCAATTCGACGATGTTGCAGGCCTTATCGCCGACCGTCTTGGCCAGCCAGTCGCCAGCGACCTCGCCTTCGTGCACGCTGTCCGAGGTGACGGCGGTGAGATAGAGCTCCTTGCCGGAGGGATCGATGTCGCGGTCGAGCAGCACGACCGGGATCTTGGCCTCCTTCGCTTCCTTCAGCACCGAATCCCAACCCGTCGAGACGACGGGCGCGAGAAAGATCGCATCGACATTCTGCGCGATGAAAGAGCGGATCGCCTTGATCTGGTTCTCCTGCTTCTGCTGCGCGTCGGCGATCTTGAGATTGACCTTGCGCTTGGCGGCTTCCTGCTTGGAGACCGAGGTCTCGGCCGCGCGCCAGCCGGATTCCGATCCGATCTGCGAGAAGCCAATGGTGAGCTCGGCGGCATTGGCCGGCAGCGCGAGCAGCAACGCGGCGGTGGCGCTGGCCGCAAAGAGGGCTTTGAAGTTCATCAGGCGTGTCTCCCAAGGGTTTATCCGGGGCACCTGTCGGTAGCATGGCACCCTCAGGCCGGCCTTTGAGGCGGCGGGAGGCACTATTTCACGGAAGGGAGGCCTCGTATAGTCATATTATCTGACTATTTCGACAAATGAACGTGGGTGTATGGACTAACCGTGCCGCATGACACGCCAAGCGCGACTTTGCTCTGTAGATGCAACGCCAAGATGAAGGAGCGCGCAATACAAGCGCGCGGGTACCGCTCTCTTGCCCGTTCTACGCGAAGGATTGATTGCGGGGCTCTATCCCCAAAAGACGGTGAGAACCGCATTTACGCAGACTTCCCCTCCCCTGTCGGCCTCTCGCACGCGGGGGGAGGTGAAGAAATCTAAATCAGCTTCCGCTGAGCCAGGTTCTTCATCAGCGCTCCGATGCCGAACGTCCACGGCTCGCACTCGTCACTGGTGCGCATGCGGTTGACGAGCTTGCCGAGCTGAGGTGCTGCGATCGTGACGATGTCGTCGCGCTTGTGCGTAAAACCCTGCCCTGCCGCATCGCGATCCCTAACCGGCGCGAACATCGTGCCGAGGAACAGCACGAATCCATCAGGATATTGATGCACCTTGCCGATGGTCTGCGCGACGAGGTCGATCGGATCGCGGCTGATCTTGCTGATCGAGGAGTGGCCGTCGAGGACGAAACCGTCCGTGCCCGTCACGTTCAGGCTGATGTCGAGCTGGCGCGCGTCGTCGAGCGTGAAGGTGTCGTCGAACAGGCGCAGCAGCGGGCCGATCGCGCAGGAGGCGTTGTTGTCCTTGGCCTTCGACAAGAGCAGCGCCGAGCGTCCCTCAAAGTCGCGCAAATTCACGTCGTTGCCGAGCGCGCCGCCGACGATCGTGCCGCGGCTCGAGACGAACAGCACGAGCTCGGGCTCGGGATTGTTCCAGGTCGATTTCGGATGCAGCCCGGCATCCATGCCAGTGCCGACCGAGGACAACGTCGGCGCCTTGGTGAAGACTTCGGCATCGGGGCCAATACCGACCTCGAGATACTGGCTCCAGGCGTTCTGGTCGATCAGCACCTGCTTCAGATGCATGGCCTGGTCCGAGCCCGGCTTGAGCTTTGACAGATCGTCGCCGATGAGCCGCGTCACCTCTGTGCGGATCGCTTCGGCCGAAGCCGGGTTGCCCTTCGCGCGCTCCTCGATCACGCGCTCCAGCATCGAGATCGCAAAGGTGACGCCGGCGGCCTTCAGCGTCTGGAGATCGACGGGCGCAAGCAGCCATGGCCTTTTTTGGTCGCGCCCATCGGGGGCGGTATTGGCCACGATCGCTTCGAGATCGCCGATGGGTTCGCCCTTGGTCGCGGCAAGCGCCTTGGCGGGATTGTCCTCTTCGCAAAGCGCGCTGACGGTCGGGAATTTGGCGGTGACGTCGAAGACGCCCTCGCCACGCACGGCGACCACGGCCGGGCCATTCACCTGCGGCAGCCAGACCCGGCCGACGAGCGTTCCCCGGGTGCCGTCCTCGGGGAGAAGATCCTTAACAGTCAATGTCGTCATGGCCGCGTCCTCGCTGTTGTCGAATGGGCCGTTCGCTCTGCGACGTCGCCATCCACATTGACGGTGACCAATAGACGTATGGCAGGGCAAGTCTAGGGCGAGAGCATCCGCTTCTTACTGAAACCAGTGCACCAAAGTGATGCTGATGCCGAGCAGCAGCATTAGCGACAATGTGACGGCCGCCGTCACCCTGCCCCCGACATTTGCCAGCACGCGTACGTCGACGCCCAAACCCAGCGCCGCCATCGACACCACCGTGAGGAAGCTGGTGATCTTCGTCACGGGGCCGACCACCGTGCCCGGCACGATCTCGAGCGAGCGCAGCGTCGCCAGCGCGAGGAAGCCGAGAATGAACCACGGGACCAGACGGAAGAAGCCGATATTGGTCTTCTTGGCGTCTGTCTGCCAACGCGAGGCGACCAGCGAGAGCCCGACCACTACGGGGCCGAGCATCAGCACGCGCATCAGCTTCACAAGCGTGCCGATCTGCGTGGAGATCAGGCCTGCCGGGACGGTCGCCGCGAGCACCTGCGGGACGGCATACACGGTCAGACCCGCGAGAATACCGTATTGCGTGGCGGTGAGCTGCAGCAGAGGAATCAGCAACGGCAGGCCGAGCACCATCATCACGCCGAGGATGGCGGTGAAGGAGATCGAGGATGCGATCTCGTCGCTGCTCGCGCCAATGATCGGCGCCACCGCCGCGATCGCGGAATTGCCGCAGATGGAATTGCCGCAGGCAATCAGGACCGACAGCCGGCTCGACAGCCCGAGCATCCGGCTGAGACCGAAGGAGACGCAGAGCGCGATGACGACCACCGCCGCAATCGACGCCAGAAGCGCGATCCCCGAGGCCGCGATGGCGGCAAAGCTGATCGAGGCGCCGAGCAGCATGACCGCGACTTCGAGCAGTTGCTTGGCGCTGAAGGCGATGCCGGCCTGCCAGCGCGGCGCCGGCTTCCAGAAACTGCGCAAGGCCATCCCCAGCAGGATCGCCATCACCAGCGCCTCGACATAGGGGTGCTCGAAGACGCTGAGCTCGGCCCGTTCCAGCACGGCCGAGACGCCAGCCACGGCGATACACAGGAGAATGCCGGGAATCAGCGCGAGGATACGGCTGGCAGCGGTGGCCGGCTTGGCATCGGCCGGGCTGGATGCTTGATTCTGCGACACAAATCTCTCCCTGAGGAGAAAGATTTATACGCAGCACTATTCGGTTGGGGAATAAGTTTTCGACATATCAGGGCCGAGGGAAGTTCTATCCTCGGCCCGGAATAATCTGGCTCGCAGGAGCAAATCGATCTTAGAACAACAGGTTCTTGGCGAGCGAAGCCACGTGGCTAAAGCTATCGTAGACGCCCGGCTGGAAGAACGCGGCGCGCGCGAGCACGATGGCGGCGACCAGCGACCAGAACAGGCCGGTGCCGGCCCGCAGCAGGAGCTTGGACGCGCGCGACCGCGGCTGGATGTCCGTTGCGGACACCAGCTGCTCGCCGAAGGGCTCAAATCCAGTGCGTTCCATGGCCAGGCCAATCCATCAAAGTCTGATTGGAATGTCGTCGTTTCGGCCCCAAACGGCAATGGAAGCGATTGGCGTTTTTCCCCTCCGGAGGGGAAACTCCTTCCCTCTGATGAACCAAGGGCACTAGTTTTCTTCTTTTGGCCGGTTTGGCGACCTCGGCCGGGCTAGAGGCGGCGTTGATCGCACCGCGATGACGGTACACCCCGCTCCTCTTGCGGGAAGGAAGAGAACATTCGCGCGCGTAAGCCGCGCCTTATGCCGCGAGCCCGCTCCCGACGGGTGCGAACTCCAGCCCGAGACTCTCTGCCACCGCCTTGTTGGTGATGCGGCCGCGATGGACATTCAGCCCGTTGCGCAGATGCGGGTTTTCCAGCACTGCCGCAAAGCCCTTGTCGGCGAGCATCAGGCCGAACGGCAGCGTCGCGTTGTTCAGCGCCTGGCTGGAGGTCACCGGCACCGCGCCCGGCATGTTGGCCACGCAATAATGCACGACGCCGTCGACCTCGTAGGTCGGCTCCGTATGCGTGGTCGGATGCGAGGTCTCGAAGCAGCCGCCCTGGTCGATCGCGACGTCGACCAGCACCGCACCCGGCCGCATCGACTTCAGCATTGCGCGGGTGACGAGTTTTGGCGCGCTCGCACCGGGCACCAGAACGGCGCCGATCACGACGTCGGCATTGAACACTTCTTCTTCGACGGACTCGATCGTCGAGAAACGGGTACGCACACGTCCGGCGAAGAGATCATCGAGTTCGCGCAAGCGAGGAATCGAGCGGTCGATCACGGTGACTTCGGCGCCAAGGCCTGCGGCCATGCGCGCGGCCTGCATTCCCACCACGCCGCCGCCGAGCACGACGACACGCGCCGGCTGCACGCCGGGGACGCCGCCGAGCAGCAGCCCGCGACCGCCGGCCGATCGCTTGAGCGCGGCGCCGGCGGCCTCGATGGCAAGGCGGCCGGCGACTTCGCTCATCGGCGCAAGCAGAGGGAGGTTGCCAGCCGCGTCGGTGACGGTTTCATAGGCAATCGCAGTGCAGCCGGATGCCAGCAGGCCCTTGGCCTGTTCGGGATCCGGCGCGAGATGAAGGTAGGTGAACAGGATCTGGCTCTCACGGAGCCGGGCCCATTCGCTCTTCTGCGGCTCTTTCACCTTCACGATCATGTCGGAGCTGGCGAAGATGTCGCTCGCGCTCGCGGCAATGGACGCCCCCGCCCGCTGATACACCTCGTCGGGCGCGCCGATGCCGCTGCCGGCGTCCGTCTCGACGATCACCTGATGCCCGGCCGCGACATATTCGCGAACGGCGCCCGGGGTGAGCCCCACGCGATATTCCTGGACCTTGATCTCCTTGGGCACACCGATGCGCATCCTGGGCTCCCTTTGATTCACCCTGTGATCGTAGCGAGGCAGGCAGTTTGGTTTCGTGCAAATATCCGCTAGTTTCGCCCGCCTCGCGCCGGTTTCGGGCGCGCAAACGCCCTTTCACGCTGGAAACGAAACCTTGGCCCTCGACCGCAAAGATATCGCCATTCTCGCGGAACTCACCACCAATGCGCGGGCCAGTCACACCGAGCTTGCCAATAAGGTCGGCCTGTCGAGCACCGCGCTGGCGCGGCGGCAGAAGGCACTGGAGGATGACGGCTACATCCAGGCCTATCAGGCTGCGCTTGATCTGGCGCAGTTCGGCCTCACCACCACGGTGCTGGTGCGCATTGCGCTGGAGAGCCAGAGCGACGAGGCGCTGAAAGCGTTCGAGGCGGAAGTGGTCAAGTGCCCCTCCGTGGTGCGCTGCTTCCTGATGTCGGGCACCGATGACTACATCCTGATCGTGCTCGCGCGCGACATCCAGGATTTCGAGCGCATTCACCGCACCGAGCTGTCGCGCCTGCCGCGCGTGGCGCGGGTGCAATCGAGCTTCGCGCTACGCGAGGTCGTCAACCGCGCGGTGCCGACCGTGGTGTTCGGGGAAGCGAAGCGGTAGCCGACGCATACTCCTGGATTCGCCGACCAGTCTGCGCTCAATTGCCGTGCGTCTCGCGTCGCTTGGATTCGATCTCCGATTCCGGTTTTTTCTCGATGCCGACGAGGTCCTTACGCGCAGCATTTGCTCGAATGAGCCCGTCAAGCTTCAGCTGGAGTGCGGCGCTGTCCCTGTTCTGTGTGTTCTGTATCAGGAACACCATCAAGAACGTGACGATGCTGCTGACCGTGTTCATGATCAGTTGCCAGGTATCGGAGAAGCCGAATATCGGGCCGCTGACCAGCCAGACCACCACGAAGCAGACCGCCAGAGCGAACGGACCGGGGCGGCCGCTCCGGGTTGCGACTTCCGAGGCAAATCGCGAAAACCAGTGCTCTTTTCGTACCTGTTTCAAATCGGCATCGGCAGCCGGATATCTGCCGTTCCCTTGAATTCCGCCTGCTGAGCCCCGGCACGATGCGGACACCCGTTCGCAGCAGTCAACCAACCAGAACTCCGGAGGTTTCCGCGCCGCCTCAGTAATTGTCATCGAACTGTCGTCAAATGTGCCGAGACCTGTCGCTCTCGCACATTCGGGACCGCAAATGGACTATTTCAAGCGCTTCAACTTCCTGTTCGCCGCACCTGTGTTCGACGCCGACGACCTCGAGGGCGTCCGCTTCAACCAGATCATCGAGGAGATCCAGCGCTCCGGCTTCGAGGTGGTCCGGGCCCGCAAGCTGGAAGATGCCGAGATCGCAGTGCAGACCGATGCCGCGATCGGCTGCATGGTGGTGGACTGGGGCAAGAAGGGGCTGGAGGGCAAGACCTCGGCGCTGATCAATCTGATGCGGCGCCGCGGCCTCGACTTCCCGATCATCCTGCTGATCCGGCGCAAGCGCTTCGAGGACCTGCCGGTCGAGGTGCTCGACTTCATCGACGGCTATGTCTTCCTGTCGGAGGAAACACCGACCTTCATCTCCAAGAACCTGATCAGCCGGCTCAAGCAATATGCCGAGACGCTGAAGACGCCCTTCTTCGGCGCGCTGGTCGACTATGCCGAGGAAGGCAACCAGCTTTGGACCTGCCCCGGCCACAATGGCGGCGTGTTCTACAACCGCAGCCCGATCGGCCGGGTCTTCGTCGAGCATCTCGGCGAATCCGTGTTCCGCGACGATCTCGACAATTCCGTGCTCGATCTCGGCGATCTCCTCACCCATGAGGGCCCGGCGCTGAGAGCGCAGAAGGAAGCGGCGCAGATCTTCGGTGCGGAAAAAACCTACTTCGTGCTCAACGGCACCTCGACCTCGAACAAGGTCGCGCTCGGCGCGCTTGTCACGGACGGCGATCTCGTGCTGTTCGACCGCAACAATCACAAGGCGGCCCACCATGGCGCGCTGATGATCGGCGGCGGCGTCCCGATCTATGTCCCCACCATCCGCAACGCGTGGGGCCTGATCGGCCCGATGCGCTGGGACATGCTCGACGAGAAGGCCCTGCGGGAGGCGATCCGCAATCATCCGCTGGTCACGGACAAGGATGCCTGGCGCAAGGAGCGGCCGTTCCGCGTCGCCGTCGTCGAGCAATGCACCTATGACGGCACGATCCATAACGCCGAAATGCTCCTGAAGCGTATCGGCCATCTCTGTGAATACATCCTGTTCGACGAGGCCTGGGCCGGCTTCATGAAATTCCACCCGCTCTATGCCGGCCGTTTCGCCATGGGCCTGGCGAACCTGCCGCCGGAGGCGCCCGGCATCATCGCGACGCAGTCAACCCACAAGCAGCTCGCGAGCTTTTCGCAGGCTTCGCAAATCCACGTTAGGGATCGCCATATTCGCGGCCAGAAGCGCCGCGTCGAGCACCGCCGCTTCAACGAAAGCTTTATGCAGCACGCTTCGACGTCGCCATTCTATCCGCTGTTCGCCTCGCTCGACGTGGGCGCACAGATGATGAAGGGCCGTTCCGGCGAGGTGCTGTGGGACGACACGATCCGGCTCGGCATCGAGCTGCGCAAGAAAATCCGCGCGATGCACCGGGAGTTCGAGGAGAAGGAGCAGAATCCGGACCGGCGCTGGTTCTTCGAGCCGTTTGTTCCGGACCGCGTCGCCATCCCCGACGTCAGCCGCCCCGGCGCCGCGCATCATGTCGCCTGGGAAACGCTGTCGACCGACGAGCTCGCCACCAATCCCGCGCTGTGGCAACTCGGCCCCGACAGCACCTGGCACGGCTTTCCCGGCATGGCCGAGGGCTTTGCCATGACCGATCCGAACAAGCTGACGCTGCTTACGCCTGGCTTCGACCACGCCACCGGCGCCTATGCCGAGCACGGCATCCCCGCCCCCGTCGTCGCGCAGTATCTGCGTGAAAACCGCATTGTGCCCGAGAAGAACGATCTCAACTCCCTGCTCTTCCTGCTCACGCCAGGCGTCGAGGCGAGCAAGGCCGGTACGCTGATCTCCGGACTCGTCGCCTTCAAGAAGCTGCATGACGATAATGCGCTGCTGGCCGACGCGATCCCGGAATTCTATCAACGGCGGCAGGCCCGCTATGCCGGCGTGCGGCTGCGCGATCTCTGCGGCGAGATGCACCGCTTCTTCCGCGCCGCCGACGTCAGCGCGCTCCAGGCGCGGCAGTTCATGCCCGAGCACATGCCTGAGATCGCGATGTCGCCGCGCGATGCCGCGCGCTTCCTGTTCAAGAACGACGTCGACTATCTGCCGATCGAGGCGATCGCCGGCAGGATCGCCACGACGCCCTTCGTGGTCTATCCGCCCGGCATCGCCACCATCGTGCCTGGTGAACGGCTGACGGAACGGGCCAAGCCCATGGTGGATTATCTCAAGATGTTTGAGACCTGCTTCAACACATTCCCGGGCTTCGATGTGGAAATCCAGGGTGTCTACAAGGAGGTGGATGCGCACGGGCGCATCGGGCTCTATACCTACGTCGTTGCCGAGTAGGTGCCGATGAACGAAACAACAATTGCACGCGCAGACGATGAGCCGGTCCTGGTTCGGCCGTCACGCGAGAGCGATGTCGAGGCGATGCTGGCGATTTACCGCCATCACGTCCGCAATGGCGTGCCCCGCGATGTCGAGGGAACCGGCGCGCCGGAGCCGGATGATCTGCGCGACCGCCGCAAGAACCTGAAGCAGACCCGCCTGCCGCATCTGGTCGCGACCTGGCGCGGCGAGGTCGTCGGCTATGCCTACGCGGTGCTGTTTCGCAAGCGCCCGGCCTATCGCTACACGGCCAAGCATTCGATCTACGTCCACCACGAGCACCTCAGCCGCGGCGTCGGACGGCTGCTGCTTCAAGAGTTGATTGACGCGTGTGCGGCGGTCGGCTTCCGCCAGATGATCGGCTATATCGATGCCGACAACGCGCCTTCGCTGGCGCTGCATGAGAAATTTGGATTTGCGCGGGTCGGCCTGCTCTGCGGCGTTGCCTATCGGCACGGCCGCTGGTCGGATACGGCCATGGTGCAGCGTTCGCTCGGCGCCGGCGTCACCGCGCCGCCATCGCTTACGGCACCTAGACGTTAGACCTCACGAGGGAAAGTCAGCCGGTCTGACCTGAATGCGGTCGGCATGCAGCGACCAGTGATGCAACGCCTGGTCCTTGCAAAACCTCGCCTTCGCCTGCTCCCTGGCTTCATCCTCGTCGGCGGCGTCGATTTCGAGCGCGCCCTGGCAGACTTCGATCTGCCGGCCGTACTGACCAAGAACGTCCTTCATGAACTTGACGACGTAAGTGGACATGGGACCTCCCCTGTGCCCCTCCCCGCGGCACTCTAATCCCAATTAGCTCGGATGGGGCAAGGAGAATTTGACGCAGATCAAGGTCCACATGTCGCGGTTCCCTTGTTCGCTCCGTCGGAGGACGGGCGCCGAAATGTCTCGCGCCTACCCCGGCGTGACGCCAAACGCCTGCTTGAAGCGCTCGGCATAGACCGGCCAGACCTCGGGATTGATGATGCGCGGCGGCCGCTTGCCGTCGAGCGTCTCCAGCACCTGCTCGGCGGCAATGCGCCCCATGTTCTGGCGCGCCTCGATCGTGACACCTGCGGTATGCGGGCTCGCCAGCACGTTGTCGAGCTGGAGCAGCGGATGCTCCGGCGGCGGCGGCTCCTTCGACCAGACGTCGAGGCCGGCGCCGGCAATGCGCTTGTCGCGCAAGGCCTGGAGCAACGCATCCTCATCGTGGATGAAGCCGCGCGCCGTGGTGATGAAATAGGCGTGCGGCTGCATCAAGCCGAACTCGCGCACGCTGATCATGTTGCGGCTGCCCTTGTCGAGCGGACAGGAGATCGAGACGAAATCGGCGCGGCGCAAGAGCTCGTCGAGCTCGACCTTCTCCCCGCCCCGCTCGGCCATCACCTCTTTCGAGAGATACGGATCGTAGGCCAGCACCTTCATGCCGAGCAAGCCCTTGCACAGCGCCGCGATGCGGCGACCGACATTGCCGAGGCCGATAATGCCGACCGTCTTGTGCTCGACTTCATTGCCGACGAGTTCGTTGCGGTTGACGTTGGGCTCACGGCGTAAGCGGCGGTCGGACTGGATGATGCGCTTGGACAAGGTCAGCATCATCGCCAGCGCGTGCTCGGCCACCGAATGCGCGTTGCCGCCGGACTGGTTCACGACCAGCACGCCCGCATCCGTGCACGCCTCGACGTCGACAGGGTCGAAACCGGCGCCGTTGCTGGAGACCAGCAGCAGGTTCGGCGTACGCTTCAGAAAGGCGGCATCGACATGGAAATGCGGCGCCAGCTCGTCCCGGGCGGCGCCGATCTGGTAGACATGGGCCGCGCTCAGGATCGGGGCGTAGAAATCCTCGGGGCTTTCGTTCTCGATGCGGTCGAGCCGGACGTCGGGCCGCGCCTTCAGGATGTCGACATAGATCGGATTGGCCAGGTATTTGACGTAGAAGACGCGCTTGCTGTTGACCGACATCAGGACCCTTCCGGCTCTCTCGCGGAGGCCCGCAAGGTCAGCGCAACGCGCGCCCCGTTCCTGCGTCCCGTCCCGTTTTCTCATTTATCCCGCTTATGACATGGCGGTGCCGGCCACGGCAGGCCGTCTGGCGCAGATCACGGTGCCGGCCCGGACATGTTGACAATCCGGCCTGCTCCGTCAAGTTCGGCAGACCGCCGCGACAGACAACAAGAAGCATGCGCGGCAAAGGGAGAACGCGATGGCGATTGCGGAACAGCAGACCTCGTCCCAGGCGGAACACGTGCCCGGCGACAAAAGCTGGCATAGCATCGTCCTGCAAACCCTGAAGCGGAACGAGATCAGCCTCATCCCTTACGTGCCCGACCGGGTACTGACGCCGCTGATCAAGGGTTTGCACGCCGATCCCTTCTTCACGACCTTTGCCACCGCCCGCGAGGAAGAGGCCGTCGGCATCGTCTCCGGCGCCTGGATGGGCGGACGCCGCGGCGCGGTGCTGATGCAAACCTCCGGCTTTGCAACGCTGGCCAACACGCTCGCCTCGCTCGCGGTGCCCTACCAGATCCCGCTGATCATGATCGTTTCCGAGCGCGGCACGCTAGGCGAGTTCAATTACGGCCAATCGCTGGTCTGCCGCACCATGCGTCCGGTGCTGGATTCGCTCGCGCTGGAGCACCACACCATCACCCGGCTCGACGAGCTCGAATTCATCGCCGACCGCTCGATCAAGCAGGCCGTCACGACGCAGGCGCCGGTGGCGCTGATCCTCAACCCGCTGCTCACGGGCGGCAAGGTCTTTGACAAGTGAGCCCGCTCAAATGAGCTCAAAAATGGATACCCGCAATACCAAGGTCATGAACCGCTTCGATGTGACCTCGCGCCTGATCGCAAAACTCAAGCACGAAGAAGCGGTGATCGGCGGCATCGGCAACACCAATTTCGATCTCTGGGCCGCCGGCCACCGCCCGCAGAATTTTTATATGCTGGGCAGCATGGGCCTCGCCTTCCCGATCGCGCTCGGGGTCGCGCTAGCGCAGCCCGACCGCCGCGTCTTCGCGCTGGAAGGCGACGGCTCGCTGCTGATGCAGCTCGGTGCGCTCTCGACCATCGCGGCGCTGAAGCCGAAGAACCTGGTCATGATCGTGATGGACAACGGCATCTATCAGATTACCGGCGCGCAACCGACGCCGGCCGCCGGTGTCGCCGACCTCGTCGCCATCGCCTTGGGCTCGGGCCTCGCCAACAGCACCTGGGCTGTCGACGAAAAGGATTTCGAACGGTTGGTCGACGAGGCCATGTCGGCCGACGGGCCCAGCCTGATCGCGCTACGCATCGACGACAAGCCCGGCGTCGGCACCACCCGTCGGGATCCCGTGCAAATCCGCGAGCGCTTCATGCACGGCCTCGGTGTGCGCGAGCCGCTGTGACGTCCAGTCATTGACAAGGCCCGGCGGAGCGTCACTCCGCGGGGCCTTATATTCCAATCGCTTACTTACGCGATCAGTCGATGATCTTGACGACGCGGCGGGTGCGCGGCTCGACGATCACACGGCGATCGTTCACGACGGCATAACGATACTGGGTGTAGTTCGGCACCGGACGCAGCACCACCGTCGGAGGCAGCGGCTCGCCGACGACGACGCGCTCGTGCACCACCACGGAATCATCGCGCGGGATTCCGCCCAGAATAGCGTTCGGAATCTCTAGCCCAGCGCCGACGGCCGCACCAACGGTGCCGCCGACCATGGCGCCGACCGGACCGCCGATATCGCCACCCGCACGCGCGCCGTTCCTGGCGCCTTCTTCGGTCGTCGACTGAGCAAAGGCTGCACTCGACGCCAGCAGCGACGCGGCAGCCAACGTAATCGCAAGACGGGTTTTCATGTCCTGATGTCTCCAGTGATTGTTATGTGGCATCAACCGCGGGGCCAGAGCATTGTTCCGGTTCCCGCGTGATGAAACACATGTCAAAACTGGCGACTGTTACCGCGTAACAGTTCAGGCCGCGCCGATCTCGTGGCCCGCCATCAGTTCCAGCGCCCGCACCATCGCCGAATGATCCCAACCCTTGCCACCATGCGCGGTGCAGGACGAGAACAGTTGCTGGGCCACCGCCGTGCTCGGCAACGACAGGCCGAGCGAGCGAGCGCCTTCGAGCGCGAGGTTGAGATCCTTCTGGTGCAGCTCGATACGGAAGCCGGGCTCGAAATTGCGCTTCACCATGCGCTCGCCATGCACTTCGAGAATCCGCGACGAGGCAAAGCCGCCCATCAGCGCCTTGCGCACCAGCGCGGGATCGGCACCTGCCTTGGACGCGAACAACAGCGCCTCGCTCACCGCCTCGATCGTCAGCGCAACGATGATCTGGTTGGCGACCTTCGTCGTCTGGCCGTCGCCATTGGCGCCGACATGGGTGACGTTCTTGCCCATCCTCTCAAAGATCGGCTTCATTGTCTTGAAGGCCCGCTCGGGACCACCGACCATGATGGTGAGGCTCGCCGCCTTGGCGCCCACCTCGCCGCCCGACACCGGGGCATCGAGATAGTCCGCGCCGAGCGCCTCGATCTTCTTGGCGAATTCTTTGGTGGCCAGCGGCGAGATCGAACTCATGTCGACCACGATCTTGCCTTTGGAGATGCCGCCCCCGACGCCGTCCTTACCGAACAGCACGGCTTCCACATGCGGCGTATCCGGCACCATGATGATGACCGCGTCCGCCTCCTCCGCGACCTCCTTAGCCGACTTACAGGCAGTGCCGCCGGCCCCGATCAGATCCGGCGCGACAGGCGCGACATCGTGCAGGAGAACGCGATGGCCCGCGGCCAGAAGATGGCCGGCCATCGGCCGTCCCATGGTGCCAAGTCCAATAAAGCCGATATCGATCATGTCGTGATTTCTCTCAGTTGTAATCGCAAAATGCATCCAGATACTCGGTGCACCTCTCCCGCTTGCGGGAGAGGTCGGCGCCAGGCGCCGGGTGAGGGTTTTCTCCGCCCGGGGATTTTCACCGCATCTCGCAAGTCCCACCGCGGAGGCACCCTCACACCAACCCTCTCCCGCAAGCGGGAGAGGGAGCGCATCTCCGCTGTGTCTCACGTCTCGAACGTCTGCGCGGCGTGCCAGGACAGGCCTTCCAGCGTCGTCGTGCGCGGCTTGTACTCACAGCCGATCCAGCCGCGGTAGCCGATCGCGTCGAGGTGGCGGAACAGAAAGGGATAGTTGATCTCGCCGGTGCCCGGCTCATGCCGGCCGGGGTTGTCGGCAAGCTGGATGTGCGCGATCTCTGGCAGATATTCCTGCATGGTGCGGGCGAGATCGCCCTCCATGATCTGCATGTGATAGATGTCGTACTGGATGAACAGATTGTTCGACCGCACCTCGGAGATCAGCTGCACCGCCTGTTCGGTGCCATTGAGGAAGAAACCGGGAATGTCGAGCGTGTTGATCGGCTCGACCAGCAGCTTGATGTTCTCGCGCGCCAGCGTCGAGGCCGCGAAACGCAGGTTTCCGACCAGCGTCTCCTGCAGCTCGCGCGAATCGGCATCGACAGGCGCGATGCCGACAAGGCAATTGACCCGGTCGCAATCGAGCGCCTTGGCATAGTCGATGGCGCGGAACACGCCATCGCGAAATTCGGCGACGCGATCGGGCATGATCGCGAGGCCGCGCTCGCCGGCGGCCCAATTGCCGGCGGGCAGATTGTGCAGCACCTGTGTCAGCCCGTGGGCTTCGAGCTGCTCGCGCAACTGCGCCTTGTCGAAATCATAGGGAAAGAGATACTCGACCCCGGAAAATCCCGCCGACTTCGCCGCCGCAAAGCGGTCGGGAAACGGCATCTCATTGAAGAGCATGGTAAGGTTGGCGGCGAATTTCGGCATGATGCTATCCTCTATTCTGCCGGCTGCAAAACGCCGGGCCGCGCGGTGCCGTCCTCGTCGAGCGGCAGATCCAGCACCTCCTCGAACTCGACGATGTTGTCGATCTCGGTGCCCATCGCGATATTGGTGACGCGCTCGAGGATGAACTCGACCACCACGGGCACGCGGTGCTTCTTCATCAATTCGCGTGCGGTGGCGAACGCCGCCTGCGAGTCCTTCGGGTCGGTGACGCGGATCGCCTTGCAGCCAAGGCCTTCGGCGACGGCAACATGGTCGACGCCATAACCATTGAGCTCCGGCGCGTTGACATTCTCGAAGGAGAGCTGGACGTGATAGTCCATGTCAAAACCGCGCTGGGCCTGGCGGATCAGGCCAAGATAGGAATTGTTCACGACGACATGGATGTAGGGCAGATTGAACTGCGCCCCGACCGCGAGCTCCTCAATCAGGAACTGAAAGTCGTAGTCGCCCGACAGCGCAACGATATCGCGATCAGGGCAAGCCGCACGTACGCCGAGCGCTGCCGGCAGCGTCCAGCCGAGCGGGCCCGCTTGCCCCGCATTGATCCAGTTGCGCGGCTTGTAGACGCCCAAAAACTGCGCACCGGCGATCTGCGACAGGCCGATCACGGTGACATAGGTGGTGTCGCGACCGAATGCCTTGTTCATTTCCTCGTAGACCCGCTGCGGCTTGATCGGCACGTTGTCGAAATGGCTCTTGCGCAGCATGGTCTTTTTGCGGTCGCGGCAGGCCGCGGGCCACGCCTGCCGCTCGCGCAACCTGCCTGACCGGCGCCACTCCCTGGCGACGGTGACGAAGAGCTCGAGCGCGGCCTTCGCGTCTGAGACAATGCCGAGATCGGGATTGAACACGCGCCCGATCTGCGTCGGTTCGATGTCGACATGCACGAAGGTGCGGCCTTTGGTGTAGGTCTCGACCGAACCGGTGTGACGGTTGGCCCAGCGGTTGCCGATGCCGAGCACGAAATCGGATTCCAGCAGCGTGGCGTTGCCGTAGCGGTGGCTGGTCTGGAGGCCGACCATGCCCGCCATCAGCACGTGGTCGTCGGGGATCGCACCCCACCCCATCAGCGTCGGCACGACGGGCACGTTGGCGATCTCGGCGAACTCGACCAGCAGGTCGGAGGCATCGGCATTGATGATGCCGCCGCCGGCGACGATCAGCGGCCGCTCGGCGGTGTTGAGCATCTCCAGCGCCTTCTCGACCTGCTTGCGTGTCGCGGTGGGCTTGTAGACCGGCAGCGGCTCATAGGTCTCGTCGTCGAACTCGATCTCGGCAAGCTGCACATCGAGTGGCATGTCGATGAGCACCGGCCCCGGCCGGCCCGAGCGCATCACATGAAAGGCCTGGCTGAACACGCGCGGCACCAGCGCGGGCTCGCGCACCGTCACCGCCCATTTGGTCACGGGCTTTGCGATCGACTCGATGTCGACAGCCTGGAAATCTTCCTTGTAGAGCCGCGCCCGCGGCGCCTGGCCGGTGATGCAGAGGATCGGAATGGAATCGGCGATCGCCGAATAGAGCCCGGTGATCATATCGGTGCCGGCGGGCCCTGAGGTGCCAATGCAGACGCCGATATTGCCGGCCTTCGCCCGCGTATAGCCTTCGGCCATGTGGGAGGCTCCCTCGACATGACGTGCGAGGATGTGGCGGATCGAGCCGCGCTTCTTCAGTGCCGAGTAAAGCGGATTGATCGCGGCCCCGGGAACACCGAAGGCGGTCGAGATGCCTTCCTTCTCCAGGATACGCACGGCCGCATCGACAGCTCGCATCTTCGCCATATCGAACCTCGCTTGGTTTAAGTCAGCGAGATCATCGGGTACGCAGGATGCGATCTCAACGAGATCGATTATATTTTCCACGATGCGGCAGCCGCGGAAAAACAGCGGATGCTTCAATCAGTTAGATCGAGAGATGGGTGAAAGCGATCACTCGAACAGCGGCGCCAGCTCCATCTGCGGCACCAGCACAAGGCCCTTGTCGGTGAGGCGAATTTCGGGAATGACCGATAGCGGAATCAAATTGAAACCCATGTAGGGAATGGTACAGCCGGCTTCGGCCCACTCCTTCTTCAGCACCTTGACCTCTTCGGCGACCTCGGTGACGCGCTTGTCGGATAAGAGCCCCGCGATCGGCAGCGGGACCAGCGCCCTCACCTTGCCATCGGCGACGACGCAGACGCCGCCCTGCTGCTCTTTGATCGCCGCGATCGCCACCTGCATATCGGCTTCGTTGGTGCCGGCTACGATGATGTTGTGGCTGTCGTGGCCGACGCTGGAAGCAACCGCGCCGCGCTTCAGTCCAAAATCCTTCAAGAGGCCATAGGCAACATTGCCGGCCGTCTTGCCGTGACGCTCGACCACGGTGACGAAGCACAGGCCGTAGCGCGCGAACAGCGATGGCCAGTCCTTGGCGGGCTCAATCGCGACCTTCTCGTGGATCAGCGTGATGCCCGGCAGCGCCGTCTTGATCGCGTTGACGGTGCAGGCCTTGGCCGGCAGCTCCGGCGTCAGCTTCAGCTTCTCCGGCAGCTTCACGGTGACATAGGCCGCGTCAGGATATTGATAGCGCTGCGACAGCGCCTGATCGAGAAGCGGCGTGATCCTGCGGTTCTCCACCACCAGCTCGCCGCCATACCAGGTCGATTGCGGCTTCAGATTGTCATCCATCAGCACGAGATCGGCGCGGCGGCCGCCGCCGAGCCCGCCGATATCGCCCTCCATGCCGAAGCGCGTCGCGCCATGCAGCGAGCCCATCGACCAGGCCTGCTCCGGCGACATTCCCGCCTTCACGGCTTCGCGCACCACCCAGTCGAGACCGAACAGCAGCAAATCATCAGCATCGCGATCGTCGGTGCAGACCGCAGTCCGCTTGTGCGAAGCGCCGAGCTCGGTAATCGTCCGGATCGCCTGCGGCAGCGAATGCCAGGGCGTGGTCGGCGGGCCACCGCGCAGGAAGATCCAGACGCCGGCGTCGAGCAAATCGTCGGCGATGTCGCGGTCAATTGCTTCGTGGGTGTCGGTGACGCCGCTCGCCGCATAGGCCGCGACAAACTCACGGCCGTAGACATGCCCGGACACCGGGCGCCCGCGTTTGAGGGCCGCAGCGAGGATGGCATGGCTGCGCTCGTCGCCCATGGTGACAGGCACAAAGTCCATCTTCTCGCCGAGCCCGACAGCTTCGGGCCAGCGGTCGAACAGGCCGGCGATCTTGTCCGCTGTGAGGTCGCCGCCAGCGGTCTCGAGCTCTGCCGAGGTAGCAGGTACTGTGGATGGCACTGTCAGGAAGATCGAAAGCGGCGCCTCGCGCGCGTCTTCCAGCATCGCTTCGACGCCGGCGACGTCCATGACGTTACCGATCTCATGGCTGTCGCAGAAGATCGTTGTGGTTCCGTTCAGCAGCGCCGCCTCGGCATAGGCGCAGGCCGTCACCATCGAGGATTCGATGTGGATGTGCGGATCGACCAGCCCGGGCGCGATGATGCCGCCGGCGGCGTCGTAAACCGGAACGTCGCTCCACACCTTCTTCGCCGTGCCGGCGGGCTTCACCGCGGCGATGCGGCCGCCGGTGATCCAGACCTCCCGTCCCGGGTGGATCCGCTCCGAATAGGTCGATAGAACCCGCGCGGCTGTGATGACGAGATTGGGCGCGAGACGCGCGGAGGCGACATCGGCGAGACGACGCGTCATCGCATGCAGCGGGGCGACGGTGAAGCGGGAAAGTCTGGTCATCAGAACCCTCGCGTGGCATTACGGCCGAGGGATGGTTACGCTCCGCACCGAGCCGGGCAAGCTCAAAATATAAACGCACTCCCTGCTTACGCCTTAGGCGCCGAACCTCCTGCGGCGCCCGACCGAGCAGGTCTGCGTCGGTTCCGCGTCTTTGGCGGCGGTGCGGCCGCGGGTTTGACCCGTATCCGCATCGAACGGCCCTTTGACTCATCAATCTCGAACGAATTCGTCTTTCGCACGAGGTCACTCAGCTTGCGGAAGCCAAAGGTCCTCGGATCGAAATCGGAGGCTAGATTGGCAAGCTGCCGCCCGACCTCCCCGAGCGTCACCCAGCCGTCCTCGCTCTCCATCTGGGTGATGACCTTTTTGATGATGGGGGTCGCGGCGTCAGGCGGCTGAAGCGGTGTTGATCGTAACGCGGCGTCCTGGGCGGTCGCCGTGCCCGCAAGCAGGTTCTCCGTGTAGATGAACCTGCGGCAGGCCTGCCTGAAGCTTTCCGGCGTCTTGTGTTCGCCGAACCCAAAGACATCGACGCCCTGCTCCCGGATGCGGGCGGCAAGCCGGGTGAAGTCGCTGTCGGACGACACCAGGCAAAAGCCGTCGAACCGGCCGCTGTGAAGCAGGTCCATGGCGTCGATGACCAGCGTGATGTCGGACGCATTCTTTCCCGTCGTATAGGCGAATTGCTGCTGCGGGATGATGGCGTGCTTCGACAGAATGTCGGCCCAGCCCCTGGATCGTGCATTGGAGAAGTCGCCATAGATGCGCCGGACGCTGGCTTCGCCGATCTTGGCAATTTCCTCAAACAGGCCATCTGCGATCTTGGCGGATGCGTTGTCGGCGTCGATCAAAACGGCGAGACGGGGTGAACGGAGCTCAGACGGCATGACATTCCCCAAAAGGACGCGACAACGGTAGATGTATATACCGATCTTGGGACTCTTGCCGCTACAGCTGATTTGTCAGTCCGGAGGCGCCGCAGGCGTTACGCCCCCAAGCGCCCCGGTCAGCTCCGCTGCGACCTCGCGCACCACGCGGCCGATCTCCGGCAGCCGGGCGTCGGTGACACGGCTGGTCAGGCCTGAGACGGAGATTGCGGCGAGCGGTTCGGCGAGAGCGTTGTAGACCACAGCGGCGACGCAGCGCAGGCCGATCTCGGCTTCCTCATCGTCGATTGCATAGCCCTGCTTGCGCACCGTCGCGAGCTCCTTGAAGAGGTCGCTTGGCCGGATAATAGATTTCTCGGTCAGCCTTGGCATGCCGTGGTGACGGATGACCGCGCCGACGTCCTCGTCGGAATAGGTCGCGAGCACGGCCTTGCCGACGCCTGAGGTCACCATGGGAACGCGGCCGCCGACCTTGGTCAGCGAGCGCATGATCTCGCGGCTTTCCATGCGCGTCAGCACGATGACGAATTCGTCGTCGACCACGGCGAGATTGGCGGTCTCGCGGGTGAGATCGCGCAGCTTGCGTAAATAAGGAATCGCCTGCGCGGTGAAATTGCGCCGCCGTGCGAAGCTGGCGCCGACAGTGAAGCTGCGCACGCCGACATGCCATTTGGATTCGGCGCGGTCGAATTGCACGAAGCGGCGGCTTTCCAGAGTTGCCAGCAGGCGATGCACGGTCGAGGCGGATAGCCCCGTGCGGACGGCGAGGTCGCTGAGGCGATAGCCTTCGTCGTCCTCGGCCAGCGTCTCCAAGATCGACAGGGCGCGGTCGACGGACTGCACGCCGCCGTCACGATCGGCCTCCGATGCCGGTCGCGTTTCGAGCGATTTGCGCCTGATCACGTTCTTGCCCATCGCGACCTGACCGTTATCACCTCTCCCCGCGGACGGGGAGAGGTGAAAGTCTTCGTCTCAGAGCAGGCCTGCGCCGCGCGCCCACTTGTACTTGGCGCCGAGCACCTCGACCGGCAGCTCGGTCGAATAGGCGTAGGCCGGGATGCCGTTCTGGTAGAGATATTCGGCGGCTTCCTCGACCTCGACATCCCCGGCGAGCGAGGCGACAATCGGCTTGACGAAGCCCTTGGCCTCCATCTCCTTCTTCACCTCGACCATGTTGCGGGCGAACACCATCGGCGGCGTGACGATGGTGTGCCAATAACCGAGGATCAGCGAGTGGATGCGCTCGTCCGACAGGCCGAGCTTCACCGTGTTGACGTAGGTGATCGGCGGCTCGCCGCCGGTGATATCCACCGGATTTCCGGCCGCGCCAAACGGCGGGATGAACTTGCGGAAAGCCGCATCGAGATCCGGCGGCATCGACATCAGCGAAAGGCCGTTGTCGACGCAGGAATCCGACAGCAGCACGCCCGAGCCGCCGGCGCCGGTGATGATCAGCACGTTCTCGCCTTTCGGTGTCGGCAGCACTGGCACGCCGCGGGCGAACTCGAGCAACTGCCGCAAGCTGCGAGCGCGGATCACGCCGGACTGCGCCAGCACGTCCTCGTAGATCTTGTCGTTGCCGGCGAGCGCGCCGGTGTGCGACGAGGCAGCCTTCGCGCCGGCCGAGGTGCGGCCGGCCTTGAGCACGACGACCGGCTTCTTCTTGGAGACGCGTTTGGCCGCTTCCGCAAAGGCGCGACCGTCCTTGAGGTCTTCGCAGTGCTGCGCGATCAGATTCGTGTTCGGGTCCTGCTCGAAGAAGGCGAGCAGATCGTCCTCGTCGATGTCGGACTTGTTGCCGAGGCCGACGATCGCCGACACACCCATTTTCGCCGAGCGCGAAAAACCGATAATGGCCATGCCGATGCCGCCGGACTGCGACGACAGCGCCGCGTGGCCCTTGACGTCGTAAGCGGTGCAGAAGGTCGCGCAGAGATTGGCCGGCGTATAGTAGAAGCCGTAGATGTTCGGCCCCATCAGGCGGATGTCGTACTTCTTGCCGACCTCGACGATCTCGGCCTGCAGCTCCGGCGCGCCGGCTTCAGCGAAGCCCGACGGGATCAGCACCGCCCCCGGGATCTTCTTCTCACCGCACTCGGTGAGCGCCGCAGCCACGAACTTCGCGGGGATCGCAAACACGGCCGTGTCGATCACGCCAGGCACGTCCTTGACGCTCTTGTAGGCCTTGTAGCCGAGGATCTCGGCGGCCTTCGGGTGGATCGGATAGATCTCGCCCTTGTAGCCGCCGTTGATGAGGTTCTTCATCACGGAGTTGCCGATCTTGCCGTCCTCGGCGGAGGCGCCGACCACGGCGACCGCCTTCGGCTGCATGATGCGGCTCATAGCCGCGACGATCTCTTCGGTCGGACGCGGCTTCGGCTTGGGCTTATAGGCGAAGTCGACGACGATGCGCACGTCGGCCGCAATCGCGTCCTTTGCGGTGGCGAAGACAGGGTTGAGGTCGAGCTCGACGATCTCAGGGAAATCGGTCACAAGCTGCGAGACCTTGACGATGACGTCGGCAAGCGCCGTACGATTCACCGGCTCGCCGCCACGCACGCCCTTGAGAATCTCATGCGCCTGGATGCCGTCGAGCATCGACAGCGCGTCTTCCTTGGTCGCGGGCGCGAGGCGGAAGGTGATGTCCTTCAGCACTTCGACCAGCACGCCGCCGAGGCCGAAGGCAACCAGCTTGCCGAACGAGCCGTCGGTGATCGAGCCGACGATGACCTCGGTGCCGCCGGCCAGCATCTGCTGCACCTGGATGCCCTCGATCTTGGCGTCGGCCTTGTACTTCTTGGCGTTAGCGAGAATGGTCTCGTAGGCCTTCTCGGCATCCTCAGCCGTCTTGACGCCGACGATGACGCCGCCGGCCTCGGTTTTGTGGAGAATGTCCGGCGAGACGATCTTCATCACCACCGGGAAGCCCATCGCGGACGCCATCTTGCCGGCTTCGCCCGCCGACTTCGCCACGCCCTCCTTCGGCACCGGAATGCCGTAGGCGTCGCAGACGACCTTGCCTTCCGGGGCGGTCAGGCTGGTGCGGTTGTCGGCCTTGACCTGGTCAAGGACCTTGCGGACGACGTCTTTGGAATTGGACATGTGGCTTCTCCCTTGACCTTCAGTTCTTGCTTTGCAAAGCGCGCATGATGCGGCTGCCGTGACACTCGCCTCGCCGCGCTCTGTTCCATCTAGCGGAACGGAGCGGCGAAATGCCTTGATTACTCCGCCAGCTTGGATCAAAAATGGCTAGCGATGGCATTTGGTATGCCAGGAGCCAACTTGTCAAGTCAGAGCACCTGCCAGAACGCCGCAAAAAATAGCCAGCTTGACATTCTGGCATGTGGTATGCCAAAAACTTTCCGGTAATATTCCTGTAAAAGACGACTCCCACTGGAGGAGAATCGTCGTGTCACTGCGGAAAACAACCAAGGCGTTGCCGAACATGGCCGAGGCAGACATCGCAATCGTTCGTATTGCCCCGGAGAGCAGCTTCAAGAACAAGGCGTATGACGCCTTGAAGGAAGCCATCCTCAAGATGGACATCTACTCGACGCCCGAGCCGGTGATGCTGGACGAGCGCGCGTTGTCTGAACGTCTGGGCGTCAGCCGCACGCCGATCCGCGAAGCCATCGCGATGCTCGAGCAGGACGGTTTCGTCAAGACCGTGCCGCGCCGCGGCATCATGGTGGTGCGCCGGACCAAGAGTGAGATCGTCGACATGATCCGCGCCTGGGCAGCGCTGGAAAGCATGGCGGCACGCCTCATCACCACCACCGCTCGCAAGAAAGACATCACGGCGTTGCGCGACTTCTTCAAGGAATTCGGCAAGGACCGCCTGCCCGAGGATCACGTCGAGGAATATTCGCGCGCCAACATCGCCTTCCATCAGGCGCTGATCTCGTTGTCGGAATCGCCAGTGCTGGTCGACCTCACCAACGACCTGCTGCTGCATGTCCGCGGCTATCGCCAGCTGACGATCGGACGCAAGGACCGCACCGCGACCTCGCTGCCCGAGCACCTCGGCATGATCGAAGCGCTCGAAGCGCGCGACACCGAGCTCGCCGAGAAGCGCGCCCGCGATCACACCCTTGGCCTCGCCGCTTACGTCGAAGCGCACGGCCAGGAATTATTTACGTAACTGTTCACCTAGCAACATTCACCAGAAGGGCGAAGCACTCGCCCCGTTATCTTGAGACCAGGGAGACAAGGCCCATGCTGAACACCGCGACCAAGTCCGAAGCACCGGGCACCGAGCAGGAATTGACGGACGGCTTCCATCTCGTCATCGACGCGCTCAAGCTGAACGGCATCAACACGATCTATAATGTGCCGGGCATCCCGATCACGGATTTGGGCCGCATGGCGCAGGCCGCCGGCATTCGCGTGATCTCCTTCCGCCACGAGCAGAACGCCGGCTACGCCGCAGGTATCGCCGGCTATCTCACCAAGAAGCCCGGCGTCTGCCTCACGGTGTCCGCGCCCGGTTTCCTCAACGGTCTCACCGCGCTCGCGCACGCCACCACCAACTGCTACCCGATGATCCTGGTCTCGGGCTCCTCCGAGCGCGAGATCGTCGATCTCCAGCAGGGCGACTACGAAGAGATGGACCAACTCGCAATCGCCAAGCCGCTGTGCAAAGCGGCCTATCGCGTTCTGCACGCCCAGGACATCGGCATTGGCTTTGCGCGTGCCATCCGCGCCGCGGCGTCGGGCCGTCCCGGTGGCGTCTATCTCGACCTGCCGGCCAAGCTGTTCGGCCAGGTGATGAACGCCGAGGCCGGCCAGAAGTCGCTGGTCAAGGTGATTGATGCTGCTCCCGCGCAGATCCCCTCGCCCGCTTCGGTCAAGCGCGCGCTCGACGTGCTCAAGACCGCAAAGCGTCCGCTCATTATTCTCGGGAAGGGCGCAGCCTACGCGCAGGCCGACGAGCAAATCAAAACCTTCGTCGAAAAGAGCGGCGTCCCCTTCCTGCCGATGAGCATGGCCAAGGGCCTGCTGCCCGACTCCCATCCGCAATGCGCTGGCGCGGCGCGTTCGACGGTGCTGAAGGAATCCGATGTCGTCATGCTGATCGGCGCGCGGCTGAACTGGCTGCTCTCGCACGGCAAGGGCAAGAGCTGGGGCGAATCCCCGAAGAAGTTCATCCAGATCGACATCGAGCCGAGGGAAATGGACTCCAACGTCGAGATCGTCGCGCCGGTCGTCGGCGACATCGGCTCGGTGGTCTCCGCGTTCAACCAGGCGATGGGCTCCAGCTGGGCTGCTCCGCCGGCCGAATGGACCAAGGCCATCGTGACCAAGCGCGACGAGAACGTCGCCAAGATGGCGCCGAAGCTGATGAACAACAAGTCGCCGATGGATTATCACGGCGCGCTCGGCGTGCTGAAGAACGTGATCAAGGATCACCCGGAGGCGATCCTCGTCAACGAGGGCGCCAACACGCTCGATCTCGCCCGCGGCGTCATCGACATGTACCGCCCACGGAAGCGTCTCGACGTCGGCACATGGGGCGTGATGGGCATCGGCATGGGCCAGGCGATCGCGGCTGCGCTCGAGACCGGCCATCCCGTGCTGGCGGTGGAAGGCGACTCGGCCTTTGGCTTCTCCGGCATGGAGGTCGAGACGATCTGCCGCTACAACCTGCCGATCTGCGTCGTCATCTTCAACAATGACGGCATCTATCGCGGCACCGACGTCAACAGCGTCAACACCGATCCGGCGACGACCGTGTTCGTCAAGGGCGCGCGCTACGACAAGATGATGGAAGCGTTTGGCGGCGTCGGCGTGAACGCGACATCGCCGGACGAGCTGAAGCGCGCCCTCGTTGAGGCGATGGCCTCAGGCAAGCCGACGCTCATCAACGCGGTGATCGATCCGGCCGCGGGCTCGGAGAGCGGCCGCATCGGCAATCTCAATCCGCAGAGCGTTCTGCAGAAGAAAAAGTAAGTCCACCCCTTCAACCCTTTATTCCCTGTGGTTCGCAGGGGCAGACAAGAGTACGGAGCAACATTATGACCAAAGCGCTCGAGGGCGTTCGCATTCTCGACTTCACCCACGTTCAATCAGGACCGACCTGCACGCAGCTGCTCGCATGGTTCGGCGCCGACGTGATCAAGGTGGAACGCCCGGGCGTGGGTGACATCACCCGCGGCCAGCTGCAGGACATCCCGAACGTGGACAGCCTGTATTTCACCATGCTCAACCACAACAAGCGCTCGATCACGCTCGACACCAAGAACCCCAAGGGCAAGGAAGTCCTCACCGAGCTGATCAAGAAGTGCGACGTGCTGGTCGAAAACTTCGGCCCCGGCGTGCTCGACCGCATGGGCTTCCCCTGGGAGAAGATCCAGGCGATCAACCCGAAGATGATCGTCGCCTCGATCAAGGGTTTTGGCCCCGGACCGTATGAAGACTGCAAGGTCTACGAGAACGTCGCGCAGTGCACCGGCGGCGCCGCCTCCACCACCGGCTTCCGCGATGGCCTGCCGCTCGTCACCGGCGCGCAGATCGGCGATTCCGGCACCGGCCTGCATCTGGCGCTCGGCATCGTCACCGCGCTCTATCACCGCACCCATTCGGGCAAGGGTCAGCGCGTCACGGCAGCGATGCAGGACGGCGTTCTCAACCTTGCGCGCGTCAAGCTGCGCGACCAGCAGCGCCTCGCCCACGGTCCGCTCAAGGAATACAGCCAGTTCGGCGAAGGCATTCCGTTCGGCGATGCCGTGCCGCGCGCCGGCAACGATTCCGGCGGCGGCCAGCCGGGCCGCATCCTGAAGTGCAAGGGCTGGGAGACCGATCCCAACGCCTACATTTACTTCATCACCCAGGCCCCGGTCTGGGAGAAGATCTGCGACGTGATCGGTGAGCCCACCTGGAAGACCGATCCGAACTACGCCAAGCCGGCGGCTCGCCTGCCGCGCCTGAACGAGATCTTCGCCCGCATCGAACAGTGGACGATGACCAAAACGAAGTTCGAGGCGATGGAAATCCTCAACAAGGACGACATCCCCTGCGGCCCGATCCTATCGATGAAGGAGATCGCCGAAGACCAGTCGCTGCGCGCGACCGGCACCGTGGTCGAGGTCGATCACCCGACCCGCGGCAAGTACATCTCGGTCGGCAACCCGATCAAGTTGTCGGACTCTCCGAGCGACGTGCAGCGTTCACCGCTGCTTGGCGAGCACACCGACGAAATCCTGCGCTCGGTGCTCGGCTTCAGCGATCACCAGGTCGCCGATATCCACAAATCCGGCGCGCTCGACCCGCCGCAGAAGCAGGCCGCGGAGTAAGCGGGTCGCCTCAACCAAGACAAAAGGGCCGCCTTCGGGGCGGCCCTTTTTGCATGAGCAAGGCCGGGCACGCGTGGGCCCGAAACCGAAAGCCGAAAACAACCCCATGCACAGTAGCCATCCCTCTGGCCAGAAACGTAATTTCTAATAATACGAAATATCCTTTGACTCGTCGGGCAAAACAGGCCCATGATCCGAACGAGCGCGTGCCCGCCTGACGAACTGCATGTCGAAGCATCGCCAGTCTCGGCGGCTTCTGTCGCCTTTGGCGCAATGCTACTCTGCAGTGCCCTCAAATTCGTCTTGAGAGAACCTGCCCCGGCATAGCCTTGTCGCGTTTTCAGAGAGTTCATTTTCAACGAAGGAAGTGGATCGCCGAGCATTGGGCTGGCGCGTCGCGCTTGTGCCATCCGGCCTCGGTCTTCTCATCTCGCTCGTCCTGTTTCTGCTGTTCGGCAAGAACCCCCCGCAGGAATTGGACTGGCGCCGCTCGGAGAGACGGCAATGCCGCCGATCCCTGCAATGCAGACGCAGAACTTTGCGGCGATCAGCTTTCAAGGCCCTGCGCCTGGCATCAACCCGCCTGGTGTTCTGGGTGTGCTGGCGCTGACGTTGCTGATTTGCGGTGTATCCAGCTGCGGGCTGACCTCGACCCACTTCGTACCGTTCTGCGGCGATCTCGGGTTGCCGGTCGTGACGTCGGCAGGCCTGCTCGCCATGATTGGGGGTTCGATCTGATCGGCACGATCGGATCTGGATGGCTGTCCGACCGCTACGACAATCAATGCCTGCTGGCTATCTATTACGGCTTTCGCGGGCTTGCGCTGATCTGGCTGGTGGAGTCGAACGCGACGCTGCGAGCGATGAGCACTTTCGCGATGCTCTACGGGCTGGACTTCATCGCGACCGTTCCGCCGACGGTGAAATTGACGGTCGGCGCGTTTGGGCGGGAGATGGGTCCGGTGATCTTCGGCTGGATTTTTGCGGCCCATCAGCTTGGCGTTGGCCTGATGGCATTTGCAGCAGGTGTCAGCAGAGATGCGCTGGGGACTTATGTACCCGCGTTTCTTCTCGCCGGGGTCCTCTGCCTGTTGGCCGCCGCGGCGCTTACGCTGGTGAAGCGCCCGGCGTCAGCGCCAGTTCCCGCATAGCGGCATTCTCGCGCGGCCGACCCATGTCTGCTATCCGGCGCTTTGCGGACTCAAAGCGGACATCGCTGAGGTCCGAAAAGGGGCAATAGGCGACATGTAGCGGGATGTTGGTCTACGAACGGTAGCCCGCTTCATATCACCCTCGAACGCATTTACACTATCGAACAGCCGCTCCCGCTCGACCAGCCGGAGTGCCGCTCGAGTTGTTTTGGGGTCAAACAGGAAAGCGACAGCCAGTCAGACCCTTTTCCGCGGCACCCCGAGACGTATCCGCGCAGAGATCGTGATGCTAGATTTCCTGCTCCTGCCGATAGGAGGAAGACATGCCCGATAGCGTCTACAAGGTCATTGAACTGGTCGGTACCAGCACCGACTCATGGGAGAAGGCGGCCGCCAATGCGGTCGATCAAGCTGCAAAGTCGCTCCGAGATCTTCGCATTGCTGAGGTCGTCAAGCTCGATATGCAACTGGATGACAAGGGAAAAGTCGAAGCCTATCGCGCCAAGCTCAACGTATCGTTCAAGTTCGAGGGCTCCTGAGCCTCAGCACCTCGCCCCCACTTGGGCGAGGATGGCTCATTGGAAAAGGCACGTTGCGCGGTTCGCCCAACCGGATGCTGTGGCCCATCCCGGAAGTTGGCCCTAGTCCGACCGGGACCGATATGCTTTGATGCGAAGGGCGTGTGGCGCGTGGTGGCCCCATGTACATGGTCATTCGAAAGTATGCCAATGTTCGTTCGGTAGCGGACGCCGCTCGTCGCGCCAAGAGCGGCGTCGGTGAGATCCTAAGGCAATCGCAGGGATTCAGAGCTTACCATGTGCTGGATGCGGGCGACGGTATCGGTATCGCCGTGATGATATTTGATGACCGCGAAAGCGCCAATGCAGCGAACGCCAAGATACTGGCGTTTGTTCAGGCGAGTCTACATGACCTCGATCTTGGGGTTCCCGAAGTCACCACCGGCGAGGTTCTAGTGAACATAGAGCCTAATGGGTCTTCAGGCATAAAGTAGCGGCAAGCGTCACCAGGGGCGTGGCGGGTGCCCCGCCTTGCTCTTGTAATCGACCTGATGTCACCCTCGCGTTTGCACGATCGCGTCTTGGATATGCGCGTGCCGCCCGTCAGGAGTATTCGACTGCGCGTGCTTTTCGAGGAGCAACGACGACATGAAGCAACATACCTCCGAAGCATTTTCCACCACAGCGATCGGCTGGACACCGCTCATGCTTATGGGCAACACGATGCCGCCCCGGGATCCCGATGAAGACGAGGAGGACGAAGACGACGATGAGGAAGATGATGCTGACGAACCAGCAGTCGTGCGCGAACCGGACGAAGACTAGACTAGCCCGTGTCTGGCAGTCGGCGCTATAATATCGGCCATGGGCTGGGATGCGAAAGACAGAGCGCTTCTCAAAAAGCTCTGGTCCGCAGGACAGAGCGCGGCGCAGATTGCACGCCGTCTCGGGTGCAGTCGTAACGCAGTCTGCGGCATGCTGACCCGTCTGAGCCTGAAGCGCGGCCACAAGCCACCACAGCACGGCCCAAGATAAGACCGGCCCCGAAGCTGAGGCCGTCGTCGGCAGCCTGCGCCCGTCTAGTCGCGCAAAAGGTGTCCTTGAGTACAGCAGTGAGGCAGCAGCCCAAGGAATTCAGCAGGCAACAGCTTTACGCGATTTTGGCTGAGGCGGTCAGAAACACTAGCTAAGAGCTCACCACGAACGTGGTTGCGCTCCCGTCAGTGTCTGGCCCAGCTCTACGGGCTCGGCTGTCATGTACCTTCCCAAGCCTTCGTCTGCTTTGGGTCAATCGCGTCGATTTCGACATCTCTGCGCCATGTCCGCTATCCGGCCTATCTTGGACCTGAAATCGGGCGCGACGCCAAAGGATTACCAACGAAATCTTCTTGAAACATTCGGGACACATAGTCGTCCCGCTAGCGGTCGATTTTTCAAGCTCTCCGTTTTCATCACCATCAGGGATTGTTCAAATGCCCATCACCCTCATTGCGGTGCTCTGTTCACTTGCTTCCAGTAACTGCACTGAAGTGGTTGTGACAAACTCTAATCTGGACGCCGCAATCACCTTTCAGCAATGCCTGATCGGGGCCCAAGCAGGCCTTGCTCAATGGAAGACCACGCATCCGATCTATCGGTCAGATGATTGGCGGATTGATCGCTACAAATGTGTAGCTGGACAATACGTGGCAAAAGCGAAGATCTAACCGCAGTTTGTCATCCGGGTTCGCAATGTTCAGCGGCCTTCGCCGGCGAACTGCTCACGAAAGAACTTCACCACCGCCGCGTTGAACTCGCGGTGAAAGCCTACCCTGTCGAACTCAGCCGGCGTATCGGTGCAAATGCGCGGGATGGCGGCCGCAAGCTCGGCCGAGCACGGCGCAAGGAAGGCAAAGTGGCCAGCCGGCACGACATGGATCTCTGGCTTGCCCGGCAGGCCGTCCGCAACGCGGGCAGTGCCCGAACCATCGCCAACGCCCGGGCCACCGAACTGCGAGCGCCAGAACTGGAAAGACACCTTGACGACGGCAAGGTTGTCCTTCGTCAGAAGGCCCGGTGCAGGATCAACGATCACAGCAGCGCGGATGCGCGCATCCTGTATCGGCTCTGGCGGAGTCACGCCATGGTGCAGCTCGGCGCAAGCGCCAGTCGTCTCCTTGCAGAGGCCGGCGATCCTCGCGTAATCCGGCCTGGTCCCCATCAGCACGAAGCCGGTTGCGCCACCGAGCGAGAAGCCGAAGAAGCCGACCTTGGCCGGATCGATCACTGCCGTATCCTTCCAATCCTTCAGCATGAAATCGAGCAGGCGCACGATGTCTGCCGGGCGCGATTCCCACACGGACAAGGTGTTGCGCCGCGAGGAATCATTGGCGGTATCGCCAGGATGATTGATGGCTGCCACGACGAAGCCAGCATCGGCCAGCGCCTCCTCGGTGTCATGGTTCGCGCCGAACCACCCGCCCCGGCCATGCGAGAAGATCACCAGCGGCAGCTTTGTGCCGGTGACGGGACAATTCTTCACGCCCTTCAGGTCGAACTCGGCGCGGACCGAAAGACGACCAAGCTTCACCTGGGTCGGCTGCGCCGCGCAAGGATACCAGATCGCGCCTGACAGCGCCGGATCGGAATCGAGAAGCTGGATGCCCGCAGCCTTGGCAAGTGAGCCAAGGCTGCAGAGTGCGATGGCGAATGCCAAAACTGTCCTGCGCAACGGACGCCCCCTGATTTCGCGCGACAGTTGAGCGAGGAACGATAGCGGAATTGTGGCTCGGTTTGACCATCGGGTTCGGCGAGTGACGACCAGTATGGGCGCCGCGGTTCATAGCCGGCCGCAACAGACGCATGTCCTTGATTAATTTGGAATTGACGTGCGTTTGCGCTGTGGTCACGTCGAGGACGTGGAAGGCTCGCTCCAGAGAGGCGCGAGCAGCGTTGCGCGGCGTCCCACGAGAAACTCAATCTCGTTGAGCGAAAGCCGCGGGCGCAAACGCCGCGCTTCGTTCAGTGCGCCAATTGCCTCTTCCGTCTTGCCTAGTCCTGCCGCGATGACCGCCAGGACGACGCGAGCGACATAGAACTGCGGATCACGACGGCAGGCTGCACGGACTTCGGCGTGAGCCTCTGTCATCCGACGATTGCGCGCCAAAGCCAGGGCGTAAAACGTTCCCCAGAATCCCAACCGATGGTCGCGCGGACTGAGCCGCATCCCGTGCAGCAATTTCTCCAGTCCCGTAACATCCATGGCCTCGCCAAAGCATTGCGCAGTCCCGAGCGCCACCCATGCCTGTGCATTGCTGGGATCATTCTCGATCGCCCGTTCCAAGAGCTCGCTGCCTCTTTGCAGATCGCCAAGCTCGGCCAGGGCGCAGCCGGCATAGCCGAGGACCTCTGAGGCCTCGTGCTCGATCGCCACCGCCCGTTCGGCTTCCGTGCGCGCCTCGGTCGTCGCCGCCACAGCGTCCGCGACGAGGCCAAGCCGCGCACCCAACGACAGAAAAAGCGCGAGTTGGGCGCGCGCGAGCGCGAAATCGGGGTCCAGTGTCGCCGCCTGACGCAATAGCGCCGCGGCCTGAGTCAGGGTTTCTTCGCTCCAACCCTTGAGGCTGATCATCCCGGCTCCCTCACGGAAGCATGACCAGGCGTTCGGACTGGCGTCGCGCCGACGCCGGATCAGGGCAATTTCAGCGCGAACGAGTTCCGGTTCGATCCGGCTCGCGACCGCGCGCACGATCTGATCCTGCAATTCGAAAACGTCCTCGGCCTGACCGTCAAAACGATCCGCCCAAAGCTGCGCGCCGGTCGTCGCGTCGATCAATTGCGTGCCGACCCGAAGCTGCCGCCCGGCGGGCCTCACACTGCCCTCGACGATATAGCGGACCCCAAGCTCGCGTCCTATCTGGCGGCTGTCGACCGAACGGCCCTGGTAGGCAAAGGCGGATTGCCGAGCGATCACGACAAAGCCGGGAATCCGCGCCAGCATCGTGATCAAGTCCTCGCTCATTGCCTCCGTCAGGAACTTGAGCTCGCGCTCTTCCGAGAGACAGGTGAAAGGCAGCACGGCAATGGAGGGCCTGTCGGAGGTCGCCAGAGGCCGAGCAATCTCGGCGGACGATCTTGTCGGCTCGATCGAAGCGGCGCTTGCACCGATCTGGCAACGCCATGCGCGCATCGGCTCAGCAATGTTCTTCAGCACCTGCGGGCCCATATCGTCGAAGCCGATATCGACCTTGCCGCGGATCTGCCGATAGGTGTCTTCCGAGATGCAGACGCCCCCGGGTTCGGCTATTCCCTCGAGCCGGGCCGCGAGGTTGACGCCATCGCCGAAAATATCGCCGTCGTCGAGAATGATATCACCGACATGAATGCCGATGCGGAAGCTGATCCAAGTCCCCTTCAAGACGTCGGCGTTTGTCGCCGCCATCTTGCGCTGGATTTCGATCGCGCTTCGTGCAGCATCTACCGCACTGGCAAACTCGACGAGCAGGCCGTCGCCCGTGGTCTTGACGATGCGGCCCCGATGGGCGGTGAGGATGGGATCGACAAGATCTCGCCTGATCGCCTTGAGGCGGGCCAGAGTTCCTTCCTCGTCGGCACCCATGAGGCGGCTATACCCGGCAACGTCCGCCGCCAATATTGCTGCAAGTCGCCGGTCTACGCGCTCGGCGGTCAAAGACGTCTCCGGGTTTGCAATCGTCGGATTCGCACGCATCAAAGCATATCGGCCCGCGACCGACTAGGCCGACCCTCACATCCATGGCAAGTGTTGATCCTGCCCGGAACCTAACGCGTGCCGAACGCCTCGCCAGCGGCGATCCACGCCCGTCGATCGAAGAACTTTATCCCGCGCCGGACGCCTATGTCGCGGCGGTCAAAGCCGCGGCGGCGCGGATGGTCGATGACCGCCTGCTGCTTCCCGAGGATGCGGCCGAGGCGGTAAACCGCCGCCGGCGCTCCCAGCAAAAGCCGAAATAAATTATGAGAGGTCCTGTCGGGCCCGCCGCGTCCCGTTCGTCCTCGGAGCATGAATGGGACGACCGTGTCCGGCCCATCAGTTCAAGAGGAAGACGATCATGCCCAGCACCGTACGCCTGCACCGCGTTCTCTCGACCAGCCCGGACAAAGTCTATCGCGCCTTCCTCGAGGCGGATGCGCTGGCGAAATGGCTTCCGCCTAACGGCTTCACCTGCACCGTGCACCATCTGGAGCCGAAGGTCGGAGGCACATTCAAAATGTCGTTCCGGAATTTCACGACCGGCAACGGTCATAGTTTTGGCGGCGAATATCTCGAGCTCGTCCCCGGCGAACGGCTCAAATACACCGACAAATTCGACGATCCAAACCTGCCGGGCGTGATCGAGGTGACGGTGACGCTGAAGAAAGTCCTGGTCGGTACCGAGCTCGACATCACGCAGGCCGGCATTCCCGACGCAATTCCACCGGAGGCCTGCTATGTCGGCTGGCAGGAATCGCTGCGCAACCTCGCGCGCCTCGTCGAGCCCGAGATCAACCAATAGCCCAAAGCCGGATCGCACCGGCAGATCCGGATAAATGCAACTACCCGCGGATCGATCCGTTCGATCGGATGCGCGGATCTGCCAACGTCGTCATTGCGAGCGCAGCGAAGCAATCCAGAGTCCCTCCGCAGACCGATTCTGGATTGCTTCGCTGCGCTCGCAATGACGGAGAATGAGGAACTTGCCCGAGACAACAACTCACATCGAGTCTGGATATCTGTAGAATCCCATCGAACTGCGGCTGCCAGCGAAGAAGATTCGACTGATTGCGAACAATCGTTACGCGCCCGCCTTCGACTTGAGCCCGCCGTCCGCGGTCCAGCGGTCAGGCTCGGGACTGTGTCCGATCAGCGCGAGACCGTAGGCGATCGACTCGAATTGCTCGCCCGACATCAGCCGCTCGTTGCCGAACCGGTCGGCGAACAATTTTCGTACCGCCGGCACGAACGAGGTGCCGCCGGTCAGGAACACCTTCTCCACCTCGCGCGCGGTAATGCCGGCTTCGCCCAGCACCTTGTCAACAGTAGCCCCCAGCCGCGCGATGTCGTCGGCAATCCAGGCGGCGAAGTTTTTCCGGGTGATGGTCGAGCCGATCTCGACGCCGCCGCCCTTGAAGCGGAACTCCACCTCGTCCCTGGCCGACAACGCGACCTTGGCGTCCGACACCGCGCGGTATAGCGAAAAGCCGAGATCGAGATCGACGATGCTGATGAAATCCTCGAGCAGATCAGGCTTCAGCGCCGTGCGCGACAATTCCCTGAGCTCGCGCAGATCGCCGTTGCTCTTCATCAGCGCGAGCTGATGCCAGCGCGCGAGGTTGGTGTAGTGGCTGTTCGGGATCGGCAGCACCTTGTCGAACGAGCGGAAGCTCGAGCCTTTGCCGAGCCGCGGCGAGACGACATGGTCGACGATGCGATAGTCGAACGTGTCGCCCGCGATCCCGATGCCGGCATGTCCAAGCGGCTCGGCGCGCAGATTGCCGCCCGCGCGGGAGAAGCGCATCACCGAGAAGTCGCTAGTGCCGCCGCCGAAATCCGCAACCAGCACGGTGGCGTCGCGCTCCAGCCTGCGGGCGAAGGAGAACGCCGCGCCCACGGGCTCGTAGACGTAGCGGGCATGACCGGCGCCGAGGCGCTCGAAGGCGGCGCGGTAGCGCTGCATCGCCAACGCGTCATCGGGATTGCCCCCCGCAAAGCGCACGGGTCGGCCGACCGTGATATTGGCCGCCTCGAACCCGAACTTGTCGCCACCATGGCGCGCCAACGTGCGCAGGAACGCCGCCAGAATATCCTCGAACTTGAAGCGCTGCCGGAAAACTTGCGTGGTGTTGAAGCTCGAGCTCGCCGCAAACGTCTTGAAGGATTGGAGGAAGCGGTAGATGTGGCGCCCCTCGAGAAACTGCTCGATCGCCCACGGCCCGCCTTCGGCCTGCGCGCCGGCGCCCGGCCGGTCCTCCCAGAAGCACAGGGCCGAGACGTAGGTGCTGTGGCGTTGTCCGCCGTGCTCAAAGCGGATGGCCTCGACCCGGCGATCGTCCGCCGCGAGCGCGACGACTGTGTTGCTGGTCCCAAAATCGATGCCGATCGAGACGGCGGGCGAGGCGCTCGGCATGAACCACTCTGCGAGATGATTGGAAGGGGGCGAAGCACTAGCCGTTTTGCATTGCGGTGCCAAGAGCCCGACCGCGAGTCGATCCGTTGGCCCTAGACCAGTTTTCCAGCCTTTTGGGTGCGAAACGGCACGCTTTGGCCCTCCAAATGGCTCAATTCGGCAAGGCGTCATGCTGCAATGCGGCAGATTGCATGCTGCTATGCAATGGCACGCATAGACAATGGCATCTGGTATACATAGATTGGCTTCGAAATGAGACAGCAACGCTGACCGTCTCAAGAAAGGAATTCAAATGTCCAAGACCGCTTCCGTCGCGCTCGCGCCCTCCACCTCGTTGTTCGCCCGCTTCATGGCGGCCGTCGACCGCTTCCTGATGGCCAGCGCCGAGATCTCCAACCACAACGGCGATCTGCCCCGCTTCGGTCTGTAAGACCCAGCGCGGAACCGGCGCGTCGAATTGTCGCGGCGGTTGTAAAAGCTGAAAACTCCTACTTTTGAAGAATGGCCTCGCTTTGCGGGGCCATTTCTATTTGGGGAATCGGGTCATTCGCGCAGTCTCGCAAACGGGGTTGCGTCATAAGCGCACAATGGGCCGGCGCGCGCTTGCAGCTTGGCATAATGAATACAAGAATGCCGCCAACGCGCGCACAAAAAGCAGAAGCGCTTTTGGAGGATTCATGACGGACATGGTGCAGACAACAACGGCCCCTGCAGCCGCACGCGTCAGCGACACATATCGCTGGGCGCAACTGGCGATCGGCGTGGCGGCCATGGTGATGATTGCCAATTACCAATACGGCTGGACGTTCTTCGTCCCCGACATCCAGAAGAAATTCGGCTGGGATCGCGCCTCGATCCAGTGGGCCTTTACTCTCTTTGTTTTGTTCGAGACCTGGCTGGTGCCGGTCGAAGGATGGTTTGTCGATAAATATGGTCCGCGCCTCGTCGTGCTCGTCGGCGGTTTGCTCTGTGCGATCGGCTGGGCGATCAACGCAGAGGCCACCTCGCTCAACGGCTATTATCTCGGCATGATCATCGCAGGCATCGGTGCCGGCGCCGTCTACGGCACCTGCGTCGGCAACGCGCTGAAATGGTTTCCCGACAAGCGCGGGCTTGCCGCAGGCATCACGGCCGCGGGCTTCGGCGCGGGCTCCGCGCTCACCGTTGCGCCGATCCAGGCGATGATCAAGGATACTGGCTTCCAGACCACCTTCCTCTATTTCGGCCTGGGCCAAGGCATCATCGTCGCCATTCTCGCGTTCTTCCTGATTGCACCGAAGGCGGGACAAGTGCCTGCTGCAGTCCAGAATGCGACGCTGGTGCAGAGCCGCCGCAACTACCAGCCGACCGAGGTGCTGCGTCAGCCGATCTTCTGGTTGATGTACTTCATGTTCGTGATCGTCGGCGCTGGCGGCTTGATGGTCACGGCGAATTTGAAGCCGATCGCGGTCGACTGGAAGGTCGACGCCGTGCCGGTCACGTTGATCGGCATGACCATGACCGCGGTGACGTTCGCAGCGACCATCGACCGCGTGCTCAACGGCCTGACGCGTCCGTTCTTCGGCTGGATCTCCGACATGATCGGCCGCGAGAACACGATGTTCATCGCCTTCGGCCTGGAGGGCATCGGCATCTGGCTGCTCCATCTCTGGGGCCACGATCCGATCTGGTTCGTGATCCTGTCGGGCGCCGTGTTCTTTGCCTGGGGCGAGATCTACTCGCTATTCCCCTCGACCTGCACCGACACGTTCGGCGCGAAGTTCGCGACCACCAATGCCGGCCTGCTCTACACCGCCAAGGGCACCGCCTCGTTGCTGGTGCCGCTCGGCAACTATGTGCAGCAGACCTCCGGTCATTGGGACAACGTGTTCATCCTCGCGGCGGCCGCCAATATCCTGGCCTCATTGCTGGCGATCGTGGTGCTCAAGCCGTGGCGCAAGGTCGTGGTCGCGCAATCGACCACCTGACCGTCTCGCAAAGAGCCATCTCGCGCACGACGCCCGGCCTCTCGGCCGGGCGTTTTCGTTTTGACCGAACGCACGCCGATACCGGAAATCCGAAGTGGAACCATGCACTTTTCTTGAGCGGAGCTGCAAGATAGGGCTTGCATTCTGGAATATGGTATACCAAGCTACCGCCCGCGCTTGCGACGATAAGCCACAATATTTGCGACGCTCCGTCATATTGACCGAGCCTGTCGCAACCAGACAAGCGCTTGGGAGGTTGTTGATGATATCCAGCACGGATCGCGCCGTCACGGCCGCGCCTCTTCGCACAGGTTTCCGTTGGCTCCAGCTCGTGATGGGCATCGTCTGCATGGCGATGATTGCCAACCTGCAATATGGCTGGACGCTGTTCGTCGATCCGATCGATCACGCGCACCATTGGGGCCGCGCCGCGATCCAGCTCGCGTTCACCATCTTCGTCGTCACCGAGACCTGGCTGGTACCGATCGAAGCCTGGTTCGTCGACAAATACGGCCCGCGCATCGTCATCATGTTCGGCGGCGTGATGATCACGCTGTCCTGGATTCTCAACTCCTACGCTGACTCGCTTCCACTGCTCTACACGGCGGCCGTCTTCGGCGGCATGGGTGCCGGCGCGGTGTACGGCACCTGCGTCGGCAATGCGCTGAAATGGTTTCCCGATCGCCGCGGCCTCGCCGCCGGCGCGACGGCCGCGGGCTTCGGCGCGGGCGCAGCCCTCACCGTGGTGCCGATCGCGCACATGATCGCAGCAACCGGGTATCAGAGCGCGTTCTTCACCTTCGGTATCGGTCAGGGCGTGATCGTGTTCCTGCTCGCCTTCTTCATCCAGCCGCCGCGGATTTCGATCCCGCCGAAGAAGAAGCGGCTCAATTTGCCGCAGACCAAGATCGACTTCACCCCGCCGCAGGTGCTGCGCACCCCGATTTTCTGGGTAATGTACCTCGTCTTCGTGATGGTCGCCTCCGGCGGTCTGATGACTGCGGCGCAGATCGCGCCGATCGCGCACGATTTCAAGATCGCCGATACGCCTGTTACGCTCGCCGGCTTCCAAATGGCGGCGTTGACCTTCGCGATCTCGCTCGACCGCATCTTCGACGGCTTCGGCCGCCCGTTCTTCGGCTTTGTCTCCGACACGATCGGCCGTGAGCACACCATGTTCATCGCCTTCGGCACTGCAGCTCTCATGCTGTTGACGCTGTCGACCTACGGTCACGTCCCGGTCGTGTTCGTGCTCGCAACCGCGGTATACTTCGGCGTGTTCGGCGAGATCTATTCGCTGTTCCCCGCCACCAGCGGCGACACCTTCGGCTCGAAATACGCGACCACCAACAACGGCATGCTCTACACCGCGAAAGGCACCGCATCCCTGCTGGTCCCGCTCGCGAGCGTGATCTCGACCGCCTATGGCTGGAAGGCCGTGTTCGTGGTGGCCGTAGCGCTGAACGCCACGGCCGCACTAACGGCGCTATTCGTAATCAAGCCGCTGCGCCGCTCCTTCATCCTGGGCAAGGAGGCCGAGAGCGTCGCTGACGCCAGCAGCGCCAAGGCCGCTGCAAAGACCGAGACGGCCTGAGCCGCCACTCACCGGTACGGCAGTCAAAAAGGGGCGCAGCGATGCGCCCTTTTCTTTGTCTCGCGACAAACAAATGTCAGCATGGCTGCCGCGAGATTTTTCGGATGAGCCAAATCCAAAGCTTGACGGTTGGCATAATGTATACCACCCTTCCTCATCATTCACCCAGGGAGGTTGCAATGCTGGTCGGAGACATTCTGCGCAAAAAGACGCCGCGCGTTGTCACGGTGCGAATGAACGAAACGGTGGGTATCGCCGCCAAGCTGATGCGCGCCAACAACATCAGCGCACTGGTGGTGAAGGACGTGGTCCGCTCCGAAGGCAACACCGCGGTCGGCATGTTCACCGAGCGCGACGTGGTGCGTGCCGTTGCCGAGCACGGCGCAAATGCCGTCAACGTCAAGGTCTCGCAGTTCGTCTCGGTGCAGCAGCTCGTCTCCTGCACCTCCTCGGATACGATCGAGCACGTCAGGCATCTGATGAACCGGAATCACATCCGGCACCTGCCCGTGATCGACGACTACAGCCTCGTCTCCGTCATCAGCATGCGCGACATCGCTGCTGCCGTTGACGAGGCGGCCAACAGCACGCCGCAAGCAGCGTAAAGCGGCTACACCTCCTCCTGCGACTACCCGGCCCCGGCTCGGACATATCCGAGCCGGACCGGATCTTTCGTTCCAAAATTCCACTACCCCCGCGAGGATTTCATGAAAATCTGCATCTACGGCGCCGGCGCGATCGGCGGATATCTCGGCGTGCAGCTGGCGCGCGCAGGCGCTAACGTCAGCCTGATCGCGCGCGGCGCGCACCTTGCCGCGATGCGCGAGCGCGGCCTGACGCTGCTCGCCGGCGAGGAAAAGCACACCGTCCATCCCCGCTGCACAGACAACGCGGCCGAGCTCGGCGTGCAGGACTACGTCATCGTCACGCTGAAGGCGCATTCGATCACCGGCGTGATCGAAAAGATGCAGCCGCTGCTCGGGCCCCATACCCGCATCGTCACCGCGGTCAACGGCATTCCCTATTGGTACTTCCACAAGCACGGCGGCGAGTATGAGAATTCGACGCTGGAGAGCATCGATCCGGGCGGACGGCAATGGCGCGAGCTGGGTGCCGAACGCGCCATTGGCTGCATCGTCTATCCCGCGACCGAGATCGAGGCGCCGGGCGTGATCCGCCACGTCTACGGCAATAATTTTCCGCTCGGCGAGCCCTCCGGCGAGATCACTGATGACGTGCAGCGCCTTGCCGACCTCTTCGTCGCGGCCGGTCTGAAGGCACCCGTGCTCGATCGCATCCGCGACGAGATCTGGCTCAAGCTCTGGGGCAATGTCTGCTTCAACCCGATCAGCGCGCTGACGCACGCGACCCTCGACGTGATCTGCACCGATCCAGCCACGCGCGCGCTGTCACGTGCGATCATGATGGAGACGCAAGCCATCGCCGAGACCTTCGGGGTCAAGTTCCGTGTCGATATCGAGCGCCGCATCGAGGGCGCCCGCAAGGTCGGCGCACACAAGACCTCGATGCTGCAGGATCTCGAGCGCGGCCGCCCGATGGAGATCGACCCGCTCGTCACCGTAGTGCAGGAGATGGGCCGCTTGACCAAGGTCCCCACGCCCGCGCTCGACTCGGTGCTGGCGATGGTTACCCAGCGCGCCCGCATCGCCGGCCTCTATGACGGCGCCTCCGCGCCGTCATATCCTCGCGCACTGGCGGTGGCATGATGAGCACCGGGACGAAAAAATGGCTCCGCTTCCGCCAGGCCGGCACCAGTGGTTTCGGCACGCTGACCGCATCCGGCATCAGCGTCCACGAGGGCGAGATGTTCGGGCGCCATGCCGCGACAGGCAAGACGCTGGCGCTGTCGGAGGTCGAGCTGCTTGCACCCTGCGCGCCCAGCAAAATCGTCGCGCTGTGGAATAATTTTCACGCGCTCGCGGCCAAGCTGAACCAGCCCGAGCCGCCGGAGCCGCTCTATCTGCTCAAGGCCACCACCACGATCACGACGCCCGGCGCCGTGATCCGCCGTCCCTCATATTACGACGGCAAGACGACCTATGAGGGCGAGCTTGGCATCGTCATCGGCAAGACCTGCGCCCGCGTCTCGCCTGATGAGGCCGACAGCTTCATCTTCGGCTACACCTGCGTCAATGACATCACCGCCAACGACATCCTGACCAGCGACCCCACCTTCCCGCAATGGGCCCGCGCCAAGGGCATCGACGATTACGGCCCGTTCGGCCCCGTCATCACGACCGGCCTCGATCCGGCCAAGCTCACCGTGCGCACCATCCTCAACGGCGCGGAGCGGCAGAACTACCCGATCTCCGACATGATCTTCAGTGCGCAGCAACTCGTCAGCAAGATCTCGCACGACATGACCCTGCTTCCCGGCGACCTCATCGCGGTGGGCACCTCGGTCGGCGTCGGCGTGATGAAGGAGCCGGTAAACACGGTGACGGTGGCGATCGACGGCATCGGCGAGCTGACGAACGAGTTTCGGCTGTAATCCCCCGCACCCCCGAAACATTTCGACACACATCACATCTGCGCGCACCCGATCAATGCCGCCAACATGTCGCGGGGGTGCCGCAACTTGGACGCATTCCGCCGCCCTTCTATCAGGCGTGTCTGGGGGCACGGCTCTGCCGTGTTTGGACCAAACCTTCTAGGGGTATGACTGTGAAGAAGATTGTATTTGTTCTGGGTGCCACGCTTGCTCTGGTGACGGCTGCGAACGCTGCGGATCTGCCGCGCCGCCAGCCCGTCCCGGTCTATCCGGCCGAGCAGGCCCCGATCGGCAAGATGCCGATTGGCAAGAGCCCGGTTGGCAAGGCCCCGATCGGCAAGGCGCCCGGCCCGGTCGCGGCGCGCTACTGACGCTTTAGCGGACTACGCGGAAAAACCAGCGTAAGCGGCCGATAGTTGGGAGCATCGCGTGACGAAGAGACTTGATCAATCGGGATCCTGCATCCTTGCAGGCATCGCGCTTGCGACCATGATCGCGTGCGCGACGCCGTCGGCCTCGGCCAACGAAACGAGCAAGCGCATGGCTGATGCCAGTGCGCTTGTCACAACCGACACCGGATCGCGCCCCGCACCGCAAGCGACGCGGCGCTCGGTCGCGCGGACGGAGAAGGGTCCCTATTACGTCGACTTCCGCGCGCGGACGGCGGCGAGTTGGGGCCACGCCTTCGTCTGGTACGGCAAGACCAGCGAGCGCGCCGTCGAGGTCGCAGGCCTCACGCCTGCGGGTGACACCTGGACATATGTGCTCGGCTACTTCACCTGGGTGCCGTCCGAGACCGGCGCGAGCTACGGCGATCTCGATCCGGATTATCTGACCGCGAGCTATCGCGTCTATCTGAACGAGGCCGACGCCAAGCGCGTCTTCGCCTACATCAAGAAGCTACAGGCAAGCTCGCCGGTCTGGAACGCCGAGACCACCAACTGCACCGGCTTCATCGGCGACATTGCCGAGTACATGGGACTGAAGGTCCCCAACCGCTGGCAGCGCCCGGAAAACTTCGTCAACAGCCTCAAGGAAATCAACGGCGGCCGCCAGATGGTGCGGCTGTCGGCGGAGTAGCCGCACAGGTGCCTCCCCGGTGTCGTCCCGGCCGAGACTAGCATCCGTGCACTTTGCTGATACCGGGCAATCTCCTTGACTTGCGATGACTTACGGCAATTTTTCGCTGGCGATCCGATCCAGACGCAAGCGATGCCGATGGTCCGTGAGCAGACGTCCACCGCCGAGGACGGCTGCAAGCGTTCCCAGGCCCGTTCCGCCCGCAATCAGAAACATGATGAGTAGCTGATATTTGACGGCGTCGACCGGTTCGACGCCCGCGAGAATCTGCCCGGTCATCATCCCGGGCAGAGAGACGAGACCAATTGCCGCCATGCCGTTGATGGTCGGCATAAAGCCGCTTCGCAGCGCGTCGCGGATAACGGGGAGGAGAGCCTGATAACGCGTGCCTCCCAGCGCAAGGCAGGATTCCACCGCAGCTCGTTCGCGCATCACCCCATTGACGAGCACGTCCAAGCCCAGGCTCACACCAGTCATGGTGTTGCCCAGGATCATTCCCAACAGCGGCAGAGCGTAGCGCGGATGATACCAGGGTTCAGGACGTAGCTGCGTGAGAAGTGAAAACATCGTGACGGTACCGGCAGAGAGCAAGGTGCACCCTGCGCCCAAGCCGTAAGTCCAAAGACCCAGCAATCGTCGCTTTTGACGGACGACGATCTCGCGCGATGCGAACAGAACCATGATAAAGGCCGCGAGCGCAGTCCAGAAGGGGGAGACCGCAGCGAACAGAAAGGTCAGCACATAACCGACGAGCACAAGCTGAACCACCATTCGCACGCTTGCCAGCGCAAGTTGCCGCTCGAGCTTGAGGTGCAGCGCAAGGGAGAGTGCGCCGTTCATGACCACGAGAAGCGCAGGCAGGATCAGGTCGTTGTAACCGAGCTGGATATAGCTCAAGGCAAATGCTCCTCGATCCGACCGTTCGACATCATGAACAAACGGGACCCGACCCGGCGCGCCTGGGCGCTGTCGTGAGTGCTCCACACGACACTGGTGCCGGTGGATACACGCTCGGCAACGATGGCTTCGACGGAGGCGGACGCTGCCGCATCGAGCGCCGACGTGGGTTCATCCAACAAAAGCACGCGCGAATGCAGCAGAAGAGCCCGCACAAGCCCGAGCCGCTGCTTCTCGCCGGTGGAGAGTCTGCGGATCGGCCAAGTCCCGCAGCTCGACGGCAGCCCCAGTTGTTTCGCCAGCATTACCGCCTGATCCCATTCCGTAAAGTGCTCCTGCACTGTATCTGACCACCAGCCTGACTCGGCGGCGACGTAGGTCACCTGCTTCCGCCAAGCGGGCGCCGGCATAGCTTCCCGCGGCATCCCGTCCAACTCGACGGAGCCTTCACTCGGATCAAGATCGGCAATAGCGCGAAGCAGCAAACTCTTGCCGACGCCCGACGGGCCCTGCAGCGCGATACATTGTCCATCGGCCAACTCAAATGAAACCGATACATGCAGGCGCTTCAGGGCGTTGATCGTGAGCATCGTGTTAAGTGACCCTTGCGGAGGCCGATCCCGCTCACCAGGTTAATCGAGCGGGGATGTGCAGTCTCCCCGTCAGACGGGTTTCGTCCAAGCACTGACCAATGCTCGGTTGTCGAGATGGTGGCGCATGGACCGACCCCAATCCTCTCCCCTCTTTGCCCCGAAATCGGACCGGACACGGCCCGCAGCCGCACGCACGGCGGTGGCCCTCCATTTCCCTCCCTCGGGCGCTCCGATGTACACCCACGAGAAAATCACGCTGTTCGAGGTGGCCAAGAGCATCGCTCACCTTAGTGGCTATCCTTTCGCGGGTGAATACGATCCGGAGGTGCATGTGGCCGCCCGCCTCTTTTTCGTTCCCAGCGACACGCTCATGCTGGATGAGGCGCGGGATCTCGGAATTCATTCTGCGCGTCAGCTTTATGGCGCAGTGGTGCCATATCCCTTCGTCAAGACCAAAGCCATCACGCATTGCCTCATAGACAGGCATGCGGCCCGGCGGCAAGGCTGGTCACTTGCGTTCGCAAATAGCGTCCAGGATGCAGTCCTGCCGGGCTATACGGCCTTTAGCGCTGACGATGCAAAATTGGCCGCCAAGCGGCTGCTGGCAGTGGGCCCGGTTCGCCTAAAGGAGCCATTGGGTGACGGCGGTCACGGGCAAACGGTCATCAGGAGCATCAATCAACTGGAAGCTTATCTGGAGAATTCTCCAGCTGAGAATCTCCCGTCTCATGGGCTGGTGCTCGAAGCCGACTTGCGCCGCGCCGAAACTCGAAGCGTCGGTTGCACGCTGATCGGCAACCGGTCGATCGCCTATCACGGCACGCAGTGCTCGGTTACCAATAATCACGGACTTCTGGTCTACGGCGGCTCGCATCTCATTTGCGTTCGCGGCGGCTGGTCGGCACTCGAAAATCTCCCGATGGAACCAGAAGCGAGGCTCGCTGTAAATCAAGCTCGAATATACGATCGCAATGCTACCAAATATCAGGGCTTCTTGGCCTCACGTCGTAACTACGATGTCGGGCAAGGCACTGACGGGCGCGGACAGTGGCGATCAGGAGTGTTTGAGGCGTCCTGGCGCTCGGGAGGCGCGAGCACCGCGGAGCTCGCCGCGCTGGGCGCGTTTGCGGATGACCCAAGCTTACAGGTGGTCCAAACGACGTCCGTGAAGCACTACGGAACCCCGCGTAAAATCCCGGCTGGCGCAGCGATTCATTTCCAAGGCGATGATCCGGAGGACGGCCCGTTACTCAGATATACGACAGCGGCACGAGCGCTGCGCCAGGCGCCGTAATGACGCCGGAGCATCTTGCATCCCGGCCGACGACGCGTCAGGCAGATCGCCATTCCGGGTGCATACGATGAAGAACCAGACGGGCCAGCGTCAATATGGTCAGGGTCCCTGCCGCAGCGAGGACCACGACGGGGATGCAGGCTCTCCTCATTAGACGCCCTACCCATCCAGGCTCTGCGCACGGCTCGCTCCCCGAGGCGATTGCGGACGACAGCCCTCAACTCCTCCCACTCCCCACGTGGGGGCGCCTTTCTCTGTTTCTCTTGGATAGGGCATCGGAAATTATCCGCCCCGCGGAATCACCCCACCGCCCGCATGACGCTCCGCCCTTACCGCACGCCCCGCTGATAGACTTTTTCCGACCCCGGCGGCATCCTCCCGCCATCAACCGATAACAGAGCCTGCCACGCAGGGGGGACAGAGATGCTGCAAACACGGTTCACCAAGCTCGTCGGCGTCGAGCACCCGATCGTGCAGGGCGGCATGCAGTGGGTCGGACGCGCGGAGCTGGTTGCGGCCGTTGCGAACGCCGGCGCGCTCGGCTTCATCACCGCGCTGACCCAGCCGACGCCTGAGGACCTGACCAGGGAGATCGCGCGCTGCCGTGACCTCACCGACAAGCCCTTTGGCGTCAATCTCACGATCCTGCCCGCGATCAAGCCGCCGCCCTACGCCGAATACCGCGCCGCCATCATCGAGAGCGGCATCACGGTGGTCGAGACCGCCGGCAACAAGCCGCAGGAGCATGTCGACGAGTTCAAAAAGCACGGCATCAAGGTCGTGCACAAATGCACCAGCGTCCGCCACGCGCTATCGGCCGAGCGCATGGGCGTCGACGCCATCTCGATCGACGGGTTTGAATGCGCCGGCCATCCCGGCGAGGACGACACCCCCGGCCTGATCCTGATCCCGGCTGCCGCCAACAAGGTCAAGATCCCGATGATCGCCTCTGGCGGCTTTGCCGACGCCCGTGGCCTCGTCGCGGCGCTGGCGCTGGGCGCCGACGGCATCAACATGGGCACGCGCTTCATGGCGACAAAGGAAAGCCCGATCCACCAGGCCATCAAGGAGAAGATCGTCGCCAATGACGAGCGCGAGACCGAGCTGATCTTCCGCACCATGCGCAACACCTCGCGCGTCGCCAGGAACGAGATCTCGACCAAGGTCGTCGCAATGGAAAAAGAAGGCGCCAAGTTCGAGGACATCCGCGAGCTCGTCGCCGGCGCCCGCGGCAAAATGGTCTACGCGACCGGCAATTCCGACGAAGGCATCTGGTCGGCCGGTCAGGTGCAGGGCCTGATCCAGGACATCCCGAGCTGCGGCGAGCTCATCTCCCGCATCGTGCAGGAAGCGGAAGCTATCATCAGGAACAGGCTCGAAGGCATGATCGCTCAACCAAACGCGCAAGCCGCCGAATAACCACTGCAAGAAGTGAGAGCAATTCATGAAGGCTTATGTCTACGGCCCTGATGGCGCTCGGATTTCCGACGTCCCTCAACCAAAGCCTGAGGGAACGCAAGTGCTGGTGCGGGTGCGCGCCTGCGGCCTCAATCGCGCCGACACCGGCATGCGTAGGGGCCACGCCCATGGCGCCGCCGGCGGGACCGGCACCGTGCTCGGAATGGAATGGGCCGGCGAAGTCGCCGAGCTCGGGCCGGACGCGAAGGGCTTGGAGGTCGGCGACCGCATCATGGGCTCGGGCGGCGCGGCCTTTGCGGAGTACACGCTGGCCGATCATGGCCGGTTGTTCCGCGCGCCTTCGAACATGAACTTCGAGGAGGCCGCCACCCTCCCCGTCGCGCTCGCGACCATGCACAACGCTGTCGTCACAATCGGCGGCGTGCAGCCCGGGCAAGCCGTTCTGATCCAGGGCGCGAGTTCCGGCGTCGGCCTGATGGCGATGCAGATCGCCAGGCTCAAGGGCGCCAAGCTCGTGATCGGCTCGTCGACCGATGCCTATCGCCGCGGCCGACTGAAGGAGTACGGCGCCGACCTCGCGGTCGATTCCTCCGACCCGAAATGGGTCGAGGAGGTGCTGAAGGCGACCGGCGGCGAAGGCGTCGACCTCATCGTGGACCAGGTCTCCGGCAAGGTCGCCAACCAGAACCTCGCCGCGACCAAAATCCTGGGCCGCATCGTCAATGTCGGCCGGCTCGGCGGCACCCACGCCGACTTCAACTTCGACCTGCATGCCGCCCGGCGCATCAGCTATATCGGCGTCACCTTTCGCACCCGCACCATCGAGGAGGTCCGCAAGATTTTTGAGGAGGTCAGGAAGGACATCTGGGGCGCGGTCGAGGCGCGCAAGCTCCAGCTGCCGATCGACAAGGTCTATGCGTTCGACGACATCGACAAGGCATTCGAGCACATGGAGGCGAACAAGCATTTCGGGAAGATCGTGGTGACGGTGCCGTAACCGCCATTCCAGTCTCGGTCTCGTAGGGTGGGCAAAGCGAAGCGTGCCCACCATCCGTCAGCGATCACGGAAGAATGGTGGGCACGGCGCTACGCGCCTTTGCCCACCCTACGAGAGCTGAGCAAGAACCAATAGGCAGCATTCAATTCGGAAGCATTCGCAATAGCTCGCTCCTGCAACTCACTAGCGACTACACCTGTGGATCGTCGCTTGATGTTCGCGAACGCCCTGCTAAATCCCCCGCCATGAGCGGACAACACGACAAGACATCGGTGGCGGCGATCTCGATCCTCGCCAGCGGCGGCATGGCAGCGGCCAAATTCGTGGTCGGCATCGCGATCGGATCGCTGGCGTTGATCTCCGAGGCGCTGCACTCCTCGATCGACCTGGTCGCGACCATCATCACCTGGGCGGTGGTGCGGGTCTCCGACAGGCCGGCCGATGACGAGCATCATTACGGCCACGGCAAGCTCGAGAGCATCTCCGCGCTCGGCGTCACCGCGCTGCTCTATGTGCTCGCCGGCGGCATCCTGGTTCAGTCCTACAGCCATCTTCGCGAGGGAACCCCGCCGCCGACTATCTCGGCCGTGCCGTTCGTCGTGCTGGTAATCGACATCGTGGTCAATCTCTGGCGCGCCCGCGCGCTGCACCGCGCCGCGCGGGAGACCCGGAGCGAGGCGCTCGCTGCGGACGCACTACACTTTGCTTCAGACGTGATGGGCTCGTGTGCCGTGATCATCGGCCTGATTCTCGCGGCGTTCGGCTTCTGGTGGGGTGACGCGGCGGCCGCCGCTGCGGTCGCCGTGATGATCGCGGCTCTGGGCCTGCGGATGGCAAGCTCCACAGTGCAGACGCTGGTCGACCGCGCGCCGGAGGGGGCGCTGGAGAAGGCGACCACCGCGATCCGCAGCGTGCCCGGCGTGATCGACGTCGAGCGTCTGCGCGTGCGCATGGTCGGGCCGACCACATTCATCGACAGCACCGTCAAGGTGCCGCGGACCTATCCGATCGACCGCGTCGAGAGCATCAAGCGCGACGCGCAAGCCGCCGTTACCAAGGCCTTCGGCGATGCCGACCTCACCTTTGCCGCAGTGCCCGTCGCGCGCGACAACGAAACCGTGCGCGACCGCATCATGGTGATCGCGCGCAATTCAGGGCTCGCCATCCACCATGTCACGGTACACGATCTCGGCGCCAAGCTGATCGTCGGCATCGACCTCGAGGTCGATGCCAACATGCAGCTCGAAGCGGCCCATGACGTCGCCAACACGCTGGAGCGGAACATCCAGGAGGAGTTCGGCCCGGACGTCGAGGTCGACGTCCATATCGAGCCGCTGGAACCGGAACTGCCGTTCGGCGTCGATGCGGCGCCGGACCGGGTGCAGACCATCGCGGCCGCGCTCACCGAATATGCCGCCGGCGGCGAGATCCACGACATCCATAATGTCCGTGTCCGCAACACCGATGCCGGCGAGATCGTCAATTTCCATTGCCGCGCCACGCCGTCGATGAGCGTGATCAAGGTGCACGAGCATGTCGACGCCATCGAGCGCCGGCTGCGTCGCGCATTCCCGAGCGTGAAGCGCGTCATCAGCCACGCCGAACCGCCGCGCGCGTGATGCGCAACGCGCGAAGAGTCACACGTTCTCGTTTCGGACTCATCAGGCACGTGAGTTTGCGGAGTGAAGGCGCGCAAACTCTGCATTGGATAAGAATTATTTCGCGTTAACGTTTCGTTGACTCTCGACAGCCTGCGCAAACTGGATTCAAATCGCTGTGATTCGAGAGCGACGTGGGGCTGCTTTCGAACATCGTTGCAAGCAGGTTTTCAGGGGGCCGAAGGCATGGCGCGTGCAGACGCCGCGAACGCGTGCGTCCAATCCGATTCGATCAAGGGATTGGCGCAATCGATCGCGAAACCTGCCTATCATCGGCTCTTGATCGCAGAGCCGGCGCTGCGACGCGCCGTGCCGACGCTCATCATCGCCTTCCTCATCACGATCTGCCTCGGCGCATTCGTCCAGGTCGTCGATCAGACGCGCCAGAAGCGCCTGGTGATCCAGAACGACATTTCATTCCTCGCCGAACTGCTCGCCGAGCGCATCGACCGCGGCACCTCAACTCGGCAGGAGCGGCTGAAGACCATCGAGAACCTGCCGACGCTGCTGCCCGACATGATCCCGTCCCGAGCCAGAGTTTCGGGCCGCCATGTCGTGATCACCTCGGCCGGCGCCGACCGCCGCATCCTCGTCCGCATTCCGATCGACAGCGATCCCGCCGGCAACGACCGCCTGCTCGATGCGATTACCACCGCGCAGCTGCTCGCTGCGCCGCCGCGCGACAATGACGTCTCCAACATGACGCTGCCCAACGGCAACGCGGCGATGGCGACCTCGCGATCAATCAAGTCGTTGCCGGGCCTCGTTACCGTGATCCAGGAGCGCAACGAGCCGATCTGGGGATCGGACGCGGCGCTGTCGGTGACGCTATCGGCGACCACCGGCTTCGTCGTCCTGATCCTCGGCTTTGCCTTCCACTGGCAGTCGACCCGCGCCCGCGAAGGCGACCTCATCAACGATGCCGTGCGCGGCCGCATCGACACCGCCCTCAACCGCGGTCGCTGTGGCCTGTGGGACTGGGACCTGTCGCGCGGCCGGATCTTCTGGTCGCAATCGATGTTCTCAATGCTGGGCCTGGACGGCCGCAACGAGCTGCTCACCTTCGGCGAGGTCAACGCGCTGGTGAAGTCGGACGACATCGACCTGTTCGAGATCGCCGATCAGCTCATCTCCGAGAAGATCGACCACATCGACCAGACCTTCCGCATGCAGCATGTCGACGGCCACTGGATCTGGCTCCGCGTCCGCTGCGAACGGACCGGGGGAGCGGGCGATTCCGGCGTGCACCTGATCGGCATTGCGGTCGACATCACGGAGCAAAAGAGCCTCGCCGAGCGGACCGTGGAAGCCGACCTTCGGCTGCGCGACGCGATCGAGACCATTCCCGAAGCCTTCGTGCTATGGGACGCGGGCGACCGCCTCGTGCTCTGCAATTCGCATTTCCAGCGCCTGCACAAGCTCCCCGACACGGCCGTGATCCCCGGCACCTCCTACGAGACCGTGCTCGAAGTCGGCCGCATGCCGGAGGTCCGCACCCGCCACAACGAGACCGCAAGCCAGGGGCCGGGCGCGCGCACCTTCGAGGCCCAGCTCGACGACGGCAGCTGGCTGCATATCAGCGAGCGCCGCACCAAGGACGGCGGCTACGTCTCGGTCGGCACCGACATCACCCGGATCAAGGAGCACGAGCAGAAGCTCGTCGACAACGATCTGCGCCTGCGCGCCACCGTCATCGACCTGAAGCGCTCGCAGGCAGCCCTCGAGCGCCAGGCCGTCGAGCTTGCCGATCTCGCCGAGAAGTATCAGCGCGAGAAGACCCGCGCCGAGGAAGCCAACCAGACCAAGTCGAAATTCCTCGCCAATATGAGCCACGAGCTGCGCACCCCGCTCAACGCGATCATCGGCTTCTCCGACATCATGGGCTCGGGCATGTTCGGCGAGCTGGGCAGCGAGAAGTATCAGGAATATTGCAACGACATCCTGACCAGCGGGCACTATCTGCTCGAGGTCATCAACGACATCCTCGACATGTCCAAGATCGAGGCGGGCCGCATGAAGCTCGACATGGAAGAGCTCGATCTGTCGCGGACCCTGGCCGAATCCCTGCGCGTTGTCTCCGGGCGGGCCCAGGACAAGCATTTGACGCTGGACGCCGACATCGAGAAATCCATCTCCGTCGTTGCCGACCGCCGCGCCACCAAGCAGATCGTCGTCAACCTGCTGTCCAACGCGGTGAAGTTCACGCCGGACGGCGGGCGCATCGTGGTGCGCAGCCGGCAGCTCGAGGACAGGATCGTGCTGATGATCGCCGACACCGGTATCGGCATCGCGCCGCACTCGCTGGCGCGGCTCGGACGTCCATTCGAGCAGGTCGAGAGCCAGCTCACCAAGACCTATCACGGCTCCGGCCTCGGCCTTGCGATCGCCCGCTCGCTGACGCAGCTCCACGGCGGCTCGATGCGGCTCCGCTCCAGGCTCGAAGTCGGCACTGTCGTCCGCGTGACGCTGCCGCGCGATGCCGTCAAGGCGGCGTCGGGGATCTCCGCTGCGGCCTGACCCTTACGATTGCAGCGTCGGCGCCACCTCGCGCGCGACATTGACCAGCGCGGCGATCAGCGGTGTCATGGGATCGCGCTGCGGGATCACGAGGCCAATGCTGTAATTGACCTCGGGATCGGTGATCGGGATCGAGCGGACCTTGTCGGAGAGGCCAAGCGTCTCGGCGAGCTTGGCCGGCATCACGCTGGCCCAGCGTCCCGTCTTGACGTGCGTGTACAGCACGAGCAGCGAATTCGACGTCAGCGTCGGCGTCGCCTCCGCACCGACCGATCGTAGCGCGCGATCGATGATGCGGCGGTTCTGCATGTCGGGCGTGAGCAGGCACAGCGGCACTTGCCCGACCTCGGTCCAGGTCACCGTCTCGCGATCCCCGAACATCGCATCGGGGGCGGTGAGCAAGCGATAGCTCTCATTGTAGAGCGGAATGGTGCGCACCTTGCCGATCGGCTCGTTCTCGATATAGGTCAGCCCCGCATCGACCTCGAGGTTCTCGAGCAACCCGAGCACCTCCGATGAGGTCGTCGACCGGATGCTGAAACGCACCTCGGGATGCCGCGCGCGGAACGGCGTCGTCAGCGACGCGACCATGCCGAGCACGGTCGGGATCGCCGCAATGCGGATCTCGCCGGAGAGCTGATGCTTCAGTCCATTGATCTCGTCGCGCATCGCGCGCGCGTCGCCGACGATCCGCCGCGCCCAGTCCAGCGCCCGTTCGCCCTCGGGGGTGAAGCCCTGAAATCGAGACCCGCGCTGGACCAGCATCACGCCGAGGATCTCCTCGAGCTGCTTCAGCCCGGTCGACATCGTCGGCTGGGTGACGCCGCAGACCTCTGCCGCCCGTCCAAAATGCCGCTCCTTGGCCAGCGCCAGCAGCAGTTCAAGCTTATCGATCAACCGTCCGTCCCCTGCATGTCCGTCGTGGCGTACAAGCTATCACGCCCGGCCTGCACCAACACGCAAAAACCGGCAACCGATCCAAGTTTCATCACCCCTTCGTATCGACCTATTGCGTTTCTCAATCGATCTGAATTCGCAATCGCAGCATGAGACAGCTTTATTGATCTTCGAGCGATTCCAAATAGTTTGCGCGGCAGGGACGCTCAATTTGAGAACGAGAATGACAGCGGTTTACGAACCTTCCTACGAGCCTTGGAACGAGACGCGCGGCGCCGAGATCATCGCCGAACATGCCAAGCAGGAAGGCGCCACGCTCGTCATCCTCCACGCGCTCCAGGAGGCATTCGGCTATGTGCCGGAGGCGGCGATTCCGATGGTGGCGCAGGCGCTGAATCTGTCGCGCGCCGAGGTCCACGGCGTCTTCACCTTCTACCATGACTTCCGCCACAAGCCGGCCGGCCGCCACGTGCTGAAGCTGTGCCGCGCCGAGGCCTGCCAGGCCGCGGGCGGCGATGCGCTGGCTGCGCGCGCCGAGGCCAAGCTTGGCGTCTTGCTCGGCAACACCACGGCCGATGATCGCGTCACGCTGGAGCCGATCTATTGCCTCGGGCTGTGCGCGACCGCGCCGTCCGCGATGCTCGATGGCCGCCTCGTCGGCCGGCTCGACGAAAAGCGCATCGATGCGCTGGTCGCGGAGGCGCAGCGATGAACATGCGAATCTTCATTCCCCGTGACGCCGCCGCGGTTGCCGTCGGCGCCGATGAAATTGCCACAGCGTTCGAGCAGGTTGCGACCAAGCGGGGCCTGCCGGTCGAGATCATCAGGACCGGCTCGCGCGGGCTGTGCTGGCTGGAACCGATGGTCGAAGTCGCAACCCCCAAGGGCCGGGTTGCGTATGGACCGGTCAGCGCGGAGGACGTTGCCTCCGTATTCGGCTCCATGACGAGCAATGGACCGCACCCGTTGCAACTCGGCGTGGCAGACGAAATTCCCTGGCTCAAGCGCCAGACCCGCCTCACCTTCGCCCGCTGCGGCGTGATCGATCCGCGCTCGCACGGGGATTACCGCGCCCATGGCGGCTACAAGGGCCTGGAGCGCGCGCTATGGCTCGGCTCGGACGCGATCCTGACCGAGGTCACCGCATCCGGGTTGCGCGGCCGCGGCGGCGCGGGCTTTCCGACCGGCATCAAATGGAAGACGGTGGCGCAGGCCAAGGCCGACCGCAAATTCATCGTCTGCAACGCCGACGAAGGCGACAGCGGCACCTTCGCCGATCGCATGATCATGGAAGGCGATCCCTTCCTCGTCATCGAGGGCATGACCATCGCCGGCATCACCGTCGGCGCGACCAAGGGCTATATCTACATCCGCAGTGAATATCCGCACGCGGTCGAAGCGATGAATGCTGCCATCGTGGCGGCGCGGCGCGGCGGCTATCTCGGCGACAAGATCGTCGGTTCGACCTACAGCTTCGATCTCGAAGTCCGCGTCGGCGCTGGCGCCTATGTCTGCGGCGAGGAGACGTCGCTGCTCGAAAGTCTCGAAGGCCGCCGCGGACTAGTTCGGGCAAAACCGCCGCTGCCGGCGCATCACGGCCTGTTCGGCAAGCCGACCGTCATCAACAACGTGCTGTCGTTCGCGGCCATCCCCTTCATCCTCGCCGAAGGCGCCAAGGCCTACGCCGATTTCGGCATGGGCCGGTCACGCGGCACGATGCCGATCCAGCTCGCCGGCAACATCCGCCAGGGCGGGTTGTTCGAGACGGCGTTCGGCGTGACGCTCGGCGAGCTCGTCGACGACATCGGCGGCGGCACGTTCACCGGCCGCCCGGTTCGCGCCGTGCAGGTCGGCGGCCCGCTCGGCGCCTACTTCCCGCGCGCGCTGTTCGACACGCCGTTCGACTACGAAGCCTTCGCCGCACGCGAGGGCCTGATCGGCCATGGCGGCATCGTCGTGTTCGACGACAGTGTCGACATGCGCAGGCAGGCCCGCTTTGCGATGGAGTTCTGCACCATCGAATCCTGCGGCAAGTGCACGCCCTGCCGGATCGGTTCGACCCGCGGCGTCGAGACCATCGAGAAGATCATCAACGGCGAACGCGTCAGCGAAAACCTCGCGCTCGTCGAAGACCTCTGCAACACCATGAAATTCGGCTCGCTCTGCGCACTCGGCGGCTTCACGCCCTACCCCGTGCTCAGCGCATTGAAGCACTTCCGGGAGGACTTCGTCCCGGCCCCGACCAAGCTTCAGGCCGCGGAATAGGAGAACGACAATGTCTCTGATCGAAGAAATCGACTACGGCACGCCGCGCTCCAAATCGGAAACGATGGTCACACTGACCATCGACGGCAAAGAGGTCACGGTGCCCGAGGGCACCTCGATCATGCGTGCCGCGATGGACGCCGGCCACCAGATCCCCAAACTGTGCGCGACCGACATGGTCGACGCGTTCGGCTCCTGCCGTCTCTGCGTCGTCGAGATCGAGGGCCGCGCCGGCACGCCGGCCTCCTGCACCACGCCTGTCATGAACGGCCTCGTCGTCCACACGCAGAGCGAGCGGCTGAAGCAGCTGCGCAAGGGCGTGATGGAGCTCTACATCTCCGACCATCCGCTCGACTGCCTCACCTGTGGCGCCAATGGCGATTGCGAGTTGCAGGATATGGCGGGCGCCGTCGGCCTGCGCGAGGTGCGCTACGGCTATGAGGGCGAGAACCACGTCTTCGCGAAATCCAATGGCGAGATCAACGCCGCCTGGATGCCGAAGGACGAGTCCAACCCGTACTTCACCTACGATCCCTCCAAGTGCATCGTCTGCTCGCGCTGCGTCCGCGCCTGCGAGGAAGTGCAAGGCACCTTCGCGCTGACCATTTCCGGCCGCGGGTTCGACAGCCGCGTCTCGCCCGGCATGAACGAGAGCTTCCTGGGCTCCGAATGCGTCTCCTGCGGCGCCTGTGTGCAGGCCTGCCCGACCGCGACGCTGACGGAAAAATCGGTGATCGAGATCGGCCAGCCCGAGCACTCCGTCGTCACCACCTGCGCCTATTGCGGCGTCGGCTGCGCGTTCAAGGCCGAGATGCGCGGCGAGGAAGTCGTGCGCATGGTGCCGTACAAGGACGGCAAGGCCAATCGCGGTCACTCCTGCGTCAAGGGGCGCTTTGCCTGGGGCTACACGACCCACAAGGAGCGCATTCTCAACCCGATGATCCGCGAGCGGATCGAGGATCCCTGGCGTGAAGTGTCATGGGATGAGGCGTTCTCGTTCGCCGCGACCAGGATGCGCGGCATCCAGACGAAATACGGCCGTGATGCGATCGGCGGCATCACATCGTCGCGTTGCACCAATGAGGAAACCTATCTGGTGCAGAAGCTGATCCGCGCCGGCTTCGGCAACAACAATGTCGACACTTGCGCCCGCGTCTGCCATTCGCCGACCGGCTATGGGCTCTCGGTGACCTTCGGAACCTCGGCCGGAACGCAGGATTTCGACTCGGTCGAGGACACCGACGTCGTGGTCTTGATCGGGGCCAATCCGGCTTCGGCCCACCCGGTGTTCGCCTCGCGGCTGAAGAAGCGGCTGCGCCAGGGCGCCCGGCTGATCGTGATCGATCCGCGGCGAACCGAGATGGTGGAATCGCCGCATGTGAAAGCGCTGCATCTGCCGCTGATGCCCGGCACCAATGTCGCGGTGATGACGGCGCTTGCCCATGTCATCGTCACTGAGGGTCTCGTCGACGAAGCCTTCGTCCGCGAGCGCTGCGACTGGAGCGAGTTCGAGGAATGGGCGAGCTTCGTCGCCCGGCCGAACAACAGCCCGGAAGCCACCGCAATCCTCACCGGCGTCGATCCGAAGGACCTGCGCGAAGCTGCCCGCATCTACGCCACCGGCGGCAACGGCGCGATTTATTACGGTCTCGGCGTCACCGAGCACAGCCAGGGCTCGACCACCGTGATCGCGATCGCCAACCTCGCGATGGCGACCGGCAATATCGGCCGTCCCGGCGTCGGCGTGAACCCGCTGCGCGGCCAGAACAACGTGCAGGGCTCTTGCGACATGGGCTCGTTCCCGCACGAGCTGCCGGGCTACCGCCATATCGCAGGCGACGCCGTCCGCGAGCAGTTCGAGGCGATGTGGAACGTCAAGCTCAACCCCGAGCCGGGCCTGCGCATCCCCAACATGTTCGACGCTGCTGTCGAGGGCACCTTCATGGGCCTTTACGTGCAGGGCGAGGACATCCTGCAATCCGATCCCAACACCAAGCATGTGGTGGCGGCGCTGTCGGCGATGGAATGCGTGATCGTTCATGATCTCTTCCTGAACGAGACCGCCAACTACGCCCATGTCTTCCTGCCCGGCTCGAGCTTCCTCGAGAAGGATGGCACCTTCACCAATGCCGAGCGCCGCATCCAGCGCGTGCGCAAGGTGATGACGCCGAAGAACGGCATGGCGGACTGGGAAGTCACCATCGGCCTCGCCAAGGCGATGGGCTTCGAGATGAACTACAGCCATCCGTCCGAGATCATGGACGAGATCGCGGCACTGACGCCGACCTTTGCCGGCGTTTCCTATGCGAGGCTCGACGAGCTCGGCTCGGTGCAGTGGCCTTGCAACGAGAAGGCACCGGCAGGTACGCCGGTGATGCACATCGACGGCTTCGTCCGCGGCAAAGGCAAGTTCATCGTCACCGAATATGTCGCGACCGACGAGCGCACCGGCCCGCGCTTCCCGCTGCTGCTCACCACCGGCCGCATCCTCAGCCAGTACAATGTCGGCGCGCAGACGAGGCGCACCGATAATGTGGTGTGGCATGCCGAGGACCGGCTGGAGATCCATCCGCACGACGCCGAGCACCGCGGCGTACGCGACGGCGACTGGGTGCGATTGACGAGCCGTGCCGGCGAGACGACGTTGCGCGTGGAGATCACCGACCGTGTCGCGCCCGGCGTCGTCTACACCACCTTCCATCACCCGGACACGCAGGCCAACGTCATCACGACGGACTATTCGGACTGGGCGACCAATTGTCCCGAATACAAGGTCACGGCGGTGCAGATCTCGCCGTCGAATGGCCCGTCCGACTGGCAGAAGAGCTATGACGCGCAGGCGCGGCACTCTCGCCGCATCGCGCCGGCCGAGGCCGCGGAGTAGCCGGATGCACGTACCGGTCCAGGCCATCGACCGCGATATCTGGCGTGACGGTGCCGCGTCCGAAGGGATGCGGTTGATCCCGGAGGAGACGCCGCTGGCGCTGACCTATAATGGCGGCACCTATGCCGTGATGATGGGCACGCCGCAGAACCTGGAAGATTTTGCCGTCGGCTTCAGCCTGGACGAAGGCATCGTCAAATCGGTCGACGAGATCCGCTCGCTCGAGGTGGTCCGACTCGACGAAGGGATCGAGCTGCGGATGTGGCTGGCCTCGGAAGTCGCCGGACGCATCAGCGAACGACGCCGTCACATCGCCGGCCCGACCGGCTGCGGCATCTGCGGCATCGACTCCATCGGCGAAGCCGTGCGGCCCGCTTCTGTCGTGCCGCAGGGACACACCTTCACGCCACAGCAGATCATGACGGCAATGCAGTCGATCGCTCCGCTGCAGTCGATCAACATGCAGACCCGCGCGGTCCACGCCGCGGCTTTCTGGTCGCCATCGAACGGCATTGCGGCCCTGCGCGAGGACGTCGGCCGGCACAACGCGCTCGACAAGCTCGCAGGTTCGCTGGCGCGCAGCCGGACGGATGCTAGCGTGGGCATGGTGCTGCTGACGAGCCGCGTCTCGGTCGAGATGGTGCAGAAGACGGCCGCCATCGGCGCGCCGGTGATGGTCGCGGTCTCCGCGCCCACCGCGCTTGCGGTGCGCACCGCCACTGCTGCCGGCATCACGCTGATTGCAATTGCCCGCAGTGACGGATTTGAAGTGTTCACGCACCAGAGCCGCGTCACGGCTCAACGTGCTCAGGAGATTATCGATGTCGTCGCCTGACCGCCTCGTCTACATGGCCAACCAGATCGGCACGTTCTTTCGCAGCCAGGGCCACGACAAGGCTGTGCCCGGGATCGCCGATCATATCGAGAAATTCTGGGATCCCCGGATGAAGCGGGCGATCTTCGCGCATCTCGATGCCGGCGGCGCAGGCCTCGAGCCGAACGTGCTCGAAGCCCTCACCTCACTCAAGCAGACGACTTCCCTTCCAGAAGCGCACTGAACACGCGCCGCACTTCGCCTTGCGTCTCCTTCACGCGCGCCTCGAGCGAGGAGAAGTCCGGCGCATCGCCGGCGCGCGCCATCACCCGCAGGAGGTCAGTGCCTGCGGTTTCCGGCTTGAAGCGGTCGCTGACGCAAAGCCGCAGGATCTGGGTCAGATCGTGATAGAGCCGCGCCGCAGCGCGCAGGATCACCGCTTCCGACTGCGGAAGCACGCCGAGCTTCGCGGCATTCTCCAGCACGTGCACCGTACTGACATCGAGGATCGCCGGCTTGTCGTGGGCATGGACGAGCTGCAGATATTGCGCGATGAAGTCGATATCGACCATTCCCCCCGCGGCATGCTTGAGATCCCAACAGTCGGTCTCGCCCTTCTCCTGCGCGATCGCGCGGCGCATGTCGGCGACGTCGTTAGCGGTGATGGTCGGGTCGCGCCGGCGGGTCAGCACCTCGCGGATGATTTGTTCGATCCGCTCGCGGAATTCGCCTGACGCCGACACCACGCGGGCGCGCGTCAGGGCCATGTGCTCCCAGGTCCAAGCCTCATTGGCCTGATAGTCCGCGAAGGAGACAAGACTTGACGCTACCGGGCCGGCACGCCCGGAGGGGCGCAGCCGCATGTCAATTTCATAGAGCACGCCGTAATTGGTACGCGTCGTGAAGGCGCTGATCAGGCGCTGGGTCAAGCGGGCGAAATAATGCGCGCCTTGCAGCGACTTCGGTCCGTCCGAGTCGGGGCTTTCGCTGTCGAAGTCGTAAAGCAAGATCAGGTCGAGATCCGAGGACGCAGTCATCTCGCGGCTGCCGAGCCGCCCCATCGCGATGATCGCGGTCTCCTGCCCCATGATCCGGCCGTGCTGGGCGGCGAAGCGATCGGCCACGAGACCATGCACGGTGTGGACGATGCCTTCGGCGACGTCTGCAAAGGCCGTGCTCGCCTGCTGCGCCGAGACGGTGCCGGACAGGATGCGCGTGCCGATCAGGAACAGACTCTCCTGTCCGAACAGGCGCAGGCGGTCCAGAAACTCCTCATAGGAGCCCGCGTCCTGCACCGTGGTGGCGAGCCGCGCCGACAGTTCCTGCCGGTCCGGCATCGCGCCGAAAAAGCGCGGATCTATCAGGCCGTCCATGAGCTGCGGCTGTCGCGCCAGCATGTCGCCGAGCCGCGGTGCGGCGCCCAAGACCAGCGCAACGAGCGCGACGAGGTCGCGGTTCTGGCTGAGCAGCGTGATCAAACGCCCGCCGCGCTGGAGTGCCCCGAGGAAATCATCGAACGCGACGACCGCGCGATCCGGCTCCTCGGCATGCGCGAGGCCCTCAATCAGCGCGGGCACGAACTCGACGAAGGCGCTGCGCGTCGCCTCAACGCGAAACACGCGGTAGTCGCCGGTGATCCAGTCGCGCACGGTCTGCGCCGCGGCGGCCGGTTTCTTGAAGCCGAGCGTCGCAAGGTGCTGGAGCAGGCGCGGATCCTCCGGACCGCCACGGTAGTCTAGGGCCGGCAGCTTCGCCGTGCCGGTCGGATCGTCACCCTCGAACAGCTTCTCGTAATGTCCCTGCACGATCTTGAGCTGATTTAGCAGGTCGCGCGCGAAGGTGTCGCGGTTTTCGTAGCCGAAGAACCGGGCAAAGCGTTCGACACCCTCCTTGTCCTCGGGTAACGCGTGGGTCTGCTCGTCCGCGATCATCTGAAGACGATGCTCGACCCGGCGCAGGAATTCATACGCCTTCGTCAATTCGTCGCGCGCCGCGGGCGTGATCCAGTTGCTGGCGGCAAGCGCATCGAGCGCGGCGAGCGTCGGCCGTACCCGCAGCTCGGGATGACGGCCGCCCGCGATCAATTGCTGCGTCTGGGCGAAGAATTCGATCTCGCGGATGCCGCCGCGGCCGACCTTGACGTTATGGCCTTCGACCGCGACCTCGCTCTGGCCGCGATAGGTCTGCATCCGGCGCTTCATATCATGGACGTCGGCAAGGGCGGCGAAGTCGAGATGCTTGCGCCAGACGAACGGCGCGATCTCGGCGAGCAGCGCCTCGCCTGCCCTGATGTCGCCGGCGCAGGCGCGCGCCTTGATCATTGCCGCGCGCTCCCAGGTGCGCCCTTCCCGCTCGTAATAGCTCAACGCGGCATCTCGCGAAATCGCCACCTGTGTCGAGGATGGATCGGGACGCAGGCGCAGATCGACGCGGAACACGTAGCCGTCGTAGGTGCGCTGCTGGAGGATGCGGGCCATGCCCTGCGTCACCCGAACGAAGAACGGCTGCGGCTCGATGTCGGGCGCGAGTGTCGTGGCATCGGGATCGAAGAACACGATGAGATCGATGTCGCTGGAATAGTTCAGCTCGCCCGCGCCCATCTTGCCCATCGCGAGCACGATCAGGCCGCAGCCCACCTCCGGCGCCTCGGGATCGGGCGGCACGAGCTTGCCACGCGCGGCTTCCTGCCGCAGCAGATACTGCAGCGCTGCCTGCACCGAGGAGACCGCGAGGTCGGTCAGTGCGGCCGTCACTCGCATCACCGGCCAGACCCCGCCGATATCGCAAAGCGCGATCAGGAGCGCCGCCTCCGCCTTCATGCGGCGAAGCAGCCGCATCACCTCGGCTTCGTCGGGGGCGGCGAGCACGGCGCCCCCTGCCTCCGCAATCAGCGCGGCGAGATGCACATCCGGATCGCATTCGAGCAGCCGGATCAGGCGAAGCGGATCGGCGCGCACCAGATCGAACAGATAAGGCGAGAATTCCGCGGTTCCGGCCAGGATTTCCCGGGCAAAAGGATGGACCAATAAGGCTTTCAGACGGGCCGATTGTGCCGGCTCGAGCTCGGCCAGCCAGCTTTCAAAACTTCGTTCGTCGATTGTGGAAGCGGCAATATGGGGAGCCTCCACGAAGCGCGCGGCCAGGCTCTCACCATGCTTGTCCGCGTTTCCCGGCGCGGAGTGGTTCATGCCACCTTCTGTGGCACATCCGGTATTGGAGGGGCAACCCTGTCGCCCGCCCCGGCGCGCGCCGGCAGCAGCAGCGTGGCGACGAGACCGGGCTGAGCATCGCCCAGCCGCAATTCGCCACCATGCAATGTGGCGACGGCAGACGCGAGGCTGAGGCCGAGGCCGGAGCCCGGCATGGTCCGGCTCGCCTCGAGCCGCACAAATCGCTCGACCACGTGCTTGCGGTCAGCTTCGGGGATCCCGGGGCCGCGGTCGGTGACGCTGAGCAGCACCTGGTCGCCCTCGCGCTTCGCTTCGATCGTGATCTGCCTGCTGTCCATGCTGACCACGGTTCCCGCCGATTGTGCGGCCGGCTTGCCGTATTTGATCGCGTTCTCGACGAGATTGGCGAGCGCCTGGCTGATCAATTCGCGATTGCCGTGAATGGGCGCGGCTTGCGTCTTGACCTTCAAGGTCATGCCGTCGTCCTCCGCGAGAGGCTCGTAGAGCTCGTGAATGCCATTGGCGACATCGGCAGCATCGAAATCATCCATATTGCCGCGCGCCTGGCCGGACTCTGCGCGCGCAATCATCAGCAGCGCGTTGAATGTGCGGATCAGCCCGTCGGATTCCTCGATAGTTCGTTCCAGCGCCGCGCGGTAATCGGCCTCGCAACCGGATTTCGCCAGCGCCTCCTCGGCGCGGTTGCGCAACCGCGTCAGCGGCGTCTTGAGATCGTGGGCGATGTTGTCAGAGACCTCTTTGAGCCCCTCCATCAGCGCCTCGATGCGCTCCAGCATGGCGTTGAGGTTTTCGGCGAGGCGGTCGAGCTCGTCGCCGCTGCGCCCGACCGGCAGACGCTCGCTGAGATCGCCGGTCATGATGCGATGGGCGGTGCCGGACATCGCATCGATGCGCGTTAGCACCCTGCGCGCGACGAAGACGCCGCCGCCGAGACCGAGGACCACGACGATCAGAACCGACCATTGCGCAGCCTTGGCGACGATGCTGAACAAGCGTCGCCGCTCGGCGAGGTCGCGACCGATCAGAAGGCGGAAACCGTTCTCGAGTTCGGTGACACGCACCAGTGCGCGATGGTCGCGGTCATCCGCGTCCTCGATGCGGCGATACGCGGTCTCGGACCAGCCGCGGGTCGCCATCACACCCGGTGCCAGCGAGCCGACATTGCCGGCAACCGCCTGCCCCGTCGGCGTGGTCACAAGGTAGAGATTGGCGCCCGGCCGCAGCGCCCGATATTCGATCGTGCGCACGAGGCCGAACAGGCCGCGGCGGCCGTAGATCTCGTTGATCTCCGCGGTCTCGGAGTTCACCGTCTGCGTGATTTCCTCTGTGATCAGCCGTCGCGTATTCCAGGCAAAATAGCCAAGCAGCGAGGCCGCGAAAATCGCAAACAAGAACAGGTAGACCAGCGTCAGCCGGAATGCCGTGGTGCGGACGAGCTTACCGAATGCCGTCACGGATCATGTACCCGGCGCCGCGGATCGTGTGCAGCAGCGGCCGCTCGAATCCTTTGTCGATCTTGGAGCGCAGCCGTGAAATGTGCACGTCGATCACGTTGGTCTGCGGATCGAAATGATAGTCCCAGACATTCTCCAGCAGCATCGTGCGCGTCACCACCTGGCCGGCATGCTTCATCAGATATTCGAGCAGGCGGAATTCGCGCGGCTGCAGCGTCAGCTCGTCCTTGCCGCGAGCGACGCGATGGGAGAGCCGATCGAGCTCGAGATCGCCGACACGGTAGAGCGTATCCTCGGCCGGGCCGCCACGGCGGCGCGACAGCACCTCGACGCGGGCCAGGAGCTCGGCGAAGGAATAGGGCTTTGGCAGATAGTCGTCGCCGCCGGCGCGCAGGCCCTTGATGCGGTCGTCGACCTGCCCGAGTGCGGAGAGAATCAGCACCGGCGTCGTGTCGCCCTTGTCGCGCAGCGCGCCGATCAGCGAGAGCCCGTCGCGCTTGGGCAGCATGCGGTCGACCACCAGCACGTCGTAATCGCCGTTCTCGGCCATGGCGAGACCTTCCTCGCCGTCACCGGCGTGGTCGGCAATATGACCGACCTCGCGAAACGCCTTCACGAGATAGTCGGCGGATTCGCGGTCGTCTTCGATGATGAGGAGGCGCATCGTGCGTTCGGCGGCGGTCAAGGTGGTCAACCTTCTCTAAACATGGCGCGAGCGACAATCGCATGCAAGCGAAGCGAACGAGACTTGGGTAGACAAAAAGGCGGGCGGTGAAGCTGGGGGGACCTCACCGCCCTAGGCCTTCCGACGGAGGGGGGCGTGTTTCCACCGGAAGGTAGGCGTGGAGAGCGAGCATTGCGCTGCTCCCCCGAAGAGTGCCGGCGGCGGGGGCGACCGATGCCGACGACACCCTTCATCTGATAAGCCTCCTGAAGCCCGACCGTTGCTAGCCCTTGGCGATGGGCACGGCGACGAAGCGCGACTGTCCGCCGCTCTTCACGCGCATCAGGACGCTGTTCTTGTTGTCCGTACGCGCCGCCGTGATGGCCTCGCGGACATCGCCGGCGGAGCTCACGCTCTTGCCGCCGACTTCGAGAATGACGTCGCCTTCCTTGAAGCCGCGTTCGGCGGCGGCGCTCTTCGGATCGACTTCGGTGACCACGACGCCGTCCTTGCCGGCGCCAGCCACGGAGTTGGCGGGCGCAACCGTCATGCCGAGCTTCGGCACGTCGGTGCCCTTGCTCGCGCCCTTGCCGCTGTCGTTATCGGTGTCGGCCTTGGCCTCGACTGTGTTCGGCAGCTGGCCGAGGGTGAGGTTCACGACCTTGTCCTGGCCCTTGTGCAGCACGTTGAGCTTCACGGTCGCGCCGGGCGCCATGCCGCCGATGGTGCGGGCGAGCTCGCGGGCATCCTTGACGGATTCGCCGTTGACCGCGGTGATCACGTCGCCCGACTCGATGCCGGCCTTCGCGGCCGGACCATCCTTCTGCGGCTCGGCTACCAGCGCGCCTTCGGCCTTCTTCATGCCGAGGCTGTCAGCGATGTCAGAGGTCACCGGCTGGATCTGGACGCCGATCCAGCCGCGGCTGACCGAGCCCTTGTCCTTGAGCTGGGCGACCACGCTCTTCACGGTGTTGGCGGGGATCGAGAACGCGATGCCGACACTGCCGCCCGAGGGCGAGTAGATCGCGGTGTTGACGCCCATCACCTCACCGTCGGTGTTGAAGGCCGGACCGCCGGAATTGCCCTTGTTCACGGGCGCGTCGATCTGGATGAAATCGTCATACGGACCGTTGCCGATGTCGCGGCCGCTGGCCGAGACGATACCCGCGGTCACGGTGCCGCCGAGGCCGAACGGGTTGCCGACAGCCAGCACCCAATCGCCGATCCGCGGCTTGCCGTCGGCAAGCTTGGCGAACGGGAAATTGGAGCCGCCCTCGACCTTGATCAAAGCCAGGTCGGTGCGCTGGTCGGTGCCGATCACCTTGGCGCTGTAGGTCTTGCCGTCGTCGGTGGTGACCTCGACCTTGTCGGCGCCGTCAACCACATGGTTGTTGGTCACGGCATAGCCGTCAGCCGAGATGAAGAAGCCGGAGCCCTGGCCCTGCACGACGCGGCCGCGGCCACCCTTCAGGCCCGGGAAACCATCCGGACCGCCGAAGCGGCGGAAGAAGCGCTCCATCGGCGAGCCCGGCTGGAACGGCGAGGAATCGTCGCCGTCGTCGTTGCTCGCGGTCTTCTCCTTGATGTTGACCTTCACCGAGATCACCGAGGGCTTCACGCGCTCCACGATGTCGGCGAAGCCGATCGGACGTTCGACCTTTTTGACCTCGTTGTTGACCTGCGCATGGGCCGGGCTGGAGAACAGGTCGGCGGGTGACGTCGATGGGCTGAAGCCGTGGATGGCGACGCCGAGACCAGCGACGACCGAGGCCATCAGCGCGATTCGACGGGCGGAAAACACCGAACGGCGGGATTGCCGGTAGGGCGGAAGGTTCGTGAGGTCGGGACGGTCGGTCATGCAGAGGTCTCCAAGGCCTTGAATCCATTTGGTGCCCGATAGCGGCACCTTACGGACCTGAAGATGGGGATTTCAGCCTTACCGCGCGCTGGCTGCGGGGTTAAACTTTTGTAATGAAGGATGATCCTCGATGCGGCAGTTTATCGCAGCCAAAAATTCGTGGTCTTAGAGGAACTTAACGGAGTTCCGGGGGCGAGCGGCGAAGCGCCTACGAGGACTTTGGATCTTCGGACATCAACGCGGCGAGCCGCGCCTCTTCGTCCGGCGTCAGGGGCGCCACCGATCCATCTGCAGCGCTTCGAGAGCGGCGGCGATTTTGCCGCCAAAGCGCAAAGCCGCCACCGGCAAGCAGCAGCGGCGCGAGCAGCCACAACAGCATGGTCTGCCGTTCGAAGCGCGGCTTCAACAGCACGAACTCGCCGTAACGCGCGACCAGGAAGTCGAGCACCTGCGAATTGCTGTCGCCGGCTGCGATGCGTTCCCGGACCAGCAGCCGCAAATCGCGCGCGAGCGGCGCGTCGGAATCGTCGATGGACTGGTTCTGGCAGACCATGCAGCGCAGCTCGCGCGACAATTCGCGCGCGCGCGCTTCCTTCGCCGGGTCCGACATGATCTCGTCGGGCTGCACGGCGTGCACCGCAGGCAAAGCCAGCAGCATCAGCGCAACGATAGCGGCCACCATCCGGCGCATCGGATCACTCCGCTGGTTGCAGGCGTTGCTTGGCCCGGGCCGGCTTGGGCGCGCCGACCCGCAGACGCCGGTCGGATAGCGACAGCACGCCGCCGAACGCCATCAGCACGGGCCCCCACCAGATCAGCAGCACCAGCGGCTTGTGATAGATGCGCACCGCGATCGCGCCCTCGGCGGTGACGTCGCCGAGCGAGACGTAGAGCTGGCTCGCGCCGCGTGTCAAAAGCGCGGCTTCCGTGGTGGAGGAGCCGCGCGTGGTGAAGCTGCGCTTCGACGGCGTCATGACACTGAGCGCATCCCCGTTCCGGCTGACGTCGAACTGGGCGATCATCTCGCGGTAGTTTGGCCCCTGACGCTCGAGCAGACCGTCAAGCTTAAGATCATATCCGGCGACCTGCGCGACGTCGTTCGGCTTCATGGTCGCGATATATTCGCTGTTCCAGGTGGTCTCGCAGACAATGCCGATCAGCGCGACGCCGAGGCCGGCATGCGCGAACACAGTCCCCCAGGCCGAGCGCGGCAGGCCGCGGGCGCGGTGCAAAGTCGCCGCGATCGGCAGGCGAAACAGGCCGGTTCTCTCGGCCAGATCGGTCACGGCCCCAGCGATGACGAAGACGCCAAGCCCGATCGCCAACGGCGCCAGCGCACTGCCGCCGCGCGTCCAGGCCCAGACGATGGCGATCACGACGAGACCTGCGACGCCCGCCGCAAGCAGGCGCTGGGTGACACCGAGCAGATCGCCTCGTTTCCATGCCATCATGGGGCCAAACGGCACCGCGAGCAGCAGCAGCGCGAACAGCGGAACGAAGGTGAGATCGTAGAAGGGAGCCCCGACCGACATCTTGAAGTCGGCGAGCACTTCCATCGCCAGCGGATAAAGCGTTCCGAACAGCACGACCGCGCAGGCGACCGTGAGCAGCAGGTTGTTCAGCACCAGCGCGCCTTCGCGCGAGATCGGCGCGAACAGCCCACCCTGCTTCAAGGAGGTCGCGCGCGCCGCGAACAGCGACAGGCTGCCGCCAATGAACAGGCAGAGGATCAGAAGGATGAACACGCCGCGGGTCGGATCATTGGCGAAGGCGTGCACGGAGGTGATGACACCCGAGCGCACCAGGAAGGTGCCGAGCAGCGACAGCGAGAAGGTCAGGATCGAAAGCAGGATGGTCCAGACCTTCAACGCGTTTCGCTTCTCCATCACCAGCGCCGAATGCAGCAGCGCGGTGCCGGCGAGCCACGGCATCAGCGAGGCGTTCTCGACAGGGTCCCAGAACCACCAGCCGCCCCAGCCAAGCTCGTAATAGGCCCAGTAGGACCCCATCGCGATGCCGAGGGTCAGGAATACCCAGGCGACCAGCGTCCACGGCCGCACCCAGCGCGCCCAGGCTGCATCGATCCGCCCCTCGATCAGCGCTGCGATCGCGAAGGAGAAGGAGATCGAGAAGCCGACATAACCGAGATAGAGCATCGGCGGATGCACGGCGAGACCGATGTCCTGAAGCACCGGGTTGAGATCGCGCCCCTCGATCGGCGGATTGACGATGCGCAGGAACGGGTTCGAGGTGATCAGGATGAAAAGATAGAAGGCGCTCGCAATCCAGGCCTGGACGCTCAGCACATGCGCGCGCAGCGACAACGGCAGATTGTTGCCGAAGGCCGCAACCAGTCCACCGAACAGCGCCAGGATCAACACCCACAGCAGCATCGAGCCTTCATGGTTTCCCCACACGCCGGTGATCTTGTAGATCAGCGGTTTCATGGAGTGCGAATTCTCGTAGACATTGGCGACGGAGAAATCCGAGTTCACATGCAATGTCACGAGCGCAATGAACGAGGCGCCGACGAACAGGAGCTGCGCCAGCGCGGTGGAGCGCGCCACGTTCATCAGCGCAGGATCGCGCAAGCGCGCGCCGATCAGCGGCACGAAGGACTGGATCAGCGCCAGCGCGAGCGCCAGCACCAGCGCATAATGTCCGGCTTCCGCGATCACCGCACCGCTCCCTGCGAATTGCCCTGCGCCGTCGTGGCCGAAGGTGTGGCGCCATTAGAGGCCCTGGTGCCGTAATCGTCTTTCCAGTGCCCCTGCTTCTTCAGGGCATCGGCGACGTCCTTGGGCATGTACGTCTCGTCGTGCTTGGCGAGCACGGTGTCGGCCTTGAACACGCCGTGGGCATCGAGCGCGCCCTCGGCGACGACGCCCTGCCCTTCGCGGAAGAGATCGGGCAGGATGCCCTTGTAGGCGACGGGCAGCTTGGCACCACCGTCGGCCACTTCAAATGTCACCGCGAGATTGTCGCCACGCTGAAGCGAGCCCGGCTGCACCAGGCCGCCGAGGCGAAACCGCTTCCCGGCCGGGACGTGCTTCTCGGCTACCATGCTGGGGGTCGAGAAGAACACGATGGAGTCGCGCAAGGCATTGAGCACCAGCGCGGCCGCGAGCGCGAGCACGGCGAGCGAGCCGCCGATGATAGTCATACGTCGCTGCTTGCGCGTCATGGCGTGTCCGTTCTCCGCTCGTCGCGTGCTGCGACCGTCATCCGTCGAGCCCGAGGTTCTTGAGGCCTTCGTTGAGCTGGCGCAGCCGCTCGGAATCGTTGGCGACCGCCTGGCGAGCGTCGGTCGAAGCGCCAAGCGCCTTGTCACGATCGCCCATCACCAGATAGGCGCGCACCAGGCGCAGCCAGCCGTCGACGTCGTCGCCGTTCTGCTTGAGCCGCGTGGCAAGCCGTTCGACCATGCCGCGGATCATCGTGCCGCGATCGCCCTCGCTCATCTCCTTGGAGGCGGCGATCGTGTCATCCGACAGCGCCGGCATCGTGCCGCCGCCAACCCGCGCGAGCGCGGATTGCACCAGCGGCCGCCACGGCGCATCAGCGGGTGCTTTCGCCAGCAGCGTGCGCCAAATGTTGGCCGCATCATCCTTGCGGCCGTCCTGCTCGGCGGCGAGCCCGAGGAAGTAGTTCGCCTTGGGATCTTCGGCGTTCAGAGCATGTGCGCGCTCGAACTCGCACTTGGCTTCAGCCGTCACCACGCCGCTGGCCGCAGCCGCGATCGCTTCGCCGAGATCGGAACGGCGCTCCGCGCTCTCGCCGTTGTAGGTGATCGAATTGCGGTAGGCGCGCACGGCCTCGTCGAAGCGGCCGAGCCGCTCCAGCACCGGCGCAAGCACGTTCCAGCCGCGGCCATCGGTCGGATTTTTTTCCAGATGCTGCTGGACCTGCACGAGGAGGTTCTCGAGCGACTGCGCCATACCGGGCCCGGCTCCGCGTTCGCGCTGCGCCAGCGGAAAGTCGCGAAGCGCGGGCGAGCCGAGCGGAACATAGATGGCAGCCGCCACCAGAGGCAGACCGACCAGCGCCAACACGGCCGCCGCGCGGCGCCATTTGAGACTGGATATCGGCCCAAGCACGGGCTCGCTGGCGGCCGCGGCGAGCAGCCGGCGGCTGATCTCGACGCGCGCCGCCTCGGCTTCAGGTGGCGCGATCAGCCCTGCGGCGAGATCACGCTCGATCTCGGCCAACTGGTCCTTGTAGACCGCGACCTCGCTGCCTTGATTATCTGCGCTTGCACCACGGCCGAGCGGCCAGAGCACGGCGAATATCGCCGCGACCGTCATCAGCGCGAACAGGAACCATAGCGTCATCTGGCAAGCTTCCGGCAGGGCGCGAGCCACGCCCATCAATGGTTTTACACTGAGTGGCTTTACACCACGGCCGGACAAGGCGGCAATTGACAATTGTCAATTCGGCGCGAGCGGAACGGTCCCGAAACGACGAAAATCCAACGGCTTAGCCGATCTCGAAGTCCACGCTCTGGGCTGCGTCCTCGCCGCGCCCGTTGAGGGCCTTCAGGAAGTACGTCCCCGGCTTGATTGCGTCCGGCAGCCTGATCCGCAACGCCCCGAGCGGAACCGGTGATGCAATCCTCGTGGCCGTCTCGGGCAGTTGCTCGCCGCTTGACTTCTCGACCAGCACCACCTTCGCGCTGACCATCAGTCTCTGATATTTGGCAACAACGACGCGGTTCTCAATTTCAACGAAGCTGATAAATGGTTTCATGCGCCCACAAATAGAAATTCCCCGGAGTTGCACGGGACCGTAGGCCTCACAACCGGCAGCGTCAACTAGAAATTGTGATTACAAAACTATGCGCCTGGATCAGCTTGCGCGCGTCGATTTGCGCTCGCCCGTCGCCGCGTTCTCCGCGGCGCGGCTCATCAGCGAGGCGTAGTCATCGCCGAACAGCACCTCGCAGAAGCGGATCGCGGCCTGAACCTGCTGCTGCCGATAGGTGCGGACCTTGTGATCGGCGCCGCGCAGCGACTGCACCAGCGATTCGGTCGACCGTTCCACATATTGCTGGAGGTCGGAATAGGTGCGCAGCGTCACCTCGTTGATTGCGAGCTCGCTCGCATAGTGGCGGCAGGTCGCGACGAAATCGATCAGCGCCACGGTCTCCTCGACCTCGGTGCTGTCGATCCGCGCCCCCGGCGGAATGTCCTTCTCCGCGCGCTGGCGCAGGATGCGGCGAACGCGCCCGGGAACGCTATCGATCTCCGACTGCAGAGCATTGGAGATGTCGGCCCGAATGGAGGTCAGCTGCTTGCCCCAGGCGGAATCGTTGCGCAGGTCAAGTTCCGTGCGCAGGCCGCGGACGCCGTCATGCAGCGCCTTGAGATTGTCTGCGACGGTCTCGAAATGGCCGCGCTTGATATCCATGCGCAAATTGGCGGCAACGCGCGACAGATCGTGGAGGGCTATCGTGACCGCGACACCATAAGGCGTTGCCGCGACGCGGATCTCGTCGTCGGACGCAGCGATCTTGATGGCGAGGCGAATGATCTGCCACGGCGCGGTCATGCGCTGGACCACGACCGACAGGGCGAATGGCAGCATCTGCGGGGTCTGGAGCACGGGAATATTGAGCGCAGCGGTGACCGAGGCGATCTGGGAATCAGCGAACGCGCGCAGGAAGCGCGGCAGCTTTTCATTGAGCGTGCCGAGGGCCTCGCGGACCCCGAGGACCGCACCGATCGAATAGAGGTCCTCGATCACGTTGGGCGCACCGACGCGGGCGAGCGCGCGCGACTTGTCGCCGCCGCCCGGCCCCGTCAGCGCGAAGATGGCGTCCGCAGCCACCGCCTGCAGCTTGAGCGCCAGGGCCTCGACCTGCCCCGCATTGTCTGAGGCCGGCATGCGCGCCAGCGCCGCCTCGAATTCGTTGATCTTGTCCGGGGCGCCGTCGCGGCCGAGCCATTGCCAGATCGGATGCAGCGAGGAGCGGCGGATCTGGCCGACCCGGATCGGGGCGCCGGCCTCGACCAGGAACGGCTCCAGCACTTGGAACAGCAGCCGCGACAGATCGTCGGTCCGCGGCGGCGGGGCTTCGTCGACCTCGGTCTTGCGCACGATCTTACGCAGCTGCTCGAGCACGAGGGTCGCCACAGCCGTATCCTGACCACGCTCGAGCGCGCGCTCGAACTCCCGCATCAGCAGCGCCTGCGCCTGCGGCGGGAGCTGCGCGAGATATTCCCTCAGCCGCTCGATCGATGTCTGGCTCATGCGCCCGGTCATGCACGGTAAAAAGGCGGACGTAGGATGCGTCCTCTCCGATCATAAGTGGGTGCGCCTTAAGAAGCCGTTGAGGAAGTCGCTCCGAACACCGCCGATTTCGCCCGGAAGCCAAAATAATCCTTTGGGATCAAATGATTATATTCCGGGCAGCACCAGCTCAGCCCGCAGGCCGCCGATCGGCGCGCTGCCGAGGGAGAGGCTGCCGCCATAGAGCGCGGCAAGGTCAGTCACGATGGACAGGCCAAGACCCGAGCCCGGCTTGGATTCGTCGAGCCGCTGGCCGCGCCGGGAGACCTGGGCGCGCTCGGCCTCCGAAAGGCCGCGCCCGTCGTCATCGACGATAAGCCGCAGCCTGGAGCCCGCCCCTGCCTGCTGCCGGGCCTCCACCAGGACTTCGATGAAGACGCGCGAAGCCGCCCATTTGCAGGCATTGTCGACGAGATTGCCGACCATCTCCTCGAGATCCTGCCGCTCGCCGCGGAATTTTGCCGACGGATCGGCCTTTGCCTCGACAATGATGCCGCGGTCGCGGTGGATCTTCTCCATGGTCCGCAGCAACGCCTCGATGGCAGGCGCAACCTCCGTCACGGTGCCGACGACCGAGACCCTCGCCGCGATGCGGGCGCGCTCCAGATGATGGGCGAGCTGGCTCCGCATCATGTCCGCCTGCTCCATCACCTTGGCCGAGAACGGATCGCCCGGGTGCGAACCGGCTTCGTTGACGATGACCGAAAGCGGCGTCTTGATCGCATGGGCGAGATTGCCGACATGGGTGCGGGCCCGCTCGACGATCTCGCGATTGGCATCGATCAGCGCATTGGTCTCGCGCGCCAGAGGCGCGATCTCGACCGGGAATTCGCCCTCGAGCCGCTCCGCCCGCCCGGAGCGGATGTCGGCGATGGATTCCGAGATGCGCTTGAGCGGCGCAAGACCGAAACGAACCTGGAATACGGTCGTCAGCAGCAGCACGATACCGAGCGCAGTGAAGGTGCCGCCGAGGTAATAATCGAAGCTCCGCGTCTCGTCGAAAATCTCGGTGTCATCGCCGGCCACGCTGACCAGATATTTGCCGTCGGCACCGAGATCGACCGGGCGCTCGACCATGCGCAGGTTCTGGCCCTCGGGCCCGTCGACATAAGCGAGGCGAATGCCGGCGGCGGTGAGCTCGGTGCCCTGGTCCTCCAGCTTCGGCAGCTTCTTGTCCCAGAGCGAGCGCGAGGAGCGCACCTCGGGCTTCGCGGTGTCGGTGCGCGTGATCTGCCAATACCAGCCGGACAGCGGCAGCTCGAACAAGGGCTCGCCGAGCGACTGGAACTGGCGGTCTGGCGGCTCGTCGGGGGTGGCAACCTCCGCGATCAGAGTACGCAGATAGAGGTTGAGCCGGCGGTCGAAGGCGCGCTCGGTAGCGTTCTTGTAAACAGACGACAGCACCACGCCGGTGATGGCCAGGATCACCACGAGCCAGACGGTCGCCGACAGGAACAGGCGGTTCGCAAGCGAGCTGGCGGGCATCGGAATGATCCCGGGGGCGCGAGGTGGCATGGCGTCGGCTGTCATGACCGGACCAAGGCCCGTGCCGGGCCGCCCGTCAAGCCCGGACGCTTCAGGCGCCGGGGGCCGGCGGGGTCAGGAGATAGCCGAGACCGCGGACGGTCTGGATGATGTCGACGTCGAGCTTCTTGCGGATGCGGCCGACGAAGACCTCAATCGTGTTCGAGTCGCGGTCGAAATCCTGGTCATAGAGATGCTCGACCAGCTCCGTGCGCGACACGACGCGACCCGAATGGTGCATTAGGTAGGCCAGAAGCCGATATTCGTGCGAGGTCATCTTGACGGGATTGCCTGAGACGCTGACCCGGCCGGTGCGGGTGTCGAGCGTAACAGGACCGCAGCTCAATTCGCTCTGGGCATGGCCGGTGGAGCGGCGCAGCAGCGCGCGGATGCGCGCCAGCACCTCCTCCAGGTGGAAAGGCTTTGGCACATAATCGTCGGCGCCAGCGTCAAAACCCTGGACCTTGTCGCTCCAGCGGTCCCGCGCGGTGAGGATCAGCACCGGCATGGTACGACCGTTGCGGCGCCAGGCCTCCAGCACCGAGATGCCGTCCTTCTTCGGCAGGCCGATATCGAGCACCACGGCGTCATACGGTTCGTTATCGCCGAGATAGTGCCCCTCCTCTCCGTCGAAGGCGCGATCAACGACATAGCCGGCGTCCGTCAGCGCCTTGGTGAGCTGGCGATTGAGATCGGGGTCGTCCTCAACAACAAGCAGGCGCACGCTTCTCTCCAGAAATAGGCCGCATGAACACTGCACCAGATGAGCAATTCCGGCGTGAACTGAATATGAACGCGGGGAACCGGCCGCGTTACTTTTTGGTCATATACGATGTGTTGGCAGCCGACGCGACTGCGCCCGCCACGCCGCAGGACGAGCCCTGTGGCACGACGGGCGCAATGTGCCGCGTTGTGCGGCGAGTCGGAACGTCCGCCCTTCCTGTCGATTCGGCCGTCAGGTCCGGAAGAAGACGAACCAGATGACGGCGAGGATCAGGATCGCAAGCCCGGTCGAGATAGCGAGCAGCGCGGCCACGGAGGGCCCCGGTTCGGCCTGGCGCGCCTCGGTCGCAGTTTCGACGATCTGACGGTCCTCGCGCGTGGTTGCCATGGTGACCTCAATCTCTGGATGTCGCCGCCGATGACCGCGACCTCCTCGCGGCCTTGTGTCCTGAGCCAACGCCCGATCCGATTTGATGTTCCGGCTTAACCGTCGGTTCGGGCCGAACCGTACGGTCAGCGACGGGTTAACGCAGTTGCAAGATTCAGCGCTCCGCCTTGCTATGATTCGCTGTTCCCCGATGGTATCCTTGTCAGCTGTCCCAGTTGCGTTTGGAGTAACCCATGGCCCCCCGTGCCAATTGGAAGGGTTTTTTGCGCCTCTCGCTCGTGACCTGCCCGGTCGCGCTGTATCCGGCCACGTCGGATACCGAGAAGGTCTCGTTCAACCAGATCAACCGCAAGACCGGCCACCGGATCAAGTATCTCAAGGTCGACGCCGAGACCGGTGACGAGGTGACCTCCGAGGACATCGTCAAGGGCTACAAGGTCGACACCGACACGTACATCGAGGTCACCAAGGACGAACTCGACGAGATCGCGCTCGACTCGACCCACACGATCGAAATCGACGAGTTCGTGCCGAAGACCGACATCGACAACCGCTATCTGATCCGCCCCTATTATCTCGTTCCCGACGGCAAGGTCGGCCACGACGCCTATGCGGTGATCCGCGAGACGATCCGCAGCATGGACAAGGTCGCGATCGGCCGCGTGGTGCTGACCAATCGCGAGCACATCATCGCGCTCGAGCCGCTCGAGACCGGGCTGATGGGCACACTGCTGCGTTATCCCTACGAAGTGCGCAGCGAAAAGGAATATTTCGACGAAATCCAGGACGTGAAGCTCACCAAGGACATGCTCGACCTGGCAAAACACATCGTCGAGAAGAAGTCCGGTACGTTCGAGCCAGAACTGTTCCAGGATCACTACGAATCAGCGCTGATCGATCTCATCAACAAGAAGCGCTCGGGCGCGCCGATCGCAGCCAAGGCCACGCCGAAGAGCGGCGGCAACATCATCAACCTGATGGACGCGCTGAAGAAGAGCCTCGCGACCGAGAAGGACGTCGCACCCGCGGCGAAGGTCGCCAAGGAGACCGCCAAGGCCAAGAAACCGAAGAAACGCGTCGAAGGCCAGCGCGAGATGCTTCTGCCGATCTCCGGCAAGGGCGGCAAGGAGGCCGCGGCCAAGGAAGCCGCGCCCAAGAAGGCCGACAAGCCGGCGCGCGCGGCAACGCGAACGAAGAAGGCCGGCTGACGGCGTCGCATCACCTCGCGCCGTGACGTCTCCCCTCACCGACTGGGCAGGCTGACATGCCCTGGTCGACACCGTTCGACGATCCGATCGCCTTGCGCGGCGGACATCGGCTGCGCACACTGCAAGAAGCGGCCGACTTCATCATGCAGCTGCCTGAGGCCGAGCAACACGAGCCGCGCTGGCAGACCGCGATCGAGATGCTGATCAACGCGGCCGAGACCGGCGGCGGCTGGCTGACATTCGCTCGCATCGGCATGTTGCGCGCATTGAACGCCGACAGGCGGCGTCGATGAGTCGCGATCGGCATGCTTGCCGCTCGGTTGACGAACAGCCTCAACAATCCCTTAAGCGGCCTCGTCGCTTTCGGCGCCATGATGCCATGTTGCGGGTATTCCTACGGGACCCAAAATTAACCGCTGATTCCCTTTGAGTGCATCATGCTCTGGCGACCGGGCAGCCAGGGTGCACACTACCGTGCCGCAGCAGAACGCCAGAAAGAACTACATCGGCATCGTGAGCGACACGACCGAGGAAGAGCGGATCACCGATACCGCGCTGCGGGCGCAGCCGCATGTCGTGAGCTATCTGGTCGGACGCCTTGCAGCAGTGCTGAAACGCCCCGGCAAGGCCGCACCGGGACGCCCGCTCTCGTCCTGAAACAGGACGACGACATCGCCAAATCCATACCAATTGAGTGACGAAACCTTAAGTCAATCGATGACAACATACGAAGCGACAGGCGAGGACGATCCGACCTGCGGTTTGACGCGCCCCATGAATTAGTGAATCAATTTACCATTCCGAAAACGGCGCCAGCCTACGTTGGACGGATGAACAGGAGTTGACGATGACTGCGCTCAGGTCATTTCTTGCCGATGAGAATGGTGCCACCGCCATCGAGTATTGCCTGATAGCCACCGGCATCGCGCTCGCGATCATCACTGCCGTGACCAACACGGGCAGTGCACTCCTGAGCAGCAAGTTCATCTCGATCAGCGCGGCGGTCAAGTAACCGGCATAGCCGGCCGAGGGCACCGCCGTCGTTATCGCACGGGGCTGGATGGGCGCAAATCGAGCTCGCGATCCGCTTCCATACGTTCACCCGCGGTGAGAGCACGTTGCACGGTGGCCCAACCCAGTAGTGCGATTGTGAGGCCCGCCGCCACGTCGGAAAAATAATGGCTGCCGTCCACCGGCGTGGCCGCAATCATCGCGACATTGAGCAGCACGGCGATCCAACCCACGTATTTGACCGGCCAGAGCGCCAACAGGAAGAGAAGTCCAAGCGCGGCGTGCAAGCTCGGAAAGCTGATGATTCCCTCGGCGCCCTCCGCGACCAGATGGCGGAAGGTCCCGTCGCGCAATCCAAAGAATACGGCAAGGGGCAGATCTCGCGTGACCGGCACGATCGCGGGAGAATCGGCCGCTGACAGATGCAAATGGCCCCAGACGCCTTGCGCCGGCATCAGAGCCGAAACGCCGATTGTCAAAAGCGTCGTCAGCACGAAACTCAGCATGAAGATGCGCAATCGCAGCGCATGACCTGCCGCGGCCAATACGACGACGACGGCCGTCGTTTGCACAGCAAAGCTCGCATAGGCGGCCGCCAGCAGCGTATGCAGGAGCGGAGCCGCGTTCATCGCGTTAAGCCACGCCATCCAATCGAAGCCGAGACGCCGGTCCAGCGTGGCGAGCTCGCCATCCCATAACGGAAATGCCGCGCCTGCCGCGACATAGGACAGAGGAGCTGCCACCGCCGCAAACGCAATGATCTGGGCAGTGCTGATCAGCGCGCCGGCAAGAGCCGCGTCCTTCCTGATGGTTGCGTAGAACCAGCTCAACGATATGAGCAGGCCGGCAACGAGGGTCGGTTTTCGGAATGATAGCCAGTCTATTTGGAAAGGCCCGAACATCGACGCGATCAACACTGCGCCGGTCGTGGCCCCGATCGCGAGCCAGACGATACGATCGGCACGGTTCAACCGGTCGTGGATGTCAGACAGGCTCAGCTTGTCCGTCATGGGTCTGTCTGTTCGCCGGCCTGTTCACTGAGGTGCTCCTGCTAAGCTAGCGAAGTAGAATTGCGTCTCCGTTAATGCAGCGCCCCAAACATTGCGGAATTTTCGCTTCACCGGCATCGAACAGGCGGCGGCGGCCGCAACTTGATTTTTGCGAGGTTCGCATTATGGCGTTGTGTCGTGCAGCTGCGCCATCGTGGAGCGCAGGCCCGAACTTCGGCGGCTTGATGACATGGTTCCTTCCGACGAGCCGAGCTTGACGATACGGGCTCGACTTGGCTCGGACCGATCCGTGGTGATCACCGTTCTTGCAGTGCTGGCGGCCGTCTCGTTTCTCCCGGTGCTGCTGACCCCTATTCCCGCGATGGTCGATTATCCCAATCACCTCGCCCGCATGTATATTTTGAGCCAGAACGGCACTCCCAACGCCAATCCGCATTACGAGGTGGCCTGGGCATTCTATCCCAACCTCGGAATGGATTTGCTGGTCCCGCAGATGGCGCGGCTGATGAGCGTCGAGAACGCCACCCGGCTGTTTCTGCTCCTCAGCCAAGTATTGATCATCGGAGGCGCGCTTCTGCTCGAATGGGCCCGGAAGGGACGGGTCCATCTCGCCGGCTTTGCTGCGCTCGCTTTCCTTTACTGTCTGCCGTTCAGCTGGGGCTTCGTGAATTTCGAGTTCGGGCTGGGCCTCGCTCTCTGGGGCATCGCCATCTATCTGATGCTGGCCGAACGCCCATGGCCGCTGCGTTTCGTCGGCAACGTGATCTTCGTCGCCGCGCTGTATGCAGCGCATTTCTTTTCGCTCGGCATCTACGGCGCAACGCTTGGCCTCTACGAGCTCTGGCGCATCCGTCAGCAGCGAACGGCGTATCGGGCTGCCGCCGCGCGGCTTGGCGCGTTGGCCTTCCCTGCGCTTGCCCTGTTCGGGATCATGCACATGACTGCGGGTTCGATCGGAAGCGAAGGCACGAGCTCGTTCCTCGGATTCAAGCTGATCTGGCCGTTGCGTATCATGAACGGCTACAATCTGACGGCCGCGGCAACGACCGGACTGGCGCTGATGATCGCGCTGCTATTTGGCGCGCGCCGCGGCGTCCTCAAGCTCGATCCGGCCGGGAGCTGGATCGCGACCGGCTTTGCGCTGCTCTATCTGATCATTCCCTCGAAGCTGTTCGGAACCTCGTTCGTCGATCTCCGTATGATTCCCGCCGCTGCTCTGATCCTGCCGGCTTTCTGCTCGCTGTCGCTGCCCAGTCGGGCATGGCAAATGGCGGCGCTCGCTGCGATCAGCGGCGTCATCCTGATCAATCTCGCCGTCGTGCTCGCAGTGTGGCTGCCTTACCGCGGCGACTATGCGGCCATCATCGAGTCGTTCCACAGGATCGATCGCGGCTCACGCGTCCTCGTTGCCAGCACGGACGACAATGGAGATCCGCCTTTCTCCGACCTCACCTCGTATCCCATGTATTATGCACCGACGCTGGCGGTGCACTATGCCAATGCGTTCGTTCCCAACTTATTCACGGAAGCGGGCAAGCAGCCGGTACGGGCACGCGAATCCGTGCGCCGTCTTGCCATTCCCTATGGTGGCCCAGTGCCGGCAGGCCTGCTTGCCGCGATTGCGAAAAGTCAGCCGCCGGTGGACGTTCCGCCGTTTGTCCGCACCTGGTACCAGGATTACGACTATCTCTATGTGCTTGGACGGCCGGTCCCAAACCCGCTGCCGGAGCTGCTGGAGGTGTTGGACACTTCGGAGCGATTTGTTCTCTACAAGGTCCGCCGCGGATCCTAGACGCAGCTGCGGCCAACAGCATGGTTAACCGGGCATCACCCGCCCGGGCCGCCTCCCCTCAAATCGCCGTCGGGCGGTCAGAACCGGCGGCATCGTCCCGGCGCCGGAGATCCTTGGCGATTGCGGCAAGGCCACCTTAACCAGCCACGAATTAGACTCCCGCTCCTGCAAACCGAGTTGGAATCTTTCGCATGGCGGCCAATCTCAGATCGATCCGCTACAGCCTCGTGATCCCCGTGTTCAACGAGGAAGCCGTGTTGCCGGTCCTGCTGCACCGGCTCGACCTGGTATTGTCCCGGCTCGACGGGCCCGCAGAAGCGATCTTCGTCGACGACGGCAGCAGCGATTCCAGCTCGATCGTGCTCCGGGCGCTTGCCTCACGCGACCCGCGCTTTCGCTATATCGGCCTGTCGCGAAACTTCGGCCATCAGGTCGCCATCACTGCCGGGATGGACGCCGCGCAAGGCGAAGCGATCATCGTGATGGATGCCGATTTGCAGGATCCGCCCGAAGTGATCGAGCAATTGATCGCAAAATGGCAGGAAGGCAACGACATCGTTCACGCCCGCCGCCTGTCACGCGACGGCGAGAGCCGATTCAAGCGTGCGACCGCGCATCTTTTTTACCGGCTTCTCGGCAGGATGTCCTCTGTCGGAATCCCCACCGATGTCGGCGACTTCCGCCTGATCAATCGCAAGGTGCTCGACGCCCTGCGGCAGATGCCGGAGCAGGACCGCTTCGTACGCGGCATGATCGCCTGGCTTGGCTTCCGGCAGGCCGAGGTCGCCTTCCACCGCCTCGAGCGGGCTGCGGGCGAAACCAAATATCCGCTGTTCAAAATGGTGCGGCTCGCGACGAACGCCGCGCTCGGGTTTTCCGATCTGCCCCTGCGCTTCGCAATCTGGTGCGGACTGACGGTCTCGGGGCTCGCACTGCTCTACGGCGGCTGGGTGATCCTGTTGTGGCTCGGCAAGGACAGTCATCTCGTTACCGGCTGGTCCTCGACGATCGTCGTCGTGTCGCTGCTGTGTGGAATCAACATGCTGATGACCGGCATCGTAGGGCTTTATGTCGGCCGCATCCACGCCGAGGTGAAACGCCGCCCGCTTTATGTGGTGCAGACGCGAGCTGGCTTCGATCACAACGAGGCGACCGCCGCGCCTGCGATCCACGCCGTCAACGAGTGACTCAGCACATGACCGAGCTCTTCGACGGCTATCACGACAACTACCGTACCGTGGTCCAATCCTCGATCGACTTCTCCGGCTTGCCTCACCATTTTTTCATGCGCGCGAAGGCCGATCTCCTGGGCGATCTGATCGCGCAGCGGCTGGATGCGGAGAGGCCCGAGATGCTGGACGTGGGTTGCGGCGTAGGCAGCCTTCATCCACTGCTGCACGGCATGGTCGGCCGCCTGAGCGGCATCGACGTGTCGTCGGCCAGCCTGGCGCAGGCGCGCGCTGACAATCGCGGGGTTGACTATCGTGAGTTCGACGGCCGCCGGTTTCCCTTTGGCGACGCCAGCTTCGATCTGGTCACGGCTATCTGCGTGATGCACCATATCGTGCCTGGCGAATGGCCGCATTTCATCGCCGAGATGCGGCGAGTGGCGCGCCCCGGGGGGCTCGTCTGCGTGATCGAGCACAATCCCTACAACCCGCTGACCCGCCTCGCCGTTGCGCGCTGTGAATTCGACCGCGACGCCGTCCTGCTTCGGGCCGGCACAACCCGAAAGTTGATGGCTGCGGGCGGCCTACGTGAGATCGGCACGCGCCATTTCCTGCTGCTGCCCTGGGACACCAAACCGGTGCGGCGTCTCGAAAATGCCCTCAGCGGCCTGTCGCTCGGAGGCCAATACGCCGCCTTCGGTTCCGCCTGACTTACCTTTGCGGCGCATCTCGCCGCTTGTGCACGACCGCCACATCGTCGCTGTAGACGCGCTGCCATTGGGGCAGCCGGTCGAGCATCGCTGTCGCCGGTGTCCGCGGTGCGAGCAGCGTGGCGCCAATGTTGTATTCGTCGAGCAGCTTGAGAAGATCTGCGAGGTCGACCAGTGCTATGGCACGATTGTAGCGGTCGATGAACGGTCCCCCGTACAGTTCGCCGCGGCCGTCGATAAAAGTGGGAATGCCGGCAAAGATCAAATAGCCGCCGAAGGAATAATCGTTGAGCACGGGCCCCGTCTTGGCGAGGCTGGCTGCAGCGATGGCAGCCTGAGGGGTAATGGACGGAGCCGGCCGCAGGTCACGCGCGAGGGCCGCTCCGCTGATCGCGATCAACATACCGAGCGCGGCCAGATTCAGACCGCGCGACGAGCCGGCCTTGTCGTCCCCGGTCGGTCCGCCGAACTTCCGACCGAGCGGGGCAGCCAGATAGAGCGGTGCCAACATGGCCAACAAATCCGCATTGCGGACTTGTGCCAGCGCGAAATGAAGCAAGCCGATCACCACCAAGGCCCGCACGACCGGCAGCGTCACGCCGCGCGCGAGCGCAAAGATGCCTCCCAGCAACAGCAACTCGAAGCCACCGACGTGGCTGAAATCCTGCGGCCGCCATTCCGATATCCAGGCGAGCGCGGGGCCGAGGCCCAGCGTGGTCAGCGGTATCAGCAGCGGTTCCGGCCCGTAGGGCGTCAGGCAGGACGCTCCGACTGCGACTGCCGTGAACGGTAGCCACCGCAGGATCACCTGCGGCCATTTGCTTCGCTTCTCACGCAGCAGCGCCTCGAGCCCCACGGGGCCAATCAGCCCAAGCGCCAGCACCACGCTGCCGTGCAGATTGGCCCACAGGACCAGCAGCGGCAGGGCCCAGTATGGCGGAGGCGCCGCGCGGTCCATGCAGCGCACCAGAGCAGCCGCCCAAGTCACCATCACCGGCAGCACGAGCACGTGGGGCCGCGCCAGCATATGCGGCGCCAGCAGGATGACGGCCGCGATCACCATGAGCAGCGTCTGGGTCGGCGAAAGCTCGCGCAGCAGGAAGAACGTGAACAGGCCGAAGGCGAGCGCTATCGCGGCCGCCGCGAGGACGACGACACCCGACCAGCCGGACAGCGCATAAACTCCGGCATAGATGACCTCCGAGAGCCATTCGAAGGTTATCCAGGGCGCGCCGTGCCTCGAAAAGGAAAAAGGGTCACTCGTCGGCAGGGTGCCATGCGCGATGATCCAGCGCCCGACCTCGATATGAGAATAGCTGTCGGGATCGTTGAGCATCCGCTGTCCGAGGACCAGCAGCATGACGTAGACGCCAAGGCTCACCAGCCAGGGCAACGCCGCACGCGCCGAAAACGGCTGAACCTTGCTGTGGACGACCTGGTCACTCATGGCGAGCGCAAGCTAAGGCGCAAGCGTTAAATTCTCCTTTGACGGCCCCGCTTGGCTCAGTGCGGGCCGTCTGATCACTGTTTGAGGACCAGTTCCGCAGGGATCCTCGAGGAAAATATCCTGCATGGCTGCCCTCCGATGGCGTGAGCCGTCCTGACTTTACCCGTTGTACAATTCCTGTTCCTCTACCGGCTAACCGGCCGGACCAACCGGCCTGCCTCAGGGGAGAGACGCCATGAAGCTCGGCACCGCCATTGCGGAAATCATGCGGCGCGAGGGGATCGAGATCCTCTGCGGCTATCCCGTCAACCACCTGATCGAGCACGCGGCGAAGGCTGAGATCCGCCCGGTTATGGTACGCCAGGAGCGTGTGGGCGTGCACATGGCGGATGCGATCTCGCGGGTGACGTCGGGACGCACGATCGGCGCGTTCTGCATGCAGCATGGGCCGGGTGCCGAGAACGCGATGGGCGGCGTCGCGCAGTGCTATGGCGAATCCGTCCCCGTGCTGGTGCTGCCCATGGGCTATCAGCGCAGGCTTGCGCATATCGAGCCGAACTTCAATTCCAGCGAGGCGATGAAGCCGTTTGCGAAGTCCTCGGAGCCGATCATCCTCGCGGCCGAGGTCCCCAACATTTTTCGGCGCGCCTTCACCAAATTGAAGAATGGCCGCGGCGGGCCGGTCATCGTGGAAATTCCCGCCGACATGTGGAACGAGGAGGTGCCGGAGCCGCTGAACTACACGCCGGTGCTGCGCACGCGCTATGGCGCCGACCCCGTGCATGTGAAGGAAGCGGCCGCCCTGCTCGTCAACGCCAAGCGTCCCGTGATCTATGCCGGCCAAGGCGTGCATTACGCGCAGGCGTGGCCGCAGCTGAGACGGCTCGCCGAGCGGCTGACCATTCCCGTCACCACCAGCCTCGGCGGCAAATCGTCTTTCCCCGAGACGCATCCGCTCTCGCTCGGCTCGGGCGGCCTCGCCGTGCCGCGCGCGGTGCCCAAGTTTCTCGCCGAGGCCGACGTCATCTTCGGCATCGGCTGCTCGTTCACGGAAACCAGTTTTGGCGTCGCCATGCCGAAGGGCAAGATCATCATCCATTCCACGCTCGATCCGAACCATTTAAACAAGGACGTGGAAGCCAGGATCGGCCTCGTCGGCGACGCTGGTCTCGTCCTCGACGCGCTGCTGGAGGAGATCGGCAAGACCGTCACCATCGATCGCGATGCCTCCGCCGTCGCGGCCGAGATCGCGGCCTCGCACAAGGAGTGGCTGGCGAAGTGGATGCCGAAACTCACCAGCAACGACGCACCGCTCAACCCCTATCGCGTGCTCTGGGATCTCCAGCACACCGTCGACATCAACAATACCATCATCACCCATGATGCCGGCAGCCCGCGCGATCAGCTCTCGCCGTTCTGGAAGGCGGTGACGCCCCTCTCCTATCTCGGCTGGGGCAAGACGACGCAGCTCGGCTACGGCCTTGGCCTCGCCATGGGCGCAAAACTCGCAAAACCCGACAAGCTCTGCATCAACGTCTGGGGTGATGCGGCGATCGGCTTCACCGGCATGGATTTCGAGACCGCGGTGCGCGAGCGCATCCCGATCATGTCGATCCTGCTCAACAATTTCTCGATGGCGATCGAATTGAAGGTGATGCCGATCTCGACCGAAAAGTATCGCTCGACTGATATTTCCGGCGACTATGCCGCGATGGCGCGCTCCTTCGGCGGCTATGGCGAGCGGGTGTTGAAGCCCGAGGACATCATCCCGGCAATCAAGCGCGGTATTCAGAAGACGAAGGAAGGCGTGCCGGTACTGCTGGAGTTCATCACCAGCAAGGAGACCGAGGTGTCGCGGCCGGGCACATGAGGCGCCCGCAGGGCCGTGAGCGCTGGCTCCGGCCGCGGGAGATGTGATAATCCGGCCCGGTGTCGCGCATGTCGCGGCATTCAGCCGGATCGCGAATGACCACCCCGTCCAACGACACCGCCGGAATCGACGAGCTTAAGCGGCAATTGCAGTCGGCCGTGGCCGAGAACGCGCGGCTGCGCGACCGGCAAAACGCCAGCGCCGAAATTCTGCGGACCATCGCCGCATCACCCTCGGATGCCCGGCCGGTCTTCGCGGCGATCGCGTCCAGCTCGAAACGCCTGCTCGGCGGCTTCTCCGCCACCGTGCTTCAGTTCATCGGCGACGAGTTGCACCTCGTAGCGTTTACGCCGACCTCCCCGGAAGCCGACAAAGGGTTGAAGGCGTCGTTCCCGCGACGGATCGAGGATTTTCCGACATTCGCCCTCGTGCGCGACGGCGAGACGATCCAGTTTCCCGACAGCGAGGCCGGCGACGTCCCGGAGCTGAACCGCGAGCTTGCGCGGCTGCGCGGCTTCCGCAGCGTGCTGTTCATGCCGCTGATGAACCGCGGCGCGGCGGTCGGGATGATCAGCGTCACGCGCGCCGAGCCCGGCCCGTTTGCGCCCGACCTCGTGCAATTGCTCCAAACCTTCGCCGATCAGGCGGTGATCGCAATCGAGAATGCGCGGGTGTTCAACGAGACGCGCGAGACGCTGGAGCACCAGACCGCCACGGCCGACATTCTGAAGGTGATGGCGGCTTCGCCTTCCGACGTGCAGCCAGTGTTCGAGTCCATCGCCGCCAACGCCAACCGGCTGATCGGCGGCTTCTCCACCGCCGTGCTGCGTTACATCGATGGCGCTGCGCACCTTGCGGCGTTCACGCCGGGCGATGCTGCCGGCGACCGCGTGCTACAAGCGTCGTTCCCGGTGCCGTTCGCGCAGTTTCCGGCCTACCAGCTCACCGCCAATGGTGAATCGGCACAGCTGCCCGACACCGAGCTCGAACCCGCCGCACGCGACATCGCCCGCGCCCGCGGCTTTCGCAGCATGCTGTTCACGCCGCTGATGAGCGAGGGCGAAGCCAAAGGCGTCATCATCGCCACGCGGCGGACGACCGGCGCTTTCGCCGAGCATCATGTACGGCTGCTGCAGACCTTCGCCGATCAGGCGGTGATCGCGGTCAAGAATGTCAGCCTGTTCAACCAAGTCCAGACTCGCACCATCGAGCTCGCTAGGTCCCTTGACGATTTGCGCGCCGCGCAGGACCGGCTGGTCCAGAGCGAGAAGCTGGCCTCGCTCGGCCAGCTCACCGCCGGTATTGCGCATGAGATCAAGAACCCGCTCAACTTCGTCAACAATTTCGCCGCGCTCTCGGCCGAGCTGATGGACGAGCTGAACGAGGTGCTTATGCCCGTTTCACTCGCTGACGAGGTTCGCAGCGAGATCGATGAGCTGATGGCGATGTTGAAGGACAATCTGCAAAAAGTTGTGCAGCACGGCAAGCGCGCCGATTCCATTGTCAAGAACATGCTGCTGCATTCGCGCGAAGGCGGCGGCGAGTACCGTTTGGGCGACATCAACGCGCTGGTCGAGGAGAGCCTCAACCTCGCCTATCACGGCGCCCGTGCCGAGCAACCGCAGTTCGACGTGACGCTGAAGCGCGAACTCGATCCGCAGGCCGGAACGGCCGAATTGTTCCCGCAGGAGATCACGCGGGTGTTGCTGAACCTGGTCTCAAATGCGTTTTATGCGGTGACCAAGCGCAAGGCGGAAAGCGGCGGCGCGGGCGGTTTCGAGCCGGTCGTGACCGCCACGACCCGCGACCGCGGCGAGCGCATCGAGATCCGCATCCGTGACAACGGCACCGGCATTCCCGATGACGTGAAGGCGAAGATGTTCAATCCGTTCTTCACCACCAAGCCGGCCGGCGAAGGCACCGGACTCGGGCTATCGATGAGCCACGACATCATCGTGAAGCAGCACGGCGGCAGCATTGAGGTCGCAACGCGTCCCGGTGAATTCACCGAGTTCACCATTCTGTTGCCGCGCAAGAGCAGTTTTTTGGACCAGAGTTAGAGGACAGCGTCGCCAGGAGAGGCTTTGATGAATCTGGCGCGGCTCATTCGGCGACAATTGCTCTCGCTGTCCGGCGTCGGGCGCGGCTGAAGAACCATCTTGCAGCGGCGGCGCGGAAGGCAGCGCAGGGCAATGCCGACGACGAACCCTACGGCGCTCGCGGCGGATAGGTCACATCTATTGACCGGCTTTCGTCGAGATATCGCAGGCCATCTCGCCGCACTATGTTAGCGAAAAAGGACAATCCAAGGAGCGAGGCGGATCTCTGATCGGGATCGGCCTGGTCTAACCGGAAATAAACGGAGGAGGATTAGCAGATGAACACGCCCAGTCGTGTCACGCGACGCCGGCTCCTGAAGGACACTGGGCTCGCCCTTCTCGCAGTCGGTTCAGCACCGGCACTTTCGACACCATTCATATCCCGCGCCATGGCCGACACCAGAACGCTGTCGGTCGTGCAGTGGAGTCACTTCGTCCCTGCCTACGACAAATGGTTCGATAATTTCGCCAAGGATTGGGGAACCAAGAATCATATCGAGGTGACAGTTGACCACATTCCCGTCGCCGACGTCGCTGCCCGTGCCGCCGCCGAGGCCTCGGCTGGATCCGGCCACGATCTGTTTGGGTGGAATGGAGCCGGCGGCGCCCACCTCTACCGAAAGTTCCTCATCGATGTGACGGACCTGGTCGAGTCGGTGGAGAAGAAATACGGCAAGATCACCGTTATCGGTCGGCAGATCGGCTACAACCAGGACGACAAGACGTGGTCTGCATTCCCAGACTACTACATCAATTTCCCGGTGATGTACCGCAAGAGCCTGTGGGATGGGATCGGGATGGTTCCCGACACATGGGACAATGTGCGGATCGGCGGCGCGAAGCTGAAGCAGAAAGGCAATCCGGTCGGCATTTCGCTCGGCCACAGCAACGATCCGAATACGACCTGGCGCGGCCTGCTCTGGAGTTATGGCGCCGCGTTCCAGGACGAGAGCGGCAAGCATGTCGTGCTCGACAGCAAGGAGACGGTCGAGGCGGTCAAGTTCGTCGCCGCCCTCTACAAGGAGGCGATGACGGCAGACGTCCTCTCATGGAGCGACGCGAGCAACAACCAGTACATCGACTCCGGCGTCAGTTCGCTGATCATCAACCCGATCTCCGCCTATCGGACAGCCCAGCAGCTCAACAAGAAAGTTGCTGACGACATATTCGTGATGAAGCCGCCTAAAGGCCCCGTCCGTCAGATCATGGGTGGCGCCGCGGAGTTCTATGGCATCTGGAAGTTCGCCAAGAACAAGGAGGCGGCGCTCGAATTCCTGAAATACTATGCCGACAACTGGGTCGAAGCCTTCAAGGCGAGCTCGGGGTACAACAATCCGATCTTCGCCAACATCGTCCCGAAACCGATGCCGCTATTGTCGGACGACCCGACCTCGACGCCGCATGACAAGCTGTCCGTGCTGCAGACCTCCGACGAATGGTCCGCAGTGCCCGGCTACCCGGGCCCGGCCTGGCCGGCTACTGACGAGATCTACAACGACTTCATCGTCTGCGACATGATGGCGAAGGCGGCGACCGGAGCGATGACTGCCGAACAGTCCGTCAAATGGGCCGCGCAGCAATGCGAGAGCATCTTCGACAAGTGGCTGCACAGAGCGTGAGTGACGACTGCATCTGCGAACCGCATACATGTGCGGTCCGCAGGTGAGGCGCCAACAAAAAGGGGTACAGGGCACGACTGATCCACATCGATTGACTTTGGAATTCAACAATGGCCGCAGTGTCTGCCAGAAACATTGTCAAGAAGTTCGACGCCGTTCTCGCGGTCAACGGCATTACGCTGACGGTGCCGGACGGTGAATTCATGGTCCTGCTCGGGCCATCCGGCTGCGGAAAGACGACCTTCCTGCGCATCGTCTGTGGCCTCGAGCAACAGACGAGCGGCGATCTCGTGATCGGCGGCAATCTCGTCAACGACATACCGCCCCGCGCGCGGGGCGTCGCCATGATGTTCCAGAGCTACGGACTTTATCCGCACTACACGGTCCGCAACAACATCGCCTTTCCGCTGAAGACGCAGCGCATTCCTCGTGCAGAAATCGAGAAGAAGGTGAGCTGGGCGGCGAGCCTGCTCGGGATCTCGCATCTGCTCGACCGCCGGCCGCGTCAGCTCTCCGGCGGCGAGCGCCAGCGTGTCGCGCTTGCGCGCGCACTCGTGCGAGAGCCGACGGCGCTATTGCTCGATGAGCCGTTGTCCAACCTGGACGCCAAGATGCGCGCAATGGCGCGCCTGGAGATCCGGCAATTCCAGCAACGTGTCGGGATCACGACCATCTACGTGACCCACGACCAGGTCGAGGCAATGGGCATGGGCGATCGCATTGCCGTGATCGACCATGGGCAGATACGGCAGGTGGGAACGCCGGTGGAGATCTATGAAGATCCGGCCGATCGCTTCGTCGCGACCTTCGTCGGCACGCCGCCGATGAATCTGCTGGCACGCAATGGCGGGTATCTCGGCTTTCGTCCCGAGAACTTTCTCCCGAGGGAAATGGTCAATGGCTCCGACGCTGCGGAGTTCTCGTTCCGGGTCGATCGTTCCGAATATCTCGGCTCGGAACGCATCGTCTATGGCGCGGTCGAGGGCTGCGATCCAACGCAGGTGGTCGCAGCGAAATTACCCCCTGCGCATGTGGCCGAGGAAGCCATCCGCGCGGGCGAGTGGCACCGCTTCGCCGTACGCCACAGCGCTTTGCGGTACTTCGATGCTGACGGCAAGCGGGCCATGCCTCACTAGGAGGCATCACCGGAACGGGTTCTTTTATGGTATCGATCGCCGAACCAATCGCCAAGCCCGCATCGCGCTACCGCTTCATTCTGGACCGGCGCGACGTACTCGGCAGCATCATGGTCGCGCCCGCGATCCTCTACGTGCTTTTGCTGGTCGGCCTGCCGTTTCTGCTCGCAGTCTACTACTCGGTCAGCGCCTATACGATCTACGATCCGAGCTGGCGCTTCGTGGGCCTTTCGAATTTCAGGCAGATCGTCAATAATCCGGTCTTTCAGGAAACGCTGGCCAACACCTTTCTCTTCACCTTCGGATCTCAACTCCTCGGACTCGTGCTCGGCAAATTCGGCGCGCTGCTGCTGATGCGGCCGTTCCCCGGCCGCAAGATCGTCCGCGCCCTGATCATCCTGCCGTGGGCCGTGCCCATCGCGCTCGCCACCGTCGCCTGGGAATGGATGTTCGATTCACTTTACAGCGTTATCAACTGGACGCTGATCTCGCTTGGCATCATCACCCGCTCCGAGGCGCCAAACTGGCTCGGCAACCCGCATTTGGCGATGCTGTGCGTGATCGTCGTGAATGCCTGGCGTTTCTTTCCGTTCGCGGTCGTCATCTTTCTCGCCGGCATCACCTCGATCCCGCAAGACGTCATCGACGCTGCGACGGTGGATGGCGCTGGTTTCTGGCGGCGCAACTATCAGATCATTCTTCCGATGATCATGCCCATTGTCGCCGTTGGTCTCATCTTCGGCATTGTGTTCACCTTCACCGATCTTTCCGTCGTGTTTCTCTTGACCAACGGCGGTCCGGTTGGCGCGACCTCCGTGCTGGGGTTCGAGGGCTTCCAAGTCGGCATCGTCTCCGGCGACGTATCACATGGCGCCGCCATCTCGTTGTTCATGCTGCCGGTGCTGTTCTTCGTGGTTATCGGCATGCTGCGCTTCATCCGGCGGCGGGAGATCTGACATGCGCCGCACCTTCCTGAACATCGCGGGCGGGGGAGCGTTCTACAGCGCGGTGGCGGCCTTCGTCGTTCTGACCGCCTTTCCGTTCTACTGGATGCTGATCACCTCCTTGAAGAGCAATCCCGATCTCTACAACATCACCAACATTCCGTTCTGGTTCAACGAGGCGCCGACGTTCGAGCACTTCCAATATCTGTTCCAGCAGACGCAGTTCGCGCGCTGGCTCCTCAACTCGCTGATTATCGGCCTTTGTGTCGTCGCGATCACGCTTGTCTGCGCACTGCCGGCTGGCTACAGCTTGGCGCGGATGGCCGGTCGGAGCGGCGAAGCGCTCGGCATTGGCATTTTTCTGACCTATCTCGTTCCGCCGACTCTTCTGTTCCTGCCGCTCTCGCGCATCGTCGCTTCGCTCGGCCTGCAGAATTCGATGTGGTCGCTGGTGCTGGTCTACCCGACCTTCACGATCCCGTTCTGCACCTGGCTGCTCATGGGATTCTTCAAGGCGATGCCGGTCGAAATCGAGGAGGCAGCGATTGTCGACGGTTGCAGCCTGTTCGGCGCTTTCGTCAGAATGGTGCTCCCGCTATCCCTGCCGGCTATTCTGACGGCGGTGATTTTCACCTTCACCTTGACCCTGCAGGAATTCGTCTATGCGCTGACGTTCATCTCCGCATCGGCGCAGAAGCCGGTCACGCTTGGTGTCGCCACCGATCTGGTCCGCGGCGACATCTTCTTCTGGGGCGAGATCATGGCCGGCGCACTGATTGCCAGCATCCCCGTGGCCATCGCTTACAACCTATTCCTTGATCGCTTCATCTCCGGTATCACTGGCGGTGCCGTCAAATAGCCGGATCGCTTGCCTATGCCCGGCTTGCGGGGGCAGGCCCCCTACTCCGCCATCTCAACTGGTTGCGAGGTGGTCGGACCGGCCAGCGGTCGCTCCTCCATCATGATCAGGCAGAGCGCGGCGGTGGTCATCAGCGCGGTCGCGGCCGCGAAGACGTAGCGGAAGGCGTGCCTCATGTCTTCAGCGGGGATCGCAGGGATGGCGCCTGCGGCGTGATGCTCACCGGCCAGCGGGATGTCGGCGCCGAGCGCGATGAGCAGGATGGCCGCAAACGCTGCGACCGTGAACGAGGACATCAGCGAGCGAAAGAAGTTCATCGCGCCGGTGATGGTGCCGACCTGCGGACGGGCCACCGAATTCTGCAGCGAGACCACGCAGACCGGGAAGGTCGTGCCGAGCCCAAGCGCAAACGCGGCCATTAAGGTCAGCAGTCCCCACAAAGGCAGCGTGGTGACCGTGAGGCCGAGGGCGCAGATCGCGGCCCACGAGGTGCCGATGATGGCGACGCGCTTGTAGTGCTTGGCGCGCGCCATGGTGCGGCCGGCGATCGCAGCACCACAGGTCGAGACCGCCGCGAGCGGAATCAGCGCCAATCCCGCCTCGCTGGCGCTGAGCTGGTAGACCGACTCGTAATAGAGCGGCAGCTGCACGGTGAGTCCGGTGATGGCGCCGAGGCCACAGCCGCCGGCCGTCAGCGCGAACGGCGCGACCGATCCGCGGAGCAGTGGCAGCGGCAGGAACGGCTCGTCGGCGCGGCGCGCGTGCCAGACGAAGGTGAGCGCGAGTGCGATAGCCCCGCCCACCATCGACAGCACGGTCGGCGAAAGCCAGGGATAACGCGTGCCGCCCCAGGTCAGCACCAGCATGAAGACCATGGCGGAAGCCATCAGCAGCACGCCGCCGAGCCAGTCGACCTTGCGCTTGCGGTGAAACACCGGGATCTTCTTCATCTTCGGCAGCAGCAGGGCAAGCGCTGCGGCTGCGAGCGGCAGATTGATCCAGAAGATCATCGACCAGTGCAGATGCTCGGCGAACACGCCACCGATGACGGGGCCGAGAATGCCGCCGACCATCCAGACGCTGGAGAAATAGGCCTGGTATTGCCCGCGCTCGCGCGGAGAGACGACGTCGGAGATCACGGTCTGCACCACAGGCATGATGCCGCCGCCGCCGAGCCCCTGGAGGCCGCGCGCCAAAATCAGCATCGGCATGCTCGGCGCAATCGCGCACAGGATCGAGCCGGCGATGAACAGGCTCAACGACACGATGAGCATGGCTTTGCGGCCGTAGATGTCGCTCAGCGTCCCGAACACCGGCGCAACCGCGGTCGAGGCGAGTAGATAGGCGGTGATGACCCAGGACAGGTTCGAAACGTCGTGGAACTGGCGCCCGATGGTTGGCAGCGCCGTGGCGACGATGGTCTGGTCGAGGGCGGCCAGGAACATCGTCAGCATCAGGCTGATGACGATGGTGCGGACCTCGTCCGAGGTCAGCGGTATCGGCGGCGAGATCGGCGGAGCGTCGCTGACGCTGATGACCTCGCCCGGAAGGCGGGTCAGTTCCTCGGCGATGTCATCGGGCAATGTCTGGATGTCGGCAGACTGGCTGCTCTGCCGTGCGAACTGGTTCATTTCGGGCGTGTCAGATCGAGCGTATTGCGGTGCGAAGCGCGAAGGATTCGTTCTTTGAACCCAATCTAAACAGCAAACTTCTTCTCAGGCAGGCGCCGCGGCGCATGGGTGCATCCCGCACCGCGGTCATCCCGAACAATTGATCTGATACGGCGGGCAGAGCAGTCCGCGATCAGTCCTTGGGACGTCGCTTCAGGCGTGCTCGTTTCGGCACCTGCGCCGGCCATTGCACGAGGTGGTTCTCAAGCTTGTCGTCCGGGACCTCATCCTCGGTGCCTGAAACCCGGCCGCGCACGGAGACGCCGGCCTCATGCACCGTATTGGGATCGCCCGAGATCAGCGGGTGCCACCAATAAAGATCGCGGCCCTGGGCAACGAGCTTGTAGCCGCAGCTCGGCGGCAGCCAAGGCAGGGTGCGGACCTTCTCGGGGGTCATGACAACGCAGTCCGGAACAAATTCGAAGCGATTCGCATAGTCCTTGCAGCCGCCGGTGCAGGAATCGAGCATCTTGCAGCTGACGTCGGTGTAATAGATCTCGCCGGTATCCTCGTCTTCGAGCTTGCTCAGGCAGCAGCGGCCGCAGCCGTCGCACAGGCTCTCCCATTCGGCCGGCGACATGTCCTCCATCTTCTTGGTTTTCCAGAAGAATCCATCCTGATCTGAAGGTCGTTTGCGAGCTGCTGTCATGCGCCTGATACGATTCCAAAGAGCTGCGGCCAGCGCCATCTAGGGCGTGCGGCCCTCGAGCCGCAAGCAACGCCCCGGCAAGGCCCGCAATGAACCGGGGTTCAATTAGGCCTGTTGTTCAAAATTGCGAGCCTGACCATTGGTTTATAGGCCCCGCTCGGCTAGAAGAACAGCAAGTCCCCTCGGATGCGAAACGGGCGCCTTGGGTTTGCCGCAACAATCCCCGCAAGACGTCTCGATGCCGCCCCGGCCGGGTGCTTGAACGCTTTCGAACCAAGCCTCAAGGGTTCTAGGTGGTCCAGAACACACTATCCAACTGGAAGACTCGTGTCCGGAACTTCTTCCTGGACCTCGACGCACGCATCGACTCCTCGCTGTTCTCCTCGGCCAAGGGCATCCGCGAGCTCTACGAGCGTTACTCGACCTTCATGGACCGCTTCTATGTCGGGCGGTGGAAGCGCTGGGTGTTCATCGAGCCGCTGTCGGAGGCCGCGACCATCGGCCTCGGCGGCATGGTGCTGATGCTGATCCTCGCCATCCCCGCCTTCCGCGAGACGGCGGACGAGGATTGGCTGAAGAAGTCCGACCTCGCGGTGACGTTCCTCGACCGCTACGGCAACCCGATCGGCAGCCGCGGCATCAAGCACAACGACTCGATCCCACTGGAAGATTTTCCCGACGTCCTGATAAAGGCGACGCTGGCGACCGAAGACCGCCGCTTCTACGACCATTTCGGCATCGACATCGCTGGCACCGCGCGCGCGCTCGTCACCAACGCCCAAGCCGGCGGCGTCCGCCAGGGCGGCTCCTCGATCACGCAGCAGCTCGCCAAGAATTTGTTCCTGAGCAACGAGCGCACCATCGAGCGCAAGATCAACGAGGCGTTCCTCGCGGTCTGGCTGGAATGGCGCCTGACCAAGAACGAGATCCTCAAGCTGTATCTCGACCGCGCCTATATGGGCGGCGGCACCTTCGGCGTCGACGGCGCCGCACATTTCTACTTCAATAAGTCCGCGCGCGACGTGACGCTGGCCGAGGCCGCGATGCTCGCCGGCCTGTTCAAGGCGCCGACCAAATACGCGCCGCACATCAACCTGCCCGCTGCGCGCGCCCGCGCCAACGTCGTGCTCGACAACCTCGTCGATGCCGGCTTCATGACCGAGGGACAGGTGTTCGGCGCCCGCCGCAATCCGGCCTTCGCGGTCGACCGCCGCGACGAGGCTTCGCCGAACTATTATCTCGATTACGCCTTCGACGAGATGCGCAAGCTCGTCGACACCTTCCCGAAATCCTACACCGAGCGCGTCTTCGTCGTTCGCCTCGCGATCGACACCAACGTGCAGAAGGCCGCCGAAGACGCGATCGAAAACCAGCTGCGCCAGTTCGGCCGCGACTATCACGCGACGCAGGCTGCGACGGTCGTCGCCGATCTCGACGGCGGCATCCGCGCCATGGTCGGTGGCCGCGATTATGGCGCGAGCCAATTCAACCGCGCGGTCGATGCCTATCGCCAGCCTGGCTCGTCGTTCAAGCCCTACGTCTACACCACGGCGCTGCTGAACGGTTTCACGCCGAACTCGATCGTGGTCGACGGCCCGGTCTGCATCGGCAATTGGTGTCCGCAGAACTATGGTCATTCCTATTCCGGCCCGGTGACGCTGACCCAGGCGATCACGCGCTCGATCAACGTCGTGCCGGTGAAGTTGTCGATCATGATCGGCCAGAAGGAACAGCCGAAGGCGCCGAACCCGGCCAAGATCGGCCGCGCCAAGATCGTCGAGGTCGCCCGCCGCTTCGGCCTCAAGGCGCCGCTGCCCGATACTCCGTCGCTGCCGATCGGCTCGGACGAAGTCACCGTGCTCGAGCACGCCGTCGCCTATGCGACCTTCCCGAACCGCGGCAAGGCAGTGACGCCGCATGCGGTGCTGGAGGTACGCACCGGCGCGGGCGATCTGGTCTGGCGCTGGGACCGCGACGGCCCGAAGCCGCGGCAGGCTATTCCGCCGAACATCGCCGCTGATATGGCCGGCATGATGAGCCACGTCGTCAGCGAAGGCACCGCGCGCCGCGCGGCGCTCGACGGCATTCCGACCGCGGGCAAGACCGGCACCACGAATGCGTATCGCGACGCCTGGTTCGTCGGCTACACCGGCAACTTCACCTGCGCGGTCTGGTTCGGCAATGACGACTATTCGCCGACCAACCGCATGACCGGCGGCTCGCTGCCGGCGCAGACCTGGCACGACATCATGGTCGCGGCGCATCAGGGCGTCGAGGTCCGCGAAATTCCCGGCGTCGGCATGGGCAAGAAGCTGCCGCGCGACCAGGTCGCCAACGCGCAGGCCAATGCGGCGCCGAAAGTGCTGGAGACCAAGCCCGGACCGCCGCCGGTGCTGACCAAGCGCGGCGCCGATATTCTGGTGCATGTCGAGAAGCTGCTCGACGATGCCGCCAAGACCGCGAACAAATCGGCTTCCGACGACAGCCAGTCGGCCAAACCGGCATCGTCGACGAGCGCGCTCGCCTTCCCGCAGAATTATGCGGCGGAGGAGAACGCGAACGCATCCACCCCGCGCAAGAACTGATCCGATCCCGTGCGGCTGATCCTGATCACATTGACGGCTCTCCTGGTTGCGACCGTGGTCGGCGTCGGCGCGACCTGGATGACGACCACCCGCGGCACCGAGATCGGCGCATTGACCATCGGCGCCTGGACCGCGCGTCCACGCACCGGCACCGCGGACGTCGATCCCTATTCGCGCGCCACGATCGTGCGCAACGGCGAGCTGCCGATCGGCACCGGCGATGGCGTCGCCTTCACCGCGACCACTGATGACAAGAAGAAGGCGCTCGACGGCCGCTGCGACGTCGTCGTCTCCGGCGTGACGCCGCCGGCGCGGTTCTGGACGCTGACGCTCTATGACCGCAAGGGCCACCTCGTCGCCAACTCGCTGCAGCGCTACGGCTTCACCAGCCAGGAGATCGTGCGCCAGTCCGACGGCTCGTTCGAGATCCACATCGCCGCGCGCTCGCGCGCCGGCAACTGGCTGCCGACCGGCGGCATCGAGCGATATGCGCTGATGTTCCGCCTCTACGACACGCCGGTTGGGGTCGCGACGCGCACCCAGCGCGATGCGCCGATGCCTAGCATCGCGACGGTGGGCTGCTCATGATCCGGCTGCTGTTCACCATTCTGGCCGGGGTGGTGCTGGGCCTCGTCGTCCATCTCGTCAGCGTGCTGGCGCTGCCGCGGATCGCGACGCAAGACGCCTATTCGCGGCTGACGCCGATGACCAAGCTCAACGGCGTGACCCAGCTTCCGCTGGCCGATCCGCAGACCTCGCCGATGCCGTTCATGGACCCGGCCTTTGCGCTCGCGATCTGCCGCTACGATCTCTCGGGCGGGCCGATCAAGCTCACCGTGCCGGTGAGCCAGGCCTACACGTCGGTGTCGTTCTACACCCGCAACGAGATCGCCTATTACGCCATCAACGACCGCTCCGCCGGCAAGAAGGTGATCGAACTCGACCTGATGACGCAGGCTCAGCACGACGCCCTGCCCGAGGACGAAGAGATCACCGCGGCCGACCGCCTGATCATCGATTCCCCGAGCACGACAGGCCTGATCTTGCTGAAGGCGCTGGCCGCCGAACCCGGCCTGATGCCGCAAGCGCAGGCAACGCTTCAGGCCGCAACCTGCGCGCCGCAAACCGAGGCGCCGGCGAAGGCCGAGGCGCCGCGCGGCCGGCGCTGAAGCGCCGTTCTAACAACGCAATACCAAAAGCGCGAAAACAACCCCATGCACAGTAGGCGGGGCTTTGAAACCATTGGCAATTTTGAGCCTGCACCAAACAGCGCTTCTCGGTCACCTGACGCATCCATGTCCGAGTGCTGCTGATCGGCTTTGACACGTCGGGCAAAACACTGGCAGAATGGCATCGTCGAAATTCGTAACACCCGCGCGGAGAAATCCGCCGCGGGTTTTTTTCATGCCGGAGCAGAGGTTGCCATGATCAGCGGCTATTCAGCGAGCAGCACCCATCTTTTCCCTTCAAAGCGCATCAAGCGGAACTTCTTGTTAATGCGGTAGTCCGTCTTGCTGGTCTGCAAGGAAATTCCAGGGAGCAGCATCGGTACGCGGAAATTGACGCTGGTCGCGCTGTCCATGATCTTCTTGCGAGAGAGACCGTTTCCGGCGTTCTCGAGGATCTTGACCAACGTTTCGGCCTGGGCGTAGGCGTAGACGTTCAAGGCATCGTTGACGTCGCCCTGTGGGTAGTACTTGGCCATCCAGGCACGCCAGGCCTTCATCTCGTCATCATCCGCCCATTGTGGGTCGCCGGCGTCCTTCAAATAGGAAGAGCTGATGATTCCCTGCGACTGCTGGTACCCTGCGGGTTCGATGGCGCCGGCGACGCTGTTCGTCGTGGAGGCAACATAGGTCGTCGGTCGCCAGCCGAGTTCGTAGATTCCGCGGATGATCTGCGCACCAAACTTCGGCGTTGCGTGGAAGAAGAACGACGTTGCTTCGGAGGCCTTCAGCCGAGCCAGCTGCGAGGTGACCGTCGGCTCCGAGGTCTCGTAAGTCATTTCGCCGGCGAGCAGCGAGACGTTGTCGCCAAGACCGGCTTTGAATCCCTCGGCGAAATCCCTCCCCGAATCATCCTTCGCATACATCAGTGCAATTTTTTCACCGGGTTTGTCGGCGAGGATCCGCTTTGCGTAGGCAAACGCCTCGTCGTGGTAGTTGGGGTTCCAGGGCATGGTCCAGGGATAATGTACGGCATCGGCAAACGCCGTTGCCCCGGCAGCCAGCAGGATGTGCGGAATGCCTTTGGCGTTGAGATATTTGCGAACGGCAAGGTTGGTCGGGGTGCCGAGACTCGAAAAGATGAACGCGACTTCGTCCTGTTCGATCAGCTTGCGGGTCTGCTCGACGGTTTTCGGCGGCTATAGGCATCGTCAGCGGCAATCAACTTGATCTGGCGGCCATTCACGCCGCCCTTCTCGTTGATCATCGTGAAATAAGCTTCGTGCGCCCTCGAAATGACGCCGTACGAAGAGACCGGGCCGGACAGCGGCAGCACCTCACCGATCTTGATCTCCTGACTGGTGATACCCGGCGTGTCTTCAGCAGCGATGGCCGATTTGCTGACCGCCAAGGCGGCCAGCATGGCGCCAACGGCCTCACGTCGCGTGAGATGCTTCATGATTTTTCCTCCCTGTTGCAAGCCGGTTGTCAGGACGCCCGCAGATGACGGTCAGTCCGCGGCGACGTCGATAATCGTTTTCCCGCTTCCTTTGCCGGACAAGGCGAAGTTCATCGCTTCCTTGAACTCGGAGAAAGCAAATCTCCGCCCAACCGCCGGGCTCAGTTTGCCCTGCGCGGCCCAATCCAGAAGCTCGGCGATCTGCGCGTCGGCGCGCTCCCGCTCGAACTCGACGAATTGGCGGACGTCGACGCCCACCAGGGCCGCGCTCTTCATCAGCGACAGATTGACCGGCAGCTTGGGAATCGGTCCACCGACGAAGCCGACGACGAGATAGCGCCCGCCCCACACCTGTGATCGGAACGCCGGCTCCAGCAGGGAGCCGCACACCGGGTCGAACACGACGTTTGGGCCCGCCCCGTTGCAGATGGCCTTCAGGCGGTCGCGCCAGCCCTCAGGATCGGTATCGAGTACATGATGCGCTCCGTGCGCTGAAGCGAATGCGCGCTTCTCCTCCGTGGATGCGATGGCGATGACCTCTGCGTCCATCAGTCCTCCGAGTTGTGTTGCGGCCGTACCGACCCCGCCGGACGCACCGAACACCAGCAGCCGTTCGTTGGGTTTCAAGACCGCGCGATCTCGCAAACCGTGAAGTGCGGTCAGGTAGTTGGTGCGGAAAGCGGCCGCTTCTGCGAAACCCAATGCGTCTGGGATATTCCAGGTCGAGGTCTCGGGCGCGAGTGCGCATTCGGCCAAGCCGCCGCCGAAGCCGTAGGCCATTACACGGTCGCCGACTTTCACCCGCGAAACCCTGGCCCCGATCGCCGCAACACGGCCACTGATCTCGAGGCCGGGTGTGAATGGCACCTGCGGTTTGACTTGGTAGCCACCCAGGGCGACAAGAGCATCGACATAGCCCATCCCGCAAGAGCGAACCTCGATCAGCACGTCGTTCGGCTTTGGCGTCGGGGTCGCGACGTCGACCAGGGCATAATCGTCGACGCTGCCGATCCTCTCGGCTCGCACGGTTTTCACGATGTCGCTCCCGGAACTGCCAAGTTGCTCTCGTCGGACACGCACGCACTCTCGAAACCACGCACCGACATCCACTCCTCGGGAGGCGCGCGGTCGGTCTTGAAGCTGTTGATGGGATTGGAGGCGTCGGCGTAGCCCACTGCTACTCCGCAGAACAGCATCCGGCTTACCGGGACGTTCAGAAACTCAGAAACGGTGTTGGCGTAAAGCGCCCAGTATTCCTGCGGACAGGTCGAAAGCCCGCGTTCAACTGCGAGCAGCATTAGATTTTGTAGATACATGCCAAGATCCGCCCATTGCGGCGGCCCCATCCCTCGATCGATGAACATGAAGACGCCCGCTGGAGCGCCAAAAAACTCGGCGTTCTCCGCCAATTGCGAGAGGCGGCCGGCTTTGTTGTCGCGACCAATGCCGATCGAGGCGTAAAGCTGTTCGCCGTTCTGGAAGCGGCGCGACCGATACGGCTCCCATAGGTCCGGCGGGTAAACCGCATAGCCGGGGCTCGGGTCGGGGCCGCGTGACTTTACCAGATCAAGCAGTTCTCTTAGAGGCTCGCCCGCCAGGGCGTGGATGCACCAGGGCTGCAGATTGCCCCCGCTCGGCGCCCGCGCCGCTTTTTGCAAAAGATGTCGCATGACAGCATCCGAGACCGCGGCAGGCAGGAACGCCCGGACAGAGGTCCGGCGCGAAATCGCATCGGAAACATTCATTTGCGAACAATGACCATCAGGCGGCGAAATCACTGAAACCTTTGAGGTTTGTGTCGAACCCGGCCTCATACTAGGCTGATTGCAGCCAAAGCACTCCACGGCGAACATGCATTTCACTTATCGGTAATCTCGATGAATGGCCCAAACCTCCAAAATGTTGCGACGTTTCTCAAGGTGGTCGAAGTTGGAGGGTTCGCTTCGGCAGCGCGTGAGTTGGGGGTCACGCAGTCCACCGTGAGCCGGAGGGTTGCCGAACTCGAGCGACATCTCCGCCGCAAGCTGCTCGAGCGCACGACAAGGCGGCTGCTCCTGACCGAGGCCGGTGCTCGATATTGCGAGACGGTCAAGGCGCTCATTTCGGGCCTGGCAGAAGCAGACGAGAACCTGGGCGACGGTGGCACCGAAGCAGAAGGCTTGCTCCGGATCACGATGCCGCTCGGCCTGGGGCGAGCGGTCGTTCTGCCCGGACTAGCGCGCTTCGCGAAACTCCATCCACATATTCGGCTCGATGTCGATCTGTCGGATCGCTACGTCGATATACTTCAGGAAGGATACGACTTCGCCGTCAGATTTGCAGAACCACAGACATCGGGCCTGGATGCGAAGTCGGTCAGATCGGTCGAGAGAATCATCTGTGCGACACCCCAATTCTTCCATGCGAACCCGGTCGAACGAGCGAAAGACCTCGAGATCGATCGCTGCCTGGTTCAGCGAACCTATGCTCCGATCCTGACTTGGTCCGTGGTCGAAAGCGGAGCGGTCAGGACCCTGCAGATTGCGCCGCGCATGGTCTTGAGCGAAATCTATTCGGTATATGAAATGACGTTGGCTGGCATGGGGGCAGCGATCTTGCCGGATTTTCTGATCGAGAATGATCTCATGTCAGGTCGCCTGGTGCGCTTGCAGAACATAACTCTATCTGCGCGGCCGATCGTGCTGGTTTGGCCGAGCCACAAGACAAATCTGCGCAGAATCGTTGCGCTCAGAGGCTTTCTGGAAGAGTTGCTAACCTGATTCAGCGGTAGCCAACGGGCCCAAATCCGCTTGTGGCCCATCAGTCACGACAATCCTGCCCGGTATCCGCTTTGTCGTGACCTAGAGGAGCACGCGATTGTGCCCTCTCTCCGAGGCCGTCATCGACCTCCTGGACGTGGCCGAACTACTGTAAGCAGCCATCGATCCTGACGCTCTTCGGTCGGATGCACCCATTTGTATGGCGTGATGCTTCGCGTTGCGGCCAGCTTGATCATGTGGACCGGCGGTGCCGACCGGCCCTTCCGGCATGACCGGCACTTCAGCGACGCTTCCAACTTCCAAGCCAGGAACCGGTCGGCGAGGGCCTACGTTTAGAAGCCACAATCAGAGGAGTCTTGATTATGGCAGGCACTCTCTCCCCACTGAAAGTCGTCTCGCGTGAGGAATGGCTTTCCGCACGCAGGGCACTGTTCGTCGAAGAGAAGGAGATTACGCACAAGCTCGACGAGCTAAGAAAAAAGCGCCGCGATTTGCCGTGGGTGAAAATCGAGAAGCCCTACGTGTTCGAGGGACCGGATGGCAAGTGCACACTTGCCGATCTGTTCCATGGTCGCAGCCAACTCGCCGTCTATCACTTCATGCTAACCCCCGGCTCCGATCACGTTTGCAAAGGGTGCTCATTCGTCGCCGATCATTTCGACGCCGCGCGCAAGCACTTCGATGATGCCGACCTGTCATTTGCTGTGATTTCACGCGCACCAATCGAGCGAATCGAGCAGGTGAAACGCGCTTTAGGCTGGACCTTTCCGTGGGTGTCATCCTATGGCAGCGACTTCAACTTCGATTTCGGGGTGTCATTCAAAAGGGAGGACCTGGTCGCTGGCACAGCCAAGTTCAATTACGACACGATCCCGCTCAGGAGCAGCGAAGATATGATGGGCGCCAGCATCTTTGCCAAAAACGAGACTGGCGAGATCTTCCACACCTACTCGGCTTATTCCCGTGGCATTGAAAATTTGATGGGTGCCTTCATGTGGCTCGATCTCACGCCCAAGGGCCGCCATCAATTCGATGACGGCCACAGCCGGCTTAGCGACGACGGCCGGGACGTCCGTACAATTGCGCGACCTGGCGGCGCCGGGATTGGCTGTCATTGACAGTTACTGGCGACATCGCTGGATTAGGAGCACGTCCGGAATTGACTCAGAACGGACTTCGGCTCCGACAATCGGCAGACCATGTCGCGAAGAAGTGAACGTAAGGGCTTTCACCGATGGTACCCTTATGAGAATGTCGACCTCTATGGACGGATCCCGATTCCTGAAACTCCTGTTCGCCGTGCTGGTCGCGGTCGGATTGGCCATTGCGCCGTTGGCATCGCCAATGGCAGCCGGGAATAGTGCGTCCGACGCCGAGATGCAGATGGCCGCCATGTCGGGCGACATGCCCTGCTGTCCCGAAAAGCAGAAGCAGAGCGACTGCCAGGACTGCCCGTTCCTGGCGATCTGCATGGCGAAGGTGCTACAGACCGGGCCGTCCAGCGACGGCTTGCCCGTTCGCGAAGCGACGTCTCGGCCGTTGCGTCCACTGGATGAGCCCGAGATCGCCGGGCTGACCCGTCCCCCTCCCGATCAACCACCTCGAATGATCCTCTGACCGGCGCTGCAGCGCCGGAATGTTGACGCGCGGCCATTCGGGACGCGCGTCGTCGCATGCCGTCCCGCGGCGTATCAGACGTCAGACGTTTCGAGGAAATGAGATCATGAAAATTACCATAGTCGCGCGTGCCGTTGCGGCCGCGCTCATCGGCGTGTCGTTGGCAGCACCGAACTCCGCCTTCGCCGATATCAGGGACTACGAATTCCAACTCGTCGATCCAAGTGTTCAGGCCGGTGCGGACAAGATCGTCACGGTGCGGCTCATGAACAAGAAGACCGGCAAACAGGTGCCGGACGCTGTGATCTTCGCCAGCCGTCTCGACATGGCGCCAGATGGCATGCAAGAGATGGCGACCAAGCTCACAGCAATGCCGGGCACGGAGCCGGGGACCTACCGGTTCAAGGCCAACTTCAGCATGGCGGGCCGTTGGCAGCTATCGCTGGGCGCGAAGGTCCAAGGCGAGACCGGCACGGTCGAGAACAAGCTCGTCATCACGGCGCAGAAATGAACCGCGCTCTTCTGGCAAGCATCGCCGCCGCGTCAATTGCGGCGGCGGGCACCGCGCTCGTCTTGGCCGGCGTGCAGCGGCCGCCGGCGCGTATCGCCGCGTTGACCACTTCCGCCGAGGCGGAAGAGGCGCGCCCTCCCATCTATTTCCAGGATCCGGACGGCAAGCCGACATACTCGCTGACGCCCCGCAAGACTCCGGACGGCCGCGACTATCGCGCCGTCCCGGCCGGCTCCGACGTCACCTTCGACGAGGATACCGCGGCGGAAACGCCGCCATCGTCGACGGCAAACGGCTCCGCAGAGCGCCGGATCAAATACTACCGCAATCCCATGGGCCTGCCCGACACGTCCCCGACGCCGAAGAAGGATTCGATGGGGATGGACTACATTCCCGTGTACGAGGGCGAGGACAGCGACGACGGTTCGGTAAAGCTCTCGCCCGGCAAGCTCCAGCGCACCGGGGCGAAATCCGAGCCGATCGTGCGGCAGGCCATCAAGTCGACGATCCGGGCGCCGGGCGTCGTGCAAGAGGACGAGCGGCGCGTCTCGGTGGTCGCGCTGCGCTTCGAAGGCTTCGTCGACAGCGTGGCCAACGTCACGACGGGCGATCACGTTCACAAGGGGCAACCGTTGATGAACGTCTACAGTCCGGCGCTCTCCAGCGCGGCCGCTGAATATCTCTCGGCGATCAACGCGGGCGCCACCGGCAAGGAGCTGAAAGGTGCGCGGCGCAGGTTGGAAAACCTCGCGACACCCGAGCCCGCCATCAAGGAGCTCGAGCGCACCCGCGAGATCTCGCTGTCGATTCCCTGGCTCGCCCCGCAGGACGGCGAAATCCTCGAGCGCAACGCCGTCAACGGTATGCGGGCGGCCCCCGGCGACGTGCTGTTCAGGATCGCCGACCGCCGCCTGGTCTGGGTGCTCATCGACGTCGCGGAGCGCGATCTGCCGCAAGTCGCCATCGGCACGAAGGTGGCCATCAGGGCGCGCGCTCTGGCCGGCCGGACCTTCTCCGGCACGGTTGGGCTAATCTATCCGCATCTCAACGCCGCGACCCGCACCGCGCGCATCCGGATCGAGGTGCCCAATCCCGACGAACTGCTGCGACCCGAAATGTACGTCGACGCCGAGATCGAGGCCGGCTCGCCTGGCCCTGTGCTGGCGGCACCGGAAAGCGCGATCCTCGACAGCGGCGCTCGCCAAGCCGTCCTGATCGACAAGGGTGAAGGCCGGTTCCAACCGCGCGAGGTCAAGCTCGGCCTACGCGGTGGCGGCTACGTAGAAGTCACCGAGGGCGTCAAGGAAGGCGAAGCCGTCGTGACCTCGGCAAACTTCCTGATCGACGCCGAGAGCAATCTGAAGGCTGCGCTCAAGGGCTTTGCCGAGGCCAACGGCGAAAAATCGACCGAGCCGGTGGCCGGCAGCACGGGAGCGCGCCCATGATCGCCCGCCTCATCGCCTGGTCGGCCCGCAACCTGCTACTGGTGCTGTTCGGCACCGGCTTCGCGGCCGCGGCGGGGATCTACGCGCTGGTCCATCTGCCGCTGGACGCCATCCCCGATCTCTCCGACACCGAGGTCATCGTCTACACCGAGTATCCGGGTCAGGCACCGCAGGTGATCGAGGACCAGGTCACCTATCCGCTCGCCACCGCGATGCTCACGGTCCCGAAATCCAAGGTCGTGCGCGGCTTCTCCTTCTTCGGCGTTTCGTTCGTCTACGTGATCTTCGAGGACGGCACCGACATCTACTGGGCGCGCTCGCGGGTGCTCGAGTTCCTCAATGGAGCGGCGTCGCGGCTGCCCGCGGGCGTGACGCCGACCATCGGCCCGGACGCGACCGGCGTCGGCTGGGTCTACCAATACGCAGTGATGTCCAAAGAACTCAATCTCGCCGACACGCGGACCATCCAGGACTGGAATCTCAAATTCGCGCTCGCCAAGGCGGAGGGCGTGGCCGAAGTCGCCAGCGTCGGCGGATTCGTGAAGCAGTACAACGTGGTCCTCGATCCGCAGCGCATGCGCGACCTCGGCATCACCATGCAGAAGATCCGCGACGCGATCCGCGCCAGCAATGCCGACGTCGGCGGACGGACCGTCGAGCTGTCGGAGTTCGAGTACGTGATCCGAGGCCGGGGCTACCTGAAAGGCATCGACGATCTCGGCAACGTCGTCCTGAAGACCGACAAGGGCACGCCCGTGCTGTTGCGGGACGTGTCCCGGGTCGAACTGGGTCCCGACGAGCGGCGCGGCATCACCGAGCTCAACGGCGAGGGAGAAGTCGCCGGCGGCATCGTCCTGCAACGCTTCGGCATGAACGCGCTCGACGTCATCGAGAACGTCAAGAAACGGTTCAAGGAGATCGCCACCAGCCTGCCGAAATCCGTCGAGATCGTGCCGGTCTATGACCGGTCGAACCTGATCTACGCCGCCATCGACACGCTCAAGCACACGCTTTTCGAAGAAAGCCTCGTCGTCGCGCTGGTCTGCGTGGTTTTCCTGCTGCACATCCGCAGCGCCCTCGTCGCCATCCTGATGCTGCCGGTCGGCGTCCTCATGGCATTCGGCGCGATGAAACTGCTTGGGATCGGCTCGAACATCATGAGCCTCGGCGGCATCGCCATCGCCGTCGGGGCCATGATCGACGCCGCCATCGTCATGATCGAGAATGCTCACAAGCACCTGGAGCGAGCCGAGCCGGGCAAGTCGCGGAGCGCGATCCTGATCGACGCCGCTTCGGAAGTTGGGCCGCCGCTGTTCTTCAGCCTGCTGATCATCACGGTCTCGTTCGTGCCGATCTTCACGCTGGAGTCGCAGGAGGGGCGGCTGTTCAGCCCGCTCGCCTTCACCAAGACGTTCTCGATGGCAGCCGCCGCGCTGCTGTCGGTCACGCTGGTGCCGGCGCTGATGGTGATCTTCGTTCGCGGGCGGATCGTTCCGGAGCACAGGAATCCGATCAACCGGTTCCTGATCTGGATCTACCGCCCCCTCATTAAGGGCGTGCTGCGGGCAAAGACCCTTGTCATCCTGCTCGCGATCGGCGCGCTCGCCGTCACGGTCTGGCCCGCCCGGCAGCTCGGCACCGAGTTCATGCCGAACCTCAACGAGGGAACGCTGCTCTACATGCCGACCACGCTGCCGGGCATCTCGGTGACCAAAGCCGCCGAACTGATGCAGATGCAGGATCGGATCATCAAGTCATTTCCGGAAGTGGCGTCGGTCTTCGGCAAGGCCGGGCGGGCCGAGACGTCGACCGATCCGGCGCCGACTGAGATGTTCGAGACGGTCATCAACCTGAAGCCGAAGGAGCAATGGCGGCCAGGCCTCACCGTCGACAGCCTGATCGCCGAGATGGACAAGGCGCTGCAATTTCCTGGCGTCTCCAACGCCTGGACGATGCCGATCAAGGCGCGCATCGACATGCTCTCGACCGGAATCCGGACGCCAGTGGGCGTTAAGGTGATCGGTACCGATCTCGCCGAGATCGACAGGCTCGCCAAGCAGATCGAGCCGGTGCTGCGGGCGGTGCCCGGGACTTCGTCCGCCTATGCTGAGCGCGGGATCGGCGGCTACTACCTCGAAATCACGCCTGACCGGTCGGCGCTCGCGCGCTACGGCATCATGGTCCAGGACGTCCAGGATACCATCGCCACCGCCCTTGGGGGACAGGCGGTCACGACCACCGTCGAGGGCCGGCAGCGCTTCACTGTGAACATGCGCTACCCACGCGACCTTCGGGACGATCCGAAGAAGATCGCAAGCGACATCCTCGTTCCCATGCCGGCCGGAGGGGCCGTGCCGCTCGCGGAAGTCGCCACCGTCCAGATCGCGCGTGGCCCAACGTCGATCCGGACCGAGAACGCCCAGCTCGCGAGCTACATCTACGTCGACATCCGCGACCGCGATCTAGGCGGCTACGTCGCGGACGCGCAGCGCGCGGTCCAAGCCAGCATCCAATTTCCGCCGGGGTACTACGTGGTCTGGAGCGGCCAGTACGAATATCTGGAGCGCGCCATGGCCCGCCTGAAGATCGTCGTGCCTGCGACGCTGCTCATCATTTTCCTGCTGCTGTACCTCAACTTCAGGTCGGTCACGGAGACGATGATCGTCATGCTGTCGCTGCCGTTCGCGCTGGTCGGCGGGCTGTGGCTGATGTGGTGGCTCGGGTTCAACCTCTCCGTGGCGGTCGCCGTCGGCTTCATCGCGCTCGCCGGCGTCGCCGCCGAGACCGGCGTGGTGATGCTGATCTACCTCAACCAGGCGCTTTCGGAGATTAGGGAGCGCCGCGCCGCCGAGGGACGAACGTTGAGCCGGACCGATCTCCGCGAAGCCATCATGGAAGGCGCGGTCGAGCGCGTGCGGCCGAAGATGATGACGGTGGTGGCGATCATGGCGGGACTGCTGCCGATCATGTGGAGCACCGGCACCGGGTCCGAGATCATGCAGCGCATCGCCGTTCCGATGATCGGCGGCATGATCTCGTCGACCCTGCTCACGCTAATCGTGATCCCGGCGATCTTCGGGCTGGTCAAGGGCTTCCGGTTGCCTCCCGCCGGCAAGCCGCAACCGCGGGCCAAGACGAAGGCCACCGCAAGGAAAATACGAATCCCGGAGCCAGCCGAATGAGGTGAACCATGATGCACGACATGCGCTGAGTACCGAACCATAAGAGGTGGTCTCACGTTGTCGCCTCATGTTGGCAAGGATAGGTTCGAAATGACGGACTCGCTGCTGCATGCGCTCGGCATGGCCTTCGCCATGGGATGGGAGATCCTGTGGCCGCTGATCCTCGGCTTCGCGCTGTCCGCGGCGGTGCAGGCCGTCGTGTCCCATCGCGAAATGAGCCGCCTGCTGCCGGACGACCATGCCCGATCGATTGCGACGGCCCTGGGGCTGGGCGCGGCATCATCATCCTGCTCCTACGCCGCTGTCGCGCTTGCCCGCTCGCTGTTCCGAAAGGGTGCGAATTTCACTGCGGCCATGGCTTTCGAAATGGCCTCTACCAACCTGGTGCTTGAGCTGAGCATCATCATGCTGGTTTTCCTGGGCTGGCAGTTCATGTTGGCCGAATTCATCGGCGCGCCGGTCATGGTGCTGCTGCTGGTGCTGCAGTTCCGGAGCTTCCTTTCTCCGAGCCTGCTGGAGAGCGCCAAGCGACAGGCGGACCGTGGGGTCGCCGGCCGGATGGAGGGCCACGCCGAAATGGACATGTCGGTCACCGAAGGCGGCTCGCTCTGGCAAAGGCTCACGTCCGATAAGGGTCTAACCGCGGTCAGCCACTACTTCGTCATGGACGGGGCCTCGGTCTGGCTGGACATCGTCGGCGGCCTTCTCATCGCCGGCGCGCTGGCCGCGTGGGTGCCCCAAGCGTTCTGGCAGTCGTTCTTCCTTGTCGATCATCCGACGCTCGCGAAGGTGTGGGGCCCGATCATCGGCCCGCTGGTCGCCGTGCTCTCCTTCGTCTGCTCGGTCGGCAACATCCCGCTGGCTGCCGTTCTTTGGAACGGAGGCATCAGCTTCGGCGGGGTGATCGCGTTCATCCTGGCCGATCTGATCGTGATCCCGGTCCTGAACATCTACCGGAAATATTACGGGCTAAGGATGGCGGGCTTCCTGTTCGCCACGTTTTACGCGGCAATGGCGGGGGCAGCGCTTGTAGTGGAAGCGATCTTCGGCGCACTCGGTCTGGTGCCGGCGCAGCACAACGCGCGCGTGGTCGAGGCGTCGATAAGTTGGAATTACACTACTTGGCTCAACGTCGCGTTCCTCGGCTTAGGCGCCCTTTTGGTTTGGCGTTTCCTGAGGACCGGCGGTCCGGCGATGTTGCGCATGATGAATAAACCATCGGCGATGGGACATTAGGTAGGGCGATCTTGGGAGCGAACCCGGCTCCGCTCCCTCAATATGGTTTGTCCGAATCTGGCGCCATATCGGACACCCGCGAGGCCGGGCATCTTCGAGTGCGGGCCGAGCTTGCGCCACTCCACTGGCGCAGGAGCCGTTTTCGTGGGCTTTTCAATGGATCGTTGCAGGATTTCGACAAGCTGCGCGGTTGACGATCACTGAACTTCGTGCTGGCATCGCCGGATGCAAAATCCGCTGGTGCTGAAACTGAAACGTTTTGCCGCACTGTCCGAAGCGGAAATCGACGCCGTGAGTGGGCTGTCGGGGCAAAAGCTTGGCGTGGATGCTGGCCGCGATGTGATCAGGCAAGGCGACAAGCCCGCCACGGTGGCTCTCATTCTGGAGGGGCTGGCTTGCCGCTACAAGCTGACGGAGGCGGGAGAGCGTCAGATCGTCGGCATCATGGTGCCGGGGGATCTATGCGACCTGCACGCCTTTTTGCTGGATAAGATGGATCACAGCATCGCTGCGCTGACGAATTTGACCCTCACTTACATCTCAAGAGAAAAGCTTGTCCATCTGTTCGATACCGAGCCGCGGATTACGCGAGCGCTCTGGTGGGGCACGCTGGTCGACGAGAGCACGCTGCGCGAATGGTTGATGAATGTGGCGACGCGCTCCTCCTACGAGAGGCTAGCGCACTTATTGAGCGAACTGTGCATGAGACTCGAAACGGTTGGTCTTGCCACCCCTGAGGGCTGCGATATTCATATCCGACAGGCGGACCTTGCCGATGCCGTCGGGCTCGGACGGCAACATGTCAATTCTTCGCTAGCGAAACTGCAAGAGGAGGGTTTGATCGATTTGCGCCGCGGAAGCATCAGAGTGCTCGATGTGAACGGTCTGCGGGCTGCCGGACAATTCAATCAGCACTACCTGCATCTTCAAAACTTGTAACTGCAGTTCTGCGTGTGTCAGCAAAGTCTATCGGACCACACGAGCCGATTTCTAAGCCCGGTTCTGCTTCTCTGGGAGTCTCGCCTTCACGCTTGGTGAACGGGCCGTTTCCAGCGCGTGAAGATAATACCCACTGAACTCGGCCACTTCTTCCAATGCAGTCCGGTCACGAAGCCGAACGCTGCCATGCTCCCACTCGATAAGGCCCTCGTTTCTGAGCTCCTGAACTGTCCTGTTCACATGTACTACCGACAGTCCGCACGCGTCGGCAACGTTCTGTTGTGTAAAGGGCAGATCGAAGCTGTCGTTGTCGAGCAGTTCAACGAGCTCTAGCCGGGTGGCGAGTTCACACAGGAGATGCGCAATCCTGCCCAAGGCTCGGCGAGCGCCAAGATTTTCAACCCATTCGCGATAAATCGCAGCATGGATCACGGTCTCGCGCCAAAATGCCTGCGTAAGTCCGGGCGATTCGCTCATTACGTCTCTGAAATAAGCGTGAGGCACAGATGCGACAGTCGAACTGCCGACGCTGCAGAGTTCATGATCCATAAGAGGCAAGTGTAAACTGTGAAGATCCGGCATATCGCCAGGTATATAGAATGATGAGATTTGATTTCGGTCGGAGATCACCCGCTGACGAGAAAGGAATCCGCTCATGACAACCGTCGAATGAGTCGGCCTGTCGCCCTCGCGCAAGAGGTAATCGCCGTTCTCAAGCGTCTTAATCTTGTACGGCATCCTTGTAAGCCGCACTTGATCTTGCTGCGACAGACCGGCGACGGACTGCAATCGCGTGATCAGCTTGCGATGTGGCATGGTGCGCGACCTTCCATAAAGGCGGGAGCGCAACATGTCTCTCAGCCACCTACGCCCGGGGTTCTCCCATGGTGGTAGTGTAATAACGCACGAATGAGCACAGTGTTCAACCTGTAGTTCGCGGCCGCGTCCGAGTGCATTGAATAGCGTTCTTTTAACAAGCCATTCGCGCCTGCGCAGGTCGTTACGGCCATGTCTCAGCTGCTCAACACGACGCCACCACCACATCAATAAAGCTTCTCGGTTGGGGCCATTTCATATCAGCCATGCTCGTCCGCTTCTGTCCTCTGGACCGTAGCGGGCTACCGCGGCCTGCTGCGCGACGACAGCTTTTGCCCAGAGCAGACGCAGGCGCTTGCTCTCGCACTGTCAACAATTGCCCCTTTCGGCCGTCATCCGATTCTTTTGCAGAGGTAACTCGAAGCCGGTCGCAGCTTGATGATCGGGACTCGCCTGAACTAACGCTCCTCGGTGTGGAAAAACGGGCCGCATCGAAATCGTCACGCCCGCGCGGAGCGATCCGCCGCCGGTTCTAATTTTTTGGTGCCGCTCTAACCGTTTCTATGATCTTGCCGTTCGCATCCCTGACGCTGATGGTACGCCCCGTGCCATCTGCAATGCGCCTCGCCAGTGCCAACGCTTCCTCATTATCGATCAGGCCAAGACAAACCATCGAGAGCTTGGCGCGAGAACCGAGGAGCAGGACTCTAGGATTCATTTCGGTTGCTGCAGGCCGCTTGAGCGCAGCCAGTTGTTCATATGAGACGCGGTCTCCGCCTGCCTGGCGCGTCTGAGCAGCAATTCCCGAGCCTTGCTGCCGGGCGGCTCTCTCCCAGCCGCTTCAGTAAAGCGCCTGGCCTCTTCCGCCAACCGCTCCTCGAACGTCAATGCGTGTTTAACCCTCCGCCGAATTGCTCCCATTGGCTCCTCCTTCGGGTTTTCAGACAATTTAGTCCTGCTGCACGCCAATTTCCGTCTGGCAGCCGACTCAGCGCGGAAATAAGCTCCAGGATGCGTCAGCCTATGTCGTCCAGCGTACTTAGCCCGCGCAGGTTCCGTGTTACCCGTCGGTATTGCCGATCACGACTCAGGGCGTCGGTGACTGAGAGTTTTTGTGCTCCCGCCTGTTGCGAGACGCGAGCACGACAATGCTGCAGTCCAATGTCATTTTGTCCTCGCTCTCGACGAGCGATTTGGCGGCGCTCCAGCCTCACCTCAGGACGGTCCACCTCGAGCAAAAGACGGTGCTCTATGAAGCTGGCGATACGACAAAGACGGTGTATTTCCCGACGAGCGCAGTCATCTCTCTTGTTGTGACCCTTAGTTCAGGAGAGGTCACGGAGGCCGCGATGGTCGGCCGTGATGGGGCAATCGGAATAGCCGCCGCGCTGGACGGAAAAATAGCATTCAGCAGAGCGATCGTTCAGTTGGCGGGCGATGCGATCATTTGCGATCAAGGCGTTTTCAGGGGGACGGCTCTGCAGTCCGAAACGCTCATCTCGGCTGCGATGCGTCACGAGCAGACGCTCTTTGCACAAGCGCAGCAGTCGACCGCCTGTATGGCGAACCATGACATCGAGGCCCGACTTTGCCGCTGGCTGTTGCGTGCCCGGGATTTGTCTGGAAGCGATCAGCTTCCCTTCACGCAGGAATTTCTGGCGGAGATGCTCGGCGTGCGTCGAACGAGCGTTACGACCGTCGCTCGCACGCTGCAGCAAGCCGCGATCATCAGGTACACACGCGGGAACATCGAGATACTCGATGTCCTTGGCCTCGAGGAGGCCGCATGCGAATGTTACCAGACCGTCAAGGACCAATACCGACTGCTGGCAAGCGATTAGCATCTATCGCTTACCGGCTTCAGCGGCCTCGTTTCAGGGGCAGTTCGCCGACGCAATAGCGCAACGACCGGGTTCCAGGCGCCCGTCGAAAAAAATTCTGAGTTCCTGTGTCGGGTACCTGACATTGATGTTACGCTGGTGCCATCACCGTCCTGATCCTGGCTATGTCGGTGACTGAGAGTGCTGCACGCTCCCGCCTTGACCGGAGCATGCCCTATGGAAGCAGGCCGCTATTTCTTCACTATCCTCGATGGCAAGCTGATCGTCGATACCGTGGGCGAGTTTTGCGCCACTTCGGAGGCGGTGCGCGAGTTAGCGATCAAGACGGCCGGCGAGTGCCTGCGCGACATGGCAGCCAATTACCCCAGCGACCTTGAATGGCAACTCATCGTAACGAACGAAGGCCATGACACCGTTATGCGGCTTTGCTTTTCCTTGAGAGAATCCGGTGACCGCGCTGAAGTCTGATCCAGAGCGCGTCACTGAGATGAGGCTTGATCGGTGCAACGACAGAGGTGCTGTCCCTCTCGCGCTTTAGTGCACCATCACCCATCCTGGCTGGAGGATCGGATAGGCGATCAGGCCGACCGCCGCCGTCGCGGCAATCAGCAGCGGATTGCTCACCTTCCAGCGGAACAGAATCGCGATCGACACAAGTCCGATCAGCGCCGTCAGCCAGTCGCCGATCGCGACGCGACCGAGCAGAACGCAGGCGCCAAGGATCGTGCCGATCGCAGCGGCATAGGCGCCCTTGACGAAGCCTTGCACGTTCGGATTGCCGCGGTGCCGCGCCAGCAGAGGAGCCGCAATCAGCACGAGCAAAAATGACGGAAGGAAGATGCCGATGGTCGACACCAGCGATCCCCAGAAGCCGGCAACGAGATAGCCGACGAAGGTCGCGGTGATCACCACCGGGCCGGGACTGATCATCCCGATCGCGACCGCGATCAGGAACTGCCTTTGATCAAGCCAACCGAACTGCTGCACCAGACCCTGCTCCAGGAAGGGCACGATCACGAGGCCGCTGCCGAAGGTCAGCGAGCCTGCCTTGAGGAAGAACAACAGCAGTTTTCCGAGGATCGAGTTCGACGCGGTTGGCACAAGCTGCGCCAGAACCGGAGCGGTGACGCTCAACGCCGCCGGCGTACGCTTGAACAGCGAACCGTAATAGAGAATGCCGACGATGCCGGCGCCGATGAACAGCAACGCGACCTCGGCCTGCAGGATCACAGTCACGACAAAGCAGACCGCGGCAATGGCCCATTGCAGCCAATCCTCCATACCGAGCCTGGCAAGCCGGTAGCAGGAATGCAGGATCAGCGCGATGACCGCCGGGCTCACCCCATAAAAGATGGCGGTGACGGGCTGGAGATCACCGAGGTAAACATAGAGTGCGCCGAGCGAGGCAACGATAATGAAGTTCGGCAGGATGAAGGCCCAGCCGCCGGCCCAGGCGCCCCAGAAGCCGGCGCGCAGATATGAAACATAGACCCCGACCTGGATCGCCAGCGGTCCCGGCAGCGACTGGCAGATCGCGATGGCCTCGCGCATCTGCTCTTTCGTCAGCCACTTCTTCTCGTTGACGAGTTCGCGCTCCATCTGGCCGACCAGCGCCACCGGCCCGCCAAAGCCCAGGCACCCAAGCCGAAGGAAATAGCGCACCAACTCGCCCATTCGCGCTTTGTCGGTGCTCGTCGTTGTCGTCGTCATCACTTGTCCCCATTTCCGTAATATGCGGGCTGCAAAATGCCATCGATTGAGCCGCCCAGCCCCGTCGGAATCAATTCGATCTGTTCGCCGCTCAGCGTCACCTGGTAACAACCGTCGTCACTCTCCCCGAGGTGAAGGCAAAGCTCGTCCTCCTCGACGACCCATTTGCCTACCTTCTTTACGCCCATCGCGTAGCTGCGCAGCGTGCCGTCTTGCCCGTAGACAAGGCGATAGTGAACCTCGTCAGTAAGCTGCCTACCGGCGAAACGGTTGCGAATTTCAACCCCGGTCAGCTTTCGAGGATTTGCCGCCGCGACAGAGCCGGCGTCGAGGGCAACCGAACCCCCGACGCCGGTCGCGAGTGCCGCGATGAGACACTTCGCAAGTAGGTTTTTCGATTCCGCCATCCTCACTTCTTGCAAGCCTTCAGACACGTCTGGTACTCGGTCTTGCAGGCGGGACCGGCATAGTTCTTCATGCAGGCCGCTCGCTGTTCGACGCAAACCTTGCAGGTTTGCGCGCGAGCCGCCTGTTCGCTGGCCAGCAGACCGGCCAGTACGGACATTGCGACAGCAAGGTTTCTCATTCGCAAGTTCCCCCTCATCTCATCTCTCCTCAGCTTTCCCTCGCATACTGATCGTAGAGCGCGGAGGCATTGGCCCAGCGAATGGCCTCCATGTAGATGTCGACATAGCGCGCTGCCGCGGCACCGAAATCCATGTGATAGGCATGCTCGTACATATCGAGCACCAGCACGGGACGACCGCCGGCAAGCGTCGTCGTGTGGTCGGCGGCCCATTGATTGACGAGCCGCTTGTTGCGCGGAGAATAGGAAAGGATCACCCAACCCGAACCACCGCCCTCGGCCTTACCCATCGCCGCAAACTCTCTCCGCCACCGTTCGATGCTGCCGAAGTCACGCGTGATCGCCTCGGCGAGAGCGCCGCCCGGCCTGCTCGCGCCGCCGAGACCGTCGAAATAGATTTCATGCAGGATCATCGAGTTCGCGGCGATCAGCTCTTCGCGCTTCAGGCCGTTGATGAGGAAGTTCGGCGCCTTGGCGAAGTCCAGCTCGGCGAGTTGCGCGTTGATCGCATTGAGCCGTTTCACCGCGCCGCCATAGTTGTTCTCGTAATGGCTCACGAGAACTTTTTCAGAGATGCCACTGATCGATTTTGGGTCGAACGGCAACGGTTTAACCTGGTAGGTCATCGCCTTGGCTCCTGTGCTTTCTTGTCGGCGCCGGTCTTGCGACCTTGCCTCAGCCCTTCGTGCTGGCGGTCTTGTCGAGCGCCGCTCGCAAACCTTCGGCGAGCTTGATGGCGTCGTCGTTCGCCCAGAAATGCATGAAGAACAGCCGCGGCTGTTCGTCCAACATGTGGCTGTGCAGCGCCGTCACCTCGATGCGGTGCGTTCGCAGGGCCAGGATCACCGGATTCACCTCCTTGCCCGTCAGCACGAAGTCGCCGGTGATGGCCGCCTTGCCTCCGCCGGTTGGCTGGAAGTTGATGCCGGTCGCAACGCCCATCGCACCGGCGGGCGTCAGCGACATGCCCTCTTCCGTGATCGGGTCGCGCCGCTTGACGGTGAACTGGTACACGCCTCCATTCGCCTGGCCCTTCACGCCGATGATCTGGTCGAGCTTGGCCGTATCGAGATCGACGGCGGGTGGCGGGCTCGCCGGCGCTGCGACGGTGAGCGGGGTCTTGCTTTCGGCAAGCCCATCATGGATCGCCGAGGCCAGCTTGACGGGATCTCCGTGTCCGGCGACATGCATGTAGAAAGTTGCCGGGCTCGCGCGCAGCAGATGATTGTGCACGGCGGTGATCTCGAGACCGCTCGCGATCATCTTCGCCATTACGGGATTGATCTCGGTTTCCAGTAACACAAGGTCGCCCATGACCATGGCGCCGCCATGGACGGGCTTGAACGCGACCCAGCCGCCAAGTGCGAGCGCCGGCTGGATCGTCACCCCGTCCAAAGATACCGAGAGATCGGTACGGGGAAAACCGTAACGGTGGACATCGTCCGAGACGGCGGGCTTGCGGCCGAGCGTTTCGTCGACTTTCTGCCAGTCGACGCTCTCCGCCGCCTGGGCTATCGAGGCAAAGGGCGCGAGCAGATCCCCGCCCGCCTGCGGGCCAATTGCACAGAGAACGGCGACGCAGGCTCCTGCGCCGATCAATACAGCGGACATCTTTCGCATTGTTCGCTTCCTTTCCGATTTTCGGGACTGTTGGGACGCCGATCTCATTTCTGCTCTTTGATCTGGCCGCTGCTGTCGACGACGAGCCGAACTTGCTTGCCGTCCTTGATCGCCTTCGCTGTCGTGCCTTCGGCGGTCGACTTGATGTCGCTGACCTGCCCGTAGCCGGCCGTCCGCAGTCGGGCGGCAAGCTCCTCCTGGGTCAGGGCCTGCGCGGGCGATAACCCGCCCGCGATCATCAGCAGCAGGGCTGCAGACGAGATGATTTGCTTCGGCATCGTCGTTCTCCTGGTCTTGCTCCCAGCCCCAGGTTCAATCGGTGTCGTCGGCCCCTAGACGATGACCGCGCGTCGCAGCGAGGGCGAAGGGCCCTGCCGATCATGGCCTGACCTTGTTGGTCGGCCAATTGTGCGTCTCGCCAGTCGCATCCCGACACCATCGGTAAAACGCATCGTAGAGCAGCATGCCTGCATTCAGCTGTTCGAGGTCGTCGTCGTACATGCGCGACAGGCCGAGCGAGGCTGCGAGCAGGCCCGGAGCCTCCGGACTGAGATCGAGCCGCGCCGTATCCGCCGCCCGCACCATCGTCGCGAGCCGCTCCAGCGGCGGCGTTGAAAGACCGAACTCCTTCACCATCACGTCGAAGGTACAGAGCTCGCCGCGGTGGCTCCAGAACACATTTTCAATGTCGAACGGCGTGGCATCGAATCGCTCAGCGGTCGCTTCGACTTCCGAAGCCGACACGTAAAGGAAGACAGCCGTGGGATCGATGAAGCGCCGGATCAGCCAGGGACAGGCGATACGGTCGATCTTGGGGCGCGATCGCGTGACCCAGACCGTGCGGCCCCGCCCGTCTCGCCTCGGGATCTTGTCGACCGGAACGGTCGGAAGCTTCGCCTCCTTCCAGGCGACATGGCCGCCTTCCAGCACTTCCGCCGCAACCTTGCCGCAGCGGAGCCACGCGGCCGTTCCTTCGCTGAGCTTCAGCCCCTTTTGGCAGACCACGATCACGGACTGCCCGGTCAGGCGCGAGGCCCAGTCTTGAATTTCGAGGTGAGAGCGTCTTGTGGCGCCGGGTATCAATCGCGGATCTGCCGCGAAGTCCTCGTCGATGCGCACATCGATGAGCGTTGGCGCGTTTGACGTGCCGATCAGGCGGGAGAGTTTGTCGGATGAAATCGAGGTATATGAAGACATGTTGCGCCCTTGGTGAACAGGACGCGATTCTTGGGCATGTCGCCTCGCGGGGAGATCGCAATTCCCCGTGGCGCGAATAAAAGCCCTGATGACAGGACTGTCAACCCCTCGATGGAAGGGAACGAAGTCGACAGAGCCAGCGCCCCCTCAACTTCCGACGCCGCCGACCAGCCGCGGTCGGCGATGGCGCAGGCGCCCATTCCCGTCCGCCGGGGCACGCAGCCATTCGCGAAAACTGACGATTTCGGGACAATCCGCGGTGCCTTCCGGCGCGATCAGCCAATCGCCCAGGCCGGATCCGTCATTGACCCGGTCGCAGCGATAGCCCGGATGGTGGCCGAGCCCGCGGGCGATCAACAGGTCGACCTTGCCCTCGACCAGCTCGTGCAAGCCGGCGGGCTGCAGCACCCGCAAACCGATCTGCGCATGCGCGCTGCGAAACGCCGCCAGATCGAGCCGGCGCAAATCGAAGGTGCCGTGGACGCCGACCCGCAGCAGCACTGCGCCTGCCGGCTTCAATTGCGAGGTGGCGTCCGCAATGCGGCGAAAACCCTCGCATATCCCGGGCAGATAGGCCTGGCCGGCCGCGGTCAAGATGAGCTGCCTATGCAGCCGCTCGAACAGCTGCACGCCGAGGCGCGCCTCCAGCGCTTTCACCTGCTGCCCGACGGCTGCGGGCGTCACGTGCAACTCGTGCGCAGCCAGCTTGAAGCTGAGATGGCGCGCGGCGGCCTCGAAAGCGCGGAGCGCGTTGAGCGGCGGAAGGATGTAGGTCATCGCGCATCAGTTTGACACCGACGGGCCGCGGCCTTGCAATAGATTTTCTTGCGCTTAACCGCAGGAATGATGCTTTGCGCCGCAGTGATGCTCCCGGCTACCGTCGACTCAACATCCAAAGATCCCCCGGTGTCACATGGCTGAGATGATCCATCCCTTTTACGAGCAGCATCGCGATGCCATGGAGGCGGCGATGCGCCATCGACTTGACCTTGCCGAGGCGACGTTGCGCGACCGCGCGTATCTCACCGACATCGACGGGATCAGGCGGGAGGTGATGGACGAGTTCGCCATCGTGCTCACCCAGATGCCTTATGTCGGCGGCGCCGCGAGCCGCATGAGCGATTTCTTCATGCGCCTCACCGGCTTCATGGCAACCGGCCGTGTGCTCCAGCGACACGGTGTACCGCTGCCGGTGATCCGCGACATCGAGCGGGAAACCTACAAGGCGCAATTGCTCACCGCGCCAGAGGCGAAACGTCTCGCCGCGGGAGATCAATTCATGTCGCCGGAGAATCAGACCTTGCTGCGCGAGCAGGCGGCGAAAAGCACAACAGAAAGCCATCAGGCAGAATTTCCTGAGGATTTCGTCTACGATTTCGTCGAGCCGGGGCCGAATGACAGTTTTGAATTCGGCATCAACTACAAAGCATGCGGCTTCTGCAAATTCGCCGCGCGCCACGGCGACAAGGAGATTTTGCCGAACATTTGCGGGCTCGATTTCGACGCCTATGCAACGCGAGGCATTCATCTGGAACGGACACAGACGCTGGCCGGCGGCGCGAACCACTGCAATTTCCGCTTCTCGCGGCTGCAACGCGAGGACTGATTACCCGAGCAAACCTTTCAGTCCGGCATAGATCGAGCCCACGGCTGTCGCGGCGACACCGGCCAGCGGGCCGACGGTCTGCATGAGATCCTGGATCAGCCGCGCGCGGCGGCGGAGCTGTTCCTCACCAATATGCTGCCCGAGCAGGCGCGCCACCCTGAAGGCGAAAGCATTGGGCTTCCCGCCCTGGCTCAGAACGCGCGGCAAGACCAGGAAGATCACGACTCCCAATATGTTTCCGGACACGAAGGCGAGCAGGATACTCGCACCGTATTCGAACACTTCGCGCCATTCGACCCATACCGTCGGCAGGATCGGAACATGATCGTGGAGTCCGGTCACCGTCAGCATCGCCTGGATGCTGACACTGGCGAGCAGCAACGCCAGCACGAACGCCCCCAATGCCGAGACCCGATGCAGAGGATAGGCTGCGAACCCGAACAGCAGCGGGATGACAATCGACGCGATCCGCAGCGGGATCGGCGAGAGGTTGAAGGTGATGGTCACGAGAATATGCGCGACCGTCAGCAGGACGGACGGAACGACGACATAGATAAAGGCATGCGTCCCGAAATAGCGCAGCGGGTTCTTGTAGCGCTCGAGCCGGACGCTGACACGGTCGAGGTCGCGCCTGAGCCTGTCCAGCTCGGTAACGATGTCATCGATCTCCAAAAGCGTCGGCCGCACGACGCGCAAATCGCGCGAGCAGTGCTTGCACGCGATGGCTTCGTCCTTGATCGTCTCGGCGCAGAACGGACACTCCATGGTCAGCGCGACTTCCGGCGCCGCATGATGGCTTCGACCTCGTTTCTGGCCTGCATCAGCTCGTCGCGCAGCTGGTCCCGCTTGCGCAGGAGATCGTCGCGCTCCGCAATCAGCGTCGCGGGTACGGCGATGTCGCGCGCACAGGATGGGCAAACCAGCGCGCTATCAGCAGTCTCGGCCTGGCAGTAAGGACACATCACTTGGGTGCGACCTTGAGGGTAAAAATGGCCGTGCCCGGCCGCCCGTCACTGTCCTTGATGTCGACCCGCACGGTGTATTCGCCCGGCGGCAATTCCGCATCCTGCATGTTGATTCCGTCAGCGTGCACGAACGGCTTGACCCGGGGCGTCAGATCGACATTCGGCGTGCGGAGGAATACCACCTTCACCGAGTCGGGATCAATCTTGGCGCCGCCGAACGACTCGAACTTCAATTGGAGCTTCAAGGGAGAGGCGACGGACTCGCCTGGCGAGACGAACTCCACCTTCGGACCGCGCAGGATACCGCGCCGGTCAGCCGCAACCGCGCCCTTCGGCGGCGGCAGCTTGGCCTCCTCTTCGGTGATCAATTGTGTTGCCCGCGACGCTCCCGAAAACAGGAGACCTGCCGCAACCAGCCCTAGCAAGATATTCCGCGTCATTGTCCTTCCAACCCTCTCACGTCAATCATCGCACGCCGCCATCGCCGATGATCGTATACGGCGCCCAGAACAGCGGATGCGCATAGGCGAACTCGGTCTTGCCCTCGCTGTTCAGGTAGCCGGGACCGTCGACCAGGGCCATCATGGCCTGGCGCAGCGCTTCGCTCCGCGACAGCTTCGGATCATCCGCCTGCCGCTTGAACAGGTCGGTCACCAGCTGCCGCGCCGATTGCGAATGCACCGACCAGTTCGTCACGAGCAAGGCACGCGTTCCGGCGTAGAAGAACGCGCGGCCAAGGCCCGAGGCCGCCTCGGCGCCGGCGCCTGCACCGGCGCCTGTGTTACAGGCGGACAGAATGACCCAATCGGCGTCGAGCTTGAGGCCGAGAATCTCCTCCATGGTCAGAAGGCCGTCACCGCCTTCGCCCGTCACCGTTGGCGACGACAGGGCAAGCGCCGGCTGAGTCAAGCCGTTGAGCTCACCGGGGACGAGACCGTGCGTGGCAAAGGCAAGAATCTTGAAGCCGGAAAGGTTCATCGTCTTGACCGCGGTCTCGGTCGCGCTCTTGCCGAGGAACAGCACTTTCGAGGGATCAGCCTGGAGCGCCAGCGCGATCGATTTGAGCTCGTCGGCCGTGTCGGGAAGGCGGGGCAAGAGACCGAGCTCGGCGCTGTCGACGCCGTCGAGCTTCGGGCTGCTGCGACGCTTCAGCGGCATGCCGCGCGTGACGTTCCCACCGACATCGGCGACCTTCACCTTGTCGCCGGCACCTTCTGCTTCGCTCTCCTGGTCCTTGTTGAAATAGGGATCGCCAAACGCCACGAGGTCGCCGCGGCCGGGCTTGCCGGGCGGCAACTGCCGCAGCGTACGCAAGGCCGCGGCCGACGGCACCGTCGACACGGCATGGGTCCGGGCCAGCCATGGCACCTTGCGGTAGCCGACAAACAGCGGATCCTCATCCGCCGCCACTTCCGCCGGTGCGGTCGGCAGCAGGGACAGCGGCAACAGCCCGAGCGCGCCGTTCGTGACCACGATCAAATTCTTGGCCGGCTTCCATCCGCTCTCGATCGGCTTCAGCAACAGCTCGTAGAGTTCGTAGCCGAGCTTGAGATCGAACGGCGGAATGTCCGAGATCATCGCAGCCTGCGGCTCGAGCGCTTCCCGCAGTTTGCGGATCTTGGTCTCGATATCACCGATATTTGCGTGAACGGCCGCGAACGCCACCGGCCCCGACTTCGGCACGGCCCAGACGAAGCTGCCGTTCTGACCGAAATAGAACGACAGCATGGCCTCGTTGTCGGCAAGCGTCGCACGGATCTCGGCAACGCTCGGCGGCTTGGGTGAAACGAGATCGGCATACGCCGGGAATTTCTGTTTGATCTCCCGGCGCGCCTTGTCGCGTTCGTTGCGCATGGACGCGATCGATGCCTGGATCTGCTGAACTCCCTTTTCGTCGCGATCCGCAGAGGGGATCGCCAGCACGTTGTTCAGTGTGCCGAGCTGGGCGTTGACCTGCTTGGTCAGGTCCTGTTCTTTGCGCACGAGCTCGGCGAGTGCCGCATCCTTGGCCGCCGCGCGCGCGCTTGACGCCGCAAGCGCCTGCTGCACCGAGCGACCGCGGATGGCGTCGGCGAGACCGAAGGTCTCCTCGCCGACCCCGCTGCCGGTGCCTTCGGCCCGCGCGAGCAGCAGGAGGTAGCTTTCGACGATGGTCTGGAGCCGCTGGCTGCGCGCGGCCATGACGGTCGTGTTCTCGTCGTCGGCGTTCTCGTTTGCGTTCGCCATCATGATCGGAATGGCGGCCTTGAACTCGCGGATCGCGTCGGCATCGCGCCGCGCGCGCATCAATCCGATCGCCAGGGTGCCGCGCGCCGACGCCGCATCGAAATGGTTCTCCCCGACCCGCCCGATCTGCTTCTTGACCAGTTGCTCGGCGGCGGCGATGCCGGCGTCGAGCTGGCCGGAATTGTAGAGCGCAAAAATGCGCGCCGGATTGAGCTCGATGACCTGGCGTCGCTGCGGATCCCAATTGGCGACCGCCTTGTCGATCCGCGCAAATATGTCGTTGGCTTCGGCATTGTTGCGCTGCAGATTCAGGATGCCGGCGAGCTGCGAGAGCAGCTGCACGGTCGATTGCGATTCGTCAGGCACGCCGACCGTCTTGTTGATCTCGAGCGCGACGCGGCCGAGATGCTCGGCTTCGTCGTAACGTCCCTGGTCGACCAGGATTCCGGCCAAACCCATCACGAAGCGCGGCGTCACCGGATTGTACTTGCCGGTGTCCTTCAGGCGCGACAACAACGCCCGGCGCGCGTCGGCTTCGGCTTCGGCCAGTCTGCCCTGCCTCGCCTTCATGCGCGCCTGGTTCAACACCATGCTGTCGACCACTTGCAGCAGGAGGGTCTCTGCAGGCGGGTTTTCCGACTCCAATACCGCCTTCTCGCCGGCACTCTTACGCAGCTCCGCGGTGCGATAGGCGGCCTCGGCTTCAGCAAACTGCCCCCGTGCCTCGAAAATCATCCCGCGGGTCATCTCGATTTCGCCTTCCCAGGTCTGTCCGAACTTTGCATAGGACGACCGCCAGCCAGGAAGCCCGCTGGTGCGCGGCTCCTGAATCGCCGCCAGGCTGCGACGCAAATAGGCTTCTGCCTGCACGACATCACCCATCTGGAGGAGAATGGACGCAACCGAGCGGTTTGCGTTGAACTGATATCCTTTCGCTCCCGCCACGTTGACCGACTCGCGCAAGAGCTGTTGCATGATCTCCAGCGCGCGCTTGGGATCGCCTGCGCGAGCGTATTGCACCGACTGCAATTGCAACAATCGCCCCATCATGTTCGGGCCGACGGCCCCGCGGCCCACTTCCACGGCCTTGTTGGCGTCAGTGATGGATTCGGCAAGCCGTCCGAGCTGGGAGCGCGCATTGGCGCGATCGAAATAGAACTGGGCGAGGTCCTCGCGGGGCTCCTTCCCCGTGGGCGTCGAATCCGCGTCCGCCTTCAGCTCCGCGATCAGCTTTTCGTTCGGCTTTTCACTGTCGAGGATCGCAGTGATGTCGGAGATGGTGCGCGGCGGCGCGATGAAATCCTTCGGCAGCGCGGTCCCCGGTGCCAGCTTGGGCGCCTCCCCCTTCGGTACCTCGACAGCGACATTGGCGCGTCCGTTCGCGGCATTGAGGGCGGCTAGCACGCAAGCCTTGACCTGCGGTTTAGCCTTGGCGCGGCACCCCTCGATATCGGCCCCGGCCTTGCGGCCCCCCTGGGCCTGCATGCAGGCCTGCACGATCGGCTTACCGACCGTCATCCGGCAGTTCTCGAGCGCGGCCTCCTTGGTCAGGGCGGCGGCGGAGCCGGTCGATCCGAGCAGGACGGCAAGGGCCAGCAACTTTCGCAAAGGCGGAGAATTTCGACGGCCGTCAAAGGGCATCCCGGAATTGGTGCTCATCCCAAAGACCTTCGTGCAAAATGACTTGGTATAACGGCGCAATACTATCGACATGGCTTGGGAGAACAAGCGCCAATCCGGGCGGTCCAACCATATGCTGAAGAGCTGGACCTCGGCCAACACAAGGTCCCGGAGCCCACTCCGGTGACACCTGGGCGTGCTCAGCCCTTTGAGACGACCGCGCGGCCGTAGGCCGGCTGCGAGGCAACCGGCGGATTGGTGGTCTGGGCGGCGAGCTCGCCGATCAGGCGATCGGCGTCGGCAGCCACGCCGTCGGGCGCCTGGATCACCAGCCGCTCCAGCGCCCAGCGATAGGACGAGACGCGCTGCTCGAGGGATAGCTGCACCCATTGGATGATCAGCGAGTTCTCTTGCATGCGCGCGATCGCGTCTGCCTTCTCTCTTGGCGAGAGCGCGGAGACGCGGGCCATGCTGGCTTCGCGCTTCTTGTCGAGATCGATGACGCGGATCGCACTGGCGAAGAACGGCTCGAAGCGGGTGATGTCGTTGCGCACGTCCTCGATCAGCTGCGCATAACGCGAGGAGTGCGAGCGATGCGGCTCATCGATCAGCGTGCGCCCGTACATGGTGCGATCGAACACGATCTTCTGTCGCCACGGCGACGGCAGGGCCTTGTAGTCGCCGAACACACTCTTCCAGGCCGGCCGCGACAGCGGCGGCTCGATCATGGGATAGGCGAGGTCGCGAAGCTGGCGCTCTTCGTCGGTGAGCTGGAATTGCGACGGCTTCAGGCCGAGGCTGCCGGTGACCTCGGCGCCGAGCCAGCTATGCATGTCGTCGCTGCGCATGTCGGCGCGGGTGCGGCCGAAATCGCCGCCGCTGCACGCGGCGAGCGTCGCACCTACAGCTGCTAGCAGGACGGCCGATGCGAGGGTGCGGATCTGGCGGATGGATGCCGGCATTGCAAAAGCCGGACGTCAGCGGCGACGACGTCGGCGCCCAGGCGCAGTGCCCGCTTCCGGTCCACGATCGCCGCTGGTTTCGTCGGCCTCGCGTTCGATACGGATGACGGGAAGGATCAAAATCGTCCCCATGTCCGCGCGCGGTGTGGCGTCCCCCGACGAGCCCACCCGGCGACCGGCCGGAAATTCGATGATGGTCCCCATGTCAGCTCTCTCAATTGCCGCGCGACAAAATGCGCCCCTGCAACATGCGGGTCATTAGGATCAGTTTATGGTTAACGGGGTGTAAACATGACCTTTGGACCGTATCCGCACGGGCCGGCCAAGGCGTCCCACGTCGGCACGAGAACGGTTGAACTCAGCGGGTTTGCTTCACACCTCGTTTTCCTTAACGAGGCTTTAAACGGCTCCCTGATAGGCTGATGCGACAGTTTCTCCCAAGTGCGTACGCCTCCATGACCAAGTCGCTGTTTCCCGGATTCGACGGGCTGATGACACTCTCTCGTCGCGAGGGCGTCGATGTTCGTCCGACGCTCCTGCGCGTGCTGACCGATCTTTATGTGCAGGCCAGCACCCACAGCGAGGACGAGCAGCGGCAATTCATCGAGCTTGCAACGCGGCTGATAGACCAGGTCGACGATGCGACGCGCGCCGCCGTCAAGGCGCGGCTCGCGATTTATCCGCAGACGCCCGTCCCGGTGCTGCAGAAGCTCGGGCTGGTCGCAGCGCAAGAAGGCCGCAGGGTGCCGCTGGCGCGCGAAATCCCGCATCCCGCGCCCGTCCCCTCACCGGCCCGCGCGCCGACCGACGCCGAGCTGCGCATGGCGGCAAACATGGCGATGCAGCCGAAGGAAGCGGCCGAGATCCACGACATGTTCTTCCGCGCCGATGCGAGCCAGCGCGCGCTGATCCTGCACAACCTGGCGCAGACGCCGCTCAAGGCCGCACCGCGCATTCCGACCGTGCGCGCCAAGCGCGCGATCCAGATCCTGGAGATGGCGGCGATCGCAGGCGATGTCGAGAACTTCACCTTAGAGCTCGGCGACAGCCTGATCCTGCCCTCGCGCGTCGCAGCGCAGATCGTCGACGATTCCGGCGGCGAGGCGCTCGCAATTGCCGCGCGCGCGCTCGACATGCCGAGCCCGAACTTTCAGCGCATCCTGCTGTTCTTCAAGCCGGAGATCGGCAATTCCGTGAACAACGTGTACCGGCTGTCGCGGCTCTATGACCGCCTCAGCGACCGCGCCGCGCTGGTGATGCTGGCCGCCTGGCGCGGCTCGACGCTCGCCGTCACCCGCGCAAAATATCAGCCGTCGCTGCACGATGGCGAGCGCCAGCGCGCACGCGCGGGCACAAGCCAGTCGCGGCCGAGCGTGCAGCCCGGCTCGAGCCCGGCGGTGCGCACAGGCGGGTCATCGGACCGATAGACTTGTTCGCGTCCGCTCCCCGAGGCGCTAATGCTGATTGTTGAACACGCAAGTCGTCCGAGGCCCGTCATTGCGAGGAGCTCTTGCGACGAAGCAATCCAGAATCCCTCTGCGGAAGGATTCTGGATTGCTTCGCTGCGCTCGCAATGACGGTGGGGCTGCAGTTACATCTTCGCCAGTTCCAGAAAATGCCGCCCTGCCCGATCCTCGGTCTCCACGATCCACGCATCCGGATCGAAGCGGATTTCCTTGGTCAGGCGCTCTTCCACCGCAGGCTCCGGCATCGGCTGCGGCGCGGCCGGCACAAAGAAGCGATCGACCGGACGGCCGTCGTCATAGGAGGACTGCGGCGCCGGCACGTAGAGCATCGCATTGCCGTCGAGCAGCGACACCTTGACGAACACCGCGCCCGCCTCCTCGGCGCCGCGACGGCGCACGGCACCGAACACGCCCTCGGTCTGGCACCGGCGCAAGTAGGCGGAGACCCAGATATTCGATTTCAAACGCATGAATCAGCCTGCAGCAGAGCCGCGCTTGCGCTTCACCACCTTGATAAGCGCTTTGTCAATCCGGCTCTGCCAACCCGGGCCCTCAGCCTTGAAATAGTCCACCACGGAAGGGCTCAAGCGTAAGGTCACCTGTCGCTTTGTGGGAGCTTTATTGGGACCGCGGCCCTTCCGCATGCCCGGGAAAATCTCATCGAAAGTCTTGGCCTTGGCAAAATCACCCTTGGTCCATTCCGGGTTTTCGCTCACCGCACGCATGTCCCTCGCAGTGTAGCCCTTTTTAGCGGCGGCTTTTTTCATAGAGCTCCCTTTCCTTCTTGCTGGCCGGGCGCATGCTGATAATGCTGATGCCCTCGGTTCCGCGAGTTGCAAAGATGACCGAGACGACACCGCGAATATTGATGCCTATCGCACGCCAACGGTTGCGATACGTGCCCAAGACCAAAGCGTTGTCGAAGAAGGTCTCGTTGAGATCAGCGAAATCCATCTCGTGCTTGTCGAGATTGGCTCGGCGCTTCGGCTCGCCCCAAACGATCTTCACAAGCGTTATTTTGTAGCTACAAAATAAGCTGCGGTCAATTATAATCGACCCCCGCCGCGCAAAGGCCGCGAGAACGATCGGTGTTATGGATGCGTGCAGGCCTGAAGGCTATTCGACGGGATGGCCGATCGCGGCGGCAAGCTCGCGCAGCAGGCGGTCCGACACTTGGCCCGCAACGGGCATCTTGTGCTGACGCTCGAAGGTCTGGATCGCCGACTGGGTCTCGCCGCTCATCGTGCCTGTGATCTTCAAATTTCCGTAGCCATATTCGGACAGCGCGCGCTGCACGCCGGCGAGGCGTCGCGCTGCCGGGCTTTGCTGCACCGGGATCGGCGCCGGCGGACGTGCGATGGCGACGGCGGGCGGCGTTGATGCGGTGGACTTGATGACCAGATTGGTCATGGGATCGCCCGAGCGCGGCGTCGAAGCCGTCGTCTCGGCGGGCTTCTCCGGCGCCTTCTCGGCCGGTTTCGGCTCGACGCGAAACTCGGTCGCCTTCGGCTCGAGCGGCGAGGTATCGGCGCCGACGGGACGCGGGCGCGGCATGGGATTGGACAACGTGATGGAGGACGGCGCAGGAAGATTGATCACGGTGCCGAACATCGGTGCAGGATGCCGACCGGTCTGCAGGAACAGCGCGTTCGCAACGATGGCGCTGATGGCAGCGGCGGCGACGAAGCCGGCCAGCGTGTCCTTCGGACTATGCAGCAGCACGCGCATCACGAGATTGCGCTCGGTCTCGACATCCACGGTCGCGGCCTTAACACCACCCTTGACACCTCCCTTGGCGCCACGGCGGCGCGGAGCGGCTTCGTCGTTGGCAGATTTTCTAGGCACTTCTCTTCACCAGAGCAGCAGGTTGGTCCTGAGATTCATGACGCAGCACCGGCGTCAGCGTCGCGATCTTGCTCTCCACCGGCTTTGCTTGCGGCGGCGTGTAGACCAGCGGCAGCTTGACGGTGACGGCGGTGCCCTCGCCCAGCTTGCTTTGTACCGTCAATTCGCCGAGATGCAACGCCACGAGGCTCTTCACGATCGACAAGCCGAGACCGGTGCCTTCGTGCCGGCGCTCATAGGTCTTGTCGCATTGGAAGAATGGCGCGCCGATGCGCTTGAGATCGTCGGGCGCGATACCGACCCCGGTGTCGCTGATGCGCAGCGTGAGCTGCGAGGCGGATGCCGACACGGATACGGTGACCTGGCCGCCGCGCTCGGTGAACTTGACGGCGTTGGAAACGAGATTGAGCACGATCTGCTTGAAGGCGCGCGGATCGCCGGTCATCACGGGCAGGTCCTGCGGCGCATCGGTGACGAGATCGATGCCGTTCTCGCGCGCCTTCAGCGCCAGCAGATTGCAGCAATGCATCAGCGAAGCGCGCGGCGCGAACGGCTCCGACGCAATCTCGAAATTGCCCGATTCCATCTTCGACATGTCGAGAATGCCGTTGACGAGCGACAACAGATGCTGGCCGGACGCGTTGATAAGCTCGGCGTATTCCTTGCGCTGGCCAGCGGCCAGCATCAGGGTCTGCTCCTGTGCGATCATTTCGGAGAAGCCGATGATGGCATTGAGCGGCGTGCGCAGCTCGTGGCTCATGGTGGCGAGGAAGCGCGTCTTGGCGGCATCGGCGGCTTCCGCCGCGCTGCGCGCCTGATCGAGCGCCTGCTCGGACAGCTTGCGATCGGTGATGTCGCGCATCACCGAGACGACTTCTGCCTCGCGCGAGGCATCGCGGCTCATATCCTGATCGAGCGGCCGACAGCGCATCTCAATCCAGATGAAATCAACCTGACCGCGCTCCGAACCGACAGGCTCGCGCCGCAGCCGGAATTCGACACTGCGCACGTCGCCGCGCGCGGCGTCCGAGAGCGCGGTGAGATAGGCCGGTCGATCGGCGACATGGACGCGGTCGAACAGGCCATGACCGAGCAGTTGCGCAACCGGCATGCCGAGCATGGCCTCCGCCGCCGGTGAGATGAACTGCACCGCGCCGTTGCGCTGATGCCGGGAGATCACGTCGCTCATGTTGTGCGCGAGCAGGCGATACCGCTCCTCCTCGCGCGAGAGCAGCGTCACGCTGGTGCGCGCGAGCGACTCGGCGCCGAAGGCGAGGCCTGCGGCATAGAGCGTCCCCGAGGCGATGCCGAACGCCATCATCACGCCGCGTTCTGCGGCGCTGAGTTCGCCAGCCGGCAGCCAGCCAAGCTGACTGACCAGAATCAACAAGCCAGCGCAGGACAATGCGAGCAGCGAGGCAAAGGCCGCGGCGCGACGCGAGGCCGACAGCGCGGCTTCGAGGGGAACCACGATCAGCCAGATCGCGGCGAATGATTCGATGCCGCCGGTCGGGGTCGCGGTCGCCATGATCAGGCCGGCGAGCGCCAGCGACGACAGCACATGGGCGCCTTCATAGCGGCCGGTGTGCGACAGGAACCAGGACAACAGGATCGGCGCGATCAGCCAGGCGAAGGCAGCGACCTCGATCTCGCTCGGCGCGCCGCGCAGGACGAGATAGACCGGAAATGCGGCAAATGCGGCCAGGCTTCCGAGAAGCCGCGGCGCCATGAATGCCCGATGGCGCGCACGCGTCAGCGCATCGTAACGCGCGGAGGGATGCAGCAGCGCATCGAGACAATCGCGGATGATACTCAAAACTGTCACGGGTCTCGCGCTTCGGCTCAATCGTCTTTGAAGACGTGCCGGAACGCCTCCTTATCGTTGAGCCACCGTGTCAGAGCGACCTTAAACGAGTGCTAAGGCGGATCGGCGTGCGGCCGGACGCCGCGTTATCGCGGAGATTTTTAGGCGATTTGACAATGTCATCATCGGGGATGGTGAACACAGGGTTTCGTCGCCCCGCTCATGGTTTCGAATTGGTGGATATGCAGGGCCGGACAACCACGGACGCTGGAATCAATCGAAAATTTACGACACCAAAGTTTGCGAAGATTTTTGCGTCAATTTTCCGCGAATTAAGCTCAAGGCAATCACTTGCGATTTATCGAGAGTTGCTAGATCCGAACGCCGCGCGGAGATCGCCGCGGGCCAGATCTAACATACAGGTCGACAAGATGCGCTTTCTGCTCCGCATCACATTCTGGCTCGGGCTGGTGCTGGTGCTCCTGCCGCGGGACAAGACACCCGAATCGGAGAAGCTGCCGCAGATCGGCGCTGCCGACGCGGTGCAGGCTGCGACGGCGGCCGTCTCCGACATGAGCCAGTTCTGCAAGCGCCAGCCGGCGGCCTGCGAGGTCGGCGGACAGGCCGCGACCATCATCGGCCAGCGGGCCCAGGACGGCGCGAAGAAGATCTACCAGATCATCAACGACAAGAAAGAGCAGCTCGAGAAGAACGACAAGACCGACAAGAAGGCGCCCGACCACACCGGCTCGATCGCGGTCGCCGGTGAAGGTGATGTCGCGGCCACCAGCGAGGCGCCGCGCGACACGCTGACTCAGGACGACCTCGCGCTGGAATGGCACGGGCCGGAGACGGCGAATTAGGCCTCAGATCCTATCGATTTCGGCCGCCCGCGTCCCTATATTGGCAGGAGCGGGAACCACGGGCCACCAATGACGACGATTGACGACATCAGGGACAATTTCGAGCTTCTGGACGATTGGGACGACCGCTACCGGTATGTCATCGAGCTCGGTCGCACCCTGGAACCGATGCCGGAGGAAGAGCACTCGGCCGAGAACAAGGTGCAGGGCTGCGTCAGCCAGGTCTGGCTCCAGAAGTTGGTCGATCGCGACGGCGGCGCGCCGATCCTGAAGTATCGCGGCGACAGCGACGCGCATATCGTGCGCGGGCTGGTCGCGATCGTGCTGGCGCTCTATTCCGGCCGCACGCCGCAGGAAATTCTCGCGACCGACGCGATTTCCGTGTTCGACGAATTCGGCTTCCGCGACCATTTGACGCCGCAGCGCTCCAATGGCCTGCGCTCGATGGTCAATCGCATCAAGACCGACGCGAAAGAGGCGCTGGCGGAAGCTTCGTGAAGACCTCACGGTGAGGAGCGCTCGTCTCGAGCCACGCAGCAAAAATCGTGGGATGGGCAAAGCGTAGCGTGCCCACCACTCCGCGCGCGATCGAAGAAAGATGGTGGGCACGGCGCTCCGCGCCTTGCCCACCCTTGAGACTGAGCGCGGCTCTACTTCCCTTTTTTCCGCTGCTGCTGTCCCAAGCCCATCTTCTTCGCGAGCTGCGAGCGCGCCACCGCGTAGTTTGGCGCGACCATGGGGTAGTCGGCCGGCAGGCCCCATTTCTCGCGGTATTGCTCGGGCGTCATGTTGTACTGGGTGCGCAGATGGCGCTTCAAAGACTTGAAGCGCTTGCCGTCTTCCAGACACACCAGATAGTCCGGCGCGATCGACTTCTTCAGGGAGACCGCCGGCTTTGCCGGCTCGAGCGGCGCGGTCTCGGCGCGGCCTGACGACACCCGCGTCAAGGCACCATGCACCTGGCTGATCAGGTTCGGAATCTCGGCGGCCGGTGTCGGGTTGTTGCCGACATAGGCCGACACGATGCTCGCCGTCAGCTCGATGAAATTCTTAGCCCCGGCATCCGACATGGGCTCGACCTCTCTCCAATCCTCAACCGCTGCATTGGCGACGAGAAGTAATTTCTGTCAACAATACATTTGACCGAAATGCAACAACTGGCAAATATGAACTGATTACTGGTCTCGCGGCAAGAACTGCAAGATTTTACTTGGATCCGAAGGTCTTCAGCCGCGCTGGTCAAGATGCGCGCGCAGCTCGTCGATCGAGGCGAAGCGCATCATGCCCTCGGGCATCTGCGCCTCGATCGAGCCGTCGGAATAGAGCGAATAGGCCATGCCATCGACGATGCCGGATTTGAGCACTGTCACCTGCGGCGCTTCGGCCGGCGGCGGCTCGGGTGCAGGCGGTGATGCGGGCTGAGGTGCAGCAGGCTCGAAGGTCGACGACGGGCGTGGCGGCGGCCGACGCGCCGCGGGCGGCTCCGGTGGCCGCGCGCGATCCGGCTTCGGCCAGGCATCGTCGAAGCTCGCAGGCGGAGCCTCGGGCGCGGCAGCCTGCGTGGGCTCGGCGCGTCCCTGCGGTGGCGCGCTCTCAACAGCCTTGGCCTCGGCTCGCTCGCGCTCCTTGCGCGAGCTCGAGGCGAACATCAGGTTGCGCCTTCGCGGTGCTTCCGGCGCCGCCTGGGAGGGCGGGGGCGCTTCCGGCTCGACCGGTGCCTCCGCGCGCGGGCGCCCGGGCACTTCGGCCTGCCATGGCGGTGCAGCCGGCGATGGCGATGACTCGACGCGCATCGGCTGAGCGGACTCCGGTGCAGGCGCGCTTAGTGCATTTGGCGCCGCGAGGCCTGGCGGCAGCACCGGCCTCACGCGAACCTCTGAAGCCGCGGCCGTTCCGGCCAGACGGCGGGCGATTGCCTGCAGTTCGAGCAGCACGGCGTGGAGGCCGACCAGTAACATCCCGGAGCAGACGCCAATCGTTCCGCTCGTTATGAGCGTGCTGCCGAGACTGAAATCCCTGATCGAATAGCCAAAAGCGACTGCAAGGAGGCCCGCCAGCACGGCGAAAATCCCTGCAATCAACACTGCCACGTTCATCGAACAAACCCCCGGCCGCGCATCCACGCGCAACACCCGCTACGCCACGATACCGTCATACTGCGTTCCTCGCCAACGACCAATTGTCGGCGCCGTTCCTAAAGGGAAGGATATCAGGGACTTATTCACATTCCCTTCAGCATCGGTCCGTTAGCTGTTATGTGCTCCCAAGTTATCGGAAATTGCTGCGTCGCATCAGGAATTTAGCCATAATGCCCAATTACTTGGTAATGGAACTGCGCTATAGGCAATCCGGGGAGCAGGCCCGCGCGCACCAGCAGGGCCAAGAGGCGATTCCGGGTCACCAATAGCCATGACATCCATCACGACTTCGGCGATCGATACGCCTCTCGGGCGCTCGGTTGAGCGGACTTGCGACGATCTCGCCGTGCTGGTGCTGGCCGCCGTCGCCGTCATCGCTGGCCTCACCTTCCGCGACTACGGGCTCGGCTGGGACGACTACACCCATGCCGAATATGCCGACCTGCTGCTGCGCATGTACGGCTCCGGGTTCAGGGACACGGGCGCGCTCTCCTTTGCCAATCTCTACATGTATGGCGGCGGCTTCGACATGCTCGCAGCCCTCCTGCACAAAATCATTCCGCTGGAGCTGTTCGAGACGCGACGCCTGGTCGGCGCGATCGTCGGCGTGATCGGGCTTGCGGTGACGTGGCGGCTCGGCCGCCGCGTCGGCGGACCGCTTGCCGGTCTTGCCGCGCTCCTGCTGCTGGCGCTCTGCCCGATCTTCTACGGCCACATGTTCATGAATCCGAAAGATGCGCCCTTCGCGGTGGCGATGATCATCCTGATGCTTGGCCTGGTCCGGCTTGCCGAGGAATATCCGCAGCCTTCGCCGCGCACGATCCTGATCGTCGGCTTGGGTGCCGGCCTCTCGCTCGGCACGCGCATTCTCGGCGGACTGGCGCTGGTCTACGCCATGATCGGCTTCGTCCCGCTGTTCCTGGACGAACTGCGCAGCGAGGGCGTTCGCGAGGCGGTGCGCCGTTTCGCCCATGTCGTCTACGTGCTGCTGCCCGGCCTTGCGCTCGGCTATCTCGTGATGGGCCTGATCTGGCCGTGGTCGATCATGGAGCCCGGCAATCCCTTCGAGGCGCTGACCTATTTCTCGCACTTTTTCGAGAAGCCGTGGAAGGAGATGTTCGACGGCGCGATCGTGTCCGTGCCTGATATGCCCTGGTCGTATCTGCCAACGCTGTTCGCGCTCCAGCTGCCCGAAGTGATGCTGGTGCTGATGGCCGGCGCCGTGATCGGAACTTTCGCGCTGCTGCCGCGCCGCGAGGTTCCGGCCCGCCGCAAGACCATCCTGCTGATGTTGACACTGGCAGCCACCCTGCCGCTCGCCATCGCGATGGTGAAACGTCCGGCGCTCTACAACGGCATCCGCCACTTCGTGTTCGTGATCCCGCCGATGGCGGTGCTCGGTGGCGTTGCCTTTGCCTGGATCGTGGAACGGCTGCGCGCCAATCACCGCGCCTGGCAGCCGGCCGCTCTCGCCGTGTTCTGCTTCGGCCTGGCGCTGCCGCTCGCCGAGATGATCCGGCTGCATCCCTATCAATACACCCACTTCAACCACATCGCCGGCACCGTGCGCGCCGCCGACGACCGCTTCATGCTGGACTATTGGGGCCTCGCGCTGAAGCAGGCCTCGGACGGACTGCGCGAGCAGCTCGTCGAGCGCCAGGAAGTGCCGCCGCGCAATCGCAAATGGAAGGTCGCGGTATGCGGTCCGCAGCGCCCCGCCCAGGTCGCGCTCGGCCCCGACTTCACCATCGGCTGGGATTCCAACGCGGCCGATTTCGCCATGACGCTCGGCGAGTTCTATTGCAAGGGACTCACTGCACCCGTGATGGTCGAGATCAAGCGCGACGACGTGGTGTTCGCCCGCGTCTACGACATCCGCGGCCGCAGCATTTCCAGCCTGCTGTCGATTCCGGCGCCGTAAAATTCTTCTTCTGAGCCGCCGACCTCCGCCTTCGCTGTTCGAGCTACGGCGGACAAGCATGATGGCTACGCTGAACTGCTGCGCTCTGTGCGCCTTGCTGCCAGCCATTTGCAAGGCTAGGCTCCCTCCCCACAACAACGAGGTCCGGAGAGATCTGCCATGTCACCAGCGGAAGCGCGCCTGAAAGAAGTGCCGTCGAACATGACGGAGGCCGAGTGGCAGCAACGGGTCAATCTCGCGGCCTGCTATCGTCTCGTCGCGCTGTACGGCTGGGACGATCTGGTCGACACCCACATCTCCGCGCGCGTGCCCGGTCCCGACCATCATTTCCTCATCAATCCCTACGGGCTGATGTTCGACGAGATCACGGCGTCGAGCCTCGTCAAGGTCGATCTGCACGGCAACCAGCTCAGCGAGAGCGAATACAGCGTCAACCCGGCCGGCTTCACCATCCATTCGGCGATCCACGAGGTGCGCGAGGACGCGATCTGCGTGCTGCATCTCCACACGCTGGACGGTACCGCGGTTTCGAGCAGCGCCGAAGGCCTCTTGCCGCTGAACCAGACCGCGCAGCTCGTCACCCACGACCTCGCCTATCACGATTATGAAGGCATCGCGCTCGATCACGACGAACGGCCACGCCTGCAGAAGGACCTCGGCGACCACAATCACATGCTCCTGCGCAACCACGGCACCTTGACCGTCGGCCGCTCGGTCGCCTCCGCTTTCGAACGCATGTACCACCTCGAGCGCGCCTGCTCGATGCAGGTGCGCACCCGCGCGCTTGGCACGCCGGTCTATCCCGTCGAGGGGAACGCCATCGAGAAGAACACCGAGCTGCTCGCCAACCGCGACCGCGCCGAATTGCGCGCGACCAACCTGGTGTGGCCGCCGCTGCTGCGCAAGCTCGACCGCGAGCTTCCGGGCTACCGCTCTTGAGATTTGCGGGATTTCGTGTAGAATAGATTTCAACACCCTCTGCACGTTCAGGAATGAAACGCCGCCCAATTCCGGGCGGCGTTTTACCTTGCTTGTTTTACTTTGCTTTAAGGGTCATCCCCGCGATCGGGCTGCACGAGCGAAGCTACATTGACACGGTTTTGCTACCGGTGCGATAGTACGAATCGTACCGATCAGTAACCAGTTGGGCTTCAATATTCCGCTAGGTCGCTGCGACAGGCATGTGTGGCGTTCGATACAGTTCCATCATGATATAGCCGACCAGCATCGATTGATGCCGGGCAGTCTATTGTGGCAGGAGGACGGATGGTGGATCAACAATCCAGGCTGCAATTATCTTCCATCCCGCTCACCGAGGCTGAGATCGATCGGCGCAAGAAGATCGTCGACCTGTCGGGCGAGGATCTTTCACGCATCATCACGCTGCGGGACATGGTGGCGCAGCAGACCGATCGTTATACGGACGCCTTCTTCCAATATCTTGACGATCTGGGCGAGGCCCCGGCGCTGTTCGGCAAGCGCGAGGTACTGGAAGAGGCCAAGCGCCGCAAACGCGAGCATCTCGCGGCAATGACAGCCGCGCAATATGATCGCAACTATGTCGAGCAGCGGATTGCGCTGGCCCTGCTTTACAGCCGGCATGGCGTATCGACACCCGTGTTTCTCGGCGCGTTCTATCAATTGCTGCGGGCGCTCGGAAACGACATCATGAAAAGCCTGGCAAAGGATCCGAACGACGCCTTCAAGCGCTTCATGTCGCTGAAGAAGGTGGCGTTCTTCGACATCGGCATCATGACGGATGTGCTGATCAGTGAACGCGAGCGCACAATCAATCTTCAGCAGGATGCGATCCGCGAGCTGTCTACGCCCGTTCTCCAGATCCGCGAAGGGCTGCTCATTCTGCCGATCATCGGCATGATCGACTCCCAGCGCGCAAAACAACTGACGGATGGACTTTTGCGAAGCATTCGTGCGAACCGGGCCAGAATGGTGGTGATGGACATCACCGGCGTCGCTGCGGTCGATTCCAAGGTCGCCAATCACCTGATTCAGACGATCGCCGCGGCTCGGCTGATGGGCAGCACCGTCATCGTCACGGGCCTGTCCGCCGATGTCGCACAGGCGCTGGTCGCGCTCGGCGTCGACCTCGGCAAGATCAGCACGACCGGAGATCTTCAGAGCGGACTCGAGGAAGCAGAACGGATGCTCGGGTATCGAACCGTTCGCGCGAACGAGGCCATGGGGCCACGCCTGTCGGCATAGAGGACGCGCCATGGCGATCCCCATCCTGAGGCAAGGCGACCTCCTGATCGCGAGCCTTCAAGCCGCGCCAACCGACCAGGATCTGATCCAGCTGAAGGACGAACTGGCCGAGAGGATCGGTCATTTCCGTTCGCGCATGGTCGCCATCGACGTCAGTGCGCTTGACGTGATGGATTCCTTCGCGACTCGCACATTGCGGGGCATCGCTCACGCGACCAAGCTGCGCGGCGCCAATACGGTGATTGTAGGCATCCAGCCCGACGTCGCCTTTGCGATGGTCCAGCTCGGTCTCACACTTGACGGGATCGAAACCGCGCTTGATCTCGATGAAGGCCTGGCGCGGATGCGCCCCCAGCAGGACGGGGGGACACCCGATGACCGCTGACGCCACGCACGTTGCCATCACACGCGACGGCGACATCGTGGAGGCTCGGCAGAAGGGACGCGAGCTCGCGCAGCAGATCGGATTTTCGGGCAGCGACCTGACGCTCATTGCGACGGCGATCTCGGAAATTGCACGAAACATCGTGGTGTATGCCGGCCGCGGGGACATCGATCTCAGCATCACCGAGAAGAATGGCAAGCGTGGCATCCTCGTCGTTGCCCGGGACGAGGGACCCGGCATCCCCGACATCGAACGCGCCATGCGCGACGGCTACTCCACCGGAAACAGCCTCGGCCTCGGTTTGCCGGGCTCCAGGCGGCTGATGGACGATTTCGAGATCGACTCGGTGGTCGGACGCGGAACGACCGTGATCATGCGGAAATGGAAGGCATGACCGGAGCACTCTATCCCAACGCACGCGCGGGCCCGGTCGAATGGGGCTTGGCTTGCCGCGCGTTGCACGGCCAGCCGGAATCGGGCGATCTGCATTTTGTCGAGGCATTTTCGGGTGGCGTGCTGATTGCTGCAATCGACGGCCTCGGGCACGGCCCGGAGGCGGCCCTCGCGTCGCGCATAGCCACGGCGACCCTGCATGACCATCTCGGCGAATCCGTCACGATCTTGATAGAGCGATGCCATGCGGCGCTCCAGAAGAGTCGCGGCGTCGTACTCAGCGTCGCGATGATCGAGGCGCGGGGTCGCGAGCTTGCATGGCTCGGCGTGGGAAATGTCGACGGCACGTTGTATCGCGCCAACTCGGTCCCGGCGCGCGAGTCGCTGCCCCATCGCGGCGGAGTTGTTGGATATCAGATTCCGCCGCTTCGTCAGACAACGCTTCCACTCGCTCACGGCGATACGCTTGTCTTCGCGACAGATGGCATCGACGGCGCTTTCAGCATGGAGTCCCCGATCGGCTGGTACCCGCAGGAGGCCGCGGACCACATCCTGCGAAGCTACGGCAAGCACACGGATGACGCTCTCGTCCTGGTCGCCCGCGTGATCGGGGATATTCCATGACGCCGACGCGAGAGGAGATTCGCGAGGAATATGCCGGAAGTCTCGGCGGCTATCTCGTCGAGGCCGGCGAAGCCGCCCGATTGCACGCCCACGAACTCGGACGCAAGGCGCTTGCGAGCGGGGTCAGTGTGCTCGACATCGTCGCGCTTCATCATGAGGCACTTGCGATATTGGCGCGCTCTGGATCGCTGCGGCTCGACCGGGCTGCGGAATTCCTGGCCGAGAGCCTTTCGCCCTTTGAAATGTCCATGCGCGGCTATCGCGAGGCCAATCGGCTGCTTTCCGGCGCGAACGCGGACCTGCTTCAGGCCAAGGCCGCAACCGACGCCGCCAATCGCGAGCTCGAAGCGTTCAGCTATTCGGTGGCACACGATCTGCGCGCGCCGCTGCGCAGTATCGACGGCTTCAGCCAGGCCGTTCTGGAGGATTGCGCCGAAGCGCTCGATGAAGCCGGGAAACGTCATCTGGGTTACGTGCGCGAAGCGGCGCAGGACATGGCTACCCTGATCGATGGCCTGCTCAGTCTGTCACGCGTGACACGGAGCGAACTGCGCCGCGAGCCGATCGACCTTGCGGGAATCGCGCGCAGCGTCCTTGCACAACTCCAGAGGACGGCCCCCGGCCGCGTCGTGGAGACGGTGGTCGCCGACGACATGACCGCGCACGGCGATGCCCGGCTGCTTCGGAGTGTGCTGGAGAACCTGCTCGGAAATGCCTGGAAGTTCACGCGCAACCGCGCCACCGCGACGATCGAGGTCGGCTCGCGGAAGCACAATTGCGAATGCATTTATTTTGTGCGCGACAACGGCGCCGGCTTCGATATGGCCTATGCCGACAAGCTGTTCGGCGCGTTCCAACGGCTGCATTCGGCCGCCGAATTCGAAGGGACCGGCATCGGGCTGGCGACCGTGCAGCGGATCGTGAAACGCCATGGCGGACGAATCTGGGCCGAGAGCGAAGTCGGACGCGGCGCAACTTTCTTCTTTACACTTTGGAGCAGCTGAGATGGCGGCTGAGGCAGCGATGTTCCATGACAAGCGCATCCTGCTGGTCGAGGACAACCCCAAAGACGAGGCCCTGACGCTACGTGCTCTCCAGAAGCACAACTTCCAGGCCGACGTCGTGGTGGCGCGTGACGGAGCCGAAGCGCTCGATTATCTGCTGGGATCGGACGGCAGGCCCGCAGGGGCTTTGCCGCAATTGGTGCTGCTCGACCTCAAGCTTCCGAAGATCGACGGACTGGAAGTCCTGCGCCGCATACGTGCCAACGAAAATACGCGGCTGCTGCCGGTCGTGATCCTGACTTCTTCCGCGGAAGAGCAGGACATTCTGGAGGGATATCGGCTTGGCACCAACAGCTACGTGCGCAAACCGGTCGATTTCGTCGCGTTCACCGAAGCCGTGCGGCAGCTCGGGCTGTACTGGCTTCTCCTCAACACCATGCCGCCGCAGCGCGGGACATCCTGAGCGCGGGAATTTCCGATGACGAAGTTGCTCAAGGCATTGATCGTCGAAGACAATGAGCGCGATGCCATATTGTTGTTGCGCGAGCTCAATCGCGGCGGATATGAGCTCAATTCGGAGCGGGTCGAGACGGCAGAGGCCCTGAACGCCGCGCTCGACCGCGAGGCCTGGGACATTGTGTTCTCCGACTATTCAATGCCGCGGTTCAGCGCGCCGGCTGCATTGGCGCTGGTGCGCCAACGCGGCTTTGATCTGCCCTTCATCATCATTTCGGGAACGATCGGCGAAGAGACCGCCGTCGAGGCCATGCGCGCCGGCGCCAATGATTTCATGCCCAAGGGCGCCTTGGCGCGCCTCTTGCCTGCCATCGACCGCGAATTGCGCGATGCTGCCGCGCGCGCCGAGCGCAAGAAGATGCGCGAGCAGCTGCTGATCTCCGAACGCATGGCGTCGGTCGGCATGCTCTCGGCGAGCGTTGCGCATGAAATCAACAATCCGCTGGCGGTGGTCCTGGCCAATCTCGAAATAGTCCTGCAACACCTGGAAGCGCCTGGCCGCGGCGGGTCCGCGCCGGCTGCCCCACCCCTCGATGCATTGATCGGACCATTGCGCGACGCGCACGAAGCTGCCGAGCGGGTCAGCAATATTGCCAGGGACCTCAAGATATTCTCGCGGTCGTCCAATGAGGAGCAGCGCGGAGCGGTCGATATCGAGCGCGTGCTGGAGTCGGCTCTGAGAATGGCCTCCAACGAGATACGGCATCGGGCCAGCGTTGTCAGACACTACAACAAGGTCCCTCCGGTTCACGGCAACGAGGCGCGGCTCGGTCAGGTCTTCCTCAACCTGGTCGTCAATGCCGCTCAGGCCATCCCCGAGGGTCGGGCCAGTGAGAACAGGATCACGCTGTCGATACGAGGCGGCGAGAACAAGCGGGTACTCGTCGAGGTCGGCGATACCGGCACGGGCATGGCGCCGGAAGTCGCCTCCCGCGTCTTCGATCCGTTCTTCACTACCAAGCCCGAGGGCGTCGGCACTGGTCTCGGCCTGGCCATCTGCCATCGCATCGTCTTGAGCCTCGGCGGCGACATTTCCGTCGTGAGCCGTCCCGGGCACGGCACGGTGTTCAGCGTGTCCCTACCTCACGCCGAGACATCGCTGCCCACGGCCGAGGCTCCTGTGGCGGCGCAGAACGCCAAACGCAGGGGCAGGATCCTCGTCGTTGACGATGAACCGATGCTGTGTGCAACGATCCAACGCATATTATCGGGCGAACACGACCTCACGACCTTCCAATCGGGGAAGCAAGCCCTTCAGCTCATCGAAGGAGGCGAGCACTTCGACCTGATCCTCTCGGATGTGATGATGCCGCAGATGACGGGCATCGAATTTCACCAAGCCTTGTTACAGATCGCCCCCGAACTCGCCGAGAAGGTCGTGTTCATGACCGGCGGCGCCTTCTCCGCCGAAGCATCCGCCTTTCTGGACAGATTCCCGCATCGCACGATCGACAAGCCCTTCAAGTCCACTGCGCTCAGAAGCTTCGTGCAGGAGCTCATCCGCTGAGCCTCTCGCGATCAGCCCTTCACCTCCGCCAGCGCGGCAAGGATGCGGGCCCAGGAGCGGATGCCCTTCTGGAAACTTCTGAGATCGTACTTCTCATTCGGTGAATGGATGTTGTCGTCATCGAGCCCGAAGCCGACCAGCAGCGAGTCCAGGCCGAGCGTGCGCTTGAAATCGGCGACGATCGGGATCGAGGCACCGGAGCCCATCAGCACGGTCTCCTTGCCCCATTCCTCGGTCAGCGCTTGCCTCGCCGCTGCAAGCGGCTTCATGTTCCAGTCGAGCGCCACCGCAGGTGCGGCGGAATGGTCACCGAACTCCATCTTGCAGTCCCCCGGAATCCGAGCGGTCACATAGTCGCGGAAGGCCTTGCGGATCTTCTGGGGGTCCTGTCCCTGGACCAGCCGGAACGAGACTTTGGCCGAGGCATGCGACGGGATCACGGTCTTGGAGCCCTCGCCGATATAGCCGCCCCAGATGCCGTTGACGTCGCAGGTCGGACGTGTGGAGGCCTGCTCCACCATCAATCGCCCCTTCTCGCCGGCCGGGATCGACAGGCCGACTGGCTTGAGAAACGACTCCGGCGTGAAGTTGAGCTTCTTCCACCGCTCCAGAATCTCGGGCGGCGTGTCCTTCACGCCGTCATAGAAGCCGGGAATGGTGATGCGGTTATCGTCGTCGAACAGTCCGCCCAGGATTTTGGTCAGCACGCGGATCGGGTTCATCGCCGTGCCGCCGAACACGCCCGAATGCAAATCGCGGTTGGCGGCCGTGATCTTCACCTCTTCATAGAGCAGACCGCGCAGCGCCGTGGTGATCGCAGGCGTGTTCGGGTCCCACATGCCGGTGTCGCAGACCAGCACGTAGTCCGCCCTGAACTCGTCCTTGTTGGCCTCGACGAACGGCACGAAGTTCTTAGAGCCTACCTCCTCCTCGCCTTCGATCAGGAAGGTGATGTCGATCGGCAGCGAGCCCGTCACCTTCTTCCAGGCGCGGCAGGCTTCGACAAAGGTCATCACCTGGCCCTTGTCGTCCTCGGCGCCGCGCGCGACGATGATCTTGCGGCCGTCGGCATGATCGGCGACCACGGGCTCGAACGGCGGACGGTGCCAGAGGTCGAGCGGATCGACCGGCTGCACGTCGTAATGGCCGTAGAAGATCACATGCGGCCGGCCACCCGTCCTAAGCTTGCCGACGACGGCGGGATGGCCGGCGGTCGGCCGCACCTCGGTCGCGACGCCCAGACTCGCGATGTCCTTGGCCAGATGCTCGGCCGCCGCCTTGCAATCCGCGGCAAAGGCTGGATCGGCCGAGATCGACTTGATCCGCAGCAGCGAGAACAAGCGCTCAAGGCTGTTGTCAAAGTCCTTGTCGATGTGGTCGAGCACGGATTGAAGCTGCGTATTGGCCATAGCCGGATGTCCCACTTTTCGAGTCTCAGGATGGTTGTGGTTTTAGCCCTGCCGCAGCGTCGGAGCTAGCCGCCACCGGAGGATGCCGCATGTGCCAGGCGAGCGTAACGGCGAGGACCGCCGTGGCGAGGAGATTGTTGCTCCAGGCCTGGATGGTGTTGGGGAACAGCGGCAGCGACAGCAGCATGAGAATGCCGGCAGCGCCGAGCGCGAACCCGGTTCCCAGCCGCACATTCCGCCGCTCATCGAAAGCGACCCGATGTATCAGCACCGTCAGCGGCAGGAACAGCCACATGAAGTAATATTGTCGCGCCAGGGGTGAAGCCACCGTCATCAGGCAGAACAGGATGCCGAGCTCCTCGGCGTCCGAGCGCGGCGTGCGCCGCCGCTGCGACGGCATCACCGCGACGAAGCCGAGACCGAGCAATGCGGATACCGCGAACACGATCCAGTTCGCTGTTCTGTAGTCGACATCGATGATATTCATCGTGCGCGGCGGCTTGCTGGGATCTTCCAGATTGTAGTTGATCGGCCGCACCAGCCGGTGCGTTACCGCGATGATCGACTGGTTGACCCACGACCAGTTCTGCTCGTCGCGCTGGCCAAAGCCCTTTTCCGAGCTCGATGCGACCATGCCCTGGTACCAGGTGTTGAGCTCGGCGGCGTTGCGTTCGAAGCCGCGGATCGGCGCCGGCACGATATAGAGCAGAATGCCGATGAAGGCGAGCATGCTGACGACGGCCGCCCATTGCCTCCGCCAAATCAGATAGGGCAGCACCGCGATCGGAAACACCTTGATGGCGGTGGCGAGCGCGAACATGAATCCCGCGAACCAGGACCGCCGATGTTGAAGGGTCCAGAAGCCGTAGAGCATCATCGCCAGCAGAACGAGGTTCGGCTGACCGAGATCGAACATGTCGAACACGAAGGAGACGGTGACGATCGCCGGCAGCGCTTCGAGCCACGGGCCCGGCTCGCGATCCGAGCCGGTCATGGCATTGGAGAGAATGCCCGTGTACCACCATGCCACCCCATTCAGGATCGACAGCACGATGTAGAGCGGGATCTTGCCGAACCAGCTCGGGATCGCCAGCAGGATCGCCGGTAGCGGCGGATAAATGAACTCAAACTGGGAATGGATGTCGCTGGGATAGAGCGCGCCGCCATGCAGCACCTGCTGCCCGGCCCAGTACCACAGTGCATAATCCTTGGTTTTGCCATGGCCGAAGATCTCCGGGCCGAGGACATCCGCGGTCAGGATCAAGCAGCAAAACAAGAAGAGCAGGTCGAGCGGCCTACGCAGCGAGAGAGTTCGAAGCGCGCCGGGTTTGGCTGATGAATTCGATGATGTCACTTTATGTCCCGTCGGAAACACATAGCACGTAGCAGACCGACGGACGCTTGGAGAGTCCCCCTCACCCGAATTTGTAGCTGGCAAGAACGCGCTTTCCCGCGCAGGCGTGCGGTCGCGGACCAGCCGCCGGCAATCGGGCGCTCTACCTACCTTCGCAGCAATCCGCCGAGCGCACCGCGGACGAGCGCGCGGCCGACCGAGCCGCCGAGCTGGCCGCCGACCGATTTGCCGAGATCGGCCACGACGCCGCCGACCACCTTGCCGGTCACCGTGCGCGCGACGTCGCGCGCGATACGCTGTCCCGTTGTCAGCCGGTTACGCCCCGTATTGGTGCCAAAGATGGTGCCGACCATCGAGCCGATCTGGCCGAGGATGCCGCCGCCGCTGGCTCCCGGCTGGCCGTCGGCCGGCGCCGCGGTGCCGGCGATGCGCTTCTGGAGGATCTCATAGGCGGATTCGGAATCGATCGCGGTGTCGTATTTGCCCTTGACCGGGCTCGCATCCATGATCGCCTTGCGCTCCTCCGGCGTGATGGGCCCGATCCGGGCCGAGGGCGGGCGGATCAGCACCCGCTCGACCATCGCCGGAGTGCCGTTGCCTTCGAGAAACGACACCAGCGCCTCGCCCTTGCCGAGCTCCATGATCACCCTGGCGGTATCGAGCTTCGGGTTGGGCCGGAAGGTCTGGGCGGCGGCAGCGACCGCCTTCTGGTCGCGCGGGGTGAAGGCACGCAACGCATGCTGCACCCGGCTGCCCATTTGGCCGAGCACGCGGTCGGGAACGTCGATCGGGTTTTGCGTGACGAAATAGACGCCGATGCCCTTGGAGCGGATCAGGCGGACCACCTGCTCGATCTTGTCCATCAGCGCTTTCGGCGCATCGTTGAACAACAGATGCGCCTCGTCGAAGAAGAACACCAGCTTGGGCTTCGGCAGATCGCCGGCCTCGGGCAATTCCTCGAACAGCTCTGACAGCATCCACAGCAGGAATGTCGTGTAAAGCCGCGGGTTCTGCATCAGCTTGTCGGCAACAAGGATGTTGACCATGCCGCGGCCGTCGCGGTCGGTCTTCATGAAATCCTTCAAGGTCAGCGCCGGCTCGCCGAAGAATTTGGTGCCGCCCTGGTTCTCCAGTACGAGGAGCTGGCGCTGGATGGTGCCGACGGTGGCTTTGGTGACGTTGCCGAACCCCTGCGCCGCTTTGCGGATCGGCGCGAGCGGATCCTCCTCCGCGTCCGGTCCCTTCTTGCCGCTGTCGGGCACGATGGCGTCCAGCAACGCCCGCAGGTCCTTCATGTCCATCAAGGCGAGGCCGTTGTCGTCGGCGACGCGGAAGGCGACGTTGAGCACGCCCTCCTGCACATCGTTGAGATCGAGCATGCGCGCCAGCAGCAGCGGCCCCATCTCGGTGATGGTGGCCCGCACCGGATGACCCTGTTCGCCGAACACGTCCCAGAACACCGTCGAGAACTGGTCGGGCTGGAAATTCAGCCCCATCTCGGCGGCGCGCTTGACGATGAAGTCTTTTGCCTCGCCGACCTCGGAGATGCCGGAGAGGTCGCCCTTGATGTCGGCGGCGAACACTGGAACACCGGCCCGCGCAAATCCTTCCGCCATCACTTGCAGCGTGACCGTCTTGCCCGTTCCGGTCGCGCCGGTGACGAGGCCGTGGCGATTGGCGAGCGCCAGCGTCAGCCAAGCCTGCTCGTCTCCCTTGCCGACGAAGATCTTGTCGTCGGTATCGCCGAGCTTGTTGTCCTGTGCCGTCATCACACTCTCGATTATTGGTTTCGCGTATTGAAACCCGAGCCCCAGTTCCGTAGTTTAACGCATGTCGCGAGCCGATTGAAACCGTTCAAGGCGCCGCGGACATGCGACATTGCCGGAGAATGCGCGCGCGGCATGCGCCAAAAGTCGGAGCGATACATTCGCATCGCGGCAATTTTTCATGGATTTCTTCTCCGCTCTTGCATCTCTGCAACACTTCTCGCGCCTTCGAGGATGAATCGGAACGTTGCGTACGTTCATCGCTTGTATTTCACATCGCACCGGCTCAAGATCATTTTTCGAAATAAATACTCCGGCGTGCAAACCGGCTGAGGGGCGGGCCACTATGGACGAGCTGATCGGGCGGCTGGCGACAAACGCCAGCATAGATAGTGCTGTTGCTGAAAAGACCATCGGCATTATCCTGGGCTTTCTCCGCAGCGAAGGTCCTTCCGACAGCGTGCAAGCCCTGATCGACCACATCCCTGGCGCAGAAGGAGCGATCGCTGCGTCCAAGAGCGGCGGCGGACTGTCGCGACTGGTGGGCGGCGGCCTGATAGCCGTCGGCACGCGCCTGATTGGCCTGGGACTTGGCATGTCCGACATCCAGACCATCGCCCGTGAACTTTTCCGTTTCGGTCGAGACAAAATCGGAGCGGATCAGATGGGCAAGATCATCGCGGGAACGCCGGGCCTCAGCCAGTTCGCCTGAAGCGGTCGCATTTCATACCGAGTACCATGACATATCCGATCTCCGAGATTGAGGGCCTGCCAGCGTTTGCCGCCAACAAGTTGAAGGCGCACGGCATCCGCACCACCGACGCGCTGCTGGACGCCGCGAGCACCGCAAAGGGCCGCAAGGCGCTCTCGGCCAAGACCGGCATCAGCGAGCAGCTCCTGCTTGAGTGGGCCAACGTCTCCGATTACATGCGCATTCCCGGCATGGGCCGGGCCAAGGTCGGCCTGGTCCGCGCCGCCGGCGTCACCACGGTGCGCGAGCTTGCCTATCGAAATCCGGCAAGATTGGCACAGAGCATGCGCGAGGCCAACGACCGGAAGAAGCTCGTCCGCATCCTGCCTTCCGAGAAGTCGGTCGGCGACATCATCGCCAAGGCCAAGAAGCTGCCGCCGAAGATTACGTATTAGCCTGACCTCTCTCCTCGTCATCCTGAGGTGCGAACCGTGGGACGCAACGCGTCCCGTGGTGAGCCTCGAAGGATGCACGGCCACGCTGGCGCCATACGGAGAGAGCCGGGCCGTCGCCCTTCGAGGCTCGCCTTGAGGTGCTCCGCACCGCAAGGCCCACACCTCAGGGTGACGGGTGATAGAGCGGTGCACGATGCGCTCCCGTCTTGACACCCCCTCCCCGACCGCGCAAATCCACCGGCATGATTGCCTCGCCCTCCCCCTGCGTCCCACTGGCCGGCTCGGCCGGGTCTGACGTGCTGCGGACGCTGATGGGCCGGCCGCTCCCGGCGGTGATGGGCGTGCTCAACGTGACGCCGGACTCCTTTTCCGACGGCGGCGATTTCATCGCGCCGGAACGGGCGCTGGCGCGGGCCCGGGCGATGATCCAGGCCGGCGCCGACATCATCGACATCGGTGCCGAATCCACCCGGCCCTACAAGGGCGCCCAGCCGGTCACGGCGGCGGACGAGCTGGCCCGGCTGAAGCCGGTGCTGGCAGGCGTCGTCGCGCTTGGCGTGCCGGTCTCGATCGACAGCATGAAGGCGGAGGTCACAGCCTTCGCGCTCGAACAGGGCGTAGCCATCGCCAACGACGTCTGGGGCTTGCAGCGCGACGCGGGCATGGCGCCGCTGGTGGCCGCGAAAGGCGTCTCCGTCATCGTCATGCACAACCGCGACAGCGTCGATTCCGCCATCGATATTATGGCGGACATGAAGGCGTTTTTCCTGCGCTCGCTCGATATTGCCGCGAAAGCCGGTATCGCGCGCGAAAAAATCGTGCTCGATCCCGGCATCGGCTTCGGCAAGACCGCCGAGCAGAGCATGATCGCGCTGGCGCGGCTGCGCGAGCTCGACATGTTCGGCCTGCCGGTCCTGGTCGGCGCCTCGCGCAAGCGCTTCATCGCGTCGGTATCGCCGTCGGAGCCATCGGGGCGGCTCGCCGGCTCGATCGCCGCGCATCTGATCGCCGCACAGAAGGGCGCAAAGATCATCCGGACCCATGACGTCGCCGAGACCTTGCAGGCCCTGAACGTCGCAAACGCAATCGAGAGCAAGCAATGACCGATACGATCTTCGTGACCGGCCTGTCGATCCATGCTCGCCACGGCGTGATGGATCACGAAACCGAAGTCGGCCAGCGCTTTGTCATCGACCTCGAACTCTATACCGACCTGTCGGAGCCGTCGCGCAGCGACCGGCTCGCCGATACAGTGTCCTATGCCGACGTGGTCGCGACCACGACGGCGGCGTTCAAGAACACCAACTACAAGCTGCTGGAACGCGCCGCCGGCGCGGTCGCCGACGCCATCCTGTCGCACTTCCCGCGCATCCGCGCCGTGAAGATCACCGTGCACAAGCCACATGCGCCGATCGCCGCGATCTTCGACGATGTCGGCATCATGCTGACGCGCTCGCGGCATCCCTGATGGCGAGCGTGCTGATCGCACTTGGTGGCAATGTCGGCGATGTCCGCGCGACTTTCAAAAAGGCGATCGCCCATATCTGCGGCATGGCGCAAGCCGCGCTGATCGCGCGCTCGTCGGATTATGCCACGCCGCCCTGGGGCGACGAGGACCAGACACCCTTCGTCAATGCCTGCGTCGAGATCGAGACCGATCTCGATCCGCACGCGCTCTTGTTCGTGATGCAAAAGGTCGAGCAGAAATTCGGCCGCACGCGGGACAAGGAGCGGCGCTGGGGTCCGCGCACGCTCGATCTCGACATAATCGCCTATGACGATGTGTCGATGAACAAGCCCGACCTGGTCCTGCCGCATCCGCGCCTGTTCGAGCGCGCCTTCGTGCTGGTGCCGCTGGCCGAAATCGCGCCGGACCGCGTGATATCGGGCATTCGTGTGCGTGACGGCCTCGCCAGCGTCTCAACCGGCGGCATTGAGCGGCTTCCGGATACCGGTTAACCAAAAACAATCGTTTGCAGGGACGGCCCGCCGTGGCAATTTCGCCGGCGAATAACATGCCGTTCGGGAGCCCCTGGCCGTATGACCTCCGTGACTGACGATCTGCCGCTGGCGGCCGATTTTCCCAAGGCGACCATCGAAGACTGGCGCAAGCTGGTTGACGGCGTTTTGAAAGGCGCGCCGTTCGAGAAGCTGGTCGGCAAGACCTATGACGGATTGAAGATCGAGCCGCTCTATCCGCGCGCCAAGGGCGTTGCACCGGTGATGGGACGGCCCGCGGCGGCGCCGTGGCAGATAATGCAGCGGATCGATCATCCCGATGCGGCCGCGGCGAATGCGCAGGCACTGTCCGATCTCGAGAATGGCGCGACGGGACTGGCGCTGGTGTTCGCCGGCAGCAATGGCGCTCACGGCTTCGGCCTGGAACCGACGGCCGATGCGGTCGCGAAAGTGTTGAACGATATTCATCTCGACGCGGGCATCGGAATCGAGCTCGAGATTGGACCGCAATCGCGGATGGCGGCGATCCATGTCGCGGAATATGTGAAGAGCAAGAGCATCGATCCCGCGGCCTGCAACATCCGCTTCGGTCTCGATCCGCTCGCCGCCTGCGCGGTATGGGGCCACAGTCCGTATACATGGGATGAGATCGTTCCCGCCGTCAGCGGCGCGATCAAAGGTCTCTCCGCGCTCGGCTTCGAGGGGCCGTTCGCGTCGGCCGACGGACGTGTGATCCATGATGCCGGCGGCTCCGAGGTGCAGGAGCTTGCCTTCGTGCTCGCCTGCGGCGTTGCTTATCTTCGCGCAATCGAGAGCGCCGGGGTTCCGCTGGAGCAGGCGCAGGGCATGATTTCTGCGCGGCTCGCCGCCGATGCCGACCAGTTTTTGACCATGGCCAAATTCCGCGCGCTGCGGCTGCTATGGGCGCGCATCGAGACGGCGTGCGGGCTGACGCCAAAGCCGCTGTTCATCGCCGCCGATACCGCATGGCGCATGCTGACGCAGCGTGATCCCTATGTGAACATGCTGCGCGCGACCATGGCGACGTTCGCAGCCGGGCTTGCCGGCGCCAACGTGATCGCGGTGCTGCCGCATACGCTGGCGCTCGGGCTGCCGGATCCGTTCGCGCGGCGCGTGGCGCGCAACACGCAGCTTTTGCTGTTGGAGGAAAGCAACCTCGCCAGGGTCAGCGATCCCGCAGCAGGATCGGGCGGCATCGAGACGCTCACGGCGCAGCTCTGCGAGGCCGCATGGGCGCTGTTCCAGGAGAGCGAGAAGGCCGGCGGCGCCTTCGCCGCGCTTCAGCAGGGCCTGTTCCAGAGCAGGGTCGCGGCCGCGCGAAAAGCACGCGAGGCCAATATCGCAAAACGCCGCGACGTGCTGACCGGCGCCAGCGAATTTCCAAACCTGCATGAAAGCGAGACGGCGGTGCTGAAAGCAACGCCGGTCGCGCTCGCACCTTATGGCGAGGCCAAATACAAGTTCGACGCGCTCTCCCCGATCCGGCTTGCGCAACCGTTCGAGGCACTGCGTGACAAATCCGACGCGGCACTGAAGGCGCGCGGCGCGCGGCCAAGTGTGTTCCTGGCCAATCTGGGCACCCCCGCCGATTTCACGGCGCGTGCAACATTTGTAAAGAGCTTCTTCGAGGCCGGCGGCATCCAGGCCATCGATAGCGAGGGGTTCGGCGATCCCGCCAAGCTGGCTGCCGCCTTCGAGGCCTCCGGCGCCGAACTTGCCTGCCTTTGTTCCAGCGACAAGGTCTATGCGGAACACGCCGAAGCCGCGGCGAAGGCCCTGCAAACCGCTGGCGCGCGACCTATCTATCTAGCAGGCCGTCCGACTGATGCCGAGGCGGCCCTACGTGCGGCCGGCGTCACGGGTTTTGTCTTTGCCGCCGGCGATGCGCTTGCGACGCTGCAAGACGCCTATCGACGGATGGAGCAGGCATGACCGACGCCAGCAAACCCGTTCTCACCGGCGGCTGCCAATGCGGGGCAGTGCGCTTCGCGGTCACGGCCACGCCGAACCGGGTCTCGATCTGTCACTGCCGGATGTGCCAGAAGGCCAGCGGCGCGCCGTTCGCCTCGTTTGCCGACATCAACAAAACGGACATTGTCTGGACCAAGGGCCGGCCATCGTTCTTCCGCTCCTCCTCGATCGCCGAGCGCGGCTTTTGCGCCGCCTGCGGCACGCCGCTGAGCTTTGGCCGTATCGACGGCGACCGGATCGAGATCATGACCGGCGCCTTCGATCGCCCCGACCGGGTCGTGCCGACGCGGCAGTTCGGCACCGAGTCCCGCCTCGGCTGGGTGGTCGGCATCTCCAATCTGCCGAGCCAGACCACGCAGCAGAATTACGGGCCGGAGAAGATGGCGACCATCGTCAGCCATCAGCATCCGGATCATGATTGAGCGCCTATGATATGGTTGAAGCCATGAGCCGCATTCCTGATTTCGCTGACATCGCTTTCGCGCGCGCCGCTACCGCCGCTCCGACCGGCAGCGCCGAGCCGTGGCTGACGCCCGAAGGCATTCTGGTGAAGCCTGTTTATGGCGAAACCGATCTCACTGGCCTCGATTTCCTCGATACCTATCCGGGCATCGCGCCGTTCCTGCGTGGTCCCTACCCGACCATGTATGTCAACCAGCCCTGGACTATCAGGCAATATGCCGGCTTCTCCACGGCGGAGGATTCCAACGCGTTCTACCGCCGCAACCTCGCGGCGGGCCAGAAGGGCCTTTCGGTCGCCTTCGATCTCGCCACCCATCGCGGTTATGATAGCGACCATCCGCGCGTCGGCGGCGACGTCGGCATGGCTGGCGTCGCCATCGATTCCATCTACGACATGCGCACGCTGTTCGCAGGGATTCCGCTCGACCAGATGAGCGTGTCCATGACCATGAACGGCGCGGTGCTGCCGATCCTCGCGCTCTATGTCGCCGCCGCTGAGGAACAAGGCGTTGCGCCAGAGAAACTCTCGGGGACGATTCAGAACGATATTCTGAAAGAGTTCATGGTGCGCAACACCTATATCTATCCGCCCGCGCCCTCGATGCGGATCATCTCGGACATCTTCGCCTACACCTCGCAAAAGATGCCGAAGTACAATTCGATCTCGATCTCCGGCTATCACATGCAGGAGGCCGGGGCGACGCAGGATCTCGAGCTCGCCTATACGCTCGCCGACGGCGTCGAATATCTCCGTGCCGGACTCGCCGCAGGCCTCGATGTCGACCGCTTCGCGCCGCGCCTGTCGTTCTTCTGGGCGATCGGCATGAACTTCTTCATGGAAGTCGCCAAGCTCCGCGCCGCGCGCTTGCTCTGGGCCAAGCTGCTCAAGCCCTTCAATCCGAAAGACCCCCGCTCGCTCTCGCTGCGTACGCATTGCCAGACCTCGGGCTGGTCGCTGACCGCGCAGGACGTGTTCAACAACGTGATGCGCACCACCGTGGAGGCGATGGCGGCCACCCAAGGTCACACCCAGTCGCTGCACACCAACGCGCTCGACGAGGCCTTGGCGCTGCCGACCGACTTCTCAGCGCGCATCGCCCGCAACACCCAGCTGTTCCTGCAACAGGAGAGCGGCACCACCCGCATCATCGATCCCTGGGGCGGCTCGTATTATGTCGAGCGTCTCACGCGCGACCTCGCCGCGAAAGCCTGGAGCCATATCCAGGAGGTCGAGGAGCTCGGCGGCATGGCGAAAGCCATCGAAGCCGGCGTGCCGAAGCTGCGCATCGAGGAGGCCTCGGCCAAGACCCAGGCCCGCATCGATGCCGGCAAGCAGGCGGTGATCGGCGTCAACAAATACAAGCCGACGGATGAAGCGCCGATCGAGATCCTGAAGGTCGACAATACCAATGTCCGGCGCTTGCAGATCGACAAGCTGACGCGACTGAAATCCGAGCGCAACCAGAAGGACGTCGACGCTGCGCTCGCCGCGCTCACGCGCTCGGCCGCCGAAGGCAACGGCAATCTGCTCGCGCTTGCGATCGACGCGGCGCGCGCGAAGGGGACCGTCGGCGAGATTTCCGACGCGATGGAGAAGGTGTTCGGCCGGCACCGTGCCGAAATAAAATCCATCACCGGGGTCTACAAGCGGGAGGCGTCCAGCATGGGCAACCAGGTCGAGAAGGTTCAGGCGCTGATCGACGCGTTCGAGGAGGCCGAGGGCCGCCGCCCGCGCATCCTGGTCGCCAAGATCGGCCAGGACGGCCACGATCGCGGCCAGAAGGTGATCGCGTCGGCCTTTGCCGATATCGGATTTGACGTCGACATCGGGCCGCTGTTTGCGACCGCCGACGAAGCCGCGCGCCAGGCGGTCGAGAACGACGTCCATATCCTCGGCGTCTCCTCCCTCGCCGCTGCCCACCTCACCGCGGTGCCGGAGCTGAAGGCGGCGCTGAAGAAGCAGGGCCGCGAGGACATCATGATCATCGTCGGCGGCGTGGTCCCGCCGCAGGATTATGATGCGCTCTATGCGGCCGGCGCCGAGGCGATCTTCCCGCCCGGCACGGTGATCGCGGACGCGGCCGAGGAGCTGATCCGCAAGCTCAATGCCCGGCTCGGGCATAGCGAGGCGGCGGAGTAATTCCGCCGCCCTTGGACTCCCGCACCAAACCGGCCGGCATGCTGCGGCGACCAATCTTCACATCCTGATATTCGCACAGCCCGTTCTGCGCCGGTTCATCTTGCGTTGACTACGCTCACGTTAAGCTCCGAACGTCGACGGCGGTCGGATGCAAAATGAAGCGACATATCATCGTGCAAATGCGCGCGCAGGATTTTTCCTGCGCTCGATCGCCATGCTTTCTGCCCCAAAAGGCGACGCTGACGAGCAGCAATAAGTTCCCAACGGAACCGTTGCTCACGCCGCCATTGGGGCCGCTTGCGACATCCATGCAAAGCCGCGTAGCATATGACATTAACATGGGCCCGATTCCCGAGGGCGCCGCCGGGATTATTGATGTCAGGGATCACGCGTCGCATTTTCGCGGCCTCTTCTGTAGCTGCGGCCACGTCCGCTCTCTTCACACCTGCGCGCGGGCAAGCCTATCCGGCGCGGCCGGTGACCATGATCGTCCCATGGGGCGCCGGCGGCGGCACGGATGCGACCGCGCACATCGTCGCGTCGCTGCTGGAGAAGGAGCTCGGCCAGCCGTTCAACGTCGTCAACCGCACCGGTGGATCCGGCGTCATTGGCCATGCCGAGATCGCAACAGCACCACCGGATGGCTACACGATCGGCATGCTGACCGTGGAAATCACGATGCTGCATTGGCAGGCCGTTACGCATCTGACGCCGCGGAATTACACGCCGCTGGCGCTGATGAACGAAGATCCGCCGGGCATCCAGGTTTCCACGTCCTCGCCATACAAGTCGGCGAAGGAGCTCATGGAGGCCATCCGATTAGCACCGCCGGGAAGGTTCAAGGCATCAGGCACTGGACAAGGCGGCATCTGGCATCTCGCCCTCGCCGGCTGGATGCAGGCCATGGGATTGCCGGCAAACCAGGTCGCGTGGTCTGCGTCGAATGGCGCAGCACCGGCGATGCAGGATCTCGTCGCAGGCAGCCTCGATCTCACCACCTGCTCGGTGCCGGAAGCGCGCGCCACCATCGAGGCCGGCCAGGCGCGGAGCCTTGCGATCATGGCGAACGCGCGCAATCCGATCTTCCCCGACGTCCCGACGTTGAAGGAGGCGCTTGGCGTCGACTATTCCACCAGCTCATGGCGCGGCATTGCCGGGCCCAGGGGCCTGGCTCCGGAGATCGCAACCAGGCTGACCGCGGCCTTGAAGAGGGTATACGACTCCGCCGCATTCAAGGACTTCATGACCAGACGCGGTTTTGGCATCGTATGGCGCGATGCCGGCCAGTTCGAGAGCTTCATGAACCAGGCGGATCGCCAGATGGGCCAGGCCATGAAGGCGGCCGGCTTTGCCAAGGCTTGAGGGCCCCTCGCCTGCCTGCTTCCGCCGTTGTAAAGCAGGGTATGGTTGAGAAGAAGACTTCGCTCGATATCACCTCCCTTGCCCGCGACCTCCGCGCCGGTCATCGCGCGGCGCTGGCGCGGGCCATCACGCTGGTGGAGAGCCGGCGTGGCGACCATCAGGCGCAGGCGCGCGAGCTCGTGCAGATGCTGTTGCCCGACACCGGCAAGGCGGTTCGCGTCGGTATCACCGGCTCGCCCGGCGTCGGCAAATCCACCACGATCGATGCGCTCGGGACTTATCTGATCGAGCAGGGCAACAAGGTCGCGGTGCTCGCGGTCGATCCGTCCTCGGCGCGCAGCGGCGGCTCGATCCTGGGCGACAAGACACGCATGGCACGGCTGTCGGCCTCCGACGCTGCCTTCATCCGGCCCTCGCCGTCGTCAGGCACACTCGGCGGCGTCGCCGCCAAGACGCGCGAGGCGATGCTTCTGTGCGAGGCGGCCGGCTTCGACGTGGTGCTGGTCGAGACCGTCGGCATCGGCCAATCCGAGACCGCGGTCTGCGACATGACCGATTTCTTCCTGGCACTTATGCTGCCCGGCGGCGGCGACGAGCTGCAAGGCATCAAGAAGGGCCTGGTCGAGCTCGCCGACATGATCGCGATCAACAAGGCCGACGGCGATAATCTCAAGCGCGCCAACATCACCGCGGCCGACTATCGTAGCGCGCTGCACATTCTGGCGCCGCGCTCCGAACATTGGCATCCGCCTGTCATCACCTATTCGGCGCTTGCCGGCACCGGCATCGCCGAGCTCTGGCAGAAGATCCTGGATCACCGCAACGCGATGAACACATCTGGCGAGTTCACCGCACGGCGGCGCGACCAGCAGGTGAAATGGATGTGGTCGATGCTGGAGCAGCGCATGCTGTCGCGGCTGCGCAGCGAGGCCTCCGTCCGCAGCAAGGTCCGGAAGATCGAAACCGAGGTGGCGAACGGGCATCTGACTCCAGCGCTTGCTGCCGAGCAGATTCTGGAGCTGCTGCAATGAGCGAAAAGCTCCGCATTCTCCTCACCGGCTTCGGCCCGTTTCCCGGCGCGCCCCACAATCCCACCCAGCCGCTGGTGAAGCGGCTGGTGCAACTGCGCCGGCCGGCGCTCGATGATGTCGCGCTATCGAGCCATATCTTTCCGGTGACCTATGCCGCGGTCGACCGGCAATTGCCGGAGGTGCTGGCGAACGTGAAGCCGGATGCGCTGCTGATGTTCGGCCTCGCCGCGCGCACGCCGTACTTGCGCATCGAGAGCCGCGCGCGCAACGCGGTCACCATGCTGTGGCCCGATGCCGCGAACACCCGCTCGAGCAAGCGCGGCATTGCCGGCCATGCGGACGCGATGACGTTCGGTCCGCACACGGCAAGGCTCCTACGCGCCGCGCGCCTCACCGGCATCGATGCGCGGTCCTCGCGCGATGCCGGCGCTTATCTCTGCAACTATCTGAGCTGGCGCGCGATCGAGAACGTGAAGGCTGGGCGGCCGCAACTGGCGGCGTTCATCCACATTCCCCTGCTTGCGCGCAGCGGCGCGGTACGGCGCAAGGACGCGCCGCGGATCACGCTGGAGGAGCTCGTGGATGCCGGGGAAGCGATGCTGATGGAGATGGTGGGGCTCGCAAGGAAGGGGCGAAACACGCAGACTTCGTAGGGTGGGCAAAGGCGCCCTTGCGCCGTGCCCACCATCGCGGTCCGATCTGCGGTTACGATGGTGGGCACGCTACGCTTTGCCCACCCTACGGCACCGCGCTTTGCGGTAAACATTTAACCCTACCGCGAACAATCCTCACGGTGCTCCCTGCCCTGCGCTACCTAAGGGGTGCGGACATCCCGCGTCCGCCGAGGGACGCGTCATGGATCTCAACCGTCGTCATCTCATTGGCGCCTCGACCGCCGGCATTGCTGGCGCTCTCGCGATGCCCGCCGATGCCGCCCGCGCGGCGCCGCTGACGTCACTGCTCGGCCGCGATGCGACCCAATATGGCATACGGCCCAGCAGCAGCGAGGATCAGACGCGCGCGCTGCAGCGCGCGATCGACGAGGCCGCGCGCGCGCAGATGCCGCTCGCGCTTCCGCCGGGATTCTACCGAACCGGGCTGCTGCGGCTACCGAATGGCGCGCAACTGATCGGCGTGCGCGGCGCGACAAACCTCGTGTTCACCGGCGGGGCCTCGGCGATCCAGAGCGACGGCTCCGACTCGATCGGCCTCACCGGCATCACCTTCGACGGCGGCGGCATTCCGCTGCCGACGCGGCGCGGGCTGATCCATGTCCTCGGCGGGCGCGACGTCCGTATCACCGATTGCGAGATCAGCGGCTCCGGCGGCAGCGGCGTCTGGCTCGAGCAGATCACAGGCGACATCTCGGGCAACATCTTCACCAACATCGCGGTGACCGCGGTGGTCTCGTTCGACGCCAGGGGCCTCAGCGTTTCGCGCAACACCATCATCGGCACCAACGACAACGGCATCGAAATCCTGCGCACCGCGATCGGCGACGACGGCACGCTGGTCGCGGATAACCGCATCGAGGACATCAAGGCCGGGCCCGGCGGCTCCGGCCAGTACGGCAACGCCATCAACGCTTTCCGCGCCGGCAACGTGATCGTGCGCGGCAACCGCATCAAGAACTGCGACTATTCCGCCGTACGCGGCAACTCGGCCTCCAACATCCACATATCAGGCAACAGCGTCAGCGACGTGCGGGAGGTCGCGCTCTATTCCGAGTTCGCGTTCGAGGCTGCGGTCATCGCCAACAACATTGTGGACGGCGCAGCCATCGGTGTCTCCGTCTGCAATTTCAACGAGGGCGGCCGGATCGCAGTGGTCCAGGGCAACATCATCCGCAATCTGATCCCGAAACGGCCGATCGGCACCGCGCCCGATGACGATGCCGGAATCGGCATCTACATCGAGGCGGATTCATCGGTCACCGGCAATGTGATCGAGAACGCGCCGTCCTACGGCATCGTCGCGGGCTGGGGCCAATATCTGCGGGACGTCGCGATCACTGGCAACGTCATCCGCAAGGCGCTGGCCGGCATCGGCGTCTCCGTCGTGCCGGGCGCCGGCACCGCGCTCGTCAACAACAACATGATCTCGGAAACCCCGCGCGGCGCCGTGGTTGGCCTGGACCATGCGCGCGCCGTGACGGCGGACCTGTCAGCGGAGGGCGCCCAACGCTTTGCGCAGGTCCTGGTCGGCGGCAATGCGGTGCGGCGGTAGGTGGGCGGTTGGCAGATGGGCCGCGCATCCTTCGAGGCTCGCTCTCGCGGTGCTTTGCACCGCAAGGCTCGCACCTCAGGATGACGGAAGCGAAGCCTAGGTCCGACGAAACCACGCTATTCGATAACACAGCCAAAAGTTGCTGATTCTAATATTGACAACGAGCACACTGCCGTCATCCTGAGGTGCGAGCCGTGCGGTGCGCAGCAGCGTACGGGGAGCCTCGAAGGATGATGTTGTGGGCATCTATATCTACATGCTGCGATGCGCGGACGGCTCTTTCTACATCGGAAGTGCAACCGGCGAAGACACGTCCAAGCGGGTCGACGAGCACAATGCCGGTGCTTATCCGGGATACACTTATTCGAGACGCCCGGTCGTCCTGGTCTGGTCGGAGTATTTCGAGCGGATCACGGACGGTATCGCTGCCGAGCGGCAGCTCAAGGGCTGGAGCCGCGCAAAGAAGGAAGCGCTCATTCGATCGGATTGGAAGGCTGTGAGCCAGTTTGCACGGCGGCGGGCGGGAGCGCCCAGACCGAAGAAGTGAGCGTGATACGGCGAGCAGTCCGGCCGCTCATCCTTCGAGGCTCTCCATGGGACGCGTTGCGTCCCATGTTTCGCACCTCAGGATGACGGGGTTGGAGGAGACGCGGGGCGCTTCACCAGCGTCGCCCTAAAACGAATTCCGCAGCAAGGGGTACTTTGCCTCGATGCCGTCGAGGCTGAAGGTGAATTCGACGACGCGCTCGGGAGCTGCGGCGATTTCATTGGCGGGCGGCGAGAAGGTCTGCAAGAACGACGCGACCGACGGCGGCAGCGGCGCGACCGGCGCAGTCGGGGCGAGCGGCGCAATCGGCGCTTCGACGATTTCGGCGAGCACGTCCGGCTTCGGCTCGAGCCTGACCGGAACGAAAGTCTCGGGCGCGATGTGCACCGCCTTCGGCTGCACGGTCTGGATCTGCTCCTCGCGCGCAAACACGCGCGGCATCGTCGCCGGCGACCAGCCGAATGCGGAGGTCACGCTCGCGGCGGCCGCGGCGACGTCCCAACCATTCGCAAGCGCGCGCCAGGTCTGGACCGCACGCTTGGCTTCCTGGATGTTTTCAAGAAATGCGAGCTCGGAGTGATAGCGGCGCCAGCGCCCGGTCTCGAACATTTCGGAGAGATGCTCCAGCCGCTGCTCGGCGAGAGCGCACCAGCGTGCCGCAATGTCGCGGCTGCCTGCCGCGCTTTGGCGATGAGTCATGAACCAGCCCGTCAGGAGAAAAAATACGGACGCGGGAGACGCAACGCACACGAATCAATTTAGACGCGACGGGAATATGTTGTGGAAAAGTTTTGACTTGTCCAGCAACGACGCGTCGTTCGTCATCAAACGCCGTAGTCGTGCGGAGATTTTCGGTGTTTGCGAGTCAAGCTTCGCACAAGCATAGCGGACCTGCCGCGTGCCGCGCCGGGTCCTGACGACGATCGCACCCGCGGGTTCAATCGCAAGCTGATCTCGCACGAGACTTCAAGAAATCGGATCCCTAAAAAGAAAAGACCCGTCCGGGGGGACAACCGGACGGGTCGAGCCATATGGGCGCTTGGGGTGGATGGGCGCTCGCGCCTGATATGACTTATGGGGAGGGATGACCGCTCCCACGTATTTTGGTCGTGGCAGGGCGCTTGAACGTTCAACGCGGCGCTCGATTTTCTGGCCGTCCTGCTGCAAGCAATCTTGTCGCGGCCGCTACCGCGCCGCCGGCCTATCCACCTGAAAAACCGCGGATTTATCGTCCGCGCTCGACAGCGAGGGTTGCTCTATTGCGCGGATGCCGGGCTCCTCGCGACGCTTCTCGGCACCTTCACGTTTTCTTGTATCGGACGCGGCCGCGACCGGCGGCGCGCTATCGGCGGGAACAGCCATCACGGCGGCAAACGCGTCGGCCTCGCCATCGCCGTAGAGATCATCACGCCCGGGTGAACCGAGGTCGCGCGCGGTTCTGGCAAGCGCCATGCGCAGCGCGTTCGGCTTCAGCGTGTAGTTGCGCTCGAGCAGCAGCGCGGCGACGCCGGAGACATAGGCAGCCGAGAACGAGGTGCCAGACGTCATCTGATATTTGCCATCCGGCGCCGGCAGGAAGATATCGACGCCGGGCGCGGCCAGCGCGATGTAACTGCCGCGGTTCGAGGCGGTGAACAGCTTGTCCTGCTGGTCGGTCGCGCTGACCGCGATCACATTGGGATTGGCGGCGGGATAGAGCGGCGGCGATTTGGCGCCGGCATTGCCGGCAGCCGCGATCAGCACCAGGCCGCGCGCGGCAGTCGCCGCGATCGCGCGCTCGATCACCGCGTCCTTCGGACCGGCAAAGCTCATATTGATGATCTGGGCGCCGTGCTCGGCGGCATAATTGAGCGATCGCAGGATGATGTAGGACGAACTCTCGGCGCTGCCCGTGGTGCCACCGAAGGCGCGAACAGCGATAATGCGCGCTTCCGGCGCGCTGCCCATCAGCTTGGCATGGGCCACGATGGCGCCCGCAATGCCGGTGCCGTGGACATGGGCGCCCTCGCTGCTGCCGAGCGCGTCGAAATTGTCGGCAATGGAATTGACGAGCTCGGGATGCCTGGCGTCGATCCCGGAATCGATCACGGCGACAGTGACATTGGCACCGTGCACCAGGGTGTGCGCCTGCGGCAGGCGCAGCTTCGCCAGCGCGTATTGCGCCGGATCGCCTTCAATCAGCACCGCCGGCTTCTGGTCCTGGAGCATGTAGCGGAAGTTCGGCTGAAGCGAGCGCACGCTGGAATTGGCCGCGAATTCGCGCCGCACCGTCTCATACGGCCGGCCGTCGCTGATGCGGAACAGTCCGACTGTGGCCCCGATCAGCGGGAAATTCTCGGACGACACGCGGGTCAGACCATGACGGCGCGCCAGTTCATCGGCCTCGGCCGGCGACAGCGCGCTGTCGATCTCGGCCACGAATTCGTTGGTGAAGGCGCGCGAGATTGTGGCGAGCGCCGTCGCGTTGCCCCGTCCCTTGCCGGCGCTCTTCCTGGCCAATTTGCCGGAGCCACCGCCCGGATTCGGCTGGCCGAGGCACTCGCCATCGGCATCGCGATAGGCTGCGGAGCAGGCCGGATAGAGGTTCGGCGAGTAGTGCGCATAAGGCAGCACCGGATTCGGCCCCATCCGCGGCGAGATATGAGCCATCGGCGCCATGCGCGGACCGCGATCGACGCTCCCGGCCCTGGCCGCGACGCTCGGAGAGATCGTTGGCGTGCGCGAGGGAACGCTGATGGTGGGCGTCCGCATGATCGCCTGCGCGTGCGCCGCTTCGATACCGAGGCAGGCGGCGAGCAGGAGCGCGGCTCCGGCCGACGAAGCACCGGCCGCAGTTCGCAACTTACTCTCGGACTTGCGCGTCATAGCTGCGAAGGCGGCCTCACGGCGCCGCCACGGCGAGATTGACGAAACTCTCGCGCTGCATCCTGCCTAGCAGCGCGGTGAGCTCGTCCTGGCTCATCGCCTTGTCGAACTGCAGGCGGAACATGCCGCCCTTGGCATCGCCGATGATAGAGGCCTGGTAGATGTCAAGCAGCGCCGTGACGTCGGCGACACGCGCCTCAGGCGTGAAGCGTACCAGCGCCCGCGCAGGAGCGGCGGCGCCCAACTCGCGCGTGATCGGCGCGCCGGTCGAGAGCGATGCGGTCTGGAACGTCGAGGTCTGGGTCCTCATCAGCACGGCGCCGATAATGCCGGCCTGCAGCAGCAGCGCGATGGCGCCGAGGCTCGCCGACCAGGCCAGCGTGCGCGGCGACAGGCTGGCGAAGAACGTGGCGATGCGGGCCGACAGCGGCAGCGAACCGGCCGTCCGCACCGGCTCGGCGTCGATCGCGGCGAACAGCTTTTGCATCGCGCGCGCCGACGGCGCACCCAGGCTCTCGTTCAAGTGGATGGTCTCTTCGTACTCGCCGCGGATCGCCGCATATTGTTTTGCAAGCTCCGGATCGCCGGCGAGCGCTTCCTCGACGCGGCGGGCATCGCGCGCATTCAGCGTGCCCGCGGCATGCCAGGGCAGCAGCATCTCGATCTCACCGGGCTCTTGCTCCAGCATCTTCTTGCTCAAAGCCATCATGGCCAGCCTCGCTCAATGCCGGCTGCCTTCAGCAGTTCGGCCAATTTCTTGCGCGCATAGAACAAGCGCGTCTTTACCGTGTTCTCGGGGATCCCGACGATTTCGGCCACCTCTTCCACGGACTTCTCGTGGTAGTAGACGAGATCGACGATTTCCCGATGGTCCGCCGAGAGGCCCGCCAGACACTCCCGCAACGCTGCACTCGTATCCTTCTTCTGCGCCGCCGTTTCGGGATTGTCGGACGAATCCTCGATCGCGTTGGCGGCTTCGTCGTCCAACTCAAAATCCTTCCTGCGCCGAAGCGCAGACAGGGCCTTGAATCGGGTGATTGCCAAAAGCCAGGTGGAAACGGCGGACCGGCCCTCGAACTTGCCGGCCTGACGCCAGACGTCCAGAAACACCTCGCTGATGAGGTCCTCCGCCGTCTGCTCGTTCCGTACGAGTCTGAGCCCGAACCTGTAGACCCTGACATGGTGCCGCCCGTACAGCACCTGCATGGCGAGCCGGTCGCCTTGGGCGATCCTGGCGATCAGGATCTCGTCCGTAGCCGCGTGTGTCACGCTCAAAGGCCGTCTCGCAAGATTGGTCGGGCCGATATGGCGGACGGTTCGACGGAAGGGGCCAAATTCTTCAACCTACCGCACTCACACGGGGACCTCTGTGATTTACCCCACATACGCGGATTTTCCTTGTCCCACCCGCCGCGGTTGGTCGCTCCTGAATGGTAACATAATACGTAAACACTCTCTTAACGTGCCACGCAGGCGGCCTGATCAGAGCCGGATCCATAACACGGCCCCTTGCACCTTATGTCGCCCGGCGCCGGCTTTGGTCCGCGATATCGCCTGCGATGCCTAACTGGCTGCAAAACTCCGCGCCGCTCGCGACCGCTCACTCGCGCGGCCTCCCCCGGATTCGATGCAAAAGGATACCAAACCTAAAGGCTTGCCACTTAGATTTTTCGGCTGACATCCACCATTGGCGGGACCATGAGCACGGCCGCGACGTCCTTTCCGGAGAGGAATGCCACAGAGGTCGCGGATCTCGTCCTCACGCCCGAAGCGGCGGCGCCCGAGGTGCTGGCGCGCCGCATCCGGCAGCGCCGGCAGATGTATATCGGCCAGGTCGTCAGCTATTCGCTCGGCGCCTCCGTGCTGCTGCTCTACGCCTATGACGGCGCCGTCCACATCGACGTTCCGTCGCTGTTCTGGGTCGGCGGCCTCCTGATTATCGGCATCTTTGTCGTGATGTCGGAGGCCGGCGTCGGCGACAGGCACAACGACCACTATCTCACGGTCTTCCAGATCTCGGCGCATATGGCGCTGCAATTCATGTTCCTGATCTCGGTGCCGACACTCGGGATCGCCTTCATCAGCGTCCTGTTCCTGATCTTCGCCTTCGGCACGCTGCGCATGACCTCGGCTCAGGCAATGCTGACCTGGGCACTCGCGACCATTGCGCTCGCGGCCGTGTTCCTCGGCTCGGACCTGCCGATCGGCATGCCGGTTGCGACGCGGCTGCAGCGGATCGCCTCGATGCTGTGCTTCGTGCTGGTGATCGGCCAGTGCGCCTTCCTCGGCCTATTCGGTGCGACGCTGCGCAAGATCCTGTACCGGCGCAGCATCGAGCTGAAGGCGGCCTATCGGCGCATCGAGGAACTTGCCGAAGTCGACGAGCTCACCGGCTCCTACAACCGTCGCTGCATCATGCGGCTTCTCGACGCCGAGATCGAGAAGTCGCGGCAGAGCGGCAGCGCCTGCGCCATCGCGCTGATCGACCTCGACTGGTTCAAGCGCATCAACGACGCCTACGGCCATCCGGTCGGCGACGAGGTGCTGCGCACCTTCGCCATCACCATCTTCGCCAACATCCGGCCCGACGACCGTTTCGGCCGATATGGCGGCGAGGAGTTTCTGCTGCTGCTACCCGGCACCGCGAGCGAGGCTGCATCGCGCATGCTCGAGCGGCTGCGCAGCATCGTCGCCGAACTCGACTGGAGCGCCTTCGCACCCGGCATGCGCGTGACGATCTCCGCCGGCCTCGTGATGCTGCGCGACGTTGATACTGCCGACATCTTTCTCGCGCGCGCCGACAGGGCGCTGTATTCCGCCAAAGCGCAAGGGCGCAACCGCATTGCTACGAGCTGACCAATTCATTTGCTGCCGGCGCGTGAGAACACGCCGCCGGACCGAACGCTCCAGGACAGGGCTATGAGATCCAGATCCGTCAAGTCATCCGAGAACTTGCTCGAGGAATTGCAGACCGCGCTCGCGCACGGCACAGTCGCGCGCCGGGTCGAGACGCTGCGCCGCGTCACCGACCTCTTCGTTGGCAACGCGGTGGATTACTCCGACGACCATATCCGCGTGTTCGACGATGTCTTCCAGTGCCTCGCCGAGCGGATCGAGACTTCGGCGAAGGCCTTGCTCGCCGACCGGCTCGCGCCGATCGCCGCCGCACCGCCAGCAATCATCCGTACGCTGGCGCTCGATGACATCATCGAGATCGCGGGCCCCGTGCTGTCGAAGTCGGAGCGGCTCGACGAGACGACCCTGATCGAGATCGCGCGCAGCAAGAGCCAGGCCCATCTCAAGGCGATTTCGCTGCGGCGGGTGCTGTCGGAGGCGCTGACCGACGTGCTGGTGACGCGCGGCAATGAAGACGTGGTGCAGTCGACCGTCGGCAACCCCGGCGCGCGACTCTCCGAGGGCAGCCTCACCGATCTCGTCGCGCGCGCCGAGCGCGATGACGACCTCGCCACCTGCATCGGCCTGCGGACTGACCTGCCGCGGCATCATTATCTGAAGCTGATCGCCAAGGCCTCCCTGAGCGTGCGCAGGAAACTGGAGGCCGCCCATCCCGAGCTCGCCGGCGAAGTATCGAGCGTGGTCCAGGAGGCGACGCAGCGGATCCGTGCCGCCGCGATGACCCGGCAGACCGAAATGGCACGCGCGCTGGTGAAGTCACTCCACGACGACGGCCGGCTCAACGAATTCCAGGTCACGACGTTCGCCGAGCAGGGCAAGTTCGACGAGACCAATGCCGGGCTTGCGGCACTCGCCGGCGTCGCCGTCGAGACTGCCGAGAACATGATGATCGAGAGCCGCACCGAGGGCGTGATGATCCTCGCCAAGGCCGCCGGCATGCAATGGTCCAGCGTGCGCGCGATCATCGCCATGCGCGAAAAGCTGTCCGGCGGCTCGCGGACCGACATGCTGACGCTGCGGGATACCTATGAGGCCCTGCGCAGCTCCACCGCGCAGCAGGTGCTGCGCTTCCACCGCATGCAGAGCACGACGTTCGTGGCCTAATACCTCAGGACCCTCGACCCAACCGCCGCCCCGATCGCGGTCACGAGAGCGGCCGCGATCGTGTACCAGGTCGCGACGAACAGCGGCGAGTCGTCGGTGCAGTGCGAGGCATAGAGCGTGGCGGCGAGCCCGGCCGACAGCAGGCCGGCGAGCGCGCCGGCAAGCGCCGGCCGCGACGGCGCGCCGTGGCGCAGGCCGAACAATGCGCCCGCGAGCAGCGGCAGCGACATCGCGGGGATCGCCGACAGGCACGCCCGCGAGTTCTTGCCAACGAGCCGCATCGTCATCGGCATGGCCGGCGCCATCATCGCTTCGCTCCCAATCGCCACCGCAAGCAGTCCGATCGGCAGCAGCAGGAGCCAGCCCCAGCCGCGCATCAAGGCTTCGGGCCGCGACAGATGCAGGCTGATGATGATCGCGGGGATCGCGAGCGACAGCGTAACCGCGAACTTCATGTCGAAGAACGGATTGTGCATGGCGCTCATCACGTCCGGCCGCACGCCGAGGAACGCCGCAAAAATCAGGATCGACAATGGCGCCGCAACCAGGAGTCCCGTGGTCAGCAGCGCGCCGACACGCGGAGCGCGGTGGGTATTGTCGGCCGCGAGCGTGCGAATAAGTTGATCGGTGTCCATGACTAGTGGTCCCGTAGTTTGGCGGTCAGGGCGGCGAGCCCCCGATGCAGCGCGACCCGTACCGCACCTTCGCTCATCGCGTATTTCGCCGCCGTATCCTTGATCGAGGCGCTGTCGACTGCGATCGACTGCAGCACGTCGCGCTGGCGCTGCGGCAGGGTACTGAGCTGCGCTGTGACCTCGCCCGCCGAAGCGGTCTCCTGAGGCGTCTCGCCGGGCAGCGTTTCGACAAAATCGTCGATGTTGACGAATACGCGCCGGCCGCGGCGCCTGAGCGCATCGATCAGCTTGTTGCGCCCGATCGCGAACAACCAGGGGGCGAAGGGCGCTTCGCTGTCCCAGGTGTGCCGCTTCAGATGCACCGCCAACAAAATCTCCTGCACGATATCCTCGGCCTGGTCGGGAGCCTGCCCGGCACGGGCCAGGCCGCGCCTCGCGGCAGCGCGCAGCACCGGCGTGACCGCCTTCAACAGGCGATGATACGCCGCATCATCGCCTGCCATGGCCGACCGCATCAGGCCGGTCCACTCGTCCTCACGTCCGCGCACGCGCGCCCTCACCATTGCAATTCGGCCGCTCTTTCAATTTGTTACGTCGCGGCCCAGGCGATCACAAAATCGTGATCAGCTCTGAGCCCTGGTCCGAAGCAGCCGCATAAATTCCATCAGGGCTCATAACACCGATCGGTCCCTACCGCACCCGGTCGGGCGGTACGCCCGACCGGTTTGCCCCGGTTTTGCCCGGTGTGGCCCGAAGATTCCCATTTTTTGCCCCGCTGTGGTCATGCGCCGGGGTCTCTGTTCGCTTCCGGGACGGGCGAATTGGGGAGATCGTCAACATGATGAAAGCCAGCGGACGCGCGGCATTGGTCGTTCTGGCCGGACTATTGCTGCTGTTTGGAGCGACGGCGCAGGCCGCGCCGAACTCTGTTAGCACGGGGCCGGACGGCGCGAGCAAACAGGCCGATACGGTCAAGCCGGCCAAGCAGCGACGCCATACGTCTCACCGCCACACCGACGGCAAGACGGCGCAGAAATCCGACGACAAGTCCGACAAGGCTGACACGGCGCCGCAGGCGGACGAAGCCAAGGCCGGCAAAGAGGCCAGCACCGACGTCCCCGGCACGAGCCAGATGCCGCCGGAAGTCGCCAATGCCAATGCGCAGCTCGCCGCCACTGATGCGCCGCCTGCGGCCGCAGCCTCGGCGATGACGGGCCGCGCCAATGACAATGTCCAGGCCGCCGCCGACAGTCCCGCAGCGCCCGGCGCCGACAACCAGGTGGTCGCGCCCGACCAGCTCAACGATATCGACCGCGCTCTGCAACAGGACAACCCGCCCGTGCAGAAAGCGGCGGTCGCCGCAACCGACACACAGCCGCGTCCGGCACCGGTGATGGCAAGCAGTCAGCCGAGTTCGGCCTGGGACCAGAGTTCCCTGATCGGCAAGATCTTCATTGGCGTCGGCACGCTGCTGACGCTGGCCTCCGCTGCACGCATGTTCATGGCCTAGTTTCCGGCCTGACGAGCCTGTCCGGGACGCGCCGGCCAGCGCGTTACGGCCCCCTTGAAGCCCACGCCGCCAGCGGGCACATTGCCCGTTCAATCAAAAGCGTGGGTGGACCATGAGCACGTTCGAACACATCATCGTCGAAAGCAAAGGCACGGTCGGCATCATCAAGCTGAACCGCCCGAAGATGCTCAACGCGCTCTCCTTCGGCGTCTTCCGCGAGATTGCCGCGGCCGTCGATGATCTCGAAGCCGATGACGCCATCGGCTGCATCGTCGTGACCGGCAGCGAGAAGGCCTTTGCCGCCGGCGCCGACATCAAGGAAATGCAGCCGAAAGGCTTCATCGACATGTTCTCCGAGGACTTTGCCGTGATCGGCGGCGACCGCATCGCGCGCTGCCGCAAGCCGACCATTGCAGCCGTTGCGGGCTACGCGCTCGGCGGCGGCTGCGAGCTCGCCATGATGTGCGACTTCATCATCGCCGCCGACACCGCCAAATTCGGCCAGCCCGAGATCACGCTCGGCACCATCCCCGGCATCGGCGGAACGCAGCGGCTCACCCGCGCGATCGGCAAGTCCAAGGCGATGGATCTCTGCCTCACCGGCCGCATGATGGATGCAGCGGAAGCCGAGCGCAGCGGTCTCGTCAGCCGCATCGTGCCCGCCGACAAGCTGATGGACGAAACGATGGCGGCCGCCGAGAAGATCGCGGCAATGTCACGCCCTGCCGTCGCCATGGCCAAGGAAGCGGTCAACCGCGCCTTCGAGACCACGCTTGCTGAGGGCATGAGCGTCGAACGCAACCTGTTCCACGCGACCTTCGCGCTCGAGGACCGCTCTGAAGGCATGGCCGCCTTCATCGAGAAGCGCAAGCCGGTGAACAAGAACCGGTAGCTCTCCGCAGTCGTCCCGGTTCGCCGGGACGCAGTGGAGCTAGCTGCTGCGGCTGCGCGCCAAAGCTGCACTTACGAGCGCACGATAGCCACGCTCGGACCAGCTCTTAGGGCGATCGAAGCCGAGGCGTGCGAGACATTCCTCGTCGGCCCTGTCGGGTGTCCGTATCATCCCCTGCAACAGCAAACCCGCGAGCGCCCGCAGCGAGCTTTGCGCGCCTTGCAGAATCTCCAGTGCCGGGATGAGGCGCAGCTCCACCTCGGTGAAATCGCAGCCGAACGGGAACGACGGGAATAGCCCGGCCTCGCGTGCAGGCTTGAGCGCCGTCGCGATCCTTTCAGGATGGTTTTCGCGATGCGCCGCCGGGATCACATAGTCCCGCGGCAGCTTGCCGGCGTCCTTCGCCGCCCGCGCCAACTCGTCCTGAAAGCGCGAATCCGCGATTGTCAGCATGCTCGCGACGACGTCGGCATCCGATCTCCCCCTCAGATCGGCAACACCATATTCGGTGACGAAGACATCGCGCAGATGCCGCGGGATAGTCTGGTGTCCGTAGCGCCAGACAATGTTGGATTTCAGCGCAGCGCCAGCCTGCCGCGTCGCTTCGAGCGTCAGCATCGATCGCGCGCCGCGGAGCGCGAAGGCCTGCGCCACGAAATTGTACTGCCCGCCGACGCCGCTCACCACCTGCCCGTCATCGAGGCCATCGGAAACGGCCGCACCCAGCAGCGTCGCCATCATCGTGTTGTTGACGAAGCGCGCATCGATGCGGGCGCGGCGCTTCTGATCCTCCTCGCCGTAGAGCTCGTTGGTGAACGAGACCGGCATCATCCGGATGCGCGCGATCTGGTCCGGCGGCATCTCGCGTAGCGCGCGATAGAAGGATTTTGAGCCGAGAAAGAAGGCGCCGTGCAGCACCACGCCGTCGACCGCGCGCTTGAGAATGCCGGCGCGATCAGGCCGATGAACGCCTCGGTCACCATCTCGCTGACGCCATAGAGGCCCGCCTCGAAGGCACCGGATTCCCGCGCAACGGCCGGTCGCGCGGGCGATAGCCGCGTGACCACATCATGAAACGTTGCGCTGTCGCGATGGCGCAGGATCAGGCCCTGCGCGAGCGCATCGCCGATCTGCCCGATACCGATCTGAAGCGTTCTGCCATCGCGCACCAGCGACGCCGCGTTCAGGCCGATCGCATATTTGGTATCGGAGATCGGCTCCGACGGCGGCGCGAACAGCGGAAAGTCGGTCGCCGCGCTGTCCAGCACGGCACTGAACTCCTCGGCCGCAAGATCGCCCGGGCCCGGCATGAACGGCAGCTCGGAATTCACCTGCGCGATTAGCTTGAACGACGCGCGTCCGGCACGGCGCTCGCGCAGCACGTCCAGGGTTGTGTCGGTGTTGCAGGACAGGCTGTAGCGCGGCACGCCGTCGACGACGCGCTTGGCCACCAGCTGTGTCACCACGTTCATCCCGCGCGCTAGCAGATAGCTCGCCGCATGTGTGTAGTTGGCCGAGATGTAATTCTGCTGCGCGGCCGGCACGTGCAGCCAGCGTCCGGCAAGAAAGAAGAATTCGGCGATTTTGATGTTAGGCGGCAGCCGCTTTTCGCGCAGCGCATCGGCATAGGCCAGATCGGGATACCCGTCGAACAGGCGGTCAATCACGGGTGTGATGAACCGGCGTTCGACCAGGGCTTTTGGCTTCGGCTTTTCCAGTGTCAGCGCCGACAGCAATGTCAGCTTGATGTCAGGATCGGCACAGGCCCGCACATAGAGGGCATTGACGACGTGATTGGCCTTGCCGAGGCCGAGCGGCAGTCCGACCACCAGATCGGCTCCGACGTGGCGAATGATCTCCTCCGCGAGCGCATCGGGATCGGAGAAGAGTTTCGGCATCATCCGCAGAGTCCGGAGCACATGACAGGCACCTGACGGATTGAAGCCGCCAAAGCTCCTATAGCGCATCCGGAAAGGGATTGGTGTGTGACTCACCTGCAACAAGCACGGAATACATGGGGGTTTTCCCCGTGGCAGTTTGCCTGCGGGACCGGCGCTGGTTAAACAGTTAAGAGGCCACCGTCGGCGGGGGCGGACAGCCGGGGTTTTGCGGGATTACATGATTGGGCGTGCCGCCAGAGCTGGTCGCGTGATGTCGCGGCGTCGATCGGGCGTGGGTCCTGTCCTGGCGATATGGACCACGCTGGCGCTCTGCTGCGCCCTGCCCGCCGCGGCCGCCGCGGAGGCCCTGCCGGAGGCGCTGGTCAAGGCCTACCAGACGAATCCGCAACTCAACGCCGAGCGTGCAAGGCAGCGCGCCACCGACGAGAATGTGCCGCAGGCGCTCGCCGGCTACCGGCCGCAGATCGTGGCGAGCCTCAGCGCCGGCTTGCAGGCGGTGCGCAACCTGCTTCCCGACAACACCATCCAGACCGCGACGCTGAAACCCTGGACCATCGGGGTCACGGTGTCACAGACCCTGTTCAACGGCTTCCGCACCGCCAACAGCGTGCGGGTCGCGGAGCTCCAGGTGCAGTCCGGCCGCGAGGCGCTGCGCAATGTCGGCCAGGGCGTGCTGCTTGACGCGGTGATCGCCTACACCAACGTGCTGGCCAATCAGTCACTGGTAGAGGCGCAACGCTCCAACGTCGCCTTCCTGCGCGAGACGCTCTCCATCACCCAGCGCCGCCTCAATGCCGGCGACGTCACCCCGACCGACAGCGCCCAGGCCGAGGCGCGCCTCAATCGCGGCCTTGCCGATCTCAATGCCGCCGAAGTCGCGCTCGCGGTGAGCCAGGCGACCTATTCCCAGGTGATCGGCAATGCGCCCTCGGCGCTTCGCCCCGCCGAGGTGGTCGATCGCTATCTGCCGAAGAGCCGCGAGGATTCGGTCGCGATGGCGATCCGCGAGCATCCGGCGGTGATGGCCGCCAGCTTCGACGTCGACGTCGCCTCGACCAATATCCGCGTCGCCGAAGGCGCGCTGCTGCCGAGCGCCAGCCTCCAGGGCAGCGTCAGCCGCAGCCGCGACAGCGATCCGACGCTCGGCACCTTCGCCACCGACCAGGCTTCGATCGTCGCTAACGTCACCGCACCTATCTATGACGGCGGTCAGGCGTCGTCGCAGACCCGGCAGGCCAAGGAAGTCACGGCGCAGAGCCGCCTCGTGCTCGATCAGATGCGCAATCAGGCGCGCACGGCGGCGGTTAGCGCCTGGGTCGCCAATGAAGGCGCCAAGATCGCGGTCTCGGCCTCGGAGTCCGAGGTGAAGGCGGCAACCGTCGCGCTCCAGGGCGTGCAGCGGGAAGCTGCCGGCGGACAGCGCACCACGGTGGACGTGCTGAACTCGCAAGCCGATCTGATCCAGGCCAAGGCCCGCCTGATCGGCGCGCTGCGGGACCGCGTGATCGCCTCCTACACACTGCTCAGCGCCGTCGGCCATCTCGACGTCAAAACGCTGAGCCTGAACACGCCGGACTATCTGCCCGAAGTACACTACCATCAGGTCCGCGACGCCTGGCACGGCCTGCGCACGCCGTCGGGGCAGTGATTGCAGAAGCCGTCGGGCTGCTATGCGAGCTGCGAGCGCCGGCGGCCCGGCCGCGATGCTATGGTCTGACAGCTCGACGAAGCACGGAGAAAACCATGCTCAACCGACGCGGCGCCCTGCTTGCCTCCCTTGCTGCCGGAGTAGCCATGACCACCAGAGCCCACGCCCGTGCGTCGCAACCCGCGACGCCTGTCAATTTCGACGTCCCGCCGCATGCCTGCGATTGTCACACCCACATCCACGGCGATGCCGAAAAATTTCCGTTCTTCGCAGGCCGCGTCTACACGCCCGAGCCGGCCTCACCGGAAGAGATGGCCGCGCTGCACAATGCGCTGCATATTGAGCGCGTGGTGATCGTCACCCCGAGCGTTTACGGCACTGACAATTCCTCAACCTTGTTTGGCATGAAGGCGCGCGGGGCGAACGCGCGCGGGGTCGCCGTGATCGACGACAAGACGACGGAAGCCCAGCTCGACACGATGCAGCAGGAAGGTTTTCGCGGCATCCGCATCAACCTTGCGACCGGCGGCATCAGCGATCCCAATGTGGGTCGTGCCCGTTTCACAGCTGCCGTCGAGCGCATGAAGGGGCGTGGCTGGCACGTGCAACTCTACACCACGCTGCCGATGATCTCGGCGATTAAGGACCTTGTGCTTGCGGCGCCAGTGCCTGCGGTGTTCGATCATTTCGGCGGCCTTGAGGCCTCGCTCGGGCTCGAGCAGCCGGGCTTCCCCGACCTCGTCGAGCTCGTCAAATCCGGCAAGGCCTATGTGAAGATCTCCGGCGCCTATCGCTCCTCGAAGCTTGCGCCCGACTACCAAGACATGGTGCCGTTTGCCCGTGCCCTGATCGCGGCCAATGCCGATTGCATCGTCTGGGGCACCGACTGGCCGCATCCGGATTCAAGCCACGTCGAGGGGCGCAAGCCAACCGACATTGCGCCACTCTATCAGATCGACGACGGCCGCCTGCTCAACCAGCTCCCGGTGTGGGCGCCGGATGCCGGTGTGCGCAAGAAGATTCTGGTCGACAATCCGGCGCTACTCTACGGATTTTAAAATCGCGGCCGGCGCCCCGTCAGCGCGCGCGGCGGGAGAAGAAGGAGATCAGCACCGGCAGCGTCACCAGGATCACGACCGGCGCCAGCATCATGCCGGTGACAACGACGACCGCGAGCGGCTTCTGCACCTGCGAGCCGATGCCCCCCGACAGCGCGGCCGGCAGCAGACCGACACCGGCAACCACGCAAGTCATCAGCACCGGGCGGAGCTGCAACTCACCGGTCCGTATCACCGCGCTTACGCGGTCCATGCCTTCATCGATCAGCTGGTTGAACTGCGACAGGATGATGATGCCGTCCATCACGGCGATGCCGAACAGCGCGATGAAGCCGATCGCGGCCGAGACGCTGAAGGCTGTGCCGGTCATCAATAGTCCCAGCACGCCGCCGAAAATCGCCATCGGGATCACGCTCATGGCGAGCAGCGTGTCCGTCATCGAGCCGAAATTGAACCACAGCAGGATGCCGATCAGCGCCAGCGAAATCGGCACCACGATCGACAAACGCTTGATCGCGTCCTGGAGATTGCCGAACTCGCCGACCCATTCCATGTGCGATCCCGCCGGCAGCTGTACCTGCTCGGCGATCTTCTGCTGCGCCTCGCGGATGGCGCTGCCGAGGTCGCGCTCGCGCACCGAGAACTTGATCGGCAGATAGCGCTCCTGCTGCTCGCGATAGATGTAGGCCGCGCCCGAAACGAGGCTGATCGTCGCGACCTCGCTTAAGGGGATCTGGGTGATCGAGCCGCTCGGCCCGGGCGCGCCGATCCGTATGTTCTGGATCGCCTCGGCGCTCCGGCGATATTCCGGCGCGAGACGCACGATGATCGGGAAGTGCCGGTCGGAGCCGGGCTCGTAGAGATCGCCCGCAGTGTCGCCGCCGATCGCGACCTTGATGGTCGCATTGATGTCGCCCGGCGCAAGCCCATAGCGCGCGGCCTTGGCGCGATCGATGTCGATCTGCACGGTCGGCTGTCCGAGCGAGGTGAAGACCGCAAGGTCGGTGACGCCCTGCACCGTCGACAGCACCGACTTGATCTTGTTGGCGGTATCGGTCAGCGCCTGGAGATCGCTGCCGAACAGCTTGATCGAGTTCTCGCCCTTCACGCCGGAGACGGCTTCGGAAACGTTGTCCTGGAGATATTGCGAGAAGTTGAACTCGACGCCGGGGAAACGGTCGTCCAGCTGCTTGAGCAGCTGCGCCGTCAGCTCCTCCTTGTCGTGCGTGCCCGGCCACTCGCTCGCGGGCTTCAGCGGCGCGAAGAACTCGGCGTTGAAGAAGCCGGCGGCGTCGGTGCCGTCGTCGGGACGGCCGTGCTGCGACACCACGGACTCGACCTCGGGTCGGGCGCGGATCAGCTTGCGCATCTCGTTGACGTAGGTGTTGCCTTCCTGGAGCGAGATGGTCGGCGGCAGCGTGGCCCGGATCCAGAGATTGCCCTCTTCGAGCTTGGGCAGGAATTCCAGGCCGAGCAGCCGGCTGAGCGCCAGCGTCATGACTGCGAGGCCCACCGCAGCACCAAGCATGATGTTGCGGTTGGCGACGGCCCAATGCAGCACCGGCATGTAGATCCGATGCAGGATCAGCATCACCCGGGTTTCGGTCTCCTCGACATGCGCGGGCAGGATAATGGCTGAGAGCGCCGGCGTGACGGTGAAGGTCGCAAGCAGGCCGCCGGCGAGCGCATAGGCATAGGTGCGCGCCATCGGCCCGAAGATGTTGCCCTCGACGCCGGACAGCGTGAACAGCGGCAGGAAGGCCGCGATGATGATCGCAGCGGCAAAGAAGATCGAGCGCGAAACATCCGCCGCGGCGCTGAGGATGGCGTGGCTCTTCATGCCGAACAGCGTCTCGGGCGACATCTGCTCGGATTCCGTCGGCGGCGTGGTCTGCGTCAGGCGGCGGAAGATCGCCTCCACCATGATGACGGTGGCGTCCACGATCAGGCCGAAATCGATGGCGCCGACCGACAGCAGGTTGGCCGATTCCCCGCGCAGCACCAGGATGATCACGGCGAAGAACAGCGCGAACGGAATGGTGGCGCCGACGATCAGCGCGCTGCGCAGATCGCCGAGGAAGATCCACTGCAACAGCACGATCAGCAGGATGCCCACGACCATGTTGTGCAACACGGTGTGGGTGGTGAGGTCGATCAGGTCCTTGCGGTCGTAGATGCGCTCGATGCGCACACCCGGCGGCAGGATAGTTGAGCCGTTGATCTGCTGGACCAGTTGCTCGACGCGATTGATGGTCGGCGTGCTCTGCTCGCCGCGACGCATCAGCACGATGCCCTGCACGATGTCGTCGGAATCATCGAGGCCGGCGATGCCGAGGCGCGGCTTCTGACCGACAGTGACGGTGGCGACGTCCTTCACCAGCACCGGATTGCCGTTGGTCTGCGCGACCATGGTGTTGGCGAGATCGTCGATCGAGCGGATCAGGCCGACGCCGCGGACCACGGCCGATTGCTGGCCGATATCGACGGTGTTGCCGCCGACATTGACGTTGGAGTTGCCGACCGCCTGGAGCAGTTGCGGCAGCGTCAGGCCGTTGGCGACCAGCTTGTTGTTGTCGACCTGAAGCTCATAGGTCTTGCTCTTGCCGCCCCACCCGGTGACGTCGATCACGCCGGGCACGGCGCGGAAGCGGCGCTGGAGGATCCAGTCCTGGATGGTCTTGAGGTCGAGCACGCTGTAGTTCGGTGGGCCGACCAGGCGATAGCGGAAGATTTCCCCGATCGGGCTCAGGGGCGAGATCTGCGGCTGCACGTTGCCCGGCAGCGGCGAGAGCTGCGCCAGGCGGTTCAGGACCTGCTGCAATGCCTCCTCATAGGTGTAGGCGAAGGAGAACTGCAGTTTGACGTCGGAGAGGCCGTAAAGCGAGATGGTGCGGATGGTCGTCAGATTCTTCAGGCCCGCAACCTGGGTCTCGATCGGGATCGTGATGTAGCGCTCGATCTCTTCCGCCGACAGGCCGGGGCTCTGGGTGACGATGTCGACCATCGGCGGGGTCGGATCGGGATAGGCCTCGATGTTGAGCTGGTTGAACGCAATCAGGCCGCCGATGAGCACGGCGACGAACATGCCGACCATCAGGAAGCGCCGGCTCACGGCAAGGGCGACGAGGCGATCCATTCAGGTCTTCGCGTTTCTTTGGGTCGTCGATCAGCTACCGGACGCCGCGCGATCGATGAACAGGCTGCCCTTGACGACGATGTTCTCGCCGGGTTTCACGTTGCTGGTGACCTCGACGAGGTTGCCGTTGATGAGGCCGATCTTGATCTGGCGCAGCTCGACCGACTTGTCTTCACGCGCGACCCAGATGCGGACCTGGTCGCCTTCGTAGATCAGCGCCTGCTTCGGCACCGCAGGTGCCCCGCGGTCGCCGGCCGAATAGATCGTGACGTTGGCGAACATTTCCGGCTTGAGCAGACCGTCCTTGTTGTCGATGGTGGCGCGGACCAGCAGGCGGCGGGTATTGGGATCGATCGCGGCGGCGACGTAGTTGATCTTGGCGGTCAGCGGGCGGCCCGGGAGCGCCATCACGTTGACGCTGATGTCCTGCCCGACACTGACGGAGGCGGCATCGCTCTCGCGCACGAAGGCGGTGAGCCAGACCGTGGAGAGATCGCCGATCACGAAGACCGGATCGCTGGCGCCGGAATTGACGTACTGACCGGGGCCGATCTTGCGCTGCACGACTGTGCCCGAGATCGGCGCATAGATCGTGATCTCGGGATTGATGGTGCCCTTGTTCTGGAACGCCTTGATCGTCTCATCGGTGAACCCAAGGATGCGCAGCTTGTTATTTGCGGCCTCCAGCGCCGTCACGGAGGAGCGCATGTCGTTCTGCGCCTGGACCTGGGTCGCTTCCGCCTGCTGATAATCCTTGAGCGGAATGGCGCGGCCTTCGTAGAGATCCTTGGCGCGCCGGTACTGGATGTCGGCAAGCTCGAGCGCCGACTTTGCCTTGTTCTGAGATGTCATCGCCGCGATGAAATCGTTCTGAGCCTGCACAGTATCGGCGGCCTCGATTGTGAACAGCGGTTGACCTTGGGTCACGCTTTCGCCTGGCTTGGCGAGCAGCTTGGTCACCCGGCCGGCATAGGGCGAGAACACCGGCGTCGAACGATCCTCATCGACGGCGACCTTGCCTTCAGTGATGTACTCGGCGCGGAAGGTCCTGGCATTGACAGGCTCGATTGTCAGCGTCGCCCATTCCGACGGCGTCGGCGTGAAATTCTGAGCGTTCTTGCGCGACTGGCTGGAGACTTCGGAGTGATTCTTCTCCTTGGCGCCCACAGACAGGAAGCCATAGGCGCCCATCCCGGCAATTGCCAGCAAAACCACGGATGCGATCACCCGCCGTTTTGTAAGCACCTGCAATCGCTTGGTATTTTCAACTACCATAGGGCTCGGTCATGTCTGCGACGATCTCGGCAGACAACTGCCTCATCGGTCGCGCTAATAGTGCTGAATTGGGATTTCAAACAACCTAAAAAACGCGGATCGTCTTTCGGTTTGCGTTAAAATTTTGCGATCCGTCAGCTTCACGTCAGCTTCAGTGCGGCCATCGCGGCGGATGGCTGCCGAGCGGCATCGCTGGACGACTCCATTGCGCCGGCGTTCTCGGCAGCACGGCCGAATGGCGCACCGCCTGCAACGTGCCGAAGCCAGATGACACCGTTTCCATGAAGGCAGCATGTACGGCCTCGGCCGTAAGATCGGCGGTGTTAAGACCGCCGTCGAGCCGGCCGAGATTCCATAGCCAGCGTCCGGTCTGCGCCAGGGACACGCGCACGTGCCAGCTGCCGCCTTCACGGGCCTGGCGCGCCCTGGCCATCATCGCGCCGAACGCCATCAGATAGCCGGTGGCGTGGTCGAGCATCTGCGCCGGCAATTCCTTGGGACCGTCGATGCCGGCGGCCTTCCCTTCCGCATCGTTGAAGCCGGTCGTGGTCTGGACCAGTGAATCGAAGCCGCGCCGCTCGGCCCACGGACCGGCATGGCCGTAAGCCGACAGCGTGACGTAAACGATGCCGGGATTGATCTCCGCGGCCTGCTCCGGCGAGAAGCCGAGGGCGGAGAGCGCGCGCGGGCGATAGCCTTGCGAGACAATGTCGGCGTCCCTCAACAGCGTACGCATCTGCGCCCGGCCTGCCTCGCTCTTCAGCTCGATGAAGGTGGTGAGCTTGCCGCGACCAGTGTCGATGGTGAGCCAGGAAATGGCGGGCAGCTCCGGCCCCGATACCAGGAGCACGTCGGCGCCGTGCGCCGCGAGCGTGCGGCCGGCGACGGGACCTGCGATGACGCGGGAGAGATCGAGCACGCGGAGGCCCGAGAGCGGACGATCGCCTTCAGACCACAGTTTTGGCGGGGCATCGCCGATCTGCTCGATCGATATCAGCGGCAATTCGGCGAGTGCACGTGCCTGCGGCAGCGCGGACCATTCGTCGTAAGAGCGCATCAGCGCAACGACCCCGCCGGCAGCATAAGCCGCGGTTTCAAATTCCTCGCCGTTCCACTGCATCAGCGCGGCCTGCACTTTCTCGCGCTCGGGCACGCAGCCGAGCACCCTGCAGACGGCATCGCGGTGATGCCTAAAATTGGTGTGGCAGCGGACGAAGCGATTATCGCCGGTCTTGTAGACTCCGGCGATGGCGTCCCAAGCAGGAGGCGGCGGCCTGTCGTCAAGGCGCAGATAGCGCTCGGAGCGGCATTCGGCGACGGCGTGGCGCATGTCGACGCTGACGTCCTGCGCCTCGCCGCTGCGCAGTCGCCAGATTTCGGCAGCGGCAAGACCTGCGGCGGCGATCGTTGTTTGTCCGGCGACGGCGACGCGAAACGAGGACGGGATCTGCGGCTCGTCGCCGGTCAGGTGCACGCGTTCGAGCGCGGCTTTATCGCCGCCCGCGGAGGTCCAGATATCCTTGAGAATGCCGGTAGGGCTTTGCATGTCCGCTACTCTCCCCTAATTTTGCGACCATGTCATGAGCGCAGAAAGGGTTGCAATGGCCGCCATCGATCCCCTCACCGCGGGCGCCGTGCTCGTCGCAACAGCGGCAACCGACGCGGTTTATGTCATGTTCACGTCAGCCGTGGTCGCGCGCAAACGTGTGCCGGCGGCGAGCTGGAGCGCGATCTGGTATCTGCTCTCCTCTTATGCCGTGATCAGCTACACCGAAAACGCCTTCTATGTCGCTTTCGCGGCGGCCGGCTCATGGGTCGGCGCCTATGCGTCGCTGACTTTCCTGCACCGCCCGCCCGGCGGCCCGCCGGTGGGAGCGGCGCCGGAGTGAGGCGTGAATTGCTTTGAGTCCTTCGCTGCCAGTCCCGTCATGCTGATGTGCGAGGCTTGTGATGCGCATGCATCGCAAGCCGAGCCTCGAAGCATGCACGGCCGAGGTGGCAGCCGGGCCGGCGCCTTCGAGGGTCGCTAAAGAAGCGGCCACCTCAGGGTGACGGCAATAGATGGGCCGTCGTGGCAAAGGGCCTAGTGAAAATCCCGCGACGGCGGCAGGATGCGGACGTTGCGGGGGTGGCGGATTTTTTGCGCAGGCATATCCGCGTGGTCACGGCGGTCGTCGTTGAGCGGTTCGGTCAGGTCGGCGCCTGCCGGCACCGGATGCTTGCGGCTCAGGGCATCATTGGCGAGACCGACCAGATCGTGCGAACGATCGATCATGCGCTGGGCGATGAGATGCGTCACCTTCTCGGGGCTGCTCTGGATATAGCCTTCGACCAGGATGAGGCGCGCGCCCATCACCTCTTTCCGGTACTGCTCCATGATCTTGGGCCACACCACGACATTGGCGATGCCGGTTTCGTCCTCCAGTGTGATGAACACGACGCCGCTGGCGCTGCCCGGCCGCTGCCGCACCAGCACCACGCCGGCGCAGCGGACGCGGCGCCGCTCGTTCTCGTGACTGATCTCCTTGCAGGCGACGATGCGCTCGCGCGAAAACATCTCGCGCAGGAATTCCATCGGATGGCCTTTAAGTGACAGCCGGATGGTCTGGTAGTCGGCGACGACCTGTTCGGGACGCGGCATCACGGGCAGCGGCTTGGCCTGCTCGTCCGGCTGTTCGCGCGCAGTGGCCGCTTCGAACAGCGGTAGTGGCACATCGTCGGGCAGCCGCCGCACCTGCCACAACGCCTCGCGGCGGTCGAGCCCGAGCGAGCGGAACGCATCGGCATCCGCCAGCAGGATCAGCGCGCGCTTGGGCAGGCCGGTATCGCGGGCGAAGTCTTCGAGCGAGGTGAAGGGGCGCCGGTTGCGCGCGGCGATGATGCGGTCGGCCCAGTCTTCTCTCTTGTCATTCCGGGGCGTCGCGTCAGCGACGAGCCCGGAATCCATTTCGCCAGGCGTATGCGGCCCGATGGATTCCGGGTTCGCGCCAAGTGGCGCGCCCCGGAATGACAGTTGAGAACGTTTCAGCCTCTCCTCATCCTCATCGAGCCAGTGGAAGCCGTCGATCTGGCGGAAGCCCAGACGGACGGCGCAATATTTTCCGTCTGTATTCTCCAGCGTGCTCTGCGCAAAGCTGTGGGACACATCGATCTCGCGCACCTCGACGCCGTTCTTGCGGACGTCGCCGACGATCTGCGCCGGTGCGTAAAAGCCCATCGGTTGCGAGTTCAGGAGGCCGCAGCAGAAGGCGTCGGGATGATGATATTTCAGCCACGACGAGATGTAGACGAGCTGCGCGAAGCTCGCGGCATGGCTCTCCGGAAAACCGTAGGAACCAAAGCCCTTGATCTGGTCAAAACAGCTTCTGGCGAAATTTGCATCATAGCCGCGCGCGACCATGTTGCCGATCAGCTTCTCCTCGTATTGGCCGATGGTGCCGACATTGCGAAAGGTCGCCATCGAACGGCGCAGGCCGTTGGCCTCCTCGGAAGTGAATTTTGCCGCTTCGATCGCGATGCGCATCGCCTGCTCCTGGAACAGGGGTACCCCGAGCGTTTTATGCAGCACATTGTAAAGCTCATCCTTGTCGCCGTGGTCCGGCGACGGAGACGGATAGCTCACCTTCTCCAGCCCATTCCGTCGTCTTAAGTAAGGATGCACCATGTCGCCCTGGATCGGCCCCGGGCGCACGATCGCGACCTCGATGACGAGATCGTAGAATTCCCGCGGCTTCAGCCGCGGCAACATGTTCATCTGCGCGCGGCTCTCGACCTGGAACACGCCGAGCGATTCGCCGCGACACAGCATGTCGTAGACATTTTCATCGTCTTGCGGAACGCTCGCCAGCACCCAGCGCTCGCCCTTGTGGTCTGCGATCAGATCAAAACACTTCCGGATGCAGGTCAGCATGCCCAGCGCGAGCACGTCGACTTTCATCATGTTGAGCGCGTCGACATCGTCCTTGTCCCATTCGATGAAGGTTCGGTCGTCCATCGCGGCATTGCCGATCGGCACATAGGTGTCGAGCCGGTCCTGTGTGAGCACATAGCCGCCGACATGCTGGGAGAGATGGCGTGGGAATTCGATCAGCTCGGTCGCAAGCTCGACGGCGAGGTTGATCATGGGATTTTGGGGATCAAGGCCGGCCTGCCTGACCTGCATGTCGTTGAGACCATTGCCCCAGCTGCCCCAGACGGTGTCGGCGAGCGCGGCGGTGACGTCCTCGGTCAGCCCGAGCGCCTTGCCGACATCGCGGATGGCGCTGCGCGGGCGATAATGGATGACGGTTGCGATGATCGCGGCGCGATGACGGCCGTAGCGGCGATAGACATATTGCATCACCTCCTCGCGCCGCGAGTGCTCGAAATCGACGTCGATGTCGGGCGGCTCCAGCCGCTCCTTGGAGATGAATCGCTCGAACAGCAGATCGACCTTGGTCGGATCGACCGAGGTGATGCCGAGCACATAGCACACGGCCGAATTCGCCGCCGATCCTCGCCCCTGACACAAGATGTTCTGGCTGCGCGCGTAGTGCACGATGTCGTGCACGGTGAGGAAGTAGTGCGCGTATTTCAGCTCGGCGATCAGCGCGAGCTCTTTCTTGAGGGTGGCACGCAGCTTTTCGTCAATGTTGTCGATAACGCCAAAATATTTCTCGACCCCCGCCCAGGTCAGATCCTCCAGATGCCCCTGCGCGGTCTTGCCCGGCGGCACCGGCTCGTCCGGATACTGGTATTTGAGCTGGTCGAGCGAGAAATCGATCCTGTCGGCAAAGCGCATGGTCTCCGCGATCGCATCAGGAAAATCGCGGAACAACCGCGCCATTTCACGTGGCGTCTTCAAGAACCGCTCGGCATTGGCTTCGAGCTTGCGTCCGACCGCCTCGATCGTGGTCTTTTCCCGGATGCAGGTCAGCACGTCCTGGAGGGGACGACGACCGGGATCGTGATAGAGCACCTCGTTGGTCGCGAGCAGCGGCACTTTTGCTTGTCCGGCGATATCATCGAGCCGCGCCAGGCGGCGGCGGTCGTCGCCGCGATAGATCAGGCTTGCCGCCAGCCACACGCCCTCGGCGCGGCTGGCCCTGAGCTTTGCAAGAATATCCAGCGCCTGCGCCGGCTCGAAGCGGTGCGGCAGCGTCAGGATCAGGAGCTGGCCTTCCGAAAACTCCAGGAGATCGGCGAAGCTGAGACGGCACTCACCCTTCTCGATCCGGATGATGTCGTCGCCGCGCTTGCCTTTAGTCAGAAGCTGGCACAGCCGGCCATAAGCAGTGCGGTCGCGCGGATAGACCAGAATGTCGGGCGTGCCGTCGATGAAGACGATGCGTGCGCCGATCAGCAGCTTCGGCTTGTGCAGCACCTTGTCATTGTCGAGCTCCTTGTAGGCGCGCACGACGCCGGCGAGCGTGTTGTGATCGGCAATGCCGATCACTGGGAGGCCGAGAATGCTGGCCTGGTGCACATAGGCGCGCGGATCCGAGCCGCCGCGCAGGAAGGAGAAGTTTGTGGTGATGCCGATCTCGGCATAGACTGATGTCGTCATGCGAAGAGACCGTGCACATACCAGTTGGGCGGAGCGGGCTTGCCTTCGGCGTCGAACACCTCACCCTCGTAAAGACCATCGCGAAAAATCCAGAAGCGCAGGCCCTCGGCATCCTCGATGCGGAAATAATCCCGACTCAGCTGCTTGCCGTCCTGCCGCCACCATTCCATGGCGATGCGCTCGGGTCCTTCCACCCGCACGACCGCATGTTTCGCGCGCCGCCAGGTGAATTGATGCGGCGGGCCATCCGGCACGGTCGCGAACGGTACGGTGACCAGTTCTGGCTTGTCGAACAGCCGCAGGGGACGCAGTGGCGGCTCGCTCTTGGCGCGCGCCGGCCATTCGGCCTGCATGGCGGCGGCGAGATGATGCTGGGCGGGCGCGGCCAGCACCGCACATTCGGGGATATGGGTGTCCTGCGGCAGGTGAACGACGACGCGCTTGCCGCCGATCCGCGCGGCGATACGGTCGATCAGCGCGGCGAGCTCATCATTGTCGTGGACATGAGCGTCGAGATCGCGCTGCTCCTGCACCACGATCTCGGTACGGCTCGCCGACAGCCGCACCATGTCGAAGCCGAAGCCGGGATCGAGGGGATCGGCGAGCGCATCGAGACGTTCGCGGAAAAGACGATCAATGACGGCACTGCGCGTCACGGGACGTCCGGTCTCGACTGTGATCGCGCGCACCACGCCGTCGGTGCGGAAGAACGTGGCTTCCAACCGCCGCGCGCCCTTGCCCTGCTTCTCCATGGAGGCAATCAGCGTGTCCGCCTGCCGCGACAGCGTCATCGCGATCATGGTGTCGGTCGCGATCGGCTCGGCAAAGCGTTTCTCCACGATGTAATCGGGTAATGGCTTTCGCGGATTGATCGGTGCATCGCCCTGCCCCAGCGCATGCGCGAGCAAGGTCGAGAATCGTGCGCCGAACCGCGCCGTGATTTCACTCGGCGCGCGCGAGGCGACATCGCCGATGGTCTTCAAGCCGGCACGGCGCAGGCCGGTGGTGATGGTTTCGTCTGCACCGAGCGCAGACACCGGAAACCGGTCGATCGCCGCCGCCTCTCCGCCATCGGCAACGATGCTGCCCGTGGCCTGCCGCGTCAGCGTGCGCGCGCAGACCGAGGTGCCGGCAATGGCCGCGCTGACGGCAAAGCCCTGGCGCGCCAGAGCACGGACGAGGGTCTGCAACAGCGCAGCCTCGCCGCCGAACAGATGCGCACAGCCGGTGATGTCGAGGAACAGCCCGTGCGGCGGATCAAGCGCCACCAGCGGCGTGAAGCGATCACACCAGTCGGCGATGTCGCTGAGCGTCTTCGCATCGGCCACGACATCGGCATCGAACACTTTCAAATCCGGACACATCGCCCGCGCATTCGCCAGCGGCTGGCCGATGTACAGGCCGAGGCGCTCGGCAGCCTCGTCCAGCGCATGGATCACCAGCGCATTGTTGTCCTTCATGACGACAATGCTTGGTTCATTGGCCTTACCCAGCGCGCAGAAGAATCGCTGGATCCGGTCGATGGGCAGGCGCGGCAGCCACAGGCTGAGAATACGCCGACGGTTCACTGAACTGGCACTCATCACATTTCCATTCCATGATCCACCGGCCGCATGGGCCATGACGATTGCGCAACAGTTCGGCATCGAAGCGCGGCGCGCCCCAGGCGCTCCAAGGCGCCGCAGGCATTGATGCCAGCCCCGGCGGCGAATGTGCCGCGCGCAGCATCCATCGCGTCTCCGCGGTCGAGGGCATCGGTTGCGCCGCCATCCGAAGCAACAGACCGGTGACGCCGGACGATTGCGCGGCCAGTGTCAGCTTGCGGCTCGCCACGAGATCGAACTGCCTGGTCTCGCCCCAGAGCTCGAGCACGACGGCGCCGAGCGCATCGCAGGCGAGCGCATCGGCCGAAGTGCGTAGCGCGCTCTCGACATCGGCGGCACGCACCATCACCACGCGGCGCGGATCGAGACCAAGCTCGGCGAGCCCGCTCATCGACAGCGCACCGGTCTCTATCTCTGAGAAATCCTGCCGCACCCACAGCAGCGGCCGGCGCACCGTGACGCGGCCCGCAAGACCGGTGACAAAGCCCGTTGCGGCTGCGCCCTGAGACCCAGCGCAAAACACCTCGTGGATCGCCGCGCGCGCGAGCCCGCCTTTCAAGGCGCAGTCCACCTCGCTGTGGCCGAGCGCAACGCGGTCGTGATGATGCACGATTTCCGTCGTCTCGATCCGTTCGATCTGGCTGCGCAAGGTCGCAAGCGCGCTCATGCGTGCGCCGCTCATGCTCGCCGCTCCTTCAGAGGTGATTGCCGAAGGCTCTCAAAAAGAGAACCAGCGGCTGGCTCATTTGTTCATGATATGTTCTAATATAAAGCTAACGGCGCCCGAAGAGTCAATCGAATTGCGCCCAATCGGATTCATAAGCTGAATCAAAGGGATTCCGGGATGGACGTACAACGCAAGCTGGAGATCCTGGCGGACGCCGCCAAATACGATGCTTCCTGTGCCTCCAGCGGCACCGAAAAGCGGGATTCCAGCGACGGCAAAGGCATGGGCTCGACCGCGCCCGGCATGGGCATCTGCCATTCCTACGCGCCGGACGGACGCTGCATCTCGCTGCTCAAGGTGCTGTTCACCAACGCCTGCAATTACGACTGCCTCTATTGCGTCAACCGCGCCTCCTCCAACGTGCCGCGCGCCCGCTTCACCATCGACGAATTGGTCAAGCTCACGATCGACTTCTATCGGCGCAACTACATCGAAGGATTGTTTCTCTCCTCCGGCATCATCCGCAATCCTGATTACACCATGGAGCAGGTGGTCAGCGTCGCACGAAAGCTGCGCGAGGAGCATCACTTCCGCGGCTACATTCACCTGAAAACCATTCCGGAGGCAGACGACGCGCTGATCGCGGAAGCCGGCAAATATGCCGACCGCCTCTCCATCAACATCGAGATGCCTGAAGAAACGAGCCTGCAGCAATTCGCGCCGGAAAAGGACGTCCGCGCGATCCGCCGCACCATGGGCCGGCTGCGGCTGAAACTGGACGAGGCCGAGGAAGGCGGCACCGCGAAGACGAAAACAAAATCGCAGCGCTTCGCGCCAGCCGGACAAAGCACACAGATGATCGTCGGCGCCGATGGCGCTTCCGACCACACCATTCTCCACACCAGCTCCAATCTCTACGGCTCATACCGGCTGAGGCGCGTCTATTACTCCGCCTTCAGCCCGATCCCAGATGCGAGCCGCGCACTGCCTCTGCGCGCGCCGCCACTGCTGCGCGAGCACCGGCTCTACCAGGCCGACTGGCTGATGCGGTTCTACGGCTTCGACGTCGGCGAGATCGTCGACGGCGGCGCGATGCTGCCGCTCGACATCGATCCGAAACTCGCCTGGGCACTGCGTCATCGCGACCGCTTCCCGCTCGACGTCAACCGCGCCAGCCGCGAGGAGCTGCTGCGCGTGCCGGGCTTCGGCACCAAGGCGGTTGAACGCATCATCGCGACCCGGCGCACCACCACGATCCGCCTCTCCGATCTCGCGCGATTGCATGTACCTCGTAACAAGGCGCTGCCGTTCATCGTCCTCAGCGATCACCGCCCCTCGCCGCATCGCCTCGACGAGGTACGGCTGATCGAGCGGTTCAAGCCGAAGGCAACACAATTAGGGCTTGGCTTCTGATGCAGTACATCACCCTCGACACCGAAACCGATTTCGATGGCTGGCGCAAAGCCGCGCGGACGCTCGTGCTTCATCACGTGAAGCCCACCGACGTCACCTGGGCCGTGCAAGGCGGCGAAGCCGAGTTGTTCGCGCCGTCCGCGCCATCTCCGATCCTCGAGGTGAACGACGGCACCTTCAACGTATCAGGCAAATTCGTTGACCTCGCCCAGGCCGCAATCCTGCATCGCGATCCCGAGCGTTTTGCGATCCTCTATCGCCTGCTTTTTCGGCTGAAGGACAATCACGATCTCATCGAGGTCGCAACCGACCCTGATGTCGCGCTGGTCACGGTCATGGCGAGAGCGGTCCATCGCGACGAGCACAAGATGCATGCCTTCGTGCGCTTCCGCGAGATCGGCAGGGAACGCGCAGCGCATTACGTCGCCTGGTTCGAGCCGGAACATTACATCGTCGAGCTCGCCGCGCCGTTCTTCGCAAAGCGCTTTGCCGACATGCCCTGGTCGATCCTGACGCCGGACCTCTGCGCCCATTGGGACGGCCACGCGCTCTCGTTCACGCCGGGCGTGAGCAAGAGCGAAGCACCGGGCGAAGACCGGCTTGAGGAAACCTGGCGGCGCTACTACGCCAGCATCTTCAACCCGGCGCGGTTGAAGGTGAAGGCGATGCAAACCGAGATGCCGAAGAAATACTGGAGGAACCTGCCGGAGGCTTCGATCATTAGACCCCTGATCGAGGACGCCGAGCGCATGACCGGCGCCATGATCGCCAATGCCGCAACCGATCCGCACAAGCCTCAGAAGCGGCCGGAGGCTCCGATGAAACGCAAGCTTGCTGCCGACGATCTCGAAGCGCTTCGCGAAGAAGCCGCACATTGCCGCGCTTGCCATCTCTACAAGGACGCCACGCAGACCGTGTTCGGCGAAGGCCCGAAGAACGCCAATATCATGCTGGTCGGCGAGCAGCCCGGCGACAAGGAAGACCTTGCCGGCCATCCCTTCGTCGGTCCGGCCGGCCAAATGCTCGACCGTGCGCTTGCGGAGGCCGGCGTCGACCGCAAGAAGGTCTATGTCACCAACGCAGTCAAGCACTTCAAATTCGTGCCGCGCGGAAAGATCCGCCTCCACCAGAAGCCGACGACGCCGGAGATCCGGGCCTGCCGGCAATGGTACGAGCGGGAAGTTTCGGCAATCCAGCCCGACCTCATCGTGGCGATGGGCGCCACCGCCGCACAAAGCGTGTTCGGCAAGATCACGCCCATCGGCAAGACCCGCGGCCGGGTCATAGACCTCCCCGATGGGCGCAAAGCTCTGGTGACGGTGCATCCGTCCTATCTACTGCGGCTGCCCGATCCGGAGGCGAAGGTGCTGGAATATCAGCGCTTTGTCGAAGACCTGAAAATTGCCGCCGCGTTGCAGCGAAAATCCTCGCGCGCCGCCTGAGGCGGTTCGGATGCATGCAACCAGCCGTGGAGAACTCGCGCCATTTCAAGTCTCTGCCCGTCATTTCAACCGCCTGTCACATGCCGCGCGCAAAATTTGGGCCTTGGGACAGGAGACTTCCAATGAGTGGCGTTGCTTTGCCGGGCTCCATCGAGCCTGCTTTGAGTAAGGGACCTGACCTCAATCGCGGCTTCCATCCGCTCACCGGCGTGATCTACATGGGGGTGATCGCCGCCGCACTGCTCTTCGTCGCCTACAGCATCTGGGTCGACGTCGATGCGGCCGGCGCGCAGGTCAAGACTTTCGCTCCCTTCCTCCTGCTTTTCGTCGCACTCCTGATCGCGCTCGGCTTCGAGTTCGTGAACGGCTTCCACGACACCGCCAACGCGGTCGCAACCGTGATCTACACCCGTTCGCTTCCCGCTCACGTCGCCGTGGTGTGGTCCGGCATGTTCAACCTGTTCGGCGTGCTGCTGTCCTCCGGCGCGGTCGCGTTCGGCATCGTCTCGCTGCTGCCCGTCGAGCTGATCCTCCAGGTCGGCTCCAGCGCCGGTTTCGCCATGGTGTTCGCACTGTTGATCGCCGCCATCATCTGGAACGTCGGCACCTGGTATTTCGGCCTGCCGGCCTCGAGCTCGCACACGCTGATCGGCTCGATCATGGGCGTCGGCATCATGAACGCGATCCTGCATGGCCGCAGCGGCACCTCCGGCGTCGACTGGTCCCAGGCCGCCAACATCGGCAAGGCGCTGCTGCTGTCGCCGCTGTTCGGCTTCGCACTCGCCGCCGGCCTGCTCCTGATCCTGCGCACCGTGCTGCTGCGCGCCACGCCCGCCTTGTTCGGCGAGCCGAAGGGCGACCAGCCGCCGCCGTGGTGGATCCGCGGCATCCTGATCCTCACCTGCACGCTGGTGAGCTTTTTCCACGGCTCCAATGACGGTCAGAAGGGCATGGGCCTGATCATGCTGATCCTGATCGGCACCGTGCCGACCGCCTACGCGCTCAACCGCGCGCTGCCGGAGAGCCAGATCGTCGCGTTCAGCCAGAGCTCGGAGGCCGCCAGCAAGATCATCGAAGGCAAGGCCGCTGGCTACAGCGTGATCGGCAATCCGCGTCCCGCCGTGACCAGCTACGTCGCCACGCGCGAAGTCAACGGCGGCACCTTCCCGTCGCTCGCCGTGCTTGTGCGCGATATCTCCAAGCAGGTGACCACCTACGGCTCGCTCTCCAAGGTGCCGGCCGACCTCGTCGGCAACACCCGTAACGACATGTACCTCGTCTCGGAAGCGCTGCGCTTCCTGATGAAGGACAAGGCAGCCGAGCTCGGCGCTCCCGACGTCACCGTGCTCAACGCCTACAAGGGCTCGCTCGACAGCGCGACGAAGTTCATCCCCGGCTGGGTGAAGATCGCGGTCGCCATCGCGCTTGGTCTCGGCACCATGGTCGGCTGGAAGCGCATCGTGGTCACGGTCGGCGAGAAGATCGGCAAGACGCATCTGACCTACGCGCAGGGCGCCTGCGCCGAGATCACCGCGGCCGCCACCATCGCCGCCGCCGACGTCTACGGCCTGCCGGTCTCGACCACCCACGTGCTGTCATCCGGCATCGCGGGCACCATGGCCGCCAACGGATCGGGCCTGCAATGGGCAACGATCCGCAATATCGCCATGGCCTGGGTGCTGACCCTGCCGGCCGCGATGATCATCTCGGGCGCGCTCTATTATTTGTTCTCGCACCTGTTCTGAGCCCCGGCACGACATACGATGAAAAAGGCCCGTGCGATGCACGGGCCTTTTTCATTTGCACTTCCGCTCAGCGCGTCACGATGCCGCGAGCTGCTCCTCGACCAGCTTGACCCAATAGGACGTCCCGAACACGATCGCCTCGTCGTTGAAATTGTAGGCGGGGTGATGCAGGCCGGCGCTGTCGCCATTGCCGCAGAAGATGAACGCGCCGGGACGCGCTTCCAGCATGTAGGCAAAGTCCTCACCGCCCATCAGCGGCGGCATCTCATGCACATTGGCATCGCCTGCGACTTGCTTGGCAATGCGCGTCGCCACCTCGGTCTCCGCGGCGTGGTTGTTCACGACGGGATAGTTGCGCTTGTAGTGCAAATCGATCTTCGCGCCCGTGATCTGGGCCACGCCCGCCACCACTTCGCGCACGCGCTTCTCGACCAGCTTGCGGACCTCCGGCGACAACGTGCGGATGGTTCCCCTTAGCGTCGCGGTTTGCGGGATCACGTTGCGGGCGTTGCCGGCGTGAAACTCGCAGATCGAGATCACGGCCGATTCCAAGGGATCGACGCTGCGCGCGACGATCGACTGCAACGCGGTGATCACCTGCGCACCGACAAAGACGGAGTCGACGCATTTGTGCGGACGGGCGGCGTGGCCGCCGAGGCCCTCGATCATGATGTCGACCTCGTCGGTCGCCGCCATGATCGGGCCCGGCCGAATCGCGAACGAGCCGATCGGGATGCCGGGGCCGTTATGCATGCCGTAGACCTGCTCGATGCCGAAGCGCTCCATCATGCCGTCCTTGACCATCGCTGCGCCGCCGGCGCCGCCTTCCTCAGCCGGCTGGAAGATGACGATCGCATCGCCGGCGAAGTTGCGAGTCTCGGCGAGGTAGCGCGCCGCGCCGAGCAGCATCGCGGTGTGGCCGTCGTGGCCACAGGCGTGCATCTTGCCCGGAGTCTTGGAGGCGTAAGGCAGGTTGGTCTGCTCCTCGACGGGCAGCGCGTCCATGTCGGCGCGCAGACCGATCACCTTGAGCCCCTCGCCGGCCGGCTTGTTGCCCTTGATCACCCCGACCACGCCGGTCTGCCCGATGCCGGTCACGACCTCGTCGCAGCCAAACTCGCGCAGGCGGTCCGCGACGAATGCTGCGGTGCGATGGACATCGTACAGCAGCTCGGGGTGCTGGTGGATGTCCCGCCGCCAGGCCTGGATATCGGGTTGAAGGTCGGCGACGCGGTTCACGATGGGCATGGAGGGTCTCAAGCTTTGTTGAAAATACAGGCGTGTCTACCATGCAAGCGCCAGTCCACCTAACTGCCGCCGTTCGAAGGTAGCCCTGTTCTCTCGTCATGCCCGGGCTTGTCCCCATCGTCTCGGTCTGCCTATTAGGATGAAGCGCTTAAAGATCATCCGGTGGAAGCAGAATGCCAAGGCGACTCGAAGGTGAGTTTGATTACATTGTCGTGGGCGCCGGCACAGCCGGCTGCATCGTCGCCAACCGACTGTCGGCCGAGCCCAAGAACCGCGTCCTCGTGCTCGAGGCCGGCGGCGACGACAACTGGATCTGGTTCCATATTCCGGTCGGCTATCTCTTCGCGATCGGCAATCCGCGCTCGGACTGGATGTTCAAGACCGAGGCCGAGCCGGGCCTGAATGGCCGCTCGCTGGCCTATCCCCGCGGTAAGGTGATCGGCGGCTGCTCGGCCATCAACGCCATGATCTCGATGCGGGGCCAGGCCGCCGATTACGATCACTGGCGCCAGCTCGGCATGACCGGCTGGGGCTATGACGACGTGCTGCCGCTGTTCAAGCGGTTGGAAGATCACTTCCTTGGGCCAAACGAGCATCACGGCGCCGGCGGCGGCTGGCGCATCGAGGCACCGCGGCTGTCGTGGGACGTGCTCGATGCGGTCGGCGACGCAGCCGAGGAGATGGGCATCAAGCGAATCCCGGACTTCAATACCGGCGACAACGAAGGCACCAGCTATTTCCACGTCAACCAGAAGCGGGGCCGGCGCTGGTCGTCCGCGCGCGGCTTCCTCAAGCCGGCGCTGAACCGCGCGAATTTGCGGCTCGAGAAACATGTGCTGGTCGACCGCCTCATCGTCGAGCAGGGCCGCGCCGTCGGCGTTCGCTTCATCCAGAACGGCGAGATCATCGAGGCGCGCGCCAAGCGCGAGGTAATCCTCTCGGCCGGCTCCATCGGTTCGGTGCAGGTGCTGCATCGCTCCGGCATCGGGCCTGCCGACTGGCTCTCGCCGCTCGGCATCGACATCGTGATGGACAAGCCCGGCGTGGGGCGCAATCTGCAGGACCATCTGCAGCAGCGCGCGATCTACAAGGTCGAGGGCGTGCGGACGCTGAATGAGACTTATTACAATCTGTTCCGCCGCGGCCTGATGGGCCTCGACTACGCCTTCCGCCGCCGTGGTCCGCTGACCATGGCACCGTCGCAGCTCGGCATCTTCACGCGCTCCGATGCGACACGCGAGCGCGCCAACCTCCAATTTCACGTGCAGCCGCTGTCGCTCGACAAGTTCGGCGATCCCCTGCACCGCTTCCCCGCGATCACCGTGAGCGCTTGCAATCTCCAGCCGACCTCGCGCGGAACCGTGCGGCTGCGCTCGGCGAGTCCCGACGAGAAGCCGATCATCGCGCCGAATTATCTGTCGACCGACGACGACCGCCAGGTCGGCGCCGACGCCATTCGCACCACGCGCCGGCTGATGCAGCAGAAGGCGCTGGCCAAATATCACCCGAGCGAATATCTGCCCGGTCCCACCGTCGGCGACGACGATGCCTCGCTTGCCAAAGCCGCCGGCGATATCGGCACCACCATCTTTCATCCCGTTGGCACGGCGAAGATGGGCGCGATGAGCGATCCCATGGCCGTGGTCGACGAGCGCCTGCGGTTTTACGGCCTCGGCGGTCTTCGCGTCGTCGATGCCTCCATCATGCCGACGATCACTTCGGGCAATACCAACACGCCCACGGCGATGATCGCCGAGAAGGGCGCGGCGATGATTTTGGAGGATGCGAAGTAACTTGACGGAGTTCGGCCGCGATAGGTCAGCCTGCTCACGAAAACGTCATCCCAACCGGGAATAAGCTGCTCGTTTCCCCAATCACCTCCCCGAAGCCCAATTCCGGGCCAAAGGAGACGTGCGATGAGCGGACACGATCACGGGGACCACGGCTTAAGCCGTCGCAAGGTGCTGGAATGCATGACCTGGGCCGGCACCGGGGTGCTCTGGACCATCACAGGCGGCGTGCCGCGCTCGCTCGGCATCATCGATTCCGCGCAGGCCGCAACCGCCGCGGCACCCGGCATGACCTTCCTCCAGATCAGCGACAGCCATGTCGGCTTCGACAAGCCGGCCAACCCCAATGCGCTGGGCACGCTGGAGGAAGCGGTCAACAAGATCAATGCGATGCCGGCCAAGCCGTCGTTCATGATCCACACCGGCGACATCACCCATCTCTCCAAGGCTGCCGAGTTCGACAACGCCGATCGCATCATCTCGCAGTCCAAACTGGACGTGCATTACGTGCCCGGCGAGCATGACTTCCTCGACGAAGAGGTGAAGTTCTATCGCGAGCGTTACGGCCGCGGCACCAAGGGCGCGGGCTGGTACTCCTTCGACGCCGGCGGCGTGCACTTCATCGGCCTCGTTAACGTCGTCGACCTCAAGGCCGGCGGCCTTGGCAATCTCGGCGCCGAACAGCTGTCCTGGCTTGAGGACGACCTGCGCGGCAAGTCGAAATCCACCCCGGTCGTGCTGTTCGCTCACATCCCGCTCTGGACCGTCTATCCGGAATGGGGCTGGGGCACCGAGGATGGCGGCCGCGCGCTCGAATACGTCAAGGGTTTTGGCTCGGTGACCGTGCTGAACGGCCACATTCATCAGGTGATGCAGAAGGTGGAAGGCAACGTCACCTTCCACACCGCGCGTTCGACCGCCTTCCCGCAGCCGGCGCCGGGCGCCGCCTCCTCGCCCGGACCGATGAAGGTCGAGGACGCCAAGCTCCGCTCGATGCTCGGGGTCGCCAGCATCAACTTCAAGCAAAACGAGCAGCGGCTCGCCATCATCGACACGCCGCTCCAAGGTTGATTCAAGGTTGATCGGAAGCTGACAATGAAGACACTCAATCGCCGCGACTTCTCCGTCGACTTCGGTCTCACTTTGGCCGCGGCCATCCTCTTGCCCGTCACGACCGCCCATGCCGATGACACCAACATGGAGGTGCATATCGATAATTTCGTTTTCCAGCCGCCGGAGCTCAAGATCAAGGTTGGAACGACGGTGACCTGGACCAATCGGGACGACATCCCGCACACCGTGGTGTCGGCCGGCAAATTCAGGTCCAAGACCCTTGATACCGACGACAAGTTCACGTTCACCTTCACCAATGCGGGCGACTACAAGTATTTTTGTTCGTTGCACCCGCACATGACGGGGATGATCAAGGTTGAGTAACGTCTCCAACCAAGGCATCTCTGTCTTGCCCGGCTGGTGGTCCAACGCTGGCCGGGCTTGTTTGTCTTCAGTCGGGCCCGAGAGCGACACGAAGCAAGCAACGACGTACGCAACGCAGCAAGAGGCAAAGCGAGAGGCGATGCCCGTCAGCGACGATTTCCAGAAGGCGCAGCGCTTCCGCGAGGCGGCCCTGCCCTATCTCGACGACGTCTACACGCTCGCACGCTATCTGCTGCGCGACGCCTCCGACGCCGAGGACGCGGTGCAGGAATGCTATTTGCGCGCATTGAAGCATTTCGACAGCTATCGCGGCCCGGCGATGAAGCCCTGGCTGTTCGCGATCCTGCGCAACGTCTGCAATGCCGAATATGCCAGACGCGCGCACTCGCACGCCGCGATCGAGGACACCCCCGGCGCCCCCGAGCAGACGCCGATGTGGCAGGAGACCGAGGCGAGCCCGGAAACCGAAGTGTTACGCAGCCGCGACGCCGGCGCCATCCGCAAGCTGATCGACGCGCTTGCCGAGCCGTTCAAGGAGACCTTCGTGCTGCGGGAGATCAACAACCTGTCTTATCGTGAAATCGCCGAAACCGTCGGCGCCCCCGTCGGCACCGTGATGTCCCGCCTCGCACGCGCCCGCGCCATGCTGCGCGCGGCCTGGACGGCGGAAGAGGAGCATTCGAAATGACCTGCGACGAAGCAAAGATTCTGCTTCATGCGCTGCTCGACAACGAGCTCGATGCCGGCCACGCACGCGAGGTCGAAGCCCATATCGCAAGCTGCCCGGCCTGCGCGGCCGAGTTGGCGGCCCAGCGCGATATGAAGCGCGCGCTTGCCGACGCGAAACTGCGCTACACCGCACCGGCGACCTTACGCGCCCGAATCGAGGCGTCGCTGCCGCAGGCGCGGCCGCAGCCCAGCCGACGCTCGGTGCTGCGCGGCTTTGCGATGGGTTCTGCCGTCTCCGCACTCGCCGCCTCGGGCGTCGTCGCTGTCGTGCTGCGCCAGGACGACCAGCAACGCATCCTCTCGGAGGTCGTCTCCGCGCATCTGCGCTCGCTCCAGGCCGGCCACCTCATCGACGTGGTCTCGACCGACCAGCACACCGTCAAACCGTGGTTCAACGGCAAGCTGGACGTCGCCCCGCCTGTGATCGATCTCACCGCGCAAGGTTTTACGCTGGTCGGCGGCCGGCTCGACTATGTCGATGCGCGCGCGATCGGCGCAGTGGTCTACCGGCGCCGGCAGCACATCATCAATCTGTTCGTGTCGCAGACCGCGAGCACCGAACACCGGCCGCCGAAGACCCAGACCATGCAGGGCTTCAACTGCCGCCGCTGGGGCCAGCGCGGCCTGAATTTCTGGGCCGTCAGCGACATCGGCAACGACGAGCTCACCGAGTTCGTCGACAAGTTCGAGGCCGCGATGAAGGCGAATGTGGAGGGGTAGTCCACCGTCATTGCGAGCGAAGCGAAGCAATCCAGACTGTATCCGCGGAGGGATACTGGATTGCTTCGCTTCGCTCGCAATGACGATTGCTGAGATAGATCGGCGAACTTACGCCGACCGCCGCACCGCGTTGTCCACCAGCGTCTTGCCGAGCGACCAGATCGCACCGGGGACCTTGTGGCTACCGGCGATGACGTCGTCGAACGCCTTCTCGACCCAGCTGCAGTCTTCTTCGGTGATGGTGAGCGGCGGCAGCAGCTTGATGGTGTGGCTGCCGTGGCCGGCGACCTGCGTGAGGACCTTGTGGTCCTTGAACAGCGGCACGGTGATGAGCTGGCAGAACAGGCCCTTGTTGGCGGCCTCCAGCACGTTCCAGGACGCCCGCAGCCGCAGCGATTTCGGCGGCCCGAACTCGATGCCGATCATCAAGCCCTTGCCGCGGACTTCTTTCATCAGCTCATAGCCGGGCACCATGCGGGTGAGCGCGAGGCGAAGCTCGGCGCCGCGCTTGGCGGCGGTCTCGATCAGCTTCTCCGATTCCATCACGTCGAGTGTGGCGATGCCGGCGGCCATCGCGAGGTCGTTCTTGGAGAAGGTCGAACCGTGCACCACGGCGCGGTCCATCTGGTTGAAGATCTTGTCGAAGATGCTCTTGCGCGTCAGCACCGCGCCGACGGGCACGTGGCCGCCCGACAGCGACTTCGACAGCAGCACCATGTCGGGCTCGACATTCCAGTGCTCGACCGCGAGGAAGCGCCCGGTGCGGCCCATACCGGTCTGGATCTCGTCGGCGACGAGCAGCGTGCCGTACTTCTTGCAGAGCGCGGCCGCGCCCGGCAGGAACTCGTCGGAGGGCATGTTGACGCCCTTGCCCTGGATCGGCTCGACCACGAAGGCCGCGACCTCGCGCGATGCCAGCGCCTTCTCGAGCGCGGCCAGATCGTTGAACGGAACCGAGGTGCACCCCGGCAGCAGCGGCTCGAAGCCGGTGCGGAAGTTCGAATCACCGGTCAGCGACAACGCGCCATAGGTCAGGCCATGATAGCCGTGGGCGCAATAGACGATGCCGGGGCGGCCGGTGGCGCCGCGCGCGAACTTGATCGCGGCCTCGACGCATTCGGCGCCGGAATTAGCGAAGAACGCCTTGTCGAGATAGGGAACATATTTCAACAGCCGCTCGGCAAGCACGCCGGCCAGCACCGAGACGTCGAACTGGACCAGATTGGGCAGATCGGCGTCGAGCACGCTTTTCAGCGCCTCGCGCATCGCCGGATGATTGCGCCCGATCGCAAACACGCCAAAGCCGGACAGCAGGTCGAGATAGCGCGCACCGTCGCGATCGTAGAGGTACTGCCCCTGCCCCTTCTGGAAGCCGACGTCATAGCCGATGGTCTTGAGAACCCGGACGAACTGCTCGTTCAGGTACCGATTATGCAGGGTGCTGCGCTGGGCCTGACGGTCCGCGAACAACTGGGACATGTCTGGATTTGGACTGTTCATCCGCTACATACTTCGGTTGAGGGCCGCTTCGTCAACTGAAAACGGTCAGCAAACGGAAAAGGGTCTGTGCGGCCTTTTGCCCTTTTTCGGACCATCTTCGCAAGCACAGCTTTAGACCATGTTGCACTGCCAAGGAACCATCATGCGTTTAGCCCTTTACACCGGACTAATACTGGCTGGCGGTTACGCCGGCCTGGCTCCGGCGCTCGCCGCCGATCCCACCGGCGATTGGCGGGTCGCCGATGGCGTCGCCAATATCCGCGTCGCCCAATGCAATGGCAGCATGTGGGGCGCGGTTTCCTGGGAAAAGCAACCCGGCGGCCGCGACCAGAACAACCCAGATGTCTCAAAAAAGAACAGGCCGACACTGGGCATGGCGACCCTGATCAACATGAAGAAGACCGCTGGCGCCGAACAGTGGGAAGGTCAGGTCTACAATGCCAAGGATGGTCAGATGTATAGTGCGACCATCACGCCTGTCGGCACCGACCAGCTCGAGATCAAGGGCTGCGTGCTCGGCTTCCTGTGCGGCGGCGAGACCTGGACCCGCATCGGTCCGCCTATTCCCTTGAGCACCGCCAATGCCATGGCCAAAGGTGCGCCAAGAACCACCGGCGCAGCGTCCAAGGCCGCGCCGGCTACGGTGGCGCCAGCGCCGACGACGGGCGCTCCAAAGAGCGCGGCCGCGGCCAAGCCCGGCCAGAAAGGCGCCGCCGATCCCGTCGGCGACATCTGCCTACTCCCTGAGATTGCGGGGTTTGCCCATTAGGGCCGGCTGGAACAGCAGCACTGCGGCAAGCGTCGTCACCAGCGAAAGTGCGAGCAGCTTGCCCATGCTGGACGTGCCCGGATGGCTCGACAGCCACAGGCTGCCGAACGCGGTTGCCGTCGTCAGCGCACTGAAAAAGATCGCGCGCGTCAGGCTGGTCTGAAGCAGGTTTGTCCTGCCGGAGCGCCACGCCACGACATAGTAGATCTTGAACGCGACGCCGATGCCGAGCAGCAGCGGGAACGCGACGATGTTGGCGAAGTTGAGCGGCAGGCCGATCAGTACGCAGATCTCGAGCGTCACCGCGCCCGCCACCAGGAGCGGCACCAGCGTCATCAGCACGTCGACGATGCGGCGCAGCGTGATCCACAGCAACAGGCCGATCACCAGCAGCGCGTAAACGCCGGCATGGATGAACGCCCTCACCACGGTGTCGCCGGATTTCAGGATCGAGACCGGGCCGCCGATGGCGGTCGGCTCGGCCTGAAGCACGGCTGCCGCGAATTTGCGGAGCGTATCGTTGTCGTTGGGATCGCCCTTCGGCTGAGCCTCGACGCGGATAATTCCGTCCTTGCTCTTCCAGGCATTGACGAGATCGGGCGGCAGTGACTTCAAGGTGATCGGTTCGGCCTGCATCGCATTCCTGAGCTGGTCGAACACGATCTTCATCGGCGTCACGAACACGTCCTGCGCCTTGTTGCGGGTCGCCTCGTCGGCATTTGCAAGCTTCGCGAGCGCGTCCGCGAGGCGGCGCGAGGCGACTGCGCCCGGGCCCTCGGCGTCCCCCGCGGTACGGCGCAGATTGTCGACCGAGGACTTCAGCGCCTCGACGTTCTCCTGATCCGACGGCGCCGCGTCAATCTGATCCGGATTGAGGGCGGGGTTCAGGACCTTCGCGGCCTGCGCGATCAGCTTCAGCTTCGGCTGCTGGTCCTCCGGCACGAAACTGTCGAGCGACATCACCCGCAGCACCTCCGGCACCTTCTCGAGCTTCGCCTCGACCTGTTTGGCCTGCTCTTCCGAATTGGTCATCACGTTGATGGCATTGGCGCCGGTGTTGGGATCCTTGCGGAGGTCGAGGAAGGTCGCGATCGATTCGGCCTTCGGGTTGCGCAGGTTCATCGGGTTGAAGTCGAACTTCATGAAGTAGAGCAGCGGCAGGCCGGCGACCGCGAGCAGCAGCGTGCCGCCGACGACGAGCACGCGGTACTTCTCCAGGAAATGATCGAGCGGCGCCAGGAAAGCGTAACCGACCGGCTCCTTCTCGCCGGGCGGGTTGAGCAACTTGAGCATTGCCGGCAGGACGGTGATCGAGGAGACGAACGCCACCAGCATGCCGACGCCGGCGATCTGGCCGAGCTCCGCGATGCCCTTGTAGTCGGTCGGGATGAAGCAGAGGAAGCCGGCCGCGGTGGCCATCGCAGCGAGCGACAGCGGGATTGCGGAACGTCTGGCGGCAAGCACCAGCGCCTTGCCGAGATCATTGACCTTGTAACGCTCCGAGCGGTAGCGGACGCTGTACTGGATCCCGAAATCGACTCCGAGCCCGATGAACAGCACCGCAAACGCGATCGACAGCAGATTGAGCGAGCCGACCATCATCAGGCCGGCAGCGGTGGTGATCGCGAGGCCGACGACAAGATTGACGAACACGGCGAAGATGATCTTGGCCGAATGCAGCGCCAGCCACAGGATGAACAGCACGACGAGAACGGTGCCGATGCCATTGATGACGGCGCCCTCCTGGACGGTGGCGTATTCCTCGTTCGCGATCGGAACCGGACCGGTCAGCCGCACGCGCGCGTGGTATTTGGTCGCGAAATCGAGGTCCGCCGCCGCCTTGCGGACCGCGTCGGTGGCGTCCTTGCCGGGCTCGAGCGCGTTGTAGTCAAGGATCGGTTTGAATTCGATGAAGGCGCGCCTATCCGAGTCCTGCAGCGGCTGGTCGCTGACGAGCTCACGCCAGGAGAAGGTCGCGTTTCCCTCGTTGAGCACGGTCTCGACCGTCTGCGAGATCTGGTTGAACGGCCGCTCGGTGCTATCGAGCTTGACCTGTCCGCGCTTGACGCCCGCGAGCCCCGTTTCCAGCGCGCCGGTGAGGCCGCGGATCGAAGGATCGCCGGCCATGATCTCGATCAGCGGCGCCGCGGATTCGAGCTGGCTGGTGGTCTTGCTGACCTCTTCGGTCGGAAGAAACAACAGGCCGTTCTTCTCGAAGAACTCGCCGGTGCCGAGCTGCTGGATCGAGACGAAATTGGTCCTGTCATGCTTCAATTTGGCATAGAGCGCATCCGCCGCGGCGGTCGTCAGCTCCGGCGTCGCTCCCTCGACGACTGCCAGGATCGTCGCATCGCGGTCGAAGGCGCGGTCGAACTGCTGGTCGCGCTGGCGCCAGTCGAGGTGCTGCGAGATCAGCGAATTGATGTCGGTATTGATGGCGAAGTGCCGGGACGCGTAATAGCCCGCCCCGACCGCCAGCAGGAGCCCGAGAACGACGACGACGGAGGCAAACCGGGTACAGGCCCTGACGATGGCAACGACTACGCTTTGCAGCACTTCTTTTCTTTCTAGTGTTAACAGCCTGCCGAAAACGCCCGCTGTTTATCGGAGTTCCCGGGCGAAACCTATCGCTGTTTTGAGTGGCTCTCGCGGGAACCAGGTTCGAAAGAAACCGCGGGAGGCCATGGCAAAATCATGCGGAGCGGCCGGTATAGCCGGGCAGTTGAGGCGGTAAAGTGACGAAGGGGTGAGCACAGATGTCGCCGGCTTGCTCACCCAAAATACCGCATTATGATACCTGGGATTAGCTTGTCCGGAACCCGCGCTCCCATTTCCCACCTTTCCGTACTGCCGATTTTTTGACACAAAGTGCTGTGTCTGCATGCGCCGGGGCCCAGATGAGTAGGAGTTACCGCGGTCGCCAACCAATGGTGCGGATATTGCAGCATCCGCCACCGTCGAGATGCCACCGGGAACAATTGAGCGGATTGGTGCAACTTGCGTGATGGGCGTCCAATGGAAGTTTATCTAGCGCAGCCGCGCGGTTTTTGCGCGGGCGTGGTGCGCGCGATCGAGATCGTGGAGCGGGCGCTGGAGAAATACGGCCCGCCGGTGTACGTGCGCCACGAGATCGTGCAGAATAAATACGTCGTCGAGAGCCTGAAGGACAAGGGCGCGATCTTCGTCGAGGACTTGTCCGAGGTTCCGCCGAAAGCAGTGACCGTATTCAGTGCCCATGGTGTCGCCCGCAGCGTCGAGGAAGAGGCTGCCGCCCGCGACCTTCCGGTGCTGAATGCCACCTCTCACGAAAGTTCACAATCAGGGGAAGGGCTATCTCACCAAGGGCCGTACCCTGATCCTGATCGGCCACGCCGGCCATCCCGAGGCCGAGGGCACGATGGGCCAGGTTCCCGGGCCCGTTCTGCTGGTCCAGAGCGTCGAAGAGGCCAAGGTCTGGCGCTGCCGGCGGATACGCCAGTGGCCTACATCACCCAGACCATCCTACCGCTCGACCTTACCAGGGACATTATCGCGGCTCTTCGAGCCAAATTTACAGATATTCAAGGCCCGGACATCCGGGATATCTGCTATGCGACACAGAACCGCCAATCTGCGGTAAGGAACCTGAGCAAGCTGGTCGACGTGATCTTAGTAGTGGGCGCTGCAAATAGCTCGAACTCGAACCGGCTCCGCGAAATCGGCACCGAAGCCGGCGTCGCGAGTTATCTGATCGCCGACGGCGCGAGCTCAATCCGGAGTGGTTGAAGGGTGCCAGAACGGTCGGCCTCACGGCCGGCGCATCGGCGCCCGAGGTGCTGGTGTATGACGTGATCGAAGCGCTGCGGCGAATCGGACCGGTGACGGTCTCGGTGCTGCCGGGTCGCGAGGAAAACATCGAATTCAGGCTTCCAGCCGAGCTGGCTGCAAGCTGACCTACCCGAGTTTCAAGCCCAGAAAGAAACGTGTAATGGCAATCCCCTTCTTCAAGGAAATGCGTATCGGCGGCTATTTGCTCAAGCAGAAACTGCTTGGCCGCAAACGCTATCCGCTCGTGCTGATGCTGGAGCCGCTGTTCCGCTGCAACCTCGCCTGCGTCGGCTGCGGCAAGATCGACTATCCGGATGCGATCCTCAACCGCCGCATGACGGCGCAGGAGTGCTGGGATGCGGCCGACGAGTGCGGCGCCCCGATGGTGGCGATTCCCGGCGGCGAGCCGCTGATCCACAAGGAGATCGGCGAGATCGTGCGCGGCCTGGTGGCGCGCAAGAAGTTCGTCTCGCTCTGCACCAACGCTCTGCTGCTGGAGAAGAAGCTCGACCTGTTCGAACCCTCGCCCTACTTGTTCTTCTCCGTGCATCTCGATGGCCTGCGCGACCACCACGACAAGGCGGTGTCGCAGAAGGGCGTGTTCGACCGTGCCGTCTCCGCAATCAAGGCGGCCAAGGCGCGCGGCTTCACCGTCAACGTCAACGCCACCATCTTCGACGGCCACCCGGCCGAGGAGATCGCGAAATTCCTCGACCTCACCGTCGAGCTCGGCGTCGGCGTGTCGATGTCGCCCGGCTACGCCTATGAGCGCGCGCCGGACCAGGAGCACTTCCTCAACCGCACCAAGACCAAGAAGCTGTTCCGCGACGTGTTTGCGCTTGGCAAGGGCAAGAAGTGGAACTTCATGCATTCCGGCCTGTTCCTCGACTTCCTCGCCGGCAACCAGGAATACGAGTGCACGCCGTGGGGCATGCCCGCGCGCAACATCTTCGGCTGGCAGAAGCCCTGCTACCTGCTCGGCGAAGGCTACGCGAAAACCTTCAAAGAGCTGATGGACACCACCGAGTGGGAGACCTACGGCACCGGCAAGTACGAGAAGTGCGCCGACTGCATGGCCCATTGCGGCTACGAGCCGACGGCCGCGACCGCAGCCCTCAACAACCCGCTGAAGGCGATGTGGGTGTCGCTGCGCGGCGTCAAGACCTCTGGTCCCATGGCGCCCGAGATCGACATGTCGAAGCAGCGCCCGGCACAGTACATCTTCTCGGAACAGGTCCAGAAGAAGCTCTCCGAGATCCGCAAGGACGAGGCCGAAGCCGCTCAGGCAAAGGCCGCGCGGAAGGCTTCGACGGCCGCGTAAGCAGCGCGAACCATCACGAATGAAAAGGGCCCGATCGCCAATTGGCGACCGGGCCTTTATCTTTTGCTCAGGCTCAAGTCCGGGGGAAGAGAAGGGTGAACGCGCGGGCTGCGCTCCCTCCCCTCATCGCTGGGCCGGACGAGACCGCGCTCCTGCAAAAAGTGAAAAACAACCCCATGCACAGTAGAAACACACCGGCCGAACGGCACCATGTCCGTTCGATTAAGCCACCTGCCGTGTCTAGCAAATCAGCGGCAAATCGGCAACGGCCGGGCCTTGCGCAGCGCTGTCACCAGAGTGCGCGGCACGCCGTCGCGTTGAGTCGCAATCCGCGACAGCGCTGACTTCGTATTTTACGAACTCAATCTGACACGTCGGGCAAAACAGTGGCACTATGCCATCGTGGCCCATTCGAAAGCGGCAAAGGCAAATCGCCGCAGCCGGACGCGCGGAATCCCTGCTGATATCCAACCTCCGGCAAACAGCGCGATAGGCAACTGCACTGTCACCGCAATTAGCGTGTCTCACTTCAGGGGTGCAGTCCAGCACTGTCACCGTAATCCTAATCCCCAATGGCGACCGGGTTTTTTGTTTTCTTTAGTTTCTGCGATGGAAAGAGGGAAGCGACGCGGAGGCCGTTTCAGTGCTCGCGTCGCCAAGTTTCACCGCGATGACCGTGCTTCGCGCACCCCTTCATGGCCAGCCGCTTTCGCGGCCCTGACGAGCTTGCGATCGAAGGTGACGAAGCCCTCGCAATGTCCGGATCTTGTCAGATGCAGAGCATCCGCGAAATCCATTCCCTTCTCGGCAAGGTCGAGCGCCGCCGCAACCATCGCGCCGTCCTCGACCGTGACGGTCGGAAGGCCCGCGAAGCCGCGAAGCGCGGGCACGACGTCCGCAGCCCGATACTCGTACGCGCCTCGCAGCACCCATTCGACTTCGAGGAGCACCGTGATAGTGGCGAAGACTCTCTCGCCGTCGATCAAGGCGCGGGCAAGTGCGGATTGTGTGGCGTGGTCTCCGGTCAGGTACCGGACGATCAGGTTGGTATCAATCGCGATCATGCCGCCGCCTGGCTTCGGCAAGCACGCTTGCGTCCATCTCTTCCAGCGTTTTCGGTTTGCCTTGGTGGGCCAGGACGCCGAACACGTCCTCCGGCCGCGTCTCCGTAAAGGCCGGCGCCGGCTTCAACAGCACGCCCTCCGGGGTGTCCTCAACGGTGAGCCGCGTTCCCGCCCTCCATTCCCGCCGCTGACGAATGGCGCTGGGCAGGATGATCTGCCCCTTGGTGGAAACGGTCGTAATGAGCTTTTCCGCGCCGGCCATCGGCCCCTTCCTCATAATGTAAGACAAAGGTAAGATAGACGGGGATGGACTCACATTCAATAGGTTCGCCCCTCCGGCACCGCACATCAAAGAAAAAGGCCCGATCGCCATCGCGACCGGACCTTTATGTTTCCTCAGATCGAACAACCCGCTCAGGCCGCCTCCGACACCAGCGCCTCGCTGCCTGCGAGCTCCGTCCCGATCAGGAAATCCCGGCAGCCGCGCAAGCTGCGCAGAGCGCGGTTGAAGTCGAGGCCGGTCGAGACCAGCGCATGCAGCGTTGCCGGATTGCGCACGATGCCGCGGAACACTGCGGCGAGGTCGATCTGGCCGTTCGGCTTGATCGCGGCGCGGGCGAGCGCCGGCAGCGCGCGATGGGCGGGGTCGCTGATGACGCGCACAGCGGCAAAAGGTAGGCCTGCCTCGGCGGCGTAGGCGGCCGCGATATGGCTTTCCATGTCGACGGCGGAGGCGCCGGTTTCGGAGTGCAGCGCCGCCTTGCAGGTGCTGCCCGTGACCACCTCTTCGGCGCCGGCAAGGCTGCCGCGGACGACGCGGCGGCGGCCGGAGGTCAGCTTGTCGATGAGGTCGTCGCTGAGCGACAGGCCGGCGGCCCAGCGGGCATCGCCCGAGAGCACCTCGGTGGCCACCACGACGTCGCCGGAGCGCAAGCTCGGGTCGAGCCCACCGGCCACGCCGAACGAGATCACGCCGCGAATCGTCTCGGGATCCACCACCGTCAGAAGCGCCCGCAACTGGCTCGGGCTGCTCGACGAGCAAATCACCGCCATTCCGGGCCCGGCCGCAATGCGGGCCTCCTGCACCAGTCCGGTCACGATCAATATCGGCCGCGGATCAATGGCATTGCCCGCGCTAAAATAGTCCCCCGTCCCCAAAGTCACATCCCGACCCCTACCACCCTGCTGTTGGTGCTCCGCAAGTTCCGATATCGCGCCAGTGCCCACAGCGGGAAGAACTTCGGGTAACCATGATACCGCAGATAGAACACACGGGGGAAGCCTGTGGCGGTGTAGCGGCTTTCATCCCACAGTCCTTTTTCGTTCTGTGTTGCAATCAGGTACTCCACCCCGCGCGCGACGGCGGGGTGATCAACCTCGCCAGCAGCCATCAAGCCAAGCAAGGCCCATGCCGTTTGCGAAGCGGTCGAAGGGGCGGCCTCCCAGCCCTTGTAGTCGAGCCGGTAGCTCTTGGCGTCCTCGCCCCAGCCACCATCCTTGTTCTGGATCGAGGCCAGCCAGGCCGCGGCTTTCCGAATCATGGGGTCGTTGTGATCGACGCCGGCCATGTTGAGGGCGCAGAGCACCGACCAGGTTCCATAGATGAAGTTCATGCCCCAGCGGCCGTACCAGGACCCTTCAGGGTGCTGGGTCTTGCGCAGATAGGCGACGCCGTCGACGACGTGCTTGCTGGTTGTCGCGGTCTGGCCGAGTTGGGCCAGCATCGAGATGCAGCGCGCGGTGACGTCCTCGGTCGGCGGATCGAGCAGTGCGCCGTGGTCGGAGAACGGAATGTTGTTCAGGTAATATTCGAGGTTGTTGACGTCGAAGGCAGCCCAGCCGCCGTCGTCGCTCTGCATGCCCTCGATCCACTCCCGGCCGCGGTCGATCGCGGTGTCATAGCCGGTCGCACCGTGCTCCCGGCGCATGCGATCCATCGACATCACCACGACAGCGGTGTCGTCGAGGTCAGGATAATAGGCATTGTTGTACTGGAAGGCCCAGCCGCCCGGGCGCACGTCGGGCCGCTTCACCGCCCAATCGCCCTTCACCTCGAGCTCCTGCTTGGGGATCAACCAGTCGAGCCCCTGCTTGGCCGCAGGCACGGCCTTGTCACCGCCGGCTTCGAGCAGCGCGTGCGCCGTCAGCGTCGTGTCCCACACCGGCGAAACGCAAGGCTGGCAATAAGCCTCGTCGCCCTTGACGACGAGCAGCTTGTCGAGGCCCCGGCGCGTGATCGCGCGTGGCGGATAGGTCTCGTCCTTGCCGAGCGCGTCGTACATCATGACGATGTTGGCCATGGGCGGATAGATCGCGCCCATGCCGTCCTCGCCGTTGAGCCGCTCCTCGATGAAGGCGAGCGCGGCGTCGATGGCGCGCTGGCGCAGGCTCTTCGGAAACATCGGCTCGACCACACGCAAGATGCCGTCGAGCGCACGGAACAGCACGAACCAGGCCATGCTCTGGTGCGGCGCCTTCGCAGTCATGCCGATCGAGCGCGGATCCTGAAGGAACAGCTCGTCGATGCCGACGCCCTTCGGATTCTTCGCGCGCGGCTTCAGCGCAGCGATCACCATCAACGGCACCATGGTGGTGCGCGCCCAGTAGGAGATCTTGTTGAGGTGGAACGGCGACCAGAACGGCAGCAGCACGATCTCGATCGGCAGCACCGGCACCGCACGCCAGGTCACCACGCCGAACGTCGCAAGCAGGAAGCGGGTGAAGACGTTGCTATGAATAGCACCACCGCGCGCGTGGATCGCCTCGCGCGCACGCACCATGTGCGGCGCGTCCACGGCATCACCGATCATCTTGAGCGCGAAATAGGCTTTCACGCTGGCGCTCATGTCGAATTCGCCGTCATGCACCAGGGGCCAGCCGCCATGGGCGCCCTGGACGCGACGCAGATAGTTGCCGATCTTGGCCTCGAGCACCGCGTCGACGGGCTCGGCAAGATAGTGGCGCAGCAGGATGTATTCGGCTGGAATCGTGCAGTCGGCCTCGAGCTCGAACACCCAATGGCCGTCGGGTTGCTGCAAGCCGAGCACGCCTTGCGTCGCCGACGCAATGCTCGACTCCAAGACTTTCGATTCCAAGATCCCCGATTCCAAGATCCTCGACTCCTGGGCTTCGCGGCTGGTCGCGTTCACGGAATCCATGTCGCTCGATTGCTCCAATCGTCGATTGAAATTGACGGGCACATTTGCCGTCAGAGCCGCTTTGCGGCCAAAACCAGATCTGCGGCGCGGTCACCGGACCGGACCGATCCCTCGATGGTTGCCGGCAATCCCGTAGCAGTCCAGTCGCCGGCAAGGAACAGGTTTTTCAGGACGGTGACCGGCCCGGGACGCAGGGCATTCTGCGCGGGTGTGGCCGCAAATGTGGCACGGCGCTCGCGCACGATCTGCCAGGGAGGCAGTTGAGACGGCAGCTTGCCGGACACGCCACCCGCCTCGTAGACGTCGTTCCAGATGGCCTGCGCGAGTTCCTCGCGCGGCATATCGACCAGGCGATCACCATTGCTGATGGTCACCGAGAGTCGGTTCGGGAACGCGAACAGCCATTCCACAACGCCGCCGATGACACCGAGGATCGGCGCCGCGCCCGGCGGCGGCTGAACGCGGAAATGCGCATTGACGATGGCGCGGAATTCGGTCGGCGCCTTCAGGCCGGGCAGCAGGCTCGTCGCCGCACGCGGCGGCACCGCCATCACGATCACATCGCCCGCAGCAAGTCGGACGACGTCCTCGCCGCCGAAATTCAGCGCACTGACCTTGCCGTCGCTGCTGACAAAGGAACGCAGCTCATGGCCGAGCTGAACGGTATGGCCGCGCTCTTGCAGGAACTTGACGGCAGGCTCGATCAGCACGGCGCTGAGTCCGTCGCGCGCAATCAGCGGACGGCAGGCCTGCCCGCCCGCAAGCAGCGTCTCGCGCACGATCGCGCCGGCAAGCCCGGCCGAGCCTTCGGGCGGATCGACGTTGAGCGCCGCAAGCAGCAGCGGCTGCACCAGGCGTTGATAGAGAATGCCTTCGGTCGGAATGGATTTTCCGACCAACGTCTGTTCCGACGCCCAGATCAGCGGCGCCAGCTTGAGATAATCGGTGAGCCCGGTATCGGGCACACGGCGGCTCTCATCAAACACCCAGTCAGGCCACCGGCCACTGCCGAGATCGATCTGCCAGCGCTGTCCGGTCTTGATGTCGACGAAGGGAAACTGCGCGCTCTCGGGCCCGACCAGGCCCGCATCGGTGCCGATCGAGCGGGCATAGGCGCGCGCGTGGCTGTTGCCGGACAGCAGCAGATGATTGCCGTTGTCGATGGTGAGATTGGTGGCGCCGTCGAAATAGGAGCGGCAGCGGCCGCCGGCCTGCTGCGTCGCCTCGTGCACGGCGACCTTGAAGCCGGCATTGGCGAGCCGCACAGCGGCGGAGAGGCCGGAAATTCCGGCGCCGATGATGTGAGCTGTGTTTTGCATCAGATGAAAGCGTAGCGGAACAGGATCGCGAAGCGTGTGACCTTCGACACACGCACCGGCTCGCGCGGCGCGTTGAAGCCGCGCGCGATCAGGAGGTCCAGAATGGCGTGGTAGTATTTCGACATGATCCGTGGCGCACGCACCACGCGGCGCTTGTTGCGGTTCATGATTTCGTCCGACTTCTCGAAATGCGCTTTCGCGCGCTGCGTCAGCGGCAGGCAGACTTTTGGCAGCGCACGCTCGGCGATCACACGGTTCGGATCGTTGGAGGTGATGCCCGCATGCAGCAGCGCCTCGCGCGGCAGATAGAGCCGTCCGAGGCCGGCGTCCTCGTCGATGTCACGCAGGATGTTGGTGAGCTGCAGCGCGCGGCCGAGATGATAGGCGAGCTGGATACCGTCTTCCTCAGGCAGGCCAAACACCCGCACCGACAGCCGTCCCACGGCGCTGGCGACGCGATCACAGTACAGATCCAGCGTCGCCATATCGGGCGCGCGGATATCCTGCGGCACGTCCATCTCCATGCCGTCGACAATGGCCAGGAAATCCTCGCGCTTCAGCCCAAAGGTCTTCACGGACGCGACGTAGTCCTTCAGCCGCGGCGGCGGATTGCCCTGATAGAGCGCGTCGATGTCGTTGCGCCATTGCTGAAGCGCGGCGAGCCGCTCCTCGCGCGGGCCGTCGGAATCGGCGATGTCGTCGACCTGGCGGCAGAAGCTGTAGATCTGGAACATCGCTTCGCGCTGGGCGCGCGGCAGGATGCGCATCGCGGCGTAGAACGAGCTGCCGGATGCGGTCGAGCCATAATTGGCGCCGGGCGTGGTCGCCTCAAGCGTCATGCAGCAGTCCCCGGTTTGGAGATGGCCTTGCGGCCGATGGCGCGGCGGCCGACCTCGCCGATCATGCCGGCGAGGCTGAAGGTGAGCAGCTCGAACTTGTTCAGATGCACGCGCTCGCGCAGGGGATCGCGCACCTTCAGGAGGCGCACGATTCGGTCGGCATAGGCCTGGATCACGGAGACGTCGACGCCGAGACGGAAATCCCTGATCTCCGCGCTGAGCGACCTGCCCTCATTGAGCAGCGCCTCGTTGCGCACCGCGAGCGCCTGAAGGCAGTCCAGCATCGCCGGCGGCGACTGCGTCAAGCCAAGCTGTTCGATCGAGGCGCCGCTTGCGGCCAGGGCGTCACGCGGCAGATAGACGCGGTTGAGTTCGCGAAAATCCTTGCCGCAATCCTGGAGATGGTTGTTGATCTGGAGGCCCGCGCAGAGCGCATCCGACGCAGCCCAGGTCGAGGTGCTCTCGCCATGGACGTCGAGCATGAAGCGGCCGACCGGCATCGCCGAGTAGCGGCAATAGTGGATCACCTCGTCCCAATTCTCGTAGCGCAGCTTGGTCACGTCCATCCGGAACGCGACGAGCACGTCGAGCGCATGACGCGGCGCCATGCCGCGTTCGGCGAGCGCACGCCGCAGCGTGACCGCTTCGGCCTGGGTGTCGCCCTTGCCGAGCAGTTCCGCCTCGAGCAAATCGAGATAGCTAAGCTTCTGGTCGGGCGGCAGGGTCGCGTGGTCGGCGATGTCGTCGGCGGTGCGGACGAAATTGTAATACGCCAAGATCAGCGCCCGATGACGCGGATGAATGATCCAGGACGCGACGGGAAAATTCTCGTCGCGGTCACCCTTGCCGGATCGCAATTCGCTCGCAGAGGTCATCGAGGGCTGATCAACAATCGTTTGGACAGGAAGGGCTTTTGCGCTCGCGCGGGCTCATGCCGGCGACGCCGCCGCGGCCCCCATATAGGGGAATACGGCCGCAAAACCAATCCTGTCCCGCGATGGCAGCCCTTCCGGATCCAGCCCGAAAAAGGCGGCCCTAGGGCCGCCTTTGTGGGCCAGTGGCCGAGCTTACTGGTTATGGTCCTTCAGCACTTGGTCGCAGGCCTGCGAGATCTTGGCCCGGTTCTCCTTGAGGCAGGCCAGGACGGTGAAATCGCCCTGGTCGATAACCGGACGGCAGAACTTCTGCACGTCACGGGTGCAGGCCTTCTGCTCGGCGTCCGTGCCACGCCCCTGCTGCGCGAACGCAGCCGTGGACAGGGTTGCCGACAGCACGGTGAGAGCGACGAGAAGCTTACGCATTGTATTCCTTCATTCTGACGGCAGAATCGCACCAATCCCGGACAGCACAGGGCGGACGACGGGACGGATTGTTCTGATGGCAAGTTGCCGCGGAAAGAGCGGCCCCGGAGAAGGCACAAGCGCTGGCAAATGCGGCCAAATTGGCGACGCCCTTGCCAAATCAGGTCTTCCCTGGCTCTTCATTGGCAGATGTAAGCGTTTGATACTACGTCATAATTCTGGCACGTCGCGTTTTACTGCGGACCTGTTGCAGAGCTGCATCTGTTCAATCGGCCAACTCGAACAGAAACACATGGAAACGGAGGAATTCCGGGGCCGAACCGCGGCAAGGGCGCCTCGCGGACCTGACATCGTGGGCGGTTAGTCTTCCGAACCTGACGCAGCCTCTTGAACCTGAGACAGCCTCACAACACTAAACTTTCGATGTGGCGAGATGTCCTGTGATGAGCGGGCGTCGTTCCAGAACGGGATATTGATGACGACATTCTTTGGGCGATCTGAACTGGCGATCAAGGCGGTCGGCATGGGTGCCGCGCTGCTCTTCTCAGTTGCCGCAGGCCACGCTCAGTCGTCTGGGCCGTTCGCCGGTTTCGACGGGGCATGGACCGGCACCGGCACGGTGTCGCTGTCCGACGGTTCGACCGAACGCATCCGCTGCAAGGCGGACTACAGGGTTGCCGGCACCGGCCTCAGCCTCAAGCAGGCCCTGCACTGCGCGTCGGACAGCTACAAGTTCGACCTCACCAGCGACGTGACCAGCCAGGGCGAGCGGATCTCCGGCAACTGGAGCGAGGCCAATCGCAACATCTTCGGCAATTTGCAGGGCACCGCCGGCGGCGGTCAGATCGACGTGTTCGTCGAAGCCAATGGCTTCGCCGCTAATTTGTCGCTGCGCACCAATGGCTCGAAGCAGACGGTGCAGATCTCGTCCAAAGGCGAGATCCGCGGCGTCAACATCACGATGACGAAGGGCTGATTGCGCTCCAATTCTGAGGTCAACAAAACCCCGGCTCTCACGAGCCGGGGTTTTCTCATTTCACAGGCATGTTCGCATATTGCAATCGTCTCAGATCGCCGGTTTGTCGGGCCCCTGAAGCCTGGCGTGCAGATTGATCAGCCACATCGCGGTCGGCCGCAGGATGAAGAGGTCGGCCATCAGCGCCGCCACCATCGAGAAGGCGCTGAGCCAGCCGAACAACCGGAGCGAGGGCAGATCGGAGAACACGGTGACGACGAGGCCGCAGGCCAGCACCACCGTGGTCAGGATCAGCGCCGGGCCGACCAGCACGGTGGCGCGCTCCACCGCAAGCGCCGAGCCGACGCCGGGCTTGCTCTCCAGCCGCAGGCGGTTGAGGAAGTGGATGGTTGCGGAGAGGCCGAGGCCGAACGAGACGGTGAGCGCGACGACACTGGCGAATTGCAGCCCCTCGCCCATCGCCCACAGCACCGTTCCCGACATCACCACCGGGAAGATGCCCGGCAGGATGCACGCAAACATCACCACCCAGGAGCGGAACGCGAGGCCGATGAAGATCGCGACCAGCGCGAATTCGACGGTGAGGCCGCGGTTCAGCTTCTCGATCATGCCGGCGGAGTTGCGCGCGGCGATGGCGGCGAGACCAGTAACGGCAATCTCATAACCGGGATGCTTCTTGCGGACGGCGTCGAGTTCGGTATCGAGCTTGTCGACGATCGGCAAGAGCTGGCTGGAATCCTTGTCCGGCACGCGGCCGGCCACGACCACCGCATCCTGCTCGGCGTCGATGAAGCGTCGCACCAGATGCTCGGGGATGACGTTGACATATTCCTTGAGCGTCGCGATGTCGTCGCTGCCGGCCTTTTCCGCCAACCAGCGGCGCAGCGTCTCCAGGGACCAGACGTTGCCGACGCCGGCCGTCTTCTCGACGGTCGCGTGCACGTCTGCGATGGTCTGCAGCGTCTCCGACGAGTAGAGCGATTCACCCTTGGGGAACTGGATCAGCACATTGACCGGATTGGCACCGGTCAGCTTGGCATCGAGTCGGTTGCTCGCAGCAACCGCCTGGCGCTTGTCCGGCACCTGGTCGGCGAGCCGGTAGCGCGGCTGAAGATTGGCGTAGACGACGCCGAGGCTGGCGACAAAGAGCAGCGCGATCAGGCTGAACAGGCCGGGCCGCCCGACCATGCGCACCGCGATCCAGTAGCAGAAATTGCGCAGCGCCTGCACGCCGGCATCCGCGCTCTGGAACTTGACCGCAAAGATCTTCTCGTTGCGCACGAACAGCACGCCGAACACCGGGACCAGCGACAGCACCGTGATCAGCGCGATGATGGTCGCGGCAAGGCCCGCCTCGCCGAATTTGCGGATCAGGTCGGAATCGGAGAACTGGAGCGCGATGAAGGAAATGCCGGCGGTGCCGTGCGTCAGCACGCAGGCCGGGCCCACCACCAGCACCGCGTTCTTGAACGCTGTGAATTTGTCCTGGCCAGCAATCAGCCGGTCGCGCGCGGCGAAGGTGAGCTGCATGGAGTCCGAGAAAGAGATCACCATGATGAGCGGCGTCATCACGTTCAGGAACATGTTGAGATTGAAATTGGCCCAGCCGAGCGCGCCCAGTGCGATCAGGATCGCGATCATCGGTGGGAACGCCGCCACCACCATGAACGAGATCTTGCGGAAGAAGATGATGGCGATGAGGCAGCCGGCGAGAATGCCGAGGATGTTGTAGGTCAGGCCGTCACGCTCGACAGCGTTGCGGATCTCGAGCTGCATCACCGGCACGCCGGAGAGCTGTACGCTCAGCCCGGTGTCGCCGAGATCCTCCTTCATCAGCGCGCGAATATCGCCGACGGTCTTGGTGAGCTTGCTGGAAGCGACCACCTCCGGATCGAGCGAGAGCACGATCAGCGCGAGCGTGCCGTCCTCCGACAACAGCTTGCCGCGGATAATCTCGTTGTTCTTGACGGTCTCGATGAACTGATCATAGGCTGCGCCCTCCGGCAGCTCGGGCGGGAACAGCGCCGCCGGCAGCTTGCCGGGCGCCGGCGCCTGGCGCGCCGAGAACAGCGAGACTAGACCGCGCGTGCCGTCGACCAATTGGAGGTCGGTGACGAAGTCGCGCAGCTTCTCGAGATTGTTGCGCGCCAGCAGGTTCTTGCCCTCGACCACGACGAGGACGTCGAATTCCTCGGCCGGGAACTTCTTCGTCACCTCTTCGTACTGCTTGAATTCGCGGGTGTTGGAGCGGAATAGCTGCGACAGCGAATCATCGATCTTGATCCGCTCGATGCCGAACACGGCGCCGACGATCAGCGCGAGCAGGATGATGCAGGAGACGATCGGCGCCCGGACCGCAATCAGCCCGAGACGCTCCAGCCCGAAGGCGATGGAGGTTGTAGGCCCCTGCTCGACCTTGTCGACATGAACCTCGTTCTCGCGGTGCTTTTCGAGCATGCCTTGTCCAGTTCCTAAATCGGCTCGGTCTGTGAGCTTATTGCGCCCCGCGAACGGCTTGAAAACGCCATACCAAGGGGGTGGCTTGCCCTTTGAAAATGCGCGGAAAATCGCCGGCAGCGGTTTAGCAGGTCAATCACCCTTCTCGCAAGCACGCCAACGCTCTCCGAATCGATCAAGATGCGGCGATTTTGCCGGAATGCCCGTCATTCGGGCAAAGCCCTGCCAATTCGAGGCGGCGCGCGGTCGGCGCTCTCATCTTTGAGCGCCACGCCGGTGACCTCCCGCGCCAGCCCCTCGCGCACGAGCCAGGCGATTTTGACGGCCGCCTCGTCATAGCTCAACCCAGCCTTATGGATGTTCGACACGCAGTTGCGCCCGGCATCGGTGAGGCCCGGCTTCGGCGCGAAGGTCAGATAGGCACCAAGGCTGTCCGGCGCGGACAGGCCCGGCCGCTCGCCGATCAGCAGCAAAACCATGCGGGCACCGAGAATGGCCCCGATCTCGTCCCCGAGCGCAACCCGCGCGCCTGAGGCGACGACGACATGGCCGATCGCGACAGCGTCGCCGGCGCCAAGCAGCGGCAGCAGGCTGTTCAGCAGCGCGATCGCATGGACATGGACCGCGGCGGCCGACAATCCGTCCCCGATAACGATCGCAAGCTGACACGGCGCGGTGGCGCCATCCGCCAGCGCCACCGCGGAGCCGGCATCGAGCTGTCGTCCCAGATCCGGCCGGCGCAAATAGTCCCTGCGATCGGCAGCCCGGCTGCTGACCGCCGTGGCGGCAAGGCCGAGCCCTCTTACCGCGGCGAGCAGACCCGGAGCGTCGAAGGCGGCATGCACGGCATCGCGGGCGCGGGCGTGGGCCAGCGTAAAATCGAGCAGCGGTTTGGTCGGCAGGCTCGCGCCGCTGCGCCCGAGCGCAACGCGCGCCGGCGTGAACGATCTGAGGTCGACGGCCGGGCGCGCCGGAACGGGCTTGTCGCTCATTCGGCGGGAACGGACGCTTCGCGCAGCCGAATCGAATAGTTCGAAGCGTTCTGCTTGCCGCTGGAGGCCGCGCGCGCAAAGGTGATGAGATGATGCGCGATCATGGTGGAGCCGATCAGGCCTTCGATGTCGCCGCGTTTGATACGCCCCAGCGCGAATTTCCAGAACACGCGCCTGTAGTCACCGAGCACGCCGACCTTCCAGAAGATATTGCGCAGCATGACGAGGCCGCGCTTGATATTCGGCCAGGTCTTCATCTCGTCCGGCACTGGCACCTTAAGGCGGTGCACATAGACGTGGTCGCATTGATACTGGAAGCGCGCATAGACCTTCTCGGGCTCGTAGGCGACGCTCATAGCGTGCTTCCAGGACGCGACGACGTCGTCATAAGGCAGCAGGAAATCGACGTTGGAATCGCGGCCCTCGTCGTCGATCAGGCGCCCTTCCCGCTCCAGCCGGTCCCACAGCGGCGTCTTCGGCAGCGCCTGAAGCAGGTTGATGGTGAGAAGCGGGATCTGGGATTCCTCGACGAAGGCCAGCAACGCATCGGATGTACTCGGCTTGTCGGTGTCGAGTCCCATGATGATGCCGGAGACGACCTCCATGCCGTAGGAGTTGATGGTGCGCACGCCCTCGAGGATCGGGACCATCATGTTGTGGTCCTTGTGCATCGCGTGCAGCGCGTCAGGATCGGGGGTTTCGATGCCGCAGAAGATGGTGTGGAACATGGCCTCACGCATCTTCTCGAGGATTTCGGGGCGCTTGGCGATGTTAAGCGTCGCCTCGCAGGCGAGCCGCATCACGTAGCCGGTCTTCTTCTGCCACGCGATCAGATGCGGCAGCAAATCCATCGCCGCCTTGCGGTTGCCGATGAAATTGTCGTCGACGAAGTAGACCGTGTCGGTCATGCCGCATTCGCGCAGGCGGTCGAGCTCGGCGATAATCTGCTGCGGCGTCTTGATGCGCGGATTGCGGCCGTAGAGGCCGGGGATGTCGCAGAACTCGCACTGATAGGGACAGCCGCTGGAATACTGGATGCTGCCGAGGAAATACTTCTTCACGTCAGCGAGCTCATAGGCCGGGATCGGAAACTCCGTCATCGGCACGCGGTCCTTGGTGGTCAGCACCACCTGGCTTTCAGGACGCGAGGTATCGCGCGACAGAATCTCGATCAGTTGATTGGTGGCGTCGCCGAGCTCGCCGACATGGAGATAGTCGAACGAGGGATAGTAATCCGGGCAGGCGCTGACCGAGGGGCCGCCGAGCGCGACCGGCAGGTCGAACTCATGGGCGCGGCGGCAGATGTCGTTCATCTGCTGGCGCTGGATGTGCATGCCGCTGACGAACACGGCCTCCGCCCATTCGAACTCTTCTTTCGTCGTCCGGCGCAGATTCTCGTCGACGAATTTGACCTGCCATTCCCTAGGCAGATAGGCCGCGAGCAACAGAAGGCCCTGCGGCGGCATGAAGGCGCGAACGCCGTCGGTCAGCGGATAAGCGTGCTCGAAGGTGCCGAAGGACGACGTGTAACGCGGGAAGACGCAGAGAATATGCCGGCTCGTTCCGTTGCTTTCAGCGCGCATCGAACTTCCCCCAACCACGTTCTACGAACGGTACTGACGAGGTCACCAGAAACATAGCGTAACGCTGCGACCGGATTTCCTCAATATTATGGCACCGAACTAATTCCTGAGACGCGCCAATGGTTTCCCCGGTTCACGCCGGCGGATGGGTTTTTCGCGAGATTTTCACATCACGCGATCAGCCGGGACGCGAAATCAGGCATGAGCCCTGCATCAGAGGCAAGCCGGAAATCGGGCCCCGCAATTCCGGTCTGCGCCAGCCAGTCGTCGAACTCGGGCGCGCGGGCCGCACCGAAGACCTCGCGGACATAGAGCGCATCGTGAAAAGACGTGGACTGGTAGTTCAGCATGACATCGTCGGCGCCGGGCACCCCCATGATGAAGGTGACGCCGGCAGCGGCGAGCAGCGTCAGGAGATTATCCATGTCGTCCTGGTCCGCCTCGGCATGGTTGGTGTAGCAGATGTCGACGCCGAGCGGCAGGCCGAGCAGCTTGCCGCAGAAGTGGTCTTCCAGCCCCGCCCGGATGATCTCCTTGCCGCCGTAGAGATATTCCGGGCCGATGAAGCCGACCACGCTGTTGACCAGCAACGGCGCGAAGGCCCGCGCCACCGCATAGGCACGCGCCTCGCAGGTCTGCTGGTCGACGCCGTGATGGGCATTGGCCGACAGCGCCGAGCCCTGCCCCGTCTCAAAATACATCACGTTCTCGCCGACCGTGCCGCGCTTCTGCGACAGCCCGGCCGCCTGCGCTTCCCTCAGCAGCGCGAGATCGATGCCAAAGCTGCGGTTGGCAGCCTCGGTGCCGGCGACCGACTGGAAGACCAGGTCGACCGGCACGCCTTGCCCGATCAGCCCCAGCGTCGTCGTGACATGGGTCAGCACACAGCCTTGCGTCGGAATTTTCAGCCGCGCGATGATCTCGTCCAGGAGCCGCAGCAATTGCGCGATTCCCGCCGGGTCGTCGCTCGCGGGGTTGATGCCGATGCAGGCATCGCCGGCCCCGAGCAGCAGGCCGTCGAGGATCGAGGCGGTGATGCCCCGGGCATCGTCGAAGGGATGGTTGGGCTGGAGCCGCGTGCTCATCCGGCCCTTCAGGCCGATGGTGTTGCGGAAGGCGGTGACGACCTCGCATTTCCGCGCCGCCAGGATCAGGTCCTGATTGCGCATCAGCTTTGACACCGCGGCCGCCATCTCCGGCGTGATACCGGGCGCAAGCTTGCGCAAGACCTCCGGCGTGGCGGCGTCCGACAGGAGCCAATCGCGGAAAGCCCCCACGGTCAACGAGGCCACCGGCGCGAACGCCAGGGCGTCATGGCTGTCGATGACGAGCCGGGTGACCTCGTCGCCCTCATAGGGGATGACGGCCTCCCGGAGGAACTGACCGAGGGGGACGTTCGCGAGTGCCATCCGCGCCGCGATCATCTGCTCGGCGCTATCGGCGGCAATGCCGGCCAGCCGGTCGCCGGAGCGCGGCGGCGTCGCCTTGGCGAGGAGGTCGCGCAGATCGGGGAAGGCGTAGGTCGTGGCGTCGATGGCGTGGCGGTAGACCAAAGGCCCCTCCGGGTCTTGTCGGCCAATGACCGACTTCAAGGCGGTCTTGAGACTATAGCTTCGGATCAAGACGCTGAAATATCTTACTTTCCTGCGGCAAGGGGCGAAGGGCGCCAACGGCCGCGTTAACACTGCGTCCATCTTCATTCTGCATAGTTTTGCATCAATTTTATACGACCGCGCACACCGACCGCTCCTGGCCATTCGAGTCTGAACACCATGCAAATCGATCGATCCGGGAATGCCGCCAACCTGGCCGGACGTTTCACGCTCGCTAACAAGCTCTACGCGATCTTCGCGCTGTTTGCCCTGCTCACCGCGGCGATCGCGATGCTGTCCGACTACAACAGCCGCCGCAGCGCCGATCTGATCAGCGCGATCGAGACGGCGAATGCGGCCGCACTGAACGTCGAGCGCGTCAACTCGCTGGTCTACGCGGTCGTGATGGAATCGCGCGGCATTTACATGTCGACCGACCCGAAGGTCGTGAAGAAATTTGGCGACGGCCTGCTCAAGTTCAACGCGCAGATCCTCGATGTCGTGAAAGGCTGGGAGACCATCGTCAAGGCCGACGATGCCGAGCAGTTCGCCACCTTCAAGAAGCGCATCGAGCAGTTCGTCGACTTCCGCAAGGAGCTGGTGCGCCGCGGCGTCGAAATCAACGCGGCCGCCGGGCGCGAATGGGGCGACAACGACGCCAACCGCGCCGTGCGCTCGGCATTGAACAAGGATCTCGAGGCGCTCTCCAAGGTCTATGCCGAACGCGCCAAGCAGATCGCGCATGAGACCGAGACCAATCGCATTCTGTCGCTCGTGCTGACCTGCCTCGGCGCCATGGCGCTGGCCCTCGTCGTGATCGGCATCATCATCATCGCCCGTTCGATCGCCCGGCCTCTCGCCGCGATCACCGCGACCATCAAGCAGGTCGCCGACGGCGCCGAGAACGTCGTGGTGCCGCACTCTGGCCGTGCCGACGAGATCGGCGCGCTCGCCCGCGCCATCGAGGTGTTTCAGGACGCGATGGTCCGCAACCGCAATCTCGCCTCGCAGGTCTCCCAGGACTCCGCCGCGCGCGAGCAGCGCGCCCATCAGATCGAACAATCCGTCGAAGGATTCCGCGAAGCGATCGGCGCGATCATGCGCGGCCTCAGCGACAACGCCAGTGTCATGCGCGAGACCGCGCAGACGATCACGCGCGTCACGGCAGACGCGAGCAGCCGCGCCGGCACGGCGGCCAACGCCAGCGAGCAAGCCGCGCACAACGTCACCGCGGTGGCGGGCGCGGCCGAGGAGCTGTCGGCGTCGGTGGAAGAGATCGGCCGCCAAGTGCGGCAGAGCGCGGGCGCGGTCGAGCAGACCGGTCAGCGCACCGAGAAATCGATCGCCGAGATCGAGAGCCTTGCGGCCGCCACGCAGCGCATCGACGGCGTGCTCAATCTGATCCAGGCGATCGCCGAGCAGACCAATTTGCTCGCCCTCAACGCCACCATCGAGGCCGCCCGCGCCGGTGACGCCGGCCGCGGCTTTGCCGTCGTCGCGCACGAAGTGAAGGCGCTGGCGGGGCAGACCGCGAAGGCGACCGCCGACATCAGCCAGAACGTCGCGATGATCCAGTCCTCGACCCGCAACGCCGTCGAGGCGGTGCGCGAGATTGGCGGCGCGGTGCGCGAGATCAACGAGGTCACCTCGGCGATTGCCGGCGCCGTCGGCCAGCAGGACCAGGCCACGCGCGAGATCTCGTCCAACGCACAATCGGCAGCTCAAGGCAACGAGACGCTGGTCGCCAACATCACCTCGCTCCGCGACGCCATCGGCGAGACCGACACGGCGGCATCATCCGTGCTGACGGCGGCGAGCAGCCTGACCGCGACCGCGGACACGTTATCGCGTGAGGTCGAGAAGTTCTTCCAGAACCTGCGGTCGGACAGCCGGATCGCCAAAGCGGGATGATCGCATGGCCGCCGGCCGCGAGGTGGCGGGGCGTCTTTGGTGGAACCACGGCGTCCCATGATCGAGCGCCGTTTTGCCGGTGTTGCCAATCGCGTCGAATATTGGAACGTGGACGATATCGAGTTTCTCGATCCGCAGACAACACCGGGCAAGATCGATGAGATGGTTGGGCGGCTGATCGGGAGCCTGCAAAGCCGCGAGCGATAGCACGAATCTTCACGTTGACGCCTGTTCCGACAACGAAAAGCCTCGGCACGCGGGCCGAGGCTTGCGATCCGGTCCGCGTACATCCGGCGAACCAACCGTCGAGCAGACACTAACCACAAATTTTGAACGGATGATGACGGGTTTGGCCGACAAAATGTCGCGGTGGGCACGATGCGGACCGGATTGCGCCGGCACGTCGTCAGCCGACCGGCCCAGGAGTCCAATCGTCGCCGGACAGCGGCCTGACCGTGACGTCGGGAATGACTCCGAGCTCCATGCTCGGATCGAAATGGCGCATCGTCCGCTCATTGAGATCGATGATGCGGCCGGGCCTGAGCGGCCCCACGTCATTGATCTTGACGATGACCTTCTTGCCGACGGCCTCGACCAACGCATATTTCGGTCTCGCCCCGAATTGGACCCCGCCAAATTTCCGGCGCAAGCTCGTCTTGATGGCAGCGGTCCAGACCGAGGGATCATAACGCTCGCCGGAAGCTGTTCTCGGGCCGCCCTCCTCCTTGCCGGGCTTGAACGGATTGTACGTGGATGCTGCGCCAACGATCACATCTCCACCGGCGGCATCGACGACGGCGCTTGAATGAACCCCACTTGCTTCACAACGGGCAATTGTAACTGAAACGCCAAGCGCGACCAGGGCGCCGCAAATTGCGGCACTCGAGCGGAACACCATCATATCTCCTTTGATTTTTTCGATCGTCCGGTTCCCGATGCCGCAAAACATGGCCCAGCGAACGCGGACGCGTTGTCGCCGATCTTTTGCGGATTCGTGCCACCCCTGGCGATGGAACCGTTGCGGGAACCAAGGTGGTCCCGCACAGTGTTTTAGTTGTCGCCGTCTAAGACAGAGATTGCGTCAGCAACATGACCCTGAGCGTCACGGGCTTCGACACCCGGAGTCTTACGCGCTCGGTCGCGCGCGGCTTTGTTGCTTTCGCGGTCCATCTTGTCGGCGGCTTGCAAGGTCAACAGCCGCGCCTGCGCGATCTCGCAGAAGGAACGCGCGATGTCCACAGCGGAGAGGGCGACCGTTTGCGGCCGCACGCACAGTGCCCCTCATGTCCCGCGCAACAGCAGCGCGTCAGCTCGGCGGAGTTCCGCAAGACGGAGTTGCGTCGAGTTGCTGGTCAAGCAAGTCAATATCCGGCGGAGCGGCTCAACCGCGCGACCGCTCCATGTCGAGTTCGGCTTTGAGATTATCGAGATCGCGATAAATCGAGGCAACCGCAAGCACACGGCCGTCCTTGCGGTATTTCAGCAGGCAATCCTTATCCCTGATGCTGCCCTCGATGGCGATGTCGTCAAAGCTCTCGGCGTGGCCGACATAATTAATCGGCACGTCGTAATGCTGGCTCCAGAAGAACGGCACGGCATCGAAGCGCTCGCGCTTGCCAAGCATGTTGCGCGCCGCGGTCTGGCCCTGCCGCTCCGCGACCACCCAGTGCTCGACGCGGATGGTTTGCCGCGAATGCGGATCGGGCCAGCGCGCGATGTCGCCGGCCGCGAAGATTCCGGCGACGCTGGTCTCCAGATATTCGCTGACGCTGACGCCGCGATCGGCCGCAAGCCCGGCGTGCTCGGCGAGCGCAAGGCGCGGCTTGACGCCGATGCCGACGACGACCAGATCGGCCTCGATCACGCCTCCGCTCTTCAGCGTGGCACGCATGCCGTCGAGCTTCTCCACGGTGTCCTTCAAGTGGAAGTTGACGCCGTTCTCCTCGTGCAGAGCACGCACGAAGTCGCCCATGTCAGGACCGAGCAGCTTCTGCATCGGACGTTCTTCCGGCGCGACCACGTGCACCTCGACCTTGCGCGCGCGAAGCGACGCCGCGACCTCGAGGCCGATGAAGCTCGCGCCGATCACCAGCGCGAGCCTGGCGCTGCCCGCGGCCTTGATGATCGCGCGGCTGTCGGCGACCGAGCGCAGCGTGTGGACATGCGGCTGGTCGGCGCCGGGGATCTGAAGTTTGACGGGCTCCGCGCCTGTCGCAAGCAGCAGCCGGTCGAAGGCAAGCTTGTCGCCATTGCCCAGCGTGACGCTGCGAGTCTTCGGATCGATCGCCGAGACGATCGTGTTGAGCCGGAGATCGATGCCGGCGTCCTGATAATAGTCCTCGTCCCGCAGCGGCAGCCAATCCTCCGGCGCGTTGCCGGCGAGATAATCCTTGGAGAGATTGGGGCGATCGCCCGGCATTGCGCCGTCGCTGCTGAGCATCGTGATGGCTCCGGCAAAGCCCTCGCGGCGGAGCGTCTCGGCTGCCGCAAAGCCGGCCGCACCGCCGCCGACAATGACGAATCTTTCCGGCGTCGGGCTTAGGCGGTGCGCTGCCGACGGCTTCGGTGCCTCGCGTTTGCGCGCAACGATGATCCTGTCCCGATCGCGCGTGACGTCCCACACCGCCAGCGCATTCAGCGCCGGCGGACGTGCCGCCTCGCCTGATCGCAGGGAGAAGCAAGCGTGATGCCAGGGACAACGGATGGTGTCGCCGACCACGAGCCCTTCGGCGAGCGGTCCGTGGTAGTGAGTGCAGGACGGCTCGATCGCAAAAATCTTGCCGCCGGCCTGGACGAGCAACACGTCCTCTTCGCCGACATGGCCGAGCAGCTTGCCCTCCTTGAATTCGGTCAGCGACACGCCCTTGATCAGGTCGGGTCCGCTCGGCTTCTTGTCCTCGGTCATGGCATCATCTCCTTAGCTGTCGCGGATCAATCGTCCGAGTTGGCCAACCCCAACAGCTCCTGGCGCGTCAGCGCATTGTCGCGGAACACACCGAGCATGCGGCTGGTGACGAGATCGGTCCCCGGCTTGTGCGTGCCGCGCGTGGTCATGCAGTGATGCGTCGCCTTGATGATGACGCCGACGCCTTCAGGCTTGAGCACGTCGTTGATCGTGTTGGCGATCTGCGCGGTCATCTTCTCCTGGATCTGGAGACGCTTGGCGTAGATGTCGACGACACGCGCGAGCTTGGAGATGCCGACCACACGCCCTTGCGGGATATAGGCGATCCAGGCGCGGCCGACGATTGGCGCCATGTGATGCTCGCAATGGCTCTCGAAGCGAACGCCGCGCAGGACGATCATCTCGTCATAGCCTTCGATCTCCTCAAAGGTCTTTTGCAGGATTTCGGTCGGATCCTGCGCATAACCGGAGAAATATTCCTCGAAGGCGCGCGCGACACGATCCGGCGTCTCGCGCAGACCATCGCGCGCGGGATCGTCGCCGGCCCAGCGGATCATGGTCCGGACCGCCTGCTCGACCTCCGCTCTGTCAGGCCGTCCGCTCGGCGCCTGCGCGACCGCGACACGTTCCAGCCTGCGCGCTTGTGACTTCATCTCAAACCTCCCCTGCAACGGGCCGCGTACATCGGCCCCACAGCTTGGACGGCTGCAATCGGAAAAGGTTCCCAGGATCGGCAAAAATCGGCGCAGCGCTGGAAAGGCGGCTCCACGAGGCCCGCCTTCCGGACGTCGAGCACAGCTTGCGCCCGTTCGGCGGGCCGCTCCTGCGGCAGATTATGACCGGCGCCGGCGAACACGCGGCGCTCGAAAAAGCCCTCGAACTTGCGCGCGTGCTGCGCGGTGCCGGGATTGACGCCGTCGCTGTCGCCATCGATCGCGATCGTTGGGATGCAGACCGGCGGTTATGCGGCAAGCTTCGCCTCGATCGCGGCGTCGCCTTCGACCATCGCGGATATTTCTGCCGCCGCAAGCTTGGCAGCGGTCGCCCGGATCTTCTATTTCTGCGGTCCGGACAGCGAGATGTCGCGTTCAGCGCGGAAGACGTTGCTGTAGAGATTGGCGATCCACTGCCGGCCGATCTCGGTCTTGTTGAGATAGCCGATCTCGGTCTGGATATGTGGTGCGACGCTGTTCCAGTAGAATTGTGGATAGCGGTTCACGATATCGGCGGGCGAGTCGTAGCCGAGTTGGCGGTTCATGCCGACCTCCTCGAACTCGTAATAGAGCGCGTTGGCCTTGCGCAGATAGTTGGGATCGCCGAGCTGACCGATGAAGTCTGCAGCGCGCAGGATCGAGGCCTCGTCGTCATACTCCTGGCCTTCCCGGGCCGGGAAACGCGTGCCCTCGATGGCGCGGGCGATGCGCTCCGGATCGAGCCCTGGAATATGTTGCAGCCGTCGCGTCACATAAAGCTTCGATCGATCGACGTGATACATCATCAGGCTGGCGTCCGACGCACCACGCGGCAACGAGACCTTGGTGTCGGCGGCGTCGATCAGGAAGCCGTCCCGGTCATCCTCCTCGAACAGGCCGCGCACATAGCCGATATCGTGAGCGAGGCAGGCGATCAGAACGTGGACGTAATCCTCGGCCGTCAGGTGGATATGGAGACTTCGACCACTCAGGATGGAATGACCCGCCAGCGTCACCAGCATCGTGTGCTCGATGTTATGGTAAAGCGCATCGCTGTTGCCGATGCATTCCATCGCGGTGCGGGTCGCACTCTCGACGATGCTTGCAGCGGTCTCGCCGTACCGACGCCGCATGAACGTTCCCAGCAGCTTCTCGAGGGATTCGGCCGCCAGTCGCGGTAACGTCATCATGGATGCAGCCCCGTTTGATGCAGCCCCGCTTGCCGGTGGTGTCCCACGCCAACTCCTGACGTCTCATTCTCGTCCTCGACGCAACGACCAGCATAGCCCATCTTGGGCCAAGTGACCAAACCCCCGAGAACGCGATTACGGAAATATGTTACCGTTGTGCTCTGCGAGATCACGGTTGCGGCAACGGATCGATACATCCGGGCGACCGCACCGCGACACCGCGCTTACTCCACCAGCAGCACGTCGACGGCGACGCCGAGCTTCTGCTTTGGCGAACCGACGATGATGCCGTCGACCGGCGAGACGTCGGAGAAGTCGCGGCCGACGGCGAGCACGATATGGTCATTTGCGATGAGCAGATCATTGGTCGGATCGAAATCGATCCAGCCGAGCTCCGCACCGCACCACAGCGACACCCAGGCATGCGTGGCGTCCGCGCCCTGCAACCGTGGCTGGCCGGGCGGCGGACTGGTCCGCAGATATCCGCTGACATAGGCCGCCGGCAGGCCGAGCCCGCGCAGCCCTGCGATCATCACATGGGCAAAATCCTGGCAGACGCCGTGGCGCTTGTCGAAGACCTCGCCCAGCGGCGTCGAGATCACCGTCGCCTTGGGATCGTAGCGAAACTCGGCGCGGATGCGATGCATGAGGTCAACCGCACCGGCGAGGATGCCCGTATCAGGCGCAAAGCTCGAAGCCGCATAGGCACTCACGGGGCGCAAAACAGGCACTAGCGGGCTTGCAAAGACATAGCCGACCGGCGAGGACGGCCCTAGGCTGGTCGCTTCGAACGCGATGTCGCGGATGCTCTCCCAGGACGGACCGACGGCGTCGCGCGACGGTGGCTTGCGATCGACGGAAACACGGGAACGTGAATCAATACGCAAATTGCGATGCGCGGCGTCGATCACCACGCTCTCCGTCAGCGTGCCGAAGAAGTCGCGGCGGACATGGCGCTCGGACGGACGCGGACGAATCTCGACCTTGTGCGAGATCAGCGCCTGGCCGCGACCGTCCTTTGGCTCCAGCCGTAGCGTGCAGCGGGCGAAGCTGACCGGGCTCTCGTATTCGTAGGTCGTGACGTGTCTTATGTCGTAGATCACGCCAGCCCCGTCAGCTTTTCCGGCCGGCTCGCATTGGGGCCGTGCGGAAAATAGTGCAGCCCAATCGCCTCGGCGAGGCTGAGCAGATCCTGCTCCAGCGCAAACAGTGTCTTGACCTCGAGCTTCTCGGCTTCCGCGGTGGCCAGCATGGACTGCAGCGCCACCGCAAGCCGCTGCGGCTGCTCGATCAGGCCGTATTCCGTCAGGCTCGGCAGCGCCGCGATGTGCTCGTTCAAAGTCGCAACCTGGAACGCGACCGAGCGCGGATTGTAGCCGTCGAGTATCGCGAGGTCGCGCACCGGGGCCAGGATCGGCGCCAGCAGATAGCGCGAGCGGTAGGTGATCTGGGAATCCACCAGCGTCAGCAGGATATCGAGATCCTCGTCGCCAGCCTCGTCATAGGCGAACTGCCGGGCAAAACGCGCGGTGTTGATGGCGCGCTCGGCGCGGCGGCCGATATCGAGAAAGCGCCAGCCGGCGGCGCGGTTCATGTTCTCCTGCGCCAGCCCTGCGAAGCTTGCTAGCTCCTGCAAAGTCAGCTCGGCCGCGCTCAGCACGCTGTCGTCGTCCTCGACCTCATAGGCGAGCCGCTCGGCCATTTCGATGATGACCTGCCAGGCATCGGGCGACAGCCGCTCGCGCAAGGAGGTCGCCGTGCGCTGCGCCGCGCGCACCAGCGACAGCGCCGAGCCGAAGCGCTCCGCGCTCTGCAACGCTTCCGCGACGATGCGCCCCGGTGCCGCGCGTGAGGTCTGCGAGATCGCGCCCCAGGTCACCAGTAGGCGCTGGATCCGTTCGGCCGATTGCAGCGAGGCAGCCGTGCCCTTGTTGGGCCCGCTCGGCGAGCCCAGCGCACGCACCAGCCGCAAGGTCGCTTCGGCGCGCTCGAGGTAACGGCCGAGCCAGAACAGATTGTCGGCGGCGCGGCTCGGCAGCACGCCGGCGATGCGGCGGATCCGCACCTTGTCGGTCGCCGGCAGCAGCGACGCGGTCGAGACCTTCTTCTCCGAGACCACCCAGACGTCGGCAGCACGGGCGCCGTCGCCCATCGACACCGCGCGCGCATCCGCCCGCTCGGCGATCCGGCAAAAGCCGCCGGGCATCACGGCCCAGCCGTCCGGCGTCGCCGCTGCAAACACGCGCAGCACGAAGGGACGCGGCGTCAGCTGCCCCTGCTCCCATACCGGCATGGTAGAGAGCCGCACCACCTCCTGGCCGACATAATCCATGCCGCGGGCGCTGATGGCATCAACCAGGCGCTGGCGCCCGGCCGCGTCGAGCTCGCTCGCGAGCACCGGGCCGTTGCGCTCGAAGCCGGGAACGCCGCGTCGATAGGCACCTTCGATCGCGACTTCGTCGAGCCGCGCCAGCACCTCGTCGCGCGCGAGGCGCTGGCCACACCACCAGGTCGCGATGTGCGGCATCTTCAGCTCCTCGCCGAGAAGGCGGAGGCTGAGCGCGGGTAGGAAGCCGAGCAGCGCCCTCGCCTCCAAGATGCCCGAGCCCGGCATGTTGGCGACGACGACGCCCTCCTTGCGCAGCACGTCGATCAGGCCCGGCACACCAAGATGCGAGGAGGCATCGAGCTCGAGCGGATCGAGCGAGTTGGAATCGACACGGCGCAGCAGCACGTCGAGCCGCTTCAGTCCCGCAACGGTGCGGATGTGGATGCGATTGCCGCTGACGGCGAGATCCTCGCCCTCGACCAGCAGGAAGCCGAGATAGCGCGCCAGCGTCGCGTGCTCGAAATAGGTCTCGCTGAAGCTGCCCGGCGTGAGCACGCCGATGCGCGGCTCGTCGCGATCGGCGCGCGCGCGAAGACTGTCGCGAAACGCCTCGAAGAACGGCGCGACGCGCGGCACGTTCATCGAATTGTAGAGATCGGAGAAGGCGCGCGACTGCACCAGGCGGTTCTCCAGCGCATAGCCCGCACCTGACGGCGCCTGCGTGCGGTCGCCGAGCACCCACCAGCGGCCGTCGGGGCCGCGGCCGACATCGGCGGCATAGAGCGAGAGATAGCGGCCGCCCGGCGGCGGCACGCCGCAGACGGGGCGGAGATATTCAGGACTGCCGGCAATCGCGGCCGCCGGCAGCGCGCCTTCGGCGACCAGCCGGCCCTCGCCATAGATGTCGCGCAGCACCAGCTCCAGAAGCTCGGCGCGCTGGGTGATGCCGGCGGAGAGCTGCTGCCAATCGGCCTCGTCGATCAAGAGCGGCAGATGGCTGAGCGACCAGGGCCGGTCGGCGCTGTCGCCGGGCGCGCGGTAGGTGACGCCGGCCTCGCGCAAATGACGGTCGGCCATGGCGAAGCGCCGCTCGGCCTCGTCGGGCGCCAGCGCGCCGAAGGCGTCGAAGAAGCGGCTCCAGACCGCGCGGGGGGCGCCATCGGGCCCCAAAAACTCGTCGGGAATGCCGGGCAGCCGGCGATAGTCGCGCGCCCATTGGGCGAGACGGCGCTGGCTTTCACGCTGGCCTTCACACTGGTCTTGCGCCTGCCCCGCCCTATCGTCCTGTTCGGCTGCGCCTTCGGCCATGCGCCTCTCCCTGCCCCACCATCATACTCATTGCAGGAGCGGGGTCCGCAAGTCGAGGGTCAGCGGAAACTCATTTGTGCGTTCCTCGGGCGGCGGCTGCATCGGTCCCGGGGTATGGCCGTGGTCCTGGAAGCGCGCCAGCCGCCGCGCCTCGGCCTCATAGGTGTTGACCGGCTTGGTGTCGTAACTGCGCCCGCCGGGATGGGCGACGTGATAGACGCAGCCGCCGAGCGAGCGGCCGTTCCAGATGTCGATCAGGTCGAAGGTCAGCGGCGCGTGGACGGGAATGGTCGGGTGCAGGCCGGAGGCCGGCTGCCAGGCCTTGAAGCGGACGCCGGCCACGGCTTCGCCGGAGCGGCCGGTCGAGGTCATCGGCAGACGACGGCCGTTGCAGGTGACGATGTGGCGGCCCTCGACAAAACCTTCCAACTTGACCTGGAGCCGCTCGACCGAGCTGTCGACATAACGCACCGTGCCGCCGGCCGAGCCCTCCTCGCCGAGCACGTGCCACGGCTCCAGCGCCTGGCGCAATTCCAAGGTCACGCCGCCATGATGAACGCGGCCAAAGGCGGGGAAGCGGAATTCGAGCTGGGCCAGATACCATTCCGGCTCAAAGGGATAGCCTGATTGCTTCAACTCAGAAAGCACATCAAGGAAATCCTCCCAGATGAAGTGAGGCAGCATGAAACGGTCATGCAGCGCCGTGCCCCAGCGCACGAACTTGCCCTGCTGCGGCTCGCGCCAAAGCTTTGCGATCAGCGCGCGGATCAAGAGCTGCTGCGCCAGCGACATCCGCGCATCGGGCGGCATTTCGAGCGCGCGGAATTCCACGAGGCCGAGCCGCCCTGTCGGACCATCAGGCGAATAGAGCTTGTCGATGCAAATCTCGGCGCGATGGGTGTTGCCGGTGATGTCGACGAGCAGATGCCGGAACAGCCGGTCCACCAGCCACAGCGGCGCCTTGGTGCCCGGCGGCGGCACGTGGGACAGCGCGACTTCGAGCTCGTAGATGCTATCGTGGCGCGCCTCGTCGATACGTGGCGCCTGGCTGGTCGGGCCAATGAACAGCCCGGAGAAGAAATAGGACAGCGACGGATGGCGCTGCCAGTACAACACCAGGCTCTTCAACAGATCGGGCCGGCGCAGGAACGGCGAGTCCTGCGGACTGGAGCCGCCGACGACGACGTGATTGCCGCCGCCGGTGCCGGTGTGGCGGCCGTCGACCAGGAAGCGGTTGGCACCAAGACGGATCCTGGCGGCATCCTCATAGAGACCGACGGTGATGTCGACTGCCTCGCGCCAACTCTTTGCGGGCTGGACGTTGACCTCGATCACGCCGGGATCAGGCGTCACCTTGATGACGTCGACGCGCGGATCGAACGGCGGTGGATAGCCTTCGACATGAACCTGGAGCTGCATCTCCTCGGCGGTGGCCTCAAGCGCTGCAATCAGTTCGAGATAGTCCTCGATGCGTTCCACCGGCGGCATGAAGGCGCAGAGCACGCCGTCGCGGACCTCCACCGACATTGCCGTTCGCACCGGCTCAGGCGCATCGGCACTTTCCGCCGCGAGCGCGGGTGGAGAGTCCGGGCGCTGCATGCGGCCGAACACCGGCAGGTTGCTCCGCGGCTCCAGCGGGTCCTGCTCGACGATATAGGGATAACGATCAGGCGGCACATATTCGAGCGCGTTGAGCGGCAATCGCAGGCCGAGCGGGGAATCGCCGGGCATCAGGAAAAGATGGTTGCGACGCAGATTCCAGCGCTCGCTGCGCCAGCGCGGCGGCGCGTTCCAGTGCTGCACCGGCATCACGAAGCCCTTTGGCGTATTCAGCCCCTCGTCGAATACCCGCGCCATGCGCGCGCGCGCTTCCGGATCGGACAGCTTGGAATCGGCGGGATCGACGTTGACGGGAAGCTCTCCCTCCTTCTGCAACCAGTAGGCGGGATCTTCATAGGCCGGCATGATGTAGCCGGCATCCAGGCCGAGCCGTGCCGCCGTGCGCTCCATGAAGGCCTCGGCATCCTTGACCTCGGCGCGCCGCGGATTCTCGACCTTGGCGATCAGGTCGGCATTCTTCCAGATCGGCACGCGGTCCTTGCGCCAGTAGAGCCCAAACGCCCAGCGCGGCAGGCTCTCGCCGGGATACCATTTGCCCTGACCGTAATGCAGCAGGCCGCCTTGCCCGAAGCGCGTGCGCAGGCGACGGATCAGATCGTCGGCGAGCGCGCGCTTGGTCGGGCCGACAGCTTCCGTATTCCACTCTGCCGCTTCGAGATCGTCGACGGAAACGAAGGTCGGCTCGCCGCCCATGGTGAGCCGCACGTCCTGGGCAGCGAGATCGCCGTCGACCTGCTCGCCGAGATCGTTGAGCCGCGTCCAGGATTCATCGGAGAACGGTTTTGTGATGCGGGGCGCTTCGCGGATGCGGCGGACGCTCATGTCGAAGGCGAATTCGACCTCGGCAAAGCCGGCACCGCCGGAGATCGGCGCGGCCGAACGATAATGCGGCGTGGCGGCAACCGGGATGTGCCCCTCGCCTGCGAGCATGCCGGAGGTCGCGTCAAAACCGATCCAGCCCGCGCCCGGCAGATAGACCTCGGCCCAGGCGTGCAGGTCTGTAAAATCGTTCTCGACTTCAGGCGGTCCCTCGACCGGATCGATGTCGGGACGGATCTGGATGAGGTAGCCGGAGACGAAGCGCGCGGCGAGCCCGAGATGCCGGAAGGTCTGGATCAGGAGCCAGGCGGAGTCGCGGCACGATCCGGCGCCGGAGGCGAGCGTCTCCTCCGGCGATTGCACGCCGGGCTCCATACGGATGATATAACGGACGTGTTTCTGAAGCTCGCGATTGAGATCGACCAGGAAGTTGACGGTGTTCGGGGCTTCATGAGGGATCGTATCGAGAAATTTCGCGAACAGGCGATCGGGTTGGATGGTCTCGAGATAAGGCGCGAGCTCGGTCTTCAGGTCTTTGGAGTACTCGAACGGAAAGCCATCCGCATAGGGCTCGACGAAGAAGTCGAACGGATTGACCACCGTCATCTGCGCCGTGAAATCGACCTCGAATTTCAGCTCAGTCGTCTTCTCCGGAAAGACGTAGCGCGCGAGCCAATTGCCCTGCGGGTCCTGCTGCCAGTTCACGAAATGATTCGATGGCGTGACCTTGAGCGAATAGCTCAGGACCGGTGTGCGCGTATGCGGCGCCGGCCGCAGGCGGATGGTCTGCGGTCCCAGATCGATCGGGCGGTCGTACTTGTAGTGCGTGACGTGATTCAGTGCGACGTAGATCGACACGGGGTGCGGTGCTCCAGCAGCTTTTTTGAGCAGAACACCGCAAATGATCGCGAGCAAGCATTAACAACGGGCAGACCATGCCCATTGCAGAAGCGGTGGATTTACCTGCCCTCGTTCCGGGATGGTCCGAAGGGACCAGACCCGGAATCTCGAGATTCCGGGTTCGATGCTTCGCATCGCCCCGGAATGACGGCGGTAGATCTCACATCGTCGCTCCTAACACCCACGGCGCGAACTCGGCGCCGCCAAAATCAAAACTCTCGCTCTTGGTCGGCTGTCCCGACGCGGTCTTGAGGATGAGATCGAAGATGCGCTGGCCGCACTCCTGAACGCTCTCTTCGCCTTCGAGGATGGTGCCGCAATTGACATCCATGTCCTCTTCCATGCGCTTGTACATGGGCGTGTTGGTTGCAAGCTTGATCGAGGGTGCGGGCTTGCAACCGAACACACTGCCGCGGCCCGTGGTGAAGCAGACGAGATTGGCGCCTCCGGCGACCTGCCCGGTTGCCGCCACAGGGTCGTAGCCGGGCGTGTCCATGAAAACAAAGCCCTTCTTCGTCACCGGTTCGGCGTAACGCAGCACGTCGACGAGATTGGTGGTGCCGGCCTTCGCCATCGCGCCGAGCGATTTTTCGAGAATGGTGGTAAGGCCGCCGGCCTTGTTGCCGGGGCTTGGGTTGGCGTTCATCTCGGCGCCTTCGCGCTCGGTGTACTCGTCCCACCAGCGCATGAGATCGACGAGCTTCTCGCCGACCTCGCGGCTCACCGCGCGGCGCGTAAGCAGATGCTCGGCGCCGTAGGTCTCCGGCGTCTCCGACAGGATCACGGTGCCACCGTGACGGACGATGAGGTCGCTCGCCGCGCCGAGCGCAGGATTGGCTGATACGCCGGAATAACCATCCGAGCCGCCGCATTGCAGGGCCACGGTCAGTTCGCTGACCGGCACGGACTCGCGGCTCACCTTGTTGGAGTCAGCCAGCGCCTCGCGCACGAAGGCAATGCCGGCTTCCACCGTCTTGCGGGTGCCGCCGACCTCCTGGATGTCCATCGCGCGCAAACGGCCGGCGAGCTTCTGCTCTTCCATCAGGCCGCCGATCTGGTTCACCTCGCAGCCGAGGCCGAGCACGATGACGTGGGAGAAATTGACGTGCCGCGCATAGCCGCCGAGCGTGCGGCGAAGCAGTGCGAGTGGTTCGTTCTGCGTCATGCCGCAGCCGGTCTTGTGGGTCAGCGCGACCACGCCGTCGACATTGGGGAAATCGGACAGCGGATTGTCGCCGGTGAAGGGATTTTTCTTGAACACGTCGGCGACGAGGCTTGCGACATGCGCGCTGCAATTCACCGAGGTGAGGATGCCGATATAGTTGCGCGTGGCGACGCGGCCGTCCGGGCGACGGATGCCTTCGAAGGTCGCGGGCAGGTCGAAATTCGGCGTCGGCTTGACGTCGGCGCAATAGGCATAGTCCTTGGCGAAATCGCCCATGCCGATGTTCTGCACGTGCACGTGCTGGCCCGGCGCGATCGGCGCCGTCGCAAAGCCGATGATCTGGCCATAGCGGATGACAGGCTCGCCCACGGCGATTGGCTTGATCGCAACCTTGTGGCCGGAGGGAATGCGCTCGACCGTGGTGACGCCATCGGCCACCACCGTTCCCGGCGGCAGGCTCGCGCGCGCGATCAGCACGCCATCATCGGGATGCAGGCGGATGACGGGGCTGATGGTCATGGGAGGTCTCCTTGGTCTTCATGTATCGTGCCCCGGACGCAGCGCAGCGTGAAACGATGCGCTGCTGAGCCGGGGCCCAGTTATTACGTCATTGCACTTCACTAGCTTCTGGGTCCCGGCTCTGCGATGCACCGCTTCGCGCTCATCGCGTCCGGGACACGCAAGCCTAAGCCTTGCCGGGCGAATCTTTGCGAGTCGCGTTGACCTGCATCTTGGCGTAGGTCGTCATCATACCGACCTCGTTCGAGAGCGTCACCAGCTTGAAGCCCATGTTGATGGCGCGTACCGCGCCTTCGGCGCCGCTGCAATGGATGCCCGGATAGAGACCGCGCTTGTCGCACTCCTTGATGATCTTGTCGTAGATCGCGAGGATCTCCGGCTCGGTGCGATCGAGCTTCGGCTCGAGGCCGTAGGAGAAGCCGAGGTCAGACGGGCCGATGTAGACCCCGTTGAGGCCCTCGACGTCGAGGATCGCTTCCATGTTCTCGACCGCGGTCTTGGTCTCCATCATCGGCAGCAGCACGATGTCGTCATTCGCGGTCTTCTGGTAGGAGCCCGCGGTGCCGTACATGCCGGCGCGGATCGGGCCGTTGGAGCGCACGCCCTTCGGCGGGTACTTCGAATAGGAGACTAGGTTCCTGGCTTCCTGCGGCGTGTTGACCATCGGGCAGATCACGCCATAGGCGCCGCCATCGAGCACCTTGCCGATGATACCGGGTTCATTCCAGGGCACGCGGACCATCGGGGTCACCGGATGCTTGTCCATGGCCTGGAAGCACTGCACCATCGACAGATAGTCCTGCACGCCGTGCTGCATGTCGACGGTGACGCTGTCGAAGCCGCATTGCGCGATCATCTCAGCCGAGAAGCCGGAGGGAATAGCCAACCACGCGTTGACCACGGCCTTGCCCGACTTCCAGATTTCCTTGATCTTGTTCGCCACGTTGCCTTCCTTCTTTGTTGTTGGGACCTGCGTCACCACGCCGAGCGCCGCGACCGGCGATCCTGCTTACGGTCGCCGATTTGGACGGATCGGCTTGAGCGGCACTTTGAGCGAAAAACCGCGTCAATGTCCATGGCCGACGCCGGGCGCGCGCGCATATCTGCATTCACTCCTCGGCACTTGCCTCCTCGCTCGCGCCGAGCCCCGCAAGACTCTGCTCGAGCTCGCCGAGCATCTCCTGCAACTCGGCAAGCTTGCGTGCGCCAAATCGCCGCGTGATCTCGGCATAAATCGCTTCCGAAGACGGCGCAACGGAAGCCATCAGCTTCACGCCCTTTTCCGCGATCGAGACCATGCTGCGGCGCTGGTCCGCCTTCGCCGTCTTGCGCTCGATCAGATTGCGCGCCTCGAGATCGCGCAGGATGCGCGACAGGCTTGGCCCAAGCAGAAACGCGGTGCGCGCGAGTTCCGTGACCTCTGCCGCCTCGATGGCGGCGAGCGCGCGCAGGATGCGCCATTGCTGCTCGGTCAGGCCGTGCTCGCGCAGCGACGGACGAAATTGCCGCATCACCGCCTCGCGTGCCCGCAGCAGCGACATCGGCAGCGAGCGCGAGAAGTCGCGCATCGGCACTTGCCGCGCGGCGGGCACGCCTCCATCGATGGGATCAGCCGGTCTCTTCGCCATGATGCCCTTTCAGACCGCAAAACGTTTGCAGTGCAGCAAGCCCGAATTGTGTTTGACGCATTCACTTAACATGTTAAGTATCTCCCGGCACCACGATTTGTAAGGTCACAGATGGCGCTTTCAAACGACGATATCCAAGCTTGCGCGAGGCGACTGCACCAGGCGGAGAAGACCCGCGTGCAGATCCGGCAGGTCTCGCAGGATTTCCCGGACATCACCATCGCCCATGCCTACGCGATTCAGAAGGCGTGGATCGACATCAAGATCGCCGAGGGACGCCTTGTCAAAGGCCACAAGATCGGCCTGACCTCGAAGGCGATGCAGAGCGCGCTTGACATCAACGAGCCGGATTCCGGCGTGCTGTTCGACGAGATGTTCTTCGCCAATGGCGGGCTCGTCCCGACCGAGCGCTTCATTGCGACCCGGGTCGAGGCCGAGCTTGCCTTCGTTATGAGCAAGCGGCTTGCCGGTCCGGACTGCACGATATTCGACGTGCTCAACGCCACTGACTTCGTGGTGCCGGCGCTGGAGATTCTGGACACGCGCATCGAACGCGTCGATCCCAGGACCCAGGCCACGCGAAAAATCTACGACACCATCGCCGACAATGCGGCGAATGCCGGCATCGTGCTCGGCGGCCGGCCGATCCGTCCGCTGGATACGGACCTGCGCTGGATCGGCGCGCTCTGCTTCAGGAACGGCCAGCTCGAGGAGACCGGCCTTGCCGCCGGCGTGCTCAACCATCCCGCAACTGCCGTTGCCTTGCTCGCCAACAAGATCGCGCCGCTCGGCCTTGCGCTGGAGCCCGGCCAAATCGTGCTCGCCGGCTCCTTCATCCGCCCGATCGAGACCCGCAAGGGCGACACAATTCAAGCCGATTATGGCGCTTACGGCTCGGTGAGCTGTTACTTCGCCTAGAGCAAACAAGAATAGCCAGGGAGTGAAACCGCCGTGCCGCATTTCACGATCGAATATTCGGCGAATCTCGATAGCCGTCTCGACATCGCAGCGGTGTGCGAAGTCGTGCGCAAGGCGGCAGTCGAGACCGGTATCTTCCCGCTTGGCGGCATCCGCGTCCGCGCCGTGAGGTGCGAGCATTATGCCATCGCCGACAACAGGCAGGACTACGGCTTCCTCGACATGTTGCTGCGCATCGGCGAAGGTCGCGATCTGCCCACCCGCCAGAAAGCCGGCGAGCACGTCTTCCAGGCGCTCTCAAAGCATCTCGATCCCGTCTTCGCCGCCAGCAAGTTCGCGCTCTCGTTCGACATGCAGATCAACGACAGGGACACCAGCTGGAAGCGCAACAACATCCACGACGCACTGAAAGTGGAGGCTGCCCATGCATAAGTCCACCCCGAAAGCCGATGTGTTCCAGGCCAACCTCGACCGCGTCACACCTTTGCTGAAGAAATTGCAGGCGGACGGCATCGGTCACATGATCGATGGCAAGATCGTCCCGTCGATTTCTGGCGAGACGTTCGAGACGAAATCCCCGATCGATCGGGCGACGCTCGCGAGCGTCGCCCGCGGCAATGCTGAGGACGTCGACGCTGCGGCCACTGCTGCTGCGCTGGCCTTCAAGTCATGGCGGGACATGGCGCCGGCGATGCGGAAGAAGCTGCTGCACCGCGTCGCTGACGCCATAGAAGACAATGCCGAAGACATCGCGGTGCTTGAATGCATCGACACTGGGCAGGCCTACCGCTTCATGGCCAAGGCCGCGATCCGCGCCGCCGAGAATTTCCGCTTCTTCGCCGACAAATGCGGCGAGGCGCGGGACGGCCTCAACACGCCGAGCGACGAGCACTGGAACATTTCGACGCGCGTACCGATCGGCCCTGTCGGCGTAATCACGCCGTGGAACACGCCGTTCATGCTCTCGACCTGGAAGATTGCCCCGGCGCTGGCTGCCGGCTGCACCGTCGTGCACAAGCCGGCCGAGTGGTCGCCGGTGACGGCCTCCATTCTGGCACGGCTGGTCAAGGAAGCCGGCGTGCCCGACGGCGTGCTCAACACCGTGCATGGTTTTGGCGAAGAGGCCGGCAAGGCGCTGACCGAGCACCCCGCAATCAAGGCGATCGGCTTCGTCGGCGAAAGCGCGACGGGCTCGGCGATCATGGTTCAGGGCGCGCCCACGCTGAAGCGTGTCCATTTCGAGCTCGGCGGCAAGAACCCGGTCATCGTGTTCGATGACGCCGATCTCGACCGCGCGCTCGATGCGGTCGTGTTCATGATCTACTCGCTCAATGGCGAGCGCTGCACCTCGTCGAGCCGCCTGCTGATTCAACAGAGCATTGCAGACAAATTCGTGGAAAAGCTGGCCGCGCGCGTGAAGGCGCTGAAGGTCGGCCATCCCCTCGATCCCTCCACCGAGATCGGACCGCTGATCCACGAACGGCACCTGGCAAAGGTCTGCTCCTATTTTGACGTCGCGCGCCGGGATGGCGCCACGATCGCGGTCGGCGGCAAGGCCACTGACGGCCCCGGCGGGGGACATTATGTCGAACCGACGTTGGTGACCGGCGCGCACGGCAAGATGCGCGTGGCGCAGGAAGAGGTGTTCGGTCCGTTTCTCACCGTGCTGCCCTTCAAGGATGAGGCGGAGGCGATCGAGATCGCCAACGACATCCGCTATGGCCTCACTGGCTATGTCTGGACCAACGATGTCGGCCGCGCCTTGCGCATCGCCGACGCACTGGAGGCCGGCATGATCTGGCTGAACTCGGAGAACGTCCGCCATCTGCCGACGCCGTTCGGCGGCATGAAGGCGAGCGGCATCGGCCGCGACGGCGGCGACTATTCGTTCGACTTCTACATGGAGACCAAGCACGTCTCGCTGGCGCGGGGCACGCACAAGATTCAGAAGCTGGGGATCTAGGGAAACAGTCGTTCCGGGGCGACGGGACCGCGCAGGCGCGGCCCGGAGAACCCGGAACCTCGAGATTCCGGGCTCGGTCCTGACGGACCGCCCCGGAATGACGGGGCCTAACGAGGGGAAACGCACATGCCCGTACCGCAACACATCTTCGAGCCGCCGTTCAACATCATCCGCTCCAGCCACGTCGTGCTCGACGTGACCGATCTGAAGCTGAGCCGCGCGTTCTACGAGACCACAATCGGCCTGCATGTCGAGGATGCCGACGACAAGATCGTCTACCTGCGCGCCGCCGAAGAGCAGCAGCATCACTCGCTGGTGCTGCGCAAAGCGGCGGCGCCCGCCTGTAACAGGCTCGGCTTCAAGGTCGGCAATGACGGCGATCTCGACAAGGCCGCCGCCTTTCTCTCAAAAAACAGTCTCAACTACGCCTTCGTCGACCAGCCCTTCCAGGGCCGGACGCTGCAATTCACCGACCCCTTCGGCTTCCAGATCGAGCTCTATGCATCGATGGACCGCCGGCCGCATCTGCTCCGCCGCTACGACCTCTACCGGGGATGCCACCCGCAGCGGCTCGACCATTTCAACGTCTTCGCCGCCGAGGTCCAGGATACCGTCGAGTTCTACGCCCGGCTCGGCTTCCGTCTCACCGAATATGCCGAGGAGGACGGGCCGAATGGCCGCATCGCCGCCGCATGGATGCACCGCAAGGGCAACGTCCACGACTTCGCCATCACCAATGGCAAGGGGCCGCGGCTGCACCACTTCGCCTACTGGACGCCGACGGCGATGAACATCATCCATCTCTGCGATGTCATGGCTTCGCAAGGCTTCGTAGAGAACATCGAGCGCGGCCCCGGACGCCACGGCATTTCGAACGCGTTCTTCCTCTATGTCCGCGACCCTGACGGGTACCGCCTCGAGCTCTACACCAGCGATTACTTCACGGGGGATCACGACCACGAGCCGCTGCGCTGGTCGCTGCGCGACCCGCGGCGCCAGACATTATGGGGCGCGCCGGCGCCGCGCTCCTGGTTCGAGCAGGGCTCGCCGTTTGCAGGGCAAACCGTGCGCGAGCCGAAATTCGTGGCGGACGTGCTGGTGGCGGATTGAAGATGAAGCTCCCTCGCCTCGCCACCTATTCCGTCAACGGTGATGTCAGCTACGGCGCCGTCCTCGAAGGCGGCATCGTCGATCTCTCCCCGCGGCACGGCAAGGACTATCCGACGTTGCGCGAGGTGATCGCAGCCGGGAAGCTCGCGAGCCTTGCTGAAGAGGCTGCCGGCCGTACGCCGGATCGCGCACTCGGCGACATCACCTGGCTGCCGCCGGTGCCCGCACCGGAAAAGATCATCTGCATCGGCGTCAACTACCCTGATCGTAACGCCGAGTACAAGGACGGCCAGGACGCGCCGAAATATCCGAGCATGTTCATGCGCTCGCCACGGTCCTTCGTCGGCCATGACACGCCGCTGGTGCGCCCGCGCGCCTCCGCGCAACTCGACTATGAAGGCGAGATCGTGCTGGTGATCGGCAAGGCCGGACGGCACATCGCCGAGAGCACAGCGCTCGATCACATCGCCGCGCTCACGCTCTGCAACGAAGGCTCGGTCCGCGACTGGCTGCGCCACGCCAAGTTCAACGTGACGCAGGGCAAGAATTTCGATTCCAGCGGCAGCCTCGGCCCATGGCTCGTGCCCTACATGAGGGAGGCGCAGATCGCTGACATTCGCCTCACCACGCATGTCAACGGTGAGCTCAGGCAGGACGACCGTACCAGCCGGCTGATGTTTCCGTTCCGCTATCTCATCAGCTATATCTCGACCTTCGCGACGCTCGTTCCCGGTGACATCATCGTGACGGGCACGCCGACCGGCGCCGGTGCGCGGTTCGACCCACCGCGTTACCTAAAGCCCGGCGACGTCATCGAGGTCGCAGCCGAAGGCATCGGAGCTTTACGCAACGGTGTCGTCGACGAAGCCTGAAGAACAATCGAAGTGGAATAGTGTAATGACCACCCTCACCGGCGGCGAAGCGATCGTCAGCGGGCTTGTCGCCCACGGTGTCGACACCGTGTTCGGCTTGCCCGGCGCGCAGGTCTACGGCCTGTTCGACGCCTTCCACCAGGCCCAGCTCAAGGTGATCGGCGCGCGGCACGAGCAGGCCTGCGGCTATATGGCGTTCGGCTATGCGCGCGCGAGCGGCAGGCCCGGCGTGTTCAGCGTGGTGCCGGGCCCCGGCGTGCTCAACGCCAGCGCGGCGCTGCTCACTGCCTTCGGCTGCAACGAACCGGTGCTCTGCGTCACCGGCCAGGTGCCGACGCAATTCCTCGGCAAGGGCCGCGGCCATCTGCACGAGATGCCGGATCAGCTCGCGACCTTGCGCAACTATGTGAAATGGGCCGAGCGGATGGAGTATCCCGGCAACGCGCCGATGGTGGTCGCGCGCGCGTTCCAGGAGATGACATCGGGACGGCGCGGCCCCGCCTCGGTCGAAATGCCTTGGGACGTGTTTACGCAGCGCGCCGACACCGGTGCCGCGAAGGTGCTGGAGCCCCTGCCCGCGCCGCAGCCTGATCCCGACATGATCAAGCAAGCCGCCGCACTCATCAGAAACAGCAAGGCGCCGATGATCTTCGTCGGCAGCGGAGCGATCGACGCGGGCGCGGAGATCCTCGAACTCGCCGAGATGATCGATGCGCCGGTCGTCGCCTTCCGCAGCGGCCGCGGCATCGTCTCCAATGCCCATGAGCTTGGCCTGACCATGGCGGCCGCCTACAAGTTGTGGCCGACGACCGATCTCATGATCGGCATCGGCACGCGGCTGGAATTGCCGACGATGTCGCGCTGGCCGTATCGGCCCGACGGGCTGAAGAGCATCCGCATCGACATCGATCCGGTCGAGATGCGGCGCTTCATCTCGGATACCGCCATCGTCGCCGAGGCCAAGACCGCAACCGCGGAGCTCGCCGCCGCCGTCGGCAAGGCCGGCTACAGCAAGACCGCCGGCCGCCGCGCCGCAATCCGCGAGGCGACGGCGACTGCGCACCAGGAGATCCAGCGCGTTCAGCCTCAGATGGCGTATCTCAACATTTTGCGCGAGGTGCTGCCGGCGAATGCGATTGTCACCGATGAATTGTCGCAGTTCGGCTTCGCCTCCTGGTACGGCTTTCCGATCTATGAGCCGCGCACCTTCATCACATCAGGGTATCAGGGCACGCTCGGCTCGGGTTTTCCGACCGCGCTCGGCGCCAAGGTCGCGAACCCCGACAAGCCTGTCGTGGCGATCACCGGCGACGGCGGGTTCATGTTCGGCGTGCAGGAGCTTGCTACTGCGGTGCAGTTCAACATCGGCGTGGTGACGCTGGTGTTCAACAACAACGCCTATGGCAATGTCCGCCGCGACCAGCGCGAACGCTTTGACGGCCGCGTGGTGGGGTCGGATCTGGTCAATCCGGATTTCGTCAAGCTCGCGGAGTCCTTTGGCGTGGCTGCGGCGCGCGTCACCGCGCCGGATCAGTTCAAAGCGGCGATGGAGAAGGCGCTCGCGCATGGCGGGCCGTATCTGATTTCGGTCGAGGTGGCCAGGGATTCCGAAGTGAGCCCGTGGGCGTTCATTCACCCGCCGAAGCCTTGACTTGCTATCATTCCGGGGTGCGCGAGAGCGCGAACCCGGAATCCATAACCACGATCGGGAGTATGGATTCCGGGCCTGCGCCCTACGGCGCATCCCGGAATGACGAGAAGCGATCACCGTGTTCTCCGAAACGTCAGATTGATCCGCTTGCGGCCGAGCAGCGCATGCTCGCCGTCGGCGAGCGGCGCGACGCCGTGATAGGCGAGTCTCGACGGGCCGCCCCAAACCACGACGTCGCCATGGACGAGCCGGAAGCGGCGCGGCTTGTCGGCCCGCGCCATGCCGCCGAACAGGAAGGTTGCGGGCAACCCGAGCGAGACTGAGACGATCGGTGCGGAATAGTCCAGCTCGTCCTTATCCAGGTGCAGCGACAGCCGCGTACCGGGCTCGTAGCGATTGACGAGACAGGCATCGGGCGCAAAGTCTGCGAAACCGCCCTGCTCCGCTGCACGGCGGGCCAGATCGCAAAACACCGGCGGCATTGCCGGCCACGGCGCCCCGGTGCGCGGGTCGATCGGATCGTAACGATAGCCGGTGTGATCGGTGATCCAGCCGCGCTCACCGCAATTGGTCATGGCCACCGACATCTGGTAGCCGCCCGGCGTGGTCATGCGGCGGAACGGCGACCGCGCCACGATCGCGCGCACCGCTTCGATCAACTCGCCCTCGATCGGCTTGACGAAACCGCGCAGCAGCACGGCGCCGTCGGCGATCGCCTCGCGCGACGGCTGAGCTTCGGCGACACTGTCAAATAGGTCCGCCGACAATCTCGCTCTCATTTCGCATCATGAAAGATCACACCCAACGTGTGGCGTTGGCCCGAGCGAATTCGGCTGACGCCATGGCGCATGTTAACGCGGTAGGTGCCACGTGTCCCCTGCACCGGGCGATGATGCACGGCGAAAGCGACCGCGTCGCCCTGCGCCAGCGGCACCACCTCGGCGCGCGACTGCATGCGCGGGCGCTGCTCGGTCAGCACGAACTCGCCGCCGCTGAAATCGCGTCCGGGCTCGGACAAGAGGATCGCGACCTGGAGCGGGAAGACGTGCTCGCCATAGAGATCCTGATGCAGGCAGTTGTAGTCGCCGGCTTCGTACTGCAGCAGCAACGGCGTCGGCCGCGCCTGGCCTGCTACGTGACAGCGCTTCAGGAATGCCGCATGCGCTGTGGGATAGCGGATGTCGATCCCCATCGCCTCGTTCCAGCGATTGGCGACGCCCTGGAGGTGCGCGTAGAGCGCTGGCCGCAGTTGGGCGATCAGGTCCGGCAGCGGGTAGGAGAAATATTTGTACTCGCCGCGGCCAAAGCCGTGGCGGCCCATGACGATGCGGCTGCGGAAGTGCGTGTCGTCAGGATAGAGCTCGGTCGTGGCGCGGCATTGGTCGGGCGTCAGCAGGCCCTTCAAGACGGCGCAGCCCTGGGAGTCGAGCTCGCTGGTGATTTGGGGCCAGTTGAGCGCGTCGACATAGGCCGCAATATCAGTCGCGTTATTGGCAGGGGCAACACGTTTGGCGATAGCCATAGCGATCATCCTATCCACGTCCGTCATTCCGGGGCGCGACGCAGTCGCGAGCTATGATGCGCAATTGCGCATCTGAGAATCCATTCATCCACCAACTCTGCGGCGCAATGGATTCCGAGCTCGCGCCCAAGAGGGCGCGCCGCGGAATGACGGAAGTGGGTGTCGCAGATCGCGGGCGCTACAACCACCCGATTTCCGGATGGAACCTAGCCCAGCACCGGCAGCGTTACCACGTCATACCCGTGCTTGATCGTCCGTTTCAGCACGGGATCCTCCAGCTCGAACTCGAAGCGGTCTGCCGGGCGGATGCCGCCGTTGGCCGCAAACGTGCCGCCGAACATGGCGCAGCCGTCGGGCAGCTTCCCGCCCGGAAAGCGGCGCGCGATCAGGTCGTCGACCGGCAGCATCGCGTCCAGCGTGCCTTCCTGGTAGAGCATGCGCTCGCCCTTGATCGTGGCGTAGGAGCGCAAAATCATCCTGTCCCAATGACTGATGACGTCTTCGAGCTCCCACAGCGTGGAGGCTATCGGCTTGTCGCACATCTGCTTGGAGACCGTGACGCTATAGGCCTCGACCTTGCGATCAGTGTGGTCCGAGCCGCAGCCGACGAAAATGCGGCCCTGCCAGCCGATCAGCACGAACTCGACCTCGCCGGAGGAATCCCCGCCGGTGCACTCGATGCTGTCCTCCTGGGTCAGCCGCCGCGCCGAGGCACGGTAGTAGATCGGTGTCGAGGCCGGGCGGGCGATGCCGACGGCTTCCAGCTCGGCGATGTGCTTGTCGCGTGCAACGGGATCGCGGCCGGTCCAGCCGGCGATGACCATCTGGTCGATCGCCAGCGTCAGCGGCGTGGTGGTGTCCTGGGCGTCGACGGTGAAAGTCAGGTCAAACACGAATTACGGCCTCCATGCCGGCAGCAAGTTCAAAGATACGACGGTCCGATCCACCCGCGCCTGCAAGCATCAGGCCAACGGGAACGTCGCCCTCGCGATGCGCCGGCAGCGAGATGGCGCAGCCGTCGATCATGTTGATCAGGGTGCAATTGCGCAGCGCGCGCAGGTTCTCCTTGGTGAACGCCTTGTCGTCGACGAGATCTGCGATCTTTGGCGGCGTGTTGGCGGTCGTCGGCAACACCAGCGCGTCATAGGGCGCGATGCGCGCATTGACGCGGGCGATCAGCGAGCGGCGCTCGTTGAGGAGATCGATGTAGTCGGCCGCGCTCTGCGCCTCGCCGCGCATGATGCGCACCGACACTCGGGGATCGTAGACGTCGCCCTTGGCGGTGATGAGATAGCGATGCCAGGCATAGCTTTCGGACGCGGCAAAGCCGCCCTTGGCGTTCATCGGGCCGATGTCGTGGAATTCGGCCATCTCGATACGCTCGATGATGGCGCCATGGTCGGCGAGCGATTTCAGCGCGCGTTCGAACGTCTCGGAGACCTCTGCGTCGAGATCGTCGAGCGCGATCGTGGTCGGCACTGCAAGCCGCATGCCCTTCACCGAGCGCGGCTTCAAGGCAGTGACCGGCTCGTTCGCCAGCACCGCGTCGAGTATGGCACAGCAGCTGACCGATCGCGCCAACGGCCCGATGCTATCGAGCGAGAACGACAACGGCACCGCACCATCGAGCGGCACGCGGCGCTGCGTCGGCTTGTAGCCGACGATGCCGTTGAAGGCCGCTGGAATGCGGCAGGAGCCGCCGGTGTCGGTGCCGAGCGCGCCATGCGCCATGCCGTCGAGCACGGAGACCGCCGCGCCCGAGGAGGAGCCGCCAGGCACATGGCCATCGGCCCGGTTCCAGGCGCCCTTCGGTGTGCCGTAATGCGGATTGATGCCGATGCCGGAATAGGCGAACTCGGTCATGTTGGTGCGGCCGATCAGGACGAAGCCGGCCTTGCGCAGCCGCGCCACGGTCGCCGCGTCCTGCGCGGCCGGCGGGGAATCGTCGAGTGCGCGGGAGCCGGCGCGTGTCACCTGTCCCTTGATGTCGAAGAGATCCTTAACCGAGACCGGGATACCGGCATAGCGCGACGGCGCTGCCTTCACCTTGCGCAAGGCGTCCATCGCATCGGCGGTTGCGAGCGCGGCATCCCTGTCGATATGGATGAAGGTACGCTGGCCCTCGCCGGCGGGATCGGCGATTTTCGCGATGCACGCCTCGACCAGCTTCCGGGCGGTGGTGCGGCCGCTTTCGAGGCCTTCGGCGAGCTTCGCCAGTGTCGGAAAATCGGGCATGTCTGTCTCACGGAATATTGCGCGCGCAATCTATAGCGCCGGCTCAGTTCGACACAAGCACTGTGCGCATGATGGCATGCGTGCTGCCTGCTGGACCGTTGACGCACGATAGCCGATTGTCGCATCAAGATCGAAATAGGCAGGCGTCAAGCCTGCCCATTGGGAGGGCTTTTTCGAGATGGCCGAACCGCAGCGCGCGCGACCGAAACCGACGCCGGAAACCCAGCATTTCTGGGACGGCACCAAAGCAGGCGAATTGCGCCTGCAACGCTGCGATTCCTGCGCGCATGTCTACTTCCCGCCGCGCCCGTTCTGCCCCTCCTGCGCCTCGCGCAAAGTTTCCGTCTTCAAGGCGAGCGGCAAGGGCTTTCTCTACAGCTACGTGATCAACCACCGTCCCGCCGCGCCCGGCTTCACGCCGCCTTACGCGATTGCCGTGGTCGAGCTGGCCGAGGGGCCGCGGATGATGAGCAACATCATCGACTGCCCACAGACGCCGGAAGCGCTCGAGCTCGACATGAAGCTCGAGGTCGCCTTCGAGGCACTCGACGACAAGATCACCCTCCCCGTATTCCGCCCGGCGAAGGGATAGGCCATGCGCAAGAACCAGGTTGCCGTCGTCGGCGCGGCCGAGACCACCGAGCTCGGTGTCATCCCCAACGCCTCGCAGCTGCAGCTTCACGCGGATGCGGCGCTCAACGCCATTGCCGATGCCGGGCTGAAGCTGTCCGACATCGACGGCTTTGCCACCGCGGTCGAGACGCCGCAGCAAGTCTGCCACTATCTCGGCATCAAGCCGACCTGGGTCGACGGCACCTCGGTCGGCGGCTGCTCCTTCATGCTGCACGTCCGCCACGCCGCGGCGGCAATCGAGGCTGGCCTCTGCAAGACCGTGCTGATCACGCACGCCGAAAGCGGCAAGTCGATGATCGGCAAGACGCCGCGCTCGATCCCCGCCGACAGCCTGCAAGGCCAGTTCGAGGCCCCCTATGGCGTCTACGGCCCGCCCAGCATGTTCCCGATCCCTGTGCTGCGCTTCATGAAGACCCATGGCATCACCCACGAGCAGCTCGCTTCGGTCGCGGTGGTGCAACGGGAATGGGCTGCCAAAAATCCGCGCGCGATGATGAAGGACCCGATCACAGTTGCCGACGTCCTCAACTCGCGCATGATCGCCTATCCGTTCCGGCTGCTGCAATGCTGCCTCGTCACCGACGGCGGCGGCGCGCTGATCCTGACCTCGGCCGACCGCGCCAGGGATTTTCCGCGCAAGCCTGTCTACATCATGGGCACCGGCGAGAGCGTCGAGACGCCGATGGTCAGCCAGATGGAGACGTTCAATTCCTCGCGCGCGTTCAAGACCGCGGGACCGCTCGCGTTCAAGGAGGCCGGCATCGCCCACAAAGATGTCGATCATCTCATGATCTACGACGCGTTCGCGCATCTGCCGCTGTTCGGCCTCGGCGATCTCGGCTTCATGCCACACGAGGAAACCGGCAAGTTTATCGCCGACGGCAATACGCGGTCCGGCGGCAAGCTTCCGCTCAACACCAATGGCGGCGGCTTGAGCTACATGCATTCGGGCATGTACGGCATGTACGCGCTCCAGGAGAGCGTGCGCCAGATGCGCGGCATCGCGCCGGCACAGGTGCCGAACGCGAAGATTTCAGTGTGCCACGGCGTCGGCGGCATGTTCGCGGCGAGTGGCACGATCGTGTTTACGAACGAGAGGTAAGCGATTGTCATTCCGGGATGCGCCGAAGGCGCAGGCCCGGAATCCATAACCACGATCGGGAGTATGGATTCCGGGCTCGCGCCAAGAGGCGCGCCCCGGAATGACGATGGAATTTGGAACGGCTAGCGGAGAACCCACATGAGCAAATCACTCCAAGACAAGGTCATCATCGTCACCGGCGCAGGCCGCGGCATCGGGCGCGAGATCGCGCTGCTCTGCGCGGCGGAAGGCGCCAAGGTCGTGGTCAATGATCCCGGTGTGGCTGCCGACGGCGCCGGTTCGAGCGCTTCACCCGCCGAGGAAGTGGTGGAGGAGATCAAGAAGCGCGGCGGCATTGCGGTCCCCAATTTCGAGTCGGTGGCGGAAGCCGTTCCCGCCAGCAAGATCGTGAAGACCGCGACCGATCATTTCGGCCGGCTCGACGGCGTCGTCAACAATGCCGGCATCTTGCGCGACATGATCTTCCACAAGATGAGCGTGGAAGCGTTCGAGGCGGTCATCAAGGTTCATCTGATGGGCTCGTTCTACGTCAGCCACGCCGCCGCGCGCATCTTCCGCGAGCAGGAGTCGGGCTCCTTCGTGCACTTCACCTCGACCTCCGGCCTGATCGGCAACTTTGGCCAGGCCAATTACGCCGCGGCCAAGCTCGGCATCATCGGCCTGTCGAAGTCGATCGCGCTCGACATGGGCCGCTTCAACGTCCGCTCCAACTGCGTTTCGCCGTTCGCTTGGACCCGCATGATCGGCACGATCCCGACCGAGACCGAAGCCGAGAAGGCGCGCGTCGAGAAAATCAAGCAGATGGGCCCGGAGAAGATTGCACCGATCTGCGCCTATCTGCTCTCCGATGCGGCAAAGGACGTCACCGGCCAGATTTTCGGCGCGCGCATGAACGAGCTGTTCCTGTTCAGCCAGAACCGCCCGCTGCGCTCGGTTCATCGCAGCGAAGGCTGGACGCCGCAGTCGATCGCGGAACACGGCATGCCGGCGCTGAAGGGCTCGTTCTACAAGCTCGACCGCTCCGCCGACATCTTCCCGTGGGATCCGGTGTAAGGAGCGCGCTCCGCAACGTCATTCCGGGATGGTGCGAAGCACCAGACCCGGAATCTCGAGGTTCTCAGGCGCGCAATTGCGCACCATAGTTCGCTCTTCGAGCGCCCGAAACGATGGTTCGGATTAACCCGTATTCCGCAGCCCCGCCGAGATGCCGTTGATCGTCAGCTGAATCCCGCGCAGCACCTGCTCGTCCGGGTTCTGCGCGCGGTGCGCCCTCAAGAGCTCGACCTGCACGTGATTCAGCGGGTCGAGATAGGGGAAGCGATGGCGCACGGAGCGTTCGAGCAGCGGGTTACCCTGGAGCAGGCGGTCCTGCCCCATGATCTCGAGCAGTGTCTCGATGCAGGAATGCCATTCGCGGCGGATACGGCCAAAGATTTTTTCACGCAACGCCTCATCCGGCACCAGCTCGGCATAGCGCGAGGCGATCGCGATCGAGCTTTTCGCCAGCACCATATCCATGTTCGAGAGCAGCATGCGGAAGAACGGCCATTCCTCGTACAGCTCTTTCAGGAACGGCATGCCCTGCTCTGGATGCTCCGCAATCCATTGCTCGACTGCGCTGCCAAAGCCGTACCAGCCCGGCAGCATCAGCCGGCACTGCGCCCAGGAGAACACCCAGGGGATTGCACGCAAATCCTCGATCGCGCGGGTCTTCTTGCGCGAGGCCGGGCGACTGCCGATGTTCAGCGTCGCGATCTCGTTGATCACGGTCGAGGCCCAGAAATAATCGACAAAGCCGTCGGTCTCGTAGACCAGGCCGCGATAGGCTTTGAAGGCGAGATTTGAAAGCTCGTCCATCGCGGTGAGATATTCGCGGCGCGGCGCGCTCTGGCTCGGCTGCAACAGACTGGCGTCCAGCGTCGCAGCGGCCAGGATTTCGAGATTGTTGCGGCCGACTTCGGCGTTGGAATATTTCGACGAGATGATCTCGCCCTGCTCGGTGATGCGGATCTGGCCGTTCACGGCCCCGCCCGGCTGCGCGACAATGGCGTCGTAGCTCGGCCCGCCGCCACGGCCGACCGAGCCGCCGCGGCCGTGGAACAGACGCAGGCGCACGCCGTGGCGCTCGAACACCTCCACCAGGCCGATCTCGGCCTTGTAGAGCTCCCAGCCCGAGGTGACGAAGCCGCCGTCCTTGTTCGAGTCGGAATAGCCGAGCATCACTTCCTGCACGCTGCCCCGGCTGTCAACGAGACGGCGATAATCGTGCAGCGACAGCATGCGATCCATGATGCCGGATGACGCCTGCAGATCCTCGATGGTCTCGAATAGCGGCACGATGTTGATGGCGCTGCGCCCGGAGGGATGGACGAGGCCCACCTCTTTCAGCAGCACCGCGACCTCGAGCATATCGGACATGCCCTTGCACATCGAGATGATGCATTGGGGAATCGCGTCCGAGCCGAACCGCGCATGCGCTTCCGCGGCGGCATGGAAGACGTTGAGCTCGCCCATGGTCTCGTCGCTGTATTTGACGAAGGGCGAGACCAGCGCGCGCGTCGAGCGCAGCTCGTTGGTGAGCAGCGAGATCCGCGCGTCCTCGCCGAGCGCGAGATAGGACATGCCGGGGTTGGCGGCATCCATCAGCTCGGCGATGGTGCGTTCATGCACGGCCGAGTTCTGGCGGATGTCGAGCCGCGCCAAATGGAAGCCGAAGCAATCCACCGCGCGCCGCAGCAGCCGCAGCCGGCCGCGGGCGATGACGCGGGCATTGTTGGAGATCAGCGAACGGTGCAGCACGTCGAGATCGGCCTGCAACTCCTTGACGCTCTCGTAAGGCTTGCCCTTGCCGACGGGACGGCGGGTGATCTCGACCTCGAGCTTTTCAGCCGTCGCCGTCAGGCGGGCATAGATGCCGGAGACCGCGAGACGATAAGGCTCGCCGCTCCGGTGCGGCGAGGTGTCCGGCGAGCGCTCCGCCAGGGTACGGAGCTCTTCGGAAACGTCGGCGAGATGCGCCGCGATCGACAGCTCCGAGCCGAGCACGTGCAGCTCTTCCAGATAGAACTGCATCACCCGGCTCGACTGCAGCCGTAGCGTGCCGCGCATCACGTCGGCGGTGACGAAGGGATTGCCGTCGCGGTCGCCGCCGATCCAGCTTCCCATCCTCAAGAAAGAGGCGAGCTCGCCGGCGGCCTGCTTGCCGCCCTCCTCCAGCCGGTCTTCCAGCGCATTGACAAGCCGCGGCACCTCGCGAAGGAAGGTGTAGTCATAGAACGACAGGCCGTTGGCGACCTCATCGAGCACGGTGAGCTTGGTCCGGCGGAGCAGATTGGTCTGCCACAGCGTCAGCACTTCGCGGCGAAGCTGCTCGTCGCTGGCGGCGGCCTCGTCGGCCGTCATGGCGAGGCGCTCGCGCCGCTCGAGCAGCGCGGCGATCTCCATCTCGCGGTCCATGGTGCTCTTGCGGCGGACCTCGGTCGGATGCGCGGTCAGGACCGGGCTGACGAGCGCGCTCCTGAAGAAATTGCGCAACTGGTCGGTGCCGATTCCCGCGCCCTTAGCCTTGGCGAGCGTCTCCGCCAACACGCCGGAGCCCCCGCTCTTGCCGGCGCGCATCTGGCGGATGTTGTTCTGATCCTCGGCGATGTTGGCGAGGTGCGAGAAATAGCTGAAGGCGCGGACGATCCGCACCGTCTCTGACGTCGACATGCTGTCGAGGATTTGCTCGAGCTCGCGACGGGCAACCCGGTCCTCGTCACGGTGAAAACGGATCGAGGTCTGCCGGATGCGCTCGACGAGGTCGAACACATCGGCGCCTTCCTGGTCGCGGACCGTGTCGCCCAGGATGCGTCCGAGCAGGCGGATGTCGTCGCGCAGCCGCGCGTCGGCTTCCAGTGCCTGAGCGTCCTCAGGCCGGTCCGGGCGGAGATCGGGGGCGTCAGATGATACGGTCTGGAGGGACATGCTCGCTCCGCTTGTAGAGCTCCCAATGGCTCCCGGCCGGCCAAGTGTGCAAGTTTTTTGCCGCAGCGCAAGGTGAAGTTGGGGGCGGCGCACACAGCCCGTGCGCGAGCCAGAATCGCACCCGCAGGATCAGGCCGGCACGATCACCTTGCCGATCGGCCAGAGCGCGATGCCGGCGAGCTTGAGATGGGCCCAGGCGAAGGGGATGCCGATGACGCTGATCGCGAGCACCAGCGCGGTAATGAGATGGCCGAGCGCCAGCCACCAGCCGGCCAGCACAAACCAGATGATGTTGCCGATCACCCCGAGCGGGCCGGTGCCGATATCCTCGACACGCGTGACCTCGTAGCGGCTGACCGCCTTCGAGCCGAACGGCAGCAGCGTGTACACGGCGATATTGAAGGCCGCGCGCGCCCAGGGCAGGCCGATGATGGTGACGGCCATGATGATCGCCGCCACCAGCCAGCCGAACGCCATCCAGGCGCCGCCGATGAGAATCCAGAGCAGGTTAAGCAGGATGGAAACCGGGGCCATGCGATGATCCAGAATCAGTGGTCCCATCCATATAGGTGCGAAATCCGCGGGCGCTACGACAGGAAGGCAGCAACCGCGGCTAGATCTTCCGCCCCGCCCGCTCCCAATAGGGATCGCGCAGGCGGCGCTTGAATATCTTGCCCGAATCTTCGCGCGGCAGGCCGGTGCGGATTTCGATGTGTTTCGGGACTTTGTAGTCCGCGAGTGAGCTCTTCAGCCGCGCACGGATCCCCGCGGCATTGAGCGTAATGCCCGGCTGCGGCTCGACCACCGCCATCAGGGCATCGCCGAACTCGGCGTCGGGGATGCCGAACACCGCGCAATCATGCACGCCGAGCACGGCGTGCAGCACGGATTCGATCTCGGCCGGATAGATGTTGACGCCGCCTGAGATTACCATGTCGCGCTTGCGGTCGCAGATGAAGACGTAACCGTCTTCATCGATGTAACCGACATCGCCCGAGGTGATGAAGCCGTCGCGGTCGATCTCGGCGCGCTTCTCCGGCTTGTTGTGGTAGGTGAAGTCGGCCATCCCGGCCATGCGGGAGTAGATTTCGCCGATCTCGCCGACGCCCAGCACACGGCCGTCATCCGCGATGAAGCGCAGCTCGGCACCGGGCGAGATCTTGCCGACGGTGCCGGGCTTCTTCAGCGCATCCTCTGATGTCGCGAAGGTGACCGCGCTGGACTCGGTCGAGCCGTAGAATTCGTAGATGACCGGCCCCCACCATTCGATCATGGCGCGCTTGACGTCCGCAGGACATGGCGCGGCAGCATGAATGATGTGGCGGAGCGAGGAGATATCGTATTTGTTGCGGATCGCCTCGGGCAGCTTCATCAGGCGGATGAACATGGTCGGCACCATGAAGATGGTGTCGATCCTGTACCGCTCGATCAGCTCCAGAAACTCTTCCGGCTCGAAGCGCGGCATCAGCACCAATGCGCCGCCGAGCTTGCCTGCGCGAATGCCGAAGGAGTTCGGCGCCGAATGATAAAGCGGGCCCGGCAGGATCGCGCGGGCGCCGGGCTTTAGCCCGTAGATCATTGCGCGCATGCGCTCGCCGGCGGCCTGCTGTTCCGGTGTCGGCGCATTGCGCCGCACGCCTTTGGGATGGCCTGTCGTGCCCGAGGTGTAGATCATGTTCATCGGCTGCGGCACGACCGGACCGTCATAGGGCTGGAATTGCGCGAGCCAGGATTCGAAATCGATCGCGAAGTCCGGCGTCTTCAGATCGTCGGGATCGATCTTGTAATTTTTCAGGATCTCCGGCGGAGTTGGCACGCTGAGCACAGTGACATCCTTCGGAATCACATCGTGCAAGGCGTGCAGCATGTCAGCATGGCCGATCAGCACGGACGTGCCGGTATCACCAAGGATGTAATTGATCTCCTCCGGCTTGAAGTGCCAGTTGATCGGCACGCCATAGGCCCCGAGCCGCATCGCGGCGTAAGCTGCCTCGAGGAAGGCGATGTCGTTGCGCATCAGCATGCAGACGCAATCGCCTTGGCTGACGCCAATCTTCGCAAGGCCCGAGGCGATGCGGTCGGCACGGCGGGCGACTTCGGCATGGGAACGGCGGCGGTCGCCGGAGACGATGCCGAGGAAGCTGGACGTTTCGCTCATTGTTGTTTTTCTTTGTTGTCGTTAGTGGCTGTCATTCCGGAGCGATGCGCAGCATCGAACCCGGAATCTCGAGGTCCCCGGTGCGCAATTGCGCACCTGAGGTCTGGTCCTTCGGGCCATCCCGGAACGACGGGCAATCAATCCGCATACTTCGCCGCGCGCTTCTCCAGATTCGAGCGCACCGCCTCGGTCTGGTTGGCGCTGCCGATCAGCTTCTGCTGCTCGACGGATTCTGCAAGCAATGCCGGCCCCGGATCGACCGAGAGATTGTTCAGCAAACGCTTCGCCGCGCGGATCGCATCGGGACTCTTGCCGGCGATCTCGCGCGCGACTTCGAGCGCTGCGGCGCGTGGATCATCGCAGATGCGCGTGGCGAGGCCATAGGTCATCGCCTCCTGCGCGGAGAAAATGCGCCCCGTATACGTGAGATCCCTCAAAATGTCGTCGCGCACGAGACTCGCCAGGATCGGAGTGCCGGCCATATCAGGCACGAGGCCCCATTTGATCTCCATGATCGACATCCGCGTATCAGGGCTAAGGAAGCGCATGTCGGCGCCGAGCGAGAGCTGGAAGCCGCCACCGAAGGCGACGCCATGCACGGCGGCGATCACCGGAATCGGAAGCTGGCGCCAGCCCCACACCGCCTGCTGGGCGAAGTTCGCCTGGCCATGCGTCCGCTTGGTGAGATCGCGATTTTCGCCACCCGGAATTCCATTGCCACCCTTTTCCTTCATGGCGGCAAAACGCCCCATGTCGAGGCCGGCGCAAAAGGCGCGGCCTTCGCCGGACAGCACCACGGCGCGCACGCCTTTTTCCTTCGAGAGCCGCTCGGTTGCCGCGACAAGGGCCTCGAACATGGCTTGATCGAGCGCATTCATCTTGTCCGTGCGCACCAGGCGCACGTCGGCGACGCCTTCCGAGATCGAGATCGAGACGCGCTCTTCCATGGATGAATTCTCCCCTGTTCTTGTTCGGTGCCGCTTTACAGAAAGCTGACGGCCGGATTTAGTCAATCGACCAATTAACTGACAATCCGTACGGGAGAAACAGCCATGTTCAAGGAAATTCTTCTGGCTGGACGGCGTATTCTCGTGACCGGCGGCGGCACCGGGCTCGGCAAGTCGATGGCGGCGCGCTTCCTCCAGCTCGGCGCCGAAGTGCATATCTGCGGCCGGCGCAAGATCGTCTGCGACGAGACCGCGACCGAGCTGATGGATCAGTATGGCGGCCGCGTCACCAGCCACGGCGTCGACATCCGCAACGCGCTCGCCGTCGACGAGATGATCGAGACCATCTTTCGCGATGCGCCCCTCACCGATCTCATCAACAACGCTGCCGGCAACTTCATCTCGCGCAGCGAGGAGCTGTCGCCGCGCGGCTTCGATGCCGTCGCAAACATCGTCATGCACGGCACGTTCTACGTGACGCATGCGGTCGGCAAGCGCTGGATCGCCTTGAAACAGCCTGGCAATGTCGTGTCGATCACCGTGACCTGGGTGCGCAACGGCTCGCCTTACGTGGTGCCGTCAGCGATGAGCAAATCGGCGATCCACGCCATGACGATGTCGCTGGCCACAGAATGGGGCCGCTACGGCATCCGCCTCAACACCATCGCGCCGGGCGAGATCCCGACCGAGGGTATGAGCAAGCGCATCAAGCCGGGCGACGAGGCCGGCGCGCGTACCAAGGCCATGAACCCGATGGGCCGCGTCGGCACCATGGAGGAGTTGCAGAACCTCGCGGTGTTCCTGATCTCCGGCGGCTGCAACTGGATCACCGGCGAGACCATTGCCATGGACGGCGCGCAGGCGCTCGCGATGGGCGGCAATTTCTATCAGCTCCGCGACTGGAGCGACGATGACTGGAAGACCGCGCGCGAGAGCATCATGGCGCAGAACGAGAAGGATCGAGCGAAGCGGGGATGATGTCGCTTTGCGAGGACGCGTAGCGCGGCCGACGCGCTCGCTCCACCCTCCACTGTCGTCCCTGCGAAAGCAGGGACCCATAACCACCGAATCTCGTTTGGCGAAGACTGCAATGACCAGCCTTCGCCAAATTGTGTCCTGTGGTTATGCGTCCCGGATCTGCGCGCGCTTGAGGCGCGCTTGTCCGGGACGACAGTGGGGCTCTCTCTTGTCTTCACCCGCGGATGACGCCACACTCCGCAGCATAAAAACAAAGCGCCGACGGGAGAAACATGTCCACGACACAGCCATTGGCGAATCTCGCCGACATGGTGCGCGAGCGCGCGAAGAGCCGCGGCGACGCCACGGCCTTTGAGTTCGAGGGCCGCGTTACCAGCTTTGCCGAGTTCGACATCAGGACCAACAAGGTCGCAAATGCGCTTCTCGCGATGGGCGTGAAGAAAGCCGACCGCATCGCCTATCTCGGCAAGAACAGCGACACGTATTTCGAGCTCCTGATGGGCGCGATGAAAGCCGGCGTGGTGGTGGCGCCGGTAAACTGGCGCCTCGCGCCGCCCGAGGTGGCCTTTATCGCCGATGATTGCAAGGCGCCGGTGCTATTCGTCGGGCCGGAGTTCATCACCCAGGTCCGCCAGATCAGGGATCAGACTCCGCACGTGCGCACAATCATCACCACCGAGGGCGGCGCGACGGAATGGCGGGATTTTGCGGCGTGGCGCGATGCGCAGAGCCGCGATGATCCGAACGTGCCGATCGATACCAAAGACATCGCGATCCAGCTTTACACGTCAGGCACGACAGGCAAGCCGAAGGGCGCCATGCTCAGCCACGCGAACTTCCTCAATCTGGTGCAAACAGGCAATGCCGAGGACAAGCCGGAATGGAACCGATGGTCGACCGACGACGTCTCGCTGGTGGCGATGCCGATCTTCCACATTGGCGGCTCCGGCTGGGGCGTGATGGGATTTTATCACGGCGCCCGCGGCGTGATCGCCCGCGAGTTCGATCCGACCAAGGTGCTGGATTTCTTCGAGCTATCAGGCATCACAAAACTGTTCATGGTACCGGCGGCAATGCAGTTCGTGGTGCGGCAGCCGCGCGCGAAAACCATGGATTTCTCGCGGCTGAAATACATGCTCTACGGCGCCTCGCCGATTCCGGCGGCGCTGCTGAAGGAATGCATCGAGGTCTTCAAATGCGGCTTCGTGCAGATGTACGGCATGACTGAAACCACCGGCACCATCGTTGCGCTGCCGCCGGAAGATCACGTCGAGGGGCTGGAGCGAATGCGCTCGGCCGGCAAGGCGCTGCCGGGCGTCGAGATCGCCGTTCTCGACGTCGACGGCAAGCCGCTGCCGCCGCGCGAGGTCGGCGAGATCGTGACGCGCTCGGGCTCGAACATGGCGGGTTACTGGAATCTGCCGGAAGCGACCGCCTCAACGCTGCGCAGCGACGGCTGGCTGCGCACCGGAGATGCCGGCTACATGGACGAGGACGGCTATCTCTACATCCACGACCGCATCAAGGACATGATCATCTCCGGCGGCGAGAACATCTACCCGGCCGAGGTCGAGAGCGCGTTGTGCGATCATCCGGACATTGCGGAAGCCGCCGTGATCGGCGTGCCCGACGACAAATGGGGCGAGGCCGTGAAGGCCATGGTGGTGATGAAGTCCGACAAGAGCGCGACCGCAACCGACATCATCAACTTCACCCGCGAGCGCATCGCCGGCTACAAAACGCCAAAGAGCGTGGAGTTCTTGCCGGCGCTGCCGCGCAATCCCTCAGGCAAGATTTTGCGGCGGCAATTGCGGGAGCCGTATTGGACGGGGAAGGATCGGCGGGTGAATTGATCCCGTGGTTTCGTAGGGTGGGCAAAGGCGCAAAGCGCCGTGCCCACCATTCTTCCGCGTACGCAGCAGAAGTGGTGGGCACGCTTCGCTTTGCGCACCCTACGACAGCGGAGCTTAGCAACGACTGCTAACGCTTCCCCGGTCCCATATACCCGAACAAAAACCCCGCCACTTTTCGCATCTGGATCTCCTCGCTGCCCTCCGTGATCCGGTAACGCCGGTGGTGCCGATAAATGTGCTCGAACGGCTTGTGGCGTGAGTAACCCATGCCGCCATGGACCTGCATGGCGCGGTCGGCGGATTCGCAGCAGAGGCGGTTTGCCCAGTAGTTGCACATCGAGACGCGGTCGGACAGCGTGCGCTCGATCTCTTCCTCGGTGAGCTGATCCATTTCCCAGGCGGTCTTGCGGATTAAGAGGCGCAGCATCTCGGCTTGCGTCGCAAGCTCAACCAGCGGGAACTGGATCGCCTGGTTCTCGGCGAGCGCGCGGCCGAACGGCTTTCGCTCGCGCGCGTATTTCACACTCTCGTTGATGCAATAGACGGCCGCACCCAGCGAGCTCGCCGCCTGGCGGATACGGTTCTGATGAACAAAGCATTGCGCCAGCGATAGGCCGCGGCCCACTTCGCCGAACAGCGCATCCTCCGGCACGAACACATCGGTAAAGCTGACGCGTGGATGGTCGGTCGGCATATTGAAGGTCCACATGTACTCCTCGACCTTCACGCCGTGGCTCTTGGCCGGCACCAGGAAGCAGGTGATGCCGCGGGCATCGCCGTCATTGCCGCTGGTGCGCGCGAACAGCGCGCAGTGCGTGGCGACGTGCATGCCGGTCGTCCACATCTTCTCACCGTTGATGATCCAGCCCTTGAGGTTGTCGCGGGTCGCCGGCACCGCACGGGTCTCCATGTGAGTCGCATCCGAGCCGTGATGCGGCTCCGTCAGTCCAAAGGTGATGCGGTACTTGCCCTTGATCGAGCCGTCGATCATCGCCTTCTGGTCGTCGCGACCGTAGCGGTCGAGCATGGTGACGACTGGAAAGTTGCCGACGATCGAGTGCTCGTTCTGGAGATCGTTGTGCAGGCCGAGCCCCTTCGCCGCGAAATGTTCGCGGATCACGGCCATCCAGAGATTGGAGCCGTCATTGCCGCCATATTGCTTCGGTACGGGAAAGCGCAGATGCCCTGCGGCATCCGCGAGATCCTTGGCCTTGCGCAGCAGCGCTTCCCATTCGTGGCGCGGCAGGCCGCCATTCTCAAAATCGGTGCGGGCCCATTCGCGGCGATGATCGAAAAATCGGATGTTGTCGTCGGCCTCCTCCAGCGGCTTGATCTCGCGTTCGATGAAACGGTCGAGCTCTCCGAGATAGGCGACGAGGTCGGCAGGCAATGAGAAATCCACGGTTCTCTCCCGGATTATTGTTTTGCGTTAAGGCGCTAGCGCGCTTTTGCTTCGCACGATTAAGGTGAGAAGAGCGCGCGCAAGTCAAGCAATGCGAGGCGTGCCGGATGCGCAAGGCGCGCCCGCGCAATTCGATGGTGCTCTCGCACTAAGGCGCGGTAGTATCACGCCAGTATTCCTTCACGAGAAAATGCGGGAGCGCGCGATGGAGCTGAAATTCTCAAGGGTGGAACGCAAGGGGCCGATCACGATCGTCACGCTGTCGCGGCCCGAGGTTTACAATGCGCTGCATATTGATGCGCATTTCGAGCTCAACAAGGTGTTTGACGATTTCGCCGCCGATCCCGAACAGTGGGTCGCGATCGTCACCGGCGCTGGCGACAAGGCGTTCTGCGCCGGCAACGATCTGAAGTGGCAGGCGGCCGGGGGCAAACGCGGCTGGGACAAGGGCGGCTTCGCCGGCCTCACCGCGCGCTTCGACTGCGACAAGCCGATCATCGCCGCGGTCAACGGCGTCGCGATGGGGGGCGGTTTCGAGATTGCGCTGGCCTGCGACCTGATCATCGCCTCGGAGAACGCGACCTTTGCCCTGCCCGAGCCGCGCGTGGGCCTTGCCGCGCTCGCCGGCGGCCTGCACCGGCTGCCGCGCCAGATTGGCCTCAAGCGCGCCATGGGCATGATCCTCACCGCGCGCCATGTCAGCGCCAAGGAGGGCCACGAGCTCGGCTTCGTCAACGAGGTGGTGCCGCAGGGCGAAGCACTTGCCGGCGCGCTACGCTGGGCGGAGATGATCACCAAGAACTCGCCAATGTCGATCCGGGCTTCCAAGCAGGCCATCCAGAAAGGCCTTGCTGTCTCGTTGGAGCAAGCGATCGAGGAGCAGCGGGAATATCCGGCGGTGAAGGCGATGGTGGCGTCGCAGGATTACATCGAGGGCCCGAAGGCGTTCTCGGAAAAGCGGCCGCCGAAATGGGTGGGGAAGTAGGTCATTCCGGGGCGCGCCCACTCGGGCGCGAACCCGGAATCCGTCGACCGGCTGAGCATGCGGGTGAATGGATTCCGGGCTCGTCGCTTCGCGACGCCCCGGAATGACGGTGGAGAGAGCGGCGCCGCTTATCCGCCTCGCCCCAGCTCGCGCTTGTAGGACGCATAGTTCGGCTGGTCCACCGCAAGCTTGTCCATCGTGGTCGCCCACAGATGCTCGGCTAGCCCCAGCGTTGACAAATCCATCTCGCCTTTCGCGATGCGCTCGGCCAGCACGCGATTGAGCTCCGCCACCGAACCATCCATGCCAAGCAGCGCACGCAGGCGCTCCACTTCCGCAGCATCGCTCCCCTCCTCCCGCGCTAGCTGCCGCGTCACGAGATCGAGGATGTTGACGGCGACACGCAACTTGAAAGCCTGCTGGCCGGAGATCAGTGGCGCGATGTCATTGCGGAGGAAATCGGCGACCGCCTTGGTCAACTCGACCGGTGTCGGTTCGTCCTGCATGTGTCAACTCCCGCGCGGCGCCAGCAGCCGCAACAGATCGATTTCGGTCTCGGAGACGCGACGGCCGATCATGGCGCGCTCCATGGAATGGTCCGGCCCCTCACGAAAACGCTGCATCATGCCCCCGCACATAATGCCCCAGCGCAGCGTCCCCATCACTTCCCAGAAGTTCACGCGCTCCGGATCGACGTTGCGGCCTGTGGCCTCATAGCCGGCGAATAGCTCCTCGCGCGAGCCAAACCCGCCCACCGGCTTGTCGATCTCGCCAAACCGCCAGGAGTTGACGCAGACCCAACCAAGATCCTCCATGGGATCGCCGAGATGGGCGAGCTCCCAATCGAGCACCGCACGGATACCGTCGGCGCCGATGACGAGATTGCCGTTGCGGAAATCGCCGTGCACCAGCGTTGTCTCCGCCGAGGGACCGGGATCGCGGTCGCGCAGCCAGCGCAGCGCCAGCTCGAATACGGGCTTCGGCCAGTTCAGGCTGCGGTAGTCGCGCTCGAATTCGGATATCTCCTGGGTCGCGCCCCGCTTACGCAGCTCGGGCAATTTGTCCTGCGGCAGCCTGTGCAGGCCAGCGAGCACGCCCCCGATCTGCCGCGCGAGACGAGGCCGCGCTGCCGCGAATTCGTCGTCTCGCAAGATCTTGCGGGCGATGGTCTCGCCTTCGACCCGCTGCATGATGAAGCCGGTGCCGAGATCCTCCTCCGGCGTCAGCACATGCAGCACGCGGGGCGACGGCACGCCCGCCTCATAAGCGAGCTGCATCAGCTGCGCTTCGGCGGCAAGTCCCGCCGCCCGCGTTGGCGCGGCGCCATAGCCTTTCGGCGAGCGGCGCAGGATCGCGCCGATCGGCCCGTCCGGATGCGTGATGTCGAAGCGCCAGGTCTCCTGACTGGCGCCGCCGGACAGTTTTGCCGCGCCGGTGACGCCGGTCGCTCCGGGACACCAGCGCGCGACGCTGCGGGAGAGTTCGGCCTCGATCATTTGCCTTTGAACTGCGCGGGCCGCTTCTCCAGGAACGCGCCGACGCCCTCGCGAAAATCCTGGGTGTCGCCGGCGCGCAGCTGGCATTGGAATTCGAGATTGAGCTGATCCTCGAAGGAATTTTCCGGACTATCCCAATAGAGCTTGCGGATCAGCGACAGTGCGATCGTCGGGCCGCTCGCGAGATCGCGCGCGAGCTTCATCGCTTCCTCCATCAGCACGCCGTCGTCATAGACGCGGTTGACGAGGCCCCATTCCAGCGCCTTCTCGGCCGGCAGCCGTTCGCCCATCAGCGACAATTCAACCGAACGCGCCTTGCCGATCAGGCGCGGCAGCAGCCAGGTCGAACCGCAATCCGGCACCAGGCCGATGCGCCGGAAAGCCTGCAGGAAGTAGGAGGACCGCGCGCATAAAATCATGTCGCCAAGCAGCGCGAAGCTCATGCCGGCGCCGGCCGCCGGGCCGTTGACCGCGGTGACGATGGGACAGTGCAGGTTGCGGATGCGGCGCAGGAAGGGATGAAAGCCGGTCTCGAGCGTCAGGCCGGCCTTGGTCTTCTTCGACTGGTCGTTGCGCCCTTGCAGATTCGCGCCGGTGCAGAACGCGCGGCCCGCGCCGGTCAGCACGACGCAGCGCACCTCGTCCCTCTTCTCCTCGATCGCGTCGAGCGCCTCGGCGAGGCCGCCCAACATGTCTACGGAGACCGCGTTCATCACCTCCTGATGGTCGAGCCTGAGGATCGCGACCGAACCATCGAAATCGAGCGTGACGTGTTTGAACTGCATGGTTTCCTCGTGCGTTGCGGCCGCGATGTTTCGCAGACCGGAATTCGTTTTGCCGGGGCGCATATTTGATTTTTGGCGCGGTCTTGTCCATGGTGATCAGAGCATAGCAAGCAATCTTGCGCGCAGCGGCTGATGCGCCGCATACCAAAACAGGAAACGCGCCATGAATCTTTTCGACCTCACCGGCCGCGTCGCCGTGATCACCGGCGGCAACGGCGGTATCGGGCTTGGCATCGCGCAGGCGCTGGCCGGCCAGGGCTGCAACGTCTCGATCTGGGGCCGCAATGCTGACAAGAACAAGGCTGCTGCCGCGAGCTTGGCGGGACTATCAGGCAAGGCCGACACCCGCGTTTGCGACGTCACCGATCCCGCTTCTGTCAATGCCGCGATGAAAGCGACGCTCGGCACCTTCGGCCGGGTCGACGGCTGCTTTGCCAATGCGGGCATCGGCGGTGGTGGCCGGCGTTCCTTCATCGAGCGCACCGAGGAAGAATGGCGCGCGATGTTTGCGACCAATCTCGACGGCGTGTTCCACGCCTTCCAGGCTCGGCAAAACACATGACCGACCGCGCCAATGCCGGCGATCCCTTCGGCCGGCTGGTCGCGACCTCGAGCCTCGCCTCGATCTTCGGCACCGCGCGCAACGAGCATTATGCCGCAACCAAAGCCGCCATCAACGCACTGGTGCGCGCGCTCGGCGTCGAGCTGGCGCGCCACGGCGTCACTGCGAACGCGATCCTGCCCGGCTGGATCAAGAGCGACATGACCGCGGGCATCATGGCCAACGAAAAGTTCGTCGCCAACGTGATGCCGCGGATTCCGGTGCGGCGTTTCGGCGAGGCCAGCGATTTCGGCGGCATCGCGGTGTATCTGATGAGCACGGCCTCCTCTTATCACACCGCCGATACGTTCGTGATCGACGGCGGCTATACCGCATTTTGATTTTCGTAGGGTGGGCAAAGCCGCACTTGCGGCGTGCCCACCAATTCCATTTTCGTTGGGCACGCTGCGCTTTGCCCATCCACGGTTTCTGAATTTGAAAGCGCAAAAGGGACAGGGCAAAATGTTCTCACACATCATGATCGGCACCAACGACCTCGACAAGGCCAAGGCGTTCTACGACACGCTGCTCGGCACGCTGGAAGTCCGGCCCGCGCGGCTCGACGGCAACCGCATCTTCTATATCACCAAGACCGGCGTGTTCTCGGTGTCGAAGCCGATCAACGGCGAACCGGCGACGTGTGCGAATGGCGGCACCATCGGCTTTGCGGCCAATTCGCCGGAGCAGGTCGACAAGTGGCACGCCGCTGGCATCGCGGCTGGCGGAACGCCGATCGAGAATCCGCCCGGCATCCGCGAGGGCGCGGGGAACAAGCTCTATATCGCATATCTGCGCGATCTCGACGGCAACAAGATCTGTGCGACGCATCGCATGCCGAACTGAGTGTTCACGACGGTGTCATTCCCCGCGAAGGCGGGGAATCCAGTACGCCGCGGCTTCTCGGTGAGTCACAGACGTCACGGAGTACTGGATCGCCCGGTCAAGCCGGGCGATGACAATGGAGAGTGCAGCCCGCGCCTGCCACATCACTGCCGTTCAAACAACATTTCAAACGCCCTCGCGAAATTCCATCGCATGGCATGGCTTGCACGAGAAAATACGCGCTCGCGCTTTGGCGGCGCTGCGACTATTCTTCCGCCCAACATCGTCTCAGCGACCCCGGGAGGAACAATGACAAAGCAGACCTACATACCCCGCACCACCAACTACACGCTCAATCCCGGCGACGAGCTCAACGACCTCAGGATGTCGGACCAGGTCCGGCCGCTCTACGATCACGTCAGGAAATTCATCCGCGAGACCGTCGAGCCGATGTCGATCGAATTCGCCAAGGCGGGTGAAGGCAAGGAGGATCGCTGGAGTTTTACGCCGAAGCAGCTCGAGGTTCTCGAAATCGCCAAGAACAAGGCGAAGAAGGAAGGCCTCTGGAATTTCTTCCTGCCCGATGACGAAACCGGCCGAGGCCTGAAGAACCTCGACTACGCCTATATCGCCTCGGAGCTCGGCAAGAGCCCGCTGGCGTCCGAGACCATGAACTGCTCGGCGCCTGACACCGGCAACATGGAGGTGTTGGAGCGCGTCGGCACCAAGGAGCAGAAGGAGAAGTGGCTGAAGCCGCTGCTCAACGGCGAGATCCGCTCGGCCTATGTCATGACCGAGCCGAACGTTGCCTCCTCCGACGCCAAGAACATCTCGACCACCGCAAAGCTCGTCGGCGACGAATGGGTCATCAACGGCGAGAAGTACTACATTTCAGGCCTCGGCGATCCCCGCTGCAAGATCCTCATCGTGATGGTGAAGACCAATCCGGATGCGGCGCCGAGCAAGCAGCAGTCGCAGATCCTGGTGCCGCGCGACACGCCCGGCGTCGAGGTGCTCGGCCCGATGTACGTGTTCGGCCAGGACCATGCGCCGCGCGGCCACATGCACATGCGCTTCAACAATGTCCGCGTGCCCAAGGAGAACATGCTGCTCGGTGAAGGCCGCGGCTTCGAGATCTCCCAGCTCCGCCTTGGGCCGGGCCGCATCCATCACTGCATGCGCACCATCGGTAAGGCCGAGAAGGCGCTCGATCTGATGGTGCAGCGCGGCCTCACCCGCGAAGCCTTCGGCAAGAAGATCGCGCATCTCGGCGGCAACATGCAGATCATCGCGCAGGCGCGCTGCGAGATCGAGGCGATGCGGCTGATGGTGCTGAAGGCGGCAAAGGCGATGGACGTGCTCGGCAACAAGGAAGCCCGCGTCTGGGTCTCCATGGTCAAGGCCATGGTGCCCGAGCGCGCCTGCAAGATCATCGATCAGGCGATCCAGATGCACGGCGCCACCGGCATCTCGCACTGGACCCCGCTCGCCGAGATGTACCAGGACGTCCGCCATCTGCGCTTTGCCGACGGTCCGGACGAGGTGCACTGGATGGTGGTCGGCCGCCACGAGCTGAGCATGGCATAGGCCTTTTTTTCTCCTTCTCCCCGCTTGCGGGGAGAAGGTCGGGATGAGGGGGAGCCTCCGCGAGGACGGTGAGAACTGGACTCGCGGAGGCTCCCCCTCACCCGGCTCGCCTGCGGCGATCCGGCCTCTCCCCGCACGCGGGGAGAGGCGAAGGAAGAGGGCTATGACGCAGCCGGCTCGCCGATCTTGTCCTGCGTCCTGGTCTCGAAATCGCTGGCGTCATGGCGCTCGTGGAGCTGGCTGGCGGGATCGCCGGAGACGCGGTTGACCATCCGGCCGCGCTTGACGGCGGGGCGCTTGGCGATCTCGTCGGTCCAGCGCTGCACATTCTTGTAGTCCTGCACCGACAGAAATTCGCCGGCGCCATAGACCAGCCCCTTGGCGAGCGCGCCGTACCAGGGCCACACGGCCATGTCGGCAATGGTGTACTCTTTGCCCGCGAGATATTCGTTGTCCGCAAGCCGCCGGTCGAGCACGTCGAGCTGGCGCTTGACCTCCATTGCGAAGCGGTCAATGGCGTATTCGATCTTGAACGGCGCATAGGCATAGAAGTGGCCGAAGCCGCCGCCCAGATAGGGCGCACTGCCCATCTGCCAGAACAGCCAGGATATCGCTTCGGTGCGGGCCTTGATGTCCCTGGGCAGGAAAGCGCCGAATTTTTCGGCGAGGTAGAGCAGGATCGAGCCGGACTCGAACACCCGGATCGGCTCCGGACCCGAGCGATCCATCAGCGCCGGGATTTTCGAGTTCGGATTGATCTCGACAAAACCGCTGCCGAACTGCTCGCCATTACCGATCTTGATCAGCCAGGCATCGTATTCGGCACCTTTGTGACCGAGCGCTAGCAGCTCTTCCAGCATCACCGTGACCTTCACCCCGTTCGGCGTCGCCAACGAGTAGAGCTGGAACGGATGCTTGCCGACCGGCAGCTCCTTGTCGTGGGTGGGGCCGGCGATCGGCCGGTTGATGCTGGCGAACTGGCCGCCGTTCTCCTTATTCCAGGTCCAGACTTTGGGCGGCACGTAGGCGGGGGCGTCGGTCATGCGAAGGGCTCCGGCAGAAAGATGCGTATGCATTAATTAGCCGGCGAACGGCCGATAGCAAGCCCCGCCGGCCCTGCGTCCAGCGCGGGCCTCAGCCCGCCGTCATGCAGTCTGACCTGCGACCAGCCTGCGCCGCTGATGATCCGGCCGCACTTGGCGACGTCTGTCGACGGTCCCGTTTTATTTTATGAGCGGAATGGTTCGTCCACGACGCAACGCCTGCGCGCAAGATGCGCAGCCGAATCCGGCGTGGCATCACCGGCAACGATGGGCCAGCGTCGAACCGCCCTCGCAAGGCAAAACAAGAAGAGCAACGCAAACGCCGCCGGGAGAGGACCATGAAATCGCCGATCTGCGACATGCTGGGCATCGAGTTCCCGCTGCTCGCCTTCAGCCATTGTCGCGATGTCGTTGCGGCCGTGAGCCGTGCCGGCGGTTTCGGCGTGCTCGGTGCCACCGTGCACACGCCCGATACGCTCGAGCGCGAGCTGAAATGGATCGACGATCACGTCGACGGCAAGCCCTATGGCATCGACGTGCTGATCCCCGAAAACATCTCCACATCAGGCGAGAAGGACGTCACCTGGAAGAGCCTGGAAGCGCGCGTGCCGAAGGAGCACCGCGAGTACACCAGCGACCTCCTGAAGAAGTACGATATCGAGCTGACGACAACCGATATGGCCGATAACCAGCCGCAGCCATTCGATGCGAAGACGGCACTGGAGCTGCTGGAAATCTCCTTCAATCATCCGATCCGCCTGATCGCGAATGCGCTCGGCGTACCGCCGAAGGCCATGATCGAGATGGGCAGGAAGCACAACGTGCCGGTCGCGGCCCTCGTCGGCGCCAAGGAGCACGCGTTGCGCCAGGTCGCAGCCGGTATCGATATTCTCGTGGTGCAGGGCACCGAGGCCGGCGGCCATTGCGGCGAGGTCTCGACCCTGGTGCTGGTGCCGGAGGTGATCAAGGCGATCAAGAAGGTCCGCGACGTGCCGGTGCTGGCGGCTGGCGGCATCATGACGGGGCGGCAGATGGCGGCCTGCATGGCGATGGGCGCAGCCGGCGCCTGGACCGGTTCGGTGTGGCTGGCGACAGTCGAATCCGAGACCAGCGAGATCTTTCGCGAGAAGATGATTGCCGCGTCCTCGCGCGATGCGATCCGCTCGAAGGGCCGCACCGGAAAACCGGCGCGGCAGCTCCGCTCGGTCTGGACCGATGCCTGGGACCGCGCGCCGGAAAGCCCGGGCGCGCTGCCAATGCCGCTGCAGAGCATCATCAGCCGCGACGCCTTCGATTCGATCGATCGCGCCGCCGCGAGCGGCAACGCCAAGGCGCGCGATCTCGTCAGCTATTTCGTCGGCCAGGGCGTCGGCCTGATCGACAGCGTGAAATCGGCCGGCGCCGTGGTGCAGGAGTTCAAGGAGGAGTTCGCCGAAGCCGTCGAGCACATGAATGCGCTGCTGGCGGAGTAGTTGCTCGTGGCCGGAGGAGTGTTCGCGGCCCATCCTTCGAGGCTCGCCCAGCGGCGCAAGTGCGCCGCCGGTCTCGCACCTCAGGATGACGCCGTCCCCGTAGCCGTTACCCTGAGGTGGCCGCTTCTTCAGCGGCCCTCGAAGGGCGATGGCGTGCCCAAGATCTGAGACATGAAGCAAGAAAATGACCAACTCCCCTGCCTCCGAACACCGCATCCCCGTCATCGTCGGCATCGGCGAGATCGTCGACCGCCCGAAAGAAATCACCGACGGGCTCGAGCCGCTCGATCTGCTGGAACAGGCGCTGCGGCGAGCTGAGGCTGACGCCGGTGCAAAGCTGCTCGGCGAGGTGCAATCGCTCGACGTTGTCAACTTCCTGAGCTGGCGCTATCGCGATCCGGAGAAGCTTTTGGCGGGGCGCCTCGGAATCCAACCTGCGCATTGCCATTACGGTCCAGTCGGCGGCGAGACCCCGATCCGCTACATCCACGAGGCTGCAAAGCGCATCGCGCGCGGCGAATGCGCCGTGGCGGCGGTCTGCGGCGCCGAAGCGCAGTCGACTGCGACCAAGGCCGGGCGCGCTGGCATAAAGCTGCCATGGACACCATTTGCCCACGATGTCGCAGAGCCGAAGCGCGGTGCGGCGTTTCAGAAGCCACTGGCCATGCAACTCGGCGTGTTCCGCCCCGTCACGGTCTATCCGTTCTACGAAGCGGCCTCCTCCGCGCATTGGGGCCAGACGCCGCGTGAAGCGATGGCGGAGTCCGGCACGCTGTGGTCGCGCTATTCGGAAGCCGCCGCGCAGAATCCGAACGCCTGGTTGAAGCGGCACTATGCGCCGGAGGAGATCACGACGCCGACCGCGGACAACCGCTTGATCGCCTGGCCGTACAACAAGCTCATGGTGGCCAATCCAAGCGTCAACATGGGCGGCGCGCTATTGCTCACCAGCCTTGGCAACGCGCGCGCGGCCGGCATCGCGGAAGACAGGCTGGTCTACCCGTTCGGCGGCGCCTCGGCCGAGGAGCCGCCCGATTATCTCTTGCGCGACCAGTTTTACCAGAGCCATCCGCAGAATGCGGTGCTGAAGGCCGCGATGGACCTCGCCGGCGGCGACGGCAAAAGGTTCGACGCGATCGAGCTTTATAGCTGCTTTCCCTGCGTGCCCAAGATGGCGCGCCGGACGCTGGGTTTGAGCGCCGACGTGCAGCCCACAGTGACCGGCGGTCTCACCTTCTTCGGCGCGCCGCTCAACACCTACATGACGCATGCCGCCTGCGCCATGGTGCGCCGGGTGCGCAACGGCGCCAAGCTCGGCCTGCTCTACGGCCAAGGCGGCTTCGTCACCAAGCACCACGCGCTGGTGGTCGCGAAGGCGGCACCGCGCGAGGCGCTAATGCAGGAGACGAGCGTGCAAGGCGAGGCCGACCGTAACAAGCGCGCAGTGCCGGAGTTCGTGACGGAAGCTTCAGGCAACGGGAAGGTCGAGAGCTTTACGGTGCTCTACGGTCGTGGCGGCGATGTCGAGCACGGCGTGGTGATGCTGCGCACGGCGGATGGCCGGCGCACGCTGGCGCGCATTCCGGCGAGCGACAGCGCGACGCTGGCGCATTTGCTCAATATGGACCGTACGCCGGTCGGCTCACTCGGCGAGATCACGATGGCCGTCGATGGCGTGCCGGAGTGGCGAGCGGCCTAAGCCATACCCGCAGCTCTCGTACTAGCGCTTCGGCGCCGCGCAAGAAAAGCGCCGCATCGCCTTCTGGCCTACGCAGCGCGCACGTTAGTCAGGAACTTGCTGACCTCGGTCTTGAGCCTGCTCGAGTCATTGGAGAGCATCTGCGCTGCCGACAGCACCTGCGATGAGGCCGTGCCGGTCTCGGCCGCGCCGCGCTGCACGTCGGTGATGTTGGAGGAGACCTGCTGGGTGCCATGGGCCGCCTGCTGGACATTGCGGGCAATCTCTTGCGTGGCGGCGCCCTGCTCTTCCACCGCGGCGGCGATCGCGGAGGAGATTTCGGACAGACGCTCGATTGTCGAGGAGATCTCCTTGATCGCGCCGACGGAGTCGTTGGTCGCGGCCTGAATTCCGGATATCTGCTGACCTATCTCGCCGGTCGCCTTTGCGGTCTGCTCGGCCAGCGCCTTCACCTCGGAGGCCACCACGGCGAAGCCGCGGCCGGCTTCGCCAGCGCGCGCCGCCTCGATGGTCGCGTTGAGCGCCAAGAGGTTGGTCTGGCCGGCGATGGTGTTGATCAGCTCGACGACGTCACCGATGCGCGAGGCCGCCTTGGAGAGTTCGCTGACGCGCTCGGTGGTGGCACGGGCCTGGCCGACGGCATCGCCCGCCATCCGGGCCGATTCCTGCACTTGACGGCTGATCTCGCCGACCGACGAAGCCATCTCCTCGGTGGCCGAGGCCACCGACTGGACATTGGTCGAGGCTTCCTCCGAAGCTCCCGCAACCGTGGTCGCCAGCCTCTGGGAGCGGTCGGCGGTCGAGGTCAGCGTCGAGGCGGAGGCCTCAAGCTGGGTCGAGGCCGACGACACGGTCTGGACGATCTCGCCGATCATGGTTTCGAATTCGCGGGTGATGCTGTCGACCCGACGGCCGCGCTCGATCTTGGCTTCGGCATCCGCGGCCGCAGCCTCGTCGGCGGCCTTCTTGGCGATCAATGCCTCCTTGAAGACCTGGAGCACGTCGGCCATCGCGCCGATCTCGGTCTTTTCACCGCGATGGGGAACCTCGGCGCTCAGATCGCCCCCGCCGAGTGCCTGCATCGGCTTGACGATCGAGTTGATGCCGCTGGAGACGTCATGGACAAGGTAGAAGCCGACGCCGATGCCGATCACGACAGCCGTGCCGAGAATGATCGACACCAGCAAGAACGCATTGAAATAGCTGTCGGAAGCATCCTGGGCGGCTTTGTTGCCGCCATTGGTCTTGAGATCAGTATCTTTTTGCAGAACCTCGTCAGACTTGAGGCCGATCTTGTTGACCGTCTTTGTGTTCAGCTCATGGGACGCGTGCGGGACCTTGCCGGCCTCCATACGTGACAATTCCATGACCTCTTCGGCACCTTTCTGGTATTCGGCCCACAGCGTGGACCATTCGGTGTACAGCGCGCGCTCTTCCGGCGAGGCAATCATCAGCTCGTACTGCTTGCGAGCCTTCCCCAACGCCTCCGTCACTGTCGCCGCGGTCGTTTCCGCCTCGATCTTCTCGTCGAGCTTCTCGGCCAGCATGTGCTCGCGGACCGCGTTGCGGTAAGTGATGACGGCGGCACGAATTTCGCCGAGCACCCGTACGCCGGGCATCCAGTTCGCGGTGATATCCATGGTATTGGCATTCATCGACCGCATCTTCATGACGGCGAGCAGGCCCATGCCGGTCATCGCAACCAGCAGGAACGCCACGACACTGATGATCTTGGCGCGGATGGAGATCGTGGCGAACATAGTCAGGTCTCTTTGTGCTGGCGCGGCGCGAATCCGTAGTCGTAGGAAACGCGAAAGAGATGAACACGGGGCTAAGAACGCCCCGCGCTCAGCGCATAAGCCCAAGCGCGTCGGCGAAAAACGCCGGGCCGCCGAAATTGCCCGATTTTAGGGCAAGCAGCATGTCGCCTTGCCCTGCACCGACCGCGCGCAACACCGGCACACCCGCCGCGATTTCTGCCCCCACTAGAAAGCCGGGAATCTTCAGCCGATCGACCACCGCGCCTGACGTTTCGCCGCCGGCGACGATCAGACGCCGCACCCCGGCCTGCACCAGACCGTCGGCGATATCGGCCATGGCCTGCTCGATCGCATGCCCGGCCGCATCGCGGCCATGGCGCGCCTGAAGCGCGGCGACCTCCTCCGGCGTCGAGCTGGAAGCGATGAGCACCGGGCCCTCGGCGAGCCGCGGCCTCGCCCAGGCGAGCGCGCGCTGCACTTCGTCCGTGCCCGCAACAATTTGCGCGGGGTCGAGGTGCAACACCGGCATGACGCGTTCGGCATTGGCGATTTGCGCGAGCGTCGCCTGCGAGCAGCTACCGGCAATGCAGGCCGCCAGTCCGCCGACAGCAGCATCGGTCGCGCCGCTCGCCGCGGTCGACTTGACCTTGCCCTTCGACACCAACGCCCGCGCGAGCCCCAGGCCGATGCCGGAGGCACCGACCGACAGCCAATGTTCGGCGGCGACAAGGCCGATGGTCTCGAGGTCACGGTCGAACACGGCGTCGATGATCGCGGCACCGATGCCCTTGCCTGATAGTTCGGCAAGTCGTGCCCGCACGGCTTCTGCGCCGCGCGCCACGGTGGGGAGATCGACGAGACCGATTTGCGTCCTGCTCTGGCGCGCCAGCACGCGCACCAAATTGGAATCGTTCATCGGGTTGAGCGGATGGTCCTTCAGCGGGCTCTCGTTCAGCGGCACGGCGCCGACGAACAGATTACCCTGGTAGATGGTGCGGCCGGTCTCCGGGAAGGCCGGCGTCACCAGCACGACAGCCTCGCCGCAATCGGCGCGCAACGCGTCCATCACCGGGCCGATATTGCCGGCGTCCGTGGAATCGAAGGTCGAGCAGATCTTGAACAGCACGTGGCCCGCGCCGCGGCCGCGCAGCCATTTTTCCGCCGCGCGCGAGCGCGACACCGCAAGCTCCGGCTCGATCGAGCGGCTCTTCAGCGACACCACGACGGCATCGACCTCGGGCAGCGCGAGGTCGTCGGCGGGCACGCCGATGGTCTGCACAGTGCGCAGGCCCGCGCGCGTCAGCGTGTTGGCGAGATCGGAGGCGCCGGTGTAATCGTCGGCGATGCAGCCAAGAGAGACCTTCGCAAGAGTCACAGCTTCACTCCCGCATAGGGCTTGAACCAGGCGAGGCCGTCGGTGGTCTTGCCGCGCGGATTGTATTCGCAGCCGACGAAACCGGCATAGCCGAGGCGGTCGAGCTCATCGAACAGGAACGGATAGTTCAGCTCCTCGCCGTCGGGCTCGTTGCGCGAGGGGATGCTCGCGATCTGGATGTGGCCGATGATCGGCATCATCTCGCGCAGCCGCATGGTGACATCGCCATGAATGATCCCGCAATGATAGATATCGAACTGGAGTTTCAGGTTGGGCAGCCTCAGCTCCTGAATCAGGTCGCGCGCGAAGCCGAAATCGTTGAGGAAGTAGCCGGGCACGTTGCGGGCATTGATCGGCTCGATCACGATGTCGATGCCCTGCGGGGCGAAGAACTCCGCGGCCCACGCTACCGACTTGTAGTAGGCCTCGATCGCGGCGCGCTCGCCGCGATTGGCGATGCCAGCCATCAGGTGCAGGCGCTTGACTCCGGTCGCCTTGGCGTAAGGCAGCGCGGTCTCCAGGCTCGCCTTGAGGTCATTAAAGCGTGCAGGCAGCGCCGCAAAGCCTTTCTCGCCGGCATTCCAGTCGCCCGGCGGCAGGTTGAACAGCGCCTGCGTCAGACCGTTGCGCTTGAGCCGCTCGCCGATCGCTTCGGCAGGATGCTCGTAAGGAAAGAGAAATTCGACCGCGGTGAAGCCGGCTTGCGCGGCGGCATCGAAGCGGTCGAGGAACGGCACCTCGGTGAACATCATCGAGAGGTTGGCGGCAAAACGGGGCATTGGCTTCCTCTTGCTTACTTGTCGCCGGGCAGCTTGACGCCGGTGACCTGCGCATACATCCGCGCCACCGAGGCGTCGTCGTCGCGGCCCATGCCGGCGGCTGCCGTCATCAGGAACATCTGGAGCGCGGCGGCGGAGACCGGCACCGGGAATCTGGCGTTGCGCGCCATGTCCTGGATGATCCCGAGGTCCTTCACAAAAATCTCGACTGCGCTGCGCGGCGTATAGTCGCCATCGAGCACATGCGGCATGCGGTTTTCGAACATCCAGGAATTGCCGGCGGACGCCGTGATCACCTCATAGACCTTGCGGATGTCGAGGCCCTGCTTGGCAGCGAACGCCATCGCTTCGCTGGCAGCGGCGATATGCACGCCTGCGAGCAACTGGTTGATCATCTTGAAGGCGGCGCCCTGGCCGGCGGCATCGCCAAGCTCGTAGAGCTTTGCCGCCATGGCATCGAGCGCGGGCCGCGCCTTTGCGAAAGCGGCGGGGCTGCCGGACGCGAGGACGGTCAGTTCGCCTTGCGCGGCGCGCTGCGCACCCCCGGAGATCGGGGCATCCAGATAATGCCGGCCACTTGTCTCCAATTGCTTGGCAAGGCGCCGCGCCACGTCGGGATCCATGGTCGCGGACGATATGAAGACACTGTCCTTCGGCAGGGTCTCCGCGACGCCGTCCTTGCCGAACAGGATCGCTTCGGTCTGCGCCGCATTGACGACCACGCTGACGACAATGTCGGCATCCTTGGCGGCCTCCGCCGGCGTCTTGGCACCGGCGCCGCCGTCCGTTACGAAGCGCGCCACCGCATCGGCCGAAACGTCGCAGCCGGTGACGGCGTGGCCAGCCCGCTTCAGCGATGTCGCCATGCCGTAGCCCATCGAGCCAAGCCCGATGACGGCGATGCGCTGGTTTTGTAATGTGGAGGCGGACATGCAACTAACCCTTGCGAACGGTTTCCCGGACGGCCGCCCTTTTGCGGCAGCTCGTCGTCTCGAATAACACGGCTAGGCCGCGCTGCCAAAGCGTGAGACAAGCAAGCATGACGGCCATGAGCAATGAGACATCGCTGCGCGAGGATATTTGTCGCTTCGGACGGTCGCTGTTCGAGCGCGGGCTGACGCCGGGCTCGTCCGGCAACATCAGCGTCAGGCTGGACGGCGGTTGGCTGGTGACGCCGACCAACGCCTCGCTCGGCTTCCTCGATCCCGCAAAACTGTCGCGGCTCGATGAACAAGGCCGCCTGGTTTCCGGCGACGTCCCGACCAAGGAAGTTCCGCTGCACACCGCACTCTATGACACGCGGGGGAGCGCACGGGCGATCGTGCATCTGCACTCCACCCATTCCGTCGCGCTGTCGATGCTGCCCGAGATCGACCCGCGCGCCGCGCTGCCGCCGATGACGGCCTATTATCTGATGAAATGCGGCGCCACCGCGCTCGTGCCCTATTACCGCCCCGGCGATCCCGCCGTCGCCGATGCGATCATGGGGCTGGCGGGGAAATATTCATCCGTGCTGCTCGCCAATCACGGCCCGGTGGTCGCCGGCGACACGCTGGAGGCAGCGGTGTTCGCGACGGAGGAGTTGGAGGAGACTGCGAAGCTGTACCTGCTGCTGCGCGGGATGAACCCGCGGTATCTGTCACCGGAGCAGGTGGCGGATCTGGTGAAAGTGTTCGGGGTGACGCTGCCGGAGCATGGGCACTAGCCTCGTGCGGTCATGAACGGACTAACGCGGCTTCGTCCCCCGCTGTCATTCCCCGCGAAAGCGGGGAATCCAGTACGCCGCAGCTTCTCCGGATCTTACTGACTTCTCGGATACTGGATCGCCCGATCAAGTCGCGCGATGACACCGAATGCGTGGAACGAGCGTGCCCGCTTTGCAGCTACAGCCCCAGATACGCCTTCCTCACGTCCGGATTGCCCCTGATCTCGGCTGCCGGCCCCTGCATCAGCACGCGGCCGGTTTGCAGGATGTAGGCGCGGTCGGCGATCTCCAGGCACTCGGCCATGCGCTGCTCGACGATCAGCACGGTCATGCCGGCGTCGCGGATGCGCAATACCGCCTGGAAGATTTCATCGACCAGTTTTGGCATGATGCCTTGCGAGGGCTCGTCCAGCATCAAGAGCCGCGGGCGCGTCATCAGCGCGCGGCCGATGGCGAGCATCTGCTGCTCGCCGCCGGAGAGCGTTTCGGCGCGCTGATCGAGGCGTTCGGACAGGCGCGGGAACAGCTGGAAGACGAGTTCGAGCGGCTCCTCGCGGTTGGCCTCGCCGCGATAGAGATAGCTGCCGAGGCGAAGATTATCGCGCACCGACAGACGCGGGAACAGACGGCGGTTCTCCGGCACATAGGCGATGCCGGTGGCGGTGATGTGGTGCTGCGCCATGCCGTCGACGCGCTTGCCGTCGAACGTCACCGTGCCCGAGCGCGGACGCTCGGCGCCGGCGATGGACTTGAGCAGCGTCGACTTGCCCGCACCGTTGGCACCGGCGACGCAGACGATCTCGCCCTTCTCGACCTCGATCGACATCGCGGAGATCGCGACAAGGCCCTGATAGGCCGTCGTGATTTCATGCACTGAGAGCATGACGATCTCCCAGATATGCGCTGATCACCTTGGGATCGCGGACGACCTCGGCAGGCTTGCCCTCGACTAGCACCTTGCCGAGGTCGAGCACGATGGCGCGGTCGACCAGCGGCATCACGATCTCCATGACATGCTCGACCATCAGCACGGTGATGCCGGCATCGCGCACTTTGCGCACCAGCGCCACGCCGGTCTGCGCCTCGGTCGGCGTGAGGCCGGTGAGGACTTCGTCGAGCAGCAGCAGTTTCGGTTCGGTCGCAAGCGCACGCGCGACTTCGAGGCGGCGCTTCTCGGCCGGCACGAGGTCGCTCGCGAGCACGTCAGCGCGCGCTGCAAGGCCGGTGAACTCCAACACCTCATGCGCCTTGCGGCGGGCTTCGCGCATCACCGTGTTGCGCACGAGCGCACCGACAATGACGTTGTCGATCACAGTCATGGTCTCAAAACTCTTGACCACCTGGAAGGTGCGGCCGACACCGCGCTGGCAGCGTTCGGCCGCCGGCAAGTTGGTGACGTCCTCGCCGTCGAACCAGATCGAGCCCTGGGTCGGCGGCAGGACGCCGGCGATGAGATTGAACAATGTCGACTTGCCGGCGCCGTTCGGACCGATCAGGCCGACGATCTCGCCGCGGCCGACCGAGATCGAGACATCGCTGTTGGCGACAAGGCCGCCAAAGCGCTGCCAAACGCCGCGAGTTTCAAGGAGCGCAGTCATCGCGTGGCTCCTTTTGCTTTTGAGCGGGAGAACAGGCTCACCAGTCCCTGCGGCAAGGCCAGCGAAATCAGTACGATGAGCCCGCCATAGACGATGAGGTCGACACCGCGGCCGGAACCGCCGATAAAGGAGCGCGTCAGCTCCGTCATCGGAATCAGGATGGCTGCCCCTAATACGGGCCCCCAAAGCGTGCCGATACCGCCAAGCACGGCCGGGAGCGCCATCAGCAGCGAGAACTGGAAGCCCATCACGCTTTCAGGGTCGATATAAGCGAGGAACTGCGCATAGAAAGCGCCGCCGACGGCGACGAGGAAAGCGGAGACGGCGGCCGCGCCCATCTTGGAGTTGAACACGACGACCCCGAGGCTTTCAGCCGCTTCCGGATTGTCCTTCACCGCACGCCACCAAAATCCCCATTTGGAATCTTCAAGCCACCAGGTGACGAACCAGGCAAGGCTGCACAGCGCCAGCGCGAAATAGAAGTACGGCAGCTTACTGCGCAGGAACTGGAATTTCAGCCAGCTGTCGCCCCGCACCGGAATGGTGATGCCCATCGCAGCGCCCGCCCACTCCCAGTTCTGGAACAGCAGCAGCCCGATTTCGGCGATCACGATGGTCGCGATCACGAAATAATGGCCGCGCAGGCGGAAGAAGGGATAGCCGAGTCCCATCGCGATGATCGCCGCGATCACGCCGCCCGCAAGCATGCCGAACCAGGGCAGCACGCCGAATTTCGTGAACAGGAGCTCGGTGGTGTAGGCGCCGATGCCGAAATAGAGCGCGTGGCCCAGCGAGATCTGTCCGCAATAGCCGGACAGGATGTTCCAGCTCTGCGACAGCGCCGCATACATCAGGGTCAGGATCAGGATGTTCTGGACGTAGACGTCCTTCACGACCAGAGGTGCGAGTGCGGCGAGCGCGGCCAGCACCGCGGCGACGATGAGGTCGCGGCGGCGCCGCGCGGCAAAGCTCTTGTCCATCACATCTGTCCGAACAGGCCACGCGGCCGGATGAAGACGACGAGCAGATAGACCGCGTAGATGCCGACCGATTTCAGTGAGGGCGGCAACACCAGCGCCGTCGTCGCTTCGACGAGGCCGACGACGATGCCGCCGGCGAAGGCGCCGAACACGCTGCCGAAGCCGCCGAGCGCGACCGTGACGTAGGCGATCAGGGCAAAAGACGCGCCCACGTCGGGATAGATATAGAAGAACACCGCCATGATCGCGCCGGCGAGACCGACCAGCGCAGCGCCGAGGCCCCAGCCGAGCGCGAACACGCGGTTCTTATCGATGCCGACGAGCGCGACCGCGCCAGGATCTTCGCGGGTCGCTTCCAGCGCGCGGCCGAAGTCGGTGCGGTGGATGAAGAAGTAGAGACCGGCGAAGGCGAGAATCGCGACCAGCGCGCCGATCAGCTGCGGTTCCGGCAGGAAGATGCCGGCGACGGAGATGGTCTTACCGCCGGCCCAAGAGTGCGGGATGCTGCGATAGTCCGGAGTGAAGAAGAACTGCGCGAGCCCCCGCATGACAATGGCAAGGCCGAAGGTGGAGAAGATCTGCACCATGCCGGCGTTGGCCTTGGCCCGCATCGCGAAACGTACGACCAGCAAGTAGACGAGTGCCCCGAGCACGAATAGCGCGGCGGCAACCAGCGGCGCCGACAGCAATGGGTCGACGGCGAAGAACGTGAACAGGAAGAAGCTCACATACATCGCGATCATCAGGAACTCGCCATGGGCGAAGTTCACGACGTCCATCAGGCCGAAGATCAGCGCGAGGCCGACGGCGATCAGTCCATAGAGCAGGCCCATGAGGAGACCGCTTGCGAGACTTTGGATAATGGCTTGGGCTGTCACCGGTGTTGCGCCTCTGCTCCTGCATTACTCCGATGTCGTCCTGGCGGAAGCCAGGACCCATAACCACGAATCCATCGAAAGGATGAACGGCAGCCAGTCATCGCGAAACGCCTGCCTGTGGTTATGGGTCCCGGATCTGCGCTCCGCTTCGCTGCGCTTGTCCGGGACGACGTTGGGAGATATCTCGCCGCTTACTTCATCGGCCAGGTCGCTTCGGCGATCGCGGCCTGGGGCGGGAAGATGGTGACGAACTTGCCGCCGACATATTGCAGCAGCACCGGGTCGGCGTCGTTGTTCTGGCCCATCTCGTCGAACTTGACGCGCTTCCAGGGCATGATGGTCTGCTCACCCGGGATGTCGGTCGCCGCAAGCGCATCGCGGATCTTCTCGCCATCAATCGATTTGGCGCGGTTGATGGCGTCGGCGAGGATGATCAGGCCCATGAACTGGCGCGAGGTGAGGTCGTTGAGGTCCTTGCCCGAGCGCGCCTTGAACATCTCGTTGATCTTGCCGACCATCGGACGCTTCTGCGCAAGGTCGAGCGAGAAGGTGCCGCGCGAGATCACGCCTTCGAGCTTGTCGCCGACGGCATCATAGAGCGCCTTCTCGGAGAAGCCGGCATCCTGCGCCACGATCGCATTCGGCTTGTAGCCGAGTTCGGCCATGGTCTTGACCAGCAGAATGCCGTCGGTGGTGTAGCTCGAGGGCATCAGCACGTCGGCATTGGCGGTCTTGAGCTGCTGCACCTCGGCCGAGAGCGAGGGCGAGTTGGCGCGGTACTTGATATCGCAGACGATCTTGTACCCGCGCTCGCCGGCGATCTTGGCCTGGGCATTGGCTGAGTCGGTGCCGAAGATGGTGTCTTCATGGAACAGCGACAGCGTCTCGATCTTGGCGCCCTTCTTCTTCATGGCATCGAAGAAGTCGAACATCGCGGCCGAGTACATCTCGTCATGCGGGGAGGCGCGGAAATAATATTTCAGGCCGCGGCGATGCAGGCTGGGCGAAGAGTTGTCGGCCGAGACGAACGGGATCTGGTAGCGTTCGCAGATCTGGCTAACTGTGACGGCGACCGCGCTCTGATAGGTACCGATGATGGCGCAGACCTTCTCCTGCGTGATCAGACGCTCGGCTTCGGCGCGCCCCTTCTGCGGATCGGCCTGATGGTCGGCGAATACGAGGCGCACCTTGGCGCCCCCGAGGCCCGGCAAGCCCTCCCCCTTCGCCAGCGGCAGATCGAAATCGGTGTCCTTGTTGATGACCTCTTGTGCGGTCTCATAGGCCTTCTGCGCGTCGACGCCCTGCTGGGCACTGCCGCCGGAGAATGGATAGATGACTCCGATCACGACTTCCGAAGTCTGCGCACGAGCCGCGAGCGGCACCAGTGCGGCTGTAGCGGTGGCACCTAACAATACGTCGCGGCGAGTGATCGTCATGGCAAAGTCCCCTGTCACCGATTTTGGCTCATCGAATGGAGCGATTGATAGACGCCGTAAAGCCTGAAGATGCAGCAGTCGCTGCCCACTAAATCACGGCCATATTCCTGTTCTTCAGATCTGTCACCAGCATAAGGCCAGGCGAATGCGTGATCGCGAACGGAACCTTGGCAGCATTGATGACTGATTGCGGCGTCACGCCGCAGGCCCAGAACACTGGGATCTCGTCGTCGGCGACCGGCACCGGATCGCCGTAGTCAGGCTTGGCGATGTCCTTGATACCGATCAGATGTGGATGACCGAGATGCACGGGCGCGCCGTGCACGGCGGGATAGCGCGAGGTGATCTGCACCGCGCGGATCGCATCCGCCGGATTGAACGGGCGCATCGACACCACCATGGGACCGGCGAACGGGCCGGCCTCGCCGCAGGCGATGTTGGTGCGGTACATCGGCACGCGCACGTTCTGCTCGACGTGACGGATCGGCAAGCCCTCGTCGAGCAGCGCTTCCTCGAACGAGAAAGAGCAACCGAGCACGAAGGTTACGAGGTCGTCGCGCCAGTAGCTCTTCACATTGGTCGGCTCGTCGACCACTTCGCCGTCGCGCCAGACGCGGTAGCGCGGCACGTCGGTACGAATGTCGAGATCGGCGCCGAGCGCCGGGATGTGCGGGCTGCCGACATCCGACATGCCGATGATCGGGCACGGTTTCGGATTGAGCTGACAGAAGCGGTGAAAAGCACCGGCGTATTCCGCCGGCAGGATCACCAGATTGCCCTGGACGAAGCCGGGGGCCACGCCCGCGGTAGAGCCGACCTGGCCGGCACGATAGGCGAGCCGCGCCTGGCGGCTCGGGAGCGTGTCGGGTGTTTCAGTTTGCTGCACTGCCACCAAAACAGTCATGTGATCGGCCTGCCTATGAACTCGACAATCGTAGCCAACATCAAGCATACTATAAAGTCTAATCGTCCTTTCTAATGGATATCGATAAAATTGTTTTATCGATCAGGAGAATCCTTCCGATGCTGGACTTCAGATCGATCGAAACCTTTCTCTGGGTTGTGAAGCTCGGCAGCTTCCGTGGCGCCGCCGCACGGCTCAATACGACCCAGCCGGCGATCTCCCAGCGCATCGCCCAGCTCGAGCGCGAGATGGGCGTCAAGCTCCTGAACCGCGATCATCGCGTGGCGTCGCCCACCCCGAGCGGCCGGCAGATGATGGTCTATGCGGAGAAGCTGATCGGCTTGCGCGCCGCGATGATGGCCGAGATCGGCGATCGTTCTGCGATGCGCGGCGTGATGCGGCTCGGCGTCGCCGAAACCATCGTGCACACCTGGCTGCCGCGCCTGGTGAAGAGCATGAACGAAGTCTATCCGAATCTGTCGCTCGAGATTGAGGTCGACATCACGCCGAACCTCACTGCGCGGCTACTTGCGCAGGAGATTGAGCTTGCCTTCGTGGTCGGTCCGCTGTCAGCTTCGGGCGTGCACAATCGCGTGCTCGCCGACTATCCGATCGGCTTTCTCGCAAGCCCATCACTCGGGCTCGGCCACGGCCCGGTGACGCCCGCCGATCTCGCGCGGTTTCCGATCATCACCTTCCCGCGCAAGACCAGACCCTACGAGGTCGTGCGCGAGGTCTTCGACCGGCCCGACTTGCCGCCGATTCGTCTCCACGCCTCCGCCTCGCTTGCGACCGTGATCCACATGGCGGTGGAAGGGCTCGGCATTGCCGTGATCCCCGACGCCATCGTCGAGAGCGAGCTCGCCGACGGTCGGTTGCAATTGCTCGACACCGATCTGGAGATCGCGCCGTTGAAATTCACGGCAAGCTGGCTCGCCTCGCCCGACGTCGTGGCGGTGCAGCGCGTCGCCGAGCTTGCATGTCAGATTGCGCAGAGCAGCCTCGCGGTTGACGCGCCCGCGCTGGCGCGTCATTGAAAAAGGCGCCGGACCAATGAGAGACTGACGCATGAGCCGAGCCGCCAGCAACCTGCAAATCGATTCCGCCCGCCTCTGGGGCTCCATCCACGAGACCGCGCAATTCGGCGCGACGGCCAAAGGCGGTGTGCGACGGCTGACGCTGAGCAGCGAAGACAAGCAGGTGCGCGACTGGTTCCGAAAGGCCTGCGAGGAAGCCGGCCTCGAAGTGCATGTCGATGCGCTCGGCTCGCAGTTCGGCTTGCGCAAGGGCCGCGACATGTCGAAGCTCCCCGTCGGCATCGGCTCGCATCTTGATACCCAGCCGACCGGCGGCAAGTATGACGGCATCCTGGGGACGCTCGGGGCACTCGAAGTGATCCGCACGCTCAACGACGCCGGAATCGAGACCGAAGCGCCGATCTGTATCGTCAATTGGACCAACGAGGAAGGCTCGCGCTTCGCGCCGGCGATGATGGCCTCTGCGGCTTACGTTGGTGACTTCACCACCGATGACATTCTATCGCGTAAGGACATCGAGGGCACGACCGTCAGCGAGGCGCTCGACAGCATCGGCTATCGCGGCGACAAGCCGGTCGGCTTCCAGAAGCTCGGCTGCTTCGTCGAATTGCACATCGAGCAGGGGCCGATCCTGGAGGCCGAAGGCAGGACCATCGGCGTGGTCGATTCCGGACAGGGCGTACTCTGGTACGACGGCAAGATCTCCGGCTTCGAAAGCCATGCGGGCTCGACGCCGATGCCGTTGCGGCGCGATGCGCTGGCGACGCTGTCCGAGATCGTGCTGGCGATGGAGGCCATTGCCAGGAAGCACGGACCAAACGCAGTCGGCACCATCGGCGAGGCGGTGATCGCAAACCCCTCGCGCAACGTCATTCCCGGCGAAATCGCCTTCACCATGGACTGCCGCAGCGCCGATGGTGCCATCATGGACGCGCTCAATCGCGACCTGCGCGCCGCCATTGCCGAGATCGCCGCGCGCCGCAAGGTCGAGGTCAAGATCGACCTGGTCTGGCGCAAGCCGCCAACGCATTTCGATCCCAAGCTTGTTGCAGCCGTCGAGAACGCAGCGAAGGCGCTCGGCTATTCCTCGCGCCGGATCACCTCCGGCGCCGGCCACGACGCCTGCAACCTCAACACAATCATGCCGGCGGCCATGGTGTTCGTACCCTGCAAGGACGGCATCAGCCACAATGAGCTGGAGGATGCCACGCAAGCCGACTGCGCCGCGGGCACCAACGTGCTGATGCATACCATGCTGGCGATCGCCGGCGTCGCATCCTGATCGGAGCCAGACATGCGCGGAGTTTTCGTCGACGCCAATGAAGCGCTCGCCGTGATCATGGAGCGGCTGGAGAAGCCCGGCGATCCCAAGGTGCGGATCCACAGGGATCCTGATATCAAGCCCGAGCAATATCCTGAAATCCTCGACGGCGCGGAGATCGCCATCGTCGACCACACGGCGCTGCCGACCGAGGTCGCCAAGAGGTGTGCGGGGCTGAAGCACGTCGTGTTCCTCGGTACCGGCGCGCGCAGCTACATGAATCCGGAGGAACTCGCCGAACTCGGCATCTCCGTGCACCTGATCAAGGGCTACGGCGACACGGCCGTGGCGGAATCCGCGATCGCGCTGATGTGGGCCTCCGCGCGCGCCATCGCGATGATGGACCGCGAGATGCGCGCCGGCAACTGGCTGCGCGAGGACGGCATGCAGCTCACCGGCAAAACGCTAGGCCTGATCGGCTTCGGCGGCATCGCAGCCGAGGTCGCGCGAATTGCCTCAGGCAGCGGCATGAAGGTGATCGCCTGGAACCGCTCGCCGAAGAGCCATCCAGGCGTGGAGTTCACTGATGTCGACACGCTGCTGGCGAAGAGCGATGTCGTGTCGCTGCATCTGCTGCTCAACGATGAGACGCGTGGCATGGTCACGCGTGAGACAATCGCCAAGATGAAGCCGGGCGTCGTCTTCATCAACACCGCGCGCGGCGCCATCGTCGACGAGCAGGCGGTGATCGATGCGCTGAAGTCGGGCCACATCCGTCATGCCGGTCTCGACGTCTTCAACATCGAACCGCTGCCGGCGGGCCATCCGCTGACAAAAATTCCGAACGTGACGCTGTCGGCGCATTCGGCGTTCCGCACGCCGGAGGCCAGCGAAAACCTGATTGAAGCAGCATGGGTCCATTGCCGCCGGATCGTGAAAGGATAAGAGCAGCAACAATGGCCGACTATCGCATCATCAAGGCAGAGCCGCTCACGAACGTCATCCGCGCCATCGTCAGGGCGGGCGGGTCCACGGAGCGCGAAGCCGATCTCGTGTCCACGAACCTCGTCGAGGCCAATCTCAGGGGACATGACTCCCACGGAGTCGGCATGATCCCGCGCTATGTCCAGAGCGTCACCACGGGCGGCCTCGCCGTGAACCAGCACGTCAAGATTGTGCTCGACACCGGTCCGCTTCTCACCCTCGACGGCCTCACCGGCTACGGCCAGGTGATCGGCCATGAAGCGATGGAGCTGGCGGCAGAGCGCGCCAAGCGCAACGGCGTGTGTCTCGTCGGCCTCTCCAACGCGCACCACATCGGGCGCATCGGCCACTGGGCCGAGCAGTGCATCGACCACGGGCTGGTCTCGATCCACTTCGTCAACGTGATCTCGCGCCCGATCGTGGCGCCCTGGGGCGGCAGCGATGCGCGCCACGGCACCAACCCGTTCTGCGTCGGTATCCCGCGCCGGGGCAAGGACCCCATCGTGCTTGATTTCGCCACCAGCAGGATCGCGCAAGGCAAGACGCGCGTCGCCCACAACAAGGGCGTCGAGCTCGAGCCCGGCACCATCATCGACAATGAAGGCAAGCCCACCGTCAATCCGCGCTACACCGTCATCCCGCCGTACGGCGCCATCCTGCCGTTCGGCGAGCACAAGGGTTCCGGGCTCGCGCTGGTGTGCGAAATCCTCGGCGGCGCGCTCTCGGGCGGGCAGGTGGTCAAGGGCCCGTCCGACGGCAAGTACAACGTCCTCAACGGCATGCTCTCGATCATCATCGACCCGGGCAAGCTCGGCACCGGCGAAAACCTCGCGCGCGAAGTCGAGAGCTTCGTCGCCTGGCACACTGGCTCGCCGCCCGCCCCCGGCGTTGACAAGGTCAGGATCGCCGGCGAGCCCGAACGCGAGACGAAGCAGAAGCGGCTTGCTGAGGGCATCCCGGTTGATCCGACCACCTGGCAGGAAATTCTTGAGGCCGGGAAGAAGTTCGGGCTGGAACAGGCGGCGATCGAGAAGATCGCGGGGTAGGTAATCACAACCGCTGTCGTCCCGGCGAAGGCCGGGACCCATAACCACGAAAAGTGGTTTGGCGAAGACTCGTGGTGACCAACTCGCGCGACGACATCTCCTTGGGGTTATGGGTCCCGGCCTTCGCCCATGGGCGTTAAGTTAGTTTGATCATCGCTTGATAGCGGCGCTTGTGCCTGGGTGGCTCACGGAGGTGTCGCCAAAGGATGGGGCGGGCTCTGCGGAGGCGAGCGATTGTGGGCTGGGGGATAATGGCTTGGAGCAGCGAGGCGAGGAGCTGACGCAGCAAACGCCACGCTGCGGGTCTAGTCAGGCGGCCTGAGCCAAGCGGGGAGAGTCCTCGAGTTCGTCGACAAGCGGCTCGAGTAATAGAATGATCAGCAGATGGGCAAGGATGTGGGGTCTGGCAGACCGCTCGTCCATTCCAGGCGGTCCCTTTAGGCCGATCACACTCTTCAGCCGCTTGAAGCCGAGTTCGATCCGCCATCGCAGTCGATAAAGGGCAAGGATGTCGGTCGTGGTGAAGTCCTCGGGCTTGAGCGAGGTCACCAGGATCACCCAATCCGCAGCGTCAAGGGTTTGGCTTGAGAGCTGGTGTCCTCCCTTCTGGGCCGCCCTGCGCGCTTTGCGTCGTGCCTCCGCGGCAGCTTGTGCCGGCTTCTTGATGGCAACCAGACGCACGGCAAGTGCCGACGCGCCGGACTTTCGCTTGATCCAGATCGGCCGATCGATCAGGCCGCGCGACGAGGCCTTGCGCAGTTCGGCTGTCAGATCAACCTCGTCGCCGTCGCCATCAAGCCAGCGCGCGCTCTTCCAGCCAGCGCGGATTACGAAGTCCGCGCCCCCCTCGAGCAGATGGGCCATGCGCTCTGGTTGCAGATAGGCGCGATCGGCAAGCCGGATTTCGCCGGCAATCACCGGTATCCGGTCCAGCGTCTCGCCTGCTTGCTGATCGGTCAGTTCGAAGTGACCAAAGCGCTCCTGCGGCAGATCGAACGCGCTGTGGACACGCCATACTGCGTTCTTGTTCCTGCCACGCGTTCCAGCCTTGGGCACTGTTGTGGCGTCAACAATGCGGATCAGCCGACCGCGGCTTGCCTTCGGCGCACCGCTCGCAAGCGCCTCGCCGATCAGCTTCGTCAGCCAGTCCCCGCACTGACGCAAGCGATACCACAGTGCCACGCTGGTGACATCGACCAGTCCCACCGAGGTGGCCCATGCTGCCGTCAGCCGCAGGCCTCGCTCGCCAAGACAATACGCCAGGATCAGGCGCAGCAGATCGACCGCATTGCGGATCTCCCGCGGACGAACAAACGCCTTCGTCTCGCGCGCGCCGATGTTGAGAGCCTCGGCCCCGCCAAGCCGGGCGACAACACGCGCCCAGTCTTCATTTACGAGCGATTCGTGTCTCATCCCTTCTTGGAATCACAAGCGAATCCAACACGCAATTCCTATTTTTACGCGTATGGGCCTTCGCCGGGACGACCATGTGGTGAGTAGCTTGCCTTAATCCACCATCTCCGCGACCGCCTTGCCGCAAGCCGTAGTGTCGGCATTGCCGCCGAGGTCCCTGGTGCGCAGCGTGCGCTCGGCCAGCGTGCGCTCGATCGCCTCGACGATCGAGCGGCCGGCTTCCTTCTCGCCGAGATGCTCGAACATCATCGCGCCCGACCAGATCGCGCCGATCGGGTTCGCAATCCCCTGCCCTGCGATATCAGGCGCCGAGCCGTGCACAGGCTCGAAAACTGAGGGGAAATCGCCCTCGGGATTGATGTTGCCTGACGGCGCAATGCCGATCGTGCCGGTGCAGGCCGGCCCGAGATCGGAGAGAATGTCACCGAAAAGATTGGAGCCGACCACGACATCGAACCAGTCCGGATGCAGCACGAAGTTCGCGGTCAAAATGTCGATGTGGTACTTGTCCCACTTCACGCCCGGAAATTTCTTGGCCATCGCCTCCACGCGCTCGTCCCAATATGGCATGGTGATGGAGATGCCGTTCGACTTCGTCGCCGAGGTCAAATGCTTCTTCGGCCGCGACTGCGCGAGCTCGAAGGCGAACTTCAGGATGCGGTCGACACCGATGCGGGTCATCACCGTCTGCTGCGTCACGAACTCGCGGTCGGTGTCGGGGAACATGCGGCCGCCGACGGAGGAATATTCACCTTCGGTGTTCTCGCGCACCACCCAGAAATCGATATCGCCTGGTTTGCGGCCCGCCAGCGGCGACGGCACACCCGGCATCAGCCGCACCGGTCGCAGGTTCACGTACTGGTCGAACTCGCGGCGGAACTTGATCAGCGAGCCCCACAGGGAAACGTGATCCGGAATCTTGGCAGGCCAGCCGACCGCGCCGAAATAGATCGCATCGTGCTTGCCGATTTTCTCCTTCCAGTCGTCCGGCATCATCTGACCGTGCTTCTCGTAATAGTCATAAGACGAGAAGTCGAAATGATCGAAATGCAGTGAGACGCCGTGCTTCTTCGCCGCGGCCTCCAGAACGCGCTGGCCTTCGGGCATCACTTCCTTGCCGATGCCGTCGCCGGGAATGACCGCGATCCGGTATTGTTTCTTGCTCATCGAGAACGTCCTTATTTGATCCGGCAGCCGCCGCCTTTTTGACCGCACTGCAATGGACCAAACTCCGCGGCAGTGCAACGCTGCACTGCAATGTTGACCATGGCGCGGCCGTGCGTCTACTGATTTCGTCCTTGTTCCTCTCCTGCGAGTACCTCTCATGGATCTGCATCTGCGTGGCAAGCGCGTCCTGATCACAGGCGCGTCCAAGGGCATTGGCGCAGCCGCCGCCGAAGCGTTTGCCGAGGAAGGTGCGCATCTCCTGCTCGCCGCCCGCAGCGGCGACCAGCTCAGGGCGTTGGCCGAGCGCCTGCGCTCGGCGCACCAGATCGATGCCGCAACGAGCATCGTGGATTTACGCAAGGCCGAGGACATCGCGCGGCTCGCCAGGGAGGCCGCCCACATCGACGTGCTTGTAAACAACGCCGGCGACATCCCCGGCGGCTCCATCGACAAGATCGACGAAGCGACCTGGCGACACGCCTGGGAATTGAAGGTGTTCGGGTATATCAACCTTACGCGGCAGATCTACGCGCAGATGAAGGCCAGGGGCGGCGGCGTCATCATCAACGACATTGGTGCTGCCGGCGAGAAGTTCGATGCCAATTACATCTGCGGCAGCGCCGGCAACGCCGCGCTGATGGCCTTCACCCGCGGACTGGGCGGCAAGAGCCTTGCCGACAATATCCGCGTGGTCGGCATCAATCCCGGCCCTGTCGGCACCGACCGTCACGTTACGCTGCTGAAGACGCGGGCGAAGCACCAGTTCGGCGACGAGACGCGTTACAAGGAATTCCAGAAAAGCCTACCGCTCGGCCGCCCCGCACATGCGCGCGAGATCGGCGACCTCATGGCATTCCTCGCATCGGATCGCGCCGGCTATACGTCGGGTGTGATCTACACTGTCGACGGCGGCATCAGCGCGGGATGGAGTTAAACTCTATCCTCGTCATTTGATAATAGAGGAGCGAAATGATTTGTCTCAAGACCTGATCCGCGAAACCGCTTGCTCCGTCGTCGACAAGTTGCGCTCCGGCGATGTTTCACCTCTCGAGCTGCTTGATGTGCTGGAGAAGCGCATCGCCGAGGTCGACGGCAAGGTCAACGCGTTGCCGACGCTGTGCTTCGATCGCGCGCGGACCAATGCTAAAGCGCTGATGCAGACGCCCGCGGGCGCGCGTGGGTTGCTGGCTGGCCTGCCGCTGCCGATCAAGGACCTGACCGATGTCGCGGGCGTGCTGAACACGCAGGGCTCGCCGATCTACAAGGACAACATTCCCGCGACCTCCGACGTCATGGTGGAGAATCTCGAGGCCAATGGCGCGGTCGTCTACGCAAAATCCAACACGCCGGAATTCGGCGCCGGCGCCAACACCTTCAACGAAGTGTTCGGCGCGACGCTCAATCCGTGGGATACGACCAAATCGGCGGCCGGCTCCTCCGGCGGCGCGGCGGTGGCGCTTGCCACCGGCATGGCCTGGCTCGCGCAAGGCTCGGACATGGGCGGCTCGTTGCGCAGCCCCGCCGCCTTCTGCGGCGTCGTCGGCATGCGGCCGAGCATCGGCCGCGTCGCCCATACCCCCAAATCGAGCATCGATCGCAATCTCGGCGTCGTTGGACCGATGGCCCGCAATGTCGAGGACCTCGCGCTGCTGCTCGATGCGATGAGCGGCGACTACGCGGATGATCCGCTGTCGCTGCCGGCACCGACAACCTCCTTTCTGTCGGCGGCACAATCGGGCAAGAAGCCGAAGCGCATTGCCTACTCGCCCGATCTCGGCATCACCCCCGTTGACCCCGAGGTCAAGTCCATCACCCGCAAGGCCGCCGAACGCTTTGCCGAGGCTGGTGCCATCGTCGAGGAGGCGCATCCGGACTGGCGCGAGGCGCATGAGTGCTTCCACGTGCTGCGCGCCTTCGATTTCGCGATCACCAAGGCCAATCTGCTGCGCACCAAGCGCGACCTGCTCAAGCCCGAAGTGATCTGGAACATCGAAGAGGGCCTCAAGCTCACCATCGAACAGCTCGCACGCGCCGAGGCGCAGCGCGTCGGTATGACCGCGCGCGCGGTCGCGTTCTTCAAAACCTACGATCTCCTGCTGACGCCGACCACGATCGTGCCGCCCTTCCCGATCGAGAACCGCTATGTCGCCGAATGCGGCGGCAAGAGATTCGAGAACTACGTCGAATGGCTCGGCATCGTCTATGCCATCACGGTGGCCTGTTGCCCGTCGCTGTCGCTGCCCTGCGGCTTCACGGCCTCGGGCCTGCCGGTCGGCGTGCAGGTCGTCGGGCCGCCGCGCGCGGACGCGCAGGTGATCGCGGGAGCGAAGGTGTTGGAGGACATTTTGGGTCTGCGCGGGCAGACGCCGATCGATCCGAGGGTGAAGAAGTAAGACGCCGCCACGCTCGGTGCACTCCCTCCGCTCTTGCGGGGAGAGGTTAGCAAGCATCACCTTCCTCGCATCGCCTCCAGGCTCCGGCTATAGCGCGACATCGCGAAGCAGAAGACGAAATAGATCGCGGCAACGAAGATATAGACCTCGACCGAAAACTGCTGCCAGGCCGGATCGATGATCGCGGTCTTGGCCGTCGTCAGCAGATCAAAGATACCGATGATCAGCACAAGACTGGTGTCCTTGAAGAACGCGATAAAGGTGTTGACCAGCGGCGGGATGACATGGCGGATCGCCTGCGGCAGGACGACCAGCCGCTGCTTGCGCCAATAAGAAAGTCCCAACGCGTCAGCAGCCTCGTATTGCCCGCGCGGTACGGCCTGGAGACCACCGCGGATGACTTCGGCAAGATAGGCGCCCGCGAACAGGATGATCGCGATCTGCGCGCGCAACAGCTTGTCGATGTTGAATCCGCTCGGCATGAACAGCGGAAACATCACGCTCGCCATGAACAGGAGACTGACCAGCGGCACGCCCCGGATCAGTTCGACATAGAGCACGCTCAGCGATCGGATCGCCGGCAGCTTTGAGCGCCGGCCGAGCGCGACCAAAATGCCGAGCGGGAAACCGAATGCCAATCCGAACGTCGCCAGGATCAGCGTCACCGGCAATCCGCCCCAGCGGTCCTGCGAGACGAAGGAAAGCCCAAGCACCCCGCCCCACATCAGCACGCTGATCATCGCGAGCGCCCCGATCCAGAGATAAGCCAGTTCGCGCCGCCATAGCGCGCGCCGCGTGGAGAGATAGAACAGCGCAATGAACAACAGCACCGACAGCCCAGGTCGCCATTGCTGGTTGAACGGAAAGGTGCCGAACAGGATAAAGCGGTATTTCTCGGGGATGATCGCCCAGCAGGCGCCAAGACCACGCACCGCCTTGCAGGCGTTGGAATCATTGGCCGGCGTGAGCCAGACCGCATTGACGATGCCCCACTGCACGAAGCCGATCACGCCTTTCGCCAGCACCGCCAGCAAAACGACCGTCAGAATGCCGTTGGGGATCGACGAGAACAGATTACTGCGCAGCCAGCGCAGCACCGGATTGCCGATTTGCGGACGGCGGGCGGCACGCGGCAGATCAGGCATCTCAGTGATTGCGCTCATGCTCAGCGTTCCGACAGCGCGATACGCGCATTGAACCAGTTCATGAAGAAGCTGATGCCAAGGCTGATGGTGAGGAACACGGCCATGATCAGCGCGATCGCCTCGATCGCCTGCCCGGTCTGGTTCAGCGTGGTGTTGGCGATCGAAACCACGTCCTGATAGCCGATCGCGACCGCGAGCGAGGAATTCTTGGTTAAATTGAGATACTGGCTCGTCATCGGCGGCACGATCACGCGCAGGGCCTGCGGCAAAATGATCTGCCGCAGCATGAAGCTGCGGCGCAAGCCGAGCGCGCTGGCAGCATCCCACTGCCCGCGCGGCACCGACTGGATGCCGCTGCGCACGATCTCGGCGATGAAAGCCGCTGTGTAGGTCACGAGCGCGATCAGCAGTGCAAAATACTCCGGCGAAAGCGCCAACCCGCCGATGAAGTTGAATCCGCGCAGCGCGGGCCATTCAATCGTCCAGGACACGCCGAACAAAAGCGACACTGCCGCCGGCAGCACGACGATGAGCCCGAGCGCAAAGGGCCATGCCGGCCGCGGCCTGCCGTCCTGCATCTGCCGCGAGATCAACCATCGTTGAACGAGATAGAACACCGCAAAGCCCGTCACGGCAGTGCCGAGCACCCAGAGTTGCGGAGAGCCAACCGGGACCGCCGGCAGGATCAGGCCGCGATTGGAAAGGAAGACCCCCTCGACCGGTCGCCACGCAGCGCGTGCGGCCGGTAACGCCTGCATCAGCACGTACCAGAACAGCAGCTGAAGCAGCAGCGGGATGTCGCGCAGAACTTCGACATAGACGGCGGCGAGCCGCGCGAGCAGCCAGTTCGCCGACAGCCGCGAGATCCCGATCAGCGTGCCGAGGATCGTCGCGAGCACGATGCCGATCACCGCAACGCGCAGCGTGTTGGCGACGCCGACGACGAAGGCCCAAAGGTAGCTGTCCCTCGGATTATACGCGAGCAGGCTGTCGGCGATCGGCATCCCGGCCTCTCGGCCGAGAAAGGCAAAACCGGTGGTGATGCGGCGGGCCGAGAGGTTGGTGACGGTGTTGGACCAGAGGAAGACGACGACCGCGACGGCAATGCCGACCACCAGCACCTGCCAGAACAGACCCTTTAGTTCGTTCGGTCCGAGTGCGCCGAAGAAGCTGCGGCGCGGCGGAGGCCTGGGATCATCTGAGATCACAGCACAAAAATCCTTCTTGAAAACAGCGATTTCCGGCAGCGCACGTCAATTGTTGCACCAATTCGCAATTCGTGCAACAAATGTTTCATGATCGAGCCCGCGAAATCCTCGCCGCTGAGCGAACTGCGCATTGCATTGCCATCGCTCCCGATGCGGTTGCAGGAGGTCGGCCGTTTCGTCGCGGCCAATGATTACGACGCGACCACCCGTTCGATGCGCGACCTCGCCGCAGAGGCCGGCGCCGATCCCGCCGCGTTCACGCGCCTGGCCAAAGCGATCGGCTATTCCGGCTGGGACGAATTGCGCGCCGCGCTGACCGAGGCCCGGCGGCCGTCGCAGACCTCGCCCTTCTCCGGCCGCGCCAAGGGCCGCCGTCACGGTCCGAACGCCGATGTCGCGCTCGTCACCGACAAGCTTGGGGCCGAAGCCGCGGGCCTGCCGCGCATCTCTGCCCACGCCATCGCTGACGCGGCGCGCGCACTCCACAATGCGCAACGAATCTGGATCACCGGCTATCGTAGCTGCCGCAGCGTCGCGGAATTGCTGAACTACGAGCTGCGGCTGTTCCGTCCCGAACAGGTCCAGATCGTCGGCGCGTCCGGGCCGGACGATCTCGACCTCGGCGCGTTCCGCGCCGGCGAAGCCGTCATCGTTATCGGCTTCACGCCCTATACAAATGCCAGCGTCCGCGTCGCACAGGCCGCCTATCGGGCGGACACGACGCTGATCGCGATCGCGGATAGCATCTCGGCGCCGATGGCGGAGGGAGCCGACCACGTCCTGCTGTTCGAGGCGGCCTCCTCGCCTGGCTTCTTCCCAAGCCTCACCGGCGCGATCGCGATCGCGCAGTCGCTGGCCGCGGTGACATTTTCGCTCGGCGGCACGGCCGCAAAGAAGCGGCTCCAGGATACAGAGGCGCGGCTCGCCGCGGCCTCCACTTACGTCTCAGAGAAAGGTTGACCCATGGGCACCCGCACCAGCCGCGTGCTGCATCGCTCGTTGCGCGAGACGCCACCCAAGGCGATCGGCGGCGAAGGCGTTTATCTCTTTGCCGAAGACGGACGCCGCGTGATCGACGCTTCCGGGGGCGCAGCGGTCTCGTGCCTGGGCCATCAGCATCCGCGCGTGATCGCAGCGATGGCGAAGCAGGCTTCGACCCTGGCATACGCCCACACCGCTCTTCTCCTCCGAGCCGGCCGAGGCACTGGCCGAGACGCTGGTCGGGCATGAGCCCGGCGGGCTTGCCTACGCCTATTTCGTCAGCGGCGGGTCGGAGGCGATCGAGGCCAGCATCAAGCTTGCGCGGCAGTATTTCATCGAGCGCGGCGAGCCGCAGCGGCAGCATTTCATCGCGCGGCGGCAGAGCTATCACGGCAACACGCTCGGCGCGCTCGCGGCTGGCGGCAACGCCTGGCGGCGCGCGCCCTATGCGCCACTGCTCTCTGCCGCCTTCAGCCATGTGACGCCGGCGTTTGCGTATCACGAGAAGCACGACGGTGAATCCGATGCGCAGTTCGCGGCGAGGCTAGCTGCGGAGCTCGAAGCCGAGTTTCAGCGGCTTGGTCCCAACACCGTCGCGGCGTTCCTGGCAGAGCCGGTCGTCGGCGCTACCGCCGGCGCGGTGACGGCACCGGACGGCTACTTCAAGGCTGTACGCGAGATCTGCGACCGCCACGGCGCGCTGCTCATCCTCGACGAGGTGATGTGCGGGATGGGCCGCACCGGCACGACGCATGCCTGGGAGCAGGAAGGCGTTGCGCCCGATATCCAGGCGATCGCAAAGGGTCTCGGTGGCGGCTATCAACCGATCGGCGCGATGCTTGCAAGCGGCAAGATCATCGACACCATCCGCTCAGGGTCGGGCGCGTTCCAGCACGGCCACACCTATCTCGCGCATCCGCTCGCCTGCGCCGCAGCGCTCGCGGTCCAAGACGTGATCCGCGAGGACGATCTGCTCGAGCAGGTCAAGCAGCGCGGCAAGCAGCTCGAACAGCGGCTCACCGAGCGCTTCGGCAATCACCGTCACGTCGGCGACATCAGAGGCCGCGGGCTGTTCTGGGCGATCGAGCTCGTCGCCGACCGCGCAACCCGCGCCTCGTTCGATCCGGCGCTCAAGCTGAACCAGAAGATCAAAGCGGAAGCATTCGCCAACGGGCTCGGCTGCTATCCCGGCGGCGGCACCGTGGACGGGATCCGCGGCGACCATGTGCTGCTGGCGCCACCCTATATCGCTTCGACTGACGAGATCGATCAGATTGTCGACAAGCTCGGCACGGCCGTCGACAACGTGTTGCGTAGTGTCAATCACTGAGGGGAGAAGTGCATGATGAGGAAAGTGGTTATCGCGGCGAGCGTGCTCGCTGCATCGGCGGTGGTCGCGCAGGCGGCGACGCTCGACACGGTGAAGAGCCGCGGCACGCTGGTGTGCGGCGTCAGCACCGGCTTTGCCGGCTTCTCGGCACCGGACTCGCAAGGCAATTACAAGGGCCTCGACGTCGACTATTGCCGCGCATTGGCGGCCGGCGTACTCGGCGATCCCGACAAGGTGCGCTACGTCGCGCTGACGGCGCAGAATCGCTTCACTGCGCTCCAGTCCGGCGAGATCGACGTGCTCTACCGCAACTCGACGCAGACGTACTTGCGCGGCGTCACGCTGGGCCTGAGGCAGGGTCCGATCAACTTCTACGACGGCCAGGGCTTTGTGGTGAAGAAGGACCTCGGCGTGAAGGAGCTCAAGGACCTCAAGGGCGCCACCATCTGCGTCGCGCAGGGCACCACGCATGAGGTCACGCTCGGCGATTACGGCCGCGCCAACGGCATCGACTGGAAGCCGCTGGTGTTCGACCGCGTCGACACCATGTACCAGACCTTCTTCGGCGGCCGCTGCGATGCCATGACCCAGGACGCCTCCGCGCTCGCCGGTGCCGTCACTACCGCAGCGCCGAACCCAGCCGATTACGTCGTGCTGCCGCAGACCATCAGCAAGGAACCGCTCGGGCCCTTCACCCGCAACGGCGACGAGGTCTGGAGCGACATCATCACCTGGCTGCATTACGGCCTGATCGAGGCCGAGGAGCTCGGCGTCACCCAGGCCAATGTCGATGAGATGACGAAGTCGCAGACACCCGCGATCCAGCGGCTGTTAGGGGCTTCCGGCGATCTCGGCTCGCGGCTTGGGCTCGACAACAAATGGCTGGCCGTCGCGATCAAGGCCACCGGCAATTACGGCGAGATCTACGAGCGCAATGTCGGCAAGGCGAGCCCGCTCAAGCTCGAACGAGGCCTCAACGGCCTCTGGAGCAAGGGCGGCTTGATGTACGCGCTGCCGTTCAAGTGAATGTCTCCCGTGTCCCGGACGCGCTGCAGCGTGCAACGCTGCTGCGCAGAGCCGGGACCCAGAGGCTACAATGGGCGCCGGCTCTGCAGCGCAATACTGTGCATCGCGCTGCGTCCGGGGCACGAGATCAGGTACCCACTCTCATCAATGAGCATGCCTTCCCGCATCGCCCTGATCCACGCCCTCAAGCACTCCATCGCCCCCATTGAGGCGGCGTTCGCAAAGGCGTGGCCGGAGGCGCGGCTGATGAACCTGCTCGACGACAGCCTGTCGGCGGATCTGGCGCGCGACGGGGCGCTCAACGATGCCATGACCGAGCGCTTCCTCGCGCTCGGCGATTATGCGGCAGCGACCGGCGCAAACGCGATCCTGTTCACCTGCTCAGCCTTCGGCCCTTGCATCGAGGCTGTCGCGCGGGCCCATGCGCCGATGCCGGTGCTCAAGCCCAATGAGGCCATGATCGAGCGGGCGGTGACGATGGGGAAAAAGATCGGCCTGCTCTCGACCTTCCCGCCGACGCTGGTCTCGATGCCACCGGAGTTTCCGGCCTCCGTCCAGATCGTGCCGAAACTTGCCGAGGGCGCGCTCGCCGCACTAGATCGAGGTGACCGTGCCACGCATGACCGGCTGATCGTCGAGGCCTCGAAGGACCTGCGCGACTGCGATGTCGTCGCGCTGGCCCAGTTCAGCATCGCATCGACCGCGCCGCTCGTCGCGGAAGCCACCGGTCGCCCGGTCGTGACGACGCCGGACAGTGCGGTCGAGAAGCTGATGAGCCTGCTGAAAGCGACGGCTTAGGCGTCGGCCTTTTTCTGACGCCGCGCGGCCTTGATCGCGACCGCCAGCGCAGCTTTCGTTTCGTTGACGAAATCCTCGACCAGCTCCTCGCGCGTGGCGTGCGCCGCCTCACCGGTAAACAGCCCCTGCTCGGCCAGCATCACCACGCCGTGCAGCGCCGCCCAGATCTTGAGCGCCTGTCGTTCGCGCAAATAGCCGACCGCAGGCGCTTCCAGCGCTTCAATCACAAGGTCAAACGTCTTGCGCGTCGCCTCATGCAACTCGCTGTCCTTGGCCGCGCAGGAGACGGTGCGGGACGCGAACATCAGGCGGTAGACACCGTTGCGACGCAGACCGAACTCGAGCGTCGTCTGCGCCAATCGCGACAGTTTCGATTGCTTCGACGGCTTCGCCATTGTCTCGCGCAGCATTGCACTGAACTGCCGGAACGCCTCCGCCGTCGCCGCAGCGAGCAGCGCCTCGCGGTCAGCGAAATGCCGATAGGGCGCCGGCTGCGAAACGCCGAGCTGCTTTGCCAGCGCCTTGATGCTGATTGCCTCGGCGCCGCCCCGCTCCGCCTCGCGCAGCGCAGCCTTGATCAAGGCGTCGCGGAGATCGCCATGGTGGTAAGTGTTCTCGGGCTTGCGGGCGAGTTGTGAACGCATGTTACGGCGAAGCTTATAAGTTTGCGCTTGACAGGGGAAGCCTGTCGCGAATGTAATATCATATAACTTAGAACAAGCGGCAAATGCCGCTGACAACATTGACAAGAGGAACGCGCCGCCCTTCGGGCCACGCGCATACGACCGAGGGAGCCGCAATGGCAGAACGACTGAAAGTTCGCGTCGATCCCGATAAATGTCAGGGCCACGCGCGCTGCAAGGCGCTTGCGCCGGAGCTATTCGAGCTCGACGAGTACGGCAACGCCCACGAGTCCGGAGACGGCACGGTACCGCCGGGCCTCGAAGACAAGGCCTGGCTTGCCAAATCCAACTGCCCGGAAATCGCAATCGATGTGATCGAGGAGTAGCGCGGCCCTGCCCGCGTGCCCCGCGCACCTTCAGCGAACACGAGCCCAAGGGATTTCTTGAGATGTCCGACGTCAGCCAGCCCGCCACCCATCCGCCCGTGACCGACTGGGTCCATGATTTCGACCATACTGACCCGCAGTGGACGGATGACCCCTTCCCGATTTGGGAGGATCTGCGCGCCGCTAGTCCGGTCGTGCATACCGAACGCTTCCTCGGCTGCTACATGCCGACGACGTATGAAGCGGTGCGCGAGATCGCCAATGACACCGAGCATTTTTCGTCGCGCCGCATCATCGTCCGCGACGTGCGGCCAGAGGTCGCCAGGAATGCGGCCCCGCCGATCACCTCCGATCCGCCCGTGCACAAGCCGGCCAAGCAATTGCTGCTGCCGCCGTTCACGCCGGATGCGATGAAAAAGCTCGAACCGCGGATGCGCGCGATCTGCAACGAGCTGATCGACGGGTTCATCGCCGACGGCAAGGTCGACGCCGCGGCGCGCTACAGCAAATACATCCCGGTTCGGGCCATCGCGCACATGCTCGGCATCCCCGAGAGCGACAGCGACCTCTTCATCAACTGGATCCACATGATCCTGGAGCTCGGCATCAAGGACGAGAATATGCTGCTCCAGGCCGTGCACGAGATGAGCGATTATTTCAGGACGCAGATCGAGGAGCGCCGATCAAGGCCGACCGACGACCTCATCTCCTATTTGATGAATGCCAAGGACAAGGAAGGCCAGCCGCTGGAGGAGTCGCACGTGCTGGGCTCGCTGCGGCTGCTGCTGATCGCCGGCATCGACACCACCTGGAGCGCGATCGGCTCCTCGCTCTGGCATCTCGCGCGAACTCCGGCCGACCGTGAGCGCCTGATCGCTGAGCCGGAATTGATCCCGACTGCCGTAGAAGAATTGCTGCGGGCCTATTCGCCAGTGACGATGGCCCGCGAGGTGGTGAAGGAGACCACGATCTCGGGCTGCCCGGTCAAGCCGGGTAACATGGTGCTGCTGTCCTTTCCGGCCGCCAATCGGGACCCCAAGATGTTTCCGGACGCCGATAAGGTCGTGATCGATCGCCGGGAGAATCGCCATGCCGCCTTTGGCCTCGGCATCCACCGCTGCGTCGGTTCGAACCTGGCGCGGATGGAGATGCAGGTTGCCCTGGAGGAATGGCTGAAGCGGATTCCGGACTTCCGGCTCGATCCTGCCGGGACAGTCACCTGGTCGCAGGGTACGGTGCGCGGACCCCGCCAGTTGCCTTTTCTGCTTGGAAAGGCGATCTAGGCCTTTCCAAGACCAACGGAGAGGGGCCGGACGTGACACAGCAAGGAACCCAACCGGCCCCGGACCATTTTGACATCGCCGACGCCGAGCGGCGGATCAGGGCGATCTTCATCGGCTCGATCGGCAATCTCGTCGAATGGTATGACTTTTACGCCTATACGGCGTTCGCGCTTTATTTCGCTCCCGCTTTCTTTCCCGGCAACGATCCCGTCGTGCAGCAATTGAACGTCGCCGTGGTGTTCGCGGCGACCTTCCTGATGCGCCCGCTCGGCGGCTGGTTCTTCGGATATATTGCCGACAATTTCGGCCGGCGCATCTCACTGACATTGTCAGTGGTCTTCATGTGCTTCGGCTCGTTGATCATCGCGCTGACGCCGACCTATGCCACGATCGGCTTCGCTGCACCGGTAATCCTGGCGCTGGCCCGCGTCATCGAGGGCCTCAGCCTTGGCGGCGAATACGGCGCCAGCGCCACTTACCTGAGCGAAGTCGCCGACCCCAAGCATCGCGGTTTTTATTCGAGCTTTCAGTACGTCACCCTGATCGGCGGGCAGTTGACTGCGATCATCGTGCTCCTGCTCCTACAAAAGGTCTTCCTCACGCCGGAGGAACTGAAAGCCTGGGGCTGGCGCATCCCGTTCGTGATCGGCGCGACGCTTGCAATCTTTGCCGCCGTGATGCGCCGCGGCCTGCACGAGACCGACGCGTTCGAGGAAGCCAAGAAGGCGGGTAAGCCGACCGGCTCGATCAGCAACCTCCTGAAGTATCCCAAGGAGCTGTTGCTGGTGGTCGGCCTGACCGCCGGCGGCACGGCGGCGTTCTACACCTTCACCACCTACATGCAGACCTTCGTCAAGCTCTCGGTCGGGCTGACCGAGGACCAGACCACCTTCGTGATCTTCGGCACGCTGATCTTCGCGACCGTCCTGCAGCCGATCTACGGCGCGCTCTCCGACAAGATCGGGCGCAAGCCGCTGCTGATCTTCTTCGGCGCCGCCGGCACGCTCGCGACCGTGCCGCTCCTGATGACGCTGAAGGAGACCAAGTCGCCTTTCATAGCGTTCATCCTGATCTGCTGTGCCTGGCTGTTCGTGGCCGGCTACACCTCAATCAACGCGGTGGTGAAGGCCGAGCTGTTCCCGACCAATGTCCGCGCGCTCGGCGTCGGCCTGCCCTATGCCATCACGGTATCGATCTTCGGTGGCACCGCGCCGGCAATCGCGCTCTACTTCAAGAGCATCGGGCATGAGGAATGGTTCTACTACTATCTCGCCGGAATCATCTGCCTGTCGCTGATCATCTATTCCACCATGCGCGACACCAAAACTGCCTCCGCGATGCACCGCCACGAGTAGCCGATGGACGACCACAACGAGCCATCCGACAGCAAGCTGACGCGCACCAAGGAGAAATGGGCGCGCGAGGGCCGCTTTCTTACGGGCAAGGTCACGCGATCGGAGGATCAGCGCCTGCCGCCCGGCCAGCATCTGACAAAAGACTGGCCGGTGCTCGACCTCGGGGTCGTGCCGCCGGTCTCGCGCGAGCGCTGGCGCCTCGACGTCTACGGCGCGATCGAGAATCCCGTGTTCTGGACTTTCGCCGAGTTCACTGCGCAGAAGCAGGACCGGTTCACCTCCGACATCCATTGCGTGACGACGTGGTCGCGCTACGACAATGAATGGGAAGGGCTCGCCACGCGTGAGCTGCTGGCGGCCTGCCAGCCGCGCGAGGATGCGCGCTTCGTCGTGCTGCATTCCTATGACGGCTACACCACGAACCTTGCGCTGGACGATTTTGCCGCCGAGGATTCGCTGCTCGCCCATAGCTGGTCCGGCCAGCCGCTGCCGGACGAGCATGGCGGCCCGGTGCGGCTGGTGGTGCCGCATCTCTATTTCTGGAAGAGCGCCAAATGGCTCCAGGCCATCGAATTCGTGACGGAGGACGCACCGGGCTTCTGGGAAGTCCGCGGCTACCATAACCGCGGAGACCCTTGGGCCGAGCAGCGCTATTCAGGCGATTAGGTTCAAGCAAGAACGGGGGAAGCCCATGCCGACGGAACGTTTTCAATTTACCGGCGAAGGCGGACATCAGCTCGCGGCGGCGCTGGAGCTGCCCGATGGCGAGCCCGTCGCCTTCGCGCTATTCGCGCATTGCTTCACCTGCGGCAAGGACACGCTGGCAGCCAAGCGCATCTCGGTTGCGCTCGCCGCCAAAGGCATCGCGGTGCTGCGCTTCGATTTCACCGGGCTTGGCTCTAGCGAAGGCGAGTTTGCCAATTCGACGTTTTCTTCCAACGTCGCGGACCTCGTCCGCGCCGCCGATCATCTGCGCAGCACCCACAAAGCGCCATCGATCCTGATCGGCCATAGCCTTGGCGGCGCGGCGATCCTTGCGGCGGCCGGAAAAATTCCGGAAGCCAAGGCGGTCGTGACCATCGCCGCGCCGTCCGATCCCGTCCATGTCACCGATCTGTTCAGAGAGCATCTCGACAGCATCCGCGCGCAGGGCGAAGTCGAGGTCTCGCTCGCAGGACGCTCGTTCCGGATCAAGCGTGAGTTCCTCGACGACATCGCCGAGCACGAGCTGATGAAGGACATCACTGGTCTCCATAAGGCACTCCTGGTGATGCATTCGCCCGTCGACGATACCGTCGGCATCGACAACGCGACCAAGATCTTCGTTGCGGCGAAGCACCCCAAGAGCTTCGTCTCGCTCGATCACGCCGATCATCTGCTGACGAAACCAGCGGACGCGCTTTACGCGGCAGACGTGATTGCGGCCTGGGCCAGCCGCTATGTCGACACGGCAAAGCCTGTGAAGGCGATGGATCTCGCCGAAGAACTTCGCAAGGTGGTGGTGCAGGAGACACGCAAGAGCAAGTTCAACCAGATCATCACCGTCGGGCCGCACCGTCTCGTCGCGGACGAGCCGGTCGCCGCCGGCGGCGAGGATGCCGGTCCCGGACCTTATGACTTCCTGCTCGCCGGCCTCGGCGCCTGCACCTCCATGACCATGCGCCTCTATGCCGACCGCAAATCGCTGCCGCTCGACCGCGTCACCGTCACGCTGAAGCATTCCAAGGTGTACGCCAAGGACTGCGCGGAGTGCGAGACGCGGGACGGCATGCTCGACCAGATCGAGCGCGGCATCGCAATCGACGGCGCGCTCGACGCCGAGCAGCGCAAGAAGCTGATGGAAATCGCCGACAAATGCCCGGTGCACCGGACGCTGACTTCCGAGATCCGCATCGTAACCAAGACCGTAGACTAGCGCGCTAGAAGCACGACGCCATCGTTCGCACCGCTGCACTGATCTCGCTCTCGCGCCAGGCCGCAAAGCCGAGCAGCAGGCCATGATCGCGCGGCCGGCCGAGCGCTAGGCTGGATAGAGCGCGCGTTTCGACGCCTGCCTCGACCAGCCGCTTCACCGCCGTCTGATCGGCGCGCCCTCGCTTGAGCCGAGCGACGAGCTGGATGCCGCCCGAGGGCACTTCGACCGAGAGCACCTCACCGAGATGACGCTCCAGCCCCGCGACGAGGTGATCGCGACGCGCGTGATAGAGCCGGCGCATCCGGCGCAGATGCGCGAGGAAAGACCCGTCGGCAATGAACTCGGCGAGGGCCTCCTGGATGTGGCTGGAAGCGATCAAGCCGATGTGCCGCTGCGCGATCTCCAGGGTACCGACCAGCGCGGGCGGCACGACGAGATAGCCGAGCCGGATATCAGACGTCATCGCCTTCGAGAAGGTGCCGACATAGAACACGCGGCCATGGGCATCGAGCCCCTGCAAGGCCGGCACCGGCCGGCTGTCGTAGTGGAATTCACCGTCGTAATCATCCTCGACGATCCACGTTTTGCCGGGCCTGCTCAGCCCAAGAAATTCGGTCCGGCGCGCCAGCGACATCAGCCGTCCGGTCGGATGCTGGTGCGATGGCGTCATGAAGATGAGTTTTGGCGCAGCGATTCCAGGGATCCGCTGCATGCCCTGTTCGTCCAGCTTCATGCCCGTCACGCGTGCGCCGGAGGCACGGAAGGCCGCCGCGGCGCCGGGATAGCCGGGATCCTCGACCCAGACCTCGTCGCCCGGCGTGATGAGAACAGCCGCGATCAAGGTCAGCGCCGCCTGCGCACTCGGGAGAATCATGATCTGCTCCGCGGTGGCGCGAACGCCTCTGCTCGTCGCCAGATAATGCGCCAGCGCCTCGCACAGGCGTATGCGGTTGACCGGACCGAGCTCACGCCTGGCGGCGCGCACGGCACTGCGGCGCAGGCAGCGCGCCCAGATCTCGTTCGGAAACTCGCGCGCATCTCCATGCCCCGGACGCAATGGCTTGAGCGGAGCCTGGTAGGACATCGGCCAGTCAGTCTGCTTGAGCTTCGAAGCCCAGGGCGAGAACTGCGGCTTGACAGAGCGGACGCTTGAAGGGACGGCGCCCCTTCCTTCGATGCGCTCACCGCCGTCGACTGTCACCACAGGACGACGTCCGTGCGACGCCTCGATATATCCCTCGGCGGCGAGCTGCTCGAACGCATAGGTCACGGTGTTGCGCGAAACACCGATCTCACTCGCGAGCCGTCGGCTCGACGGTAGCGCACGGCCTTTGCCAATGCGGCCGGTCGCGATCAGGCCTCGAAGCTGACCCGTCAGTTGAGCCGCCAATCCCTCATCGTCGGTCCGCTTCAGGTCGATCAGGGCAGAAATCATCGCCTCGGAAACTGGCACCTTGATGTTCTCCAATCTGGCACTTTTTCAGGTGCCAATCCGGATGCTATCCACCGTAGCGGACTGCTTCAAGGATCTTGCGATGAACTCTTCCCTGTCTTCCCGCACGGCCGTCGGCCTGTTCCTCATCGTCGTATTGGCCTGGGGCGTGAACTGGTCGATGACGAAGCAGCTCGTGCAATTCCTTCCGCCGCTGTGGACTTCGGCGATCCGGAGCTGGATCGCGCTGGCCGGATTGTTTGTGATCCTCGGACTGAGCAAAAACCTGGTGATTCCGGAACGGCGCGACATTGCGGTAGTCCTGAGCGTGGCGCTGCTGCACATGACGCTATTCTCGGTCCTGGTTGCGGCCGGCGTGCGCTTCCTGCCTGCGAGCAAGGCCATCGTGCTCGGCTACACGACGCCGCTCTGGGTCGCCATAGCCGCACCCTTGCTGGGGAAGGATAGGCTGACGGCGCCAAAGCTCTCGGGCGCCCTGCTCGGACTGATCGGCCTCGCCGTGATCCTGAATCCCGCATCGATCGACTGGACCAATGCGAATGTTGTGCTGGGCGCCGGCATGGTCGTCCTGGCCGCGATCTTCTGGGCCGCGAACATCATCTACATCCGCGCGCATCGCTGGATCGCTTCCCCGCTCCAACTGCTGATCTGGCAGGTGCTCGTGGCAACGATCGTGCTGACAGGGGCGGCGGTGATCACGGATGGTTTGCCGCACGCGGAATGGTCATGGAGGCTCGTCTTGCTGTTCCTGTATTCCGGCCTGATCGGAACGGCGCTGGCCTACTGGGCGATGTCGATGGTCAACAAGAGCATCTCGGCGCTGACGACGGCGCTCGGCACCACCGGGACGCCGCTCGTCGGCATCGCCAGCGCCGCGATTCTGCTGGGTGAGCCGATCGACATGAGCCTCGTCATCGCCGCCGCGCTGATCGTCACCGGCATTGGTCTTGCGACGCTCGGCGACCGCCTGCTGCGCCGTCAGGCCACCGCGAGCGGCTGAACGCGCAAGCTACCTCGCAGGCCTGCCGCCGTCCCGAGCAGGATGCCGGCGACAGCAATGAACGAGCCCAGCGCGAGCGTCGACATACCCGTGAGCCCCTGCCCGATCGAGCAGCCAAACGCCATCACGCCGCCGATGCCCATCAGCGCGGCGCCACCGGCCGAACGCAGCATATGGCGGGGCGATGAATAGCCCTCGAGATGGAAGCGGCCGGTGGCGAGCGCGGTGACCAGACTGCCGGCAAAGACCCCGCCAACAGTCGCGATGCCGAAATTGAGCGTCAGGCCGGTCGAAAGCATCGCGTATTGCAGGGCATCCGCGATCGGCGCGATGAAGGTTAGCGAGGTCACCGCGACGGGATTGAAGTCGTCGGCGCCGAGATAGCCGGTCACATACCAGCCGCCGGCGACGAGAAGACCGACGATGATTCCGGCCGCGATCTGGCCCGGCGAGCGGCGGAACGCCGGATGCGCGAACGCGAACAGGATCAGCGCGACGAGGACCACGGCGACGGCCAGCATGTGCGAAACGGCTTCGGCAAGACCGAGCGACGCCAGTAGCGACGGCAGCGAATTCGCATTAACCGTGGTTTGCGTCGCCTGAACCAGCGCAATGCGCGCCGGCGCGATCAGACCTTTCAGCGTCATCTGTGCAGCGATAGCAAGCACGATCACGACAACAAAGGAACGGAGATTGCCGCGGCCGAGCAGCACCAGCGCTCGCGAGCCGCAGCCGTTCGACAGCACCATGCCGTAGCCAAACAGCAGGCCGCCCAGGAAAAGCACCGGCGCCGAAAAGGTTGGTTGTAGGTAGATCGACTTGCCGAGATCGACCATGCCATTGCCGGCAAGGAATTGGCTCGCGGTGATCGCAACCGCAATCGCCAGCGCGTAGGTTCGCACCAGCCGTCCATCTCCCTCCACCAACCATCCGCGCATGCTGCTCATCAGGCAGAAGCCGCTAAGCAGGCCGACGGAGCCATAGACGAGGCCGATGACGAGGCCGGCGAGAATGACGAGTTGGGTAGAATCCATGGTTACGGCTTCAGGATCACGCGCTCTCGCGACGAGCCGGCGACCGCAACATAAGCCTCTTTCGCACGCTCGAGCGGATAGATCGCATTCGTCTTGATCGGAAACGGCTTCAGATGACGGCTCGCAAAACCGGGACCGAGGTCGCGCAGCACCGCGCCGGTCGCGACCGACGACAGGCCGAGCGTGTCGATGCCGACATAGGTGTGCTGTCCCCGGTAGAACTCGAGAATGTTGAACTGCACGATGCGCTCGATCGCGGCGATCAGGATCTGGCGGCCGCGCAGCGCGAGCGACTTGTGCGCGGCCTGAAAGTAAGGATCGCCGACCGTGTTGAAAACGATGTCGGCGCCACTGCCGCCCGTCAGTTCGCGTACGCGCGTGGCGACATCGGTCGCGGAGGCGTCGATCACCTCGATGGGCGCGTTGGCGTGACCTTCGTAGGCTTCCGCCTTGCGCACCACGCCGATGACGCGCGCGCCCTGCCAGGTCGCGATCTGCACCGCGGCCTGACCGACCTTGCCGTTGACGCCGAACACCAGCACGGTCTCGCCGCTCTTCGGCAGACCGGCGCGGCGAAAGCCTTCCATAGCGGTGACGAAGGGCACGCCGATGCCGGCCGCCTCTTCCCAGGACACGGACTTCGGCTTCTCCACCACCGCAAGCTCGACAACGAGATGGGTTGCGTGCGTGCCGTCGCGGCGGATGCCGAGATCGCCGGACGAGCCGAACACCTCGCGCCCCATTGTGCCGGCCGGCCCGTCGATCACCACACCGGCGTAGTCGCGGCCGGGCGTGCGCGGGAACACGGCATAGGGCATCAGACCGGTCGCGGCCTTGACGTCGGACGGATTGACGGCGGCGGCCTTCACCTCGATCAGGAGATCGTCCGGACCGCGCGTCAGTGTACGATGCTCGACCACCGGTGCAAGCGCCGCGGCGTTCTCGGCTTTGGCATTGAGGCGGACGCAACGCGCCTCGACGGCTTTGGTATCGGCTGGCGACATCGGAAAGACCCGCGACTTCTCGCGGGCCTTGTCGCCTTTGGGGACGGTCAAGTCAATCCTTCGGCCGCTTGTCGTAGAGGCGCTTGGCCTTGCCAAGCGAGCGTTCCAGCGTGGCGGGCGCGACCACCTGCACCCTAGAGCTGATGCCGATGGTGTTCTTGATCTGGGTCGAGATCCGGTCGGCGTGGTCCACGAGGCCGCGGCCGTCCCAGCTTTCGGGGCGCGCCTCGGCGATGATGGTGAGCTCGTCCATGCGGCCTTCGCGGGTCAGCTCCAGGATGAAATGTCCGCCGCACCAGTCGGTCGCGAGCAACACTTCCTCGATCTGGGTCGGGAACAGATTGACGCCGCGCAGGATGATCATGTCGTCGGAGCGACCGGTGACCTTCTCCATCCGCCGCATGCCCGGCCGTGCCGTGCCCGGCAGCAGCCGCGTCAAATCGCGGGTGCGATAGCGGATCACGGGGAATGCTTCCTTGGTGAGGGAGGTGAAGACCAGCTCGCCCTTCTCGCCATCCGGCAGCACCGCGCCGGTCTCGGGATCGATCACCTCCGGATAGAAATGGTCCTCCCAGATGTGCAGGCCGTCCTTGGTCTCGATGCATTCCTGCGCGACGCCCGGGCCGATCACTTCAGAGAGTCCATAGATGTCGGTGGCATCCATGTCGAAGGCCTCCTCGATCTCGCCGCGCATCGCGTTGGTCCAGGGCTCGGCGCCGAAGATGCCGACCTTGAGCGAGCACTGACGCGGATCTAGCTTTTGCCGCTTGAACTCGTCCAGGATCGCCAGCATGTAGCTCGGCGTCACTGTGATGATATCAGGGCGGAAATCGTTGATGAGCTGCACCTGCCGCTCGGTCATGCCGCCGGAGATCGGAACCACGGTGCAGCCGAGCATTTCGGCGCCGTAGTGCACGCCCAATCCGCCGGTGAAGAGACCATAGCCATAGGCATTGTGGATGATCATGCCGGTGCGGCCGCCGGCCGCGCGGATCGAGCGCGCCATCACCTCCGACCAGGTGTCGATGTCGCGTTGCGTATAGCCGACGACGATCGGCTTGCCGGTCGTGCCGGAGGACGCATGCACGCGCACCAGCTTTTCGCGGGGCACGGCGAACATGTTGAAGGGATAATTGTCGCGCAGGTCCGTCTTCACCGTGAACGGAAATTTGGCGAGATCGGCCAGCTCGCGGAAGTCGGACGGATGCACGCCAGCCTTGTCGAAGGCTTTGCGATAATGCGCGACGTTGTCGTAGGCATGCTTCAGCGACCACGCAAGGCGCTGCGTCTGAAGCGCCTTGATCTCGTCGCGCGACGCGCGCTCATGCGCGTCCGTCTCGGCCTTATAGGTGTTGCCACCATCCTTCAGCCTGGTCTGGGCCATCCTCGTTTCCCTATGTCGGTTCGTTTTTTTATTTATCTTGCTGCGGCAGCCACGTGCCGGGAATGACACGCGAATGCCCACGGAATTCTGCGATCACGGCATCGCCTGCGGTGACGCGCACATCATAGATGCCGGAGCGCCCGCTTCGGGTGACCTCCCGCGCCTTTGCAACGAGGCGATCGCCGAGCTTGCCGGGCTTGATGAAGGTAATCTGCCCTTGCGCTGCCACGACGCGATCGTTGTGCGAATTGCAGGCAAAGGCAAAGGCGGAATCGGCGAGTGTGAAGATGAAGCCGCCATGCGCAATGCGCTGGCCGTTGACCATGTCCGGCCGCACCGTCATTGCCAGCATCGCAAAGCCAGGACCGATCTCGACGAGCTCCATACCGAGCCCCTTGGAGGCATCGTCTTCCGCCCACATCGCATCGGCGCAGGCGCGGGCAACATCGTGAGGCGACAGGGCGGCTTTGACGTTCACGTGCTTCTCCCGGCCGGTTGTTTGCTCACGGTGTTCTTCCGGTTGGCTCACACTGTCAAACATGGTCGTAATCGACAACGACCCGTTCGGATGATGGCTTGGCCTGGCAGGTCAGGACAAAACCAGCCTTCAGCTCCCAGGGTTCCAGCGAGTAGTTGATGTCCATCGGCGCCTCGCCTTCGACCAGCTTGGCGCGGCAGGTCGAGCACATGCCGCCCTTGCAGGCGAAGGGCAGATCGACGCCGGCGCGCAGCGCTGCATCGAGGATGGCCTCGTCCTCGGCGACCGGCACGTCGCGGCGCTTGCCGTCGATGATCAGAGAGGCGATCGCCTTCGGCGGCGCGTCGGGCGCCACCATCTTCTTGGGCCGCGGCTTGCCGCCGAACTCGGAGACGAAGCGCTCGACATGGATGCGCTCTTCCGCAATGCCGAGATCGCGACAGGTCGCTTCGATGTCCTCGCTCATGCCGGACGGACCGCAGATGAAGACGTGATTGACGCTCGCCGCCGGCACCAGCGAACGCAGCAGCACCCTCACCTTGTCGCCATCGAGCCGACCGTGCAGGATCGGGATATCCTGCTCCTCGCCCGAGATGACGTGGAAGATCGAGAGGCGGTCGATGAAGCGGTCCTTGAGCTCCTCGAGCGCCTCGAGAAACATGATGTTGTCGGTCGCGCGGTTGCCGTAAAACAGAAAGAAGCGGCTGTCGGGCTCGCGCATCAGCACGCCCTTGACGATCGACAGGATAGGCGTGATGCCGGAGCCCGCGGCAAAGCCGACATGGATCCGCGCGCTATCTGCGGGCGGAACTGCACCGAAGCGGCCGGTCGGCGTCATCACGTCGAGCTCGTCACCGCACTTCAGCTCGTCCGCGGCCCAGCTCGAAAACGCACCGCCATCGACCTTCTTCACGGCGATGCGGATCTCGCCGTCATCGGGACCGGAGCAGATGGAATAAGAGCGGCGCACCTCCTCACCGTCGAGTGTGGTGCGAAGCGTAAGATACTGGCCGGGGGCGAAGGCGTAGTCGTCGGCAAGCTCGCGCGGAATGGCAAAGGTCATCGAAACCGCGTCCGACGCCTCACGGCGGATGTCGTCAATGGCGAGGCGGTGGAAGCGTGGTGCGGCAGCGGACATCAGAGGCACCTTCGTTCGGTCTCTCCGTCGTCATTGCGAGCGAAGCGAAGCAATCCAGAAACATTCCGCGGAGGCAGTCTGGATTGCTTCGTCGCAAGGGCTCCTCGCAATGACGATGGGGTTGGCATTGTGCGTCTCAATGACACTTGAAGTAATCGAACGGTTCGCGGCAGGCCTTGCAGCGCCAGAGCGCTTTGCAGGAGGTCGAGCCGAATTCGGACAGCAGCTCGGTCTTGTCAGAGCCGCATTGCGGGCACGCAACGGCTTGCTCGCCGAACAGCGCGCGGCGCGAACTTGAGGCTTGCGGCGGCGCGATACCGTAGGCGGATAGCTTGCGGCGGCCCTCCTCGCTCATCCAGTCGCTCGTCCAGGCCGGCGACAGCACGGTACGAACCTTTGGACGATTGAAGCCAGCGCGCTCCAGTGCGACCTCGATTTCGAGTGCGATCATGTTCATGGCCGGGCAGCCTGAATAGGTCGGCGTGATCGCAACCTCGACGTGGCTGCCATCGAGCACGACATCGCGCAGCACGCCGAGATCGGCAATGGTGAGCACCGGAATTTCAGGGTCGACGACGCTCGCCGCAGCGTCCCAGGCGCGCCGGCGCAGCTCGCTGTCGCGGTCAAGCACCCTCACCATGTCAGCCCCGGGAAGGTACGCTGCATCGATTGCAGTTCGGACAGGAGATGACCGAGATGCTCGCTGTGGCGGCCGGAACGGCCGCCCTGCTGCATCCACTCGTTCTGCGGCAACTGAAGCGTGGCCTCGCCGACAACATCCCGGAGCTTTGTCAGCCAGCGACCGCGCAGGGTGCCGGGATCGATGGCAATACCGGCGTGGATCAATTCGCGTTCGCCTTGATCGACGTCAAACATCTCGCCGGTGAAGGCCCAGAGGTGATCGATCGCTCCTTGCGCGCGAGCGTGGCTCTCCTCCGTCCCGTCGCCGAGCCGGATGATCCATTCCGACGCATGCCGCAGATGATAGGCGCTCTCCTTCTCCGACTTCGCGGCAATGGCCGCAAGCGTCGCATCGCGCGAGCTCATCATTGCGCGCCAATAGAGATCGGCAAAGGCGGAATAGAAGAATTGCCGCACCAGGGTCTGGGCGAAGTCGCCATTGGGCTGCTCTACCAGCAGCAAATTGCGGTACTGCCGGACGTCGCGCAAATACGCGAGCTTGTCCTCGTCATTGTCCTTGTCTTCGACCCTGGCGGCGTAGGTGTAGAGCTCGCGAGCCTGGCCGATGAGGTCGAGCGCGATATTGGAGAGCGCCATGTCCTCTTCCAGCATCGGCGCGTGCCCGCACCATTCCGACAGCCGATGGCCGAGGATCAGCGCATCGTCGGCGCGACGCAGAGTATAGAGCACCAGCGGCGTCTCGGAGACCTCGATGTTGGCAACCGGCATCACATATGTCCCACTTCGTCGGGCACCTCGTAGAACGTCGGGTGCCGATAGATCTTCGATTCCGCCGGCTCGAACATCATGCCCTTCTCGGCGGGATCGCTCGCGGTGATCGCAGTCGACGGCACGACCCAGATCGACAGGCCCTCGCCGCGACGGGTGTAGATGTCGCGAGCGGCCTGCAAGGCCATTATGGCATCGCTCGCATGCAGCGATCCCACATGCTTGTGCGCAAGCCCGTTACGGCTGCGAATGAAGACTTCCCACAGCGGCGTATTCGGCGTGGCCATCGTGATCTCCTTATTCCGCGGCTTGTGCGGTCTCGCGCTGCGCGCGCTTGGCGGCGTAGCTAGCTGCCGCCTCTCGCACCCAGGCGCCCTCGTCATGCGCCTTGCGACGCGCGGCAAGCCGATCGCGGTTGCAGGGGCCGTTGCCGGCGAGCACCTGCTTGAATTCGGTCCAGTCGATCTCGCTGTAACGCCAGTGTCCTTCGGCATCTTGGGTCATGCCGGGATCGGGAATGGAGAGGCCGAGATATTGCGCTTGCGGCACAGTGGCGTCGACGAATTTCTGGCGCAGCTCATCATTGGAGAAGCGCTTGATCTTCCACTTCGTCGAGGTATCGCTGTGCTGGCTGGTTGCGTCCGGTGGGCCGAACATCATCAGCACCGGCCACCACCAGCGGTTCAACGCATCCTGCGCCATCGCCTTCTGCTCGCCGGAGCCGCGGCACAGCGTCAGCATGATCTCGTAGCCCTGGCGCTGGTGGAACGACTCCTCCTTGCAGACGCGGATCATCGCGCGCGCATAGGGGCCGTAGGAGCAGCGGCACAGTGGGATCTGGTTCATGATCGCGGCGCCATCGACCAGCCAGCCGATGGTGCCGATGTCGGCCCAGGTCAGCGTCGGGTAATTGAAGATCGAGGAGTATTTGGCCTTGCCGGCGAGCATGGCGTCGACCAGCTCCTCGCGCGAGGTGCCGAGCGTCTCGGCGGCGGCATAGAGATAGAGCCCGTGGCCGCACTCGTCCTGCACCTTGGCGAGCAGCGCGGCCTTGCGGCGCAAGGTCGGCGCGCGCGTGATCCAGTTGCCTTCGGGCAGCATGCCGACGATTTCGGAATGGGCGTGCTGGGAGATCTGGCGGGTGAGCGTCTTGCGATAGGCCGCCGGCATCCAGTCGTTCGGCTCGATGCGCTCCTCGGCATCGATGCGCGCCTGGAACTGCGCGGCCTTGGCTGCGTCCTCAAGGCCGCGATCGTCGGTCTCGGCCGTGTTCAGCGCCTGGGTGTACATGCGCATCCTCCCGATCTGTTGGGAGATAATATATAACAAAAATTACATCGCGCAAGATATTTCTGTAACAGATAAATCAGGCCTCGAATCTCCTTTCCAGAAGCTTCCGGGCCGGCGGCAGCGGGCCTTTCTCATTGGTTCCATGACCGTCAAGCCATTGCTCCGACGGGGCAAGCAGCGCGCGATAGATCTCGCCACAGAGCCCGCGGGCGGCCCTGCCCGGCCAGTCCGCGGGCAGCAGGCTCTCCGGCAACAGAGGATCGCGCAGCACCACGCGGCGGTAATGGTGGATCAGCAGGATGCGCGCGGTGAAGGCGTCTCCTTCAGACAAATCCGTCCCGCGGGCGAGCGCAGCGCGGAGCGGCTCGAACGTCTTCATGAATTTCAGATAGGCATCCGCAGTGTGGTCGAGTGGCCAGCTCGCGCTGAGCAGACGGCGACCGCTGTCGTCCTCGGCCGAGACTTCAAGGCGAATGGCGCCCGCAGCCTCATCCGGCACCGGCACGCCCGATGGCGCGACCCACACGCCCGGCAGCGGACTGCCGAAGCCGGCGTTGCGGAGCGCCTCGCGGGAGGCGTCGCGGTCCTCGCCATTGCCGATCAGCAGCAGCTCGAAGCGACCAGTCCAGTCCGACGGTGGCGGATCGTAGATGTGGCGCGTGGCAGCCTCGAACGTTTCGCGGCCCTTCTCGGCGAGACGATAGAAGCTGTTGCGGCCGACCTTTTCGCGCGTCAGCCAGCCGTCGGCGGCAAGACGCGACATCGCAGTGCGCACCACGCCACTGTCGATATCAAGGCTTTCGAAGAATTCCAGCAGTGTGCCGAGCCACACCGAGCCGCCGCGCGGCACGATGGCATCGCCGAATACAGTGATGATGATCGAGCCCGTGCGCGAGGGCTCGCGCTTGAGCTGGTCGACGATACGGGAAAGCGGATGCGCCATGCGTGAGGCATAGCGCGAATTGTGCGGTTGGGACAACGGAGGGGCGCGACAATGGAGGCGAGAGCCGGGCTCGATCCTTCGAGACGGCGCTTCACGCCTCCTCAGGATGAGGTCTAGCCGCTTTCACGCGGCCTCATCGTTCTCAACCCTCATGGTGAGGAGCGCGGCACAGCCGCGCGTCTCGAACCATGCAAGCCCGCTATCTGTGCGGATCGGGATAGGCGAGGCTGCGCCAACCGCTGCGGTCGAACGGCCGCCACTGGCCTTCCTTCTGTGCGAGGCGGTCGGCCACCGCATAGACCGCCGCGGGATGGTGCCCCATGCCGCAATGGCTGCTCTCGATCTCGATGCTCTCGGTCTGCTCGCCCGCTTTCTCCATGCAGCCCTGCCAGGCGCAGACGCCGTCGGTGCGGCTGAAGATCGCCGTGGTCGGCACCGGCGGCGGGACGGCGAGATCGCCGCCGAACTGTGGATCGACCTCGTCGGACTTGCGGCCGCTCGCCCACTCATAGACGCGCCACGCATTGGTCGAGTGGGGATCGCCTGCGAAGGGGCTGCCAAGCGTGATCACCTGGCGCACGCGCTCCGGCATCATTTTGGCAAGCTGGCGCGCATAGAGGCCGCCGAGACTCCAGCCGACCAGGCTGACCTTGCGGTCATGGGCGTCGTTGAGCTCCTGAACCAGATCGATCATGGCATGCTGCACGCCTGGCCGCAGGCCGTAGTTGCGGCCCTGCCGCCAGCCGCTCACCGCGTAACCCTTACTGGTCAGAAACGTGCGCAGCGCGCGCGTGGACGCGTCGGAGGCCACGAGGCCCGGCAGCACCAGCACCGGATGCCCATCGCCGCGCGGCGCGAGGCTCAAGAGCGGCAGCGCGCCGAGGAATGCACCGAACTCATGGATCGCGCGCCCTTCCAGAAACATCAGGGTACGGGACGGCGGGCGCAGCATCTGGGCAGTAACGGTCATCAATGAATCCCTTGGAGAAGGCGCCGGCCGCGATGCCGGCAAACGGGCATGAATTCCAATACGCCGGCTTCTCGAACGTTCCGCAGCGCAACATGAATCAGCTAAGCGGCCGGTTCCTGACATTCAAGCTGGAGAGACGCGAGGTCACAATAGGCCCGCGCGTTAATGCTAACGGGCGTGACGCAAAAGTCACAACAATCGGAGCAGGAATTCTACGGAGTAGAGCGCGAGCCCGGCGAGGCCACCGATCAGCGAGCCATTGAAGCGGATGTATTGCAGGTCGCGGCCGATGTTGATTTCGATCAGCGAAATCAGCTGCGCCATATTCCACGCCTTAACCTGATCGGAGATGAAGGTCGAGACGCCGCTTTTCTGGTCCGCGACGAAGCTGCGCAGCACCATCACCAAGCCCTTGTTGATCTCGCCGCGCAGCTCGGTATCGCCGGCGAGCGCCTCGCCGGCGGCGACAAACACGCCGGCGAGATGATGCTGCAGCACCTGCGTCTCGCCGGACGCGCTGCGTTCGATGAAGGAGCGCGTGTTCGCCCACACAGCGCGGGCGAGCTCGGCAAGCTCGGGTCGGGCCAGCAGATCGCGCTTCAAGCCGTCGATGCGATCGATATAGGCCTGGTCGGTGCCGAGGCTGTCAACGAAGCTCAGCACCATGCGGTCGAACTCGCCCCGGAACGGATGCTTGGGATCGCTGCGCACTTCATTGAAGAAAGCGGTGGCGGACGCCACGATCTTGTTCACCAGAAACTTGTCGGCGCGATAGAGCCTGAGCAGGGTCGGCAACTCCGCACGCACCTTTTCGCGGATCATCGCCATGGTCTCGGCTCGAGTCAGCGTCTCGTGCATCACGCGCAGGAGATCGTCGAACAATATCTGATGGCGTCCCTCCGCCACGAAGCCGCGCAGCGTGCCGGCGGCGAGCGGCGCGAGGTCGACCGCCTGGAGCTGCGAGGACAGGCGGCGGATGATGAAGGTCATCAGGCCGGAGGTCTCGGTTGCGGAGAAGGCCTCCGGCAGCAGGCGCAGCGCGAAGCGCGCGAGATCATCGCTGCGCTTGCGCTCGCGCAGCCAGTCGGCAACGAAGGAGCCGAAATCGATCTCATTCAACTTGGCCTCGACCGGGCCGGCCTCGAGGAAATGCACCTGGATGAACTCGCCGAGCTTGTCGGCGATGCGGGCCTGATTGCTCTGGATGATCGCTGTGTGCGGGATCGGCAGGCCAAGCGGCCGCTTGAACAGCGCGACCACCGCGTACCAGTCGGCAAGCCCGCCGATGGTCGCGGCTTCCGCGAAGGCGGCGATGAAGCCGAACACGGGGTGCACAGGCAGCAGCCATTTCGCGACGACGAACAGCAGAAGAGTTGAGGCCAGCACCAGCGTCGCGAGCGCCTTCACCCGGCGCAGCTCGGCCGCACGTTCGGCATCGCCGGGAGTGTCGAAGGAGAAGTCGGCGGGGCGAGTCATCACGGCATCACCCTACTCGTCATTGCAAACGAAGCGAAGCAATGACGGCAGCGCAAAACAAAAGGCCCGCCGAAGCGGGCCTCAAAATTTCAGTTTGTACTGAGAGCGTCGGATCAGGCGGTCTTGGTGTAGACCTTGGCAAAGTTGTCCTGAGCGGACTTCGCGCCGTTGGCGGCGAGCTTGCCGAAATAGTCGGTGGTCGCCTTGGCGCGCGAGACGAACGCTTCGCCGCGAGCGCGGAGCAGGCTCGACTGGATCTCGACGGCTTCGCTGAACGACTTGGCGGACGCGAGCTTGTCGATGCCTGCGAAGAACGCCTCGGCATCCTCGTAGATCGCCTGCTGGATGCTGCGGCTGATCTTGCCAGCTTCAGCGACGGATTCGGTCACCGCGTTCTCCACGGCGGCGGTCACGCGCTCGGAGCCGGCGAACACCTCGGCAGCACGATCTTTGGCGGTGTTGGCGGACTTCTTGACGAACTCGCGGGCAGCCTCGGGAACTTCCAGATTCTGGATGTTCTTGAAAGCGTCTTTGAAGCCCTCGAAAGCGGTGTTGGTTTCGGTGGTCATGGGGTTCTCTCCATCCTCATTAGGTTGAGCTATGGGCTCACCCCGTCCGCATTGGCCCGGGGCATGGCTTATATGGCATAGTTAATTGTGCGGTGCAATATCCATATTGCAGTGCGATATCACGAAATCGTGAATGGCCTGACGGCAGGCGACCTGCCGCTTTCGCAGGCTGCCTACTTTGCATGGGGTTGAATTGCCGTTTCTTGGTCCCGGGCGGCGCTACTCAATGCTGAACCGCACCCGGCAGCCCGTAGGCTTCCATCTGCGCCTGGACCTGCGCAATGTTGTGGCCGAGCACGACGATGTCATGGGTCTTACCGTCGAGGTCCCTGACATGGTCGCGCAGCAGCGCCTCGGCCTTGAACCCGAGGCTCTCAAACAGCGCGATGGCCGCCTGCTGGTCGACCGTCATCTGGACCGAGAGCTTCTCCAGCCCCGCCCCGAGCGCCAGCGCGAATGTCTCCTGCGACAGCGCCTTCCCCACCCCTTGTCCGCGCACGTCCTGCGACACCACCATGCGGATCTCCCCGACATGCGGCGACCAGGAGTGCGGATCGCGCACCAGCGTGCCGCAGCCGACGACCTTGCCATCCTTCACCGCGAGCAGACTCTGGATCGCGCCGCGCTCGATCTCCTTGACCCAGGCCGACAGCACCTTGGGCTCGCTGATGTTGCGCGGCAGGAACAACAGATCATGGGTCGGCAGGCCCTTTCCGAAGGCGAGCACGGCGGCTTCGTCCGCAGGCGACATCAGGCGGATCTCGATATCGCCGGCCTCTAGCTTGACAACTCTCGGATAGGAACGCTGTTCACTCATGTCGATCTTGTCCCCAGCCAGGAATCCAGTTTCGGCCAAAGCCGCTTCACCGCGTTGGCGCCGGCGACCAGCGAGACGTGACCGCCTTTCAGCATCACCTCCTCCTTGTCCGCGGAGCCGATCTTCGCGATCAGGTGTCTTGCCGCGTCATAGGGCACGATATGATCGTGCTCGGCGACTGCATGCAGGATCGGCACCTTGATGTTCTCGAGCCTCGCCGGCCGGCCGCCGACCGACATCGTGTCGTTGAACAGCTTGTTATCCCACATCAGATCCTTGGTGATACCGCGGAAATATTCGCCCGCGAGCGGCAGCGTGTCGGTCGCCCAGCGGTCGAACATCCGGTACGATTTCACGAACTCGTCGTTCCAGATGTTCTCCCAGAGCTGGATCTGGCTCACCGTGCGCGAGGCCGGGCGCAGCATCTCGAACGAGGACAGGATCATCTCCGGCGGCAAATTGCCGACGCTGTCGACGAGGCGATCGACATCGAAATAGCGGCGGTCGGAGAAGTTCGAGAACAGCTTCATCTCGCGAAAGTCGATCGGCGTGGTGAAGCAGATCAAATTCTTCATCGGCCCGTCCGGGAAGATCGATCCGTAAAGCAGCGACAGCACGCCGCCGAAGCAATAGCCGATCACGGAGACGTCCTGCTCGCCGGAATCGGCCTGCACGCGGCGGACGCAATCCGGGATGAAGTCGAGGACGTAGTCCTCCATCCGCAGGCTCTTCTCCTCCGGCCGCGGCGCGCTCCAGTCGAGCATGTAGACATCATAGCCGCGCCTGAGCAGGAACTCGATGAAACTCTGGCCGGGCACGAGATCGAGGATGTAGCCGCGGTTGGTGGTGGCCATCACGATCAGCACCGGCACGCGGTAGATCTCGTCCGACATCGGCTGGTAGTGATAGAGGCTCATCGTGCCGCGCGAATGCAGCACATCCTTCGGCGTCGAGCCGAGCGTGGGGCCGGAGCTCGAGAAATATTCGACGCCCTTGATGCTGCGCTGGATGGCGCGCTGCACCTCGGTCTGGATCCGCTCCGGGATCGCCGCGAGATCAAGTCCCGCCGGCGCGTTCATTTTTGCTCTCCGCCCTCGGATGGCGGACGCTTGGTGCGCGGCGGCCGCGGCGCAGTGCCGGTCTGCGATCCGGAGCTGGCCGACATCTTGCTCAGCATCGACCTGATCTCGCCGAGTTGCCCTTCGATCGACTGCAGCCGTTCGGCGATTCCGGTCATCTGCTCGCGGCTCGGTAGGTTCATCGAGAGCAGGTACTTCTCCATGAGATCGCCGAACTGCTTCTGAGCGCCCGCAGCAGCGCCGCCGGCGCGGTTCATGGCCTGCGAGAATTCCGGCGTCTCCATCGCCTTGGTGGCGAAGGCGTTGAACCCCTTCTCCATTTCGCCGACCATCTTCTGCCACAAGGCAACTGGATCGGTGATCTTGTCGGTCATCAGCGTCCTCCCGATGCGGAGGGCTTGTGCCCTTCTTTTTCCGCCATACCACACCGTTGCGGGGCGCCGGTCAACCGACAAGCAATCGGGTGCCGCGCATATGGCTTCTTTGCCGCGGGAAACCGTGCAATACAGCATTGATCAAAAAGCTAAGGGAACACGCCCTGTGATTGGCCATCAGCCGCCCCAGACTCTTCGCGCCAATGGCATCGACATCTGCTACGAGATTTTTGGCAACGACAATGCCGAGCCGCTGTTGCTGATCATGGGGCTCGGAGCGCAGATGATCCACTGGGACGATGGGTTCTGCGAGCAGCTCGCCGCGCGCGGCTTTCGCGTGATCCGTTTCGACAATCGCGATATCGGCAAGTCCAGCCACATGACCGGCGGCAAGCGCCTGACCCCGCTCGAACTGATGAAGCTGCGCTTTCTCAGAATTCCAGTGGCCGCCCCCTACAAGCTCATCGACATGGCGAGGGACACGATCGGCCTGATGGATGCGCTCGCCATCAAGTCGGCGCATCTGGTCGGCGCGTCCATGGGCGGCATGATCGCGCAGGAGGTGACATTGTCGTTTCCCGGGCGCGTACGCTCGCTGACCTCGATCATGTCGACGACAGGCAATCCGCGCGTGCCGCCCCCAACGCGGGAGGCCGCCGCGATGCTGATGGCACCGCCGCCGCGCAGCAAGGAGGAGTTCATCACCCGCTTCGGCGAGACCTGGAAGATCTTGCGCGCCGGTTCCTTTCCGGAGGAAGAGGCGCTCGATCCTGGCCGGGCCGAACGCGTCTTTGCTCGCGGGCTCAATCCGGCTGGCGTCGGCCGGCAGCTGCGCGCCGTGCTCGCCTCCGGTAGTCGCAAGGAGCGGCTCTATAACGTCAGGACGCCGACGCTGGTGATCCATGGCACCATCGATCCGCTGGTTCGACCCGAGGGCGGCAAGGACACAGCGGAATCGATTCCGGGTGCAAAGCTGTTGATGATCGAAGGCATGGGTCATGCGCTGCCGATGCGCTTCTGGCCGGAAATCATCGGCGCTATCGACAAGCATGCGCATGGCGCTGCGGCGCAGGCGGCTTAGTTCTTTCGCGCGATCCAGATGACATGCCGCGCGCCGCCGCCTCTCCCGGTGGCGCGGACGTTGACCTCGTTGACGTCGAAGCCGGCGCGGCCAAGCCGCCTGGTAAAGGCGGGATTGGGTCCCGACGACCAGACGGCGAGCACACCGCCCGGCCGCAGCGCCGTTCTCGCCGCGTTCAGCCCGCTCGCAGTGTAGAGCGCGTCATTACCCTTCCGGGTCAGCCCTTCCGGCCCGTTGTCGACGTCGAGGAGAATGGCATCGAAGGCCGAGCTCTTCGCCCGGATGATTTCGCCGACGTCAGTCTCCCGGATGCTCACCCTGACATCGCCGAGACTATCGCCGAAGACCTCCGCCATGGGGCCTCGCGCCCAGGCGACCACCGCCGGCACGAGTTCAGCGACCACAATCTTCGCCTTGCTTCCGAGCACGGCGAGCGCCGCGCGCAAGGTAAAGCCCATGCCGAGGCCGCCAATGAGGACGACCGGCTTTGCGACCGTCTCGATCTGCTTCGCCGCAAGCGTTGCGAGCGCCGCTTCGGAGCCCGACAGGCGATTGTTCATCAGCTCGTTGGTGCCGAGCTTGATCGAGAACTCCTTACCCCGCCGCATCAGGCGGAGTTCCTCGTCGGAGCCGGGGATTTTGGCGGTGTCGATCTTTTCCCAGGGAATCATGGGAGAGCTTTAGCACGATTGGGCCACCAATCACCCTCCCGCCCAGACGTCGAGCACATAGCGGTTGTTCGCGCCCATCTCCTCGATCCAGCGCGCAGCCGCGGCGGCATCGCTGCCGCTCTTCTCACGGTGGATCGCGACAAGAGCCGCCTTCACGTCGGGCTCCATCCTGCTGCCGTCGCCGCACACATAGATGATGGCGCCCTGCTCGATCAGCGGCCAGACCTTGTCCTTCTGCGCAGCGAGCACGTGCTGCACATAGGTCTTCGGGCCGTCCGTGCGCGAGAACGCGGTGAACAGCTCGGCGATGCCGCTCGCCGCCAGCGCCTTCAGTTCGTCCCCGTAGAGAAAATCCTGATCGGGGTGGCGGCAGCCGAAGAACAACATCGCCGGACCGAGGCCGGCACCCTTCGCCTTGCGCGCAGCGCGCTCCTGAAGGAAGCCGCGGAACGGAGCCAATCCCGTGCCCGGGCCGATCATGATGAGCGGCACGGATGGATCATCCGGGAGCCGGAAGCCGGCCTTGGTCTCGCGCACGGTGGCGTAGATCGCATCGCCCGCACGCCGGTTGGCGAGATAGTTCGAGCAGATGCCCTTGTAGACGCCGCGGCCCGAAGCGGCCCGCCCTTTGACCACGCCGACCGTGACGCTGCAACGCGCCGGATCGACCGATGGTGAGGACGAGATCGAATAGTAGCGCGGCGCGAGCAGCGAGAGCATTTCCAGATAGACGTTGAACGGCAATTCGCAGGCCGGATATTCGAGCAGCAGATCGAACACCGATTTGCGGCTTGATAAAATCTCGGTCCGGTAACGTTCGAGCGGCTCGGCCTCCTCACCAACGAAGGCGAGCAGCTTCAGCTTCGTGACCGGGCAGCGGGTGTGCTCGGCCATGATCTGGATTTGCTTGCGCGTCGCCACCTGCTGCAACTCGACGAACTCGCTGAGCAGGCGGCCAACTGACACGGCCTCGCCGACCGGCAGTTGCGCGCGGCGGCCCTCAGTGACCTGAAGCCTGATCTGGTCGGCCGGCAAAAATCCGAAGCGGCGGGCCACCGAATCCACCAGCGCCGGATCATTGCGCGGGACCACGCTCAAATGATCGCCGACGCGATAGGTGATGTTGGCCGGCAGCTGCACCTCGATGTGGCGCGTCGAGCGTTCCGACGGATTAGCGCCAGACTTGTTCTGAAGCTCCTCGTTGACCAGCACCTTCATCGCCACCGCACCACCCTGGGCAACGATGGTATTGACGGCGGTCACCGCGACAGGCTCGATCGCGTAGAGCGGATCGTCCCCCGCGGTGCGCGTAAAATTCCAGTCGATGCCGAATTCCTTGGTTGCGACCTGGGCCGCCGCCGGGAACCATCTCTCGAACTGGCTGTCGAGATCGCTGCGCGCGTCGCCCTCGCCGCGCGGATAGATCGCGCGTGCGCCATGCTTCGACAATTGCTCGTCGATGAAGCGCGGCACGGACTGGTACGTCGCAGCCCAGTCGCTGTTGCCGCAGCCGAACACCGCGTAACGTACATTGGCGAAGGCATCCTTCGGCAGATCCTCGCCGAGCCATTTGACGAACTGTGTTGCATTGTCAGGGGGCGCGCCGTTGTAGGACGCGCAGATGATCAGCACACCGCCCTCCTGCGGCAGCTTGCCGGCGTAGTCATCGAGGGGCCCGAGTTGCACTGCAAAGCCGTTGATCTCCGCGAGATCGGCCATGCGCGTTGCAAGCTCCTCGGCCGTTCCGAGGTTGGAGCCGTAAAGCACGAGCATCGGCGTGTTGTGGCCCGGCCGCGTGGTGGGCTGGCGTGGTGCCCGTGGTGCCGACACCGCAGCCGCGACCGGCCCGCCATAAGCACCGCGCTCGCGATCCGCACGCGGCCGCACCTTGATCTTGAAGCCTTCCGGCTTCATCGTCAGCGTTTCCTTCAAATGCATCTGATAGCGCTGATGGTCGATCAGCTTAAAGCGCTGGAGGATCATGCCGAGCGCGAGCGCCGCCTCGTGCATGGCAAAGCCGCGGCCGATGCAGGCGCGCTGGCCGTTGCCGAACGGCTTCCAGGCATTGATCGGCCGCTTGGCCTCGGCCTCACGGCTGAAATTCTCGGGATCGAACGCGTCAGGATTGGGCCCCCAGACGGAGGGATCGCGATGCAGCGCGGTCACCAGGATGGTGATGAACGTGCCCTTCCGGAGCTTGTACCTGCCGCCGCCGATGGTCTCGTCGTTCAGCGGCGAGATGCCGTAGGCCGGCGCCGGCGGCCACAGCCGCAGCGCCTCTTTCAGGATCTGCGTGATGTAGGTGAGCTGCGTCACCTGCTGGTAAGTCGGCTTCGCGTTGACGTCGGGACCGAAGACGCGATCGACCTCGTCATACGCCTTCTTGAGAATCTCCGGATGCTTGAGCAGCGCATAAAGCGTGTAGGACAATAGGCCGCTGGTGGTCTCGTGACCCGCGATCAGAAAGGTGTTGATCTGGTAGCGGATGTTGACGTCGTCGAGCTGCTCGCCGGTCGAGCGGTCGACGCCGGTCATCATCGCGGCCAACATATCCTTCTTGTCGTCGGTCGCCTCCGCGCTCTTGCGCCGTTCGGCGATGATCTCGTCGACCATCTTGTTCATGAAGGCAACATCTTCGCCGAGCGTCTTTCGACGCTTCTGCATCCAAAACTGCTCGAATGGCAGGCCGCGGGTCATCATGATGGTTTCGAGCGAGCGCACCAGCGACTCGACGAAGGGGTGGTAGTCGCGGCGGTAGAACGAATTGAAGCGGTAGTCGAAGCCGCACAGGCCGATCGTGTCCAGCGTCAGCGCGGTCATGTCGTGGACGACGTCGATCTCGTCGTCGGCGTTCAGCCGCTCCCATTTCTGCACGAGCTGCTCGGCGATATCGACCATGCTCGGATGATAGGACTGCATGGCGCGGTTGCCGAAGGGCTGGAGCAGGATGTTGTGCGCCTTGCTCCAGTTCGGCTCCTTGGTATCCGCCGTGAACAGGCCGTCGCCGCCGACCGCGCGCACGCGGCGCAGCGCGCCGCGCACCGTCTTGTCGAAGCGCTTTTCGTCGGAGAGCTCGTCGACGAGATCGTGGCCGGAGACGACGACGATCGGCGAGCCCATCATGTCGAGCCAGAAGATCGGACCGAGCTCCTTGGCCAGCCGCGTCAAATGCTGCACCGGCGCGGCCGAATCCAGCGACAGCATGTTGCCGACCACCGGCTTGGTCGGCGGCTGCGGAATCGGCTCCAGACGATTCTTGGATGACATTGAGCTACGCTTCCCCTGCCACGGTCGGTAACCTCGTCATTGCGAGGAGCTTGGCTCGTAGTGACGAGCTAGCCAAACCGCCTTCTGCGCCATTCGATCAGCTTGGCGCTGACCTCTTCCGGCTTCTCCTGCTGCGTCCAATGGCCGCTGTCGCGAACCAGGTATTTTTCCAGATCGGGAATCAGCTTTTCCATGCCATCGGCTGAAGACGGCGGCAGCACCGCATCGTTCTCCGCCATGATCATCAGCGAGGGCACCCGCACGGTGTGATCGAGGCCTTCCGAGCGCGTCCAGTTGCGCGACATGTTGCGGTACCAGTTGATGCCGCCGGTGAAGCCGGTCCCGGTAAAGGTATCGACGAACACCTTCTTCTCATCGGCCGTCAGAATCGGCGTGCGCGGATCGTGCTTGGCGTCGTAGCCGGCAATCATCTGCGGAAATGCCAGATTGAGCCGCGGCGAGGCGCCGACGCCGGCAACCACTTCCTCGGCCGGTGCGTCGGCCGGGCGTGGCGCCGGCTTGCGCATGAAAGCGTCAAAGGTTTGCTCGACACGGCTGCCGAAGATGCCGTCAGGCTCGCGCGACGGATCCTGGAACTGCACGATGTACATCTTCTCGCCGAAGCGCGCGCGCAACAGCTCGATCGGATCGGCCCAGGCCCGGTTGGTGTGCGGGGTGTTGATGCCGACCACGCCGGCGACGCGGTCGATGTGCCGCAGGGGCATCTGCCAGACGATGAACCCGCCCCAGTCGTGGCCGACGAAGATTGCCTTGTCGATCTCCAGATGATCAAGCAGGCCGACCAGATCGCCGGTCAGATGCTCGATGTCATAAGCCTCGACCGGCTCGGGCCGGTCGGTTGCGCCATAGCCGCGCTGGTCCGGCGCGATCACGCGGATGCCGGCTTCGCTCAGCGCCTTGATCTGGTGCCGCCAGGAGAAGGCGAGCTCCGGCCAGCCGTGACACAGCACGATCGGCGGCTTGTCGGTCTTCGGGCCAGCTTCGTAATAGCCCATGCGGATTCCGTTCGTCTGCACGAACTTCAGCGGCGGCATTTCAATCATCGCAGATGTCCTGGTCAGTTTCCTATTCCGCGGCGCCCTTGATGTCGGCCGCCGGCGTCGCATAGGCCGCCTCCAGCGCGGCAAACTCCTCCGGCAGCATGTCGCACATCACCTGCACGTGCGGAATGATGTTGGCGCCGACGATGAAGCCGAAATCGAGCTGATCGCGATAGCTCTGCACGGTGATGTTGAGCGCCTGCCCGTGCGTCGAGATCGACACCGGGAAGATGTGCAACAGCTCCGCGCCGGCGGCATAGAGCGTCTGCCGCGGCCCCGGCACGTTGGACACCGTGATGTTCGCGGCCGGCGGCAGAACGTTCGACAGGTCGGAGCGGCTGTAGAGCAGCGCCATGATCTGGACGATGATCGGTGCCCCCAGCATCGAGATGTTGGAGACCTGGGGCATCAGTGCGCGTAGCGGATGCGACATCTCCTTGGACTTGGTTGACTGCGCGATGATGGCTTCCAACCGCGCCTTGGGGTCCTCAATATTGGTCGCGATCGAGCAGATCATGCCGAACACCTGGTTGTTGGCCTCGGTGTTGCCCTCCTCCCGCAGCGAGATCGGCACCGCAGCGGTCAGCGATTTTGCAGGGAGCGTACCGTATTGCAGGAGGTAACGCCGAACCACGCCGGAAGCGAGCGCGAGCACCACGTCATTGAGCTTGCCGTCGGCCTGCTTGGCCAGCGCCTTGGCTCGCGACAGCGAGATCGAGACGCCGGCGAAGCTGCGCTCCGAGGAAATCGACTTGTTGAGCATGGTCGGCGGCGACACCATGCTGGCGAGGCTCTCGCGCGACTTGGGATCGGAAATCTTGCCGAGCACGTCAGATACGCTCTTGACCATGGTCGGGATGTTGCCGGCGAATCGCACCGCGCTCTCGATCTGGTACATCGCATTGTCGAACAGGATCGAGCCGATGTCGCTCTTGCCGGTGCGCGGCAGCTGCAAATTCTTCGCAGCCGCCGACGCATCGAGCGGCTGGGTGAAGAGCTGCTGATAGGAATCGAGCAGGTTCGCGGCGATATCGCGCGGCTCCTGCCCGGGCTTCGATCCGCCGGTCGGCGGCTCGACCTTCCGCGGAATCGGCGAGATGTCGTAGATCATGTTGGTCAAGGCCGCGCCGGCGCCGCCGTCGATGGCGGCATGGTGCATCTTGGAATAGAGCCCGACCTCGTTGTCCTTCATGCCCTCGAACACGTAGAACTCCCAGAGCGGCCGGGCGCGGTTCAAAAGCTTCGCATGCATCCAGCCGACGATTCGCTCGAGCGTGGCGCGGTCGCGCGGTGCCGGCAGGCTGGCGCGGAAGATGTGACGGTCGATGTCGAACTGGTCGTCCTCGACCCAGGACGGATGGTCGATGTCGAGCGGCGCCTTCTCCAGCCGCGCCTTCAGGATCGGCGCGATGTGCAGGCGCGAGACGATCATCGCCTTGAAGTCTTCGAAGAAGTCGCCGTTGTAGTCGTCGGGCAGGCGAAAGATCGCCATGCTGCCGACATGCATCGGCATTTCCGGCGTTTCCAGATAGAGAAACGACGCGTCCAACGACGACAGCTTCTTTCCGTCGGCCATAATTCCCTCCGCTCACATTCGACGGGCGCCTTTAGCGGCCGCTTCTCGTCAGACCGATACTGCCTGTTCCGGCGGGGCATATGCAATGGCAAACGGCCCCGTCCGGTCAAATGGCAAGAAGTCTCCCTCCGGTTGCGCCAGGCGATCCGCCACGGCCCACAGCGCAGCAGGGCTCACCCCGAGCCCGATATGGCTTGCCAGATGCACTTCGATGTTCTCGGCACGGTCCCCCGGGCGCAACAGGCAGGTCCGCCAGTTCACGACGCCGTCGGCGCGCGAATAGATCGAGGTCGCGGGCACCGGAAGATCGCCGGCGATGGCTTCGCGCAGCTCCGCAAAATCCTCGACGCGCTCGCCGGACATCGCCTCGTAGAGCCGCGTTGCGTTGGTTGCCCGCACATCGTTAACGAAGGGGCTGCCGAGCGTGACGACGTAGCGGACCATCTCTGGCGCTTGGAGTGCGAGATCGCGGGCATAGACGCCACCGAGGCTCCCCTAGCGGCGCGCATCAGCAGCGGCGAGAGCAGGAGGCTGGCATTGAGTTCGAACAGGCCGCGCGCCTCCGCGAGCAGCAGGCCAAGGCCGGGCGGACGAAGCCGGCCTGAGCCCGGCGCCTCGTCCCGCGCGATCGGCATTTACTTCTTCTTGTCGTTGCTGCGTGTTCCGCCGAGACCGGCCATGGTGACGAACATGTCCTGAAACCGCTCCGCGAGCTTTGGATCAAAAGTGAACCAGCTCTGGATCAGCGATTCCGGCGAGACCTTGTCGATGTTGCTCAAGACCTGCTGTTGCAGCTTCTCCATGACGGCGACCTGCATCGGCGAGACGTCCGGCAATCCGAAAAACTGGCGAGCCTCGAGGGGGGTGCAGTCGATTTCGATGTTAACTTTCATGTCCCCTCCGGATGAGATTCGAGTGGCGTCACACAGTATCGCCGCGACATGGCGTGCGACGCAAGCGACCTGAGACGGGAGCCGGATGCCAGCTTCCGCAATCGGCGGCTTTGGTCAATCAAATCGTCCGGCCACGACCGCGCTCGCCCGACGGCCGCCGGGTCGTTCCGCCCTCATTCCGGGACTTCGGAGGTCGAAAGTCGAATGTCGGCCGCGCGCTTCTCACCCTAAATTGCCGGTCAGCATTGCTGCACAGCGGCGCAACTTGGCGCGTTCCTTGCTGGAATGGCGCTTGCACGGGTCGAGAACTCTGGGCAACATGGATCGATCAGCCCCGCCGAACAATCAAAAATCACGGCGCGGGCGAGTGGAGAGGGTCAAGAATGTCAGTCGGACGAAGTCTGTTTGCGGCGACGCTCGCCGGTGTATTGGCGTTGGCGGCCACGCCGGCGTCGAGCCAGACGCTGCGCTACGCCAACCAGGGTGAGCTGAAATCGCTCGACCCCTACACGCTGAACGAGTCGACCACCAGTGCGCATCTCGGCCACGTCTACGAGGGCCTGGTCGCCCGCGGCAAGGACCTGAAGATCATCCCGGCGCTCGCCGAAAGCTGGGAGACGCCGGAGCCGACGCGCTGGCGCTTTCACCTGCGCAAGGGCGTGAAATTCCACAACGGTGACCCCTTCACGGCCGATGACGTCGTATTCTCGGCCGACCGCGTGCGGGCAAAAGGGTCGAACTTCCAGAGCCGCGTTCCCGCCGATGCAAAGGTCGTCAAGATCGACGATTACACCGTCGATTTCATCCTGACCTCGCCCAATCCCATCCTGACGGCGCTGTGGGCGACCTGGTACATCATGGATAAAAAATGGGCAGAGGCGAACGATGCGGTGGCACCGACGCCCGCAGCTGCGACGACCCCGAGCTACGCGTCGCTTCATGAAAACGGCACCGGCGCCTTTACCATCGAGAGCCATCAGCCGGGCGTGAAGACCGTCTTCAAGGCCAATCCGAACTGGTGGCGCAAGCCGGAACATAATCTCAAGGAGATCATCTTCACGCCGATCGCAAACCCGGCCACGCGTGTCGCGGCGCTGTTATCGGGCGAGGTCGACGTGATCGAGCCGGTTCCTGTCCAGGACATCGAGCGGGTCAAAGCGAGCCCCAACGCCACCGTGCTGACGGGACCTGAGCTCCGCACCATCTTCGTTGGCATGGATCAGGCGCGTGACGAGCTCCTGTATTCCAACATCAAGGGCAAGAACCCGTTCAAGGACGTTCGCGTCCGCGAAGCCGTCTACCGGGCGATCGACGTCGACCTGATCAAGAATCGCGTCATGCGCGGACTGTCCACGCCGTCCGCATTGATGGTCGCACCAGAGATCTTTTCCTCGAAGGATTTCACCCGGCCGAAGTTCGATCCCGAAGCCGCCAAGAAGCTTCTGGCAGACGCCGGCTATGCGGACGGTTTCGAAGTGACGATGGACTGCCCGAACGATCGCTACGTCAATGACGCCGCGATCTGTCAGGCCATCGTTGGGATGCTCGCCCGCATCAACATCAAGGTAGACCTGCTGGCGCAACCCAAGGCCCAGTATTTCGCCAAGGTGCTGAAGCCCGGCGGCTACAAGACCTCGCTGTTCATGCTGGGCTGGACCCCGGATACGCTCGACGCCCAGAACGTGCTCCACGACATCATGGGCTGCCGGGACGACCCCAAGGACCCCAACCGCGGTGAAGCCAATCTCGCCGGCTATTGCAACAAGCAGTTCGACGAGCTCGCCGACAAGGTTCTGGTGGAATCTGATACGGCCAAGCGCAATCAGCTGATCAAGCAGGCTTTCGAGGTCTCGATGAAGGACTGGGCCTACATCCCGCTGCACCAGCAGGCGCTCGCCTGGGGCGTATCGAAGAAGGTGAAACTGACCCAGCGTGCGGACAACATGGTCATGCTCTACTGGGCGACCAAGCAGGACGAGTAGTGTCGACAAGTTGTGAAGTCCCGGAAGCCATCGCTTTCAAAGATCTGGCTTCCGGGACTTGTTATTTCGGGCTAACGCGATGATGCGTGCTGCTGAAGAGATGTGAAAGGAACAGATGCTCGCTTTCACACTGCGCCGGGCTATCCAGGCCGTCGGCGTCATGATCGCCGTCGGGGTCATCTCGTTTTCGATGTTCCGGTTTGCCGGCGATCCCGTGAACCAGATGGTGGGGATGGATACGTCGGGCGCGGAGCGCGCCGCGATCCGCAAATCGCTCGGCCTCGACGATCCCGTGATCGTGCAGTTCGGCCGATATGTCGGCAACGCTGCGCAGTTCAAGTTCGGCGTGTCCTACCAGTTCCGCCTGCCAGTCACGGACCTGCTGATAGAGCGGATGCCCGCGACGCTGGAGCTCGCGATCTGCGCCACCATCTTCGCGATGATCTGTGGCATTCTGATGGGCGTCTATTCGGCGCTTCGCCGTGACAGCTGGCTCACGCACATATTCCAGGCCGTCTCCTTGATCGGCATCTCGCTGCCGACCTTCCTGATCGGCATTCTCATGATCTACCTGTTCTCGGTGACGCTCGGCTGGCTGCCCTCGTTCGGGCGGGGCGATGTTGTGCATATCGGCTGGTGGACGACGGGGCTCCTGACGCTGTCAGGCCTGAAAGCGCTGATCATGCCTTCGATCACGCTCGGCCTGTTCCAGATGACGCTGATCATGCGGCTCGTCCGCGCGGAAATGCTCGAGGTCATGCGCACCGACTACATCCGCTTCGCCCGCGCCCGAGGGCTGACCACGCGGGCAATCCATTTCGGCCATGCGCTGCGCAACACGCTGGTTCCCGTGATCACCGTGGCAGGCCTGCAATTCGGCTCAGTCATTGCTTTCGCGATCATTACTGAGACCGTGTTCCAATGGCCCGGCATGGGGCTCCTGTTCGTACAGGCTGTTCAGAACGTCGATATCCCGATCATGGCGGCCTACCTGATGATGGTGTCCCTGATCTTCGTCACCATCAATCTCGTGGTTGATATCCTTTACACCATCGTCGATCCGCGGCTGCGCTCGACGGTCAGCCGGGCGCACTGACATGAGCGAGGCCGTCGTTCCCCACACGTCCGAGAAGCGCTCTGCGGCAGCGCCTGGCTGGTTCAAGCGCGCGCTCGACAGCGACCTGTTTTATTCGTTCCGCCGCTCCAGGATCACCATGATCGCAGCCGCAGTGACGCTGCTGTTCTTCCTGCTCGCGATCTTCGCCTCCGTGCTATCGGTGCAAAATCCGTTCGACCCGGCGCAGCTCCAGCTGATGAATTCTCGCATCTCGCCGATCTGGACCGCAGACGGCCAGAGCCCGTTCCTGCTCGGCACCGACGAGCAGGGCCGCGACGTGCTGTCCGCGATCCTTTACGGCCTGCGCATCTCATTGCTCGTCGGCGTGCTCGGCGTGGTCTTCTCGGGCGCGCTCGGGATCTTGCTCGGGTTGATGGCCGGGTATTTCGGCGGCGCCGTCGACGGGCTAATCATGCGCATCGCCGACGTCCAGCTTTCATTTCCAGCGATCCTGATTGCGCTCTTGATCAATGGAATCGCCAAGTCGGTGCTCGGCAACAGGCTCGACGAGATGAGCATGCTGGGCGTGCTCGTCTTTGCCATCGGCCTGAGCTTCTGGGTGCAGTACGCCCGCACGGTGCGCGGCTCGGTGATGGTCGAGAAGAACAAGGACTACGTCGCCGCTGCGCAATTGATTGGCCTGCCCGCCCCGGTGATCATGCTGCGCCACGTGCTGCCGAACACCACGGGGCCGATCCTCGTGATCGCCACCATCAACCTCGCGCTCGCCATCATCACCGAGGCAACGTTGTCGTTTCTCGGCTCCGGCATGCCTGAGACAATGCCGTCGCTCGGCACGCTGATCCGTATCGGCAACGGCTATCTGTTCGCAGGCGAATGGTGGATCGTTGCCTTCCCCGGGTTTGCGCTTGCCGCCCTGATCCTGTCGATCAACCTGCTGGGCGACTGGCTGCGTGACGCGCTTAACCCGAAACTTCGATGAGTATGCCCCGTCCATGACCGAGCCCGTCCTCTCCGTCCGCAATCTCCAGGTCGAGTTCGCCTCCCGCCGCGGCACGCTGCGGGCGATCGACGACGTCTCCTTCGACATCGCCAAGGGCGAGGTGCTCGGTGTGGTCGGCGAATCCGGCGCCGGCAAATCGGTCACCGGCCTCGCAGTGATCGGCCTCATCGATCCGCCCGGCCGCATCGCCGGCGGCGAAATCCGTCTCGGAGGCCTGCGCATCGACAATCTGCCGCCGGAGGAGATGCGCCGTATCAGGGGCAAGCGGATCGGCATGATCTTCCAGGATCCGCTGACCTCGCTCAATCCCCTATACAAGGTCGGCGACCAGATCGTGGAGACGATCCGGACTCACCTCAATCTCTCCGAACAGGCTGCACGCCGCCGCGCCATCGACCTGCTCGCCGAGGTCGGCATCCCTGCGCCGGACAAGCGCATCGACGGCTATCCCCACGAATTCTCCGGCGGCATGCGCCAGCGCGTCGTCATCGCACTGGCGATCTGCGCCGAGCCGGAGCTGATTATCGCGGACGAGCCCACCACCGCACTCGATGTCTCCGTGCAAGCGCAGATCATCTCGCTGATCAAGCGGCTCGGGCGCGATCACGGCACCGCCGTCATGCTGGTCACCCACGACATGGGCGTCATCGCCGAGACCTCGGACCGGGTCGCGGTGATGTATGCCGGCCGCGTCGCCGAGATCGGCCCGGTGCAGGACGTCGTCAGGAACCCGCTGCATCCTTATGCCAAGGGCCTGATGGGCGCGATCCCGACGCTTGCCGGCGACGATAAGCGGCTGGTGCAAATCCCCGGCTCGATGCCGCGCCTGTCGGCGATCCCGCGCGGCTGCTCGTTCAACCCGCGCTGCGCGTTCGCGTTCGACCGCTGTCGTGTCGAACGGCCGGAGCCACTGGCGCGCGGCACACAATCGGTCGCATGCCATCTCTATGACACCGTGCCGGCGGAGACCGCGGCATGAGCAAGCCTTTCGTCCAGGCCACAAATTTGCGCCGCGTCTTTGATGTCTCAAAACCCTGGCTGAACCGCGTGCTCGAAGGCGGGCATCTCGAATATCTCAAGGCTGTCGATCACGTCACCTTCGACATCAGGAAGGGCGAGACCTTTGCGCTGGTCGGCGAGTCCGGCTCCGGCAAGACCACGGTGGCGCGTATGGTGGTTGGTCTGTTGTCACCGAGCTCCGGCAACGTGCTGATCGACGGCGTCTCGATGACCGATCCGCGGCAGGCCCAGGCGCGACGAAAGCTGCGCCGCCGCATCCAGATGATTTTTCAGGACCCCTATGCGAGCTTGAACCCGCGCTTCCGGGTCGATGCCATCATCTCCGAGCCGATCCGCGCCTTTGACCTGATCCAGGGCGAGCGCGACATCCAGGCTCGCGTCGGCGAGCTTCTCACCCTCGTCGGCCTGCATCCCGACGACCGGCTGAAATTTCCGCACGAGTTCTCCGGCGGTCAGCGCCAGCGCATTGCGATCGCCCGGGCGCTCGCATCAGATGCCGAATTCATCGTCTGCGATGAGCCGACCTCGGCCCTCGACGTCTCCGTACAGGCACAGATCCTGAACCTGATGCGCGACCTCCAGGACAAGTTCGGCCTGACCTACATGTTCATCAGCCACAACCTCGCCGTGGTCCGTCATATGGCGAGTCGCGTCGGCGTGATGTATCTCGGCCGCATCGTCGAGATCGCGGAGGGGCGCGAACTGTTCGCCCATCCGCGCATGCCCTACACCAAGATGCTGCTGGGTGCCGTGCCTGATCTCGCCATGAGCGGCCGCCAGCGAATTCCGGTGAAGGGCGAGATCCCCAACCCGATCAATCCGCCGCCCGGCTGCGCCTTCAACCCGCGATGCCCGCTGGCGTTCGACCTTTGCCGCAAGGAGGCTCCGGAACTGATCGATGGCGTTGCCTGCCACGCCGTCAACACCGCGCCGGTCCCGGCGTGACGCGCGCGTGCCATGCGGCCTGTGCATTTGGCATCCCAGCGCCGGTTGTGATGAATTGCGCACGTCGCAAATGAGGTAGCCATGGCCAGCAACGTCAATCCGGATCCTTTCACGACGCGCCCCGAGATCGAGGGTACGTTCGGGGTCGTCGCCACCACGCACTGGATCGCGACCGCCGTCGGCATGGCCATGCTGGAAAAGGGCGGCAACGCCTTCGACGCCGGCGTCGCCACGGCCTTCACGCTCCAGGTGGTCGAGCCACACCTGAATGGGCCCGGCGGCGATGTGCCCGTCATCGTGCATGACGTCAAGCGCGGCCGCACCGAGGTCATCTGCGGTCAGGGTCCGGCGCCAGCGCGCGCCACCATCGCGCATTACAAGAGCGAAGGCCTCGACATGGTGCCCGGCACCGGCCTGCTCGCAGCCTGCGTTCCCGGCACCTTCGAGTCCTGGATGATGCTGCTGCGCGACTACGGCACGATGCGCGTGCGCGACGTGCTGGACCCCGCGATCTCCTATGCCCGCGACGGCTATCCGCTGGTCGAGCGCGCCTGCGCCACGATCCAGACCGTCGAGCAATTGTTCCGCAAGCACTGGCCGACCTCGGCCGCGGTCTATCTGCCGAACGGGGAAGTGCCGAGGCCCGGCACGCTGTTCGCCAACAAGACGCTCGCGGCGACCTACACACGGATTCTGAACGAGGCCGAAAGCGGCGGCGGTAGCCGTGACGCCGAGATCGAGCGCGCACGCAAGGCGTGGTCGCAGGGCTTCGTCGCGGAAGCCATCGACAAATTCTGCCGGACGCAGGAAGTCATGGACGTCAGCGGCTCGCCGCATCGCGGCGTGCTGTCGGCCGACGACATGGCACGCTGGCAGCCGACAGTCGAGGCGCCGCTCACCTACGACTATGGCCGCTACACCGTCTGCAAGGCCGGGGTCTGGAGCCAGGGCCCGGTGACGCTCCAACAGCTCGCGCTGTTGAAGGGTTTTGCGCTCGACGGGCTTGACCCGACCGGGCCGGAGTTCATTCATCTCCAGATCGAATGTGCCAAGCTCGCGTTCGCTGATCGCGAAAAGTTCTACGGCGACCCAAAGTTCAACGAGATCCCGATCGGAACGCTGCTGTCGGACGCCTACAACGACGAGCGCCGCAAGCTCGTTACCGACAAGGCCTCGCTCGAGTTCCGGCCCGGCTCGATCGAAGGCTTTGGCGGCGTAGTCAAGCTGCGTCGTGCCGAAGGCCAGCGCGAGGCGGTCGGCGCGCTTGGCGCCGGCGAGCCGACTGTGGGCCGCTTCGGCGAAGTGCGCGGCGACACCGTGCATTTCGACATCATCGACAAGGCCGGCAACATGGTGTCTTCGACGCCGTCGGGCGGCTGGCTGCAATCCTCGCCGATCATCCCGGAACTCGGCTTCTGCCTCGGCAGCCGCGCCCAAATGTTCTGGCTGGAGGAAGATCATCCCGCGGCGCTCGCGCCGGGCAAGCGGCCGCGCACGACGCTGTCGCCGACCATGGCACTGCGCGACGGCGAGCCTTACCTCGCCTGGGGCTCGCCCGGCGGCGATCAGCAGGACCAGTGGATCACGCAGTTCTTCCTGCGCCACGTCCATTGCAATCTCAATCTGCAGGAAGCGATCGACGCGCCAGCCTGGCATTCCGAGCATTTCCCGATCTCGTTCTGGCCGCGCACCGCGCGCCCCGGCGTGCTCGTGGTCGAGAACCGCGTGCCGAAGGCGACGATCGAGAATTTGCGCGAGCGCGGGCACATCGTCGAGGTCGGGCCCGACTGGTCCGAGGGCCGTCTCACCGCGGCCTCGCGCGTCGGTGTGCGCCGGCGCGCCGCCGCCAATCCGCGCGGCATGCAGGGCTACGCCGCGGGACGATAAAGGCAGCACATGACCTGGTCGATCATCGCGCGAGATCCTGCCACCGGCCAGTTCGGCCTTGCGGTCGCGACCCGCTTCTTCGCGGTTGGCGCGCGCGTGCCCTATATCGCGGCCGGCCTCGGCGCGATCGCGACGCAAGCGTTCGTCAATCCCTATTATGGCATCGACGGCGTTAAACTGCTGCTGGAAGGCCTGAACGCGCATGACGTTCTCGCCACCCTGCTCGCGACGGACGACGGCCGCGAAAGCCGGCAGGTCCACATCATGGATGCCAGCGGCGCGATCGCCGCGCATACCGGCCGCGACTGCGTCGATTGGTGCGGGCACATCGCAGGCAGCGGTTTTTCGATCGCGGGCAATATGCTTGCGGGCGCCGACGTCCTTGCCGAGACGGCAAAGACCTACATCGCCAATGACAGCCTGCCCTTCCCGCGCCGTCTGCTCGCAGCCATGCGCGCGGGCGAAGCCGCGGGCGGCGACAAGCGCGGCAAGCAGTCCGCGGCGCTGCTGATCCACGGCGAGGAAGAATGGCCGGCGCTGGACATCCGTGCCGATGATCATTCCGATCCACTCGGCGAGCTCGAGCGGCTCGAACGGGTCAGCCACGAACTCTGGGTCCACTTTCGCTCGTCCATGCCGACGCGACAGAACCCGGCCGGCAACACCGATCGCAGCGTCATCGACGCCAGCATCGCCGCGGCGCGGGCAGGAAAAGCATGAGCGCGAGCCCTCTCATCGAGATCAGGGACCTGCGCATTCGCTTCCACGGCGACGATGGCCGCATCACCCACGCCGTCGACGGTGTCGATCTCAGCGTCGCCAATGGCGCGACGCTCGGCCTCGTCGGCGAATCCGGCTGCGGCAAGAGCGTGACCTCGCTGGCGATCATGGGCCTGCTGCCGAAGCAAAGCGCGGAGATATCAGGCGCAATTCGTTTTGATGGTTTTGACCTGCTGAAGACCGCGGACCAGACCTTGCGCGACCTTCGCGGCAACCGGCTCGCGATGATCTTCCAAGAGCCGATGACATCGCTCAATCCGAGCTTCACCATCGGCGAACAGATCATCGAGACGATTTTGCGCCATCGCGGCGGCTCCCGCCGCAGCGCCCGTGAGCGGGCGATCGAGCTGCTGCGGCGCGTCCACATACCCTCGCCCGAGCGGCGGATCGACGAATATCCGCACAAACTTTCCGGCGGCATGCGCCAGCGCGTGATGATCGCGATGGCGCTGGCCTGCGACCCGCAGCTCCTGATAGCCGATGAACCCACGACGGCGCTGGATGTCACCTTACAGGCCCAGATCCTGGAGCTGATGCGGGAGTTGAAGGCGGCAAGCGGCGCTGCCATCATCCTGATCACCCATGATCTCGGGGTTGTCGCCGAGGTCTGTGACGAGGTCGCCGTGATGTATGCCGGTGAGATCGTCGAACGGGCGCCGGTGGACGAATTATTCTCCGCGCCCCAGCATCCCTATACGGTCGGCCTGCTCGGCTCGATCCCGCGGCTTGACCAGCGTGCCGAGCAACTCGCGACCATCGAAGGCATGGTGCCGAACATGGCGCAACCGCCCGCCGGCTGCCGCTTCGCCGCGCGCTGCCCGTTCGTGCTGGAGGCCTGCACCAAGGCGCCGCCGCCGCTGGTCGAAATCAGCCCCGGCCACCTCTCGCGCTGCATCCGCGCGCCGCTCGAACGATTGGTGTCATGATGGCGCTGCTCGAGGTTCATGGCCTGGTCAAGCATTTCGTGGTCGAGCGCTCGCTGTTCGGCCGGTCGCTGGCTCATGTCAAAGCCGTCGATGGGGTTTCCTTCTCGCTCGAAGCCGGCAAGACGCTCGCTCTCGTCGGCGAGTCCGGTTGCGGCAAATCCACCGTCAGCCGTCTCGTGCTGCGGCTGATCGAGCCGGATGCGGGCGCGGTGCGTTTCGACGGCTGCGATCTCCTTGCGCTCGATACCAACGCGCTGCGTGCTTTCCGCCGCGAAGCACAGATCATCTTTCAGGACCCCTACGCCTCGCTCAATCCGCGCATGACGGTTGGCCAGATCCTGACCGAACCGCTGGCATTGCACGATCTCGTACCACCGGCGCGGCGGCGCGAACGCGTGGCGGAGCTGCTGCGGCTGGTGGGGCTCGAGCCTCGGCTGGCGCGGCGCTATCCACACGAATTCTCCGGCGGCCAGCGCCAGCGCATCGCCATCGCCCGCGCGCTCGCGGTCGAGCCGAAGCTGATCATCTGCGACGAGCCGGTCTCCGCACTCGACGTCTCGATCCGCTCGCAGATCTTGAACCTTCTGCGCGAACTCCAGGACCGGCTTGCTCTCGCCTATATTTTCGTGTCGCACGATCTCGCGGTGGTCAAACACATCGCCGACCGCGTCGCGGTGATGAATCTCGGCTGTATCGTCGAAGAGGCCGATGCGGACGAGTTGTTCGCCCAACCCCGCCACCCCTATAGCCGCGCGCTGCTGTCCGCGATCCCTGTGCCGCAGCCCCACGCCAAGCGAGCGAGGATCGTCCTGCAGGGCGAGATTCCGAGCGCGCTCAATCCACCTGCCGGATGCCGCTTTCACACCCGCTGCCCCTTCGTGATCGACCGCTGCCGCGCCCAAGCGCCGGAACTGCTGTCCGACGACGCAGGCCATGCCACCGCCTGCCATCGCGTCGGTGAACTGCCCCCGGCCGACACCATCCTGCCTGCAGCGGCTGGATTCTCGCCGGCACTGGCAAAATTACTCGCAGCTTTCAGCCGAAAGACGGAAGGCGCGAGCCCATCCGGGGTTGGTATACTGACTGCAAGGCCTACGCCGACGTAGCCGGAGCAATGGGAACTGTCCGATGAAGATGTTTCGCCTGGCCGCAACGGCCGCCGCTGTCCTGCTGTCGCTTGGGGCCGCCCAGGCCCAGACCACGCTGCGCATCGGCCTCGCCGAGGATCCCGATATCCTCGATCCCTCGATGGCGCGCACCTATGTCGGCCGCATCGTGTTCGCCGCGTTCTGCGACAAGCTGTTCGACATCGACGAGAAGCTCAACATCGTGCCGCAGCTCGCGCTGTCGAGCGAGACGGTCGATGATGGCAAGGGTCTCGTCATCAAGCTCAGGCCCGGCGTGAAATTCCACGACGGCGAGCCGTTCGACGCGGAAGCTGCCAAATTCTCGCTGGAGCGCCACCTGACCGTCCCCGGCTCGTTCCGCAAGCCGGAGCTCGCCTCAGTCGACCACATCGAGGTCCTCGATCCCCTCACCATCAAGCTGGTGCTGAAATCGCCGTTCTCGCCGCTGCTCGCCCAGCTGACGGACCGGGCCGGGATGATGATGTCGCCAAAAGCGGCGAAAGCCGAAGGCGACAAGTTCGGCCTGCACCCTGTCTGTGCCGGCCCTTACAAGTTCGTCGAACGCGTGCAGCAGGACCGCATCGTGTTCGAGAAGTTCGCCGACTACTGGAACAAGGACAATGTCTTCATCGACCGCATCGTGTTTCAACCGATCGTGGACGCCACCGTGCGGCTGGCGAACCTGAAATCTGGCGGGCTCGATCTGATCGAGCGCGTGCTCGCTACCGACCTCAAGGACGTGCGAGCGGACCCTCGGCTGAAGGTCGCGACTGCGATCGAGCTCGGCTATCAGGGCGTCACGCTCAATATCGGCAAGGACAAGGCCAAGGGGCCGCTCAGTCAGTCCGCCAAGGTGCGACAGGCGCTCGACCTTGCGATCGACCGCGAAGCGATCAACCAGGTCGTGTTCAACGGCGAGTTTCAGCCCGGCAATCAGTGGGTCAATCCCGACCATCCCTACTACCAGAAATCCCTTCCGATCCGTCCGCGCAATTTGGAGAAGGCCAAGGCACTGCTCAAGGAGGCCGGCGTCACGCTACCGGTCAGCGTCGATTTCCTGGTGCCGAAGGGCGCCGAGACCGAAACGCCGGCGCAGGTGATCCAGTCGATGGCGGCGGAAGCCGGCTTCGATATGAAGATCCGTCTCACCGAATTCGCGACCGGGCTCAAGCAGGCCGAGGCTGGCGATTACCAGGCCTATATGCTCGCCTGGAGCGGACGCGTCGATCCCGATGGCAACACCTTCATCTTCCTGCATAGCGGCGCTCCTCAGAACTACGGCGCCTGGAACAATCCGCAGGCCGACAAAGCGCTGGAGGACGCGCGTCTCGTCACCGACTTCGCCAAGCGCAAGGCCAGCTACGAGGTGCTGGCGAAGCTGGTCCAGGACGAGGAGCCGATCCTCTATCTCTACCATCGCCGCATCATCATCGCGCATACGACGAAGCTCGAGGGCTACAAACAGATGCCTGACGGCCTCGTGCGCGTCATCGGCCTCAAGCTGAAGTGACGTTGAGAGGATGCTGAACTTCCTCGCCCGCCGACTTGCGCAGATCGTACCGACACTGTTCTTCGTCTCGGTGCTGATCTTCTCGCTGCAGCAATTGCTGCCGGGCGATCCGGCGCTGGTGATGGCCGGCGAGGAGCGCGACCCGGCGGTCATTGAACAAATTCGACATCAATATCGGCTCGATCAGCCGATTCCGGTGCAATACGCCTATTGGATCGGCGGCGTACTCAGGGGAGATTTCGGCGAGTCGCTGCGCAACAAGATGCCGGTGCGCGAGCTGATTGCACAAAAGCTGCCGGTGACGCTCCAGCTCGGTTCGATGGCGATCATCATCGCCTTCCTGATCGGCATTCCCGCCGGCATCGTCGCGGCCGTCAAGAAGGGAACGGCCTGGGATTACGGTGCCAATCTGTTCGCGCTGTGGGGCATCTCGACGCCGAACTTCTGGCTCGGCATCATGCTGATCTTCCTGTTCTCGATCGAGCTCGGCTGGCTTCCGGCCTCAGGCTATGTGCCGCTCAGCGAGAACTGGCGCGCGAGCCTTGCCGCCACCATCATGCCGGCCTTCGTGCTCGGCAACGCGATTGCCGCAGTCCTAATGCGGCACACCCGCAGCGCCATGCTCCAGGTGTTGGAAAGTGACTACGTCCGCACCGCGCGCGCCAAGGGCCTCTCGGAGCGCTCGGTGATCCTCAAGCACGCCATGCGCAACGCGTTGACGCCGATCATCACGCTCGGCGCGCTCGAGCTCGGCACGCTGCTGTCAGGTGCCGTGCTGACCGAGCAGATTTTCTCCATTCCCGGCTTCGGCAAGCTGATCGTGGATGCGGTCTTCAACCGCGACTACGCCGTCGTGCAAGGCGTGGTGCTGGTGACCGCCACGATCTACATCACGCTCAATCTGGTCGCCGATATCGCCTACATCCTCGTCAATCCCAGGCTGAGGGGCTAGGCCATGGCCGACGCGACCCTGTCCGGCCCCCTTGTGCAAGCCGACGAGCTGGATAGCCCGGCACGCCGGGCGCGGCGCCGCCTCTTCAAGCGCAAGGCGGCGGTCACAGGCCTCGCGGTCCTAACCATCTTCATCCTGTTCGCGCTGCTTGCGTCTCTGATCGTGCCTTACGATCCCATCGCGACGAGTTGGAGCCTGGTGCGAAAACCGCCCACAGCAGCACACTGGTTCGGAACTGACGAGCTCGGCCGCGACATCCTCAGCCGCGTCGTCTATGGCGCGCGGGCGTCACTGATGGCGGGTCTGATCTCGGTCGCGATCGCACTTGGCATCGGCGTACCGCTCGGCCTGCTCGCCGGCTATCGCGGCGGATTCGTCGATGCGCTGATCAGCCGGATCACCGATGCGATGCTGGCCTGCCCGTTCCTGATCCTGGCGATTGCGCTGGCGGCGTTCCTCGGCCCGAGCCTCGGCAACGCCATGATCGCGATCGGCATCTCGGCAACGCCGGTCTTCATCCGCCTGACCCGTGGCCAGGTGCTGAGCGTCAAGGCCGAGGACTATGTCGAGGCGGCGCGCGCCCTTGGCAATCCGCCGTGGCGGATCGCGTTCTCGCACATCCTGCCGAATATCCTGCCGGCGTTATTGGTCCAGGCCACGCTCTCGATCGCCGCCGCCATCATCGCCGAGGCCGCACTGTCCTTCCTCGGCCTCGGCCAGCAGCCGCCGGCGCCGTCCTGGGGCAGCATGCTCAATGCGGCGCAACGCTTCCTCACGCAGGCGCCGTGGATGGCGATCTGGCCGGGGCTGGCTATCTTCCTCGTGGTGCTGTCGCTGAACCTGCTCGGCGATGGCCTGCGCGACGCGCTCGACCCGCGCCAGCGCTAGATCACCGTCTCGCGCATCACGCGGCGGCAGTCCATCTCGTACTCGAGATCGACCACCGGCGGCCGCGCGAAGTGCCAGGTGAGCCCCGAGCGCAGCGCGCCGCAACGGACCAGCTCGTCGGCCAGCACGTGATGGAAGTCATGGACGGAATAGGCCTGCACGCCGGTCGTATCCTTCCAGCCGAAGCCGAACGCCGCCATCCGGGTCTCCATCTGCGAGGTCATGGTGAACCGTACCTTCTCGCGGAGGCCTTCCGGGCTAAGGTCGCGGTAGCGCACCGTGCGCTCGACATAGGTGCCGCCGCCCTCCCGCGCCTCGGCACCGCCGGCGATGACGAACGATGGCGATTTCGAGTTTGTCAGGCGCGTGAAGGAGAAGGCATAGAACGACGGCTCGGACGGTGGATCGATTTCCGGACAAACGTTGCTGCGCGCCACCGGATTGGTGGCGCCATCGAAGATGCCCCATTCCGACAGCGTCTTGACGTAATGCAGATTGAATGCGCGAAAGCCTTCTTCGCTGAAAGCTGACGGCGAGCGCAGCTCGCACGCGCAGAAGGCGGTCAGCGGACGACCTGCCTCCCGGATGAACTTTGCAGCCAACGCAAATCCATTGGCGAGCGGCACCAGGCGATCGAACCTGACGCGCTCGATCTCATAGCCGTCATCGGCAGCAGCACCAGCCGAATACTGGAACACGGATGGAATGAAACGGTAGTTGCCGGCCGAGAATTCACGCGTCATGTGACCCTCTATTCCAGTTGCATACGGATGCCCTTGCCGCCGTTCAGCAGGCGCTTCAGGTGAAAGCCGGCGAGAGGATCGTCGGCGTGCATGCCGACCAACGCGGCAAAGGCCGGCATGGCCGCAGCATCGCCCGCCTCCATCTTGGCAAACGCCTCGGAATATTTCGCTGCGGCGGGCGCCTCGAATTTTTCCTGCGGTAGCGGCTCGAAAGCGCGCAACGGTTCGCTGCGTCCGCGCAGCATGAGCTCGCCGACCGGACGGCCCTGAAAATTCTCTGCTCGCTCCGCGATGCTGGCGCTGACGCAGATGCGGGTGCCGAGATGCTTGTTGGCAGCCTCTAGCCGCGCCGCGGTGTTGATGGTGTCACCATAGGCGGTGTAGTCGAAGAAGCGGTTGCCACCGAAATTACCGACCAGTGCCGGCCCGGCGTGAATGCCAATCCGGGTGGTGCCGAAATTCACGCCCCTGGTCTTCTGGCGCGTGCAAAAATCCTGCGCCCAGCGATCGAGATCATGAGCGCAGGCGACCGCACGCGTCGCGTAATCCGCCTGATCGCCGGGTGCGTTGAACAGCACCTGAATCGCATCGCCGATGATTTTGGCGACTGTCCCCTCATGCGCGAACACCACTTCGGTCATGCCGCCGACATATTCGTTGAGGAGCTCTCCCAGAGTTTCGGGCGGCGCGCTCTCGACCAGCGATGTGAATCCGGTTATGTCGGTGAAAATGGTCGCGACGTCGCGCCACCGGACCGCGATCCCCTCGCCCTCGCCGCCGGCCGCCAGACGTTTGGCGAGCTCGGGCGAGAAATGACGCGACAGCGCGGCATGGGCACGCTCGGCTTCCATCTGGCGCCGCCGCACCTCGCGAAGCATCTCGATATGGCGGACGGTCTTCTGGATCGTGGTTTCCAGATCGAGGAAGTCGATCGGCTTGGTCAGGAAGTCGAACGCGCCGCGGTTCATGGCGGTGCGGATGTTGCTCATGTCACCGTAGGCGGAGACGATGATAGTCGACTTCTTGTCCTCGGCCTCCTGAAGCTTCTGCAGCAGCGACAGCCCGTCCATCCGCGGCATGTTGATGTCCGAGACCACCAGGTCGACAAGCGGGTTCTGCTCGATCGATTCCAGCGCCTCGACGCCGTCGCGCGCGAAGATGAAGTTAACCAGCCCGTCGCGGATTTGCCTGCGGAATTTTTGCAGGATCAGCGCTTCCAAATCCGGCTCGTCATCCACGAAGAGAATAGTCGGGGTCATGCCGCCTGCTCGAGCCTGGTATCGATCTCCTGGCGCAGTTGCGCGAAGTCGATCGGCTTCGTGAGGAGTCCCGTGGCGCCACCCTCGATCGCCTTCCTGCGCGTTTCGACGTCGCCGTAGGCCGTGATCATGATGACCGGAACATGCGGATGGTCGGCGCGCACCCTCGGCAGCATGTCGAGCCCGCTCATGCCGGGCATGTTGATATCCGACAGGATCAGGATCAACGAGGGGTCGCGAACCTCGGCCGCGCGCTTGAGCGCATCGGGCGCCGAGAGCGCAAACTCCATATGGAACCGGCCGGCGCGCAGATCGCGCCGGAACTGCTGCCGGAACAGCGCCTCGACGTCGGGCTCGTCATCGACGACCAGAATGTAAAAGTTCAAGTCCTGCCTCCGGCTGTCCTGCCCGCCGCCATGGTCCGAGGGAGCGTGATAATGAATTCAGTGAATATACCGGGCTCGGTCTTCACGTCGATCGTGCCGCCGTGCTGTTTCACGACGATGTCATGGCTCATGGACAGGCCGAGCCCGGTGCCCTCGCCGGCCGGCTTGGTGGTGAAGAAGGGATTGAACATCTTCTCCTTCACTTCGTGCGGAATGCCCGTGCCATTGTCGCGGATCCGGATCTCAACTTTGCCGCCGAGGTTTTTCGTCGCAGCGCTCAAGGTCGGCTCGAAACCGTCAGCGGCGCTCTCCTTGCGCTTGGCTGCCGCATAGAAGCCGTTCGATATCAGATTGAGGAGGACGCGGGTGATTTCCTGCGGATAGACATCGACCATTCCGGCGGTCGGGTCGAGCTCGCGCGCAAGCGTGACGTTGAATGACGGCCGTTCGGCGCGCGCGCCGTGATAGGCCAGATTGAGGCTTTCCTCAACGACCGCGTTGATGTCGGCGGGGCGATGCTCGCCGGAGCCTTCGCGTGAATGCAGCAGCATGTTCCTGACGATGGAATCGGCCCGCTTGCCGTGCTGCACCACCTTCTCGAGATTGCCCTTGAGCATCTGGGTCAGCTCGTCAGCTTCTTCCTTTGTCTTGCCATCGAGAGCCACTGAGCGCAGGACATCGTTGAGCTCGTCGATCAGCTCGGTCGACACCGCGGAGAAATTGTTGATGAAATTGAGCGGATTCTTGATCTCGTGGGCAATGCCGGCGGTGAGCTGGCCCAGCGAAGCGAGTTTTTCGGTTTGAACCAGGCGGTCCTGGGCGGCTCGCAGATCATCAAGAGATCGCGACAGCTCTCTGGTGCGCTCCTGGACTTCCTCGAACAAGCGGACATTCTCAATTGCAATGAGAGCCTGATCCGCAAAGGTCGTGGCGAGCTCGATCTGTTTCTCGCTGAAGGAACGCACGACATGCCGCGTCAAGACGAATACCCCGATGGGTGCCCCCTCTCGAAGCAGAGGGACACCTAGCATCGTACGAACATTGGAGCGTCTTCGCGCAGACGAAGGCGCATACTCCGGATCGGCCTGCACATCCGGGACATGAACTGTCTTGCACTCGAGCAAGGTGCGTCCGACGACACTTCCCCGCTCCGGTACGGATGCAAACGTCCGAAGCTTGTTCTCTTGCTCCGCAACGAGACCGCAGCTTGCTGCTAGATAAAAGGCGCCATCGCGAGGCCGGAAGATCGTTCCTTCGTCCGCGTCGCACAAGCGGGCCGCCGACCCGACCAGCGTGTCGAGCACGGTCTGCAGATCGAATGTCGAGCGGCTGATTACCTTCAGCACATCGGCGGTTGCAGTCTGCTGCTGTAATGCCTCCCGCAATTCGGCGGTCCGCTGCTCGACTTTGTGCTCGAGGCCGGCGTAGGATTCCTGCAAGCGCTCGCCCATGTCGTTGAACTGGTTGGCAAGCCCTTCCAGCTCATCGCCTGTCCTGATCGAGATGCGCTGGGAAAAGTCGCCGCCGCCAATGCGCTCGGCGCCGATGCGCAGCGCCTGGATCGGGCCGACCATGCGGCGTGCCAGGAAGATTCCGGCAAGCACTGCGAAGATCGACGCCGCAAGCAGCACGATCGCGAGGCGCTGGAGCGAGGCGTAGAGCGAGGCATAGGCCTCCTCGACCGGCAGCTCCACGAACATGGTCCAGCCGAGCGGAGTGATCGGCGCAGACGCCGTCAGAACCTTCTGTCCCTGAATGTTGGTCGCTTCCTGGAGCGCGCCGGGCATGGTGCCGCCGCCCGCCCGCGCGGCGCGTACCTGCTCGAGCCTGGACATGTCGGTGTTGCGCAACACCAGGCTGATATCGGGATGCGCGATCAGGCGCCCCTCGGGGCCGACCACATAGGCGTGTCCGTGTTCGCCGACCTTGATCTGGGAGACGACGTCCCAGATCAGCTTGAGATTGACTTCCGCGATGCTGACGCCGGCATCCTTGCGCGCGCCGGCCAGCGCCAGCGTCATGTAGGGCTCAGACTCACGGCGGAAGTAGACCGGACCGTAGTAGACTTTGTTCGCGACGGCTTCGGTGAATTTCGGATCGCTCGACAGGTCGATGCCGCTGTCGATTGCATCCATGGCCAGCCGCGAAACGCGCAAGCGTTCCTTGCCAGTCGAATCCACCTGGGCGAGCTCGGTGATCGCAGGCACCTGACGCAGCAGCCGCAGCGCGTCGAACCGGCGCTGCTCGATCGAGCCGGGCGACCACGGCAGCTGCGTGGTCCAGCCGAGCTGGCTTTCGATCTCCTTGACGAACTGGCTGATCTTGGCGGCCGCCGCCTCGGCTTGCTCGTGCTGGACCCGGATCAGCGAGGCCTTGTGCTCGCGATAATAGAACAACACCTCGAACAGGCCGTTGGCCAGCAACGCAATGGCGACGACGGCCACAAACAGCGCGACGTATTTGGTGAATAGCCGCGTGCGGACCCGCGGCGCCGCTGCCGTCCCGGAATCAGCGCTCGCAGCCGCAGCGCTGGGCAGCGGCCGCGCCTGGGGCGTGCCGGGATGGAGGGAAATGCTCATCGGCCCAAACCTAGCAAGAAGGCCGCACCTTGTCTCTTGCCGCAGCGCACAACGTCATTCGATCACTTCGTCGGCCAGCGCGAGTAAGGTGGGTGGTACCTCCAACCCGGTTGCCTTCGCCGTCTTCAGGTTCAGAACGAGAGGATAGCGGGTCGGCTGCTCGAAGGGCAGATCACCGGGGCTCGCCCCCCGGAAGATGCGGCCGACTAGCGCCGCGGCTCGCTCGTAGCATTCAGACAAATCCGCGCCATAGGACATCAGGCCGCCGTCCCGGACCAGATCGCCAAATTCGTACATCGCCGGCAGCTTCCTGGCCGCGGCGAACTCGAAGACCCGCTTGCGGTTAAGGACGGTGAGGGAGTCGGCCACCATCAGAATGCCATCGGGCAGATCGCCATTCATCACGGCGAACGCCTCGTCGAAATCATCGGGCTCGCGGACGCCAAGCGCCTGCACGGTCAATCCGAGTGCCTGGGCAGCCGTGGCCGACGCTTGAAAGCGCATGGTCATGCCGAGGTCGTCCTTATTCCAGAGCATCGCGATCTTCGTTAGCCTGGGCGACATCTCCTTCAGGAGCGACAGCCGTTTGGCGCTGAGCGTCGCCGCGACGTCGGAAATGCCCGTCATATTTCCCGCAGGATGCGCGAGGCTTTCAATCAGTTTCGTCTCGACAGGATCACCAATCCCCGTTGCCGCCACGACCGGAATGTTAGCCGTTTTCGCGGCGAGCGCGGTTGGATAGCCCACGATCACCAGGGCGTCGGCACCTTTGGCCTTGAGATCAGCAACCAGCGCCGGAAGTTTACCGACGTCCCCCGCCGCGCCGCGGGCGTCGAGGTTCAAGTTCTGGCCGAGCAGGAATCCGCGCTCGCCAAGCGCCTTGACGAGGATCTTGCCGGTCGGGGTGGTCTCGCTGATCGCTGCGACTGGCGTCAACGTCCCCAGACGGTAGACCTTGCCAGTCTGTGCCGTGGCCGAGAACGGCGTCAGCAACGTGACAGAGCCGAGCCCCTTCAGAAATTCGCGCCGCCGCATCCTCGCACGTCCCTGCTCCGGCGCCTCATGCGCCTCAGGCAAAGACTAGCACGAGACAAGGCAAAAGCGGCAACAGTGATGGCTGTTGCCGCTTCGCACGCAAATTGAGCCTCGGTCAGGTCGGCCGCAGCGCCTTGGCGTCGAGGTCGAGCTCGTTGACCTGCTTGTTCCGTTCGGACTCGGCGGCCGCGCGATGGTCGGTCGCCAGCACCACGTAAACCGCCGGCAGCACGAACAGGGTGAACAGCGTGCCGATCGACATACCCGCCACGACCACGAGGCCGATCGAGAAACGGCTGGCCGCACCGGCGCCGGACGCGGTCAGCAGCGGAATCAGGCCGGTCACCATCGCGGCCGTCGTCATCAAGATTGGCCGGAGACGGATACGGGCCGACATTTCGATGGCTGAGCGACGGTCGAGCCGTTCGTTGACCTGAAGCTCGTTGGCGAACTCCACCATCAGGATGCCGTGCTTGGTGATCAGCCCGACCAGCGTCAGCAGGCCGACTTGGGTGTAGATGTTCATGGTGGCGACGCCGAAGAACAGCGGGATCAGCGCGCCCACGATCGCCATCGGCACCGAGATCATGATCACCAGCGGATCACGCAAGCTCTCGAACTGCGCCGCCAGCACCAGGAAGATGATGATCAGCGCGAAGCCGAAGGTGACCGCAAGCTGATTGCCCTCCTGCACATACTGCCGGCTGTCCGCAAGATAGTCGTGGCTGAAGCCCTGCGGCAGCTTCTTGGCCTCGCCCTCAAGGAAGTCCACCGCAGCACCGACAGTGACGCCCGGCATTGGCACGGCCGAGAACGTCGCCGAATTGAGCTGATTGTAGTGCGTCAGCGAGTTCGGGGCGGTCCGGGTCTCGATCGACACCACCGTCGACAGCGGAAGCTGCTGTCCGGTGTTGGTCGTCACGTAGTAGCCGCCGAGCGATTCCGGCGAGAGACGTTTCCCGCGCGGCACCTGCGGAATCACCTGATAGGAACGGCCCTCGAGATTGAAGCGATTGACGTAGTTGCCGCCCAGCAGCACGGCGAGTGCGCTGCCGATGTTCTGCATATTGATGCCGAGATCCTGGGCCTTAGTACGATCGATCTTCACCGTCACGGTCGGCTGATTGTAGGCAAGGTCGCTGTCGGAGACGATAAACATGCCGCTCTTGCGCGCCGCGTCCTTCAGCTTCTCCATCTGCTCATAGACGGCCTGGAAGCCCGCGGTCGAGTTGATCACCATCTGCACCGGCAGGCCGCCCGGGCCGCCCGGCAGCGGCGGCAGGTTAAACGCGAAGGCCTGGACCCCTTCGATCTTGGAGAGTTCGGCCTGGACGAGGGGCTTCAGCGCGATCGAGGAACGCTTCCGTTCGTCCCAGGGCTTGAGCAGCATGCCTGCGATACCGCCCTGCGGTCCGTTGATGCCGTTCAGTACGAAGCGCAGATCGGTCTCGGGGAATTTCTGGAATTCCTTGTCGAGCTTCTCGCCGTAGAAGTCGAGATAGTCGATGTTGGCGTATTTCGGCGCCTTGGTCACCGCGAACACGATGCCTTGATCTTCCTCAGGCGCCAGTTCCTTCGATGTGTGCATATAAAGGAAGCCAACAAGCCCGAGGATCGTGACCGCGAATAGGCCGGTGATGGCCTTGTAATCGAGCGAGCGGTCGAGCCTGCGGCCGTACCAGCGCGTCACCGCGCCGAACGCCCCGTTGACGAGCTTGGCGAAACGGCCCTCTTCGGTGTTCTTGAGGAGCACCGAGCACATCATCGGCGACAGCGTCAGTGCGATCACGCCCGACACGATCACTGAGCCGGCCAGCGTGAAGGCGAATTCGCGGAACAGCGATCCGGTGAGGCCGCCAAGGAAGCCGATCGGGGCATACACCGCTGCGAGCGTGATGGTCATCGACACAACCGGGCCGACGATCTCGCGCGCGCCTTGCAGTGACGCCTGGACCGGCGTCTTCCCTTCTTCCAGATGGCGATGGATGTTCTCCACCACCACGATGGCGTCGTCGACCACGAGACCGATCGCGAGCACCATCGCGAGCAGCGTCAGCAAGTTGAAGCTGAAGCCCAGCGCCAACATCAAAGTGCAGACGCCGATCATCGACAGCGGGATGGTGACGACCGGGATGATGACCGAGCGGAGCGACGCCAGGAACAGGAAGATCACCACGATCACGATGATCACGGCTTCGCCCAGCGTCTTCTCCACCTCGTTGATTGAAGATTGGATGAACTTGGTCGAGTCGTAGGCTACCTTCATCTTCATCGACGGCGGCAGGTTGCGCTCGAGCTCGGGGAACAGCGCCCGCACGCCCTTGACCAGCGTCAGCGGATTGCCCTGCGGCGTTGCCTGCACACCGATGAAGATCGCATGCTCGCCGTTGAAGGCGACGCTCGCGTCCGTGCTCTGGGCGGCAAGCTCGACAGTGGCGATGTCCTCCATGCGCACGAAGCCGCCGTCCTTGGCCTTGACGATCATCTTCTTGAACTGGTTGACGTCGGTGAGACCCGTGTTCGTCGAGATGTTCGAGACGATCAGGTAACCCTTGGTCTGGCCCGCCGCGGACTGGAAGTTGTTGGCGGCGATCGCCGCGGAGACGTCGCCGGGCGACACATTGCGGCCGGCCATCTTCATCGGGTCAAGCCACAGCCGCATCGCAAAGGTCTGGCCGCCGAGGATGTCGGCAGACGCGACGCCGTCCACGGTGGACAGCACCGGCTGCACCACGCGCGTCAGATAGTCGGAGATTGCCGAGCCCGACAGCTCCTCCGACGAGAAACCGAGATACATCACGGCGGTGGTCTGGCCCGTGGTCTTGGTGACGATCGGGTCGTTGGACTCCTTCGGGATCAGATATTTGACCGAGTTCGTCTTGGCCAGCACCTCGGTGAGCGCCTGGTTCGGATCGAAGTTCAGCTTGATGTAGACCTGAATCGTCGAGGTGCCGAGCACCGAGGACGAGGTGATGTAATCGACGCCTTCGGCCGAGGCGACCGCCTGCTCGATCGGCGTGGTGATGAAGCCCTGGATCAGGTCCGCGGACGCGCCGGGATAGACGGTTGTGATATTGATGACCGTGTTCGACAGCTTCGGGTATTGCCGGATCGGCAGCACCATTGCCGCGCGCAGCCCGATCAGCAGGATCAGCAGGCTGACAACGACCGACAGAACCGGGCGCTTGATGAAGATATCAGTAAAGGCCATCGCGGCGATCTCGATTTCTATGTCTCAAGAAACGTGATCCGGCCAGGCCGGATCACGTGAGTGTATTGTCAGTAGCGCGGCGGCTGCGCCGGGATCTGCGGCGCAGGGTCGGTCGAAATCGCAACAGCAGCGCCCGACTGCAGCTTGAGCTGGCCGACGGCGACGATCTTGTCGCCCGGCTTCAGGCCCTTGATGATTTCAGCCCGGCCGTCGACCCGGTTGCCGGTCTGCACGAAGGTGCGCACCGCACTCAGGCTCGTCTTGCCGTCCGCTTCCTTCTTCTCGGTGATTACGAACACCGAGTCGCCGTACAGCGTGTAGTCCACCGCGGTCTCGGGAACTGTGATGACGGCCGGCTTGTCCGGCAGCACCACCGTGGTGGTCACGAACATTCCGGGCTTCAGGATCTTCTCGGGATTGGCGATCGTGGCCTGCACGCGGATGTTGCGGGTATCGGCCGCGATCTGCGGCTCGATCGTCGTGATCTTGCCCTCGAAAATGCGCCCGGGATAGGCATCGACCTTCAGCCGGACGGTCTGGCCGACCTTGAGGCTGCCACTGTCCTTTTCCGTCACCGTGAAGTTGGCCCACAGCTCCGACAGATCAGTCAAGGAGACAATGGGCGTGCCGGCGGTCAGATACTGACCGACCTCGACCTTGCGGACGCCGAGGTCGCCGGAGAACGGCGCGCGCACGAGTTTCTGCGAGATCAGCGCTTCGGTCTTGGCGATACCCGCCTGAGCCTGGTCGTAGGCGGCCTGAGCCTGGTCGACGGTTGCCTGCGGACCGAATTGGCGCGCCGCCAATTGCTTGGCGCGATCGAGCGACAGCTGCGCGACCGTGGCCTGCGCCTTGTAGTTGGCGAGATCGCCCTGCTCCGGCGCGTCGAACAGTTGCACCAGCGGCGTGCCGGCTTCGACATGCGTGCCGGGCTCGAACTTGATCTCGGTGACGCGGCCGTTGACGTCGGCGGTGACATCGACCTGGTGCACGGCGGCGAGGCCGCCGACTGCGGTGAGCAGGTTCGGCACCACCTCGGACTTCGCCTCGGCCACGCTGACCAAGGTCGGCGGCGGCTTGTTATTGGCAAAGAACTGCTTGATCATCTGGCCACGGAAATAATTGAACCAGACGAGACCACCAACGAGGACGCCAAGCAGCGTGCCGACGATGATGAACCAGAGCACCGGCCGGACCGGGCGCTTGGGAGCCTTGTTGTCGATCGGTTCGCCCGAAATCTTGTGTTCGGTCACGATGTTCATGTCATGCACTTTCTGCAATCGCCGTCCTGCCGGCATTCGCGGCCTGATCGTGGCCCAAATGCGCAGCAATTGCGGCGTCGTTAAGTCCGATACCCCTCAGGAGAAACTCACAGAGCTGCCGCTCCAGATCGTTCGCCTTGCCGTAAGCGAGACAGGGCGTGGCCGGCAGCCTGGTCAGCGCAGCAGTCATCACCGTATGATGCGCAAACCAGAACAGGTTGAGCGGTTCGACGCCGCACGGCCGCGCATCGCCGGCGGCGACAGCGCGCTCGAGCGAGGCAACGAAGATCGCTCCGATCAGATTCTCGATCTTGGCATATAGCAGGCGCGCGAATTCACCATCGTCCAAATGGCTAGTGGCCATCAGTCGCAGGCGTTGCGCCTCCTCCCGATCGGGGCCGTCGGCGATCAGGAGGAAATGCTGGACCATGCCGCGGATCAGTTCGACCAAGGTGGCCGTTGACGGTTCGCGCTCGAGCAGTTCCATCAAGGCCGGGTCCGCCTCGCATTCATCGCTGAGGATTTCGGCGTAGAGCGCCGCCTTGGACGGGAAATGCTTGAACAGCAGCGCTTCGGAAATGGCAGCAGCGGCCGCCACGCTCTTGGTCGTGGTGCCGGTATAGCCGTGTCGGGCAAAGCATCGCTTTGCGGCTCCGAGGATCAGCTGACGCCTCAGGTCGCTCGTCATTCGCAGTGAGCTCATGCTAGTGAGTAAGCACTCACCCACGCAAAAGTCAAGCAAAATGGTGCAATGCAACCTTCATGATTTCTAGATCGGCTGGAAGCCGAGGTCGCCACGAATCCGATTGATGATGTAAGCCCCATCCCGAGTTGGCAAAATCCGCTCGACGCTGGCGCTGTCGATCTTCACATTGGCAAAGCGCGGCCCCGCCCGGACGTCGTGCACGGCTTTGGCGAACGCCTCCACCTCCGCCATGGTCGAGATCGCCCGGCTCTCGGCGATGCCGCAGGCCCTGGCGACACCGACGAGGTCGGCAGCAGCCGAGGTGTGGCTGGTCTGGCCGCCGGTCTCGCCATAAGCCTCGTTGTCGAGCACCGCGATCGAGAGATTGGGCGGCTTCTGCAGGCCGATGGTGGCAAGGCTCCCCATGCCCATCAGCATCTCGCCGTCGCCGGTGATGACCAGCACCGGCAGTTTGGGCTGCGCCAGCGCCAGCCCCAGCCCGATCATCGCAGCGCCGCCCATGCCACCCCAGAGATAGAAGTTGCGGGCGTGATCGCCTGCGGCCGTGATGTCGTTGGTGGAGGCACCGAGGCCCCCGATCGCGACCAAATCCTTGCGGTTCGCAAGCAGCGCGGACACCACCTGACGGCGGTCGAGGAGATTGGCCTTGCTCATTTGGTAAAGACCTTGGCGCCGATCAGGCGCTGCGACAGCAGGACGGCGGTGGGCGTGAGCGCGTTGTAGGCTTGCGCCGCGGCCGCCTCCAGCACCGCCAGCACTTCGGCCGCGTTCGAGGCGCGTAGCACCTTCACCCCGGAAAGCTCAAACACGCCCTGCGTGGTCGACCCCATCGGCACCTGCCACGGATTGAACTCGCCCCACTCGCCGCGCATGGTCACGAGCGTGAGGAACGGAAAGCGCAGGATCGGGATCAGCGACAGCATGTTGATGCAATTGCCGACGCCGCTCGACTGCATCAGCAAGACGCCGCGCTGGCCGCCGGTCCACGCGCCCGCAAGCAGGGCCACGCCCTCCTCCTCCGTCGTCAGCGGAATGCCGTGCATCGTCGATGAGTCCAGCACGCGCTGGATCAGCTTCGAATGCCCGGCATCCGGGACGTAAGGCACCTGCCGGACGTCGAAGCGTTGCAATGTCGCGAAAATATCGTCCGGCCAAGTCGGGGCCGTGTCGGCAGCATCAGCGCGGGCGTGCATTTTCCTGTCCGGTCGGCTTGCAAATCACGGGATGACTGTAGACGGTGATCGGCAAAGCTCGAAAGAGCGAAAACGGCATATCGGTCTCAACCGGTGAGTATGGCGCATGAACGCAGATGCGAAAGAATTGGCGGCCAATTTCGATCTGGCGAAGCTGACGCGCGAATTCTACGACGATCCCTACCCGACCTATCGTGCATTGCGGGATAACGAGCCGGTCAAGCGGCTGCCTGGAGGCACCGTGTTCCTGACGCGCTACGACGACCTCGTCACCACCTACAAGAACACGAAGTCGTTCAGCTCGGACAAGAAGCGCGAGTTCGCGCCGAAATATGGCGACACGCCGCTCTACGAGCATCACACGACGAGCCTCGTCTTCAACGATCCGCCCGCGCACACCCGGGTGCGGCGGCTGATCATGGGCGCGCTGTCGCCGCGCGCGATCGCAGGGATGGAGGGCGATATCGTCAAGCTGGTCGACGGCCTGCTCGACGATATCGCCGCAAAGGGAGATTTCGAGCTGATCGACGATTTTGCCGCCTCGATCCCGATCGAGGTGATCGGCAATTTGCTCGACGTGCCCCATGACGAGCGCGCGCCGCTACGCGACTGGTCGCTGGCGATCCTTGGCGCGCTCGAGCCGGTCGTATCGCCCGAGACCGCCGCGCGCGGCAACGCGGCGGTCAAGGACTTCCTGGCCTATCTCGAGACGCTGGTCGCGCGCCGGCGCCAACAGCCGGGCAATCCCGACCGCGACGTGCTGACGCGACTGATCCAGGGTGAGGACAACGGCGAGCGGCTGACCGAGAAGGAGCTGCTGCACAACTGCATCTTCCTGCTCAATGCCGGCCACGAAACGACGACCAATCTGATCGGCAACGGCCTCGTCGCGCTACATCGGAATCCAGACCAGAAGCAGCGGCTGATCGTCAATCCGGATCTGATCAAGACCGCCGTCGAGGAGATCCTGCGCTACGAAAGCTCGAACCAGCTCGGCAACCGCATGACCACGGAGCGGATCGAACTCGGCGGCGTCATGCTCGAGGCCGGCACGTCGGTGACGCTGTGCATTGGAGCTGCCAACCGCGATTCCGCGCAGTTTCCCGACCCCGAACGCTTCGACGTCGCGCGCACGCCGAACCGGCATCTTGCCTTTGCCACCGGTGCGCATCAATGCGCCGGCATGGCGCTGGCGCGGCTGGAAGGCGCCGTTGCGATCGCGCGTTTCCTGGCGCGCTTCCCGAACTACGCCCTGAGCGGTCAGCCGGTGCGCGGCGGACGGGCGCGGTTCCGCGGCTTTTTGAGCGTGCCCTGCGCGATCGGGTGAGGCCTCAAGAGAAAAATGTCGAAAACAACCCCATGCACAGTAGGGCGTGGGTCGGCGAAGGACGCCCTGTGGTCCCGCAGAACCATCTGACATTTCGGGCAAATCAGACCGCGCCACGCCGTCGGGCGCCTGAAGGCTTCCGAGCGGGCGGGCTGCTACCCACATCAGCTTGAGCGCGGCCGGTGCAGTCGGTTGACGCCGGCGCGCAGCAATGGAGTGACGACAGATGAACTCCTCGGTCATTGATTTCCTCGCAACAGAAGCACGCTTTGGCACCCGTAATTACGAGCCGATCGGGGTCGTCCTGTCGCGTGGCGAAGGTGTCTGGGTCTGGGATACCGAAGGCAATCGTTATCTCGATTGCCTCTCCGCCTATTCGGCGGTCAGCCAGGGCCACTGCCACCCCAAGATCCTGGCGGCGATGGTCGAACAGACACACAGGCTGACGCTCACCTCGCGCGCCTTCCACAATGACCAGCTCGCCCCGTTCTACGAAGAGATCGCGGCGCTCACCGGCTCCCACAAGGTGCTGCCGATGAACAGCGGCGCCGAGGCGGTCGAAAGTGCGATCAAGTCCGTGCGCAAATGGGGCTATGAGGTGAAGGGCGTGCCGGACGGTCAGGCCGAGATCATCGTCTGCGCCGATAATTTCCACGGACGCACGCTGGGCATCGTCGGCTTTTCAACCGATCCCGAGACCCGCAAACATTTCGGGCCGTTCGCGCCGGGCTTCAGGATCATCCCTTTCGGCGACACTGCTGCGCTGGAAGCAGCGATCACGCCGAACACCGTCGCCTTTCTGGTCGAGCCGATCCAGGGCGAAGCCGGTGTGATCATTCCTCCAGCCGGTTATTTCGCGAAGGTGCGGGAGCTCTGCACCGCCAACAACGTGATGCTGGTGCTGGATGAGATCCAGACCGGGCTCGGCCGCACCGGCAAGCTGCTCGCCGAACAGCACGAGGGAATCGAGGCGGACGTGACGCTACTCGGCAAGGCGTTGTCCGGCGGCTTCTATCCGGTGTCGGCCGTGCTCTCGAACAACGACGTGCTCGGGACATTGAGGCCCGGGCAACATGGCTCAACCTTCGGCGGCAACCCGCTTGCCTGCGCGGTGGCGCGGGCGGCGTTGCGCGTGCTGGTCGAGGAAGGCATGATCGAGAACGCAGCCAAGCAGGGCGCGCGCTTTCTGGAAGGCTTGAAAGACATTCGTGCCAACACGATCCGCGAAGTGCGCGGGCGCGGCTTGATGCTCGCGGTCGAGCTGCATCCTGAGGCCGGGCGCGCACGCCGCTACTGCGAGGCACTCCAGGGCAAAGGCATCCTCGCCAAGGATACCCATGAGCGCACGATCCGGATCGCCCCGCCGCTGGTGATTACCAGTGATCAGGTCGACTGGGCGCTGGAGCGGCTCGCCACCACCCTGACGCAGGATTTCTCTTGAAGCCGCCTGCGTCGGAAGATCGCAGGCCGGCCGCGGCCGACAACGAACCTATTCCGCCGCCAGCGCGTTGAAAGTCGTGGGCGATTGCGAGCTGGGAGCTACGATCATGCTTCCGCGTGGCGTGTGCCTGACGGCCGTCTTAGTTGGTGTCTCGATGCTGGCGGCGAGCGTCGGCGCGTTGGCTCAGGGACATGGCAGGGGCGGGCCACCCGGCCCGGCCGCAGCACGGCCAGCAGCACCACCGGCCATGGCACGTCCCGCCGCGCCGGCATTCCATCCCCCGGCCATGCCGCCGCGACCGGCCATGGCGCCACATCCTGCGCCGCATTTTGCCTCGCCGCCACCGCGCCCAACCCCACATTTCGCTGCACCGCCGCCGCGGGCGGCCCCGCACATGGCGGCGCCGCGGCCTGAATTTCATCGGGCGCCGGCAATGCCGCAACGCCCGGCCATGGCACACCGGCCGACGCCACACATTGCCGCCCCCTCGCGGCCTGGCGGACCGGCGGCCGCGAGCGAGCGTCTGTCGCGGCGGGACCAGATCGAACAGCGCGCGCAGCAGCGCCAGCAGATGGTGCAGCAGCGGCAGCGCGAGATGCTGTCGCGCCAGACGACGGAACGCCAGGCCCGCATCGATCGCCTGCAGCAGCGTGTGCAGCAACTCCAGTCGCAGAAACCGGAAGCCGCGCGGGCGTTGCGCGAGCAGCAACGCACGCTCCAGACGCAGAACCGCTTGCTTCAGCGTGAGCAGCGCGCTCAGCAAAGCGACCTGGCGCGCCAACAGCGGCTTGGACTACAAGCTCCGGCCGGACCGGCGCCAGCGACTGCGGCCGCTGCCCAGGCCGCTCAGCGCGGGCGGTTTGCCGAGCGCTTCCGCGAGCAGGCCTCTGCGCAAGCCCAGGCGGCGCTCACCAGCCGCCAGAGCGGCTGGGCTCCCCGGCAGGCCTGGCGACATCGCCATCCCGCGGTATTCGTGGCTTCGCTTGGGCCCGTGTTCTGGCCTTATGCCTATTCCGACATTTTCGACTACACATTCTGGCCCTATGCCTACGAGCCCGGCTATTGGGCCTACGCGTATGACGACCTCGTCGACACCGTCTTCTGGGGTGGTGACAGCCCCTATTCCGCCTATGCCAGCATCAGCCCGTATGACTACCCGCAAGCCGGCGGCGGCGGCCGCGTTCGCCAGCGCGCCAGCGTAAGTCCGCGAACGCTACAGCGATTGTGCGGCACACCGGACAAGGGCGTGACAGCCTGGCCTCTTGCCGACATCGCGCGGGCGGTGCGGCCGACACCGGAGCAACGCGCACTGCTCGACGAGCTGAAGGCCGCGGCGGCCAATGCTGCCGGTGTGTTGAAGGACTCCTGCGCGGAGACGTATGCACTGACCCCGCCTGGCCGCCTGCGCGCGATGATGAACCGCATCAACGCGACGCTTGAAGCCGTCAAGATCGTGCGACCGGCACTGGAGAATTTCTACAACTCGCTCAGTGACGAGCAGCAGGCCAGGTTCAACGCGCTCGGTCCCAACGTCGGCGAGCGCTCGCCGCAGCAGCAAGCCAACGCAGAGGGCTGTAGCGATCCGAAATCCGGCCTGACCCAATTGCCGATCCAAAGGATCGAGGCTGTGCTCCACCCCGCCGGCGAGCAGAAGGACGCTCTCGACCGCCTCAGCGAAGCGACAGCCAAGGGCGTTGAAGGCCTGCAGGCGGCCTGCCCGAACGATGTACCGCTGACGCCGGTCGGACGGCTGGAGGCGATGCAGCACCGGCTCGAGGCCATGCTGACGGCCGCCAAGCTGGTCGAGCCTGCCCTGGACGAGTTCTATGCCACGCTGAGCAGCGAGCAGAAGGCGCGCTTCAATACGCTGCAACAGGTCGCAGGCCAATGAGGGCGGCGGCGCGTTCTCTCGTTCCAATTTGCGCAGCGCCCGAGCGACGCGGGCTGACGTAATCATCCTGCTTCAAAGCGCGACGTGACCAAGCATGTCACCGATGTCACCGCCGCGGCATCTGAGGGCGCAGTGGCACGGAACGCAAACTACAGTCACGTTCTGATCTCGCGCTCGTTCTGATCTCACGCCGAAATGGTCTTCCAGTTCATTCGTGTTTGTGATCGCTTGAGGCGCTCTATCTCATTCGAGCCAATGGGGTTGCGTGGCCGGAAGCGAGTTGCATTGCTGGAAGTGAGAAGACAATTCGAGATCGGCCAGATGATCCCAGTATTCTGCTTCTGCGAGCAGCTTCCATTTGTTCATGCTGTTGTACGCGGCCTGTTGACGGCACAGTGAGCTCATCGCACGCAAGCGTTGGACTTTCTCCACTGCGAACCTCCCTTCGCGCTCGCTTGCCTGCAAGCGCATTTGTATTGCCACAGCTTCGCAAATCGAATTGACGAGCGATAGTCCGGTGTTTGACGGTCAAATCGATGATAGCGCAATCGTCTGACTTTTCAGTCGGGCCCGGCAATTTGACCGGCGCGTTGCATTACCGGCGCATTGCATTGCAGGGACCGTTCTTGGCTGTCTTTCCTTTCGCCGCAATAAAGCACGCCGGAGCCTCCGGCAAATGTCGCCAACCTTGTCCCGCCGATCACAACAATGGCCCCGACGATTGCACGTCGGGGCCATTCAAGATCAACAGGCATGGGTACATCCTCCGCGCCTGCTGATCACCGATGCCACTGATCACCACATCCGATCTGGCACAGACTGTGGCGAGGCTGCAGCATCAGGATGACGACATTCTGCCTGAAAGCTGATGGCAATCCACCTGATCATTGGTGGTACTCCGGCCAGTTTCGCTGAACCGCCAGTGTTCTGGTCCGCAATCGGGCCACGCTGACAATCCACCATCCACATCCGGACATCGGCCTTGGGCCAAAACCGGACTCATGCGGTGCAGCAAAGCACCTCGTTCGATCATCGCGTTGGCGCGTCGGCCTAGACGACCCATTTTCAAGGTCGCTTAGCGGATCGCCGACGTTCGTAGGTCGCGATGAGAGCTCGGTGTATGAGCGGCTGATTGATTGCCAGATGCGGTTCAACGATGAGGTCGAGGTGTCCACCACTGACGGGAATGACTTCCACTCGTTCGACCAGTCGATCCCAGCCCATGCGCGGAGCGACGTAGGGACGTCTGCAGGAGAAAAGCGTGCCGGTGATCGGCAGTTGCTCATGGGCTTGACGCACCCAATTCCGGAAAGCGCGCATGCGCAGAACTTCCTCTGCCTCCAGCGTGAGCATGAAGTGGGTAGTTGGAGCGAACTTCCATTGCTTGAACTCGAGCACGCGCCTGAGCAGTTGCTCTCGACCCAAGCGTACGAAGATCTTGGAAAAGGAACGGCAGAGCATCCTGTAGATGGTAACTCGGCCAATCAGTATGCGCCGAAGCGTCCGGCTGATTGCTTCTGCATAGCCCCTACGTTCATTTCCCACATTGGTGTCCAGTATTCCGAAAAACCTTACCTTCCGACCCTCCGCTATGAGTTGACGCCCGATCTCGAAAGCAACTGCGCCTCCCAGCGAATAGCTCAAAAGTCTGACGTCGCCACTGGGCTGGATGCGCTGGATCTGCTCCATGGCTGCTGCCGCCATGTCTGTGACTTCTGATCGCTCCGATAAGAGCGCATTCAGAGCCGGATATCGGATGGTGGTGACTTGGGCCACGTCGTCCAATGTGGCCCCGAAAGCGATTAAACTGGGGCCGAAACCCACCGTACCTGGCACCAGAAACAACGGTGGCTTGTTCGGTTCGTCAAAGTCAAGATCCGCATCCTGGCTAAGCGCGTGGGCCACCGCAGCAGCCATACGGGCTACGTCCGCGTCTAACGTAAATGCTCTGAGGTCTAGTTGCCTGCCAGTTCGATTTTCCAATTCCATGACAAGCTGAAGAAGCTGTAGAGAATCTCCTCCCGCTTCATCCCAGGAGCCTACCGCGTTCCGCGTACCAAGCACCCGCCTCCAGACCTGATCGACTGCCGATTGCGCATAACGTAGTTCATCTGGTGCCTGCGGTGCAGGCGAGACGAGACAGGTCTCGGCGAGAGCTGCATCGTGGGCGCGCAGGGCGACGACATCAATTTTGCCGCCCTCGAGTCGAGGGATGTTCGCGATTTCATGTATTCGCTTCGGGTGAAGAGATCCCGGAACAGTCCTGCGGATGACCTCCCAGATAGCGCTTGGGAATGCAATTCCGGAGTTGGGTTCAAGAACGACAAAGATCACCAATTCGCCCGCAGCCGTGATGACGGCGACCGCGTCAGCCACGCGTGGAATCTGGCGGACCGCGACCTCGAGTTCCGCGGGTTCGACGCGTCTTCCATTGACTTTGATCTGCCGGTCTTTGCGACCGACGATGTGCATGACGTCTCGATCATCGAACATGACGAGATCGCCCGTAGCATGTATCCGCCGCGTCGGGTCGGTGGGATCACTGCGGGACGGAATCAGTGCGCCCTTTTCCCATCGCCCGAGCGTTACGAAGGGACTGGATATGATGAGCTCGCCGCATTCGCCTTGTGGAACGGAAGTTCCATTGTCGCCAACGACGGCAAACGAAATCCCCGGCAGCAGGCGCCCCGCCGGAGCAGCAATGGCGCCCTTGGCAAATTTTGCTGGAGGGAAGCACTGCGAGCCTGTCGTCTCCGTCGACGAGTAGCCGATTTGAACGTAAGCGCGCGGCATCGCCTGACGAAAAGACTGAATGTCAGCCGTTAAGACCTTCTCGCCGCCGATTCTGAGGATTCGCACAGACTGAAAATCGTCGTGATTTCCGGCAGAGATCATCGCGCGGAGCAGCGAGGGAACGGAATAAATGACCGTAGCGCGCTCCGAGCCAATTGCTTGCCGCGTTCCATGAATTCCAAGTGCCTCAATATCCACTATATAGAGTCTCGCGCCGATCAGTAGTGACGTCAGCATTTCCCTGCAGCCGGCAATCGTGGTGGGCCCGCTCAACGGCAGGAATACATCTTCGTGGGTCAGATGGAAGGCGTTCACGTACTGCGATACGCGCTGGAGGATGCTGCGTTGGCTGTTCACAACGCCTTTCGGACGTCCAGTGCTTCCCGATGTGTATAGGATGAGAGCCGGCTCATCGACGGAGTGTGAAAGCGAGGCGATGGAGCCGCCATTTTCTTCATCGGTCAAATTCGTGATATCGATCCAGCGCCTATCGGCAAGGTTCGCGAAATTCGGCGGAGCGTCCTGCACGCAACCGATCACGATGGTGAGTCCTGCGTCCGTCGAAATTTCGATGTTTCGGCTGACTGGATCACGGCAGTTAAGGGGAAGGCAAGGTCGCCTTGCCGCCATGCAGGCAAGCATCGCAACAGGCTGCCATATGCAGTTCGGCATCATCAGGCCCACTGCTTGTCCTGCAGGGACGGCCGCAGAGATGAGATTGGCTAACTTGACGACGACGGCATGAAGCCGCGTAAACGTGAGTTGGTGCGTTCCGTCATCAACGCAGATCTTGTGAGGAAAACGATCAACGATGCGACCCAGATGTTCCATCGCCGGAACGCTGGAAAATTCGAGGGGCAGCACCTCGAAAGGATTGGTTGGCCCGCCATCATCCAGGGGCCGTTCCCGCACGGCTTTCCACTCGACTCCTTCGACAACTACTCCGCTTGATCGAGGCGCAGAACGGATGATCCCGGTATCGGGCTCTTTGAGTGCGTCTAACGGCCCCTGACCATGGGGGCTCACGTCGGCAAACGTCATGCGTCGGCCCCCGTCAAGTCTATTTAATGCTGCACATACGTCAAACACGTCGCGCAAGCATCCTTCGTTTGCATGAAGGGGATGCACCAAATCTGATCGCATCAGGACCTTGCTGACAGCCGCCAGGCTGGTCGAGCGCCCTGGATGAGGTCTATACCACGCTTCGCGGCGAGCAGAAGGCGCGCTTCAACACGCTGCAACAGGTCCCAAGTCCGTAGGATCCGCGCTCTCTACACCACGGTCTTGTGCTGCGCGATGCAGGTGCGCAGCACCTCGTCCATCGGCTTGCCCCACCAGTCGTTGGAGAAGATCTCGATCTCCGAATAGCCGGCATAGCCCTGCGCCTCGACGGCGGCGCGCACGGATTTGATCTCGATGACGCCGTCGCCCATCATGCCGCGGTCGTTGAGGATGTCCCTGGTCGGCACCAGCCAGTCGCAGACATGGAACGCCAGCAGCCTTTTCTTGCCGGCACGCGCGATCTGATCCATCAGCTCCGGATCCCACCAGATGTGATAGACGTCGAGCGCGACCCCGAGCATGCCGGTGCTATCGGGGTCGAGCCGGTCGCAGATGTCGAGCGCCTGCTTTGTGGTGTTCACGCAGGCGCGGTCGGCCGCATAGGCCGGATGCAAGGGCTCGATCGCCAGCGGCAGCTTTGCCTGTTTGGCGTAGTCGAACATGTCGGCGAGCGCTTCCTCGACCTGCCGGCGGGCTGCCGCGATATCCTTCGATGTCTCGCTGCCCGGCCGCGAATATTGCGGCAGGCCGCCGACGACCAACACGATGCAGGGCGCGCCGAGTGCCTTGGCTTCATCGACACAGCGTCTGTTGTCGTCGCGCACCTCGCCACGACGCGAAGCATCCGAGGTGAACATGCCGCCGCGGCAATAGCCTGAGAGATCGAGGCCGGCATCGCGCACCGCACGCGCGGCGCGGTCGAGCCCGACGGCCGCGACCTGGTCGCGCCAGGGATCGATGGCACGGATGCCATGCCGGGCGCAGGCGTCGATGATCTGAAGGAGATCGCCCTGCTTGCGGACGGTTGCCGTGTTCAGCGACAGCCAGCTGTGGTCGGACGAGAAATCGCGCATCAGTCTTCCAGTCCGTGCAAGGTCAGCACGGTCTTCATCCGCCGCGTCGCAAGTTCCGGATTGGCGAGCAGGCCGGCCTGATCGGCGAGCCGGAACAGCTCGGCGAGATGCAGCATCGAGCGCGCGCTCTCCTGGCCGCCGACCATGGTGAAATGATCCTGGTGGCCGTTGAGATACGCCATGAAGACGACGCCGGTCTTGTAGAAGCGCGTCGGCGCCTTGAAGATGTGGCGCGACAGCGGCACGGTCGGCCCCAGCACATCGTGGAAGCCGGCCTCGTCGCCCGCCGCGAGGCGCGACAGCGCGTAAGATGCCGCCGGTGCGATCGCATCGAAAATGCCGAGCAGCGCGTGCGAAAAGCCGTGTTCGTCGCCGGCGATCAACTCGGCATAATTGAAATCATCGCCGGTATACATCTTGATGCGCTTGTCGAGGCGCCGGCGCATGTCGATCTCCCGCTGCTTATCGAGTAGCGAGACCTTGACGCCATCGACCTTGGCGGCGTTGCCGTTGATGATTGCGATCGCAATGTCCATGGCCCTGTCGAGATCTTTCGTCCCCCAATAGCCCGTCAGCGCCGGATCGAACATGTCGCCGAGCCAGTGAATGATCACAGGCTCGCGAACCTGCGACAGCACGCGGTCATAGACCTTGGCGTAATCGTCGGCGTTGCGGCCGAGCTTTGCCAGCGCGCGCGAGGCCATCAGGATGATGCGGCCGCCGACCTTCTCGACCGCCGAGATCTGCTCCTCATAGGCGCGGATCACGTCGTCGAGGCTCCTGGCATCCTCGACCGCGAGATGATCGGTGCCGGCGCCGGAGAACACCAGCGCGTTGCGGTGCTTCGCGGCGGCGACCGAGCGCGTGATCAGCTCCAGCGACGTCGGCCAGTCCAGGCCCATGCCGCGCTGCGCAGTGTCCATCGCCTCGGCAACGCCAAGGCCGAGATCCCAAATGTGCTCGCGGAAGGCGATGGTCTTATCCCAGTCGACGGCCACCGAAAGCCAGGGATCGTTGTCGGCAAAGGGATTGGCCACGGTATGCACGGCCGAGAAGGCGATGCGGTTCAGCGGCCCCTCGAGCTTTGCGGGGAACGAGCGCGAGGCCGCGAGCCGGTAGGTCTCGAGCGAGCGATCGGCCTTCGGCAGCTTCAGCGACAATGACGACATCGACTGGATGGACTTGTTCATTTTGGTCCTTTCTTCGTCATTGCGAGGAGCGAAGCGACGAAGCAATCCAGAGTATGTCCGCGGCGGCAGTCTGGATTGCTTCGCTTCGCTCGCAATGACGAAATCACTAGCATCGAATCCTCAGGCCTTGATCGGGGCGACGTCGATCCAGCGCCGCTCCTTCCAGCTCTTCAGCGCGCATTCGGCGAGCTGCACGCCCTTGGCGCCTTCGAGCAGCGTGAACTTGTAGGGCGCATCCTCGTAGACGTGACGGATGAACATCTCCCACTGCTCCTTGAAGCCGTTGTCGTAGGTGACGTTGTCGGGTAGCTTCTGCCAATCGCCGTAGAAATCGTGCAGCCGCTTCTCGTCGGGATTCCACACCGGCCGAGGCGTTGCCTGCCGCGCCTGGATCATGCAGTCGGTGAGGCCGGCGACCGCCGAGCCGAGCGTGCCGTCGACCTGGAAGGTGACGAGATCGTCGCGATAGACGCGCGTCACCCAGGACATGTTGATGTGCGCGATGACGCCGCCTTCAAGCTGGAAGGTCGCATAGGCGGAATCGTCCGCGGTCGCCTTGTACTTCTTGCCCTGCTCGTCAAAACGCTCGGGGATGTCGGTGTTGCCGATGCAGACTACGCTCTGGACATTGCCGAAGAGATTGTCGAGCACGTAGCGCCAGTGGCAGACCATGTCGAGGATGATGCCGCCGCCGTCTTCGTCGCGGTAATTCCAGGACGGCCGCTGCGCCTCCTGCCAGTCGCCTTCGAACACCCAATAGCCGAACTCGCCGCGCACCGAAAGAATGCGGCCGAAGAATCCGGAGTCGCGCAGGAAGGCGATCTTCTTCAGGCCGGGCAGGAACAGCTTGTCCTGCACCGTGCCGTGCTTGACGCCCTTGGCGTCGGCGAGCTTGACGACCTCGAGGGCTTCTTCAAAATTGGTCGCAATCGGCTTCTCGCAATAGACGTGCTTGCCCGCATTGATGGCCTGGGTCAGAAGGCCCGGCCGCGCCTGCGTAGTCGCGGCGTCGAAGAACATGGTGTCGTTCCCGTCGGCGAGCGCCGCATCGAGGTCGGTTGTCCAGCGCGTGATGTCATAGCGTTTGGCGAGCGCCTCGACCTTGTCGGCGCTGCGGCCGACCAGGATCGGATCGGGCATGACGCGGTCGCCGTTCTTCAAGCGGACGCCGCCCTGCTCGCGGATCGCGACGATCGAGCGGACCAGATGCTGGTTGAGCCCCATGCGGCCGGTGACGCCGTTCATGATGAGGCCGAGGCGTTGGGTCGTCATGTCAATTACTCCCACGTGATGTTGGCTGTTCGAGCGGGCGGAGCGCCGACCAGTCCGGGTGGACCGGCGTCGCAAAGCCCGCAGCATGAAGCGATCCCGTCAGGAGATCGCCGTCGTGAATGGAAAGCCGGATGCCCTGCCCGGCATCGGCGTAGAGATCGGGATGCGCGGCGGCGAAGGCCTGCGCTTCGGCCGCCGGCGTCTCGCCAAAGCCGTCGACATAATGGTGGCCGTTGCGCTCGGCGTGAGTGACGCCGATGAAGGCACCGAGCGCGAGATCCTGCTGCACGGCAAGGCCGGCCTGGCAGGTCAAGTCCTCGCCGGTCACGAAGAACCGCTCGTCGCCCGCGCTCCACTTCGCCGCGCGCGTGGCGTTGACGATAGACTTGTAGAGGCCCTTGCAAGATTTCGAGGAGATGCCGTGATAGCCAAGCGCCCGCGCTGCGGGGAATGCGTCGTAGGAATCATCGGCCTCGTCGATGATGAAGCCACGTGCGGCGAGCGAGCCGAGCGGCGATTGCCGCGTGATATCGCGCGGCATCGGCTGCTCGATATAGAGCAGGCGCGAGGCGATCGGCCGCAATGCGGAATCACGGCCTAGCCGGTCCATCAGCGCCTGCAGCGCCGCCAGATCGGCGTACTGCTCGTTCGCGTCGAGCGTCACCTTGTAGCGGCGTCGTAACGTCTCGAGCTCCTTGCCGATCCGTGCCAGCCGCGCCGCATCGGCCGCGGGATCGCCTGACAGTTTCAGCTTGAAATAACTCGCACCGGCGTTCTCGCGCGCATCGGCGACTCCGCCCTCGCCTTCGATGGTATCGTCGAGGCCGACGGTGTGCCTGATCGCAACGCGCTGCAGCGGCTTACGGCCGGACAGAAATGCCGCGATGTCCGCATCCTTCAGGTCGGGCGATAGCCGCGCATCGACGCCGGCGACGTTGCCGGCCATTCCATCGAAGAAGCTGGTCTCGACAGCGCGCAGCAGCGCATCGAGGATTGCCTTGTCGATCTCGGCAGGGCCATAAGCCGCGGCAAGCGCAGGAATGTTCTTTGTCGCACAGGTCGCGATCTGCGCTCCGATGCACGAGGCATGCAGATCGAACGCCGTCAAAAATCCAGTCCGCGCCAGATAGAGACCGCGCGCGATCTGAAGCGAGCGGCGCAGGCCGTCAACCGTTTGCGCCGGCGACAGCTCCGGCCGCTTGTCGAACCATTTCGGCACCAGCAGCTCGGCGCTAGCACCGACCGCGCTCCCCCTGCCCTCGACTTCGATCTCGACCCGCACGAACAGCTGCGGCGTCGCGTGAAGCGTAATGGCGCCAAAGCGGAACGGCCGCGCGAAACGCACGGGACGTTCGAATAAGGCGACATCTCGCAGTTTCAGGCGCGGGGACATGGCTTCAGTCCAATGCCCCTTGCGAGAAGAAATGCTTGCGGATGCGTTGCACCAGCTCGGTGAAGACAGGATCGGCCATCACGTCGAGCGAGCGCGGGCGCGGCAGCGGCACGTCATAGATCGCGGCGACTGCGCCGGGCCGCTCGGTCATGACCAGCACGCGGTCGGCGAGGAACACGGCCTCCGGAATCGAATGCGTGATCAGGAGCACCGTCTTCCTGGTCTCGCGCTGGATCCGCATCAATTCGACATTCATGCGCTCGCGCGTCAGCGCATCGAGCGCGCCGAACGGCTCATCCATCAGCATGATCTTGGGATCGTGCACCAGCGCGCGGCAGATCGAGGCCCGCTGCTGCATGCCGCCGGAGAGTTGCCATGGCAGCTTCTTCTCGAAGCCTTCGAGCCCGACCAGCTTGAGCAGCGCCTTGGCCCGGGCGAGATATTCGGCTCGCGGCAGCCGCTTCATGTCGATCGGCAGCATCACGTTCGAGAGGATATTGCGCCACGGCAGCAGTAACGCATTCTGGAAGACGATGCCGACATTGCCGTGCGGCTTCGTCACCTTCTCGCCCTCGACCAGGACCTCGCCAGATGTCGGCGGCAACAGTCCCGAGATCAGCTTGAGCAGCGTGGACTTGCCGCATCCGCTTGGTCCGACCACGACGAAGAACTCGCCGTCGTTGATGTGGAAGTCGAGCGGGCGCAGCGACGGCACATCGCCGTCGCGTGTCCGGTAGGTTTTCGACACGCCCGATAGCTTGATGCCCGACGCATCGCCAGCCCGGTCGCTCACCAGTCTCAGATGCGCAGTCGGCTGCAAGGCGTCACTCGCGACTGTCGCAGGTTTCACGAGCCACCCTTCGGCAGGTAGTCGTTGGTGTAGAAGGCCTTCGGGTTCTCCTTGGCCTTGGCATCGAGGCCGCCATATTCGACCATCAGATTGACGCTATCGGTCATGTTCTGGTCGGTGACCTGGAACGGCCGCTTGCCTTTGGTCTCGGCGGTCCGGTAGAGCGGAATGGTCAGCTCGAAGCCCTGCGTCAGCGTGTCGATCTTGCCGCCCTTAGGGTTGGCGTCGAGGATCGACTGCGCCGCGGCCTTCGGCTCCTTCTCGGCGGCCTCGACCGCTTTGGTGGTCGCCGACATGAAGCGGCGGACGAGGTCGGCATTGGCCTTTACATAGTCGGTGTTGGCGATGATGCCTGATGAGACCATGTTGATGCCGTAGTCGGCGAACTTGATCGGGTAGACGTCCTTGCCGGTGGCGTCCTTGATCTTCATCGACTGGTCCATGACATAGCCGAGCAGGAGATCAGCCTGCCCGTTGATGACGGCATTGAGCTTGGTCTGGCCATCGCCGGCGACTGTGTGGAAGTCGCTCTCCTTCAGGCCGGTCTTCTTCAGGAACAGCGGCCAGATCTGGGTCATGGAGTCCGCCGGCGTGATCGCCACCGTTTTGCCCTTGATGTCTTCGGGCTTCCTGATGTTCTTGTCGGCGAAGCCCATGACGGACATCGGTGATGTCTGCAGCAGCACGCCGGTCGCGATCACAGGCGCGCCCTTGATCGCGGCGCGCATCATGGTGGGCACGTCGACATAGCCGAAATCGGCGGTCTTGGCAGCGACGGCCTGCGTGGTCGCAGCCGAGCCGCGGCCTTCCTGGATCTCGAGGTCGATGCCTTCGGCCGCATAGATGCCCTTGGCCTTGCCGTAATAGAACGGCGCGTGCTCGCCATAGACGTACCAGTTCAGCATCAGCACGACCTTGTCGGCCGCCTGCGCCGGCGCAACTGCAAACGCCATGAACGTCGCTGCAACAGCCCCAATCCACCGCTTCATTGCCACTCTCCCTATCGTTGTTGTTTCGGCCGTTGGTGGCCGTTGCTTAAGTTACGAGGCGAAAATCACGTCTTCACGCTGGCTGACATGCCAGGGAATGACCAGTTTCTCGATCCGGTCGACGATCCAGAACAGGATGACGCCGAGCAGGGCGAGGATGACAAGGGCTGCGAACATGGTCGGCAGGTCGAACGTGCCGATCGAGCGCTGCATCACATAGCCGATGCCGGAATTGGAGCCGACGAACTCGCCGACGACCGCGCCGACCACGGCGAGGGTCACGGAGACCTTGAGGCCGGAGAAGATCGCCGGCAGCGCATGCGGCAGGTTCACCGCACAAAACACCTGGAAGCGGCTGCCCTGCATGGCGCGGGCGAGATCGACCATGTCGGGATCGACCGACTTGAAGCCCTGCACGGCCGAGACCACGACGGGAAAGAAGCCGAGCAGGAACGCCGAGATCACTTTTGGAATGATGCCGAAGCCGAACCAGACCACGAACAGCGGTGCGATCGCGATCTTCGGCACGGACTGCGAGAACACCAAGAGCGGATAGACATAGCTCTCCACCGTCTTCGAGCCCGCGATCAGCATGGCGACGGGAATGCCGAACAGTGCCGACAGCAGGAAGCCGCACACGGTCGCATAGGTCGTTGGCCAGCACTGGCGCAGCAGTTCCGGCCAGTCGGTGCGGAGCACGGCGACGACATCGAGGGGCGCCGGGATCTGGTAGGCGGGAATTTTGAACAGGCGGATCGAAAGATCCCAGGCCGCGACGATGAAGACCAGGAATAAGAACGGCCGGATCCAGGCCGCGTTCAGCATCTTGGACACCGCACTCTGCGGCTTCAACTCAGCCACGTCTCACTCCCGGTCGTGTTCTTCGTTCGGAGAGAAATTAACCCGTTGGATAAATACTGTCCAGAGCTTTCCCTGCGACGATTTGGGCCGGTTCCGGGCTTATTGCGCTCGCCTTCCTGTTAGGTGGCCGGCAAATCGCACCAAATAGTCAGTGTCATTCCCCGTGAAGGCGGGGAATCCAGTACGCCGCGGCTTCTCCGTATCCCGTCGCAGTCTCTGGAATACTGGATCGCCCCCTTCGCGGGCGATGACAGCTGAGGTTGGGGAAGCGAGGAGTACCCGTCGAGCATTCCGCCGACTAGGCTAAACCGTCTGCGCGGCAGCGGCGCGCGATTTCGGCGCCTTGGCAATCTCGAACAACGCAGCCGACTGTCCCGTCAGCGCGGCCAGCACGAGCCCGACCATGTGCGCGAGCCGCTCGTCCTTGGCGTCCTTGGCGAGCAGGTCGCGGCCGAAGATCACGCTGAGCGTGGCCGAATTCGAGAGATAGAAGAAGCAGAGGCCCGCGATCGAGATGTAGAGCTGCACCGGATCAACCGCAACCTGGAAATCGCCGCTGTCGACGCCGCGCCGCACCACGGTGCCGATCATCTCGACGAAGGGCGAGTGCATCGACTTGACCTTGGTTGAGCGCTTCAGATGTTTGGCGCGCGCGAGGTTCTCGGTCTGGAGCAGCGACAGGAATTCGGGATTGCGCAGGAAGTAACCCCAGGTGAATTCGATCAGCCGCTTGATCGCCTGCGGCGGATCGAGATGTTCGAGATCCAATCCCCGCTCCTCGCTGCGGATCTTATCATAGGCTCCTTCCAGCACCGCGAGATAGAGATCGTCCTTGTTGCCGATATGGTAATACAGCATGCGCTTGTTGGCGCCGGCCTTGGCCGCAATGCGGTCGACCCGCGCACCGGCGAGCCCGTGCGCGGAAAACTCCTGCTTGGCGGCTTCGAGAATGCGCAGCCGCATCCCTTCAGGGTCGCGCTGCCATTTCAGAGTTCTCTTTGCCGTTGCCTTCGCCAAACCGGGTGCTCGCTGGGTGGTCACAGGTCAGCGTTTAACACGCGGGCGCGCGTTTGAGAATGTCTCATCATTCCGGGGCGCGCCCACTTGGGCGCGAGCCCGGAATCCATCTTGCGACGGAGTTGGTGGATGAATGGATTCCGGGTTCGATGCTTCGCATCGCCCCGGAATGACTCGAGCTCTAATCCACCGGCTTCGGCGAACGCTCCAAGAGCACGGTCTGGATCCCGCACGTGCCGCTCCGCGCCGTCATGATGCGCGTGCCGGGCTTGCGGCCGTTGCGGACCTCGCTGACGTCGAGACCGCCAGCGATCAGGCGGGCGCGCGTGGCTTCGACGTCGGCAACCCGCCAGCTCAGGCCCCAGAGACGATCATGCTGGGAATCCCCGCCGGCGACGGGGCGGCGCACCACTTCAACAATGAGGTCGCCGCAGCGGAAGAACATCAGCTGACCCCAGTCATGATGCGAGCGGTCGAGGGCGAGATCGAGCCCGAGCCGCGCGCCGTAGAGTGCGGCGGCGCGATCGGAATCCTCTGTGGTGATCACGACGTGGTCGAGCCCGTCGATCGGCGCGATGTCGGTCGCAACCGATCTCGGACGTTCCTCGGCCAATTCGAGGAAGAACATGCGCACCCCGCGCGTGAGCTCGGTCGCGGCCCGCGTGCGCTTCCAGTGCAGGGCCGCACCGCTCGCATCGTCGCTGCTCTCGACTTCGGCGACGGGATCGGGTTTCAGCGCCACCCGGTCCAGCCGCCGGTGCATCTTGCTCATGTCTGCGACACGAAAGCACAGGCTAGCGAGCACGCCCTCCCGGTCATCGAGCAGCGCCCTCATGCGGTCGGCGGTCGCGGTGAAGCCGCTCGGCGCTATCAGCTCGATGGTCATGTTCTCGAGGGTGAACAGCACCCGGTCGGCGCCCTCGCCGGAATTCTGCCAGGCCGGCGCGCGCGCCAGCAGCGTCTGATAGGCCGCCTTGGCCGCACCGATATCCCGGACCAGAACGACGATGTGATCGAGGCCGGTGATCATCTTTGTCCCTTTTGATCGACCTGGAACCAGAGGGCCGGAAAACGGCATTTGTCCGGGCTTGGCATGGGCCTGACATGGTCGTATTCCGGCCACATGCCGACCTCAAGCGGTTCGGGACGGTTTTGCGAATAATTTCAGCCTCCCCGAAGCGGAACCGATGTTAGAGTAAGCCCGCCGGCCGGAACCACCACGCATCACGGACAAGCAATGCAGGCTCTCTTTATCGGACAGACTTATATCGACGTCGTCTTCATCACCGACCACATGCCGACCGGCGACGAAAAGCACGTAGCGACCGACTATGCGGTCTCTTTCGGCGGCAACGCGGTCACGGCGGCGTTCTGCTGCGCCAAGCTCGGCATCGTGCCCGACCTGATCGCCACCGTCGCCAATGACTGGCTCGGCCGCATGTTCCAGGACATGTGCGCGAAATACGCGATCTCACTGCACGGGCGGAAGGTGAACCAGTCCTCGCTGTCCTTCATCATGCCCAAGGACGGCAAGCGCGCCATCGTCCGCTGCCGCGACGACGAGCACATCCACCCCTTTCCGATGCTCAATCTCGGCGGCTGCCGCGCGCTGCATATCGACGGCCATCAGCCTGATGCTGCGATCCACTACGCGAAAGTCTGCCGCGAGGCCGGCATCCTGACCTCGCTCGACGGCGGCGGCCTGCGCACCAACACCCATGAGCTCCTGGAATTCATAGACGTCGCGATCGTGGCCGAGCGGCTGTGCGAGCAGATGGACCTGACGCCGGAGAAGATGCTCGACTATCTCAAGAGCCGCGGCTGCAAGATCGGCGGCGTCACCATGGGCGAGAAGGGCCTGTTCTGGTACGACGAAACCGGGAAGGTGCAGGTGATGCCGGCGATGCCGATCCCCCGCGAGCGCGTGATCGACACCAACGGAGCAGGCGACGTTTTCCACGGCGCCTATGTCTATTCTTATCTGGCCCATCCCGGCAAAAGCTGGCGCGAGCATTTTGATTTTGCCCGCGCGGCCTCGACCTTCAAGATCCAGCGCCTCGGCAACGAGGCCGGCCTGCCGACGCTTGTGGACATCGCAAAGGTCAGGCACGAGTTCGAGGTCAAGGTCTAGGGATTTGTAAGGGCATATCATGGGCCGCGTCTTCGTCGCCGGCAGCATCAACATGGATGTGGTGGCGACCGCCGATCGCCACCCCAGGGTCGGCGAGACCGTTGCGGGTCAGCAGGTGCTGTATTTCCCGGGCGGCAAGGGCGCGAACCAGGCGGTGGCGGCGTCCAGGCTTGGCGCGAAGACCACGCTGATCGGGCGGCTGGGCCGGGATTCCCTCGGTGCGGAGCTCAAGACCTTCCTCGGCGGTCAGGGCATCGATCTCGGCTATGTGCAGGAGACGACCGACGCACACACCGGCACCGCCATCATCACGGTGGCGCAGATCGACAACACCATCGTCGTCATTCCCGGCGCCAATGCGCTGGTCAGCACGGAGGACACCGCTGTCGTGCCGCTGCTGAAGGGCGACGTCGCGGTCAGCCAGTTCGAAATTCCGCTGCCGACGATTGCCGCGTTCTTTCGCCGCGCTCGTGACGCCTCGGCCATAACGCTGCTCAACCCGGCCCCGGCGCAGCAAATGTCCAGCGAGCTGCTGGAGCTCGTCGACATCCTCGTCCTGAACGAGACCGAGCTCGGCTTCCTCGCCAGCACCGAGCTCTCCGATAGCGACGAGGTCGCAAAGATCATCGCCGTCGCGCGGCAGCTTCAGGCGCGCGAGGACCAGACCATCTGCGTGACGCTCGGCAAGCGCGGCGTGCTCGCGCTCGCCGGCCGCGAAGAGCTTGCGGTACCCGGCCGCGTCGTGCAGGCGGTCGATACCACCGGCGCCGGCGATTGCTTCGTCGGCGCGCTCGCGTCGCAACTGGCTAATGGGGCCGCGTTGCGCACAGCCCTCGCCTTCGCCAACGCCGCAGCCTCGATCAGCGTGCAGCGGATGGGCGCCGGACCGTCGATGCCGACGGCTGCGGAAGTGGCGGCTGTCCTCAGCGCCGGCTGATCACGCCAGCGCGCTCTTCAGATCAAAACTCTCATCCGCGGCCTGCTCCGGTGTGATCGAGCGGTCCATGGCCTGCAAGCGGCGGCCGAACATGTGGTCGCCGGCGCGGTTGATCGACTCGATACCGAGCAGTCTGCCGCCCTTGTAGCAGAACGCCGAAAACGCCTTCTTTGCGGGATCGCCGCGCAGCACGACGCGGTCGTAGCCGGTGGTGAGGCCGGCGATCTGGAGCTTGTCCTCGCCCTGGTCGCTCCAGAACCAGGGACGGCTGTCATAGGCCTTCCTGTCTCCGGTCAGCCGCGCCGCTACGCAACGGGCCTGGTCGGTGGCGTTCTGCACCGACTCCAGCCGCTGCGATCCGCCAAAGCGGGGACTGGCGAACAGCGCGCAATCGCCGATCGCGGAAATGTTCGGATCGGCCGTCGCCAGATATTCATCAACGATGATGCCGGCGGCGACCGGCAGCCCCGCCTCCGCCGCGAGTTCCATGTTCGGCAGCACGCCGACGCCGACCACGACGAGATCGGCGGGCAGATGCCGGCCGTCGCTCAATGAAACGCCGGTGACCTTGCCGCCTTCGGACTCGATGCTGGTTGCCTGCACGCCGAGGTGAATGCGGATGCCGGCTTCGCGATGCCTCTGCTGGAAGTAGTCGGAGACTTCCGCGGTCACCGCACGCGCCATCACGCGCGGCGCGAGCTCGAGCACGTCGACCTCCAGCCCTTTGATGCGGGCGGTGGTCGCGAATTCGAGGCCGATGAAGCCGGCCCCGATCACGACGACACGGGTCTTCAATGGGATGATTTTGCGCAGCTCCTCGCTCTCGTCGAGGATGCGCAAGTATTTCACGTCAGGCAGATTGGCATTGGGCAGATCGAGCAGCCGGTTGCGCGCGCCCGTTGCCAGCACGAGGTGGCCGTAAGACAGCGTCTCGCCGGATGCGAGCAGCACCTTCCGCCCGGCGCGATCGATCGACACGGCGCGGCCCGCGATCAGCTCGATGGTCTGATCCTGGTAAAACTTTCCGGGGCGGAACATCAGGCTCTCCGGCCCGGCCGAGCCCTTGATGTAGGCCTTTGACAGCGGCGGCCGCTGATAGGGCAGATGCGCCTCGTCATTGATCAGGCAGATGCGATCCGAAAAACCCGCTTGCCGCAGGGATGCCGCGACCTGGTAGCCACCATGGCCGGCACCGACAATGATCACAGGACCGTCCGTCATTGGAACAGCCCATTTCTGGAGACACGAGCGTCACCCATGTCATCTCCTCTCTCGCTGATTTTGGCTTGCTCGCCCAAGAGGAGCCGGCGCTCGTGTCCGTCCCTAAACGAAGGCAGCCCCATTTGAGCCGATCATCCCGGCTTTCGCAAGAGCCGCACACGGGGATTGTCTCCCCTCGCCTTCTGCGATTTAGTTGCAGCAACAACCTCTAGCCGGGGATTTCCGATGCCAGCTCCAGTCTCCCAACCCGATGATCCCGCGCTGCTGCGGATCGATGGTCCGATCGCGACCATCACGCTCAACCGCCCTGCCGCATTCAATTCGGTCAACCTTGCCATCGCGCAAAAACTTGAGCAGCTCGCGGCCTATCTCGAAAGCGCCGACGACATCAGGGTTGTCGTGATCGAAGGCGAAGGCCGCGCCTTCTCGGCCGGCGGCGATCTGCAGACGATTGGCGCTGCGGCCGAGGCCAACACGGTGACGCCGGTCGTGGGAGAACTGCTGAAGCACTATCATGCCTTCATCGAGATCATCCGGCGCATGCCGAAAATCTCGCTGTCAAGCGTGCACGGCTCGGCCGCCGGCGCCGGCATGGGCCTCGCCTTCGTCACCGATCTCTGCATTGCCGCTGACGATGCCAAATTCACGCCGGCCTATGCCAAGATCGGCGTGTCGCCGGATGGGGGCTCGACGATCGGGATCGTCGGCACCGTCGGATCGCGCCGCGCGCTGCAGATCTTCCTGGCCGAGGACAATTTTACCGCGCAGCAGGCCTATGAATGGGGTCTGGTCGTCAAGACCGTTCCCGCCACCGAGTTGAAAGCGGCGACGCGACAGCTCGCCGAGCGGCTGGCGCAGAACGCGCCCGCGGCGATATCAGGCACCAAGTCGCTGGTCTATGCAGCCCCCACCACGCCGGTGAAGCAGCAGCTCGATGCCGAGGAGCACAAGATCGTCATGGCGATGAACACGGAGGAATTTCGCGTCGCCGTGAAGAAGTTCACGAGCAAGGGCAAGTAGCCTTCATTCAAATGGGCTTACTTGGGACAGATGTAACCCGTTCCCGCCGGCGACTTGAAGCAGCCGACCGATTCTGGCAGCACTTTCTGCGGGAGCCAGAGCACCACGCTCGGGAAGTAGATCACAAATGCAATAGTGGCGAAGAACACGACATAGATCGGCAGCGCCGCGCGCAACGCCTTCGCAAAGCTGACGCCGACGAATTTCGACGCCATCAGCAGCACGAGCCCGTAAGGCGGGGTGATCAGGCCGAAGGCCAGCGTGGCGATCAACACGACGCCCATATGGACGCCGTTGATATCGCCGGCCTCCGTCAGCGCGTTGACGAGCGGCATGAAGATGATGATGGTCGGCACCGGTTCGATGAAATCGCCGACCACGGTGAACAGCAGCACCATCAACAGCATGATCAGATGCGGATCGTTGCCGGCGACCGAAGTGATCATGTCGGCGATGTAGTTGGCGCCGCGCAAATAAGCGAGCATCCAGCCGAAGGCGTTGGCGGCGCCGATGGTGATCAGCGGCAGCGAGAAAATGAGCCCGGCGAGGCAGAAATCGTAAGGGATCTTCCTGATGTGCCCACGGTTGAGCGCGGGGATCACGACCAGGATGATCCATACCACGGCGACGACGCCGGCTTCCGTCGGCGTGAACCAGCCGGTCAGGATGCCGCCGAGCAGAATGACCGGTATCATCAGCGGCAGCGCCGCATCGCCGGCCGCGAACACCACCTGCCGCAACGGCGCGCGCGGCTTGCGCAGGCCGGACGGGCCGAAGAAATAGCAATAGATCATCAGCCCGAAGCCGATCATCAGGCCGGGCACGACGCCCGCCATGAACAGGCCGGCGATCGAGACGTTGCCGACCGCGCCATAGACCACCGCGGTGATGCTCGGCGGCACCAGCGCTGCGATGGTCGAGGCGGAGGCGATGATCGCGGCGATGAAGGCTGGCTCATATCCCTCGCGCCTCATCGGGCCGCCGAGTGCGCGGCTCATCACGGCGACGTCGGCGGTGGTCGATCCTGACATCTCCGAGAAGAACATGCTGAAGACGACCACGACCTGCGACAGCCCACCCCTGATATGTCCGACCAGCGACACCGAAAGGTTTGCTATTCGCACCACCACATTGGCCGAGCTCATGAGCTCGCCGACTAGCAGGAAGAACGGGATCGCCAGCAGCGCCTCGGAATCGACGCCGTCAAAGATCTTCTGGATAATCGCGGCGAGCGACACGTCGGACAGGATCGCGCCGATGAAGACGCCGGCCATCAGCGAGAACGGCACGGGCACGCCGAGATAGCCGAACGACAAAAAGCAGATCGACATCAACCCCAGGACAATAGGCGCGCTCACGGCTGCGCCCTCATTTGCGTTTCGGTCACGACCGGTGCTGCGTCCTCGTCCGGCGGCTCCGGATGGTCAAAGCCGTTGCGCAGGCCGTTAACGAGCTGCTCGATGGTGAACAGGCCGATCAGAATACCCGACAGCGGAATGATGGCGTAGAGCGAGGCGATCGGCGTGCCCGACGGCAGGCGGAAGCTGCCGAAGCCGCGTAGGTAATTCTGGTAGCCGTACCAGATCAGGCAGAAGGCGACACCGAGCACGATCAGGCGGATGATCACCTCGACGATCACTCGCGGCATGCCATGCATCGCCTCGGAGATCGCGGTGAGATAGAGGTGATCGTTGCGCCGGGTCGCGGCCGCAGTCCCGATGAAGATCGCGTAGATGAACAGCGTCGAGGTGACCTCCTGGAGCCATAGCCAGGGATGGCCGATGGTACGGGTGACGATGTCTGCGGTGACCGACAGCGAGAAGCCGAAGCACAAGACGCCGCACAGGATCATCAGCGTCAGCTCGAGCCAGTCGAGCCAGCGCCATTTGAGGTGGCGCTGGCGTTGGAGAACGAGCTTGTCGGCGATGGCCATAGTTGTCCCCGTCGTCCCGTCTAGTGCAGATTTGACGTCAAATTGGCGCGACGACTGCGGGTTGGTTTAACCTCTCCCGCTTGCGGGAGAGGTCGGCGCGGAGTGCCGGGTGAGGGCTCTCTCCTCATTGGGAATCTCACCGTGGAGGCACCCTCTCCCCAACCCTCTCCCGCAAGCGGGAGAGGGAGCGCACCGCCGTCCGCATCACGTCAGTTAATCGACCGGATCAGATCCTTGATCTTCTCGGCATGCGGGCCGAGCTCCTTGGCGAGCTTGTCGAGATAGGGGTCTGCGATCGCCGCAAAGCTCTTCTTGTCGACGTTGTCGACGACCTTGACGCCCACCTTCTTCAGCTTCTCGGCCGCGGCCCGCTCGAGGTCGAACGCCTTCGCCGGCTCCTTCGTGCTGATCTCGTTGGCCGCAGTCTGCACCCAGCCCTTCTGCTCGGCCGAGAGGCTCTGCCAGAGTTTGTCGGAGACGAACACCAGCGCGTTGTTGGCCTCGTGCTCGGTGATGTTCAGCACCGGCGCCACCTCGTAATGTTTGTTGACGAGGTAGACGTTGATGCTGTTCTCGGCGACGTCGACGACGCCGGTCTGCAAGCTGGTGTAGACGCTGCCGAACGGCATGTGCACGGTCTGGGCGCCATAGGCCGGAAACATGGTGTCCTCGGTCGCGGTCGCCTGCACGCGCACCTTCAGGCCCTTGATATCAGCCACATTGTGGATCTCCTTCTTGGAGTACATGTGGCGCACGCCCTGCGAGCCCGTGCCGATGAGATGCAGGCCCTGCGTCGTCTCTTCGATCATGGTCTTGAGCGCTTCGAACACGCGGGGGTCCGCAAGCCCCTTGATCACGTGGTTCTCGTCGCGGAACAGATAATGCAGCGACATCACGCCGGCCTGCGGCGAGATCGTCGCGGTGTTGGCCGATGAGACGATGGAGAACTCGACGTCGCCGGCTTTCACGAGCTGGAGCACCTGCGGCTCCTGGCCCAGCTGCGCGCCCGGATACTGGTCGATGATCATGGTGCCCTTGCTCAATTCCTTGAGCTTGTCGGCAAAGAGGTCGCCGGCGATGGAATAGCCGGTGTTGCGGGGCTGGTCATAGGCGAAGCGATAGTGCTTCACCTCCTGCGCGCTGGCGCCCGTGACGAACAGCATGGCGGCTGCAGCCGCCAACCCATGTAAAAACCTCGGCATGGATCGTGCAATCATCGTCTCCCCCTGTTTTGTCGCCCGCCGCTTCTGCGGTCTGAGCGCTCGTTTGAGTGTTGATCAGCCCTTCTCGGTCTTCTTCCCAGTCCTCTGCATAAAATCGAAATCGCAGCCCTCGTCGGCCTGCATGATGGTCTCGTTGAACAGCCAGGCATAGCCGCGTCGCGTCTCATCCGGCGCTGCGGCCGGCTTCAATGTGGCACGCCGCCCTTCCAGCTCGGCCGCATCGACCAAAAGCTCGATGCTGCGTTTGGCAACATCCAGACGGATCATGTCGCCGTTCTGCACCAGCGCCAGCGGTCCGCCGACGGCGGACTCGGGCGTGATGTGCAGCACGATGGTGCCGAACGCGGTGCCGCTCATGCGCGCATCCGAAATGCGCACCATGTCCTTGGTGCCTCCACGCGCGAGCTTCTTCGGGATCGGCAGATAGCCCGCCTCGGGCATGCCCGGCGCGCCCTTCGGGCCGGCATTGCGCAGCACCAGCACGTCGTCGGAGTTGACGTCGAGATCGGGATCGTCGACCCGCAAGGTCATGTCCGCGACCGATTCGAACACCACGGCGCGTCCCGTATGCTGCAACAGCTTCGGGCTCGCCGCCGACTGCTTGATCACGGCACCGCGCGGCGCGAGGTTGCCGTGCAGGATGGCGAGGCCGCCTTCCTTCTTGATCGGATTGTCACGCGAGCGGATCACGTCCTGGCCGGGCACGTCCTCCGCATTCGCGACGACATCGCGCAGCGTCTGACCGCTGATCGTCTTGGCGTCGAGATCGACGAGGTCGCCGAGTTGCGCCAGCAATTTCGGCACGCCGCCGGCGTGATGGAAATGCTCCATGTAGTGCTCGCCCGACGGCTTGAGATCGACCAGCACCGGCACCTCGCGGCCGATCTGGTCGAACATCTCGAGATCAAGCCGGTGCGGCGAGCGATGCGCCATCGCGGTGAGATGGATCAGGCCGTTGGTCGAGCCGCCGATCGCCTGCAGCACGACCTGTGCGTTCCTGAATGAGGCCGGCGTCAGCACTTCGCTCGGCTTTGGCTCCTTGGTCTTGGCCATCTCCGCGGCAACCCGGCCGCTCGCCTCGGCCAGACGGAAACGCTCGGCATGCGGCGCCGGGATGGTTGCGCTCATTGGCAGCGAGAGACCCATGGCCTCGATCATGCAGGCCATGGTCGAGGCCGTGCCCATCACCATGCAGGTACCGACCGACGGCGCGAGGCGTCCGTTCACTGCCTCGATCTCGGCATCGTCGATGTCGCCGGCGCGATATTTGCCCCAGAGACGGCGGCAGTCGGTGCAGGCGCCCAGCACCTCGCCCTTGTGATGTCCGACCACCATGGGACCGACGGGAATGACCACGGTCGGCAGGTCGGCGCTGATCGCCGCCATGACCTGCGCCGGAAGAGTCTTGTCGCAGCCGCCGATCACGATCACCGAATCCATCGGCTGCGCCCGGATCATCTCCTCGGTGTCCATCGCCATCAGATTGCGCAAGTACATCGAGGTCGGATGCGCAAAGCTTTCCGCGATCGAGATGGTCGGGAACACGAACGGCATCGCGCCCGACAGCATCACGCCGCGCTTGGCGGCTTCGATGATCTGCGGAACGTTGCCGTGGCAGGGATTGTAGTCGCTATAGGTGTTAGTGATGCCGACGATCGGGCGCTCCAGCGCGTCGTCGGAATAGCCCATGGCCTTGATGAACGCCTTGCGCAGGAACAGCGAGAAGCCGGCATCGCCATAGCTCGTCAGACCCTTGCGCAAGCCACTCGTCATCGTGCCACTCCCTATGTTGCCATTGTGGTACAGCCTGCCCCTCGATTGTCAATAACTTAGGGCCACACGGGTGTACTTTCTGCTTCTTTCGCCGTCCGCAGACACAAATTATTGACAATCTGGGCTCGTCCTGCTCCACAAGACGCACCGGCGCGGGGCCGGAGACTGAGAGCATGTCCGACATTCGCACCGCAGACGCCATGCCGGTCCGGCGCGACGATCCGGATGATGTGGTCGCGCGGCTCGAGGAGGACATCATCTTCGGCCGCCTCGCCCCGGGCGCGCGCCTGACCGAGGACGCGCTGATGTCACGCTACGGCACCTCCAGGCATTTCGTGCGCCAGGCGCTGGTGGATGCGGAGCGGCGCGGCATCGTCCGCCGTGAGAAGAATGTCGGCGCCACCGTGCGGTTCTATTCGGCCGAGGAAGTCCGGCAGATCTACGAGGTCAGGGAAATGCTGACGCGGCAGGCCGCGCTGATGATCCCCCTGCCCGCGCCGCAGGGCCTGATCGAAGAGCTGGCCGCCCTGCAACGGCAATATTGCGCGAAGGCCGACGTGCCAGACCTCCGCGGCATCCATGAGGCCAACGACGCCTTTCACCTCGCGCTGTTTGCCGCCTGCGGCAACCCCTATCTGGTGCGCTCGCTCCAGGACTATATGAGCCTGACTCTGCCGATGCGCGCGAAGAATCTCGCCGAGCGCGACGGCCTCGCGCAATCGCGACGCCAGCACGAGCTGATGATCGAGTTGCTAAGGGGCCGCGACAGCTGGGCGCTGGCCCAGCTGTGTGTCGACCACATGCAGTTCAGCAAGGCTGACTACCTGGCGCGGATCGCGAACGAGGAGACGGGACGCTAGGGGCGCGCGCATAGATGCGGGACGTCCGCTCTTGGCGATCAGCTCGACGACATCTCGATCCGCGTTGCATCCAACGACGATCGCAGCCGGAGGTGAGTCATTTCGCTCTGTGGTTGGATTTTTAATCGCAGGGCGTCTCTCTTAGGTTGTCCGACGAAGTTCTGCTGAAACAAAAAGGGGCTATCGTGCATTTTGGGTCACTAACCCTGTGCCTGTTTCCTGTACCGACAAGCAAGTCAACCAACCGCCTCTGAGCGTTTAAATGAGGGCGGCTCGTGAACGAGCTCACATTGTGCAACCATCAATGGGGCTAAGGTCATCCGGAAATTTGTGCTGGAGATATTTCTACAGCGATAGTCAAACGATGGGGGTGATCATGCCCGCCATACTCGCCCTGCTCTACGTCGAATATTGCGACGCCCGCCTCGCTGAAATGCGAAAGCAGCTGCTGATCGCGGGTAAAAGTCCTGAAGTCTGACAAGCGGACTACGATCCTGCTGCCTCTCCTTAGCGCAGCAGGCTCCTCAGCTTTTAAGATCTTAAGATCGTATTTAGGGAGAGCGTGATGCCCGAGACATTGGAAAGCCTGTTGTGGTGTGCCGCGCTCGCGACGTGGCTGATGCTTCTATTCGCGCTCATAAGCGAGCGCCTGAAGCCGCTCTCAAAACTCGTCAGCCGACTGATCGAGGGAGCTTTCAGGCTCAAGGCGAAATGACGGAGTGACGACCTCATAGGCGCGGTTTGGCAGCTTCCAAACGATATCGGCGAGAGGGCCGACGATGCTCGCACTATGACTCCAAGTGATTATGGGCCCGAGCAAGTTGTCATCGCTTGGATATCAGGCTGCGCGAGAGGCTGAAACGAACAGCGATGCTACCGTGCCAGCTTCCGATCGAGGGAGAACCGGCCGCCTCCGGTGACAAAGATCAACATGGCGCCTCCCATAATCGAGATATTCTTCAAGAAATTATTGTACAGTCCAATCTGCTGACCGGCGGGATATTCCCAGTAACGATGGGCGATCGCAGTAGCCACCAATACAAACAGAAACACCAAAACTGCGCAGTAGCGCGTACCAATGCCGAGTATCAAGCCAGCCGACATCAGCACCTCCAGCGCGACGGTCATCGTCGTGAACAGCTCAGGCGCCGGAACGTGCAGCGACCTGAAATAGCCCACTGAGCCGCTGAAGTTGGTCATTGCTCCGTACGCGCTTCCAACGAAGATCCATGCAAGCAGGATGCGGCCGATCAGAATCAGGGGATCGGCATTCTTGGTGGCGAACTCGTCGGCCCCTGATGTGAGCGAGTGAGAGCGGAATAGCATGGCCATTGCTCTATCGTTCTTGCTGTCTGAGGGCGGCACTTAATCTCGATGGTAATACTATGATCGGCGAACCGGATGAAGAGCCATTGCCGGGCCGAGCGCCGTTCGCCTCCCCCCGCTCGCGGCCGCTTGCGGGGAGAGGGAGCGCACCGCCGTTGCGGCGACGCTTCAACCTATCTCATCACCACTACCGCTTGTTCCAATCGATGATCCGGCTCGCGTCGCCGTCGAACTCGTTGCTGCAGAACGCGCCGCCCTGGAAATGATCGCCGATCGGGTCCGGCCTCAGCTTCGCCTGCTCAGCCATGGCATGCGCCACATGATCCTCGGAGCGGCCGATCGGACGGTAGCCGAATTCGTAGGCGCGGTGGTTATCCCACCAGGCGCGCTCGTTGAGCGACACGCCGTAGAATATCTCGAAATGGATGTCGGGATGCTCGAGCCCGATCCGGCAGAGCTGCACCAGATCTTCCGGCATCAGCCACATCGCGATGCGGCGATGATCGAGCGGCTTCTCGTCGCAGTTGCCGATGCGGATGCAGGTGACCTTCAGGCCGTGCTTGTCTGCATAGAGCGCGCCGACCGCTTCGCCGAAGACTTTGCTGACGCCGTAACGGCCGTCGGGACGCACGGTGACGTCGGTATCGATCCTGCGGTGGCGCGGATAGAACCCGACCGTATGGTTAGATGAGGCGAACACCACGCGCTTGACGCCCTTGCGGTACGCCGCCTCGAACAGATTGTAGCCGCCGATGATGTTGGCCTGGAGGATGTCGTTCCAGGGGCCTTCGACCGAATAGCCGCCGAAATGAATGATGCCGTCGACGCCCTCGCAGATCGCTTCGCATTGCGCGAGGTCGGACAGGTCGGCCGGCTTGAACTGCTCGTTCGCCGCGAGATCTTTGGGCGGGCGGATATCAGAGAGCAGCAGGTCCGGATAGATCGGCGGCAGCAATTTCCGCAGGCGCGTTCCGATCCCGCCCGAAGCTCCCGTCATCAAGATGCGCGGCATGTCTTTCCTCGTATGTGGCAACCGATTTGCGGTCATAGGTCTCTAGTGATAGCAGACTTGATCAGAGGGAACGCAATAACGAGAATTGCACATGAACGATGCATCGTCCCAACATCAAGGCTGGCGGCCGGCGACCTATTACCCCGATCCGGCGATAAAAGCACTGGACCCACGCTTCGAAAAATGTTGGCTGAAACTCTCGGCCGTGGAGCGGCTGACGACCGGCCTGCGCTGGGCTGAGGGTCCCGTCTGGTTCGGCGACGGGCGCTATCTCCTGTGCAGCGACATCCCCAACCAGCGCATCATCAAATGGGAGGAAGAGACCGGCGCGGTTTCGGTCTTCCGAAAGCCCTCCAATTTCGCCAACGGCAACACCCGGGATCGCCAGGGCCGGCTTATCACCTGCGAGCATGGCGGGCGCCGCGTTGTACGTACCGAGCATGACGGCGAGATCACCGTGCTGATGGATTCATTCGGCGGCAAGCGGCTGAACTCGCCGAACGACGTCGTGGTCAAGTCCGACGGCTCGATCTGGTTCACCGATCCCACGTTCGGCCTGCTCGGCAATTACGAAGGCTACAAGGCCGAGCCCGAGATCGATCCGAACGTGTACCGGCTTGATCCCGTGAGCCGCAAGGCGAGCATCGTCGCCGAGGGCGTGCTGGGTCCGAACGGGCTGTGCTTCTCGCCCGACGAGAATATCCTCTATGTCGTGGAATCGCGTGGGGTGCCGAACCGAAAGATCCTCGCCTATGACGTGTCGGCAGACGGCACCACGATTTCCAACAAGCGCGTCCACATCGACGCAGGTCCCGGCACGCCGGACGGCATGCGCTGCGACATCGACGGCAATCTCTGGTGCGGCTGGGGCATGGGCGATCCCGAGCTCGACGGCGTCGTGGTGTTCGCGCCCGACGGCGTCATGATCGGCCGCATCGCACTGCCCGAGCGCTGCGCGAATCTCTGCTTCGGCGGCCTCAAGCGCAACCGCCTGTTCATGGCCGCCAGCCAGTCGATCTACGCGCTGTATGTGAACACGCAGGGCGCGGTGGGGGGATAGGCGCTCCACCACAACGGTCTCGTAGGGTGGGCAAAGCGAAGCGTGCCCACCATCTCTCGTCCGAAACGATATTGGTGGGCACGGCGCGAAGATCGCGCCTTTGCCCACCCTACGGCACCCGCATCGCCGAGACACTTCAGCAAAACAAAACGCCGGAGCAGTTTCCTGCTCCGGCGTCATGTTTGTTCAGCCGCGAAAGACTTACGCCGCGTTGAAACCGGCAACGGCCTTTACTTCGAGGAAGTCCTCGAGGCCGTACTTGCCCCACTCGCGGCCGTTGCCGGACTGCTTGTAGCCGCCGAATGGCGCGCTGCGATCATTCGGCACGCCCTGGAGATTGACGTTGCCGGCGCGGATCTGGCGGCCGACGCGCTTGGCGTCTTCTACTGAAGCGCCCGTGACGTAGCCTGCGAGGCCATAGGGCGTGTCGTTGGCGATCTGCACGGCGTCGGCTTCGTCCTTGGCGCCGATGATGGTCAGCACCGGTCCGAAGATCTCTTCGCGGGCGATCGTCATGTCGGGGGTGACGTCGGCGAAGATCGTCGGACGAACATAGAAGCCCTTGTTGACGCCTTCAGGCAATCCCGGGCCGCCGGCGACGAGGGTTGCGCCCTCGTCGATGCCCTTCTTGATCAGCCCCTGGATCTTGTCCCACTGGCCGCGGTTGACCACCGGGCCAATCGTCGTGCCCTCGCCGCGGGGATCGCCCGCCTTGGTCTTGTCGGCGACGGCCTTCGCGATCCCTGCGACTTCCTTCATCTTGGACAGCGGCACGATCATGCGCGAGGGCGCGTTGCAGGACTGGCCGGAATTGTTGAACATGTGCATCACGCCGCCGGTCACCGCCTTCTGGAGGTCTGCACCTTCGAGGATGATGTTCGGCGATTTGCCGCCGAGCTCCTGGCTGACGCGCTTCACCGTCGGCGCCGCGCGCTTCGCAACGTCGATGCCGGCGCGGGTCGAGCCGGTGAAGGAGATCATGTCGATATCGGGGTGCTCGCTCATGGCGGCGCCGACCTCGGGGCCGAGGCCGTTGACGAGGTTGAACACGCCCTTCGGCACGCCGGCTTCATGGAGGATTTCCGCGAAGATCAGCGCCGAGGTCGGCGTGAACTCCGACGGCTTCAGGATCATGGTGCAGCCGGCGGCGAGCGCGGGCGCGACCTTGCAGGCGATCTGGTTGAGCGGCCAGTTCCAGGGGGTGATCATGCCGACCACGCCGATCGGCTCGCGCAGCACCATGGCGGTGCCGACCGGCTCCTCGAAATGATAGTTCTTGAGCACGTCGAGCGTGGTCATGAGATGGCCGAGGCCGGCGCCAGCCTGCAGCTTCTCCGCCATCGGCAGCGGCGCACCCATCTCGTCGGAGACGGCGGCGCCGATCTCCTTGAGGCGGCCCTTGTAGATCTCGATGATTTTCGAGAGCAGCGCGACGCGCTCGTCACGGCTGGTTTGGGAGAACGTTGCGAAGGCGCGCTTGGCGGCGGCCACCGCTTTGTCCACGTCGGCCTTGGAGCCCAGCGCAACCTCGTACATCGCCTCTTCCGTCGCGGGATTGACCACGGCGGTGGACTTCTTGACGGCGGGATCGACCCAGGCGCCGTCGATGTAGAATTGCATGCGATTGACCATCGTTAACCTCTTTGGGGGCTTGGTGGGGGCGTTTCGGCAGGCATCCTTGCACGAAAGCCCCGGCAATTGAACCCGCCATATGCGGGGCCAGCGTTGCGGCGGACGGAGGTTATATGAGCCGATGGTGGGGGCGAGGCAAGTGTGGCGCCTCGACGTCGTCCTGGCGAAAGCCAGGACCCATTACCACCAAGCCGAGTTGGTTTGCGCCGGCGTCTACTGCCTGCGCCAACAACAACTGCCGCGGCGTATGGGTCCTGGCTTTCGCCAGGACGACGTAGGAGATTTACACCGCCATCTTCCGATGGAGCACCGGCGCGCCGGTGGTGAGGCTCTCGGCCGCATCGATGATCGCATTGGCGTCGATGCCGTAGTGGCGGTAGAGGTCGGCGATCGTGCCGGTCTGGCCGAACTGCTCGACGCCGAGTGCCTCGACGCGATGGCCGCGAACGCTGCCGAGCCAGCCGAGCGTTGCCGGATGACCGTCGATCACAGTCACGATGCCGCAATCGCGCGGCAGCGGCGCCAAAAGCTTCTCGATGTGGCTGAGGTGCTGCACGCCACGCCGATCGCGCCGCAATTTTCGCGCGCCGGTCCAGCCTGAGTGAAGGCGATCGGCTGAGGTGATCGCGAGGAGGCCGACATCGCGCCGGCTCTCGCCGATGAAACCGGTTGCCTCGATCGCTTCGGGCGCCACTGCGCCGGTATAGGCGATTACGAGTTCGGCATTGGGGCCCGGCTTGCGCAGCCAATAGGCGCCATCGGTGATGCCTTGTCGAAGCTCCGGTGTCATGATCCGCTGCGCCTGCTCGATGCTGCGCGTCGAGAGCCGCAAATAGACCGAGCCGCCCTCGCCCGGGTCGCGCTGCATATGCTCAAAGCCGAAAGCCATGATGACGGCGAGTTCGTCGACGAAGGCCGGCTCGAACGAGGCAAGCCCGTCCTGCGCCATGCCGATCAGCGGCGTCGCGATCGACTGGTGCGCGCCGCCCTCCGGCGCGAGCGTGATGCCTGACGGCGTCGCCGCCACCATGAAGCGCGCATCCTGATAGCAGGCATAGTTCAGCGCATCGAGGCCGCGCTCGATGAACGGATCGTAGAGCGTGCCGACCGGCAACAGCCGCGCGCCATTGATCTGGTGCGACAGGCCGAGCGCGGAGAGCATGATGAACAGGTTCATCTCGGCGATGCCGAGCTCGAGATGCTGGCCCTTCGGCGAGGCGTCCCAGTTGTAGGTCGAGGGAATTTTCTCGCTGCGGAATAAGTCCGCCTTCTCGGCGCGCGCGAACAGGCCGCGCCGGTTCACCCAGGGGCCGAGATTGGTCGAGACCGTGACGTCGGGCGAGGTCGTGACGATGCGTTTTGCAAGCTCGCTGTCGCCGCGCGCGATCTCGTTCAGCACGAGGCCAAAACCCTGCTGGGTCGACATCTGCGGCGACGGCTTGAAGGCGAGCTGCGCCGGCACCTCGATAACAGGCGCAGTGAGGCGGCGGCCGTCCTGATTGAACGGCACGCGCGCGAGGAACGCGTCGAGCTCGGCGACGTCTTGCGTCAGGCCCTCATACTTGTCCCACTCATGGCCGGGGCGGATGTTCTGGCTGTCGCGATATTTCTCCATCTGCGCGACCGTCATTAGGCCGGCATGGTTGTCCTTGTGCCCCTGGAACGGCAGGCCGACACCCTTGATGGTGTAGGCGATGAAGCAGACCGGACGGTCGTGGTCGATGGATTCGAACGCCTCGACCATGCTCGCCATGTCGTGGCCGCCGAGATTCGACATTAGCGCAAGCAGCTCCTCGTCGCTGCGCTTGTCGATCAGCTTTGTAGTCGGGCCCTGATCCCCGATCTCGTCACGAAGGTGCTTGCGGAAGGCGCCGCCGCCCTGGAAGCACAGCGCGGCGTAGAGCGCGTTCGGGCAATTGTCGATCCAGCGCTTCAGCGCCTCGCCGCCGGGTTCAGCAAAGGCGTCGCGCATCAGGCGGCCATATTTCACGATGACGACGTCCCAGCCGAAATTGCGGAACATGGTCTCGAACTTTTCCCAGAGCCCCTCGCGCACGACGGCGTCGAGCGACTGGCGGTTATAATCGACCACCCACCAGGTGTTGCGCAGGCCGTGCTTCCACCCCTCGGCGAGCGCCTCAAAGATGTTGCCCTCGTCCATCTCGGCGTCGCCCACCAGCGCAATCATCCGCCCCTCGCGGCGGTCCTTCATCCAGCCATGCGCCTTGACGTAGTCCTGCACCAGCGAGGCAAACAGCGTTTGCGCGACGCCGAGGCCGACCGAGCCGGTCGAGAAATCGACGTCGTCGACGTCCTTGGTGCGCGAAGGATAGGACTGCGCACCCTTGAAGCCGCGGAAATTTTCCAGCTTCTCGCGCGTCTGCCGGCCGAACAGATATTGAATGGCGTGGAACACCGGGCTCGCATGCGGTTTCACCGCGACGCGATCCTCAGGGCGGAGCACATGGAAATACAGCGCCGACATGATGGTCGCGAGCGAGGCCGAGGAGGCCTGATGTCCCCCGACCTTCAACCCGTCCGAATTGGCGCGGACATGGTTGGCGTGGTGGATGGTCCATGACGACAGCCACAGCGCCTTGCGGGCGAGCGCGGTCAAGGTGTCGCGACGGGCGGAATCAACGGGCATGGCAATGCTCCCGGAAAATAGGTCGAACGATGATACGCCTGCGGACGGCGCCAAACTTCTCAATTTTTCGCGCTACTCTGGCAAGTATTGGGATATTTTACCAATGTACCAGGCCAAAGACAGGTTCCATTCCAATGCCCGACCTCGACGCCATCGACCGCAAGATCCTTGCCCTTCTCCAGACCGACAGCCGCCTGACCATGCAGGAGCTGGCCGACAAGGTCGGGCTCTCGGTCTCGCCCTGCCATCGCCGGGTCAAGCTGCTGGAAGAGCGCGGCGTGATCTCGCGCTACATCGCGACCGTGGACCAGAAGGCGCTCGGGCTGCATGTCAGCGTGTTCATCTCGATCAAGCTGGCGCGGCAGAAGGAGGAGGATCTCAACCGCTTCGCTCGCGCGATCTCGAAATGGGACGAGGTGCTGGAGTGCTATCTGATGACGGGCAACCGCGATTATCTGCTGCGGGTGGTGGCGGCGGACCTCGCCTCCTACGAGGCGTTCCTGAAGACCAAGCTGACCCGGCTCGACGGCATCGCCTCGATCGAGTCGAGCTTTGCGCTGAGCCAGGTGAAGTATTCGATCGCGCTGCCGGTCTGACGGTTCGGCGAGGCGCGGGTGTCACATGGACGCAATAAACCCCGCCGATGGTCGTGGACCACTCGTGTCCAACCCGAGACAAGGATCCCGATGCTGGCGGAGATGTACGTGCCGTCGACGTATTGATTGGCAGGCGCTCTCCGTTAACCTCTCCCGCTTGCGGGAGAGGTCGCGCCGGAGGCGCGGGTGAGGGCTTTCTCCGCGGAGAGACTCCCAATGCGGAGACACCCTCTCCCCAGCCCTCCCCCGCGAGCGGGGGAGGGAGCGCACCGCCGTCGTGGTCACACCGTCACCGCCACGGCTGCACGATGATCTTGGTGTGCGCCTCGGGATTGGCGAGATCGGCGAAGCGTGACGTGAAATATTGCGTCAGGGGTTCGGAGAACGCGCTGCCTGCACCAACAGCTGGGCGCGGCGGATGCGCTCGCGATGGGCAATGTAGAGCCCGCTGGCGACGATGAACGCCGCACCCGTGACCGTCCAGATATCAGGCAGTTCGCCGAACAGGAAGAAGCCTAGAATGCTGACCCAGAGCAACTGCGTGTAGGAGAACGGCGCCAGCACGGAGGCATCGCCGTAGCGGTAGGCCAGCACGATGATCCACTGACCAACGGTCGAGGCAACCCCGATCACGATGCCGAACCCGATCGCGGTCCAGCTCGGCGTGACCCAGACGAACGGCACCATCACGCTGAGGATCGCAACGCCGGTGAGCGCGGAATACGCCATGGTGGTGAGGACCGCTTCCCGCCCGCTCATCATCCGCGTCAGGATCAGCGCCGCAGCCCAGCAGAACGCCGAGACGATCGGAAAGAATGCGGCGACGTGGAACGCGCTCGAACCCGGGCGCAGGATGATCATCACGCCCGTCAGTCCGATGGCGGTCGCGATCCAGCGGCGCAGGCCGACCTTCTCGCTCAGGAAGATGATCGACAGCGCAGTGACGAACAGCGGCGAGACGAAGCCGGTGGCGGATGCTTCCGCAATGGGGAGAAAGCGCAAACCGGTAATGAAGAACAGCGAGGAGCCGAGCAGTGCCGCACCGCGCATCAGTTGCAGCCCGAGCCGCTCGGTGCGCATCGCATGCAGCGGTGAGCCCGGCAGCATCACCGGCGTGAACATCAGCGCGAAGGTGACGAAGCGGATCCAGGTGATCTCGATCGACGGCAGGCTGGTCGAGAGATATTTCGCAGTGACGTCCGAGCAGCCGAGGAACACCGTGGACAGCAGCACCAGTGCGATGCCCTTGAAGGGATGATCGACGCGCGCAGGCGCGCGGCGAGCCTCGTGCTTCTTCTCCGGCATAGGCATGGGAATACGGTCGAGCCTTGCGGCTGCGGCGGGCGGCGGTGTCACGGCTGGAACCTGGGAAATGCGAATCGGGAACGGTTGTAAAAAACGACAATTGCGCTGCGTTCACAACTTCCGAAAACAGGATGCCGATATGCGCTCACGTCCGCGCGCGTCAATACTCCTTAATAATGGGCTTTTGTGCGCTACAACATGGGCAGGCTGCGCGGCTTCGGGCCGCGCGGAAACGCCGCATCCAGCGCCGAAATCTCCTCTCTCGTCAGCACGAGATCACCGGCGGCCGCATTTTCGCCGGCATGTTCCGCGGACGACGCCTTCGGGATTGCGAACACCGTAGTCGCACGGGTGAGGAAGCTCAGCGCGACCTGACGCGGCGTCGCGCGATGCGCCTCCGCAATGCGCGCGAGCACAGCGCCGCCCTTGCTGCGCTCACCGGGAAAATCATCGTGGCCGAACGGCGAATAGGCGACGACCGCGACGCCGTGCTTCTCACACCAGGGGATGACGGCGTGCTCGATCGCACGTTCCTTCAGATGATAGAGCACTTGATTGCAGGCAATACGACCTTCACCGGCAACGCTGAGAATTTCGTCGAGATCGTCGGCGTCGAAATTGGAGACGCCCCAGCATTTGATCTTGCCTGATTTCACCAGCTCCTCGAATGCAGCGACGGTGTCTTCGAGCGCATATGACCCGCGCCAGTGCAGCAGATAGCAATCGAGGCGATCCGTCTTCAGCCGCTTCAACGAGCGCTCGCAAGCGATGATGGTACCGCGGCGCGAGGCGTTGCTCGGCAGCACCTTTGAGACGAGGAAGACTTCATCGCGACGACCCGCGATCGCATCGGCAATGACGAGCTCGGCATCGCCATACATCTCGGCGGTGTCGATGTGGGTCATGCCGAGATCGAGCCCGCGCGCAAGCGCCGCGATCGCGCGCTTGCGATCGCCATGGTCGAGATACCAGGTGCCCTGCCCGATCACGGAAACATTAGCGCCGGTCTTGCCGAAGGGCTGCGTGTTCATGGTTGTTCCTTCAGATCCGCTACAGGCTACTGATATCCGCGACCAGCACGCTGCCGGTCGCCGACTCCGTAATATAGAGCCGATCTTTCTTCGCGCCACCGATGGCGACATTGGTGCAATTCGGTCCCGCGCAAGACTTGATCCGCGCGAGCAGCTCGCCATTCGGCGCGAACACGAAGACATGGCCAAGCGAGGCGTGAGCGACGAACAGGCGGCCGCTCGCATCCATCGTCATGCCGTCAGGACCCGAGGTGCCGAACAGCGAGCAGAATCGGCCAACCTTCGACACGCTGCCATCCTTCATGAACGGCAGCCGCCACACCGCGTTGTCGCGAGTCATCGCAACGAATAGCACGGTTTCGCTGGGATCGAGCACCAGGCCGTTCGGGCTGATGCCGGTGTCAACAAGGCAGTCGAGCCGGCCATTTGAGGCCAGCCGATAGACGCGGCCGCTTGCGTCATGCAGGCCGGTCTGGCCTTGATCGGTGAAATAGATATCGCCATTGGAGGCAAGATGCAGATCGTTGCAGCCACGGAACGATTCTGAATTGCGCGACGTCAGGATGGGCTTGATGCGGCCGGCCTTGGCGTCGAGCTCCATGATGCCGTGCATGTAATCGGCGATCAGGATGCGACCGTCGGCGGCGATCTTCAGCCCGTTCGGCCAGCCCTCATATTCGATCACGAGCGACCACGCACCATCCGGCGCGATGCGGAAGATGCGACCGAAAGGAATGTCGACGATGTAGAGATTGCCATGCTTGTCGAAGGACGGACCTTCGATGAAGCTATCGGTCGCGACCCTCGGCCGGTTGGCATCGGCCCAATCCGTCCGCACGCCCTTGCGGCGAAATGTGTCAGGCATGGCAGAGAATATCTTGGTTTCGATCAGGCGCGGCGGCGTTTCCAGGTACATCATGATTTTTATGATTGTCAGGGGGAGAGTGCGGTAACATAGGGCACAATCGATAGCGCGTCGATTGGGGCGGAGCTATGGCTGCGTCCACGCCGCTCTCGTGTCCCGGACGCGCTGCAGCGTGAAACGCTGCTGCGCAGAGCCGGGATCCAGAAAGGCCAAACACTCCACTGTAGATGGGCCCCGGCTCAGCAGCGCACCACTATGCGCAGCGCTGCGTCCGGAGCACGAGACCGTCTTCTAGTCTCAAGAAGAGAAGCCTACCCCACCGCGCCCGCGAGCCTGGCTTGCTTCCCCGGCGCCTCGGTCGTCGCGATCAGCCGCTTCAACTCGGGGATGCAGGAGCCGCAATTGGTGCCGGCCTTGAGCTTGGCTCCGATCTCGGCGGCCGTGCGCACGCCGCTAGCGATGGTGTCGCAGATGGTGCCGCAACCGACGCCGAAGCAGGCGCAGACGATCGGGCCCGTCGAGGCGGCACCCTCGCCGGACTTGCCCGATAGCAGCATGCGGCGCTGATCGTCGGTTACGCGATCGGCCGCGAACAGGCTCTTCACCACCTCCCAGTCGCCGGCATCGTGCGCGGGGCCGACGAACAGACAGGTCTCGATGCGATCTCCAACGAAAGCAGCCGCGCGAAAAACGCCGCCGCCAAAATCGCGATAGTCGGCGACGTCCTCGCCGGCGAGGCCGTCAAGCCAGGCCGGCCAGCGCGTCAGGTCCGCATTGTCAGCGAAGAGATAGCCGAATCCGCCCGGGACGGTGACACGGGTCCACAGCAGGTTTGGCGGCAGATCCAGCTGTTGTCGCGACAGCGCAAAGCCGCGGAAGACATATTCATATGGTGCAATCGCCGCCGGCGTCGCCTTCGATTCCGGCTGGCCCGAGAAGGGATCGGTGAACGGTGCGACCAGCGCGCCGACACGGCCGTGCGAGGCGTTCATCGCGCTCCAATGGATCGGGGCGAACAACACGCCTCGCTGCTGCCGCTCGCTGACGACAGCCTTCAAGATGCACTGGCCGTAATCGGTGGTGATGCGGGCATAGCCGTCGTGGACAACGCCGTACTTGCTGGCGTCGTCGGGATGGATCTCGACGAACGGCTCGGGCAGATGCGCGCCGAGCCGCTGGCTCAAGCCCGTGCGCGTCATGGTGTGCCATTGGTCGCGGATGCGCCCGGTATTGAGCCGCAGGGGCCGCGACGGTCCGGTCTCACTGCGCAGCGCCGGCACTTCCGGTGCGACGAAGCGGCCCTTGCCGTCATTGGTGAAGAAGCCGCCGCTTGCGAAGAAGCGCTCGCCCGGCGCCTCGCCTTCGCGGGCGGGCCATTGCACGGGCGTCAAGGCATCGAAGGCTTCGTCGGACAGCGAGGTCAGCGCGCCGATGTCGAAATCGCGGCTGCCGTCGTTCTCGAAGGCGGAGAGCGCGGCGTGCTCGCGGAAAATGCCGGCGGCGGATTTGTAATTGAAGCTGTCGCCAAAGCCGAGACGCTTTGCGGTCTCGCTCAGGATCCACCAGTCCGGCCGCGCCTCACCGGGCGCCGGCAGGAACGAACGCTGGCGCGAGATGCGGCGCTCGGAGTTGGTCACCGTGCCCGACTTCTCGCCCCAGGCCAGCGCCGGCAGCAGCACGTGCGGGCCGGCGTCGACCGTGTCGTTGGAGAGCACGTTCTCGGACACCACGAATAACTCGAGCTTCTTCAGCGCCTCGCGCACGAAATCTGCGTCGGGCAGCGATACTGCAGGGTTGGTCCCCATCACCCACAGCGCCTTGACCTCGCCGCGGTTGATCGCCTCGAATAGCTCCACCGCCTTCAACCCTTCATGGGTGGCGATGCGCGGCGCCTTCCAGAACCGCCTGACACGGTCGATATCCGGCGGCGTGAAGCTCATATGCGCGGCGAGCATATTGGCGAGGCCGCCGACCTCGCGACCACCCATCGCGTTGGGCTGGCCGGTGAGCGAGAACGGCGAGGCACCGGGCTTGCCGATCCGGCCCGTGGCGAGATGGCAGTTCAGGATCGCGTTGACCTTGTCGGTGCCCTGCGCCGACTGGTTGACGCCCTGCGAATAGAGCGTGACGGTCCGTTCGGTGTCGCGGAACAGCTTGAAGAAGGTGGCGACGTCCTGCTCGGAGAGGCCCGTCGCCAGCGCGGTTGCGGTGACACTGCTAGCGATGTTGCGCGCGCGCGCCAGCGCATCGTCGAAACCCGAGGTGTTGCTTGCGATGTAGTCCTGGTCCAGTGCGCCGCTCTCGGCGAGATGAACGAACAGGCCGGAGAACAAGGCGGTGTCGGTGCCGGGCTTGAGGCCGAGGAACAATTCGACGTCGCTTGCGGTGTCGGTCCGGCGCGGATCGATCACAATCATCCGGGCCCCGCGCTCCTGGCGGTTCTTCAGCATGCGCTGGAACAGCACGGGATGGCACCAGGCCGCGTTCGAGCCGACGAAGACGAGCAGATCGGCCTGGTCGAGATCCTCGTAGCAGCCCGGCACGGTGTCGGCGCCGAAGGCGCGCCGGTGGCCGGCGACCGAGGACGACATGCAGAGTCGCGAATTGGTGTCGACATTCGCGGTGCCGACAAAACCCTTCATCAGTTTGTTGGCGACGTAATAGTCCTCGGTGAGGAGCTGACCGGACAGATAGAACGCGACCGCATCGGCGCCGTCGCGCGCGATGATGTGCTGCATGCGATGCGCGACATGGTCGAGCGCATCGCTCCAGGCAACACGTTCGAGCATGCCCTTGCAGCGGATCATCGGATAGAGCAACCGGCTCTCGAGCCCGACGGTCTCGCCGAGGGCAGACCCCTTCGAGCACAGCCGGCCGAAATTGGCGGGATGGTCAGGGTCGCCCGCGATCGCAGCGCCACCCGCGCCGTCGGGCGTTGCGAGCACGCCGCAGCCGACGCCGCAATAGGGACAGGTCGTTTTGATGGCGCGGAGCGTCGGATCGATCGCCGTCATTTCAAGCCGCCTCCTTCACGCCGCCTTGGACGGAAGCGCCAGCGCGCGGCCGAACATCATGTCGGCGCGGATCCCGGCGATCTTCTCGCGGGTGCGGATCAGTTCAAGATACCAGAGTGCATCGGCGGTCTCGCCGATCAGCACCGCGCCGGTAAGGCATCCGTCGGCGATCACGAGTTTCTTGTAAGTACCGCGCCTGCGGTCGGTCAGGACGAGGCTCTCGCTGCGTTCACCGCCCATGAAGTCGCCGGCGGAGAACACGCTGACGCCAGACACTTTCAGATTGGTCGAGACCACGCTGCCCTGATAGGCGGCGGGACGGCCACCGAGATGCCGCGCCAGCACGCGCGCCTGCTCATAGGCCGGCTCGACCAGGCCATAGCAGGTGCCGCGATGCTCGGCGCATTCGCCAAGCGCGTAGATATCGGGAGCCGCCGTCTGCATCTCGTCATTGACGAGGATGCCGCGATTGACGGCGATGCCGGCGTCCCTGGCCAGCGCGACATTGGGCCTGATGCCGGCCGCGAAGATCACGGCGTCGGCTTCGATGCGGCTGCCGTCGGCAAGCTCGACCGCTTCGACGTGGCGCTCGCCATGAATGCGGGCGGTCGAGGCATTGAGCAGGATATGGATGCCCTTACGCTCGACCAGCGTCTTGAGCAGATCGGCGGCCGGCGCATCGAGCTGGCGCTCCATCAGCCGGTCCATCAAATGCAGCAACGTCACCGGCGCGCCAGCTTTAGCCAAGCCATAAGCCGCCTCGAGCCCGAGCAGGCCACCGCCGACCACGACGACGCGCTTCTTGGCCGCTGCGAGCGTCAGCAGCAGGTCGACGTCCCGGCTGTCGCGGAAGGTGTGCACACCGGCAAGGTCGGCGCCAGGCACGTTGAGCCGCAGCGGCGTCGAGCCGACGGCGAGCACCAGCTTGGAATATTCCATGCTCTCTTCGCCGGCGATCTTGAGCTCGCGGCGGCCGGTGTCGATTTCGGTCACGCGATAGCCATAGCGCACGGTAACACCGCGATGGCGCCACCAGTCGGCCGGCCGCAGTTCGATCTCGTGCGAACCGGTCTCGCCGGCCAGCACCGAGGATAGCAGCACGCGGTTGTAAGCGAGCCGCGGCTCTTCGCCGATCACAGCGACCGCGTAGCGGCCGAGCGCGGTCTTGGCGAGTTCGTCGACCAGACGCGCGGCCGCCATACCGTTACCGACGATGACGAGCGGTTCACTCATGGCAGTTCCCTATTTCGCAATTGTGGAGCTTCTCCCCGCGTACGGGGAGAAGCGAGATTTGGACCAAGCTCAGACCCGCGCTTCGGCAAGGCTTGGCGCGCCTTCAGTCTGCGGGCTGCGACGCAGGTAGAACCACCAGGTCAGTCCGAGGCAGACGGCATAGAACGCGAGGAAAATCGCGAGCGCGACCTGCGGCCCGCCGGTCAGGGCGATCGACTTGCCGAAGCTGCTCGGGATCAGGTAACCGCCGACCGCACCGACTGCGCCGATGAAGCCGACAGCCGCACCGCTCTCGATGCTGGCCGTCTTCAGCGCCAGCGCGCGCGCCGCGTCGCCCTTGCCGCGCACCCTGAACAGGTTTTGCTCGCGGAAGATCGAGGGGATCATGCGATAGGTCGAGCCGTTGCCGATTCCCGTCGTCAGGAACAGGATCAGGAACATCGACAGGAAGCCGGTGAAGTCCTTCTGTCCGACGAAGTAGAGCACGCCGATCGTGGCCGCCGCCATCGCGATGAAATTCCAGAAGGTGATGATGGAGCCGCCGACCTTGTCGGCGAGCCAGCCGCCGAACGGGCGCGACAACGAGCCGACCAGCGGACCGAGGAACGCGATCGAGATCGTGACCGTCGGAAACTGGGTCTTGATCAGCAGCGGAAACGCAGCGGAGTAGCCGATGAAGGAGCCGAACGTTCCGATGTAGATGAAGGCCATGATCCAGGTGTGCTTGCGCTTGACGATCGCAAGCTGGTTCTTGATCGACGATTTGGCCGAGGTCAGGTTGTTCATGAAGAACACCGCGCCGAACACGGCGATCGCGATCGGCAGCACCCACATCAGGCCCGCGTTCTGGAGATAGACGCCACCGACGGGACTTGCCTGGTACAGGTTGATGACGCCGACCGTCATCAGGATCGGCGTGAGGAGCTGCACGCTCGATACGCCGATATTGCCGCCGGCGGCGTTCAGACCGAGCGCCGAGCCCTTCATGCGGTCCGGGAAGAAGAAGGAGATGTTGGTCATGCTGGAGGCAAAATTGCCGCCGCCGAGGCCGGCGGTCGAAGCGATCAGCAGCATCAGCCAGAACGGCGTCTCGGGCTGGCCGACGAAATAGGCAAGCGCCAGCGTCGGGATGAACAGCACGGCCGCGCTGAAGATGGTCCAGTTGCGCCCGCCGAACGTGGTGACCGCGAACGTATAGGGGAAGCGCATCAACGCGCCGATCAGTCCGGGGACGGCGACGAGCTGGAATAGCTCATCGGTGGTGTAGTGGAAGCCCGCCTGCGGCAGCTTGGTGGCAACGATGCTCCAGATCAGCCACACCGAGAAGCCGATATGCTCGGCGACGATCGACCAGATCAGGTTGCGCCGCGCGATTGCTTTGCCGCCCGCATTCCAGAACGCCTCATCTTCAGGGCGCCAGTCAGAAATCCAGGTCTGATTCAGAGACGGATCTTTCGTCATTGATAATCCCTTTTGGTCGCACCGCTGCGTCGTTGCAGTCTGAGCCTCCACGCGCGGAAGCATGCTCCGAGGCTTCACCCCGGCGGCGAGTTCACGATGCTGATTGATGATGTCGAGTGACGGCGTCGGTGGCGTCAGCGCCTGCTATTCAAGGCCTGTGCCAGCTCCCTCACTCTTAAAAAGATAAGACAAAACAATGATCTATACGAGGTGATTAAATGTTAGGCGCGCCTATAATTGCATCAAAAAGTCGCGGCGCGCCCATTTCTTGAATGGCGATTCGCTCACTCCTTGTGCGACGCACAACAAATGAGCGACTGCCTAAAAATGTTGTCAGGCGGGCTCCGCCGCCTTGGTCCCCAGCGGCTTCGGCGCCATGCCGCTGCCCGGCTTGAGGTGGAATTCGTACGTCATCAGGTGCCACTGTCCGCTGGCCTTGCTGCCGTCGGGCATCTCAAGGTCGTTGCGCGGCTCGACCTTGGCGATGAGGTCATCCTTGACCCCGAACACCACGTCGGAGTCGAGATATTTGTCGCCGTCCATGAAGACGTGCGTGATCAGCGGCTCGTAGCCGTTCGCATTGACCAGGAAATGCACATGCGCCGGGCGCATCGGGTGACGCTTGGTTTGCATGATCATCTCGCCGACCGGGCCATCGGTCGGGATCGGATAGCTGCACGGCAAGATGGTGCGGAAGAAGAAGCGGCCGTCGGCGTCAGTGATGAAGCGCGCCCGCGCCGATGCGCCGACTTCGTCGTAGTTCGGCTTCTGCGAATCATAGAAGCCGTCATCGTCGGCATGCCAGACATCAACGGGCACGCCCGCAAGCGGCTTGCCGTGGAGATCGGTGACGCGGCTCTGCACGAACATCCGCTCGCCGGTGAGATTGTTCGGCGAGATATCGGTGCCGTGCGCGGTCACCTTATGCTCGCCGACATAGAACGGGCCGAGCACGGTCGTCTGGGTCGCGCCGTCGCGGTCGCGGTGGTTGACCGCATCGACCAGCATGGAGACGCCGAGTACGTCGGAGAGCAGGATGAACTCCTGGCGGGTGTCGGTGCATTTCTGGCCGACGCGGGTCAGGAAACCGATGGCATATTCCCACTCCTCGAAGGTGAGACCGGTCTTGCTCACGTAATCGTGCAGCGACTTCACCAATTCCTGGAGCAGGAATTTCGCACGCGGATCAGTCGTGTTGTCGAAGCTCCTGACGACGGCTTCGGTGAGTTCGGTCTCGTTAAACTGGGTCATCGGTGCGTTTGCCTGCGTTGTTCTCGTTGGTCCGAAGGGCTTCCTGAAGGGGCGTTCCAGGCCGGAGCCTACACCAGTCCGCCTGCCTGCGTTAAGCGCAACCGGCTTGGAATGGGGCCGCTATTTCGGCTATCACTTTCCGGAGAAACTGCCCGGAGGAACTGATGCTCGCCCCCACCCCCGCCTCGCCCGAATCCGTCGGTATGTCCAAGACCGCGCTCGACCGCGTCGATGCGCATCTGAAGAACCGCTACATCGATGCCGGGCGTTTCCCGGGCACGCAGCTCCTGGTCTATCGTCGCGGCAAGATCGCCCATAGCTCGGTGCATGGCTTTGCCGATCTCGAGCGCAAGGTGCCGGTCAAGGACGACACCATCTACCGCATCTATTCCATGACCAAGCCGCTCACCAGCGTCGCTTTCATGATGCTGGTCGAGGAAGGTCTCGTCGCGATCGACGAGCCCGTCGCAAAATACATTCCGGAATGGAAGAATCTCGGCGTGTTCGTCGCCGGCACCGCGCCCGCGTTCCTGACCAGGCCGCCGACCCGGCCGATGCTGATCGTCGACCTCTTGCGCCACACCTCCGGCCTGACTTACGGCTTCCAGCAGCGCTCCAACGTCGATGCCGCCTATCGCAGCGAGAAGATCGGCGAGGTCGAGAAATCAGGCACGCTCCAGAGTATGGTCGAGGGCCTCGCAAAGATCCCGCTCGAGTTCTCGCCGGGCGAAGCCTGGAACTACTCGGTCTCGACCGACGTGATCGGCTATCTCGTCGGCAAGATCTCGGGCATGCCGTTCGAGCAGTTCCTTAAAGCACGTATCCTCGATCCGCTCGGGATGACCGACACCGATTTCCATGTGCCGGCCTCCAAGGCGCACCGGTTTGCGGCCTGCTACTCGGCCGATCCCGGCGGCGGCATGACCTTCCATGCCGGCCAGCGCCGCGAGGGCCTGACGCTCCAGGACGACCCGGCGACGAGCTCGTTCCTCACCCCGCCTTCGTTCATCTCCGGCGGCGGCGGATTGTGCTCAACGGTTGCCGACTATCTCACCTTCTGCCGCGCGCTCATCAACGGCGGCGAGCTCGGCGGCGTCCGCGTGATCGGGCCGAAGACGCTGGCGCTGATGACGACCAACCACATACCGGGCGGACGTACGCTGCCGGAAGTGTCGCGTTCGCTGTTCTCGGAGGCCAGTTATAACGGCATCGGCTTCGGCCTCGGCTTCGCCGTGACAATGCGGCCGGCGGAAACGCTAATCGCCGGCAGCCCCGGCGAATATAATTGGGGCGGCGCGGCTACGACCTCGTTCTGGATCGACCCGGCAGAAGAGCTGATCACTATCTTCATGACGCAGGTGCTGCCGTCGAGCGCCTATCCGATCCGGCGCGAGCTGCGCAGCATGGTCTACGCCGCGATCAACGAGAGCAATCTCTGAGCTTTCTAACTTCTGTTGCAACGGGCTTCGCCATTGATCGCGGAGCCCGTTGCAATTTTGTCTAGTGGAAATGACCGATCAGATAAATGCCGCCGCCGATCACCAGCACGGCGGGCACGGCCCACAAAATCAAGACTGGCATTGTCATTCTCCTCAGTTCGACGTGCAGACCTTGACGGTCTTCATGCTGCTCTCAGCCTCGGTGCGCGACTTGTAGACCGTGCCCGAGGGACTGACGACCGTCATGGATGCGTCCGTCGGCTTCTTGTCGACGACGGTGCACTTCTTGGTCTTGACGTCCTGCACGACGTAGAACTCGTCGGCCGCAAACGCCGGCAGGGAAAACGCAGCGATCATCAGTGCTGCGGTTGCGATCCTCAGCTTCATTCTCTCCTCCTCCAACTACCGGGCGTTCCGCGCCCGATCGATTTCACCAACGGGAAAATCTAGCAATTTGTTCCTACGCGCCGGAACGCTGCCCGCAGCGGGATGTTGGTGCGGCACTTATTTCCCGTGATGGAGCGCGGTCGCCTCGAAGGCGGCCGCCGCTCGGAGTAGGTCACATGACATCGCATCGAGAAGCCCGGATCGCCGGGCTCAGCCTGGCAGCCGTGTACGCCGTGTGCCTGCTGCTCACTGCAATCAGCATGAGCTGAAGCGCCCGCGTCCGCGGCTGCACTGCAGTGTTCCCTGATCCGGGCCTGTTCGCTGGATGCGAAAATCGTGGCGCGGCATAAATCCTCCCCCTATTGTTTGACAAAATCATAGTCCGGCGTCGCAGCGCTGGAACCGGGACGCCCGCGTTGTCAAAGCTCACCCTGCCGGTCCGGCTCGCTCTCCTGGTCACGGGAACGATGTTGCCGTTGATCGTTTTCGCCGTCGGCCTCGCTTATTCCAACTATCGCCAGGACCGCAGCGACGCGACGCGCCGGGTGCTCGAGACGGTGCGAAGCATGCGCCTCGTGCTCGATTCCGAAGTGCAGCGGATGACGAGCGGCCTGCAGGTGCTCGCGCTCAGCGATTCCTTGCGCAACGGAGACTTCGACGGCTTCCGCCGGCTGGCCGTCGGGTTCATCAGCCAGTACGGCGAGGATAGCGTCCTGCTGCTGGCCGACAGATCCGGGCACCAGCTGTTCTCGACGGTGACGACCGCAACCGCGAGCCTCCCGCCGCGCAACAACCACAAGATCGTCGAACGGGTCTTCACGACGAAGACGCCACAGTTCTCCGATCTGTTCAGCGGATCGACCAAAAAGCGACCGATCGTCACGGTCGAAGTCCCCGTGCTGCGCGACGGCGAGGTGATCTACGCGCTGTCCTTCAGTCCGCCGATCGATATCTTCCAGCATTTGGTCGAGCGGCAGCGCCCGGACCAGCGATGGACCGTATCGCTGCTGGACAGCAAGGGCATCGTGTTCGCGCGCACTCCAAATCCAAGCGAGACGTTTGGCAAGCAGGCTTCGCCGTCGCTCCTTGATGCGATGTCGCGCTCACCCGAGGCCGGTCTGTCGAGCGTGTCGCTCGACGGCGTCGCGCTTGCCTCGGCCTATACGCGATCGCGGCTGACCGGCTGGACCGTCGCCGCCGGCGTGACCGAGAGTTCGCTGATCGCGCCGCTCTGGCGCAACATCGCGATCACCAGCCTGATCGGCGGCGTGCTGCTGCTGATCGGCCTTACCTTTGCAGTCAGGATGGCGACCACGATCGCGCGCGGCGAGATGCTGCACAACCTGCTGGTCGAGGAGCTCAACCACCGGGTCAAGAACACGCTGGCGCTGATGCAGGCGATCGCGGTGCAGACTTTTCGCAGCGCAAGTCGCGACGAGCGGGCCAAGTTCGAGGGGCGCCTCGGTGCGCTTGCCGAGGCACATAATCTCCTCAGCCAGGAGAAATGGGCAGGCTCGGAGCTGAAGGACGTTGTCACGCGCGTGCTTCAGCCATTCCTCCTCGCGAATCCCGATCGCATCCGAATGGCCGGCCCTACAGTGCCGCTGTCGCCGCGGCTCGCCGTAGTGCTGTCGATGATCGTGCACGAGATCGCCACCAACGCCGCGAAATACGGCGCGCTGTCCAACGAGACCGGCCGGGTGACGCTGGACTGGCAGATCATGGAGGACTCGCCAAAGCCACGGCTACGGCTGATCTGGACCGAGACCGGCGGACCATTGGTAACAGCGCCGGTGCAGCGCGGCTTCGGCTCGCGCCTGATCGAGCGCAGTGCGCGCGACCAGCTCGGCGGCGAGGCGACGGTGGATTTCCTGCCGCGGGGCGTGGTCTGCACGGTGATTTGCGCGCTGGACGAGTCTCGGTGAACAAGACGATGCTCGCCCGAGCCGGAGCCGCGCGCTACCCGATCGTCTGCAGCGCCGGAAACGTCTCCAGCAGCCAGATGCTGACATTGGAGACCGCGCCGGTGAGAAAGCCGATGCCGGTGATCACCATCAACACGCCCATGGCGCGCTCGACATTGACGAGCTGGCCTTTCATGCGCGCGAACAGTTTTGAGAACTGCTCGATCATCAACGCCGCGATCAGGAAGGGAATGCCGAGGCCTGCGGAATAGACCGCGAGCAGGCCCGCCCCCTTCGTCACGGTCGCTTCGGCCGCGGCGATCGAGAGGATCGCGGCGAGGATCGGACCGATGCAGGGCGTCCAGCCGAAGGCGAATGCGAGGCCCATCACATAGGCACCCCAGAGGCCGACGGGCTTTGGCGCGGTCAGGCGCCCCTCGCGCATCAACAGGCCGATGCGCGTCAGGCCGAGGAAGTGCAGGCCCATGATGATGATGACAATACCGGCGAGGATCGACAGCTCCGCCGACCAGGCGCGAATCAGGGCGCCGATCAGCGAGGCGCTGGCGCCGAGCGCCACGAACACCGTGGAGAAGCCGAGCACGAACAGCAGCGCCGCCATCATGATCGCGCGCTTGGAGGCCGCGGCCGGCTCGTCGCTCTCGACGTGCTCGATCGTGGCACCGGTGAGATAGATCAGGTAGGGTGGAACCAGCGGCAGGACGCAAGGCGAGAGGAAGCTGACGAGGCCGGCAATCAGCGCCGCCGTGATCGAGACATTTTGCATGATGTAGTCGGAGCCATCCCGGGCCCTCGGGCCAGCGCGCGGGGAATGCGCACGCAGCCTGGGCCGAACCGGCTCTGGTGTAGCCGATGCCGGGGAATGCGCAACAGAGGCGCGATCAAACCAGGGCTCCTCCCGATGCCATCTGCGATCACAGATGCGGCACCGGGACGCGCACAAATCTCGCCAAAACGCGAGATCGGCGGCGCGGCTACTTCACCACGCGGAGCAGCGGACGCCGGGGCTGGTCCTGCGTCTGCTTGGAGGGGGGCGGCGGTTCGCTGGCAGCGCTCCGCAGCATTTCGTCGCACAATGCCTTCAGGTCGGCACTGTCAATTCCTTTGAGCTTCATCCGGACATCGAGGATGACGATCGAAAGCAACTCAGCCGATTCGCGGCTGTTGCTCTCGTTGAGAACCTTGCGGCACTCCTCGAGCGTCTCGAGCACCGACTGCAACTGTTCGTCTGAATGCGACACCGGCGTTCTTTCCGTTAGTTCGGCCTGTGAGACGTGTTTGGAACGATCCCCTTGGCCCCCCAAGAGAATGAAGGATAGCACGAGGAGTCCGCGCGCTCGAATACGATTTCAGTGTGTTGCTGCGTCGAAACCGCAGTTCCAGGCGGCATCGCCCCGCCACGCAAGCCGGACCGATCAACGATGAAACGCTCAGGCCGGCGCGATCGATCTATCCCGCGAGGGCGCGCAACATTTTGCACGACCGTCCCCGGTCCATATGGACCCGGCAATCCCGCAGCCATATCAAGGCTCGCAACGGAACGCACGCGCACCCCTCTTCCGAACGATAACTCGCCCGATTCCCAGCCCCAGGCACACTCAAATACCACTTGTAGCACGGTAACGATGGCGTTCAAAACTCGCCTATCCGCAACCCGCCGTGGTTGTGGTTTGCGCTAGATTCTGCCAGTTTAGCAACTGGAAGGGACTTGTATGCACTCCTTGGCGGAAAGGGGCGTTCCTCTGGAAGAACGCTCAAAAATGAATATCAGCGGCCTCTCGGATTGGGATGCGGCTCGGATATTCCTGGAAGTGGTCCGCTGCGGCAGTTTCCGCTCGGCGGCCGAACGCTTGTCGCTGTCGATCAACGCTGTCCGCCGGCGGATCGATGATTTCGAACGCCAGACGGGCACCACCCTGTTTACCCGCGACGTCCACGGCACGCATCTCACCGACGAAGGCGCGCTGGTGGTCTCCGCCGTCGAGCGTATGGAGGCGGCCGCCTTCGACGTGTTGCGCACCAGCGATTCGACGACCAATGTCCTGTCCGGGGAGGTTCGTGTCGCCGTAACCGAGGGTCTCGGCACATTCTGGCTCGCCCCGCGGCTGGTCGAATTCCAGCAAGCCTATCCGAAGATCCTGGTCGACCTGCATTGCGCGATGCGCTCGGCCGACGTCTCCCGCCACGAGGCCGACGTCGCCATCCATCTGTCGCGGCCCTCCGCGCTCGACGTCAAGCTGGTGCGGCTCGGCCGCATGCACCTGATGTTCTGGGCCTCCAGGAGTTACGTCGAGAAATATGGCGCGCCGCGCTCCGCGGCGGAATTGATCAAGCACCGCCTGGTGCTGCAATTCGCCGATCAGATCGCCGCTAAAGAAAGTTTTGAGAGCTTCTTCCCGGGCGTTCCGGAACGTGACCTTCTGGTCATGAAGACGAACGTCTCAAGCGCCAACTACTGGGCTGTCGCGAATGGAGCCGGAATCGGCGTATTCCCGAGTTATGCCATTGCGCTTGGCGGGAAGTTGATTCCACTGGAGGTCGAGTTGAATCGACCGCTGGATATCTGGTTGTCCTACCATCCCGGTAGCGGCCGGATTCCGCGTGTGCGGCACATGATTGATTGGCTGATCGAAGCTTTCAATCCGGCCCGCTTCCCGTGGTTTAAGGAAGAGTTCGTGCATCCGCATGAATTCAAGGACTCGTATATGGGCGAACCCCTGACCCAGCTCTTCGGGGGATTTTCAACCGAAGAACAAAGGTGAAAAAGAAGATGAAAGCAGCGGCGAAGAGAATGAAGCAGCGCAGTGCCGGCAAGCCGGACATCGAGCTCGGCAAGCGGATCCGTCTGCGGCGCGTCGAGATGAAGATCTCGCAGGCTGAGCTCGGCGAAAAGCTTGGTGTCAGCTTTCAGCAGGTCCAGAAATACGAGAAGGGCGTCAATCGCGTCGGCGCAGCTCGGCTTCAGCAGATCGCCACCGCCCTCGACGTGCCCGTGACCTTCTTCTATGACGGCGACAACAAGGCCCGCGAAGTCGAAAGCCTCCTGTTCCTGGACTCGGCTTTCAGCCTCCGTCTGCTGCGCGCCTACAGCAAGATCAAGGATCAGACGGTGCAGCGTCAGCTCGTGTCGCTGATGGAATCGATCGCAGCCAACGAGAGCTGAGCCGGTCGACGGTCCGGCCTTCACGGCCGATGTTCAATCCGCCGCGTCGCGGGGGCGCGGCCGGATTGGGCGAGATTGAGGGATTCGATTTGAGCCGGCGCGCCATCCGCGCGGCTACGCCGCCGGCAAGATCCTCAAGCAAATCACCGACGGCGTCGGCGTGATCACCTTCAACAATCCCGGCAAGCGCAACGCAATGTCGCTGGAGATGTGGGAGGGATTTGGCGAGGGCCGCCTGGCCTTCATGGAAGGCGCGCGAGCCGCAGTTCCAGGGGAAGTAAGCTGAAGCTTCATTCACGAAGATTAAATTCCTCGCGCGCTTGCGCCGCGATAGCAACCAGTTGATCCCTCGCAAGTTCTTCCGCCACCAACGAGGGAGATTGCGATGAAACTCAAACTTGCTGTTCTTGGTCTGGCTCTCATGGGCGGCGCCGCGCTCGCGTCGGGACAAGCGCTCGCGGCAATGCCGAATGGCATCCCGCAGGCGAACCAGATTGCAAGCGGTCCGGCCGCACATGTCGATCAGGTGCGCTGGGTCTGTAACCCCTGGGGCCGCTGCTGGTGGCGTCCGAATTATTACGGCGCGTACGGCTTCTATGGCCCGCGCCGGTTCTACGGACGTCCCTGGGGCTGGGGTCACCGCCACTGGCGCCGCTGGTAAATGACAAAGGGGCCGCGAGGCCCCTTTCCTTGATGGGTTAGCTACAGCGCCGCGAGCACCGCCTTAGTGATATCGGCCGTGCCGTTGCTGCCGCCGAACTCCATCGGCTTGAGGCCGCCGGCATAGACCTGATCCACCGCGCGCTCAATTTTCCCACTCGCTTCAGCGGCGCTCTCCACGCTGTGCTTGTCGGCGAGCCAGTCCAGCATCATCGCGGCCGACAGGATCATGCCGGTGGGGTTGGCCTTGCCCTGCCCCATGATGTCGGGCGCGGTGCCGTGGCACGGCTGGAACACGGCGTATTTGTCGCCGATATCGGCCGACGGCGCCATACCGAGGCCGCCGATCAGGCTCGCGGTGATGTCGGAGACGATGTCGCCGAACATGTTCTCCATCACCATCACGTCGAAATCCCAGGGACGCTTGACCAGCATCGCCGAGCAGGCGTCGACATAGAGCCGATCGGTCTTCACTTCGGGATGCTTCTTCGCGATCTCGTCGAAGATGCCGCGGAAGAACGCAAAGGCCTTGAACACATTCGCCTTGTCGACGCAGGCCAATGTCCCCGGCTTGCCGCGCGCCTTGCGCCGTTCGGCGAGGCGGAACGAGAAGTCGAACAGGCGCTCGGAGGTCTTGCGCGTGATCACCATGGTCTCGCGCGCATCTTCATGCGTCACGACGCCCTTGCCCATCGAAGCGAACAGGCCTTCAGTGGATTCGCGGATGACGACGAGATCGATGCCGCGCTGGTCGGCGCCGACGATCGGGCTCGGCACGCCCGGAATCAGCCGGGCCGGCCGCACGCCGGCATAGAGATCGAAGAGGAAGCGCAGCTCGATCTGCGGCGCGATCTCGGTATTGTCAGGATAGCGCACCGAGGGCAGGCCGCAAGCGCCAAGCAAGATCGCATCCACGTCCTCGCACAGCTTGATCGTGCTATCAGGCATCGATTTGCCGGTGGCGAGATAATTGTTGGCGCCGGCGGGCGCCTCGGTGAAGCGGAAGCGCAAGTCCGACTTCGCCTCGATCTTGCGCAGCACCTCGAGCGCGGGCGCCATGACTTCGGGGCCGATGCCATCACCGGCGAGCACGGCGATGTGGAAGGCGTTGTTTGCGGACATGGGTGATTCCTGCGCAAGAAAGATGTGGCTCGTCATTGCGAGGAGCTCTTGCGACGAAGCAATCCAGACCGTTTCCGCGGTGCGACTTCTGGATTGCTTCGCTTCGCTCGCAATGACGATGGAGAGAGAGTGAAACTACGGCGTCAGCACCGTGCGCCCGACAACCGCGCCCTGCTGCAATTGCAGCAACGCATCGTTGGCCTTGGCGAGCGGCACCTTCGTCACGGGGATCGGCGCGACGTTCTTGGCGCGCACGAGGTCGAGCAGCTCCTGCGTCTCGCGCAAATTGCCGACATAGCTGCCCTGGATCGTGAGCGCCTTGATCGGAATCAGCGGCAGCGCCCAGGTCGCACCGCCGCCGAACAGGCCGACGAGGACCAGCTTGCCGCCCTTGGTCAGACAGTCGAAGCCGAGCTGCGTCGTCGCGGCATTGCCGACGAGATCGATCACGGCGCGGATCGGACCGCCTGCTTTCTTCGCCAGCTGCTCCAGCGCATCGCCCGCCTTGGGATCGACCGTCGCGAGCGCACCGGCCTTCTCGGCGGCCCCGCGCTTTTTGGCGTCGATGTCGACCATGATCGCGCCCTTGCCGCCCATCGCCTTCAAGAGCGACAGCGCCATCAGACCGAGCCCGCCGGCGCCGAACATCACGATCGGCGTGTCGAAATGCTGCTCGACCTTCTTCAGTGCGCTGTAGGTGGTGACGCCCGAGCAGGCGTAAGGTGCGGCCGTGGCGGGATCGAGCCCCCTCAGGTTGAGCAGATAGCGCGGATGCGGCACCAGCATGTGATCGGAATAGCCGCCGTCGCAATAGACGCCGAGCGAGCGCGGCGTCAGGCACATGTTCTCGTCACCGGCGAGACACGTGGTGCACTTGCCGCAGCCGATCCAGGGATAGACGAGGCCGACATCGCCGTGCCTAAGATCGCCCTGGTCGGTCGGCTTCACGTCCGGACCGAAAGCGAGGACTTCACCGACGGTCTCGTGGCCCATCGTCAGCGGCAGGTTGATGCCGCGATCCCTCAGCGACAGCGGCTTGCGGCCGTGGCCGAGATCGTAGCCGCCTTCCCAGATGTGGAGATCGCTGTGACAGACACCGGCGGCCTTGACCTTGATCAGCACCTGCGTGCCCGTCGGCTGCGGCGTAGCCTCGTCGAACTCCTGCAGCGGCGCCTTGAAATCGGCGACCTTGAAACTCTTCATCGGCGTCCTCCCGGCATGCTTCTCGTTTTCATCGCAACTGCCAACCTGGACCTCTCTAATTGAGGCCTGCGGATGATGGCAAGCGAACCACGCGCAGGGCCGCAATGCTTGCCGCGCGAGGCCGTTCGTCAGCCCTGCAGGGCCGTTTTGCCTGACGGAATTGACGTGACTTCGGAAAGGCCAACCTCATCGCGCAATTCGCGCGTATGCTCGCCAAGCACGGCCACGGTCTTGCCCGGCATCGTGTCGGCGCCCGTCATTCGGAACGGCAGATTGAGCACCTGAAACGAGCCGCCTCCGTCTTCCACGGACGAGAGCGCCTGCCGGTGTGCAAGCTGCGGATCGGCCAAGGCTTCGGCGATGGTGCGATAGGCCGAGGCAGGCACGCCGGCCGCGCCCAGGGCGACGAGACAGGCATCGGTCGAAAGCTGTCGCGACCAGGCTTCGACGCCGTCCATCATGTCGGCCCAGTTCTCACGCCGCGGGGCGTAGGTGGAGAAGCGTGGATCGGACATCCATTCGGAGCGGCCGATCACCCCCATCAATCCCTGGAACGTCTTTTCGCTCGCGACAGTGATCATGACATAGCCATCGGCCGTCTCGGTCGGGCCGAACATCGGACGCGGCGGCGGCTTCATCGGGAATTGCGAGCTCTGTAGCTCCGTCAACGTCAGCGTCAGCATCGACTCCAGCATGGAGACGTCGATGTGCTGGCCGAGCCCGGTGACCGTGCGCTGATAGAGCGCCGACGCAATCGCGCCGAAGCCGTACGTGCCGGTGACGACGTCGGCATGGTAGATGCCGCAATAGTCGGGCCTGACGCGGCCGGGCTGGTAAGCGAGATGTGCCATGTCGTAGCCGGAGGCCGCGTGGATCACCGGCGCATAGGCCGGCAGCTCGGCCGAGGGGCCGCTCTGGCCGTAGCCGGAGATCGAGCAGTAGATCAGCCTGGGATTGACTGGACGCATTCTGTCATAGTCGAGCCGCAGGCGGCGCATCACGCCGGGACGGAAGTTCTCGACCAGGATGTCGGCAGTGGCGACCAGCCGGCGGACCGCCTCCTTACCGTCCTCCGATTTGAGGTCGAGCACGACGCTCTTCTTGCCGACATTGAGCTGGCCGAACGCGGTGCTGCAGCCCTTGCGCAGCGGTGGCCGCGTCCGCATCGTCTCGCCGCCATCGGTCTCGATCTTGATGACCTCGGCGCCCATATCGGCAAGCATCCGCGCGCAGTGAGGGCCGGCGATGGTCGTCGAAAAGTCCAGGACCCTTAAGCCCGCGAAGGCCTTTGTCGTCGTCCCCTCATGCTTATCTGCTAGCTGCATTCGTGCTGCGCCCCTGCCGAGTCCCCAAATCTGTTAGGAACAATCGTTGTCCTCTCTGGTTGGTGCGCCGACCCTAGAGGGCGGCGGCTGGGTAGGAAAGCCTTTACCGAACCGATGCGTCTCGCGGGGGGCTTGAGATTTCCAGGGGCAACTGGACCCGATCTTGCATAGCAGCAACCAGGATCGGGAGAGGGCAATCGTTCTTGAGGGTCTTATTCATCACGACAGAGATGGACGATTTCGTCCGCGTCGGCGGACTTGGTGCCGTTTCTGCGGCCCTCCCCAGAGCCCTCCGCCCCTTCGCCGATATCCGGGTGATGCTTCCGGGCTACCGCGACATCATCGAACAACTCACGCATATTCAGGTCGTTGGCCGTTGCCCGGCGTTCGCGGAGATGCCGGGCTGCTCGCTCGGCCGCGCCGCCACCAAGGACGGCCTGCCGGTCTACGTGCTGTTGTGCTCACAACTCTATGACCGCCCCGGTAATCCCTATGGCGACGAGTCCGGGCACGACTGGCCCGACAACGACATCCGCTTCGCGCGCTTTGCCTCCGCGGCCGCCGAGTTGGCCATGGGCAAGCTGGACAAGAATTGGGCAGCAGACCTGATCCACGCCAATGACTGGCAGGCCTCGCTCGTGCCGGCCTACCTCGCCTGGCAAGGCGCCAAGCTGCCGTCGATCCTGACCATCCACAACCTCGCCTATCAAGGCCTCTTCCCGAAGGACTCGCTGCGACGGATCGGCGTCCCCGAGAGCTCCTTTCATATCGATGGCGTCGAGTTCTACGATCGGCTCTCCTTCCTCAAGGCGGGACTGGTCTACGCTTCTCATCTCACCACCGTCAGCGGCACCTATGCACGCGAGATCACCACGGAGGAATTCGGCTGCGGCCTCGAAGGCCTGTTGCGCATCCGCTCCGACGCGTCCGAGCTCACCGGCATCCTCAACGGTATCGACGAGAGCTGGGACCCGCGCTCCTGCGCCCAGCTCGCGCAACAATTCAGCGCCGGCGACTGGGTCGGCAAGAAGGCCAATGCGGACTACGTGCGCAAGCAGTTTGGGCTGGCGGTCTCGCGCGGGCCGATGTTCGCGATCGTCGCACGCCTCGTGCACCAGAAGGGCATCGACCTCGTGCTGTCGGCGGCCGACGAGATCGTCGATGCCGGCGGGCAGATCGTGGTCACCGGCTCCGGCGAGCCCGCGCTCGAGCAGGCGTTGGTCGACGCCCACCGCCGCCGCCCCGACGCCATTGCCGTCACCATCGGCTTCAACGACGCCCAGGCACGGCGCATCTTTGCCGGCAGCGATTTTACCTTGATGCCATCGCGCTTCGAGCCGTGCGGGCTCAGCCAGATGTACGCCCAGCGCTTTGGCTCGCTGCCGATCGGCCACCAGACCGGTGGCCTTGCCGAGACCATCACCGACGGCGAGACCGGCTTCCTGTTCTCGAGACCCTCGCACGAGTCCTTGCTCGGCGGCGTCCGCCGCGCCTTCTCCGCCTTCATGGCCCAGGACCAGCTCGACACCATGCGCCGCAGCGCAATGGGACGGTCGTTCTCCTGGAGCATCTCGGCGGGAAGTTACAACAACTTGTACAGGAGGCTGGCGACGGTGTGAGGTTGGGCCGGCGCTCTCGCCACATCCTCCGTCATTGCGAGCGCAGCGAAGCAATCCAGACTGTCTCCGCGGCAGCAGTCTGGATTGCTTCGTCGCAAGGGCTCCTCGCAATGACGGCGTTTGTGGCGACGGCGGAGCACCTCATCGCTTCTCGCGCGCATCCATCTGCGGTCGGCCGATCCAGGCGCGGTTGAGGCAGCGGGTCATCCAGTCCGGCTGCGGCTCGCCTCGTAGTCGGGCTTGGGCTTCCTGATAGGGACCGACATAGCGCAGCCGGTCCGGCAATCTCGGATACATGCGCCTGATCCATTTCAGCGCGTTGTCCGCGGACCTTGTATCACGCGCGTCGAGCTCAAAGCCAAAGCCCGCGCGCAAGCGTTCCGGCAACAAGCTGGCCGTGAGCGCGCGATACCACCGCGGCGGCCGCAGCCAGGGACGCGCGCCGCCAAAGATCTGCGCGGCGATTTCGCGTGCTGCCGGACTGACGGTCAGCGTGTCCGACTGCGCCATCGCTTCGGTGTAAGCCGCAAAGCCGGCCCAATCCGGCGGCAGATCGTCCGCCGTCAACCCGAACAACGCGCCGAACGTTCGGCTCTCGGTCCAGTAGCGCTCGCGCTCTTCCACGGAGAGCGGCGGCATAACCAGATCGTTCACCATTAGCGCGGTCTCGACCAGCGTCGCATGAACCCAGCGCAGCGACGGGATGTCGTTGGCGCAGTAGCGCGAGCCCGCCGCAAAGGGACCGACCGTCTCCGGCATCTCGCCGACGATCATGGAGTGACGCCGGTGCAGTTGCCGCGACGACAGCATGGCGCGATCGAGCGAGCCGAACACCATGGCAAAGACGATGTCGAAGGTGCGATGGAAGCGCCCGATCGGATCGGCAAGGGTTTTGGAGTGCTCAGCGATGGCAGCGGCCACCCACGGATGCGCGAGCTGAAGCAGCAGCGCACGGCCGGCACCGAGAAAGATGACGGCCTCCCGATCGATCCGCCAGGTCACCGAGTCAGGCCCGAACACGCCCGGGACCGGCCCCGCCGCGTGAATGCGGACCTGGTCGAGGGCCAATTCGAGATCGTTCGCCGACACCACTTGCAGAGCCCTTTCACGGTGGATCGGAGCCGACGATCCACGAGGCCTATGGCAATTCGATGAAGTGTATGATGGTGCTATTCCGCGGCCAGCGGCAACTGGTCGATATGTTCGTGCAGCACCACGCCCGACAGTGGATCGAATTGGCTGGCCCACGGCGCCCGCGCCAGCACTGATCTTGTATGCGAATAGCCGGCGTCCCAGCGCTGCTTGATGCCTGATGGGCTGAAGTCGATGTCCTTGGTGTAGGTCTCGCGATCGAGCTGCGGTGCCAGCAAGCGCACCACATGCATACGCGTCGAGCAGCCGTAGCCGATCAACTCTCTCACCGCAGGATCGTCGCGCTCGCTCTCGGGCAATCGCGCCGCAAGCTGGTTGATGACGTGACGGAGCCGATGGGCCTGCTGCTGGCGCTCGATCTGGCTCGCGATCCGGCTGGAATATTGCACGTCCTTGTGCCGGGTCAGGACCTCCCTTATCGTCGTCGGCTCGGCCCCGACGGGATTCCACAGATGTACGGAGAAGATCAGTGAATCGCGGCGCGGATTGTCGTCGAACACGGCCTCCGTCGGCGAGTTCGAGAGGATGCCGCCGTCCCAATAGAGCTCGCCGTCGATCCGCACCGCCGGGAAAGCCGGCGGCAGCGCACCCGAAGCCATCACATGCTTCACCGTCAGCTCGCAATCGCGGCTGTCGAAATAGCGCATCTGGCTGGAGCCGACATGCGCCGCACCGACCGTAAGACGCGGCGCGCCGCAATTGGCGAGGCGGAAGTCGACGAGCTCGCGCAGCGTACTCTCCAGCGGCGCGGTCGAATAATAACCGGCATAATCGGCGCCGAGCGGAAAGCACTCACCGGCATGCGCCAGCGGATTGGGCTGGAAGAAGCCGGTAATGCCGTGGGTGACGGTCGACCAGTAGCCGAGCATGTCGTCGAACCCGGGTACGCCGGTCCGCAGCGGCCAGGCCGGCTTCTGCTCCATCCCCTTCCAGAACTCCGTCAGACGCGCGAGCCGGTTCTCGGGCGCATTGCCGGCGATCAGGCTGGCATTGATGGCGCCGATCGAGGTGCCGATCACCCAGTCCGGCTCGATGCCGGCCTCGTGCAAGGCCTGGTAGACGCCTGCCTGATAGGAGCCGAGCGCGCCGCCGCCTTGCAGCACCAGCACGATCTGTCCCGGCAGCTCGTTGGGCGCCGGATCCTGTCCGCTGTCCCGAACGTCGTTCATGTGCTGCTCCAATCGAGGCGGCTTTGTCGAAAATACGTCGGACCGGGCGCTCGTGTTACGGGCCGGCCCTCCAGGACATAGCAGGATTTTCTGGAGAACGCCGCCTGACTTCCGGATCAGTATCCGGCGGCGGTCACGGCTCCGCTGTCGCGGTGATGCCGGTGCGCCGGGTTTCCGGCATCACGAAGAGAATCAGCAGAAGCCCTGTCGCAGCGATGCTCGCCAGACCGAAGAAAGCGGTGGCATTGCCGAACTTGTCGCTGGCATAGCCGCCGAGCGCGGTGCTCAGTGCTGCCCCGATGCCGGTCGCCGTGCCGACGATGCCCTGCGCAAGATTGAAATGGCCGCTGCCGAAGGCGACGTCGGCCACGATCAGCGGGATCATCACCGCGAACACCGCGGCGGTGAGGCCGTCGAACACCTGTACCATCACCAGCAGATAGGGATCGCGCACGGTTGCGAACAGCAGGCCGCGGATCGTCAGCGCGCCGAATCCGATCAAGAGCAGCGGGCGCCGGCCCCACGCTTGCGCCTTGCGTCCGATGCTCGGCGACAGCAGCGCCACGATCGCCTGCGGCACGACGATGCAAAACGCGACCAGCACCGTTGCCCACTGGCTCGACCGCGCCGTCACCGCGCTTGCCATCAGCGGCATCATCGCGGCGTTGGCGAGTTGCAACAGTAACACGCTCAGCGCAAACACGATCAGCGGCCGCTGCCGGACCAGATGCCAGATATTGGTGTCGCCAGGAACCGGCGCCTCGCGCGGCATCTCGCCGTGGCAGCGCGCGATGTCGACCTCCTCCTCGCGGATGCGGGACAGCGCGATCAGGGTCGGGACCGCGAGCAGGAAAGTCACCAGGAACACCGAGCGGCTCGAGAGAAGATAGCCGGCCGTGCCCATCACCGCAGCCGCAACGCCATTGCCAAGCGAGGCAAAGCGGGCGTTGCGGCCGAGCCGCTCACCGATCTTGAGCGGACCGACCAGGCCAAGGCTGATCGCCGCGATTGCCGGCCCCAGAACACAGCTCGCCGCCGCATGCAGCGTCGCCGCGGCCACTACGACCGCGAAGATCGGCATCGCTGCATAAGCGAGCGCGCAGCAGCCGATGGTCGCGATCGCGAGCGCTGCGACCAGCCGCTCGGATTTCGCGGCGTCGATGATGGCGCCGCCCGGCATCTGGCCGATCAGCGCGACGATACCGCCGATCGACAGCACGAAGCCGATCTCGACCTGAGTCCATTTCTGCGTGGTCAGATAGACGGCGATAAAGGGACCGAAGCCGGTCTGCACGTCGGCGAGGAAGAAGATGAACCAGTCGAGGCCGCGCAGGCTCCGGCGCGACGGCGCTGGAATACCGGCAGGCAGAAGCGCGGCGACGTTGTCCTGTTCAACGCGTCCATCGCGATCTGCATGGTTCTGCTTCCTCGACAAGAGCACAGGCGGTCAGCCCTCCCCCCTCCTCACTGGATGGCTTGCAGCGGTTGAAGGCTGCCGGACGCCCCTAACACGACCATCGGCGTGCCTTCCTTGTATTCCGGCGCGGCCGCGACCTGCGCCTTGGTCAATTCCAGCGTGATGCTGTCCTTCTTGTTGGTGATCTTGCCGAATCGAAGCGCGTTCCAGTCCACCACGATCTTGCGGCTTCCGACGCCGAGAAAACCGCCGAAATCGATTACGGCGGCGCGCACGTGGCCGTTGAGGTCGACGATGACATCGACGATATGTCCCATATCCTCGTCCGCCGCACTGCGCACGTCGCGGCCGAGCACGCCATGGGCGTCGCTGGCGCCGATGATGGTCACCGACGGTGGCGGTGCGGCACCCTTTGGGGTAACGGGAACGACGGAAGCCGGCGGCTGCGCCGTCGCTGGCGCGTTCGCCTCATTTGTGGCCGCGGGTGGCTCCTCCGTCGCCCGCGATACGGCAACCGTGAATCCCGCGACGATCGCGAAGAAGGCCAACCATCCGGCGGTACGCATGAACCCTCCTCGCTGGCCGCTAGTGCGCCAGCACGATCGACACCTGGATTCGGCCGCGCGTGCGCAACACCTCCAGCGCCACGTCGTGGCCATGGCGACTGACGCGCAAATCGACGCTGGACTCACATAGCCGCAGATCGCGCAAGATGACCTCGTTCAAAAACGCCGGCAGATGCGGATTGCGCAGCCGGATCTCGCAGCGCGCCACGTCGAATTCGATGCCGAGCGCGGCTTCCAGAAGCGTGAACGGCGTGGCGCTGGCCCAGGCCTGCGGCGCGCAGGCGACCGGATAGAGCGTCGGGCCGCGCCGCTTCTCGCGGCGGAAGCCGCAGAACAATTCCGGCAGGCGGCGCAGATCCATGTAGGTCGCGGCATCGAACAAGCCCTTGAAGACGTGCGCCACCGAGTGCTTGAGCCCATAGTGCGCGAGCCCGAGCGCGATCAGCGCGTTGTCGTGCGGCCAGATCGATCCGTCGTGATACGACATCGGATTGTAGCGCACCTCGCCGCGCGCCACGGTACGGATGCCCCAGCCCGAGAAGAAATGCGGCCTCATCAGATCGGCGGCAACGAGCCGGGCGCGGTCCTCGCGGACCATGCCGCTGAACAGCACCTGCCCGGCGTTCGAGGTGCGGACCTCGCATCGCCGTTTCTTGCCGTCGAGCGCAACTGCGTAGGTGCCGAGGTCCTCGCACCAGAATGCCTTTTCGAAGCGTTCGGCCAGCGCCTTGGCTTCCGCCTCGAGTTTCTTGGCGCGATCAGGCTTGCCCAGCTTCAGCGCACATCGCCCCGCGAGCTGCTTGGCGGCGTAGACATAGCCCTGGACCTCGGCAAGCGCGATATTGCCTTCCGCGAGCTTGCCGTCGGCGTGGAAGATGGCGTCGTAGGAGTCCTTCCAGCCCTGGTTGGCGAGCCCTTTTTCAGTGGCGCGCTGGTATTCGACAAAGCCGTCCTTGTCGGGGTCGCCGGGACCGTCGATCCAGGCCAATCCCGCCTCGATTGCCGGCCACAGTTCGGCCAACGTCTGCTCGTCGCCGGTGCGCTCGAAATAGCGTCCGGCCAGCATGACGAACAAGGCGGTCGAATCCACACTGCCGTAATATTGCGAGAACGGAACCTCGCGCAGCGCCGCCATCTCGCCGCCGCGCATCTCGTGCAGTATCTTGCCGGGCGCGGCATCGGCCAGCGGATCGACCGCCTTGGCCTGGAAATGCGCGAGCCGACGCAACACGCCCTTGGCGACGCGGGGATCGACCCACAGCATCTGAAGCGCGGTGATCAGGCCGTCGCGGCCGAAGGTCGTCGAGTACCAGGGAATGCCGGCATAGGGATAGCGCCCCTGCGGTGTCTCCGTCATCAGCATGTTGAGGTCGGCCATGGCCTGGCACAGCACCTCGTTGAAGATGTTGTTTGAGGTCTCGATGCTGGCTGCGCCGATGGTCGACTGCCGCATCTCGCGGCGGTGGGCAAGCAGGCCCCGGAAGAACCGCGCCGGCTTCTCGGCAATCGGCCGGTTACAGGACACCGCCACAAACAGCGACTTCGACTCATGCGGATCGAGCTCGAGCTGCCAGGTTGCGGCATTCACCGAGAGTCGCGTCGGACGCGGATCGAAATGCAGGCCGGTGGTTCGCTCGACATCGTCGAGGCCGCGATACTCGTACAGCACGTCGGTTGGCCCGAGCAGCTTGCTGGTGCCGGTCCCGCGCCGAGCTCGCCGCTCACCGCGCACTTCGAATAAATCGGCGAAATCGTTGTCGAACAGCAGCGTCAGCTCGAAGCTGGCGCGCTGCTCGCCGTGGTTCTGCACTCCGACGCGCTGGTACGCGGTGCCGCGCCACAGGAAGATCGTGCGCACGATGTGCAGCAGGTCCTTCTGCAGCACGATCCGTCCCTGGCGGTAGATGTCGGGATTGGTGAGGTCGACCGTCAGCCCCGAATTATCGTCGCGCAGGTTCGAGCCGAGCAACAGCGGCTGGAGATCGTCCAGCACGAGCTCCAGCCGCGCCAGATAGCGCGTGTCATGGCTGAATAGGCCATCCGGCCCGCCGGCCGATGCGCCGATGTCGCCATGGCTGTCGAGCACTATGAAAGTGTCGTCGTGCTTGAGCGACCGCCGCGGTCGCGCGGCGGGGCCCGTCATCGGAATGTAGAATGCCTGCTCCGCGACGGCCTCTATCGTCTGCGATACCGAAATGACCTTATTGACGGCTTCGGTTGCCATGAGCTGCTTCCCTGCGGCTTGTTTCGGAACGCGGCCAACGCAAACGCAACTGTTGGCTTTACGCGGCGAACTTCGCGAGCCGGCTCATTTCCTGCGTCACCAGCTCGCGGTAAGGACCGTGGCCCTGCATCAGGCGGTCGGGCGCGCCGTCCTCGATGATCTTGCCGTGCTTCAGCACGATCACGCGGTCGAAATTGCGTAGCGTCGCGAGGCGATGCGCGATCGCGATCACGGTGCGACCGCGCATCAGCCGCGTCAGCGCCTCGCGGATCGCCTCCTCGGATTCGCTGTCGAGCGCCGCGGTGGCTTCATCCAGCAGCAGGATCGGCGCGTCCTTCACGAAGGCGCGCGCGATCGCGATGCGTTGGCGCTGGCCGCCGGACATCTTGACACCGCGGTCGCCGACCATGGTGTCGAGACCTTCCGGCAGACTATCGATGAAATCGCAGCGCGCCGCAATCGCCGCACGCAACACCTCGTCGTCTGTCGCGTTGGGGCGGCCATAGCGGATGTTCTCGCGTATCGAGCGATGGAACAGCGAAATATCCTGCGGCACGACCGAGATGGCCTCGCGCAGACTCTGCTGCGTCACCTTGGAAATGTCCTGACCGTCGATGGTGATGCTGCCCTCGTCCACGTCGTAGAAGCGCTGGAGCAGCGTGAACAGCGTTGATTTTCCGCCGCCGGACTGGCCGACCAGGCCGACGCGCTGGCCAGGCTGGAGCCGCAGGCTGAACCGCTCAAAGATCTTCCCAGCGCCGGGATAGCCGAAGGTGACATTGTTATAGGCGATCGCAGCGCCGCGCTTGAGCAGCGGCTCCGCCTCGGGATGATCGCGCAATTCGTGCGGGACGAGCAAGGTCGCGATCGCCTCGGTCAGGCGCGCGACGTGTTGGGTGACGTCCACGAGCGCCACCGCGAGATCGCGCGTCGCGTTGAGAATGGAGAGACCGAGCGTGCAGACCAGGACGACATCGCCCGTGGTCGCCTCGCCCTGCTGCCACAGCGTGATCGCCCAAGCCATCAACGTCACCGTCAGGACGACGGTCACGCCGGCGTGAATAAGCCGCAGCTTCTCGAGATAACGCAGGCTGCGCCCTCGCGCCGTGAGCTCGCGGTTGACGGTCGCGTCGAACCGCTCGTGCTCGTGCCCGATACCGCAGAAAGCGCGGACCAGCGGCATGTTACTGATGACGTCGATCATCTCGCCGTCGACGACGGCCGCCTTATCGGCGAAATCGTCGTGCAGCGGCTTGCCGGCCGCCGCCAGACGGAACATGGCAATCACCATGCCGCCGGCGATCACGATCAGGCCGAGCGCCATATAAGGACTGACGGTCCCAATCAGCATGATGGCCGCAATTGTGGCGATGCATGGCGGCAATACATTCCAGATGAACATGTTTTCGACGGTGAACACCGCGTTCGAGGTCGCCGTGATGCGGCTGGTCAGCATGCCGGGCATGCGGTCCGAGAAATAGCTCGGCGCGTGCCCGGTCAGATGACGAAATATGTCACGGCGTAAATCGCCCGTGACCCGAACGAAAGTGAAGCTCGCGGTCCAGCTCGCGATGCGCCAGAGAAAATTGTCGGCGGCGATCAGGGCCATGAGGAAAATGAATGCCAGCCATACGCTGCCCCCATGCGAAGTTCCCGCCGACAAACTGTCGACAAGGGATTTAACGCCGTACTGCGTGCCTACCGAGCAGGCGACGGCTGCAACCACGGCGCCCAGGATCACCAGATGCGACGCCAGTCGACGCCGCAGGTAACGCAGGACAAAGGCAAATGGCCTGCGCGCGTATCCAGAAAGATGATCCATGTGACACTCGACCCCGTCGTGATGCCTGCAGTTTTCTTACTGATCGATTGAACATCGACCACTCCGCCTCGGTTCCCGGGCGAAGCCATCACGACATGCGGATGCGGACGATCTGAGAAGAGGTGATGGCAGCATCGAGACGCACGCGTGATGTGTCGAATAAGTAACGTTTGGTGAGAGGAACTTCGCAACTGCGGGAACGTTCCCTTGGCTGGCATAGCCGGTGCTGACAGGCTGGGGGTTTCAAGGTTCACATGATCGCAGAGGAGATGGTGAGATGCGCATCGCGCAGGTAGCTCCGTTGACGGAGGCTGTTCCACCCAAGCTTTATGGCGGCACCGAGCGGGTGGTGCATTGGTTGACGGAGGAGCTGGTTGCCCTTGGACACGACGTGACGCTGTTTGCCAGCGGCGATTCGCAGACGTCGGCGAAGCTGGACGCACTCTGGCCGCGGGC